>NZ_JACVAP010000003.1 GCF_014851915.1 Xanthomonas sp. XNM01
GCACCCAGGTCCTGACGCCCGCCTACGCCAGCCCCGAACAGGTCGAGGGCGCGCCGCTGACCACCGCCGCCGACGTCTGGGCGCTGGGTGTGGTCCTGTACGAACTGCTGGCCGGGCAGCGCCCGCATCAGGCGCTCGACGGCCATCGTCTCGGCGAGGCGATCCTGTCCGGTGCGATCGAACCACCAAGCAGGCGTGCCCGCCGCGGTGTGGCAGGTGCAGGCAGCGCGCAGGACGCTACTCCACGTCTGCCGCCGGTGCGGATCCCGGCCGACGTCGATGCCATCGTGCTCAAGGCGCTGCGCCGCGATCCGCAGGCACGCTACGCGTCGGTTGCCGCGATGGCCGAGGACATCCGTCGCTTCCTGCAGCACCGCCCGGTGCTCGCCCGCCGCGGCCATGCGCTGTACCGGCTCGGCCGCCTGGTCCGCCGCCAGCGGTGGGTGATCGCCGCAGGCGTGGGCGTCATCGCCGTCGCTGCCGGCTTCGCCGTCCAGCGCGAGCGCCAGCTCGAACAGGTGCTGGCCGAGCGCAACAAGGCCGAAGCGGTGTCGGAGTTCATGCGTGAGTTGTTCGCCAAGGCGTCACCGGATGCGGGACAGGACGGTGATCGAATCACGGTACGGGAGGTCCTCGACGCCAGCACGGTTGCGCTGGAGCATCGCAAGGATCTGGATCCAGCCACGAGAACCAGTCTCAGGCTATCCATCGCGGATGCCTACAGTGCACTTGGAATGGAAAGCAGCGCTCTGCCACTTTTCGAAGTCACATTGCGGGATCTTCGTGAGCGCGGCGCCTCCATCGACGACATGGCGGATGTCATCACAGAGATATCAACCGCACACCAGATGTCGGGAAAAAACCAGGTTGCACTCAGTGTCGCGCGGAACGGCATGTCCCTTTTCCCAGAGAACGAGAAGAAGCCGCTGGCATGGATGCGACTTCGCGAACGTGAGCTGATCAACCTTTCACTGATGGGAGCCGACACTCCTGAAGAGTCACTCGAAGGGTACAGCACCCTGATTCCGCTGATTGAATCGGAACGCGCGACCGACAGCGGGACGGCCGCCAACCTGCTTGGGAATGTCTGGTTCGGCATCAGCCAGGCACATAATCGCCTCAACCAGAACGAAGCGGCCATCGAAGCCATGGCGAACGCCATGAAGATCACATCGGAAAGCGGGCTTTCGGCCAAAAACAGACTGCAATACGCGCAGCGCCATGCCACGCTGGTCATGGAGAAGAATCCAGCCGAAGGAGTGCGCCTGCTCCACGAAATCGACGACAGACATGTTCGCCTGTTTGGGGAGATCAGTGGCAGCAGAGCAACCCTGCTCAATCAGATCGCAGTCGGGTACGGGCGACTACAGAAGAGGGAGGAGCAGGTGAAGTGGCAGGCGAAATCCGTGGACATGGCGCGTCAGGCACTCGGCACCGACAACCGGTTGTTCCTGCAGATGGCGACGAACCAGGCAGTAACACTCAATCGCATGGGGCAACACGCGGCCGCGATGGAGGCCATCGAAAGCGTGCTTCCGGGCCTGCGCAAACTGCAGGCGCCCGGTGTCGACACGGTCAACCTGGCGTTCGCGCTGTCCACGCGCGGCGACATCCTTCTCGACAGCGGCGCCTCGCCCGAAACCGCACTCGACAGCTTCGAGCAGGCCAAACGACTGCTTGGTGACACGACCGGCGAGTTCATCGTCGTGCAATACAATCTGACCAGAGGCCTGATCCGCACGCACATGTCCCTGAAAGACCCCAACGCGGCGCAAGCGATCATCGACGATTTCGATGATCTTCTCGACCGCGATGGATTTCCTACAGACTCCCGCTGGAGGGACTCGGCAGCAAAGCTCCGAGACCTCATTCCAGCCAAGTGACTGTCAGGACTCGATCTTCAAAAGTGCCAACCGCACCTCAGCGCGGCGCGTCGGCCTGCGCGACCAGGCTCGCCAGTTCGTCCTCGTCGAAACCGGCCAGCAGCCGCGCTTCGATGTTGAACGGTCCGCGCAGGTAACCGTGCGCGTACTCGGCCAGCAGCTCACGGAAACGCGCGCGCGGTTCGACGCCGGCGCCTTCGCAGTACCAGCGGTACCAGCGCGAACCGGCCGCCACATGCGCGACCTCCTCGCGCAGGATGACTTCAAGCACGGCAACGGTGTCGATGTCGCCCAGCGAGGTCAGTTTGGCAATCATGCCCGGTGTCACGTCCAGGCCGCGCGCTTCCAGCACCCGCGGGACCAGGGCCATCCGCGCCAGCCCGTCATGTGCGGTCTTCTCGCACATTTCCCACAGGCCGTTGTGGGCGTCGAAATCACCGTAGTCGTGGCCGAGCGCGCGCAATCTGTCGCGCAGCATCGAGAAATGGCGCGACTCGTCGTCGGCGACCATCACCCAGTCGTCGATGAAGCCACGCGGCAGGCCGCGAAAGCGGTAGACCGCATCCCAGCCCAGGTCGATCGCGTTGAGTTCGATGTGGGCGATGGCGTGGATGAAGGCGGCGCGCCCCTCGACGCTGCCGAGCCCGCGCTTGGGCAGATCGCGCGGATGCACCAGCCGCGGCCGCGGCGGCCGGCCCGGCATGCGGATCGGTTCGGGCCGCGGTGCATCGGCCGGCACGTCCAGCTCGCCGTTGCGCCAGGCAGCCGCATGGCGCTGGGTCAAGGCGACCTTCTCGGCCGGATCGGACGCATCCAGACAGGCGCGCGCGGCCCGGTACAGATCCAGGCTCATCGTGCCGGTTCCGCGCGGCCGGATGCGGCGTCCTGCGCCTGGATCCAGCGCTCGACCGCCTGCTCGCAGCGGTTGCCGCGCTGGTTGAATTCGCAGTCGGTCCGGTGCCCGCAGACCAGGTCGAACGCCGGCGTGCGCTCGGCCTCGGTCGGTTCGGGAACATCGGCTGGTACGTGCGAGGAAGGATTGCCCCGGCCGATCCCGATGCCGGCCCCGAGCAGGCGCGCCTCGCCGCTGCGGCAGTCGACCGCATAGCTCCACTCGGGCGCATCACCCGACGCCGACCGTGGTTCGCGGTGCCCGCGCAGGCGAAGCAGCACGAGGTCCTCGCCGATCCGGTTGGCGCCGGCGATCGCCAGGGGCATGCCGCCAGCGACCGGATAGGCCGGATCCAGCAGGCGCAGCTGGTCGGGTGTCATGTTGAAATCGAGCGCGGTCTGCTGCGCGTGCGGCACGCCACCGTCGCGCAGGCGCGGATCGTCGAGCGAGCGCACCGGCGCTCCCGCGCCGTCGCGCGCGCAGGCGGCGACCAGCAGCGTCATCGCCACCAGTGCGGCCCGCCGCGCCACAACGGCGCAGCGGTTTTCCCGCGTATCAGGCACGGCGCTTGCGCTTGGCCTCGTCCGAGCGCAGCTGCTGGATCCGCTCGAAGTAGCCGTTCTCGATGCCGGTGACGTAGTCGCCGTCGAAGCACGAGGAGTCGAATTCCTTCAGTTCCGGATTGCCGTCGCGCACCGCGGTCTCAAGATCTTCCAGGTCCTGATAGATCAGCCAGTCGCAGCCCAGGAACTCCTGGATCTCCTGCTCGCTGCGGCCATGGGCGACCAGTTCCTCGGCCGCCGGCATGTCGATGCCGTAGATGTTCGGGTGGCGCACCGGCGGCGCGGCGCTGGCCAGATAGACCTTGCGTGCGCCGGCGTCGCGCGCCATCTGCACGATCTGGCGACTGGTGGTACCGCGCACGATCGAGTCGTCGACCAGCAGCACCACGCGGTTGCGGAATTCCAGATGGATCGGGTTGAGCTTGCGGCGCACCGACTTCACCCGCTCGCCCTGCCCCGGCATGATGAAGGTGCGGCCGACGTAGCGGTTCTTGACGAAGCCCTCCCGGTACTTCACGCCGAGCACGTTGGACATCTCCAGCGCGGCGTCGCGCGAGGTGTCCGGGATCGGGATGATGGTGTCGATGTCGTGGTCCGGGCGCAGGCGCAGGATCTTCTCGCCCAGCTTCTGGCCCATGCGCAGGCGCGCCTTGTGCACCGATACGTTGTCGATCATCGAGTCGGGCCGCGCGAAGTACACGTACTCGAAGATGCACGGGGTCTGCGTGGTCTCGGTGGCGCAGATCTCGGAGAACAGCTCGCCGCGCGCGGTGATCACCAGCGCCTCGCCCGGGCGCACGTCGCGCACGCGCTCGAAGCCGAGGATGTCCAGCGCCGAGGATTCGGAGGCGACGATGTACTCGTCGTGGCCGCCGTCGACGCCAGCGCGCTTGCCCAGCACCAGCGGCCGGATGCCGTGCGGGTCGCGGAACGCGACCAGGCCCAGGCCCAGCACCACGCTGACCACCGCGTAGCCGCCCTTGCAGCGGCGGTGCACGCCGGCCACCGCGCGGATCGCCGCTTCCGGGGTCAGCATGCGCTGCGCGTCCAGCTCGAACGCGAACACGTTCAGCAGCACCTCGCTGTCCGAATCGGTGTTGATGTTGCGGCGGTCGGCTTCGAACACCTGCTGGCGCAGCGCCTCGGTGTTGATCAGGTTGCCGTTGTGCGCCAGCGCGATGCCGTAGGGCGAGTTCACGTAGAACGGCTGGGCCTCGTCCATGCCTTCCGAACCGGCGGTCGGATAGCGGCAGTGGGCGATGCCCACGCGGCCTTCCAGCACGCCCATACGCTTCTCGTCGAACACGTCGCGGACCAGACCGTTGGCCTTCTGCACGCGCAGGCGGGTGCCGTCGGCGGTGGCGATGCCGGCGGCGTCCTGGCCGCGGTGCTGGAGGACGGTCAGGCCGTCATAGAGTTGCCCGGCGACGTTTTCGTTGCCGACGATACCGACGATGCCACACATGATCCGGGTACTCCGCAGCGGTCATTGACCGGGGTTGGGCGGAGACGGTTCGGTCTCGTCGCCCGTAGTGGTGGGTTCGTCCCCTTCCAGCGGGGACGGCAGGCCGTCGACGATCGTGCCGATCATCGCGCCTGCCAGATGCGAGGCGCCATTATCCCCTGCCGCCGCACCGTTGCCAAAGTCCAGTTGCCCCGCCGCCCACTCCGGCAGCCACAGGCTCATCCACTGCGCGCCCGGAGTCAGCAGCGGCAGCAGCGCCGATTCCTTCCAGGACGGTTCGCGCGGCAGCGTGCTGAACGCCATCAGCAGCACCACCACGCAGGCGATGAAGCCGCCGCGCAGGGTGCCGATCGCGAAACCCAGCATCCGGTCCACGCCGGACAGGCCGATCGAGTGCAGCACCCTGCGCAGGCTCCAGCTGACCAGGGACACCACCACGACCACGCCGACGAAGGCGGCCACGTAGCCGCCCAGCAGGTCGGTCGCGCCCGGCTGGCCGTCGTCGCTGAACCAGAACGCCAGGTCGGCGCCATGGTGGAAGGCGACCCAGCCGGCGCCGACCCAGGTCACCGCCGAGGCGACCACGCCGACGAAGCCGCGCAGGGTCCCCAGCAGCGCCGACACGCCGATGATGGCCAGCAGGACCAGGTCGATGGTGTTCATCGGCGGTGGCCGGCGAAGCCGGCCGTCGTCACGGGTGGCTGACGACGATGCCGGCGCCGAAGCTGCCGGCCGCCAGACGCGCCTTCAGCTGGTCCGCCTCGGCCCGGCTCGACACCGGCCCGACGCGGACCCGGTTCAGCGTGCCCTTGTCGGTCCGTACCGGCTGCACGATGGCGCTGAAGCCACCCGAGCGGAGCCGGTCGCGCAGCGCGTTGGCCTCGGCCGTGCTGGCGAAGGCGCCCATCTGCACCGCAAAACCGATGCTGGTGGCGGCCGGAGCCTGCGTCGGCGCGGGCGTGCTCGCGGCAGGCGCGGGCTTCGGTGCTTCCGCCGGCCGCGGCGGAGTGGCGGCGGGCCGCGTGGCCGGTGGCGGCGTGGCGGTGGTCGCGGTGCGGGTCGTGCTGGCCGGAGCGCTGGCCTGCGGCTCCGGGCGCAACGGCGTGGTCTCGGCCGCCGCGCTGGCGGGTGCCGGCGTCGGCGTGGACACCGCGGCCGTGGTCGCGGCAGGCGCCGGCGAGGCCTGGGCCGGGGCGGCCGCGTTGCCTGCATCCAGCGCGATCACCTGCGCATTGACGTCGTTGCGGATGCGCACCGCCTGCAGCCGCCCGGCCTCGGCCTGGGCGCGGTCGTCGTACGGCCCAACGCGGACGCGCCATGCCTGGCGGCCGTTGAGCGTGGCCTGTTCGCTGAAACCCTCCAGGCCGGCCTGGCGCAGCCGCGACAGCACCGCATCGGCATCGCGGCTGCTGGCGTAGGCGCCGAAGCTCACCGCCCAGCGCCCGGCGGCCACGGCCGGATCGGCGGGCGCCGGCTGTGCCGGTGTCGGCGCAGGCGCCTCGGATGCCGGCTGCGGCGCGGCCGCGACCGACGCCGGCTGCGCGTCGCCCGGCGCGCTCAGCATCGGCAGTTCGCGGGTCTCGTACTCGCCTCCCGGCGCATCCGGAACGCGCGTGGACACGTCGGCCACACCGCTGTCCGGCGCGGGGCCCTGGACCAGCATCGGCAGGAAGATCACGGCCAGCGCGACCAGCACGACCGCACCGATCAGGCGTTGTTTGAGAGTGGTATCCACAGGCGCTCGCGACAGGGGCGGGGAAGGCAGAGCGATTATAGGGCGCGCATTCAGCGCCTCGCCGTCATCGAACTGAATGCAGGGCGTCCAGCGCGGCGGCGGCGGTGTGGAACGAGCCGAACACCAGGACCCGGTCGCCAGGTTCGGCGGCGGCCAGGGCCGCGTCCAGCGCGCTGCGCACGTCCGGATGCCGCTCGCCGCCACCGGCCGCGGTGGCGGCCAGGCGGGCGGCCAGCGCATCGGCGTCCTGTCCGCGCGCGGCGTCGGCAAGCCCGGCCAGATGCCAGCGTGCGACCTGCGGTGCGAGCGCCTGCACCACCGCTTCGGCATCCTTGTCGGCCAGCGCGGCGAACACCGCCACCGTCCTGCCCTCGCCCGGCTGCTGCGCCAGCCACGCCGCCAGTTCGCGGGCGGCCTGCGGGTTGTGGCCCACGTCGACCAGCACCGCCACTCCGTCGCGCTCGACCTGCTGCAGCCTGCCCGGCAGCGAGGCGGTGGCGACGCCCTGCGCGAAGGCCTGCTCCGGCAGCGGCGTCTCCAGCGCACGCAGCGCGGCGATCGCGGTGGCGGCATTGGCGCGCTGCACCGGCGCGCGCAGGCGCGGCATCGGCAGCAGCAGTTCGGCACCGACCTCGCGCCAGCGCCAGTGGCCGTCGTCGACGGGCTCATGGAAGAAATCGCTGCCCAGGCGCAGTGCATTGGCGCCGATCAGGTAGGCGCGGCGCAGCACGCTGGAGGGCGAATCGATCTCGCCCAGCACCAGCGGCTTCCACGGCCGCGCGATGCCGGCCTTCTCGGCGCCGATGGCCTCGCGGTCGCTGCCCAGCCAGTCGGTGTGGTCGATGTCGACCGTGGTGATCACCGCCACGTCCGGGTCGACCACGTTGACCGCATCCAGCCGGCCGCCCAGGCCGACCTCAAGCACGGCCAGATCCAGGTCGGCGCGCTGGAACAGCCACAGCGCGGCCAGCGTGCCGTACTCGAAATAGGTCAGCGCAGTCGCACCGCGCGCCGCTTCGACCGCGGCGAAGGCTTCGACCAGCGCCGCGTCCCCGGCCTCCTCGCCATCGATGCGCACGCGCTCGTTGTAGCGCTGCAGGTGCGGCGAGGTGTACGCGCCGACGGTCCAGCCACCGGCGCGGGCGATCGCCTCGATGAAGGCCACGGTGGAGCCCTTGCCGTTGGTGCCGGCGACGGTGATGACCTGGCGCGCCGGGCGGCCGATGCCGAGCCGGTCGGCGACCTCGCGCACGCGCTCCAGGCCCATCGCGATCGCGCTGGGATGCTGGCGTTCGATATGGGCCAGCCAGTCGGCAAGGGTCGTCGGCAGGGTCATGACGGCATCGATCGGTGTACGTGGCCCGGCATTATCAGGGCAGCACCGCATCCGCGGCAGGGTCGCGCCGGCCGGCCGCGGCCTTGGCCAGGTACAGCGCATGGTCGGCGGCGGCCATCCAGGCCTGCAGGTCGACGTGCGCGGATTGCAGCCCGGCGACACCGATGCTGATCCCCAGCTGCCAGCCATCGCAGCCGGGCAGCGCCAGCGCGGCGGCATCGCGCTGCAGGGCGCGCGCGACGCGACCGGCCTCCTCCTCGACCAGCGGCAGCAGCAGCACGAATTCGTCGCCGCCGATGCGCGCGGCGAATCCGTCCGCACCGGCATGCGCGCGCAGCAGTGCGGCGAGCCGGGCCAGCACCGCGTCACCGGCCGCGTGCCCGAAGCGGTCGTTGATCTGTTTGAACAGGTCGATGTCCAGCAGCATCAGGCTGAGCGGCGTGCCGTCACGCCTCGACGCGGCCAGCAGCTCGCCGCCGCGCAGGTTGAAGAAGCGCCGGTTCGGCAGGTCCACGCCCGGATCGATCCGCGACAGCCGGTCCAGCGCGCGGTTCTGCTCGGCGATGCGCCGCGCCATGCGGTGGTTCACATGGCTCAGCGCCAGCATGTAGACGAAGATCGCCGGGATCGACAGCAGCATCGTGCGGGCCGAGGTCTGCGGCTGGAACGGCTGGCCGAGCGCCAGCCAGGTCACCAGGAACGCCAGCAGCAGGGCCAGCGCCGCACGGGACAGCAGGCGCCAGCCGCCGGCCGCGACCCGGTCGGCGGCGAAAATCGCGGCCATCGCCGCGGTCGGCATCGCGCTGACGTGCACCACCGCGATCCAGAAGCCACCGAAGGCGGTATCGATCACCAGGCTGCGCAACTCGGTCCGGCGCGGGTCGCGGGAGCGCCGCGCCAGCAGGAACGCCAGGTGCGGCCACACCAGCACGTTGAACGCGGCCGCCACCCAGAACAGCGGCGGGGAATCGAGCTCCTCCATCACCGACAGGACGGGCAGCGCCAGCAGGGTCACGCCCAGTACCCGCATCGGGTAGATCCACTGCACGAAGCGGCGGGTGCGCTGCAGGTGTTCGGTGGCGCTGGGGAGGTAATCGGGCATGGCGCTGGACCGTGCGCCGACAGAGGCGGCGGGATGACCGGAGCCTGCGCGCCGGGGAATGCGTGCGTCCTGCGGAGGCCGGCACGGCGGCCGGGCCGACCGGGCTCACGCCCGGTGGCGGCAGCGCCTTACAGCGCCCGGTGCTTGGCTTCGCCGAAGAACGGCGTGTGGTGGGCGCAGTCGTTCAGGCGCACCACTTCGAGGTGGTCCACGTCCGGGCCTTCCAGCAGGTTCAGCGTGGTCGGCGCCTGGCGGAAGGTCCACAGCTTGCCGATCGGCAGACCCAGGATCCGGCACAACAGCACGCGGTTGACCGCATCATGGGCGACCAGCAGCAGGGTGTCGTCCTCGCCCAGACCCTCGGTGGCGCGGACCAGGCCACGCCAGGACCGGTCGAGCACCTGGCGCAGCGATTCGCCGCCGGGCATCAGCACCGTATCGGGCTCCTCGCGCCAGGCGCGCAGGCGGGCCGGATCCTTGTCGTGGATCTCGCTGGCCAGCAGCCCTTCCCACTCGCCGTGCGCGATCTCCTGCACGTCGGCGTCCAGGGTCAGCATCGCCGCACGCGTCTCGCCCAGCGCCAGTTCGGCGGTGCGGCGTGCGCGCGACAGCGGCGAGGCGACCGCGCGGGTGATCGCGAACGTGGCCAGGCGCTCGCCGAGCGCACGCGCCTGGCCCTCGCCCACCGGCGACAGCGGAATGTCGATCTGGCCCTGGTAGCGGCCTTCGGCGTTCCACGGCGTTTCGCCGTGACGGGCAAGCAGGATGCGCATCGGATGGGTGTCGTGTCGTTGCGAGGGAAACCGCCGCACCTGACCGGTGCGGCGGGCTGCGCATCATACCCGCTCGCGGACGGCAGCGGCGGCCGTCCAGCCGGAGCGTCAGCGGGTCAGCTCGAGCTCCTCGAGCAGCCGCGGCGCCGGGTAGGCCTCCTGCATCACCCACTGCACGTAACGGCTGTCGACGGTGATGGTGCGGGTCATCTTCGGGTCGAACACCCAGTTGGAGCTGACCGACTCCCAGTTCATGTCGAACAGCAGGCCGACCAGACGGCCGTTGGCGTCCAGCACCGGCGAACCGGAGTTGCCGCCGGTGACGTCCAGGTCGGACAGGAAGTTGACCGGCACCGAGCCGATCCGCGCATCGTCCAGCCCGCCGTAACGCTTGGCCGCGACCGCCTCCAGCAGCGCCTTCGGCGCATCGAACGGCTCGACGCCGGTGTCCTTCGCCGCCAGGCCCTCGAGCGTGGTGAACGGGGTGTAGGCCACGCCGTCCTTCGGCGTGTAGCCCATCACGTTGCCGAAGGTGATGCGCAGCGACAGGTTGGCGTCCGGGTAGACGAAGCGGCCCTGGCTCTGGCGGTAGTCGGCCACCGCCTGCAGGAAGCGCGGACGCGCCTGCAGGTCCTCGCCGGTGCCGCGCTTGCGCTGCTCTTCCAGCTGCAGCAGGGTCGGCATCACCGCCACCGCGTACTGGATCGCCGGGTCGGTGCTGGCCTCGAACGCCGTACGGTCGGCGTTGAACCACTTCAGCCGCTCTTCGGTGCTGCCCAGGCCGGTCTTCGCCAGACGGTCCAGCGCACGCTTGACCGCGGCATCGCCAGTGCCCAGCCAGGTGTCGACCGCGGCCACGCGCTGCTGCGCCGGCAGCGCGACATACTGCTGCAGCCAGTACTGCTGCAGCTGGCGGTCCATCGAGGCGACGTAGCGGCGCTCCATCTGCTTCAGGCCGCCCTCGATGCCGGGCAGGTCACGCTGCTGGTAGCCCGACTCGCGCTCGGCATCGGGCTTGGCGCGTTCGATCGACAGGCGGTACAGCTGCACGGCCGCACCGATCGCACCGGTGGTGTTGAACTGCGCCAGGACCAGATCGCGGTCGCGGGTCTGGCGGCCACGCTCGGCCTGCGTCAGCAGCGTCTGGTGCGCGGCCAGCGCCTGCGCGCCGGCATCGCCCCGCCCGCGCAGCCAGGCCAGCACCGCGGCCTCCTCGGCACGCTTCTGCCCGGCGGCATCGATGCGCTTGAAGCCTTCCAGCTGGCCTTCGTAGTTCTTGGCGGTGTTGTTGAGGCCGGCCATCGTGTTGGCGTACTTCACCTGCACCTGCGGGTCGGCCTTGCCGGCGGCCTCGATCAGGCCGATCACCGCGCGGTAATGGCGGGCGATGGTCGGATAGGCCCAGCTGGCGGTGTCGTCGAACTCGGCCGCCAGCGCGTAGCGGCTGGTACGGCCCGGGTAGCCGGCGGCCATCACGAAGTCGCCCTCGCCCAGCGGCTTGTCGGCGAAGCGCAGCCAGTGCTTCGGCCGGTACGGCACGTTGTCGGCCGCGAACGCCGCCGGCTTGCCGTCGCGGTCGACATAGGCGCGGTAGAACGCGAAGTCGCCGGTGTGGCGCGGCCACATCCAGTTGTCGATGTCGCCGCCGTACTTGCCGACGCTGCCCGGAGGCGCATAGGCCAGACGCACGTCGCGGATCTCCAGATTCTTGAACAGGCGGTAGGCGTTGCCGCCGGAGAAGCTGTACAGGCGGCAGCGGAAGCCCGGCTCGGACTCGCAGGCCGCGACCTGGGCCTTGTCGAACGCCTCCAGCGCGCGGGTGCGGGCCAGCGGGTCGTCGCCGGCCGCCGCCATCGCCGCATTGGCCTGCGCGGTGACGTCGGTGATGTCGTCGAGCACGTAGATGCGCGCATTCGGGCCGGCGCTGACCTCGTCGGCCGGCGTGGCCGGGTTGAAGCCATCGCGGATCAGGTTGTGCTCGGGCGTGGAGTTGAGCTGGATCGCACCGTAGGCGCAGTGGTGGTTGGTCACCACCAGGCCCTGCGGCGACACGAAGCTGGCGGTGCAGCCGCCGAGCGCGACCACCGCGCCCATCGGGTCGCCGGTCAGGTCGGCCAGCTGCTGCGGAGACAGCTTCAGCCCCGCCTGCTTCAGCGGCCCGGCGATCTCCGGCAGCTGCTGCGGCACCCACATGCCCTCGCCTGCCAGCGCGGCGGGAGCGACGGCCAGGGCGGCCAGGACGGAGGCGGTGAGCAGGCGCAGGCGCATGGAGACGGTTCCAGCTGAAAGGATCCCCGATTCTAGCCAGTCGCCGCCTGCCGGTGCCGCATGACCGATGGCCTACCGGGCGCGTCCGCGGCAATGGTTTCGACCGCAACCTCCTTATAATGCGTGCCTTCCACAGCGAAAGGCGGCCCCGCGATGTCCCGAACCATGAAGGCGCTGGTCAAGCGCGAAGCCGCCAAGGGCATCTGGCTGGAGCAGGTGCCGGTGCCGGTGCCGGGCCCGAACGAGGTCCTGATCAAGCTGGAGAAGACCGCGATCTGCGGCACCGACCTGCACATCTACCTGTGGGACGAATGGAGCCAGCGGACCATCAGGCCCGGCCTGACCATCGGCCACGAGTTCGTCGGCCGCGTCGCCGAGCTCGGCCCGGGCGTGACCGGCTACAAGGTCGGCCAGCGCGTCTCGGCCGAAGGCCACATCGTCTGCGGCCACTGCCGCAACTGCCGTGGCGGCCGCCCGCACCTGTGCCCGAACACGGTCGGCATCGGCGTCAACGTCAACGGCGCCTTCGCCGAGTACATGGTGATGCCGGCCAGCAATCTGTGGCCGATCCCGGACCAGATCCCGTCCGAACTGGCCGCCTTCTTCGACCCATATGGCAATGCCGCGCACTGCGCGCTGGAGTTCGACGTGATCGGCGAGGACGTGCTGATCACCGGCGCCGGTCCGATCGGGATCATCGCTGCCGGCATCTGCAAGCACATCGGCGCGCGCAACGTGGTGGTCACCGACGTCAACGACTTCCGCCTGAAGCTGGCCGCCGACATGGGCGCCACCCGCGTGGTCAACGTCGCCAACCAGTCGCTCAAGGACGTGATGGCCGACCTGCACATGGAAGGTTTCGACGTCGGCCTGGAGATGAGCGGCAACCCGCGCGCGTTCAACGACATGCTCGACTGCATGTACCACGGCGGCAAGATCGCCATGCTCGGCATCATGCCGCGCGGCGCCGGCTGCGACTGGGACAAGATCATCTTCAAGGGCCTGACCGTGCAGGGCATCTACGGCCGCAAGATGTATGAGACCTGGTACAAGATGACGCAGCTTGTTTTGAGCGGCTTCCCGCTGGGCAAGGTGCTGACCCATCAGCTGCCGATCGACGAGTTCCAGCAGGGCTTCGATCTGATGGAACAGGGCAAGGCCGGCAAGGTCGTGCTGAGCTGGAACTGAGGCGGGCCGGCATCGCCTCGACGCCGGCCTCCACATGGACGAAAGCCCCGGCATCGCTGCCGGGGCTTTCGCGTTTCTGCTGGCCGCAGCGCGACCGGCACGACGATCAGTTGCCGACGCTGAGGGTCAGCACGACGCGGTCGTCGGCCAGACGGCCGAAGTTGTCGCGGCCGTTGCCGTCGGTGCCGACATAGCCCAGCGACGCCGAGACCATGCCGAAGCTGCGGCTGACGCCGACGCTCCAGTCGGTGTAGTCCTCCATGCCGACCCCATCGTCGAACAGGCTGCGACCGACGCCCAGATCCAGGCTGAAATCCTGCGGCAGGCCGAAGCTGGCGCCGCCGTTGACGTACCACGCCTTCGCATCCGAACCGCCGAAGTCGTTGGCGTAGGCCACGGTCAGGCTGTAGGTGTCGACGAAGGTGGTCTTGGTAATCAGCTCGTTGAAATTCAGCTCCGACGCACCCGGATAGGTGTAGCGGTTGAGCATCACGTCGAAGTTCACCGAGTCGCTGAAATCGACGTTGTAGCCGACGTAGTAGTCGACCTCGAAATCCGGATCGCCATCGCCGAAATCGACGCCCGAGGCCCAGCCACCGGCGTAGAAGCCGGCCGGCAGGTTGAAGGTCAGGCCGACCTGGCCGGTCGGGTTCTCGTCGGACTGCGAACTGCCGCGCCAGACGTAATCGGAGGTCGCCGCGATCGACCAGTTGATCAGCGGGGTCTCCTCGTCCTGCGCGAAGGACGCGAACGGAGCGGCCGCGAGCAGCGCGACGGCGAGCGAGGTGGCGAGCTTGACTGCCTTCATCGGGGTTCTCTCCTGGTGGGGTGCAACGGCCTGGACGCGCGACCGGTGGCGGGGCGCGGTTTCACAATTAATTAACCAGACCGATACTGCGATGCAGCATTTCCCCGCGTCAAGTCCCGGACGCCGCCCCCGTTATCCTCCTGCGCCCGGCCACTCACCCCTGCGCGGCTTCTCCGCGCCGGTCAGGCGGCGGGGAACGCACCGAACCGCGCTGGCACCAGCCCCAGCCGCGATCCGACCGGGTGCCGCTGCGCCAGCTCCAGCGGCAACTCCACCTCGACCTCCTCGGCACTGTGGTCAAGGCGCGCGCGCAGCCGCAGCCGTGGCCCGCTGCGCTGGGTCGCGAGTACCGTGCTCGCCCACCCCTCCTCGCCCGGATGCAGGTCCTCGGGGCGGATGTAGACATCGAGCGCGGCGCCCGACGCGCCCTCCGGCGCCGGCAGCCCGAGGCCGGCCACGTCGATGCGGTCGCCGTCGCGGTGCCCACGCAACCGGTTGACCGCGCCGACGAAGGAATAGACGAACGGCGTCGCCGGCCGGTCGTAGGCCTCTGCTGGCGTGGCCAGCTGCTCGATCCGGCCCTGGTTGAGGATCGCGACCCGGTCCGCCAGTTCCAGCGCCTCTTCCTGGTCGTGGGTGACGAACACCGTGGTCAGGCCGGTCTGCTCGTGCAGCTGCCGCAGCCAGGTGCGCAGGTCGCGCCGGACCTGGGCGTCGAGCGCGCCGAACGGCTCGTCCAGCAGCAGCACGCGCGGCTCGATCGCCAGCGCACGCGCCAGCGCCACCCGCTGGCGCTGGCCGCCGGAGAGCTGGCTGGGGTAGCGCCCGCCCAGCCCCTGCAGCTGGACCAGCGACAGCAGCTCCTCCACCCGCGCGTCGATCCTGGCCTTCGGCCAGCGCGCCTGGCCGCGGCGGACCTTGAGCCCGAAACCGATGTTGTCGGCCACCGTCATGTGACGGAACAGCGCGTAATGCTGGAACACGAAGCCCACGCGCCGGTCCTGCACCGCCAGCCGCGACGCGTCCTCGCCACCGAACAGCACGCGCCCGGCATCGGCGTGCTCGAGTCCGGCGATCACCCGCAGCAGCGTGGTCTTGCCCGAGCCGGACGGCCCCAGCAGCGCCAGCAGTTCGCCTTCGCGGATCTGCAGGTCGATGTCGTCCAGCGCGGCGAATGCGCCGAAGTGTTTCCGCAGGCCCTCGATCCGGATTTCCATCCGCGTCTCCTCGTTCAGTGCCGGTGGCTGGCGGCCAGCGATTCGCCGTGCCGCCATTCCAGGTAGGTCTTGACCGCCAGCGTGACCAGCGCGCTCAGCGCCAGCAGCGAGGCGCAGGCGAACGCCGCGCTGTAGGCGTACTCGTTGTAGAGGATCTCCACGTGCAGCGGCAGCGTGTTGGTGCGCCCGCGGATGTGACCCGACACCACCGACACCGCGCCGAACTCGCCCATCGCACGCGCGCCGCACAGCAGCACGCCGTACAGCAGGCCCCAGCGGATGTTGGGCAGGGTGACCCGCCAGAAGGTCTGCCAGCCGCTGGCGCCCAGGCTGAGCGCAGCCAGTTCCTCGTCGCTGCCCTGCTGCTCCATCAGCGGCATCAGTTCGCGCGCGATGAACGGGAAGGTGACGAAGGTCGTGGCCAGCACGATGCCGGGCAGCGCGAACACCACCCGCGGCAGCTGCACCAGCGTCTCGCCCAGCAGCGGCAGCTGCAGGATCCAGCCGTCCTCGATCGCCGGCCACAGCCAGCCGCCGCGGCCGAAGATCAGGATGAACACCAGGCCGGCCACCACCGGCGAGACCGAGAACGGCAGGTCGATCAGGGTGACCAGCACGCGCTTGCCGGGGAACTGGTGCTTGCTGACCGCCCACGCCGCGGCGACGCCGAACACCAGGTTGAGCGGGATCACGATCGCGGTGACCAGCAAGGTCAGCCGGATCGCCGCCAGCGCGTCGGGATCGGTGACCGCGCGCAGGAAGGTCTGCCAGCCGCCGCGCAGCGCCTCGGCGAACACCAGCACCAGCGGCAGCAGCAGGAACGCCAGCAGGAACGCCAGCGCGCCGCCGATCATCAGCCACTGCACCCAGCGCGGCTCGGTGGTCGGCGAGGCGGTCGCGGCGCGGGCACGCGTGTCCGGCACGTCACGCTCCTGCGGCATCGGGACGACGGAGGTCGCAGCTTCGCTCATCCCGCCCTCGCCTGGCCAGTGCGCAGCAGGCGCGCCTGCAGGGTGTTCACCAGCAGCAGCACCACGAACGACAGCAGCAGCATGGCCGCGGCGATCGCGGTGGCGCCGGCGTAATCGAACTCCTCGAGCCGGATGGTGATCAGCAGCGGCGCGATCTCGGTCACGCCCGGAATGTTGCCGGCGATGAAGATCACCGAACCGTACTCGCCGACCCCGCGCGCGAACGCCAGCGCGAAGCCGGTCAGCACCGCCGGCCACAGCGCGGGCAGGATCACCCGGGTGATCGTCTGCCAGCGGCTGGCGCCGAGCGTGGCCGAGGCCTCCTCCAGTTCCCGCTCGCTCTCGGCCAGCACCGGCTGCACCACCCGCACCACGAACGGCAGGCCGACGAACACCAGCGCCAGGGTGATGCCCAGCGGCGTGTAGGCGATGGTGATGCCCAGCGGCTCCAGCCAGCGCCCGATCCACCCGTTGCCGCCGTACAGCGCGGTCAGCGCGATGCCGGCCACCGCGGTCGGCAGCGCGAACGGCAGGTCGATCATCGCGTCGAACAGGCGCTTGCCCGGAAAGCGGTAGCGCACGAACACCCAGGCGACCCAGGTGCCCATCACCGCATTGAACGCAGCCGCGGCCAGCGCGGTGCCGAAGCTGAGCTTCAGCGCCGCGAGCACGCGCGGCTCGCTCCAGACCTGCCAGATGCCCGACCAGCCCAGGCCGCTGGTCTTCACGAACACCCCGAGCAGCGGCAGCAGCACGATCAGCCCGAGCCAGACGAAGGTGATCCCCAGGCTCAGTCCGAGCCCGGGGATCACCCGCCGGCGCGGTGCGCGCCGTGCGCCTGCGTCCAGCGTCGCCATCGCTTACTTGCTCGACTGGATCTGGTCGAACAGGCCGCCGTCGGCGAAGTGTTCGGTCTGCGCCTTCTCCCAGGAACCGAACGCCTGCTGGATCGTCACCAGTTCCACCTTCGGAAAGCGCGCGACATCGGCCGGGTCGGCATGCTCGGGATGGCGGGGGCGGTAGTAGTGGCGCGCGGCGATGCGCTGGCCTTCCGGCGAGTACAGGTATTTCAGGTAGCCTTCGGCCGCATCGCGCGTGCCGTGCCGGTCGACGTTGCGGTCGACCAGCGCAACCGACGGTTCGGCCAGGATCGACAGCTTCGGCACCACGATCTCGAACTTGTCCGGGCCCAGTTCCTCCAGCGCGAGGAAGGCCTCGTTCTCCCAGGCCAGCAGCACGTCGCCGATGCCGCGCTGGACGAAAGTGGTAGTCGAGCCGCGCGCACCGGTATCGAGCACCGGCACGTTGCGGAACAGCGCGCGCATGTAGCGCAGGATCTTCTCGCGGTCGCCGTTGAAGATCCGCTCTGCGTAGGCCCAGGCGGCCAGGTAGTTCCAGCGCGCGCCGCCGGAGGTCTTCGGGTTGGGCGTCACCACCGACACGCCGGAGCGCAGCAGGTCCGGCCAGTCCTTGATGCCCTTGGGGTTGCCCTTGCGCACCAGGAACACGATGGTCGAGGTGTACGGCGCGCTGTTGTCCGGCAGCCGGCGCTCCCAGTCGTCCGGCAGCAGCTTCGCGTGCCGGGCGATGGCGTCGATGTCGTAGGCCAGCGCCAGGGTGACCACGTCGGCTTCGATGCCGTCGATCACCGCACGCGCCTGCTTGCCCGACCCGCCATGCGAGGTCTCGATGGTGACCGTGTCGCCGGTCTCCTGCTGCCAGTGCTTCGCGAACGCGGCGTTGTAGTCGCGGTACAGCTCGCGGGTGGGGTCGTAGGACACGTTGAGCAGCTTGATGTCGCGTGCGGACGCCGACAGCGCCAGGCCCAGGCCGAGAATGGCGGCGGCCGTGCCCAGCGTGCGGCGGATCCGGGGATAGGTCTTCATCGTCGTGGCTCCGGCATGGGGGCAGGTCAGAACGCGACCTGCAGTCGGGAGAACACCGCCTTTTCGTCCTCGCGGTCGGCACCGGCGGTGGCTCCGCCGTCGAACCCGGTGTGGAGGTAATTGACGGCCAGTTTGAGGTTGGCGTTGAGATACCAGTTTAGGCCCAGCGCCCATTCCCGTGCCCTGCGCGAGGTCAAGGACGGATCGGCGAACAGCGGGAACGCGGCGTCGTCGATCGCGAGTTCGCCCACGCGGGCGACCACTTCGAAGGCCCCCCACCCGCCCTGCGCGTCGAACGGACGCGCCGGCTTCACCCCGCGGAACCCGGCGTCCTCGCCGCTGAGCACCCAGCTGGCGGTGGTCTGCCAGGCGCTGTGTTCGAGCGTGGCACGAGTTGCGCCGGCCCGCAGTGCCTGGCGGGACCGGATGTACTCGGCCTGCAGTCCGAACGGGCCGCGATAGAGGTAGCCCTGCGGCGAGAGACGGCTGTGCCTGCCGTCGGCCACCACGGCGGCGCGGTAGTTGAAGAACTGCTGCTGGCCCTGGGTGCGATAGCGCGGCAGCAGCGCGTTGCCGCCGCCGTCCTTGTCGCCGGTGCTGCCGCCCACGCCGAAGCCGATGCCCTTGACCGGTTCGAAGAACGCACGACCGGCATACTCGAAATGTCCATCGCTGTTGCTCGTCGCGCCATCACGCCCGTCGGGGGCTCCGTTGTACACGCCCAGCGTGTAGCTGAAGCGTGCATCGGCCAGTTCGCCCTGCGCCTGCACGCCCAGTTCGCGGTTGGGCGCCAGTTCGGTCGGGAAGCCACGCTCGATCAAGGCCAGCGCGTTGCCCGACTGCAGCCGTTCCAGACCCACCGGGCCCTTGACCTTGCCGGCGCGCACGGTGAAGGCCGGATCGAACTTCAGATCGATGTAGGCGTCGACGAGGCTGGCGCTGTCGCCGGCGAACTCCGGCGTGAGCCGGAATCCGACCAGGTGCCCGAGCGAGCCCTCGAAGGTCGGACGGACCCGGCGCAGCAGGAAGGTGTCGTCGCCGTCGGACGCGCCATCGCCGGTGATGAAGCGGCCATCGCCCTGCACCAGGCCACGGAAGCGGAACTCGTACCTGCCGTCGCCGGAGCGCAGCGCCGCACCACCCGCGCCGGCGGTCGCCACCGGCGCCGCCTGGCGTGCCTCCTCCTGCAGCTCCAGGTTGCGCTCCAGTGCGCGCAGGCGCTGGTCCAGCGCGGCCAGGTCCAGCGGCGTGCCATCGACCGCCTGCGCGTCGGCAGCACCATGACGCTCCAGCGCCTCCAGCCGCTGCAGCAGTTCGGCCAGGGTCGGCTGCGCGCTCTGCGCAGACGCCGGCAGCGCCAGTGCGCACAGCAGCGCCACGGCCAGCCGACGCATGCCGCCCCTGCCCGTTGCCTGCCGCACCGCCGCTCGCTGCACCATCGCCTGCGTCCGCATGTCGTCGCCCCATCCCGCTGGCCGTCTGGCCGGGAAGCCGATCCTGCGCACCCGGCCCGCACGCGGGAAATGACGAGATCGCGCGCGCTCATGCCTTCTGGGCATGACCGCGCGCGCCAGCTGCAGCGGTCGCCGGCACGACGACCGGCCGATCCGGTGCGGCTTGCTAAAATCGGCGGCTTCGCACGCAGCCCGAGTCCGGACCATGTCCAACACCCAGCACTACGCCGACATCCTCGACGAGATCCGCGCCCAGGGGCTGTTCAAGTCCGAGCGCATCATCACCAGCCCGCAGTCCGCGCAGATCACCCTGGCCGACGGCCGCAGCGTGCTGAACTTCTGCGCCAACAACTACCTGGGCCTGGCCGACCATCCGGACATCATCCAGGCGGCCAAGGACGCGCTGGACACGCACGGCTTCGGCATGGCCTCGGTGCGCTTCATCTGCGGCACCCAGGACCTGCACAAGCAGCTGGAGAAGACCATCGCCGACTTCTTCGGCACCGAGGACACGATCCTCTACGCCGCCTGCTTCGACGCCAACGGTGGCCTGTTCGAGCCGCTGCTGGGCGAGCACGACGCGATCATCTCCGACAGCCTCAACCATGCCTCGATCATCGACGGCGTGCGCCTGTGCAAGGCCAAGCGCTTCCGCTACGCCAACTGCGACATGGCCGACCTGGAGAAGCAGCTGCAGGCCGCCGACGCCGCCGGCTGCAGGACCAAGCTGATCACCACCGACGGCGTGTTCTCGATGGACGGCTTCATCGCCCCGCTGGACGAGATCACCGCGCTGGCGAAGAAGTACGACGCGCTGGTCCACATCGACGAGTGCCATGCCACCGGCTTCCTCGGCGCCAGCGGCCGCGGCTCGGCCGAGGTCAAGGGCGTGCTCGACCGGATCGACATCATCACCGGCACGCTGGGCAAGGCGATGGGCGGCGCGCTGGGTGGCTTCACCACCGCGAAGAAGGACGTGGTCGAGCTGCTGCGCCAGCGCTCGCGGCCCTACCTGTTCTCCAACTCGCTGCCGCCACACGTGGTCGCCGCCGGCATCAAGGCGTTCCAGATGCTGGCCGCCGCCGACGACCTGCGCGAACGCCTGGCCGACAACACCGCCTACTTCCGCGGCCGCATGATCGAAGCCGGCTTCGACATCAAGCCCGGGGTGCATCCGATCGCCCCGGTGATGCTGTACGACGCGCCGTTGGCGCAGCGCTTCGCCGAGCGCCTGCTGGAAGAAGGCATCTATGCGATCGGCTTCTTCTTCCCGGTGGTGCCGCAGGGCCAGGCGCGGATCCGCACGCAGATGAGCGCGGCGCACACCCGCGAACACCTGGACCGCGCGATCGATGCCTTCATCCGCATCGGCCGCGAACTGGGCGTGCTCAAGGACTGAGCGCAACGCCGATCGTCGTCGACGAAAAAGGCGCCTGACGGCGCCTTTTTCCATCCTGCCACCCGGGTGACTCAATCCCGGCTGGTGGAGGCTGCGGGCGCGGCCCCCGGCGCATCGGTGCCGCGTGCGACGCGGATCCCGTTGGCCTTCATCCAGGCATCGAACTGGTCGGCGGTCATCCGCGTCTCGCCCTGCTGCATCTCGAACCGGTAGCTGCCCTGCCCGTCCTTCTGTGCGGTGATCGACGGCGGCGCCGCGACCGTCACCACCAGCGGCGCCTCGTCGGGCACCTCGGCCACCTGTTTTCCGCCCGACGCACAGCCGGTCGCCACCGCGGCGGCGCACGCGAGCAGGGCATAGGGGAACAGACGGCGACGGACAGACATGGCATCACTCCTGGCAGCGGACACCCAGCCTAATCCAGATCCGCAGGAATGCAAGCTATCTCGTTGAATTAACTGGATGCAGTGTGACGTAGGCCTGACCGATTCAGCTGGATGAGCGCAACTCGCCCACTTCCTCCGGCGCAAGCTCGCGCCACTGGCCTTTGCCCAGCGCCCCCAGCTGCAGCGCCCCGATCGCGACCCGCACCAGGCGCAGCGTCGCCAGATCGCAGGCCGCCAGCAGCCGCCGGATCTGCCGGTTGCGGCCTTCGTCCAGCACCACCTCGAGCCAGGCGTTCCTGCCGCCACTGCGCAGCAGGGTGACCGCATGGGCCGCCAGCCGTTCGCCCTCCACCGTCACGCCGGCACGGATCGCCGCCAGGCGCGCCGCGTCGGGCACCGCATCGACCTGCACGTGGTAGGTCTTCAGCGGCCCGGTGGCCGGATCGGTCAGGCGCGCCGCCCACACCGGGTCGTTGCTGAACAGCAGCAGGCCTTCGCTGGCCTTGTCCAGCCGGCCGACCGGCGCCAGCCACGGCAGGCCGGCACCGTCGAAACAGCGATAGACCGTCTCACGGCCCTGTTCGTCGCGGACACTGGTGACCAGGCCGCGCGGCTTGTTGAGCATCAGATAGCGGCGCTGCGCCGGCGCGGTCGCGACCTCGTCGACCACCACGCCACGCATGCCATCGCGGATCGGATGCTCGGGATCGAGGATCACCCGGCCATCGACGCGAACGCGGCCCGCGCGGATCCAGACGGCCGCCTCGGTCCGCGAACACAGACCGGCCTTGGACAGCACCCGCGCCAGTCCATGCCGGGGCGCCGTGCCGGGAACGGACTGCCGCGTCGCCTGCCGGGGGGGCCGCAACGCCTTCATCCCGCGCTGGACCGGATCAGTCCTTGCTCGCCGCCGGCTCGGCCGGCGCGGCGGCCGGCTGCGCGGCGGCGGCCGGAGCGGCGGCGCCCCTGGCCACGCGCACGCCACGCGACTTCATCCAGGCATCGAACTCGTCGGCGGTCATGCGCTTGCCTCCCTGGCTCATGTCGAAGCGCCAGGGCGTGTTGTCGAACTCGGTCTGCGGCTTGTAGGCCGACGGATCGTTGGGATTGGCCGCGGCCGGCGCCGGCATCGCCTTGGCGACGTTGCGGCAGCCGTCGATCCGCAGGCGCAGCAGCACGCGATCAAGCGCCTGCGCCGGGTCCTGCGCCGGGGCCAGCACGCCACTGGGCATGCCCAGCTGCGACGTACGCGACCCGAGTTCGGCGGCGACCGGCGCGATCGCGGTGGCCGACAGCGGCAGCGGCTGGGGGATCGCACCGGCGGTGCAGTCGGGGGCGGCCTGCGCGATCGCCGGCAGCAGGGTCAGGCCGAACAGGCCGGCAGCGGCGGCGATACGGAGCATGGACGTCATCCTTCAGGCGGTGCGGGGAGTGTAGGCAGCGGGCAGCGGCGATTCAACAGAATCGCGGACGCATGCAGTGCCTGCCCTGAAAAGAACAAGGCCCGGCGGATGCCGGGCCTTGTCGTGTCGCATGCAGCTGGATCCCAGGATCAGTTCTGGACGTTCAGCTCGGTACGACGGTTCTTCGCGCGGCCTTCCGGATTGTCCGAACCATCCGGGTTGGCGTTCGGCGCGATCGGACGGCTCTCGCCGTAGCCGGTCGGGCCGACCAGACGCGAGGCGGCGACGCCATTGCTGGTCAGGTAGTCGTACACGGCCTTCGCACGACGCTCGGACAGCTTCTGGTTGTACTCGTCGGTGCCCTTCGAGTCGGTGTGGCCGGCGACTTCGACGCGCAGATCCGGGTAACGCTTCAGGATCTCGGTGGCCTCGCTCAGGATCGCCACGGCGTCCGGACGCAGGGTCGACTTGTCGAAGTCGAAGTTCACGCCCTTCAGGTCGATCGAGATCGGAACCGGGCAGCCGTCCGGACCGATGGCCTGGCCGGGCTGCGAGTTCGGGCACTTGTCGTCGCAGTTGTTGACGCCGTCGCCGTCGTCATCCAGATCCGCGCAGCTCGGAGCGGCCGGAGCCGGCGGCGGCGGCGGCGGAGCGGCGACCGGAGCCGGGCCCAGCGGGATCACGACGCCGACCGAGGCCAGCAGGTCGCCGAAGCGGTCTTCGTTCGGAGCGTGCACGCTCTGGTCGTCGAAGTCGCCACGGTAGGCCAGCTCGGCGCGCACGGCGACGCGCTTGTCGAAGGTGGTCTGCAGACCGACGCCGACCTTGGCGGCCAGGTTGTTGTCACGGCGCTGACCCGGCGAGTTCGGGCTCGGCGAGGCGTCGAACTCTTCCTCGGCGCGCTGCAGGCCCAGGCCGAACAGCAGGTACGGGTTCCAGCCGCGGCCTTCGGTCACGAAGTGGCGACGCAGGTCCAGCGAGATGCCGTACTGGCTCCAGTTCAGATCCTTGTTGGCCTCGAGGCCCGGGTTCTGGTAGTTCAGCTCGCCATCCAGCGACCAGGTCGGGCTGATGAACTTGCCCAGGCCCAGGGTGCCGAACGGAGCGTCCTCGGTGGTGCGATCGCTGTCCTGGAAGTTGAAACCGGCCGAACCGGTCAGGTACCAGCGGTCGTCGAACTCCTGTGCGGACGCGGCCTGCGCCACGGCGAGACCGCCGAGCAGCGCAGCAGTCAGAAGTTTCTTATTCATCTGCAGCTCCTTGATATTCGGGGTAGAGATACGGGTGCCTCAGGAATCACTCAGATGCCCAAGACACCTCGGGGCATCCCTGACGGCCGTACAGTCACGTCGTCGCCGCGAAGGTTAGGCGGGACTAGGTGAAGACGGTGTTAACAGTACCATAACATGTGAAAACAAGTCGAAACGGTCACGTTTCCGCATATTGCGTGTTGACGCTGCCCGCGGAATCGCCGCACGGACCTGAACCGGTTGGGCCCCGCCCGTATCCTGTGGTCCCCCAGCAAGGAGTTTCCAGATGAAGGCCATCGGCTTCACCCGCTACCTGTCCATCGACGATCCGAACGCGCTGCAGGACCTGGAACTGCCGGTCCCGACAGCCACCGGCCAGGACATCCTGGTGCGCGTGGAGGCGGTGTCGGTCAATCCGGTCGACACCAAGCTGCGTGCGCCGAAATCGCAGGTCGAGGCGCAGCCGCGCGTGCTCGGCTTCGATGCGGCAGGCGTGGTCGAGGCGGTCGGCCCCGAGGTCACCCTGTTCCAGCCCGGCGACGCGGTCTATTACGCCGGCGACGTCACCCGTCCCGGCAGCAACGCGCAGTACCAGCTGGTCGACGAGCGCCTGGTCGCGGCCAAACCCGACACGCTGGACTTCGCCCAGGCCGCGGCGCTGCCGCTGGTGACGATCACAGCCTGGGAGCTGCTGTTCGAGCGCATGCCCTACCACTTCGACGGCGAGACGCCGCAGGGCACGCTGCTGGTGATCGGCGGCGCCGGCGGCGTCGGCTCGATCGCGATCCAGCTGGCCAGGCGCGCGCGCTTCACCGTGGTCGCCACCGCGTCGCGGCCGGAGACGGTCGCCTGGTGCCGCGAACTCGGTGCCGACCACGTGATCGACCATCGCCAGCCGCTGCCCCCGCAGCTGGCCGCGCTGGGCATCGCCAGCATCGACGCGGCGATCAACCTGGCCGACACCGACCGCTACTGGACCGAACTGGGCGAGCTGCTGGCGCCGCAGGGCCATGTCGGCCTGATCGTCGAGCCGGCCGGCGAACTGCGCATCGGCGACCCGTACAAGGCCAAGTGCATCGGCATCCACTGGGAGATGATGTTCGCGCGGCCGCGCTTCCGCACCGCCGACATGATCCGCCATCACCAGATCCTCAGCCGCGCGGCCAGCCTGGTCGACGCCGGCCAGCTGCGCGGCATCCACCGGCAGACGCTGGGCACGATCAACGCGGCCAACCTGCGCGAGGCGCACCGACAGCTGGAATCGGGCAGCACGATCGGCAAGCTGGTGCTGGCCGGCTGGTAAACGCGGCAAGGCGCTGCGCAGACGACGAGGCCCGCCGGTGCGTACCGGCGGGCCTCATGCGTTGCAGCGCGACGATCACTCGGTCAGACGCGCTCAGGCCGCTGCAGGCGCTCCGCGGTCGCGCTTGAGCACCGCCACCGGCTCGGCCCAGGTGCTGCCGGCGCGGCGCTTGCTGGTCGCCATCACCAGGTCGGAGGGCTCGAACACGTTGAGGTTGTGGGTGATCGGCGTGGTCAGGATGTACTGCGCATCGGTGCTGCGCAGGAAGCGGCCGACCTTCTCGATGTTGAACACGTCCAGATGCGCGAACGGTTCGTCGATGAACACGAAGCCGCCCGGCTGTTCCTCGTCGCGCAGCAGCGCCACCAGCAGCAGCAGCGACTTCATCACCTGCTGGCCGCCCGAAGCCTCGCCGTCGTCCAGCCCGATCCAGCCCTTGCGGTCGAAGTCGAAACGCACGGTGAGGCCGGCCTGGGCCAGGGCCAGGTCCTCGTTGACCAGCTCCGGCATCTCGACGTCGACGCCGATGCCGGCCAGCTCGCCGAGCGCGGCGAGGTTGCGGCGATAGCGCCGCACGGTGGCGCGCAGCACGTTGATGTACGCGCCGCGCGCTTCCTCGGTGATGCGGCGGGCGCGGTACAGATGCGCCTCGCGCTTGCCGATGGTCTCTTCCAGCGCGCCATGGTCGGCGCCGAACTTGTCGCGCAGCGCCAGGCAGGCGTCGTCCTCGACGAAGCCGCCGCGCTCGAGCCGGTCCTCGATCCGCTCCAGCTCGCGGCGGACCGCGCCGGCGCTCTCGAACTCCTCGCGCGCCTGGCGCAGGGCGGCCGGCGTGCGCCAGGCCTCCGGCATCTGCGCGCGTCGGCGGCGGAACTCGAGCATGCGCTGGACCAGCGCGTGCCGCTCGTTGCCGATCTGGCTGCCGCGGTCGCGCAGCTCCTGCGCCAGCGAACGCAGTTCACCGGCGCGGCTGGCGGCGGCGATGCTTTCGGCCTTCTCCAGCGCCTCGCTGCCGTCCAGGCGGTTGCGCGCCTCGGCCAGCGCCAGCGCCGCCTGCTGCGCGGCTTCGGCCAGCAGCGGCAGGCGTTCGGCGGCATCGGCGAACTCGGCGGCGCGGGTCACCAGCTCCTGGCCGGCATCCAGGCCGAGCAGGCGGGTCTGGTCGGCGGCGACCTTCTGCCCGAGCGCGGCCAGTTCCTGTTCACGGGCCTGACCGCGCTGCAGCAGCGCGGCGGCCTCGGCACGCAGGTCGGCCAGCCGCGCCTGGCGGGCGCCGGCGCCGAAGTGATGCTGACCACCGCCGATGAAGCGGCCGCCGCGGTGTTCGCGCAGATAGCCCTTGGCGGTGATCCAGTCCTGGCCCTTGGGAAGACGGTGGCCATCCTCGACATCCTGCACGCGCTGGATGCGGTCGAGCTGGCGCGGCAGCCACGCCGGCGGATCGGCCGAGAAATGCACGACCTCCAGCAGCGAGCCGCGGGTCGGCTTCTCGACCGGCGCGCGGTCGGCGACGACGAAGTGCCGGTACTGCAGCTTCTCGCCCAGCGCCCAGGCCTGCGAGGCATCGCGCGGCGAATCCAGCAGCAGCAGGTGGCGATACGGCGCCAGCACGGCCTCGATCGCCACCGCCCACTGCGGGTCGGCGACCTCGACCAGTTCGGTCAGCACGCGGTGGCCGATGCCGGCCTGGTCGAGTGCGGCGCGGAAATCGCGCTCGAACGGCTCGACCACGCGCCCGCCACCGCTGAGCGCGGCCACCTGGGCGACGATCTCGCCATTGCGCTGGCGGTCGCGCTCGGCCTCGAGCTTGAGCTCGGCCTGGCGGCGGCGGCCATCCTCGACCTGGCGGCTGAGGGTGTCGACGTCGACGCTGCCGCGCTCGGCCTGCAGCCGCGCCAGTTCGTCGTGGCGACGGACCAGGTGCTCGGCATCGCGCGCCAGGTCGCGGGCTTCGGTGAAGGCCGCTTCGGCCGCACGCACGCCGGCCTTGGCGTCGATCAGTTCGGCGCGCAGTTCCTCGCGGCGGTTGCCGGACGCGGCGTCCTCGGCCTGCAGCGCGGCATGCGCGCGTTCGCGCTCGCGCAGGCCACGGCGCAGGCCGGTCAGGCGCGGGCGCGCGCCGTCGATGGTGGCCTTCAGGTCGGCCAGTTCCACCTTCGGCGCGATCTCGGCCTGCAGCCGTTGCTGCTGGTTGCGCAGCGCGCGGCCTTCCTCGAACGAACGCACGTCGGCGCGCGAGGATTCCAGACGCAGATGCAGCTCGGCCAGGCCCTGCTGCAGCTGGCCGATCTCCTTCTCCACGTCGAACTGGTCGGCGCGGGCGCGCTGGTAGTCGTCCAGCACCGCCTTGTCCTCGAACACGTCGAAGACCAGCTGCAGCAGTTCGCGCGGCGACAGCTGGCAGAGCTTGTCGGTGGCGCCCTGCTCCAGGGTCAGCACCCGGCAGATCGCGCGGCTCAGGCCGGCGCCGGCCAGCCGCACGCGGTAGTCGCGCACGCCCAGCCATTCGCCGCCCTGCTCCAGCGTCTCCACCGGCACGTCGCCGGCGACCACCTGGTAGTCGCGGGTCCAGTCGCCGCCGCGCTTGCGGATCCGGCAGGCGATCGTCACCTGCTCGTCCATGCACGGGAAGAACGCGCGCTTGCCGCGCCGGTCGACCGGATTGCTGACCACCGCGCGCAGCCAGGCGAACGGCTTGCCGTTGTGCCGCAGGTAGGTCTTGTAGTCGCGCGCCATGTCGCGGTCGTCGATCGCCAGCAGCGTGCGCAGCGCGTCGAGCAGCGTGGTCTTGCCAGAGCCGTTCGGGCCGACCACGGTGATGATCGACGCGTCCAGCGGCAGTTCGTAGCGCTGCCAGTAATCCCAGTGCACCACTTCCAGGCTGCGGAACTCAAACATCGTCCTGCTCCTCGTCCTGCACGGCCGGCTCGTAGGCCGGCTCGGACGTCATGTCGTTGCCTGCATCGCCGTCGGCCTCGTCGGGCGGCGGCGCGGCCGCCTGCGAGGCGCGCGCCTCGGCGATCACATGCGCCAGCGCGCCGTCCATCACCCGCGCGGCGATGCGTTCGTAGTCGAAGGCCAGGTCCAGCATCGGGCCTTCGTGGATGCGCTCCTTGCGGCGGGTGATGAAGCCCTGCCGGGCCAGCGCGCCCAGGTTCATCTGGATCCGGTTCTTGCCGCCGAGGCGGTCGCCGAAGTCGGCCAGCAGGGTGCGCTCGTTGATCGGGTCGACCATCTCCGCACCGACCGGCACCGGCTTGAGCTCGGCGAACATCTGCTCCTGGTCCTGCTGGCGGTCGCTTTCCTGGCGCGCGATCTGGCGCTGGCGCTTGGGCAGCACCAGCAGCGCCCACAGCACCACCAGCAGCGCCAGCGCGTCGCGGCTCAGCTGCAGGTTGCTGGCCGACCAGGATTCGGCGTGGCCGAACACCTCGGCCTCCTGCTGGCGGGCGATGCCGACCGCGACATGCGCGGCGTACGGATGTTCGAGCAGGCGCAGGCCGGCGGCGGCCAGGCGGCGTTCCAGGTCGGCGCGCAGTTCGGCGTCGACCAGCATCTGGCGCACGGCGCGGTCGTCGCGCGGCAGCCAGCGCTCGGCCAGCAGCCGGGCGATCAGGGAAGCGGTGGAGTCGTTCATGGGGTCCGTTGTTTCCGCGGGCGCGACGCGGGCGCGCCGGCACTCTTTGCAGAAGAAGTCCTGGGTGTGCGCGCCGCTGCGGCAGCCGCCGGCTTCGCGGCGCGGCGCGGCGGGATCGCCTCGTCGGCGTCGCCCTCACTGCTTTCGTCGTCGGCGACGGCGAGCGGATCGGCCATGCCGACCGGCACCAGCCGGCCGCGGCTCATCAGGGCCACGCCGGCGCGCTGGATCGGCTCCAGCGCCGCCTCGACCCGCCACTGCAGCGGCAGCTGCGCCAGCTGCGCGCTGACGCCGCTGCGGTTCTCGGCACCGGGGTCGCCGATCAGGCCGAGCAGCGACAGCCGGTAGGCACTGATCGCGAAGCCTTCCTGCGGCACCCAGTCGGTCAGCGCGGCGACATCGTCCAGCGCGGCCAGCTGTGACAGCCACTGCTCGGCGTATTCGTATTCCTGCTCGCCGCTGGCGGCCTGCAGGTCTTCCGGCGCGGCCTGGGCCGGCGGCAGCGAGGCATCCTCGCCGGCCTCGCGCTCGCGTTCGACCAGTTCGTACTCGGCCACGTCCAGCGCGATCGGGCCCAGTACGAAGGCCGGGATCGGCGTACGCGCCAGCACGTCGTCGGCCAGCGCGGCCAGCGCGGCCGGGCCGCAGTCGCGCAGGTAGCGGTTGACGTCGGACGAGGACAGGCCGCTGGCGCCGAGGTGCACGCGGTGCCGGTCGAGCTGGTTCAGCGCCCGCTGGAACACCGAGGCCTGGCGCAGCATCGCGCTCTGGGCGCGGCCGATCTGCTGGGCGACCCGGTGGGTGGCGGTATCGAGCTCACCGTCGGCGGCGATCCGGGTGATGATCTCGGTGCCCTTCTCCACCCAGCGCCAGACCGACTGCAGGGTGTCGGCCGCGCGCCGGATCCGGTGCTCGGAGCCGCTGAGCACGGCCTGGTCGAAGTCCTCGCGCAGCTCGTTCAGGCGCGACAGCAGGTGCTGCAGGTCGTCGGCGCCGACCTTGCCCACCGCCTCGCCGGCGGCCAGCTGGGCGGTCACATAGGCCAGCTCGTCGCCTTCCTGGTTGAACTGCAGCAGCAGGCCGATCGCCGACAGCGCCTGGCGCCCGCTCGGGCTGATCCGGTAGCGCTGGCTGCCGGCTTCCCACAGCAGCAGGCCGTTGTCGCGCAGGCGGCCGAGCACGGTGTCGAACTTGACCTGGTCCAGGTAGGCGAAATGCTCGCGCAGTTCCTGCGGGCTCCAGTCCGGCGCCTGGCCGCGTTCGCCGATGGCGCGCAGCACCAGCAGGCGCACCATCACGATCTCCTCGCCGCCATGGAACAGGGTCGAGAACGCGCGCAGCTGGTCGCGCGCCGACAGCAGCGGATGCAGGTCCGGCAGGTCGGCCGCGGCGATGCCGGGGCGCAGGTAGTCGTGGAACGGGAGGGTGGCGACGTCCATGGTGGCCGGCGGACAAGGGGGCGCCATGGTGGGCGAGCGCGCGGCCGATGACAACACGAGGCGCTGCGCCCCCGCCGCGGCCCCCGTTGCCGGCCTGCTTGCACGGCTCCCGGTTTCGCGGCATCGTGCGCTTTCAATACGCCAGCGTATCCATATGCCGCCAGCCACCGCCGTCGACGCCAGCGCGTCGCCCTACCCGCACCTGTTCGCCCCGCTCGATCTGGGCTTCACCACCCTGCGCAACCGGGTGCTGATGGGCTCGATGCACACCGGGCTGGAGGACCGCGCGCGCGACTTCCCGAAGCTGGCCGCCTACTTCGCCGAGCGTGCGGCCGGCGGTGCCGGCCTGATCGTCACCGGCGGCTTCGCGCCGAACGTGGTCGGCTGGCTCAAGCCCTTCGGCGGCACCCTGGCCTTCCCATGGGATGTCGCCCGCCACCGCCAGGTCACCGCGGCGGTCCACCAGCACGACGCGAAGATCTGCCTGCAGCTGCTGCACGCCGGCCGCTACGGCTACCACCCGCTGCAGGTGGCGCCGTCCAAGCTGAAGGCGCCGATCAACCCGTTCACGCCGCGGGCGCTGCCCGCGCGCGGGGTCGAGCGCCAGATCGACGCGTTCGCCAGTGCCGCAGCACGGGCGCGCGAGGCCGGCTACGACGGCGTCGAGGTGATGGGCTCGGAAGGCTATCTGATCAACCAGTTCACCGCCCCGCGCAGCAACCGCCGCGACGACGCCTGGGGCGGCAGCGCCGAAAAGCGGATGCGCTTCGCGGTGGAGACCGTGCGCCGGGTACGCGAGGCCTGCGGTCCGGACTTCATCCTGATCTACCGGCTGTCGCTGCTGGACCTGGTCGAAGACGGCAACGCCTGGGACGAGATCGTGCAGCAGGCGAAAGCCGTGGAAGCCGCCGGCGCGACCATCATCAACTCGGGTATCGGCTGGCACGAGGCGCGGGTACCGACCATCGCCACCTCGGTCCCGCGCGGCGCCTTCGTCGGCGTGACCGCGCGGCTGAAGCCGCACGTCGGCGTGCCGCTGGTCGCGGTGAACCGGATCAACATGCCGGACGTGGCCGAGGGCATCCTCGCCGCCGGCCAGGCCGACATGGTCTCGCTGGCGCGCCCCCTGCTGGCCGACCCGCAGTGGCCGGCCAAGGCCCGCGCCGGTCGCGCACACGCCATCAATACATGTATCGCCTGCAACCAGGCCTGCCTGGACCATGTGTTCGAGAACAAGCTGGCCAGTTGCCTGGTCAACCCGCGCGCCGGTCATGAGACCGAACTGAACTACGCCCCGGCCACGGTGAAGAAGCGGATCGCCGTGGTCGGTGCCGGCCCGGCCGGTCTGGCCTGCGCGACCGTGGCCGCCGAGCGCGGGCATGCGGTGACCCTGTTCGACGCCGGCAGCGCGATCGGCGGTCAGTTCAACCTGGCCAAGACGATCCCGGGCAAGGAGGAGTTCCACGAGACCCTGCGCTACTTCGGTCACCGCCTGCAGGAAACCGGCGTCGACCTGCGCCTGGACACGCGCGCCGACGCGGCCCTGCTGGCCGGCCATGACGAGGTCGTGCTGGCCACCGGCATCGTGCCGCGCAGCGTCGACTTCCCCGGCGCCGACCATCCGAAGGTGGTCGGCTATGTCGACGTGCTCCGCGGCCAGGTCCGCCCCGGCGCCGCGGTGGCCGTGATCGGGGCCGGCGGCATCGGCTTCGACGTGGCCGAGTTCCTGGTGCAGGAAGGGCCTTCGCCCAGCCTGGACACCGCCCGCTGGATGGCCGAATGGGGCGTGGCCCCGGACGGCGACGCCCGTGGCGGCCTGGCGGCCCCGGCCCCCGAGCCGCCGGCCCGGCGCGTCTGGCTGCTGCAGCGCAGCGCCGGCCGCCCTGGCGCGCGGCTGGGCAAGACCACCGGCTGGATCCACCGGGCCACGCTGAAGGGCAAGGGCGTGAAGATGATCGGCGGCGTCGAGTACCTGGGCGTCGACGACGCCGGCCTGCACATCCGCGTCGACGAGGTCGAACAGCTGCTGGCGGTCGATCATGTTGTGGTCTGCGCCGGACAGGAACCCAACCGCTTGTTGCACGCAGAACTGCTTGCTGCAGGCATCCAAACGCATCTGATCGGTGGCGCCGACGTCGCCGCCGAGCTCGATGCCAAGCGCGCGATCGCCCAGGGCAGCCGGCTCGCCGCCGGCTTCTGAACCGCCGATCCGGACGGCCGGTGGCGCCTTCACGGGCGCTCCGGCCAACCCCAGCGAGCCCCCTCCCGTCAACCTTGCCTATTCAGTTTTGGTTCGGATCGGCGCGCCTATCTTGCGCGCCACTTCGACCCGCCCCCTTCGGCAGGTCTTGCCGGCACACCAGATTCCTGCCGGCTTCCCGGGCGACCCGTGGCAGCGGTCGCCTCCCCATGACGCCCAGCAGTGTCCTGTCGATGTTCCGCCCCGCGTTGGGACGGAGCAGGCCGCTGCGAAGACGGAGCAAGGAGAAGTAGATGAAACTGGCATGGATTCTCTGGCTGTCGCAGCTTCTGCCGCAGCCGGCCGCCGACTCGCTGTGTCTGAGCACCACCGTGTACCTGGAGGCCCGCGACCAGAGCCTCCGCGGCCAGCAGGCCGTCGCCGAGGTGGCCCTGCGCCGGCTGGACAGCGGCCTGTGGGGCGACTCGATGTGCGATGTGGTCACCGCGCGCAAGCAGTTCGCGCCGACCATCGTCTCGCCGAACACCCGCCTGGGCAATTTCGATGCTTGGGACCGGTCGGTGAACGTGGCCCTGACGGCCGAGCGCAACTGGGCCCTGCCGGTCGGCCAGCGGCGGGAGATCGTCCCGGGCGCCAGCCATTTCGCGGCCATGGCCATCGCCAGCCCGAGCTGGAGCAATTCGTACCAGGTCGCGACCATCGGCGACCACACCTTCTACAGGGTGCAGCGGCTGAAGCCGCGCGCGGGTTGAGGGCGGCGGCGATTGCCGCCACGCCGGCGCTTCTGGAATAGTCCGGGCCCCGCCCACCTCCCGGAACCGTCCGATGAAGCTCTACACCAAGCCCGGCGCCTGCTCGACCGCCGTGCACATCTCCCTGCGCTGGAGCGGCCTGGCCTTCGAGGTCGAGATCCTGGACGCCACCACGATGAAGGCGCCGGCCTACCTGGCGCTGAACCCGGCCGGGGCCGTGCCGCTGCTGGTGGACGGCGAGTTCGTGCTGAACCAGAACGCCGCCATCCTCGGCTACATCGCCGACCAGGCACCGGCTGCCGGCCTTGCCGGCGACGGCAGCGCCCGCCAGCGGGCCGAAGCCAACCGCTGGCTGGCCTTCGTCAACTCCGATCTGCACCCGGCTTTCAAGCCGCTGTTCATGCCGGGCAACTACATCGGCGACGACAGCCAGTACGACGCGGTCCGGGCCGCCGCCCGCACGCGCGTGCGCGCCCTGTTCGAGACCGCCGAGCGGCAGCTGGGTGGCCAGGACTGGCTGGCCGGCTTCCGCAGCTACGCCGATCCCTATCTCCATCTGACCCTGCGCTGGGCGGGCCGGGTCGGCGTCGACCTGGGCGGCCTGCCGCAGCTGGCCGCGTTCCAGGCGCGCATGGACGCCGACCCGGGCGTGCAGGCCGTGCTGAAGGCCGAAGGCCTGGCCTGAGCAGGCGGAGCGCGCGACGTCCCACGGGGCGGCGCAGCGCCGATGGACGTCGCAGGCGTCCATCGGCGCCAGAAGCGGCCCGTGCCCGCCCCTTCAAGGGCCGGCGGTCGCCAGCAGCCAGGTGTCGGCGAATCCCTCGCCCTTGGCCTTGGCCAGCGCCTGGCGCATCTCCGGCAGCAGCGCGCGCAACGCGACGGCATCCTGGCAGCGCTCGACCTTGAGCTGCATGAAGTAGCCACGCAGGCCCAGGTGCGCCCGGATCGCCTCGCTCATGCCTTCGTAGAGCCGGTGGTAGTCGCCCACGGCCAGCGGCTGCACCACCGACACGGCCGGCTCAGGCGCGGATGTCGGGGTGGCGAAGGCGGCCGGTGCCGCGACGACGGCGTCGCCCGGCTGCTGGCCCGGCGACACCGCCTGCAGCAGCGAGGCCGGATCGAATCCGCTCGGTGTCGTCTCGATCAGCTCCATCGCCTGCAGCTGCACCAGCGTATCGGCCGGCGCATGCACGCCGGCGATGACCGCGCGCAGGTCGCGCGCGCTGCGCCGGCCGTCCACCATCAACAGGATGGTGCGCAGCTGCGGCGCCAACCGCCGATGCCGGTGTTCGATCTCGTCCCGCCCCGCCTCGGTCTTGCGGAACACGTCCTCGTCGCGCATGCGCCCCTCCCCCGGGTTCGCGTCGTCGCCACCGCGCTCCCCGCGCGGAACGCCAGATCCTGACACCGATCCGGCAGCGATTCATGCCGCACTGCAACCAGGCGGCGCCCTGCCTGGGAACATTGCGGGCGGAACTGCCGAGCCTGGCCCGCACCGCGGCGGCAGGCCGTCAGTCCGGCAGGACAGCCGCCGGCACGCGGACGGCGCCCTCCATCAGCACCCGGGCGCTGCGGCTCATCACCGCCCGGGTGACCGCCCACCGGCCCTCGACCTGGCGCGCCTGGGCACCGACGCGCAGGGTGCCGGACGGATGCCCGAACCGCACCGCCTCGCGCGCGCCGCCGCCTGCAGCCAGATTGACCAGGGTGCCCGGGATCGCCGCGGCGGTGCCGATCGCCACCGCCGCCGTCCCCATCATCGCGTGGTGCAGCCTGCCCATCGACATCGCACGCACGTTGAGGTCGATCTCGCTGGCGCCGATCGCCCTGCCGCTGCTGGCCAGGTAAGCGCGCGGCGGTGCGACGAAGGCCACCTTCGGCGTGTGCTGGCGGGTCGCGGCCTCCTCGGCCGTGCGGATCAGGCCCATGCGCAACGCGCCGGCGACGCGGATCGCTTCGAGCTTCGCCAACAGCGCCCTGTCCTCGTTGATCGCCGGCTGCAGCTCGGTGCCATCGAAGCCGATCGCCGCGGCGTCGACGAACACCGTGGGAATGCCGGCGGTGATCAGCGTCGCCTGCAGCGGGCCGACACCGGGCACGTCCAGCGTGTCGACCAGATTCCCGGTCGGGAACAGCGCCGCACCTTCGCCATCATCGGAAGGGTCGACGAATTCCAGCACGATCTCGGCCGCGGGAAAGGTCACGCCATCCAGCTCGAAATCGCCGGTTTCCTGCACCTGGCCATCGACGACCGGCACGTGCACGACGATGGTCTTGCCGATGTTGGCCTGCCACACGCGCACCGGGAACACGCCATCGCGCGGCAGCAGCGCAGGATCGACGAACCCGTTGGCCACCGCGAACGGACCGACCGCGGTGCTGAGGTTGCCGCAGTTGCCACTCCAGTCGACGAAGGCGCTGTCGATCGACACCTGCCCGTACAGATAGTCGACATCGTGGTCGGGCACCGACGCCGGCGCGATGATCACGCACTTACTGGTCGACGACGTCGCCCCGCCCATGCCGTCGGTGTGCTTGCCGTAGGGGTCGGGAGAGCCGATCACCCGAAGCAGCAGCGCGTCGCGCGCCGGGCCCGGCACCTGCGCCACGGCGGGCAGGTCTTCGAGGCGGAAGAACACCCCTTTCGAGGTGCCGCCGCGCATGTAGGTGGCGGGGATGCGGAGCTGGGGGGCAAACGGCATGGGGCACTCGATGTCAGAAGGGTGGCGGGATCATCCATTGCAGCTGCACCCGGTAGCGGGTGGCCGGATCGAACAGCAGTCGCACGTTCCAGAAGGCATGTCCGCGTCCCGGCCCGGGACCGTTGGGCATGACCGACAGTTGCAGGCCTTCTTCCGGCCGTGTCGGCGTGATCGTGTGGATGCGCTCCAGCGGCAGGCTGGCGAGGATCGTGGCCACGCCCGGTGAGCACGCATCCATGTCCGAGACCTCGGAGGCGCACGACACCTCCGGCAGCGGCTCACCCATGGCTGCCGAGCTGCGCAGGCGTGCGAGCCAGCGCAGGGCTTCCGCCGCCACCTTGGGATCAAGCCGCATCTGCAAGTGGGCATAGCGTTCCTGCGGAATCGCCTCGCACTGCGCGCCGAGCGCCATGTAGGTGCGGCGCGACGGATGCCTGGCCAGGAAACTATCGTCGCCCTCGACGGGATCGAGCCCGACGAAGGCTTCAAGCTGGGCGCAGACCCCGTCCACGTGGCTTGCGGGCAACCTGAAGCCGACCCCTTGGATTCGTGCGGGCTGGGAGCGGAACACGCTGTACTCGAGCACGTCGTGGGACACGGCGTGGCTGGCCGGTTCAGGCGGAAGCAGGCGCATGGCCAGCGCGCGGGTGTCCAGCCGGCGTACGTCGTCCGCCGCGATGCGGGTGGTATGGGCGCTGTCGGCCGTCGCGTGGCCGGCCAGCTGCGCAAGGACCAGCAGCGATGCCACCTGCCAGGCGCGAACACGGCGAGGCGCGGCCGCAGCGGGCCCACGGTCACGCATCGCGCAGGCCTGGCGCATCTCAGCCGCCATCCGGGATCTCCGGCTCGACCAGCAGCGCGAGCAGCGCCAGCGATTCCTGCCAGCCCTGGTAGCAGAAATCGATGGGGATCGCGGCCGGAATCCCGCTCTGCTCGATGCGCAGCTCGGTGCCGCACAGATTCGGCGCCAACGTCACGGTGACCCGGATCTCGCCCGGCAGATCCGGGCTGTCGAAGGTGTCGACATGGACGATGCGCGCATCCTGTTCCAGTTCGACGAACACGACGCGGAAGGAATGGCTGCTGCCGGTCCCGAGGTTGGTGAACGCCATGCGGTACCCGCCGCCGACCGAGGCATCGAACGCATAGACGGTGCCGGTGAAGCCATGCGGCGGCAGCCATTTGGCCAACGCCGCCGGATCGAGGAAGGCGCGATAGACGCGCGCCGGCGGCGCGCGCAGGACACGGTGCAGGTGGACGGTGCCGGTGGCGTTGGAGGACTGGCTGGACATGGCGATGCTCCTGGCGTCGGGATGTACCGGGACGACGGCCGGGTCAGGCCGTTTTCGACACCTGCGCCCCGCTCTGCTCGAGGAAATCCTGCGCGAAGCGCTGCAGCACGCCACCGGCTTCGTAGATCGACACCTCTTCATCCGAATCCAGCCGGCACAGCACCGGCACCTCGACCCGCTCGCCGTTGCGGCGATGGATCACCAGGCTCAGCTGCGCGCGCGGGCCGCGGGTGCCGGTCACGTCGAAGGTTTCGGTGCCGTCGATGCCATGGGTCGCGCGGGTCTGCCCGGGCAGGAACTCCAGCGGCAGCACGCCCATGCCGATCAGGTTGGTGCGGTGGATGCGCTCGAAGCCTTCGGCGACGATGGCCTCCACGCCCGCCAGACGCACGCCCTTGGCCGCCCAGTCCCGCGAACTGCCCTGGCCGTAGTCCGCGCCGGCGACGATGATCAGCGGCTGGCGGCGCTGCATGTAGGTCTCGATCGCCTCCCACATCCGCACCACCTGGCCGTCAGGCTCGATGCGCGCCAGCGAGCCCTGCTTCACCTGGCCGTCGACCACGGCCATCTCGTTGACCAGCTTCGGGTTGGCGAAGGTGGCACGCTGCGCGGTCAGATGATCACCGCGGTGGGTCGCGTAGGAATTGAAGTCCTCCTCGGGCACGCCCATCTTCGCCAGGTACTCGCCGGCCGCGCTGCTGGCGAGGATCGCGTTCGACGGCGACAGGTGATCGGTGGTGATGTTGTCGCCCAGCACCGCCAGCGGGCGCAGGCCGCGCAGCGTGCGTTCGCCGGCCAGCGCGCCTTCCCAGTACGGCGGCCGGCGGATGTAGGTGCTCATCGGCCGCCAGTCGTACAGTGGCGCCACCGGCTCGCCGTGCTCGACGCGCACGTTGAACATCGGCGCATACACCCTGCGGAACTGCTCGGGTTTGACGCTGGCGCGGACGATCGCGTCGATCTCCTCGTCCGACGGCCAGATCTCCTTCAGCGTGACCGGCCGGCCATCGGCATCGGTGCCGAGCACGTCCTTCTCGATGTCGAAGCGCACCGTGCCGGCGATCGCATAGGCGATCACCAGCGGCGGCGAGGCCAGGAAGGCCTGCTTCGCATACGGATGGATGCGCCCGTCGAAGTTGCGGTTGCCGCTGAGCACGGCGGTGGCGTACAGGTCGCGCTCGACGATCTCCTGCTGGATCGCCGGGTCCAGCGCGCCGCTCATGCCGTTGCAGGTGGTGCAGGCGAAGGCGACGATGCCGAAGCCCAGCTGTTCCAGTTCCGGCAGCAGGCCGGCCTCCTCCAGATACAGCTGCACCGCCTTCGAACCTGGCGCCAGCGAGGTCTTGACCCAGGGCTTGCGCAGCAGGCCCTTCGCGTTCGCGTTGCGGGCCAGCAGGCCTGCGGCGATGACGTTACGCGGATTGGAGGTGTTGGTGCACGAGGTGATCGCCGCGATCACCACCGCGCCGTCGGGCATCAGCCCCTGCGCTTCCTGCGCGCGCGCCTGCGCAAGATCGCCGGCGATGCCGCGTTCGGCCAGCGCCGAGGTCGGCAGGCGCCGATGCGGATTGGACGGCCCAGCCATATTGCGGACCACGCTGGACAGGTCGAACGACAGGCTGCGTTCGTAGCGCGCGTCGGCCAGCGCGTCGGCCCACAGGCCGGCCGCCTTCGCATAGGTTTCGACCAGCTGCACCTGCGCCTCCTCGCGGCCGGTCAGGCGCAGGTAGTCCAGGGTGTTGTCGTCGATGAAGAACATCGCCGCGGTCGCGCCGTACTCGGGCGCCATGTTCGAGATCGTCGCGCGGTCGCCGACGGTCAGCGCCGCCGCGCCGGCGCCGCGGAACTCCAGATAGGCGCCGACCACCTTCGACTGGCGCAGGAACTCGGTCAGCGCCAGCACCACGTCGGTGGCGGTGATGCCCGGGCCGGGCCGGCCGGACAGTTCCACGCCGACGATCTCCGGCGTGCGCATCCACGAGGCGCGGCCGAGCATCACGTTCTCCGCTTCCAGCCCGCCGACGCCAATGGCGATCACGCCCAACGCATCGACATGGGGAGTGTGGCTGTCGGTGCCCACGCAGGTATCGGGGAAAGCCACGCCGTCCTGGACGTAGACCACCGGCGACATCTTCTCCAGGTTGATCTGGTGCATGATCCCGTTGCCCGGCGGGATCACCTCGATGTTGCGGAACGCCTTCGCGGTCCAGTCGATGAAGTCGAAGCGGTCGGCGTTGCGGCGGTCTTCGATCGCGCGGTTCTTCACGAACGCGTCGGGGTCGTAGCCGCCGCATTCCACCGCCAGCGAGTGGTCGACGATCAGCTGCACCGGTACCACCGGATTGACCTGGGCCGGGTCGCCGCCCTGCCCGGCGATCGCATCGCGCAGGCCGGCCAGATCGACCAGTGCGGTCTGGCCGAGGATGTCGTGGCAGACCACGCGCACCGGATACCACGGGAAGTCCACGTCGCGGCGCAGTTCGATCAGCTGCCGCAGCGCGGTGTCCAGCAGCGCCGGATCGCAGCGACGCACCAGGTTCTCGGCATGCACGCGTGCGGTGTAGGACATCCGCGCATAGGCGCCCGGCTCCAGCGCCTCGACGGCGGCGCGTGCGTCGAACCAGTCGAGCGATGTGCCCGGGAGCGGTTTGCGGTGCTGGCTGTTCATGGCTGGCGGTACTCGAGAAAGAGACGACGGATCCGGCGTGGCCGGTCCGGTGGCGTGCGCTTCTCCGCGTGGGAGGCGACACGCGGACATGGACGGAACGACGGAACGCGCAGCGGACGCATGCCTGGCGGCTGCGCCGACGGACATGTGCCCGCTGCCCGGCTGCACCCGTGCCGGGCCACGCGCGGGAGCGCGGCCCGACGCCGGTCCTCAGCTGCGCGCGTCGATCGGCACGAAGGCCTGGTCTTCCGGCCCGGTGTAGTGGGCGCTGGGGCGGATGATCTTGCCGTCGGTGCGCTGCTCGATGATGTGCGCGCTCCAGCCGGCGGTGCGGGCGATGACGAACAACGGCGTGAACATCGCCGTCGGCACGCCCATCATGTGGTAGCTGACCGCACTGAACCAGTCCAGGTTCGGGAACATCTTCTTGATGTCCCACATCACCGTTTCCAGGCGCTCGGCGATGTCGTACATCTTGCGGCTGCCCTGCTCGTCCGACAGTTCCAGCGCGACCTGCTTGATCACCTTGTTGCGCGGATCGGACACGGTGTAGACCGGGTGACCGAAGCCGATCACGACCTCCTTGCGCTCCACCCGCGCCCTGATGTCGGCCTCGGCCTCGTCCGGCGTGTCGTAGCGCTTCTGCACCTCGAACGCGACCTCGTTGGCGCCGCCGTGCTTGGGCCCGCGCAGCGCGCCGATGCCACCGGCGATGGCGCTGTGCATGTCGCTGCCGGTGCCGGCGATGACGCGGCAGGCGAAGGTCGAGGCATTGAACTCGTGCTCGGCGTACAGGATCAGCGAGGTGTGCATCGCCTTGACCCAGGATTCCGGCGGCTTCTGCCCGTGCAGCAGGTGCAGGAAGTGGCCGCCGATGGAATCGTCTTCGGTCTCCACGTCGATCGCGCGGCCGTTGTGGCTCCAGTGGTACCAGTACAGCAGCATCGAGCCGAGGCAGGCCATCAGCTTGTCGGCGATGTCGCGCGCGCCAGGGTGGTTGTGGTCGTCCTTCTCCGGTGCCACGCAGCCGAGCACCGACACGCCGGTACGCATCACGTCCATCGGGTGCGCCGACGGCGGCAGTTCCTCCAGCGCGGCCTTGACCGCGGCCGGGATGCCACGCAGCGACTTCAACTTGGCTTTGTAGCCGCGCAGTTCGGCGCGGGTCGGCAGTTTGCCGTGCACCAGCAGGTAGGCGATCTCCTCGAACTCGCTGGTGGTGGCCAGGTCGAGGATGTCGTAGCCGCGGTAATGCAGGTCGTTGCCGCTGCGTCCGACGGTGCACAGGGCGGTGTTGCCGGCGGCGGTGCCGGACAGGGCCACCGACTTCTTCGGCTTGAAGGCCGGTGCGGCCTGGCTTGCGTTGGTGTCGTTCATGCGTCGTCTCCGGGATATCGCGGTCGTGTCGTCTGGACGGATCAGCGCGCGGGCGCATCCGGCGGCAGGCCGCCAGCGCGCTCGAGCAGTTGCTGCAGCATGGCGATCTGGCGGTTCTGCTGCTCGACCAGGGTCGCCCAATCCTGCTCGCGCAGCTGGTTGAGCTTCTCGTGCACCTGCAGGATCTCCAGCTCGGATTTGATGTTCACTTCGTAATCGTTCTGCGCGCGCAGGCGGTCCACCGCGGCCTGGCGGTTCTGGCTCATCATGATCACCGGCGCCTGGATCGCGGCCAGGCACGACAGGCACAGGTTGAGCAGGATGTACGGATACGGATCGAAGCCACCGTGCAGCAGCACGCTGTTGAGCACGATCCACGCCAGCAGCACCAGCGCGAAGCCGATGATGAAACTCCAGCTGCCGCCGATCTCGGCGACCCGGTCGGCGATGCGCTCGCCGAGCGTGCGGTCGTGATGGACCTGTTTGGCGATGTCGCGCGCCACATGGCGCCTGGCGATGAAACGCTCCACCACTTCGCGTTCGGCATCGGGCAGCTTTTCCAGCTCGGTCCGCAACAACTGCCGCGCGGTCTGGCGACGATCGATGCGACCGCTTGGCGGCACGCTGCCGGTGTGTGTGTTCATGGACATGCCCGTGCGAGGGAACCTGCGTGGATCATGCGCCCTTGCCGGCGAACAGGGCATCCAGCCGCTGCTCGAAGGCGTGGTAGCCGATCCGCTCGTACAGCTCCTCGCGGGTCTGCATGCCGTCCACCACCGCCTGCTGGTGGCCGTCGCGGCGGATCGCCGTGTAGACGGTTTCGGCCGCCTTGTTGGCCGCGCGGAACGCCGACAGCGGGAACAGCTGGATCGCCACGCCGGCCGAGGCCAGTTCGTCGCGGCTGAACAACGGGGTCTTGCCGAACTCGGTGATGTTGGCCAGCACCGGCACCTTCACCGCATCGACGAAGCGGCGATAGGTGTCCAGGTCGTAGGCGGCCTCGGCGAAGATGCCGTCGGCGCCCGCCTCGACGCAGGCGATCGCGCGTTCGATCGCCGCGTCCACGCCGTCGACCTGGATCGCATCGGTACGCGCGATCAGGAAGAAGTCCGGATCGGTCTTCGCATCGGCCGCGGCCTTGACCCGGTCGACCATCTCCCCCTGCGGCACGATCTCCTTGCCCGGGCGGTGACCACAGCGCTTGGCGCCGACCTGGTCCTCGATGTGGCAGGCGGCGGCGCCGGCCTTGATCAGCGACTTGATCGTGCGCTCGATGTTGAACGCGCTCGGCCCGAAGCCGGTGTCGATGTCGACCAGCAACGGCAGGTCGCAGACATCGGTGATGCGGCGCACGTCGATCAGCACGTCGTCCAGCGTGTTGATGCCCAGGTCCGGCAGGCCGAGCGAGCCGGCGGCGACGCCGCCACCGGACAGGTAGATCGCCCGGTAGCCGGCGCGTTTCGCCAGCAGCGCGTGGTTGGCGTTGATCGCACCGATCACCTGCAACGGCGATTCGGCGGCAAGGGCGGCGCGGAACGCCGCTCCCGGAGATGTGGTGGCGCCAGCGGACTGCGTGCTCATGGGATCGGATGCTCCTGTCGATGCGCCCCGGCGACCCGGGAACGGATCCCATGGGGCGCCGTCAATCTGGCAGCAATCAACCTATTGATCAATCTTGATGCAATCAATCAATATATCGACATGAGCGACGACTACATCCCGGCCCGCGAGGCCTGCGCGATCCTCGGCATCAGCCCGGCGACGCTGTACGCCTACGTCAGCCGCGGCCAGCTCGAGTCGCGGCCCGGGCCGGACCAGCGCAGCCGCGTGTACCGGCGCCAGGACGTCGAGCAACTGGTGCAGCGCAAGCGCGCCGGCCACGGCGCCGCGCGTGGCGCCGCACAGAGCCTGGACCGCGGCCTGCCGGTGCTGGAGACCCGGATCTCGCTGATCCGCCCGGACAGCCCCTACTACCGCGGCCAGTCCGCGGTTGAGGCGGTGCGTGCCGGCGCCACACTGGAGGACATCGCCCGGATTCTGTGGGACTGCGGCGAGGAGGATCCGTTCGCCAGCGCGCCGGCCACGCGCTGGCCGACCCGGGTCGCGCCGATCGCTGGCGATGCGCGCCTGCCGCCGCTGGAACGGGCGATGGCGGCGATCCCGCTGCTGGCGCTGGACGTGCGCCATTCGTTCAACTCCTCGCTGCCGGTACGGCGCGAGATCGCCGCCAGCCTGCTGCGCCAGAACGCGGCGCTGCTGGTCGCCGCGCGGCCGGATCCGCGGCCGGTGCATCTGACCCTGGCGCAGGCCTGGCAGCCGGACGATGCCGGCTTCGCCGGTCTGGTCCGCGCCGCGCTGGTGCTGTGCGCCGACCACGAACTCAATGTGTCGGCGTTCGCCGCGCGCGTGGTCGCCTCCACCGGCGCGCACCTGCATGCCACGGTCTGCGCGGGCCTGGCCGCGCTGTCCGGCCCGCGCCATGGCGGCGCCACCGCACGCGCGCATGCATTGATCGACGATGCGCTGAACGCGCCGTCGGCCGGCACCTTCATCGCCTCGCGCTGGCAACGCGGCGACGAGCTGCCCGGCTTCGGCCACGCGCTCTACCCGCAGGGCGACCCGCGCGCGGCCGAGCTGCTGCGCATGCTGCGTGAGCGCGCCGGCCGCAGCCGCGCGATGCGCCGCATCGACGAGATGATCGCCGCCGCCAGCGAGGCCAGCGGCCAGCAGCCGAACGTGGACCTGCTGCTGGCCGCGATCTGCCACTCCTACGGCCTGCCCGCCTCGCCGGCGCTGGTGCTGTTCGCCGCCGGACGCCTCGCCGGCTGGCTGGCGCATGCACTGGAACAGCAGACCTTCGGCAAGCTGATCCGGCCGCGCGCCCGCTACACTGGCGCCCTGCCCGAAGGCGGCACGGCGCAGGAGTGACACGGCGCCGCGCGAACGGCAGCGCCGACGCGGCGGCTGATGCCGCAGGTACGACGCGCATGGCCGGCCGTGCACGGCATGCGCACAGGACGAATCGCGAGGACCGGTCGGCACGCAACGGTACCCGCCCTGACGCGGCGCGATGCCGGCATCGACGTACGACATCGCGCCTGCATCGCAAGCCTCTATCCTCACGCCATGCGGCTTGACACTGCGGCACACGCTGCCGACCCTGCCTGACACCATTCGCGACCCCAGGCCCGTGATGCGCCATGCCTTCGCCCTGCCCCTGCTGCTGTTGCTGAGCGCGATGCCCTGCGTCCCCGCCCAGGCGACGTCTGCCACCGCCAGCACCACGCCGGTCCCGCCGCCACCGGCCTGGCTGCCCGCGCTGGATGCGCGTTACGCCAGCGAGCTGCGTGTGGCAGGACTGGAACGCCGCGATTTCGACCCCGAACACTGGTGGCGGATCGCCATGCCACTGCTCGAGACGCGCGAGGGCTTCAGCGTCGAGGAGATCGGCCGCAGCGTCGAGGACCGCCCGTTGCGCCACATCACCTGGGGCAACGGCAAAACCCGCGTGCTGTTGTGGTCGCAGATGCATGGCGACGAGGCGACCGCGTCGATGGCGCTGGCCGACCTGTTCCGTTTCCTCGGCGAGCATCCGCGCGATCCACTGGTGCGGCGCCTGCGCGAGCGCACCACGCTGCACATCATGCCGATCGTCAACCCGGACGGCACCGCGCGCTTCCAGCGCCGCAACGCGCAGGGCATCGACCTGAACCGCGACGCACGTGCGCTGGCCACACCCGAAGCACGCACGCTGAAGGCCCTGCACGACCGCGTGCAGCCGCGCTTCGGCTTCAACCTGCACGACCAGCGTGTCGGCTACCGCGCCGGCGATTCCGCGCGCGGCACCGCGATCGCGCTGCTGTCGCCACCGTACGACCACGCCAACACGATCAACGACGTGCGCACGCGTGCGATCGAGGTCGCCGGCGCGATCCGGATCGCGCTGGAGCCGCAACTGGCCGGCCACATCGCCCGCTGGGACGAGACCTTCGACCCGCGTGCGTTCGGCGACCTGACCACGCAGTGGGGCACGAGCACGGTGCTGATCGAAGCCGGCGGCATCGACGGTGATCTGGAGAAGCAGCAGCTGCGCCGGCTGTACTTCCTGGCCCTGGTCGCCGGCCTGGACAGCATCGCCAGCGGCAGCCATGCAGGCCTGCCCGCCGCGCTGTACCGCGACCTGCCGGAGAACGGCAAGGTCTGGCCCGACCTGCGCATCCTCGGCGGCACCCTGGCGGTGCCCGGCCAACCACAGCTGCGCGCCGACCTGCTGGTGAATTTCCGCGATCCGCTGAGCGAGCGCGGCGGCAGCATCAACGAAGTCGGCGACCTGGCCGACGCCAACGCACGCCGCACGATCGATGCGCACGGCCTGTTCGTCGTGCCACTGCCGCCTGCCGGCAACGCGGCATCGCGCCCACCGGCGCTGCTGCCCGGCGCGCCTGCACGCTTCGTGCTCAGCCGCGATCCCGAAGGCCGTGACGTGGTGTGGACGCTGGCCGGCGATGTCGACCCCGGGCACGTCCAGCCTGACGAGGACGAGGCAGGATCACAGAAGGAGTAGACACCGCTGCGGATCACCGCGCGTCGGATGACCCCGAGGACGCAACCCGATGACAGCGGCATCGCCGCCTCGCATCAGCGCCGGAACGCGTTCACAGTTGCCACCATCACCGAAGTCAGGATCACAACGCCCCGCACAGTGGACCGGCGGCGGCTGCCGCGGAAAGCACGGCAGGATGGCCTCGCGCACGCGTCCGGGCAGGACGCCCGGCCGCGGGAACAGCGGCAGTCACCCGGCGGACCGCTGCCCATCCGAAGCCGATGTCCCACCGACGGCCTGCATCCGTCCGAACAGTCGCATCGACACATCCCGCATCAACACCGCGACACGCGCACTGCATTCATTGCAGGCACCTTCACCAAAGCCACGATCAAAACGCCCCACGCAGTGGATCGGCGGGTGGCTGCCCGTACGAAGCCGACGCTTCATCACAACCGTCATCCGCGCCGACAACCGCGCGCCGATCCAAAAGCACACGCGACGCGCACCCCATCAGCGCCGCAACACGCCCTCAGCCGCCCGCATCCGCACCCCGCTCCAGCGCGCGTCGCACCTCGTCCAGCGCGTTGGGATCGTCCAGCGTCGACAGATCCCCCGGGTCGCGCTGCTCGGCCAGCGCCTGCAGCGAACGCCGCAGCAGCTTTCCCGAGCGCGTCTTCGGCAATGCACCAACCACATACACACGCGATGGCCGCGCGACCGGCCCCAGCTGTTCCGACACGGTCTGCAGCATCCCGCGCGCAGCCGCCGCGGCCTCATCGCCAGCCTGGCGCAGCGTGGCGAACACCACCGGCACCTGGCCTTTCACTTCATCGTGCACGCCGATCACCGCGGCCTCGGCCACCCCCGGATGGCTGGATACGGATTCCTCGATCTCGCGCGTGCCCAGACGATGCCCGGCAACGTTGATCACGTCATCGGTGCGACCGAGGATGAAGGTGTAGCCGTCGGCGTCGCGGATCGCCCAGTCCAGCGAGCTGTACAGCCTCTCCCTGAAGTGGCTGAAGTAGCTGGAGACGAAGCGCGCATCGTCGCCCCAGACCGTGCTCAGGCAGCCCGGCGGCAGCGGCGGCTGGATCGCCAGCACGCCCTTCTGCCCGGGGCCGACATCGGCGCCGGTGGTCTCGTCGATCACGCGCAGGTGGTAGCCGGGTGCGGGTAGCCCGGGCGAGCCAAGTTTCACGGGCTGCATCTCCAGCCCCGGCATCAGGGTCAGCACCGGCCAGCCGGTCTCGGTCTGCCAGTAGTTGTCGATCACCGTCTTGCCCAGTGCTTCGGTGATCCACTGCGCAGTCGGCTCGTCCAGCGGCTCGCCGGCGAGAAACAGGTACTGCAGTTTCGACAGGTCATGCCGCGTCAACCAGGCCGGATCCTGCTTCTTCAGCACCCGCACCGCGGTCGGCGACGAGAACATCGTGCGCACGCCGTAGCGCTCGCAGATCTTCCACCAGATGCCCGGATCGGGCGAAGTTGGCAGGCCTTCGTAAAGGATCGACGTCGCGCCCGCGATCAGCGGGCCGTAGACGTTGTACGAATGCCCGACCACCCAGCCGATGTCCGAAGTCGAGAACATCACCTGGCCCGGACGTACGTCGTAGATGGACCACATCGACAACGCCAGCGCGACCGCATAGCCGCCGACATCGCGCTGCACGCCCTTCGGCCGGCCGGTGGTGCCGGAGGTGTAGAGGATGTAGCTGGGCGCGTTCGATTCCAGCCACACCACCGGCACCTGCGCCTGCAGATGCGCCTCGCGCAGCGGGCCGTACAGGTGATCGCGCCCCGGCTGCAGTGCGACGTCGCCGGCCAGTCCGCGATCGATCACCAGCACATGGGCCGGTGGATGCGCCGCACGCGCCAGCGCGTCGTCGACCAGCGGCTTGAACGGAGTCACCTTGCCACCGCGGCTGCCGGCATCGGCGCAGACCAGTACCTTGGGCTTCGCGTCATCGATGCGTACCGCCAGGTTCTGCGCGGCGAATCCGCCGAACACCACCGAGTGGATCGCCCCGATGCGCGCGCAGGCCAGCATCGCGATCGCCGCATCCAGCGTATGCGGCATGTAGATCACCACGCGGTCGCCCTGACCCACGTCCAGCGACTGCAGCACCGATGCGAACGCATTCACCTCGCGATGCAGCTCGCGGTAGCTCAGTTCGCGCACGCTGCCGGTTTCGCTGGACCAGCCGACCAGCGCGAGCTGGTCGCCGCGCGCGTCCAGATGCCGGTCGACCGCGTTGTGGCACAGATTGGTCGTACCGCCGACGAACCACTTCCGGAACGGCGGATCGCTGTCGTCGAGGATCGTCTGCGGCGGCGTCTTCCAGTCGATCGCGGCGGCCTGCTCGGCCCAGAACGCCTCGGGCTGTTCGATCGAGCGACGATGGAACTCGGTGTACTGCATGGCGGCCCCCTCCTAGTGGCGTGCCGGGTCGAATCTAGACCCGCCAGGCCACGCGCGCCCTCAGACCTTGGTCGAAGCAGGCCCTGGGCCATCGCGCATCAGGCAGGAAGCAGGTGGACTGGCCACAGCCACGGCGCACCGGTATCGGCGCCGATCTCCCGCGCCGTGCGGGCCATGCTCCGCGCACGAAAAAGGCGGCCGAAGCCGCCTTGTCCGTCACGCGTGCGACAGGCCTGCGATTAGAGCAGATGCGACACGCCGGCGCGCTCTTCTTCCAGCTCGGCCAGGGTCTTGTCGATGGCCTTCTGGCTGAAGTCGTCGATCGGCAGGTCCTGGACGATGGTGTACTTGCCGTTCTCGGTGATCACCGGGAAGCCGAAGATCACGCCTTCCGGAATGCCGTAGGAACCATCGGACGGGATGCCCATCGTGGTCCACTTGCCGTTGCTGCCCAGCACCCAGTCGCGGATGTGGTCGATGGCCGCGTTGGCAGCCGAGGCAGCCGAGGACAGGCCGCGGGCCTCGATGATCGCCGCGCCGCGCTTGCCGACCTTCGGGATGAAGTCGTTGGCGTTCCAGTCGGCATCGTTGATCCGGTCCTTCAGCGACGCACCGGCGACGGTGGCGAAGCGGTAGTCCGGGTACATGGTCGGGCTGTGGTTGCCCCACACGATCAGCTTCTCGATGTCGCCCACGGCCACGCCGGCCTTGGTCGCCAGCTGGCTCAGCGCGCGGTTGTGGTCCAGGCGCAGCATGGCGGTGAAGTTGTTCGGATCCAGGTCCGGCGCCGACTTCATCGCGATGTAGGCGTTGGTGTTGGCCGGGTTGCCCACGACCAGCACCTTGACGTCGCGCGAGGCGACCTTGTTCAGCGCGGCGCCCTGGGCGGTGAAGATCTTCGCGTTCTCCAGCAGCAGGTCCTTGCGCTCCATGCCCGGGCCGCGCGGACGCGCGCCGACCAGCAGGGCCACGTCGGCGTCCTTGAAGGCCACTTCCGGGTCATCGGTGCCGACGATGCCGGCCACCAGCGGGAACGCGCAGTCCTCCAGTTCCATGATCACGCCCTTCAGCGCGGCCTGGGCCTTGTCGATCGGCAGCTCCAGCAGCTGCAGGATCACGGGCTGGTCCTTGCCGAGCATCTCGCCGGAAGCGATGCGGAACAGCAGGGCGTAGCCGATCTGGCCGGCGGCGCCGGTGACGGCAACTCGAACGGGGGTCTTCATCTGTGGAAGTGTCCTTCGCGGTGGATGACGGGTGGAACGTGGAGGGAACGCGGGGCCGGCGCAGGTTAATAGACGTCGTAACCCAGCGGACTAAGTCTTTGGTCCAAGGAGGCGGTGTCGTAGCCGCGGATCACGGCCTGGCCGACCACGGTGACCGGCACGCCACGCGCGCCGAGCGCGCGCATCGCACGGTCGCCATCCTCGGTCTCGACATCGAGCACGCGGTAACGTACGCCGGCGCGCTCGAAGTCGCCCTGCTGCTTGCGGCAGTAGCCGCACCACTCGGCGGCCAGCATCACGATGCCGGCATCGCCGGTGGCCTGGCGCGGGTCGTCCGGATGCAGCGGCGCCTGGCGGTCGTGCGACCACCAGGCCCAGGCGCCGCCGAGGGCGCCGATCAGCAGCAGGAGAGCGGGAATCCGCATGCGGTCACGGTGCGTGGGAGCCGGAAATGGTAGCACGCACCCTGTCCGGCCCCGGCCCGCATCAGGCGCTCAGGTGGCGGTTCCACTCGGCGACGCGGTCGGCCCTGGCGGCCAGTGCGGCCTCGGCATCGCCCTCGATCTTCACCGAGTTGATCTTGTCGCCCTGGGCGACGCTGTCGACCACGTCCAGGCCTTCGGTGACCTTGCCGAACACGGTGTGGCGGCCGTCCAGGTGCGGGGTGGCCACGTGGGTGATGAAGAACTGGCTGCCGTTGGTGTTCGGGCCGGCATTGGCCATGGACAGCACGCCGCGCTCATGGCGCACGCCGTTGTCGGTCTCGTCCTCGAACCGGTAGCCCGGGCCGCCGCGGCCGGAGCCTTCCGGGCAACCGCCCTGGATCATGAAATCGCCGATCACGCGGTGGAAGTTCAGGCCGTCGTAGAAGCCGCGCTGGGCCAGGTTGACGAAGTTGGCGACGGTCAGCGGCGCCTTGTCGGCCAGCAGATCGATCTTGATGGTGCCGCGGGAGGTGTCGAAGGTGGCGGTCAGGGACATGCGGAGTTCCTCTAGCAGGGGGACGGGCCGGAATGGCGGTGCCCGGTTGGGGTGGGCATGGAGGGTGGCGAATTCAAGCCCGCCCCGGCCGCTGGCGGCGGCGTCCGGAACGCTCCCTCGTTCAGCTTCGCCAGCGGTCACACCGTTGACGGGCAGACCGGATATAATAGCCGGCTTCCTTTCTTCCCTGCCCCGCGTGCGAACGGCGCGCCTATCGCCATGTCCATCGAAAAACTGCGCAATATCGCCATCGTCGCCCACGTCGACCATGGCAAGACCACCCTCGTCGACTGCCTGCTGAAGCAGTCCGGCACCCTGTCCGAGCGCACGGTGCTGGCCGAGCGCGTGATGGACAGCAACGACCAGGAAAAGGAACGTGGCATCACGATCCTGGCCAAGAACACGGCCATCACCTGGAACGGCAACCGCATCAACATCGTCGACACCCCGGGCCACGCCGACTTCGGTGGCGAGGTCGAGCGCGTGCTGTCGATGGTCGACACCGTGCTGATCCTGGTCGACGCGATGGACGGCCCGATGCCGCAGACACGCTTCGTCACCCAGAAGGCCTTCGCGATGGGCTTCAAGCCGATCGTGGTGGTCAACAAGATCGACCGCCCGGGCGCGCGTCCTGACTGGGTGATCGACCAGGTGTTCGACCTGTTCGACAAGCTCGGCGCGACCAACGAGCAGCTGGACTTCCCGATCGTCTACACCTCGGCGCTGAACGGCTACGCCTCGCTGGACGACAGCGTGCGCGACGGCGACATGACCGCACTGTACGAGGCGATCATGCAGCACGCGCCGAAGCCGGAAGTCGACCCGGATGGCCCGTTCCAGATGCGCATCAGCCAGCTGGACTACAACAACTTCGTCGGCGTGATCGGCATCGGCCGCATCCAGCGCGGCACGCTCAAGAAGAACATGCCGGTCGCGGTGATCGACCGCGAGGGCAAGAAGCGCCAGGGCAAGGTGCTGCAGGTGCTGGGCTTCCTGGGCCTGGAGCGGATCGAGCAGGATTCGGCCGAGGCCGGCGACATCGTCGCCATCTCCGGCATCCAGGAGCTGACCATCTCCGACACCGTCTGCGCGCTGGACACGCCCGAGGCGCTGCCGCCGCTGACCGTCGACGAGCCGACCATCTCGATGACCTTCCAGGTCAACAACTCGCCGTTCGCCGGCCACAAGGACCTGTCGGGCGGCAAGTTCCTGACCAGCCGCCAGTTGAAGGACCGCCTCGAGCGCGAGACCGTGCACAACGTCGCGCTGAAGGTCGAGCAGCTGGAGGACGCCGACAAGTTCCTGGTCTCCGGCCGCGGCGAGCTGCACCTGTCGGTGCTGATCGAGAACATGCGTCGCGAAGGCTACGAGCTGGCCGTGTCGCGTCCGGAAGTGATCATCAAGGAGATCGACGGCCAGCAGATGGAGCCGATCGAGCAGCTGGTGGTCGACGTGGAAGAAGTCCACCAGGGCGGCGTGATGGAGAAGCTGGGCACCCGCAAGGGCCAGCTGAAGAACATGGAGCCGGACGGCAAGGGCCGCGTGCGCCTGGAGTACCAGATCCCGGCGCGTGGCCTGATCGGCTTCCAGAACGAGTTCAAGACCCTGACCCAGGGTTCGGGCCTGCTGTTCCACGTGTTCGACCACTACGGCCCGAAGGAGCAGGGCGCGATCGCCAAGCGCATCAACGGCGTGATGATCGCCAATGCGCCGGGCGCCACGCCGGCCTACTCGCTGGGCCCGCTGCAGGAGCGCGGCAAGCTGTTCGCGGCCGAAGGCGACAACGTGTACGAAGGCCAGCTGGTCGGCATCCACTCCAAGGACAACGACCTGACCGTCAACGCGATCAAGACCAAGCCGCTGACCAACATGCGCGCGTCGGGCAAGGACGATGCGATCGCGCTGACCCCGGCGATCAAGTACTCGCTGGAGCAGGCCCTGGACTTCATCGAGGACGACGAGCTGGTCGAGATCACCCCGAAGGAGATCCGCCTGCGCAAGAAGTTCCTGACCGAAAGCGACCGCAAGCGCGCCTCGCGCGCCGGCTGATCCCGTCGCACGCGTGGCCGACGCGCCCTACAACCCGGATCCGCGTGCGCATCCGGGCCTGCACCTGATCGCCACGCTGGAGGCGGCCAAGGGCGCGTTGGCATTGCTGGCGGCAACCGGACTGGAGATCCTCGGTCCGTTGCCGCTGCAGCATGCGCTCGATCTGCTGATCGAGCGTTTCAGTCTGGATCCCGAGCACGGCGCGCTGCCGTCGCTGCTGCGGATGATCACGCCGGACGCCATCCACATCGCCGCCCTGGCGATGCTCGCCTACGGTGTACTGCATCTGGTCGAGGCCTGGGGCCTGTGGCGCGCGCGCGCCTGGGCGTCATGGCTGGGTTGCGTGTCCGCCTCGCTCTACCTGCCCTTCGACATCTACGCCATCGTCCGCCACCCGGGCTGGACCGCCTGGGCGGTGCTCGCGGTCAACCTGATCGTGGTCGGCGTGCTGGCCCGCGACCTGTTCCGCCGCCGGCCGGCCAACGGGCCGGACGCAGGCTGAGCAGCGTCGCGTTGCGCGGGCCGATGCGCATGGTTAGCCTGCCGGTGGTCCCACGGACATCGCCGATGCGTACGTTCCTGTCGCTGGCCGCCGCTGCCCTGCTCTGCGCCTGCCAGCCGTCTCCCGCCCCGCCCGACAGCACCGGGACATCGCCCCAGACGGCGCAGTTCCCCTACGGCGAGGCCGACATCGCCCAGCTGCAGGCCGCGATGGCCCGCGGCGAGACCAGCAGCCGGCACCTGGTGGACGCGTACCTGCAGCGCATCGAGACGCTGGACCGCAACGGCCCGCGGCTGGGCGCGATCATCGAACTCGATCCGCAGGCCGGCGCCGAAGCCGACGCACGCGACGCCGAACGCCGTGCCGGACGCCTGCGCGGGCCGCTGCACGGCATCCCGCTGCTGCTCAAGGACACCATCGACGCCACGCCGATGGCGACCAGCGCAGGGTCGCTGGCCCTGGCCGACTTCCGCCCGGCGCAGGATGCCTTTCTGGTCCGGCGGCTGCGCGAAGCCGGCGCGGTCGTCCTCGGCAAGACCAACCTCAGCGAATGGGCCAACTTCCGCTCCACCCGCTCGATCTCGGGCTGGAGTTCGCGCGGCGGGCAGACGCGCAATCCCTATGCGCTGGACCGCTCGCCGTGCGGATCGAGCTCGGGCACCGCGGTGGCCGTGGCGGCCAACCTGGCCACCGCCGGCATCGGCACCGAGACCGATGGCAGCATCCTGTGCCCGGCCGCGGTCAACGGCGTGGTCGGCTTCAAGCCCACGGTCGGCCTGGTCAGCCGCGATGGCATCCTGCCGATCTCGCACAGCCAGGACACGGCTGGGCCGATGGCGCGCAGCGTCGCCGATGCGGCGCTGCTGCTGTCGGCCATCGCCGGGCGCGATCCCGCCGATCCGGCCACCGCCGACGGCAGCAGCCTGCTCGCGCCGGACTACGCCGAGCGCCTGCGCGCCGACGCGCTGCGCGGCGTGCGCATCGGCGTGCTGCGCGAGGCGACCGGGATTTCACCGGAGGTGGCCGCCGCCACCGGGCAGGCGATCGCCACGCTGCGAGCGGCCGGCGCCACCGTCGTCGACGCCGCCATCCCCACCGCCGGGCAGTGGGAAGACGACGAGCGCGAGCTCCTGCTGTTCGAGTTCAAGGCCGGCCTGGAGCGCTATCTGCAGCAGCGCGGCGCGCCACTGACCACCCTGGCGGCGCTGATCGAGTACAACCGCGCGCATGCCGCGCAGACGATGCCGTTGTTCGGCCAGGAGCTGTTCGAGGAAGCGGCCGCACGCGGCGGCCTCAACGATCCCGGCTACATCGCCGCACGCATGCGCGCGCGCCGCCTGGCGGGTCCGGAAGGCATCGATGCGGCGCTGCGCGCGCAGCGCCTGGACGTGCTGGTCGCACCGACCACCGGCGTGGCCTGGCGGATCGACCCGGCCCACGGCGACCGGTTCCCCGGTGCCGGTTACGGCGCCGCCGCGGTGGCCGGCTATCCGGCGCTGACGGTACCGATGGGTCAGGCCGGAGGACTGCCGCTGGGCCTGAGCTTCATCGGCACGGCCTGGAACGACGCGCGCGTGCTGCAGTACGGCTACGCCTACGAGCAGCTCACCCAGGCGCGCCGCCCGCCGCCGCTGCCGGCGATGCCGGCCACCACCGTCGACTGAGCCCGCTCAACCGGCCGCAGCGGGGGGCAGCTCGGGATCGACGTCCTCGGCGCGCGGGGAACTGGGAATCTCCGGACGCGGCTGGCGCGCGGACGGCGTCCTCGCCTGTTCGGCCTGTTCGATCTCCGCGCGCAGCCGCGGCAACGCGTAGGGATGCTGACGGGTGAGGAAATCGATCATCCGCTCGCGCACGATGCAGCGCAGGTCGAATGCCTCGCCCGAGTTGCGGGCGCTGACCAGCAGGCGCACCTGGATCGTGGTCTCGGCCGTCTCGGTCACCTGGGTCACGCAGACCCGGCCATCCCACAGCGGCTCCTCGCGGCAGATCCGCTCCAGCTCGGCACGCAGCGCCGGCAGCGGCGTGCGGTAGTCCAGCCACAGGAAGGCGGTGCCCAGCATCTGCGCGCTGGTCCGCGTCCAGTTCTGGAACGGGTTCTCGATGAACCAGGTCAGCGGCACCACCATGCGGCGCTCGTCCCAGATGCGGACCACCACGTAGGTGCTGGTGACCTCCTCGATCCTCCCCCACTCGCCTTCGACGATCACCACGTCGTCGAGCCGGATCGGCTGCGCCAGCGCGATCTGCAGACCCGCGATCAGGTTGCCGAACACCGGCTTGGCCGCGATGCCGGCCACCAGGCCGACGATGCCGGCCGACGCCAGCAGGGTGGCGCCGATCTGGCGCACCGCCGGGAAGGTCATCAGCGCCAGCGCGATGCCCAGCAGGATCACCGCCCCCATCACCACCCGGCTCAGCACCCGGGTCTGGGTCTGGATGCGCCGCGCGTGCAGGTTGTCGGCGATCTCCATCGGATTGCGGCGCAGGATCGAGGCCTCGACCGCGCCGACCACGCGCACCAGCAGCCAGGTCAGGCAGCCGAACAGGGCCAGGCGCAGCACGTGGATCCACATCGCCAGCGTGCTCTCCTCCATCGGCACGGCCTGCAGCGCCGGCATCAGGAACAGCAGCGGCAGCGCGAACGACAGCGGCACGATCACCACGCGCAGCACGCGCGCATGGGTGGCATCGCGGTCGCGCATCCGGCGCGACACCCGCTGCAGCACCAGATGCACCACCAGCCCCAGCAGCAGGGCCGCGCCTATCGGAAGGAACCAGGTTTCCAGCAGCGCCGAGTCGAACCGGATATCCCGCATGCCCGCATCACCTCCATCGAAGACCGATGGCGATGCAGTATGCGCAGGCGCATGTGTAGGCAATCTGGTGGCCGCGCGTGACTGCTGTCACTGCACGCGTGCGGATCATGCATGCCGGTGCGGAACGCGCGCGGCCACGCCGGCTGCCGCGAGGCGTTCCACGACTTGGCGCTACATGCGCTCGGCGAGCACCAGCGGCGCCTCCGGGAGCGTCGCTGGTTGAGGGGGAACGGCGACGCCGCCGAAGAGATCGAATCGCTCCTGCGCCAGCGCATCCCGCCGCCCGAAGCCATAGGCCGCGAGTGGCTGATTGGGGGCCAGCACCGTTTCCAGGCAGCACGCCACCGTCGCAAACGTGTCCGCCCGGATCAGCGCAAACACCAGGTCACCTTCGGACCATCCATCGTCGCCGCGGCGATTCAGCTGCGGCACGCTGCCGTGCGCGTACTTGTGCAGCCACTTGGCAGCGCCTCCCGGCTTCCACCCCTCCACGATCATGCTGATCGGCGGAAACACGGGCACGAGCGATTTCGCCATTTCACCCAGCGGCGGGACGTCCACGACGGGATTGTCCGCTGCGTCCATCGGCAGGGCGGCTACCTGCTCATTGCTGGCCACATAGACCAACCAGTCGCCCGTTGCAGCAGCCTCGAGAATGGGCCGAAGCAGCGCAGCAGCGGCGCCGAACTCGCGGGCGAGGACGAGGCGAACCGTGGCGGAGTGATGCTCCTGCGCCAGGTCGATCGCGGCGCGGGCCAGCTCGACCCGCCTGGTGTCGGACCGATCAGCAGGCAGGAGCGATCCGAACGTGTCGTTCTGGCGGCGCGACGCGCCACACCGCTGTTCGACGACCGCGAAGGCTTCAGGGGTCACGACCCGCTCCTGTCTGGCCATGGTGGCGGGCACTGCGCCGCTTCGCCCGGCGGATCCGGCGGGTACGCGGCGCGGAAACGTCGCGATGCACCGCCACAGGGCGCCTGCGCGCACCGCGCAGGCCGGACACACCCCCCACCAGCAGGCGGCGGGCGCGCTGCGAAACGGCTCAGGCGCCGGCCGCGACCGGCCGCTGGTTCTGCTTGCGCACGATCGCCATCGCGATCTCCAGCGACTGTTCGTAGTTCAGGCGCGGGTCGACGGTCGAGCGGTAAGCGCGCTCCAGGTCGGTCTCGGTCAGCTCGCGCGCGCCGCCGGTGCATTCGGTGACGTCCTCGCCGGTCAGCTCCAGATGCACGCCGCCCAGACGGGTGCCGGCGGCCGCATGCAGATCGAATGCCTGCTCGAGCTCGCCGAGGATGTTGGCGAACCGGCGCGTCTTGTAGCCGTTGGCGGTGCTCTCGGTATTGCCGTGCATCGCATCGCAGACCCACAGCACGCGACGGCCGTCGCGGCGCACCGCTTCCAGAAGGGTCGGCAGCTTCTGCGCGATCTGCGCCGCGCCCATGCGATGGATGAAGGTCAGCCGGCCCGGCTCGTCGTCGGGGTTGAGCACGTCGATCAGGCGCAGCAGCTGGTCCGGCTGCACCGACGGTCCGACCTTGATCGCGATCGGGTTGCGGATGCCGCGGAAGTACTCCACATGCGCGCCATCCAGCGCGGCGGTGCGCATGCCGATCCACGGGTAATGCGTGGACAGGTTGAACCAGCCCCACTGGCGCGGCACCTGCCGGGTCAACGCCTCCTCGTACGGCAGCAGCAGCGCTTCGTGCGAGGTGAAGAAATCGATCCGGTTGAGGTTGTGCACCTCGGCGCCGGCCAGCGTCTCCATGAAACGCACCGCCTCGCCGATCGAATTGACCATCTTCTGGTAGTCCTCGGCCAGCGGCGAGCAGCCGACCCAGCTGAGGTTCCAGTACTCGGGGTGATGCAGGTCGGCGAAGCCGCCGTCGATCAGCGCCCGCACGAAGTTCATCGTCATCGCCGAGCGTGCATGCGCGGTGATCATCCGCTGCGGATCGGGTACCCGGGCCTCGGCGGTGAAGGCCGGGCCGTTGACCACGTCGCCGCGGTAGCTGGGCAGCGTGACCCCGTCACGGGTCTCGGTGTCGGCAGAGCGCGGCTTGGCGTACTGGCCGGCGAAGCGGCCGACGCGCACCACCGGCAGGTGCAGGCCGTGCACCAGCACCAGGCTCATCTGCAGCAGCACCTTGAGCCGGTTGGAGATGGTGCCGGACTCGCAGTCGCTGAAGTTCTCGGCGCAGTCGCCGCCCTGCAGCAGGAAGCGCTTGCCTTCCTGCGCCTCGGCCAGCTGCCGCTTCAACGCGAAGATCTCCCACGAGGTCACCAGCGGCGGCAGGCGGCCGAGCTCGTCGGTGGCCGCCGCCAGCGCCTGCGGGTCCGGATACTGCGGCAGCTGCAGCGCAGGGCGTTCGCGCCAGCTGGCGGGCGCCCAGTCCTGCGGCAGCCGTACCGGATGGGGATGGCGGTCCACTGTGTTCATGGCGCGGGTGTCCTGCAGAAGGCGGTGCGGCGGAAGAGACTCAGAGACGGTGCCGCGAGCGGCGCTTGCGGAACGCGGCGAACAGGCCCCAGGCCGCCAGCAGCACGAAGCCGATCAGGCTCCACACCGGCATGCTCAGGCCGAACAGCGTCCAGTCCACGGTGCCGCAGTCGCCGGTGCCGGTCAGCACGCGGCGGACCAGCTCCATCGGGCCCATCGTCTCCTGCAGGAAGCCCAACGGCGGGCCGCAGGACGGCGCGGTGCCGGCCGGCAACATCTGCAGCCACACATGCCGCCCGGCGATGCCGATGCCGACCAGCGAGGCCAGCGCCACCAGTGCGCCGTAACCGCCGCGCCCGCCGGGCGTCCTGGGCCCGTGCAGCGCGCCGATCAGGAACACCAGCGCCAGCGCCGCATAGGCGATGCGCTGGAAGATGCACAGCGGGCAAGGCTCGAGGCCGTCGTGCAGCTGCGTGTAGATCGCGTACCCCAGGAGTGCGACGCAGGCGAGGAAGCCTGCGAAGAACTGCGCGCGGAAACCCCAGCGCATCGGATTCATCGACGTCAAAGCCTGTCGGAAAAGGTCGCCGCCGATTATTCCGCATCGGCGGCCACGACGTCACCCTCACATCGGCCTGCCGAAACGAAAAACCCCGGCCTGGGCCGGGGTTCTCGTGACGCGGCAGGGCGGGCCTGCTGGATTACTCGGCCGCCTGCGGGCGATCGACCAGCTCGACGTAGGCCATCGGCGCATTGTCGCCGGCGCGGAAGCCGCACTTCAGCAGACGCAGGTAGCCGCCCGGACGGCTGGCGTAGCGCGGGCCCAGGATGGTGAACAGGTTGCCGACGGCTTCCTTGTCACGCAGGCGGGCGAAGGCCAGACGACGGTTGGCGACGGAGTCGACCTTGGCCAGGGTGATCAGCGGCTCGGCGACGCGGCGCAGTTCCTTGGCCTTCGGCAGGGTGGTCTTGATCAGCTCGTGCTTGAACAGCGACGCGGCCATGTTCTTGAACATCGCCTCGCGGTGGGCGCTGGTGCGGCTGAACTTGCGGCCGGCTTTCTGGTGACGCATGGGTGTGATTCCTTATGTGAATGATGGAGCGTTGAACGTCGTTGTCGCCTTCCAGGCGCTGGAGCAATGGACTGCGGATGGCCCTGACCGTCCTTCCTGGCCGGTCGGCGCCGCGGACTTCGAGGTCCGTCGACGCGGTACTGCGTACTGCTTGAAACGGCAGGTCCCCGCGCGGCGTACCGCGCAGGGACCTGCGATCACGCTCAGCCCAGCATGCCGTGGCTGGCGACGCCGGCCGGCGGCCAGTTCTCCAGCTTCATGCCCAGGGACAGGCCGCGCTGGGCCAGGACTTCCTTGATCTCGGTGAGCGACTTCTTGCCGAGGTTGGGGGTCTTGAGCAGCTCGACTTCGGTCTTCTGGATCAGGTCGCCGATGTAGTAGATGCTCTCGGCCTTCAGGCAGTTGGCCGAACGCACGGTCAGCTCGAGGTCGTCGATCGGGCGCAGCAGCACCGGATCCACGCCGGTCGGAGCCGCCTTTGCGGCGCCGCGGTCGCGGTGGGTGAAGTCGCCGAACACCGACAGCTGGTCGCTGAGGATGTCGGCGGCGGTGCGCACGGCTTCCTCGGCATCGATGGTGCCGTTGGTCTCGATGTCGATGACCAGCTTGTCCAGGTCGGTGCGCTGCTCGACGCGCGCGGCTTCGACCGCGTAGGCGACGCGGCGGACCGGCGAGAACGAAGCGTCCAGCATCAGGCGACCGATCGCACGGGTCTCGTCGTCCGGACGGCGGCGCGCGGCGGCCGGCTGATAGCCGAAGCCACGCTCGATCTTCAGGCGCATGTTCAGCGCCGTGTCCTTGGTCAGGTGGCAGATCACGTGGTCGACGTTCAGGATCTCGACGTTGTGGTCGGTCTTGATGTCGCCGGCGGTGACGACGCCCGGGCCCTGCTTGGCCAGGCTCAGCGTCGCGCTCTCGCCGGTGTGCATGCGGATCGCGACGTCCTTCAGGTTGAGCAGGACTTCCAGCACGTCTTCCTGCAGACCCTCGACGGTGGTGTACTCATGCAGCACGCCGTCGATCTCGACCTCGGTGATCGCAAAGCCCGGGATCGAGGACAGCAGCACGCGCCGCAGCGCGTTGCCGAGCGTGTGGCCATAGCCCCGCTCCAGCGGCTCGATCACGATCTTGGCGCGATTGTCGGTAAGGCGTTCGATCTGCGGTCCGCGCGGGCGCAGGACCTGGTTTGCGGTAACCGTCATGTTGCGGATTCTCCTGCAGTAAGCCGACGACCCGGTGAATCGGCGGCTTGGCTTGTGGCCCCGTCATCCGGGGACGGCCGGATGGCGACACGACGCGATCCGGCCGGGGGTGGAATGCGACGCCGCGCCCCGGAGGGCGCGGCGGATTGCCACGTATTACTTCGAGTACAGCTCGACGATCAGCGCTTCGTTGATGTCGGCCGGCAGGTCCGCGCGGTCCGGAACGGCCTTGAACACGCCGCTGAACTTCTTCGCGTCGACCTCGACCCACGACGGGTTCAGGTCATGCTGCTCGGCGACGGTCAGGGCTTCCTGGACGCGCAGCTGCTTCTGTGCCTTCTCGGACAGGGCAATCGCGTCGCCGGCCTTGACCTGGTACGACGGCAGGTTCACCGGCTTGCCGTTGACCAGCACGCCACGGTGCGAGACCAGCTGGCGGGCGGCCGGACGGGTCACCGCGAAGCCCATGCGGTAGATCACGTTGTCCAGACGGGTTTCCAGCAGCTGCAGGAGGTTCTCGCCGGTGTTGCCCTTCTTGGTCGAGGCCTTCTTGTAGTAGTTGCGGAACTGGCGCTCCAGCAGACCGTAGATACGCTTGACCTTCTGCTTCTCGCGCAGCTGGGTGGCGTAGTCGGACAGCTTGCCCTTGCGCGCGGTGGCGCCGTGCTGGCCGGGCTTCTGCTCCAGCTTGCACTTGGAGTCCAGCGCACGGGCCGGGCTCTTGAGGGACAGGTCGGCGCCTTCGCGGCGCGCGAGCTTACAGGTAGGACCGATATAACGAGCCATTTCTTATCGCCCCCTTAGACGCGACGCTTCTTCGGCGGACGGCACCCGTTGTGCGGGATTGGCGTCACGTCGATGATGTTGGTGATCTTGTAGCCCACGTTGTTCAGCGAACGCACGGCCGACTCACGACCCGGACCCGGGCCCTTGATGCGCACTTCCAGCGACTTCACGCCGTAGTCGAGCGCGGCCTTGCCGGCCTTCTCGGCGGCGACCTGGGCAGCGAACGGGGTCGACTTGCGCGAACCGCGGAAACCCGCGCCGCCGGAGGTCGCCCACGACAGCGCGTTGCCCTGGCGGTCGGTGATGGTCACGATGGTGTTGTTGAACGAAGCGTGCACGTGTGCAATGCCGTCGGTGACGACGCGCTTGATCTTCTTCTTGGTCTTGGCAGCAGCTGGCTTGGCCATGTCTTATCCCTTACTTCCTGATCGCCTTGCGCGGACCCTTGCGGGTGCGGGCGTTGGTACGGGTGCGCTGGCCACGCAGCGGCAGGCCGCGACGGTGGCGCAGGCCGCGGTAGCAGCCGAGGTCCATCAGACGCTTGATGGCCATGCCCACTTCGCGACGCAGGTCGCCTTCGACGATGTACTTGCCGATCTCGGCGCGCAGGCGCTCGATTTCCGGCTCGGACAGGTCACGGATCTTGGTGACGGAAGCCACACCAGCGGCCTCGCACACCTTCTTCGACCGGGTGCGGCCGATGCCATAGATGCTCTGCAACCCCACCCACACATGCTTGTGGGTCGGCAGGTTGACGCCTGCAATACGCGCCATGACGCGATCTCCAAACTTGAGGGTCGGCACACGCCCATGGCGCGTCCGACTGGATTGGTTCAAAAGTGAACTGCGAATGTTATCAATGTCTCGGATTACATGGAAGCCCGTGGTCCGAAGACCGCAGGCCCGGCATGGGGAGTGTGCCCATGCTCCGGCGCCGGACGATACTGACGGAGCCGGTTACCCGTTCCGCCGGCCGCGCTACTCCAGCGCAGCAACCGCATCGTCTCACCCGCGCGCGAGACGTCGCACGGGCCGCCCATCTTGAAAGCTCCGGTCGCATCCGGAGGACCGGCGGGATGGGCCCGCCGGCCATTGGGTCGGATCAACCGCGGGCAAGACCGCCGCGGCTGCCACCCTTGAGGTTGGCCTTCTTGAGCAGGCTCTCGTACTGGTGGGACATCAGGTGCGCCTGGATCTGCGCGATGAAATCCATCACCACCACCACCACGATCAGCAGCGAAGTGCCGCCGAAGTAGAACGAGGTGCCGAGCTGGGTGCGCATCACTTCAGGCAACAGGCAGACCAGCACCAGGTACACCGAGCCGGCTGCCGTCAGACGGGTCAGCACGCCATCGATGTAGTCGGCGGTGGCCTTGCCCGGACGGATGCCCGGAATCAGCGCGCCCGACTTCTTCAGGTTGTCCGCGGTTTCCTGCGAGTTGAACACCAGCGCGGTGTAGAAGAACGCGAAACCACTGATCAGCGCCGCGAACACGATCATGTGCAGCGGCTCGCCCGGCGCCAGCGCGTTGGCGACGCGCTGCAGCCAGGTGACCGACGTCGCCTGCCCGGACCACATGCTCAGGGTCGCCGGGAACGCCAGGATGCTCGACGCGAAGATCGCCGGGATCACGCCCGCCATGTTGAGCTTCAGCGGCAGGAACGAGGTCTGGTTCATGTACGCGTTGCGGCCACCTTGGCGACGCGCGTAGTTCACCGTGATGCGGCGCTGGCCGCGTTCGACGAACACCACGAACCAGGTGAAGGCAAGCACCACGACCACGATCAGCAGCAGCGAGATGAAGTTCATGCTGCCGCTGCGGTAGGCCTCGACCGTCTGGATCACGGCGCCCGGAAGCCCGGCCACGATGCCCGCGAAGATGATCAGGGACACACCGTTGCCGATGCCGCGCTCGGTGACCTGCTCGCCGACCCACATCAGGAAGATGGTGCCGGCGGTCAGCGCGATCACCGCGGTCAGCACGAAGCCCATGCCCGGCGCGTACACCACCGGCATGCCGCCCGGGGCGGTCTGGTTCTGCAGCGCCATCGCGATGCTGCCGCCCTGCACGATCGCCAGGCCCACCGCACCGATGCGGGAGTACTGGGTGATCTTGCGACGACCGGACTCGCCCTCCTTCTGCAACGCCTTGAGCGCCGGGAAGATGTGGACGGCCAGCTGCATCACGATCGACGCCGAGATGTACGGCATCACGTTGAGCGCGAAGATGCTGAACCGGTGCAGGGCGCCGCCCGAGAACATGTTGAACATGTCCACGATGCCGCCGCCCTGCGCCTGCATCATCGCCAGCATCGCATCCGGGTTGACGCCAGGCACCGGCACGAAGCAGCCGATGCGGTAGACGATCAACGCACCCAGCACGAACAGCAGGCGCTGGCGAAGTTCGGTGAACTTGCCAAGACCGCTGCCGAGATTGCCGATGCCGCTCTGCGCCATGTGCCGGTTACTCCTCGATGCTGCCGCCGGCGGCTTCGATCGCCGCCTTGGCGCCGGCCGTGGCCGCCACGCCCTTGATGGTCAGCTTGCGCGACAGCTCGCCCTTGAGGACGATCTTGGCGCGCTTGGCCCGCGACGGCACCAGGTTGGCTGCACGCAGGGCCGCGAAGTCGACGGTGTCGCCCTCGATCAGCGCCAGCTTGTACAACAGCACCTCGGCGGTGTCCTTGGCCGTCATCGAACGGAAGCCGATCTTCGGCAGACGACGCTGCATCGGGGTCTGGCCGCCTTCGAAGCCGGCCTTGATCTTGCCCTTGCCCGAACGAGCGAAGGAACCCTTGTGACCGCGGCCAGCGGTCTTGCCCAGGCCGGAACCGATGCCGCGACCGACGCGGGTCCGTTCCTGACGGGCGCCCTCTGCGGGCTTGAGAGTATTCAGACGCATGGGATTCTCCTTACTCCTCGACCCGCACCAGGTAGTGCAGCTGATTGATCAGACCGCGGACCTGCGGGCTGTCCTTCAGCTCGCGCACGTCGTTGAGCTTGTTCAGGCCCAGAGCCTTCACCGACAGGCGGTGACGGGACTGGGTGCCGCGCAGGCCGCGCACCAGGCGCACCTTGACGGTCTTGGCGGATTCATTAGCCATGGGTGATCTCCTCGACCTTCTTGCCGCGCTTGGCCGCGATGCGGGCCGGCGACTGGGTTTCGGTCAGACCACGCACGGTGGCGCGGACCAGATTGATCGGGTTGCGCGAACCGGTGGCCTTGGCCAGCACGTTCTTCACGCCGACCGCTTCCAGCACGGCACGCATCGCGCCACCAGCGATCACGCCGGTACCTTCCGACGCCGGCTGCATGAACACGCGGGCTGCGCCGTGGCCCGACTTGATCGGGTGCCACAGGGTGCCGTTGTTCAGGTCGACGGTCGCCATGTTCTTGCGGGCGTACTCCATCGACTTCTGGATCGCGACCGGCACTTCGCGCGCCTTGCCGTAACCGAAGCCGACCTTGCCCTCGCCGTCGCCGACCACGGTCAGCGCGGTGAAGGTGAACTGGCGGCCACCCTTGACGGTCTTGCTGACGCGGTTGACCGCGACCAGCTTCTCGATCATGCCGTCGTCGATCTTCTCTTCGCGGTTGCGATCACGATCGCGGCCGCGCGGTGCACGTTCTTCTGCCATCTCGAAATTCCTTGACTATGGGATATGTACGGCTCGTGGCCGCTTGTTGTTGTTGAGTGCAGCAGTGACGCAGCTGACGCCCGCAGAAGGGGCGCCGTGCCCGGCGCAGTCCGCGCCGGCGGAGAAACCGGGCCCGCCCGCTGGCAGGCCCGGGGGAATCAGAACTGCAGGCCGCCTTCGCGGGCCGCGTCGGCCAGGGCCTTGATGCGGCCATGGAAACGGTAGCCCGAACGGTCGAACGCGACCTTCTCCACACCGGCGGCCTTGGCGCGCTCGGCGATCAGCTTGCCCACCTTGGCGGCGGCGTCGGCGTTCTTGCCGTTCTTCAGGCCATCCTTGACGTCGGCCTGCAGGGTGTTGGCGGCAGCCAGCACCTTGGAGCCGTCGGCGGTGAACAGCTGGGCGTACAGGTGCTGACCGGTACGCAGGACCGACAGGCGCGGCACGCCGAGCTTGCGGATGTGGGCGCGGGTCGACTTGGCGCGGCGCAGACGGGCGTTGTTCTTGATGCTCATGTGGGTGTCCTCGGAAAGCGGATCGGCTATCGGTCTGCCAGACCACCGGACCATGTCCGGCGGGCGGGACGGCCTTAGGCCTTCTTGGCTTCCTTGCGAATGATGACTTCGTCGGAGTACTTGACGCCCTTGCCCTTGTACGGCTCCGGCTTGCGGTACGCGCGGATCTTGGCGGCGACTTCGCCCACCAGCTGCTTGTCCGCGCCCTGGACCAGGATCTCGGTCTGGGTCGGGGTGCTGATGGTGATGCCTTCCGGCGCCACGTACACGACCGGGTGCGAGAAGCCGAGCGACAGGCTCAGATCCTTGCCCTGCATCGCGGCGCGGTAACCGACGCCGACCAGCTCGAGCTTGCGCTCGAAGCCTTCGGAGACGCCCTTGACCATGTTGGCCAGGATCGCGCGGACGGTACCGGTCAGCGGCACCAGCGAGGCGTCGTTCGCCGACAGCACGGCATTGCCGTCTTCGACTGCGATCTGCACGCCGACCGGCTTGGCCAGCGACAGGGTGCCCTTCGGACCCTTCGCGCTGACGCTTTCCGGCTGGATGTTCAACTCAACGCCCTTCGGCAGGGCGATCGGCTTCTTGGCTACGCGGGACATGTGTCGTACTCCTTAGGCCACGTAGCAAAGGACTTCGCCACCGACGCCGGCGCGACGCGCCTGCGCATCGGTCATGATGCCCTGCGAAGTGGAGATGATGGCCACGCCCAGCCCGCCGAGCACCTTCGGCAGCTCGCTCTTGCCGCGGTACAGGCGCAGGCCCGAACGCGAAGCGCGCTTGAGCGTCTCGATGACCGGACGGCCTTCGAAGTACTTCAGCACGATTTCCAGCTCGGTCTTGTTGTTCTCGCCCGGGGTGACGCGCAGGTCCGAGATGTAGCCCTCGGCCTTCAGCACGTTGGCGATCGCGACCTTGATCTTGGAGGACGGCAGCTTCACCGTCTGCTTGCCGACGGCGGCCGCATTCTTGATGCGGACCAGCATGTCGGCGATGGGATCAGTCATGCTCATGTGCGGTTCCTATGAGTGCACCGATATCCGCTTTCGCGAAAATCTTTGGTTGTCCTGGAGGGGCCAGGGCCCATGTCAGCCCCGGACCGGGTCCGGGGAAGCGCGGAAGTATACGACATAAACCCGGCCATGTGGCCGGGTTCGTGTCCGCCGGGCCGGATCCGCGGATCCGGCCGGTCCCCTGCCCCATCGGGACAGGACACCTGGCGTCGGGCCTTACCAGCTGGCCTTGCGCAGGCCGGGCACGTCGCCGCGCATGGTGGCTTCACGCAGCTTGTTGCGGCCCAGGCCGAACTTGCGGTACACGCCGCGCGGACGGCCGCTCAGCTCGCAACGGTTGCGCTGGCGGCTCGGCGACGAGTCGCGGGGCAGCTTGGCCAGCTTGGTCGCGGCCTCGACCTTCTCCTCGTAGGAGGCGGTCTGGCTGGAAACGACCTTCTTCAGCTCGTCACGCTTGGCCGCGTACTTCTTGGCCAGCTTGGCGCGCTTGAGATCGCGGTTCACCATCGAAGTCTTTGCCATGTCAGGTTTCCTCGCGGATCAGTTGCGGAACGGGAACTTGAACGCTGCGAGCAGCGCCTTCGCTTCCGCGTCGGTCTTGGCGGTGGTGGTGATGGCGATATCCATGCCACGGACGGCGTCGACGGCGTCGAAGTCGATTTCCGGGAAGATGATCTGTTCCTTCACGCCCATGTTGAAGTTGCCGCGACCGTCGAACGACCGGCCCGACACGCCGCGGAAGTCGCGGACGCGCGGCAGCGAGACGCTGATCAGACGATCGAAGAACTCGAACATCTGGGCGCGACGCAGCGTGACCTTGCAGCCGATCGGCCAGCCGTCACGGATCTTGAACGAGGCAACGGAAACGCGCGCCTTGGTGGTCACCGGCTTCTGGCCGGTGATCCGGGCCAGGTCGGCAACGGCGTTTTCCAGGACCTTCTTGTTCGTGGCCGCCTCGCCCACGCCCATGTTGAGCGTGATCTTGGTGAGCTTCGGAACCTGCATCGGATTGGTGTAGCCGAACTCCTTGATCAGGGCCGGCACCACTTCTTCCTTGTAGAACTTTTCGAGCCGCGTGGTCATGACTTCATTCCTCAGGCGTCGAGCGCCTCACCACTGGAGCGGAACACACGCAGTTTGCGTCCATCCTCCAGGACCTTGAAACCGATGCGCTCGCCCTTGCCGGTGGCAGGATTGAGCGGCATCACGTTGGAAATGTGGATCGAGGCTTCACGCTCGACCACGCCGCCGGCGACGCCCGCCTGCGGGTTCGGCTTGGTGTGCCGCTTGACCAGGTTGACGTTGGAAACGACCACACGGTCGCCATCCACGCGCACAACCTCGCCCTGCTTGCCCTTGTCCTTGCCGGTGGTGACGACGACCTGGTCGCCCTTCTTGATACGGTTTGCCATGTCTGCTTCCTCCGCTCAGAGCACTTCAGGCGCGAGCGAAACGATCTTCATGAACTTCTCGGAACGCAGCTCACGGGTCACCGGTCCGAAGATACGGGTACCGATCGGTTCCTGCTTGTTGTTCAGCAGGACGGCAGCGTTGCCATCGAAGCGGATCAGCGAACCGTCCGGGCGACGCACACCCTTGCGGGTACGGACAACAACGGCGTCGTAGACTTCGCCCTTCTTGACCTTGCCACGCGGGATGGCGTCCTTGACGGTCACCTTGATGATGTCACCGATGCCGGCGTAACGGCGCTTGGAGCCGCCGAGCACCTTGATGCACATCAGTTCCTTGGCGCCGGAGTTGTCGGCGGCGTCGAGGTAGCTCTGCATCTGGATCATGATTCAGATCTCCCTTATTCAGCCGCGCGGGTGACGATTTCCACCACGCGCCAGTTCTTGGTCTTGGACAGCGGCGCGATCTCCGTCACGCGCACCACGTCGCCTTCGCTGCAGGCGTTGTCGGCGTCGTGGGCGTGGAGCTTGGTCGAGCGCTTGATGTACTTGCCGTACAGGGCGTGCTTGACCTGGCGCTCCACCAGAACGGTGACCGTCTTGTCCATCTTATTGCTGACGACGCGGCCTTCGACCGTGCGCAGCGTCTTGCTTTCAGTATTGTCGCTCATCGCTGCGATCCCTTACTTGTTGCTGCCGAGCAGGGTCTTGACGCGAGCGATCTCGCGGCGCACCCGGCCGGTTTCGTGGGTCTTCGACAGCTGACCGGTCACCTTCTGCATGCGCAGGGAGAACTGCTCCTTGCGCAGGTCCAGCAGGTGCTCCTTCAGCTGGTCAGCCGACTTTTCGCGGAGTTCGTTGATCGTAGCCATTAGCGCACCGTGCGGGTCACGAAGGTGGTGGTGACCGAGAGCTTGGCCGCCGCCAGGCGGAAGGCCTCGCGTGCCACGTCTTCCGGCACACCCTCGATTTCATAGATCATGCGGCCCGGCTGGATCTGGGCGACCCAGTACTCGACGTTACCCTTGCCCGAGCCCATGCGGACTTCGATCGGCTTCTGGGTGATCGGCTTGTCGGGGAACACGCGGATCCACATCTTGCCGCCACGCTTGACGTAGCGGCTGATCGTGCGGCGGGCCGCCTCGATCTGGCGGGCGGTCAGGCGGCCGAAATCGGTCGCCTTCAGGCCGTACTCGCCGAACGACACGGCGTTGGCGCTCCAGCTCAGGCCGTCGTTACGACCCTTGTGCTGCTTGCGGTATTTGGTTCGCTTGGGTTGCAACATGGCCGTTACCTCGCTTCACGTGCAGGACGCGACGGACGGTCGCCACGGTCACCGCGATCGTTACGATCGTTGCGCGGGCTGTCGTCCTGCTTTTCCTGGCCAACCTGGGAGAAATCGAAGACTTCGCCCTTGTAGACCCACACCTTGATGCCGATCACGCCATAGGTGGTGTGCGCCTCGGCAAAGCCGTAGTCGATGTCCGCACGCAGGGTGTGCAGCGGAACGCGACCTTCGCGGTACCACTCCGAGCGCGCGATCTCGGCGCCGTTGAGGCGACCGGCGACGTTGACCTTGATGCCCAGGGCGCCCAGGCGGATCGCATTGCCCACGGCGCGCTTCATCGCACGACGGAACATGATGCGGCGCTCGAGCTGCTGCGCGATCGACTCGGCCACCAGCTGCGCGTCGAGTTCCGGCTTGCGGACCTCGGTCACGTTGATGTGAGCCGGGACACCCATCAGCGCGCTGACTTCCTTGCGCAGCTTCTCGATGTCCTCGCCACGCTTGCCGATCACCACGCCCGGACGGGCGGTGTGGATCGTGACGCGCGCGGTCTTGGCGGGACGCTCGATCAGGATCTTGCTGATCCCGGCCTGCGCCAGCTTCTTGCGCAGCATCTCGCGAACCTTCAGGTCGGCCGCCAGGTACTGGGCGTACTCGCCCTTGTCGGCATACCACTTCGAATTCCAGTCCTTGGCGATACCGAGGCGGATTCCGGTCGGATGAACTTTATGACCCATCGTCTTTTCCTTTGTCCGCTTACTTGCCGGCGCCCACGACCACAGTGATGTGGCTGGTGCGCTTGAGGATGCGGGTGCCGCGGCCCTTGGCCCGGGCCATGAAACGCTTCAGGGTCGGACCTTCGTCGACCATGATCGTCTTGACCTTGAGCTCGTCGACGTCGGCGCCCTGGTTGTTCTCGGCATTGGCAATAGCCGACTCGACCACCTTCTTGATGAGGGCGGCGGCCTTCTTGTCCGAGAACTTCAGCAGCGCGACGGCGCGTTCGGCCGGCAGACCACGCACCTGGTCGGCGACCAGGCGGGCCTTCTGGGGGGAGATGCGCGCAGTGCGCAGGATGGCTTTCGCTTCCATGGTCATCTCTCCTTACTTCGACTTCTTGTCGCCGCCGTGACCCTTGAAGGTCCGGGTGACAGCGAACTCGCCGAGCTTGTGGCCGACCATGTTCTCGTTGACCAGCACCGGAACGTGGTTCTTGCCGTTATGCACAGCGATGGTGAAGCCCACCATTTCCGGCAGGATCATGGAACGGCGCGACCAGGTCTTGATCGGCTTCTTGGTGCCGCCCGCGGTCTCCACCTTCTTGACGAGGTGGTGATCGACGAACGGGCCTTTCTTGAGGGAACGTGGCATGGTCGATTAGCCCCTACGATCACGGACGATGAATTGCTGGGTGCGCTTGTTCTTGCGCGTCTTGTAACCCTTGGTCGGCACGCCCCACGGAGTAACCGGGTGCGGGTTGCCCTGGCCGGCCTTGGCCTCACCACCGCCGTGCGGATGGTCGACCGGGTTCATGGCCGCACCGCGGACGGTCGGCTTGACGCCACGCCAGCGCTTCGCACCGGCCTTGCCCAGCTTTTCGAGGTTGTGCTCGTCGTTGCCGACTTCGCCGATGGTGGCGCGGCACTCGGCCGGCACCTTGCGCATTTCGCCCGAACGCAGGCGGAGCAGCGCGTAGACGCCTTCGCGGGCGACCAGCTGCACGGCGGCACCGGCGGCACGCGCGATCTGCGCACCCTTGCCCGGCTTCAGCTCGATGCAGTGCACCGTCGTACCGACCGGGATGTTGCGCAGCGGCAGCGTGTTGCCGGCCTTGATCGGCGCATCCGAACCCGCGATCACCTGATCGCCGGCCTTCAGGCCCTTCGGCGCGATGATGTAGCGGCGCTCGCCGTCGGCGTAGCACAGCAGGGCGATGTGCGCGGTACGGTTCGGGTCGTACTCGATCCGCTCGACGCGCGCCACGATGCCTTCCTTGTTGCGCTTGAAGTCGATCAGGCGGTAGTGCTGCTTGTGGCCACCACCGATGTGACGGGTGGTGATGCGGCCATGGTGGTTACGGCCACCGGACTTGCTCTGCTTCTCGACGAGCGCCGCGTGCGGCGCGCCCTTGTGCAGGTCGGGGGTGACCACGCGCACGGCGGAACGACGGCCGGCGGAGGTGGGTTTGAACTTCATCAATGGCATGGGATGTACCTCAGGCCTTGGCGGACACGTCGATGCTCTGGCCTTCGGCCAGGCGCACGTACGCCTTACGCCAGTCGCCGCGGCGACCGGAACGGAAGCGGAAGGACTTGCTCTTGCCCTTCACGTTGACGACGTTGACCGACTCGACCTTCACGGCGAACAGCTCTTCCACTGCAGCCTTGACGTCAGCCTTGGTGGCGTCGTTCGAAACTTCGAACACGTACTGGTTGCTCACTTCCTGCAGACGCGCGGTCTTTTCGGAAACGCGCGGAGCCAGCAGCACGCTGAAAACCTTCTCATTGGTGCTCATGCCAGCCACTCCTCGACCTTCTTGACCGCATCGGCGGTGATCAGCACGGAATCGGCGCCGACCAGGGCGACCGGATCCAGGCCCTGCACGTCGCGGACCTGCACGTACGGCAGATTGCGGGCGGACAGGAACAGGTTCTCGGAGGCGTCCTCGGTGACGATCAGCGGGCGCTTGCCCAGCTCGAAACCGGCCAGCTTCTCGACCAGCGCGCTGGTCTTGACGGCATCGACGTCGAACGCGTCGACGACCTTCAGACGGCCCTGGCGGTTCAGCTCGGACAGGATCACTGCCATCGCCGCGCGGTACATCTTGCGGTTGACCTTCTGCGCGAAGCTGCGCGGCTTGGCCGCGAAGGTCACGCCGCCGCCGACGAAGATCGGAGCCGTCAGTGCGCCATGACGCGCGCCGCCGCCCTTCTGCTTCTTCGACTTCTTGGTGGTGCCATTGACCTCGGCGCGGGTCTTCTGCGCCTTGGTGCCGGCGCGACCGGCGTTGCGGTAGGCAACCACGACCTGGTGGACCAGGTCCTCGCTGAATTCGCGACCGAACACCGCGTCGGAGACCGACAGCTTGTTGGCGCTACCCGTAATGGTGAGTTCCATCATGCTTCTCCTTACGCCTTGCTCGCCGGACGCACGACCACGTCGCCACCCGGAGCTCCCGGAACGGCGCCACGGACGGCGATCAGACCGCGCTCGGCATCCACGCGCACAACCTCGAGGTTCTGCACGCTCTGCACCTCGGCACCCATGTGGCCGGACATCTTCTTGCCCGGGAACACACGGCCCGGCGTCTGACGCTGGCCGATCGAACCCGGCGAGCGATGCGACAGCGAGTTACCGTGGGTCGCATCGCCCATGGTGAAGTTGTGGCGCTTGATCGTGCCCTGGAAGCCCTTGCCCTTGGTCACGCCCTGGACGTCGACGATCTGGCCGACCTCGAAGATGTCGGCCTTGATTTCGCCACCGATGGCGAAATCACCGATCTTCTCGTCGGCGACGCGGAACTCCCACAGACCGCGGCCGGCTTCGACCTTGGCTTTGGCGTAGTGGCCGGCCTGCGGCTTGTTGACAAGCGCGGCGCGGCGGGTGCCGGTGGTGATCTGGACGGCGCTGTAGCCGTCGACCTCGACCGTCTTCACCTGGGTGATGCGGTTCGGGGTGGCTTCGATCAGGGTGACCGGAACGGAACGACCGTCCTCGGTGAAGATGCGGCTCATGCCAGCCTTGCGGCCGACGATGCCCAACGAATACTTCTTCGCAGTCATGGTCGGTTACCTCAAGCCAGCTTGATCTGGACGTCGACGCCAGCCGCGAGTTCGAGCTTCATCAGCGCGTCCACGGTCTTGTCGTTGGGGTCCACGATATCGAGCACGCGCTTGTGCGTGCGGGTCTCGTACTGGTCGCGCGCATCCTTGTCGGCATGCGGGGAGACGAGAATGGTGTAACGCTCGATCTTGGTCGGCAGCGGAATCGGGCCACGCACCTGCGCGCCAGTCCTTTTTGCCGTCTCGACGATCTCGCTGGCCGAACGGTCGATCAAACGGTGATCGAACGCCTTGAGCCGAATCCGGATCTTTTGGTCCGCCATGACGGAGTTCCTTCGTTATAAAGAGCGACGGGCGCGGCCTCTGGGATGCCTGCCCCGGATGGTTCACAACTAAGCGAGGAAGGCCCGGACGGAGCCCGCAACGCCGGGGCCTCCTGGCCCCAAAAACGCGGGCAGACCAGCAAGCCGGTCTGCCCAGACGGAAAAGTATAGAGCGCGCAAACGACGGAGTCAACAGCTTGCGCTGTTGTCCGTGATCAGTCCACGCGACCTTCCCTGTCCGGCGAACACGAGGCGCATCCTGCACCTCTTTTCGCTGTGTTCCGGCGACCTACCCCGCCCAGGCGGGGTGGTCGCTCACGGTTGCCTTACTTGGTGATCTTGGAGACCACGCCGGCGCCGACGGTACGGCCGCCTTCGCGGATCGCGAAGCGCAGGCCTTCGTCCATCGCCACCGGGTTGATCAGGGTGACGGCCATCTTCACGTTGTCACCCGGCATCACCATCTCCACGCCTTCCGGCAGCTCGACCGCACCGGTGATGTCGGTGGTGCGGAAGTAGAACTGCGGACGGTAGCCCTTGAAGAACGGGGTGTGGCGGCCGCCCTCGTCCTTCGACAGCACGTAGACTTCGGCGTCGAACGAGGTGTGCGGGGTGATCGAACCCGGCTTGGCCAGCACCTGGCCGCGCTCGACGTCGTCACGCTTGGTGCCGCGCAGCAGCAGACCGGCGTTGTCGCCTGCCTGGCCCTGGTCCAGCAGCTTGCGGAACATTTCCACGCCGGTGACGGTGGTCTTCTGGGTCGGACGGATGCCGACGATCTCGATTTCCTCGCCCACCTTGATCACGCCGCGCTCGATGCGGCCGGTCACCACGGTGCCGCGGCCCGAGATCGAGAACACGTCCTCGACCGGCATCAGGAACGGACGGTCGATCGCACGCTCCGGCTCCGGAATCCAGGTGTCCAGCGCCTCCACCAGCTTGATGATCGCCGGCACGCCGATGTCGCTCTGGTCGCCTTCCAGCGCCAGGCGGGCCGAACCGTGCACGATCGGGGTGTCGTCACCCGGGAAGTCGTACTTGCTCAGCAGCTCGCGCACTTCCATCTCGACCAGCTCGAGCAGCTCGGCGTCGTCGACCATGTCGGCCTTGTTCAGAAACACGACGATGTACGGCACGCCGACCTGACGCGACAGCAGGATGTGCTCGCGGGTCTGCGGCATCGGACCGTCGGCAGCCGAGCACACCAGGATCGCGCCGTCCATCTGCGCGGCGCCGGTGATCATGTTCTTGACGTAGTCGGCGTGGCCCGGGCAGTCGACGTGGGCGTAGTGACGGGTCGGGGATTCGTACTCGACGTGCGCGGTCGAGATCGTGATGCCGCGCGCCTTCTCTTCCGGCGCCGCGTCGATCGCGTCATAGGCCTTGAACTCGCCACCGAAGCGCTCGGCGCCGATCTTGGTCAGCGCGGCGGTCAGCGTGGTCTTGCCGTGGTCGACGTGACCGATGGTGCCGACGTTGACGTGCGGCTTGGTGCGCTCGAACTTACCCTTTGCCATGGTTGTAGAACCTCTTGCTCAACTTTGAGAAATGCGCGGTCGCGCCGGGCGCGACCGCATGTCTGTGTCAGGCGCCCTGCCCGCCTCCCGGAGGAGGCGGCGCAATGGATCAGCCCTTCTTGGTGACCGTGTCGGCGATGTTCTGCGGAGCCGGCTCGTAGTGGTCGAACTCCATCGAGAACGTCGCGCGACCCTGGGTCATCGAACGCAACTGGGTGGCGTAACCGAACATCTCGCCCAGCGGAATCATCGCGTTGATGACGCTGCCCGAAACGCTGGTGTCCGAACCCTGCAGGACGCCGCGGCGACGGCTGACGTCGCCCATCACGTCACCCTGGTAGTCGTCCGGGGTCACGATCTCGACCTTCATGATCGGCTCCAGCAGCACCGGCTTGGCCTTCGCGAAGCCCTGCTTGAACGCCATCGAGGCGGCCAGCTTGAACGCCATTTCCGAGGAGTCGACGTCGTGGTACGAGCCGAACACCAGCTTGACCTTCACGTCCACGACCGGGAAGCCGGCCAGCGGACCGCTGGTGATCGTCTCGCGCAGGCCCTTCTCGACCGACGGGATGAATTCCTTCGGAATCACGCCGCCGGTGATGTCGTTGATGAACAGGAAGTCGTCCTTGATGTCGCCGGCCAGCTTCTCGTTCGCACGGTCCTCGGGGGTCAGCGGCGACAGCTCGATCACGACGTGACCGTACTGGCCCTTACCACCGGACTGCTTGGCGTGCTTGTAGTCCGACTTCACGTCGGCCAGCTGGATGGTCTCGCGATAGGCGACCTGCGGCTTGCCGACGTTGGCCTCGACGTTGAACTCGCGCTTCATGCGGTCGACGATGATGTCCAGGTGCAGCTCGCCCATGCCCGAGATGATGGTCTGGCCGGACTCTTCGTCGGTCTTGACGCGGAACGACGGGTCTTCCTGCGCCAGACGACCCAGGGCCAGACCCATCTTTTCCTGGTCCGACTTGGTCTTCGGCTCGACCGCCATCGAGATGACGGGCTCCGGGAACACCATGCGCTCGAGCACGATCGGCGAGTCCTGGGCGCACAGGGTGTCACCGGTGGTGACGTCCTTCAGGCCCACGGCCGCTGCGATGTCGCCCGCCAGCACTTCCTTGATCTCCTCGCGGTTGTTGGAATGCATCTGCAGCAGGCGGCCGATGCGCTCCTTCTTGTTCTTGACCGAATTCAGCACGGCGTCGCCGGCGTTCAGCGTGCCGGAGTAGACGCGGAAGAAGGTCAGCGAACCCACGAACGGGTCGGTCATGATCTTGAACGCCAGGGCCGAGAACGGCGCCTTGTCGTCCGACTTGCGGGTCATTTCCTTGGTCTCGTCGTCGACGTCCACGCCCTTCACGTCGGGCACGTCCACCGGCGACGGCAGCAGGTTGATGACGCCGTCGAGCATGGCCTGCACGCCCTTGTTCTTGAACGCCGAGCCGCAGAACATCGGCACGATCTCGGTCGCCAGGGTGCGCTGACGCAGCGCGGCGATGATCTCGGCCTCGGTCAGCTCCTCGCCGCCCAGGTACTTCTCCATCAGCTCTTCGCTGGCCTCGGCGGCGGTCTCGACCATGTAGGCACGGTCGGCGTTCGCCTGCTCGACCAGGTCGGCCGGGATGTCGCGGTACTCGAAGGTCATGCCCTGCGAGGCGGTATCCCAGTGGATCGCCTTCATCTTCAGCAGGTCGACCACGCCCTCGAAGCCGTCCTCGGCGCCGATCGGCACCTGCATCGGCACGGCGACGGCACCCAGACGGGCCTTCAGCTGGTCACGGACCTTGAAGAAGTTGGCGCCGGTGCGGTCCATCTTGTTGACGAACGCGATGCGCGGCACGTGGTACTTGTTGGCCTGGCGCCACACGGTCTCCGACTGCGGCTGCACGCCGCCGACGGCGCACAGCACGAACACCGCACCGTCGAGCACGCGCAGCGAGCGCTCGACTTCGATGGTGAAGTCGACGTGCCCGGGGGTGTCGATGATGTTGAAGCGGTGTTCCGGGAACGACTTGTCCATGCCCTTCCAGAACGCGGTGGTGGCAGCGGACTGGATCGTGATGCCACGCTCCTGCTCCTGCTCCATCCAGTCCATGGTGGCGGCACCGTCGTGCACTTCACCGATCTTGTGGCTCTTGCCGGTGTAGAACAGGATGCGCTCGGACGTCGTGGTCTTGCCGGCATCGATGTGGGCCATGATGCCGAAGTTGCGGTAACGCTCGATGGGAGTAGTGCGGGCCACGGGAGCCTCTCGTTTGCTTTTGACTTTTGGAAGTAGGAGTGGCGCGCGGCGCCGGCTCCCCTGAAAAACGGAGGGCGCGGACCATGCCGCGCCGCCCGGACCGCCTGGGGTCGGGCCCCGCTCGGGGGCCCGGCCGCATTACCAGCGGTAGTGGGCGAAGGCCTTGTTGGCCTCGGCCATGCGGTGGGTCTCTTCGCGCTTCTTGATCGCGCCACCGCGGTTTTCCGACGCATCGAGCAGCTCGGCGGCCAGCTTGCGGGCCATCGTGTTCTCGCCGCGCTTGCGGGCCGAATCGATCAGCCAGCGCATCGACAGCGCCAGACGACGCGACGAACGCACTTCGACCGGCACCTGGTAGGTCGCACCACCGACGCGGCGGGACTTCACCTCGACGGCCGGCGACACGTTGTCGAGGGCCTTCTGGACCAGCTCGATCGGGTTCGGGTTCTTCTCGCCGATGACGTCCATCGCGTCATACACGATGTTTTCGGCGATCGACTTCTTGCCGCTCTTCATCACCATGTTGATGAAGCGGGCGATGGTCTCGCTCCCGTGCTTGGGATCGGGGAGGACGGAACGCTGGGGGGTAGAGCCTTTACGGGACATGATCGATTTCCTTAAGCCTTCGGACGCTTGGCGCCGTACTTGGAACGGCCCTGACGGCGCTTGCTCACGCCGGCGGCGTCGAGCGAACCACGGACGGTGTGGTAGCGCACACCCGGCAGATCCTTGACGCGGCCGCCGCGGATCAGCACCACGGAGTGCTCCTGCAGGTTGTGGCCTTCGCCGCCGATGTAGGAAATGACCTCGTAGCCGTTGGTCAGGCGCACCTTGGCGACCTTACGCAGCGCCGAGTTCGGCTTCTTCGGGGTGGTGGTGTACACGCGGGTGCAGACGCCACGGCGCTGCGGGCACTTCTCGAGCGCCGGCGAGGCACTCTTGTAGGTCGTCGCCTGCCGCGGCTTGCGGACCAGCTGGTTGATCGTCGCCATCTTTAAGGTTCTTCTGCTTGGGGCCCTGCACGGATGCCGGGGCCGGTACGTGAAAACGCACGGCAGGCCGAAGACGGCCTGCCGAGACATGAAAGTATAGCCGGGTGGCGAAAAAGCCGTCAACCAGCCCTACCCGTCCCTGTTGGCGGGCCGGGACGCCGGCGGTTGCCGGCCTCCCTTCCCGCGCGCGATGGCGTCCTGCCGTCGCGTCGTTCCCGGGGCCGGCGGACCGGCTCCCGGGAACTGCTGCTTACTCGGCGTCGTCGCCCGCCGCATCGGCGGCCGACTCGGTCACCGCCACCGGCTCGGCGCTGCCGCCGGCCAGGGTCTGCATCTCCGACTCGGTCAGACCGGTCGCGCTGCGGCGGCGCTGGCTGTGGTACGCCAGACCGGTACCGGCCGGGATCAGGCGGCCGACGATCACGTTCTCCTTCAGGCCGCGCAGGCTGTCACGGGTACCGCGCACGGCGGCCTCGGTCAGCACGCGGGTGGTCTCCTGGAAGGAGGCGGCCGAGATGAACGACTCGGTCGCCAGCGAGGCCTTGGTGATGCCCAGCAGGACCGGATCGAACTTGGCCACCAGCTCGTTGCGGTTGCCCAGGCGCACGTTCTCCTCGATCACACGCTGCTTCTCGACCTGCTCGCCATTCAGGAACCTGCTGTCGCCCTGGTCGGTGATCTCGACCTTGCGCAGCATCTGGCGGGTGATGACCTCGATGTGCTTGTCGTTGATCTTCACGCCCTGCAGGCGGTAGACGTCCTGGATTTCCTTGACCAGGTAGGCCGCCAGCGGCTCGATGCCCAGCAGGCGCAGGATGTCCTGCGGGCTCGGCTCGCCGTCCACCACGGTCTCGCCCTTGGTCACGTGCTCGCCTTCGAACACGATGATCTGGCGGTACTTCGGGATCAGCTCCTCGTGCTCCTCGCCGTCCGGCCCCTTGATGATCAGGCGCTGCTTGCCCTTGGTGTCCTTGCCGAAGCTGACCACGCCCGAGCGCTCGGCCAGGATCGCCGGATCCTTCGGCTTGCGCGCTTCGAACAGGTCGGCCACGCGCGGCAGACCACCGGTGATGTCGCGGGTCTTCGAGGCTTCCTGCGGGATCTTGGCGACCACGTCGCCGACGCCCACGGCCACGCCGTCCTGCAGGTTCACCAGCGAGCGCGGCGGCAGCATGTACTGCGCCGGCAGGTCGGTGCCCGGGATGGTCAGGTCGTTGCCGTCCTTGTCGACGATGCGCACGATCGGACGCAGGTCCTTGCCCTGCGAGCCGCGACGCTTCGGATCGGTGATCTCGCGCGAGGCTAGGCCGGTCAGTTCGTCGGTCTTCTCGATGACGGTGACGCCGTCGATGAAGTCGATGAAGCGCACGAAACCGGCCACTTCCGACACGATCGGGTGGTTGTGCGGATCCCAGTTGGCGACCGACTGGCCGGCCTTGATCTCCGCGCCGTCCTTGACCGTGATGGTCGCGCCGTACGGCAGCTTGTAGCGCTCGCGCTCGCGGCCGTGCGGATCGAGCACCGACACCTCGCCCGAACGCGACACCGCGACCAGGTGGCCGGCGGCATGCTCGACCGACTTGAGGTTGTTGAACTTGACCGAACCGGTGGTCTTGACGGTGATGTTGTCGACCGCAGCCGCACGCGACGCCGCACCACCGATGTGGAACGTACGCATGGTCAGCTGGGTACCCGGCTCGCCGATCGACTGCGCGGCGATGACGCCGACCGATTCGCCGATGTTGACCAGGTGACCACGGGCCAGGTCGCGGCCGTAGCAGTGGCCGCAGACGCCGAACGCCGATTCGCAGGTGATGGTCGAGCGGACCTTGATCGACTGCACGCCGGCATCTTCAAGACGCGCCACCCACTGCTCGTCGAGCAGGGTGTTGCGGGTGACGATCGGATCCTCGTCGTTGCCGGGCAGGAACACGTCCTCGCTGACCACACGGCCCAGCACGCGGTCCTTCAGCGGCTCGACCACGTCGCCGCCTTCCACGATCGGGGTCATGGTCAGGCCGTGCAGCGTGCCGCAGTCGACCTCGGTGATCACCACGTCCTGCGCCACGTCGACCAGACGACGGGTCAGGTAACCGGAGTTCGCGGTCTTCAGCGCGGTATCGGCCAGACCCTTACGGGCACCGTGCGTGGAGTTGAAGTACTCCTGCACGTTCAGGCCTTCGCGGAAGTTCGCCTTGATGGGCGTCTCGATGATCGAGCCGTCCGGGCGGGCCATCAGGCCGCGCATGCCGGCCAGCTGACGGATCTGCGCCTGCGAACCACGCGCGCCGGAGTCGGCCATGATGTACAGCGAGTTCATCGACTTCTCGTCGATGGTCTCGCCCTTGGCATTGAGGACCTTCTCGGTACCGATGGTTTCCATCATCGCCTTGGCGATGCGCTCGTTGGTGCGCGACCAGATGTCCACGACCTTGTTGTAGCGCTCGCCGGCGGTGACCAGACCGGACTGGTACTGCTCCTGGATTTCCAGCACCTCGGCCTCGGCCTCGGTCAGGATGCCCTTCTTCTCGTCCGGGATCAGCATGTCGTCGATGCCGATCGACACGCCGGCGCGGGTCGCGTAGGCGAAGCCGGTGTACATCAGCTGGTCGGCGAACACGACCGTGTCCTTCAGGCCCAGCTGGCGGTAGCACGAGTTGATCAGGCGCGAGATGTTCTTCTTGCTCAGCTCGGTGTTGGCCAGCGCGAACGGCAGGCCGTCCGGCAGGATCTCGGCCAGCAGCGCGCGACCGACCGTGGTGTCCACGATGGTCGGCTTGCGGGTCTTGTTGCCCTGCTCGTCGATCGTGGTCTCGTTGATGCGGACCTTGACCTTGGCGTGCAGCTCGACGGTGCGGTTGTCGTAGGCGCGCTTGACCTCGGCGACGTTGGCGAACGCCATGCCCTCGCCCTTCTTGTTCTCCAAGGCGCGGGTCATGTAGTACAGGCCGAGCACGACGTCCTGCGACGGCACGATGATCGGCTCGCCGTTGGCCGGCGACAGGATGTTGTTGGTCGACATCATCAGCGCGCGCGCTTCCAGCTGGGCTTCCAGCGAGAGTGGCACGTGGACGGCCATCTGGTCGCCGTCGAAGTCGGCGTTGAACGCGGTGCAGACCAGCGGGTGCAGCTGGATCGCCTTGCCTTCGATCAGCACCGGCTCGAACGCCTGGATGCCCAGACGGTGCAGGGTCGGCGCACGGTTCAGCAGCACCGGATGCTCGCGGATGACCTCTTCCAGGATGTCCCAGACCTCGGCTTCTTCGCGCTCGACCAGCTTCTTGGCGGCCTTGATCGTGGTGGCCAGGCCGCGACGCTGCAGCTTGGCGAACACGAACGGCTTGAACAGCTCCAGCGCCATCTTCTTCGGCAGGCCGCACTGGTGCAGGCGCAGGTACGGACCGACCACGATGACCGAACGGCCCGAGTAGTCGACGCGCTTGCCCAGCAGGTTCTGGCGGAAGCGGCCCTGCTTGCCCTTGATCATGTCGGCCAGCGACTTGAGCGGGCGCTTGTTGGTGCCGGTGATGGCGCGGCCGCGGCGGCCGTTGTCCATCAGGGCATCGACCGACTCCTGCAGCATGCGCTTTTCGTTGCGCACGATGATGTCCGGAGCGTTGAGCTCCAGCAGGCGGCGCAGACGGTTGTTGCGGTTGATGACGCGGCGGTACAGGTCGTTCAGGTCGGAGGTCGCGAAGCGGCCGCCGTCCAGCGGCACCAGCGGGCGCAGATCCGGCGGCAGCACCGGCAGCACGGTCATGACCATCCACTCCGGACGGTTGCCGGACTCGATGAAGGCCTCGATCAGCTTGATCCGCTTGGTCAGGCGCTTGAGCTTGGTCTCCGAACCGGTGGCGGCGATCTCTTCCTTAAGGCGGACCACTTCCGATTGCAGGTCGATCGTGCGCAGCAGGTCATAGACCGCCTCGGCGCCCATCGCGGCGTCGAAGTCGTCGCCATGCTCCTGGCGCGCCTGCAGGTACTGCTCCTCGTTGAGCAGCTGGCGGCGCTCGAGCGGGGTCAGGCCCGGCTCGGTCACCACGAAGGCTTCGAAGTACAGCACGCGCTCGATGTCGCGCAGGGTCATGTCCAGCATCAGGCCGATGCGCGACGGCAGCGACTTGAGGAACCAGATGTGCGCGACCGGCGAGGCCAGGTCGATGTGGCCCATGCGCTCGCGACGGACCTTGGCCAGGGTGACCTCGGTGCCGCACTTCTCGCAGACCACGCCGCGGTGCTTCATGCGCTTGTACTTGCCGCACAGGCACTCGTAGTCCTTGATCGGGCCGAAGATGGCCGCGCAGAACAGGCCGTCACGTTCCGGCTTGAAGGTGCGGTAGTTGATCGTTTCCGGCTTCTTCACTTCGCCGAAGGACCACGAACGGATCAGGTCCGGCGAGGCCAGCGCGATCTTGATCGCATCGAAGTCCAGCGTCTGGCGCTGCTGGTTGAAGAGGTTGAGCAGGTCTTTCATTTCTTTTCTCCGTCAGGAGTTGGAGGCGATTCGGTGGCTAGAGCGGATTCCGTGCGGACGGCGGGCCTGGCGGCCGCGCCGTCCCTCTGGCGCCGTATCAGTCTTCCAGCTCCATGTTGATGGCCAGCGAGCGGATTTCCTTCACGAGCACGTTGAAGGACTCCGGCATGCCCGCGACCATCTCGTGGTTGCCGTCGACGATGTTCTTGTACATCTGGTTGCGGCCCTGCACGTCGTCGGACTTCACCGTCAGCATTTCCTGCAGGGTGTAGGCCGCGCCGTAGGCTTCCAGCGCCCAGACTTCCATCTCACCGAAGCGCTGGCCGCCGAACTGCGCCTTGCCGCCCAGCGGCTGCTGGGTGACGAGCGAGTACGGGCCGGTCGAACGGGCGTGCATCTTGTCGTCGACCAGGTGGTTCAGCTTCAGGTAGTGCATGTAGCCGACCGTGGTCTTGCGGTCGAACGCCTCGCCGGTGCGGCCATCGTGCAGCTGCATCTGCGTCTTGGTGACGTTGAAGCCCAGGCGCTCGGTGTCGGCGTCGCCGTCCGGGTAGGCCAGGTTCAGCATTTCGCGGATCTCTTCCTCGAACGCACCGTCGAACACCGGGGTGGCCATCGGCACGCCGTCGGTCAGGTTGCGCGCCAAGGTCAGCAGCTCCTCGTCGCTGAACTGGCTGAGGTCGACGCGATCGCCGGCCAGGGCCGAGTCGTGGTTGTAGACCTTGCCCAGGAACTCGCGCAGCTCGGTCACCGCACGCTGCTCGTCCAGCATCTTCTGGATGCGCTTGCCCAGGCCCTTCGCGGCCCAGCCCAGGTGCACCTCGAGGATCTGGCCGATGTTCATGCGCGACGGCACGCCCAGCGGGTTGAGGCAGATGTCGACCGAGTTGCCGTCGGCCATGTACGGCATGTCCTCGACCGGCACCACGTTCGACACCACGCCCTTGTTGCCGTGGCGACCGGCCATCTTGTCGCCCGGCTGGATGCGGCGCTTCACGGCCAGGAACACCTTGACCATCTTCAGCACGCCCGGTGCGAGGTCGTCGCCCTGGGTGATCTTGCCACGCTTGTCGGCGAAGCGTGCCTCGAACTCCTTCTCGTGCGCCTGGATCTGCTTCTGCGCACGCTCGATGGCGTCGGAGGCATCCTCGTCCTTCATCCGCAGCAGGAACCAGTCGGCCTTCTTCAGGCCATCCAGGTATGCGTCGGTGACGGTGTCGCCCTTCTTCAGGCCGGTGCCGCCATTGGCGACCTTGCCGATGATCTGGCCGCGCAGGCGCGCGTAGATCGCCGCTTCCAGGATCCGGAACTGGTCGTCGAAGTCCTTCTTGACGCGCTTGATCTCGGACTCTTCGATCTGACGCGCGCGCTTGTCCTTCTCGATGCCGTCGCGGGTGAAGACCTGCACGTCGATGACGGTGCCGTCCATGCCCGGCGGCACGCGCAGCGAGCTGTCCTTCACGTCCGAAGCCTTCTCGCCGAAGATCGCGCGCAGCAGCTTCTCTTCCGGGGTCAGCTGGCTCTCGCCCTTCGGCGTGACCTTGCCGACCATGATGTCGCCGGCGCGCACTTCGGCGCCGATGTACACCACGCCCGACTCGTCGAGGCGGTTCAGCGCCTGCTCGGACACGTTCGGGATGTCGGCGGTGATCTCCTCCGGCCCCAGCTTGGTGTCGCGCGCGACGCAGGTCAGCTCTTCGATGTGGATCGTGGTGTAGCGGTCTTCCTGGACCACGCGCTCGGACAGCAGGATCGAGTCTTCGAAGTTGTAGCCGTTCCACGGCATGAACGCGATCAGCATGTTCTGGCCCAGGGCCAGCTCGCCGATGTCGGTGGACGGGCCGTCGGCCAGCACGTCGCCGCGCGCGACCAGATCACCCACGTGCACCAGCGGACGCTGGTTGATGCAGGTGTTCTGGTTGGAGCGGGTGTACTTGGTCAGGGTGTAGATGTCGACGCCGGCGTCGTGCTCGCCGGAGATCTCCACTTCATGCACCTTGACCACGATGCGGCCGGCGTCGACCTGCTCGATCACGCCACCACGGCGGGCGTTCACGGTCACGCCCGAGTCGCGCGCCACGGCGCGCTCGATGCCGGTACCGACCAGCGGCTTCTGCGCACGCAGCGTCGGCACGGCCTGGCGCTGCATGTTGGCGCCCATCAGCGCGCGGTTGGCGTCGTCGTGCTCGAGGAACGGCACCAGCGCCGCGGCGACCGACACGGTCTGCATCGGCGAGACGTCCATGTAGTGGATCTCGGCCGGCGGCTTCAGCAGCGACTCGCCCTGGTAACGGCAGGGGACGAACAGCTCGGTCAGCTTGCCGTTGCCATCGTGCGCGGCGTTGACCTGCGCGATGACGTACTCGTTCTCCTCGATCGCCGACAGGTAGTCGACGGCATCGGTGATCTGGCCGTCCACGACGCGGCGGTACGGCGTCTCCAGGAAGCCGTACTGGTTGGTGCGTGCGAACACGGCCAGCGAGTTGATCAGGCCGATGTTCGGGCCTTCCGGCGTTTCGATGGTGCAGACGCGGCCGTAGTGAGTCGGGTGCACGTCGCGCACTTCGAAGCCGGCACGCTCGCGGGTCAGGCCGCCCGGGCCAAGAGCCGACACGCGGCGCTTGTGGGTGACTTCCGACAGCGGGTTGTTCTGGTCCATGAACTGCGACAGCTGCGAGGAGCCGAAGAACTCCTTGATCGCGGCAGCCACCGGCTTGGCGTTGATCAGCTCCTGCGGGGTCAGGCCCTCGGACTCGGCCATCGACAGGCGCTCCTTGACCGCGCGCTCGACGCGGACCAGGCCCACGCGGAACACGTTCTCGGCCATTTCACCGACCGAACGCACGCGGCGGTTGCCCAGGTGGTCGATGTCGTCGACCACGCCGCGACCATTGCGGATCTCGGTCAGCACGTTCAGCACGTCGAGGATGTCCGAGGTCTGGCCGCGCTCGGCCACCAGGCGCTTGGATTCCTCGTCGTTGCGCTCGCCGAAGTACTTGCTGTCGTACAGCACGGCTTCGCCGGTGGTTTCCTTGCGGCCCACGCGACGGTTGAACTTCATCCTGCCCACGGCCGACAGGTCGTAGCGCTCGAAGGTGAAGAACAGGTTGTGGAACAGGTTCTGCGCGGCTTCCTTGGTCGGCGGCTCGCCCGGACGCATCATCCGGTAGATCTCGACCAGCGCCTCGAGCTGGGTGCGGCTCGGGTCGATGCGCAGGGTGTTGGACAGGTACGGACCACGGTCCAGGTCGTTGACCCACAGCGTGCCGACGCTGGCGACGCCGGCCTTGCGGAACGCGGCCAGATGCTCGTCGTTGATCTCGTCGTTGGCGCTGGCCAGCAGTTCGCCGGTGGCGGCGTCGACCACGTCATGGGCCAGGATGCGACCGACCAGGTGCTCGTCCGGCACGGCCAGGGCGGTGATGCCCGACTGCTCCAGCTGACGCACGTGGCGCGCGGTGATGCGCTTGCCGGCCTCGACGATGACCTTGTCGCCATCGGCCAGATCGAAGTTCAGCGTCTCGCCGCGCAGGCGCTCGGGCACCAGCTCCAGCTGCACGCCTTCGCTCGGGTCGATGTGGAAGGTGTTGATCTCGAAGAACGCACGCAGCATCTCTTCGTTCGAGTAGCCCAGCGCACGCAGCAGCACCGACACCGGCAGCTTGCGGCGACGGTCGATACGGGTGTACAGCGCGTCCTTGGGGTCGAACTCGAAGTCCAGCCAGGAGCCGCGGTAGGGGATGATACGGGCGCTGTACAGCAGCTTGCCCGAGCTGTGGGTCTTGCCGCGGTCGTGGTCGAAGAACACGCCCGGCGAACGGTGCAGCTGCGAGACGATGACGCGCTCGGTGCCGTTCACGATGAAGGTGCCGTGCTCGGTCATCAGCGGGATCTCGCCGAGGTAGACCTCCTGCTCCTTCACGTACTTGATCGCCTTGGTCGACGACTCGCGGTCGTAGATCACCAGGCGCACGGTCACGCGCAGCGGCGCACCGTAGGACAGACCACGGTTGCGGCACTCGCGCTCGTCGAACACCGGCTCGCCGAGCTTGTAGCCGACGTACTCCAGCGCGGCGTTGCCGCTGTAGCTGCTGATCGGGAAGACCGACTTCAGGGCGGCATGCAGGCCCTGGTCGCGGCGCTTGGCGCCATCGGTGTCGGCCTGCAGGAAATCACGGTAGGAATCGACCTGGATGGCGAGCAGGAACGGCACTTCCAGGATCGAGCTCTGCTTGCCGAAATCCTTGCGGATGCGCTTCTTCTCGGTGAACGAATACGACGTCATGGGTCTACCACCTCTGTCATTGCGGGCCGTGCGTCGCGGCCCGAGGGGAACATGAAACTGTCAGTAGGAAGTCGCTGGTATTGCCGGCACCAGCACGCCATCTCCCGCTACTTCCGACTACCAGCTCCGCGCGTGCGTGACACTGGGTTTTCAGGTGTTTCGGGCCATCGCGGGAGCCATGCTCCCGGAACGACCAAAGGCCGGGGGCTTTCGCCCCCAGCCTTGGTGCATCACCGAATGTGCCGGCGATGCAAGGTGTCGCTTACTTGAGTTCGACGGTCGCGCCGGCGGCCTCGAGGTCCTTCTTGAACTTGGCGGCGTCGTCCTTCGACACGCCGTCCTTGACGTCCTTCGGAGCGCCTTCGACCAGGTCCTTGGCTTCCTTCAGGCCCAGGCCGGTGATGGCACGGACGGCCTTGATGACCTCGACCTTCTTGTCGCCGGCGGCCTTCAGCACGACGGTGAACTCGGTCTGCTCCTCGACCGGGGCAGCGGCAGCGGCCGGGCCGGCAGCCACGGCGACCGGGGCGGCGGCGGAGACGCCGAACTTCTCTTCGATGGCCTTGACCAGCTCCATCACTTCCATCAGGGTCTTGCCGGCAATGGCTTCGACGATCTGCTCGTTGGAAAGGGACATTGTGATTACCTTCTGAAATGTTTTCTGGAAAGGAAATTTAGGAAATCGTCGAAGCGATCAGGCTTCGGTCGCGGCTTCTTCGGCAGCGGCGTCGGTTTCGGCCGGCGCGGCATCGCCACCACCCTGCTGATCGGCGACGGCCTTGACCGCGCGAGCAAACATGGTGGCCGGCTCGGCCAGGGCACGGGCGACCATCGCCAGGGCCTGCTCGAGGGTCGGCAGCGACGCCAGGACCTCGACATGGCTGGCCGGATACAGCTGACCGCCGACGGCGACCACCTGCGGCTTCAGCTTGTCGTTGGTCTTGGCGAACTCCTTGATCAGGCGACCGGCTGCGCCGGGCTCCTCGGTCGAGAACGCATACAGCAGCGGACCCACGAGTGCATCCTTGGTGCACTCGAACTCCGTGCCTTCGACGGCGCGCGCGGCCAGCGTGTTCTTGACGACTTTCAAGTACACGCCGTTCTCGCGGGCCTTCTTGCGCATCGCGGTCATCTGGGAGACCGTGGTGCCTGCGTACTCGGCGGCGATCAGGGAGTGCGCCTTGGCGGCGACGTCGGCCAGTTCGGCGACGACTTCCTTCTTCTGGGACAGATTAAGAGCCATAACACTCCTCCGTATGAACTCCGCTCGCGGCTCCTGCCGGTTGCGGTCCTGGGCGACGCCCTTCCGTGGGTGTCGGGGACGCCTCGTGGCGCCCCGGTGCTGGCCTATCTGATCCGCTCGGGCCCGAAGGCCGATCGGGAAAGCATCCAGAAGGCGGCACCATCTACGCAGGTTCGGACCAGACGGCCCGGATTAAGCAGCCCCGCTGCATCGACGGCGATTCCCTGCCAGTACGAGCCTCCCTGCCCGTCGCCGATGTGCGCCGACCGCGCCTGCGGTCTTTGACGGCTGTCGCCGGCGCATGGCCGGCGACTGCCCTCAAACTCTTGCAACCGGACCCCCGCGCGCAGCGACGGCCCGGGACACGCGATTACTTCAGGGACAGCGAGGTCTGGTCGACGGTCACGCCCGGGCCCATCGTCGAGCTCAGCGAGACCTTCTGCAGGTACTGGCCCTTCGAGGTCGCCGGCTTGGCCTTGATCAGGTCCAGCAGCAGCGCCTGCAGGTTCGACTTCAGCGCATCGTCACCGAAGTCGGCCTTGCCGATGGTGGCGTGGATGATGCCGGCCTTGTCGGTGCGGTAGCGCACCTGGCCCGACTTGGCGTTCTTGACCGCCTCGGCCGGGTTCGGCGACACGGTGCCGACCTTCGGGTTCGGCATCAGACCGCGCGGACCCAGCAGGGTGCCCAGCTTGCCGACGACGCGCATCGCGTCCGGGGTGGCGATGACCACGTCGTAGTTCAGGTCGCCGGCCTGCATCTTCTCGGCCAGGTCGTCCATGCCGACGGCCTCGGCGCCAGCGGCCAGGGCCTCGTCGGCCTTGGCGCCCGCCGGGGCGAACACCGCCACGCGCACCGACTTGCCGGTACCGGCCGGCAGCACGGTCGAACCGCGCACCTGCTGGTCGGACTTCTTCGCATCCACGCCCAGGCGGACGGAGACGTCGACGGCCTCGACGAACTTGGCCTTGGTGAAGCCCTTGATGATCTTCAGGGCGTCATCGATCGCGTACGCCTTGCCCGGCTCGACGGCCGCCTTGATTGCCTTCTGTCGCTTGTTCAGTGCCATGATCTCAGCCCTCCACCACCAGACCCATCGAACGGGCCGAGCCCGCGATGGTACGTACCGCCGCATCCAGGTCGGCCGCGGTCAGATCGGGTTCCTTCGCCTTGGCGATGTCCTCGAGCTGCTTGCGGGTGACCTTGCCCACCTTGTCGGTGTTCGGGCGCTTGGAGCCGGAGGTGATGCCCACGGCCTTCTTGAGCAGCACGGTCGCCGGGGTGCTCTTGGTGACGAAGGTGAAGGTACGGTCCGAATAGGCCGTGATGATGACCGGGGTCGGCAGACCCGGCTCGAGCTTGGAGGTCGCTGCGTTGAATGCCTTGCAGAACTCCATGATATTCAGGCCGCGCTGACCCAGCGCAGGACCGACCGGCGGCGAGGGGTTGGCCTGACCGGCCTTCACCTGCAGCTTGATGTAACCGACAACTTTCTTTGCCATTTGAGTACTCTCCGGGTGCAGACGCCTGGATTCAGGCTCCCCATCGCTCCGGGAAAATCACGCGTCCCGGTATCGCGTTGACGCTAGATCCATCTCGCACGAACGGCCGCCCCGAGGGCGGCCGATGTGGATGCCCGGCATCCCGGACAGGAAGCCGCGCAGTGTATCAGATATCCGGGGCGGCCGCAGGCGCGCGCCCGGGAGCCTGGTCAGGCCTTCTCGACCTGACCGAACTCGAGCTCGACCGGGGTCGAGCGACCGAAGATGAGCACCGCGACACGCAGGCGGCTCTTCTCGTAGTTGACCTCTTCGACGACGCCGTTGAAGTCGTTGAACGGGCCATCGGTGACGCGGACCATCTGGCCCGGTTCGAACAGCACCTTCGGACGCGGCTTCTCGACGCCTTCCTGCACGCGATCGAGGATCGCGGCGGCCTCATGGTCCTGGATGGGCAGCGGGCGATCGGCGGTGCCGCCGATGAAGCCCATCACCTTCGAGGTTTCCTTGACCATGTGCCAGCTTTCGCTGTCGATGCGCGGAATACCGTTCTCGTCGTGGGTCTCGATCTGGACCAGCACATACCCCGGGAAGAACTTGCGCTCGGAACGGCGCTTCTGGCCGGAGCGCATCTCGATCACTTCCTCGGTCGGCACCAGCACTTCGCCGAAACGCTCTTCCATGCCGTTGCGGACGATGCGGTCGCGCAGGGCCTGGGCAACGGACTTCTCGAATCCGGAATAGGCGTGAACCACATACCAACGCTTCACTGCGACATTCTCCTCAGCGGCCGTAGTTCAGGAACAGCTCGATCGCCCACTTGACGAAGAAATCGAAACCGGCGAGCAGCAGGCTCAGGATGATCACCACCACGATCACCACCCAGGTCATGCGGGTCGCTTCCTGACGGGTGGGCCACACCACCTTGCGCAGCTCGAAGCGGGATTCGCTCAGGAAATCGCGGGTGTCGCGCCCCTTGGCGGTGACCATGAAGACGCCGAGACCCGCGAGCAGACCAGCCACGACGGCCAGGCCACGCAGCTGACCGCCCCATGCACCCAGCTGGGCGGAGCGCTCGGCGGCACCGAACCAGAACCAGACGAAGAGACCGCCGAGGACCAGCAACGCGGCAATGACGTACTTGGCGATGTCGCCGCCGGCGGCGGACTGGGCCGGATCGATCTTGCTGTTCAAGTCGCGGTCGCTCTCAATCGGTACGGCCCGACAGACGCGGACCGGATTACTGCATGGAACTCCGTCAGATGGCACGCCAGGAGGGACTCGAACCCCCAACCTGCGGTTTTGGAGACCGCTGCTCTGCCAATTGAGCTACTGGCGTACAGGAACTGACCAGGACTTCCTTAGACGGCGAAGGCGGACCGAAGCTCCGGCCCGCCCTTCGCGCTTTCCCGGCGACCCGTCGCCGGGACCCGCAGGGGGCTTACTTGGTGATCTTGGAGACCACGCCGGCGCCGACGGTACGGCCGCCTTCGCGGATCGCGAAGCGCAGGCCTTCGTCCATCGCCACCGGGTTGATCAGGGTGACGGCCATCTTCACGTTGTCACCCGGCATCACCATCTCCACGCCTTCCGGCAGCTCGACCGCACCGGTGATGTCGGTGGTGCGGAAGTAGAACTGCGGACGGTAGCCCTTGAAGAACGGGGTGTGGCGGCCGCCCTCGTCCTTCGACAGCACGTAGACTTCGGCGTCGAACGAGGTGTGCGGGGTGATCGAACCCGGCTTGGCCAGCACCTGGCCGCGCTCGACGTCGTCACGCTTGGTGCCGCGCAGCAGCAGACCGGCGTTGTCGCCTGCCTGGCCCTGGTCCAGCAGCTTGCGGAACATTTCCACGCCGGTGACGGTGGTCTTCTGAGTCGGACGGATGCCGACGATCTCGATTTCCTCGCCGACCTTGATCACGCCGCGCTCAATGCGGCCGGTCACCACGGTGCCGCGGCCCGAGATCGAGAACACGTCCTCGACCGGCATCAGGAACGGACGGTCGATCGCACGCTCCGGCTCAGGAATCCAGGTGTCCAGCGCCTCGACCAGCTTGATGATCGCCGGCACGCCGATGTCGCTCTGGTCGCCTTCCAGCGCCAGGCGGGCCGAACCGTGCACGATCGGGGTGTCGTCGCCCGGGAAGTCGTACTTGCTCAGCAGCTCGCGCACTTCCATCTCGACCAGCTCGAGCAGCTCGGCGTCGTCGACCATGTCGGCCTTGTTCAGGAACACGACGATGTACGGCACGCCGACCTGACGCGACAGCAGGATGTGCTCGCGGGTCTGCGGCATCGGGCCGTCGGCAGCCGAACACACCAGGATCGCGCCGTCCATCTGCGCGGCGCCGGTGATCATGTTCTTGACGTAGTCGGCGTGGCCCGGGCAGTCGACGTGGGCGTAGTGACGGGTCGGGGATTCGTACTCGACGTGCGCGGTCGAGATCGTGATGCCGCGCGCCTTCTCTTCCGGCGCCGCGTCGATCGCGTCATAGGCCTTGAACTCGCCACCGAAGCGCTCGGCGCCGATCTTGGTCAGCGCGGCGGTCAGCGTGGTCTTGCCGTGGTCGACGTGACCGATGGTGCCGACGTTGACGTGCGGCTTGGTGCGCTCGAACTTACCCTTGGCCATGGCTGCTTCTCGGATGATGATTTGAAAGAACCGCCCTGCTCGGGCGACTTGAAAAGTGGTGCTCACGAAAGGAATCGAACCTTCGACCTCCTCCTTACCAAGGAGGTGCTCTACCGACTGAGCTACGTGAGCACATGCAACAACTTTTCAACGGAACATCGTGTGGCGCAATGGAGCGGGAGACGGGAATCGAACCCGCACCATCAGCTTGGAAGGCTGAGGTTCTACCATTGAACTACTCCCGCGAGGGGAACCGCACTTCGGCAAACCACACTCCGAAGCCTGTCACGATGTTTCCGGCACCACTTGAACCTGGTGGAGGGAGGTGGATTCGAACCACCGAAGGCGTAAGCCAGCAGATTTACAGTCTGCCCCCGTTGGCCGCTTGGGTATCCCTCCTTGTCCGCCCCGCCGAAATCGCTGGAGGGGTGAAGGAGCCCGAAATTCTGACCGCATCCGATACGCCTGTCAACAGATTTGTTGCATCGGATTCCAGTGGTCAGACGTTGAAGCGGAAGTGCAGCACATCCCCTTCCTGCACGCGGTATTCCTTGCCCTCCAGACGCATGCGCCCGGCCTCGCGCGCACCCGACTCGCCACGATACCGGATGAAGTCGTCGAAGGCGATGGTTTCGGCGCGGATGAAGCCCTTCTCGAAGTCGGTGTGGATCACCGCGGCGGCCTGCGGCGCGGTGGCGCCGGCCTTGACCGTCCACGCACGGACCTCCTTCACGCCGGCGGTGAAGTAGGTCTGCAGCCCCAGCAGCTTGTAGGCGGCACGGATCACGCGGTTCAGGCCCGGCTCCTCGAGGCCGAGATCGGCCAGGAAGGTGTCGCGGTCGGCATCGTCCAGCTGCGACAGCTCTTCTTCGATGGCGGCCGAGACCGGCACCACCTCGGCACCCTCGGCGGCGGCGCGGGCGCGCACGGCCTCCAGGTGCGGATTGTTCTCGAAGCCGTCCTCCAGCACGTTGGCGATGTACATCACCGGCTTGAGGGTCAGCAGGAACAGGTCGCGGACGAGCGCCTTCTCCTCGTCGTCCAGGCCGGCGCTGCGGCCGGAACGCCCCTCGGCCAGCGCCGCCTGCAGTTTGGCCAGTACCGGCTTGCGCGCAGCAGCCTCCTTGTCGCCGCCCTTGGCCGAGCGCTCGGCGCGGTTGAGCGCCTTCTCGACGCTGTCCAGATCGGCCAGGGCCAGCTCGGTGTCGATCGTGTCGATGTCAGAGAGCGGGTCGACCTTGTTGTTCACGTGGATGATGTCGCCATGCTCGAAGCAGCGCACCACGTGGGTGATCGCATCGACCTCGCGGATGTGCGCCAGGAACTTGTTGCCCAGGCCCTCGCCGCTGGCCGCGCCGGCGACCAGGCCGGCGATGTCGACGAACTCGACCGCGGTCGGCACGACCTTCTGCGGGTTGATGATCTCGGCCAGCTGGTTCAGGCGCGGGTCCGGCACCGGCACCACGCCGACGTTCGGCTCGATCGTGCAGAACGGGAAGTTGGCCGCGGCGATGCCGGCCTTGGTCAGCGCGTTGAACAGGGTCGACTTGCCGACGTTCGGCAGGCCGACGATGCCGCATTTGATGCCCATGATGAGTGCCGTCAACAGTGAAAAGTGAAGGGTCAAGCAGGATGCCGCGCGCCCAGCTTGACCCTTGACTCTCCGGGGGCGGACCAGCCGCCGGGATCGTCCTCTACCGCGCCGTGTGCAGCCGTTTCATCGCCTCGTTGACCTCGCCGGACGCCACCAGCGGCAGCACGTCGATCGCGTCGTCGATCGCGCGGCCGATCATGATCTCGTCGTCGGCGCCCGGACGCCCGAGCACCCAGCCGGTGACGCGGTCCTTGTGGCCGGGATGGCCGATGCCGATGCGCAGGCGATGGAACCTGCCGTGGCCGAGCAGCTGGATGGTGTCGCGCAGGCCGTTCTGGCCGCCATGACCTCCGTCGAACTTCAGCCGCGCCACGCCGGGCGCCAGGTCGAGTTCGTCGTGCGCCAGCAGCGCCTCCTCCGGCGCGATCTTCCAGAACCGCAGCGCGGCGGTGACCGACTTGCCGCTGAGGTTCATGTAGGTCGCCGGCTTCAGCAGCCAGACGCTGCGTCCGCCGATGTCGACCCGCGCGGTCTCGCCGAACAGCTTGGATTCGAGCGCGAAACGCGCACCGGCGCGCTCGGCCAGGGTGTCGACCAAACGAAACCCGGCGTTGTGCCGGGTCCGGGCGTGTTCCGGACCGGGATTGCCCAGTCCGACGATGAGACGCAGTTCCGCCATCGTGTCTGCAGCCGCCTGCTGCCCGGCAAGGCCGGGCAGCAGGTGTGCGGCTTACTCGGCCTTCTCGCCTTCGCCTTCGGCCGGGTCGGCCTCGACGCGGGCGTGCTTGGCGATGACGACGGCCACGTCGTGGTCGGCACCCAGCTTCAGCTCCGGGATCTCGACGCCGGCCGGCAGCTTGATCGCCGACAGGTGGACGACGTCGCCGACGGCCAGCTGCGACAGGTCGACTTCGATCGACTCCGGCAGGTCCTTCGGCAGGCAGGTCACGGTGACTTCGTTCAGCTCGTGGGTGATGACCACGCCACCAGCCTTGCCGGCCGGCGAGGTCTCGGCGTTGACGAAGTGCAGCGGCACGGCGGCGCGCAGGACCTCGTTCTCGTTCACGCGCTGGAAGTCCAGGTGCATGACCAGCTGCTTGTACGGATGACGCTGCATGTCACGCAGCAGCACCCTCTGCACGTCGCCGTTGAGGCTCAGGTCCAGGATCGAGGAGTAGAACCACTCGTTCTGCTGGGCCAGCCAGATCTTCTCGTGGTCGAGCTGGATGTTGACCGGCTTCAGGTCGCCACCGTAGACGACGGCCGGAATCTTGCCGTCGCGACGCAGGCGGCGGCTCGCACCCTTGCCCTCGTCCTCGCGACGTTCGACATTGATCACATGGTTGGACATTTCATTCACTCTTGGTGGTTGCGGGACACCGGATGGGATCCCGTTCGATGGACCGCCTTGCGGCGGCCCGGGCGACTCGTCCGCGACCAGACGAGTCGTGCGTTCCCGGAGGTCGGGAAACGGGAGTGACCGGCGCGCCGACCACTCCCGATTACCGTCGTCCGGACGGCCGCCCGGAGGCGGCCGATCCTTCCTGCGATACGCGGCCAGCGCCGCGCACCGTCAATCCACGTACAGCGAGCTCACCGATTCGCCGAAGGCGATGCGGCGGATCGTCTCGGCCAGCAGCTCGGCCACGCTGACCTGGCGGATCCGCTTGCAGCCCCTGGCGGCGTCCGACAGCGGGATCGTGTCGGTCACCACCAGTTCGTCGAGCTGCGAGTTGTTGATGTTGTCGATCGCCGCGCCGGACAGCACGGCGTGCGTGCAGTACGCGGCGACCTTCAGCGCACCACGCGCCTTCAGCGCGGCCGCGGCGGCGCACAGCGTGCCGGCGGTGTCGACGATGTCGTCGACCATCACGCAGGTCTTGCCCTCGACGTCGCCGATGATGTTCATCACCGTGGACACGTTGGCGCGCGGCCGGCGCTTGTCGATGATCGCCAGATCGGCGTCGTCGAGGCGCTTGGCCACCGCACGGGCGCGGACCACGCCGCCGACGTCCGGCGAGACCACGATCAGGTTCTCGGTGCCGTAGGCGCGCCAGATGTCGGCCAGCAGCAGCGGCGAGGCGTAGACGTTGTCGACCGGGATGTCGAAGAAACCCTGGATCTGGTCGGCGTGCAGGTCGACGGTGAGCACGCGGTCGGTGGACACCGCGCTCATCATCTTGGCCGCGACCTTGGCCGTGATCGGCACGCGCGTGGAGCGCAGGCGGCGATCCTGGCGCGAATAGCCGAAGTACGGCATCACCGCGGTGACGCTGGCCGCCGATGCGCGCTTGAGCGCGTCGATCAGCACCAGCAATTCCATCAGGTGCTCGGCGGTCGGCGCGCAGGTCGGCTGGATGACGAACACCTCCTGCCGGCGCACGTTCTCCTCGATCTCGACCTGGACTTCGCCATCGGAGAAGGTGGAAACGAGGGCCTTGCCCGGGCGCACGCCCAGCTCGCGGCAGATGCTGTTCGCCAGCGGGCGGTTGGCATTGCCGGAAAAGACGAGCAGGTTCCGGTCTTCTTGCAGTTTCTTGATCACGGCGGCGTTCGATCTGGTGGCGGTGGGCGGGTGAATCGAGACGTCGTTCCGTGACTCCGCCGTCGGCGGATTGATGCCGCCCTTCCGATGCGCGGACGGGACGGACGCCATCCGCACGAAACGGATGGCAGGGGCGGCAGGATTCGAACCTGCGAATGCCGGGATCAAAACCCGGTGCCTTGGACCTCTTGGCGACGCCCCTGCGTTCGATCAACCTTCCGGTGGCCGCGCCAGCGCATCCAGCAACGGCGACCGCGCCGCACCGTCCACCACCCAGGCGCGAAGGCCCTGCGGCAGCCGCGCCAGCGCCTGGTCGGCGGCGGCGCGATCGGCGAACTCGACGAAACACCCTGCGCCAGACCCGGTCAGGCGTGGCCGGCCGACACGCGCCAGCGCATCGAACACGGCCTCGACGGCCGGTTCGCGGCAGCGCAGCACCGGCTCGAAGGCGTTGTCGAGCACCGATCCAGCAGCGAAGCCCGACATTGTCGCGGGCGGGGCATTTCGCGTCAAATCCGGGTCCTGGAACAGGACCGGGGTCGGTACGTGCACGCCGGGATCGACCAGCAGGTAGCTGGCCGGGTCCAGCGCCAGCGGGGTCAGCACCTCGCCGACCCCCTCGGCCCAGGCATTGCGGCCGCGCACGAACACCGGCACGTCCGCGCCCAGTCGCAGGCCGAGCGCGGCCAGCCGTTCCTCGCCAAGGTCCAGGCGCCAGAGCCGGTCCAGCACACGCAGCACGGTCGCCGCGTCGGACGACCCACCGCCGAACCCGCCGCCGGTGGGGACGTGCTTTTCGACGAAGATGTCGGCACCCAGCGGGCAATCGGCTGCTTCCTGCAGCAGTTTCGCGGCGCGGACCGCCAGATCGTCGGCTGCGGCCACGCCGGGAACGGACGCACCGACCCGCACGATCGCCCCGTCCGTGCGCACCCGCAGGCCGATCCGGTCGCCCCAGTGCAGCAGCCGGAACACGCTCTGCAGCATGTGGTAGCCATCGGCACGGCGGCCGGTGATGCGCAGGAACAGGTTCAGCTTGGCCGGGGCCGGCCACAGGCTCCAGCCCTGCCCTTCCATGACCGCGTGATTCACGGCATCGGCATCCAGCGGTCGACCAGCAGCCGTACCCGCGCGCCGTCACGCTCGGCCTGGATCCGGGTCGGCATCGCCGGGAACCCGTCGGCGGCCGGCTGCCAGGCCTGGTACTCGACGGTCCAGCCCGCGGCGACGATCCGGCGCAGGTGGCCATCCTCGCCATAGGACACCTGCGCATCGCCAGCGGCCAGGCCGCGCACCCAGTCGGCCAGCCCTTCGACCGGGATCAGCCAGCCGGTGGACTGCCACAACAGTTCGGTCGCATCGGGGCCGGAACGGGGGCCGCCGTCGAGGCCTTCCAGGGTCGCGCCGCCGGGTTCGCCGCTCAACTGCCAGCTCTGCCGGGTCACCGGCGCGCTCAGCGCGATGCGGTAGGCCGTGCCCTGCTGCGACCAGTCGATGCGCCCGTTGCCGCCCTTGCCCTGCTGGCTGATCGCGACCCGGCCCTGCAGCGACCAGTCCGGGAAACGGGCCAGCTGCGCCTGCCGCTCGCGCTGGGCCGCCTGCGCGGCCTCGACATCCACCGGCGCCCGCGCCGGACGCTGCGGCACCGAACCGCAGGCGGCCAGCAGGCCAGCGACCAGCAGTACCCCGACCGCGCGCAGGCGGCTCATGGCGCCACCTCCACGCCCAGCGTTTCCAGCGCGCGCCGCAGCGAGCGGTTTTCCGGATCGAGCTTGAGCGCCTCGTCGAAGAAGCGCCGCGCTTCCTCGCGCCGGCCGGTCACCCACAGCACTTCGCCGACGTGCGCGGCCACTTCCGGGTCCTTCATCAGGCTCCAGGCCCGACGCAGCTCGACCAGCGCCTGCGCATGCCGGCCCAGCCGGTACAGCACCCAGCCGTAGCTGTCGACGATGGCCGGATTGTCCGGCTCGGCGGTGCGGGCGCGGTCGATCAGTTCCAGCGCCTCCTGGTAGCGGGTGGTGCGGTCGGCCAGGGTGTAGCCGAGCGCGTTGAGCGCGGCGACGTTCTCCGGCTCGGTGACCAGCACCTTGCGCAGGTCGGCCTCGGCCCGGTCGATGCGGTCGCGCCGCTCCCAGGCCAGCGCCCGCGCGTACAGCAGCGCGTTGTCGTCCGGATAGGCGGCCAGGCCGCGGCCGAGCGCGTCCAGCTCGCCGGCATCGTCGTCGGCGCTGTGCCGCAGCTCGGCCTCCAGCAGGTAGGCGTCGCGGCGGGCATCGTCGTCGGCGGTGCCGTCGTTCTGCAGCGCACGCGCCTCGGTGTAGGCCTCCTCGCGGCGCTCCAGCGCGTGCAGCACCGCGGCGATGCGGATCCGCGCTTCGATCCGCTGCGGCCCGCCGGGCACGCCGCGATACCAGTCCAGCGCCTCGGTGGGACGCTTGAGGAATTCGGCCAGCCGGCCCAGCAGCAGGCGCCGTCCGGGATCGGGCTGCGCGCCCTCGGCGACCAGCTGGTCGTACAGCGCGGTCAGGCCCCCGGTGTCCTCGCCGCGCGCCAGCGCCGAGGCGCGCGCGCCATAGGTCTGGGTGTCCTGCGGGCCCATCGCCATCACGCGGGCCACCGCGCCGAAATCGCGCATGGATTCGTAGGCGATGGCCAGCATCGCGCGGATCTCGCCATCGTCGGCGGCACGCGGCTCGACCTGGGCCAGCATCGCGCGCGCCTCCTCGGGCCGCCCGGACTGCTGCAGCTGCCCGGCCCGCAGCACCGCGACGCGCGGTTCGTCGGGGAAGCGGACGACGACCTGGTCGACGATGCGCTTGGCCAGCGGCTGTTCTTCCAGGCGCAGCGCCAGCCGCCCGAACTCCTGCCATGCCGGGAGTTCATCGGGAATGGCGCCACTGTCGACCAGCTGGCCGAGGACCCGGGTCGTGGTCTTCTGGTCGCGCCCGCCGGAGAGGGCAACCAGGGCATAGCGCCAGCCGCGCGGGTCGCTGGAGCGCAGCAGCCCTTCCAGCTCACGCCGCGCCTGCCGCGCCTGGCCGCGCCGCAGGGCCAGCGAGGCGCTGGCCGCGTGCATGGGCAGCGATTCGGGCGCGCGGGCGCGCCACAGCGCCAGCGCCTCGGCGGCGGCCTTGTCGTCGTTGGCGAGCATCGCGATGCGGGTGGCGCGGTCGGCCAGCGCCTCGTCGGCCTCCGCACCCCGGGCGGCCTCCAGGTACCAGCGCGCGGCATCGGGCAGCTGCCCGGCCTGCAGCGCGAACTCGCCGGCCAGCAACGGGGTCATCACGTCGTCGCGCGGGCTCGCCATCGCCGGACCGGGCAGCAGCAGCGCGGCCGCGAGCAGGGCCGAAGCGAGCAGCGCGACGCGGCCACCGGACCCGACCGGACGGGGCCCGCGGCACGGGTCTGCGACAGCGGGACGATTTGATACAGGCATTGGCACCCACCGGGCCGTAAAATGGCGGCCCAAAGACGGCCAGCAGATTAACGCAAGCACCTGAACAGATGACGTTGTGGCTTCTCGGACTCAACCACCAGACCGCGCCGGTCGACCTGCGCGAACGGGCAAGTTTTGCCGGTGACGCGCTGGCCGGCGCGCTGGCCTCGCTGCGGGCGCTGCCGGAGGTGTCCGAGGCCGCGCTGCTGTCGACCTGCAACCGCACCGAGATCTACGCGGTGTCCTCCAGCGACACCACCCTGGTGGACTGGCTGGACGGCCACGCCAGCGGCCTTCACGCCTACACCTACCGGCACAGCGATGCCGAGGCGGTCCGGCATCTGTTCCGGGTCGCCACCGGGCTGGACTCGATGGTGCTGGGCGAACCGCAGATCCTGGGCCAGGTGAAGGACGCTTGGGCGCTGGCGCGCGAACACGGCGCGCTGGGCGGGCGCCTGGACCGGCTGTTCCAGCAGACCTTCGCCGTGGCCAAGCGCGCACGCACCGACACCCGCGTCGGCGTGAACCCGGTCTCGGTCGCCTCGACCGCGGTGCGGCTGGCGCAGGAATCGTTCGCGCGCCTGTCCGAGTCCACCGTGCTGCTGATCGGCGCCGGCGAGACCATCGAACTGGCCGCACGGCATCTGGTGAAGGGCGGCGTGCGCCGGCTGCTGGTCGCCAACCGCACCCTCGCCCACGCCCAGGAACTGGCCGCGCGCCATGGCGGCTACGCGCTGCCGCTGACCGAGCTGGACCGGCACCTGGCCGAGGCCGACGTGGTGTTCTCGGCCACCGCCGCGCGCGAGCCGGTGCTGCGCCGGGTCCAGGTCGAGGCCGCGCTGGCCGCGCGCCGGCGCAAGCCGGTCCTGCTGTTCGACCTGGCCGTGCCGCGCGACATCGAGGCCGGCATCGCCGACCTGGCCGACGCCTACCTGTACACCGTCGACGACCTCGAGCGCGCGGTCGAGGACAACCGCCGCAGCCGCCATGAGGCGGCCGAAGCGGCCGAGGCGATCATCGACCTGCAGGTCGCCCGCTACATGGAGACCCTGCAGGCCGCCGGCCGCCAGGATTCGCTCAAGCGCCTGCGCGCGCTCGGCGACGGCACCCGCGACGAGGTCCTGGCCCGCGCCCGCCAGCAGCTGGCCGGCGGCCGTGATCCGGACGAGGTCCTGCAGTTCCTCGCCAACACCCTGACCAACCGCCTGCTGCACCCGCCGACGGCCGCCCTGCGCGAGGCCGCGCTCACGGGCGATGTCGAGCTGGCGCGCGCCGCCGACCGGCTGTTCCCGGACAAGGCGCCCTACCACCACACCCGGCAGCCCGATGACCCCAAGCCTGCGCCGTAAGCTCGAAGCGCTGGCCGAGCGCCGCGAAGAACTCGAACGCCTGCTCGCCGACCCCGGCGTGCTGTCCGACAACGCCCGCTTCCGCGACCTGTCGCGCGAGTTCGCCCAGCTCGAACCGGTCTCGGTAGCGCTGGGCGACGAGGCCCGTGCCAAGGCCGACCTGGCCGCGGCCGAGGCGATGCGCGCCGATCCCGAGCTGCGCGAACTGGCCGACGAGGAGATCGCCAGCGCCCAGGCGCGGCTGGCCGAACTGAACGACGCACTCCTGCTGCTGCTGGTCCCGAAGGATCCGCGCGACGACGGCAACCTGTTCCTCGAGGTGCGTGCCGGCACCGGCGGCGACGAGGCGGCGCTGTTCGCCGGCGACCTGTTCCGCATGTACGCGCGTTATGCCGAACGCCAGGGCTGGAAGGTCGAGGTCGAATCGGACAACCCCGGCGAGCACGGCGGGCACAAGGAGATCGTGGCCCGCATCGTCGGCCGCGGCGCGTATTCGCGGCTGAAGTTCGAGTCCGGCACCCACCGCGTACAGCGCGTGCCGGCGACCGAATCGCAGGGCCGCATCCACACCTCGGCGGCGACCGTGGCGATCATCCCCGAGGCCGACGAGGTCGAGGAGGTCGCGCTGAACCCGGCCGACCTGAAGGTCGACACCTTCCGTTCCTCCGGCGCCGGCGGCCAGCACGTCAACAAGACCGACTCGGCGATCCGCATCACCCACCTGCCGACCGGCGTGGTGGTCGAATGCCAGACCGAACGCAGCCAGCACGCCAACCGCGACAAGGCGATGAAGCGGCTGAAGGCGCAGCTGCTCGATGCCGAGCGCAGCCGCCAGGCCGCGGCCGAGGCGCAGACCCGCAAGCTGCAGGTCGGCAGCGGCGACCGCAGCCAGCGCATCCGCACCTACAACTTCCCGCAGGGCCGGATCACCGACCACCGCGTCGAGGGCCTGACCCTGTACGACCTGCCCAACGTGCTGGAAGGCGAGCTGGCGCCGCTGGTCGACCGGCTGATGCACGAGCACCAGGTCGACGAGCTGGCACGGCTGTCGGCGCAGTGACGCCACCGCGCGGAGCCATGATCGGCGCGGACCGATGATCGGGCCGGTTGCCGGCGAATTCCTGCGCGGGCTGGTCGGCGGACTGTGCGCGCCACCGATCTTCTGGGCCGTCTATCCGCCGTTCCTGCTGTGGATGCGCTGGTCGCTCCGCTGGCTGCCGCAGGGTTGCATCGGCGGGATGGTCGCGGTCGTCGAGCTCATCGCGCTCGGTCTGGTCGCCATCGGCGGCGGGGCGTCGGTCGCCGCATGGCTCGCCGGCCTGGCCGGCGTTCCCGGCATGGCGCACGATCCGTCCGTCTACCGGGTCAGTCCCTACCGCGTCTGGCCGGCCGATGTGTGGATGTACGTCGCCGGCATGTTCCCGGGCATGGCGCTGTCGGTCTTCATCGCCGGACTGCCGCTGCTGCGGCGACCGCGCGAGGCGTGGCGACGGCTGGTCGAGCGCCTGACACCCTGAGTCCGGGACGAAGTGTCCAGCTGCGCAGGACACGCCCGGTGCTACCCTCGGCGCATGACTGCCGAACGCGATTTCATCCCCCTGGACATCTGCGTGCTGACCGTCTCGGACAGCCGCAGCCTCGACACCGACACTTCCGGCGACTATCTGGTCGGCGCGCTCACCGGCGCCGGCCACCGCGTCCGCGAACGCGCACTGCTGCCGGACGACCGCTACCGCATGCGCGCGCTGGTCTCGGCCTGGATCGCCGACCCGGACGTGGACGGCATCCTGGTCACCGGCGGCACCGGCTTCACCGGCCGCGACTCCACGCCCGAGGCGCTGCTGCCGCTGCTGGACAAGGAAATGCCCGGCTTCGGCGAACTGTTCCGCGCGGTCAGCGTGGAGGAGATCGGCACGTCCTCGCTGCAGTCGCGCGCCTTCGCCGGCCTGGCCAACGCGACCTTCGTGTTCGCCCTGCCCGGTTCGACCTCGGCCTGCCGCACCGCGTGGGAAAAGATCATCGTCCACCAGCTCGACGCGCGCACCAAGCCCTGCAACCTGGCCACGATCCGTCCACGGCTGCGCGAGGCCTGACCGGCATGGGCAAGGACCGCGACAAGCCGCTGAAGAAGCGTCGCTACCACGCACTGCTGGAACCGATGCAGCTGGAGCTGGCGCACATGGCCGCCTGGCTGCAGCACAGCGGCCAGCGCCTGGTGGTGCTGTTCGAAGGCCGCGACACCGCCGGCAAGGGCGGCGCGATCCAGGCGATCGCCAAGCACCTCAATCCGCGCCAGTGCCGGATCGCCGCGCTGCCTAGGCCCACCGAGCGCGAATCCACGCAATGGTATTTCCAACGCTACGTCGGCCACCTGCCGGCCGCCGGCGAGATGACCCTGTTCGACCGCAGCTGGTACAACCGCGCGGGCGTCGAGCGGGTGATGGGCTACTGCAGCGACGCCGAGCACGCGCGCTTCCTGGTGCAGGCGCCGGTGTTCGAGCAGCAGCTGGTCGACGACGGCATCCTGCTGTTCAAATACTGGCTGGGCGTGGACCAGGCCGAGCAGGAACGCCGCTTCGCCGAGCGCCGCGAGGATCCGCTGAAGGGCTGGAAGCTGTCGCCGGTGGACCTGCAGGCCCGCCACCAGTACCAGGCCTACACCCGCGCCCGCGAGGAGATGCTGGCCGCCACCCACAGTGCGCACGCGCCGTGGACGCTGGTGGACTTCAACGACCAGCGCCGCGGCCGGCTGACCCTGATCCGCGACCTGCTCGACCGCCTGCCGGCCCGGCCCGACGCGATCTCGAACCTGGAGCTGCCGCCGCTGCGCGGACGCCTGCATCGCGAACGCTACGGCGTGCTGACGCCGATCGCGTCGTTCTCGCCGCCGGCCGATGACTGAGCGGCGCAGCGGCGCAGCGGCGCCCGTCATCGCGCGCGCTCCGGTTCTGAGGCAAGGTCGCCACACCGGCGGCAGGCGGCCGCAGCGCCTCCGCGGCGAGCTCAGCCGATGATGAATCCGTCTTCGACCGTGTCGGGGGATGGGTGCCGCTCGACCGTGTCGACCCGCGCCGCCGGCGGGCCGTGATGCAGCCAGACCTGCAGCTGCTCCAGCGCGGCGTCCTCACCTGCGACGATCACCGCCACGCGGCCATCGTCCAGGTTGACGGCACTGCCATGCAGGCCCAGCCGCAAGGCCTGGTCGCGCGTCGAGGCACGGAAGAACACGCCCTGCACGCGCCCGGAGACGAGAAAGCGCGCCGCGGCCATCAACCGACCTTGCCGCCGCCGTCGACGATCGCCTGCTCGATGTCTTGCGCGGTCACCGGGCCGAGGAAGTGGCGCGCGACCTTGCCGTCCGGCGCGATCAGGTAGGTGGTCGGCAGGCCGCGCGGCGTCGCGAAATCCTGCGGCGGTCGCATCGGGTCCAGCACCACGACCGGATACGACACCGGCCGCTCCTCGAGGAAGGCCTGCATGTCGGCCGGCTCGATGTCCTCGTAGGCCAGGCCGACCACCTCCACGTTCTGCCGCATCGTGTGCAGCGCCGACAGCTCCGGCATCTCCTTGATGCACGGCCCGCACCAGGTCGCCCAGAAGTTGACCACCACCCAGCGGCCGCGGTGTGCGGCCAGATCGTACGGCGTGCCGTCGGTGGCGGTGCCGGTGAAGGTGGGCACCTCCGCGGTCGCATCGACCACGCCGTTGCCCGCCGCCTCGGTGCCGCCGTCCTGCGCGCCGGTGGCGGCCGGCGCAGCAGCGGCAGGCGGCGTGGCCGCGGGATCGGCATCGCGCTGGCAGGCGGCCAGCAGCACCAGCGAGGCGAGGATCAGGGGTACACGCATGTCAGTCTCCGGTGTTCGCATACAGGTCGCCGACGCGCCGCTTCAGTGCGGCACGCAGTGGCAGGCGCAGGTCGTCGAGCACGGCGGTCACCGCCGCGCCCAGTTCGTCGTCGCGGCACGGCAGCCAGGCCTCGTCGACCGGCACGCGCAGCTGGCAGGCTTCGTACAGCTCGGCCAGGGTGAGGCTGTCCAGGTCGCGTGCCAGCAGCCATTCGCCCTGCTCGTCGCGGCGCAGCAGGTTGATCTCGCCGAGCCGGCACAGGAATTCCTGCAGCAGCGAGTCGGTCAGCAGCGGCTCCAGTTCGAGCATCTGCGCGGTATGCAGGCCACGGCCACCGCGCCGGGCCTGCTGGAAGCGACCGATCAGGCGCAGCAGCGCATAGGCTTCGTAGCCGGGCGGCAGCCGCATCGCCGCCGGCTGGTAGCGGAATGCGGCCATCGAGGATGCCAGCGACGCGCCGAGCAGGATCGCGACCCAGCCGAGGTAGATCCAAAGCAGGAAGATCGGAATGATCGCCAGCGCGCCGTACAGCTTCTGGTAGGCCTGGAAGCTGCCCAGGTACAGGCTCAGGCCGGTCTTGACCAGCTCCAGCAGGAACACCGCCAGCACCGCGCCGGCCGCCGCATGCCGCCACTGCACGGTGTGGTGCGGCACCACGCGGTAGACCAGGGTCACCACCACGAACTCGATCAGCACCGGCGCCAGGCGCAGGCTCAGGTCGGCCAGCCAGCGCCCTTCCGGCGTGGCGAACAGCGGCAGCGCGAAGAAGCGCGCCGAGATCGACAGCATCGCCGCGGCCAGCAGCGCGCCCAGGGTCAGCACGGTCCAGTAGACCAGGTAGCGGCTCAGCCGCGGCCGGGTCGAGGCCACCCGCCAGATCTGGTTGAACGTGCCCTCGATGCTGTTGAGGGTGACCAGCAGCGAGGCCACCAGCGCGACCATGCCGGCCGCGGTCAGCTGCCCGGCGCTGGCCGAGAACGCGCGCAGCGAGGATTCGACCGCGCGCGCGGCACTGGGCACGAAGTTGGAGAAGACGTAGTCGCTGAGCTGGTCGCTCCAGCGGTCGAACACCGGAAACGCCGCCAGCACGCCGAACACCACCACCGCCAGCGGCACCAGCGCGAACGCGCTGGTGTAGGCCAGCGCGGCGGCGGCCTGGAACAGGCGGTCGTCGAGGAAACGCCGCCACAGGAAACGCCCGAACGAGGCCGCGCGCGCGCGGTCGCGCATGCGTTCGTTCATCCCTGCCGCGATCCGGGCGAGCCTCATCCGCGCAAGCCTACCCGATGCGCGGCGAAGGCCGCATCGCCGATACTGGGCGGCGATCCCACACGGAGTGCGCGCATGGCCGAGATCCTGGTCCTCTACTACAGCCGCGGCGGTTCGGTCGCACGTCTGGCGCGGCAGATCGCCCGTGGCATCGAAGAGGTCCCGGGCATGCAGGCGCGGCTGCGCACGCTTCCGCCGGTCGCCGCGGTGACCCAGCAGGCGGCCCCGCCGGTGCCGGAGGACGGCGCACCCTACGCGACCTCCCAGGACCTGGCCGACTGCGCGGGCATCGCCCTGGGCAGCCCGACCCGTTTCGGCAACATGGCCGCGCCGGTCAAGCACTTCATCGATGGTCTCGGCGCCGAGTGGGCCAGCGGCCTGCTGGCCGGCAAGCCGGCCGCCACCTTCACCTCCACCGCGACCCAGCATGGCGGCCAGGAATCGACCCTGCTGTCGATGCACCTGCCGCTGCTGCATCACGGCTGCGTGATCGTCGGCATTCCCTACACCGAGCCGCTGCTCAGCAGCACCCGCACCGGCGGCACGCCATACGGCGCCAGCCATGTGTCCGGCGCCAACGACGACCCGCAACCCAGCGAGGAAGAGGCCGCGCTGGCACGCGCCCTGGGCCGGCGCCTGGCCGACATCGCCGCGCGGCTGGCCCGCTGATGGCCGCGCACACCTCGCAGCGGCTGCTGGCCGCCACCCTGCTCGCGCTCGGTCTGCTGTACGCGGGTTGGTACCACGACGACCGCCACGTCGTCGCCTCGCTGCTGGTCTTCGCCGCCCCGCCGCTGCTGCTGGCACCATTCGTGCTGCGCGGCGGGCCGAAGGCCACGTTCTGGGCCGGCGTGCTGGCGCTGTTCTGGTTCAGCCATGGCGTGATGGTGGCCTGGAGCCATCCCGAACAGCGGCTGTTCGCGCTGGCGGAGATCGGGCTGTCGGTGCTGGCGGTGCTGGCCTCGAGCTGGCCCGGGCTGAGCGCGCGCTTCGGCAGGCGTCGGCGGTGATCCGGACGTCGGCCTGCGCCCGGCTGCTGGTCGCGCTGCTGGCCACCGGCAGCGTGGCGGACGCCTGCGCCAGCGACGTCCAGGAGCAGCGCAACCGCGACGGCTCGCGTCTGCGACTGCAACTGCGCGACCTGCCCGATCCCGACGATGCCGGCTTCGTTCGGGTCCTGGTCGATCACGCCGCACCCAGTGTGGAGGGATTCGTGCGCCGGCTCGACCTGGTCGCCGATCCCGAGGGCGAGCCGCTGCGCGGCGCCAGCCTGGTCGACATCGACGGCGACGGCATCCATGAGGTCGAGATCCGCGGGCTGTGCGGCGCCGGCCCCAACTGCCTCGGCGCCCTCTACCGGCTGGACCCGGCCAGCGGCGAGCTGCGCCTGTTCTTCAGCGGCGGCTACGCCGAGCTGTGGGTGATGGACGGGCATCTGGTCGAGGCCGGCCGGGCCAGCTGCTGCAGCTGGGAATTCCATGCCTGGCGGCTGGACGGGCGGACCGCGGTGCTGGACGGCGGCAACATGGATCTGCTGGCCACCGTCGGCGTGGCAACGGGCGCGACCGATGACGCGACGCCGCTGGCCTGCGCCTTCCAGCGTCGCGACGGCACGGACTGGACCGCGATCGCGCCGCCGGGACCGGACTGGCTGCGGCTCTGCGACTGGTACGACGCGCCGTATCATGTCGTCCTCCCAGACCAGGCGCCCGGCGCCGGCCCTTCCCAGGAACCATGATGGACGAGCTTCTGATCGTCACCACCGGTGGCACGATCGACAAGATCTACTTCGACGACAAGTCCGACTACCAGATCGGCGACCCGCAGATCGGCATGATCCTGCGCGAGCTGGGCGTGACCTTCCGCTTCAACGTGATCCCGATCCTGCGCAAGGATTCGCTGCACATCACCGATGCCGACCGCGAGCTGGTCCGCGCCACCATCGCCGCGCAGCCGACCCGGCACGTGCTGGTGACCCACGGCACCGACAGCATGGTCCAGACCGGCAAGGTGTTGGCGACGATCCCGGACAAGACCATCGTGATGACCGGCGCGCTCAGCCCGGCCCGCTTCCGCGGCTCGGACGCCGAGTTCAACATCGGCTGCGCGATCGGCGCGGTGCAGGCGCTGCCTGCCGGGGTCTACATCGCGATGAACGGCCGCATCTGGGACCCCGAGAAGGTCCGCAAGAACGTCGACGCCAACCGCTTCGAAGCGATCTGAGGCCGGCCGCGGTGTCGATGGCGACCCGCGCCACGCGCGTGCTCGACGCCGCCGGCGTGCGCTACACGTTGCATCCCTACGACTACGCGGCCGATGCCGCGGGCAAGGGCCTGCAGGCCGCCGCCGCGCTGGGAGCACCACCGGCGCGGGTCCTGAAGACGCTGATGGCCTGGGTCGATGCGCGCCCGGCCTGCGTGGTGCTGGCCTGCGACCGCCAGCTGCAGCTCAAGGCGCTGGCGGCCCTCTGCGGCGGCAAGGCGGCGCGGATGATGGAGGTCGCCGAGGCCGAACGCCGCAGCGGCTACAAGGTCGGTGGAATCAGCCCGTTCGGCCAGCAGCGGCCGGTGCCGGTGTGGCTCGACCGCGACGCGGCGGCCGAGGCCAGCGTCTACATCAACGCCGGCCAGCGCGGCCTGCTGCTGCAGCTCGATCCAGCCGACGCACGGCGGGTGCTGGACGCGCAGCTGGCGGACCTCGGCACGCACTGAGCGCCGCGGCGGGCGCCCTGCCCGCCGCCCGGGTCCTGCGGTGCTGCAGGAAACGCGACGCGGACATTCCCGCCTGCATCGGTGACGTCCGACGTCCCGCGGCGAAACGGATCGAGCCGACTCACGCCCCATCGCATCGCCGACCAGCGCGAAGGGCCGGTCACCGGCGCCGGAAACGACGATGCCGCCCGCAGGCGGCATCGGATCAGAACATCCCGGTTTCCAGGCGCGCGGCCTCGGACATCATGTGCTGGCCCCACGGCGGATCGAACACCAGCTCGACATCGGCGTCGGCGATCGTCGGGATCTGCTCGAGCTTGCTGCGCACGTCGTCGACCAGGATCTCGCCCATGCCGCAGCCGGGCGCGGTCAGGGTCATCTTCACGTCGACGCCGCGCTGGCCGTCCTCGCGGTGGCGCAGCGTGGCCTCGTAGACCAGGCCGAGGTCGACGATGTTGAACGGGATCTCGGGATCGAAACAGGTCCGCAGCTGGCGCCAGACCATCGCCTCGACCTCCTCGTCGCCGGCGTCGTCCGGCAATGCCAGTTCTTCCGGCGGCTCCTTGCCGATCGCGTCGGCGTCCTTGCCCGCGATGCGGAACAGGGTGCCTTCGACGAAGACGGTGTAGCTGCCACCCAGGCCCTGGGTGATGTAGCCGACGCTGCCGGCCGGCAGGGTCACGGCTTCGCCCTGCGGCACCATGACGGCGGCACAGTCGCGCTCGAAACGGACGGGTTCACTGCTGCGGGAGTACATGTGCTTGCTTATGGGGGCGCCGGGGTGTCCGGGCAAGCCGTCATTTTAGCCGATGCGGCCTCGCGTATCCTTGCCGGTCCTTCCGCCGTTGCCAGCCGATGCCGTCGACCGTCCCGCCATCGCCCAGCCGCCGCCCCGGCCTGCTGGTGTCCCTGTTCCTGCTGGTGCTCGGCGCCGTGACGCTGGCCATCGCCTGGAGCCTGCTCGGCCTGTCCACCGGCCGCCAGCATGGCTGGCTGGCGCTGGCCGCCGGCGTCCAGGCCGGACTGATGCTGCGCCTGGGCGGGATGCGCCGCGGCCTGCCACGGATGCTGCTCGCCGTGCTGGCGACGCTGGTGGTGGTGGCCGCCGCGCAATGGGCGATCGCCGCCGGCCACATCGGCGCGCAGATGGGCCTGATGCCGTGGGAGTCGCTGCTGAAGATGGGCCCGGGCTACGCGTGGACGCTGTCGGCGCTGGCCAACACCGGCACCGACCTGGCCTGCCTGGCGCTGGCACCGCTGGCGGCGCTGCTGGCCGCACGCTGACAGCCACCGCACGGGCGGCGGCCACGCCCGATGCCGGACGCGGCCGCGAGGCGGGTCTCAGTGCCCGCCGTCCAGCGCCTTGAGCTCGCTGACCAGCGCTCCGGCCATCTCCGCGCCATCGCCGTACAGCATCCGCGTGTTGTCGGCGTAGAACAGCGCGTTCTCGATGCCGGCGAAGCCGGTGCCCTTGCCGCGCTTGATCACGATGGTGTTCTTCGAGGCGACCACGTCCAGGATCGGCATGCCGTAGATCGGGCTGGCCGGATCGGTCTTGGCCACCGGGTTGACCACGTCGTTGGCGCCGATCACCAGCGATACGTCGGTGTTCGGGAACTCGGGGTTGATGTCGTCCATGTCGACGATCAGGTCGTAGGGCACGCCGGCCTCGGCCAGCAGCACGTTCATGTGCCCTGGCATGCGTCCGGCGACCGGATGGATCGCGAACTTCACCTTGACCCCGCGCTCGATCAGCCGCTGCGCCAGCTCCCAGATCTTGTGCTGGGCCTGGGCCACCGCCAGACCGTAGCCGGGCACGATCACCACGCGCTCGGCGTAGGCCATCATCGCGGCCACGTCGCCGGCCTCGATCGGCTTCTGCGCCCCGCTGATCTCCTGCGCCTGTCCGCCCCCGCCGAAACTGCCGAACAGCACGCCGCTGATCGGCCGGTTCATCGCCTTGGCCATCAGCCGGGTCAGCAGGATGCCGGCCGCGCCGACCATCATGCCGGCGATGATCAGCGCCTCGTTGCCCAGCACGTAGCCCTCGAACGACACCGCCAGCCCGGTGAACGCGTTGTAAAGCGAGATCACCACCGGCATGTCCGCGCCGCCGATCGGCAGGGTCATCAGCACGCCCAGCGCCAGCGCCACAACGAAGAACGCGACGATCACCGCCGGCTGCAGGCTCAGTGCCGCCCACGCACCCAGCAGGGCCATGGCCACGGCCACCAGCAGGTTGAACGCCTGCTGCCCCGGGAAGGTGACGCGCCGGTCCAGACGCCCGTCCAGCTTGGCCCAGGCGACGATCGAGCCGGACAGCGACACCGCGCCGATGGCCGATCCGATCACCGCGAGCGTCAGCACCGTGGTCGACGGCTGTCGTGCCGCCAGGTCGGCGATGGCCGAGGCGCTCCAATGCGTGGTGTCGCGGCCCGCGAGGTCGGCGAAGCGCAGCAGCTCCACCGCGCCGATCGCCGCGGCCGAACCGCCGCCCATGCCGTTGTACAGCGCCACCATCTGCGGCATGTCGGTGATGGCCACCTTCTTGCCCGACACCCAGGCGGTGACCGTGCCCAGCACCAGCGCGGTGACGATCAGCGGCAGATTGTGCAGCCCGGGCAGGAAGAAGGTGGCCGCGGTGGCGATCAGCATGCCCCAGCCGGCCCAGCGGATGCCGCTGCGCGCGGTCGCCGGCGATGCCATGCGCTGCAGCCCCAGCAGGAACAGCGTGGCCGCCACCAGGTAGCTCACACCCACCAGCCACGCCCTGACCTCGAATTCGCCCCCGCTCATGCGCCTTCCCCCTGTTCCGCCGGATGCACGGCACGCGATGGATTCCTGTCCAGCCGATGGTGCTCGAACATCTCGATGGCGGTCTTGAGCAGGCCGAACATGCCCAGCCCCAGGCCGACCAGGCCCATCGCGATCTGCGACCAGGCCGTGCCTTCGGCCACGTACAGGCCCGCCAGCCCACCGCCGATCGAGAACACGACCACCCCGGTGATGATGCCGATGGCCAGGCTGCCCTTGCGCGGATCCTCCCAGACCTGGCGCGACACCTCGTTCTGGGTGGTGGTCGGATCCTGCAGCGAGGAAAAGCCGATCCCGACTCCCGCGAACAGCAGGGTGAGGTTGAAGTCCTCCAAGATCGACGCGAAGCCCTGGAAATAGGGCCGGATCACATGGAAGCAGGCCAGCAGCATGAACGGGTACTGCAGGTAGCTCACCGCATGGAACAGCCTGCGCGGACTGCGCCAGGTGGCCGGCATGTGCGGCCGGCTCACTGGTCGCCATCCCTGGCCGGCGGCTTCCTGCTGCTCTTGAACATTTCCAGCATCCGTTCGGTCACCACGTAGCCGCCGGCGGCGTTGCCCGCGCCCAGCAGCACGGCGACGAAACCGATCGCCTTCTCCAGCGTGGTGTCGGCATGGCCGAGCACCACCATCGCGCCGATCAGCACGATGCCGTGGATGAAGTTGGAGCCCGACATCAGCGGGGTATGCAGGATCACCGGCACCCGCGAGATGATCACGTGGCCGGCGATGGCCGCCAGCATGAAGATGTACAGCGCAACGAAACCGTCGTTCATCCGCGTCCTCCCCGGAGCCAGGCGCCCCATCGGCGCATCATAACCGCTGCCTGAACCGGTGCCGCTGTCAACCATGACGCCGGCGGAGCGTTTGTCCGCTGCAGAGACGACGATCGGATCCCGCGATGCGCGCCACCCTCCGGACATCGACCAGACCAGCCCCCGCCGCATCCGTGCCGGAGGCTAAGCTGTGCTGGTGACCACCGATCCCCTGCTCGATGCGCCCGCGGCGATGCCGGTCTGGGCGTCGCTGGATGCGTTCCTGGCCGAGACCGGGCCACGCGCGTTCCGCTTCGCCGAGATCGGCCTGCGCCATCGCGAGGACGCGCTGGACGCGGTCCAGGACGCGATGCTGAAGATGCTCCGGTACCAGCAGCGGCCGGCGCAGGAGTGGCAACCGCTGTTCTGGAGCATCCTGCGCCGCCGCATCATCGACATGCAGCGCCGCGCGCGCTTCCGGCTGCGCTGGCTGCAACCGGCCGGCGACGACGAGCGCGCCGAGGACAGCCGCATCGACTGGGCCGATCCCGATGCCGGTCCTGCCGAGAGCCACGCCCGTCAGCAGGCCTACGCACGGCTGGTGCAGGCGCTGCGCACCCTGCCGGCCCGGCAGCGCGAGGCCTTCACCCTGCGTGTGCTCGAGGATCTGGACGTGGCGACCACGGCCCGCGCCATGGGCTGCTCGGAAGGCTCGGTCAAGACCCACCTGTCGCGTGCGCGGCAGGCCCTGAATCTGCAACTGGAGGATGTCCGATGACCACCGGACCCGACCCCGTCGACCGGCATGCCCGGACCCTGCACGCCAGCGCGCTGGCGCACACCTCGCCGGAGGTGCTGCGCCGGCTGCGCGACGCCCGGCGCGCCGCCACCGCAACACCGGCCCGTCAGGGCTGGCTGCAGCGCGGCGGCTGGCTGGCCGGCACCGCCTGCGCGGCCGTGCTGGCGGTGGCCGTGGGCCTGCAGCTGGGCGATGCGCCGGCGCCGCACCCGGCGCCTGCGCCTACGGCCACGGCCGCCGCCGTTGCCGGCATGGCCGACGACGCCGACCTGACCACCAGCGTGGTCGAGCCGTTGCAGGAAGATCCCGGTTTCTACCTGTGGCTGGCCTCCGAAGCGCCGGCCCTGGCGATGGAGTGATGGCGATGAAGAAACGACATGTCCCCCTGCTCGTGCTGCTCCTGGCGCTGCCGCTGGCCGGGCTCGCGCAGACCGCACCGCCCTCCGCACTGCCAGCCTGGGACAAGCTCAGCCCGGAGCAACGCGAGGCGCTGATCGCGCCGGTGCGCGAGCGCTGGAATGCCGCTCCCGACGAGCGTGCACGCATGCTCGAACATGCGCAGCGCTGGAAGGCGATGTCGCCGGAGGAACGCGAGAAGGCGCGCCGGGGCATGCGTCGCTTCGACAACATGCCGCCGGAGGAACGCGAGCGCGCCCGGGTGATCTTCATCCAGACCCGCAAGATGACGCCGGAGCAGCGCACCCGGTTCCAGGAACGCTGGGAGCACATGTCGCCCGAGCAGCGCGAGCAGTGGCTGCGCGAGAACCGCGGCGGGGACCGGCAGCGCTGAGGGCCGCCGCCCCGCTCAGACGACGGCGGGCGCCTCGCTGACGGCCACCGGCGCCTGCGGCCAGGCGGTCCTGGCCAGCAGTTCGTCGTTCCAGTCGAACGCCAGGCCGTCGCCGGCCAGGAACAGCGCGACGAAGTTGTAGACGTTGCGCGCGTACATCTCGCTGGCGTGGATCGCACCCATGCTGGCCAGGTCCAGCGGGCCGGCGATGGTCACGCCCTGCAGGTCGATGGTCTGGCCCGGGCGGGTGGCCTCGCAGTTGCCGCCGGTTTCGGCGGCCAGGTCGACCACCACGCTGCCCGGCCGCATGCCGGCAACCATCGCGGTGGACAGGATCTTCGGCGCCGGCCGTCCCGGCACGGCGGCGGTGCAGACCACCACGTCGATCCCCTTGAGATGGTCGGCCAGGCGCTGCTGCTGCAGCGCGCGCTCCTCGTCGGTCAGCTGGCGCGCGTAGCCCCCCTCGCCGGCCGCGCTCACCCCCAGGTCGAGGAACTTGCCGCCCAGCGATTCGATCTGTTCGCGCGTTTCCGGGCGCACGTCGAAGCCCTCGACCTGCGCGCCGAGCCTGCGCGCGGTCGCGATCGCCTGCAGCCCGGCCACGCCGGCGCCGACCACCAGCACCTTCGACGGACGGATCGTGCCGGCGGCGGTGGTCAGCATCGGGAAGAACCGCGGCGCCAGCTGCGCGCCGATCAGCACGGCCTTGTAGCCGGCCATGCCGGCCTGCGAGCTGAGCACGTCCATCGACTGCGCGCGGGTGGTGCGCGGCAGGCGTTCGAGCGGAAAGGCCAGCACGCCGCGCGCGCGCAGCGCCGCTTCGCGCGCCGGATCGGCCTGCGGATGCAGCATGCCGACCAGGGCCGCGCCCGGAGCCAGCGCCTGGATCGTCTCGCCGGGCGGCGGCTGCACGCAGACCACCAGGGCCGCCGTCGAGCGGGCGTCCGCACCGGCGAGGCGTGCACCGGCATCGAGATAGGCCTGGTCGACGATGCCGGCCCGCTCGCCTGCACCCGCCTCCACCACGACCTGCGCACCGAGCGCGGTCATCTTGCGCACCGTCTCCGGGGTCGCCGCCACGCGACGCTCGCCCGATGCCGCCTCGCGCAGTACCAGCACTTCCACCGCCATGCCTGCCCCTCGCCCGGTTGGGATCGGGCCGATGCTAGCAAAGGCGGGGGCGTGGTGCGCCGCATGCCGGCGCGGCACAGGCGGCGAGGCGGCTCAGTGCAGCGTCACCGGCCCCGGGTGGATGTCGAGGCGGTCGATCACGCCCTGCATCGCGCTGTCGAAGGCGCCATCGTCCTCGATGTGCTTGCGCAGGCGCCCAAGCCGGATCATCACCGCCAGCTCCTCGGGCGAGGCCACGCAGAAGCGCACGCCGCGGCGGTTGACGAACAGCAGGCGCGCGGAGATCGGACTGATCCAAGACAGCTTGCCCGGCTGCACGCGGCCGTCCTTGTCGATGAAATCCAGCCAGGTGCCGATCGGCAGCGCGCGGATGTGGTCGGCATCGGCGTTGTCGAAATCCAGCGCATCGATGCCACCGGCCAGCTCGATCGGGCTGCGCTCGACCGCGGCCGCCGGCTGCGGCAGCGAGACCTGCGGCAGTTCCGGCAGCGCCTTCTCCAGTTCCGGCCGCTCGGCGGCCACGGCCTGCAGCGTGTCGTGCAGCGCGGCGATCGCCACTTCCGCCGCGTCGCCATGCACGCCGACGCTGGCGAACACGCGGCGCAGCGCCGGCTGCCACTGCTGCAGCCAGACCTTGCCGACCACGTGGCGACGCGCCTCGTCCAGCTCGTCCAGCAGGCCGTCGGCCAGTGCCAGCGCCTCGGCGCAGGCATCGCTCTCGTCGCCGTCGCGCAGCAGGGTCAGGGTCAGGTGGTGCTGCCAGGGATTGCACAGGAAGCCACTGACCGCCTGCGGCAGGTCGAGCCCGTCGATGCGCATCTCCAGCTCGCTCTCGGCGCGGGTGCGCGCCAGCTCCAGCCGCTCCTGGCCGCGCTGGATCTCGGCGGCGCGGCGTTCGGTGATCTCGATCCGGCGGCGGTGCTGCTCGAGGAAGTCGCGGAACTCCTCCTCCAGCGTCATGAAGATCGCCAGGTTCTCGTTGAACTCGGCGACCAGCCGCTCGATGATCTCCTCGACCTTGGCCAGCAGCGTGCGCTCGGCCGCGCTCTCGCCCTGGTTGCCCTCGCAGGCCTCGGCCAGCGCGTTGAGCAGGCGTCGCGCCGGATGGGTCTTCTGCACGAACATGCGCCGGTCCAGCAGCGCGACCTTGACGAAGGGCACCACCAGCCGGCCGATCAGTTCGCGCGGGCGCCCGGCCAGGTCGCGTTCGTCCAGGAGCACGTCGAACAGCATGCCGACCAGATCGATCGCGTCCTCGTCCTTGGGGTCGAGCCGGGCCATCGACGGGTCGACGCCGAGCTGGCTGGCGCTGGACAGCACCTCGCTCTTGAGCCGTTGCGACAGCGACTCGCGCTCGTCGCCGATCGCGGCGTGCAGGGTCGCGCTGGGCGTGGCCTGCAGCAGCGACAGCACCGACAGCATCTCGCGCTGGCTCAGCGGCCGCTGCTGCGACTGGGCGCTGGCGATGCCATCGGCGGCCTGGTCGACCGCGCCGCGCAGGTCGCGGCTCTGCTGCAGCATCTGGTGCAGCGCGTCCAGCAGCATGCCGGGCGCGGCGGGATTGCCGGGCGCGGCCGCGTCGCCGGCCGCGGCGAAGCCGCCGCGGGTCTCGGAGAAGCGCTGCATGAAGCGCGCCGCCCACGCCGGTGACATGTCCTCGCCCACGCCGGGTTCGCCCCAGCCGCCCTGGCCGGCGGCGAAATCCTCGGCCATCGACGGCGCATCGCCGCGGCGCGGCCGCGCCGGCCTGCGCGCGGCGCCACCGCCGCCAGGAAGCACCCCGGCCCGCAGCAGGCGTTGATCGAGCGCGTCGTAGAGCTTGGCCATGGTCTGCGCCAGGTCGCGCTCGCACAGCTTGATCAGGACCAGCCGGACTTCCGGCGCCAGCTCGGCCATGGCGAAGGCTTCGTGCACGGCCACGCCGATGTGCTCGGGCCCGACCGGATTGCGGTCGGCATCCAGCTCCAGGCCGCCGGCGATCCAGCCCAGGCGCCGGTCGATGCGCATCAGCACCTGCTTGTGGTCGCGCAGCAGCCCGGCCGCCAGGGTGCGCACCGCCAGCCGCGATTCCAGTTCGTGTTCGGCCACCAGGCTCAACCCGCCCTCGCCCGCCGACAGCGTCGCCTCGGCCGATTCGGGCTGGCCCGATTCGAGCGCCAGCCACGCCTGCGACAGGCGCGTGCGGAACCGTCCGGAGACGGCATCGCGCTTGCGGCGCAGTTCGCGCATCCCGTCCAGGAACAGCAGCTGCGATCCCCCGGCCCGTTCGGCGCGATCGAACAGGACATCGTCGTAGCGCGCGACCGCCGCGGAGAACGCATCGCCCAGCGCGGGCAGAAAGCCATCGCGCACCTGCGCCAGCAACATCGCGTCGCGGGCGTGGTGGTGGAGCGGATCAGGGGTGGGGGTGCTCATGCGCACTGCTCCGGGAGGGGCAGTTGGGGGGACGGGCGGGTGCGGCTCGGGGATTCCGCTGCTGCATCGTACGCGCCGGCCGTGATGACGACCGTGATCCAGTGGGCAAATCACGGGCCGCGGAACGGCCGAATCCCTTGCGGCACAGGGCGTTGCCGGCGATTCAGGCCGCCTGGACGGACGGCCCGAGGCGGTCGACCACCGCCTGCATCGCGCTGTAGAAGGCGTCGTCCTCGCGGTGCTGGCGCAGGCGTCCGAGCCGGACCATCGCCGCCAGTTGCTCCGGGGTGGCCACGCAGAAGCGCGCGCCGCGCCGGTTGACGAACATGCGCTTGCCGGAAATCGGGCTGACCCAGGCCAGCTTGCCGGGCTGCACCCGGCCTTCGCGGTCGACGAAGTCCAGCCAGCTGCCCAGCGCGAGCGTCTGGAAGTACTCGACCGTTTCCAGGTCGAAGCCGATGGCCTCCGGCGGTTCGTCCGGGATCGGCGAAGGCTCGGCCTCGACCGGCGCCGGCGGTGATTCGGGCACGGTCGCGGCCGCTACCAGCGGCGCGAGGTCGCCGCGCGCCACGCCAAGCAGCACGTCCGACAAGGCTGCGGCGGCCGCCGCGGCCGCATCGGCCGGCATGCCCGCCTCGCTGTAGCAGCGCTGCAGCGCGGGCATCCGGGTCTGCGCCCAGGCCGCGTCGGCGCGCGGACCGGTGCCGGCCGGATCGGCAGCCACCACGATCGCGTCGGCCAGGGCGATGCTCTCGGCCAGCCCGGCCTCGGCGTCGCGCAGCGCCAGCCGCTCGACCTGCTGCAGCCAGGGCCGGGCCAGGAAATCGTGCAGCGCGGCCGGGAGATGGCGTCCGCGGGTCAACCGCTCCAGCTCCGCCGCGGCGCGCTGGCGCGCCTGCACCCGGCGCTCCTCGGCACGCTGCAGTTCGGCGGCCCGGCGCTCGGCGATCTCCACGCGCCGCCGGTACTGCTCGCAGTACGCGCCGAACTCGGCCTCCACCGCCAGGAACACGCCCTGGTGCTCGTCGAAGCCGGCCACGACCCGCTGGCTGGCGGCGCGCGCCTGCGCCAGCAGCGCCAGCTCGGCGGCCGACTCGCCGGGGTTGCCGTCGCAGGCGTCGGCCAGCAGGTTGAGCAGGCGCCGCGCCGGGTGGCTGTCGCGGGCGAACAGGCGCGGATCCTGCAGCGCGACCTTGGCCACCGGCACCAGCAGCTGCCCGATCACCGGGCGCAGGTCCGGCTGCAGGTGGGACTCGGCCAGGATCGACTCGAACAGCAGCGCGACCAGGTCGAGGATGTCCTCGTCGGCATGGTCCAGACGGATCGTGGCCGGATCCAGGCCGAGCCTGGACGCCTGGGTCAGGATCTCCCGGTACAGCCCCTGCGAGAGCGCGCCGGAGGCGGCGATGGTGTCGTAGCCGGCATGCGGCTCGATCTGCAGCAACGACAGGATCGACAGCAGTTCGCGCTGCGACAGCGCGCGCCGGGTCCGGGCGTCGGACAGCGCGCTGCGGAAGCGGTCGCGGACGCGGCGCGATGCCTGCAGCATGCGCCGCAGCTCCGGCGGCAGCAGTTCGCGCTCGTCGCGGGCGTGCACGTCGATCCCCGCCGCTACGGCGCCGGTCGCGCCACGCGCGCCGTCCCAGCGGCTGAAGAAGCGCGCGATCCAGTCCTCGGTCCCGGCCGCCTCGGCGCTCCCGGCCACGGGGATGCCGCCACGGCGCCGGCCGCCGGCCGGCATCTCCAGGTCGCGGACCAGGGTCACCAGCCGCGCCTCGAGCATCGAATACAGCGCACCGACGCGCTCGACCATGCCCGGCTCGCACAGCGCGATGGCGGCCAGCTGCGCGCGCACGCTGACCCGGGCACCGGTGAAGGCCGCATGCATCGCCGCGCCGAGGTGCTCGGGACCGATCGGATTGGAATCGATGTCCAGCCGCAGGCCGCCGGCGATGAAACCCAGATAGCGGTCCAGCCGCATCAGCTCCGGCCGCCAGGCCTGCTGGACCGCGCCGGCCAGGTTGCGCACCGCCAGGCGGACGTCCAGCTCCTGCTCGGCCACCAGCACCAGGTCGTTGCCGCGGGCGAAGGTGCGCTCGACCGACACCGGCCGGCCGCCTTCCAGCCCCTGCCAGGCCTTGGCCAGGTGCGCGCGGAAACGGGCGATCAGCGATTCGCGGTCGCGGCGCAGCTCCTGGATCGCATCCAGGTACTCGCCCTGGGCCGGTGGCACCGCCGCGTCGGCGAGCTGGAACAGCCCGGTGCCCAGCCCGTCCAGTTCGGCGGCGAAGGCATCGGAGAGCGGCAGCAGGATCGCCTCCCGCACCTGGTTCAGCAGGTCGGGATTGCGGCTGGCCAGGTCGTCGGCGAACGGCGGGGTCTGCATCGGCCTCGAAAGTGGTCGTGGGGCACCTGGGCGACGGAGCGCCGGCCCGGCGCCCGCGTGCCGGAGCCCATGCCGGACGTGCTGCCTATACTGTCGGCAGACCCGCACCAGAATGTAGCGAAACGAGATTATGCACACAGTTTCCGGGCTGCAAGCCCTCGATGCGCGCCGCTCCGTGCCCTCGAAGCAACTCGGCGTGCCCGGGCCCGACCAGGCCACCCTGCTGCGCATGCTGCAGTCGGCCGTGCGCGTGCCCGATCACGGCAAGCTGGTGCCGTTCCGGTTCCTGACGATCCAGGGCGATGCCCGGCATGCGCTGGGCGAGATCCTGGCCCGGCGCAGCCTGGCCCGCGACCCGCAGGCGCCGCCGGCGGTGGTGGACAAGGACCGCGAGCGCTTCTCGCACGCCCCGCTGGTCGTGATCGTGATCGCGCGCCTGCAGCAGGACCACAAGGTGCCCGAGCAGGAGCAGCTGCTGACCGCCGGCTGCGTCTGCTTCGCGCTGCTGCAGGCGGCCCAGGCCTGCGGCTTCGGCGCGCAGTGGCTGACCGCCTGGATGGCCTACGACGCCGACGTGGCCGCGACGCTGGGCCTGGCCGGGGACGAACGCATCGTGGGCTTCATCCATATCGGTACGCCCCGGCAGGAGGCGCCCGAGCGCGACCGCCCCGACCCGTCCCTGCTGCTGCAGGACTGGCAGCCATGAGCGTGGTCGCGCCGGCGCTGCCGGCTCCGCTGCCGCCGCTGTACCTGGTCGACGCCAGCCTGTACGTGTTCCGCGCCTGGCATTCGATGCCCGACGAGTTCCGCGACGCCCAGGGCTGGCCGACCAACGCGGTGCACGGTTTTGCGCGCTTCCTGCTCGACCTGCTCGAGCGCGAGCGGCCGCAGCACATCGTGATCGCGTTCGACGAGGCGCTGGACAGCTGCTTCCGGCACCGGATCTACCCGGCCTACAAGGCCAACCGCGAGCCGGCCCCGGAAGAACTGCGCCGCCAGTTCGCCCACTGCAAGGCGCTGTGCGCGGCGCTGGGCCTGAGCGTGCTCGCCCACCACGACTACGAGGCCGACGACCTGATCGGCACCGCCCTGTACCGGGCCCGCGCCGCCGGCCACCGCGGCGTGATCGTCTCGGCGGACAAGGACCTGTCGCAGCTGCTGGACGGGCACGATGAGCAGTGGGACTACGCCCGCAACCAGCGCTGGGGCATGGACGGGGTCAAGGCGCGGCACGGCGTGGAAGCGCGGCAGATCGCCGACTACCTGGCCCTGACCGGCGACGCGGTCGACAACATCCCCGGCGTCAACGGGATCGGCGCCAAGACCGCGGCGATCCTGCTGGCGCATTTCGGCACCCTGGACGCGCTGCTGGAGCGGGTCGACGAGGTCGCCTTCCTGCGCCTGCGCGGTGCCGCGCAGGCGGCCGTGCGGCTGCGGGCGCAGCGCGAACTGGCCCTGCTGTGCCGGCAGCTGACCACGATCGCACTGGATGCACCGCTGGATTACGACGGCCCGGTCGCGCTGCGCGCAGCCGCCGACGCGGCCATGCTCGACGGCTTGGTCGCCAGCCTGCGGTTCGGGCCGATGACCCGGCGCCGGCTGCTGCAGGCCGCCGGGCTGGGGCTGCCCGACGCGGCGCCGTCATCGATTCCCGTTTAGCATTCGACGCATGGACGACACGACCGGCAACAGCACAGAGTCCACCCCACGCGTGGTCTACGAAGGCCGCTACCAGCGCATGGTGGTGCGTGGCACGTGGGAGTATTCCGAACGGGTCCATGCGGGCGGCCTGGCGGCGATCATCATCGCGGTCACGCCCGAGGACCGGGTGCTGTTCGTCGAACAGTTCCGCGTGCCGCTGCAGGCACGCACGATCGAGATGCCGGCCGGCCTGGTCGGCGACGAGCACGCCGGCGAGTCGATCGAGGAATCCTCGATCCGCGAGCTCGAGGAAGAGACCGGCTGGACCGCCGAACGCGCCGAGGTCCTGATGATCGGCCCGACCTCCTCCGGCGCCAGCAGCGAGAAGATCGCCTTCGTCCGTGCCACCGGCCTGCGCCGGGTCGGCGAAGGCGGCGGCGACGCCAGCGAGGCGATCACCGTGCACGAGATCCCGCGCGCGCAGGCCGCCGCCTGGCTGGCCGGCAAGATCGGCGAAGGCTACGAACTGGACGCCAAGCTCTGGGCGGGTCTGTGGATGATCGACCACAACCTGGACGGCAGCCCGCGCGATGTCTGAGGCCGGCATGGGCATGCTGCTGCAGCCGGGCGACCCGGCACCGTTCACCCTGCACCGTCCGCACGGCGCATCGCCGTGGCTGTTGGTGGTCGACCACGCCGGCCAGGCGATCCCGCGCGCGCTCGGCGACCTCGGCCTGCCTCCCGGCGAGATCGACCGCCACATCGGCTGGGACATCGGCGTGGCCGGCGTGGCCGCCCGCCTGGCCGAGGCGATGGACGCCTGGACCATCCTGCAGACTTACTCGCGGCTGGTGATCGACTGCAACCGGCCGCTGATCTCGCCGACCTCGATCGTGACCGCCAGCGACGGCACCCCGGTGCCGGCCAACCTCGACCTGGACGACGCGGCGCGCGCCGCGCGCGCCGAGGCGATCTTCCGGCCCTACCACGCGCGCATCGTCGAGGCGCTCGACCAGCGCCAGGCCCAGGCGCGGGCGACCCTCCTGGTCACCCTGCACAGCTTCACCCCGTCGATGCACGGCATCGACCGTCCCTGGCACTGCGGCGTGCTCTACAACCGCGACGCGCGGCTGGCGCATGCGCTGCGCGACGCGCTGCAGGCCGAGGGCGACCTGGTGGTCGGCGACAACCAGCCCTATGCGGTCACCGATGCCAGCGACTACGCGATCAACGTCCATGGCGAACGGCGCGGACTGCCGCACGTGGAACTGGAGATCCGCCAGGACCTGATCGCCGATGCCGATGGCCAGGCATTGTGGGCGCTGCGCCTGCAACGCCTGTTCGCGCAGCTGGAGCCGGCGTTCGCATGAGCTCGATTAACGCGTTCGCAACGCCGGTAACGGTTTCATGCCCACATACGCGCACGATCGCCGCGATCCGGCATACTCGCGCGGTTGCTCCCCTCAGCACTCACGCATGATGCCAGGCCCCCGCTCACTTCCCCTGTTGTCCGCATCCCTGATCGCCCTGCTGCTCGGCGGCTGCGGGATGCTGCCCCAGAAGAAGCATCCGCGCCTGGCCAGCGAAGCCTTCGATTCGTCCAACACCTATTCGCGCAGCTACGACCATTCGCCGTCGCAGACCTGCGAGGCCGCGCGCCGCGCGCTGCTGAGCCAGGGCTTCGTCGTCGGTCGCGCCGAAGGCGACGTGGTCGAGGCGCGCAAGTACTTCCAGCCGCGCGACGAGAGCCACGAACAGGTCGAGTTCCGCGCGGTGTGCATGCCGCAGCTGCGTGGCGAGCAGCAGACCGTGGTGTTCGTCAACGCGGTCCAGGACCGCTACGCGCTGCGCAAGAGCAACACTTCGGCCAGCCTGGGCGTGAGCGCGCTGGGCTCGCTGTCGCTGCCGATCGGCTCCACCGACGATTCGCTGGTCAAGGTGGCCAGCGAGACGGTGCAGGAGGAGGCGTTCTACAAGCGCTTCTTCGCCGTGCTGTCGCGCTTCCTGCCCGAGCAGATCGAGCGTCCGGCACCGCCGGCGGCCACCGCCCAGCCGAGGCTGTTCCCGATGTTCCAGGTGCCGCAGCCGGCCCCGGCGGAGACCGCCCCGGCCAGCACCGAGCAGCAGCCGGTGTCGCAGGCGCCGCTGTCGTTGCCGGCGCCTCCGGCCGAGGCCGCACCGGCCCCGCAGCCGGTCCCGGCGCAGGACGAATGATGCCGCCCCCGGGCCGGCGCTCGCGCTGCCGGCCCGGCTGCTGCCTCAGGCGAAGCGGTCTGTCGCCCGCACCAGCGCGTCGGTGTTTTCCGCCTCGAACGCCGAATGGCCCGACGCCGGGGTGATCTCCAGCTGCGCCTTGGGCCAGGCCTTGTGCAGGTCCCAGCCGCTCTGCAGCGGGCAGACCACGTCGTAGCGGCCATGCACGATCACGCCGGGAATGTCGGCGATGCGGTGCGCGTCGCGCAGCAGCTGGTCCTCGACCTCGAAGAAGCCGCCGTTGACGAAGTAGTGGTTCTCGATCCGGGCGAAGGCCAGCGCGAACTGCGGATCCTCGTGGCTGTTCACGAAGTCGTCGTCGACGTGCAGGAAGCTGGTCGCGCCTTCCCACACGCTCCATGCCTTGGCCGCGGCCAGGCGGGTGGCCTCGTCGTCGCTGGTCAGGCGGCGGTGGAAGGCCGAGATCAGGTCATGCCGTTCCACCGGCGGGATCGCGCCGATGTAGTGCTCCCACGCATCCGGGAACAGCCGGCTGGCGCCTTCCTGGTAGAACCATTCCAGTTCCCAGCGGCGCAGCATGAAGATGCCGCGCAGGACCAGTTCGGTCACCCGCTGCGGGTGGGTCTGGGCATAGGCCAGCGCCAGGGTCGAGCCCCAGCTGCCGCCGAACACCTGCCAGCGTTCGATGCCCAGCGCCTCGCGCAGCTTCTCGATGTCGGCCACCAGGTCCCAGGTGGTGTTGTCGACCAGGTCCGCATGCGGGGTCGAGCGGCCCGAGCCGCGCTGGTCGAACAGCACGATGCGGTACTTCGCCGGGTCGTGGAACCGGCGCATCTTGGCGCTGATGCCGCCGCCGGGGCCGCCGTGCAGCAGCACCACCGGCTTGCCCTGCGGATTGCCGCACTGTTCGTAGTACAGCTTGTGGCGGTCGTCGACCTGCAGCGTGCCGGTGTCGAACGGTTCGATCTCGGGATAGAGCGTGCGCATGGTGTGTCCTTGGAAAGCCGCCGCCGATTCTACGGAGCGCGGCGAAAGATCCTGCTAATCGCGTCTGCCAGGCGATGCCACGGAGCGCCGACGTGGCGCGGCCGTCCTTTCCCGCCCGGTCAGGCCTCGACGATCTCCACGCCAAGCTGCGCGGCACAGGCCTGCAGCGAGCGCGCGCGGCTGTCGGCGTACAGCGCGATCTCGTCCAGCACCGCCGCGCCCAGCGCCTGCTCGAAGCCGGCGCGGTTGGCCGCGGCGTCGTAGTCGGCGGTGCCGCCCTCGCCCAGGTTGGACTGGAAGATGCCGGCCGCGCTGACCGGCAGGAAGTCCTCGTACACCAGCGTCTCGTAGCGCAGCAGGCCGGCATCGAGCAGCGCCTGCAGCGGCATCGTCGCGCCCAGCGTGCCGGCGGCGGCACGGCCGGCATCGGTGACGAAGTAGCGGAACCAGGCCAGGCCCTGTGCGTGCATCTGCGCCAGATCGTCCGGGAAGGCGGCGAAGTGCTCGGCCAGGGTGCGCGCATAGTGCGCGGCGTTGGCCTCGTTGGCCGGCCCCGCCACGGCGCGCGCCTGGCCCAGCAGGCGGTCGTACAGCGCGCGGCCCTGCGCGGTCAGCGCGGCACCGCGCTGCTCGATCTCGCCGAAGCGCGCGGTGTGATGTCCCTGTTCGGCACCGTCGTCGCCGACGAAGGCCACCGCTTCCTGCAGCGCCTTGAAGCTGGTCTGGCGCAGCAGGATCGGATGACGCCGGGTCGGCGGCCCTTCGATCACCGCCTTGGGCGTGATCCCGCGCGCCGGCATGCCGGCCTGCACCGCATCGATGTCCAGCGTGCGCGGGGTCAGGTGGTTGATGTGCGGGCCCTTGAACGCGACCACGTCGGCGATCAGCCGGTGCTGGTCGTGCAGGCGCTTGTAGGTGGCCGCATCGACGGTGGCCTCGCTGTGCCAGCGGAAGGTCTCCAGCGCCTCGGCGACGAAGGCCGCGGCCTGGGTCTCGTCCAGCCCGCCCTGGCGCTCGGCGATCGCGATCAGTTCGCGCACGCCGGGGGTGAAGATCGCCCGCCGCGCGAGGATCGCCTCGGCCTCGGCGCGCAGGGCGGCGTCGGGGATCAGCTCCAGCCGCAGCAGTGAGGTGAACACGCGGAACGGGCTGTAGCCCAGCGAGGCCTCGTGCACCGCGCGGAACGCGGTCGAATGCACCGGCACGCCGGCGGGCGTGAGGTCGTAATAGCCGACCGCCTCCATGCCCATCACCGCGAACAGCCGGCGCATCGTCGCCAGCTCGGCGGCGGTGCCAAGGCGGATCGCGCCATGGCGTTCCAGATCGAGCCGCTCGATCTCGCCGGTCAGGGCCAGGTGCTCGCCCAGCGCCGGATCGGCGGCCAGCGCGCCGGCATTGACGTCGGCCACCAGGGCCATCAGGTCGCCGTACAACGGGACCTCGGCGCGGTACATGTCCGACATCGCGCGCGAGAAGCGGGCCCGGATCTCGTCCGGGGCAAGCAGGGAGGAAGCGGTCATCGGGAAAGCGTCCGGGAAGAGTGCATCGGTGAAGGTGCGGCCCGTCGCCGGTGCCGCGGAAGGGGTCGGTCAGCGGGCAGGACCGCCGGGCAGCCGTCCGAGCGTGACCCGGTCGCGTGCTTCCAGATCCTGCTCGGTGGCCACGTCGATGAAGCCGGCAGCCGCCAGCAGCGCGCGGACCGGCGCGCCCTGGTCCCAGCCGTGTTCGAGCAGCAGCCAGCCGCCGGGCACCAGATGCGCCGGCGCGCCGGCGACGATCTCGCGGATCGCGTCCAGCCCGTCTGCGCCCGAGGCCAGCGCGCCGGCCGGTTCGAAGCGCAGATCGCCCTGGGCCAGGTGCGGATCGCCGTCGGCGATGTAGGGCGGATTGCTGGCGACCAGGTCGAAGCGCTCGCGCCCCAGCGCGGCGAACCAGTGGCCGCGGCGGAACCAGACGTTGTCCAGCCCGGCATCGCGGGCATTGGCCACGGCCATGGCCAGGGTCGGCTTGGCGACGTCGGTGGCGATCACCGCCGTCAATGGCCGCTCGCTGGCGATAGCCAGCGCGATCGCGCCGCTGCCGGTGCCCAGGTCGGCCACCCGCAGCGGTTCGCCGTCCGGCAGCCGCTCCAGCGCCAGCTCGACCAGACGCTCGGTTTCCGGGCGCGGGATCAGGGTCTGCGGGCCGACCGCCAGGTCCAGGGTCCAGAAGCCGCGGCGGCCGGTCAGGTAGGCCACCGGCTCGCCGGCGGCGCGACGCTCGACCAGCGCATCGAAGCGCGCCCGCACGTCCGGATCGACCGGATCGGCGGCATGCGCGAACAGCCACGCGCGGTCGCGGCCCAGTGCGTGAAGCAGCAGCGGCTCGGCATCGGTGCGCCCGATCCGGTCGGCGCCATGGCGCAACACCGCGTCGACGCGGTCGAGTGTGTCATTCATGGCGCGCAACGATGGACCAGCGCGCCGCCATTGCCAATCCTTGCGCGACGCAGCAAAGCGTGGCTATCGCACAACGATAGACAAAACCTATCTATCCAATGCCATCAATCGATTTGAGATATCTATCGATCCTGCCTACGATGGCCTCCGTTCCCCACCAACCCAAAGGACCCCTCATGTCCCTGATCAATACCCAGGTTCAGCCGTTCAAGGCTTCCGCCTTCCAGAACGGTGAGTTCATCGAAGTCACCGACGCCAGCCTGAAGGGCAAGTGGTCGGTCCTGATCTTCATGCCGGCCGCCTTCACCTTCAACTGTCCGACCGAGGTCGAGGACGCCGCCGCCAACTACGCCGAGTTCCAGAAGGCCGGTGCGGAGGTCTACATCGTCACCACCGACACCCACTTCTCGCACAAGGTGTGGCACGAGACCTCGCCGGCCGTCGGCAAGGCCCAGTTCCCGCTGGTCGGCGACCCGACCCACAAGCTGACCCGCGCGTTCGGCGTGCACATCGAGGAAGAAGGCCTGGCCCTGCGCGGCACCTTCATCATCAACCCGGAAGGCGTGATCAAGACCCTCGAGATCCACGACAACGCGATCGCCCGCGACGTCTCCGAGACCCTGCGCAAGCTGAAGGCTGCCCAGTTCGTCGCCGCCAACCCGGGCCAGGTATGCCCGGCCAAGTGGAAGGAAGGCGCCAAGACCATCGCACCGTCGCTGGACCTGGTCGGCAAGATCTAAGCCGTCCTGCCCTCCCCGCGCCCCGTGCGGGGAGGGTTCCCTCCCGCCCCTGGCGGGAGTGGACCGGAGCCATCGCGCCCACGCCGCCCGCGCCACGCAGGCCCGCGTCGGCTCCGGTCCACTTCCACCGCTCCGATGCCCTGCCTGCCGCAGCGGCACGACGCCCTCCCCTTGCCTTTCGACAGGAGCCGCACGCCATGTTGGACGCCGATCTGAAGACCCAGCTCAAGGCCTACCTCGAGCGCGTGACCCGCCCGATCCACATCGTCGCCTCGCTCGACGACGGCGCCGCCTCGCAGGAGATGCTGGAGCTGCTGCAGGACATCGACGGCCTGTCGGCCAGCATCTCGCTGGAGGTCCGCCGCGACGATGCCGAGCGCAAGCCGTCGTTCGCCCTGACCAGCCCCGGCCAGGACATCTCGCTGCGCTTCGCCGGCCTGCCGATGGGCCACGAGTTCACCTCGCTGGTGCTGGCTCTGCTGCAGGTCGGCGGGCATCCGTCGAAGGCCACCGCCGAGGTGATCGAGGCGGTGCAGGCGCTGGACGGCGACTACCGCTTCGAGAGCTATTTCTCGCTGAGCTGCCAGAACTGCCCGGACGTGGTCCAGGCGCTGAACCTGGCCGCGGTGCTGAACCCGCGGATCCAGCACGTGGCCATCGACGGCGCCCTGTTCCAGGACGAGGTCGAGGCGCGCGAGGTGATGTCGGTGCCGACGATCTTCCTCAACGGCGAAGTCTTCGCCGCCGGCCGCATGGGCCTGGAGGAGATCGTCGCCAAGCTCGACACCGGCGCGGCCAGGCGCGATGCCGAGAAGATCGCGAAGAAGGCCGCGTTCGACGTGCTGGTGGTCGGCGGTGGCCCGGCCGGTGCCGCGGCGGCGATCTATGCCGCGCGCAAGGGCATCCGCACCGGCGTGGCGGCCGAGCGCTTCGGCGGCCAGGTGCTGGACACGATGGCGATCGAGAACTTCATCTCGGTGCCGCACACCGAGGGCCCGAAGCTGGCCGCGGCGCTGGAGCAGCACGTGCGCGAGTACGAGGTGGACGTGATGAACCTGCAGCGCGCCAGCGCGCTGGTGCCGGCCGGCGCCGATGGCCTGGTCGAGATCAAACTCGAGAACGGCGCGTCGCTGAAGTCGAAGAGCGTGATCCTGTCCACCGGTGCGCGCTGGCGGCAGATGAACGTGCCCGGCGAGGACCAGTACCGCAACAAGGGCGTGGCCTATTGCCCCCACTGCGACGGCCCGCTGTTCAAGGGCAAGCGCGTGGCGGTGATCGGCGGCGGCAACTCCGGCGTCGAGGCCGCGATCGACCTGGCCGGCATCGTCGCCCACGTGACCCTGGTCGAGTTCGACGGCCAGCTGCGCGCCGACGAAGTGCTGCAGCGCAAGCTGCGCAGCCTGTCCAACGTGCGCATCGTCACCAGCGCGCAGACCACCGAGGTGCTGGGCGACGGCAGCAAGGTCACCGGTCTGGTCTACAAGGACCGCACCGGCGGCGACAGCCACCGTGTGGAGCTGGAAGGCGTGTTCGTGCAGATCGGCCTGCTGCCCAACACCGAGTGGCTCAAGGGCACCGTGGCGCTGAGCCCGCGCGGCGAGATCATCGTCGACGACCGCGGCCAGACCAGCGTGCCGGGCGTGTTCGCCGCCGGCGACTGCACCACGGTGCCGTACAAGCAGATCGTCATCGCGATGGGCGAAGGCTCGAAGGCGGCGCTGGCCGCGTTCGACCACCTGATCCGCAGCTCGGCGCCGAAGAGCGAGCCCGTCACCGAGGCGGCCTGAGCGACGTCCCGCCTGCCGGCGACACCGTGCCCCGCGGGTCGCCGGACAGGTTTTTCCGCGGGTGCCGTCTGCGCGCCGCGGCGGACGGGAACGGACGTACAGTAGGTACGTGCCGCCCGACAGCGACTGGAGGGAAGCTGCAATGAACCTGCGCGATCTCAGATACCTGGTGGCCCTGGCCGACCACAAGCATTTCGGCCGCGCCGCGGCCGCCTGCTTCGTCAGCCAGCCGACCCTGTCGACCCAGATCCGCAAGCTCGAGGACGAGCTTGGCGTGCCGCTGGTCGAACGCGCGCCGCGCAAGGTGATGCTGACGCCCGCAGGCCGCGAGGCCGCCGAACGCGCGCGACGGATCGTCGCCGAGGTCGAGCAGATGAAGGAAGCCGCGCGGCGCAGCCAGGACCCGGAGGCCGGCACCGTGCGCCTGGGCATCTTTCCGACGCTGGCGCCGTACCTGCTGCCGCATGTGGTGCCGCGCATCCGCGGCCGCTTCCCGCAGCTGGAACTGCTGCTGGTCGAGGAGAAGAGCGACGAGCTGCTGGCGCGCCTGCGCGACGGCAAGCTCGACGCGGCGCTGCTGGCGCTGCCGGTGCACGACGACCAGCTGCATGCCGAGTTCCTGTTCGACGAGCCCTTCCTGCTGGCGGTGCCCGACGGCCATCCGCTGGCCGAGCGCGACTCGCTGCGGCTCGAGGAACTGTCCGAACAGCGCCTGCTGCTGCTCGAGGACGGCCACTGCCTGCGCGAACAGGCCCTCGATGTGTGCCGCCTGTCCGGCGCGCTGGAGAAGACCGAGTTCCGTGCGACCAGCCTGGAAACGCTGCGGCAGATGGTCGCGGCCAATGTCGGCGTGACCCTGCTGCCGACGCTGGCGGTGCAGCCGCCGGTCGCGCGCTCGGAGAACATCCACCTGCTGCGCTTCGACGACTCGCATCCCAGCCGCAGCATCGCGATGGTATGGCGGCGCAGTTCGGCGATGTCGGCCTTCCTGGAGCAGCTGGCGCAGGTCTTCCGCGAGCTGCCGGACGACCTGCTGTCGCCCGACAGCGTGCCGGCGCAGGCGCCACGCGGTGTGGGCGCGATGCGGCCCGGGCAGGCCTGAACGCGGGCCTGCGGCCCGTCCTGAACACCGGGCTGAAGATCGGGACCACGGATGCTTGAAGCCCGCGCGATTCCGGGCTAGCGTTGCCACCACAACCTGTAGATCCAAGGCGGAGCGGCGACGCACCGCCTTTTCTTCGTCCGCGCGTCATGCGCATCCAAGGAGCCACGATGTCCAACCAGCCCACCAGCGGCCTGCCGCCGTCGATCATTGTGTCCAGCCGCGATCTCGCCCGGCTGGAAGCGCTGCTCGATTCCCCCGCCCTCAGCCGCCATCCTGCCGCGCTCGCGCTGATGGACGAGCTCAACCGCGCCGACGTGCTGCCGCCCGAGCGCGTCCCCGCCGACGTGGTCACGATGCATTCCCAGGTCGAATGCGAAGACACCAGCAGCGGCGAGCGCCATGTGCTGACCCTGGTCTATCCGAACGAAGCCGACGTGGACCGTCATCGCGTGTCGATCCTGGCACCGGTCGGTAGTGCGCTGATCGGCCTGTCGGTCGGCCAGTCGATCGTCTGGGACGCGCCCGGCGGCCGCCCGCTGAACCTGACCGTCAGGTCGGTGCGCTACCAGCCCGAAGCGGCCGGCGACCTGCACCGCTGACGCGCCGACACGGCCGGCGTCGTACGGCGTGCGCCGGCCCTGCTCCTCGACACTCCGCTCTTTTCCTGGCGTCCGGCGCTGCCGCATCGGGCACCTCTGGCGTCGATGCCGCTGCGCGACGCGTGGTGGCATCGGGCCCGGCACGATGGTGGCCTCGCGCGTTGGGAGCGCGACGCCACCGGGCACGGATGTCGTCATGCACAACGCAGCCCACTGCGACCGCCGTTCGTCTTCTTCACGATCACGCAGCCCGCGCCGCCGTGCACCGGCACGGCCGATGACGCGCGCCACCGGACCGCAGCCCGGTCCGGCGCATGGACCCGGATGGAACGGGCCGGCGCATGCATCCATTGAGGACCCGACCGCGCCTCGTCCCCCGGCACGCTCTCCGCAGCGCGGCGCCGGTCAGGACCCGACGCCATCGAGGATGCACGGTGAAGGATGCCGCAGCGGGCGCCCGGCAGGCCCGGGCGCCGCGGTGGATCAGCCGCGCGCGTCCAGCGCGGCCACGGCCGGCAGGGTCTTGCCTTCGAGGAACTCGAGGAAGGCGCCGCCGCCGGTGGAGATGTAGCTGACCTCGTCGGCGATGGCGTACTTGTCGACCGCGGCCAGGGTGTCGCCACCACCGGCGATCGAGAACGCCTTCGACGCGGCGATCGCGCGCGCCAGCGCCTCGGTGCCCTTGCCGAACGCGTCGAACTCGAACACGCCCACCGGGCCGTTCCAGACCACGGTGCCGGCGTTGGCGATCAGCGTCGCGTAATGCGCGGCGGTGTCCGGGCCGATGTCCAGGATCAGGTCGTCCTCGGCGACCGCATCGACGGCCTTGACCGTGGCCTGCGCATCGGCGGCGAAGGTCTTGGCCACGACCACGTCGGTCGGCAGCGGGATCTCGGCGCCGCGCGCCCTGGCATCGGCGACGATCTTCTTCGCGGTGTCGAGCAGGTCGGCCTCGTACAGCGACTTGCCGACGCCATGGCCGGCCGCGGCGATGAAGGTGTTGGCGATGCCGCCGCCGACGATCAGCTGGTCGACCTTGCCGACCAGGTTGGCCAGCAGTTCGAGCTTGGTCGAGACCTTGCTGCCGGCCACGATCGCCAGCAGCGGCTTGGCCGGCGCATCAAGCGCCTTGGCCAGCGCGTCCAGTTCGGCCATCAGCAGCGGGCCGCCGGCGGCGACCGGGGCGAAGCGGATCACGCCGTGGGTCGAGGCCTGGGCGCGGTGCGCGGTGCCGAAGGCATCCATGACGAACACGTCGCACAGCGCGGCGTATTTCCTCGCCAGCGCCTCGTCGTCCTTGCCCTCGCCGACGTTCATGCGGCAGTTCTCCAGCAGCACGACCTGGCCCGGCGCGACCTCGACGCCATCGACCCAGTCGCGCACCAGCGTCACCTCGGTGCCCAGCAGTTCCGAAAGACGCGCGGCCACCGGGGCCAGCGAGTCGGCCTCGCTCCAGCTGCCTTCCTTCGGGCGGCCCAGGTGCGAGGTCACCATCACCGCCGCGCCCTTCTCCAGCGCTGCGCGGATCGTCGGCACCGAGGCGGTGATGCGCTGCTCGGAGGTGATGCGGCCGTCGTCGATCGGCACGTTCAGATCCTGGCGGATCAGCACGCGCTTGCCGGAGAGGTCGAGGTCGGTCATGCGGAGGATGGTCATCGAATGCTCGCTGGTCTACGTGGGAGGAGGCGCTTTACCGTGCAGGCCGCATGCGCGGCGCATGGGCGCGACGATCCCGGCCATTGTCGTGGCTGGCGGCCCACCGCGGCAAACCGGCGCGCCGGTGCCGATGATCCGTGGATACCGACCTGCCGGATGCCGTCACGTGGACGCTCGACGGCACGGCATCGCACCACGCGGCGCCCATGGAGCGCCTGCAGTCCGGAACGCGCCCGGGCCGCAGGCACCGCTCATTCCGCGGGCGGACGCTGCCGCAGCAGGCTGAGCCCGAACCCGGCCACCAGCACGGCGCCCAGCACCAGCACCGCCCACAACAGCAGGTTGGTCCAGTCGCGCGGCAGTGGCGCCGGCGACAGCGCGGCCTGGCCAGCCAGTTCCTCGGCATCGGCGGCGAGGCTGGCCGACGCCGGCTGCCAGCTTTCGCCATGCCGGCGGCGCAGCGCGTCCAGCAGCGGCCCGATCGGCGCGTCGCCGCGCAGCGCGCGGCCGCTGCCCGCCGCCAGCGCATACGGCGGCTGGCCCTGCGCCAGGAACACCAGCACCTCGCTGCGGTACCCCAGCCGCAGGTCCGGCACGCCGGCGCCGACCGGCGTGGCCGGGGTCAGCCGCCAGTAGCGGTCGCGGACCGGCGCGCTCAGCGCACGCGGTTCGGACTGCCCGTCCTGACCGACCTGGTAGGCCATCCACGGCCCGACCCGCCAGGTCCAGCTGGCATCGCGGCTGTCGCGGCTGTGCAGCGTCCACTCCAGCGCGTTGTTGCCGGGCAGGCGCACGTCGACGCGCGTCACCGGGAAACGGCCCTGCAGTTCGAACTCGAACACCGGCTTGCCGCTGTCGTCCCGTCGCTGGCCCTGCAGCTCCAGCCACTGCCGGTCGGCCACCACCGGCGCCGGCGCCAGTTCCGCGCGTACGCCGTCCAGCGCCAGCGTCGGCTGCCCGGCACGCGCCGGCAGCAGGCGCAGGTAGCGCGCCTGTCCGTTGAGCGGGATGCGGCGCTGCTGCAGGCGCGCCCCGTCGCGGCGCAGGTCCAGCAGCGGCGTGCCGGGATTGAGCGTGCGCCAGCTGCGCAGGTCGTCGCTGCCATCGACCCGGTAGGCCAGCTCGAACGGCGCGGCCGCATCCGGCCAGTCGATCAGCAGCGCGCGCGGCGCCTCGCCGAGTGCGCTGGCATCGACCAGCCACTGGGTCCCGTCCGCCGCCGGTGCGGACGCGACCGAAGCCTCGACCCGCTGCACGCGGCCGGACGCATCGCGTTCGGCGATCAGGCGCAGGTCGGCGCCGCCGGCCGCGGCGGCCGGAGGCAACGGGAACCACGGCAGCGCGCGCGCGCGCGGCGCCTGCGCCTGCGGCTCGTCGGCGGCGAACACCGCGCCCGGCAGCGCCTGCCCGTCTGCGTTGAAGACCTCGACATCGCGCAGCGCCGGATCGATCGCGCTGCGGTACACCGCCTCGTCCAGCACCACCCGGTAGGCACCCGCCTCCGCCTCGGCCGGACTCAGCGCCCATTGCCGGGCGTAATCGCCGCGTTCGCCGGCAGTGGCGATGACCGGGACCAGCAGCAGGCTCAGCAGGGATCTCATGCGATGCGTTCCTCGGAGTCGGAGCGGTCGGCGGGCGCCTGCCGCGAAGGAGCCGGCGCCAGGTAGCCGATCACCGTGCACAGCAGGCCGTAGACGATGAAGGACGCGATGCCCAGCAGGTTGCCCAGATGCTGGCGGTCGACCAGCACCAGTTTGGCCAGCACGACGCCCATCAGCACCGCGCCGGCCAGCCACAGTCCGCGACGCGCGCGGCGCGAGCCGACCACCCAGCCGACCACGCCCAGCGCGCTCCACAGCACGGTCAAGGCGGTCTGCGCCAGGCTGCCGGACAGCAGCTCGGGCGCCCAGGCCAGCCCGCCCCAGTGGTGCACGCCGCGCAGGGTCGACACGGTGACCAGCACGAAGCCGGCGGCGGCGACCAGCGCCAGCCGCCAGTGCCGCAGCGGTGCCGGCGCGGCTGGCGACCACAGCCAGCGCGCGGCCAGCAGCAGCGCGGCCAGCTGGGCCAGCTCCAGCGGGTTGAGCAGCGGCAGCCACGGCAGCGGCGCGGCGCCGGCCGGCTGGGTCAGCGCCAGCATCCAGCCCGCGGCGAGGATCGCGAAACAGGTGGTCTGCCACGCTGCCCGCCACGCATCGAAACCGGTCCCCAGCGGCCAGGCCAGCCAGCGCCAGCGCAGCAGCGAGACCAGCGCCAGGCCCAGCCACGGCAGCGCCGCGAGCAGCGCCTGCCAGCCCGCGCCCAGCGCCAGCGTGCCGCCCCACCAGGCCGCCGACCAGGACAGCACCAGCGGCCACAGCAGCCACCAGGCGAACAGGATGGCGCTGTCCGGCCGCATCCCGGCCACGCAGTACAGCGCGCGCGCGCCGAGCAGCGCGAACAGCGGCCACGCCCACAGGCCATCGCCGGCCAGCGGGTGCGCCAGCGCGATGGCCTGCAGCAGCGCCAGCGGGAACGCCGCCAGCACGCCGCCCAGCACGGTCACCACCAGAGCCATGGCCATGCGCCGGCGATGCACCTCCGCCGCCAGCCACAGGGTGACCGCCGCGAAGGCGAGCAGCGCATGCGGCACTGCGCGCGTGTCGACCACGCCGGCGATTTCCTGCGCGCCGTTGCCGCACCACCAGCCCAGACCCCACAGGTACCAGACCAGCGCGATGGCGGACGCACCATGCGCGCGTGCGGCCCAGGCCGAGGCGAACCCGGCCAGCGCGATCAGCAGCGCACTGAGGAAGGTCGCATCGAGCAGCGGCAGCGCATCGCCCACGTCGGCATCCACACCCGCCAGGCAGGCCAGCGCCGCCGCCAGCTGCAGCGCGGTGCCGCCCAGCTGCGGCAGCCACCGCCGCTGGCGCAGGCCGAGCCAGACCAGTGCGGCGCCTTCCAGCGCGAACACGCTGGCGGTGGCATGCGCCGACAGCGCCAGCGGCACCGCCAGCGTGGCGAAGCCGACCGCCAGCACCGCGTACGACTCGCCGAGCACGCGCAGCGGGCCGCGGCCCAGGCAAACGCGCGCCAGCAGCGCGTACAGCGCGGCCACGCCCAGCGCGCAGAACGCCAGCGGCAGCCGGTCGCCCCACATCAGCCCGGCCTGCAGCGAGAACGCCACCAGCGGCGTGCCGAACACCAGGCAGCCATCGACCAGATCGCGTCGCGACGCCGGCTGGCGCCGCGCGAACAGCAGCGGCACCGCCAGGTACAGCAGGAAGAACAGCAGCAGGAACGGCTGCGTGCTGCCGAAATGCTCCGGCCGGTACGACAGCGCGCCCCACAGCGTGCCGATGCCGAAGGTGAACGCGAAACCGAGCAGGTTGAGGATACGCCAGGACTTGAACCAGGCGATGCCGACGATGGCGACGTTCAGGACCGCGTAGTACGAAAACAGCGCCACGTGGTTGCCGCTGCCGGTGGACAGCCAGATCGGCGCCAGGAAGCCGGCCAGCAGCGCCAGCACCGCCAGCGCACGCGCGTCCTGCAGTACCGCCAGCAGACCCACGCCGGCCACCAGCACGATGCTCAGCGCGAACGCGGCACCGGCCGGGATCAGGCCATAGAGCTTGAACGCGGCGAACACGGTCAGCAGCAGCACGCCGATCATGCCGCCCTGCAGACTGAGCGCGAACGCCCGCTGGCGCTCGCGCCGGATCCAGCCGAACACCAGCCCGCCCATCGCCACCGCGGCGATGCCGGCCAGGCGCAGCGGCATCGGGATCGACAGCAGGCCCTGGTCGCTGGCGTGCTTGAGCAGCGCGGCCACGCCGGCCAGCAGCACGAGCATGCCGATCTTGACCGGGATGTTGCCGACCGTGAACCAGCGTTTGACCGCGCGCAGCACCGCCTCCAGCGGCGATGGCGGCGCGGGACCGCGCGGAGCACCGGTGACGGCCGGGCCACGCACCGTGGCCGTCGCGGCGGCGTCGGCCGCGGCTGGCCGCTCCGGCGATGGCGTACCCGCCGGCGGCTCCGCGGCGGCAGAGGGCAGCGGCGGCGGCACGACCCCGACCAGGACCGGTGGCGGCAGCCAGCTGTCGGCAGCCGTGTCGCGCGGCGCGTCCGGCATGGCCGGGGCGACGGTGTCGGGCACGGGAGGGGCATCCACGGCCGATGCCTGCGGGGCGGACGCCCCGGGCCGCGCACGCGCGGACGCCGGTTCGGACGTTTCCAGCCGCAGTTCCAGCGCGGCCACCCTGCGCTTCAGCCCGGCCACGCTCACCAGCGCGAACACCAGCAGTATCGGCATCGCCAGCACCGCCAGGCCCAGCAGGACCAACATCAGCTCCATGCCACCTCCCTGTGCGCCGACGCGGCGCCCGGCCATGCTACCGGCAAGGCGGCAGGTGCGGGATCGGGCCGGCCCGCGAACCGCGCGCAGCGTCTCAAGTCGGGCGCGGGCGCGCCGATAGGCCGGATGCCGCCGGGGAGGGTGGCCCCCACCCCACCAGGACCCCATGACCACCCCAGCCTCCGTGCCTGACGCCAGCGTCGACGACCACATCCGCGAGGTCGCCCACCTGTCCGGATCGCTGCTCGAGCAGCTGCGCCGTTCGCTGCAGCGGATCGACGAGATCAACCGCACCACCCACGTGATCTCGATGAACGCCCGGATCGAGTCGGTCCGCATCGGCGCGGCCGGGCGCAGCTTCGGCGTGATCGCCGAGGAGATGGACGGCCTGTCGCGGCGGGTCGCCGACACCACCCGCGAGATCGCGCGCCTGGCCGACAGCAGCAGCGTCGACATGAGCGGCTCGCTGGCGCGGCTGGAGCGCGACGTGCGCCGCACCCGCCTGACCGGGCTGGCACTGGGCAACATCGATCTGATCGACCGCAACCTCTACGAGCGCAGCTGCGACGTGCGCTGGTGGGCCACCGATGCGGCCGTGGTCGCTGCCGCCAGGCCCGGCAGCAGCGCGGCGGAACTGGCCCATGCCTCGCGCCGGATGGGCCAGATCCTGGATTCGTACACGGTGTATTTCGACCTGGTGCTGGCCGCGCCGGATGGCCGCGTCCTGGCCAACGGCCGCCCCGCGCAGTACGCCTCGGCCGGCCGCGACGTGGCCGACCAGGCCTGGTTCGCCTCGGCGATGCGCACCCGCAGCGGCGAGGAGTTCGGCTTCCAGGGCGTGCATGCCAGCGTGCTGGCCGGCGGCGAGCGGGTGCTGGTCTATTCCTGCGCGGTGCGCGAGGACGGCCGCATCGATGGCCGCCTGCTGGGCGTGCTGGGCATCGTGTTCCGCTGGGATGCGCTGGCCCAGACCATCGTCGAGCGCACGCCGCTGTCCGAGCAGGAGTGGCAGCGCAGCCGCGTGGCCATCGTCGATGGCGGCGGCAACGTGCTGGCCGACTCGTCCGGGCTGCCGGCCGAGCCGATCGACTTCGCCGAGCGTGGCACGCTGTTCGCCGGCACGCGCGGTGCGCTGGTCACGCAGCTGCAGGGCCGGGCCTACTGCATCGCCCATGCCGCCTCGCCCGGCTACGAGACCTACCGCACCGGCTGGCACTCGCTGATCCTGCAGGCCCTGTAGCCGCTGCAGGGCACCGCGCCGGCAGCCACCGCCCACCGCGCCAAGGCCGGCGCCACATCGGCGCCGTGCCTTGCCGGAACCCGCGGGCGGCATGCGTTTTCGCGCCCCACAACGCACGACCCCCGGCGAACCGGGGGTCGTATCGATCCGCAGCCGATGGCGATTACTTCGCCACGACCTTGACCATTTCCAGGCACTTGTTCGAGTAGCCCCACTCGTTGTCGTACCACGACACCAGCTTGACGAAGGTGCCGTCCAGCGCGATGCCGGCCTCGGCGTCGAACACCGAGGTGCAGGTCTCGCCGCGGAAGTCGGTGGCCACCACCTTGTCCTCGGTGTAGCCGAGGATGCCCTTCAGCGCGCCTTCGCTCTGCGCCTTCACTTCGGCGCAGATCTCGGCGTAGGTGGCTTCCTTCTCCAGCTCGACGGTCAGGTCGACCACCGACACGTCCGAGGTCGGCACGCGGAAGCTCATGCCCGTCAGCTTCTTGTTGAGCGAGGGGATCACCACGCCGACCGCCTTGGCCGCACCGGTCGAGGACGGGATGATGTTCTCGAGGATGCCGCGGCCGCCGCGCCAGTCCTTGTTGGACGGGCCGTCGACGGTCTTCTGGGTGGCGGTGGCGGCATGCACGGTGGTCATCAGGCCACGCTTGATGCCCCACTTGTCGTGCACGACCTTGGCCAGCGGGGCCAGGCAGTTGGTGGTGCACGAGGCGTTGGAGACGATGGCCTCGCCCTTGTAGGTGTCGTGGTTGACGCCGTAGACGAACATCGGGGTGTCGTCCTTGGACGGCGCCGACAGGATCACCTTCTTCGCGCCGGCATCGAGGTGCTTCTGCGCGGTGTCCTTGGTCAGGAACAGGCCGGTGGATTCGATCACCACCTCGGCGCCGACCTCGTCCCACTTCAGGTTGGCCGGGTCGCGTTCCTGGGTCAGGCGGATCTTCTTCCCGTTGACCAGCAGGGTGTTGCCTTCGACCTTGACCTCGGCCTTGAAGCGGCCATGCACCGAGTCGTACTGCAGCATGTAGGCCAGGTAATCGGGTTCCAGCAGGTCGTTGATCGCGACGATCTCGATGTCGTCGCCGAAATTCTGCACGGCGGAACGCAGCACGTTGCGGCCGATGCGGCCGAAGCCGTTGATGCCAACCTTGATCGCCATTACTCGTGACTCCTGCGGCCTCGCCCCGGCGCGGCCCTGGTGGATGGAACGGGGGCGGCCATTCTAGCAGGCGCTCCGCACGCGGCCGGCGCGTTCCACGCCGGCGATGAGCGCACGCTGACCCGGGCCGTGGAAGTTGATCAGGATCAAGGCGGGGTGAACGCCGCAGGAGAACACTGCGCGCACATTCCACCGACCACCGAGAGCAACAACGATGCGCAAGACCTCCTCCCTCCTGATCAGCGGCCTGGCCCTCGCCCTGGCCGTCGCCGCCGCTCCCGCCATGGCCCAGTCCAAGGGCGAGTGGACCCTCGGCGTCGGCGCGCACGTGGTCGACCCGACCTCCGACGCCGGCGACCTGAACGGTGCGGCGCTGGGCCTGGGCGCCCTGCCGACCAAGGTCGACAGCGACGTCAAGCCGACGATCACCTTCGAGTACTTCATCGCCGACAACGTGGGCATCGAAGTGCTGGCCGCGCTGCCGTTCAAGCACGAGATCAGCATCGCCGGCGTCGGCACCGTCGCCGAGACCAAGCAGCTGCCGCCGGTCGTCTCGCTGCAGTACCACTTCGCCAACAGCTCCAAGGTCACCCCGTTCGTGGGCGTGGGCGTGAACTACACCACCTTCTTCGGCACCGACGAGAAGGGCGCGCTGGCCGGCACCAAGGTCAAGCTGGAAGACTCGTGGGGCGTCGCCGCCCACGCCGGCCTGGACTTCGCGCTGAGCGAGAAGGGCGCGCTGCGCGTGGACGTGCGCTGGGCCGACATCGACACCGAGGTCAAGGTCAACGGCGCCAAGCTGGGCACCGCCAAGATCGACCCGATGGTCTACGGCCTGGCCTACGTCATGAAGTTCTGATGCCGCCACGTTCCCGCCATGCGGGAGCGTGACCGGACAGGTGTTGCTGCTGGGGCGGTCGTGCGTGTCGGTTACAGTGCCGGGCATGACACACACCACCGCCCCCGCTTCTTCCGTTTTCTCCGGCGCGTCGCGCACGTTCGCGGCGCGTTTTCTTCTTGGCCTGCTCGCCGTGTCGGTGGCCTTGCCCGCACAGGCGTGGGGCCCGCTCGGGCACCGTCTGGTCGCACGCCTGGCCGAAGACGATCTCTCGCCGCAGACCCGCGCGGCCATCGCGCAGCTGCTGCAGGGCGAGGCCGATCCCTCGCTGGCCGGCATCGCGACCTGGGCCGACAACCTGCGCGGCAGCGACCCCGGCCTGGGCCGGCGCTCGGCCAGCTGGCACTACGTCAACATCGGCGAATCCGGCTGCGTGTACGAGGCCGCACGCGACTGCCCGCGCGGCAACTGCGTGGTCGCCGCGATCGAGGCGCAGACCCGGATCCTGGCCGACCCGCGCAACAGCCGCGAGCGCAGGCTCAACGCGCTGAAGTTCGTCGTCCACTTCGTCGGCGACGTGCACCAGCCGCTGCATGCCGGCCACGCGCACGACCGCGGCGGCAACGACTACCAGGTCAACTTCCGCGCGCGCGGCAGCAACCTGCATGCGTTCTGGGACAGCGGCCTGCTCAACGCCAAGGGCCTGGACGAAGACGCCTGGCTGGCGCGGCTGAGGCAGCTGCCGGCGCCGCCCGCGCACTCGCCGGTGCCGGTCGGCGCGGCGCAGGCCTGGGCCGAACAGTCCTGCCGCATCACCCTGGCGCCGGGCTTCTATCCGCAGGGCCACGTGCTCGACGAAGCCTACGTGGCCCGCCACGCGGGCACCATCGAACAGCAGCTGCGCGACGGCGGCGCGCGCCTGGCCGCGGTGCTCAACGGCGCGCTCGGCCACGGCTGAGCGACCGATACACTTGCCTGCCCCACAGGAGATACCGCGATGTCCCGGCTGATCCGCCTCGCCCTGCTCCCGCTGCTGGCCCTGCTGGGCAGCATCGCCACGCCGCCCGCCAGCGCCCAGGCCGGACAGCCGCTGACCGTGTTCGCCGCCGCCAGCCTCAAGGAGTCGCTGGACGAGGCCGCCGCCCGCTACCGGAGCGAGACCGGCACCACGGTGCGCGTGTCCTACGCGGCCAGCTCCACCCTCGCCCGGCAGATCGAGCAGGGCGCACCGGCCGGCGTGTTCATCTCCGCCGACCAGGAATGGATGGACCACGTGCAGCGGCACGGCGCGCTCGCCGCCGGTACCCGCCGCAACCTGCTCGGCAACAGCCTGGTGCTGGTGGCACCGGCCGGCAGCAACGTGCGCGTGGACCTGGCGCGCAGCGGCAGCCTGGTGGCCGCGCTGGCGGGCAAGCGGCTGGCGGTGGGCCAGACCGCGAGCGTGCCGGCCGGCAAGTACGCGCGCGAGGCGCTGGAGCACCTGGGCCACTGGGACGCGGTGAGCGGCCAGCTGGCCGAAGCCGACAGCGTGCGCGCGGCGCTGATGCTGGTGTCGCGCGCCGAGGTGCCGCTGGGCATCGTCTATGGCTCGGACGCCGAAGCCGAGCCGAAGGTGCGCGTGGTCGCCACCTTCCCGCCCTCCAGCCACGCCGCGATCGTCTATCCGGCCGCGGCGCTGGACCGTGGCGGCCCGCAGGCGGCCGCGTTCGTGCGCTGGCTGGCCTCGCCCGAGGCGCGCCGGATCTTCGAGCGGCGCGGCTTCACCCTCACCGACTGATCCGTGGCCGCCTGGTTCAGCCCCGAAGAACTGACCGCGATCGCGCTGAGCCTGAAGGTGGCGGCGGTCGCGGCGGCGGCGAGCCTGCCGCCGGGCATCGCCGTGGCCTGGCTGCTGGCGCGCGGCCGCTTCCCCGGCAAGGCGCTGCTGGACGCGCTGGTGCACCTGCCGCTGGTCCTGCCGCCGGTGGTGATGGGCTATGCGCTGCTGGTGCTGTTCGGCAGCCAGGGCGCGGCCGGGCGCTGGCTGGAGGACACCTTCGGCATCGTGCTGGCGTTCCGCTGGACCGGTGCGGCGCTGGCCTGCGCGGTGATGGGCTTTCCGCTGATGGTGCGCGCGATCCGGCTGTCGATGGAGAACGTGGACCGGCGCCTGGAACAGGCCGCGGCCACGCTCGGCGCCTCGCCGCTGCGCGTGTTCGCCACCGTCACCCTGCCGCTGGCCTGGCCGGGCCTGGTGGCCGGCGCGGCGCTGGCCTTCGCCAAGGCGCTGGGCGAGTTCGGCGCCACCATCACCTTCGTCTCCAACATCCCCGGCGAGACGCAGACGCTGTCGGCGGCGATCTACGGCCTGCTGCAGGTCCCCGGCGGCGAGTCGGCGATCTGGCGCCTGGCGGCGGTCGCGCTGGTGATCTCGCTGGGCGCGCTGCTGTTCTCCGAATGGCTGGTGCGGCGCCAGCGCCGCGACACCCAGGAGGATGCATGAGCAGCACGGGGGGACCGGCATGCTGAGGATCGACGTGGAGCTGCGCCGCGGCGGTTTCCATCGCCATGTCCGGGTGGAGGAGGACGCCCGCGTGGTCGCGCTGACCGGCCACTCCGGCGCCGGCAAGACCACCGTGCTCAACGCCATCGCCGGGCTGCTGCGGCCGCAGTCTGGCCGCATCGAGATCGACGGGCGCACCCTGTACGACAGCGCGGCCGGCATCGACCTGCCGACCCACCGGCGGCGGATCGGCTACGTGTTCCAGGATGCGCGCCTGTTCCCGCATCTGGATGTGCGCCGCAACCTCGGCTACGGCCGGCATGGTCGCGACGGCCAGGCGCGTTTCGGTTTCGACGCGGTGGTCGACCTGCTCGGCATCGGCCAGCTGCTCGAGCGGCGCACCCGCCACCTGTCCGGCGGCGAAGCCCAGCGCGTGGCGATCGGCCGCGCCCTGCTCTCGCAGCCGGCGATCCTGCTGTTCGACGAGCCGCTGTCGGCGCTGGACCAGTCGCGGCGCGAGGAACTGATCCCGTGGCTGCAGCGCGTGCGCGACGAGATCCGCCTGCCGATGCTGTACGTCAGCCACCATCCGGACGAGGTGCGGCGGCTGGCCGATGCGGTGCACGTGCTGGACTGAGTGGCAGCGGCGTCCGCTGTCCGCACGCGCCGCGGCCTGCGGCGGCGAGCAGGGTCGCCCGATCGCTGCCGGGACATCGCCGTGCGGACCGCAGCACAGCGCAGATGCGGCCGGCACCCGGGCGATCGGCCTGGCAGCGCAGGACCGGCTCCCGCACTGCCCTGCCTGCCAGGTGCACCGCACCGGCATCCGGTGACGACCGGCACTGTGGCAGGCGGGCAGGCAACGGCGATGCTGCCGTCTCCCGTCCGAGCCATCCAGATGCCTCCTCCGTCCTTCCTGCCCCGCGTGCAACGCACGCCCGTGGCGCTCGCGCTCGGGCTGGTCGCCGGCCTCCTGCTGCGTCCGGGCGTGGGCCCGGTGCCGGATCCGGAGTGGATCTGGATCGCGCCGGCGCCGCTGCTGTGGCTGGCGTTGTCGCTGCAGCGCACCTGGCTGGCGCACGCGGCGGTCTGGCTGGGCGCACTGGTCGCGGCCAGCGCCTACACCGGCTACCTGCGCCTGCTGGCGCCCTGGCCGGCGGCGCTGCTGATGACCGTGGGCATGGCCGCGCCCTGGTGGCTGGTGATCGTCGGCAGCCGCCGGGTCGCGCTGCGCTTCGGCGCCGGCTGGACCGTGCTGGCCTACCCGCTGCTGTGGGCCGGCCTGGATCTGGCGATGGGCCGGCTGCTGCCCGACGGGCAATGGGGCAGCGCGGCCTACAGCCAGGCCGGGCGGCTGCCGCTGCTGCAGCTGGCCGCACTGGGCGGGACGCCGGCGGTGCTGTTCGTCCTGTCGCTGCCGGCCTCGGCGCTGGCCCTGCTGCTGGTCACGCGATGGCCGCCGCGGCAGCGGCTGGCCGCGCTGCTGCTGGCGCTGCCACTGACCGGCCTGGCCTTCGGCTACGGCGCGCTGCGCCTGCATGCCGCACCCGATGCCCCAGGCGACACGCTGCGCGTCGGCCTGGCCTCGATCGACGATGCGGTCGGCCTCCACGCCTCGCCGGCGCATGCCGGGTCGGTGCTGGACGGCTACGCGCGTCTGGTCGCACAGCTGGCCGCACAGGACGCCGCGCTGCTGGTGCTGCCGGAGAAGATCGCGGTGGTCACGCCGGCCGCCGCACCGGCCTGGCAGGCGCGGTTCGCGGCGCTGGCGCGCCGGCATGCGGTGTGGCTGGAGGTCGGCATCGGCATCGACGACGGCGTCGCCGCACGCAACCAGGCCTGGCTGTTCGGGCCGGACGGCCACCTGCACCAGGACTACGAGAAGCTGCGCCTGGCGCCGCCCGAACGCATCGACGGCTACCGGCATGGCAGCCGGACCGCCGTGCAGGAGATCGACCGGCTGCGCGTCGGCCTGGCGATCTGCAAGGACATGCACTTCGCCAGCGTCGGCCACCGCTATGGACGCCAGGCGGTGGACCTGATGCTGGTGCCGGCCTGGGATTTCGCCTACGTCGATGCCTGGATGGGCGCGCGCATGACCCTGGTCCGCGGTGTCGAGAACGGGCACGCGGTGGTCCGCGCCGCCCGCGAAGGCCTGCTGACGGTCAGCGACGGCTGGGGCCGGGTCGTCGCCGAGACCTCGAGCGCGCCGATGCCCGGCGCCACGCTGGTCGCCGACCTGCCGCTGGCGACGCCGGCGGCCACGCCCTATGCCCGCATCGGCGACCTGTTCGGCCTGCTCTGCGCCCTCGCCGCGCTGGCGCTGTGGCTGGCGAGCCTGCGTCGCGGTCACGCCCCCGCCACCACGCCGCGCGCAGGCTGAGGCTCCCGCCGCACCCAGGCACGCCGATGCCCGTCCGCCGCCGACAGTCCTTCCCGGTCGACCGGGTCCGCCGTTACCTGGAGCCTGGCCCGGTCGTGCTGCTGAGCACCGCCTGGCGCGAGGAGCGCGCGGTGATGACGCTCGGCTGGCACATGATGCTCGGCTACGACCTGGTCGGCACCTACATCTGGGAGGCCAACCACAGCCACCGGCTGGCGCGGCGCAGCCGCGAATGCGTGATCAACCTGCCGACCGCCGACCTGCTCGACACCGTGGTCGGGATCGGCAACTGCAGCAGCGCGGACGTCGACAAGTTCGCGCGCTTCGGCCTGGACGCGCAGCCCGGCCGCGAGGTCGCCGCGCCGCTGATCGGCCAGTGCCACGCCAGCTTCGAATGCCGGCTGCACGAGACCCGGATCACCGCCGACTACCCGCTGTTCGTCTGGCGCGTGGTCGCCGCGCACGTCGCGCCGCGGCCGAAGGATCCCTCCACCCTGCACTACCTCGGCGAAGGCCGCTTCATGGTCGCCGGGCGCACCGTGTCGCGCCGGCGGCTGTTCCGCGCGGACATGCTCGAGCAGTAGGCGGCCGCGCGCTCAGCGCTCCATGCGCGCGGCGCCGACCCGGCGTCTGCCCTGCCTGACCTCGAAGGTGAAGGCGTAGGCCAGCGTCACCGCCACCGCGCGGGCCTCGCTGGCGCCGCCGGTGCAGGCGCTCGGCGTCCAGTCGCGCTCGCGGGTCGCCGCATCCGGGTAGGTGCACAGCAGCGCCGGGTAGAAGCGCCAGTCGGCCAGCGCCGCGGTCACCGCGGCCGCCAGGGCCGGGGCCTGCGCGGCGCTGGCGCACTGCGGATCGTCGAGCAGCGCGACATCGCGCACGCTGCCGTCGCGTTCGACCACCAGCGATGCGCAGAGCGTGGTCGGCGGCAGTTCGGACGGCGCGTACCCTTTCGGGAAATCCGGGGGCTGGTTGCCATCCGGTGCCGGAAACACGAAGGCCTGGTGATCGGCCATCTCGTGTCGCTGCGCGCCGACCGGCAGAATCATCCGCTGTTCGACACCGGCGCTGCGGGTCGTGCAACCGGCCAGCAGCAGGATCGCCAGGCCGAGGCTGCCGATGCGGACCGCCACCATCGCCGTCACCTCGCCGCCTGGGCGTTGCGGATGCCGCAGTAGACGCGGGCATCGGCGGGCACGCGCACGACCTCGTCGCAGACCGATTCGGACGCCACTCCGGCATCGAGCAGGAACCAGCGCATGCCGTCGTCCGCAGCGGCCCCCGCCGGCGCGGCGCTGGCGGTCATGCCCGAATCGAAGCGCAGCGGGACCCGCACCTGGCCGGGCACCGCCCGGCCGGCCGCATCGCGCGCCGGCTGGAAACGCCACTGCCGTGCCGCCTCCAGCGCGATCGCGTCGAATACGCCCACGGGCGTGGCGCGCTCGACCCGCGCATCGCGCACCGCGCCTTCCGCATCCACGTCGACGACCAGCAGCACCTCGCCCGACAGTCCTTCGGCCAGCGCGCTGCGCGGATACCGCGGCGGCGGACGGTCGGCAGGCATCGCCGGCCGCGGGCCGCCCGCGCTGGCGACCGGCGCATCGAGCCGGCGCACGGTCACGTCGAGCGCGAACACCGAGCGTCCGTCGGGCGTGCTGACCTGGATGCCCGCCTTCTCGTCGAGCCTGGCCACCAGTTCCGGCCTGGACAGCAGCGTGCCATCGGCCTGCAGATCGGCCTGGATGCGGACCAGCGCCGGATCGGCTTCGGGTGTCAGCCGCATCTCGATCGCCCAGGCCGTGTCGCCTTCTTCGGAGCGGAACCCGAACGTCGTGCCGGCGTGTTCGCGCAGGGCGAACTGGCGTGCATGCCCGTCCACGTCCAGGCGCACGTCCACGTGGTAGAGATCGCCCGCCGCCGCGCCGGCCGCGCCAGCGGGGCGCGTGTCGGCCGGCTGCAGCGCCCAGGCCGCGAAGCCGCTGCCGAGGGCGAGCAGCGCGACCAGCGCGCTGGCGGCGAGGCGGGTGGTCCGGCGGGGAACGGGATGTCCGAGCATGGCGATGCGTTCCTTCAGTGGATGGATCGGCTGCCAGTGACAGCCCAGCGGAACCGGCCCGGCATCGAGCCGGGTCTTGAGCAGGGTTTCGCCGTAACGCCGCCGCATGGCGGGGTCGCCGGCCAGCACCCGCGCGTCGCAGGCCAGTTCCTGGTCCAGGCGGAAGCGGCGCAGCGCGATCCAGGCCAGCGGGTTGAACCACGCCAGGCACTGCAGCAGCGCGGCCAGCGCGTTGAGCTGCAGGTCGCCGCGGCGGACATGCAGGCGCTCGTGCTGCAGGATCAGCGCCTGTTCGTCCGCCAGGTAGCGCACCTCGAACCCGGCCGGCAGCACGATCCGCGGGCGCAGCACGCCGATCACCGCCGGCAGGCCGGCATCGACACGCGCCTGCCAGCAGCCATCGCCGCGCCGCTGCAGCGGGCCGAGCGCGCGCACGAAGCGGGACTGCCGCCAGGCCAGCAGCGCGAGCATCGCGACCGCACCGCAGGCCCACAGCGCCAGCAGCCAGGGCGCGGGATCCACGCGCGCGGCCGGTGCCGGTGCCGCGGCGATCGCCGCCTGAAGCGGCGTTGCCCAGGACACCGCCGCGCCGGGGGCATCGACCACCGCGGCCGGCAGCAGCACCGCCAGCAACGCGGCCGGCACGCAGCTCCACAGCGCATAGGTGGCCACCGCGCCGAAGCGCGCGCGCAGCGGACGCCGCAGCACCAGCACCAGCAGCACCGCCGCGCTGCCGGCGAACGTCGCCTCGACCAGGGACTGCAGCAGCTCACTCATCGCCCAGGTCCTCCAGCAGCCGCCGCAGTTCGGCGATGTCGTCCGCCGACAACCGGCCCTGCTCGCTGAAGTGCGCGACCAGCGGCGCCACGCGCCCGCCGAACAGGCGCTCGACCAGGCCTTCGCTCTGGCTCCGCACCCACGCCTGGCGCTGCAGCAGCGGGCTGTACAGATAGCGGCGCCCGTCGCGCTCCGCGTCGATCGCGCCCTTGTTGAGCAGACGGTTGAGCAGGGTCTTGATGGTCGGCTCGGCCCAGCCGGTCGGGCCGGCCAGCGCGGCGATCACCTCCTCGGCGCTGCGCGGGCTCGACGCCCACAGCACCTCCATCACCATCGCCTCGGCATCGCTGATCGGAATCATCGGACCACCACCGTTTACACATGTAATTTTTATCGATTACATGCGTAAACAAAAGCCGTGTCAAGCGTCGCCCGACGCCTGCAGACGACCCGCCCACCGGCCATCGCCTATGCTTCCGCGCATGCAGACACTCCACACCGATCTGGACGCGGCGGTCGAGGACATCCTGTCGCGGCTTCCGCCCGCCCTGCGTGTCGGCGCCCCGCTGGGGCTGGGCAAGCCGCACCGGCTGCTCAACACGCTGTACGCACGCATCGCCGCCGATCCGCAGCGGCCGCTGCACCTGTACACCGCCCTGTCGCTGGATCCGCCCCCGGCCGGCAAGGGCCTGCAGGCGCGCTTCCTCGGGCCGTTCCTGAAGCGCCATTTCGGCGAGGACTTCCCGCGCCTGGCCTACGTGCAGGCGATGCGCCGCGACGCGCTGCCGGCGCACGTCGAGGTCGAGGAGTTCTACATGCAGTCCGGCGCGCTGCTCGGCTCGCGCCAGGCGCAGCGCCGCTACGCCAGCCTCAACTACACGCATGCGGCCGATGCCGTGGCCAGCCGCGGGATCAACCTGATCGTGCAGAAGGTGGCCCGCGAACCCGGCGGGCAGCGGCTCTCGTTCTCCTGCAACACCGACATGACCGAGGATCTGGTCGATGCGATCGGCGCGCGCGGCCTGGCGCGTCCGCTGCTGGTGGCCGAGATCGATCCGCAGCTGCCATGGCTGGGCGGCAGCGCGGTCGTGCCGGACGGGTTCTTCGACATCGTCATCGACCCGCCAGGCCCGCATCCGCAGCTGTTCGCGCTGCCACGCCAGCCGGTCACCGACGCCGACCACGCCATCGGCCTGTACGCCAGCGCGCTGGTCCGCGACGGCGGCACCCTGCAGATCGGTATCGGCGCGCTGGCCGACGCGCTGTGCCACGCGCTGGTGCTGCGTCATACCGACAACGCGCGCTACCGCCAGGTGCTGGCGGCGCTGGATCCGGAGCTGGAGCGGCATCCGGCCGTGCTCGCCAGCGGCGGGCTCGATCCGTTCGAGACCGGCTTGTACGGCTGCAGCGAGATGATCAACGAAGGCTTCAAGCGTCTGGTCGAAACCGGCGTGATCCGGCGCCGGGTGGTGGACGATGCGGCGCTGATGCAGCGCCTGGCGGACGGCAGCGCCAACCTCGGCGACCGCGCCCGGCTCGAACGCGACGGCGAGTACCTGCACGGCGCGTTCTATCTGGGTTCCCCGGAGTTCTACGACTGGCTGCGCGACCTGCCCGAGGACCAGCGCCGCGGCATCGGCATGCGCCGCATCAGCGAGGTCAACCAGCTCTACGGCAACGACGAGGGCCTGGAGCGGATGCAGCGCGTGCAGGCGCGCTTCTTCAACAGCTGCATGATGGCCACCGCGCTCGGCGCCGCCGTGTCCGACGCGCTCGACGACGGCCGCGTGGTGTCCGGCGTCGGCGGCCAGTACAACTTCGTGGCGATGGCCCACGCGCTGCCCGCCGCCCGCTCGGTGCTGATGCTGCGCGCGGTGCGCGACGGCGGTGCCGGCGCCGCCTCCAACATCCGCTGGAACTACGGCCACACCACCATCCCGCGCCACCTGCGCGACCTGTACGTCACCGAGTACGGCATCGCCGACCTGCGCCATGCCGCCGACGAGGACTGCGTGCTGGCGATGGCGGCGATCTGCGACACCCGCTTCCGCAGCGGACTGCTCGAACGCGCGCGCGCCGACCTCAAGCTCGGCGAGGGCAGCGGTCGGACCGATGCCCTCGCGCGCAACACGCCCGACGCGCTGCGGCAGCGGCTGGCGCCGTTCCGCGACGACGGCACCCTGCCGGACTATCCGCTGGGCAGCGATTTCAGCGAGGTCGAGCAGCGCCTGGCGCGGGCGCTGGGCTGGCTGAAACAGCGCACCGCCAGCCGCGGCGGCAGGCTCGCGACGCTGTGGCGGGCGATGACCACGACCACGCCCGACGATGCGCCCGCGATGCAGCGGATGGCGCTGGACACCGCGCGCGGCATGCAGGGCTGGCTGCAGACCCGGCTGCTGCGGCTGGCACTTGCGGCCACGGCGCGCTGAGGGCCGGTCGCGTCGCGCGTCCCGGCACGCGCGATGCGGGAACTGCGGCAGCGGCCGGCTTCACCGGCGCGGGTCGTGGCGGCGTACAGCGACATCGCCGCGCGGCTGGCCGACGACATCGCACCGGCGGGTGCGCGCCCGCCTCGCGCCGGCATCGGCGATGCGCTGCGCGCCACGCACCTCGGCGCCGGCGTGCGCGACCAGGGATCAGGGCTGCGGCGGCGCCAGGATCGCGTCCGCCAGATGCGCGTAGTCGCCGTCGAAATGGTGGCCACCGGGCAGCACCAGCTGCCGCGCATGCGCCGGTGCCAGCGACGGGCACAGCGAGGCGTCCTCGCCCTCGCCGCGGATGCACAGCGTGCGTGCGGCCTCCAGCCGGCGCGCCTCGGGCAGGATCGGCAGGGTGTCGTCGCGCTCGCGGCCGATCCAGTTGCCGAGATGGAATTCGAACGCGGCCCGCTGGCCCAGCCCCATCAACACGCTGCGCTCGACCCGCGCACGCGCGTCGGGCGACAGGCGGTTGAGCGCGAACGGCAGCACGTCCGCGCCCTGCGAATAACCGATCAGCAGCACCTTCGGCCGCTGCCAGCGCACGGCGTAGTGGGCGATGATGCGGTCCAGGTCGTCGGCCAGCCCCTGCGGCGTCCGTGCCTGCCAGAAGTAGCGCAGCGAATCGAAGCCGACCACCGGCACGCCGCGCGCGGCCAGCGCGGCGGCGACTTCCTTGTCCAGCCCGGCCCAGCCACCGTCGCCACTGAGCAGGATCGCGAAGGTGTCGCCGGCCTGCTGCGCCGGCACGTCGACCAGCGGCAGGCCGGCCAGCCCGGCGTCGACCGGCGGCGCGCGGCCGGCAGCGCGCCGCGACAGCGCCGACACCGCCGCCGACAGGCGCGGCCACCAGCGGTCCGGCGCCAGGGTGTGGGCGACGCCCGGCAGTTCGGCGACGGCGGCGCCATCGATCGCGGCCGCGAACCGGCGCGCCTGCTCCGGCGGAAAGCGTGCATCCTCGCCGCCCTGCAGCAGCAGCCACGGCGTGGCCAGCGTCGGCACCGGACGCAGCGCGACGCGCGCGCCGGCAGCCGGTGCGTCGAACACCGTGCCGGCCCCGCGGCAGGGCGGCTTGCCCATGTCCAGCGACGGCACGAAGCCCAGGCTGACCGCACCGGCGAACACGTCCGGCTCGGCCAGTGCGGCCATCGCATAGGCCAGCGGCGCGCTGTCGCCCTCGCCGACCAGCACCGGCGGCAGGTAGCCGGGCAGGCGGACGTAGCCCTGCAGCCAGTGCGAGAAATTCTCCAGGTCGCCATCGGGCAGCGCGCAGTCGCCGCCGTCCGCGTGCAGCACCGCGCGCAGCCGCGGCCAGTCGATGCCGGCCACCAGCAGGCCGTCGGCGGACAGGCGCTGCGCCAGGCCGTCGGCGTGCGCGTTCCAGCCATCGGCGCCGGACAGCAGCAGCACCACGCCGCGGGTGGCGCCGTCCGGGCGATACAGCGCCACGTCTTCGAAGCGGCCATGGTCGAAGCGCTCGCGCGCCTGCAGCGGCGGTGCCACCAGCCACAGCAGCGCCAGCAGCGCGGGCATCCATCGGCTCATTTGGCGATCACTCCCTTCAGGCCGCCGGCGATCAGCGCGGCGATGTCGGCCAGCACCAGCAGCGGCGCCACCCCGCCCGGCGTGGCCAGGTAGCGCGGCTCCCACTGCGGCTCGAACTTTTCCTTGAACGCGCGCAGGCCGCGGAAGTTGTAGAACTCCTCGCCATGCGCGAACAGCAGCCGGCCGGCGCGGTGCCAGTACGGCGCCAGCGGCCCGGACGCCATGCCCGACAGCGGCGCCATGCCCAGGCCGAAGCGCGCATGGCCGGCCTGCGCGAAGTGCAGCATCAGGCGCACGAACAGGAAATCCATCGTGCCGTAGGGCATCGGCGAGACATGCCGCATCAGGTCGATGCTGGCCTCGCTGCGGGTGTCGGTGTCGAGCACCGTGGCGAACGCCACCAGGCACCCGTGCTGGCGCACCAGCGCCACGGTCTGCCGGCCGACGTAGGCGTCGACGAAGGCGCCCACCGAGAAGCGCTTCTCGGCGGTGCGGTGCGCGGCCAGCCAGGCATCGGACACCGCACGCATCTCCTCCAGCACCGCCGGCACGCCCGCTGGCGGCACCAGCTCGAAGTCCAGCCCTTCGCGCTCGGCGCGCTTGACGCTGTAGCGCAGCCCGGAGCGCGCCTTGCCCTCCAGCGAGAACCCGGCCAGCGGCACGTAGGCGTACTCGCCGAGCTTGAGCAGGCGCAGGCCGGCGTCGAGATAGGCCGGCAGGCGGTCGGGCCGGACCTGGTAGAAGCCGCCACGTCCGCCGCCTTCGTGGACCATCGCCAGGAACCGCCAGACCAGCTCGCGGCACTGCGGCTCGGGGCCGACCGGATCGGACAGCGCGACCCAGCTGCGCCCGCGCCGCGCGTAGGCCAGCAGCGCCCTGCCGTCGTCGGAGAACAGGAACCGCTTGTCGCCGACCAGCGCCAGGCCGGCATCGGCGTCGTCCTGGGCGCGCACGATCGCCGCCGCGCGCGCCAGCTCCTCGGCACCGGCCGGCTCCAGCACCGGCTGGCTCGGCCGCAGCAGCTGGTACAGCGCCACCGCCAGGGCCAGCAGCGCGATCGCCACCAGCGCACGCAGCGAACGCGGCGCGTCGGCGTCGAACTCGAACTGCCACCACAGCTGGCGGCCGTACTCCACATCCTGGTAGGCGAAGAACAGCAGCACCACCAGCGCCGCCACGATCGCGCCCATCGCCAGCAGCCAGCCGCCGCTGAACGGCACCGCCAGCAGCGAGGCGCGCCGGTCGAAGCGGCGATGCGACAGCAGCAGCGCCAGCACCAGCGGCGCCAGGATCGCCACTTCCGACCAGGCCAGGCCCTTGGGCAGCGCCAGCAGCAGGCCGGCACCAGCCAGCAGCAGGCCGGCCCACCACGCCGCGTCGAGCCGCAGCAGCATGCCGCGGGCGACGAACAGCAGCGCCAGGCCGGCGACGCTGCTGAGGAAGTGCGCCGCCTCCACCAGTGGCAGCGGCGCCCAAGTGGCCAGCACGGCGGTCGCCTCGAGCCCGGCCGGGGTGACCCCGGAGACCAGCAGCACCACCGCCACCACCAGCGTGTAGGCGGCCAGCAGCCGCGGCAGCAACGCCCCCGCCGCCTGCGCCACCGGCGCGGCGATGCCGTGCCGCGCCTCGTGCAGCAGCAGCAGGCCCAACGCCAGCAGCAGCGGCAGCACGTAGTAGATCAGCCGGTACAGCACCAGCGCGCCGGCGACGGTTTCGGCCGGCACCCGCCCGCCCAGGGCGAGCAGCATGGTGGCCTCGAACACGCCCAGGCCGCCGGGCACATGGCTGATCACCGCCAGCACCAGCGCCGCGGCATAGAAGCCGATGAACACCGGGAACCCGATCGCGCCGTCAGGCAGCAGCAGCCACAGCACCGCGCCGGTGGCCAGGATGTCCAGCGCCGACCACAGCAGCTGTTCCAGCATCAGGCGCCGCCCCGGCAGGCGCTCGACCCAGCGCGCCATGCGCCGGCTGCGCCATGTCCGGCCGCGCGCCAGCAGCAGTCCGCCCAGCAGCGCCAGCACCAGCAGCGACGCCCCCTGCAGCAGCCAGGCAGGCACGCCGGCCATCGCCGCCATCGCGGTGGCGTTGACCAGCACGCCGAACGCGCCGACCGCGCTGATCCCCAGCCCGAACGCCGCGGCGTTGAAGGCGATCGCACGCGACACCTGGCCGGCCTCGACCCCCGCCGCGCCATACAGGCGCATGCGCACCGCGCCGCCGGTGAACACGCCCAGCCCGATCGTGTTGGCCAGCGCGTAGGCGATGAACGAGGTCTGCGCCACCGTGCGGTATGGCAGCCGCACGCCGACGTAGCGCAGCGAAGCATGGTCGTAGCCGCTCAACGCCAGGAAGCTGATGAGGGTGGCAAGCAGGGCCAGCGCGATGTCGCGCATCGGAGTGGCCCGGACCGCGGCCACGATCTGCGCGTAGCTCAGCTCGCGCCACAGACCGTGCAGGGCCAGTCCCAGCAGCACCAGCAGCACGGCCAGCCCCGCTCCGATCCACCAGCGGCGCCAGCGCACCAGTCTGGCGAGCCAGCCCGCATCCGCGTCGGTGGCTTCTTGCACGGACGTCTGCTGCGACATGCGGGGACGGGTCGGGTTGGGGAGAGGGGGAATCCGCGGGCGCTATTGAAGCACGCCGCCGCCGCGCCGGCGCTGTCCCGCGCACGCGGGTCCGGCGCCGCCGGATCGGGCCGTCGGACGGCGCAAGGCATTGAATCGGCGATCCATGCCACCATCCTGTGCAACGGACGCCCGCGTCCGCCGCCCGTTCCGACGAAATCGCAGATGAATACCCGCGCAGACCAGATCCGCCACGCCCTGCAGACGCTCCAGCCGATGCACCTGGAGGTGCTCGACGAAAGCCACATGCACAGCCGCGGCCTGGAGACGCACTACAAGGCCGTGATCGTCAGCGAGGCTTTCGCCGGCAAGCGCCTGCTCCAGCGCCACCAGGCGGTGTACGCCGCGATGGGCGGACTGATGCAGCAGGTCCACGCGCTGGCCCTGCATACGCACACGCCCGAGGAATGGGCCGCCGACAGCAGCGTCCCGGACTCCCCGACCTGCCGCGGCGGCAGCAAGCACGATTTGGCGCGCACGTCCTGATCCGGCCGCGGCACCCTGCCGCCACGGCCGCCCTCCACGCCTGAACAAGGACCGCCGGCGTTCACGCCGGCACTGCGCGCATGACCGCAGCGTAGCGGCATGTTCCCGCCGGAGTGGTCCATGTCAGTCCATCGTCTCGCCCTGGCCGCCCTGCTGGCGGCGCTTCCCGCCGCCGCCTGGGGAGCGGACACCGACAAGGCCACACTGGCCGCCTCCGCCGACGACCGCACGCAGCGCGAAGGCGATGCGGCGCTGCTGCGCCTGCAGGTGCTGCTCGACCGCGCGCGCTTCTCGCCGGGAGAGATCGACGCCATGGCCGGATCGAACCAGCAGCGCGCGCTGCGCGGCTTCCAGGCCGCGCACGACCTGCCGGTCACCGGCGAGGCCGACGCGGCGACCTGGGCCGCGCTGGAGCGCGACGCCGCACCGGTGCTGGTCGACTACACGCTGACCGCCGGAGACGTCGCCGGTCCATATGCCGCACTACCGGACGACATGATGGAGAAAGCGAAGCTGGAGACGCTGGGCTTCGGTTCGCTCGCCGAAGCACTGGGCGAGCGCTTCCATGCCAGCCCGGCCCTGCTGGCGCGCCTGAACCCCGGGCTGGACGCGGCCCGTGCCGGCACCGTGCTGAAAGTGCCGGCCATCGCCTCCGGGGCGCCGCCGAAGGCCGCACGCGTGGTGGTGGACCGCAGCGATTCGGTGCTGCGCCTGCTCGACGCGCAGGGCGCGGTCATCGCCCAGTACCCGGCCTCGACCGGCAGCGAACACGACCCGCTGCCGATCGGCGAGTGGAAGATCGCCACCGTGGTGCGCGACCCCACGTTCCACTACAACCCCGAGCTGTTCTGGGACGCCGATCCGGCCCACAGCAAGGCGACGCTGGCACCGGGTCCGAACAATCCGGTCGGCACGGTGTGGATCGACCTGTCCAAGCCGCACTACGGCATCCATGGCACGCCCGAGCCGCGCAGCATCGGCAAGACCCAGTCGCACGGCTGCATCCGCCTGACCAACTGGGACGCCGCAGCGGTGGCCGCGGCGGTCGACAGCAGCGTGCCGGTCACCCTGCAGGAATGAAGCCCATGCCCAGCGCATGCGATGCCACCGGAGGTCGTCGATGAAACTGCTGCTGTCGGCGCTGCTGTGCGTGGCGCTCGCCCTGCTCGCGCTGGGATGGCGCAGTGGCGAAGGCCTGCGCCTGATCGACGTGTCCGCGAGCGCGGCGACACCGCCCCCGGGTCCGGAACCGATGGACGCCACGCCGCTCGCACCGCAACGCGACCCGCCGCCGCCCGCGGTGACGCCTGCCCTTGCCGCCGCACCGGCGGCACCGGTCGGCCCGGTGGGTTCCAACGCATCCCCCGCCCTGCTGCTTCCGGTACAGGGCGTGGACCTCGCGCAGCTGCATGACACCTTCACCGATGCGCGCGGCGAAGGCCGCGTGCACGACGCGATCGACATCATGGCGCCGGCCGGCACGCCGGTGCTCGCGGTCGCCGACGGCCACATCGAGAAGCTGTTCGACAGCGAGCGCGGCGGGCTGACCATCTACCAGTTCGACCGCAGCGGCCGGTTCGCCTACTACTACGCGCACCTGGAGCGTTACGCCGATGGCTTGGCCGAGCAGCAGCGCGTGCGCCGCGGCCAGGTGATCGGCCATGTCGGCTCCACCGGCAACGCCAACGCCGATGCGCCGCACCTGCACTTCGCGATCTTCGTGCTCGGCCCCGAGCGGCACTGGTGGGAAGGCGCGGCGATCAATCCCTACCCGATCCTGCGCGGCGAGCAGCCGCTGCCTTGAATTATCGACGCCCACTGCAGGCCACCGTCCCGCAGGAAGACCGTCGTTCCAGGCAGGCACCGAGATCCATCCCGTCCCGTCGCGAGCCATCGCATCGAGCCGGATCAGCGGGCCGCGCGCGCAGGCGATGGAGGCTCTGGCGCACTTGCCTTCGTCACCGCCAATGGCATCACCGGGCATGGCGGTCGGCCTCGAGCGGCCTCCTACAGGCGCGGATCTCTTCCCCCTGTAGGAGGGCCCCAGCCCCGACCGCCGTCTCGACCATCGCAACCAGCGCATCACAGGCCAGGCGGTCGGCCTCGAGCGGCCTCCTACCAGGCGCGGCTCTCTCACCCCTGTGGGAGGGCCCCCAGCCCCGACCGCCTTCTCGACCATCGCAACCGGCGCATCACCGGCCAGGCAGCCGACCTCGAGCGGCCTCCTGCAGGCGCGGCTCTCTTCCCCTGTAGGAGGGGCCCCAGCCCCGACCGCCTTCTCGACCGTCGCAACCAACGCATCACCGGCCACGCGGTCGGCCTCGAGCGGCCTCCTACAGGCGCGGCTCTTCCCCGTAGGAGGGGCCCCAGCCCCGACTGCCTTCTCGACCGTCGCAACCAGCGCATCACCAGCCAGGCGGTCGCCCTCAAGCGGCCTCCTGCAGGCGCGGCTCTCTTCCCCCTGTAGGAGGGGCCCCAGCCCCGACCGCCTTCTCGACCGTCGCAACCAACGCATCACCAGCCACGCGGTCGGCCTCGAGCGGCCTCCTGCAGGCGCAGCTCTCTTCCCCTGTAGGAGGGGCCCCAGCCCCGACCGCCTTCTCGACCGTCGCACCCAACGCGTCACCGGCCAAGGGGTCGGCCTCAAGCGGCCTCCCTGCTGGTGAAGGAGCGATCCCGGCCGTGCCCGGCATTCCTGCTCCGTCACTGGCCGGAGTCGCCATGGCCGATCCCGCACACGAAGAGGCCGGCTTGCGCCGGCCTTTTCGCTCCATCTGCACCGACTGCGCTCAGAGCGCCTTCGCCGCCTCGACCGTCTTCTCGACGGTGATGCCGAAGTAGGCATACAGCTCGTTGGCCGGTGCCGAGGCGCCGAACGAGTCGATGCCGATCACCGCACCGTCCAGGCCCACGTACTGGCGCCAGAAGGCGGTGATGCCGGCCTCTATGGCCACACGCCTGCGCACCGCGTTCGGCAGCACCGACTCGCGGTAGGCCGCATCCTGGCGGTCGAACACGTCGGTCGACGGCATCGACACCACGCGGGTCTTCAGGCCCTGCGCATCCAGCTGCTTCTTCGCCTCGACCGCCAGCCCGACCTCGGAACCGGTGGCCAGCAGGATCACGTCGGGGCTGCCGCCCTCGGCGTCGGCCAGCACGTAACCGCCACGCTCGATCGCCGCGACCTGGCCGGCATCGCGCGGCTGATGCGGCAGGTTCTGGCGGCTGAACACCAGGCAGCTCGGGCCGTCCTTGCGGGTGATCGCGGCCTTCCAGCTGACCGCCGACTCGACCGCATCGCAGGGGCGCCACACGTCGTTGTTCGGGATGTAGCGCAGCGAGGCCAGGTGCTCGACCGGCTGGTGGGTCGGGCCGTCCTCGCCCAGGCCGATCGAGTCGTGGGTGTAGACGTGGATCGCATGCGCCGGAATCAGTGCGCCCATGCGCACGCCGTTGCGCGCGTAGTCGCTGAACACCAGGAAGGTCGCATCGAACGGAATGAAGCCGCCGTGCAGCGCCAGGCCATTGGCGATGGCCGTCATGCCGAACTCGCGCACGCCGTAGTACACGTAGTTGGCGTTCGGGTCGTCGCTGGCGACCGACTTGCTGGCCTTCCACAGGGTCAGGTTGGAATGGGCCAGGTCGGCAGAGCCGCCGACGATTTCCGGCAGCAGCGGCGCGAACGCCTCGATCGCCAGCTGCGAGGCCTTGCGCGAGGCGATGGTCGGGCCTTCGGCCTGGACCTGGGCAATGTAGGCATCGGCCTTGGCGACGAAGTCGGCCGGCAGCTCGCCGTGCGAGCGGCGGGTCAGCTCCTCGGCCTGGGCCGGGAACTGCGCGGCGTACTTGTCGAACAGCTGCTCCCACTCGGCCTGGCGGAAGGTGCCGGTGCCGTTGGCGCGCCAGCCGTCGTAGATCTCGGCCGGAATCTCGAACGGGCCGTATTCCCAACCCAGCTGCTTGCGGGTCGCGTCCAGCTCGTCCTTGCCCAGCGGGGCGCCGTGGCTGGATTCCTTGCCGGCCTTGTTCGGCGAACCGAAGCCGATCGTGGTGCGGCAGCAGATCAGGGTCGGCTTGTCGAACTGGCCCAGCGCGCTGTCGATCGCGGCCTTGATGCTGTCCGGATCGTGCCCGTCGACGCCGCGCACCACGTTCCAGCCGTAGGCCTCGAAGCGTGCCGGGGTGTCATCGGTGAACCAGCCGTCGGTGTTGCCGTCGATCGAGATCCTGTTGTCGTCCCAGAAGCAGACCAGCTTGTTCAGGCCCCAGGTGCCGGCCAGCGACGCGGCCTCGTGCGACACGCCTTCCATCAGGCAGCCGTCGCCCATGAACACCCAGGTGCGGTGGTCGACGATCTCGAATTCGGGGCGGTTGAAGCGCTGCGCGAGCAGCTTCTCGGCGAGCGCGAAACCGATGGCGTTGGCGAAGCCCTGACCGAGTGGACCGGTGGTGGTCTCCACGCCCGGGGTCTCGTGCCGCTCGGGATGGCCCGCGGTCTTGCTGTGCAGCTGGCGGAAGCGCTTGAGCTCCTCGATCGGCAGGTCGTAGCCGCTCAGGTGCAGCAGCGCGTACTGCAGCATCGAGCCATGGCCGTTGGACAGCACGAAGCGGTCGCGGTTGAACCAGTGCGGATTGCCCGGGTTGTGGCGCAGGTAATCGTTCCAGAGCACTTCGGCGATGTCGGCCATGCCCATCGGCATGCCGGGGTGGCCGGAGTTGGCGGCCTGGACCGCATCGGCGGCGAGGAAGCGGATGGCATTCGCCAGCTGGCGGCGGGTGGGCTTGGTCATGTGGCGGTTCGTCGTGGCGGGTGGCGGCCGCGGACTGCGGGCGGCCCATTGTCCCATCCCTTGTCCGCCCGTGTCCCGTCCCTCGGCACGAAAATCATCGTCGCCGCGCACCCCGGGCCACCATGCGCAGGCGCATGCGCCAGCGGCGCGGGCCGCCTCGACGCAATCGCGCATCCACGCAATGCGAGCGCGTGGAATCACGCCCGCAGAAGAAACGAGGCCGCACTGGGCGGCCTCGTCTGCGGGTCATCCGAGGCGCGGGCGCTCGCCCGGCGGCGCCTCGATCACCACGCCGGGCACCTCGACATCGGCACGCTCGCCGCGCGACACCAGCGTGGCCAGCGTCAGGTCGCCGGTCACGTTGAGCGTGGTGCGGCACATGTCGAGGAAATGGTTCACGCCCAGGATCAGGCCGATGCCGATCGGATCGACGCCAACCATCGCGCAGATCAGCGCGACCACCGGCAGCGAGCCCGACGGCACGCCGGCGGTGCCGATGCCGCCCAGGATGCAGACCATCATCACCATGAACTGCTGGCCCAGGGTCAGGTCCACGCCGAAGAACTGGGCGAGGAAGATCACCGTCACGCCCTCGAACAGCGCGGTGCCGTTCTGGTTGGCGGTGGCGCCGACGGTCAGCACGAAGCGCGAGACCTTGTTCGGCAGGCCCATCTGGTCGGCCACGCGCAGCGCGGTCGGCAGGGTCGCGTTGCTCGACGCGGTCGAGAACGCCATCACCGAGGCTTCCTGGGTGTCGCGGAAGAACTTCAGCGGCGAGCGGCCGGCGAAGCGCACCGCCAGCGAATAGACCACGAACATGTGCAGCGCCAGCGCCAGGACCACCACACCCACGTAGGCGCCCAGGCGGATCAGCAGCTCGAAGCCGAACACCGCGGCCAGGTTGAACATGAAGCAGAACACCGCGTACGGCGCCAGGCGGATCACCAGGCCGATCAGCGTCATCGAGATCTCGAAGATGCCCTCGATGCCGCTCTTCAGCGTGGCCACCTTCTCGGCCGGCGCCAGCACCATGCCGACGCCGAACATCACCGCGAAGAACATCAGCGCCAGGATCGAACCATTGTCCGACGCGGCGCGGATCACGTTGCTCGGCACGATCGACAGCAGCATGTCGATGCCCTGCGGCTGGCTGCCGACGCTGGCGACGATCTCGCGGCTGCGCTCGACGTTCTGGGTCAGCAGCTGCTCGGCCAGCGCCGGGTCCACGCCCACGCCGGGCTGCAGCAGGTTGACCAGGACCAGGCCCAGCAGCACCGCGATGCCCGACAGGATCACCGTCCACGCCAGCGTCTTCCAGCCGATCCGGCCCAGCGCGCGGATGTCGCCCATCTCGGCCACGCCCATCACCAGTGCCGAGAACAGCAGCGGCACGATCAGCATGAAGATCAGGTTGAGGAACAGGCTGGAGAACGGCGTGGTGACGTAGCGGGTGAACGCGGTCACCCAGCTCGAGTCGCCGCCGACCGTGCTGTGGACGATCAGGCCGAACAGCAGGCCCAGGCCGAAGCCGACGCCCATCTTCCAGTGCAGGGGCCAGCGTTTCCTGGGGGTGGCGGAGCGGTCGACCATCGGGGCTTCCTGACGTGAGTGCGTCCGGCAGCTTAGTCAAAGCGGCGGTGCGGTGCTACACGCCGCACCTCAACACCTGCGATCGTCGGCGAACACTCGGGCAACGGCCGCCGGCCGTCGCACTGCAGCATTCCGTGCGTGCAACCGAGGGAGGCCCCTGCCGCTTACCCGGCCGGGCGGCGGCCGGCCCGTTCCGGATACAGCGGCGGCAGTGCCGCACGCACTGGCGCCGGCTCCGCGCGCCAGACCGGACCGGTACGGAACGCACTGCGCAGCGCCGCACGCGCGTCCGCCGGAGCGCCATCGTCGGCCCACAGCGCGCGCCGCATCCGCTCCAGCGCCTCGCGCTGCGCAGCATCGTCCAGACTGACCAGCAGCGCATCCAGATCGACCGGCATCGGCGAGCGCATCCGCCGCAGGCAGGCCACCACGTCCTCGAAACTGCCGGCATCCAGCGCGCGCCTGAGGTCGGCCCGGGTCATCACCGGCACGCTCCCGGCGACCGGGCCGGAGGCTGGCAGCACCCCGGCCGGCGCCTGCCGCCGCAGGTGCAGCGCCCATCCCAGCGTCGCCAGCCACAGCAGCGCCAGGCCCAGCGCGATCCAGCGCCACGGCCAGGACACGGCGCCCGCGTCCTCGTCCTGTGCCACGATCGCGTCGTCCGCAGGGGGCGGAACGTCGGCGGGATGGCGGGCCGGCGCACGCGCGCCCACGGCCGCCGCCGGGGCGACCTCCAGGGTCAGCGGCGGCAGGCTGGCGCGGCGCGCGGCACCGGCGCCGACGTCCCACCACGACAGCGCCGGCCCCGGGATCCGCAGGCTGCCGGCGGCGCCGGGGACGAGCGCGAAACGCCGGGTGACGGTGAGCTCGGGGGCGCCGTCGACGAAACGTTCGGCGAACTGCGCCGGCTCGGCGAAGACCTGCACACCCGGCAGTTCCGGGACAGGCAGCTCGGGGAACAGCGCCTGGGTGCCGCCCTGCGCCACCGCCTCGACCACCAGCTCCACCGCCTCGCCGGCACGCGCCTGCTGCGGCGCCGCGACGTAGCGCAGCCGCAGGCCGTGCAGCGGCAGCCAGGGCTGGGCCGCGGCCGCCGGCTGCGCGGCCACCTGCAGCTGCCGCGGCGCCGACTGCGCGGACAGCTCGCGCCGCTCGCCGAACATGTCGTCGAAGAACCCGCCCGCGGCCTGGCCCCGGAAGCGGGCCGCCGGCAGCTGCAGGGGGCCGCTGCGTTCGGGCACCAGCAGGTAGCGGCGCTCGACCACGTTGAAGCGGCGGTTGCCGATCTGGCGCGTGCTCTGCACGTCGTCGCCGACCCGCTGCAGCGATGCGCCGGCTGGCGCATCCTGGGTCAGCTCGCCCGACAGCAGCGGCACCGCGTAATGCAGGCGCACCGTCACGCCGACGCTCTGCTGCACGTAGGGCGCGGCGTCGTCGACGCTGCTTTCGACGAACACCTGCGCGTCGCTGCTGGCCGCCGCGGGCGCGGCATCGACCTGCAGCCGCATCGGCGCGCTGGCCTCGCGTCCCACCCGGATCGGCGGCACCTCGAGCAGGCCACTGCGACGCGGCGTCAGTGCGATGCCGAACACCTGCCCGGCCCCACCCGATGTCCGGCTGCGGAATGGCGTCCCGAGGGCGAAATCGCGCTGCAGCGGCGTGTAATCCGGTGCCACGCCCTGCTGGTCGGTCTCGATGTTGAGCGTGACCGGCTCGCCTTCCACACCGGTGGCGCGGTCCAGCCACGCGCGGGTCGCGGCCGACGCCGGCAGCAGCGCGCAGAGCGCGGACAGCATGCACAGCGCGGTGGCCATCCGCAGGAACGCGACGCGGCGCGGCCGTCGGTCGACGTGTCGGGACCGCGCGTGTTCGTTGCCCTGGGTCATCGCCCCTCCCTGCGTCGGCGCTCGTGTTCGATCTGGAATTTCGCCCGCAGCAGGCCGCCCGGGTCGTCGGGCACGCGCCGCAGCCAGGCTTCGCGCGCCTGCCGCTGCTCACGGACCTCCGCACTCGGCTGCTGCGCGGCCTGGTCCTCGCCGGCAGCCGCCTCGCCCTGCGCCTCCAGCGCCTGGCGCATCCGTTCGCGCTGGGCGGCATCGGCCTCCTGCTGGCGTCGTGCCGCCTCTGCATCCTCGGCCCGTGGTGGTGGTTCGCCCTCCCGCGCAGGCGCATTGCCGCGCTCGCCACGGTCGTCGGACGGCGGGGCCGGCTGCCCGGGTTCATCCTGCGGCGGCGCATCGCGTCCAGCTTCGCCGTCGCCCTGCTGCTGCGCCTGATTCTGTCCGGACCCGCCGTCACCGGATGGCGGTGGCGTGCCGCCGCCGGCCTGCTGCTGGCGCCGGCGCGCGGCCTCGACGACCGCGCGGTTGGCCTGCGCGTCGGCCATGCCCGCGCGCGCGGCCAGGGCACGGTCGTAGGCGGCGATCGCCTCGTCGTACCGGCCCTGCCGGGCCAGCGCGTTGCCCAGGTTGTACTGCGCCTCGGCGCCGGGCTGGCCTTCGAACGCGTGCTGCGCGGCCGCGAAATCGCCTGCGCGATAGGCCTGTACGCCCGCCTCCAGCCGGCGCTGCGCGGCCTGGTCGGCGCGCTGCCACAGGCTGCCATCGGCCGCCTGCACCGGCGGCACCGTCGCCGGGACCAGCAGCACCGCGAGCAGTACCGCGCCCACGGCATGGCCGCCACGACGGAATCCCAGCGCCACGAGCAGCAGCAGCGCCGGCAGCAGCCAGTAGCCCTGGTCGAGCCAGCCGCGCGCGCCGGCGGCATCGTCCTGTACCAGCGCTTCGGCCGGCGGCTGCAGCACGCCCAATGCCTGCAGGTCGGCGTCGTCCGTGGTCAGCGCGGCATAGCGGCCACCGCCGGCCCGGGCGAGCGCGCGCAGCGCGTCGGCCTCCAGCACGGCGCGCCGGAGCTGGCCGCCACGGTCGCGGTGGAATGCGCCTTCGGCCGTGCCCAATCCGAGCACCGACACCCGATAGCCCTGCGCGAGCGCCTGGGCCGCCGCATCGCGCGCGGCGGCGTCGGCGGTGCCGCCCAGCAGCAGGATGTCGCCACTGGAGAAGCCGGCCTGGCGCAGCAGCGCGGAGGCCTGCGCGATGGCACGGGCGGGGCGCTGGCCATCGACCGGCATCACCTCGGGCGACAGCGCATCGACGAACAGGGCGACGTTGGACGCATCGCCGGTCAGCGGTGCCACGGTGAACGCATCCTCCGCCCACGCGACCAGGCCGATGTCGCCGCCAACACGCTGCGCCAGCAGCCGGCTCAGCTTGGCCCGCGCCTGCAGCAGGCGCGACGGTGGCAGGTCCGGGGTGGTCATCGCCGAGGACAGATCGAAGGCGACCACCAGCGGCGCATGCGACTGCCAGCGCGGCTGCGCCTCCTGCCGCCAGCCCGGTCCGGCCAGGGCGAGCAGTCCGAGCGCGGCGGCCAGCATGCCCAGCACCGGGCCGGTCCAGCCGCGCCCAGGCGCCGGCTCGATCAGATGCGGCAGCAGGTGCGGATCGACCGCGTCGCGCCAGGGATCGCCGCGGCGGGTCAGCCGCCACCAGGCCAGGGCCAGCAGCGGCAGCAGCGCGAGTCCCCACAGCCACAACGGCCGCTGGAAATGCAGCATCGGCAGCCAGTCGCTCATCGCCTGCGCCCCAGGGCGGACAGGACGGCCACGCCGCCGAGCAGCCCGGCCAGCAACAGCGGCCACGGATACGCCTCGATTCTCGGCCGGACCGGCGCCGCCGCAGCGGCCACCGGCTCCAGCCGGTCGAGTTCGGCATAGATGCCGGCCAGTTCCTCGGTATCGCGGGCGCGGAAGAAGCGCCCGCCGGTCTGGCTGGCCACGGTGCGCAGCGTCTCCTCGTCGACGTCCTCGCCGCCGGACACCTGCATGGGCACCCCGAACACCGAGAATCCGCCGCCATTGCCGCCGAAGGCGATGGTATGCACGCGCACGCCTTCGGCCTGGGCGAGTTCGGCCGCCTTGAGCGGCTCCAGCACGCCGGCGGTGTTCACGCCGTCGGTCAGCAGCACCAGCACGCGCTGGCCGGGCGGCTGCTCGCGCAGGCGCTTGACCGCCAGCCCGATCGCGTCGCCCAGTGCGGTCTCGCGACCGGCGAGTCCGGCGACGCTGTCGCGCAGCTGGTCGCGGACCGAGGCCAGGTCCAGCGTCAGCGGGGTCAGCATGTAGGCGCGCTGGCCGAACACCAGCAGGCCGACCCGGTCGCCGGCGCGGCGCTGCAGGAAGTCGGCGATCACCGCCTTGGCGGCGGTCAGGCGGTCGACCGGGCGGCCCCCCAGGTACATGTCGTTCTCGGCCATGCTGCCGGACAGGTCGACCGCCAGCATCAGCTGGCGCGCCTGCTGCGGCGGCACCTGCATCGCACCGAGCAGTTGCGGGCGGGCCGCGGCGGCGCACAACAGGCTCCACGCCAGCAGCGGCAGCCACAGCCCGTGCCGCAGCGACACCAGGCGCCTGGACGCCGCCGCTGCCGGCAGTGCCATCCCCGGCGGCACGCGCAGCGCGGCCGCCGTACTGCGCCGTGGCGGCAGCACCCGGCGCAGCAGCAACGGCAGCGGCAGCAGCAGCCACATCCACGGCCAGGCGAACCCGGCGAAGTCGGCCAGCCAGTCGCCCGGCCAGGCGGGCAGCCATCCGCTCACCGGCGACGCTCCATCAGTGCGACGAAGCGCGCCTGCGCCAGCGCGGTGACCCGCTCGCAGCTTGCTTGCTCGATGCCTGGGCGGAACGGCCCGTCCAGCAGCAGCCGTCCCTCTCCCTGCGTGAACGCAGTGCCCTCGCCGTCCAGCCAGGCCAGCCAGGCCTCGCCCTGCAGCTGTTCGCTGCCCGGACAGGCGCGGCGCGCGGCACGGCGCAGCAACGCCGACATCGCGGCCACACGCTCCGACGGCGTGCCTGCGCCGCATTCGCTGGCGAACATCCGCTGCCAGCGTCGACGCCGGCGCAGCCGCCACCCGTGCCAGCCCGCGGCCAGCAGCACCAGCAGGAGCAGCGCGCCGGCCAGCAGCCACCAGCCGGGCGCCGGCGGCCACCAGCCGGGCGGCGGCGGCAGCTGCACATCGCGCAGCGGCAGGCTGGCCGCGCTCATGCCGCGTCACCGGTCGGCAGCGGCTGCAGCCAGGCATCGCTGGCTTCGTCGGTCCACAGCGAGCGCACGCGCACGCCTGCGGCCGGCAGGCGCGCGCCCAGGGTCTCGGCGGGAGCGACGAACGCGGCGTCCCAGCGCTCGCGCACGTCGGGATCGGCCAGCGCCAGTTCGACCCGCCCGGCCGTCGAGCGGAACGCCAGGCCACGGCGCGGTGGCGCGGTTTCCAGTGCGTCGCGCAGCATCACCAGCGTGGTTTCATGGTGCCGGGCCAGTGCGGTCCATCGGGTCTGCGGAATCGCAACCGCACTGGCCGGATCGGCAAGCACCACCAGACGCGCACCCGGCCGCAGCAATCGCTGTGCGCGCTCCAGGGTCAGCCCGAGCCCGCCATCGTCCGGCGGCGATGCGGCGTACCAGCGCGCCAGCGCGTCGAGCACGCGCATCGCCCCGCGCACGCCCGAGGCCGGCGGCACCGCCGGTTCGTCGCCGCCACGCAACGCTCCGACCCGGTCGCCGGCACGCAGCGCGGTCCAGACCGCCACTGCACCGGCACGCGCGGCCTGCGCCGACTTGAACCGGACCCGGGTACCGAAGTACAGCGACGGCGCCACATCGCAGGCCAGCAGCGTGATCCGCTCGCGCTCGGCCTGGAACAACTTGGTATGCGCCCGGCCGGTGCGCGCGGTCAGACGCCAGTCCATCCGGCGCACGTCGTCGCCGGCCACGTACTCGCGGGACTCCGCGTACTCCATGCCACGGCCACGCAGCGGCGACGGGGCCGGACCATGCACGCCATGGCGGCCACGCAGGACCGCCGGTGGCCGCCCGCTGCCGCGCAGGGCCACCAGTTCGGCCAGGCTGGGGACGATGCCCTCGTTCATGGGTGGAGCGTCGCGCGGGCGCGGCGGACGGTCACGGTGGCGGCACCCGTTCCAGCAGCGCGTTGACCAGACGCTCGCCGTCCCAGCCTTCGGCCATGGCCTCGTAGCTGGGCAGCACGCGGTGGCGCAGCACGTCCGGCGCGACCGCACGCACGTCCTCGGGTGTCGCGTAGTCGCGACCGGCCAGCCAGGCGCGCGCCCGCGCGCAGCGCTCCAGCGCGATCGAGCCGCGCGGACTGGCACCCCAGGCGATGCGACGCGCCAGCGCGGCGTCGTAGCGCCCGGCGTCGCGCGAGGCGAGCACGATCTCGACCAGATAGCGCTCCAGCGCAGGCGCGACATGCAGGTCCAGCACCTGCTCGCGCGCGGCGAACACGTCCTCCTGCGGCATCCGCCGTTCGGGTGCGGGCGGCGCGTGCAGGGTGTTGCGCGCGCGTTCGCGCGCCAGGCGCAGGATCTCGGTCTCGACCTCGGCCTCCGGGTAGCCGATGCGCACGTGCATCAGGAAGCGGTCAAGCTGCGCCTCGGGCAGCGGGAACGTGCCCTCCTGCTCGATCGGATTCTGGGTGGCCATGACCAGGAACAGCGGCGGCAGCGCATAGGTCTGCCGGCCGACCGTGACCTGGCGCTCGCCCATCGCCTCCAGCAGTGCCGACTGCACCTTGGCCGGCGCGCGGTTGATCTCGTCGGCCAGCAGCAGCGGATGGAACACCGGGCCGGGCTGGAACTCGAACCGCCCCTCCTGCGGGCGCCAGACCTCGGTACCGGTCAGGTCGGCCGGCAACAGGTCGGGGGTGAACTGGACCCGGGCGAAATCGGCCTCGACGTGCGCGGCCAGCGCGCGGATCGCGGTGGTCTTGGCCAGCCCGGGCGCGCCCTCGACCAGCAGATGGCCGTCGGCCAGCAGCGCGATCAGGAGCCGTTCGACCAGGGCCGACTGGCCGACGATGGTGGCGGAGAGCTGGCTGCTGAGGGCCAGGAAGGCGGCATGCAGATGACCGTTGCCGGTCGGTGGTGGCGTCGTGTCCATGTCCGGATTCTGACCGATCCGGACGTCGTGCGGTTCCCGACCCGCACCCCCGCTCGCGGAAAAAGGAACGGGGCCCGAAGGCCCCGTTCATCGTGCGCATCGCGGCCGGTCAGGCCCGCTTCTCGACCCGCATCACCTTCGGGGTCAGGAAGATCAGCAGTTCGGCCTTGTCCTTGCTGCGGCTCTTCTTGCGGAACAGCGCGCCCAGGAACGGCACGTCGCCCAGGAACGGCACCTTGGCCACGCTGTTGGCGTCGGTGAACTCGTAGACGCCGCCGATCACCACGGTCTGGCCGTCGTCGACCAGCACCGCGGTGTTGATCTCGCGGGTGGCGATCTCGGGCACCTGGCCGATGCTGGTGTCGATGTAGCGCAGCACCTCGTCCTTGGTCACGTGCACGGCCATGAACACGCGGTCGTCGCTGGTGATGGTCGGGGTGACCTTGAGCTCGAGCACCACGTCCTTGAACTGCACGTTGGGAGTGGGCACGGCCGTCGTACCGCCACCGCTCAGGGTCACGTAGCCGACCTCGCGACCCTGGCGGATGATCGCCTCACGCTGGTTGGAGGTGACCACGCGCGGGTTGGACAGCACCTCGCCACGGCCTTCCTGCTGCAGCGCGGACAGTTCCAGGTCGATCGCGAAGTTGGCGCCCAGCAGGGTGTACGCCAGTGCGCCCGGCGCCAGGCCGCTCGACGTGGTCGCCGGTAGATTGAAGTTCAGGCCGGTGGGAACCTTGGTCTCGCCGTCGTTGATGATCGTGGCGTTGTTGGCCAGCGAACCACTGAGCGCACCGCGGTTGTCGCCGTTGTTCCAGCTGTTGCGGCCGGCGACGCCGAACTTCGCACCGAGATCGCGTGCAAAGGTATCGGTCGCGATCACGATGCGGCTCTCGATCAGCACCTGGTCGACCGGGCGGTCGATCACGTTGATGAGCTCGCGCATCTGCGCGACCTTCTTCGGGATGTCGCTGATCATCAGCGTGTTGGTGCGCTCGTCGGCGACCAGGCGGCCGCGCGGCGACAGGAAACCGTTCTCGTTCTGTCCGCTGCCACCGCCACCACTGCCGCCGCCACTGCCGCCGATGCCCTTGGCCTCGGTCAGCGCCTTGAAGATCGCCGCGGCGGAGTGGTAGTTGATCTGGATGTAATCGGTGGTCAGGTCGACCCGGTTCTCCAGGTCGATACGCGCGTCCTCGCGCGCCTTCTCGAACGAGGCCAGCTCCGGCTGCGGGGCCACCCAGACCACGCTGCCATCGCGGCGCTTGTCCAGGCCCTTGGCGCGCAGCACGATGTCCAGCGCCTGGTCCCACGGCACGTTGACCAGGCGCAACGTCACGTTGCCCTGGACCGTGTCTGAAGCGACCACGTTGAGGTTGGATTCCTCGGCGATCAGCTGCAGGACCGTGCGCACAGGCACGTCCTGGAAGTTGAAGGTCACCGGGCGCCCGCTGTAACCGCGATCGGCGACCCGCGCCTGCGCGCTGGCGACCGTCGACTGGTTGACCGCACCGACTGCCGGCTGACCGACGCGCGGCGTGATCTCGACCACGTACTCGTTGCCGCTCTGGTAGGCCAGCGACTCGACCTCGCCGCGGGTGCTCAGCACCAGCTGCGCGCCGCCGCCATAGGGCTTGGCCTCGATCCGCTGCACCGGCGTGGCGAAATCGCTCACGTTGAGCGGGCGCTGCAGGTCGGCCGGCAGGCTGGCATTGGCGACGTCGACCACGACGCTGCCGTTCTGGTTGCGCAGATCGGGCGCAGCGCCTTCGCCGTCGAAGCGCAGCACCAGCCGACCCGCGCCGCCATCGCCGCGCTTGAAGTCGATATGGGCGACGCTGGCCCTGGCAGGTGCCTGGACCGAGGACGTCGCTGCCGGCGTGGCGGCCAGGGCGGTCCCGGCCGCCAGTGCGAGCGCGATCCCGAGGCAGCAGGCCGTCAGGGCCACGGGGCGCCGACGGATGCACGGGCGCTGGACATTGGAAAAAGTCATCGTGCTATCCCCTAATCATTGTTCATCGAGCGCGATCGAAGCCGGACGTTCCAGCCACCCCCCCGCGCCATCCGGAACCAGTTCAACCAGTTCGATACGGTCTTCCCGCACCGAGGTGACGCGCCCGTCGCTCTGCCCCAGGTAGGCGCCAGGCCGGATCCGGTGGGTCACCTTGTCCGGCGCCATCACCAGCGCCACCAGGCTGGCGCCACCGCCGATCGTGCCGACCATGTCCAGGCTGTCGAGCGGATACTGCTCGAGCGGCTCCTTGCGCCGGTTCGGGTCCGGCCGCAGGCCGGTACCGGAATCCGGGTTGTTCCAGCCTTCGCTGAACGGATCGCGGATGTCCTGCGCCGCATACTCGAAGGTCTCGAACTGCTGCATCACCGGCAGCGGCTCCAGCGGCGGCGCCGGACGCGCACGCACGTCGGCCACCCATTTCTCCAGGTTCGGTGCATTGCCCGGCGTGCTGGTCACGCCACGGCCGCAGGCGGCCAGCGACAGCGCCATCAGGACCACGACCAGACCGCGCGAGCCGGCGCCACGCATGCTCGATGTGCTGCTCATTTGCGCCCCCTGGCCTTCTTCGCGGCTTCCGCGACCACTGCTTCCTGCTCGGCGATCTCGGTCTCGTCCAGGTAACGGTAGGTCTTGACCGTACCGGACAGCTCCAGCGCGCCCCCACGGCCGATGCCACGCCCGTCCTTCGGCTTGAGCGAGATGTCGTGCATGGTCAGGATCACCACGCGCGGCAGCGAAGCGACGCCGCTGACGAACGCGCCGAACTGGTGGTAATTGCCGACCATGCGCAGCGCGATCGGCTTCTCCGCGTAGAACTCCTTCGGCGTCTCCGGGCCCGGCTGGAACAGCTCGTTGGCCAAGCCGCTGGACAGCGCGGTCTGCGAGATGTCGATGATCAGGTCCGGCATTTCGGTACGACTGGGCAGCTGGCGCAGCATCTGCTGCAGCACCTGCTCCATCTGCGCCAGCTGCTGGCGCAGCGGCTCCAGGTTGGCGGCCTTGCCCTGCTCGGTCTCGAAGGTACTGCGCAGGCTCGACTCCTGCTGCTCGAGCCGCTCCAGCTCCTCGCGCTGGCCACGGATCAGCAGCAGCCAGGCCATCAGCAGGATGAAGGCCGCCAGCAGCACGCAGAACACGACCTTGGCCTGCTGCGGCCAGCCACCGATGTTGTTGAAATCCAGCTCGCTGACTTTGAATTTCTTGCTCATGGCGCCGTCCCCTGGTCCTGACCCGCCGCCGCGTTGGCGGCCGGTGCGGCGTCGCCCTGCGCGGGAACGGACGCCTCCACCTGCGCGGCCGGGGTCGGCTGTGCGTCGGCCGTCGGTGCGGCCTCTGCAGGCAGCTCCGGAACCGTTTCACCGTCCGCGGCCGGATTGGCCAGCTTGACCTTCAGAATGAAGTTGTAGGGCAGCGAGCGCGTGGCGCCTGCGGCGGCGGCCTTGTCGTCGCGGCGTGCCTCGATGATCGACAGATCGGGCTGGGTCATCCAGCCGGACACCTCGAGCGTGCGCATGTAGGCGCTGACCCGGGCGTTGGACTGGGCGGTGCCGGACAGGGTGAGGATCTCGCCCTCCTGCTTGAGCGAGGTCAGGACCACGCCATCGGGAATGGTGCGCACCAGCGAGTCGAACAGGTGCACCATCTGCGACCGGTTGGCCTGCAGTTCCTCGATGACCTTCTTGCGGGCGAGCAGCCGGTCCTTCTTGGCGTCGAGCTCCTTGATCTCCTCGTTCTGCTTCTTGACCTTGGCGATCTCGGCTTCGATGAACCGGTTGCGGTCCTGCTGGCCGCTGATCTCGCGGTCGTAGTGGAACCAGATCAGGAACGACAGCAGCACGCCGCCGAGCGCGGCCGCGCCGAGCATCCCGTAGAAATCACGCTGGCGCTGCTTGCGGCGCTCGGCGCGCCACGGCAGAAGATTGATCCGGGCCATCAGTCGAAACTCCTCAGGGCCAGGCCGGTCGCGATCATCAGCGCCGGCGCGTCCTGGGCCAGCGCATGCGCCTGGACCTTCGGACCCAGGGTCATCTGCGCCAGCGGATTGGCGACCTGGGTCGGCACGCCGAGCTGCTCCTCCACCATTTCCGGCAACCCGCCGATCGCGGCGCAGCCGCCGGCCAGCACGATCTGGTCGACCCGGTTGAACTCGCTGCCGGCGTAGAAGAACTGCAGCAGGCGGCTGATCTGCTGGACCGTGGCCTCCTTGAACGGCTCGAGGACCTCGATCTCGTAGCTCTCGGGCAGGCCGCCCTGGCGCTTGGCCTGGCCGGCCTCCTCGTAGGTCAGCCCGTAGCGGCGCATGACCTCGTCGGTCAGCTGCTTGCCGCCGAACACCTGCTCGCGGCTGTACAGGCTGCGCCCGCCGCGGAGCACGTTGAGCGTGGTCATGGTCGCGCCGATGTCGACCAGGGCGATCACGCCGTCGCGGCCCACCGGCAGCTCGTCGGCGATCAGGGCGAAGGCGTTCTCGACCGCGAAGGCCTCCACGTCCATCACCTTGGCCACCAGTCCGCCCAGTTCCAGCGCCGACTGGCGCAGCTCGACGTTCTCCGAACGCGACGCCGCCAGCAGCACGTGGACCGAGTCGGGATTGGTCGCGATCGGGCCGAGCACCTCGAAATCGAGGTTCACTTCGTCGATCGGATAAGGAATGTAGTTGACCGCCTCGAGCTCGACCTGGGCTTCCATGTCGTTCTCGTCCAGATCGGCCGGCATCGGGATGATCTTGGTGATCACCGCCGACCCTGCGACCGCGGCCGCCGCATTGCGGGCCCTGGTGCCGGAGCGGGTCACGGCGCGGCGGATGGCTTCGCCCACCGCCTCGACCTCGACGATGTTCTTCTCCACCACCGCGTTGGGCGGCAGCGGTTCGACAGCGTAGTGATCGACGCGGTAGCGGTTTCCGCTACGCGACAACTGCAACAGCTTGACCGCAGTCGAGCTGATGTCGACGCCGATCAACGGCGCCTGGCTTTTCGGGATGAGCCCCACGGTTTCTCCCCTGCCGACGGGCACTTGTAGGTATTACCTGTGCCCGCGCATTAAATAACGATCCCTTCAGGAACCGCAACACCCCTGCTGCCGGGCTGCGATGCCCGTCACGAGTAAGCCATTGCGTGTGAAGAAGATCCTCCCCGGGGGGCCGCCCCCAGCCGCGCCCCGGCGTCATCTATACTCTGCGACCGCGAAATCTGCAATCGGACACCCTCTCGATGCCCCGTTTCCGCCGCCTGCTGCGCTGGGCGCTGATCGCGTCTGCCGGCCTGGCCCTAATCGCCGCGATCGGCCTTGGCACCCTGTACTACATCGTCTCGGCCGACCTGCCCGACGTCGCCGCCCTGCGCGAGGTCGAACTGCAGGAGCCGCTGTACGTGCATGCCTCCGACGGCAAGCTGATGGCGGTGTTCGGCGAGAGCCGACGCTACCCGGTCCAGATCGAGGATGTGCCCCAGCGCCTGCGCCAGGCGTTCCTGGCGATCGAGGACGCGCGCTTCTACGAGCACGGCGGCATCGACTACCGCGGCACCGGTCGTGCGTTCTGGCTGATGCTCAAGCACCGCAGCCTGCGCGTGCCCGGCGGCTCGACCATCACCCAGCAGGTGGCCAGGCAGATCTACCTGAGCCCGGAAGTGAAGCTCAAGCGCAAGCTGGCCGAGATGCTGCTGGCGGTGGAGATGGAGAAGGAGCTGAGCAAGGACGAGATCCTGGCGCTCTATCTCAACAAGAGCTTCTTCGGCAACCGCGCCTACGGCGTGGCCGCGGCGGCCGAGTTCTATTACGGCAAGACCCTGGACCAGCTGGACCTGGACGAGATGGCCTCGCTGGCCGGCATCCCCAAGTTCCCCTCCAGCGGCAATCCGATCAGCAATCCGGAGCGGGCCAGGATCCGGCGCGACTACATCCTGGACCGGATGGCCGAGCTGGGTTTCGTGACCCCGGCCGAGGCGGCCGCGGCCAAGGCCGTGCCGATGCACGCCGCCCCGCATGAGCCGCATCTGGAGGCGCCGGCGCCGTACGTAGCCGAGATGGTCCGCCAGGAAATGATCGCCCGCTACGGGCCGGAGGCGCTGACCCGCGGCTACCGGGTGACCACCACCATCGACGCGACGATGCAGGCGGCCGCCGACAAGGCGGCCCGCGACGGCCTGCGCCTGTACGACCATCGCCATGGCTGGCACGGGGTCGAGCAGCAGGTCGAACTGGCCGCCGACGCCGACGACGCCACCCTGGCCCGCGCCCTGGCCGGCATCTCGACCCAGGCCGACCTGCTGCCGGCGATCGTGGCCGGCCCCTCCGGCGACGCCGGTGGGGTCCGCGTGGTGCTGGCCAGTGGCCGCAGCGTCGAGCTGCCGGCGGCCGCGTCCAAGTGGACCGGCAAGACCCCCGCCACCCTGCTCAAGCGCGGCGACGTGGTCCGGGTGATGGCCGGCGAGAAGGAGGGCGAGTTCGTCCTGGAGCAGGTGCCGCGCGGACAGGCCGCGCTGGTGTCGCTCGATGCGGACAGCGGCGCGCTGCGCGCCCTGGTCGGCGGCTACAGCTTCGCCGGCAACAAGTTCAACCGCGCCACCCAGGCGCGCCGCCAGCCCGGTTCGAGCTTCAAGCCGTTCGTCTACGCGGCCGCGTTCGAGAAGGGCTTCAACCCGGCCTCGATCGTGCTCGACGCGCCAGTGGTGTTCCGCGACCGCCGCGGCAACACCTGGTCGCCGCAGAACGATGGTGGCGGCTTCCGCGGCCCGATGCGCCTGCGCGAAGCGCTGGTGCAGTCGCGCAACCTGGTGTCGGTGCGCATGCTGGACACCATCGGCGTCGACTTCGCCCGCACCTACATCACCCAGTTCGGTTTCGACGAGGCCGAACTGCCGCCCAACCTGTCGATGTCGCTCGGCACCGCGTCGCTGACGCCGCTGTCGGTCGCGCGCGGCTACGCGGTGTTCGCCAACGGCGGCTCGCGGGTCGACACCTGGTTCATCGACGAGGTCCGCGACCGCGACGGCAGCGTGCTGTTCAAGGAGAACCCGGCGATGGCCTGCCGCACCTGCGCCACCGTCGGTGGCCAGGCCCAGGCGTCGGTGCCGCAGGTGGTCGACGGCTTCAACTTCGGCGCGGCCGCACCGGCGCAGCCCGCACCGGTCCCGGAGGCCGCAACGGCGCCGGCGGAAACCGCCCCGCTGGCAGCGGCCGACGCGCGCATCGCACCGCGCGCGATCGACGAGCGCAACGCCTACCAGCTGGTCTCGATGATGCGCGACGTGGTCCAGCGCGGCACCGGCGCCGCGGCCAAGTCGCTGGGTCGCGAGGACGTCGGCGGCAAGACCGGCTCGACCAACGACCACCGCGATGCCTGGTTCTCCGGCTTCGGCGGCTCGCTGGTCACCACCGTGTGGGTCGGCCGCGACGATTTCCGCTCGCTCGGCTACCGCGAGTACGGCGGACGCGCCGCATTGCCGATCTGGATCGACTACATGCGGGTGGCACTGGAAGGCCAGCCGATCGCCGCCAACGAACCGCCGGCCGGCATGACCCGGGTCTATGTGGACGCCTCCGGCAGGATGTCCACCGAGGGCGGCGGCATCGCCGAGTACGTCAAGGTCGAGGACCTGGACCGCATGCAGAACTCCTTCGATTTCCTCGGCCCGGACCAGCACGACGACGCGGCCTTCGACATCTTCTGATCCCCGCTGCGCGCCGGCACGACCGGCGCGCAGCCGATGCCGTTGACCGCGTTGATCGACGCGTCACATCGATGCGCTAGATTCGAGCCCAGGTCGAACCGGGGAATGACCATGCACCGCGCCCCCCTGCATGCGCAGACGCGGATCCGCGAACGGCGCCACCAGCTCGCCAACGAAGCCGCCCGGCTGATGGCCGAAGGCGGCATCCGCGACTACCACCAGGCCAAGCTCAAGGCCGCCAGTCGCCTGGGCATCCACGACGACGCATCCCTGCCCCGCAACCGGGAGATCGAGGATGCGCTGCGCGAACGCCAGCGCCTGTTCTCGGGCACGGGCCACGCGCATGGCCTGCGCCGCCGGCGCGAGGCCGCGCTGCGCGCGATGGAGTTCCTGCGCCCCTTCTCGCCGCGCCTGGTCGGTCCGGTGCTGGATGGCACCGCCGACACCACCTCACCGGTGCAGCTGCACCTGCACAGCGACGATCCCGACGCGGTCCAGCGCTTTCTGGACGAGCACGGCATTCCGGCCGAGCCGCACACCCGCCGCGTGCGCCTCGACCGCCACCGCAGCGATGACGTCCCGGTCTGGGTGTTCAGTGCCGAGGAGCTCGGCTTCGACCTGCTGGTCCTGCCCTACGATGCGCTGCGCCAGGCACCGTTGTCGCAGATCGACGAGAAGCCGATGGCACGCGCCACCGTCTCCCAGCTGAGCACGCTGCTCGCCGACGAGGACGTCGACAGCTACCTGGCCGGTTGACGCTTCCATGTTCCGCCCCGGGCACCGCCACGCCCGACGACGCAGTGCGCCGCCACGCCCCTGCGCGGACAACCAGGTGGCATGCTTCACCCCTGATGAAACACACCCTGCCTGCGTCGTATGCCGACCGGAATGCGGGACCGGAACGCAGCCACTGGCGCCGTTACCAGCCGCACTTTCCGCCTGCCTGGCGCATCGGCGACGACGACCCGATCGACGAGGAGCACGTCGTCTGGCGTTCGCTGTCCGTCCATGTGGACCATCACCGCGCCAACGGCACGCCGCGGGCCACGGTGATCCTGGTCCACGGCGCTGGCGGGTATGGCCGCCTGTTCGCGCCGCTCGGCCGCTTCATGGCCTCGCTTGGCTGCGAGGTGCTTGCCCCGGACCTGCCCGGCTACGGACTGACCGCCGCACCCTCGTCCCTGGCCGACTACGACGCGTGGACCGCACTGCTGCTGCATCTGGTTGAACGCGAGCATGCACGCAGCGCGCGCCCGATCCTGCTGTTCGGCATGAGCATCGGCGGCTGGCTGGCCTGTCTGTGCGCGGCACGCACGCCGCAGGTCGCCGGCCTGGTCGCGACCACGCTGGCAGACCCGCGCGAACCGCGCGTCCGCCGCGAACTGGCCCGCAACCGGCTGCTGCTGCACGCGGGCCTGCCGCTGCTGCAGGCACTGCCCGGCCCGCTGACCCGGCTGCGCCTGCCGATCCGCTGGTTCACCCGGATGGAGCGGATGTCGCGCCAGCCCGAACTCAACGCACTGGTCCGCAACGACCGCCTCGGCGGTGGCAACCACGTGCCGATGCGCCTGCTGCGCTCCTTGTTCAGCGCCACGCCCGCGATCGAGCCCGAACGCTTCGACCGCTGCCCGGTGCTGCTGGCGCATCCGGCGCTGGACAGCTGGACCAGCGTCGACGCCAGCCGGCTGGCCTTCGATCGCCTGCGCTGCGACAAGCGCCTCGTACTGCTCGATGGCTGCGGGCACTTTCCCGTCGAGCAGCCCGGCGTGACCCGGCTGCAGCATGCACTCGCCGGCTTCGTCGCCGACATCGTCGCGCGGCAGATGGCGGATCCCATGCGCAGCGAAGACGCGTCACACCCGGCCTGAAACGCGAAAGCCCCGCCGAAGCGGGGCTCTCGTCACCGACGCACCAGCGGCAAGGCCGCCGGGGCATCACGCCGTGCTCAGTAGTCGCGGACCGGCGAGCCGGTGTAGACCTGGCGCGGACGACCGATCTTCATTTCCGGATCGACCTGCTGCTCCAGCCAGTGCGCGACCCAGCCGGAGGTCCGGCCCAGGGCGAACATCACGGTGAACATCTCGGTCGGGATCTGCAGCGCCTTGTAGATGATGCCGCTGTAGAAGTCGACGTTCGGGTACAGCTTGCGTGCGACGAAGTACTCGTCCTGCAGCGCGGCCTGCTCCAGCTTCACCGCCACGTCCAGCAGCGGATCCTGGATGCCGAGCTGCTTGAGCACCTTGCTGGTCATCTCGCCGATGACCTTGGCGCGCGGGTCGAAGTTCTTGTACACGCGGTGGCCGAAGCCCATCAGGCGGAAGCCGGAGGTCTTGTCCTTGGCCTTGACGACGGCGGACTCGACGTTGTCGGCGCTGCCGATCTCCTCGAGCATCTTCAGCACGGCTTCGTTGGCACCACCGTGGGCCGGACCCCACAGCGCGGTGACGCCGGCGGCGACCGAGGCATACGGGTTGGCGCCGGTCGAACCGACCAGACGCACGGTCGAGGTCGAGGCGTTCTGCTCGTGATCGGCGTGCAGGATGAACAGCAGGTCCAGCGCCTTGACCACGTCCTGGTTCAGCTCGTACTGGCCGTCGGCCGACTCGAAGGTCTGCTTCAGGAAGCGGCTGACGTAATCCAGCGAGGTGTCCGGCTTGTTGGCCGGCAGGCCCTTGCCATGGCGGTAGATCAGCGCCGACAGCGTCGGCACCTTGGCGATCAGGCGCACGGCGGCCTGGCGGCGCTGTTCGGCGTCGGACAGGTCCAGCGCGTCGTGATAGATGGCCGAGAGCTGCGCGATGGCGGCAGCCAGGATGGCCATCGGGTGGGCATCCCTGGCGAAGCTGGCGATCAGGGTGTTGATCGATGCGTCGACATCGGCCTCGGCGGCCAGCTCTTCATTGAAGGCCTTCAGCTGCTCGGCGCTCGGACGCTCGCCGTTGATCAGCAGGTAGACCACTTCGACGTAGCTGGACTTCTCCGACAGCTGCTCGATGGGGTAACCGCGGTACAGCAGCACGCCCTTGTCGCCGTCGATGTAGGTGATGGCCGACTTGCAGCTGGCGGTCGCGGTGAAACCGGAATCGTAGGTGAAAAGGCCGGTTTCCTTGGTCAGCTTGGAAATGTCGACGCAGTCGTTGCCGAGGGTGGGTTTGATCACCGGCAGGGCAACCGACTTGTCACCGGCATTCAGCGTGACCTGATCGAGAGTGGACACGATGTACGCTCCTCTGAAGGGGTAAGCGCCGCCGGCTGTTCGCCTGGCGGTTCGCGGGAGGGAGTCCACGGCATCAGCCACGGATCCCGACAATTATCGCACAGGGCGCAATCGCAGGTCCCTCGGCCAGAAGTCGTAGATGACGCGCAGGAATGCCGCGCACGACAAAACGGCCGCGCGAGCGCGGCCGTTCCGGCACATCGTCATGCGACCCGCGTACGGGCCGCGCAACACCGTCCGCTCAGCGAGCGTAACGGCGCTGGAACTTGTCGATGCGGCCGCTGGTGTCCACGACCTTGTGCTTGCCCGTGTAGAACGGGTGCGAGGCCGAGGAGATTTCGATCTTGACCAGCGGGTATTCGTTGCCGTCTTCCCACTTCACGGTTTCCTTGGAGCCGCCTGCCATGGTCGAGCGGGTCAGGAACTTGAAATCGGAGGTCACGTCGTGGAAGACGACTTCGCGGTAATCGGGATGGATGTCGGCCTTCATGGCGGTCACACCGTATCAGTGAGGAGGACAGAGCCGCGCATTCTACCCGGCTGGCCGCCCCCGGCGCAAGCCGGGGGCCTGGCGCCCTCAGACGGCCGCAAGCGCCGCCTGGACCCGGGCCTCGAAGCGCGCCTGGTCGTAGCGCATCAGGATGCGCACGTTGTCGGCCGTGCCGGTCTGCCGGTTCCAGTCGACCACCGTCATGCCCCGGGTGAAACGCCCCTCGGTCTCCACCACCAGCGGGCGCTCCAGCAGTTCGGTGGCGCCGTCCGGCTCGAGCGCGTAGGCCATCGCCAGCGAGTCGGCCGAATGCCAGTACTCGCCACGCCGGTCCTCCGACCACAGCCGGGTCTGGCGCGAGATCTCCTCGTAGAAGCGGGCCCGCGGCGAGTCGGCCTTCAGCCACTGCTCGACCTCGCGGTGGTGGAAACCGTGCGCGATGGTCGCCTCCCAGTCCGCCAGGTCGATGTGCGGGAAGGCCTCGAACACCACGTGCGCGGCTTCCGGATCGAAACCGACATTGAATTCGGCGGTCGGGGTGATGTTGCCGTGCGCGCTGACCGCGCCGCCCATCACCACGAAGCGCGCGACGCGCTGCGGCAGGGTCGGGTCCAGGCGCAGCGCCAGGGCGATGTTGGTCAACGGGCCCAGCGCGACCAGCAGCAGCCGGCCGGCATGTTCGTGCGACAGGCGCAGGATCGCGTGCGCCGCATGTTCGTCGGCCGCGGCCAGCGCCGCCGGCGTGTAGTTCACATCGCCGAAGCCGTCGCGACCATGCACATGCGCGGCATCCTCGCGCGGCTGGTGCACCAGCGGGCCCGGGCAGCCGGCGAACACCGGCACGTCGCCGCGACCCGCGACCTCGCACAGCTTCAACGCATTGCGCACCGTGTGGTCCAGCCCCACGTTGCCGGCGGCGATGGTCAGCCCGAGCAGGTCGTGCGCGTCGGAGTGGAACGCCATCAGCAGGGCAAGCGCGTCGTCCACGCCCGGGTCGGTATCGATCAGCAGCGGAATCTTGCTCATTCGCTTCTCGTCTGTCTTCGTCATGTCGTCGGTCGTCGAGTCTGTCACCGCACGCCGACGAACGGAAGCACGGCCAACGCGTCGCGCGTCGCCGACCGCCGGCGTCGCCGGATGTTGCAGACACGCCTGCGCGGCGGGGCCGCTGTGGCGCGCTGGCGTCGTGCCGGCGATCGGAACCGCCGCGACATGCACCGTCCCCGGGGGAGCGTCGCGGGCGCCGGCCGCGCAGCGGATGCGCCATTCGCCACGCGTTCCACCGCGGAACGCTCGAATGGCGCGGCAGGCCCGATCCATCACCACACCGGGCCATCACGTCATCGAACGCCGGATACCGCGGCTGACAGCGCCGCCGGCGTCAGGCCGCCGCGTAGCGCGATGCGCCACCGATCCAGCGGGCGACGATCGCATCGACCGTCCCGGGCGCACGCTCCAGCAGCCGATCGGCCAGTGCATGCACCTGCGGCAGCAGGCCGGCATCGCGCGCGAGATCGGCGATGCGGAACGCGGCCAGGCCGGTCTGGCGGGTGCCGAGCAGTTCACCGGGGCCGCGCAGCTGCAGGTCCTTCTCGGCGATCAGGAAGCCGTCGCCGGTCTGGCGCAGCACGTCCAGCCGCTGTCGGGCCAGCGCCGACAGCGGCGGCTGATAGAGCAGTACGCAGCTGGACGCCGCCGCGCCACGCCCGACCCGGCCGCGCAGCTGATGCAGCTGCGACAGGCCCAGCCGCTCGGCGTTCTCGATGATCATCAGCGAGGCGTTGGGCACGTCGACGCCGACCTCGATCACCGTCGTGGCCACCAGCAACCCGATGTCGCCCTGCTTGAACGCCAGCATCGCCGCCTGCTTCTCGGCCGCCTTCATGCGCCCGTGGACCAGGCCGACGCGGACATCCGGCAACTGCTGGGTCAGCAGCTCGAATGCGCGCTCGGCCGCCTGCGCCTGCAGGCGCAGGCCCTGCCCCGGCTTGCCGTCGTCCTCGGCCTCTTCGATCAGGGTGCACACCCAGTAGGCCTGGCGTCCTTCGGCGCAGGCGCCGCGGATCCGCTCGATCAGTTCCGGTCGCCGGTCGACGCTGACCACCACGGTCTGCACCGGCGTGCGACCGGGCGGCAGCTCGTCGATCGCACTGACATCCAGATCGGCATAGGCGGTCATCGCCAGCGTGCGCGGGATCGGCGTGGCCGTCATCACCAGCTGGTGCGGCACACGTCCGTCCCGCGGCCCCTTGTCGCGCAGCGCCAGCCGCTGCTGCACCCCAAAGCGGTGCTGCTCGTCGACGATCACCAGCGCCAGATCGTGGAAGGCCACGCCGTCCTGCATCAGCGCGTGGGTGCCGACGACGACCTGCGCGGTGCCCGACGCCACCTCTTCAAGCACCTGCCGGCGCGCCTTGCCGGTAACCTTGCCCGCCAGCCAGGCCACGCGCACGCCCAGCGGCTCCAGCCAGGCCTTGAGGTTGACGTGATGCTGCTCGGCCAGCAGTTCGGTCGGCGCGGCCAGCGCCACCTGGCAGCCCTGCTCCACCGCCAGCGTCGCCGCCAGCGCGGCGACCACGGTCTTGCCCGAGCCGACATCGCCCTGCACCAGCCGCTGCATCGGCGAACCCACGGCCAGATCCTCGCGGACCTGGTCGAACACGCGCCGCTGTGCGCCGGTCAGCGCGAACGGCAGCTGTTCCAGTAATCGTTTCGCCAGCGCACCGCGTCCGCGCAACGCGCGCGCGCGCAGCTGCTGCTGGGCCAGGCGCTGCCGCCGCAGGCTTAGGTGGTGCGCAAGCAGCTCTTCCAGCGCCAGCCGCCGCTGCGCAGGGTGCGTCCCGGCCGACAACGCCGCCAGATCGATCTCCGGACCGGGCCGGTGCAGCGTCAGCAGCGCCTCGCGCAGGCCGGGCAGCCCGGCGGTCGCCGCCAAAGACGACGGCAGCAGTTCCAGGGATGCGGCATCGGGCAGCTGGTCCAGCGCCTGCCCGATCAGCTTGCGCAGGCTCGTCGGCCCGACGCCCTCGACCGCCGGATACACCGGGTCGAGCGATTCGCCCAGCACCACGGCCTCGTCGTCGCGCAGCACGCTGTAGCTGGGGTGGACGATCTCCAACCCGTGCTGGCCGGGCCGCGGCGTACCGAAACAACGCAGGCGCACGCCCGGCCGGAACTGCGCGGCCTGGGCGGCACGGAAGTGGAAGAACCGCAGGACCACGGTCGCGTGGGACCCATCACCGATCGCCACGCGCAGCACCGGCCGATATCGGAAGCCGCGCTCGACCGCCTCGACCCGGCCTTCGACCTGGGCGGGAACGCCGGGCCGCAGGTCGGCCACGGGGGTCAGCCGGGTGCGGTCCTCGTAGCGCAGCGGCAGGTGCAGCCACAGGTCCTGCAGCGTGCACAGCCCGCGTGTGGCGAGCTTGTCGGCCAGCGCCGTCCCGACCCCGCGCAGCACGGTCAGCGGCGTGGCCCCGGCATCGGCCAGGGCCACCACGACGGAACGGCCGCGTGCCACCGTGCCGGTCAGTCCAGCACCATCACCGCATCGACCTCGAACGCCACGCCCTTGGGCAGGGCCGACACGCCGATGGTGGAACGGGCCGGGAACGGTGCCTTGAAGTACTCCTGCATCACCGCGTTGACCGCGGCGAACTGGCCGAGGTCGGTCAGGTACAGGCCCAGGCGCACGACCTTGTCGAGCGAGCCGCCGGCCGCCTCGGCCACCGCGGTGAGGTTGTCGAACGCCTGCCGCGCCTGCGCGGTGATGTCGCCCTCGACGACCTCGCCGGTGGCCGGCACCAGCGGGATCTGGCCGGAGAAGTAGACGGTGTTGCCGGCGCACACGGCCTGCGAGTACGGGCCGATGGCGGCGGGTGCGCGGTCGGTCTGGACGATCTGGGACATTCGCATTTTCCTGCGGTGGGACGTGTGGCGTGATTCTACCGGCTCGCGTCCGCACCCCGCTGCCGGATCCGCCATTGCCCGGCGCAGTGAAGACCATCGGCAACCGGCGGTCGCCGATCGACCAGCCCTCGTCCGTGCCCGTCCCAGCCGCTGGCAGGCGGCACCGGGCTGCACGAGGACCACTCGGCAGCGGACCAGCCGCGGTGACGACTCAAGACGCGGACGCCATCACGGACAGTCCGACGGACACGGTGACGCAGAAGCGGACGCAGGCGGCGGAGGCCGCTGCCAAGGACGAACGGCCATGCTGCGAGTGGCGCACATCGCGCGGACTTCCCGGCATCCGCCCCGCGCCCTGAACCGAACGGCGGAAACGTCGCGGCTGGACCACGCCGGTCCGGCCGGCGCATGCATGCCGATCCGCCGCGTTGCCGCAGCGCCCCGGCAGCGGCGGGATGTGTGTTGCATGGCAGCGAGGGCATGATCGGTGCCGGGGCACCTGCCGGGTTCGCAGCACGCGCCGGGTGCGGCCGCAGCCGCCAGCAGGCCTACTGCCGGCGCACGCCCTGCACGACGTTGAGCCGGCGCAGACGGCGGATGACCTCGGCCAGATGGGTGCGGTCGCGCACCTGGATGGCAAAGCGCAGCTGCGCGGCGTTCATGTCGCGGTCCAGGTAGTCCACGCGCTCGATGTTGGAGTGGCTCTGCGCCACCGCGGCAGCCAGCTGCGCGAGCACGCCGGTGTGGTTCTCGACGTCGACGATCAGCGAGGTGTCGTAGTCGCCGGCCACGTTCGGATCCCAGTCGATCGGCACCCAGCGCTCCGGCGACTTGCGGAACTCGGCCAGGTTCGGACAGTCCAGCCGGTGCACCACCACGCCCTTGCCGGCGGTGTGGTAGCCCATGATCTCGTCGCCGGGAATGGGCTGGCAGCAGTTGGCGAAGCTGACCACGCCGCCTTCGGTGCCGTTGATCAGGATCTTTTCCTGCGAATGCCTGGAATGCGGGCCACCCCGCAGCTCGGCATAGGCCATCAGCGCCTGCGCGGCCTGGCTCGGCATCCAGTTGCCCAGCGCGACCTCGGCCAGGAACACCTCGAGCCGGGCGAAGCGGTGTTCGGTCAGGAACGCCTCCAGCCGGCGCGGCGGCAGGCGTTCGAGCGAGCTGCCCATCGCCTCCAGCGCACGGTCCAGCATCCGATGCCCCAGCTGCACCGCATCCTCGTGTTCGAGCTGCTTGAGCTGGTGGCGGATCGCGGTGCGGGCCTTGCTGGTGACCACGAACTCCAGCCACTGCGGCTTGGGCGCCGCCGAGCGCGCGGTGATGATCTCCACCGTCTGCCCGCTGGTGAGCTTGGTCTTCAGCGGCACCAGCTTGCGGTCCACGCGCGCGGCGACCGCCTGGTTGCCGACATCGGTATGCACCGCATAGGCGAAATCCAGCGCGGTCGAGTTGCGCGGCAGGGACATGATCCGCCCCTTCGGCGTGAACAGGTAGACCTCGTCCGGGAACAGGTCGACCTTGACGTTCTCCAGGAACTCCAGCGACGACCCGGCCGCGCGCTGCGATTCGATCAGTTCGACGATCCACGCGTGCGCACGGCTCTGCGCGCTGTTCGGGCTCTCGCCACCATGCTTGTAGGACCAGTGCGCGGCCACGCCGCGCTCGGCGATCAGGTCCATCTCCTCGGTGCGGATCTGGACCTCGATCGGCGAGCCGTAGGGCCCGAACAGCACCGTGTGCAGCGACTGGTAGCCGTTGGCCTTGGGGATCGCGATGAAGTCGCGGAAGCGCCCGTCCAGCGGCTTGAACTGCGCGTGCACCGCGCCCAGCGAGTGGTAGCACTCGGCGACGCTGCGGACCACGACGCGGAAGCCGAACACGTCCATCACCTGGTCGAAGCTTTTGCCCTCGCCGCGCATCTTGTTGTAGATGCTCCACGGGGTCTTGATCCGGCCGACCAGCCGGTGTTCCAGGTGCTCGCGGGCCAGCCCCTGCGACAGCTGCACCTCGACCTGGGCCAGCGACTCGCGCCGCACCACCGGCTGGCTGCGGATGTGCTTCTCGATGATCCGGTGCCGCCAGGGATGCATCGCGCGGAAGCCGAGGTTCTGCAGCTCGGACTTGACCAGGCTCATGCCCAGCCGCTGCGCGATCGGTGCGTAGATGTCCAGCGTCTCGCGGGCGATGCGGATGCGGGCCTCGGCGCTCTGCGCGCCCAGCGTGCGCATGTTGTGCAGCCGGTCGGCGAGCTTGATCATGATCACGCGCAGGTCGCGCGACATCGCCAGCAGCATCTTGCGGAAGCTCTCGGCCGCCGCCTCCTGGCGGTCGCGGAACTTGAGCTTGTCCAGCTTGGTGACCCCGTCGACCAGCTCGGCCACGTCCTCGCCGAAGCGGGCGGCCAGCTCCTCGCTGGTCAGCGGCGTGTCCTCGATGGTGTCGTGCAGGATCGCCGCGATCAGGGTTTCCACGTCCAGGCCGAGCTCGGCGAGCACGCAGGCCACCGCGACCGGATGGGTGATGTACGGCTCGCCGGACTTGCGGGTCTGCCCCGCATGCGCGGCGGCGCCGACCCGCCACGCCTCGCGCAGCAGCGGCATCTGCTCGCGAGGCAGGTAGGACGCGGCACGCTCGAGTTCCAGGACATAGTCCGGCACCGGCTCGCTGGCGGGCAGCGGCGTATCGGCGATCGCCTGGGCGGAATGGCCTGGGTTCATGCGCGAAGACTATGCCAGGGGGCTGCGCGCATCAAACCTTGCGCATTGCGCCGCAACATGCCTTTCCAGCGGATGCGCGACTCTTTCACCGGAAATCATCCCAGCCGCTGCGCGCGCTCGACCCCGGGCAGCGCATCGAGCTTGCCCAGCAGCGTCGACAGCTGCCCGTAGTCGGACACGCGCAACCGCAGCTTCAGCTGCAGCCGCCCGTCCGGACGCAGGTCGCTGCGGATGTCGCTGACGTGGGCATCCTCCTGCGCGATCAGCGTGGTCACGTCCTTGAGCAGCCACTTGCGGTCGATGCCGCTGACGGCCACGTCGACCTCGTAGCCACCACCGCCGCTGCCCCACTCCACCGGCAGGATCCGCTGCGGGTGCGAGGCGGCCAGGCGCATGAAGGCCGCGCAGTCGGCGCGGTGGACGGTGACGCCGCGGGTGCGGGTCAGATAACCGGCGATCGGCTCGCCGGAGACCGGCTGGCAGCAGCGCGCCAGCTGCACCAGCAGGTTGCCGACGCCCTGCACGGTGAAGCCGGCATCGACCCTGCGCCGCGCGTGCCGCGGCGTGGGCCGCGACACGGCCACGTTGGCGGCCGCCGGCGGCGGCGCGGCGGCGCGTTCGAGCTCATGCAGCGCGCGACCGACCTGGTTGGGGCCGACATCGCCCAGCGCGACCTGGATGTAGAGGTCGTCGATGCTCTCGGCATGGAACTTCCGGGCGACCGGCGCCAGATCGGCATGATGCAGCCCGACCCGCTTGAGCTCGCGCTCCAGCAGTTCGCGGCCAGCCTGCACGTTGCGCGAGCGGTCCAGCTTGTGGAACCAGGCCCGCACCTTGTCGCGCGAGCGCGCACTGGCGAGGCAGCCGTTGGCCGGCAACAGCCAGTCGCGTCGCGGATCGGGCTCCTTGCCGGTCATGATCTCGACCCGGTCGCCGGTCCGCAGGCGATACCCCAGCGGCACGATCCGGCCGTTGACCTTCGCCCCCTTGTAGCGGTGCCCGACCATCGTGTGCACGTGATAGGCGAAGTCCAGCGGCGTGGCGCCCTGCGGCAGGTCGACGACCTCGCCCTTGGGCGTCAGCGCATAGACCCGCTCCTCGACCAGTTCGGCGTCGAGCGCGCCGGCCAGCGTCTCGCCCTCGCGCCCGCCCTCGGCCGCGTGCTCCAGCAGTTGCCGCATCCACGCGATCTTGCGCTCGAACGCCTTGCCGGCGCCCTTGCCGGCCGCGCTGCCGCCGGTCTCCTTGTAGCGCCAGTGCGCGGCCACGCCGAGCTCGGCCTGTTCGTGCATGTCGCGGGTGCGGATCTGCACTTCCAGCGTGCGTCCTTCCGGGCCGACCACGGCGGTGTGCAGCGAGGCGTAGCCGTTGGGCTTGGGCCGGGCGATGTAGTCGTCGAACTCGCCGGGCACCGGCACCCACAGCGCGTGGACCACGCCAAGCACCACATAGCAGGAGGCGACATCATCGACCATCACCCGGACCGCGCGCAGGTCGTAGAGCTGGTCGATGCCCAGCCGCTTCTTCTGCATCTTCCGCCAGATGCTGTAGATGTGTTTCGGCCGACCGCTGATGTCCGCCGCCAGCCCCTGCCCTGCCAGGGTGCGGCCCAGCTCGGCCTTCACCGCCTCGATGTAGCGCTCGCGGTCGTCGCGGCTCTCGTCCACCTCGCGGGCGATGCGGCGATAGGTCTCCGGCTCCAGATGGCGGAACGCCAGATCCTCCAGCTCCCACTTCAGCTGCCAGATGCCCAGCCGGTTGGCCAGCGGCGCATGGATGTCGCGGGTCAGCTGGGCCAGCGCGCGGCGCTCCTCGTCGGGCAGCCGCTCGGACTCGCGCATCCTGGCCAGCTGCCGCGCCAGCAGCACCGGCACCACGCGCAGGTCGTGGATGATCGCCAGCAGCAGCCGACGCAGTCCCTCGCCATTGCGCCCGGCCTCGCGCCCGGCATGCAGCGCCCACACCTGGTCGGCCGCATCCTGTCCATCGAGCAGGTCGGGAACCGCGGGCAGCCGGGTGGCGACCTCGGCCGCCACCGCCGCACGCAGACCCGGCAGGTCGTACAGCAGCGCGGCCACGCAGGCCGACTCGTCGGCGGCCAGCCGGGCCAGCGCTTCCTGGGTGCCGGCCATCGCCGACCATGGCAGCCGCTGCGTGCGGTCGGTGCCTTCGGCTCCCCATGCGGCCAGCAGCAGCTCGCGCAGGGCAGGCGGCAACACCCGGGCCAGGTCGCCCTGCAGCAGCGCGTTCAGACCATCTGGAAATACGGAGGACACGGGCGTTCGTCACCAATGGATGGGACTACACTAGCGGCCCCGCGACCCGAGGAACAAGCATGCGTCGTCTTCCCATCACGCTGGGCACGCTGGCACTGGCGGTCGCCCTGTCGATCACCGGCGCCCATGCGCAGGAGACTGCTCCGCTGCGCACGCAGATGAGCGCCGAGGAGTTCCGTGCCGCCGGCCTGGACAAGCTCAGCGCCACCGAACTGGCCGCGCTGGAGCGTTGGATCGCCACGCGCAACGCAGGCACCGCCACTGTTGGCTCGGCTCCGGTGTCCACCGACGCGGACGCGCTGGAACGCATCCGCGAACAGGCACGCGAGGAAGGCCGGCAGGAAGTCGTGCAGAAGAACAGGGGCTTTCTCGACTTCGGCTCCGACGAGCCGATCGAGAGCGTCCTGCCTGGTCAGTTCACCGGTTTCGCGAAGGGACGCCAGTACACGCTGGCCAACGGCCAGGTCTGGGAACAGGTGGATGCGGCCCGACTCGACGGTGCACGCCGCAGCGATGCCGAAGTCTCGATCAGGCCGGGCCTGCTGGGCGCCTGGTACATGCGGATCAAGGGGTTCAACACCGCTGCCAAGGTTCGCCGGATCAAGTAGGCATTTTGCAGGCGCGCGGCGGCTCCAGCCTGCCGCGCGCTCCCGGTCCCCCGGGACACGCCGGCAGGCAGGTCAGCCTTGAAGCACCGCCAGCCGCTGCGCCAGCTTCTTCGGCGACACGCCGCCGCGCGAGCCCAGTTCCTGCGCGAACAGCGACACCCGCAGCTCTTCCAGATCCCAGCGCAGCGCCTGCCAGTCGGGCGTGTCGGCGACGCCGCGCTTCACCGCCAGCGCCAGCGCATCGGCGAAGGGCTTGAGCTCCAGCATCCGCGCCTGGTCGCGGGCCGGATCGCGCAGTGTGCGCTCGGCGCGCAACTGCATCGCCTTCAGCCAGCGCGGGAACTGCGCCAGCGCGTCGGCCGGGGTATGCCCGAGGAAACCCGGATGCACCAACCCGTCGAGCTGGGTGCGCAGGTCGTCGAGGTTGCCGCTGGCCCAGCCCATCAGCTTCGATTCCAGCTTCGGCTTGAGCTCGGCCACCGCGGCCAGGATCTGCTCGGCCAGGGTCAGCCGCTCCATCGCCTCGGCGAACAGACGCTTGCCGGCGACCTCGGTCAAGCGCGCGAATGCGCCCGGGTCGCGGATGTCGTCAACACCGGTGGACAGCACGGCATTCAAGGCCGCGTCGACCAGATCGGCGCGCAGCTGTTCCTTCTCCTTCGCCTTGGCGTCCGGGCCGGTGCCGAACTGCTCGATCGCCGCGTACAGCAGGCCGAGCTTGGGCGACATCGGCAGCTGCTTGCGTGATTGCCGCGCCTTGTCGGCCAGCGCGATCCGCAGCAGCCGGCGCACGCCATCCGGATGCGCCGCACGCGCCTGCGCGCGGTCGGCGAACACGCGCAGCGCCGCGGTTTCGCCGGCATCGACCAGCGCCGGCCAGCCGGGCACGCCGGCTTCGCCGGTGACCTGGTCGGGAATCGGCTCCGCCGGGAACGCACGCAGGCCTTCCGCGGCCAGCGCGCGCCCGGCGCGTACCGCGAAGGCCTCGCCGGCCAGATCGCCGAAACCGGCGCGCAGCGCCTCCAGATCGCGCGACTCGGCCAGGACCTTGCCGCCACGCTCGGGCAGCTCGCGCAGGCGCAGGTTCATCCGCAGATGCGGCTCCAGCGCCGCCTCGTCGAAATCGGTCGGCGCGACCACCGCGCCGGTGGCGCGGGTCAGGAAGCGCGCCAGCTCGCCCGGCAGCGCATCGGCGCTGGGCTGCGGATAGGCCTCGAAGAACGCGCGCCCGAAGTCCGGCGCGGGCACGTAGTTGCGCCGCATCGCCTTGGGCAAGCCGCGGATCAGCGCCGATGCCTTGTCGGCGACGAAGCCCGGCGCCAGCCAGCTCAGCCGCGCCGGATCCAGCGCGTTCAGCAGCGGCAGCGGCACTTCCAGGGTCACGCCGTCGTCGGTCGCGCCCGGCTCGAAGCGGTAGTGCAGCGGCAGCCGCGCGTCGCCAAGCACGAAGTACTTCGGGAACAGGTCGGCCTCGCTGCCCTCGCCGGGCAGCAGGTCGAGCACGGTCCAGCGCAACACCTTGCGTTTCTCGGGCGGCAGCGCCTTGTGCCAGGCGTCGAGCCCGGCCGTGGAATGGATCTGCGGTGGCACCCGGTCCAGGTACCAGCGCGCCTGCCAGTCCTCGTCGGCGACCAGGCCGGCGCGGCGCAGCTTGGCTTCTTCCTCGCGCGCCTGTTCCAGCGTGGCCAGGTTGTCGGCGACGAAGCCGCTGCGGGTATCGATCTCGCCGCTGACCAGCGCCTGGCGCACGAACACGTCGTGCGCGCCGGGCGGGTCGATCTTGCCGTACTGCACCGGCTTCTTCGGCGCCAGCACCAGGCCGAACAGGCTGATCTGCTCGGACGCGATCACGCTGCCCTGCGCGCGCGACCAGCGCGGATCGAAGTGCTTGCGGGCCAGCAGGTGCGGCACCTCGGCGATCACCCAGTCCGGCTCGATCGCGGCATTGGTCATGCCCCAGACCTTCTGCGTGTCCAGCAGATTGGCCGACAGCACCCACGGCGGCGGCTTGCGGGCCAGCGCCGAGCCGGGGAACAGCTGGTAGCGACGCTGGCGCGGACCCTGGTAGTCGCCCTTCTCGGTGCGATGGCCGACCTGGGTCGGCAGGCCGGCGATCAGCGCGCGATGCAGCGCCTGGTAGGCGGCGGCGCGGGCGCGGTCGTTGATGGAGGGCGCCGGCTCGCTGGCGCGAGGCTCGCCGCCGCGCCTGGCCTCGGCCTTCTGCGCCGACTGCGCCGGAGGCGAAGCCGCCCCCGTCTCCTTGCCATCCCGCGCCAGACGTGCCGCACGATGCAGTTCACCGCGGCTCGGCCGGTTCTGCTGCTGCGCGCCCGCCTCGCGCGGCGGCGGACCGGCCGCCAGCAGCGCGGCCAGCAGGCCGCCATCGGCCGGCGCCTCCTGCCAGCCCAGTTCGGCGCACAGCAGGCGCAGCTGGCGATGCAGTTCGCGCCATTCGCGCATGCGCAGGAAACCGAGGAAGTTCCGGCCGCACCAGTCACGCAGCTTCGACTGGGTCAGGTCCTCGTGCGCCTGCCGGTAGGCCTCCCACAGGCGCAGGATCCCGATGAACTCCGAACGCGCATCGGCGAACGCGGCATGCGCGTTGTCGGCGGCTTCGCGCGCCTCCGGTGGACGCTCGCGCGGATCCTGGATGCCGAGGAAGGCGGCGATCACGATCATCTCGCGCAGGCAGCCATGCTGCTGCGCGGCCACCAGCATCCGCGCCAGCTTCACGTCCACCGGCAACCGCGCCATCTGCCGGCCGACCGCGGTCAGCTTTCGCTGTTCGTCGATCGCGCCCAGTTCCAGCAGCTGCTGCCAGCCGTCGGCGATCGCGCGCTCGTCCGGCGCTTCCAGGAACGGGAAGTCCTCGATCCGGCCCAGGCCCAGCTGCAGCATCCGCAGGATCACCCCGGCCAGGCTGGAGCGGCGGATCTCGGGGTCGGTGAACTCCGGCCGGGCCAGGAAATCGGCTTCGTCGTACAGCCGGTAGCAGACGCCCTCGGCGACGCGGCCGCAGCGGCCCTTGCGCTGGTTGGCGCTGGCCTGGCTGACCGGCTCGATGTGCAGGCGGTCCAACTTCTGCCGCGGGCTGTAGCGCTTGACCCGGGCGGTGCCCGGATCGACCACGTAGCGGATCCGCGGCACGGTCAGCGAGGTTTCGGCCACGTTGGTGGTCAGCACGATGCGCCGCTGCGGGCCGGGCTGGAACACCCGGTCCTGGTCGCGCGCCGACAGCCGCGCGTACAGCGGCAGCACCTCGGTCGCGCGATACTTGCGCCGCTCCAGCGCCTGGTGCGCGTCGCGGATCTCGCGTTCGCCCGGCAGGAACACGAGGATGTCGCCGCGCGGATCCTCGCCGGTGATCTCGTCGACGGCGGCGACGATCGCCTCGCTCATCGTGCGTTCGCCGCGGGCGGGCACGGCATCGTCGTTGCGCCGGCCGCGGCTCGGCGGACGTGGCGCGACGGGCGGAGCCGCCTCGGCGTCGCCGGCCTCGTCGGGCCGGTAGCGCACTTCGACCGGGAAGGTCCGGCCCTCGACCTCGACCACCGGCGCGTTGCCGAAATGGGCGGAAAAGCGCGCGGTGTCGATCGTGGCCGAGGTCACGATCAGCTTCAGGTCGGGGCGCCGCACCAGCAGCTGCTTGAGGTAACCGAGCAGGAAGTCGATGTTGAGGCTGCGTTCGTGCGCCTCGTCGACGATGATCGTGTCGTAGTCCGACAGCCAGCGGTCCGAGCCGGTCTCGGCCAGCAGGATGCCGTCGGTCATGAACTTGATCCGGGTATCCGCGCCGACCTGGTCGTTGAAGCGCACCTGGAAGCCGACCACGCCGCCCAGCGGCACCTTCAGCTCTTCGGCCACGCGCGCGGCCACCGACCGGGCCGCGATCCGGCGCGGCTGGGTGCAGCCGATCATGCCGGCAGCGCCACGTCCTGCGGCCAGGCACAGCTTGGGCAGCTGGGTGGTCTTGCCCGAGCCGGTCTCGCCGGCCAGCACCACCACCTGGTGGTCGCGGATCAGGGCGACGATGCGCTCGGCTTCGGCGGTGATCGGCAGCGCTTCGTCCAGGGTGACCGCCGGCAGCGACTGCGCGCGCGCCTGGCGCTGGGCGACCGAGGCCTGCAGCGCCTGCTCGAAGGCGGCACGCAGGCCGGCATCGTCGGCACGGCCACGCCAGCGCGACCACAGGCCGTGCAGGCGGCCGCGGTCGCGGGTCAGGGCCTGGTCGATGCCGCGGCGGCCGGCGTCGAGTGCCTGGCGGAGGGCATCGGGAATCGGATTCATCTATGGGACCGTGTGAAACATCGGATGACGCGGAGTACTTTATTGTCTCCTGCCTGAGCCCCATATCGTGCCTGTGATTGCACATTCCAAGGAGCGTTCCATGGCCAAGACCAAGACCGACAAGAGCAAGCCCGCCAAACCGGCGAAGAAGACGCTGGATCCGGTGGCCTCCACCGCGCGGATCGACATCGGCATCAGCGCCACCGACCGCAAGGAGATCGCCGAGGGGCTCTCGCGCTTCCTCGCCGACGCCTACACCCTGTACCTGAAGACCCACAACTTCCACTGGAACGTGACCGGTCCGATGTTCAACTCGCTGCATACGATGTTCGAGACCCAGTACACCGAGCAGTGGACCGCGCTGGACGAGGTCGCCGAGCGCATCCGCGCGCTGGGCTTCAACGCGCCGGGCTCGTACGGCGAGTTCGTGCGGTTGTCGTCGATCCGCGAGGAGTCGGGCGCCGACGGCGTGCCGGACTGGAAGGGCATGGTCCAGCAGCTGGTCGCCGGCAACGAAGCCGTCTGCCGGACCGCGCGCGGCGTGCTGAAGATCGCCGACGACGCCGGCGACGATCCCTCGGTCGACCTGCTGACCCAGCGCCTGCAGACCCACGAGAAGTACGCGTGGATGCTGCGCTCGCTGCTGGAGTGACGGCCGGCCGGCAAGCCGATCGATCGAACGGAGACGCCGGCCCTGTGCCGGCGTTTTCCGTTTCGGGCGCGGAGCGGCAGCGCCTGGCCGCCTTCTGGCCTGGTGAATGCGGGTGAGCACCGCCGGACCGCCAACCGGCGACACCCGGGAACATGCCTTCGTTCGCATGCTGCCGTCCATTCCGGGGAGCCGCCTGTTGCCCGTCGCAGCGACAGCGGGGGCCGCTCCTGTCGGGCTCGCGGATCGGCGCGACACGCTGTGTGCTGGGTTCGGTAGGGTGCTTCCTGTCGACTCTCCCGACGCGGTCTCCCATCCCGGCGCGTCCAACCTCGCATCCTGCATCGACAGTCGATCGCTGATTGATCGGGAATAGGCGGTTGCACCCGGGTGCAATGCGGCGGGCGGCATGCGTACTCCCGGCACAGCGCGACACGGCCGGAATACCCACCGGCAACGGCGGGTATCGACCCGTCCGATCCGGGCGTTGCAGATCGCCGCGCTCCACGGCTCCTGAACCGTCAAGACTCCGCAGCGCGCCATCGCACGGGCAGACCACGCCGGGCCGGGAAACACCACGGCGCACGCGGGGTGCCCGCCCCGCCCGCGCAAGCAAGCACGCGCACGCCGTAACGACTCATCCCGCCCCGCCCGGCAGCCCGGTCGCGTCGCAGCGGGTATCCTGTGCGGATGTCTTCGCATGCCCTGGACGTCCTCACGTCCACCTTCGGCCATGCCGCGTTCCGCGGCGAACAGGCCGCCATCGTCGAGCACGTCGCCGCCGGCCACGACGCCCTGGTGTTGATGCCCACCGGCGGCGGCAAGTCGCTGTGCTACCAGGTGCCCGCGCTGCTGCGCGACGGCGTCGGCATCGTCGTGTCGCCGCTGATCGCACTGATGCAGGACCAGGTCGAAGCCCTGCACCAGCTCGGCGTGCGCGCCGCCTACCTCAATTCCACGCTGGACGCGGAGACCGCGCGCCAGGTCGAGCGCGACCTGCTCGACACCGGGCTGGACCTGCTCTACGTCGCCCCCGAGCGCCTGCTGACCCCGCGCTTCCTGTCCCTGCTCGACCGCAGCAACATCGCCCTGTTCGCGATCGACGAAGCGCACTGCGTGTCGCAGTGGGGCCACGATTTCCGCCCCGAGTACCGTGAGCTGACGGTGCTGCACGAGCGCTGGCCGCAGGTGCCGCGGATCGCGCTGACCGCCACCGCCGACCCGCCGACCCAGCGCGAGATCGCCGAGCGCCTGAGCCTGCAGGACGCGCGCCGCTTCGCCAGCTCTTTCGACCGACCCAACATCCGCTACGCGGTCGCGCACAAGGACAACCCGCGCCGGCAGCTGCTGGATTTCCTGTCCGGGCATCGCGACGAGTCGGGCATCGTCTACTGCCTGTCGCGGCGCAAGGTCGAGGAGACCGCCGAGTTCCTGTCCGGCCAGGGCATCAACGCCCTGCCGTACCACGCCGGCCTGCCGGCCGAGGTCCGCGCTGCCAACCAGCGCCGCTTCCTGCGCGAGGACGGCATCGTGATGGCCGCGACCATCGCCTTCGGCATGGGCATCGACAAGCCCGACGTGCGCTTCGTCGCCCACCTGGACCTGCCCAAGTCGATGGAGGGCTATTACCAGGAAACCGGTCGTGCCGGCCGCGACGGCGAGCCTGCCGAGGCGTGGATGGCCTATGGCCTGGGCGACGTGGTGCTGCTGCGGCAGATGATCGAACAGGGCGAGGCCAGCGAGGAACGCAAGCGGCTGGAACGGCACAAGCTCGACCAGCTGCTCGGCTACTGCGAGTCGGCCGGCTGCCGCCGCCAGGCGTTGCTGGCCTCGTTCGGCGAGGTCTACCCCACGCCGTGCGGCAACTGCGACAACTGCCTGCAGCCGGTCACCACCTGGGACGCAACCGAAGCCGCGCAGAAGGCCTTGAGCTGCGTCTACCGCAGCGGTCAGCGCTTCGGCGCCGGGCACCTGGTCGACGTGCTGCGCGGCGCCGACAACGACAAGATCCGCCAGTTCGGCCACCACACGCTGTCGACGTACGGCGTCGGCAAGGACCTGGACGCGACCGCATGGCGCAGCGTGTTCCGCCAGCTGGTGGTCGGCGGCCTGCTGGAAGTCGATGCCGAAGGCCACGGCAGCCTGCGCCTAACCGAGGCCGCACGCCCGGTGCTGCGCGGCGAGCGCATCCTGGAACTGCGCCGCGATCCCCCGCGCACGCGTGAGCGTGGACGCAGCGGCGGCGAGCGCCGCAGCGACAGCACCCTGCAGGTCGATGCCGGCGACCGTGCGCTGTTCGATGCGTTGCGCCAGTGGCGCGCCCAAGCCGCACGCGAGCAGAGCATCCCGGCCTATGTGATCTTCCACGACCGCACCCTGCGCGACATCGCCCAACTGCGCCCGGCCTCGCTGAGCGAACTGGCCCGCGTCGGCGGCCTCGGCGGCAGCAAGCTGGCGCGTTACGGTGGCGAGGTGCTGGAGATCATCCGCGAAGAAGGCTGAGCACCACCGGCCGGCACATTCCCTTGCACCGGCCGGCAGGGCCTCCCCCCGAACGCCGTCAGACGCCACGGCCTTGCAGCGCCATTGATTGAACTACCGCGAAACCGAAGCGGAAACGATCAATCGACCTGCCGGCCCGTGGTCGCGTCGAAAGCATCGGCCGCCTTCGTCGCGTTGCGCGACTGCGGCGGATGCGAGTGATTCCTGCCTTCTGGCTTCTGCAACCGTCGGACGGAGCGAGCACGCCGCGCGCCATGCGATGTGACAGGCGGATGTTGCACGCCGCCGCGTCAGGCAGGCGTCAACCGGAGACGCTCCCGCGACAGAGCAGGCAGGGGCGCGCTTCCTGTCCCCGCCGCCCTGCGTCCGAGGCGGCCTCCGAAGCGTCCGCGGCGGCACAGCCCCCACCTCCCGGCGTAGAGACGGAATGGGCGCCGAGGGACCGGGCGGCGACTCGGCGACGATTCCAACCTCCGGTGCCCGTATCACCGACGGACCTGTGGATGCCGAGGCGTGAAGGGCGTCTTTACCAGCAATGAACCACACTGCCTGCCACGCTCCAGGAGGCGCTGACTTGGCCACCGCCAGGCCGGCCATGCACATGACGGACATGAGCATCGCGACCCACCTCACCCTGGCCCGGAAACTGGACAGTCTCTGCGGCCTCCAGACGGACATCATCGCCCTGCTCGGGGTGATCGGCGACTGCCCGCTGCTCGACTGCCGCCTGCGCGACCGCGCCGAACTGCATGCGGTGGAAACCCGCGCGCAGCAGGCGCTGCTGCAGCGGCACCGGCGTGCGCTCGGCGTTGCCGCCGCCCTGCCCCCGACCGATGCCGCCGCCGGTTGCCCACCCGTCTTCGCCCGCTCCGGCGCCTGGCTGATCTCGCGCTGGCGCCAGCTCGAACTGCTGGAGATCCGGACCTACCAGACGCTGGTGGCGTGCGTGACGCATGCCGACATGCCGGACCTGCTGTCCGGCTGCGCGTCGGCGCTGGATCTGCAGCGCGCGCTCCTGGAATGGCTGACGCCGTTTGCACAGCCGCCCGGATCGCAGGAGGATGATTTCCTGGCCATGCAAGGAGCAGCCCATGCCAATCACGAGCCTGCAGGAATTGTTCATCCATGAACTCTCGGACATCTACAACGCCGAAAAGCGGCTCATGCGCGACCTCCCGCGCCTGGCAGGGTCGGTGCATGACGCACGCCTGGCCGAATCCCTCGCGATCCATATCGCCGAAGCCGGTGCGCATGTCGATCGTATCGACCAGGTGATCGAAACGCTGGACGTCTGGCCGCGCCGCGGGCGCTGCGCGGCGATCGAGGCGATGGTGGAGGACCTGCGCGACATCGTCGACGTCATCGATCCGGGAAGCCTGCGTGACATCGCGCTGCTGGCCGGCATCCAACGGCTGATCCGGCATCAGGTCGCCGCCCACGGCATCGTGGTCACCCTGGCCAGGCGCCTGGACTATCGCGACGTCCTGCCCGCCCTGCTGCACAACCTCGACGAGAAGACCGCTGCCGACGAACGGCTTGCGCGACTCGCTGCTGGAAGTCCGCAGCACGCCAGCATGCACGCAGCCTGATCGACGCCCATCGACGCGAAGGCAGCCGATGCCAGCGGCTGGACCGCCTGGACGCAATGGCAGAAGAGTGCGGAGCGCGGCGTGTGACCGCAAGGCAGGACGAAGAAAGCAGGCGGGAAAACGCTCTGAACGGGCGTTTTTCCTGTCCGAGCACGCATCGCCGGAATCACCCGTCGCGGTGCAGAAGTGCGGGGGGATGCGGGACTGAAGCCTTGCGCAGCCACGACGCCGATGATGTCAGGGCCGGGAGGCATCGGACCGACCCAGGCTGTCCTCGCAGGGTACAAGGCCTGGAACGCCGAAGGGCGCCGTCTGGCGCCCTTTCGCTTTTCTGGAAGCCCCGACACCCAAGGGCACAGGATGACTCGAGATGGTGGGCCGTGATGGATTCGAACCATCGACCAGCGGATTAAAAGTCCGATGCTCTACCGACTGAGCTAACGGCCCACAGACAGCGCCGGCGCGAGGCCGGGCGCGCATTCTACCCCATCAGGTCCGTTGGCGACCAACGCGGCGGTCGTTGCAGGACGGCGCATCGACGCGGATCGCGCATCTGTCCGCGACCGCCGCGAGGCCGCCAGACTGCGTACCGATACCGCTCACGCCCGATTCGGTTGGAGCACGCAGCAGGGCTTCACGCGATCAGGCAGCGCGCCGGCATGCAGCCGCCCGATCAGACGTAGCGGGTCGGATCGGACACATCGGCGTCGGCGAAACCGGCCGCACGCAGGCGGCATGCATCGCAGTGACCACAGGCGCGCCCTTCGGCGTCGGCGCGATAGCAGGACACGGTCTGGCCGAAATCCACGCCCAGACGCACACCCTCGCGCACGATGTCGGCCTTGCTCATCCGCAGCAGCGGCGCCTGCACCCGCAGCCCGGCGCCTTCCACCCCGGCCTTGGTCGCCAGGTTGGCCAGGCGCTCGAACGCCTCGATGAACTCCGGCCGGCAATCGGGATAGCCGGAGTAATCCACCGCGTTGACCCCGCAGAAGATGTCGGCGGCACCGAGCACTTCCGCCCAGCCCAGCGCGATCGACAGCATGATCGTGTTGCGCGCCGGCACGTAGGTCACCGGGATGCCTTCGCCGCCGGCATCGGGCACGTCGATGTCGGCGGTCAGCGCCGAGCCACCGATGCTGCGCAGATCCACGTGCACCGTCTTGTGTTCGGCGGCGCCCAGCGCCAGCGACACCCGGTCCGCCGCCTCCAGCTCGGAGGTATGGCGCTGGCCGTAGCGCACGCTCAATGCATAGGCCTGGAAGCCCTGCTCGCGGGCGATGGCCAGGACGACGGCGGAATCCATGCCTCCGGACACCAGGACGACGGCTTTCTTCATGACGGTTGCTGCGGCTGTGGGGGCGCCCATTGTAGGCGCCACTGGTCCGGGCAGGGCCTGACCACGCTGGGGTACGCGCGCGCAGGACGCGCGCCCTCCGGGGCGGAAGCGCGCGTGGCGCGGATCCGTGCCGGGTCTGCGGGGACGCGCCGGTCGACGGCCCTGGCCAGCCGGTTGCTGGCCGGATCGAACGTGACAGCCTCGGCCTGTCGGCGCGTGCAGGCAGCGGATCGTCTGCGGCGCCCCAGGAAGCAATGGTTCCGCTCCGGTCGTCGATGACGATGCGCGCCCCTCGTTGCCTGCGATGCACGGCCGCCGGACGGCAGACCGTCCGGACTCAGCGTCCGGGCTCGTCGTTCCACAGCAGCTTGTGCAGCTGCATCTGGAAGCGCACCGGCAGGCGATCGGCGACGATCCAGTCGGCCAGATCGCGCGGCGCGACCTCGCTCTTGCTGGGCGAGAACAAGACGTCGCACCGCTCGGCGAGCGCGTGGGTGGCGACCATGTCGCGCGCCCACTCGTAGTCCGCCCGTCCACACAGCACGAACTTGACCTGGTCGCGGGCGGTGAGCAGCGGGATGTTCTCCAGCCGGTTGCGGTCCATCTCGGCCGATCCGGGCGTCTTCAGGTCGACCACGCGCGAGACGCGCGGGTCGACGCCGGCGATGTCGAGCGCGCCGGAGGTCTCCAGCGAGACGTCGTAGCCGGCATCGCACAGGCGTTCGAGCAGCTGCAGGCAGCGCTTCTGCGCCAGCGGCTCGCCGCCGGTCACGCAGACGTGGCGCACGCCGTGCCGGGCGACCTCGGCCAGGATGTCGTCGATCTCCCACCACTGCCCGCCATGGAAGGCGTACGCGGTGTCGCAATACTGGCAACGCAACGGGCAGCCGGTCAGGCGCACGAACACGGTCGGCCAGCCGGCCGCATTGGCTTCGCCCTGCAGCGACAGGAAGATTTCGGTCAGCCGCAGGCGCTGCTGCGGCACGGAGGCGTTCATGTGGACACTGGAGTGGATGCCGGCGCTGACGCAGGCCTGGCGTGCGCCGTGGCTCAGTAGCTGCGGCGCGACAGCGAACCCAGGCGATCGCCGGCGATGCGGGCGGCCTCGGTTCCGGGATAACGGCTGCCGACCTCGACGAGCGTGCGCTCGGCCAGTTCGGGCTTGCCGGTTTCCATCTGGGCCAGACCGAGCTTGAGCATCGAGTCGGCGGCTTTGGGATGGGTGGGGTAACGCGCGACGACGGCCTCGAACTGCTGCTCGGCCTCCGCGTAACGGCTTGTCAGGTAGTAGCTCTGCCCCAGCCAGTACAGCGCATTGGGCGCATAGATACCGTTGGGGTATTGGGCCATGAAGGCCTCGAACTGCTGGACCGCCTGCTTGTAGTTGCCGCTGCTCATCACCTTGAAGGCGGCATCGTAGGCGGCACGTTCGTCGCCTGCCTGCGCCAGCGAGCCCGGGTCACCGTGCACGCTGGGCGGAGCCTCGGTCGCGGCCGGAGCGGCAACCGGCGCAGGTGCACGAGGCACCGGTGCGGCCGAGAGGTCCGGAGGAGCGGGAAGTGCCGGAGCGCCACCGCTCTCGAGACGGTTCAGGCGCCCATCCAGATCGAGGTACTGGTCGCGGGCGCTCTGCTGGAGCTGCTGCTTCTCATGCTGGAGTTGCTCGACGGCCTGCCGCAGCGACACAACCTCGGCCCGCAGCTGGTTGAGCTGGTTGAGCAGGTCGGCGTTGGCCTGGCTGTTGTCGCCCTGCAGCTCGAGACGGGTCACGCGGTCGGCCAGACTCAGCCGCTGCTGCGCATAGGCATGCACGGGCGTGGCGGCCACGAGGGCCGCCACGACCAGCATCCGAACGAGTCCGGAAGACTTCATCACGATCAGCGAGCGGTGTAGACCAGCTCGACGCGACGGTTCTGCGCCCAGCAGGACTCGCCCGACTCGGTGCAGACCGGACGCTCTTCGCCGTAGCTGACCACGGTCTGCTGGCTGGCCGAACCGCCGGCAGCCTGCAGCGCCGACGACACGGCATTGCCGCGACGCTCGCCCAGGGCCTGGTTGTAGGCGCGCGAACCGCGCTCGTCGGCGTTGCCCTGCAGGGTCAGGCGCGAGCTCGGGACGTCACGCAGGAACTTGGCGTGGCAGGCGACGATGGCCTGGAACTCCGGCTTCAGGCTGTCCTGGTCGAAATCGAAGTACACGACGCGCTGGCGCAGGCAGGCATCGGTGTCCAGGTCGGCAGCGGTGTAGACGCCGCTGGTGGTCGGAGCGGTGGTGGTCGGAGCCGGGGTCGGGGTCGGAGCGGCCGGCTCCTCCTTCACCTTCTTGGAGCAGCCGGCCAGAACGGCCACGGACAGCATCGAAACCAGCAGAACTCGGGTGGTCTTGTTCATGATCATTCCTTTTGATGCGTGCAGGGTGGAGCGGGGTTGGGTTGACGAACGCGAATGTTACCGCATTTAACTCAAAATCAACGTGCGCTGCGGTAGGGCGACCACGCCGGTTCGCGGACATCGCCGCCGTCCGGCGACACCAGCCGCTGCCTGACCCGGGCGTCGGCCGACACCGCGTACAGCACCCCGCGCCCACCCTCGCGCCCCGCATACAGCAGCATGCTGCCGTTGGGGGCGAAACTGGGCGATTCGTCGAGCTGGCCGGTCGAGACCGTGCTCCAGCGCGGCGAGCCCAGGCTGCTGTCCATGATCGCGATCCGGTAGGTGTTGCCGCTGCCCTGGGCGACGGCGATCTTCTTGCCGTCCTCGGAGACGCTGGCCTTGGCGTTGTAGTTGCCCTGGAAGGTCACCCGGCTGGCGCTGCCGCCGCTGGAGGGCACTTGGTAGATCTGCGGACGCCCACCCCGGTCGGAGGTGAAATAGATGGTGCTGCCGTCCGCGCTCCAGGTCGGCTCGGTATCGATCGCGAAGTGGTTGGTCAGCTGGGTCAGCTGCTTGCTGCCCAGGTCCATCACGTAGATTTCCGGGTTGCCGCTGCGCGACAGGGCCAGCGCCAGGCGGCGGCCGTCCGGCGAGAACGACGGCGCGCTGTTGATGCCGCGGAAGCTGGAGACCATCTCGCGGGCACCGGTGGCGATGTCCTGGATGTAGATGGCCGAGTTGCCGCGCTCGAAGCTGACGTAGGCCAGCTTGCGGCCGTCCGGGCTCCAGGCCGGCGACAGCAGCGGCTCGGCCGAGCGCACCACGGTCTGCGGGCTGTAGCCGTCGGCGTCGGCGACCACCAGCGCGTAGCGCATCTGGTTGCCGCTGCCGTTGGCGGTGACGTAGGCGATGCGGGTCCAGAACGCGCCGCGCACGCCGAGGATCTTCTCGTAGATCGCATCGGCGATCTGGTGGGCGACGTCGCGCATGGCGTTGGCGCGGGCGGTCATCGCCAGGCCGAGCAGACGCTCGCCCTTGGCCACGTCGAACAGTTCGTACTCGACCCGATAGCTGCCATCGCCGGCGTCCAGCACGCGGCCGACTACGATGTAGTCCTGGCGCAGCTGGCGCCAGGTCGGGTACTGGATCTCGCCGCCGCGGGTCGGGCGCTCGACGATCTGCGCTTCAGGAAGCGTACGGAACTGACCGGAACGGGCCAGATCGTCGCGCACGACCTTGGCGACATCGGTCTGCGGCGCACCGGCGCTGCCCTGGTACGGCATCGGCACCACCGTGATCGGCAGGGCCGACGCGTTGCCGCCGATGATGTCGATCTCCAGACCCTGCTGCTGCGCACTGGCAAGCACGGGCAACAGCAGGAACACAAGCAGGGCAAGCCAGCGCAAAGGGGTCTTCATGGGCTCTCGGTCGCAGTCCAGTGGCCGACAATGGATAGCAGGCCACGCGTGAATGTTTTCGCAATCATGAACGAAAAGGACGTGAACGTCGCGCATACCCGCCGAGCGGCGCGACGGGCATCCGACGGACGGATCGCCCCGCCGCGGAACGGCGCGCCGGCGCCCGTGCTCAGTGGTCGTCGGTCGTGAAGGTCACGACCAGCTCACGCGAGAACACGCGCTCGAAGCCGGCATAGGGCAGCGGCTGGGCACGCAGCACGGCTGCCTGCAACGAACGCTGGCCGACCGGGTCGAAGCCGCAGTCCGGCATCACCTCGGCGTCCAGCACGTCGCCGCCCGGCAGTTGCCGGATGCGGACGCGGCAGGACGTCCCCGCAGCGACCGTGTCCGGCCGCAGCCATTGCGCGCGGATCGCCTCACGCAGGGCGTCGCCGTAGCGGGCCCGCTCCCGGGCGGCATCCGCGTCATCGGCACGGACAGGGCCGGCCGCAAGCGTGGCGAGGGCAAGGGCAGCGGCGGAAAACAGGCGGATCGACATGGCGGGTCCTTCCATGGGGGGCACGGGAGCAGCCGTACGTACCGCGGCACCGCGCCGCGGCATGCACACCGGACTCAGCGGTCCTGCGCCTCGAAGTTCAGGGTCAGGTTGCGCTGGAACACGCTTTCAAAGCCCCGGTACGGCAGCGGCTTGGCGCGCAGCACGGCGTTCTCCAGCGAGCGGCGGCCGGCTTCGTCGAACGGGCAGCCTGGCTGCACCTCGACCGACATGACATCACCACCGGGCAGCTGGCGGATGCTGACCCGGCAGCGCTGGCCCAGCGGCACGGTCTCCGGACGGACCCACTGGTTCAGCACGGCCTGCTGGATCGCCGCCGCGTACTTGGCGGTGAGATCGTCGCTGGTGCCGCCCTGCCCCGGCGTGCCCTGGGTGGGCTGGGCCGGCTGCTGCCGCTGCTGGGCCTGCTGCAGCTGCTGCAGGCGCTCCTCGGCCTGGCGGGCCTGGCGGGCGGCCTGCTCGCGCTGGCGCCGGATCTCGGCCAGCTTCTTCTCGCGTTCGGCAGCCTCGGCCTGCGCGGCCAGCCGGCGCTGGTTCTCGGCTTCGCGCTGGCGCTCACGCTCGGTCAGGTCGACCTGCTCCTGGCGGCGACGCTCCTCCTGTTCCTTCTCGGCCGTCTCCTTGGCGATCGCATCGCGCCGGGCACGGTCCTGGTCCTGGGTGTCCGGCTCGGGGATGAACTCCTGTGCCTTCTGCTGCGGCGCGGTCGGCGCGTCCTGCGGGCGCGGGGTGGGAACCGGCTGCGGCGGCGGCACGGTCTCCTCGGGCGCGGTCTCGGTGATCGGCGTTGGCAGTGGCTCCGGCTCGACCTCGGGCTTGGGCGCGTTCTCGGCCGCCTGCTGCGCGGCACGGATGTCCGAGGCCGACATCACCAGCGAGGCCTCGATCACCGGCGAACCGGCAGCCGGCTCCACGTGCCGCTGCGGCGACCACCACCAGGCGACCCAGAACAGCAGCGCGATCAGGACATGCAGGCCCAGCGCCAGCGCGAAGGATCCGGCCAGTCCCGGCTCACGGTCGGGGCCGTGGCGTTGGTCGAGGTCAGCGTGCATTGCCACCCGGCTGGCTCATCAGGCTGACGCGCGGCACGCCGGCCTGCTGCACCATCACCATCGTGTCCATCACCCGCTGGTACTCGGTACCGCCCGGGGCGGCCACGAACACGGGGGTGTCCTTGTTCTGGGCGATGAAGGCGCCCAGGCGCGCGGTCAGCTCGGTCGCGTCGATCGGCTCGGCCTTGCCGCCCTGCAGGGTCAGCGTGTAGCGGCCATCGGCGTCCACGGTCACCACCACCGGATCGCGCTTGTTCTCGACCGCGCGCGCGGTCGACTCGGGCAGGTCCACGTCCACGCTCAAGCTCAGCAGCGGCGCGGTGACCATGAAGATGATCAGCAGCACCAGCATCACGTCGATGTACGGCACGACGTTGATTTCGGACTTGAGCTTGCGGCGCTTGTGGCGCATCAGGGTCATGCTCATCGGCGGCTCCTGTCGGCTCGCACCCGGCTCACTCGTCGACGCCGGTCTGGCGCTGCAGGATCGAGCTGAACTCGTCGGCGAAGCTTTCGTAGCGTTGCGACAGGCGCTCGACGCGGCTGGTGAAGCGGTTGTAGGCCCACACGGCCGGGATCGCGACGAACAGGCCGATCGCGGTGGCGAACAGCGCCTCGGAGATGCCCGGGGCGACGGCGGCGATGCCGACCTGCTGGCCCTGGTTCACCATGTCGTGCATGGTCACCATGATGCCGAACACGGTGCCGACCAGGCCGACGTACGGCGCGGTCGAACCGATGTTGGCCAGCAGCTCCAGGTTGCGCTCGAGCAGGCCGACCTCACGGGTGTAGGCCACGCGCATCGCGCGCTGCGCACCCTCGAGCTGGGCGCGACCATCCAGGCGGCGCTTCTCGCGCAGGCGGGTGTACTCGCGGAAGCCGCCCTCGAAGATCGCCTCCAGCCCGTCGACGGCACGGTTGCGGTCGCTGGCGGACGCGTACAGCTTGCCCAGGTCGGCACCGGACCAGAACCGGTTCTCGAAGTCGTCCGCCGCCTGGTCGGCGCGCTTGAAGCTGCCGGCCTTGCGGAAAATGATCACCCAGCTGATCAGCGAACCGGCGAGCAGCAGCAGCACGATCAGCTTGACCGGCAGGCTGGCGCGCAGCATCAGGTCCAGATAGTTGATGCCGCCGTGGGCCGCGGTCGCGGCGGCACCGGCGGCCGTGGCTGCGGCCTCCTCCGGCAGTGCCTGCACCACGGTGGCCACCAGGGCCAGGATCGATCCGGTCATCCGTTGTTCCTCTTGTCGTGTTCCGTGCCCGCGCTGGAAACCAGCGCCTTCAATTCGGTGTACAGCCCTTCCTCGATCGCCCCCGGACGGAAATCGACCGCACGCAGTGCAGCGATCTTGACCTCGGCGGTCAGCAGCAGTTCCCCGCCGCGCACGATGCGCTGGTCGAAGACGATGCTGGCCCGGCCGACCCGGCGGACCTCGACCGTGGCGTCCAGCAGGTCGTCCAGGCGCGCCGGCTTCAGGAAGTCCATCCGCATGGAATGGACCGCGAACACCAGCCCGTGCGCATCCCGCATGGCCTGCTGCCCATACCCGAGGCCGCGCATCCAGTCGCTGCGCGCCCGTTCCAGGAACGCCACGTAGCGCGCGTGGTAGACGACGCCACCCGCATCGGTATCTTCCCAGTAGACGCGTATCGGAATGCTGAACATCGGCTGGCCGCGGCAATGAGGGGCCGCAAGCATGCAGGCTTGCGCGGCGCTCGACCAGCCCCCGCCACCAACGGCGCGGCCACCCTAGCCGATGCCGGATGACCGGGCTGTCGACGACCCGCAGGGAGTGGCCGGACCACCCGGGGCGATCTTCGAAAGCGATCCGATCGAAGTGACAACCCCGGCTGCGAGGGCGGCCTGGCGGAACGAGACACGCCCGGCGCCGACCGCCGACACCCGCACGGCCGGCAACCTGCCTTCAATGCGGCGGCAGGCCCCCGCCTTGCCTCGCCGCTATCTGGCAGCAGTCAGCTCCCGGAGATCGCCGTGGCGGTGTCGGGAGGCGCCTTCCCTCGCGGATACGGCAGGCCATCGCGGATGGCCGGAGGCTGCAGATCGGCCCGCTCCGGTTTCCGAAGCCGGTAGCCGCAACAGTCGTTGGCGAGACCCGCGTCTCCTGTCTTCTGGAAGTGCCGGAGGAATGGCCGTCATGCCTCGCGGCGTCCGAGCGGTACGGATGGTGATGGGCGCAAGCCGCCCACAGGTCGCCGGATGCAGCCTGCAGGCCATGTTGCGACGGGTGTGTCCCCCGGCGATTCCGCCCCGAAAGGAAAAATGGGAACCCCCGCATCGTGGCCCGAGCTTGTCGCGGGTGCGCGGCTTTCGCGTGCGAGCGATCGCGCTACAGCCAGATGCAATCCCAGAACGGATAGTCGCCGAGGCGATCGCTCAGACCCGCCCGCAGGGGATTGGCGACGATCGCGCGCGCCACGTCGCGGACATTCTCCTCCGCACCCAGCGCGCGATCGCGGAATGCAGGCTCCCAGAGTGCGCCGGCACGCGACAGGACCCGGTTGACCTGGGCTGCGCTGGCCGACTTCATCCGCGAAGCCGCCTTCTCGACCGGCATCTGCCGGCCTGCACGCAGCAGCCAGTGGCAATGATCCGGCATCAAGACCCAGGCCAGCAGCTCCGCGTCACCCAGCAGCGCCGGCTCCCGGAACGCCCGCACCGCCACGCAGCCCACGTGGAAGTCAGAGAACCAGGCAGCCTGGCCGAGGGTTCCCACGATCAGATGATGGACCTCGCCAGGCACGACACGACGGGCGCCGCGGCGTCGGGAAAGGCTGTCGAATCGCTGCGAGGTATGCATGTCCATGCCTGCATGCTGTCAACATCGCGCATGCCGGCGTCAGCGGAACATGCCGCGCAGGCGGTTCGGACATCGTGGCCGATCGCGTCAGAACGCCCTGAGCTCCTGTCGGAACAGCACGCGTCTCCGCGGCTCGATGTCATCGACCAGCTGCAGCACCCCGCTTCGTCAGCGAACCGACGCCCGTGAGGATCCGCTTGCCCGCGATGCACGGCTCAGCTGCGGCCAGCGCGGCGGGAGGGATGCCCGTGCATGTACGTCGCAGGCGACGCCTGGGTCGCGTGCAGGCACGCCCTTCTCGCATCAGCCCTTCAGCGTTTTCAGGATCGGGCGTACCGGTGACCGGCCATCGCAAACAGACCGAACGCCGTGACGGCAGCGACACCGTCCCGCCCGTCATGGACTGCTGCGGGGTGGTCGCCTGCAAGCGCCTTCGCATGACAGGCGCCACGCCCCGACAAACGCGGGTTTCCCGCCGAAGACACGGCTACGGAGACCACGCAGCGAGAGCGATGGAACACCATGCGAGCCCCGCACCGGCCCTTGCGCGTCGGTCTTGCAGAAGCACGTCCGGACTGGCCACCCCGGCCAGCCACCGGACTGCCGACGCGGGGCCGGCTTAGATGCTGCCGCACGTGCAGGAGCGGCGGCCTCAGCCTGCAGTGCACACGCATTGGCCCAACGTCGCGCGACGGCGACCGATCAATCCTTGGTGACGCGGTTGATCTCGGCCAGGCTGGTGATGCCGTTGCGGGCCTTCATCAGCGCCGACTGGCGCAGGTCCCGGATGCCGGCCTTCTGGGCGACTTCCGCGATCTGGATCGCGTTGCCGCCTTCCAGCACGATGCTCTGGATCTGCTCGCTCATCGGCATCACCTGGTAGATGCCGGTACGGCCCTTGTAGCCTTCGGTGCATTCGTCGCAGCCCACCGCCTCGTAGAGGGTGAAGCCGGCCTTGATCTCGGCCGCGGTGAAGCCCTCGGCCAGCAACGCGTTCTCGGGCAGTTCGGTCGGGCGCTTGCACTTGCCGCACAGGCGGCGCGCGAGGCGCTGCGCGATCACCAGGGTGACCGAGCTGGTGATGTTGTACGGGGCGATGCCCATGTTCATCAGGCGCGCGATGGTCTGCGGCGCGTCGTTGGTATGCAGGGTCGACAGCACCATGTGGCCGGTCTGCGCGGCCTTGACCGCGATCTCGGCGGTTTCCAGGTCGCGGATTTCGCCGACCATGATGATGTCCGGATCCTGGCGCAGGAAGCTGCGCAGTGCGGCCGCGAAGGTCATGCCGCGCTTGGTGTTCTGCTGGACCTGGTTGACGCCCGGCAGGCGGATTTCGACCGGATCCTCGACCGTGGAGATGTTGCGCTGGTCGTCGTTGAGGATGCCCAGCGCGGTGTACAGCGACACCGTCTTGCCCGAGCCGGTCGGGCCGGTGACCAGGACCATGCCGTAGGGCTTCTGGATCGCGTCCAGGAACAGCGTCTGCTGGTCGGGCTCATAGCCGAGCTTGTCGATGCCCAGCTTGGCCGCACTGCCGTCGAGGATACGCAGCACCACCTTCTCGCCGAACAGGGTCGGCAACGTGCTGACGCGGAAGTCGATCTGCTTGGTCTTGGACAGGTTGAGCTTGATGCGGCCGTCCTGCGGCACTCGCTTCTCGGCGATGTCCAGCTGCGCCATGACCTTCAGGCGTGCGGCGATGCGCGGGCTGAGCTTGACCGGCGCGCGCGCCACCGTCTTGAGGATGCCGTCGATGCGCAGGCGCACCCGGTAGTCGGTCTCGTAGGGCTCGAAGTGGATGTCCGAGGCGCCGCGGCGGATCGCGTCGACCAGCACCTTGTTGACGAACTTGACCACCGGGGTGTCGTCGCCCTTGGCGTCGATGCCCGACTCGCTGCCGCCTTCCTCGTCGCCGGCGGCGATCTCGAGGTCGCCCATGCCGTCTTCGTCGTCGTCGCCCAGCGCGTTGCCGAGCTGGCCGCCGACGTTCTGCCACTGCTCCAGGGTGCGGCGGATCTGGTCCTCGTCGACCAGGATCGGCTCGACCACCAGGTTGGTGTGGAACTGGATCTCGGCCAGCGCCGCGGTCTGGGTCGGGTTGCTGGTACCGACGAACAGCTTGCTGCCGCGCTTGAACAGCGGCAGCACCTGGTGCTTCTGCAGCAGTTCCTCGCTGACCAGCTTCATCGCGTTGTGGCTGGCGTCGAAGGCGCTGGCATCGAGCACCGGCATGCCGAACTCGATCGCATTGGCCGCGGTCAGCTGCGCGGCGCCGACCAGCTTCTTCTCGGCGATCCACTGGGCCAGCGGCACCTTGGCCTCGGTCGCCTGGGCCATCGCGGCGCGGGCGGCCGCCTCGTCCAGCGCACCATCCATGACCAGCCTCCGGGCGATACCGGTGATGCCGATCAGGTTTGCGGAAACGACAGCGTTCATGGTGGCCCCTGGACAGTCCGGTGCAAACGATAACGCAAAGCGCCGCGGGAAGCGGCATGCCGCCGCATGCACCGTGCTCGGCCGACGTGCTGCACCAGCCCCTGCGCGTCGCCGGTTCGCGCAGCATCGGAGACGGCACCACCCAGCCGCCGCGTGATCGCCACGCATGCGCCCGCCCGTGCGTTACGACAGGGGCGTGCGCTCCGGCCCGACCCGCGGCAGTCGCACCACGAAGCGCGTCCCGCGCCCGCCTCCAGTGTCCGAGGTGCGGCTGCGGACCTCGATGGTGCCTCCCAGCACCTCGGTCACGATCTGGTGGACGATGTGCAGCCCCAGCCCGGTGCCGCCACGGTTGCGGCGGGTCGTGAAGAACGGCTCGAAGATCCGCGGCAGATCCTCGGCCGGGATCCCACGCCCGTCGTCGTCGACCTCGATGCGGACATGGTCGCTGCCATCGGCGGCCGCGCGGATCCGGATCCGTCCCGGTCCACCCTGCGGCCAGGCATGCGCCAGCGCGTTGGACAACAGGTTGGACACCACCTGTTCCAGCGGCCCGGGATAGCTGTCCATCAACAGGCCGCTCTCCAGGTCCAGCACCAGCGCGATGTCGTCCTCGAGCTCGCCGCGCCGCAGGCGCGGATCGGCATCCAGCACGATCTCGGCCAGATCGAACGGGCGATGCTCGAGCGACGCGCGGTCCACCGCGACCTGCTTGAAGCGGCGGACCAGCGCCGCCGCCCGGCGCACTTCGTTCTCGGCCTGGGCGATGGCCGGCGCGGCATTGGCCAGGAAGCGTTCCAGATCCGAGCGGCGCAGCCCGGCCACCAGCTGCTTCTCCAGCTCCTCCACCCCGTGCCGCGCGGCGCTGAGCGCCAGATGCGCGCTACCCAGCGGGGTGTTCATCTCATGCGCCACGCCGGCCACCATCAGGCCGAGCGAGGACAGGCGCTCGGCCCGCGCCAGCCCTTCCTGCACCGTCTGCAGCCGCCGGTTGGCGGTGCCCAGCGCGTGGTTGGTCTCGCGCAGGCGCCGGATGAAGGCGGCCTCGCGGGCCATGCCGCGCGCCAGCCGCGACACCACCAGCGCCGCGATCACGATCACGCCCACCGTGAGCACCAGCAGGATCACCTTCCAGCGCAGGCCGGACGGGGCGTCGTAGCGGACAAGCAGGCGCAGCTTGCCCAGCGTGGGGTCGGCATGGTCGAGCAGGTCGCCCTCGGCATCGCCCCATGCCGCTTCCAGGGTGGAGAAGGTCCAGTCCTGCCAGCGTCCGACCGGGCTGCGCTGCATCGCCTGCCACAGCTGCGGGTCCATGTCGGCGACGTTGCGTTCGGGCCGACCCAGCTGCCAGCCCCAGGCATCTTCCGGACGCGGACCCATCAGCCAGTAGCCGCCCGGATGCACCAGATAGACGGTGAAGCCGCCCTGCTGCGCCTGTTCGCGCAGTCGCTGCAGCAGCACCTCGCCGTGGATGTTGACCACCACCAGGCCGCGGCTGCCGTCGGCGCGCACGAACGGCGAGGACGCACGCAGCGTGGGACGCGGCGGATACTCGATCCGCTCCGATTCCACGTTCAGATCGAGCGGCGACAGATGCACCTGGCCCGGCTCGAGCATCAGCCCCTCATGGAAGAACGGGCGCGCGCTCTTGTCCTGCAGAGCGTTCTCCGGGGTGCGGAGCACGGTCCCGTCCTGCTGGTCGATCCGCAGCCGTTCCCAGCCGGCGGCGTCGATCCAGCGCACCTTGTGATAGTTGCGCCCGGCCTGCAGGAAGCTCACGTAGGTATCGACCAACGGCGCGTCCGGGCCGGCGCCGGCCTCGGCCAGCCGCGGGGTCAGGTCGGCCAGGAACCGGGCGTCATCGCGCAACCGGTTCATCCAGCGCAGCAGGGTCTGCGAGGTGTAGCCCACCGCATCGCGTCCAGCCTGCTGGGCCGGGCGCCGCAGGGCGTGGTCGACTTCGGCCCACAACAGCGGAAAGCCGATGAGCAGGCTCAGCAGCCACGGCACGGCCACAAGGCCCACGCGCCGAGGCTGGCTGCGGAAGGCCGCCCAGGAATCGCGCCACGCCTCGCGTCGGCGCCGCGCACGCTTGGACACGGGTCAGCGCCCCCCGGCCTGGTCGTGCAACCGTGCGATGAAGGCCGCCAGCGGCTCGGGCCGCGCGAACAGGAAGCCCTGCGCGCTGTGGCACCCATGCGCACGCAGCCACTCGGCCTGGGCATGGGTTTCCACGCCTTCGGCGAGCACCTCCAGCCCCAGCCGGCGGCCCAGCGCCACGATCATGTCGGCCACGCTGCGTTCCCGGCTGCCGCTGCCGATCTCGTCGGTGAAATCGCGGTCCAGCTTGAGCCGGGTCACCGGCAGCGACTGCACGTAGCGCAGCGACGAATAGCCGGTACCGAAATCGTCCACCGCCACCGGGAAGCCCATCGCCCGCAGCCGGTGCAGCATCTCGCGCCCGTCCTGGAAGTCGCTCATCACCGCCTGTTCGGTGATCTCGATCTCCAGCTGCGCCGGTGCGATGCCGTGCCGGGCAAGGACCGCGGCGAGCTCGTCGGCGAACTCGCGCCGGCGCAGCTGCAGCGGCGACACGTTGACCGCAAGGGTCAGCCCGGGAAAGCCGGCGTCGGCCATTGCACGCAGCGCCTGGCAGGCCTGCTCCACCACCTGCTGGCCCAGCGGCACGATCAGGCCACTGGCCTCTGCCACCGGGATGAACTCGGCCGGCGACACAGGCCTGCCATCGTCGCCGGTCCAGCGCGCCAGCGCCTCGGCGCCGATGATGCGCCCATGCTCCAGCGACACCTGCGCCTGCAGCGCGATCTCGATCCGCCCGGCCTGCACCGCGCGGTAGAGCGCGCGCGACAGCAGGAAGCGCTGGCCGTGCTCGTGCTCCATGGTCGCGTCGTAGCGCTGCAGCGCATGCGCACCGATCGCGTGGGCGCGGCGCAACAGGGTCAGCCCGGCATCGATCGCACCGCGCGCGGTCCCGTCGTAGACATCCAGCTCAACCAGCGCGCCCCGGATGCCCAGCAACGGCAGCGGCATCTCGCCGCCTTCGTGCCCGAGCGCGGCGAACGGCTCCTCGCCGAGCATCGTGCGTGGCCCCAGCACCGCGAACACGCCGTCGTGCAGCCGCGCGATCCGGCACGGCGCCGGGTACAGCCCGCGCAGCCGGTCCGCCATCTGCAGCAGCAGCAGGTCGCCCTGCTCCGGCCCGAGGGTCAGGCTGCTCTGCGCGTACTGGTCCAGCTCCAGGAACATCACGCTGCTGCCACGCGGCGTCGGCTCGGCCAGCAGCGAGGCCAGGTCGCGCTGCAGCGCATTGCCGTTGGGAATGCCGAGCAGGCTGTCCTGGTAGGCGATGCGGTCCAGCCGCGCTGCCAGATCCACGTTGACCAGCCCGGCGTTGGCATGGGTGGCGAACACGCGCAGCAGCTCGCGCTCCTCCGCGTCCAGCAGGCGCCCGGTGGCCAGGTACACAGCGGCCGGCGGCGCAAGCTCGCCGCCATCGAAGAACAGCACCTGGCTTTCCGGTGTCTCGATCGAATCGTGCCGGGTCAGCGCCTCGACCAGCAGCCGGCGCACCAGCGGGTCGTCCACATCCTGCAGGCACTGCATCAACAGTTCGGCGAAACGGCCACCGGCACCGACCAGACGCGCCTGCAGTGGCGGTGCGGCCGGACCGTCGGCGCGCACGCAGACCAGCCCCTCGGGCTGCACCTGCAGCAACTGCGCCAGCTCGTGCAGCATGTGCTGCGAATACGCATGCAGATCGCGCAGGCCCGCCAGCTGGTGCCCGGCCTGGACGATCTGCTGCAGCCCGCGCTTGGCCCGGCCGAGCGCGTGAATCTCGCGCCAGGTGCGCAGGTTGCCGGTGAGAATGCCCTGCAGGCGCTCGCGGTACAGGTCGGTCTTGAGCCAGTACTCGCTGATGTCCAGCTGTTCCAGGGTCTGCTGCCGCGGCGCGGTGCCGGGCTGGCCGGTGACCAGCACGATCCGCACCTCGGCGTTGCCCAGCTGCTCACGCACGCTGCGCACCAGCCGCAGGCCGGCATCGTCGGTCTCCATGACCACGTCCAGCAGCATCGCCGAGACGTCCGGCGTCTGCGCCAGCAGTTGCTCTGCCTCGGCCGCCGACCCGGCCGTGATCAGCCGCACCGGCTGCTCCTGGAAACGGAATCCCTCCAGCGCCATCCGCAGCGAACGCTGGAACGACGCATCGTCGTCCACGCTGAGAACGGTCAGGCCGACCTCACCACCTTCTGTCCCGGGCTCGACTTCCGGCTGGAAATCGAACAACCCGTCATCGCCCGTCTGAGCACTCCGGCTCATGTCCTGCCCCCCGGCTTGGGAATTCATCCCCGTCAACGACACGTGCGCTGGTGAGCGTACAACAAGACCGGCCGGGTTTCAGGTGAAGGGGCTCAATGCTTCAGGACCCACGGTGGCTGCGGTGCAGCATGACCTGGTCGGGATCTGAACACAGTTGCATGCGATCAGCGCAGGGCAGCAATCGGATAGGCGCAGGCCGGCAGTCCACCGGCAGGGAACGCGTGCTTGACCGTCTTGTACGGGTACGGCTGCCCGGCCAGCGCACGCTTGGTGACCAGCCGCCAATCGAAGACGTGGTTCGGGCGCAGGCTCCAGACCTCGACTCTCTCATACGCGTACCGGACTGCTGGGATGCGGAGCAGACCAAGAAGCCTGGCCGCCTCCATCCGATGCTGACCGTCGAGCACCAGATCGTGCTCGGTATCGAGCGCCACCGGCTTGTTCCAGATCGCCTCGGCCTCGATCTTGCGCACCAGCCACTCGACGCGGCGCCGGCTAAAGCCCTCGATATGGCGCAGCCGGTCAACAGGAACCAGCTCAATGGAAACACCCGTCACTGCGTTCATTCGTCCATGCTCCACAATTCCGCATCGAAGAGGTCCCGGGCTGGGTCTCCCGCCCCCACTCACCTGTCGTCCTGGACCGTCCAGCCATTGCGGTCGAACGGGTCCCGCCCGCGCAGCAACAGACGCTCCTTGAGCACGAAGGCATCGGGCTGCTGTGCACTGAACTGCCAGGGCACCCTGGCAACCGGGAACGGATCGTCCCGGCCCAGCGCGGCAATTGGGCGCCCTCCCAGGTACGGATTGGTGCATCCGCCGATGTCCTCGCATACCAGCCGCGGCACCTCCGCATTGGGCATGAACTGCTCGGAAACCCGCAACTGGCCGCTAGCGCCAATCTCCTTGACCAGTATCAGCGGGCGCAGGCTGACATAGGCGTTCTCCGTCGTGCCACCGGCAACCGCACGTGTGGAGCCATCCTGCACGTCGCCGACGATGCCGTGGTCGGACACGATGACGATCCGTGTATTGTCGTAGACGTCCAACATTTCGAGCCGCTCCATGTAGCGCCCGATCGACTCCAGTGCACAGCGCGCAGCCAGCGCATGCTGGTAGGAGAACTGGCTGCGATGCCCCGTCCGCGCGAGCTCCTGCTTTCCGATCACCGGCCTGGTCGTCAACGGAACGCAGTCGCCCCCCATGAAGTAGGGCTCGTGGGGCAGGATGTTCGACACGAAGTTGAATCCGGATGCCCCCTCATCCACCGTGGTCAGTTCGCCGAGCGCCTCCAGCTGTGCCCATTCACGGAACGTGGTGCCGGCAGAATGATCCAGGAAAGGCTGCCATGGCCCCTTCGCGAGAATGATCTCCTTGAGCGCATAGGGCGCGATGCGCATCGAAGCCAGCAGCACCAGAAGATCGGCATAGTTCGACTCTGCCAGCGCGTTGAGCGGGAACTTCATCTCCACGGCCTTGCGATGCGAGATGGACGCGGGAATGTGCGAGCAGCGCGCTCCGTTCACGTCCAGCATCGTGCAGTCACCCAACATGGTGAAGCCCATGCCGCGGGGCCCGACCATGCTGACCCGATATCCGCGGTCGGCGAAATTGCGTGGAAGAATCGAGAACGCCTCGACGGAGAGATCCCGCAATGGTCGCCCGCGCGCATTCATTTCCGACGGGAGGTAGTCGTACCCGCCCAGCATCGGATGCACGCCGGCGATCGAGTTCTCGCCGCCCGACACCGCTCGGGGATACCAGACGAACCCGTTGAGGCGTGACGCCAACGCCGGATCGGCTGCAAGGATGGATTCGACATAGGAGCCCATGAACCGGTCGAGAAACACGACCAGCGTATTCGGCCGCACGGAGGACAGGACGATCGGCGCCGGCGCGTCAGCACCTGCCGCCTCGCCCGCTTCGTCCGAGCGCTCCCTGGTCAGGCTGACACCTGTTGCGATCACGACCGAGACATTGGCCAGCACCAACGCCGCAAGCAGCGCCCGGGGCGATCGCCGACGCAGCAGCCAGCACAGACAACCAGCGACCACCACTACCACGGCCAGGTCCGCGACCGACCGCCAGAGCAGCACGTGCCTGGCGATCGGCAGCTGTTCGAACGCCAGCCCGGACATCAACGGGTAACCGAACGGCAACACGAACGCGTAGATCCAGGACAGCAGAAAGCCCCCCGTCGCGACGAGGGAAAGCACCGTGCGGTATGCGGCCCGGCCAGCCAGCAGATACACCGCCGCTCCGGCATAGACCGTGACCATGACGTCGCGCGCATTGACCTCCAGCAACCGCCGCAGATGGATGTCCAGCTCGCCGGGCGACGTGAGGAAGGTGGTCACCGGAATCGCGACGAATACCAGCACGGCCACGCCGGACACCGAGAGCAGATAAAGCGGCAGCCGACACCGCTGCAACTGGGGGGTCAACCCGCCCAGTTCCGGGCCGAAGACCGATCCCGCGGCGACCGCTGCGGCAGCTGCCAGGACGGCCGGCATCCAGGGCGACACGACCACCAGGAGCGATGCCGCGCAAAGCGCCAGGCCGACAGCCGCCCACGCGGCCACCACGGCCACCGCACCGGTACGGGACAGCATCCTTCTGCCGACGTGGAACACAGCGAGGAAGGTCGCCAGCCCGGCCACGAACACGATCAGGACATCCAAAGCGGCGCCCTCTTCGTTTCCTGCATCCGGACGACCATGTTGCGCAGCAGCGACCAGAGGTTGTTGATCGTCCAGTAGAGCACCAGGCCTGCCGGACTGGCATACAGCAGCACGAGGAACAGCAGCGACAGCGCGATGCCCTGCGCCCTGCGCGTGCGGTCGCGCACATAGCCGAACACGACCACCGCATTGATCGCCGTCATCAGCAGCGGCAGTACATTGACGCCACCGAGCAGACCGTCCGGCAGCGACAGGTCGTCGATCTGGCCGAAGGCTGCGCCATCCAGGAGCCCGTCCGCGGAAAGAAAACGGTAGACCGTCGCGAACACCAGGATCTGGACGAACAGGTCCGCGGAGGACAGCAACGCCTGCAGCGGATGATGGCGGTGCTGCCTGTGCACCGTACGAATGTAGAAGTAGCGCTCCCGACCACGGAAATGCGCCTTCATCCGGGCAACGTCACGAGCGACACGCTCGCGCTTTTCCCGGCCGCGCGCCAGCCGCAGCTCCATCTCCCGATACAGCGGCAACAGCAACAGGTTGATGGTGATGCTGAACAGGATGATCCGCCCGCCGACGCCCAGACCCAGGCCCAGGTTGGAGCCGACGTCGCGCCAGAAATCGAAAATCGCCTGGTAGATCACCAGCAGCGGCTGCAGCAGCAGGATGTCGAGCACCTCGATCATGCCGGCCGCTCCCCGCCGATACCCGGGCCGGAGGCAGCGCTGGCGACGGCACGCCCGGCCTCGCGCTGATGGATCTCCAGCAGATGCGCCGCGACCGCTGCACCGCCATCGGCGAAGCGATACACCAGCGCATCGCGGACATCGGCGATGCGTCCCGGCGTCACCGACGACAACGTCCGTTCGACAAGCGAGGCGACATCGCCGATCGCGGCAGGGTCGATCGACACGATGAAATCCGCGCATGCCTGGCGCAGTTCGCTGTCCCCGCCAAGCAACTCCCCCTCCAGTCCACCCAGTTCCATCCTACGGTCGACCACGATCACGGGACGCCGGTGGATGAAGGCGAACTCGTAGACGATGCCGGAGATGTCGCTCAGCAGCAGGTCCGCTCTGGCCATCGCGGCCGACGGCACCAGAGCGGTATCTATCTCGACATCCGCCAGCGCGAGTACCTGCGCATGCAGGTCGGGCTGCGAGATCCCCATCTGCGGATGAGGCCTGACGATGACGTGATACCGCTGCGCCAGCGCCTGGATGAACTGCGTGCCCAGGGCCGCGAACATCCCCAGTGGACCCCAGCTGGGCGCGACCAGCACCACCGGCCTGCCTGTGCCGTCGGACGTCGCCTGCGCGTTCTCCAGCAACACCTCGTAGTGGGGGACTCCGGCCTCGCGCAACTCCTTCGGAGGCAGCCCGCGAAGCGCCTCCATCCTGCGGATGTTCTCGCGCAGCACCGGTCCGCAGCAGAGGACCGAATCGTAGTAGTCGTACGCGAAGGGCCGCACGTAGCGGCATTCACCCAGGGCGTGCTGCACCATCGCGTAGTGACGAACGCGCCTCGAGCGCCGGAAGGTCATCACGTCCAGTTGCGGCGTCGTGGTCGCCATCACGACCGCCTCGATGTGGTTCAGGTGCGCATAGCCCACCAGTCCAGGCGCGATCTCGCGGTGCGCGATCCCGGCAGGCAGCGGCTCGAAGGCGTCGCCGCGCGGGTACATCGTGAAGTAGGTGACCTCGACGCCCCGCCCCGCCAGCCGCCTGAGTACTGGCAGGAAGGTGGTCTCGTAGCGCGGATCCTCCGAGTGAACCGCGATGCCGCAAGCCTGGTCCCGACGGCGCAGCGAGAACAGCAGTTCGATCGCGCGGTAGTACGCCCCGCGCAGTGCGAAGTACACCGAGACTACGAGGCCGGTCACCACATAGAACAGCGCGCTGCCGGTTCCCGGGTCGATGTAGGCGAACGCCGGCAGCGCGTGGGCCACCAGAGCAAGCGCCAGCGAGATCCTCAGAACACGCGGCAGCGGCCGCGACGCCCCTGGCGGGTCCGGACGCACGCCATCGCGTGCCGTCGCATGCGTGCCGGTCATCTGCTTCAGTCCGATTGCCAGGCGCGCCAGAGCCCGACCCGCCACGACTGCACCATGGCGTGGAAGTCCTTCCGTCCATAACGCTCGGTCAGGGTCGGTGCCTCGCCCAGCAGGTTCCGGCCCAGGCCGATTTCCTGCACGTCGCCGCCCAGCACCGATGCGATCGTGGGCGCGATGTCCATCGTGCTGGCGTCGCGCTGGACGGCGCCGCTGCGCCCGGCACCGCGGATCAGCAGCAGGTTTTCCCGCGCCAGGCCGCGTGCGTTGAACTGCGACGAGGCCCCCGACGCACGCTGGAGGTGGTCGGAAGCGATCACCACCACCACGTCGTCGCGCGCCTCTGCCTCGATCCCGCGCACGAATGCCGCCAGTTCCCCATCCGAGCAGTCGGCAGCGTTCAGCATGTTGTTGGCGCCATCGCCATAGCGCACCGTGCCCTGGCAGGCGGGGCTGGGGTAACCGCCCGGTGGATGCGTGCCGGTAGTCAGCAGGAACAGGGCGAAGGGCTCGGGCCCTGCGTTGAGTCCGCGGAACTTGCTCATCGCCGCCGAGAACACATCGGCATCGTAGGCGCCCCACTTGGAGCGCGCGAATCCCTCGCCGATCACCGTCGAGATCTCGTCCACGCCGATGATGTCGTCGAAGCCGTGCGTCGCGTAAAAGTCGCCTTTGCCGGCGAAATCCATCCGCGCGCCGCCCACGTAGGCCAACCGGTAGCGCCAGGACTCGAGCAGGTCACCCAGGCAGCCGGCGCCCGGCAGGAAGCGGGTGCGTCCCAGCCCGGGATCGCTCATGTCCGGCGAGATCGTGGCCAGCGGCATCCCGCACTGCGATGCCACCATGCCGGCGATGGTCCAGTCGGTCAGCGGCGCCTCGCCGATGCCGCGGAACGACAGGCTGTCGCGCTCCAGTTCCAGCAGCCCGTCCGCCAATCCGGGGAAATGGGTCTGGTCCAGAAACGCACGCTCGTAGCTTTCGGCGTAGATGAACACCAGCGAGCGCGGACGCGGCGGCGGCACGGCATCGGCAGGCAGCGCCTTCAGCTCCCTGCCCAGCACGTCCTCGTTGCGGGGGGCCAGCTCCTGCCACAACTGATACCCCTCGGCCAGCGCCGGGTGCAGCGGCAATGCGATGGCCGCAAGCACCGTCAGCACCAGGGTCTGCCAGGATGACAGCGAGGGGGATTCCTGCGGTGCAGATGCGACGCGCCTGGCCAGCACCATCCAGACCAGCAGAAGCCCGCCTGCGCCGATCACCAACGCAACCAGTTCCGGGAACTGGGCCATGCCGATCGCGTTGTCCGTCTCCATCGCATTGAGCACATGGAAGACCACCGCACTGGTCAATCCCTCGGCGGTGAACAGGTCGGCGATGAAATAGAACAGCGACAGCAGCATGGACAGCATGACCACCGCGCACAGCACGACGAACACCGCCGGCGAACGGCGCCTGGCCAGGCAGAATCCCATGATCGCGATGGCGGCCAGCACTGGCGCCCAGAGCAGGTGGTGCACACAATCCCCGACACGATGTCCGATCCCCGTCCGGCACAGCGTGCCGGACTCCCTTTCCCTTTCAGCGCATCATGGCTGCGGTACCGGCGCTCCCCTGCGCGCGGACGCATCGTCGAACCCGGTACGCCAGGCCGGAATCATCGCATTGAACCGGTCCGGCCCATAGTGCTCGGCCAGCGTGGGCGCCGGCCCCAGCAGGTCACGTCCCAAAGCCATCTCGCCGACCCCCAGGCCCAGCAGCGAGGCGACGGTCGGCGCGACGTCGACCATGGTCGATGCACGCGCGACCACGTGAGGTTCGATGTCGTGCCCAAGCACCACGAACAGATTGTCCCGGCGGGGATTGCGCTTGAGCAGCGCCGATGCATCGCCCGCGACCTGAAGGTGATCCGAAGCCACCACGATCAGCAGGTCGTCGCGCCCCTGCTGCTGCAGCCAGCGCACGAAGGCCACCGCCTGCCCGTCGCTGCAGTGCGCCGCGGCGAGCATCGGGTTGGCGAAGTCTCCACTGACACAGCCCGGACTGGGATAGCCGCTGTGTGGATGGGTCGCCGTGGTCAGCACGAACAGCCCGAACGGCCCGCCAGCCGCGTCCAGCCGTGCGAACTCCTGTCGCGCACGCGCGAATACGGTGTCGTCGTAGGCGCCCCAGTCCGATTTCGGAAACGCGCCGAGTTCGGCCTCGAGTTCGTCGGCACCGATGACGGTGTCGAAGCCGTGGGTGCGATAGAAGCGGCCCTTCCCGGAGAAGTTCAGGTCGGCGCCGCCGATGTAGCTGAGCCGGTAGCCGGCATCGCGCATCACGTCGCCAAGGCAGTGCACGCCGGGGCGGTACCCGCCTGCGCCGGTATCGGCCAGCGGTGTCATCACCATCCCGCACTGGCTGGCGACCATGCCACCCATCGTCCAGTTCATGAACGGTGCGGTGGCAATGCCGTGGATGGTCAGGCCCTCCCGCTCCAGCCCGCGCAACTGCGGGGCCACGCCTGGAAACAGCTGCTCGTCGAGGAAGCCGCGCTCGTAGCTTTCCAGATACACGTACACCACGGGCCGTGGCGGCCCTGCCACGTCCTGGCTCGCGGTCCAGCGCATGTCCTGATCCAGCGAGACTTCGTCCATCGACATCGCCACCCACAACGTGCGCAGCTCCAGGGCGGCCGGATGCAGGGGCAAGAGCCCCAGGGCAATCAGCGCGACGACCCAGGTGAGGCCTGCCGATGGTGCCCGGCGGCGCTGCACGGCGGCGGCGCGCAGCGCCCCCCACAACCAGGCCAGGTACGCCAGCCCGGCGGCGCAGACCGCGGCCACCAACGCCGGGAAGCGCATGATGCCCAGCTCGCCGCGCTGCAGGCCGTACTGCAGGTGGGCCAGCACCGCGTAGGTGATCCCCTCGCCGGTGAAATGGTCGGCGATAGCGTGGGTCAGCGACAGCAGCCCGGCAAGACCGAGCGTCACAGCCAGTACGAGCACCTGCCTGCGGTTGCGCGGAGCAAGCAGACCAAAGACAGCCAGCACGACCAGGACCAGGTTGACAGCCAGCACCACTCCCTCCACCGACCCAAGAAAAAGCCCCGCTTGCGCGGGGCTTCTCATGCAACTGACAGCGAAGACTTACTGGCCGCGGCACGAGCCGGGCAGGAACTTGGCCTCGACGGAGGTACCGGTGCCGCCACAGACCCACTTGTAGATCTGGGTGCCGGTGTCGCCATTGGCCAGCGCGGTGGTCGCATTGGCATACGGAATCAGGGTGATGACGTCGCCATCGATCGCCGTGTCGATGTTCTGCAGGGTCACCGTGATCACGCCAGCATTGTCAGTCGCGATCGAGCTAACGTACTTGGTGGTCTCGGTCGAACTTTCGCAGCCCCAGTCGCCGGCACCCGGCAGGGTCGAGCCGACGGCCGACTGCGCGATCTCGGTGATGGTGGTACGGCAGGCCGACGCGGCCAGGATGCCTTCGGACACCTTGGTGCGCTTGGTGTAGTCGGAGTAAGCCGGCAGCGCGATCGCGGCCAGGATGGCGATGATCGCGACGACGATCATCAGTTCGATCAGGGTAAAGCCCTGCTGCTTCTTCATGTGATTCCCCTAGAGCGGTAATGAATGGAGGACACTGCGGTGGAACTGCCCCGTGTCCCCTTGGAACCCGGGCCGGGATGCGGCGGATGCCACATCCGTCCATCGCAGAGACCGTGCCAGGTTTTCGACACCCGGCCGGCGGCGCATCCTACCAATCATCCGGAATCCGCGACCGGCGGGCGGGCACATTCGGGATGTGACAGAGACCTCAGGCGAAATTCAGGCAATCAGCGTCACTAAGTGACAATTTTTGGCAGCATCGTCACGCACTGACCACTTCAGCCCATACGGCCTTGATCGCTGAGGAATGGAAGCCCGTATCACGGACTGTGATCGCACCGCGTGTCCGCCGCCAAATTACCGGCTACCATGCGTCGATGTGCCGGCGCGGGGATGCCGGCCGGGGAGACCACAGCATGTCCGCGACCCGTAGCGCCGTCCGCAAGTCCGCGCCGCCGGTGGATCGTTCCACCAGCCAGATGGTGCCCTTCGTCTGGGAAGGCACCGACAAGCGCGGCGTCAAGATGAAGGGCGAACAGCCCGCCAAGAACGCCAACATGCTGCGCGCCGAGCTGCGCCGGCAGGGGATCACCCCCGGCGTGGTCAAGCCCAAACCCAAGCCGCTGTTCGGTGCGGCGGGCAAGGTCATCAGCGCCAAGGACATCGCCTTCTTCAGCCGCCAGATGGCGACGATGATGAAGTCCGGCGTGCCGATCGTGGGCGCCCTGGAAATCATCGGCGGGGGCCAGAAAAACCCGCGGATGAAGAAGATGGTGGACCAGATCCGCACGGACATCGAGGGCGGCTCCTCGTTGTACGAGGCGATCAACAAGCATCCGGTCCAGTTCGACGAGCTCTACCGCAACCTGGTCCGGGCCGGCGAAGCCGCCGGCGTGCTGGAGACGGTGCTCGACACCATCGCCAACTACAAGGAGAACACCGAAGCGCTGAAGGGCAAGATCAAGAAGGCGCTGTTCTACCCGGCGATGACCATCGCGGTGGCGCTGATCGTCAGCGCGATCCTGCTGATCTTCGTGGTGCCGCAGTTCGAGGCCACGTTTCAGAGCTTCGGCGCGGACCTGCCGGCGTTCACCATGCTGATCGTCAACGCCTCCAAGATCGCTGTCGCCTACTGGTGGCTGGCGCTGCTGGTGCTGGGCGGCGGCATCTTCGCCTTCATCTTCTTCTACAAGCGCTCGCCGCCCTTCCAGCACTTCCTAGACCGGGTGATCCTGAAGGTGCCGGTGATCGGCGGGATCATGCACAACAGCGCCATCGCCCGCTTCGCCCGCACCCTGGCGGTGACCTTCAAGGCCGGCGTGCCGCTGGTGGAGGCGCTGGAATCGGTCGCCGGCGCCACCGGCAATACCGTGTACGAGAAGGCCGTGCTGCGCATCCGCGACGACGTGTCGGTCGGCTACCCGGTCAACCTGGCGATGAAGCAGACCGCCCTGTTTCCGCACATGGTCATCCAGATGGCCGCCATTGGCGAGGAAGCCGGTGCGCTCGACACCATGCTGTTCAAGGTGGCGGAGTACTACGAGCAGGAAGTGAACAATGCGGTCGACGCGCTGAGCAGCCTGATCGAGCCGATGATCATGGTGATCCTGGGCGTTCTGGTCGGCGGCATGGTGATCGGCATGTACCTGCCCATCTTCAAGCTGGCCGCGACGATCTGAGGCAGGCATTCTTTAGCGCATGGCATTCCTGGACCAGCAGCCCCTCCTGGGCTTTCCGCTCGCGGCCGGCCTCGGCCTGGCCGTCGGCAGCTTCCTCAACGTCGTCATCCTGCGCCTGCCCCGCCGGCTGGAATGGGAGTGGCGGCGCGATGCGCGCGACATCCTCGAGCAGGCCGAGCTGTACGAGCCGCCGCCGCCGGGGATCGTGGTCGAGCCGTCGCACGACCCGGTCACCGGCGACCGCCTCAAGTGGTGGGAGAACATCCCGGTCCTGAGCTGGGTGATGCTGCGCGGCCGCTCGCGCTACAGCGGCCAGCCGATCTCGGTGCAGTACCCGCTGGTGGAACTGCTGACCTGCCTGCTGACCGTGGCCGCGGTGTGGCGTTTCGGCTTCGGCTGGCAGGGATTCGGCGCGATGCTGCTGACCTGGTTCCTGATCGCCGCCTCGGGCATCGACCTGCGCACCCGCCTGCTGCCCGACCAGCTGACGCTGCCGCTGATGTGGCTGGGCCTGATCGCCAGCCTGGACAACCTGTACATGCCGGCCAAGCCCGCACTGCTCGGCGCGATCGCCGGCTACGTGTCGCTGTGGAGCGTGTGGTGGCTGTTCAAGCAGATCACCGGCAAGGAAGGCATGGGCCATGGCGACTTCAAGCTGCTGGCGGCGCTTGGCGCATGGTGCGGCCTGACCAGCATCCTGCCGATCGTGCTGATGTCCTCGCTGGTCGGCGCCATCGTCGGTTCGGTCTGGCTCGCCATGAAGGGTCGCGACCGTGCCACGCCGATTCCGTTCGGCCCCTACCTGGCCATCGCCGGCTGGATCTATTTCTTCTGGGGCGAGCAGATGATCGACTGGTACATGCGCATCTCGGGGCTGCGCTGAAGGCGGCTCCCCGCGTCTCGACGGCGGTCGCCCTCCAGCGGGTGGGCGCCGCGCTGCATTCCTCGACCGGCCGTCGCCTCCGTCGCTGAGGCGTCGCCTGCCTGTACCCCCTCTGCCCTTCGGGCATGCCCACGCTCGATCATCCGCCCCCCTCCCTCGCGGCGCATGCTCCTCGCGTTGGCCGACGGTGTGTGGTTCACGCAGCGCCCGTCGGGCAGGGCGACCGCTCGCCGCTGGCTCAGCGGATAGACTGACCCGCCCTGCGTCGATCGCCCCATGAGCGACTACATCATCGGACTCACAGGCGGCGTGGCCTCGGGCAAGAGCGAGGTCACGCGTCGCTTCGAAGCGCTGGGCATCGCAGTGGCGGATGCGGATCTGGCCGCTCGCCAGGTGGTCGAGCCGGGTCAACCTGCGCTGCAGCGGATCGCCGAGCGCTTCGGGGCGGCGATCCTGCTGCCAGACGGCAGCCTGGACCGGCGCGCGCTGCGCGAACGCATCTTTTCCGACAGTGCCGCACGCCGCGACCTGGAGGCGATCACCCACCCTGCGATCCGCACGCTGCTCGAGCAGGCCTGCCGGGCTGCGGCATCGCCCTATGCGATCGCGGCGATCCCGCTGCTGACCGAAGCCGGCGGCCGTGCGACGTATCCATGGCTGGACCGGATCGTGGTGGTCGACGCGCCGGTCGCCCTGCAGCATGCGCGCCTGATGCGGCGCGACGGCGTCGATGCCACCCTCGCCACGCGCATGATCGACGCCCAGGCCAGCCGCGAGCACCGCCTGGCGCTGGCGGACGACGTGGTCGTCAACGACGGCGATCCGGCCCACCTGGACGCGGCGGTGGCACGGCTGGATGCGCTGTACCGCGCCGGTGTGCCGACGCTGGCGCCCGACGCCCGCTGATTCAGCACGCGTGCCGTGGCAGATGGCTGCTGCCTGGCACAGGAGTCCTGATCGGCGGCGGCCGCAGTGTCGACGGTCAGCGGATAGCGGTGAAGGCTGCAGACGAACACCGATCCCCAAGGCCGCGCCTTCCTCCTGCACGCGGCGGCCGACCGCCGCTGCCAGGGGGCCGAAACAGCCGTAACCCGGTCAGATCCGGACGATGCCGACCAGCGCATCGGCCGGCCGCGCGCTTGCCGATCCCGGCCACGTCGCCATCGGTGGCCAGCACGGCCCGCGTCGGAGACGCCGTCGTCGGTTCCGGGCCGGGTCCAGACTCTTTCCCGTCAGGCACGTTCTGCCGTGGGAGAAACGCGCCGGGACAACATCACGCCGGCCAGAGCGAGCGGATCGCGGCGATACCCTGCGCGCCCTGCGCGCGCGCATGCGCGATGTCGGCCGGCGACAGTCCACCGATCGCATACAGCGGCAGCGACACCTGTTCGCGCAAGGCAGCGAAGCGTTCCCAGCCGATCCCTGCCTCGCCGGGATGGCTGGCGGTCGGATTGAGCGGCCCCAGCACCGCGAAGTCGCAGCCCAAGGCCTGCGCGCCGGCCAGCTCTTCTGCCGTGTGGCAGGACGCGCCGACCGGCATGCCGGCGGGCAAGGGCCTGGCGTCCAGCGTCGCCAGCTGTTCGCTGCCCAGGTGCACGCCTGCGCCAAGGCGGGCAGCGAGCGCGATGTCGCGGTTCACCAGCACCTCGGCACCGGCGGCGCGGCACAGCGCCACCGCATCGGCTGCCAGCGCCGACCAGACGTCAGGCGCCACGCCTGGGGCGCGCAGCTGGATCCGGGTGATGCCTGCCGCGAGTGCCGCACGCAGGCCCTGCAGCCAGGCATCCGCATCGGCCGGAGGCGGTGTCACCAGGTAGCGATCCGGCTGGCGCAGAACGGCGACCACCGGCAGGTCGGCGGGCGGCATCGAGTAGCGGGTCAGGCGATCCGGCGCGACCCACGTCAGCGCCTGGCCCTCGCGCCCACGCGGCGCGCCCTTCCAGCGCGGAATGGCGCGGACCTCCAGGCGCAGCCGCTTGTCCGGGTAGCGCTGCGGCACCTCGATCAGGATCCCGCCAACCTCGACCTCGATGCCCAGCTCCTCGCGCAGCTCGCGGATCAACGCATCGGTCGAGCTCTCGCCGGGTTCGCGCTTGCCGCCCGGGAATTCCCACAGCCCGGCCATGTCGCGCCCTTCGGTCCTGCGGGTCAGCAGGATGCGGCCACGTGCATCGACGATGACACCGGCAACGACGTGGATGGAGCGCAACGGAACATCCATGTGGCGTGGGAGCGAATGAGGGTGGCGCTAGGGTAACCGCACAGCCGGCGGACGGAAAAACCGCGGCTGGCCATGCGCCGGAAGCCGCTGCCGAAGCCGTTGTTGGCAGGAAGCGATGTCCGCGGCACGACGAGCGGCACTGGGCGATCCGTGCCGGATCGCACGGGGCGAATGCCATCGTGACGGTCCGGCCGGGGCTGGCCACATGAGGCACCGCATGCCCCGGGCACGATCATCGCGCGCGCTGCGCAGACGCGATGGCGCTCGCCGCTGGGGCGGCTCCTGCAGGGGAAGACGCATTTCCCCTGTTTCCGGTTCTGTGCGAGCACGTTGGGCACGACCGTCATCGCATCCTGTCCGATGCCATCAGCACAGGCCACGGCATGCTTGGCCGCGGCCGTCGCGCGTGGTGCGGGATGCAGATGGCTGTTGCCGCTGGGGCGGCTCCTACACAATGGAGAGCAAGAAGCCGCACGGCGGGCCGCGGGACGGAAAGCGCTCCGCGCGCCAGCTGCGTTGCCGGCGCCGCACCCGGCCTGGATCGCGGCCCACCAGCGCCGCCACGATGGATCCGGCACGAAGACACCGGCGTGGCGCGGCACACAGGCCCTCGCGTGCGGCGCCGCGCCACCCTCACGAAGACACAAAAAACCCCGCCCTGTCCGGGCGGGGTCTGATGGCGTGGGCGGGTGCCGCGACCGGGCACCCCGTCACGCGGCGCCGGTCAGGCGAGCTGGCCGTGGCAGTGCTTGTACTTCTTGCCGCTGCCGCAGGGGCACGGATCGTTGCGGCCGACCTTGGGCTCGTCGCGCTGGATCGTGGCGACCTGGGCCGGAGCCTGCTGGCCCTGGATGCCGGCAACCTCGTCCTCGGTGCCGTAACCGCCGGAATCGGCGTGCTGGAACTGCGCGGCGCGCAGCTTGGCCTCGGCCTGGGCGCGCTCCTGCGCCTCCAGCGCGGCGACTTCTTCCTCGCTGCGGATGCGCACGCGGGCCAGCATGGTCACGACCTGGCGCTTGACGTCGCTGAGCATCTCCGAGAACAGCTCGAAGGCTTCCTTCTTGTACTCCTGCTTGGGCTGCTTCTGCGCGTAGCCGCGCAGGTGGATGCCCTGGCGCAGGTAGTCCATGCGCGCCAGGTGCTCCTTCCAGCCCTGGTCGAGCACGGTGAGCATGATGTGCTTCTCCAGCGCGCGCGCGGTCTCGGCGCCGAGCTGGGCTTCCTTCTGCTCGAACATCGCGTCGACGGCCTGCTGCACGCGCTGCGAGATCTGCTCCGAGTCCAGCTCCTCGCTGCCCTTGACCAGGCTCTGCAGGTCCAGCTGCAGGCCGAGCTCGCTGGCCAGCGTGGCCTCCAGCCCCGGCAGGTCCCACTGCTCGTCCACCGACTCCTCGGGCACGAAGCGCACCACCAGATCGTGGATCACGTCACCGCGGATGCCGTCGACGTTTTCCTTGACCGAGTCGGCGTCCAGCAGCTCGTCGCGCTGGGCGTAGATGACCTTGCGCTGGTCGTTGTTGACGTCGTCGAAGTCGAGCAGGTTCTTGCGGATGTCGAAGTTGTGGGCCTCGACCTTGCGCTGCGCTTTCTCGATCTGCCGGCTGACCAGCTTGTCCTCGATGACGTCGTCTTCCTTCATGCCCATCATCCGCATCGCCTTCTGCACCCAGTCGGACGCGAAGATGCGCATCAGGTTGTCTTCCAGCGACAGGTAGAAGCGGGACGAACCCGGATCGCCCTGGCGGCCGGAACGGCCACGCAGCTGGTTGTCGATACGACGCGACTCATGGCGCTCGGTGCCGATGATGTGCAGGCCGCCGGCGGCCTTGACCGCATCGTGGCGCTTCTGCCATTCGGCCTTGACCGCGGCCTTCTGCGCGTCGGTGGCGTCCTCGCCCAGCGCGTGCAGCTCGGTCTCCAGCGAACCGCCCAGCACGATGTCGGTACCGCGGCCGGCCATGTTGGTGGCGATGGTCACCGCGCCCGGACGGCCGGCGTTGGCGACGATGGTCGCTTCGCGGTCGTGCTGCTTGGCGTTGAGCACCTCGTGGTGCACGCCGGACTTGCGCAGGTGCTCGGACAGCATCTCCGAGGTTTCGATCGAGGTCGTACCCACCAGCACCGGCTGGCCACGCTGGTTGCAGTCCTGGATGTCGGCCAGCACCGCGTTGAACTTGCCGTTGCGGTTGAGGAAGACCTGGTCGGGCGAATCCTTGCGGATGGTCGGCCGGTTGGTCGGGATCACCACCACTTCCAGGCCGTAGATGCTCTGGAACTCGAACGCCTCGGTATCGGCCGTACCGGTCATGCCGGCCAGCTTGCCGTACATGCGGAACAGGTTCTGGAAGGTGATCGACGCCAGCGTCTGGTTCTCGCGCTGGACCGGCACGCCCTCCTTGGCCTCGACCGCCTGGTGCAGGCCATCGGACCAGCGGCGACCGGACAGCGTGCGACCGGTGAACTCGTCGACGATGACCACCTCGCCGTCGCGCACGATGTAGTCCACGTCGCGCTGGAACAGCGCGTGCGCGCGCAGCGCGGCGTTGAGGTGATGGACGACGCTGAGGTTGTTGCCTGCGTACAGCGCGTCCTCGCCGGTCAGGATGCCGGCCTGGCGCAGCAGATCCTCGGCGTGCTCCATGCCCGCCTCGGACAGGTGCACTTGCTTGCCCTTCTCGTCGACCCAGAAGTCGCCCTCGCCATCCTCGGCGTCCTGGCGCTTGAGCTGCGGGACGATGCGGTTGACGCGGATGTACAGCTCCGGCGAGTCGTCGGCCGGGCCGGAAATGATCAGCGGGGTGCGGGCTTCATCGATCAGGATCGAGTCGACCTCGTCGACGATCGCGTAGTGCAGCCCGCGCTGGAAGCGGTCGGCCTTGGACAGCGCCATGTTGTCGCGCAGATAGTCGAAGCCGAACTCGTTGTTGGTGCCGTAGGTGATGTCGGCGGCGTAGGCGGCGTGCTTGTCGCCGTGCGGCATGCCCGGGTAGACCACGTCCACGCTCAGGCCGAGCCAGTTGTACAGCCGGCCCATCTGCGCCGAGTCGCGGCGGGCCAGGTAGTCGTTGACGGTGACCACGTGCACGCCCTTGCCTTCCAGGGCATTGAGGTACACCGGCAGCGTCGCCACCAGGGTCTTGCCTTCGCCGGTGCGCATCTCGGCGATCTTGCCCAGGTGCAGGACCATGCCGCCGATCAGCTGCACGTCGTAATGGCGCATGCCGAGCACGCGGCGGCTGGCCTCGCGGCAGACCGCGAACGCTTCGGGCAGGATCTTGTCGAGCGGCTCCCCGCCGGCGATGCGCTGCTGGAACTCCGGCGTCTTCGCCTTCAGCGCGTCGTCCGACAGGGCCTGCATCTCGGGTTCGAGGGCATTGATCCTGGCGACGCTGCGGTCCAGCTGGCGCAGCAGGCGTTCGTTGCGGCTGCCGAAGACACGGGTAAGCAGTTTGTTGATCATCGAGGGAACCGGTTGGGAATGAACGCCTGGACGACCCTCAGGCCCCCCGAACGGAAGCGGACGCATCGCGTCCCCCTCCGCGGCAACGTGACATTGTAGCTTGGGACGCGGGGAACCGTTCTCAAGGCTGGCGATGTGAGCGGATGTAACGGCCAATGCAGCAGGCCGGAGCGCTGCCGACGTGAGGGCGGCGCGCCGGGCCGCAGCCGGGGCCGGGCGCCTTCCATTGACATGCCGCATGCACGACTGCCGCCGCCCACGGACTGAGGCAGTTCCTGCCTCGCCGGGCAGGTCCCCGCGGATTCTGGTGGTGCGCCTTCTGGTGGTGCGCCCTGGCATCCCCGCGTTGCCGGCGGACATCGCGTCACAGGGATGGCGGCGGCTGCCGGCCATCGAGACCGGTCGGCCCGTGGCATCGGGCCCGGGCCGCGCCGTCGGGGAAGCAGCGCCGCCGGCGTCGGACGACGACGCCCCGACGCGGCGAACCTCGCCGCGCAGTACCCGGCAGATGCAGCCATTCCGAACCATCCCCGCCCCTGTCACGACAAGGCCCGCCACCTTGCGGGAGCGGGCCTTGCTGGCGGATCGGCGGGAGCGCGACCTCAGCCGCGACTGCGACGCGCCACCGGTGCCTTGTCGCCGTCGAGGAACTTGCGCGGGTTGACGACGTTGCCGTTCTCCCACACCTCGAAGTGCACGTGCGCACCGGTCGAGCGGCCGGTCGAACCGGCCTTAGCGATCTGCTGGCCGGAGCGGACCAGGTCGCCCACCTTCACGGTCAGCCGCGAGTTGTGCGCGTAGCGGGTCACGTAGCCGTTGCCGTGATCGACCTCGACGGTGTTGCCGTAGCCGCTGCGGCTGCCGGAATAGCTGACCACGCCGTCGGCCACCGACATCACCGGATCGCCGACATTGGCGTCGAAGTCGATGCCCTTGTGGAACTGCCCACCGCGCCCGAACGGATCGGCGCGGCGCCCGAACCCGGAGGTGATGTAGCTGCGCCGCACCGGCGACCGCGACGGCATCGCGTTGTTCTCCAGCTGGCGGTCGAACAGCAGCGATTCCATCACACCGAGCTGCCGGCCCGACGCGGCGAACTGGCGTTCGATCTCGTCCAGGCCCTCGGTCAGTTCGTGCATCGGCATGTCGACCGCGGCACCGGCACCACCCTGGCCAGGCGAGGTCTGGAAGTCGAACTCGCCATCCTCGAGCTGGCCGGCTTCGGTCAGGCGCTCGCCGAGCGCGTTGAGCCGGTTGGCCTGGGCCTGCAGTTCGCCGAGCCGCGCGGCGAGTGCATTCACTTCCAGCTGCGACTGGCGCCTGGCCTGCTCCAGCTCGCGATTCTGCTCGGCCAGCTGGTTCCGGCTGTGGCTGGCGCCGGCGATGCCGACACCGGCGCTGGCGCCGAAACCGATCATGACGCCGGTGGCCAGGACCGCGCCGAGCGCCAGCCCGGGTCGATCGCTGGCCCAGGCGCGCAGGCGGCCACCGAGTCCGCTGGCCTGGCCGGCGCGTGGGTTCCTTACGATGAATTTGTAGCTCATGCTTTCAGGTATGCCCTATTCGAAGTCCAACACCCGCAAGGCGGCTGCTCCGCGAGCGGCAGCCGAAGCCGCGCTCGCAGGTGAAACTGGCGCCCCCCTGCGCCGAGCCCTGTGGCTCGATGCGCTGGACCAGCAGTTGCGTCCCCTGCTCCCCCCCGGGCTGGCGCCGCATTGCAGACTCGCCAACGTGTCCGGTGGACAGCTCGTGTTTGTCACCGATTCACCGGTCTGGCGGGCGCGACTGCGCCTTGCCGAAGCCGATCTCCTCGATGCCGCCCGATCCGTCGGACTGGCCCCCACTGCGATCGTCATCAAGACGACCTCCGTTCCGCTGCACTCCCCGACCACCCATGCAGCGCAACAACCGGTCTCGGCGGCCGCGCTCAAAGGCATACGCGACGCGCTGGCATCCCTGCAGGAGTCCGATACCGCCGGCTCCCCGGTCCCCGGAACATCCCCTCCGGGGTCCGACGGCGCACCGGATGCAACGTAGGGTTGCGGTCGCGGCGGCCAATCGACGGGGCATCCTATCCTCACATCGGCCTCACGTCGTTAGCGAAAAGTTATTTTTCCGTTAGGAATCGTGATTCGAGGCGGGTGGGTTCACGGTTCGTGAAACTCCATGAAAACCTGCTGACGCATTCAGCCGACGGCCGACGTGCTGGCCGGGAGCACCCGGCAGCACGCCAGCGCCACGCCTATCCATCTGATGTGGAACGATTATTTTCGCGACGATCCGGCCGTCGCCGGCGCACGCCGGGGCGCAGACGCCGATGCCGCGCGCAGGTTTCAGGTGCGCTTGCCGTCGGGTCCACTGGGGCAAAAGGTCCGCCTGCCTTCCGACGGACGGCAGCGGAACGGCCCGGTCCTGCGGTGCGACCGCCCGGGCGAGGTAGAGAGAACGGCGTGCGGGAACCGCCGATCGGCGGAACCAGAAAGGCTCAGGCCAGCGCGGGCGAACCGTAGGCCAGCGGCGCCGGCTGGCTGCCGGACTCGAAGGTGACCTTTTCCCAGGCGCTGCTGTCGGCCAGCAGGGCGCGGGCGAGCTTGTTGTTGAGCGCGTGGCCGGACTTGAAGCCTTCATAGGCGCCGAGCACCGGCCCACCGGCCAGATACAGGTCGCCGATGGCATCGAGGATCTTGTGGCGCACGAACTCGTCGGTGTAGCGCAGGCCGTCGTCGTTGAGCACGCGGAACTCGTCCAGGACGATCGCGTTGTCCATCGAGCCGCCCAGGCCGAGGTTGAGCTCGCGCATGTACTCCAGGTCGCGCATGAAACCGAAGGTGCGCGCGCGGGAGATTTCCTTGATGTAGGCCGCGGTCGAGAAATCCAGCCGCACGTGCGACTGCTTGGCCGGGATCATCGGGTGGTCGAACTGGATGGTGAAGTCCAGCCGGTAGCCGTCGTGCGGAAGAAAGCGGGCGACCTTGTCGCCGTCGCGTACTTCGACCGGCTTGAGGATGCGGATGAAGCGCTTGGGCGCGTCCTGCTCGGCGATGCCGGCCGACTGCAGCAGGAACACGAACGGACCAGCCGAGCCGTCCATGATCGGCAGTTCGGCCGAGGACAACTCGACGATCATGTTGTCGATGCCCAGGCCGGCGGTGGCCGACATCAGGTGCTCGACCGTCTGGATCTTGGCCTCGCCGCAGGTCAGGCCGGTGCACAGCGTGGTCTCGGTGACCAAGCTGGCGGCGGCGGGCACTTCCACCACCGGCTCCAGATCGGTACGCCGGAACACGACGCCATGGTCGACCGGCGCGGGCCGCAGGGTCATGTAGACCTTGTTGCCGCTGTGCAGGCCGACGCCAGTGGCGCGGATGGTGTTCTTGAGGGTGCGCTGCCGGGTCATCGGGGAGCAGGAACAGTGCGCGAGGGGGTGCGCATCAGGGCGGTGAGAATAGCACGCAATCAGCTGAATCCGGCCGCACCGGACCTTGTACGGCGGGCGTTTCCAGCGGTTTTCCCGGGCTGTGGCGGCATCGTCGGCACCCGTCCGCATGCGCCGGCCAACCACGCCGGATGGCGAAAACCTGCCGGGCCACGACGGGCCCGGCAGCAAGGGACGACGGACACCGGGATCACCACGCGTCCTGGCAGGACGCGCCCCGGGTACAACCGGCCGCGATCCGGACGATCGCGGACCGTTCGACGCGTGCCGGCCCGGTCAGGCCATGCACGCGTCCGCACGCATCAGTCGGCCTGGCGGCGCAGGAACGCCGGGATGTCCAGGTAGTCGTTCGGCAGATCGGCCGAGGCGGTCGATGCCGGCGACGCGGTGGAGGTGGAAGCCGCCGCGCCGGTGCCGGCCGCGCTGCGGCGCAGGCCGCCCAGGCCCAGGCCGCCGACCGCGTTGGAGACCGGGTCGCTGCCGAAACCATCGTCGATCGGCAGGCCGGTGGTGCCATCGCGGACCAGCTTGATCGGCGCGCGGTGCTCGGTGCGGGTCGACTGGCGCGACACGGCGCGGTTCAGGCCGGTCGCCACGACGGTCACGCGGACCTCGTCCTGCATGTCCGGATCGAGCACGGTGCCGACCACCACGGTCGCGTCCTCGGAGGCGAAGCCCTCGACGGTGCGGCCGATCTCGTCGAACTCGGCCATGGTGAAGTCCGGGCCGGCGGTGATGTTGACCAGGATGCCGTTGGCGCCGGCCAGGTTGACGTCGTCCAGCAGCGGGTTCTGGATCGCCGCCTCGGCCGCGGCCTGCGCGCGGTCGTCGCCGCGGGCGGTACCGGTGCCCATCATCGCCAGGCCCATCTCGGACATGACGGTGCGCACGTCGGCGAAGTCGACGTTGATCAGGCCCGGACGCACGATCAGGTCGGCGATGCCCTGCACCGCGCCCTGCAGCACGTCGTTGGCGGCGCGGAACGCCTGGATCATCGTGGCGTTGCGGCCGAGCACGGTGATCAGCTTCTCGTTGGGAATGGTGATCAGCGAGTCGCAGTGCGCCGACAGTTCCTCGATGCCCTTCAGCGCGACCTGCATGCGGCGGCGGCCTTCGAACGGGAACGGCTTGGTGACCACGGCCACGGTCAGGATGCCCATTTCCTTGGCCAGCTGCGCCACCACCGGCGCGGCGCCGGTGCCGGTGCCACCGCCCATGCCGGCGGTGATGAACACCATGTCGGCGCCTTCCAGCGCGGCGATGATCTGCTCGCGGTCTTCCAGCGCGGCCTGGCGGCCGACTTCCGGGTTGGCGCCTGCGCCCAGGCCCTTGGTGACGTTGCCGCCGAGCTGCAGCTGCAGCTTGGCGCCGCAGTTCTTGATCGCCTGCGAGTCGGTATTGGCGGTGATGAACTCAACGCCATCCACGCTGCTGCCGACCATGTGCGCGACCGCGTTGCCGCCACCGCCACCGACGCCGACGACCTTGATCACCGCGTTCGGAGCCATCTTCTCGATCAGTTCGAAATGTGCCATGTCCGTTGTCCTCGTTATGTGTGCCGGATTTCTTTGCTCCGGCGTTCGTTGGTTGCTGCTTTCGTCTTCCATGTCGCGGGAGGACCCGCTGGTACCGCATCACGCCACCACGTCCTTCCCGCCTGTCGCCGGTGGATACCGGCGCCTGCCACTCCACTCCGCCCTGCTCCGGTCAGAACTCGCCCCGGTACCAGTTGCGCAATTTCTTGAAGAAGTTGCCCGCCCGTCCGCTCGGCAGCGACGGCCGACGCGGATGCTCGATCTGGCTGCCCATCAGCAGCAGGCCCACGCCGCTGGCATGGACCGGATTGCCCACCACCTCGCCCAGCCCGGTCACGTGCTGCGGGATGCCCACGCGCACCGGCATCTGCAGCATTTCCTCGGCCAGCTCGATCACGCCCTCCATCTTCGAGGCGCCGCCGGTCAGGACCATGCCCGCGCGCACCAGCTCCTCGAACCCGGAGCGGCGCAGCTCGGCCTGGACCATCTCGAAGATCTCCTCGTAGCGGCCCTGCACCGCCTGCGCCAGCGAGGCGCGCGGCATCCGCCGCGGCGGCCGGTCGCCGACGCTGGGCACCTGGATGCTCTCCTCGGCGGTGGCCAGCTGCGCCAGCGCGCAGGCATAGCGCACCTTGATCTGCTCGGCTTCCGGGGTCGGCGTGCGCAGCATGTGCGCGATGTCGCTGGTGACGTGGTCGCCGGCGATCGGCAGCGAGGCCGTGTGGCAGATCGCGCCCTGGATGAACACGGCGATGTCGGTGGTGCCGGCGCCCATGTCGACCAGGACCACGCCCAGCTCGCGCTCGTCGGCGGTGAGCACCGCGACCGACGAGGCCAGCGAGGACAGGATCAGGTCGTCGACCTGCAGGCCGCAGCGCTGCACGCACTTGGTGATGTTCTGCGCGGCCGACTGCGCGCAGGTGACCAGATGCGCATGCACTTCCAGGCGTACGCCGGTCATGCCGACCGGGTTGCGGATGCCTTCCTGCGAATCATCGAGCACGTACTCGCGCGGGATCGCGTGCAGGATGCGCTGGTCGGCCGGGATCGCCACCGCCTTGGCCGCGTCGAGCACGCGGTCCAGGTCGGACCAGGTGACCTCGCCGTCGCGGATCGGGACGATGCCGGGCGAGTTCTTGCACTGCACGTGGTTGCCGGAGATCGAGGCATAGACCGAGCGGATCTCGCAGCCGGCCATCAGCTCGGCTTCCTCGACCGCACGCTGGATCGACTGCACGGTGGACTCGATGTCCACCACCACGCCCTTCTTCAGGCCGCGCGACTCGTGCGAGCCGATGCCGATCACCTCGATCGGGTTGCCCGGCGAATACTCGCCCACCAGCGCCACCACCTTGGAGGTGCCGATGTCCAGGCCCACGATGAGGGACTTGTCGCCTTTGCGGTTCATGTACTGCTCGCCTGTTGTGCATGCGTCCGCGCGCTGCCGGCAGGCGCGCGCGGGGTCGTGGAGGAAGTGGCATCGGGCTGGCCCCAGATCAGGGCGAAGCCGTTGGTGTAGCGCAGGTCGGCGCGCGCGATCTGGCGCTGCTGCTGGGTCAGCAGCTGCGGCAGCAGCCGGGCGAAGCGTTCCAGCCGGGCCTGCGCGTCGTCGCGACCGACCACCACGCGCAGTCCGTTGTCCAGGGTCAGCGACCAGCTGCCGCGCGCATCCATGCCCAGCTCGACCACGTCGTAGCCCAGCGGCATGAACATCGCGCGGCTGCGGTTGTAGAGCTCGACCACTTCGGCGCTGCGCGCGTCGGGGCCACCCAGCTGCGGCAGGCGCGCGCCGTCGGAGCCATCCGGCCGCGGGAACAGCTGGCCGCGCTCGGACAGCAGCCGGTCCTCGCCCCAGCGCGCGAACGGACGATGCTCGACCACGTGGATCTCCAGCACGTCCGGCCAGGCCTTGCGCACCTGCGCGCGCTCGACCCACGGCAGCCGCTCGACCGCATGCTGCGCGTCGTCCAGGCGCACCGCGAAGTAGCCGCGCCGTGCGTGCGGCGCGACCACCGCACGCAGCGCCTCGGCCGGCACCCGCTCGAACTCGCCGGTCACGCGCAGCCGCGACAGCGGCCAGCGCTCGGCGCCGACCCAGCCGTTGAGCACGGCCACGACCGGCAGCGCGACCAGCGCCACCGCGAGCAGCCAGGCCAGGATGCGCAGCAGCGCGCTCACGCGGCGGCACCTCCGGGCAGGGTCTGTTCCAGGATCCGCCAGCACAGGGCCTCGAAGCCGATGCCCAGCTGGGCCGCCGCCTTGGGCACCAGCGAGTGGCTGGTCATGCCCGGTGCGGTGTTGACCTCGAGCAGCAGCAGCTCGCCGCTGGCACGGTCGCGCATCACGTCGACGCGGCCCCAGCCGCTGCAGCCGGCGGCCTGGAAGGCGGCCAGCGCCAGCGCACGGATGCGCGCCTCGTCCTCGCCGTCCAGTCCCGGGCACAGGTACTGGGTGTCGTCGGCCACGTACTTGGCGTGGTAGTCGTACCAGGCGCCGCGCGGCACGATCCGGATCGACGGCAGCGCGACTTCGCCGAGCACACCGACGGTCAGTTCGTCGCCCACGACCAGCTGCTCGATGACCATCTCGCCGCCGTACTCGCGCGCGACCTGTTCGGCCGCGGCGATGTCGGCCGCATCCACCACCCGGGCGACGCCGACGCTGGAGCCTTCGCAGGACGGCTTGACGAACACCGGCAGGCCCAGCGTTTCGATCGCCGCGCGCACGTCGCCACCGGCGGGCAGGCGCACGAAACGCGGCGTGGGCAGGCCGGCGGACTGCCAGACCTGCTTGGTGCGGATCTTGTCCAGGGTCAGCGCCGAACCGAGCACGCCGGGGCCGGTGAACGGCACGCCGAGAGCCTGCAGCAGGCCCTGCAGCACGCCGTTCTCGCCATCGCCGCCGTGCAGGATGTTGAACACGCGGTCCACGCGCGGCCCATGGCCGGCGCGCGCCTGCGCGATCGCGTGGACCAGCGCCGGCACGCCGTCGATGGCGACCGCGTCGACGCCGCCGGCGCGCAGCGCCTCGAGCACGTTGCGGCCGGAGTCGAGCGAAACGGCACGCTCGCTGGAGCTGCCGCCCATCAGGACCGCGACGCGGCCGAACACGGCCGGTTCGTTGAAACGCTGCGCGGGAACGACGGGCGCGTTCATGCGTCCTGCTCCGCGTCGCTGCCGCCGAAACCCTGCGCGGCCAGCTGCTGGGCCACGTAGCCGATGTCACCGGCGCCCATCATCAGCAGCAGGTCGCCATCCTGCAGCACGTCGGGCAGCACCTCGGCCAGATCGGCGACCTGGCTGACCACCACCGGCTCGGAACGGCCGCGCGCACGGATCGCACGCGCCAGCGCGCGCGAATCGGCGCCGGGGATCGGCGCCTCGCCGGCCGGATAGACCTCGCTCAGCACCAGCGCGTCGGCTTCGGACAGCACCGCGGCGAACGCGTCGAACTGGTCGCGGGTCCGGCTGTAACGGTGCGGCTGGAACGCGACCACCAGGCGCTTGTCCGGCCAGCCGCCACGCGCGGCGGCGAACACTGCGGCCAGTTCCTTCGGGTGGTGGCCGTAGTCGTCGACCAGCCGCGCACGCGCACCGGTCGGGGTGACCAGCTCGCCCAGGTCGTTGAAGCGGCGGCCGATGCCGGCAAACTTCTCCAGCGCGGCGGCAATGTTCTCCGGCGACACGCCCAGCTGCCAGCCGACCGCGGCGGCGGCCAGCGCGTTGAGCACGTTGTGGCGGCCCGGCAGCGCCAGGGTCACCGGCACGGTGGCGCCCTCGGGCAGGCGCAGGGTGAAGCGCATGCGCGGGCCGTGCTGGACCACGTCCTCGGCACGCACGTCGGCGTTCTCGGCGGTGCCGTAGGTCATCACGTGGCGCGGGGTCTGCGCGGCCAGCGCGGCCACTTCCGGGTCGTCGATGCAGAGCACGGCCAGGCCATAGAACGGCAGCCGCTGCAGGAACTCGGCGAACGCCGACTGCAGGCGGGAGAAATCGCCGCCGTAGTTCTCCAGATGATCGGCATCGATGTTGGTGATCACCGCCATCAGCGGATTCAGGCGCAGGAAACTGCCGTCGCTCTCGTCGGCCTCGGCCACCAGCCACTGGCCACCACCGAGCTTGGCGTTGGCGCCGGCGGCGAGCAGCTGCCCGCCGATCACGAAGGTCGGATCCAGGCCGCCTTCGCTCAGCACGGCGGCGGTCAGGCTGGTCGTCGTGGTCTTTCCGTGGGTGCCGGCCACGGCGATGCCGCGGCGGAAGCGCATCAGCTCGGCCAGCATCGCCGCGCGCGGCACGATCGGGATGCGCTGGCTGCGCGCCTCCATCAGCTCCGGGTTGTCCTCGCGGATCGCGCTGGACACCACCACGCAGTCGGTGCCGAGCACGTTGGCGGCCGAGTGGCCGCGGATCACGCGCGCGCCCAGGCGGGCCAGGCGGCGGGTCGCGGCGTTGTCGGCATTGTCCGAACCGGACACCTCGTAGCCGAGGGTCAGCATCACCTCGGCGATGCCGCTCATGCCGGTGCCGCCAATGCCGACGAAGTGCACGCGCGGGAACGCGCGCACCAGGTCGTCGGTGTCGTTGAGGCGGCGGATCATGTGGAAACTCCCTTCTCGATGTCGTTGGATGCCTGGAGGACCAGGTCGGCGATGTGGGCGGCGGCGGCCGGCAGCGCGAGCCCGCGCGCCGCCTGCGCCATCCGCAGGCGGCGCTGCGGATCGGCGGCCAGCGCGCGCAGCAGCGGCTGCAGCGCCGCGGCCAGCTGTGCGTCCTGCTTCAGCAGCAGGGCGGCGCCGTGTTCGACCAGGTACTCGGCGTTGCGGGTCTGGTGGTCGTCGACCGCGGCGGCGAAGGGCACCAGCACGCTGCCGATGCCGACCGCGCACAGCTCGGCCAGGGTCGAGGCGCCGGAGCGGCACACGACCAGATCGGCCCAGGCGTACGCGGCGGCCATGTCGTCGATGAAAGCCTCGACGCTGGCAGCGACGCCGGCGTCGGCATAGGCCTGCGCGGCCTCGGCGCGCAGCTTCTCGCCGCACTGGTGACGCACTTCGACCGGGACATCGCCGAGCGCGGCCAGCGCCTGCGGCACCGCCAGGTTCAGCGCACGCGCGCCCTGGCTGCCGCCGAGCACCAGCAGGCGCAGCGCGCCGTCGCGGCCGGCCAGGCGCTGTTGCGGCGCCGGCAGCGCGGCGATGGCCGCACGCACCGGATTGCCGACCACCAGCTCATGGTCGAAGCTGCCCGGGAACCCGGTCAGCGTGCGCTGCGCCAGCTTCGACAGCACGCGGTTGGTCAGGCCCGGCGCCCGGTTCTGCTCGTGCACCAGCAACGGCAGCCCGGCCAGGCGCGCGGCCAGGCCACCGGGGCCGGAGGCGAAGCCGCCGAAGCCGATCACCGTGCGCGGACGACGCCGGCGCAGCACGGCCGCTGCGGCGCGCACCGCCGTCAGCAGCCGCAGCGGCGCCGCCAGCAGCGCCAGCGCGCCCTTGCCGCGCACGCCGGCGATCGGCAGCGTGTCGATCTCGATGCCGTGCTGCGGCACCAGCCGCGTTTCCATCGCGCCGGCCGCGCCCAGCCAGACCACCGGCACGCCGCGATCGCGCAGCACCTGGGCCACGGCCAGGCCGGGGAAGATGTGTCCCCCGGTACCGCCGGCCATGATCATGACCGGCGCCGTGCCCTGCCCGGTGGTCGCCACTGCGTGCGCGCTCATGCGTAGCCTCCGAAGGTCGGCTCGACCCGTGCGGTGCCGCGGCCACGCAGCGACAGGGCGGAGTCGATCGGCTGCGCCGGGCGCGGCTCGGCGGCCGGCTGCGGCCGGTAGGCCGGCCCTTCCGCGGGCGCCTGCGGCGCGGCCGGGGCCGGCGCGCCCTGCTCCGGACGCAGCAGCGCGACCTGGCGTTCGGCGCGTTCGAGTTCGTAGGACACGCGCAGCAGCAGGCCGATGGCCACGCAGGTCATCATCACGCTGGAGCCGCCGGACGACACCAGCGGCAGGGTCAGGCCCTTGGTCGGCAGCACGCCCAGGTTGACGCCGATCGAGACGAAGCTCTGCATGCCGATCCACAGGCCGACGCCGAACGCGCAGTAGCCGGCGAAATGGCGACGCATCTCCACGCACTTCAGGCCCAGGTACAGCGCACGGCCGACAAGCAGCGCGTACAGGCCGATGACCAGGCAGACGCCGACGAACCCCAGTTCCTCGGCGATCACCGAGAAGATGAAGTCCGTGTGCGCTTCGGGCAGGTAGTTGAGCTTCTGCACCGAGGCACCCAAGCCGACGCCCAGCCACTCGCCGCGGCCGATCGCCATCAGCGCGTTGGTCAGCTGGTAGCCGGCACCGAGCTGGTCCTGCCACGGATCCCAGAACGAGACGATGCGGCGCAGCCGGTAGGGCTCGAAGATCGCCAGCGCGGCCAGCGCCGGCAGGCCCAGCAGGACCGGCAGCGACAGCCGCTGCAGGTTGGCGCCGCCCAGCACCAGCAGGCCGGCGGTGATGGCCAGCAGCAGCGTGGCCGAGCCGAAGTCCGGCTGCGCCAGCAGCATCGCCACCATCAGCACCGCCACGCCCAGCGGCTTGATCATCGCCAGCCAGGTGGTGTTGACCTCGTCGCTGAAGCGGGCCAGGTAGCTCGACAGCCAGACGATGTAGAGCACCTTGACCGCTTCGACCACCTGGAAGCGCGACACGCCCATGTTGATCCAGCGCCGCGCGCCGTTGACGCTCACGCCCAGGCCAGGCAGCCACGGCAGGATCAGCAGCACCACGCAGCCCAGCAGCAGCAGCTGGTTGTGGCGCTCGATGGTCTTCAGGTCGGTGCGCATGACCACCGCGGCCAGGACCACGCCGATGCCGATGAACAGCACGTGCCGGACCAGGTAGTGGAACGGGCCCACGCCCAGGTTCTCGCCGATGGCGATCGAGCTGGAGCCGACCATCACCACGCCCAGGCACGCCAGCGCCAGGGCAGCACCGACCAACCACGGGTCGAAGCGGCCTTCGATGGCATCCAGTCGGGTGGCCTGGCGCAGGTCGTTCATCAGCGCACCTTCAGCGTCGCCAGGCCGACCAGGACCAGGATCACCGAGATGATCCAGAAGCGGACGATCACGCGCGGCTCGGGCCAGCCCTTCAGTTCGAAGTGGTGGTGGATCGGCGCCATCCGGAACACACGCTTGCCGGTGAGCTTGAACGAAGCGACCTGGATCATCACCGACAGCGTCTCGATGACGAAGATGCCGCCCATGATCACCAGCACCAGCTCCTGGCGCACGATCACGGCGATGGTGCCCAGCACGGCGCCCAGCGCCAGCGCGCCGATGTCGCCCATGAACACCATCGCCGGGTAGGTGTTGAACCACAGGAAGCCCAGCCCGGCGCCGGCGATGGCCGCGCAGATGATGGTCAGTTCGCCCGCACCCGGCACCTGCGGGATCTGCAGGTAGGTGGAGAACACCGCATTGCCCGAGGCATAGGCGAACACGCCCAGGCCGCAGGCGACCAGCACGGTCGGCATGATCGCCAGCCCGTCCAGACCGTCGGTCAGGTTGACCGCGTTGGAGAAGCCGACGATCCAGAAGTAGGCGATGGCCACGAAGCTGATGCCGGCCAGCGGCAGCGCGATCGACTTGAACAGCGGCAGGTAGAACGTGGTCGCCGCCGGCACGTCGGCGTACAGGAACAGGTACAGGCCGGCGGCCAGGCCGAAGATCGACTGCAGCAGGTACTTCCAGCGCGACTTCAGCCCGTTCGGATCGCGCTTGACGATCTTGATCCAGTCGTCGTACCAGCCGATCGCGCCGAACGCCAGCATCACCAGCAGCACCGTCCACACGTACTTGTTGCGCAGGTCGCCCCACAGCAGCACCGACAGCAGCACGGTGAGCAGGATCAGCGCGCCGCCCATGGTCGGGGTGCCCGCCTTGGAGAAGTGCGTCTGCGGGCCGTCGGTGCGGATCGGCTGGCCACCCTTGAACTGGGCCAGCCGGCGGATCACCGCCGGGCCCAGCCACAGCGACAGGAACAGCGCGGTCAACGCGGCGAGGATGCCGCGGAAGGTCAGGTAGCCGAACAGGCCGAAGAAATCCTCCAGCCCTGCCAGCCAGCGCGCCAGTTCAAGCAACATCCGTCATATCTCCATGCGCCAGCAGCGCGGTCACGATCCTGTCCATCGCGCTGCCACGCGATCCTTTCACCAGCACCCGGCGGCGACGCTCGCCACGCGGCGTGCCCAGTTCCATCCGCAGCGCGTCGGCCAGCGCGGCATGGCTGTGGTGATGCGAGCCGCCCTCGCCGAACGCCTGCACCGCGGCGGCGCTGAGCTCGCCCAGCGCGTACAGCCGCGCGATGCCGGCCTCGCGTGCGCGGTGCCCGGCGTCGGCGTGCAGCGCCTGCGCCTCGGGGCCGAGTTCGCGCATGTCGCCGAGCACCAGCCAGGCCTCGTCGCCGGAGGCGGCCAGCGCATCGATCGCCGCGGCCAGCGAGCCGGGGTTGGCGTTGTAGCTGTCGTCGATCAGCAGGCTGCCGTCGGCCAGCGCGTGCGCGACCTGGCGGCCTGCGACCGGACGCGCCGCGGCCAGGCCGGCGGCGATGGTCGCCAGCGGCACGCCGCAGCCCAGCGACACCGCGGCGGCGGCCAGCGCGTTGCAGACGTTGTGGCGGCCCGGCAGCTGCAGCAGGACCTCGACCTCGCCCTGCGGCGCGACCAGGGTCATGCGCGTACCCTGCTCGACCGTGACGATGTCGCGCGCGGTGACCTCGGCGCTGGCATCCAGCCCGAACCGCAGCACCCGCCGGCCGCTGTCGGCGGCGCGGATCACCTGCTGCTCGAACCACGCGCCGAAGGCGTCGTCGGCATTGACCACCGCCACGCCGCCGGCCGGCAGCGCCGCGTAGATGGCGCCCTTGGTCTCGGCCACGCCGAGCAGGCTGCCCATGCGCTCCAGGTGCGCGGCGGCGATGTTGTTGACCAGGGCCACGTCCGGCGTGGCCACCGCGGTCAGGTAGGCGATGTCGCCCGGCTTGCCCGCGCCCATCTCGTAGATCGCGAAATCGGCATCGTCCGGCGCGTCGATCACCGCCAGCGGCAGGCCGATCTCGTTGTTGCGGTTGCCCGGATTGGCGTAGGCCAGGCCGGCGCGCTGCAGGATCTCCAGCACCAGCGTCTTGACGCTGGTCTTGCCGTTGCTGCCGGTGATGGCCACCACCGTGGCACGACGGTCGCGCTGCATGCCGGCGGCGATGCGCGCCAGCGCGCGCTCGCTGTCGGCCACCAGCACCTGCGGCAGGGGGGTATCGAGCAGGCGTTCGACCAGCAGCGCGACCGCGCCGCGCATGGCCGCATCGGCGGCGAAATCGTGCCCGTCGAACCGCTCGCCGCGCAGCGCCACATACAGGCTGTCGCGGCCGAGCTGGCGGGTGTCCTGGGTGACGGCGGCGACCAGCACGTCGTCGCCATGCAGCTCGCCGCCGGCCCAGTGCGCGATCAACGACAGCGGCAGGCGCTTCATGCGCGGCCTCCCGGCGCGGCGCCCCATGCGTCCAGCGCGGCCGCGGCCACGGCGGTGTCGTCGAACGGCATGCGCACGCCGGCCACTTCCTGGTAGGGCTCGTGGCCCTTGCCGGCCACCAGGACGATGTCCTGCGGGCCGGCCTGCCCGATCGCGCGGGCGATCGCCCTGGCGCGATCGCGCTCGACCACCGCGGCCGCCCGGTCGCCGAAGCCGGCCAGGATGTCGGCGACGATCGCATCGCCGTCCTCGGTGCGCGGATTGTCGTCGGTGACGATCACCAGGTCCGCTTCGGCCTGGGCGATCTGCGCCATCTGCGGGCGCTTGCCGCGGTCGCGGTCGCCGCCGCAACCGAACACACACAGCAGGCGCGCCTGCGCATGCGCGCGCAGGCTGGTCAGGGCCTGGGCGAGCGCATCGGGGGTATGGGCGTAATCGATCACCACCAGCGGACGTTCGCCATCGCCACCGAGCCGGTTCATGCGTCCGGCGATCGGCTGCAGGTGAGAAAGCGTGGCCGCGATCACCGCCCCGCTCTCGCCCAGCGCGTGCAGCGTGCCGGCCACGGCCAGCAGGTTGTCCACGTTGAAGCGCCCCAGCAGCGGCGAGGCCACCGGGTGGGCCTGGCCGTCGACGACCAGATCGAAGGCGATGCCGCGAGCATCGAAGCGCAGCGCCCCGGCGCGGACGACCGCGTCGTCCTGCGCGCGCGAACTGACACCGATGCCGCGCACGCCGTCGGGCAGCTGCGCCAGCAGGGTGCGGCCGAACGCATCGTCCAGGTTCAGCACCGCGGCCTTCAGGCCCGGACGGGCGAACAGCAGCGCCTTGGACGCGCCGTAGCTGGCCATGTCGCCGTGGTAGTCGAGGTGGTCGCGGGTGAGGTTGGTGAACACCGCGACGTCGTAATGCACGCCGTCGACGCGGCCCTGGTGCAGCGCGTGCGAGCTGACCTCCATCGCCACCGCCTGCGCGCCGGCATCGCGGATCTCCGCCAGCAGCGCATGCATGCGCAGCACCAGCGGCGTGGTGAATCCGGTCGGGACCACGTGCCCGTGCAGGCCGGCGCCAAGCGTGCCGATGCTGCCGGCACGCAGGCCACGCAGCTGCCAGGCCTGGGCCAGCAGCTGCACGGTGGAGGTCTTGCCGTTGGTGCCGGTGACGCCGACCATCGTCATCGCATGCGAGGGATGGCCATGGAACAGGTCGCCCATCGCGCCCAGACGCGCGCGCAGACCCGGCACGGCGATCGCGTCGGCCGGCGCGGGATGGTCGGCCGGCGCCGGCGGCTCGAACAGGATCGCGGCCGCGCCCTGCGCCCTGGCCTGGTCGGCGAACGCCAGCCCGTGGGTGCCGAAGCCGGCGATCGCGACGAACGCATCGCCGGGCCGCAGCTCGCGGCTGTCCATCACCAGGCCCGACACGTCGACGTCGCGCGGCAGCGCGACGTCGGGCAGCAGGCGCGACAGCGGCATGCTGCGGCTCATGGCGCCGCTCCGCCGCCGCTCATCGCCGGCGGGATGATCGCGTCGATGGTGTTCTCGTCCACGTGGTCCAGGTCGTCCAGCGCGGCCGGCAGCTCGGGCATCGAGGCGCGCCGCTTGGCGTCGCCGCGCGCCTGCGCGGCCAGCCAGGTCTCGATGTCGTCCGGCGGCACGTCCATCAGCCGCAGCGCGCCGTCCATCACCCGCTGGAACACCGGCGCAGACACGTAGCCGCCGCCGTAGGTGGAGCCGCCCTTGGAGGTATCCGGATCGTCGATCACCACCGCCATCGCGAAGCGCGGATTGTCCACCGGCACCAGGCCGGCGAAGAACGCCAGATAGCGGCGCTCGTAGCTGCCGCCGCTGGCCTTGCGCGCGGTGCCGGACTTGCCGGCGACGTGGTAACCCAGGATGGCCGCGCGCGTGCCGGTGCCGCCCGGCTCGGTGACCGTCTGCATCATCCGCACGACCTCGTCGGCGACCTTCGGCGACAGCACCTGGCGCGCCTCGCCGACGTTGCCCTTGACGAAAGTCGGCGGCAGCGCGCGGCCGTGGTTGCCGAGCGTCGCGTAGGCATGCGCGATCTGCATCGGCGTCACCGCCATGTTGTAGCCGTAGGACATGACCTGCTTGTCGGTGCCCGACCAGCGTGCAGGATCGGCCAGCAGCCCCGCCGCCTCGCCCGGGAAGCCGCTGCCGGTGCTGCGGCCGTAGCCCATGTTGCGGATGAACTCGTAGAAATAGCGGTCCTCGAGCCTGTGCACCACCATCGACGAGCCCACGTTCGAGCTCTTGGTGATGATGCCGGTGGTATCGAGCACGCCGTAGTTGCGGAAGTCGCTGGTCTTGAAACGCCCGTTCGGGATCCAGCCGGGGTTGGTGTTGAACGTGGTCGTCGGGGTGATGACGCCCTTCTCCAGCGCGGCCGCGATGGTGATCGGCTTCATCGTCGAGCCCGGCTCGAGCAGGTCGGTGACCGCGCGGTTGCGGCGCACGTCGGTGCTGCCGCCGCCCAGCGAATTGGGGTTGTAGCTGGGCAGGTTGACCATCGCCAGCACTTCGCCGGTGGCCACGTCCAGCACCACCACCGAGCCGGCCGCCGCCTGGTGCTCGTCCAGCGCCGCACGCAGTTCGCGGTAGGCGAGATACTGGATGCGCCGGTCGATGCTGAGGGTCAGGTCCTTGCCCGGCTCGGCGGCGCGCACCAGCTCGATGCTCTCGACGATCCGACCGTGGCGGTCGCGGATCACGCGCTTGCTGCCCGGCTTGCCGGTCAGCCACTCGTCGAAGGCCAGCTCCAGGCCTTCCTGGCCGCGGTCGTCGATGTTGGTGAAGCCCAGCACGTGCGCCATCGCATCGCCCTGGGGATAGAACCGGCGGAACTCGCGCTGCGAGAACACGCCCGGCACCTCGTGGGCGAGGATCGCCTTGGCCTGGTCCGGGTTGATCCGGCGCTTGAGGTAGACGAACTCCTTGTCGGCCCGCTGCGACAGGCGCGCGGTCAGCTCGTCCGGCGCCACGCCCAGCGCCTTTGCCAGCTCGGGCAGCCGCTCGGGATGGCGCAGCAGCTCCTGCGGATTGCCCCAGACCGACTCGACCGGCGTCGACACCGCCACCGGCTCGCCGTTGCGGTCGGTGATCATGCCGCGCGAGGTCGCGATCGGGATCTCGCGGACGAAGCGGGCCTCGCCCTGGCGCTGGTAGAACTCGGCATTGACCAGCTGCACGTAGGCGGCCCGGCCGACCAGGGCGACCGAGCACAGCCCGAGCGCGCAGGCGACCAGCGACATGCGGCTGCGCAGGTTGAAGATGTTGCGGCGCGCGCGGACGTTGCGCTTCACGGGCGCACCACCACGATGTCGTCCGCTTCCGGCAGCTTCATGCCCAGGCGCTCGCGTGCGACCTGGTCGATGCGGTTGGACTGGGCCCAGGTCGCCTGTTCCAGCTGCAGTCGGCCGAACTCGACGTTCAGTTCATCGCGGTCGCGCTCCAGCCCGGTCAGCTCGACGAACAGCTGGCGATGCCGGTAGCGCTCGTAGACCACGGCCAGCGCCGAACCGACGGTGGCCAGCAGCAGCACGCCGAGCAGGAAGCGGCTCATGCCGCACGCTCCGTCGCGCCCAGCTTCTCGGCCACCCGCAGCACCGCGCTGCGCGCGCGCGGATTGACGGCCAGTTCGGCCTCGTCGGCCTTGATGGCGCCGCTGATCGCCGACAGCGCCGGCACGAACACCTGCGCCTCGGGCAGCCGCCGGTTGGCCGGCGGCGCCTTGGCGTGCCGGTTGATGAACTGCTTGACGATGCGGTCTTCCAGCGAATGGAAGCTGATCACCGCCAGGCGCCCGCCGGGCTTCAGCGCGGCCAGGGCCGCATCCAGCCCGGCTTCGAGGTCGGCCAGCTCGCGGTTGATGTGGATGCGGATAGCCTGGAAGCTGCGCGTGGCCGGATGGATCTTGTCCTTGCCGCGCGGCATCACCGAGGCGATCAGGTCGGCCAGCTGCGCGGTGCGCAGCAGCGGCTGCTCGGCACGGCGGGCGACGATCGCGCGGGCGATGCGGCGGCTCTGCTTTTCCTCGCCGTAGGTCCACAGCACGTCGGCGATCTGCCGCTCGTCGGCATGCGCCAGCCACTGCGCCGCGCTCTCGCCGGCGTCCGGGTCCATGCGCATGTCCAGCGGACCGTCCTTGCCGAACGAGAAGCCGCGACCGGCCACGTCCAGCTGCGGCGAGGACACGCCCAGGTCGAGCAGGATGCCGTCGAGCGAACCCGCCCCGGCGACCTGCGACAGGGTGGCGAAGCTGCCGCGGTGGATCGACACGCGCGGATCGGCGCCGAAGCTGCGCTCGGCCTCCATGATCGCGTCGGGATCCTTGTCCATCACCTGCAGCCGGCCTCCCGGGCCGAGTCGTTCCAGCACGCCGCGTGCATGGCCGCCGCGCCCGAACGTGCCGTCCAGGTAGCGACCTTCCTCGAGCACCCGCAACCCCTCGATGACCGGCGCGTACAACACGGGCACATGCACCGGCTGCGCGGGGTCAGCGGGGTGGCCGGCCTGCGCCTGCGTGCGCACCCGGTCACCCCCGGTCACAGTTTCAAATCGAGCATGTGATCACTCAGATCCTCGTCGGTGATCACCTGACGGATCTGCGCGTGATGCGCCTGCTCGCTCCACAGTTCGAACTTGTCGCCCATGCCCAGCAGCACGGCCTTCTTCTCGATGCCGACCGCGTTGCGGTGGCTGGCCGGGATGCTGATGCGGCCGTTGCCGTCCAGCTCCACCGGGGTCGCCGCACCGACCAGCTTCAACTGCAGCGCGCGATGCGCGGCACGGGTGCTGGGCAGCTTGTTGACGTCGTCGCGGACCCGCTGCCAGACCTTCTCCGGATACAGGTACAGCGAGCCGGACTCGAACGGGTTGTAGGTGATGACCAGGCGGTTTCCGCACTCGCGCGCGACCAGATCGCGGTAGGCCGTGGGCACGGCCAATCGCCCCTTGTCGTCCACTGTGATGGCGGTCTCGCCCTGGAACACGCTGCTGCACCCGGCCGGTTGGGAACACATTCAACCACGGAAAACCACAAAAATCCCGGTTTTCCCTCGTGCGCCCACCTTAGGATTCACGAACAGAGTTGTCAACAGGCTGGCGGACCCAAAATCACCTGCCTGATCAACGAGTTGCAGCGATGTTCACAGACAAGTTCAAGGGTTGTCCACAAGTTGCTGTTTCGTCTCAAATTCCGAGATCAAGGTCTTGTGAAGGCCGTTCTTGGCACAGCCCGGGCGGCATGCCGGCCAGCGCGCCCGGCTGGGCGTGAAGGCACCGGGACTGCGCGCCCCCTACGGTCCGGATCCGGCCGGACCCCCGCCGGAACCGGCCGCAGGACGCACGCGCGCATCGGCCGGGCCACCCGGAGGTGACCCGGCCGATGCGGGAAGGAGGTGGCGGAGCCGGCCGATAAGCCGGGTTCTGTCGTGGACAGTCATTCCTCTAGGCGCCGCGTCACCGCGACGCTCAAGCAACCTACCCGGACCCGACGCGGGCCGCGTCATGAGGTCCCTATTTGGTCTTGCTCCCGGTGGGGTTTGCCGTGCCGGTCCGTTACCGGACTCGCGGTGCGCTCTTACCGCACCATTTCACCCTTGCCGGCCTTCCGGAGAAGACGTAGGCGGTATCTTTCTGTTGCACTTTCCGTCGACTCGCGCCGCCCAGGCGTTACCTGGCACCGTGCCCTGTGGAGCCCGGACTTTCCTCGGCGTTCCCGAAGGAACGACGCGACTGTCTGGCCGGCTCCGCCGCGCGCATTGTCGCATGTAATGCCGGGGACCGGGCCGGATCAGGGCTGGCGCAGCCCGCTCTCGATGCGCCCGAGCCAGGCCGCCAGCTCCGGGTCGCGCGACGCCGGAGGAAACAGTCCGGCGAGCGCATCGGCCAGGGTCCCGTCCGGGTCGCTGCGCTGCAGCTGCCTGGCCGACAGGCAGGCCAGCATCCGCAGCCGCGCGCGCAGACGTGGCGCGTCGCCCTGCGCCGCCAGCGCCCGCAGTTCCACCGCGGGCGCGGCGCGATCGGCGGCCGCGGCGGCCTGCGCGTAACGGTGGGCCGCGTCGTACAGCACCGCGGTATTGAGGCAGTCGGCCTCGGCCTGGGCCATGGCGAGCACCAGCCGATCCTTGAACGCCGGTTCGGTCGAGCCGCCGACCACGCCCCAGATCGCCGCGCGTTGCGCAGCCACCAGACCGGGATGGACTTCCAGCAGATCGGCCAGACGCCGCTGCGCCTGTCGGCGCTCCGCCGGCAGCGTGCCGGCGCGGCGCCAGGCATCGATCAGGACGTCGAACGCGGCTGCGGCGTCGCCCCGTTCCAGCAGCGTCGCAAGCGCCAGCGCGGCACGCACCTGCAGGGTGTCGCGCTCCGACCCGTCGGGAAGGGCCTGCAGCTGGCGTTCGACCTCGGGCCAGACCGCACGCAGTGCCGCGGTCTCGCCTTCATCCATCGACATCGGGCGCAGCGACACCGCGCTCGCCATGCCCACCTGCAGTGCCGCCCAGTCCACGCCGCCGTCGAGCCGCCGGCCGGCGCGGCTGGCGTGGATCGCCCCGATGACCCGCGCCGCGTCCGCGTCGACGGTGTCCGCCCGGGTCAGCAGCAGCATGGCCTCGCGGATGGGCCAGGGCCGGGCGAGGTCGTCCGGCAAGGCGGGCACACCGGCCCGCGCCGCACCGTCGCCATCCACGCGCCGCTCCTGCAGCCGCTGGTCGATCAGGTCCAGATACAGCAGCGCCAGCAGCGCATCAGGAGCGGACCGCCCCGCCCTGCGCCGATAGACCTCGCAGCGCGCGCGCGCGTCCTCCAGCTCCCGGGCCTCGGCACCGGAGCCCGCACGGCAGGCCTCGCGCAGTGCGGCAGGCGCCCCTGCCTGCGCCGTTCCCGCAACCATCAGCAGCGCCGCGATCCATCCGGCCCGTTTCATCCGCGTCCTCCACGACATCCGTTCGCCGATTGTCGCGCAGACGCCGAGCGTCCAGGCGCCAGCACGCTCGCGACAGGCCGGGCGCAGCCCTCAGCGACCGGCTGAACACCGGGGATGCACGGTTCATCGAACTCGATGCAGCGGCCCGTCAGGCGGATGCGCGGCCACGCGATGGGGCCGGCCTTCCGCGCATCGCGCCAGGCGCCTCAGTCCCCGGCATCGGCCTCGGCATTGCCCATGCCGTACAACGCCTTGCGCGGCGCCCCGGTGATCTCGGCGGCGAGCCTGGCCGCGGCCGACGGGGGCAGGTGGCGGTTGAGCAGTGCGTAGACGCGGCGCCCTTCGGCCAGCTGCGCATCGGCATTCTCGCCCGCACCCTCCACGATCACCACGAACTCGCCCTTGCGCTGGTTGTCGTCGGCCTCCACCTGCGCGTGCAGCTGCGCCAGCGTGCCGTCGAGCACGGTCTCGAACAGTTTGGTCAGCTCGCGCGCGAGCACTGCCGGGCGGGCATCGCCGAACGCGGCGCGCAGGTCGGCCAGCGATTCGGCGATGCGGTGCGAGGACTCGTAGAACACCAGCGTGCGCGGCTCGCCGGCCAGCGCCTGCAGCCGCTCGCGGCGGGCCGAGGCCTTGGCCGGCAGGAAACCCTCGAACGCGAAGCGGTCGCTGGGCAGCCCGGCCACGCTGAGCGCGGCGATCAGCGCCGACGGCCCCGGCACCGGGCTGACCCGGATTCCGGCGGCGCGCGCGGCCCGCACCAGGCGGTAGCCGGGGTCGCTGACCAGCGGTGTGCCCGCGTCGCTGACCAGGGCCAGCGACTCGCCGGCCTGCAGCCGTGCGACCAGGCGCTCGGCCATCGCCTGCTCGTTGTGCTCGTGCAGGGCCAGCAGCGGCGTGCCGATCCCGAAGTGCGCCATCAGCTGCGCGCTGCGCCGGGTGTCCTCGGCGCAGATCGCCGCGACCTCGCGCAGGACCTGCTGCGCCCGTGGCGACAGGTCGCCCAGGTTGCCGATCGGCGTGGCGACGATGTGGAGCGTGGCGGATGCGTGGGCGTGCATGAGGCAGGGATCCGTGGAAAGGTAGAATCGTAAGCCCTTTCCCCGGAACGGCCGGGCACCGAGGACCACATGCAGACCCACGCGCGACAGGCAAGGCTTCCATTCCGCTACCACTGGCTGGTTCCCGGCCTGGCCCTGCTGTTGGCATCCGGCTGCACGACCATGGCCACCTCCACGGTCCAGGCCCCGGAGCAGACCGCGGCGCTGGCCCTGCTCGAGAGCGGCCAGGCCGGGCAGGCGGCGCAGCAGCTCGAAACACTGGCCGCGACCGCTACCGGCCAGCAGCGCAATGCCCTGCTGGCCGATGCCGCCTTCGCCTGGCACGAGGCCGGCGATGCCGCGCGCGCGCGCGCCGTGGCTGCCCAGTTCGATCCGCGTCGGCTCGGCGGCGCCAGCCGCGCGCGCCTGTCGCTGATGCAGGCCGAGCAGGCGATCGCCGCGCAGCAGCCGGGCAGCGTGCAGGCCACGCTGGTCGGCGATCCCGCCACGTTGCCGGTGTGGCTGCAGGCGCGCTGGCAGCTGGCCAGCGCGGCGGGCCTGGAAGCCGGTGGCGACGTGATCGGCGCCGCCGCCGCGCGCGCACGCGCGGACACCTCGCTGCATGCGCAGCAGCGCGAGGACAACCGCCGCGCGATCGAGCGCCTGCTGTCCTCGGTCGACGATGCCACCCTGTCCGCACGCGCCGCCGCGCTGCCGGCCGGCGATCCGCTCTACAACTTCGCCGGCCGCGCGCTCGCCCGCCGCGGCCTGCCGCTGCCGCGTGCGTTCGACCGGGGCGAAGGCTGGAACTTCGACGCCGCCGGCCGGCCGCCGGCCGCCAGCGACGGCTATCGGCCGCCGGTGAAGCTGGCGGTGCTGCTGCCGCTCTCCGGCCAGCTCGCCACGGCCGCCGGCCCGGTCCGCGATGGCCTGCTGGCCGGCTACTACGGCGAGCGCCGCACCCGCCCGCAGATCAGTTTCTACGACACAGCCGGCACCCCGGCCGGTGCGGTCGCCGCGTATGCGAAGGCCGTCTCGGAAGGCAACGACTTCGTGGTCGGCCCGCTCGGTCGCGACGAGGTCGGCGCGGTGTTCCGCGAGGCCTCGGCCAGCGTCCCGAGCCTGGCGCTGAACCGCGCCGCGGCCACGCCGCCGCCGGGCCACCTGATGTTCTCGCTGGCGCCGGAAGACGACGGCATCGCGGCGGCCGAGTACCTGATCGCGCGCGAGCACCGCAACGTGCTGCTGATCGGCAGCAACGACGACAACGGCCAGCGTGCCGTGCAGGCGTTCCGCGAGCGCCTGGCCGAGCGCGGTGGCCGCGTGGCCGGCAGCATCAACGTCGGCGAACAGCCCGGCGACCTCTCCGCCCAGCTGGTCGCCGCCTCGGCGGCCGGGGCCGACGCGGTGTTCCTGGCCGTACGCGGCCCGCAGGCGCGGGCGCTGGTGCCGCAGCTGGCGCTGGCCGGCCTCGCCGGCCGCACCCGGGTCGCCAGTTCGCAGCTGACCAGCGGCACCGGCAAGGCCGACGAGGACCTGGTGCTGGACGGCATCGTGTTCCCGACCGAAGCCTGGCCGGCGCGCAGCGTCGCCGGCCTGCCTTCGGGCGGGCAGGCGGCCGAGATGGTGCCGACCGCGCGCGGTGCGGCGGCACGCCTGTTCGCGTTCGGCTACGACGCCTGGCGCATCACCGGCTACCTCGAACAGCTGGCGACGCGTGCCGACGGCAAGCTGGACGGAGCGACCGGCACGCTGCGCCTGGACGGCTTCGGCAACATCCTGCGCAGCCCCGCCTGGGCGACCTTCAGCGGCGGCGCCCCGGTGCCGCTGCGCGATGGCGGCTGATCGCCGCGAACGCGGGCAGCGGATCGAAGCCGCCGCCCGCCAGCACCTGCAGCGCGCCGGGCTGCGCTTCCTCGCCGGCAATGTGGGCTATCGCGGTGGCGAACTCGACCTGGTGATGCAGGACGACCGCAGCGGCACGGTGGTGTTCGTCGAGGTGCGCTACCGCGCCTCGCGCACGTTCGGCGGCGGCGCCGCTTCGGTCGACCGGGCCAAGCGCCGGCGCCTGATCCAGGCCGCGCAGCTGTACCTGGCCGCGCACCCGGCGCTGGCGCTGGCGCCCTGCCGTTTCGACGTGGCCGCTGCCAGCGGCGATCCGGACGCACCCCGTATCGACTGGATCGTCGACGCCTTCCGCCTCGACGACGTCTGATCGCGCCCACGGCCGCGGTGTGCCGCTGCCATGCGGACGCGGTCGGACGATGCTCGGCCCAGGTCCGCCGGCCAGCCTGAACCAGCCGCCGGCATGCCAGTTGGCCGGCACGCCTACAATTGCCCGATGCCGACGCCGCTGCCCGACGCCCTCGTTTCCACCCTGTCCACCCTGCTCGGGCCGGATGGCTGGCGCACCGATGCCGACAGCCGACGCGCCTACGGCGAGGACGATTCGCGGCGCTGGGCGCTGGCCGACGCGGTGGTGCTGCCGCGCAGCGTCGACGAGGTGGTCGCCATCGTCCGCGCATGCCGCGCGCACCGCGTGCCGCTGGTCGCGCGCGGCTCGGGCACCGGCACCGCCGCGGCGGCGGTGCCGTTCGACGGCGGCGTGGTGCTGTCGCTGGCGCGGATGAACCGGATCCTGGCGCTGCGCCCGGCCGACCGCTGCGCGGTGGTCGAGCCCGGCGTGCTCAACGATGAGTTGCAGCAGGCGCTGCAGCCGCACGGGCTATTCTGGCCGCCGGACCCGTCCAGCGCCGCGCTGTGCAGCATCGGCGGCAACCTGGCGACGAACGCCGGCGGCCCGCGCGCGGTGAAGTACGGCGCCACCCGCGACAACGTGCTCGGCCTGGTCGCGGTCACCGGCACCGGCGACGTGATCCGCTGCGGCGGCCCGTGGACCAAGGACGCCACCGGCTACGACCTGACCCACCTGATCGTCGGCAGCGAAGGCACCCTGGCGATCATCGTCGAGGCCACGCTGAAGCTGGCGCCGCGGCCGCAGGCGCAGGCGGGGCTGCGCGCGTTCTACCGGGATGCGGCCAGCGCGGCGGCGGCGGTGTCGCGGATCATGGCGCAGCCGGCGACGCCGGCGATGCTGGAGTTCATGGACGCCAGCGCCATCGCCCTGCTCCGCCGCAACGGCAGCGATGTGCCCGACGCCGGCGCGATGCTGCTGATCGAGGCCGACGGCAGCCACGACACCCTGCCCGACAGCCTGCAGGCGCTGGCGACGGCGGCAGAAGGAGACGGCGCGCAGGACGGCCTGCTCGATCTCGACGTGGCCGCCGACGGCGCCGCGCGCGACCGCCTGTGGGCCGCGCGCAAGGCGCTGTCGCCGGCACTGCGGACCATCAAACCCGGCAAGATCAACGAGGACGTGGTGGTGCCGGTGTCGCGCATCCCCGACCTTGTCGCAGGCGTGGAGGCGCTGTCGCTCGAATCCGCGCTGCCGATCGTCGTGTTCGGCCACGCCGGCAACGGCAACCTGCACGTCAACATCATGTACGACGACACTGATCCAGCCGAGACCGCGCGCGCCCAAGCCGCGCTGCCGCGCCTGTTCGCGCTGGTGCTGGCGCTCGAAGGCACGCTGTCGGGCGAGCATGGCATCGGCGTGGCCAAGCGCGACTACATGCACCAGGCGTTCGATGCGCCCACGCTGGCCGCGATGCGTGCGGTCAAGGCCGCGCTCGACCCGGACGGCATCCTCAACCCGGGCAAGGTGCTGCCGCCGCGGGCCTGACCCGGGTTCAGCCCCACCGCGCATGGCCGCGATCAACGATGTCCTGATGGCGTCCGCTCGAACGCGGCCGGCGACATCGCCGCTGCGTCTCCCGTGCACCGGCCAGCGCGGATGCGGCGTGGAACCTGCGCCCGGCCGTCTCGCCTGACGCACCGGCATGCCGTCGATGCAGAGCGCACGCGATGGCCCTGCGTTGGTCGCGGGCACCGGAATCGGGTCGGTCGCGCCAGCGGGGGCCCTGGTGCCCGGACAGGACGCAGCATCCATCGCACGCGGATGCCGGCATGGCGCGAGCGCGCCGCCGCGATCCCGAGCGCGGCGCGACAGCCGAAGCCGCCGCAACTTCGACCACGGCCACTGCGCATCGACCAGGTCCATGCCACCCTGTGCCCTGACACCGGCGTCGCCGGCCTGGAGTGGATGCGTGGACCCGCTGGATTTCGATGCGATCACCGTGGAGACGCTGCGTGCCGGCGGTGGGCTGAAATGGAATGCGTTCCCCGACTGCATCGGCGCCTTCGTGGCCGAGATGGACTTCGGCCTGGCGCCGGAGATCCGCCAGGCCCTGCACGCCTCGATCGACGCCGGCAATGTCGGCTACCTGTCGACGCCGCCACTGCGCGTGCTGGCCGAGGCCTGCGCCGACTGGCAGCGGCGCCATCACGGCTGGGAGGTCGATCCGGCCACGGTGCGCGCGGTTCCCGACGTGCTCGGCGCGCTGGAGATCGCGCTGCGCCATTACCTGCCGGCCGGCGCGCCGGTCGCGGTGCCGACGCCGAACTACATGCCGTTCCTGCCGATGCTGCGGCTGCTCGGCAATCCGGCCATCCCGGTGCCGATGCGACGCATCGACGGGCACTGGCGGCTGGACGAGGACGCACTCGAGGACGCATTCGCCGGCGGCGCACGGCTGTTGATCCTGTGCAATCCGCACAATCCGCTGGGCCGGGTCTACACGCGCGATGAACTGGCGCGCGTGGCCGACATCGTCGGCCGTCACGGCGGGCGCGTGTTTTCCGACGAGATCCATGCGCCGCTGGTGTTCGACGGCCATCGCCACATGCCCTATGCCGCGCTGGGCGACGCGGCGGCGGCGCAGGCGATCACCGCGGTGTCGGCGTCCAAGGCCTGGAACCTGGCCGGCCTGAAGTGCGCGCAGATGATCTTCAGCCACGCGCCGGACCTGCAGCGCTGGCAGCGGATCGGCCTGCTGGCCGGACACAGCACCGCCACGCCCGGCGTGGTCGCGCACACCGCCGCCTGGCGGCAGGGCGACGCGTGGCTGGCGCACGTGCGCGGTTACCTGCAGGGCAACCGCGACCTGCTGGACACGATGCTGGCCGCGCGGCTGGCGCCGTTGTCCTGGATCGCGCCCGAAGGCACGTACCTGGGCTGGATCGACTGCAGCGGGTTGCGGCTGGACGGGTCGCCGGCCGCGTTCTTCCGCCGCCACGCGCAGGTCGCGCTGACCGATGGCGGCGACTGCGGCCCGGGCGGCGAACAGCACGTGCGCATCAACTTCGCGATGCCGCGGCCGGTGCTGCGCGAAGCGCTCGAGCGCATGGCGCGGGCGCTGGAGCGGCACGCCTGATGTCCACGGCGGCGCGGGAAGAAACCGGCGCGCCGCCGTGCGGGCGGACCGGCGTCGCGCCGCCTTCGATCAGCCCGCACACAGCCGGCGCAGCACCGGCTCCAGCGCGTCTGCAGGCATCGGCCGCGCGATCCAGTACCCCTGGAACAGCGCGCAGCCCTCGGCGTCCAGCGCGTGCAGCTGCTCCTCCGTCTCCACCCCCTCGGCCACCACATCCAGGCCCAGGCTGTTGCCGAGCGCGATGATCGCGCGGCGGATCGCATCCTGCTGCGGATCGTCCTCGCCGCGGCCGACGAAGCTGCGGTCGACCTTGAGGATGTGCAGCGGGAAACGGCGCAGGTAGCCGAGCGAGGAGTAGCCGCTGCCGAAATCGTCCAGCGCCAGCCGCACGCCGAGGCGTTCGAGTTCGCGCAGCGAGGACAGCACGTCGGCGCTGTCCTGCATCAGCAGGCTTTCGGTGATCTCCAGCACCAGGCTCGATGGCGACAGCCCCGTCCCGGCCAGGATCGACGCGACCCGCGCCGGAAACTCGCCACGCTGCAGCTGCCGCCCGGACAGGTTGACCGCGCAGCGCAGGCCGGCCAGTCCGGACCGCTGCCACGCAGCCAGCTGCCGGCAGGATTCGGCCAGCGCCCACTCGCCAACGGCGACGATGCCGCCGGACTCCTCCAGCACCGGGATGAACTCCTGCGGCGGGACCGGCTGGCCATCGCGGGTCCAGCGCAGCAGCGCCTCGACGCCGTCGCACTGCAGGCGCCCCTCGCGCCAGCGGCAGATCGGCTGGTAGTGCAGCTGGAACTCGCCGCGCTCCAGTGCCTGCGCCAGCGCGTTCTCCAGCTCCAGCTGGCGCTGCGCGACCAGGCGCAGTTCGTCGCTGAAACGTGCGAAGCGCGCCTTGCCCGCCGCCTTGGCCCGATACAGCGCGGCATCGGCCGCCTGCAGCGCGTCGAGTGCGCCATCGTCGCGGCCCAGCGGCGCGATGCCGACGCTGGCACTGATGACCAGGGTGCGCTCGTCCACGTGCAGCGGCTGGTGCACGGCCTTGAGCAGCTGCTCGGCCACGTGCTCGGCGTCGGACTGGGTCGCCAGATCGTCGAGCAGGACCACGAACTCGTCGCCGCCGAACCGCACCAGCTGATCGCCCTTGCGCAGGCAGCGCGACAGGCGTTCGGCCACCGCCACCAGCACCTGGTCGCCGACGGTGTGGCCGAGGCTGTCGTTGATCAGCTTGAAGCGGTCCAGATCGATGAACAGCAGCGCCGCCTCGCGCGCGCCGGGCCGCGCCAGCCGCTGGGTGGTGCCATGCAGGAGTTCTTCCAGCCGCGCGCGGTTGGCCAGGCCGGTCAGCGGATCGTGCCGCGCCGCATGCCGCAGCCGTTCCTCGGTGCGTTTGCGGCCGCCGATGTCGCTCTGCGAGCCGGCCATGCGCAGTACGCCGTTCTCGCGTTCGGCCACGCCGCGGGTCAGCACCCACACGTACTCGCCGGACGCATGCCGGATCCTGTACTCGTGATCGAGCGAGGGCGCGCCGCCGCGCAGATGCGCGTCGATGGCCGCACGCAGGTCGGGCAGATCGGCCGGATGCACGCGCGCATGCCAGTCGGCGCTGGAGGTGCCGATGGCCTCGCGGGCATGGCCGAGCATGCCCGCCCAGCGGTCGGACACGTACAGGCGGTCGTGGTCGACATCCCATTCCCACAGGCCATCGTTGGCGCCCCGCAGCGCGCGCGCGTAACGCGCCTCGCTCGCCTGGAGCGCGCGGCGCTGCGCGGCGCCGTAGGTATCGATGGTCAGCGCCATGTCCAGGAACACCGCCTTGAGCAGGCTGCGGTAGGTCGCGGCCTCCCCGACGGTGCCGAAACTGCGCTGCAGCACGCTGTCCAGGTACAGCCGGTACCCGCCCAGGTACCACTTCAGGTCGACGCCGGCCTGGTCGTGGATCATGCCCACGCGCAGCCGTTCGCGCAGATAGTCGGCGTCGTACGGGCCCGACCACAGCCGCCGGTAGTGGGCGCGCTGCTTGCGCTTGAGGCGCTCAACCGTGTCCTCGTCGCGCAGGATCCGCGCAGGCGTCTCGAAACGCCACAGATGGGCGTACAGGCGATCGATGAAGGCCACATGCGCCTGCTCCATGCCCTCGGCGCCGGCGCGCAGGCGCTCGGCATCGGCGGCATCCCATTCCAGGTAGCGGCACCGCTGTTCGAGTTCGGCCCGGTCCAGCCCGATCTGTGCGAACAGATCCGGCCACTCCACTTCGCTGTCCATCGCGTTGTCCCCCGCAGCAGAAGCCGCGCAAAAAGAAAGCGCCACGGTGCGGACGCGATGATCGCGTCCGCACCGTGGCGCTGTGTCTTGCAGGCCCCTGCGTCCTGCCCGGCATAGCCGGTTCCGGCCGTACCGGAACCGCGTGTTTTCTGGCGTATTACACCCAGTCAGTCGTCGGCCGACAACTCCCGCAGCACGTTCTCCAGGCGCCGCCGCAGACTGCCCAGCTCGCGCGAGCGGAATGCGTGCCTGCTGCGTTCCAGCACCTCGATCGCATCGGCCAGCGCCGCATGCGCCTGCGCCGGCGGAGTGAGCTGGTCCGGATCGAACCAGCGGCAGACCGGCGCCTGCGCGCAGTCGGTCGGCTCGTGGAGCACCTCGCAGGCCAGCTGCGCCTGCCCGAGCACCTGCCGGACCCGCGCCAGCTGCGCCGCATCGGCGCGTATCACCATCACCCGCGTTTCCGCTCCCGCGGCCATCTGCGTCGCATCCAGTCGGGAGCTGTCCGCCCCGGCGCACATGCTGTCACAGTTCGTGATGCGCATCACCTTCGACCTTCGCCGGGGGGCGCCGGCGAGCTCAGCCGAAATGCTGGTAGCCGACGCGCGTCCCGGCCCAGAGAGCGCCGTCCGGATCACGCGCGACGACGCCGCTACCGGCCTCGATGCGGCCGATGCGCGTGGCCTGCACGCCGACCAGTTCCAGCGCCTGCGCGACCTGGTCGCGCAGGCGCGGCGGCGCCAGGAAACACAGCTCGTAGTCGTCGCCACCGCCGGCCTGCAGGCCGTGCCGGACCGCGGCGGGAAGCTGCGCCAGCGCCGGCGAGGCCGGCAGCGCCGCCAGTTCGATCACGGCCGCGACGCCGCTGCGCGCACAGATGTGGCCCAGGTCGGCGAGCAGGCCGTCGGAGACGTCGATGCAGGCGCTGGCCAGGCCGAGCAGCGCACGCCCGGCGTCCACCCGCGGCGTTGGCCGGTCCAGACGGCACTGCAGCGCGCGCGCGGCGGCGTCGGTCGGATGGGCCAGCTCCGCAGGCCATGGCAGGTGCCCCAGCAGCGCCAGCGCGGCGGCCGCATCGCCCAGGGTGCCAGTGACCCAGATGTCGTCGCCGGTCCGCGCACGGTCGCGGCGCAGTGCCGCGCCGGTTTCGACCAGGCCCATCGCGGTCACCGAGATCGCCAGCGGACCGCGGGTGGTGTCGCCGCCGACCAGGGCGATGCCGTGCTGGCCGGCCAGCGCGAGGAACCCATCGAGAAAGCCGTCGACCCAGTCCGCGTCGGGCGCAGGCAGCGACAGCGACAGCGTGCACCAGGCCGGGCGCGCGCCCATCGCGGCCAGGTCGGACAGGTTCACCGCCAGCGCCTTCCAGCCGATGTGGGCGGCGGCGGTGCCGGACGGGAAATGCACGCCGTCGTTGAGCGTGTCGGCGGTGACCACCAGCTGGTGACCGGGCGGCGGCGCCAGCAGCGCCGCATCGTCGCCGATGCCCAGCACCACGTCGTCGCGGCTGGCGACGCGGGCGCGGATCCGCGCGATCAGGTCGAATTCGGCCATCGCGCGCGGCGCCGGCGTGCGCTCAGCCGCGCGCGGCGCGCATCTCGTTGGCGCGCCATTCGGCGCTGGCGCGGTCGAGCACGCCGTTGACGTAGGTGTGGCCGTGCTCGGAACCGAAGCGCTTGGCGATCTCGATCGCCTCGTTGATCACCACCCGGTACGGCACGTCCATCCGGTGCAGCAGCTCGTACGCGGACAGGCGCAGCACCGCGCGCTCGATCGCGTCGACTTCTTCCACGCCACGGTCCAGGTGCGGCAGCAGCGCGGCATCGAGCTGGGCGCGATGGGTCAGCACGCCGTTGACGAGGTCCTCGAAATAGGTGAGGTCGGCGATCTCGTGCGCCTGCTCATGCGCGAACTGGGCGATCACCTGCTGCGCGTAGCCGCCGGAGATCTGCCAGGCGTAGATCGCCTGCAGCGCGCGGCGACGGGCGCGGGCGCGCAGGACCGGATCGACGCCGGTGCGCTGACGGTGCGGACGATTCATGGCAGACGCTCCAGCAGATTGACCATTTCCAGCGCGGCCAGCGCCGCTTCCTCGCCCTTGTTGCCGTGGCTGCCGCCAGCGCGGGCCTCGGCATCCTCGAAGCGCTCCACCGCCAGCACGCCGTTGAGCACCGGCACGCCGGTCTGCAGCTGCACGCTCATCAGGCCTTCGGCGCAGAGGTCGGCGACGTGCTCGTAATGCCGGGTATCGCCCCGGATCACGCAGCCCAGCGCGACGATCGCGGCATGGCTGCCGGCCGCGGCCAGCTGCTGGGCGACCACCGGCAGCTCCCAGGCGCCGGGCAGGCGCACCACGTCGACCGCATCGTCGGCCACGCCGTTGTCGGCCAGGCACTTGCGGGCGCCGGCGACCAGGGTGTCGGTGATGCGCGCGTTCCAGCGGCTGGCCAGGATCGCGATGCGGGCGCCGGCAGGCAGCCGGAGGTCGCCTTCGTAGTGGGTCATGGGATCAGGGGGTCCTCGGGGATCGCACAGTTTAGTGCATGGGCCGCCCGGCGCGGGCCGGGCGACCATGAACGCCTGCTCAGGGCGCCACGTACTCGACCACGTCCAGGCCGAAGCCGGACAGGCCGACCTGCCGGCGCGGCGTGCCCAGCACGCGCAGCTTGCCGAGGCCGAGCTCGGCCAGGATCTGCGCGCCGGCGCCGTTGCGGCGCCACTGGCCCACGTCCTTGTCCTTGCCCGGCGGGCGGGTGACCGGCTGCTGGCGCAGGCGGCCCAGCAGGGCCTCGGAGTCGCGCGGCGCCGACAGCACCACCATCACGCCCTGCCCTTCGGCGGCGATCGCCCGCAGCGCGTCGCTGCCGGCCACGCCGAAATCGTCGCGCCGCCAGTGCAGCAGGTCGGCCAGCGGGTTCTCGACCTGGACCCGGACCAGGGTCGGGGTCTGCGCATCCGGGGTGCCGCGGACCAGCGCGAAGTGCAGGTCGTGGGCGATCCTGTCGCGGTAGGTGACCAGCTGGAACGGGCCGAACTCGGTCTCGATCTCGCGCGCGTCGATGCGCTCGACGGTGTGCTCGGTGGCCAGGCGGTAGGCGATCAGGTCGGCGATCGAGCCCATCTTCAGGCCATGCTCGCGCGCGAACACCTCCAGCTCCGGGCGGCGGGCCATGCTGCCGTCCGGGTTGAGGATCTCGACCAGCACGCCGGCCGGCTCCAGCCCGGCCAGCATCGCCAGGTCGACGCCGGCCTCGGTGTGGCCGGCGCGGGTCAGCACGCCGCCGGGCTGGGCGATCAGCGGGAAGATGTGGCCCGGCTGGTGCAGGTCCTCGGGCCGAGCATTGGTCTTTACCGCGGTGCGGATCGTATGCGCGCGGTCGTGCGCCGAGATGCCGGTGGTCACGCCCTCGGCCGCCTCGATGCTGACCGTGAAGTTGGTCTGGAACTGCGCGGTGTTGGCGCGGACCATCGGCGCCAGACCGAGCTGGGTGGCACGGCTGGCGGTCACCGGCAGGCAGACCAGGCCACGGCCGTGGGTGACCATGAAATTGATGTCGGCCGGTTTGACCAGCTCGGCGGCCATGATCAGGTCGCCTTCGTTCTCGCGGTCTTCGTCGTCGACGATGACCACCATGCGGCCCTGGCGGATCTCTTCCAGCAGTTCGGGGACGGGGGCGAAGTTCATGCCGCCACCTCGTCGCTTCCATCGGCACGCGCGCCAAGCAGGCGCTCGACGTAGCGTGCGACCAGGTCGATCTCCAGGTTCACCGCATCGCCGACGCCGGTCTGCGCGAACCGCGTGTGCGCGACGGTGTGCGGAATCAACGCGACCTCGAAGCCTTCGGCATCGACCTCGTTGACGGTCAGGCTGACGCCGTCGACGCAGATCGAGCCCTTCTTCGCGATGTACTTCAGCAGCGCGGTAGGCGCTTTGATCCGCCAGCGCTGCGCGCGTGCGTCCTCGTGCACGGACAGCACGCGGCCGAGGCCGTCGACATGACCGCTGACCAGGTGCCCGCCAAGGCGGTCGGTCGGGCGCATCGCGCGTTCGAGGTTCAGTGCGGCGCCGATCTGCAGTGAGCCGAGCGTGGTCAGCGACAGGGTTTCGGTGGACGCATCGGCCTGGAAGCTGGTGGCGTCGGATGCGATCACGGTCAGGCAGACGCCGTTGACCGCGATGCTCTCGCCCAGCTGCACCGCGTCGAACGGCAGCGTGCCGACCTCGAAGGTGAAGCGGGTATCGCCGCCCAGCGGCTGTGCGGCGGCCAGGCGGCCGACGCCTTCGATGATGCCGGTGAACATGTCAGCGCCCCCCCGCAACGACGAGGCGGACGGCACGACGCGCCGCGACGGTGCGGCCGGACCGAGGAACAACAAGGCTTTTCATTTGAACGTTTCCCGCAGTGGTGAGCGAAAAACGCCGCAAGGCATGGCCCACGCACGACGCAGGGCGTCGCCCGTCGGGCCGTCTTCTTTCATCCGGACTCTGGGGTGCGGCGGCCCGCCATGGCGGACTGCCGCACCGCAACCGTCGGCTCCGGCATCGGACCGGATCTGCTGACCCTTCCGGCGGCAACCGGAAGGCGCTCGCGGGCTCGCACGGCCTGGAAACGGACCGCGCCTACCGCCGGTGGGGAATTCCACCCCGCCCTGAAGACGTTCATTGGGCCGGCGAACCGGCGCGCGGATTCTACCACCCGCCGCGAAGGCTCCCCAAAGTGTGAAAACGTCGTTAAGATGCGCGCCGCGATCAGGACGTGATCGTACGTGCCGCCCCGCAACGGGGCCGGCGATACGGATTTCACTCAGGAGTTTCAACCATGCGTACCCTCCTTGCTGCGGCCCTGCTGGCCGCACTGCCCGTTGCCGCGACCGCTGCCGAGACCGGCATGAGCTACACCTACGTCGAAGGCGGCTGGAACCAGGTCGAGATCAACGACGACTGGCTCAACGACCCGAAGGGCGACGGCGCCTATCTGCGCGGCTCGTTCGCCATCGCCGACCAGGTCCACGTGTTCGCCAGCTACGCCACGGCGTCCAAGACCTACCGCATCGGCGGCACCAGCGCTAAGATCACGCTGGACCGCCCGGAGTTCGGCATCGGCTACCACCAGCAGTTCACCGACCGCATGGACTTCACCGCCGACCTGGCCTGGACCCGGCTGGAACTGGAAGAGAAGCTGTCGGGCACCGGCGTCCCGGGCCTGGATGGCCGCTACAAGGACCACGTCAATGCCGGCCGCGCCACCGTCGGCCTGCGTGGCAAGCCCTCGGCCCGCACCGAGCTGTGGATCAAGGGCGGCTGGATCGACGGCAGCGACCTGGACGGCTCGTTCGTCGGTCAGCTGGGTGGCCAGGTCAACCTGACCCCGACCTGGGGCCTGGTTGCCGAGGTCGAGGTGATCGAGGACGTGAACCAGTACCGCGCCGGCGTCCGCGCCAGCTTCTGATCGCGGCTTCAGCGTTGTCCGCGACGGGCCCTGCGGGGCCCGTCGTCGTTGCCGGCCACTGCGGATGACGACGCCCGCGGCGGCCCGCCGCTTCCGGACTCCGCCCGCAGCGCCGCGGCGCCAGTCGGCGCAGAGCCCGGCTCAGCCGCGCGGACGCAGCAGCAGGCGCCGGTCGACACCGACCATCACCGATTCCAGCGTCTCAAGCGCGATCTTCGCGTCCATCCGTTCGATGCCCAGACCGGCCAGCAGCGGCCGTGCGCCGTCGCCCAGCAGCACCGGCGCCTGGTACAGCAGCAGTTCGTCGACCAGCCCCGCGCGCAGCAGTGCGCCGCACAGGCCGGGGCCGGCCTCGGTATGCACCTCGTTGATCCCGCGTCCGGCCAGCAGGGTGAGCGCAGCGGCGAGGTCGAGCCGGCCATCGCGCACCGGCACCGCCGCGAACCCGGCCTGCAGGCCATCGGGCGGCGTCGCGTCCGGCGCATGCAGATAGAGGGTCGGCGCGGCGCCATCGCGGACACGCGCGCGCGCCAGGCTGCGTAGCCGCGAGTCGACCACCACGCGTACGGCTGGGACGACCTCATCATCCTCGCCCAGGCGCACGGTCAGCGCCGGATCGTCGGCCAGCACGGTATCGGCGCCGGTGAGGATCGCGCCAGCGCGTGCGCGCCAGCGCTGCACGTCGGCACGCGCGGCCTCGCCGGTGATCCATTTCGACTCGCCGCTGGCCATCGCGGTGCGCCCGTCCAGGCTGGCGGCCAGCTTGATCCGCAGCCATGGCCGTCCGCGCTCGATCCGCGACAGGAACCCGCGGTTCAGCGCGCGTGCCTGCGCCTCCATCAGGCCGGACTCGGCGACGATGCCGGCGCCGCGCAGGCGGTCGAAGCCGGCGCCATCGACCTGCGGAAACGGGTCGTGCATCGCCGCGACCACGCGCGCCACGCCGGCAGCCACCAGCGCGTCGGCGCACGGTGGCGTACGCCCGAAATGCGCGCAGGGTTCGAGGGTGACGTAGGCGGTGGCGCCGCGCGCGCGCTCGCCCGCCTCCCGCAGCGCGAACACCTCGGCATGCGGGCCACCGGCGCGCTGGTGGAAGCCCTCGCCGACCACCTCGCCCTCGCGCACGACCACGCAGCCGACCATCGGATTGGGACGCGAGGTGAACGCGGCACGCTCGGCCAGGGCCAGGGCGCGGGCCATCATCGCGTGGTCGAGGGCGCTGAAGGTGCTCATCCGATGTCTCCGGACCCAGGGTGGACGTCCCCCTGACCGTGGTCACGGCCGGCAGGGGGCGGCAGTGCGCCGGCACCGGCACGCGCACCGATGCGCGCCACCGGCCTGGACGCGGCGTCCACGCCGGAATGCAGGTCCGGCACGGCGCAGGCGACGCGCATCACCCAGACCTGCAGCATGCCCAGATCGCCCCGGTCGCAGACGTCCCAGCCCAGCCGCGCGTAGTACCCGCGCAGGTCGTCGGTGCAGTACAGGTGCAGCCAGGGATGGCCGAGTTCTGCGGCCCGGGCGACGGCCTGCCCGACCAGCCTCGCACCCAGACCCTCGGCGCGGGCCTGCGGCTGCACGTAGAGGCTGGCCAGCCACGGCGTGTACTGGCGGATCTGCGGGTGGTCCTCATGCAGCAGGCTGACCGAACCGAGCCAGCCGCCGGCGCGGTCCAGCGCCAGCAGCGTGGCCGGCAGGCCATCGGCACGATGCGCGCGCAATTCAGCGGCGGCGGCCGCCGCGTCCCAACCCGGCTCGAGTGCGCCGAACGCGGCCACATGCGCGGCGGCCAGCGCGTCCACGTGCTGTGGCCACGCGCTCAGGCAGGCGATGCGCATGGCCTGGTCAGCGCTTGCGCTCGCGGTCGGCCTTCTTGCCGATCGGCACGACCTCGGCCGCCAGCAGCGGCAGCTGGGTATCCGGGTCGGGCATGTCGCCGCGCTCCAGCTTCTCGATTTCCTCGCGGAAATCGGCCACGTCCTGGAAACTGCGGTAGACCGAGGCGAAGCGGACGTAGCCCACGTGGTCCAGCTTGCGCAGCTCGGCCATCACGAATTCGCCGACCCGGATCGAGGGGATCTCGCGCTCGCCGGACATCCGCAGCTGGTGCACCACCGAGCGCACCGCCGCCTCGATCTGCTCCTCGGACACCGGGCGCTTCTGCAGCGCGCGGTCGAAGCCGATCCGCAGCTTGCGCGCGTCGAAGGCCTGGCGGGTGCCGTCGCCCTTGATCAGGGTCGGCAGCTTGAGCTCGATGGTCTCCAGCGTGCTGAAGCGCTCGCCACAGGCTTCGCATTCGCGCCGACGACGGATCGTCGCGCCATCCTCGGACACGCGGGAATCGATGACACGGGTATCGCTGTTCTGGCAGAACGGGCAGTGCATGGCGGAGCCTCAGCGTGGCAGGCCTGCCGTCCGCAGCTGCTGCGGAGGCGGCGGTGGTGCGTCGTACTGGAATGGCAACAGGAAACTGCTTCTCACCGGCCTACCGTCGCAGGTCGCGGGCACGTACTCAAGCACGCGCGCGGTACGGACCGCCGCCTCGGCGAATGGCCGGCCACTGGCGCAGACCGCATGCACGTCGGCCACCGTGCCGTCGGCCTCGAGCATCACCAGCACCTGCGCGCTGCCTGAGATGCCGAGTTCGGCGAACCAGCGCGGGTATCCGGCCGTCCCCGTGGCCTGGCGCCTGGCGCCGGCCGTGCATCCCGGGCGCGCGGCCGGCGTGGACCACGTGCCAGCGAGACGACGCAGGTCGGCCGCCTCCAGCAGCTGCTCGGCACCCGCGCTGCAGCGGCCGCTGGCCTGGTCGTAACGCGCCGCATCACCGGCGACCGGCCCCTCCAGAAGCAGGGCGCCGCCCTGCTCCTGCGCGGAAAGCGGCAACGCCATCACTGCCGCCAGGCAGGCCGCCGGCAGCCGTGCGCCGTTTGGCGCCGCGCCTGCCTGCAGCATCTGCCGGGCCGTCATCGCCGTCAGCCGTAGACCGGATACTTCCTGCACTGCGCGGCGACCTTCTCGCGCACCGCGGCGATCACCGACTCGTCGGTCGGCGCGTCGAGCACGTCGGCGATCCAGTGCGCCAGGTCGGTGCAGTCCTGTTCGGTGTAGCCTCGGGTGGTCACCGCCGGCGTGCCCAGGCGCAGGCCCGAGGTCACGAACGGCGAACGCGGGTCGTTGGGCACCGAGTTCTTGTTGACGGTGATGTGGGCCTTGCCCAGCGCGGCCTCCGCGTCCTTGCCGGACACGTCCTTGCCGATCATGTCCACCAGCATCAGGTGGTTCTGGGTGCCGCCGGACACGATCTTGTAGCCGCGTGCGATCAGCGCGGTGGCCATCGCCTGCGCGTTCTTGACCACCTGCTGCTGGTAGGCCTTGAACTCCGGCTCCAGCGCTTCCTTGAAGGCCACGGCCTTGGCTGCGATCACGTGCATCAGCGGACCGCCCTGGATGCCGGGGAACACGATCGACTGCAGCTTCTTCTCGATCTCCTCGCCGGCGCCCTTGGCCAGGATGATGCCGCCGCGCGGGCCGCGCAGGGTCTTGTGGGTGGTCGAGGTGACCACGTGCGCGTGCTCGATCGGGCTCGGATAGACGCCGGCGGCGACCAGACCGGCCACATGCGCCATGTCGACGAAGAAGATCGCGCCGACCTTGTCGGCGATGGCGCGGAAGCGCGCCCAGTCGATCTGCTGCGAGTAGGCCGAGAACCCGGCCACGACCATCTTCGGCTTGTGCTCCAGGGCCAGGCGCTCGACTTCGTCATAGTCGATCAGGCCCTGCTCGTCCACGCCGTACTGGACGGCGTTGAACAGCTTGCCCGAGGCATTGACCTTGGCACCGTGGGTCAGGTGGCCGCCGTGGGCCAGGCTCATGCCCAGGATGGTGTCGCCCGGCTGCAGCAGCGCGAAATACACCGCCTGGTTGGCCTGCGAGCCGCTGTGCGGCTGCACGTTGGCGTAATCGGCGCCGAACAGCTGCTTCAGGCGGTCGATCGCCAGCTGTTCGGCGATGTCTACGTACTCGCAGCCACCGTAGTAACGCTTGTGCGGGTAGCCCTCGGCGTACTTGTTGGTGAGCTGGCTGCCCTGGGCTTCCATCACCCGCGGACTGGCGTAGTTCTCGCTGGCGATCAGCTCGACGTGATCCTCCTGGCGCTGCACCTCGGCGGCAATCGCCGCGGCCAGTTCAGGGTCATAACCTTCGATACGTGCGTCGCGCGGGAACATCGTGGCTCCGAAGCAGGAAGACTGAGGGGATCGCGATTGTAGCGCTTCCCGCCCGCCGGGCCCTGCCGGCGCGCCATACGGGCGCGTGCGGCCGGCCCGGGTCCGCCGGAAACGAAAAGGCGCCGGTCGATGCCGGCGCCCTCCCTCGATGCCGCGTGGCCTCCCGCTCAGTGGTGCAGCAGCAGGTCGGCGATGATGCCGGTGGCGATGGCCACCATCAGCATGTTGCCGCGGTCGTCGCGGACCCAGTGATACCCGCGCGGCGGCTGGCGCAGGTGGTAGCGCGGGTAGTCGTGGACCACGTAGACCGGGCCCTGGTAGTAGTCGCGGTAGCGCTGGCCGCGTGCCCAGTGGTGCGGGCGCGCATGATGGTGGTGGACCACGACCGGGCGCGGCGGTGCCGGGCGATAGACCACCACCGGCGCATGGCCACGGTGGCGGTCGTGGTAGTAGCGGTCGTCGCCACGACGGTCGCGGTGATCGCGGTAGTCGCGCCCGCGGTCGCCACGACGCTGGTCCCAGCCGCTGCGGCGGTCGTCGTGCCGGCCCCGGTCGTGCTGGTGGCCGCGGCGATCATGCCCGCGATCGCCATGGTGGTCGCGGGCCAGCGCCGGGGCCGCGACGGTGCCGGCGGCGAGCAGCGACGCGAGGGTGATGACAGCGATGCGACGCAGATGCATGGGAGTTCTCCGGCTGGGTGACGACGCTTCCCATCATCGATTCGCGGCCTGAATCCATTCCGACTGGAAACGATTGCAGGCCTGAGCGCTTTCAGGACGGAGCCCGCGCGTTCATCCGGCGTTGACGATCGTGAGGCGTGGCGCGCGGACGCGACGTCCCGTGCCTCGAGCACGAGGGGAGCCCCTGACACCCTGCTGCCCGTCTCTTCCCCCGTCGGCATCGGAGACAGCCGCCACAGTCTGGAGCGCTCCCTCGCTGCCGGAACCGCCCTTGGCGACCCGGTATAATCGCCGCTTTCCCCACCTGCCTTCCCGCCGGCCCGCCCGGCCGGGTCGGACACGCGCCACCGGAGCCCGCATGTCGTCGCAATACATCTACACCATGAACCGCGTGTCCAAGGTGGTCCCGCCGAAGCGGCAGATCATCAAGGACATCTCGCTGAGCTTCTTCCCGGGCGCGAAGATCGGCCTGCTGGGCCTGAACGGCGCCGGCAAGTCGACCGTGCTGAAGATCATGGCCGGCGTGGACACCGATTTCGAGGGCGAGGCCCGCCCGCAGCCCGGCATCAAGGTCGGCTACCTGGAGCAGGAGCCGCGCCTGAACCCGGAGCAGACCGTGCGCGAAGCGGTCGAGGAAGGCGTGGGCGAGGTGCTGCAGGCCCAGGCCGCGCTGGACAAGATCTACGACGCCTACGCCGAGGAAGGCGCGGACTTCGACGCGCTGGCCAAGGAACAGGAGCGCCTGGAGGCGATCCTCGCCGCCGGCGATGCGCACACCCTGGAGAACCAGCTGGACGTGGCCGCCGACGCGCTGCGCCTGCCGCCGTGGGACGCGAAGATCTCCAATCTGTCCGGTGGCGAGAAGCGCCGCGTCGCGCTGTGCCGCCTGCTGCTGCAGAAGCCGGACATGCTGCTGCTCGACGAACCGACCAACCACCTGGACGCCGAGTCCGTGGAGTGGCTGGAGCAGTTCCTGGCCCGCTACACCGGCACCGTCGTGGCCGTCACCCATGACCGCTACTTCCTCGACAACGCCGCCGAGTGGATCCTCGAGCTCGACCGCGGCCGCGGCATTCCGTGGAAGGGCAACTACACCGAGTGGCTGACCCAGAAGGACGAGCGCCTCAAGCAGGAAGACAACCAGGAAAAGGCCCGCCAGAAGGCGATCCAGAAGGAACTGGAGTGGTCGCGGCAGAACGCCAAGGGTGGCCGTTCCAAGGGCAAGGCCCGCCTGGCGCGCCTGGAAGAGCTGCAGTCGGTCGATTACCAGAAGCGCAACGAGACCAACGAGATCTTCATTCCGCCGGGCGAGCGCCTGGGCAACTCGGTGATCGAGTTCAAGAACGTCTCCAAGCGCTTCGGCGAGCGTCTGCTGATCGACAACCTGTCGATGCTGATCCCGTCCGGCGCGATCGTCGGCATCATCGGCCCGAACGGCGCCGGCAAGTCGACCCTGTTCAAGATGATCACCGGCGCCGAGAAGCCCGATTCGGGCGAAATCGTGATCGGCCCGACCGTGCAGCTGTCCTACGTGGACCAGAGCCGCGACAAGCTGGAAGGCAACCACAACGTCTTCCAGGAAATCGCCGGTGGCCTGGACATCCTCAACATCAACGGCATCGAGATCCAGTCGCGCGCCTACATCGGCCGCTTCAACTTCAAGGGCCAGGACCAGCAGAAGATGGTCGGCTCGCTGTCCGGTGGTGAGCGTGGCCGCCTGCACATGGCCAAGACCCTGCTGCAGGGCGGCAACGTGCTGCTGCTCGACGAACCGTCCAACGATCTGGACATCGAGACCCTGCGTGCGCTGGAAGATGCGCTGCTGGAGTTCCCGGGCAACACCTTCGTGATTTCGCACGACCGCTGGTTCCTGGACCGCATCGCCACGCACATCATCGCCTTCGAGGGCGACTCGCACGTCGAGTTCTTCCAGGGCAACTACCGCGAGTACGAGGAAGACAAGAAGCGTCGCCTCGGCGACGATGCCGGCCCGAAGCGCCTGCGCTTCAAGGCGCTGAAGTAAGCAGAAGCAGAAACGCCCGCCATCCGGCGGGCGTTTCGTTCGTGGCGCTCGTCCGTCCCGCAGCGAGGCTCGCGCTGCAACGGCCGCACCCCGCGATGAAGATCAGGCCGGCTGCAGCTTGATCAACACGACCACCGCCGCGGACGTCAGCACGGCACTCGCGACGAGATAGAGCCCGAAGCCGACCATTGCGCGCAGTGTGCTGATCAGCCGCGACGCCCCTGCGAACAGGCGGACCAGCGAGTACACGCCGTAGCAGAGGGCCACGCCGATCGCGATGCCGGGTGCTGCCGGCACCCAGCGCTGCAGCAGCAGCGCGATGCCCATGAAGACGAAGGTCTGCACCGTCAGGAAGGCCGTCACCACCAGCCATTCGGGATAGTTCAGCCGTCGGGTGCCGATGAAGGCGATCCGGAAAGCCAGCGCTTCCAGCGGAATCAGCAACAGCGTGGACAGCGCGAAATTGCGGCCGATCCAACCCTGCACCTGCGCGTTGGCATCCGCCATTGCCACCAGCATCGCCTGCGTCCGTGCATCCGTCGCCATGGCCGGGAAATCGCTGGCCTGCAGACCCGCACTCATCGCCCATGGCGCGGAGACATACTTGCCGAGAAACACGATTGCCGCCGCGCTCACCATCAGCAGCAGGAACGGCTTGGCCTGGCGCGCCCGGCGTCCCTCCAGGTAATCGCGCATCAGCCGCCCGGGCCGGAGCATCAGTTCCTTCAGCGAGTACAGCAGGCCGCGATCCATGTGCAGCACGCTGTGCTCGAGCTCGTGCGCCATGAAATGCCAGTCGATCCGATGCACCGGCGTGGGCTGTCCGCAGGACGGACAGAACTTCTGCCCGGGCACGTCGACCGCACGACCACACCCCGCACACCCGCTCACATCCGACATCGACATCCCCTGGCTGCCAAGCGGCGCATCTTACCGGGAAGCCGGCACCTGTCCGTCGGCCGGTTGCCCGGGCCGCCGGCGGTCGCGTCCGGCAGGCTCACCCGCCCGGACGCTCGCGCGGGACGTGGCCGTCGGACGCGGGTGGGCAAGGCCTCAGCGCCCGTCGTCGAGTCCGGGGAACAGCACGTCGGTGAAGCCGAAGCTGGAAAAGTCCCGGATCCGCGACGGGTACAGGATGCCATCCAGGTGATCGACCTCGTGCTGGACCACGCGCGCGTGGAAACCCTCGGCGTCATGCTCGATCCAGCGCCCCGAGGGGTCGTAGCCGCTGTAGCGGATGCGCGTCCAGCGCGGCACCTTCGCGCGCAGACCGGGGATCGACAGGCAGCCTTCCCAGCCCTCCTCGATCGCGTCGTCCAGCGGGGTGACCTGCGGATTGGCCAGCGCGATGCGCGGCACTTCCGGCGCGTCGGGATAGCGGGCACTGCGTTCGAAGCCGAACACGATCAGGCGCAGGCTGCGCGCGATCTGCGGTGCAGCCAGGCCGACGCCGTCGGCCTGATCTATCGTCTGGAACATGTCCTCGACCAGGTCGCGCAGTTCGCCTGTGTCGAAGTGCTCGACCGGGTCGGCGTGGCGCAGCAGCACCGGTTCGCCCATCCTCACGATCCTGCGGATCATCCGTCCAGCTCCTTCGTCTCCGGTGTGTTGCGCGCAGCGTCACCTCGCGCTCCGCCGCCCGCACTCTCGCACCCGGTGGCCTACAGCGGACCGGCCGCCGAGCCGCCCGGCAGCGTGCGCCCCCGGCCCTGACCGTAGAACAGACTCAGCATCGGCGAGGCCATCAGCGTGGTCACCAGAGTCATCGCGAACAGCATGGTGAACAGCTCCGGCCCGATCAGTCCCGCGTCGAACCCGATCTTGATCACGATCAGCTCCATCAGGCCGCGTGCGTTCATCAGCGCGCCCACCGACAGGCTCTCGCGCCAGCCGTGCCCGTTCAGACGCGCCCCGGTGGCGCAGCCGACCACCTTCCCCAGCACGGCCACCAGCAGGATCAGCACGAAGGCGCCGAGACCTGCGCCGGTGAACGCCTCCAGCGTGGTGTTCTGCCCGGCCAGCGCGAACAGCACCGGCATCAGCAGCACGATCGCGACCGGCTCGATGCGCTTGGCCAGGAAGTGCAGCAGCCGATCGTCGCGCGGCAGGCAGACGCCGAACAGGAACGCGCCGAACACCGCATGCAGGCCGATCCACTCGGCGAACGCCGAACACGCCAGCACGCCGATCAGGATCCAGACCAGGCAACCCTGTGGTGGCTCGCCGTCGAGGCCGGCCGGGCGCAGCAGGCGCGCATAGAAGGGCTTGAGCACGAGGAAGGCGATGGCGACCAGCGCCAGCGCGCCCACGACCGCCAGCATCACCCCGCCGCTCCGGCCGCCGCTGGCCAGGCTCAGCACCAGCGCCAGGAACACCCAGACGCAGCCGTCGTCGATCACCGCCGCGCTCAGGGCCAGGCGGCCCGGCACGGTGTTGGTCATCTGCCGGTCCTTGAGGATGCGCGCCAGCACCGGAAACGCGGTGACCGACATCGCCGCGGCGATGAACAGCGCGAATGGCCAGAACGCCACGCCCGCCGGTGCCAGGGCCGGGTACAGCACCGGCGCGATCGCCACGCCCAGACACAGCGGCAGCACGATGCCCAGCAGGCCGACCGAGAAGGCCGAGCGCAGCTGTGCGCGTGTGCCTTCCGGCGCCCGCAGCTCGACCCCGACGATGAACATGAACAACGCGACGCCCAGCGTCGACAGCCCGGACAGCGCCGGCAACGACGGGCGGGCGAAGAGCGTGCCGTGCAGGTCCGGCATCCAGTGCCCGAACACGATGGGACCCAGCAGCAGGCCGGCGGTCATCTCGCCGATCACCGACGGCTGCCCCAGCCGCCGCAGCAGCAGGCCGCACAGCCGCGCGACGGTCAGGATCAGCGTGAGCTGGACCAGCAGCAACAGCGTGGCGTTCAAGAGCGGTCTCCGTTGGTGCTGGGGAAATCCCGGCGATGGCCGCCGCTGGTGCCATCATGCGCCAGCGCCGGGCTCACCGCGATCGTGCCGGCACGCGGGCCTGCCCGGCCTGCGCGCAACCCCACACGCGCTAGCCGACCGCCATGCGCCGGCGCCCGCTCCAGACCGATGGGTCGGCCGGACAATACCGCTCCAGGAACTGCTGGTGGGTCGGCATCTGCGCCACCGCCTGGTCGATCGGCTGCCGGATCGCGCTGAACAGGCGCTCCAGATCGGCATCCGAGAGCGCCTGCGCCAGCGGGTGGTGCGCCTTCGGCCTGACGCCCTGGCCCAGCATCACGTGTGTCCACGAATCCAGGCGGAACAGCTCGTCCTCGCCCTGCCACGCATAGCCACGGTCGCGGAACAGCGCGATGCGCTGGGCCAGCGCATCGGGCAGCGTCATCGCGCGGCAGTCGCGCCACAGCGGCTCGTCGCGCTGGTTGAGGTGGTAGTGCAGGATGATGAAGTCGCGCACATGCTCCATCTCGGCCCGGCTGACCTCGTTGTAGCGGTCCACCAGCGAGGCGTCGATGCCGGTGTGCGGGAACAGGTGGATCAGCCGCGCCACCGCGCTCAGCGTCAGATGGATGCTGGTCGATTCCAGCGGCTCGATGAAGCCACTGGCCAGGCCCAGCGACACCACGTTGCGGTTCCAGGCCTTTAGCCGGCGCCCGGTGCGGAACGGCACCACCCAGGCCTCGCGCACGACCGGCGCGTCGACCGCGGCGGTGAGCCTGGCCGCCGCTTCGTCGTCGGACATGTGCGCGCTGGAGAACACCCAGCCGCAGCCCACCCGGTGCTGCAGCGCGATGTGCCAGCGCCAGCCGGCCTCATGCGCGATCGCACGCGTGTACGGCACCGCCGGTGCGACCGATTCGGTCTGCAGCGCGACCGCGCGGTTGCAGGGCAGCCAGTCGTTCCAGTCCTCGTAGCCGGTCTTGAGCGTCTGCTCGATCAGCAGCCCGCGGAAGCCGGTGCAGTCGATGAACAGGTCGCCCTCGACCACCTGCCCGTCCTCCATCACCAGCGCGCTGATGTCGCCATCGGCGTGCTGGCGCACCTCGCGGACCTTGCCCTCGATCCGGGTCAGCCCGCGCCCTTCGGCCTTGCCGCGCAGGAACGCCGCATACAGCGCCGCATCGAAGTGATAGGCGTAGCTGAGTTCGGGCCGTCCCGGTGCATTCGGGTTGCGGGCCCAGCGCAGCGACCACTGCGGCGCGCCGGCGACCTCGCGGTCGAACAGCGCGAAGCGGTCGCCGCGCGAGGCCACCGACTCCAGGCAGTAGTCGCCCAGCTGCGAGTCCATGCCGCGGCGCAGGCTGTCGAGCCAGAAATGGTGGAACTCGCACGACCAGGTGCCGGCGCCGGTGTAGCCGAACGGATGGAAATAGCGGTCGCCCGGCCGGGTCCAGTTCTCGAACGAGATCGACAGCTTGAAGCTGCCGGCCACCGCGCTCATGAACTCGCGCTCGTCGATGCCCAGCAGGCGATGGAACGTGCGGATGGTCGGGATGGTCGATTCGCCGACGCCGACCGTGCCGATCTGCTCGGACTCGATCAGCGTGATCTCCAGCAGATCGCGGAACTGGTGGGTCAATGCGCACGCGGCCACCCAGCCTGCGGTCCCGCCGCCGGCGATCACGACCCTGCGCACCCTGTTGCCTTCGGTAGTCACACTGCTCCTCCCCTTCCCTGCATGACGGCGGCCTGGCCACCCCACGCCGACGACCGCCCCCCGCGGCCTGCGGCACCTGCACGGTCCAGCCGCGTCAGCGGTTGAGCCGTCCGATCAACAGCGCGCGCAGCCGGCGCGCATCCATCTCGTCCAGCGTCGCGAGCACGCCGCGCGCGGCCTCCGGCAGATGCGCACCCGCGCGGTCGGCCGGGCCGAACACGTAGTAGTCGAACACCGCGCGCCAGGCCTGCTTCTCGGATGCGGGCCGGTCGCGGATGGTCCACAGCGCATGCTGCAGCGCATGCATCGGCGTCGGCATCCAGGCCGGCACGCTGGACCACCAGTAATTGACCAGCACGTTGAACGGCGACAAGGCCTCGACGTGGTGCCACCACATGCTGGGAATGAAGATCGCGTCGCCCGGCTCCAGCGTCGCGCTGCGCGCGGCGTCCAGCGCCTGGCGGAAGCGCGGGAACCGCTCGAAATCCGGATCCTCGAAATCGACCACGCTGACCGCCTGCCCGCCCGGCGTCGGATCGAGCGGACCCGGATAGAGGTTGTCGATCTGCTCCGGCGGAAACAGCGTGAAGCGCCGCTGGCCGACCGCGCAGCAGGCGATGTTGTTGGGGGCGTCGTAGTGGCAGGACGCGGTGACCCGGTTGCCGATCCAGATGGTCGGTGGCGCCTGCACGCCGAGTGCGGCCAGATCCAGGTCGTTGCCGTCGCGCAGCGTCGGCAGGATCGCATCGACCGCCTGCGAGGCCACGTAGAAGGTCGGCGGTCGCGGATCGTCCGCATGCGCGGCGATCTGCTCCATCACCTGGTCGAGCTGGCCGCGCCGCACCTCGCAGTTCAGCGCGGTGTAGCCGGGCTGGTAGAACGGGCGGCCGGCGACCTCGGGGCCGCCATGGGAGTACTGCACCGGACGGCCGTTGTAATGCGCTCCCAGGTACGCGATCGCCACATCGGCGCCATCGCGTCCGTGGCGGACCAGATCCCAGTCGCGGACCAGCCCGCGCAGGACGACCGGCTCGACCCCGGCCAGCAGCGCCTCCAGCGGCAGCGCCTGCAGGCTGCTGCCATCGACGCTGCGGATGCTGGCGCCGGCCAGGCCCATCTCCCGGTCAGGCGTCGCGCCCGGCCTGCTCGCGCAGGCGGCGCTGCTTCTCGGCGATCAGGCGCCGGATGTTGTGCAGCGAGGACAGGACCAGGTACACGCCCTCCAGCCAGCCGGCGCGGTGCAGCTCGTGCAGCGCTTCGGCGTCGAGGGCGGCCAGCCGCTCGCGGTCGATGCCGTACAGGCCGGTGAGGTTGGCGGTGCTGCTCTCGTCGAAACGGATCTCGAGGTTCACCGGCTGGATCAGCCCATGACGCTCGAGCATGGCGAACATCGCCTTGCCCGCCTCGACGCCGTCGTTGATGCCGCGCAGCACGGTGACGATGTGCTGCAGGTAGGGGCTGTGCCCGCCCTGCGGCATGAACACCGCCTCGCCGCCATCGGTGGTGACGCGGACATGGTCCAGGTCGACATGGATGACCGGCTCGGTGCGCAGCGCGCCATCGACCTGCTGCTCCTGGAACCCGATCAGGAACGGCCCGCGCGCGATCGCGCCCGGCAGGTAGCTCGCGTTCCAGCGGTCATCCTGCAGGAACAGGTTCTCGCCCGGCTCGAAGCCCAGCAGCGCGACCGACTCGAACGTGTCGCTGCCGGCCGGCTTGCGGAAGAAGATCGGATACTCGCGTTGCAGCTCGGCGAATTCGGTGGGAAACGCGCTGACCAGGCCGGTGGCGTCGCCGAACTCCTGGCCGAAGCGGGTGACGACGCGCAGATCCTTGTGCGCCACGTTGTTGAGCAGTTCGTATCGCGCCATGCGTGTTGCGGTATCCGGTAGGGCGACGCGTGCCTGCACGCGCCGCCGGTGAACATCACACCGGGGCCGCCCGGCTGGGCGGCCCCGGTCATTGCGACTGCATCAGAACTTGTAGCGCACGCCCAGAGTGTAGCGCGGACTCTGGTCGACCAGACGCACGATCTGGCTGGCGCTGCGTGCATGCCAGCGCACGTCCTCACCGGTCAGGTTGATCGCCTCGAAGCCCACCGACCAGCGGTCGTTGAACGCGTAACCCACGCTCAGGTCGAGCTGGTAGTAGTCCTCGACGTAGAACGGGTTCTTGCTGCCGCCCTGGTTGGCCAGGATCAGGTACTCGTCGCGCCAGTTCCAGGCCAGACGGGCCGACCAGCCGTACTTCTCGTACATCAGCATCAGGTTGGCGGTGTCGCTCAGGCCCAGCAGCGCGAACTGGTCGACGTTCGGATCGCCCGCGTTGTCGAAGCCAACGTCGCCATCGACGATGGTGTAGTTGGCGTAGATGCCGAAGCCGGTATCGCCGAAGAAGTACTGCCCGCCGATTTCCCAGCCACGCAGCTTGGCCTTGTTCTGGTTGATCGGCGTGTTGACGTTGAACATGTACAGCGGGTCGTCGGCTTCGCCGTAGAGGTCGTAGGCGTTCTCGAGCGCCTGCACCTGCGCGCCGCTGCCGTTGTAGGCCGCCAGTCCACCGGTCGCCGCGGCGTTGCGGTACAGGGCCAGCGCGGAGAACAGCGCCGTGTCGTTGGCGGCACAGGCCGATCCGGCATCGTTGCCCGCAGCGGTCACCTGCGCGATGCAGGCGGCGCTGTTGAGGAACGCCAGGGCGGCCTGCGCATCGGGACCGGAGGTCGGGTCGGTCAGGCCATACAGGTTCTCGCGGACGACGGTGTTGCCGATGAAGTTGTCGACGCGCTTGTTCCAGTAGGTCACCGACAGGTAGCTGGCGTCGGCGAAGTACCATTCCACGGCCAGATCGAGGTTGCTCGACTCGATCGGATCCAGGCTCGGCGAGTTGGAGTTGCCGGTCGCCCGGCCCGCCTCGCTGATCAGCACCGAACCGCTGGGCTGGTTCGGCGTGGCGCCGACGTACAGGTTGCCGTAGGGCGCGCGCGCGATGGTCTGGCTGAACGAGGCGCGGGCCTTGATGTCGCCGGTCAGGTCCACGCTGAAGTCGACGTTGGGCAGGATGTGGCTGTAGCTGTGGTTTTCGGTGAAGGTCTGGCGGTTATCCGACGGCAGCACGCGGAAGTCGTTGTTGGACTGCCACTCGATCGCGCTCGGCACCGCGATGACCGACGTCGAGGTCAGGTCGGTCGTCTCGTAACGCACGCCGATGCGGGTGCTGGTGCTCATGCCGCCCAGCGTGCCGTCCAGCTCCACCTGCATGTAGGCGGAGTTGGTCTTCTCCTCCACCAGGTTGTTGGCGTTGTTGATCGGGTTGACGCTGAGGTTGGCGCCGTAGGCATCGACCGCCCACTGCGCCAGCGCGGTGGTGTCGCCCATCCAGGCGCGGGTCGGCGCGCCCGGTGCGTTGTAGTCGTCGAACAGCCCGACGATGTTGATCGGCCGCAGCAGCGGGTACATGCCCGGCTCGTTGCCGGTGTTGGACGCGCTCCAGTCGCCCAGCGTGCTGTACTGCTCCACCGACTGGAGCCGGTGCATCGTCGTCTTCGACGAGTCGACACCGAACTGGAAGCGGCCGTCGTCGAAGTCGAGGATGCCGTCCAGGCGTCCCTGCTTGACCTCGGTCTTCTGCCGCAGTGCGTTCACGCGCAGCACCTGCGCACCGATCTGCTCGACCGGGAACTCGGGGTTGAGCGTGCCGTTGGTGCCGGCCGCCGCGTCGCCCAGGGTCGGATACCAGGACCGCGCCATCACCGGCAGGCCGTTGTTGAAGTACAGCTCCTGCGACCAGGCGCCGCCGCAGTACGGGCCGCTGGTGCAGTTGTTGGTGCCGGCCATGCTGAAGTAGGTGGCGCCGCCACCGGTGACCGGATCGTTCGGCACGCTCTCGGAGGTGGTGTTGTGCGCATCGAACACCAGGCGCAGGCGATCGGTGGCCTGCCAGTCGGCGTTGAACCCGATCGAGTCCAGCTTGTACTTCTGCATGTTGCGCTGCTGCTCGTAGCCGAAATCCTTGGTTTCGACGATCTCGCGCAGGTACTTCGGGGTGGCGACCGCGGCGCCGTCGAACTCCAGGTGCGTGTAGCTGCCCTGCTGCAGCCACTGGGTCTGTTCGCCGCGGTTTTCCTCGATCTCGTTGGTCGAGTGGGTGTAGTCCAGGGTCAGGGTCAGCGCATCGCTCGGCGCGAACTGCAGCACCGCCTGGCCGTTGACGCGCTCGCGCTCGAAATCGGCGAACGCATAGCGCAGGTCGGCCGGCAGCGAGTAGAGCTGGCCGATGGCCGGCGCGTTGGTGATGGTGCCGCCCGGGCGGAGGATGCCGTCGGGGCCGTTCCAGCGCGCGACGTTCCAGTTGTTCTCGGTGGCCTGGACCGAACCGCCATGGCGCTTCTGGTAGCTGGCCGCCACGCCGACGCCCCAGACCTTGTCCGGGCTGGCGTAGCTGAAGATGCCCGAGACTTCCGGCGTGATGTCGCTGTCGAACAGCTGCGAGTCGTCGTAGACCGCCTTGGCACCCGCGCTGGCGACAACCTCGCCGCCGGCATGGTTGAGCGGACGGTCGGTCAGGATGTTGATCGTCGCGCCGATGCCGCCGCTGGGCACGCTGGCCTGGCCGGTCTTGTAGACCTCGATGCCGGAGATCGCCTCGGATGCGAGCTGGGCGAAGTTGAACGCACGCGTGCCGGCCTCGACACCACCGATCGGCACCTGTCCGGCGGCGCCGAACGCATCGGCGCCGGGGATCTGGCGGCCGTTGAGCGTGACCATGTTGAACTGCGGGCCGAAGCCGCGCGCGGTGACCTGCGCACCTTCGCCGTCGCGGCGCTCGATCGAGATGCCGGTGATGCGCTGCAGCGACTCGGCCAGGTTGGTGTCGGGGAACTTGCCGATGTCCTCGGCACTGATCGCATCGACCACGCCGGCGGCGTCGCGCTTGATGTTCATCGCCTGGTCGAGGCTGCTGCGGATACCGCTGACCTGGACGGTGTCGAGCGTGGTCGCGTTGTCCTGCCGCGACTGGGCGGGATCCTGCGCGAAGGCCGGATTGATGATGATGACGCCACCGACGATGGTGAACATCGCCCTGGACCGGAACTTCTTCAACTTGTGCTTCATTGGCATGCTCCTCGGCACTTGCTCCCGACGGCCATCGGCGCGTCGCTCCCTGGATCCGTCGCGGCCAGCCATGTCAGCGCTGTCACCGCGAGTCCCACCGATGTGGGACATCGACACCTGCATCCACTCATTTCGCCTCTCCCTCCCCTGCTCCGATTGATCAAACCCCCTCCCAGGGGCAGCCGACAGGCGCGATGCCTGCCCGTACGATCACGGCCGTGTGGCGACCGCCTTGCAGTGACCGGTGCGTGTGGACACCGGAAAACCCAAAAGCCGGAAACGATGCTGCGTCTACTGCGACGTGCCGTCGGTGATGCGTCCGCCCCGTGTCCATGCGGGTGAGCTGCGGAATCTGATAGCGCTATCACCGGAGATGGGGCGCACAGGTAACACGCGTTTTTTGGACTGTCACCATGCAGCGCAACAGGCTGCGTGCCGTTACGGACGCAACCGTCGCGGTACGCATCGCGATACCGCCCATGCCGGTCTGGAATGCCTGTGCGGACCGCGGCAAGTCCGCATCACCACAGGATTTTTACAATTGAATACGGCAACGCGGATCCACAGCGCTTCTGCGTACCGCTCCACGCATTTCCGTTCCGGTGACAGCACCGTTGACCTGCGCTGTCATCCATTTGCTGCAGTGCCGCATGCATTTGCGAAGAGCAGCGCGACATGACACCGGGAGTCAATGCGCGCTCAAGGTCAGAGGGCGAACATCGAACCGAACTCGGCTCCACCTCCAGCACTCGCCCTACGAAGACGCGGGCATGCCTGCCTGCCATCCAGGGTGTGCGCAGAAACGCGGAAGGCGCCCGAGGGCGCCTTCCGGATCGAACCGTCGCTGTTCGCGTGACCAGCCCTACTCGCCAGCCGCATACGGCGAACGCAGCGGCGTCGGCTGCCGGCCCAGCGCGGCGCCGAAGCGGTCCAGCAGGAACCGCAGGTACAGGTTGGTGCCGAACTGCTTGTAGTCGCGCGCGTTGTTCAGCTCCAACCGTGTGCCGAGGAACAGCTGCGGCGACAACTGCCATTCGGCAGCGCCGCTGACGTTGTAGGACATGCCGGTCTTGGTCTGCCCCAGGAACACCGGTTCGACGTACTCGGTGGTCAGGCCCAGCAGCGCGGCGATCGACGCTGCCTCGTAGGCGGCCTGCTGCAGCGCCGGGTCGGTGGGGAAGTACGGCGCGGCATCGACCTTGAAGTGCTGGACGCCGACGCTGGCGTCGAGCTGCCAGGTCAGGCGCCGGCCGCGTCCGTTCCAGTGCACCGGGAAACCGACGTCCACATACTCCTGCGGACTGAAGTAGCCGCCATGGCCGTAGGTGAAGCCGCTGAGGTTGCGGTCGTACTTCATCGCGCTGAGGTTGAGTCCGGCCGTCAGCGACTGGTTGGTGGTCTGCAGTGCATGCACGTAGATGCCCACACCCAGTTCCTGGCGATCGTTGTCGGCCACGTTCTCGCCTTCCAGGCGATGCCAGGCCAGGCTGGCATAGCCGCCGAGCAGGCCGTTGTCGACGGTGGCCGCGACTTTCGCACCGGTGGCGGTGACGCCGCCCCACTGCAGGCCGGTGCGTGGATCCTCGACGCCGGCGAACGACAGCAGGCTGTCGGTGACCGCGCGCCGCGACGCGTCGGCCGACCAGGTCAGGCGCTCGCCCGCCTGCCCGCGCCAGCCCAGGCCGCCGACGATCTGCGAGTCCTGGAAGCCCAGCGGAGTGCTGCCGATGTCGGCGCGGAAGCCGCCGATCTCGTACCCCACCGACACGCCGGCGCCGCTGGCGTCCTGGCTGCCGACCGGACGCGCGCCGGCCGCGTTGGCGACCATCGCGTACAGCGTGTCCTGGAAGGCCAGCGGCGACTGGGTGGAGGCGCCTCCGCGCGCCAGCGCCTTCAGCTGCGCCTGCTGCTCGGTGGTCAGGCCGCGCGCCAGCAGCGCGTTGCCGAGGATCTGCCCGGCGATGTCGCCGATCGGCGTGTTGGCCAGGTCGCGGCTGAGGATGTAGCTGGGCAGCGGATCGGCGTACAGCGCCTCCAGGGCCGCGATGCGCCGCTCGCTGGCGGTCAGCAGCACGTCGGTCTGGTTGTACAGCTCCTGGTAGCGGCCGCTGTCCAGCGCGTTGTCGTAGATCAGGTTGCGCGTGGCGTTGGTGTCGCCACGGGTCAGCAGGGTCTGGTACAGCGCCGAGCCGACCAGGTCGTCGACCGGCGTGCGGTCGGCGGCCAGCGCACCGGCCAGCGCCGACTGCGGCCCCGCGCCGAAACGGCTGGCGGCCGGATAGTCGACGCCGAGGCTGCCGGCATCGAGCACGGTCGGGGTGACGGTCGCCCGCAGCTTGCCTTCGCCGAGGGCGAAGCGGCCTTCCAGCGGCACCTGCAGATCGTCCAGGCGCCCCAGGCCGGCCTCGCCATCACGGGTCCGGTAGGCGGCGCCGACGGCCAGGCTGCTGCTGTTCTGGCTCTGCAGATCGCGCAGTTCGCCGAGCACGCCGGTCGCGGCCGACGCCTGCGGCAGGGCCGCGGCGGCCAGTGCCGGCGCGGGCGCGGGCTGGACCGGTGCGATCGACGCGGCGCTGCGCTGGCCGGGCACGGGCAACGGCACCCCACCGACGGCCGGCGCGCTGGCGACCACCGGCGACGGCAGGCCATCGGCGTCGAGCACCACCGACGGTGCACGCGCATGGGCCGTCGCCGGCAGCGCGGCCGGTGCGGCATAGGCGGCCGGCAGCGGTGCCGCCGCGAGGCGCGCGGTGGCCGCCGGCATCGGCATCGGATCGCCACGCAGCGCGGCGCTGCGCGCGCCCGGCCCGTTCAGGCCGGCGAAGGGATTGAATGCACGGCCACCGCTGCCGGCGAACGCGCTGCTGGCGACCGGATAGCCGTGGTCGAGCTGGCCGGCACTGCGCGCCTGCGCGGCCAGCGATGCCCGGAAGTAGCTTTCGGCCTTGCGGTTCTTGCCGGCGGCGCGGTACACGCGGCCCGCGGCGGCCAGCACTTCGGGCGATTCGGGCGCCTGCGCCAGCGCGGCCTGCAGGTACTGCTCGGCGGTGTCCAGGTCGCGCATCGACGCGGCGCTGCCGGCGGCGGCCACCATCGCATCCAGGTCACCTGGCGCCAGCTGCAGCTGCTGCTGGTACAGCGCCAGCGCCTGCTGGTGATCACCGGCCGCGCCGTACAGGCGTGCCAGCGCCGCCACGGTGCGCGGATCCTGCGGCTGCTGCGCCAGGACCGGCGCCAGCGCCTCGTAGGCGCCTTCCAGGTTGCCCAGCTCGCGCAGCGCATCGACCTGGCGCAGCACGTAGCCGGTGCGCAGGTCCTGGTAACGGGTGGCCTGCGGCGCCGACATCGGCGCATCGCGCAGCTGCCGCAGCAGCGCGGCGACCTCGGCGTCCTGCCGCGCGCGCAGCAGCACCGAGGCGTATTCGAGCCGCTCGTCGATGCCCGGCGACGGACCGGCGACCAGACGCTGGCCCAGCACCAGGGCGCGTTGCTGGCTGCCGATGTCGGCATAGGCGCCGGCCATCGCCGCGGCGGCCGCCGGCCGCTGCAGGCGGTCGCCCAGTGCGGCCTCGGCGCGCGCGAGCAGCAGCTGCGCCTCGCCGGCGCGGTTCTGCTGCATCAGCACCCGCGCCTGCGCGGCCTGCATGTGGATCCAGGCGGTGTCGTGCAGCGCGGCCATCTCGGCATCGCGCGCACCGGCCGGGATCCGCTCCAGGCTGGCGTAGGCGCTGCGCCAGTCGTCGCGCTCCTGCGCGAACAGCGCGTTGACGAACAGCGCCTGCGGCGAGTCTGCGTCCAGCGCCTGCAGGCCGTCCATGATCGCGCGCGCCTGGTCCGGCCGACCGGCGCGCTGGTACAGGCGCGCCAGCTCCAGGCGCAGCCACGGGTCGCGCGGCTGCTCGAGCAGCGCATCCTCCAGTTCGATCCGCGCCGCATCGGTATCGCCCGACGCCAGCGCCTGCTGTGCACGTGCGCGCGCCACGGTGGCGCGCAGGGCCGACGCGCCGCCGGCGCGTTCCTGCTGCTCGGCGCTCAGCTGCGCGAACAGCGCGCTGGCCTCGTCGGCGCGGCCCTGCCGTCCGTACAGCCCGATCAGGCCCTGCAGCGCGCCGGCGTTGGCCGCATCCAGTTCCAGCGCCCTGCGGTAGCTGCGCTCGGCGGCGACCGGATCGCTGCCCCCCTGCAGATCGCCGAGCGCGACATGGCCGGTGGGTTCGTTGGGCAGCAGCCGGATCGCTTCCTCGACCCGCGCCAGCGCCTCGGCGCCGCCGGCGCCCTGGTCGCGGACCTCCTGCAGCGTCTGCCAGTAGCGGGCGCTGTTGGCCGCCGAGCGCCACTTGCCGTTGGCCGCGGCGGCCGGGCGCAGCAGTTCGCTGGCCTCGGCGAAACGCTCCTGGCGCAGGCGCACCGATCCCAGGCCGCCGAGCGCCTCGGGGTCGCGCGGACGCGCGCGCAGGACCTGCGCGAAACGCGCCTCGGCCACGGCCACGTCGCCGGCCTCCAGCGCGCGGAAGCCCTCGCCCAGCAGGCGCTGGTTGGGATCCTGCTGGACCGCCTGCACGGTCGCCTGCTCGCGCAGCTGCGCCTGCTTGGCGGCGACCTCGCGATCGTTGGGCTGGGCCTCCAGGAACACCTGGTACAGCGGCGCGTCGGCATTGGTGGCGTTGAGCCACAGCAGCGCCTGGCGCCACGCGGCGCGGGCCGGGCCACCGACGTCGTTGCGCTGGCTGAGCGCCCGCAGCTGGTTGATGCCCTCGCGCCGGGTCGGTTCGCGGTAGGTCAGCACCTGGGCCAAAGCCAGGTTGGTCGCGGCGTCGTTGCGGCTGGACGCCAGCCTGCGCAGGCCGTCACGTGCACGCTCCCAGCCATCCGGCGTTCCGGCCAGCACCTGGTAATACTCCAGCGCGAGGTCGTCGGTCGGTCCACCGCTGCCGAAGGCCTCGTCGTAGGCGCGTACCGCTTCGACGTAGCGCCCAGCCGCGGCCGCGCGCCGCGCGTTCTGCAGCTGGTTGCTGCCGCCACCGCCCAGCGCCATCCGCAGCCGCGTGGTCTGCGGCGCGCCCGGATGCGCGCTCTGCAGCTGCTGCATGCGCCGCTGCGCTTCCGCGCGGCGGCCCTGGTTGAGATCGATCAGGCCCAGGCCGAGCAGCGCGTCCGGCTGCTGCGGATCGACCGCCAGCAGCTTGCGCCAGGCGTCGGCGGCCAGATCCTCGCGGCCCTGGTCGTGCCAGTAGTTGCCCTGGTTGACCAGCTGCTGGGTCGCCGCGGTCTGGGCCAGGGCCGGCGTGGCGAGCACGCACAGGTCCAGCAGGCCGACCAGGCAGATGGGCTTCAGCGTCTTGCGGAACATTGGGTACTCCAGGCGGGCTGCAGGCGCCCGTCGGCGGAAAAGCGGTAGCGGCGATCCAGCCAGCCCTTGCCGAACAGCACCAGGCAGCGGTCGTAATAGGTCAGTGCGGCGGCGGCGGGCCCGGACGACGGCACCAGCGCGGCCTGCGCCTTGACCAGCGCGGGCTGGGCCTGCGCGGTCAGGTAGGGCAGCAGCGCGGCGGCGAAGCCCGGCGGCGGCGTGCCGCTGCCCACGCCGTTGCGGGTATCGATCTTCTCGGCGAAGCGGCCCTGCGTGCGCAGCATCTGCAGCGGGCCCGACAGCGCGTCGAGCAGCTTCCTGCGCAGCGGATCGCCGGCATCGGTCATGCCCGCCCACAGGTAGGTGCGGATCGCGTCGTAGCTGCCCATCACGCCCTTGGCCGGGTCGGCGACGAAGGCACGCCGGTTCCAGGCGATCCAGTCCGGCGCGAAGCCGACCGGCGCGGCCAGGCGGTTGAGCTCGACGCTGCGCTCGGCCAGTTTCGCCCAGGGACCCTTGCTGTCGACCGCGGCGAAGCGGCGGAACACGAACAGCGGCAGGTAGCTGGGATTGAGCGTCCAGCGATCGGCCTGGACGAAGCCCTGGTTGCCGGGCAGCAGCATCGTGCCGAAGCCGGGCAGGTCGACGATCTCGGCAGTGCGCATCAGCGCCAGGATCTGGCGGCCGGCATGGGTGTAGCCCGGGCGCTTCCACAGCCGGCCGGCCTCGATCAGCGCATAGGCGATCCACAGCTCGCCGTCCGATGCGGTGTTCGGGTCCAGCACGCGCCAGCTGCCATCGCCGGCCCTGCCCCACAACCAAGCGGGCAGGTTGACGTCCGGACGGCCACCGCTGAGATTGCGGCGGGTCCAGCCCAGGATCCGTTCGAACAGGACCTGGTCGTTGTCGACCAGGGCGAAGAACAGGCCGTAGGACTGCGACTCGGACGTGCTGCGCAGGTCGGCGTTGACGAAATCGACGATCCGCCCGTCCTGTTCGACATGCCTGTCGACGAACGCGCGCCACTCGGCCCAAGGCGCGCTGCACGACGCATCCTGGGCGCGCAGCGGCAGCGCCGCGGCGGCGCCGGCCGCGGCCAATGCGAGCAGCAGGCCGCGACGGCGCGCATCGATGGCAGGACCGGTGCGCATGCTCAGCGGGTCGCCTTCAGCCGCTCGGTCGCGCGACGGCGCAGCAGCCAGCGCGCGACCAGCGCCAGCAGCAGGCTGACCACGCCCACCAGCACGCCCAACCAGATCGGGTTGTTGCCGAAGAACCAGCGCATCATCGTCAGCGGCGGCAGGTGGCCGACGTAGTAGGTCTGGTTGCCGGCCAGGCTGCGCACCTTGTCCTGCTGCAGCAGCACCACGCTGCCCTGGAAATCGCGCAGCTTGTCCGGATCGAACCAGGCCTGGAACAGGCGCTGGGCCTGCGAGGGATCGTCGGCGAGCAGCGCGACCACGCTGCGGCCCTTCTTCAGCGGCGACTCGAAGCCCATCAGCACCACGTCGCCGGCATCGGGCTTGACCGCCACCTCGGCCGTGGTCGGCAGGTCGGTACGACGCGCATCCGGGGAGAGGAAACCGGGCATGTGGTCATAGACCCAGTCCGAGAGCCGGAACCGGCGCGCGTTGGCGGCGTCGCCGATCGGCAGGTGCTCGGCCCAGCGCTCGTACAGGGGCTGGCTGGTGCGCGAGCCCAGCAGCAGCAGGTCGTAGTCCGCGTATTCCTCGACCTGCCGCGCCAGGATGATGCTGTTGCGCAGCGCCGGGTACCCGGTCGATGCGCCCATCCGGCCGAGCAGGGTCAGCGCGTTGCCGACATCCTCGCCGCTGGCGTTGTCCGGCATCACCAACGCGGTTTCCGACAGGTCGGCCATGCGCGTGAACGGGAAGCCGGCGTTGCCCAGCGCGGCCAGGTTCGGCATCGCCATGTAGTGATGGAAGCCGCTCAGGTCGATGGTGGAGTCGTCGTCGATCGCCGCCGACACGTCCGGGAACGTGTTCTTGCAGGCGCCGGCCTGCGGGCGGTCGAAGAAGAAGTGGAACCGCAGCTGGCTGTTGGACGAGAACGGCCCGGTCGGCAGGGTCAGCGCCTGCTCGATCGGCATCGCGCCCTGTGGCTTGAGCTTGTGGATCAGCTGCATCGGCACCGACGGCGCGTACGGACGGCCGTTGAGCGGCAGCGTGGTCACGAACGCATCGTTGATGCTGATGTTCAGCGCCGACTTGTCCGCACCTTCGGGCAGCGTGTAGCGGTAGCGCAGGTCGACCGGGATGCCGTCGCGGCGCCAGACGAACAGGTCCGGCGGCAGCTGCAGGCCGATCCGGATCAGGTCGGGGTGGTAGCCGACCACGTTGAGCTCGCCGGTGCGGTCGACCAGTTCGGAGAAGCGCACCGCGCGATCGGTGGGGATCCAGTTGGGTGCGTCGTACGGCACACGCGCCGACACGTCCTTGAGCTCGCCGATGGTCGCGGTGGCGCCGGTCAGCGGGGTGCCAAGCGCCAGCGCGGTGGCCGCCACGCGCAGTTCCTCCTCGTCGCGGCCCAGCACCAGCAGCAGTTTGCCGTTGGGGTCCTGCGGATTGCTCACCACCGACAGGGTCGGGCCGCTGATCTCCGGCAGGGTCAGGCCGGCCGGCGGATGACGGTTGGTCGCCACCACCACCGCGTTGCCTTCCAGCGGCAGCGCATCGATCGACGCCGGGAACAGCGCGCCGCGGTAGCCGGCCAGCGCGCCGAACCACGAGGACACGATGCCGGCGGCCTGCAGCTGGCCGCCGCCGGGCTGGCCGGCGAACACGAACGGCAGTTCCAGGCGGCTGGTGTCGCGCGCATCGAAGAACGGCACCGGCAGCAGCGCCAGGTCGTTGGTCAGCTGCAGCGGCGCCCAGCCCAGCTCCAGGTAGCTGGCGCTGTCGATGTTGGCCCACAGGCTGGTGTGGTCCGGGTCCTCGCAGTCGCGGGTGTAGTGGCCGATCAGCTGCAGGTTGATCCGGTTGTAGTCGATGATCATGCGCGGATCGATGTCGATGTCGCGCTCCAGCTGGCGCCCGGCATCCTCGACCGGCACCGGGATCGTGGCCACGGTGACATCGTTGACCGTCACCTTCAGGTGGGACAGGTCCGGCAGCAGCGCGGGCGAGTAGCTGTACTTCAGGTGCAGGGTGGCGCGGTCGACGACCTGGTCGTTGCGCACCGAGAACGGCACGCCGGCCGTGCCCTGGATGCCGCGCAGCGTGATCTCGTAGTCGATGCCCAGCTGCTTGAGGGTCGAGCGGCTCTGCCGCAGCGATGCCGGGACCGGCGCCGCCAGTGCGGCGGGGTCGGCGGCCGATGCGTCCACCGCCGCGTCGGGCGGCGGCACGGCCAAGGGCTGTGCGGCGGTGGCCTGCGGATCCTGGGCGTGTGCCAGGCCGAACAGGAAGGTGAAGGCGAAGGCGGTCGGGGCTTTCAGGCGCATGCGGAACCGGGGCGTGGCGGACGGGCGTCGGGTGGCGCGGGCGGTCATGCGGAATCTCCGGAACGCTGCGAGCGGAATCCCTGCCGCCCGCTGGTGACGATGTGGCGACCGAGCCGCTGGAAACCGCGGGCGCTGGCCTTGAGCACGCCCGAGAGCGAACGCAGGAAGGTGTCGCGATCGTGCTGCCCCCACTGCGAGACCCAGATGTCGGCACGGGCGAAGGTCGAGGCGACCAGCCAGCGCTCCTGCTCCAGCGTCATCTCGTCGAACTGGATGCTCAGCCCGCTGTCGTCGCGGTCCTGGCGCACGATGGCCGGCAGCCGATGGCTGCGGTTGCGGTGGCGCAGCTCGATCTCGACCTCGGTCCCCGGATGGATCGGCTGCGGCACGTCCAGCCGCAGCGCCATGCCGCCGGTGGAGAAATTGACCGTGCTGCAGGCCAGGGCCTGGCCGTCGCGCAGATGCAGCACCGCCGGCATCTGCAGCGGCACGCGGTGCGCGCGGCGGATCTGGCGCTGCTCGCTGGAGGTGGCGATGGTCGCGCCGAGGATGATCATGTTGTAGATCGTCCAGCCCAGGTTGAGCCAGATCGTGTTGACCTCGCCATTGGTGTCGGCCATCAGCAGGCGCAGCACGCCGGCGGCGACGCCGGCCAGGTTCAGCGCCAGCAGGAACAGGTAGGGCTTGGCGATCTGCGCATCGAAGTAGCTGCGCTCGACCAGGCCGCCCTTGGCGGTCACGTTGAACTTGCCCAGCTTGGGATTGATCACCGCCATCAGGGTCGGGCGCAGGATGTACCAGGCCAGCGTGGTCTCGTAGACCTCGTTCCACAGCAGGTGGCGGTGCTTGCCCTGCACGCGCAGGTTGGTGATGCTCGACTGGATGATGTGCGGCAGCGCGTAGGCCAGGATCATCAGCGCCGAGGCATGGATCACGTGCGCGCCGAAGAACAGGAAGGCCAGCGGCGCGGTCAGGAAGATGATCCGCGGCAGGCCATAGAAGAAGTGCAGCATCGCGTTGCTGTAGCAGATGCGCTGCGCCATCCCCAGGCCCTTGGCGAACATGGGGTTGTCGACGCGGAAGATCTGCGCCATGCCGCGCGCCCAGCGGATGCGCTGGCCGACGTGGGCCGACAGGCTCTCGGTGGCCAGGCCGGCCGCCTGCGGGATCGGCAGGTAGGCGCTGCGGTAGCCGGCGCGGTGCAGGCGCATCGCGGTATGCGCGTCCTCGGTCACCGTTTCCACCGCCACGCCGCCGATCTCCTCCAGCGGCCCGCGCCGGATCACCGCGCAGGACCCGCAGAAGAAGGTCGCGTCCCACTGGTCGTTGCCGTCCTGCAGCAGGCCGTAGAACAGCTCGCCCTCGTTGGGCACCTTGCCGAAGGTGCCGAGGTTGCGCTCGAACGGGTCCGGCGAGAAGAAATAGTGCGGGGTCTGCACCACGGCCAGCCCGGCGTCGCGCAGGAAGCCGCCCATCGACACCTGCAGGAACGAGCGGGTCGGCATGTGGTCGCAGTCGAAGATCGCGACGAACTCGCCACAGGTCTTCTTCAGCGCGGCGTTGATGTTGCCGGCTTTGGCGTGGTTGTTGTTGGTGCGGGTGATGTAGTGCACGCCGACCTGCTCGCAGAACTCGCGGAACTCGTCGCGGCGGCCGTCGTCGAGCAGGTAGATGTTGAGCTTGTCGGCCGGCCAGTCGAGCACGGTGGCGGCCAGCACGGTGGTGCGCACCACCGACAGCGGTTCGTTGTAGGTCGGGATGAACACGTCGACCGTCGGCCACAGCGACTGGTCCTCGGGCAACGGCACCGGCTTGCGGTTGAGCGGCCAGGCGATCTGGAAGTAGCCCAGCACCAGGATCAGGAACGCATAGATCTCGGCCAGCACCAGGCCCAGGCCCAGGGTCACGTCGACGATGCTGCCCACGCCCATCGTCTCGGTCAGGCGCCAGTACATGTAGCGGGTGGACATGGTCAGCGACAGCCCCATGAGCACCAGCACGACCAGCCGGCTCTCGCGGTTGCGCAGGACCATGGCGATGAGGAACACCACCGCCGAGAACGCCAGCTGCTGGCCGACGTCCAGCGGCACGGTCACCACGAACGCCAGGAACAGCAGCCCGACCACGCACAGCGTCCAGAACGCCACCTTCGCCACAAAGGCATCCCCTGCCGGGGTGGACCGCAGACCCATGAAACTCCCCTAAAACGATCGGCCGCGGTCGCGGCCTCCGCATATCTACCGGAAACAACGTGCCGATCCTGTCATGGATCGGCGCCTGCGGCGAGGCAGGTCGGTCAGGAAGCGCGGAAGCGGCTCAGCGGGCTGTCGTCGGACCGGTCGGCCGGCAGCGGCGCATCGGCCAGGCGCTGGAACAGGCGGTCCAGCGAGGTCTTGGCCGCTGGCTTGCCGGCCGCGTCCTTCGCTTCGATCCGGACTACGCTGGCGATCACCGGTACGGCCGGCTTCTCCAGCACCGGCTCGACGACCTCGGCCGCCACCGGCGTCGCCACCAGCGGTGCCTCGGGCGCTGCCGGGCTTGTCGGCGCTGCGGCGACCGGCAGGGGCGGCGGTGCAGCGGCCGGCTCGCGCCGCGACGGGCCGCTGACCGGGGTCTGCAGCTGGCTGTCGGAGAAATCGCGGTAGCCGCCGTTGTCGCCACGTCCGTCCAGCCGCTGGAACAGGCCGGCGATGTCGTCGTGGTCGGCGGTGGAGGGGGTCTTGTGCTTGCTCATGACGTCTCGACGGGTCAGGACACGCGTGAAAGGACGAAGGTCGTCAGGTCCTGCGACCCGGCGTCGGCGATGCGGACATCGAGCCCGGCCGCCATGCCGGCGGCGCGGAACCAGCCGCGGTAGACACCTTCGAGAAATCCGGCCGCCCAGCTGGCGCGGACGCCGAGCGCCGCCGACAGCGGCGATGCGGCATGCCGGATCAGCACCTGGTCGGGCCGCTCCTCGAACGCGACGAAGCCCCAGTCCAGGGTCGACCACATCGTGTTGGCCGCGCCTTCCAGCGCGTCCAGGCTCGCGGCGCCGGGCAGCGGCTGGGCCTGGGCGAAGCGCTCGCCGATGCGGGCCATCAGCCGGGCCAGGTCCGCTTCCGGCAGCGCGTGCTCGAACTCCTCGCCGAGCGCGCGCAGAAAGCCGCGCCACTGCGCGGCGCAGGCGTGGGAACGGTGATAGTCGAGCAGGTCGGGAGGGGTCATCCGTGTGTCCGGAGGCAGACCGGTCCGTGGGGGGCATCGAAGTGGAAGCAAGATCGGTGCCAAAAAATCGACACCCGGGAAAATATGAGAACTCCATCCCATATCGCTTCCCGCGAACCGTCGCTCCAGTCGAAAAGTGCGCACCCAGTCAAAAAATGACGCACTGCGTCATCCACGATACCGGGGGCTGCGGCCGGTTCCAAGGGCCGCACCGCGAAGCTGGGAAGGCGGTCGCTGTACCGCTCAGCGTTCCAGCCGTTGCTGGAATCCGGCCAGAAAGGCCTCGATCTGCGCGCGGGTGCGCGCATCCTGCAGTTGTCCGTCGGCATCGAACGCCTGCCCCGCGAGCGACACCAGCACCCTGCCCCCAGCCCAGAGGTCGCACCCCAGGGTCCGCAGCACCGGCAGCCACGCGTCCTGCGCGAGGATCGTGCCGAACCTGCCGGGCGAGGCGCCGATCAGTGCCACGGGCCGGCCGCCGAACAGCGCCGGAATCCCGGCAGCCGGGCGCGACAGCCAGTCGATGGCGTTCTTGAACACGCCCGGGATGCCGTTGTTGTACTCGGGCGTGGCCAGCAGCAGACCGTCCGCGGCCAGGATCCGCGCCTTCAGCGCCTCGACTGCCGGCGGAATCCCCTGCCCGGCCTCCAGGTCGCCGTCGTAGAGCGGGATGCCGTGCAGCGTGACGACCTCCAGCTCCATGCCGGCCGGCGCGAGGCCGGCGGCCGCGTGCAGCAGCGCGGTGTTGAGCGAGCCGGCGCGCAGGCTGCCGGACATGCCGAGGATGCGGGTCATGCGGTGTCTCCCGTCCAGTGGTCGATCCGGTCCGCGCGCCGCGACACGATGCGCGCGCCCTGGCGCAGGGTCAGCGTCACCGGCGTGCGCTGGACCACGTCCAGCAGCCGGTCCCACCGCGCATCGTCGAGCGCACCGCCGGCGTGCAGCACGCGCTCGATGCGGACCGCGCCGTCGGCGTCCTTCAACAGGGTCAGTTCGGCACGGAAACCGCCCAGGTCCCAGCCCTTGCGCTGCGCGTACATGCGCAGCGTGATCGCAGTGCAGGCGGCCAGCCCGGACAGCACCAGGTCGTAGGGCGCGGGACCGGCATCGCCGCCACCGGCGCTGGCCGGCTCGTCGGCGACCAGCGCATGGCCACCGGCCTGAAGCTCGTGGCGATGGTCGGGGCCGGAGGCGACGATGCCGACGCGGGAGATGGTCCTCATCGATGCGTGCTCACAGCTCGGGCGGCAGGCCGAACACCTGCCGCAGGTAGGAGAGATAGCCCGGGTCGTCGCACATGCTCTTGCCTGGCGAATCGCTGAGCTTGGCCACCGGCTGGCCATTGCAGCGGACCATCTTGATCACGATGTTCAGCGGCGTCGGGCCCAGGTCGTTGGTCAGGTGCGTGCCGACCCCGAACGCGGTCTGGCAGCGGCCGCGGAAGTAGTCGTACAGGCGCATCACCTTGTCGATGTCCAGGCCGTCGCTGAACACCAGGATCTTGCTGACCGGATCGACCCGGCGGCTGCGGAAGTGCGCCAGCATGCGGTCGCCCCAGGCGAACGGGTCGCCCGAGTCGTGCCGCACGCCGTCGAACAGCTTGCAGAAGTACATGTCGAAATCGCGCAGGAAGGCTTCGAGCCCGACCACGTCCGACAGCGCGATGCCGAGGTCGCCGCGGTACTCGCGTGCCCACGACTCCAGCGCGGCCACCTGCGAGTCGCGCAGGCGCGGGCCCAGCGCCTGGAACGCCTGCAGGTACTCGTGCGCCATCGTGCCGTGCGGGGTCATGCCGTACAGGCGCGCGAAATGCACGTTGCTGGTGCCGACGAACTGGTCGCCGAGCTGCTCGCGCAGCAACGGCAGCATGTGCCCGTGCCAGTGCCGCGAATAACGGCGGCGGCTGCCGTAGTCGGCGATGCGGCACTGCTCGAAGCCGGGCGCGTCGCGCAGCAACGCGGTCTTGGCCCGCAGCCGGCGCTCGCCCTCGGCGAAGTCGGCCGCGCTGGTGTTGCGGAACCAGACCTCGTTGATGATCGCCAGCAGCGGCACCTCGAACATGATCGTGTGCAGCCAGGGCCCGCTGATGTCCAGCTCGATCTCGCCCGGCACCGTCGACGACGGGCGCAGGTCGATGTACTTGCGGTCCAGGTGGAACAGACCGAGGAAATCGGCGAAGTCCGGCTTCACGAAACGCAGGCCGCGGATGTAGTCCAGCTCCTCGGCCGAGAAGCGCAGGCTGCACAGATGATCGATCTCGGCGTTGATCTGGTCGATCCAGCGCGCCAGGTCGATGCCGGGCGTGCGGCACTTGAACCGGTACTGCACGATCGCGCCGGGGTGCTGGTGCAGCACCGCCTGCATCATCGTGAACTTGTAGAGGTCGGTGTCGAGCAGGGACTGGATGATCATCGGTGTTCCGTAGGGCACGGCCGGCGCGTGCGGCGCCAGGCGGAAGGGAGGCTCACGGGCGCAGGTGCCGGCGCAGGACGACGGCACCGAAATGCGCCCAGATCATCGCGAAGACCAGGCCGCGCGTGACCGGCCCGCGCCGCGCCGCCTCGAATCGGCTGAAATAGCGCCACAGGCCGCGATGCTTGTGCCATTCGACGAACACCGGCCTGGACCGGCTGGACACGCCGCGGATGTGCACGACGCTGACGTCGTTGGCCACCGCGACCACCGCCCCGGCCTCGCGCACGCGCCGGCACAGGTCCAGGTCCTCGGCATGCAGCCGGTAGCCGGTGTCGAAGCCGCCGATCGCCTCGAACACCGCGCGCGGCACCAGCATCAGCGCACCGGACACGGCCTCGACCGGCTGCAGCACGCACGCCGGGTCGGCGGCCACGTCCAGCCGCGCGCCGGCCGCGGGCGCGCGCAGCATCGCGGCGAAATCCGGATCGCGCCGGCGCGCGGCGCCGTCGGCGATGCCGTCCTCGTCGCGCAGGTCGGCGCCGACCAGTGCACGGCCACCCAGTGCGTCGGCGTGCAGGCGCAGGCGCCGCAGCGAATCCGGATGCACCCGCAGGTCCGGATTGACGAAGGCCAGCCAGGGCGCGTCCGAGTCGGCGGCACCCTGGTTGCAGGCCACCGCGAAACCGGGGTTGTCGGGATTGGCGATGAAGCGCAGCCGCGGGTCGGCCACCGCGTGCCGCTGCACGATCTCCAGGGTGCCGTCATCCGAGCCGTTGTCGACCACCCGGATCTGGACCACATCCTCGGCGGCGCGCAGCCGCGCCAGGCAGTCGTCCAGCGTGGAGGCGCTGCGGTAGCTGACCACCACCGCGGCGATGCCGGTCGCGCTCATGCCGACTCTCCCGCGACGTGGCCGGCCGGCGGCTGGAACAGGTCGTCCTGGGCCACCTGGCGCAGGCTCCGGTGCAGCGTCTGCAGCTCACCCCGCTGCGCATGCAGCGGATCGTCCATCAGGAAGCGGGCCAGGCGCGCATGCCAGGTCGGCCAGCGGGCGGCCAGCGCGTCCATGTCGCCATCGGACGGGCCACCCTCGCCGCCGCGGGCGACATAGGCGGTCTCGCACAGCACGTTGCGCCAGCCGAGCCCGCTCAGGCGCAGCGACAGGTCGATCAGCGCCGCGTACCAGGAGTCGAAGCTGTCGACATCCAGCCCACCGGCGCGCAGACGGGCGCTGCCACGGATGGCGACCGCGTGCGCGACCGCGGCCGGAAGCTCCGGGTGCAGCGGCGGCATGGCCGCGCAGGCCTGCGCGGTGAGCGCCGGCTCGGCCGGCGGCGGCATCACCTCGCCCAGCCGCGGCCAGGCGGCGGTTTCGCCGGCGTTGCACCATGGGGTCGCCGTGGCCACGGCCGGATCGCGCGCCAGGCAGGCCGCAAGCTGGACCAGCCAGCCCGGCAGCGGCCGCGCATCGGCCGACAGCACCACGACGTCGGCGCCACCGCAGGCCAGCAGCATTTCCTGCAGGTGCGCGACCTGGCCGATGCCGCGCGGCCGGCGCGTGTACTCGGCCTGCAGCCGGGTCCGCGCCAGCCAGCCTTCGACGATGGCGATGCCGCGCGGGCCCGCGCAGGCGTCGTCGGCCAGCCAGACGGGGGTGCCCGCCGGCGTGCCGGCCTCCAGCGCGGCCAGGCAGGCATCCAGTGCATCCTCGTCGGCGCCGAGCGGCAGCAGCACGATGGGTAGGTCGCTCACGATGGGGACGCGGACTCGTCTTCGGACATGCGGACTTTATCAGGGCCGGGCATGCGGCCGGCCGCCTGCCCGGCGCCTGGCAGGCACGCGCACACCGGCCTCAGCGGCGGCGCGCCAGCGCCCGCCGCAGCGCCTCGACCGCGGCCGGGTCCAGGTAGTGCGGGCCCTCGAACAGGTACACGCCCTCGCCTCGGTACGCGCGCAACTGGGCCACCAGCTCGCCGGTGGTGGCGGCGCGGAAGCCTCCGGCCGGGTCCGGACGGAACGCTTCGACGACCAGGCGCACCCGATCCCGGCCCAGCGCCGACCGCAGCGCCGCCAGGTAGTCGACCGCGACCTGCGGCTGGCGGGTATGCAGCCCGACCCCGTCCTGGAACAGCACGCCGACATCGTCCGGCAGCCACGCCTGCAGCCATGCCGCCAGCGCCGCACCGCCGATGTTGTGGTTGTCGTAGACGCTCACCCACAACGGACGCGGCAGCGCCGCCAGCTGCGCGGCCATGGCCGGCGCATCGGTCCAGCCGGGATCGATCTCGACCGGGAAGTACCAGGCCACCACGTTGACCGGCGGCGCGTGGGCGATCACGCACCGCGAGCGCTCGACCAGTGCGGCGACCTCGCCGCGCGCGCGTGCCTCGTCGTAGTCGCCGGCCAGCCCGAGGATGACCTGGCGCGCCCACGGTTCGTCCGCGATGCGCGCCCAGTCGGGCAGGCCCGCGTCCACCGGCGGCGTTCCGCAGCCGGCCACGAAGCCGTGCGGGCCGGCCTGGCTCCATTGCACGACCAGGGTCCGTGCGCCGAGCCGCTGCCAGCTGCCCTGCGGGCGCACGGTAGCGGCATCGGGCTGCCAGAAGATGCCCTCGATGCGTGCCGCATCGCGCGCCTGTGCGGCAGCGGCCGACGCGAGCGCCAGCCCCAGCAGGCAGGCGCGCATCAGCGGGCGGTTCGGCACACAGCGCATGCGTGGATCGAGGCGGCGGGATCAGTAGCCGAGCGTAGCGCGGATGAACCAGCCCTCGGCGCGCGGATCGCCGGCCAGGCGCAGGCGGTACTGCGCCGACAGCTCGATCCAGGAGCGCGGCGCGTGGTGGGCGTCCTCGCGGAACCAGCGGCGCACGCCGAGGCCGGGCCCGGCACCGGCCGCATCGGCGCGCGCGAAGGCCTCGTTGTGCTCGACCACCATCGCCAGATGCGGAGTGAGCAGGGTCGTCTGGCCCAGCCGCCAGGTGCGTCCGGCCTGGCCTTCGCCGATCGCGTAGGTCCAGCCGTGGTCCAGATAGCGTCCGGCCTCCAGGTAGAGCTGGCCGCTCCACCATGCCGGCACGTCCATGCGCAGGTCGGTGCCGCGACCGTGCGACCAGGCCGCGCGCAGCAACCAGTCGTCGATCGCCGCGTCGCCGACGTGCTGCAGCCGTTCGACCGCCAGCACCAGGTTCTGGCTGCGCAGCGGCCGTGCGCGCACGCCGAAGGCGGCCTGCAGGCTGTCGCCACCGGTGACCGCACCGTCCTGGCTCCACGCATTGCCGGTCAGCCGCGCGTGGAGTTCGAGATATCGGCCCTGCCGCTGCAGCGCCTGCGGACGCAGATACCCTTCCCAGCCCAGCTGCAGGGCATCGCCGGGCAGGCGGGTGCCGCCCAGGCCGGCCAGGCGGCTGTCGCCGCGGTAGCTGGCCGACGCGATGAAGCCACGGTCGCGCTCGAGTTCGGAAAGCGCGCGGCGGATGCCGAAGCGCGGCTGTGGCGCCAGCGGCAGGGTCCCGGCATCGGCCGCATCCAGGCTGCGGTGGAAATAGCCGGCCGCGCGCGTGCGCGCATCGACCCGCAGCGAGGCGTAGGCGGCATCGGCGAGCATCGTGTCCGGCAACGCGCCGGCGGCATCGAGGTCGGCGATCAGCGCCAGTGCGGCGGGGGCGTCGCCGGCGGCGAGCGCGCGGTAGGCCAGGTCGGCACGCAGCGCATCGGCCTGGCGACGTGGGGCCGCGCCATCCGCGGCGATCATCGCGGCGCCGTCCAGCAGGGCCAGCGCCACCACGGGATCGGCCGCCATCTGCCGCTGCGCCTGCTCGGCCAGGCGGTAGGACGGCAGCGCCGGCGACGGCAGTCCACAGTAGATGCCGAAATGGTCCTCGCCGCAGGCGATCACCACGCGCTCCGCAGGCAACGACGCGACCAGCGCCGGTGCGACGCCGCCGCTGGCGATGGCCTCCACGAGCCGGTCCCGTTCCGCCAGGGCCGGTTGCAGCGCCGCATCGGCGGCGCTTTCGCCGCGCTGCAGCCACTGGCGGGCCTGCTGAAGGTCGCCATCGACCAGGGCGGCATCGGCCAACGCGATCCGCAGGCGCGCAGCGGTCGCTGGCGGCACCTGCTGCAGGCCATCGCGCCAGGCCTGACGCGCCCGGCTCGTGTCGCCGTCGCGCTGCTGCAGCAGCGCCCCCAGCACCAGCCACGACGCCGGATCCTGCCCGGCCTGCGCGGTCGCACGCCGCGCCGCGTCGATCGCCGCGTCGACATCGCCGAGGTCCAGCTGCTGGCGGATCCGCAGCAGGTGCGCGGCCGTCAGATCGGGGGCGAACCGCAGCGCCTCGTCGGTCGCGGCCGTTGCGACGTCCGCGGCACCGCCGCCCGTGGCCGCCCAGGCGCGTCGCAGCGCATCGTCCGCCAGCTGGCGGGCGATGACGCCGCGGCGTGCGCGCAGGTCCGCATCATCCGGCCGCACGCGCAGCGCCTGTTCCACGACCTGCCAGGCCTGGGTCCAGGCACCCGCCGCCTGCAGCCGATGCAGCCGCGTGTTCCAGTCGACCGCACCGGTGGACGTGCCGGCCATGGCGGCCCTGCGCGCGCCGGGCATCGCCGGTGCCGCAGCGGGCACGGCCGCGGCGGCGCGTTCGGTCTCGGCCAGCAGTGTCCGCAGCTGCGGCAGGTCCGGGCGCAGCCGCACCGCCTCTCGCGCGTAATCGCGCGCGCGTTCATGGTCGCCGCGAGCATGCGCGGCGTAGGCCTGCTCGGCGATGCGATAGGCCGCGCCGGCGAGCGGCGGCGGCGCGTCCGTTGCATGCGCGGCGGCCGGCACGGCGAGGCACGCCAGCAGGGCGCAGGCGAGCACGGCGGGAGTGGGCGTCATGCGGGCAGCACCGTCTGCGGCGCGGCCTGGGCACGGCGCCGTTGTTCGTCCACCGCCTCGGCGATGGCCTCGTGGGTGGCGACGCCCTCGCGCACCAGGTACTCGCCGATGCGGCCGTGACGCTGTGGGCGGTAGGCCGCCATCGCCGTTTCGAAGGCGGCGCGCTGCACCAGTCCGAGTTCGACCAGCAGGTCGCCCAGCAGCGGCGCATGCGCGGGCAGCGGCCGGCCGCCGCGCAACTGGCGCAGGCCGGCGCTGATCTCGCTCTCGCGGGCGACCGACTGGCGCACGCGCGCCACGCCGGTCGACTGCCGCAACGCCTCCAGCGTGGCCTCCGGCAGCGGGCTGCCGACCGCGACGTGCAGCTCGCCCTCCGGCCCGGGCAACGGCAGCACGCGCGCCGCCACGCACAGGTCGTCCGGCAGCGCCGGGCGCGCGAGCGTCGCCTGCCAGTCCGGCGCGAACACCGCGCGCGGCAGGTCGTACTGGTAGGCGATCGCCTCGGCCAGGGTCTCGTCGTCGAGCCAGCCATGGGCGAGCAGGATCCGCCCCAGCGGCTGCGGCTTGCCGGCCTGTTCCTCCAGCGCACGGTCGATCTTGTCCGGCTCCACCGCCTGCCACAGCGCCAGCAGCTCGCCCAAGCGGCGCCGGGTCTGCACCAGCTGCTCCTGCGAGGGGAAATCGTGCATGGTCTTGTCCCAAACCATGCGCCGGCCGAGCAGCAGGTAGGCCAGGAAGATCTTCCAGGCACGCGCGGCGGCCATGAAGTTGATCACGTTGCCCACGACCATGCGCGGCACCGACATCAGCGCGTGCTCCCAGCCGTACAGGCGGTTGACGAAGTACACGCGCTGCACCACCCGCATCCCCAGCGCAGCCGTGGTGAACAGCGCCACCGCCATCGGCCAGCTGCCGGCCTGGAACACGGTCGGGAAGCGCAGCGTCCAGATCCCCGCCGCCTCCAGCGCCCAGAACAGCAGGAACTGCAGGAACAGCAGATAGGCCAGGATGCTGACGAACGCGGTCACGATGCCCTTGCGGTCGCGGAACAGCAGGTACTTGGTGGTCAGCGGGCCGCGCCAGCCCAGCGTCTCCCAGCTCTGCAGGCCGATGCCCAGGGTCCAGCGCGCCTTCTGCCGGTAGGCGGCGCGGAAGTTGTCGGGAAAATATTCGCGCACGCACAGGGCCATGCGCTGGGTGCGCTCGCGCACCGGCCCCCAGCCGAACCACGACGGGCGCCGCACCCGGAACTGCACCGGGAAGCGGGCGAAGATCGAGCGCATGCCCATCGCCGCCAGGCGCGCGCCGATGTCGTAGTCCTCGGTCAGGCTGTCGGTGTTGAACGGCTGGTTCTGCGAGCTCCCGCACAGCGCCAGCAGCGCGCGCCGCGAGAAGCAGGTGCCGACGCCGGCCGACGGCACCGTGCTGGACACGCTTTCGCGCACGACCAGATCCTTGCCGTGCCACTCGGCGAACTCGTCCATGTAGGTGCCGGCGACCAGCTCGAACCACTCGCGGTCCAGCGAGGCCACCGGCAGCTGGATCATGTCCTTGCGTGGCAGCAGGTAGTTGAAGAACTTCAGCTCCAGCGGATGCAGCACGTCCTCGCTGTCGTGCAGGACCACGCCGGCGAATTCCGTCTCATGCCGCTGCTCGTAGGCGAAGATCGCCTGGATTACCCAGTTCAGGCAGTCGGCCTTGCTGGTGGGGCCGGGATGCGGCACCTCGACCCGGTGCAGCCGGCGGTAGCGCCGGCGCATGCGCTCGACCTCGGCGATGGTGCGCGCGTCGTTGGGGTAGGTGCCGACGAACACCACGTAGTCGCGGTAGTCCATCACATCGACCATGTTCTCGATCATCTGCGCGATGACGTCGTACTCCAGCCAGGCCGGCACCATGATCGCCAGCGGCTGCTCGGGCTGGCGCTGCAGTTCCTCCGCGCTGAGCGGGCGATAGTCCTGGCGGCGCTTGAGCGTCAGCGTCCGCCAGGTCTCGCGGATCCAGTACCAGGCGTCGACGAACAGGTCGTCGAGGCTGGAGATCAGGATCAGCACCGCGACCACCACCGCCACCTGCTCGATGGCGGCGTAGTAGTTGGCCAGGTGGATGTTCCACTGCAGCGCGTCCACCGGGGTCAGTGCTCCCTGCCGGCGCGGCGACGGCGTACCTGGGCCACGCGTGCGGCCAGCAGCATCAGGGCGATCACCACCACCAGCGCCACCAGCCAGACCATGTGCCGCTGCGCGGCCGGGGTCGGGTCGGCGTCCTGCGCCAGGCGTGCGCCGGACGGATCGCGCACGTCGTAGTCCTGCACGACGCCACGCGCGTCGAGCAGGGCCACGCTGCCGCGCACCAGGCGAAGCGGCGAGACGATGCGCGGCTCTCCGAACTCGCGATAGCGCACGCCGGTGTGTCCGCCCTGCTCGACCACCTCGACCACCGCCGCGTCCTGCAGACCGGCCAGATCGAGCACGGTGCGCCCATCCGCGGCCAGGGTCAGGCGCGCCGCGTCCGCACCGCCTTCGGCCGCCTCCAGGAACGACAGGGACGCACCGGCCGCGTCGCCTGCACCGACCGCCAGTTCGGCCTGCAGCGGCGACGCGCCGACCGCGTTGGCGACACGGATCACCTTGGACAGCGAGACCGGCGCATCGGCCAGCCAGGACGCCGGCAGGCGCAGCTGATAGGGACCGGACAGCTGCACGGCGGCCGCGGCGAAGCCATCGACACGGCCGCGGCCCAGGCGGATGTGGCTGCCAGGCAGCACGGTGACCGGATAGGCGGTCACCGGATCGTGGCAGTGCTGGCGCGTGGGCTGGCGCAGGAAGCTCACCCGCACCTCGTTGCGGCCAGCCAGCGCGTGCCGCGGCACCGGAACGCGCACACGCTCCGCCCTGGCATTGCGGTCGAGCACGCGCGCGCCCAGCAGCACATCGTTGAGGAACACCGAGACCACCACGCCATCGCCGGCCGCGTCCGGGGCGCCGGCCAGGTCCAGCACCAGCTCCTCGGGCAGGCCGGCGCCGTCCGCGATCGCGCCGAGGTCGAACGCCATGCTGCGGTCCGCGCGCACCGCCACGTCGACACTGCCCGACATCGGGCCGAACCTGTCCAGCAGGATCCGCCCCTGCTCCGGCCGCACCGGCCCGGCACTGGCGATCCGCAGCGAGCGGCCCACCGCGTACGCACGCCATTGCGCGTCGAGCAGGCCCGCCGCGCGCGCGCCTGCCGTCGCTGCGACCACCAGCACCGGCCCGCCGCCCAGCTGCGCCACCGACAGGTCGCCATCGCCGGCGGCGAACGCCGACATCCCGGCCGCACGCCAGCGGGCGAACGCGGCGGTGGCTTCCGGGCCTGCCGTGGCGACCTCGGCGGCCAGCGCGTCCAGCGCCTGCGCGACCGCGGTACGCAGTGCGTCGTCGGCGATCACCACGTCGGCAGCCAGCGGGCCTGCGGCACCGAGCGAGAGCAGCGCGCCGAGTTCGGCCGGCCCGGCGATGCGATGCGCCCCCGCCGAGGACAGCGCCGCGTAGGCGGGAATGCCGCGCAGGCTCGCCGGTACGTCCAGCGCCGGCACCGCGATCGTGTCGCCGACCGCCGGCAGGGCGACGATGGACACCTGCCGTCCGGCCTTCTCGATCACCGCACCGACCCGCCAGGCCGCGTCGTAGGCCGGCGCGGCCAGACCGCGGCCGGCGACCAGCACGCGCACCTGCCCGGGCAGCGCGCCCCAGGCCTTGGCCACGGTGTCGATCGCCGCGCCATCGACGCTGTAGCGGAAGCGGCTGTCCGGCGAGACGCGCAGGGTGTTGGCCGGTGCGTTCTGGTCGGCGCAGCGGTCATCGGAGACCATCGACCACCAGCCGATGCCGACGCGGACGAAGCCGCTGTCGCGCGGCAGGCCGTCGATGCCGACCAGCTGGCCGGCGTCGCCCTGTTCGTCGGCGATCGCGCGCACCGCGACCGGATCGCCGTCCACCGCCAGCTGCAGCGCGCTGCGTCCGGGATGGCCGCGCAGGTAGCGCGCCTCCAGCTGCAGTTCGGCGCCATGTGTCGGCACGCCCGCCGGCACCGGCAGGTACAGCTCGCGGCGATCGTCGCGACCAGCCAGCACCAGCGGCTGGGCGAAGCCGAGCTCGCGCAGGCTGATCTGACGCTCCAGTGGACGGCTGCCGCTCCACTCGGCGAACTGGCCGGCGACGGTTTCGGCGGCGGACGCGGCAAACGACGCACACAGCGCCACGGCCAGCGGCAGGCAGCGCCAGCGGCGGGCGGCGGAACGGGAAGAGAAGGTCGTCATCGTGGGCTCAACAGGCGGTGGCAAGCAGCGGCGAGGCAGCCGCGGGGACGAAGGCGTCGACCGGCTGACCGGTCAGCGCGGCGACGATGCGCTCGCAGGCGCGCCCATCGCCGTAGGGGCTGGCATGGGGATCGAAGACGGCCGGCCGCACCGGCGCGTCGCAGGCGACGGCGGCCTCGGCCAGCAGGCTGTCGACGCTGGTGCCGACCAGGCGCACCGCGCCGGACGCGACCGCTTCGGGGCGCTCGGTCACCTCGCGCATCACCAGCACGCGGCGGCCCAGTGCAGGCGCTTCTTCCTGCACGCCGCCCGAGTCGGTCAGCACCAGGTGGGCGCGCTGCATCAGGCGGACGAATCCCAGGTAGTCCTGTGGCGGCAGCAGATGGACATTGGCCAGCCCGCCGAGATGGGCGTGGACCGGCGCCTGCACGTTCGGATTCAGGTGCACCGGATAGACGATCTCCACGTCGTCGCGGTGGGCCAGCGCGACCAGCGCGCGGCAGATGTCCTCGAAGCCCTGACCGAAACTCTCGCGGCGGTGGCCGGTGACCAGCACCAGCTTGCGGTTGCCGGCCAGGAACGGGAAGCGCGCATCCAGCAGCGCGCACAGCGCCGGATCGCTCTCGAGCCGGCGCACGGTCTGCGCCAGCGCATCGATCACGGTGTTGCCGGTGACCAGCACGCGGCCGCCGAGATGCTCGGCCGACAGGTTCGCCGCCGCGCTGGCGGTCGGCGCGAACAGCAGGTCGGAAACGACATCGACGAAGCGCCGGTTCATCTCCTCCGGCCACGGCCGCTGCAGGTCGCCGGTGCGCAGGCCGGCCTCGACGTGGGCCACCGGGATCCGGCGATGAAAGGCGGCCAGGGCCGCGGCCATCGCGGTGGTGGTATCGCCGTGGACCAGCACGCGGTCGGGCTGGACCCGGGCGTAGAGCGCATCGAGGGTCTCGAGCAGACGCGTGCACAGGCCGTTGAGCGTCTGGTTGCCGACCATCAGGTCGAGGTCGTGGTCGGGCACGATCCCGAACAGGTCCATCACCTGGTCGAGCATCGCGCGGTGCTGCCCGGTGATGCAGACCCGGGATTCGATGCCGGGCGCCTGCGCGAGCGCGCGCACCAGGGGCCCCATCTTGATCGCCTCGGGGCGGGTTCCGAACACGGAGAGAAGTTTCAAGGCGGCTCGCGGATCCAGCGGAGCTCGCGCCCCAATGGCTCCCTTGCAACAAGAATCAGGCCAATCCGTCGAAATGCCTCATTTCAAAGATGACTCTCATCACATTTCAAATCCTCACGCGCCGCAGTGCGACGCTAGGTGACGCATCGCGTCACATCCCGGCCGGTGTGGCGCGACCCCGCCGGCCGGCCACGCGCACAAAGAAAAACGGCGCCCCGAGGGGCGCCGTTTCAGGACTGCGGTCGCAGGAGGTCAGCCCACCCAGACCCGCGCGTTGCGGAACATCCGCATCCACGGCGAGTCCTCGCCCCAGCCGGACGGATGCCAGCTCATGCTGATGCTGCGCACCACCCGCTCGGGGTGCGGCATCAGGATGGTCGCGCGTCCGTCGACGCTGGTCAGGCCGGTGATGCCGTCGGGCGACCCGTTCGGATTGAGCGGATAGCGGCTGGCGACCTCTCCGTTGCCATCGACGTAGCGCAGCGCCACGCGCGCGGTGGCCTGGTCGACCGCACTGGCGAACTCGGCACGGCCTTCGCCATGCGCCACCGCCACCGGGATCCGCGAACCGGCCATCCCGCGCAGCAGCACCGACGGCGACTCCACCACTTCCAGCAGCGCGGTGCGCGCCTCGAACTGTTCGCTGCGGTTGCGCAGGAAGCGCGGCCAGTGCTCGGCACCCGGGATGATGTCCTTGAGCTGGCTCATCATCTGGCAGCCGTTGCACACGCCCAGCGAGAACGTGTCGCTGCGCGCGAAGAACGCGGCGAAGGCATCGCGCAGCGCGCTGCGCTCCAGCACCGAGGTCGCCCAGCCGCGGCCGGCGCCCAGCACGTCGCCGTAGCTGAAGCCGCCGCAGGCGGCCAGGCCGGTGAAGCCGTCCAGCGCAACGCGACCGGCGATCAGGTCGCTCATGTGCACGTCGTAGGCCTCGAACCCGGCCCGCTCGAAGGCGTTGGCCATCTCGATCTGGCCGTTGACGCCCTGCTCGCGCAGGATCGCGACCTTCGGCCGCGCACCGGTGGCGATGAACGGCGCGGCCACGTCCTCGGCCGGGTCGAACACCAGCTTCGGCTTCAGCCCGGGCGCCTCGAAGTCGCGCGCGACCGCACGCTCCTCGTCGGCGCTGTCGGGGTTGTCGCGCAGCTTCTGCAGCGCATGGGTGACCGACCACCAGGCATCGAACAGTTCTTCCCAGCGCCACTCGACCAGGGTCCGGCCGGCATTGCCGACCCGGATCCGCGGCAGGTTGGTCGGCCGCGCGATGCGCTGCGCGCACTCGGTCAGCGCATGGCGCTCGACCAGGTCGGCGAACGCGGCGCGGTCCTCGGAGGCGATCTGCACGATCGCGCCGAGTTCCTCGTTGAACAGGCTGCGAAAGGCGTCGTCGCCCCAGGCGTCCAGGGTGATGTCCAGGCCCTGGCGCGAGGCGAAGGCCATTTCGCACAGCGCGGCGAAGGCGCCGCCGTCGCTGCGGTCGTGATAGGCCAGCAGCAGGTTGGCCTCGCGCGCATCGCAGATCAGGTCGAACAGCGCACGCAGGCGCTGCGGATCGTCCAGGTCCGGGACTTCGCCGCCGAACGCGGGCAACGCCTCGTCGCCGGCGTGCACCTGGGCCAGCACCGAGCCGCCCAGGCGCTGCTTGCCGCCGCCGAGGCCGATCAGCCACAGCTCGCTGTCGTCCTCGCGCTGCAGCAGCGGGGTCAGCTGGCCGCGCGCGTCGGCGACCGGCGCGAACGCCGAAATCACCAGCGACACCGGCGACACCGACTTCTGCGTGGTGCCATCGGCCTGCCACTGCGCCTGCATCGACAGCGAGTCCTTGCCGACCGGGATCGAGATGTCCAGCGCCGGGCACAGTTCCATGCCGACCGCGTGCACCGCGTCGTACAGCAGCGCGTCCTCGCCCGGGTGGCCGCAGGCGGCCATCCAGTTGGCCGACAGCTTGACCGTGTCCAGCGAATCGACCGGCGCGGCGCACAGGTTGGTGATCGCCTCGCCCACCGCCATGCGCGCGGCCGCGGCCGAATCGAGCAGCGCCAGCGGGGTGCGCTCGCCGATCGACATCGCCTCGCCGGCGAATCCGTCGAAGCCGGCCAGGGTGATCGCGCAGTCGGCCAGCGGCAGCTGCCACGGGCCGATCATCTGCTCGCGCGCGGTCAGGCCGCCGACGCTACGGTCGCCGATCGTGACCAGGAAGTTCTTCGAGGCGACGGTCGGATGCGCGAGCACGCGCAGGCCGGCCTCCCGCAGGTCCAGCCCGTCGGTGGCCAGCGCCGGCCAGCGCGGCGCGGCCGGATGCGCGGTGTCGCGGTGCATCTTCGGCGGCTTGCCGAACAGCACGTCCATCGGCAGGTCGATTGGGTGAGGATGCGCCGCTTGCGCGGCACTGCCGCGCGGCGCGTCCGAACGCCCGGCGTGCTGCGCCGGGCCGGATGTACCCGACGTGGGACGTGTGCCGTAGACGGATTCCACCGTCGCACCGTATCCCACCACCAGACGCTCCTCGGCGGTGGCCACGCCGACCGCGGCGAACGGACAGCGCTCGCGTTCGCAGATCGCGGCGAACTCGGCCAGCCGGTCGGCCGGCACGCCGAGCACGTAGCGCTCCTGCGATTCGTTGCACCACAGTTCCAGCGGCGACAGCGACGGATCGTCGGTCGGCACCTTGGCCAGGTCGATCACGCCGCCGACGTCGGAGTCGTGCAGCAGCTCGGGAATCGCGTTGGACAGGCCGCCGGCGCCGACGTCGTGGAAGAACTGGATCGGGTTGTCCGCGCCCAGCGCCACGCAGCGGTCGATGACCTCCTGCACGCGCCGCTCCATCTCCGGGTTGTCGCGCTGCACGCTGGCGAAGTCCAGGTCCTCGGCGCTCTCGCCGGAGGCCACCGAACTGGCCGCGCCGCCGCCCAGGCCGATCAGCATCGCCGGGCCGCCGAGCACGATCACCGCGTCGCCGTCCTTGAGCCGGATCTTGTCGACCTGGTTGCGGTCGATCGCGCCGAGGCCGCCGGCCAGCATGATCGGCTTGTCGTAGGCGCGGGCGATGCCTTCTTCGGCCAGCTCGAAGCTGCGGAAGTAGCCGAGCAGGTTCGGACGGCCGAACTCGTTGTTGAACGCGGCGCCGCCGAGCGGGCCGTCGAGCATGATCTCCAGCGCCGGGGCCATCCGCGGGTTCAGCGCGCGCGGCGCCTCCCACGGCTGCGGCAGCGTCGGGATGCGCAGGTGCGAGACCGAGAAACCGGTCAGACCGGCCTTGGGCTTGCCGCCGCGGCCGGTCGCACCCTCGTCGCGGATCTCGCCGCCGGCGCCGGTGGCCGCGCCCGGGAACGGCGCGATCGCGGTCGGGTGGTTGTGGGTCTCGACCTTGATCTGGAACGCGCTGGGCACCACCGCTTCGCTGCGGTACCGGCCGGTGTGCGGATCGGGGCGGTAGCGCGCGGACGGATGGCCTTCGATCACCGCAGCGTTGTCGCTGTACGCGCTGAGCGTGTGCTCCGGCGTCTGCTGGTGCGTGTGCTTGATCATCCGGAACAGCGAGCGGTCCTGCTCGCGGCCATCGATGGTCCAGCTGGCGTTGAAGATCTTGTGCCGGCAGTGCTCGGAATTGGCCTGCGCGAACATCATCAGCTCGACGTCGGCCGGATCGCGGCCGAGCTCGCCGAAGCGGGTGCGCAGGTAGTCGATCTCGTCCTGGGCCAGGGCCAGGCCCAGGCGCACGTTGGCCGCTTCCAGATCCGCCAGCGGGATGCGCTCGAGCTGGCCGCGCTCCAGCGCGGTGAACAGCGCCTGCGCGGCCTCGGCCGTCTCCAGCAGCGACTGGGTCATCGGGTCGTGCAGCAGCCTGGCGAGCGCGGCCTGGCTGGCGGCGTCCTGCGGCCAGCCGGCCAGATCGATGCGGGTACCGCGCTCGACCCGGCGGATCGGCTGCCCGGCACCACGGACCAGTTCGGTGGCCTTGCTCGACCACGGCGACAGCGTGCCCAGGCGCGGCACGACGAAGCGGCTGACCGTGCCGGCATCGGCAGCGACCGGCTCGCCCTCGGCCTGCAGGATGCGGCGCAGGGTCGGCAGCGCGGGCGCGTGGCCGGCGTCGGTATCGATGAAGTAGACGTGCCAGGCGCCGGTGATGCGCAGGGCGGGCACGACGGACTGGAGGCGGGTTTCGAGCCGTTGCAGGCGGAACGGCGACAGGGCGCTGACGCCCTCGAGGACGATCATGTCCGGCGGGTCGCTGGGGAAAGGCCGTCCATTGTACCGGAGCGGCCCGGCCCTTCGCCGGATGCGCCGCCTCGCCGGGTCACGGCAGAGGCGGACGGCCCGGTCCGTGCGCGGACGGGACCGTCGGCGCACGCCGGGCCAGGGCCCCTGGGCCCGGCCGGCGCAACGCGGGGTGGCTCAGCGCGAACCGGCGCCGGCGGCGGTCTTCTCCAGCGCTTCCAGCAACTGCGCCGGCGGCAGGTAGCCGCCCAGCTGCGAGCCGTCGGCGGCGAAGATCGCCGGGGTGCCGGTCACGCCCACCTGCTGGCCCAGGGTGTACTGCATCGCCACCGGGTTGGAACAGTCCTTCTTGGCCACGCCGTTGCCGGCCTTGGCGCTGGTCAGCGCCTGCTTGCGGTCGGCCGAGCACCACACCGAGACCATGTCGCGGAAGTCGTCGCTGCCCATGCCCATGCGCGGGAAGGCCAGGTACTCGACCGCGATGCCGGCGCGGTTGATCTCGCCGATCTGCTCGTGCAGGCGGCGGCAGTAGCCGCACTCGATGTCGGTGAACACGGTGATGGTGTGCTTCGGATTCGGCGGCGCGAACACGATGCGGTCCTGCTCGGGGATGCTGGCGATGCGCTCGCGGCGGAAGGCCTTGAGGCCTTCGCTGGTCGCCGGCCGACGCTCCTGCAGGTCGAACGGCTGCGACTGCATCAGGAAGCGCCCGTCGTCGGACACGTACAGCACCTGGCCACCGACCAGCACCTCGCGGAAGCCGGCGAACGGCGCGGCACCGACGTAGTCGGCCTGCATGCCCGGCGCCAGCGCCTGCAGCGCCTCGCGGACCGTCGCGTCGGCCCCCTCCTTCCCCGACGCCTGGTTCGCCGGCGCCTCCTTGCCCTGGGTGGACGCCTGCCCCGACGGCGAAGGCTGGGCGCATGCACTGAGGCTCAGTGCACCAAGCAGGGCGGCAACGGCGATGCGGGACATGCAGGAATCCGTGGTGGGAGGCGAAGGCGCGCATTTTCGCACACTGGGCTCGAAGCGGCCGTGGCGGTCCCGGTGTGGCGCGGCGCGCGGTCGAGGGCGGATGGCTGCGGCGGCGCGCCGCGCCGTGGAGGCGGACCGGCGTCCGACGGACGTCACCACGCCCCGATCCAGCCGACGGCAACGCGGGAGCCCCGCCATCTGCGCCGGTGGGCGCACGCTGGCTCGGGGTGCCGGATCGTCGGGGCCGACGATTCAAGGGGGGCGTCGGTCGAATCCGTCCTGTCCGGCGCCCTCTCCATCCGGGATGGCGATCCCGTTCGCAGCCGTTCCCGGAGGGCGATCCGGCAGCGTTTCGCGGGACCCGGCCGGTCGCCAGCCCGACGCCGCGCGGCGGTCGCTCCTCCGCGGCGCGGGGCGATGCTTCGCCACCGCCGCGGCATCGCCCATGTCCAGGCGTTCGCCCATCCGCGGCATGCGCCTCGATGCACCTCCCGCTGCCATCCCTGACGCAACCTGGCTGACCTCCGGATCGCCCGGCCCGGACAGCCGGGTCCGGCGTTCACCAGCCCGCGTGATAGTGCCGCGCAAGCGGGCTGGCTCACCCCCTCGGGTGATGGTGGGCGTGCAGGCGCTTGAGGTGTTCGCGGGCGACCAGGGTGTAGATCTGGGTGGTCGACAGGCTGGCGTGGCCGAGCAGCAGTTGCAGCGCGCGCAGGTCGGCGCCGTGGTTGAGCAGGTGGGTGGCGAAGCTGTGGCGCAGGCCGTGCGGAGTCACCCGGCGCGGGTCGATCCCGGCCACAGCGGCGTAGCCCTTCAACGCCAGCCAGTAGGCCTGCCGGGTCGGTGCCTGGCGTGCGTCGGTGAGGAACAGCGGCACCCGCCCCTGCGCATCGGCCGGGACCGGCCGGCCCGCGGCCAGCTGCGGCCGCGCGCCGTCCAGATAGCGCTGCAGCCAGTGCTGCGACTCCTCGCCCAGCGGCACCAGCCGCTCCTTGCTGCCCTTGCCGGTCACCCGCAGCGCGCCTTGGCGCAGGTTGACCGCATTGGCCGGCAGTTCGACCAGTTCGCTGACGCGCAGGCCGGCGGCGTACATCAGTTCGAGCATCGCGCGGTCGCGCAGGCCCTCGGCGGTCTCGACGTCCGGGGCGCCGAGCAGGGCCTCGATCTCGCGCTCCGACAGCGCCTTGGGCAGGGAGCGCGGCAGCCTGGGCGGGTCGATCAGCGCCGCCGGGTCGTCGCCGCGCACGCCGCGCCGCACCAGATGCCCGTAGAAGGCGCGCAGGGTCGAGCGCAGGCGCGCAGTGCTGCGTGGCGCGTAGCCCTGCGCGCTGCGCCAGGCCAGGTAGTCGAACAGCGTCGCGCGATCGGCACCGGCCAGTCCGCCACCGGCCCCGTCGCGCCAGCGCGCCAGCAGTTCAAGATCGCGGCGGTAGGCGTCCAGGCTGTGCCGGGCCAGGCCCGATTCGGCCCAGGCGCCGTCGAGAAAGGTCTGGATCGCGGCGGCATCGGCATCGCGCAGCGGAGGCAGGGCGTTGGCGGCGCGGCGGCGGTCGGCAGGCGTGGCGGGAACGGACATCGGCACAGGATAGCCGGCGGCTGCCGCTATCCTGTGCCGATGCAGACCGACACCGCCGCCACGTCCGACCGCCCCGCCCGCAGCCCCGTGCTGGTCCTGACCCGTCTGCTGGCGCTGTTCTACGACCTGTGGCCGGTGCTGGCGCTGTGGCTGCTGATCTCCGCGGCGTTCACCGTCGGCTACACCTATCTGGGCCAGCACCCGGAGCGCGAGAACATCGCCCCCTACAGCGCGCTGGCCTGGCTGCTGTGGTGCTGCTGCTGGCTGGTCAGCGGGCTGTACGCGACCGCCAGCTGGCGCCGCGGCGGCCAGACCCTGGGGATGCGGCCCTGGCGGCTGCGGGTGCGCGCGCCCGATGGCGGCGCCGCGCCGCTGGGCAGGCTGTGGCTGCGCTTCCTGGCCGGCCATCTGTCGCTGCTGGCCGGCGGCCTGGGATTCTGGTGGGCCTGGATCGACCGCGACGGCCTGGCTTGGCACGACCGGCTCAGCGGCACCCGGATCGAACGCCTCCCCAAACCGTAGCAGGCGCGGAGCGTCCGCTCCCGCGGCCTGCATCGTCCGGTCGGATGCGGCCTGATGGCTGCGCCGGGCACCGCCCTGCAGGTCGGCCCGGCCGTGATCGACGTGCCTGCGACCTGCCGCGTCGCGGCGCGGCCAGGACATCGCCGCGGCACGGCAGTCACCGCGACGACGGCATGTCGAGAAAACCGGGGAAGGGAGCCGATGGCGGCGCCGTCGGACGCGCCCCGGCGGCATCCGCCGCCGCACTCGACATCACCATGATTCCGGCGGTCTGTCGGAGCCTGCCGCCGACGCGACCGGCCGCCCGCGGAAGGCGGTGCCGGCAGGCGCTTCGCGCCGCCCTCAGCCCGACTTGCGCCGGAACAGCCACCACGAGGTCGCCAGCATCATGACCGGCGGCAGCGCGTAGGCGATCCGGTAGTCGAACCGGAACGCGCCGGCCAGGCGGCCGAACTGCATCTGCAGCAGCAGGAACCCCAGCGAGAACAGGATGCCCAGGAACAGGCGCTTGCCCATGCCGCCGCTGCGCAGGCTGCCGAACGCGAACGGCACCGCGGCCAGGCACAGCGCCAGCACGTTCAGCGGATAGAACCAGCGGCTCCAGTAGGTATCCTCGTAGTCGCGCGCGTCCAGCCCGTTGCGCTGCCGGTATTCGATGCTGGCATGCAGGTCGGCGGCCGACAGGTTGCGCGGCCGGGTCACGCCGGCGGCCAGCGCGTTGGGGTCGAGCTCCGACTCCCAGCGCTGCTCGTCCAGGCGCTGCTCGGTGGCGGTCTCGTCGCCGAAGTCGATCTGCCGCACCTGGCGCAGCATCCAGCCGGCGTCCTCATGGACCGCCACCGCGGCCCGCGTCAGCGACAGCAGGCGGCCGTCGGCATCCATCCGGTACAGGCGCACGTCGCGCAGTTCCAGCACGCGCCTGCCACCCTCGATCCGCTCCTCGCCGTCCTGCGCGTTGAGGAAAGTGTCGCCCTCGCGCGCCCACAGCCCGGAATAGCGGGCCATGGCCACGTTGTTGGTGCGGGCCATCAGCTTCAGCCCGTCGGCCTGGCGCTGGCCCCAGGGCGCCAGGGTCTCGCCATTGACCACCATCGCCCCGGTCAGCAGCGACAGCGCGATGGCCACCGACAGGCTCAACCTGCGCCGCGACAGGCCCAGCGCGCGCAGCGCGGTCAGCTCGGAGGTGGCCGCCAGCTGGCCAAGGCCGAGCAGCGAGCCGATCACCGCCGCGTAGGGGAAGATCGTGTAGGCGCGGCGCGGCACCGAGTAGGCGACCACCGCCAGCGCGGTGCCGAAGTCGTAGCGGCCCGTGCCGATGTTGCCCAGCTCGTTGGAGAGCGTGAGCATCACGTCCAGGCCGACCAGGACCGACCAGGTCAGCAGGACCGTGGCCAGGACGACGCGGCCGACGTAAAGGTCGTGCAGGCGCGGACGCAGGATCATGCCGCGACCCTCCGCGGACGGGCCAGGCGGCCATCGCGCCGGTACAGCCAGACCGCCAGCACCAGCAGCGGCACGGTCAGCCACCACAGGCCCGCCGCGGCCGGCAGGTCGCCATCGGCGAGCATGCCGCGACCGACGAACATCATGTTCAGGCCGACCATGTAGGCCAGGAAGCCGAGCATCGCCCGCCCGTAGCGCTGCTGCCGCGGCGCGCTGCGCGCCAGCGGCACGGTCATCAGCGCGAACGCCAGCGCCAGCAGCGGCGGCGCCAGGCGGTAGTGCAGCTGGGCCACGGCCTCCGGCCGGCCGTCACCGACCAGGTCCAGGGTCGAGGCCAGCGCCGGATCGTTCTCGTCGCGGCTGGCGGCGCGGTCCGGCAGCGCGACCTCGTTGGTGGCGTAGCGCATCAGGCGGAAATCCAGGCCCTGGTCCAGCGGTCCTTCGATGCGGTGGCCATCGCGCAGCTCCAGGTAGCGGTCGCGCTCGCCTTCCAGCTGCAGGCCACCGGTGGCGGCGGTGACCACGTCCAGCCGCCCCTCGCGCTCGCGCTGCATGAAGATCCGCTGCAGGGTGCGGCCGTCCTCGGACATGCCGTCGATGTAGACCACGCCACCGCCGGACAGCGAGGTGAACCGGCCCGGCTCCAGTCCGGCCACGATCAGGCTGCGGTTGGCCTGCTCGACCATGGACACGCCGGTGCGCTCGGCCCAGGGGCCCAGCCACAGCGAGCACAGCCCGACCAGCGCGACCACCGGCAGCACCGCCATCAGCAGCGGGCGCAGCAGGCGCTTCGGACCGACCCCGACCGCGTTGAGCACGGCCATCTCCGAATCCCGGTACAGCCGGGCCACGGCCAGCATCAGCCCCAGCATCAGCGCCAGCGGCAGCACCAGCGGCAGGTAGACCAGCAGCTGCAGGCCCAGCTGGGACAGCAGCAACCGCGCCGGGATGCCGCCATCGGCGATTTCACCCAGCACGTCCACCAGCACGCCGCCCATGCTGACCGCCAGCAGCACGATCAGCGTGGCCAGGATGCTCTGGACGAAATCGCGCAGCAGGTATCGGTCGAGCTTCGGCATCGGGCGGGCTTGTTCTAAACTCTCGGATTCGCTTGCGGAACGCCGTCGGGGCCAGGGGCCGCGGCAGCGCGGATCCGCGATTGTACGGAACCTGTACCGGGAATCTGATCAATGGCACTGCAATTCACCCTGAACCGCGAGGCCGCTGCCGCGGCCACCTTCGACTGCGTCGTGGTCGGCGCCTACGCCGACAAGACCCTCACGCCCGCGGGCCAGGCCATCGACGACGCCAGCGGCGGCCGCCTGCGCGCCCTGCTCGAGCGTGGCGACCTCAGCGGCCGCACCGGCGCCAGCGTGGTCCTGCACGATCTGCCGGGCGTCGCCGCCCCGCGCGTGCTGGTGCTGGGCCTGGGCGAGCCGGCCAAGTTCGCCGTCCCGCAGTATCTGAAGGCCGTCGCCGATGCGGTCCGCGCGCTGAAGACCGGCCCGGTCGGCAATGCGCTCTTCACCCTGAGCGAGCTGGCCGTGCCCGGCCGCGACGCCGCCTGGGCGATCCGCCAGGCCGCGATCGCCGCCGACCATGCCGCCTACCGCTACACCGCCACCTTCGGCAAGAAGAAGACCGACGAGGCCGGCCTGCGCAGCCTGGCCATCGCTGGCGAGGACGCCACCGCGCTGGCCCAGGGCGAGGCGATCGCCGCCGGCGTGGCCTTCACCCGCGAGCTCGGCAACCTGCCGCCGAACATCTGCAACCCGGCCTACCTGGCCCAGCAGGCGCAGCAGTTCGCCGACGCCCACGACGGCGCCGAGGCCGAGATCCTGGACGAGCACCAGATGGGCGCGCTGGGCATGGGCTCGCTGCTGGCCGTGGCCCGCGGCTCGGCCAACCGCCCGCACCTGGTGGTGCTGAAGTGGAACGGCGCCGCCGATGCCTCGACCAAGCCCTACGTGCTGGTCGGCAAGGGCATCACCTTCGATACCGGCGGCGTCAACCTGAAGACCCAGGGCGGCATCGAGGAGATGAAGTACGACATGCTCGGCGCCGGCAGCGTGCTGGGCACCTTCGTCGCCGCGGTGAAGATGAAGCTGCCGCTGAACCTGGTGGTCATCGCCCCGGCGGTGGAGAACGCGATCGACGGCAACAGCTACCGTCCGTCCGACGTGATCACCTCGATGGCCGGCAAGACCATCGAGGTCGGCAACACCGACGCCGAAGGCCGCCTGATCCTGTGCGACGCGCTGACCTACGCGCAGCGCTTCGAGCCGGCCGCGCTGGTCGACGTCGCCACCCTGACCGGCGCCTGCATGGTCGCGCTGGGCAAGTTCGCCACCGGCCTGATGAGCAAGCACGACGACCTGGCCGGCGAACTGCTGGCCGCCGGCGAGCACGTGTTCGACCGCGCCTGGCGCCTGCCGCTGTGGGACGAGTACCAGACCCTGCTCGATTCCAGCTTCGCCGACGTCTACAACATCGGCGGCCGCTGGGGCGGCGCGATCACCGCCGGCTGCTTCCTGGCCCGCTTCACCGAGGGCCAGCGCTGGGCGCACCTGGACATCGCCGGCTCGGCCAGCGACGAAGGCAAGCGCGGCATGGCCACCGGCCGCCCGGTCGGCCTGCTGAGCCAGTGGCTGCTGGACAGGAGCGGCGAACGGTGACGTCGCCCGCTGCGCGGGCTGTGAAGCGGTGATCGGAGCGTCTGCGCCCTTCTCCCTTCACAGCGTGCGCAGCACGCGGCTTCACTCTTGACCCTTCCATGCCAAGAGCCGACTTCTACCTGATCGCCAAGCCCCGCTTCGCCGCCCAGCCGCTGCTGCTGGTCTGCGAACTGGCCCGCCGTGCCTGCGACAGCGGCCAGCCCACCCTGGTGCTGGCCCGCGACGCGGCCCAGGCCGAGGAACTGGACGACCTGTTGTGGTCGTTCGACGACGAGGCCTACATCCCGCACCAGATCGCCGGCAGCGACGAGGACGACGACGAGGCGCCGGTGCTGATCGTCGTCCCCGGCACCGAGACCGCGCCGCGGCCGATGGCGATCAACCTGCGCGATGCGGCCTGGACCGCCGACTGCCAGCGCGTGCTGGAAGTGGTGCCGGCCGACCCGGCCGCGCGCGACCCGCTGCGCGAGCGCTGGAAGCAGTACAAGGCGCTTGGCTACGACGTGAACAAGCACGACATGTAATCGCGGGTCGCGCGCCCGTCGCCGCGTCACCTGCCACGCGCAGCGCGACCCGCCCGCCGGGCGCGCGACGCGAAGTGGATCGAGGCAGGGCGCGCTCGCCGGCAAAGCGCTCCGCACCACGCCGCCGAACATCGCGGCGGTTCCACCCTTCGCCCGCACGCGGGAGAAGGTGCCCGAAGGGCGGATGAGCGCACTCCGCGCCGTGCAGCCCGCCCCGTCCGACCGTCGACACACCCGAACACCAGCGTCCCGCCCGTCGCGGAACCAGAAGAAGACCATGACCAACACCCTCGCCTCCGGCTACGACCCCAAGACCTTCGAGACCCGGCTGTACGCCGAATGGGAGGCCGGCGGCTGCTTCCGTCCCTCGGGCAACGGCACGCCTTACACCATCCTGCTGCCGCCACCGAACGTCACCGGCACGCTGCACATGGGCCATGCCTTCCAGCAGACCCTGATGGACGCGCTGATCCGCTACCACCGCATGCGCGGCTACGACACGCTGTGGCAGGTCGGCACCGACCACGCCGGCATCGCCACCGAGATGGTGGTCAGCCGCAACCTGGCGATCGAGGGCAAGGGCGAAACCCGCGATTCGCTGGGCCGCGAAGGCTTCATCAACAAGGTCTGGGAGTGGAAGCAGCACTCCGGCGACACCATCGAACGGCAGATGCGCCGCCTCGGCACCTCGGCCGACTGGTCGCGCAGCACCTTCACGATGGACCCGCAGCCGTCCGAGGCCGTGGTCGAGGCCTTCGTGCGCTGGCACGAGCAGGGCCTGATCTACCGCGGCCAGCGCCTGGTCAACTGGGACCCGGTGCTGAAGACCGCGATCTCCGACCTGGAAGTGGAAAGCGTCGAGGAAGACGGCTTCCTGTGGTCGATCCGCTACCCGCTGGCCGATGGCGTCAGCTACGAGCACGTCGAGGTCGATGCCGACGGCGTGGAAACGCTGCGCGAGACCCGCGACTACCTGATCGTCGCCACCACCCGCCCGGAAACCATGCTCGGCGATACCGCCGCGATGGTCCACCCGGAGGATCCGCGCTACGCGTCGCTGATCGGCAAGGAGGTCGTGCTGCCGCTGACCGGCCGCCGCGTGCCGGTGATCGGCGACGACTACGTCGACCGCGCGTTCGGCACCGGCGTGGTAAAGGTGACCCCGGCGCACGATTTCAACGACTACCAGGTCGGCGTGCGTCACAGCCTGCCGATGATCAACCTGTTCACCCCGGTCGCCGCGCTCAACGACAACGCGCCCGAACGCTTCCGCGGCCTGGACCGCTATGCCGCGCGCAAGCTGGTGCTGGCCGAGCTGGAAGACCTCGGCCTGCTGGTCGAGACGAAACCGCACAAGCTGCAGGTGCCGCGTGGCGACCGCACCGGCCAGGTGATCGAGCCGTATCTGACCGACCAGTGGTTCGTGAAGATGGACGCGCTGGCGAAGCGCGGCCTGGAGCTGGTCGAAGGCGTCGATGGAAAGCCGGGTGACATCCAGTTCGTCCCGCCGAACTGGATCAACACCTACCGCCACTGGATGGAGAACATCCAGGACTGGTGCATCAGCCGCCAGCTCTGGTGGGGCCACCGCATCCCGGCATGGTTCGACGCCGCCGGCACCTGCTACGTCGGCCGCGACGAGGCCGAAGCCCGTGCGCGCGCCGGGCTCGCCGACGATGTCGTGCTCACCCAGGACAGCGACGTGCTGGAGACCTGGTTCTCCTCGCAGCTGTGGCCGTTCTCCACGCTGGGCTGGCCGAACGAGCAGGCGATGGCCGAACGCGGCTTCGACCGCTACCTGCCGTCGGACGTGCTGGTCACCGGCTTCGACATCATCTTCTTCTGGGTGGCCCGCATGATCATGGCCACCGACAGCTTCACCGGGAAAGTGCCGTTCAAGGACGTCTACATCACCGGCCTGATCCGCGATGCGCAGGGCCAGAAGATGTCCAAGTCCAAGGGCAACGTGCTGGACCCGCTGGACATCATCGACGGCATCTCGCTGGACGACCTGCTGGCCAAGCGCACCAGCGGCCTGATGCAGCCGAAGCTGGCCGAGCGCATCGAGAAGGCCACGCGCAAGGAGTTCCCGGACGGCATCATTCCGCACGGCGCCGACGCGCTGCGCTTCACCATCGCCGCGCTGGCCGGCCACGGCCGCGACATCAAGTTCGACCTCGGCCGCGCCGAGGGCTACAAGAACTTCTGCAACAAGCTGTGGAACGCCAGCCGCTTCGTGCTGATGAACACCGAGGGCGCCAGTTTCAGCGGCGCGCCGCAGCCGGTCACCGATGCCGAGCGCTGGATCCTGGCGCGGCTGGAGAAGGTCAGCGCCGAAGCGCAGGCGCAGTTCGCCGGCTACCGCTTCGACCTGCTGTCGCAGGCGCTGTACGAGTTCGCCTGGAACGAGTTCTGCGACTGGTTCGTCGAGCTGGCCAAGCCGGCGCTGCAGGGCAGCGACGCCGCGGCCGCGGCCAGCACCCGCCACACCCTGCTGTACGTGCTGGAGGCGCTGCTGCGCCTGCTGCACCCGCTGACCCCGTTCATCACCGAGGAACTGTGGCGTCAGGTCGGCCCGCGCCTGGGCCTCGATGCGGCGTCGATCTCGCTGCAGGCCTATCCGCAGCCGGGCGATTTCGGCGGCAGCGGCCATGCCGGCGCCGAGGCCGACGTCGAATGGCTGAAGGCCATGGTCAGCGCGCTGCGCCGCGTGCGCAGCGAGCTGGGCGTGTCGCCGGGCAAGCAGGTCGGCCTGCTGCTGCAGGGCGGCCAGGACAGCGACCGCAGCCGGATCGAACGCTTCGCCGCACAGCTAGGCTTCCTGCTGCGGCTGGAACGGATCGAATGGCTGGCCGCCGATGCGGTCACTCCGCCGGCGGCCACCGCGATCGTCGGCGAGCTGCGTCTGCTGGTGCCGCTGGAAGGCCTGGTCGATCTGGATGCCGAGCGCGTGCGCCTGGACAAGGAGATCGCCAAGGTCGCCGCCGAGCTGGAGAAGAGCGAGGCCAAGCTGGCCAGGTTCAGCGACAAGGTGCCGGCGGCGGTGGTCGAGCAGGAGCGTGCGCGCCTGGCCGACTGGACCGCGCAGCTGACCGGCCTGCGCGAGCAGCGCGGCAAGCTCTGATCACACGGAGCGCGGGTGCCGTCCATTCCACCGGAGTCGACGACACGCACTGATGCGGACGCGGGCGTGCCGGATGGCCCGCCTGCGACCTGGCACACGACGTCGCGGGCCGACGCCATCCCCGCATCAGCGACCACGGCATCTGTCGGTGCACCGGCCGGGCCGGATGCATCGCAGCCGCGGCGGGCCCCGTCTCTGCAGTCATCGCATGCGGCACACCGCCGCCGCATGCGTGGAGACCACGCCCCGGACCTGGCTGCATCCCGGCAGCTGCCACCTGGGGCGCAATCGCTGCCGGCGCTGCTGCGGCGACTGGAGGCACGCATTCCACCGCCGCTGGTGCTGCTGGCCTGCGCGGCGCTGGCGTGGCTGCTGTCGTGCGTCGCCGCCGCGGCCGCCGTGTCCGCGTCAGCTGGTCTGACCTGGTCCGCCATCGCCGCGGTCGCAGCCGGCCTCGCGCTGAACCTGCTGCCGAAACTCGCCTTCCGCCGCGCCGGCACCACGGTCAACCCGCTGGCCCCGGAACGCAGCACGCAGCTGGTCGTGCACGGCCTGCACCGCTGGTCGCGCAATCCGATGTATCTGGGCCACGCGCTGATCCTGGTCGGCATCGCGCTGCTGCTGCGCAACGCGGTCGCGCTGACCGCCGTCCCTCTGTACGTCGCCTGTGTCACCCGCTTCCAGATCGTTCCCGAAGAGCGTGCGCTGCGCGCCCGTTTCGGCCGGCGCTACGTGGACTACGCCGCACGCGTCCGCCGCTGGCTGTGAGCTTCAAGCTCCCGGCTTCAGGCCTGCGCCCGTATTGCCTTCAGGGGTCAGCACGCCCTGCCTGCCACCATGCTTGAAGGGACACACCGGCCGGGATGGAACGATGGCGGTCGCCTTGAACACTGTCCCACCACGCATGAAGGACGCCGTCAGAGCGGTTCCCTGCGGAGCGCCTGGAACACCCGCGCGATGCAGCCCGTCCCTACAGGGGCGGCATCCGCTGCACGTCGTCGGCGACCAGTTCCATCGCCATCACGATCGCGTCCTCGCGGCCGTTGTGCGCCGGGTAGTAGCGCGGCCGGCGGCCGATCTCGTTGAACCCCTCGCTGTCGTACAGCGCGATGGCCGCGGGATTGGACGGCCGCACCTCGAGGAAGATGCGCTGCGCGCCGCGGTCGCGCGCACTGCGTACCAGCGCGCGCAGCAGGTGCCGGCCCAGACCACGCGACTGGCGCTCCGGCGCGGTGCACAGGTTGAGCAGATGCGCCTCGTCGGCGGCGATGCTGAGCAGGCCGTAGCCGGCAGGACGGTCGTCCTCCAGCGCCAGCAGCGAGGGATAGCCGGCCAGCAGGCAGTCGCGGAAGATCCCGCGCGTCCACGGAAACGGATACGCGCGCACCTCGATCGCCATCACCGCGTCGAGGTCGCCCTCGCGGATCGGACGCAGGCGCCACGCAGGCGCGACCTCGCGATAGGCCGCGACGCTCATCGCCTGGCGGCCTTGCGCAGCGCGCGCAGGGTCGGCCAGAACGCGCGCTTGGCCGCGCCGTTGCCGCGCAGCTCGGCCATCGGCCAGCGCTCGATCAGGGCCTGGGTGGCCGGATCGGACGGATCCAGCCCGGACACACGCAGCATCGCCAGCTGCAGCCTGTCCGGCAGCGCCGGGCGGCGCATGCCGCCAGCTGCGCGCGCCGGCGCCGAGGCCTGGGTGTCGGGCGTGGAACGGACCGGGGGCGGCGCCGACCGCTGCGGTTCGGGTGCCGGCACGGTGGCGGTGCGGACCGGATGGGTGTCCATCGCCGGCTCGACCGCACGCGGCGCGGAGGTGGCCTGCACCGGCTCGGGCTCCGGCGCATCGCCCAGGCGATAGACCGTATAGCCCAGCGCCTGCAGCCACTGGCCCTGCTGCGCCGCCCACAGCAGCGTCGCCTCCGGCATGCGCATCAGGCGCCTGCGGACCTGCGCGAGCGCAGCCACAGCGCGATCGCCGGGCCGGACAGCGCGTACAGCACGCCGATCGCGAACAGTACGCGCGGCAGATCGATGAACAGCACCGCGATCACCACCGGCACGATCGCCAGCACCGCGAACGGAATCCGGTCGGCGCGCGCGCCGCCCTCACCGCTGCCCTTGAAGCTCCAGTAGCGGATCCGGCTGACCATCAGCAGGCCGGCCAGCAGGGTCACCGCCAGCGCCACGTAGCGCAGCTCCTCGCCGCTCCAGCCCAGTTCGCCATCGGCGAACGCCAGCACGAAGGACATCATCAGGCCGGCCGCAGCCGGGCTGGCCAGGCCGACGAACCAGCGCTTGTCGACCACGCCGACCTGGGTATTGAAGCGGGCCAGGCGCAGCGCGGCGCAGGCCGCATACAGGAAGGCCACCGCCCAGCCGACCCTGCCCATCGTGCCGCCGTCGAACTTCAGCGCAGACAGCGCCCAGTGGTACATCACCAGCGCCGGCGCCAGGCCGAAACTGACCAGGTCGGCCAGCGAGTCGTACTGCACGCCGAACTCGCTGCTGGTGCCGGTCAGGCGCGCCACGCGGCCGTCGATGCCGTCCATCAGCCCGGCCACGAACACGGCGATGGCCGCGGCGGTGAACTGGCTGTTGGCTGCGGCGATGATCGCGTAGAAGCCCGCGAACAGGCCGCAGGTGGTGAACAGGTTGGGCAGCAGGTAGATCCCGCGCGAGCGCGGTGGTGGGCGGTCTTGGTCCATCGCGCCAGTGTAGGGCCAGACGCCGCAGGCCGCGACACCGCCGGCTTGCCACTGCGCCGCCGCGGTGCTGCAATCGCCCGGTCCATGCCCGGAGATCGCCGATGCGCACCGTTCCTCTCTGCTGCCTGCTGCTGGCGGCCTCCCTGGCCGGCACCGCCGCGGCCGGCACCGTCTACCAGTGGAAGGACGCCCGCGGCGTGACCCACTCCTCGGACAAGCCACCGGCAGGCCAGGCCTACCAGACCCGGCGGATCGACCAGCAGCCCGGCACCGCGGCGACCGCCGCGCCGGCGACGTCGGTCGAGTCGCCGCAGTGCACCACCGCGCGCGCCAACCTGACCGTGCTGCAGGGCAGTGGCGCGATCCAGCAGGACAGCGATGGCGACGGCAAGCCCGACCGCACGCTGAGCCCGGAGGAGCGCAGCGCGCAGAAGGACCTGGCCGAGGCGGCGATCAAGGCCTACTGCCCGCCGGCGGGCTGAGCGGCATGCGCGCGGCGTGGGCGATCCTGGGTGGGCTGGCCATCGGCGGCGGCCTGGCCTGGTGGCTGGGCCGCGACCAGGCGCCGACGCGCTCGCCCGAGGCACGCCAGCGCGCCGCCGACGCAGCCGCGGCGCAGGCCACCGACGCCATCCCCGCGCTCTACCGGTGGCGCGATGCGGACGGCACCCTGCAGGTCACCGACACGCCGCCAAAGGGCGTTCCGTACGAGCGCATCGCGCGTGAGCCGGCCCCGGGCATCCAGGTCGACGCCAGCCGCTGAACGCGGTTCCGCGGCGGCGACGCGTGGGCGTGCTCTAGACCAGACCCAGCCAGTCGGCCAGTTCGTACAGACCGACCAGCAGCAGGATCAGGCCTGCCCCCATCGCCGTCATGCGCAGCTGGCTGCCCAGGTAGCCCTGCCCTTTTCCGGAAAACGGCGGTTTTCTGCCGGTCATGCCCTGGCCTGCGATGGATAGGACGCGCATTCTGGACGAGGATCGCGTTTCCTGCGCCGGCAAGCGCCGCGCGACGGCCATGGTGGGCCGCCCCGTCCACGCGCCGGGCGGGGAGCGGCATCGCACCGGCAACGGCAGCGGACGGCCGGTACTGGCAGAATGTCCGCCCTTCTCCGTCACCAGCCGGCCGTCATCCAATGCGCCTGTCCCGCTTCCACCTGCATACCACCAAGGAAACCCCTGCCGACGCCGAGCTGGTCAGCCACAAGCTGATGCTGCGCGCCGGCATGATCCGCAAGCTCGCCGCCGGCCTCTACACCTGGTCGCCGCTGGGCCTGCGCGTGCTGCGCAAGGTCGAGACCGTGGTCCGCGAGGAGATGAACCGCGCCGGCGCGGTTGAACTGCAGCTGCCGACGATCCAGCCGCGCGAGCTGTGGGAAGAGACCGGGCGCTGGGAGAAGTTCGGCGGCCAGCTGCTGAAGATCAGCGACCGCAAGGAAGCCGGGTACTGCTACAGCCCGACCGCGGAGGAAGCGATCACCGATTTCGCGCGCCAGGAGCTGTCCAGCTACAAGCAGCTGCCGGTCAACTTCTACCAGGTGCAGACCAAGTTCCGCGACGAGATCCGCCCGCGCTTCGGCGTGATGCGCGCGCGCGAGTTCCTGATGAAGGATGCCTATTCGTTCCATGCCAGCGATGCCGACCTGGCGCGCGAATACGAGAACATGAAGGCCGCCTACACCCGCGTGTTCACCCGCCTGGGCCTGGAATTCCGCGCGGTGCAGGCCGACTCCGGCGCGATCGGCGGCGATGCCTCGCAGGAATTCCACGTGCTGGCCGAGTCGGGCGAGGACGCGCTGGCCTTTTCCACCGGCTCGGACTATGCGGCGAACGTGGAAGCCGCGCAGGCCGCCGATCCGGGCCCGCGTGCGGCGGCGGGCGAAGCGCTGCGCAAGGTCGACACCCCCACCCAGAAGACCTGCGAGGAGGTGGCCGCCCTGCTCGGCATCGCCCTGCAGCGCACGGTCAAGTCGGTGGCGGTGATCGGCGAGGACGGGTTCGTGCTGGCGCTGGTCCGCGGCGACCACATGGTCAACGAGATCAAGCTGGGCAAGGTCGCCGGCCTGGCCGACTACCGGGCGGCCACCGAAGCCGAGATCGCCGGACATCTCGGCAGCCAGCCCGGCTTCCTCGGCCCGGTCGGCCCGAAGCAGCCGATCCGCGTCGTCGCCGACCGCGAGGTCGCGGCCATGGCCGATTTCGTGGTCGGCGCCAACGAGCCCGGCTTCCACCTCGCCGGCGTCAACTGGGGCCGCGACCTGCCCGAGCCGGACGTGGTCGCCGACATCCGCAACGTGGTGCCGGGCGACCGCGCCGCCGATGGCGGCGAGATCCGCCTGGCGCGCGGCATCGAGGTCGGCCATGTGTTCCAGCTCGGCCGCAAGTATTCGGAGGCGATGAAGTTCACCGTGCTCGACGAGAACGGCAAGGCCGCCGTGCCTGCGATGGGCTGCTACGGCATCGGCGTGTCGCGCATCGTCGCCGCGGCGATCGAGCAGAATCACGACGAGGCCGGCATCGTCTGGCCGGCGCCGATGGCGCCGTGGACGGTCGCGGTGTGCGTGATCAATCCGAAGAAGGACGCGGCGGTCGACGCGGCGGCGCAGGAACTGCTGGAAACGCTGCTCGCGTCGGGCATCGATGCCGTTCTCGACGACCGTGGCCTGCGCCCCGGCGCGATGTTCGCCGACATCGAACTGATCGGCGTTCCGCATCGGGTGGTGGTGTCCGAACGCGGCCTGGCCGCCGGAACCTTCGAATACAAGGCCCGCCAGGGCGGCGATGCGGAATCGCTGGATCGGGGCACGCTGCTGGCCCGCCTGACCGGCTGAGCAGCGGGTATTCCATCGCGGCGCGGCGGGAAAGGGGATTATGCGGCGGCATAATCCCTTTTCTTCACGTGGAATTTATTTGCCGGATTATCTTTATTCCATTACGCTTCGCCGCGTTTGATGCCAAGGATAGGCAAGCCCCCTGCCTGTCCACCCGGAGAACCATCCGATGTCGATCGACCTGAACTCGCTGTCCGCCAAAGAGCTTGGCAGCCTGATCACCACTGCAAAGAAGCGTCAGGCCACCCTGGCCAAGCGCGCGCCCATCGCCAAGGTCCGTAGCAAGCTGACCCGCCTGGCCAAGGCCGAGGGTTACACCATCGAGGAACTGTTCGGCGCCGCGCCGGCCGGCCGCAGCCGCAGTGCCGCTGCCACCAGACCGACCCGCAAGCTGGGCAAGGTCGCGCCGAAGTACCGCAATCCGGAAAATGCGAAGGAAACCTGGACCGGCCGCGGCAAGCAGCCGCGCTGGCTGGCCGCTCTCACCGCCAAGGGCCGCGACCTGGGCGAGTTCGTGATTCCGGGCGTGGCCAAGCTGACGCCCAAGAGCGCGCCCGCCACGAAGAAGCGCGTGGTCAAGAAGGCGAAGAAGTAATCCGCCCGCCCCACCGCGACGATTGAGAACGCCGGCCCTGCGCCGGCGTTTTCTTTTACTGGAATCACTGGGGCGGCCGGTTGCGCATGCGTGCCGTCGCGGTGCGATGGTCTGACGGACCGGGGTGGGCAACGGCACGCCCAGCGCGGCATACCGGCACCGCGCTGTCTGGCGGTGTCGCCACGCGGATTCGCGCGGTGACGATACGCGGTTCCACGACGAACCCCGCGACCCCGCATCCAGCGCGCCATCACTACCCGCCCGCGCGATCGACGCACGCACGGCGGCGCGCCATGCGCGACGCACTCGACGGGAGCACGGCCGCCCCCACTGCACCGACGGCCCCGCAGCGGTCGCGCCTCGGCCGCGATGCCCGGCCCACTGCACGCGGCGGAGCGCCGGCATCGCGCGGTCGCACCCGATGCGGCTACAGATTCTTGCGGGCGGGAAACAGCAGATTGCCGAACAGCAGGCCGGCCACCAGCGCCATGATGATGTTGAGCACGCCCAGCAGCGCGCTCTGGCCGGCATCGACATCCTGCTGCTGGATCATGGTCAGCAGTCCGCGCAGGCTCGCGCTGCCGGGCACCAGCATGATGATGCCGGGCAGGCGGATGATCGCGCCCGGGCGCTGGATCCAGCGCCCGAACGCGTTGCCGCCCGCGGTCAGCACCAGCGCCGACATGAAGATGCCGATCTGGCTGCCCCAGGCCAGGCCCGCATAGCGGGCGATCAGGTAGCCGGTGACCGCCGCGCCCATCACCCACGGGTAATCGCGGCGGCTGGCCTTGAACAGCACCGCGAACGCGAACGCGGCCACCAGCATCGCGATCCATTCGACCCATTCGGGCTGCGGCCGCAGCGCGCGCACCTGCGGCTGCAGGCCGAGCATGTCCAGCAGGATCACCGCGACCATCGCGCCGACCGTCAGCTTCATCACCGTGGTCAACGCACCGGCGAAGCGCACCGTGCCCGACACCCAGTGCTGGCTGGCCAGCTCGTTCATCGCGTTGGTCAGCGCCATGCCGGGCAGCAGCACCACCAGCGAGGCGATGACCACGGTATTGAGGTTCATCGGCCCGGCCAGGGCCGCGATCAGGCTGACCACCGCGCCGGCGGTCAGCGCGGCCAGCGCGTCACCGGCTTCCTTCAACGCCGGGCGCGGGCTGGTGTACTGGTCGAGCAGGCCGATCAGCACCCCGGTGAACGCCGCGGTGCCGATGTCCAGCCACGGCAGGCGCCACAGGCCGGCGACGCCGGCCGCGGCCAGGCCGAACGCCAGCACCTGCAGGACCCGGGTACGGCGCGCGGGCGGATGGTCGAGCGTGCGCAGCGCGGTATGGCCCTGGGCGATGCTCATCTGCCCGTTGACCACGGCCTCGGCGATGCGGTCGGCCTCGCTGAGCTTGTGCAGGTCGTTCTCGCCCGGCGCCAGCCGGATCACCCGGGTGGTGTCGGTGCTGCCCAGGGTCTTGCCCGGGTCGCTGAAGCTCAGGATCAGGCCGGTCGGGTTCGACCAGGCCTCGCACTCCAGGTCCAGCCGCTGCGACAGCGCGGTGATCGCCGCCTCCAGGCGCTGCGCGGTGGTGCCGTAACGATGCAGGCGCGCGGCCATCTCCGACACGAAGGCGATGCGCTGGGCGTAGGTGGCACTGGACATGTGCAGGGCGGCGACGGACATGCCGCACAGTATCCCCGATCGCCGGCGTCCCGAAGGTCATACATCGCCCTCACCCCGCGAGCCTGTATCCTCGGCGGCGGATGCCCATGACCGACGACGCCACCACGCCGCCACGCTGGGAACAGGACCCGGACACTCCGGCGACGATCCATTTGTCCGGCGACTGGACGCTGCGGCATGCGCTGGCGGTGACCGAGCAGCTGCAGCAGCTGCCCGAGCCGGTCGAGCGGATGGACGCGTCCGGGGTCGGGCGCCTGGATTCGGCCGGCGTGCTCCAGCTGATCCGGTTCGCCGGCCGCCGCTCGCTCGCCCCCGACGCGCTGTCGTTCCGCGACGAGCACGTCGCGCTGGTGCGCGTGATCGAGGACGTGGCCGACGAACGCCCGCCCCGGCGGCGCGACTACGGCGTGGGTGCCGCGCTGGAGCGCCTGGGCCGCGCGGTGCACGCCAACGCGCGCGAGGTCGTCGCCCTGCTCAGCTTCACCGGCGAGAACCTCAGCAAGCTGGTGCGCATGGTGCGCGAACCGCGCCGGCTGCGGCTGACCGCCACCGTCTCGCACATGGAGCAGGTCGGCCTGGACGCGGTGCCGCTGGTCGCGCTGCTGTCGTACCTGGTCGGCGCGGTGATCGCCTTCCTCGGCTCGACCATCCTGCGCGACTTCGGCGCCGAGATCTTCGTGGTGGAGCTGGTGTCGATCGCCTTCCTGCGCGAGTTCGCGGTGCTGCTGACCGCGATCGTGCTGGCCGGCCGCACCGCCAGCGCGTTCACCGCGCAGATCGGCGCGATGAAGAGCCGCGAGGAGATCGACGCGATCCGCACCCTGGGCCTGGACCCGGTCGACCTGCTGGTGATCCCGCGCCTGATCGCGCTGCTGGTGATGCTGCCGCTGCTGACCTTCGTGGCGATGATGGCCGGCCTGGCCGGCGGCATCACGGTGGGCGCGTTCGACCTGGACATCCCGCCGCAGATGTACCTGGCGCGCATGCACGAGACCATGGAGGTCCGGCATTTCCTGGTCGGCATGGCCAAGGCGCCGGTGTTCGCGATGGTGATCGGCCTGATCGGCTGCCAGGAGGGCCTGCAGGTCGAGGGCACCGCGCAGTCGGTCGGCGAACGCACCACGTCCAGCGTGGTGCAGACGATCTCGCTGGTCATCATCCTCGACGCGCTGGCCGCGTTGTGGTTCATGCACGTGGGCTGGTGAGATGGGCACGCTGGGGAACGACATCGCGATCTCGGTGCGCGGGCTGGTCAACCGCTTCGGCAGCCAGGTCGTGCACGACGGGCTGGACCTGGACGTGCGCCGCGGCGAGATCATTGGCGTGGTCGGCGGCTCGGGCACCGGCAAGTCGGTGCTGATGCGTACCCTGCTCGGCCTGAACCGGCCGGTCGACGGCACGATCGAGGTGCTCGGCGCCGATGCGCTGTCCGACGACCGCGCCCAGCGCCAGCACATCGAGCGCAACACCGGCGTGCTGTTCCAGGACGGCGCCCTGTTCTCCTCGCTCAGCGTGGGCGAGAACGTGCAGGTGCCGCTGAAGGAGCACCACCCCGAACTGTCCGAGCGCCTGCGCTACGAGCTGGCGCTGCTGAAGGTCAAGCTGGCCGGCCTGCCGGCCGACGCGATCACCAAGCTGCCCTCGCAGCTGTCCGGCGGCATGCGCAAGCGCGCCGGCCTGGCCCGCGCGCTCGCGCTGGATCCGCCGCTGCTGTTCCTGGACGAGCCCACCGCCGGCCTGGACCCGATCGGCGCAGCCGCGTTCGACCGGCTGCTGCGCACGCTGCAGGAAGCCCTGGGCCTGACCGTGTTCCTGATCACCCACGACCTGGACACCCTGTACGCCATCTGCGACCGCGTCGCGGTGCTGGCCGACCGCCGGGTGATCGTCAACGCCCCGCTGGACGAGGTCGAGCGCTTCGACCATCCGTGGGTCCAGGATTACTTCCACGGCCCGCGCGCACGTGCCGCACGCGGCCAGGCCCCTACTCCGGCACAGACGGACTGAGCGATGGAAACCAAGGCCAACTACATCCTCATCGGCGCTTTCACCCTGGTGATCTCGGTCGCCCTGCTGCTGTTCGGCCTGTGGGCGGCGAAGTACTCGTCCGAACGCAGCTGGCAGCAGTACCAGATCGTGTTCGACGAGGCCGTCACCGGCCTGTCGGTCGGCAGCCCGGTGCAGTACAACGGCATCGCGATCGGCTCGATCACGCGCCTGTCGCTGGACCCGCAGGACCCGCGCCGGGCGATCGCGCTGATCCGCGTGGACGCGACCGCCCCGGTCAAGACCGACACCCGCGCCAAGCTGGCGATCACCAGCCTGACCGGGCCGTCGATCATCCAGCTCAGCGGTGGCTCGCCGGAGACGCCGGCACTGACCAGCGTGGACAAGCGCGACATCCCGGTGATCCAGACCACGCCGTCGGCGCTGCAGAACATCACCGACACCGCCAACCGCATCGTCGAGCGCCTGGACCAGGTGCTGAGCGACGAGAACGTCACCAGCATCACCGCCACCCTGCGCAACATCGAGCGGATGAGCACCACGCTGGCGTCCAAGGACGAGGGCATGGAATCGCTGCTGGTCAGCGCGCGCGATGCCGCGCGCAGCCTGGATGCGACCCTGGTGACCACCAACGGCACGATCCAGCGCCTGGACCAGAATCTGGTGCGCGAGCTGCCGGCGATCATCGCCAAGCTCGATTCCACCCTGGCCCGGCTCGACTCGGCGGCCGGCAACGCCGACGCGATCCTCGGCGAGAACCGCGCGGCCATCAACAGCTTCGCCAACGACGGGCTGGCCCAGCTCGGGCCGACCCTGACCGAATTGCGCGGCCTGATCCGCGACCTGCGCCAGATCAGCGACCGCCTCGAGAACAACCCGACCCGCTACCTGCTCGGCCGCGACGGCCCGAAGGAGTTCGAGCCATGAGCCTCATTCCCGTCCAGCGCCTGCAGCCGCGCGCCATCGCTTCCCTGCTCTGCGCCGGTGCGCTCGCGCTGCTGGCCGGCTGCTCGGTCCTCGGCGGCGGGCAGCGCGATCCGGTGACCATCTACGCACCGCAGCCGCGCGTGCAGGCCGATCCGGCCTGGCCGCAGGTGCGCTGGCAGCTGGCGGTGGCCAAGCCCAGCGCCGCGCGCCTGGTCGACAGCCCGCGGATCGGCGTGCGTCCGGTGCCGGGCGAACTCCAGGTCTATGCCGGCGCGGTGTGGTCGCAACCGCCGACCGACATGCTCGAAGCCACCGTGCTGCGGGTGCTGGAGGACTCCGGCCGGATCGACGCGGTCGGCCGCCTGGCGACCGGCCTGCGCGCCGACTACCGCCTGGCGATGGACCTGCGCCGCTACGAGGCCGACTACGACGGCGGCACGCTGCCGGCGGCGACGATCGAGATCAACGCCAAGCTGCTGCACAACGCCGAACAGCGGGTGGTCGCCAGCCGCACCTTCCTGCAGGTGCAGCCGGCCGACAGCACCGAGATCGGCAGCGTGGCGATGGCCTTCGACCAGGCCCTGGCCACGATCACCCGCGACATCGCCGGCTGGACGCTGCAGCAGGGCCAGAACGACGCGCAGCTGCATCCGCCGCTGGAGCACCGCGCGCACTGAGGCCGCATCCGTGCGTCGCCGGTACCTCGTGCCGGCTCAGCCGCCGGTCCCTGCGGGCACCGGTCCCACGCGGCGGAAGGTGAGATTGAGGCGTTCGCCCACCGGACGCGCGGTGCGCGGCAGCGCGTGCTGCCAGCAACGCTGGGTCGGCCCGGCCATCAACAGCAGGCTGCCGTGCGGCAGCTCCAGGCCCAGCTTCCGGGTCCGGTCGTGGCGATGGCGCAGCACGAAGCGCCGCGTGGCGCCGAGGCTGAGCGAGGCGATCGTCGGTGCCGGCCCCAGCTCCGGTTCGTCGTCGCTGTGCCAGCCCATCGCATCGCGTCCGTCGCGGTAGCGGTTGGCCAGCACGCTGTCGAACGCCACGCCCAGCTCCGACGCCAGCCGTGCGCGCAGCGGGCGCAGCGGCTCCGGCCATGGATGCGGTGCGAAGCGGGTGCCCGAATACCAGTACTCCGTGCCGGGGTCGCCGATCCAGCAGCTCAGCCGCGGCGAATCGACCTGCCGCCCGAACATCCGGATCCGGTGCACGCCCCAGGGCACATCCCGCAGCAGGCTCGCCTGCAGCGCATCGGCCTGGTCGCGGTCGAGCCAGCCGGGCAGCAGGCGCACCTCGGCATCGGGCAGGCGGTAGTCGATCCAGTCCATCGGCACAGGCTACGGGTGGCAGCGCACGCCGGCCAGCGCGCAGTGATGAACCGCTCACCCGCCGGCGGGCACAGTGGAGCGGCGTTTGCCCCGCCCTGCGCAAACCCCGAAAATGCAGCCAGCCAGACGAGCCAACCGGAGCCCAGGATGACCGAGACCGCCCACGCGCCCGCCACCGAGCAGATCGAGCGTGACGTGATGGAGTACGACGTCGTCACCGTCGGCGCCGGTCCGGCCGGCCTGGCGTTCGCGATCCGGCTCAAGCAGCTCAACCCGGAACTGACGGTCTGCGTGATCGAGAAGGCCAGCACCGTCGGCGCGCACATCCTGTCCGGCGCGGTGATCGAGCCGGCGCCGCTGGATGCGCTGCTGCCGGGCTGGCGCGACGCGCCGCCTCCGGTCTGCGTGCCGGCCGGCGAGGACGAGTTCTGGTACCTGACGAAGACCGGCGGCTACAAGGCTCCCATCGTGCCGCCGGGCATGCGCAACCACGGCAACTTCATCGTCAGCCTCGGCGCCCTGTGCGCCTGGCTGGCGCCGCAGGCCGAGGCGCTGGGCGTGGAGATCTATCCAGGTTTCGCCGCCGCCGAGACCCTGCACGCCGACGACGGCACCGTGCTCGGCGTGCGCATCGGCGACATGGGCATCGCCCGCGATGGCAGCCACAAGCCCGGCTTCACCGCCGGCATCGACATCCATGCCAGGGTCACCGTGCTGGCCGAAGGCGCGCGCGGCCACCTGACCAAGCGCCTGGTCAAGCGCTTCGGGCTGGACGCCGACAGCGATCCGCAGAGCTATTCGATCGGCATCAAGGAGCTGTGGCAGGTGCCGGAAGGCCGCACCACGCCCGGCAAGATCGTGCACGCGATCGGCTGGCCGGCCGACAGCCGCACCTACGGCGGCAGCTTCCTGTATCACCTGGACAACAACCAGGTCGCGCTTGGCTACGTCAGCGGCCTGGACTACGCAGATCCCGACTACAAGCCGTGGGAGGCCTTCCAGCAGTGGAAGAACCACCCGTCGATGCAGCCGCTGCTCGAGGGCGGCACGATCCTCTCGGCCGGCGCGCGCGCGATCGTCACGGGCGGCTGGCAGTCGCTGCCGAAGGTCGAGATGCCCGGCGCGCTGCTGATCGGCGATACCGCCGGCCTGCTCAACGTGCCCAAGATCAAGGGCACGCACCAGGCGTTCCGCAGCGGCATGCTCGCCGCAGAGCATCTGGCCGCCAGCCAGCTGTCGCCGTCCGGCTTCGACGCGAAGCTGCGCGCGTCCGACGCGATGACCGAGCTCAAGCGCGTGCGCAACATCAAGCCCGGTTTCAAGAAGGGCCTGTGGTTCGCACTGGCCAACGCGGCCTGGGAAACCGCGGTGGGCGGCGCCTCACCGTGGACGCTGAAGAACACCGCCGACTGGTCTTCGCTGGACAAGCTCGGTGAGCACGAGCAGCCAAAGCGCGACTACATCGAGCGCAGCCTGGCGCCGCGTGACCGCCTGCAGGGCGTGTACTTCGCCGCCACCGAGCACGACGAGGACCAGCCGGTGCACCTGAAGGTCGCCGACACCTCGATCTGCGTCGAACGCTGCACCGCCGAGTACGGCAACCCCTGCACCCGCTTCTGCCCGGCCGGCGTCTACGAGATCGTCGAGGAGACCACCGCCGACGGCGGCAGCGCGCGCCGCCTGCAGATCAATGCCGCCAACTGCGTGCACTGCAAGACCTGCGACATCAAGGATCCGTACGAGATCATCACCTGGGTGACGCCGGAAGGCGGCGCCGGACCCAACTACCAGAACATGTGATCGGGGACGGCCGGCTCCGGGAGCCGGCCGTCCTCATGCCGCGTTGCGCGCGCTCAGTGCGCGAACGGCACGCCGGTCTTGTCCTTCAGCTCGGCGATGTCCACGCCGGGCGCGGCCTCGACCAGCGCCAGGCCATCGGCGGTCACGTCGAACACGGCCAGGTCGGTGATGATGCGGTCGACCACGCCGACGCCGGTCAGCGGCAGCGTGCACTCGGGCAGGATCTTGTGCTCGCCGTTCTTCGCGGTGTGCTCCATCAGCACGACCACGCGCTTGACCCCGGCAACCAGGTCCATCGCACCGCCCATGCCCTTGACCATCTTGCCGGGCACCATCCAGTTGGCCAGATCGCCCGAGGCGGTGACCTGCATCGCACCCAGGATCGCCAGGTCGATGTGCCCGCCACGGATCATCGCGAACGAATCGTGGCTGCCGAAGTAGCTGGCGCCGGCGCGCGCTGTCACGGTCTGCTTGCCGGCGTTGATCAGGTCGGCGTCGACCTGGTCTTCGGTCGGGAACGGGCCGATGCCGAGCAGGCCGTTCTCCGACTGCAGCCACACGTCGACGCCGTCGGGAATGTGGTTGGCGACCAGGGTCGGCAGGCCGATGCCCAGGTTCACGTAGGCGCCGTCGGTCAGCTCGCGGGCGGCGCGCTGCGCCATCTCGTCGCGGGTCCAGGCCATGTGCAGATCTCCATAGGGGGGTTTTAGTGACGTGGCGGCCATCCATGGCGATACAGCACGGCGCATCCGGCCCCTGCCCGGCCATCCATGGCCGGGCGCTCGAGAATGCCACCGGTGCCGGAGGGCACCGGAGAGACGCATTCACTCGCCCTGTCGGACGGTGCGCTGTTCGATGCGCTTCTCGGGCGTGGCGTTGAGCACGATGCGGTCGACATAGATGCCGGGCAGGTGCACCTGGTCCGGATCGATGCTGCCGGTCTCGACGATCTCCTCGACCTCGACGATGCAGACCTTGCCGGCCATCGCGCAGGCCGGGTTGAAGTTGCGCGCGGTGCGGCGGAACACCAGGTTGCCGGCCGCGTCGGCCTTCCAGGCCTTGACCAGGGCGACGTCGGCAACCAGCGCGGTCTCCATCACGTAATGCTTGCCGTCGAACTTACGGGTTTCCTTGCCTTCGGCGACCACGGTGCCGTAGCCGGTCGCGGTGAAGAACGCCGGAATGCCCGCACCGCCCGCGCGCAGGCGCTCGGCCAGGGTGCCCTGCGGGTTGAACTCCAGCTCGAGCTCGCCGGACAGGAACTGGCGCTCGAACTCCTTGTTCTCGCCCACGTAGGACGAAATCATCTTGCGGATCTGCCGGGTCTCCAGCAGCAGGCCCAGGCCGAAGCCGTCGACGCCCGCATTGTTGGAGATCACGGTCAGGTCCTTGACCCCCGAATCGCGCAGCGCGCCGATCAGGGCCTCGGGAATGCCGCACAGGCCGAACCCCCCCACCGCCAGGGTCTGCCCATCGGCCACCACATCGGCCAGTGCGCTGGCCGCATCAGGGCGGATCTTCGCACCACGCGCCGTCGCCTCGCTCATGCTGTTCTCCCGTGCAAAGTTGGGCTCCATTCTAGTGCCATCGCCGACACGCACCGCTGGTTTCCGATTCAGTGCCGTCACGTCCGGACCCGGTAGAATCGGCCGATCCGCCCAGGCAAGGAAGAACCGATGACGCTGCCCGCCTTCAAGGCCTACGACATCCGCGGCCGCGTGCCGGACGAACTTGACGAGGACCTGGCGCGCCGGATCGGCGCGGCCCTGGCCGACCAGCTCGGCCCCGGCCCGGTGGTGCTGGGCCACGACGTGCGCCTGAGCAGCCCGGCGCTGCAGGCGGCGCTGTCGGCCGGCCTGCGCGGAAAGGGCCGCGAGGTACTCGACATCGGCCTGTGCGGCACCGAGGAAGTCTATTTCCAGGTCGATCACCTGGGCGCAGCCGGTGGCGTGATGGTCACCGCCAGCCACAACCCGATGGATTACAACGGGATGAAGCTGGTCAAGGAACAGGCCCGGCCGATCTCCTCGGACACCGGCCTGTTCGCGATCTCCGACGTGGCCGAGGCCGACACCGCCCCGCCCGCGCCGCTGGCCGCCGGCGAGCGCGCGCAGACCGACAAGTCCGCCTACATCGCCCACCTGCTCGGCTACGTCGACGTGGCCGCGCTGAAGCCGTTGAAGCTGGTGGTCAACGCCGGCAACGGCGGCGCCGGCGCCATCGTCGACCTGCTCGCACCGCACCTGCCGTTCGAGTTCGTCCGCGTCTTCCACGAGGCCGACGGCAACTTCCCCAACGGCATCCCCAATCCGCTGCTGCCGGAGAACCGCCAGGCCACCGCCGATGCGGTGCGCGAGCATGGCGCGGATTTCGGCATCGCCTGGGATGGCGACTTCGACCGCTGCTTCTTCTTCGACGAGCACGGCACCTTCATCGAGGGCTATTACCTGGTCGGCCTGCTCGCGCAGGCGATCCTGGCCAAGCAGCCCGGCGGCAAGGTCGTGCACGATCCGCGCCTGGTCTGGAACACGGTCGAGCAGGTCGAGGAAGCCGGCGGCGTGCCGGTGCTGTGCAAGAGCGGCCACGCCTTCATCAAGGAGAAGATGCGCGCCGAGGATGCCGTGTACGGCGGCGAGATGAGCGCGCACCACTACTTCCGCGAGTTCGCCTACGCCGACTCGGGGATGATCCCGTGGCTGCTGATCGCCGAGCTGGTCTCCAGCAGCGGCCGCAGCCTGGGCGACCTGGTCGAGGCGCGGGTGGCCAAGTTCCCGTGCAGCGGCGAGATCAACTTCCGCGTCGCCGATGCGAAGGCGGCCGTGGACCGGGTGCTCGCGCATTTCGCCGCGCAGTCGCCGGTGCTGGACCATACCGACGGCCTCAGCGCCGATTTCGGCGACTGGCGCTTCAACCTGCGCAGCTCCAATACCGAACCGCTGCTGCGGCTGAACGTCGAGGCCCGCGGCGACAGCGCCCTGCTGCAGGCGCGCACCGACGAGATCGCAGCGCTGCTGCGCGCCTGATCCGGACGGACACCCGCGCATGAACGCCATTCTTCCCGTGATCCTCTCGGGCGGCTCCGGGACGCGCCTGTGGCCGCTGTCGCGCGAGTCCTATCCCAAGCAGTTCCTGCCGCTGGTCGGCGAGACGACGATGCTGCAGGCCACCTGGCAGCGCGTCGCCCCGATCGCAGGCCTGCCGCCGATCGTGGTGGCCAACGAGGAGCACCGCTTCGTCGCCGCCGAGCAGCTGCAGACCGTGGGCGCCGCGCCGTCGGCAATCCTGCTGGAGCCGGTCGGCCGCAACACCGCGCCGGCGATCGCGATCGCCGCGCTGGAAGCCACCCGCGACGGTGGCGATGCGCTGCTGCTGGTGCTGCCGTCCGACCATGTGATCCAGGACGAGGCCGCGTTCCGCGCGGCGGTGCTGCAGGCCAGCGCCGCCGCCGAGGCCGGACGGCTGGTGACCTTCGGCATCGTGCCGACCGCACCGGAAACCGGCTACGGCTACATCAGGGCCGCTAGTGGCGACGGCGTGCGCGCGGTCGAACGCTTCGTCGAGAAGCCCGACCTGGCCACGGCCGAGGACTATGTCGCCTCGGGCGAGTATTTCTGGAACAGCGGCATGTTCCTGTTCCGCGCGACGCGCTTCCTGGAGGAGCTGGGCCGGCTGCAGCCGCAGATGCTCGCCGGCTGTCGGCAGGCCTGGGAGCAGGCCCGCCGCGACATGGACTTCGTGCGGCTGGAACGCGAGGCGTTCACCGCCGTGCCGTCCGACTCGATCGACTATGCGGTGATGGAGAAGACCGGCGATGCCGCGGTGCTGCCGCTGGACGCGGGCTGGAACGATGTCGGCTCGTGGTCGGCGCTACGCGAGGTCTCGCAGCAGGATGCCGACGGCAACGCGCATCACGGCGAGGTCATCGCGATCGACTGCCGCAACACCTACGCCTATGGCACGCGCCTGATCGGCCTGGTCGGGCTGGAAGACACCATCGTGGTCGAGACCGACGACGCGGTGCTGGTCGGCCGCAGCGACCGGATCCAGGAGGTCAAGGAGATCGTCGCGCAGATCAGGCAGCGTGGCCTGCCGCAGGCGGCGTGGCACCGCAAGGTCTACCGCCCGTGGGGCGCCTACGACGCGATCGACAGCGGACCGCGGCACCAGGTCAAGCGGATCACGGTCAAGCCCGGCGGGGTGCTGAGCCTGCAGATGCACCACCACCGCGCCGAACACTGGATCGTGGTCAGCGGCACGGCCGAGGTGACACGCGGCGAGGAGGTCATCCTGCTCGGCGAGAACCAGAGCACCTACATCCCGCTGGGCGTGACCCACCGCCTGCGCAACCCGGGCAAGCTGCCGCTGGAACTGATCGAAGTGCAGTCCGGAAGCTACCTGGGCGAGGACGACATCGTCCGCTTCGAGGACACCTACGGGCGGGCCTGAGTACCGCTCCGGCAGAGGCCGGAGACCACGAAGAACCACGGCGGCCGAGGGCCGCCGTTTTCGTCTGCATGGGATGCATGCGCCACGGAAGATCAGCGCCCTGATAGGAGGCTGCCTGTAGCGCATGGCGCTGGCGAAGAGCGAGCGCCATCTCGGAGATCACGCCGGCGCCGTGAGGGACCGATGGCAGTCGGGGCCGAGCCCCCTCCTGCGAAGCACACCCCGCCACGATGAAGGTGCGCAGCGCTTCTGTAAGAGGCCGCTCGAGGCCGACCGCCATCTCGGAGATCACGCCGGCGCCGCGACAGACCGATGGCAGTCGGGGTCGAGCCCCCTCCTACGAAGCACTCCTGGCCGCGACGAAGGTGCGCAGCGCTTTTGTAGGAGGCCGCTCGAGGCCGACCGCCATGTCGGAGATCACGCCGGCGCCGCGACGGACCGATGGCAGCCGGGGTCGAGCCCCCTCCCACGAAGCACACCCCGCCGCAATGAAGGTGCGCAGCGCTTTTTGTAGGAGGCCGCTCAAGGCCGACCGCCATCTCGGAGATCACGCTGATGCCACGACGAACCAATGACGGCCGGGGCCAACCCTTCCTACGCAGCCAGCTCGCCGATCACCCGGTCCAGCCCCTGCTGCCAGTCCGGCAGCACGAGGCCGAAATCACGCTGCAGGTTGGCGGTGTCCAGGCAGGAATAGGCCGGACGCCGTGCCGGGGTCGGATACTCGGCGGTGCTGATCGGCAGCACGCGCGGTGCGCGCTCGATCAGGCCCGCGGCGGCGGCCCGGGCGAAGATCGCCTCGGCGAAACCATGCCAGCTGGTCTGGCCGGTCGGCGTCAGATGCCAGGTGCCGGACAGGCCACCTGGATGCTGCAGCGCCTGCGCGGTGACGTCGGCGATCAGTGCCGCCGGTGTCGGCGTGCCGACCTGGTCGGCGACCACCTTCAGCTCGTCGCGTCCGGCGCCGACGCGCAGCATCGTGCGCAGGAAGTTGTGCCCGTGCGCGGCATACACCCACGCAGTGCGGAAGATCAGGTGCCGCCCGCCGGCTGCGCGGATCGCCTCTTCGCCGGCCAGCTTGCTGGCGCCGTAGACGCCCAGCGGTGCGGTCGCCGCGTCGACCGGATACGGCTGCGCGCCCTGTCCGTCGAACACGTAGTCGGTCGAGTAATGCACCAGCGGCACGCCGTGGGTCGCGCACCAGCGCGCGATCACGCCCGGCGCTTCGGCATTGGCGCGGAACGCGGCGTCGCGCTCGGTTTCGGCCTTGTCCACCGCGGTCCAGGCCGCGGCGTTCACCACGATCGCCGGCGTCAGCCGGTCCAGCAGCGCGGTCAGCGTCTGCGGCTGGTCGAAGTCCGCCGTCTCGCAGGCGCTGCCATCGGGCAGCGTGCCGCTGCGGGTGGTCGCGACCACCGTGCCGAGCGGGGCCAGCGCACGCAGCAGCTCCTGGCCGACCTGGCCGTTGCCGCCGAACACCAGCACGGTCATGGCGCGAACACCGGCAGGCGGTCTTCGGCGATGTCCTTCAGGAACGGCGCGGCCTCGTCCTTGCCCGACAGCACCGGCGCGCTGATCGGCCAGTCGACCGCGATGTCGGCATCGTTCCAGCGCACGCCGGCGTCGGCTTCCTTCACGTACACGTCGGTGCACAGGTAGCTGAAGACCGCGCGCTCGGACAGTACCGCGAAGCCATGGGCGAAGCCTTCGGGAATCCAGAACTGGCGGCGGTTCTCCGCGCTCAGGATCACCGCTTCCCAGCGGCCGAAGGTCGGCGAGCCGCGACGGATGTCGACGGCCACGTCGTAGACCTCGCCTTCGAGCACGCTGACCAGCTTGCCCTGCGGCCGCGGCCACTGGTAATGCAGGCCACGCAGCACGCCCTTGACCGAGGTCGACACGTTGCTCTGCACGAACTTCGTCGGCAGGCCGTGCTGGCCGAAACGCTCGGCGTTCCAGGTTTCGAAGAACACGCCGCGCTCGTCGCCGAACACCGCCGGCTCGATCACCACGCAGCCCGGCAGCGCCGTTTCGATGATCTTCAACGCACCACTCCCCGCTTCACCAGCGTCTGCAGATACTGTCCATACCCGTTCTTGGCCAGCGGCGCGGCCAGTGCTTCCAGCTGTGCCGCATCGATCCAGCCGTTGCCGTAGGCGATCTCTTCCGGGCAGCTGACCTGCAGGCCCTGCCGGGACTGGATCGTCTCGATGAAGTTCGAGGCTTCGTGCAGCGACTGGTGGGTGCCGGTATCGAGCCAGGCATAGCCGCGGCCGAGCTGTTCCAGGTACAGCGCGCCGGCATCGAGGTAGCACTTGTTGAGATCGGTGATCTCCAGCTCGCCGCGCGGCGAGGGTTTCAGGTCGCGGGCGAAATCGGCGGCGCGTCCGTCGTAGAAGTACAGACCGGTGACCGCGTAATGCGAGCGCGGCCGGGCCGGCTTCTCCTCGATGCCGACGACCTTGCCGGCGGCGTCGAACTCGGCCACGCCATAGCGCTCGGGGTCGTTGACCCAGTAGCCGAACACGGTGGCGCCATCGGCGCGCGCGTCGGCGCGCTTCAAGGTGTCGGTCAGGCCATGGCCGTGGAAGATGTTGTCGCCGAGCACCAGGCAGCTGGGCCTGCCGCCGACGAAGTCGCGGCCGATCAGGTAGGCCTGGGCCAGGCCGTCGGGACTGGGCTGGACCGCGTACTGGATGTCCATGCCCCACTGCGAGCCGTCGCCCAGCAGGCTCTGGAACAGCGCCTGCTCGTGCGGGGTGTTGATGATCAGCACCTCGCGGATCCCGGCCAGCATCAGCACGCTGAGCGGGTAGTAGATCATCGGCTTGTCGTACACCGGCAGCAGCTGCTTGCTGACGCCCTTGGTGATCGGATACAGCCGCGTGCCGGAGCCGCCGGCCAAGATGATGCCCTTGCGTTGTGTCATCGCGATCGAAGTCCTTTGCCTGTCCACCTTCCGCGTGCGGAAGATGCTGCCCGTCGGGGCCGGATGAGGGGAGATCCGCGGACTCAGGCCGCGGTGCCGATGCGCTGCAGCCGGTAGCTGCCGTCGAGCACGCCGTTCACCCAGGCCTGGTTGTCCAGGTACCAGTCCACGGTGGTCGCGATGCCCTGCTCGAAGGTGTACTTCGGCTCCCAGCCCAGCTCGTTCTTCAGCTTGGAGGCATCGATCGCGTAGCGGCGGTCATGGCCCGGTCGATCGGTCACGTGGGTGATCTGGCTGCTGCGCGGCTGGCCATCGGCGCGCGGGCGCTTCGCGTCGAGCAGCGCGCAGATGGCCTGCACGACCTCGATGTTCTGCTTCTCCGAGTTGCCGCCCACGTTGTAGGTCTCGCCCGGGCGTCCCTTGGCGAGCACGGTGCGGATCGCCTCGCAGTGATCGGCGACGAACAGCCAGTCGCGCACCTGCCTGCCGTCGCCATAGACCGGCAGCGGCTCGCCGGCCAGGGCCTTGGCGATGACCAGCGGGATCAGCTTTTCCGGGAAGTGGTACGGGCCGTAGTTGTTCGAGCAGTTGGTGGTCAGCACCGGCAGCCCGTAGGTGTGGTGGAACGCGCGCACCAGGTGGTCGGACGCGGCCTTGGACGCCGAATACGGCGAATTGGGCGCGTACTGGGTGGTCTCGGTGAACTTGCCGGTCTCGCCGAGCGTGCCGTAGACCTCGTCGGTGGACACGTGCAGGAAACGGAAGGCCGCGGCCTGGTCGGCCGGCAGGCCCTTCCAGTGGTCGCGCACGGCCTCGAGCAGGCCGAGGGTGCCGACCACGTTGGTCTGGATGAAGGCGCCGGGGCCGTCGATCGAGCGGTCGACGTGGCTTTCGGCGGCGAAGTTGAGCACCGCGTCGGGACGGTGCTCGGCCAGCAGCGCCGCCACCAGGGCGCGGTCGCCGATGTCGCCCTGCACGAACACGTGGTCCGGATTGCCCTCCAGCGAGGACAGGGTGTCCAGATTGCCGGCATAGGTCAGGGCGTCGAGATTGATCACCCGCACCCCGCGGGCGACCGCCTCCAACACGAAATTGCCACCGATGAAACCGGCTCCGCCGGTCACGAGCCACGTTGCCAAGGCCGATCTCCTGTCTGTCGTCATCTGGGGGCTGCGCCCGAGACCGGCAAGCATAGCGTCCCGAACCTGACCGAGGGCTTGGCACTGAACCGGCGCCGAGCGGCTGCGGGCGGCCCGGACCGTACGCGATCGCACGGCCCCCTCATGCCCGTTAGAATCGGGATCCCGCCCCGGATCGGCCGCCGCGACCGGGCCGTTCCGCATCAGCTTTCAAGGATTCCGCACACGATGAAGATCCTCGTCGCCTACAAGCGCGTGGTGGACTACAACGTCCGCATCCAGGTCAAGCCGGACGGCTCCGGCGTCGTCACCGACGGCGTCAAGCTCTCGCCCAATCCCTTCGACGAGATCGCGCTGGAAGAGGCGCTGCGCCTGCGCGACAAGGGCGTGGCCACCGAGGTCGTGGTCGCCACGATCGCGCCCGCCGATGCCCAGGCCCACCTGCGCAACGGCCTGGCGATGGGCGCCAACCGCGCCATCCACGTGGTCACCGACCAGCCGGTGCAGCCGCTGGCCGCCGCCCGCACCCTGCTGAAGCTGGTCGAGAAGGAACAGCCGGACCTGGTGATCCTGGGCAAGCAGGCGATCGACGACGACGCCAACCAGACCGGCCAGATGCTGGCCACGCTCTGGGGCCGCCCGCAGGCGACCTTCGCCAGCAAGCTGGTGGTCGAGGCCGGCAAGGCGACGGTGACCCGCGAGGTCGACGCCGGCCTGGAAACGCTGGAGGTCGACCTGCCGGCCGTGGTCACCACCGACCTGCGTCTGAACGAGCCGCGCTTCATCAAGCTGCCCGACATCATGAAGGCCAAGAGCAAGCCGCTGGAAACCCTTCAGCTGGCCGATCTGGGCGTCGAGGCCGGGCCCGAGCTGACGCCGACCAGATACGCCGCGCCCGCCAAGCGCAGCAAGGGCGTGATGGTCAAGGACGCCGCCGAACTGGTCGCCACGCTCAAGGCCAAGGGCCTGCTCTGAGCCACGCCGGGCGCCGGTCCGCCGGCAACCCCCTTCCAGAGCCGATGCGCCATGGCCGACCCGCGAGGTCGCCGGCGCATCGGTTCCGCTACAGGAGAACCGCCTCATGTCCACCGTGCTCGTCATCGCCGAACACCTCGACGGCAAGCTCAACGCCTCCACCGCCCGCACCCTGTCCGCGGCCCAGGCGCTGGGCGCCGACGCCATCGACATCGCCGTGCTGGGCGACGCGCCCGACGCCGTGGCCGCCCAGGCCGCCGCACTGGCCGGCGTGCGCAAGGTGCTGACCATCGCCAACCCGGCCAATGCCCAGGCCGTGGCCCAGGTACAGGGCCCGCAGATCGCGGCGCTGGCGGCCGGCTACAGCCACGTGTTCGGCCCGTCCACCACCTTCGGCAAGGACCTGATGCCGGTGGTGGCCGCCCTGCTCGGCGTCAACCAGGTCTCCGACCTGATGGCCGTCGACGGCCCGCACACCTTCCAGCGCCCGATCTATGCCGGCAACGCCATCGTCACCATCCAGGCACCGGCAGACCAGATCGTCGTCGCCACCGTGCGCACCGCCTCGTGGCCGCAGGCCGCCGAAGGCGGCAGCGCATCGATCGAAGCGGCGTCCGTCGACGCCGCGCTGCCGAGCCACACCCGCCACGCCGGCCTGATCGCCGGCAACTCCGATCGCCCGGACCTGCAGAGCGCACGCCGCGTCGTGTCCGGCGGCCGCGGCGTCGGCTCGGAGGAGAACTTCCGCATCGTCTACAGCCTGGCCGACAAGCTCGGCGCGGCGGTGGGTGCCTCGCGCGCCGCGGTCGACGCCGGCTACGTGCCCAACGAACTGCAGGTCGGCCAGACCGGCAAGATCATCGCCCCGGAGCTGTACGTGGCCATCGGCATCTCCGGCGCGATCCAGCACCTGACCGGCATCAAGGACGCCGGCACCATCGTGGCGATCAACAAGGACCCGGAGGCGGCGATCTTCGAGATCGCGGACATCGGGCTGGTGGGCGACCTGTTCACCCTGCTGCCGGAGCTGGAGGCGGCGCTCTGAACAGGCCGTGCACCTGCCGGGCGCCCGGATCTCCGCTGCCGTGCAGCAACCGGTGCGCACCGTCGGCCGGAGGCCAGCCGTGATCGTCGGTGACGGCCTGCTGGCGCGGGCGTTCGCCCCCCGGTATGCGGACGACGCAGCGGTGACGATCTTCGCGTCCGGCGTCTCCAACTCGCAGGAGACCGAACCGGCTGCGTTCGCGCGCGAGCGGGTCATGCTGGAATCCGAACTGGCCCACGCCTCGCGCCTGCTGGTGTACTTCGGCAGCTGCGCGGTCGGCGGCAGCGACGAACCTCCGACACCGTACATCCGTCACAAGCAGGCGATGGAGACGCTGGTGGCCGGTTCCGGTCATGGGCTGGTGCTGCGCCTGCCGCAGGTCGTCGGCCCGACCCGCAACCCGAACACACTGACCAACTTCCTGCATGGCAGGATCGTTGCCGGCGCGCCGTTCACCGCCTGGGCGGGCGCCGAGCGCAGCCTGATCGACATCGACGACATCGTCGCCATCGGAAGCCGCATGATCGGTGAAGGCGCACGCCCGCGCCCGCTGTCGATCGCGCCACTCCGGTCGCTGTCGATGCGCGAGATCGTGGCGATCTTCGAACGCGTGCTCGGCAGGACCGCCAACGCCGAGTGGATGGAACGCGGCGCCCCGCTGCATATCGACGCTGTGGATGCACAGCGCATCGCCGCCGACATCGGCATCGACCTTCGCGACGGCTACGCCGAACGCGTGATCAGAAAATACTATGCAGACCGAAACCCGTCCTGAGCTGTCCATCGTCATCCCCGTCTACGGCAGCGCCGCGATCCTGCCCAACCTGGTGCGGCGGCTCGAGGACGTGCTGGGGCCCGCCCTCGGCGAGGGCAACTTCGAGGCCGTCCTGGTCCACGACTGCGGCCCGGACGATGCCTGGCCGGTCCTGGTCCGCGAAGCGGCCACGCGTCCATGGCTGCGCGGTGTGGACCTGCGCCGCAACGCCGGCCAGCACAACGCGATCATGGCCGGGCTGGGTGTGGCCCGCGGTCGCTACATCGTCACCATGGACGACGACCTGCAGCACGACCCGGCCGATATCCCGCGCATCCTGGACACCCTGCGCGGCGGTGCCGACCTCTGCTACGCACAGTTTCCCGAGAAGAAGCATGCGCTGTGGAAGCGCGCCGGCAGCCGCTTCAACGACATGGTCGCCGCGCGCCTGCTGAAGAAACCGCGTGGCCTGTACCTGTCGCCCTTCCGCGGGTTCGTACGTGAGCTCGGCGAGGAAGCGCGCCGTTACGCCGGCCCGTTCGTCTACCTCGACGGGCTGCTGATCCAGAGCACCAGCCACAAGCGGATCGCGACGGTGACCGCGCAGCACCACGCGCGCAGCGATGGACGCTCCGGCTACAGCCTGCGCAAGTCGATCTCGCTGTGGCTGCAGATGGCGACCAGCTTCTCGATCGTGCCGCTGCGCTTCGTTTCGCTGGCAGGCGTCCTCGCCTCCTGCGTCGCCTTCCTGCTGGCGATCGTGGTGCTGTGGCAGAAGCTGCACACTCCGCAGATGGCGGTCGGCTGGCCGTCGCTGATCATCACCATCCTGTTCATGGGCGGGCTGCAGTTGCTGGCGCTGGGCGCGATCGGCGAGTACACCGGCCGGATCCTGCTGAACGTCAACAACCGTCCGCAGTACGTGATCGGCGATACCGCCAATCTCGGCGATACGCCGGGAGACGCCGACTGATCGGGTCACCGCATCCGTGGGCGGCATGCCCCGGACGCACAGCCGCGGCAACAGCACATGCGGGTTCGTTTACGGACCTGCCCTGCCGCGCATGCCGCGGTCACATCCGCCGGCCCAGCCAGAGGTAAGTCAGGCGCCGCGCATGCGCCATCATCCTCGCCTTGAGGTTGCCGACCCGCAGCGCCATCGGCGACAGAAGGCCCGGCACCTCGACGGCGAGCGCGTTGTGGAAATCGATGGCCTGCCGGGCCTGTTCGTGCATCAGGCGGACGCTCCACTGCCCCGCGTTGATCCGGAAACTCGCCAGGCTCTCCCGCAGGGCGACCATGTCCCCCTGCAGCATCACCCCGGTGTAGCTTGCCTGGTCGATCAGATAGGGATGGCGGTTGTTCCAGCCGTCTGCGTGCAACAGCTCGCGCCGGAACAGGACGCATCCGGGCTCGCCGAACAGGTTGGTACCCGCGACCACCGCCGCACGCACGGCATCACGCCCACGCACCAGCCCGTCCAGCCGTCCCAGTCCACGCGCGGCGATGATCACCTTGCCGTTGGCATCGATCAGGTCACGCTTGCAGGCGACCAGGACCGCCGAGGGATGGGCATCCAATGCGGCAACCTGCCTGCGGAGCGCATCCGGTGCGATGAGGTCATCCCCGCACACCAGCTTGAGGAGCTCTCCCCGCGCTTCGGAACTGACCCGGTCCCAGTTGGCTTTCGCACCGCCACCCGGCGGCGTCGGCGACAGCACGCGGACCCGCGGATGGTCGGCGTAGCGCAGCAGCAACTGGTCGGTGCCATCACCCGAACTGTGGTCGGCGACCACCAGTTCGTAATCATCGTAGTCCTGGGCCAGGATCGAATCGAGCGTCTGCGCCAGGTAACCGGCATTCCTGTAGGCCGGCACGACGACCGAGACACGTGGATTCATTCCGGCTTCTCCTTGGAGCGCGGTGCCGGCGCACGCCGGAACGAAAAGTAACGGTGGCCGACGTAGTTGAAGATCACCACGATGACCGTGATGACGATCTGGGTGGGAATCGGCGGCAGGCCCAGCACATCGGCCAGCAGCGCCAGTGCGGCAGCATTGAGCAGCAGGCTGCCGACGTTGACGCTGGTGAACCGCAGGAAGTCGCGCCACCCGTTTCCGGTGACCCGGAACACCAGCCGCCGGTAGACGAAGAAGACCAGCACCAGCGAGATCACCCACGCGATTCCGAGACTGACCACCGATGGAACGCCGGGCCCGAACAGCAGCACGAGGCCGGCGAACAAGGCAGTGCTGAAGGCGGTGTTGGCGCCGCCAACGAGCAGGAACAGGACGCGCTGGTCCTTGAAGAAGCGCTGCAGCGGCCCTGCCGGAGCAGCGTCGTTCCCGCCGAATCCGTGTGTCCCGTGTTCGCCCACGTCCGTTCCCTTCAGTTCCGCTCGAGGAGTTCGACCGATTCGAGCACCACGTCCTGCCGCTCGCCATCATGGAGATTGGCATACACCAGGCCGGTCGCGGCGTTAGCGGGCGCAACGACGAGGAGTGGGTAGTTGGCCGATGCCGCACCGACGTCGACGACCTGGATGATCGCGCTGATGAACCTGCCCCGCGCGTCGTGCCAGTTGATCTGCAGGCGCATCTTCGCCCCGCCTGCCTCCAAGGCATGCGCCCGGTAGACCAGCAGCCGGTTGTCCAGCTGGGCTGCCGGCTGCTCCCTGTAGCCGGCGAAAACAGTGGGGTCGAGCAGACGCACGCCGTTGCTGCCAATCTCGGGCGCGCGCGTCCAGGTCCAGCCATCCCATGCCAGGCCCGCGCCCAGCGTTCTGACCGTATCGCGACGGAGCGCGACGGACTCGAGCACGACGCCGCCGCCCTGCACCTCATGCAGATTCGCGTAGACGAGGCCGGCTTCGGCGCCGGCAGGGCGATGGGCGCGCAGGGTGAAGTCCTGCCACTCGGCCCCCACGTCGACCACGACGATGCTCGCTTCGATGAAACCGCCACCGGCCGCCATCCAGTTGATCTGGAGCCGCATCTGCGAGGGGTGCGAGGGCGCTTCCAGGCGGGCGCGGTACACCAGCTCGTGCGTATCGAGCGCAGCCGCCGGCACCTCGAGAAAGCCCACGACGTTCCCCTGTGCCGGGAGGTTGAGCGGCGCATCCGGATCGTCTGGCGCTTCCGACCAGCTCCACCCGTCCCAGCGACCGGCCCCACCCAGAATCCTCTCTTCCGGAGCACGCCGCCTTTCCGAATCGATCAGCGCGGGATCGAGCAGCATCTGCAGGTCTCGCCCGTACACCGGCGAGAACAACGCGGCGCCGTCGGCGTCCGTGCCGCTGCGCATCAGTCCCATGTCGACGCCGTCCAGGGAGGCGCCACGCTCGTGAATGCGCAGCGAGAGGGGAACGCGGAAGTTCCGGCGCGCGAACTCGGCGACCCCGGCGTACTCGCCCACCGACCAGACCGCCGCCAAGCCCTCGCCCATGCCCATCAGCACCGCGTCGCGCCCCGCGGGCACCGCGTTGTTCACACCCGACGCAAGATTGCGCGCTGTCCGCGACTCGTAGACATTGGCCGTGCTGGACAACGCACCGCTCGCCCAGTGGATGGATGACAGCGAGAGCGTCAGGGACAGCAGCACCATGCGCACCTTTGCCGAAGAGCTCGCGAACACCATCAGCGCGATGAGGACGCCGACCGGATAGATCCAGCGTGCCTCCTGCCGGTCGGCGCCAGGCAGGCTGGCCATCACCAGCAGTCCGCCGATGACCGTCAGCATCCCCAGAACTCTGAGCGTCGCCAGCCGGTCGCGACGCACTGTCGCCGCGAACCAGCCCCATGCGAACAGGAACGCCACGCCATAGACGGCCGCCAGGCGGAAACCCCATGTGCTGCCCATGTGCAGGCTGCCGACGAACCACTCGTCGCCGAAGTTCAGGCCGAAGAACACGTTCGCGACATAGCGAGCGAAGACCGCCAGCGTGCCGGCATCGAGCCTGACCGCGGTGCCCGAAGTTCCGGTCGACGCTGGCAGCGAGCCCATCGCCTCGATCAGTCCAAGGAACACCGCCGGAGGCACCACGGCAAGAAGCGCAAGGCCGATGCAGGAGCGCCAGGTCAGGCGGTCGCGCGAGAAAATGGAGACGAAGGCGAAGAGTGCGCACGCTAGCGCGGTCGTGCCAGCCATGTAGCGCTCGTGCACCAGGACCGCGAATGTGGCCAGCAGCACGCACCCGCACCAGGCCGCTGTGGATCCGCTTCTCACTGCGAGGAGCGCCAGCGCGGCCGTCGACAGCAGCAGGGCAAGGCTCAGGGTTTCGATGATGCCGGAGACGTAATCGAAATAGAGCATCGCAGAGAACCGCGATGCCACGATGCAGCCCACCAGCAGCCAGGCCTGGACCCGGGTCGCGCTCCCGTAGCGACCTGCCATCCATGCCGAAACCGAGCAGATCCACGCGATGGCGGCGCCATTGACGAAGGCAAAGCCACTCCGGCTCCAGCCCGATTCCCCGCCCCACGCCCAGATGGCGTTGAACACGAGGCGGGGCTTGTACTGCGAGATCAGCAGCAACGCATCGATGAAACCGTCCGCTTTGCTCGTGTCGCGCAGCGGAGAAATTTCGTCGCCGAAGAAATAGGGGTGGTAGGCGGCAGCGGTCGCGAGCATGACGAGCGCGACGCAGAGGATGTAGTCGAGCGGTCCGAACGAGGGTCGGCCGGGAGGCGGCGCATAGCGCGGCGCGATCGCATCAATCATGTGGAAGTCCCTTTCTCCACCGCCAGGACGGGCGTGAACAGGCCGGCCAGCGACGCGAGCCCCTGATCCGCGTTGTCGAACAGTACGGCCAGCCGCACGCCCGCGGCCTGCGCGGCCTGGACGTCGGATATCGAATCGCCGACCAGAATGGACGCGCCCAGCTCGATGCCGATGTCGGCCGCGGCCCGCAACAGCATGCCGGGGGCGGGTTTGCGGCACTCGCAGTCGCGCCGGTAACGACCCAAGCCAGCGTCGGGATGACACGGGCAGAAATAGATGCCGGTCAGCGGCACGCCACGTTGCGCGAACTGCGCGTGCATCCACTCCGAGTAGCGCCGGAAGCCGGCCTCGTCGTAGTAACCGCGCCCGATGCCGGCCTGGTTGGTCACGATGACGAGGCTGTAGCCCGCATCGCGCGCCGCCGCGCAAAGCGCAAAGATCCCCGGCACCCAATCGGTACGGTCGACGGTGTGGACGTAGCCATGGTTCACGTTGACGATGCCGTCGCGATCCAGGAACAGCGCGCCCCGGCCGCCGTCCGTACTCACGCGCGGCCAGTCCGGCCCCTGCACCACGCCCCCCGGGCACGCCAGCGTCATGGTGCGGCCAGGACGGTCAGCGCTCGGCGGTAGTCTTCGGGAACGCCAATGTCGATGAAGGCCGATGTCGCGGTGAACGCGGCCAGCCGGCCTGCGCGCGACCAGGGCAGCAGCACCTGCTCCTCGAACGAATAGGCGCGTTCCCGCGGCAGTGCGGCCATGCCTTCCCGCGTCAGGAAATAGCTGCCCGCATTGATCAGGCCATCGCCGTGGCCGCCCTTCTCGCGAAAGCCGACCACCCGATCGGCGGCGACATCGACCGCTCCATAGCGGCCGACATCGGGCACGCTGGCCAGGGCGACACCGAGCAGCGCGTCCTGCCGTCGCGTCGCCAGTTCCAGCGCCGAAGGCGAATAGCGCAGATAGGTGTCGGCGTTGGCCAGATGCACCCCCTCTCCCTGCACCAGCGCAGCGGCCTGCACGACCGCCCCGCCGGTACCGAGCGGTGTCTCCTCGCGCGAGTACGCGACGGTCATTCCGCACCATGCCTCGCCGACTAGCGACGCGATCTGCTCGCCGCGATAGCCGATCGCGAGGATCACGCGACGCATGCCTGCCGCCGCGTATGCGTCCAGCAGCCACAGCAGGAACGGCCTTTCAGCCACGGGCGCCAAAGGCTTGGGGACGTCGGGCACCTCGGCGCGCAAGCGCGTGCCCAGTCCGCCGGCGAGCAGGATGACCTCGTCCGCGTTCACTGCGGGAACATCTCGCGCTCGATCAGGCCGCAGAGCAGGTGACCGATGAACTCGTGCCCTTCCTGGATCCTCGGCGTCTCGTTCGACGGAATGCGGAAGCACACCGCGCAGCGCGCGGCCATGTCGCCACCGTGCTCGCCGGTGAAACCGATCACCGTCACGCCCCTGGCTTCGGCGGCATCGATCGCGCGCAGGATGTTCTTCGAGCGTCCCGACGTGGAGATGGCGATGAAGATGTCGCCCTGCTGGCCAAGCGCTTCGATCTGGCGGGCGAACGTGTAGTCGTAACCGTAGTCGTTGCCGATCGCCGTCAGGATCGAGGTGTCGGTGGTCAACGCGATCGCGGGCAGGCCCGGGCGGTCGTAGTAGAAGCGGCTGACCAGTTCGCCGGCCCAGTGCTGCGCATCCGCCGCACTGCCGCCATTGCCCGCGAACATGAGCTTGCGACCGGCACGCAGGGCGTCGACGCATTTGGCGACGGCATCTCCGATCTGCGCATGCAGCGCGGCGTCCGCCGCCATGCGCTGGAAGTTCTCCAGCGTTTTCTCGAATTCGGCAGCGACGAAGCGATCAATCTGAGTGTCCACGGAAAACTCCGGCAGGGTCGTTGTCTTGCGGCGGCCCGCAGCGTCCAGCGCCACGTCCGGCGACGGCGGGGGATGGTAGCAGGTTGCCCGCAGGCAGCCGTGCCGCGGCCTGAACGCGACGCGGCTGCGCCGGATCATCCGGGCCGTTGCGGCCAACGCACTCGCGAGAACGGATCTTCGAACACCCTCCATGACAGCCAGGAAACGGCGAGCGCCGCAGCGAGCACGAGCCAAGGGGCGAGCAGCGGCGCCCGCTCGGCCACGTCCAGCCGCTGCATCGCCTGCAGCACCGGCATGTGCCACAGATAAAGGCTGAAGCTGACCAGGCCCACCCAACGCAGCGGCGCCCAGGCGAACAGGCGGTGCAACCAGGGGCCTCCATGCATCACCGCGAGCAGCAGGCCCGCCCAGAGCAGCCCGAAGAACACGTACCAGGTACGGCTCACCGTCGCCTCGAACGGGAGGCCGCGAAGCGCGCACCAGACCACAGGAATGGCGATGCACCATGCCGCCAGCGCCGCAACGCCCACCGCGATCCACAGCAGCGGCCTGGGCGTGGCATGCCGCAACCAGACGTCGATCCGCGCGGCGAAGGCCCCGCACAGGAACACCGCCAGATAGGGCCACAGGCGCACATCGTTCTCGATCGATGCGGCGGGCGGCCACGCCAGCGTCACGGCCAGCAGGGCCAGCACGAACGCGCCCACCTGCACCCAGGCCGGCCAGCGCCCCCTGGCCATGCCGACCAGACAGAGCACCACCACAGGCAGGACCACGTAGAACGTGAACTCGACCGGGATGCTCCAGAGCACGCTCATGCCTTCGCGCAGCGTCAGATGACGCCACAGGGAGCCGGTATCGATCGCATACAGCACGGGGTGCCCGACGCGTACGCACCACCAGCTCGACAGCAGCACGAACAGATACAGCGGCCAGATCCGCAGGACCCGGCGCACGGCGTAGTCCGCCCAGAGCGCCGGGGTGCGCAATGCCGCCGGCGGCTGCCGCAAGAGGTTGCGGGTCAGCAGGAAGGCGCTGAGCACGAAGAACAGGTAGACGCCGCTCTTGCCGACGCCATGCAGCGCCGGCTTCGGGAACAGCCCGGCACTGGAGAAATGGGACGCCAGCACGATCAGGACGGCCAGGCCGCGCAGGCCATCGAGCACGGCCAGGCGGGCCGTGGACATGGCCACCGCTTCTGGGGCCGGCTCCGTCCCGGAATTGATCATCGACATGGGAAAGACCATACAGGCGCACGGACCGGACCACGACCCCGCGCGACCCGCGATCCTGGGGCGCCGGGCATCGTGCGAGGATGGATCGTCGTCGCAGCCGCCACGCGATGCCGCCTGCGATCACGCAGCCGCACGGCGTGGAAAAGGAAAGGCCCGCCGAAGCGGGCCTTTCCAGGGACTGCTACAGAACTCAGGCGCCGATTAGTGGCCGGTGCCGCCGTTCTGGTTGATCAGGTTGATGTTGCTGATCGTGTTAGCCGAGGTGTTGACGATCTGGTAGACACCCTTGATCTCTTCCTGCGGACCAGCGACGACGGCAACAACGGTGCCGCGCGCGCGGCCGGTGTAGTTCAGCACGGTGGCCAGGTCTTCGATCACGTAGGTGGTGCCAGCCTTGACGGTGTAGGTGGCGGCCGGGGTGGTCACGCTGTTGCCCTCTTCGGCGTACGCACGCAGGGTGAAGGTGCGGTCCTTGGAACCGGTGTTGCTGATGGCCATACGGGCCCGCCAGTCAGCACCGGCCAGCTGCACCAGCGGGGTCTGCAGACGGACGCCGTCCTGCACGATCTGGCCGGCGTTGGCGGCGGCGTTCTCGACCGCGTTGTCGCCCGCGACGATGGACTCGTCGATGGTCGGGGTCAGGGTGACTTCCTCGTTGTCGCCGGCGCCCAGGTCGTAGCCGACGTTCGGGGTGACGGTCAGCGAAGCAGCGTAGATGCTGTTCGGGATCTCGTACGGCAGGCCGGTGTCCGGATCGACGCCGCCGTTCTCGACGACGAAGTTGCCATCGAAGCCGACCGACGGATTCACGACCCACGAAGCCAGGTCGCCAGCGGTGTTGATGGCGGCGGCGGCGGCGTCGAATTCGGTGCTGGTGTTCCAGTCGCCGAAGTCGCCAGCGATATCCAGATCGGCAGCGATCGGGAAGATGTCGGCCAGGGTGATCGCGGTGCCGTCAGCCTTCAGGCGGGTCTCCGGGACCAGGCTCAGCTCGGCATAGGCCAGGTTGGCGGTGGACGCGGTGGACACGTTGTTGATCGTGGTGAACTGGGTGAACGACGGGTCGGATTCGACCGAGGCGATCGCCTTGTTCGGGTCGGTCACGAACTGGAAGCTCGGGGCCCACGAGATCAGCTTCTCGGTGTCGCCGGTGCCCGGAATCAGCTGCGGGTTGGTGTTGTTGCACGCGCCGGCAGCGGCCGGGTTGTCGTACAGACCAACGGTACCGAACACGTTGGTGCTCTGGTTCTCGACCTCGAACTGCAGCGCAGCGATCTCGACCTCGTCATCCTGGGTCGGGGTGCCGGCGGCGCCGGTGTAGGTCAGGGTGAAGAACGCAACGTTGTTGCTGACGTTCACCGCACCGACGGTGATGTCGGCGTTGGTCACGGTCGGCACGATGGTCGACGCAACCGGGGTGGCGCCGTCCAGCTTGATGCAAGCGTAGCGCAGCTCGTTCTCGTTGAAGTTGTAGCCCAGGTTCCAGCTGACCGGAACGGTCAGCTCGACCGGGGTCACGATTTCCTTGGCGAAGACGAGATCGTCGACATTGATCTGCGCCGCAGCCATTGCGTTGCCGGATGCCAGCGCGCCGACAACCGCGGCAGCCAGAACCGTCTTGGTGAAGAACTTCATGCTCTTTAGCTCCTAAGCTTAGGGTTTTTGTCAATCATTTGACGCTTGCATTCCTGGGCACCACTCGCCGCTCGCACATGCGTGTACCGGCGCCGATACGGAATCGTCAGCAGGATCACAGTTGCGACGCCCCTGTCCCCCTGCCCCTGATCCATCTGCGCATGCAAATCCAAGCGCAGCCCCCAGATGCCGGGGCAGGATAAGGTCATCATTCAGAGGGTGTCAATCATTCTGGCTGGAACCTGAAAGCGCGTCGCAAGCGCGTGAAACACACCCGATTTTTCCTTGACGCTCACATCACGCGAACAACGCGTGACCTTCACGCATCCACTGCAAACGCGGTTCAGGATTCAGCAGCGACATACCGACCAGCATGTCGTGAGGCGTCCTACAGCGCGCCAATTGCGATGGACATCACACCTTACGGCCGTCGCGTGGCGCACGGGCCACTCACCCGCCGGGCGGGGTCACCGAGGGCGGCGGCGGTGACGCCGGTGCTGCGCTTTCCGGCACAGTCGCAGGGATCCCCGGCAGCACCCTGACCTCCCCCGCCGGAAGCGGCTGCGCAGGCGGCGGCTCCGGGTCGGGCCCTCCCGGCCAGCTGCGCTCGGTGCTGCCGAACCGGTCGCGCACCGCACGGGAGATGTCGTCGACCTGGGTGGCGTCCTCGAGCACGTACGGCGTGATCAGGAGCAGCAACTCGGTCCGTACGCCACTCTTGGTGCGGTTCTGGAAGGCGCGGCCGAGGAGCGGGATGTCGCCCAGCAGCGGCACCTTGGTTTTCGCGTCGCTGCTGGTGCTGGAGATCAGTCCGCCAAGCAGGGTGCTCTGCCCGTCGGCCAGGCTCAGACTGGTCTGCAGGCGCCGGCTCAGGATGCTCGGGGACGAGATCTCGCTGGTGTCGGTGGTGGTCGCCTCGCTGACCTCCTGCGACACCTTCAGGTCGACGCGCTGGCCGGAATGGACGACAGCCTCGATGTCGAGGAGCGTACCGGTCTTGCGGTACTGGATCGATTGCAGTATCGAGCCGCTGTTGCCCAGGTCGGAAGCGGTTGCCTGGCTGGTGATGATCGGCACCTCGGTGCCGACGTCGATGCTGGCCGATTCGCCGCTCTTCACCATCACCCGCGGCGTGGACAGGATGGTGACCCGGCTGTCCTTGGCGAACAGGTTGAGGGTGGCGCGCACCTGACCGGACGAAGACAGGGCCGCCCAGCGCAGGCCGCCCCCCGGATTGGACAGCCCGGTCAGCGCCGTCAGCGGGCCCGACATGCCATCGACGGAAACATTGCGCAGCGCCCATTCGACACCGTGCGACAGCTCATCGGTCAACATGACCTCGGCCACGGTGACCTCGATCAGCACCTGGCGGGCCGGCTGGTCCAGGCGTGCGAGCACGCCCTGCAATGCACGCCAGCTCTGGGCGTCGCCCTGGAAGACGATCAGATTGCGGACAGTATCGGCGGCGAGCTGCCCACCGAACCCGTTGACCGACGAGACGCCGCCGCGGGCACGCGCGGGCGTCGCCTGCGTATTGGCGGTGTTCGTGTTCCGGGTCGTGCCCTCCCCGGCCGGGGCAGTGGTTGCGGCAGGCGTCGTCGCCGCGGCCGAGCCATTGCCTGCCAGCGCCTGCAGAACCGGCAACATGGTTTCCACCGTGGTGTGACGCGCCGCATACACGTACATGCCGCCACCGCCGCCACTGTCGCTGGGCTGATCGAGCCGGACCACCCACTCGCCGACCACGTCCAGCGCTTCCTGACTGTTGGCGAACACGATCAACGCGTTGGCCGAGTTGATCGGCACGAAGTTCACCGCCGCCGGCTCACCGGTCGAGCCGGAGCGGATGGTCACGCCCTGCGCGGTCAGTACGTCCCCGAGCTCCTTGGCCAGCAGATCGGCGGGCAGATGGGTGGGGTTGACGCGCATCGAGTACTTGTCGCGCAGCACCGACTGGTCCAGCGCATCAATGGCCTGCATGGCCGCACGCACTGCCGTGCCCGGACCATTGAGGAGCACCGCGTTCGACTCGACCAGAGGAGTGAAGGTGACGGAGCTGCTGCTGCCGCCGAACAGATCCTTCGCCTGCGGAATCACCGAGGCGGGACGCCGGTACTGCAGTGGCACGGCGACGAACACCGGACGCTGACCCGCCGGCACGTCCGGCAGCGACCTGGTGACCAGCATCTGCACCTGGTCGCCATTACGCTGGTCCGCGGGCATGAAGCGCAGCACGCCCCCCAGCTCCTCGATGCGAACGCCGTAGCTGCGCAGCACTTCCTCTGCGACGCGGAAGGCCTGCTCCGGCGGCATCGGGGTAGCCAGGCTCAGGCTCAGGAGTTCGGAGCGGCCGCGCAGGGACTGGTCGATCTGTACCGGCAGACCGAGTTCCATCCCGTAGACGATGTTGATGAAGCTGTCGATGGCCACGCCATCCAGCACCAGTGCCACCGGCTCGTTGCGGGGCATCGGCGGAATCCGGGCAAGTCCGGCGTCCGAACGCTGTACCGGCTGGGCGGAGGGGCGAGGCCCTGCTTCGATCTGTGGGCGCGACCGCCCGCCCTGCTCCTGGCTGAGGGTCTCGCCCGCATCGCGATCCACCTTCGGCGCGCGAAGCGGCTCGGGCAACTGCGGCGGCTTGGTGGCGCACGAGGCGACGAGCAGAGTGACGAGCAGCGCCACGATGAAGGAAGGCAACCGGCTGATGCGGGCCGACGATCCTGCGTTACCTGGCATCTGACGCTGATTGAAGAAGTCGGACATGGTCACTCGGAATTCAAGGATACGGCGGCATGGCGCAGACGGGACATCAGCTGCGTCCGGGCCAGCGCCGCTGTGTCCCGTCCTTGGTCTGTGGCTGGGCGCGCTGCGGGGCGGTTCCGCGCTGCCCACGCGGGGCAGGTGCGGCGGGCAGGCCACTGGCCGCCGCCGGGGCGACACCGGTGGCCTGCTCCTGCACCCGATAGGTAGTGAACAGCTCGTGCTCGTGTTGCTCGCCCTCGGCATCGACCCATTCGACACCGAGTCGGGACACCTTGGTCACGCGGCCGCCATCCGGGAGACGGCCACCGACGGGAAGTCGCAGCTCGCCCGCACCCGATACGCTGAAGATGGCTTCCGGCCCTCGCTTCCCGCGGGCGATGCCGACAGGCACCGCGAGCGTGGGTGCCACGGCAGCGGCCTCCGCGAGAGCGGCAACAGGTTCCGGCGGCTTGGGCGGCTGCGGCCAGGGCGGCTGCTGCTCCCATCGCGCATCGAGCGCTGCCAGATCAGGGATGCGCGACGTGGGCAGCACCCAGTCCGTAGCGAGAGGCGGACTGGAGGAGCTCGTGGACGGTGCCGATCCGAAGAGAAGCGCAGCAAGTGCACCGAGCGCCAGCGCACCTGCCCCCGCGAGCACGGCTTTCAGCATGGGATTCACAGGCCAGCCTCCTGCGCCGCCGGGGGCGTCGCCACGGCCGAGCGCTTGTAATAGAAGCGGACCACCATGCTGACGCGGGGCGTATTGGCCTGGTCGATATCGAGGCGTTCGACCTGGATCCAGGGCAGGCCGCGAGCCAGACCCCGCACGGCTGCGGCCTGGCCGAAGGCCGGCAAGCGGCCATCCAGACGCGCGAGCACCTGCCGGAGTTCGTCGCGGCCTGGCACATCCAGCACGTTCTCGACCTTGATCGAAGTCTCGGCCAGGCCGATCGATGCAGCGAATTCGCTCAACCATGCGCGGGCCTCGGCCTGCGCCTGTCCCGCACTCGACACCTGCAGGATCTGGCGGTGGAGCATCGCCAGTTCCGCCTCGGCCTGCTCGGCCCGCTCGACCCACTCCGGCTGGCCGGCAACAAGCTGCAGACGCTCTCTCAGCTGAAGATCCTTGTCGTACTGCTCCATCGCATCAAGGCGCAGGTCGTTCAGCGCCATCAGCACATGCAAACCGGCGAACACCACGATCACCATGACCGCCAGACGCAGGCGCCGGTTGTCCGCCCACTGCCTCTTCGCGCCCGCCCATTGCCCGCGGAGCTGTTCAAGACGATCGCGGCTCATCGAACGACTCCGACAGCGTCTGACTGGGCCAACTCGAACTCGATGAGCATTCCACCAGCCCCGGTAGGTGTGGCCACGACGTTGGAGAACCGGGTGGACTGGGCGAATGGGGCGATGAACCTGCGCGGATCGGACTCGCGCGACAGGACGATCGTGCGCAGTTTGTCAGCCTCGCGGCTCCAGCTGCTCAGGCGTGCGTCCTCGGGCAGGATGGCGGTCACGTCGAGCATCAACGCGTAGTCGCTGATGCCCGGCTGGAGGGCCGACCACGACTCGATCTCGCTCGCGGCGCGCTCCGCCCGTTCGCGGGCATCCAGCAGCGGGAGCGCCTCGCTCCTCGCCGCTTCCAGCCGTACGCCTTCGGCACTCACCGCAGACTGCCAGCGCAGCAGGGACATCGCCTGCCAGCCCAGTCCGCATGCCAGCAGCGTCGCCACGCCCCACCAGGCCATGCGCTCGGCCATTGCGGCATCGACCGTGAACCCACCGCCCGCATCGCCCCACGGGACCTGCTCCCACGCGAGCGACGCTGGCTGGGGCACCTGGTCGACGCTGCCGACATCGAGCCCGCCCGAGCGCAGGAAGTGCTGCCACGCGCGCAGATCCGGAACACCGCTCCACCATTGATCGAACGCCAGCGTGCCGCCCTTCCATATCTGACCCTCGAACCCCTGATGGACGCGCAGCAGCCGGATGCCGTCCTCCAAGGGCGCGTACAGCCGGCTCTCCGGAAGCCAGCGGCGATAACGCCGCGCATCGGCCTCGAGCTGTCCCGGCGTCCAGATCCAGTAGTGCGCCACCGCGCCCTGCCAGGCGACATGGACACGCGCGCCGGGCGCCGGCTCGAGCCGGGGGATCGCCAGACGCGCTGCCGCCGCCCTCTGGCGCGGGGATACCTTCGAAAAGTCCTGCTGCCGGTACTGGCACTCTGCCCGGGGAACGACCCACTCTTGACCGCCCAGCCTGCCACCGGCCGCCCGTGGCGGCCCCTGGTCATCGCTGTAGCTGCGGCTCGGCGAAAACAGCGCCGTCGGTCTCTTCGGGGGTGTCGTCATCGGCGGGGCGGGGAACCGGATAAGCGGCGAGAATCGTCCAGGGCCCGCGCTGGTCGGCGAGGGGCGTCAACTTTACATGATAGCGCTGACCCAGCCCTTTACGGCCCCAGACGTCGAGCTGCAGGACCTGGGACGCAACGAATCGGTAATCGACCGCAGGATCCCCGGGCAGCAGGGCGCCCGCCAGGGCTTCGACTTCGGACGTTCGCCGAAGCGGGGCCTGTGTGCGCCGCTGCACGATGGCCTCGCAGGCCCTTGGGCAGTTAGGGACCCAAGTGGGCAACAACGCGGCAGGCACGGCATTCAGGTTGACCGAGCCGCCATAGTTGACCGTGGCATGCCGCATGATCGAAGCGAGCTGGTCCGGTGGCAACGCGTCCCAGTCGAGCACGCGCGGCAGCTCCGCGGGAAGCAGTAGCGGCCGGTTAGGCGGCGGCGGACGGTGCGCCCGTTCGTAGTCGCGCGCCTCGGCCCCGTGCAGGCGGACCAGATCGTCCTCGTCGATGTAATCGAGCAGTGTGTCGCGCAACCGGGGGATCCGGTCCTCCTCCACGTTCTCGGTCCGCAGGAACCGCTCCAGCGCCCCGGGGGATGGCGCGCGGATCGAAAACAGTCCGGCCTCGTCCTGGATGGAGAAAAGGGCCGAGCCGCGCCCCCGATAAAGGGTGGCATCCAGCCGCAGCTCGCCACCGACAGGATCCATGACCACCCCACCCAGTTCGTCCAGGCGCCGGGCGGCGAGAGCGTCCTCGGACAACGGCTGGAGCGGCAGCCCGGCGAGCGTGAAGTCGCGCGTGGATGCGAGGTACAGCAATGTGTCGCGCGTCTCGATGGTGGCGATTTCATCCTCGAGGCGCACGCTGTCGACATGGGCCTGCTCGATCTGCGCACGGGCCCACAGGGTCATGAATCCGACAGCGACGGCGATGCCGGCCAGCAGCCACAGCGTGACCGCCAGGACGAACCCGGCCTGACGCGTCCTACAGATCACCGCGCATCTCCCTGGAGCCTGCACTCTGGTCGCCAACCCTCAGGTCGGACGAGAGATGGACTACCCAGTCGATGCGGCGTCCACCGGCGGTGACCGCCTGGAGCCGTACCAAACGTGGGAGGATCGGCTCGGGCTCGACCTCGGGCACCATGGTTTCGGCGTCGAACACCGGCACGCGCGCCGGTGGCAGGCCCTGCCATTCGGAACGCCATTCTCCCTCGGCAGCTCGATACGAGAACGCCGCATCCTGAAGCAGGCCATCAAGTACACGCAGGTGTTCCACGTCCGGATCGGCATAGTTCAGCGACACAAGCCCGGCCTCGTCGGTCGCCAACCACCACCGAACCCGCGCACTGCCATTCGCCACGAGCGGTGCGGCGCTCATGTAGGACACGGCATCGCCCTCCCCGTCGAACGCGTCGCCGGGACCCAGAACAGGCGGCTGCGCCGCTCCCACGCTCTCCCGGAACCAGGCTTCCTGGAGCAGCATTTCCCTGGACTCGCCATACAGCCGGAGCATCCGGGTCCGCAGGCCGAGCGACTGCGACAGGGCCTGCATCAGCATCGCGATCAGCATCGACACGATGACCAGGGTGACCACCGCCTCAAGGAGGGTGAACCCACCGGCTTTCCGGACACTGCGCATCGCGCTCACAGAGCCTCCGGACGCCGGATCTGCTGGTAACCCACGCGACGCAGCTCGAGTTCGGCCAACGGCTCGCCATCCCGATCCACTTCGATGCGCACCCGGTAGAGGCCCACCCGGTAGAGCCCGGCACGCACATGCCCCGTCGAGGCGTCCCTCGGCGGCTCGACCGGCTCGGACTTCCATCGCACGAGCACGTCGCCGAGGAGCTGCTCCCCTTGGGGCTGCACGCCGGGATTGATCACCTGCGCCCAGGACACCACGTTGCGCAGGACGGATTCGCGCTCGCGCACGACCTCCGCGCGCGCGACCATGTTCAGCGACTGGTTCATCGCCGCGAACAGAGCCAGTCCGACCGACGCCAGAATCGCGAGGGCGACGATGGCTTCGAGAAGCGAGAAACCTTGCGGTCTACGGCTCATCGACGACCGCGCAGTCCGGCATCGCCAGACGCCATTCCTCCGGCGATCCGCCGGCCGGAACCACCTGCACGCTGGTAGCCAGGCAGATCCCGTTCTGCTTCACCTGCAACGGCGCCAGCGTGACCGCGCTCCACCCTTCCGGCAGCTGCAGTACGCCTGACAGATCCGCCTGCGCAGGCACCACGATGGCCGCGGCATCCTGCCGAGCCCGCATGGGCAGCTCCTGGAGTTGCCGCACCACCTCCGCACGGTCGCCGCTGCGCTGGATGGCCGCGACGGTGCCGGCAAGACGCGGCACGATCAACGCGACGGTAAGCGACGTGATCACGAGCACGACCAGCATTTCCAGCAGCGTGAAGCCGCCTGCCGACGCAGGCACAAGCCGCTTACTGCGGCGGCAGGAAGCCGACGTCCGCATTGATGCCCTCCCCGCCCGGCTCGCCATCGGCGCCCAGCGAGTAGATCGCGAACGGCAGGCCGTCCCGGCCCGGCGTCGAGTAGCGATACGGGTTGCCCCAGGGATCGGCCGGCACGGCCTCGTCCAGATAGGGGCCCCGCCAACGGGCCTTGGCACGTTCGTCGGCCGGTGCCGTATAGAGGACCGCCAGCCCCTCGTCGGTGGTCGGTATGCGGCCGACTTCCAGCCGGAAGGTCTCGATGGCGCCGCGCAGCAGTCGGACCTGGGTCTCGGCGACCTGGACCTTGGAGCTGTCGACGCGTGAGAACAGGCGTGGGCCGACCAGGCTGGCGATCAGGCCGATGATGACCAGCACCACCAGCATTTCCAGCAGGGTGAAGCCGGCGTTCCGGGCACGACGGTTTGAGGCGTTACGGTTCATGGCGGTCACATGGGGACGTCGTTGACGCTGGTGATGGCAAGGATGATGGCGGTCATGATGGTACCGACCACCACGCCGATGATGATGATCGCCAGCGGTTCGATCAATTGTAGCGCGCGCTTCATCCGGTCCCGGCCCATCGTTTCGTAGAGGCGGGCGAGCGCGGCCAGCAGCTTGGGCAGCTCGCCGCTGGCTTCGCCGACGGCGACCAGGTCGTAGCCGGTGGGATTGAGCGCGCGATGCTCGCGCAGCGCGGCGGACAGGGTCGTTCCGCCTTTGACCGACCGCGCCACCGCACCGAGGCGGTCGCGCAGGAATCCCATCCGCACCGAAGCCGCGGACAACCCCAGCGCGCGGATCAGCTCGACCTTGCCCGACAGCAGCGCCGACAGGGTGCTGGCCCAGCGTCCCACTTCGGCCTCGATCAGCCAGTCGCCGATCACCGGCAGGCGTGCGATGCGTTCAGCCAGCCGGTCGAGCACGCCGGGCGCCGCCAGCAGGCCGCGCAGCGCAACGGCAGCGAGCACGACCGCACCCAGCACCCACCAGGTGTGCTCGCTGAGCCAGACGCCGGTGGCGATGGTCCAGCGCGACATCGCCGGCATCGCGTCGCCATGCTGGGTGAGCAGGCCGCCGAACCGGGGCACCACCCACATGAAGATGATGCCGACCGCACCGATGCCGGACGCGACCAGTACCGCCGGGTAGATCATCGCGCCGACGATCTCCTGACGGACCCGCTGGTCGTACTCGAACTGGTCGACACCGCCACGGATCGCCTCGGCGAGCCGGCCGGTCGCCTCGCCGGCATGCACCAGCTGATGGACGTACTCGGGCACGGGCAGCTTCGATTCGCGCAGCGCCGCGCTGAAGCTGTCCCCTCGACGGACCGAGCGTTCCATCCCCGCGAATGCGCCGGTCAGTGCGGGATGGTGGCTGGACTTGGCCAGCGAAGACAGCGACGTGACGAGTCCGACGCCGGATTCCAGCAGGGTCGTGAACTCATGCAGCACCAGCTGCAGTTCGCGGGTGGAGGCGGTCTTGCGGCGCGGGCCGCTCCAGGCCGCCCGCGCTGCCTTCAATTCGTACGGTGTCAATCCCTGCTGCGCCAGCAAGCGTGAGGCCTCGCCGTCGCTGGCGGCATCGATGGTGCCGGACACCTTGTTGCCGGAACGGTCGATGGCCTCGTAGCGGAACGCCATGGACTCAGCCATCGGCGCCGATCCCGCCGGTCACCCTGACCACCTCTTCGACCGTGGTCAGTCCGGCCATCGCCTTCAGCAGGCCATCCTCGCGCAGGGTCCTGCCTCCTTGCGCGGTGGCCACCGCGCGCATCTTCTCCGCGGTCGCGGATGCCAGGATCAGCTCCTGCAGCTCCGGGGTGACATCGACCAGTTCGTAGATGCCGGCACGCCCGCGGTAGCCGGTGCCCTGGCAGCGCGGACAGCCGACCGCCTGCCGCCATCCCGGCACGGTGCCCGGCTCGATCAGCGGCTGAACCAGCCGCGCCACCGCCGGCAGCACCTCCGTGGGCACGCTGCAGTGTGGGCACAGCCGCCGGACCAGGCGCTGGGCCTGCACCGCGCGCACGCTGGTGGCGACGAGGAAAGGCTCGACACCCATGTCGATCAGGCGGGTGAAGGCACTGACCGCGTCGTTGGTGTGCAGCGTGGACAGCACCAGGTGGCCGGTCAGCGCGGACTGCACCGCGATTTCGGCGGTTTCCAGGTCGCGGATTTCGCCGATCATGATCACGTCCGGGTCCTGGCGCAGAATGGCGCGCAGCGCACGGGCGAAGGTGTAGCCGATCTCGGCATTGGCCTGGATCTGGGTCACGCCGTCGACCTGGTACTCGACCGGATCCTCGACCGTGATCATCTTGCGGTCGCGCTGGTTCATCTCCTCCAGCGTCGCGTAGAGCGTGGTCGACTTGCCCGAACCGGTCGGCCCGGTGACCAGCACGATGCCGTGCGGCTCGCGCGCCCAGGTGCGGAACAGGCCTAGGTCGCGCGGAGAGAAGCCCAGCCGCTCCAGGCTGAGGTCCTGGCGCTCCTTGGGCAGCAGGCGCAGCACGATGGATTCGCCATGCACCGCCGGAACCGCCGAAGCGCGCACGTCGACCTCCTGGCCGCTGACACGGGTGCCCAGGCGGCCGTCCTGCGGCAGACGGCGCTCGGCGATGTCCATGCCGGAGATCAGCTTCACCCGCGAGGCCACCGCCGGATAGCGGCTGGCCGGCAGGGTCATGCGCGTATGCAGGATGCCGTCGATGCGCAGGCGCACATGGAAGACCTGCTCCTCCGGCTCGATGTGGATGTCCGAGGCGCGCTGGTCCATGGCCTGGGCAAGGATGTTGTTGACCAGCTCGATGACCGGCGCCTCTTCGGCCAGTTCCCGCAGATGGCTGACATCATCGTCGTCCCACAGTGCGTCGGGGCCTGACCGGCCGCTGGCAAGCATGTCCAGAAGACGATCCACATCCTGGGTCTGAGCGAGCCGCCAGGACCACGCACGCCCGAAAAAGGCCCGGTCCAAGGCCTCGTTCACGAGGGAGTCGAGGGGGTCGCGGGCGACGACGAGAAGAGGCAGGTCGAGCTGCGGCGCACTTTCCGGCTCGATCCCGGGCTCGCCGGCGATCGCAGAGCCGGATCCGGACGGCCAGGCGACCACGCCGTTGTCCAGCCACCATCCGACCGTATAGGGCGTGCCGCCGAGTACTGCCCGTATCGCCTCGCCGCTTTCGGGCCACTCATGCCCGAGCAGCAGCGGCATTTCCAGCTGTTCGGCCAGCACCGAGAGCAGTGTCTCCTCGGACAGCGCTCCGAGCCTCACCAGCACGCTGCCGATCCTTCCACCGAACTGTTCCTGGAACGCCAGAGCCTTGGCCACATCCGACGTCGATACGATCTGCCGCTCGACGAGGATGTCGCCCAGCCGCCGGGTGAGCAGGGGCGTCGGTATGACGGAAGTGGACTGAACGGCGTTCATCGGAGTGTTCATCACGGGGTACGGGGCAGCAATGGCCAATGCGGCCGTCGCGTCGGGACGGCATGCCGCCCCCATCACGCCATTATCGGTTCAACCCGCCGTCGGCTGGCAAGCGGCCAGCCGCCACTCCGCGGCGTCCGTGCTCATCCTATCCGCCAGGACGACGTTCCGTGCGGCGTGAAGTGGGCATCGTAGACGCTTCCACCCGCGCCCGACAGGGCACGCACCAGGCGCACTCGTTCGGCAGGGTCGCAGAAGAACATCATGAAACCGCCGCCGCCGGCTCCCGACACCTTCGCCGCGCGTGCTCCATTGGCGAATGCCAGCGCCTCGAGCTCGTCGATCATCGGGTTGGTGATGCTCGAGGCGCTCTGCTTCTTGGCCTGCCAGCCGGACTGCATCACCTGGGCAAACCGTTCCAGATCGCCGCGCAGCACCGCCTCCTTCATCTGCACCGCCTCCTGTTTGAGGCGATGCATCGCATCGAGCGAGTCGCTGCGTCCCTCGCGGATGTTGCGCGACTGCTCATCGATGATCTTTGCCGATGCCCGGGAAACGCCGGTGAAATAGAGCACCAAGCTGGCTTCGAGCTCGTTCCACACCCAGTCCTTGATCCGCAGCGGATTCACGATGACGCGGTCTTCCGCATAGAACTCCATGAAGTTGAAGCCACCGAATGCCGCCGCATACTGATCCTGCTTGCCACCGGACAGCCCGAGATCCTTGCGCTCGATGTCGTAGGCCAACTGGGCGATCTCGTACTCGCCCAAGGCCAGGCCGAAGTACTCGGCGAAGGCGGTGACCAGCGCCACCACCATCGTCGACGATGAGCCCAGGCCCGATCCCGGAGGAGCGTCCGAGTGCGCACGCACGCGAAGGGGGGGCTGTTCGCCGCCGAGCAACTGGCGACAGACGCGCAGATAGACACCGCGCATCAACTGCTGTGGGCCGGCGGACAGGTCGACCTCCGACGGCGCCAGCACCTGGGCCGAGTCCGCATCCAGCGCGTGGAACTCGGCCTTGCCCGAGGGCGCGGCATCGAGCGTGGCATAGGCGAACTTGTCGATCGTCACATTCATGACGAAGCCGCCGTGCTGCTCACTGAAGGGCGATACGTCCGTGCCGCCTCCCGCGAGTCCCAGACGTAGCGGCGCCCTCGATCTGACGATCATCGTTCCTGCTCCTTAATCGAATCCGGGGTGAGCGCAGCTGTGAGCTGCGCCGCAAGGCTTTCACGGGAGAACAGCGCGCGGGCAAGTGCGCTCCCAGCACGCGCATGCCGCCGCCAGGCCTGGTCGTCGCCCAGCATCGCGACGATGCCGTCGGCGATGCCGGCCGGCGTTCCGGCGATCACCGCCACGTCCGACACGCCGGGAATGCCCTGCGCTCCGGTGGGCGTGGTGACCAGCGGCACGCCGTTCTGCAACGCCTCGACCACCTTGCCCTTGACGCCGGCGCCATAGCGCAGCGGGACCACCGCGACCCGTGCACGGGCATACCGCTGCGCCAGCTCGTCGTCGCTGACATAGCCGGTGACCTCGACCCGCACCCCCTCCAGCTGCTGCACGCGCGCGGTGGGCTTGGAGCCGACCAGGCTCACGTTCACCTGCGGCAGTCGCTGCCAGACCAGCGGCATGACCTCTTCCACCAGCCAGACCGCGGCGTCCACGTTTGGGGGATGCGCGAAGCCGGCGACGAAGAGCACATCGGCGCGGCCATCGGGCTCGGAAGCGTCATTGAAGTGATCGAACGCGTATGGGGAAATGGCGCGCGCGTTGACCTCCGGAGCCAACCCGAGCACGTCGTCCGCCTCTTCCTGCGAAGGGTAGAGCACCATGTCGGCACGCGCCCACAGCGTGCGCTCGAGCGCCTCGAACCGCCGGGCCTCCTTCCAGAGTTCGGGGCTCTGGGTCAACGCGGCTTCGCTGTCGAGCCGCCTGAAATGCAGGTCGTGGCCGTAATAGGCGATCCAGGTCGACGGCACATGGCGGCGCAGGCTTTCCAGGTAGGGCAGCGCGATGTGTGGCCGCGACAACAGCACCCCATCGAGTTCGCCGCCGCACTCCTGGAGATAGCGTTCGAAGCCACCAAGGCGGCGCTCGCCGTAGATCACCTCCACGCCCCGCCGCTGTAGTCTCGGCGTGTACACCGGGTCGAACCAGAGGTTGTCGGGCCAGAACTTGACGATCCATCCGGCATCGAGGAGGGCATCTATGAACGCCACCATCGAACGCGATCCGGCATCCCTGTCGGGCTGGGGTACGTAGTGATCGACGATCAGCGCGACCTTGCGGTCCCACGCACGGTCGCGGGCGCGGAACACGTTCTCGGCATTGGGATAGTGCGAAGCGAGCACGTCCTTCCAGCGTCGGAGGAACTTGCCCTGGTTGATGGTCTGGTACGACTTCACTCCGGTACCGGTATCGGTGCCGTGCGAGATGCCCTCGTAATGGACCACGGTGGAGAATGGCGTGTAATACACCTCAAGCCCGCTTTGCCTCACCTTGAACGCGAGGTCGGAATCTTCGCAGTAGGCCGGGCAGTAGTGCTCGTCGAAGCCACCCAGCGCATCGAACAGCCGTGCTTCCAGCAGGATGCTCGCGCCAGAACAGTAGTCGGCCGGCCGCACGTAGTTGAACTCGTGCTGCTGCGGATCCTGCAGGCGGCCATAGTTCCACGCCGACCCGTCGCGCCAGACGATTCCGCCGGCCTCCTGCAGGCGGCCATCGGGATACACCAGGCGGGACCCCACCATCCCGGCATCGGGGTGCGTTTGGAAGACCTCGAGCAGGCCCTCCAGCCATCCCTGAGTGACCTGCGTATCGTTGTTGAGGAAGCACAGGTAGCGCCCCTTCGCAAGCGAGGCTGCCGCGTTGCACGAACGCAGGAATCCGAGATTGCGGGGATGCTCGTGGTAACGCAGCCCGGATACCCGGGCCAGGCGACCGATGTCGGTATCACCCGAGGCGTCCTCGACCACCAGAATCTCGTAGCTGACAGTCGGTGCCGAATCGACGATGGAGCGGACCGCAGCGGCGGTGTAACCGAGGTTCCCATACGCCGGGATGATCACCGTGACGTCGGGAGCCGCGTGGACCGGCACGGACAAACCACCGAGGATCACTTCCGGATCGGCATCGGCGGCAATCGGCGCTGCCGGAACAGGCGGCTGGGCCCGCTTCAGCATCCAGGCGCGCACCGGCCGCGCAAAAGGCCGCAGCCAGGACTTGGAGGCAAGCCCCCGCCCCCGCAGCGACTGCAGCACCTGGTCCCAATCCCTGCGCAGAACCCTTCCTGCGAAACGCAACGGTCGCGTGAGCGCCCACGAGCGCGAATGGACAATGGTCCGGAGCTGCTGCTGCAGGTCGCCGGCCTCACGCTGAGCGGCAACCACTTCCGCCCTGCTCGATTCCAGCTCCTTACGGCTCGAAACAAGCTCGGCATTCTTGGCTTCGAGCGCTTGGGCGCTGGCCAGTGCGTCAGCAGCAATACGCTCGGAAATCGTCACGAGCGCAGACTGCATCGGCACCAGCAGGTCCTGGATCTGCTGCTCGACCGCTCCCCGGACATCGCCGAATCGCCTGAGCTCGATGACTTCGCCGTCGAGCCTGCGCGCCCAGTCGGCCACCCGCTCATGCTCCTCCTCCAACCCCGCATAGGCCTGCCGGAGCCGCTCGAGATCCTCATGCATGGCCAATGCATCGGACATCGCACGCCCTGCACTGCCCTCCACGGTGGCGAGCGGGGCCACATGCAGGCGCGCGGCGTCGAGCGCAACCTGGTCCAGACCTGATGCCGCGCCAGCCACCGCCCGCTGGAATTCATGCTCGTAACCGAGCCAGGAGGCGTAGCGTGCCGCATCGGGAACCATCTTCGGCCCCAAGGTGCCCATGAGGCGCTGGATGAAGGCGCCGAAGGAAAGCTCGCCCTCGTCATAAGGGCGTGCCACGGGTGGGCATGCGGAAAGGGTCTCGAAAAGCCCCCGGAACAGCAGGTGTCCGAGCGACACGCCCCCCGCGCGCACCCATTCCTGGTCGATGAAGCGCAGCGCGCCGGCACCGTCCTGCACCAGGTTGTGTGGGAGCATGTCGAGGCAGCGGCCGGGCAACAGATGGTCGAGCGGCTGACCCGAGACCAACAGCGCCTCGGAGGACGTCCCTGCATGTCGGCTGATCGCCGACATCCACGCGTCAAGCCAGTCGGCGAGGTCGGACACCTTCCAGCCATCCCTGCGCAAGCGCCGATACAGATCGCGGCTCCACGCATTCCCCGCAACGTAGGCTTCGTCCTGCGGCTGGCAGGCATAACCCGAGGCCGTCGTTCGGTCGAGCGCATCGACCAGCATCGTTCTCCGCACCTCCCCCAGGCCCGTACCATCCAAGACGAAACGCGCCTGCTTGCAGAACGGAGGAAGCCGATCGACAGAGTAATGAACCGCCGAGCAGGCCTCGTTCGCCGCGCCGAAGATCTCGCTGGTCGGGTCGGCATGGGCGACGAAGAGGAACGAATTCGCCATGTCGACGATCAAGCCGTTTTCAGCCAGCGCCGACCAGGTGCGATCCATCGCGAACAACGGTGCTCCGCCCAGATCGGCATCACGCGCGACCGACGCTTCCGCAAGCGCTGCCCCGCCATCGAAGCCTGGCATCGCGTCACGCCCCGAGGACAACAGCACCGAGGTGGGAAGCTTGTAATCGGGGAACGGCAGCGCCAAACCGGTCCGGGCGAATCCTGCGTCCCGCAGCATGGTTTCCAGCTCCACGCGGCCGTAGGTCCGCGGCCCCCGCGGCTCGTACAGGTCACCGATGCCGAGCATGGGCCGGCCCAGATGATCTTCGGGGGCGCCGGCGAAGTACTTGAGCCCAAGCTTGTTCTCGATGGCGACGAATAGGACTCCACCCGGATTGAGCAGTCCGTGGGCGAGCTTTAGCCAGTGCAGCGCGGCATCCGCGCGGTCGCTGAAACGATGGGCGTATTCGAGAACGCCGATGAGCGTGATCGCATCGAAACGTTCACCCAGCGCATGGAATGACTCGAGATCGTCGACCACCACCTGAACGCCAGGCAGATCCGCACAGCGGGCCGCGGCCACGCGTGCGCGTTGTGCGGAAGGCTCCAACGCGATCAGCTCTGCTGCGGTTTCGCCCAGGTGTCGACTTACAGCGCCGCAGCCCGCACCGACCTCCAGAACCCGCCCGGCGAGAAGCGACTCGAACGGACGCAGCAGATTGGAACGGCGCGCACTGAAGTAATAGCGCGTGGGCCAGTCCACGATGCTGGCGGCCAGTTCCGGCGACAGGCTCGAGCGATCCGTGCAACCGGATACTCGCTCCAGCAGCGCCTTCTCGACCTGGTCGCCATCGCTGTAGTCCCAGCCGGATGTCTCGCCCTGTCGCAGCCAGCAGCCGGTTTCAGATGAGCGCGCGTAGCGTGCGGAAAAATCGGGAGTCATCGGCATCAGATCACTTTCAGTTCTGCACGCAGGTCGGTAATGCCAAGGAACTGGCCGTCGGCTTCCACGCAGACGTGGATCGCATCGTAGCGCCGGTCATGGGGGACCACCTCGCCGGAGGTATCGCGGCTGGCGATGCCGAGCGAGATGAAGTAGTCCCCTGGCGCGCAATTGAGTTCGACCCGGCAGCAGATCACGCCGCTGCCGGTATCGGAGTCGAACAGTTTTCCGGCATCAGCCATCTCGGTATTGATGCCGTAGACCGTCAGACCTTCCTTGGTTTTGAGGGTGAATCCGAAAATCGGCCGGACGATGGGATCGTCGAAGCGATAGCGGATGTAGCAGGTCAGCATGCTTCGCGCAGGGATGGTCTGCGGATACGGGGTGTCACCGGCGAACACGACCACGTCGGTGATCTCGGCGCGGCGATCTCCCCAACGATGCTCGTATGGGTTATAGCAGGGACGCGACTCGAACATCGGATCCTGACGGCTCGCGAAATCCGCATCGAATGCGTCCAGTAGCGCAGGCATCGGGAGTGGCGCGTCCACGACCTCCGTGTCGGCCTGCACCCGCATTCCCCGGTCCGCCGCGGAAGGGCCCTTGGTGCGACCGTACAGTAGATCCAGGTATTGGTTGACGATCGGGCGGGGTGCGCCTTCCGACAACTTCCTTCCCTGATCGAGCAGGATCGCCCGGTCACAGTGGGTCACCACCTGCTCCGTCGAGTGGGTCACGAGCAGGATCGACGTGCCGCGCTCGCGCAGTGCCTTGAGCCGGGCAAAGCACTTGGCCTGGAACCGGGCATCGCCGACCGCGAGTGCCTCGTCGACGATCATCACGTCCGGATCGATCTGCGCCTGCACGGCGAACGCCAATCGCACGACCATGCCACTGGAGTAGGTCTTCACCGGCTGCGAAACGAAATCACCGATGTCGGCGAACGACAGGATGTCGTCCAGCTTGGTATCCACCTCCGAGCGTTCCATCCCGAGAAGCGACGCATTGAGGTAGATGTTCTCCATGCCTGTGAACTCGGGATTGAAGCCCGATCCCAGCTCGAGCAGGGCGGCGACGCGGCCGTTGACTACGATCTGGCCGGCGGTCGGCGCCACGGTGCCAGTCACGATCTGAAGCAGGGTGGATTTACCGGACCCGTTGCGCCCGATCAGCGCGACGCACTCGCCCCGTGCCACTTCGAGCGACACATCCCGCAACGCCCAGAACGGCGTGTAGAACGTTCGCCCCTCACGTCCGGTCAGCCGCTTCAGGCCGGAGGACGCCATCTGCTTGAGCCGGTCGGCCGGACGCGCATAGACCGCGTAACACTTGTCGATCCCGCTTGCACGGATCGCCAGTTGCGTATCAGAGGACATCGGCAAACCCCCGCCGTGTCAGCTGGAACACCATCCATCCGAACCAGGCCACCGCGAGCGAAGCGAGCCCGTAGCCGGCGACGGACGACCAGGCGGGCAGCTGGTTCCAGAGCACCAGGTCGCGCGCGGACTCGACGATGAACGTCAGTGGATTGAGCGACAGCGACCAGCGGTAGGCCTCCGGCAGCATCGTCCGGGGATAGAAGATCGGCGCCAGGAAAACAAGGGCGGTCGACATCACGCCCATGAACTGCTGCAGATCGCGGAAGAACACGCCCATTGCCGCGAGGAACCACATCATGCCAGCGACCATCGGCAGGAACAGCAGGAACAGCAACGGCAGCAGAACGGCGGTAGGCGCCACGGGGGTGCCCGTCGCCACCATGGCCACTAGGAGCGCGACCACGCTGATGGCCGCGTGGAACAACGCGCTTCCGGTCCCGATCCAAGGCAACACTTCCAGCGGGAAGACGACCTTCTTGACGTAGTTCGGATTCGAGGTCACCAGCGTCGGCCCCCTGTTCAGACACTCGGACAAGAAGTTGGCGAACACCAGGCCGACGAAAAGTACGATCGGAAACGGCACGTCACGCGTCTCGTCGGCCGTCCATCGGGCCTGGAAGATGTAGCCAAAGACGAAGGAGTAGATGGCCAGCATCAGCAGGGGCGTGAGGAACGCCCAAAGACTGCCGACGACGGCTCCGCGATAGCGCCCCGAGATATCCCGGCGCGTCAGATCGAAAACCAGCCTGCCGTACCCGAACAGTGATCGGTAGGGCGAGAACGGGTTGAGAAGTTGCCGCGCCACGGACCGCCCGTCAGGACGATACGCCGTCATCGCAGCGCTTCCTCCAGGTCCGCCCTCAGATCCTCCAGCTCCTCGACGCCCACGCTCAGCCGCACCAGCGCATCGCTGATACCGAGCTGCTCGCGGCGCGCGACCGGGATGGAGGCATGCGTCATCACCGCCGGGTGGTTGACCAGGCTTTCCACGCCGCCGAGCGATTCGGCCAGGGTGAACAGCTCGGTGCGTTCGCAGAACCGCTTCGCGGCCTCGAAACCGCCCTTCAGTACGATCGAGACGATGCCGCCATAGCCGGACATCTGCGTGCCGGCCAGCGCGTGCTGCGGGTGCGAGGCCAGGCCCGGGTAGATCACCTTGTCCACCGCCGGGTGCGTTTCCAGCCACTGGGCCAGGGCCAGCGCGTTGGCGCAGTGCGCCTTCATGCGCAGCGGCAGGGTTTTCAGGCCGCGCAGGGCCAGGAAGCTGTCGAACGGCCCCTGTACGCCACCGACCGAGTTCTGCAGGAACGCCATCTGCTCGGCCAGCCCGGCGTCGTCGCCGACCACGACCATGCCGCCGACCATGTCGGAGTGGCCGTTGAGGTACTTGGTGGCCGAATGCAGCACCAGGTCCGCGCCCAGCGCCAGCGGGCGCTGCAGCATCGGCGAGGCGAAGGTGTTGTCGACCACCACGATCAGGCCGTGCTTCTTCGCGACCGCCGATACCGCGGCGATGTCGACGATCTTCAGCATCGGATTGGTCGGCGTCTCGATCCAGACCATCTTCGTGTTCGGGGTGATCGCCGCCTCGAAGGCCGCCAGGTCGGTCAGGTCGACGAAGCTGAAATCCAGCCCGGCGGTGCGGCGGCGCACGCGCTCGAACAGGCGGAAACTGCCGCCGTAGATGTCGTCCATCGCCACCACGTGGCTGCCCGCATCCAGCAGTTCGATCACGGTGGAGCTGGCCGCCATGCCCGACGCGAAGGCGAAGCCGCGCGTACCGCCTTCGAGCGATGCCACGCAGCGCTCGTAGGCGAAGCGGGTCGGGTTGTGGGTCCGCGAGTACTCGAAGCCCTGGTGCTCGCCCGGACTGGACTGGGCGTAGGTCGAGGTTGCGTAGATCGGCGGCATCACCGCGCCGGTCGACGGGTCGGGGGACTGGCCACCGTGGATGGCCAGCGTGGCCAGCGCCAGCGTCCGCTGCTGGGTACCGTCTGTGTGCTTGTTCGACATGGTCCTGTCCGGCTGGGTGGACGGCAGGCGGCCCGGGAACGGCCCGGACGCCGGCTCAAAGGACGAGGATTCTAGCGGAGCCGGCTTAACGCACCTTTGACCAGCCGGAGCATCTTCCTACAGACCCGGGATCCGTTCGATGGGGCTGGACCACTGTCGGCCGGGCGAAGCACGGCGTCTGCCGTCGGCTCGCCCGCGTTCCACCGCGACACATCTACACCACAGCGTGGTCGGCCCCCTTAGATGTGGGCCATCCGGCAGCCCCCCCACACACACACCGGCCGCAGCGAGGTCGACAGCAGTCCGCCCGACACCAACGGCCAAGCGGATGGCACGTCGACGCTGTCGTCGCCAAACAATCAACCGCAAGCGGACCGCACCAGGCACCTGTGCAGCCCGGCAACCCGATCCGCCGTGCCCGACACGACCGCCCGGCCGGTGCCGGCATGGGGGTTCTGCCGGCGACAGCCCTTCCCTGTCGCCGCCGGAGCGCCGCCGCAGTGGCGATCGCCGCGAACGCGATGCCTGCGGATGCCGCCGCAGTGGAGCACCTGGCGCCCCCTGCAGATCGGGACATGCTCCGCCCGGTCAACGCGTCTTCCCGGCCATGAACCCCCGCGTGCAGGAGCCGGCGGGCCTGCACGCCCCTCCAGCCGCGCTCCTGCCGGGTACGCACGCGGCGGCTGAAGCGGAACTGCGGCAACCGCCGTTGCAGGATGCGCTTACTGCACCCGCCGCCGCAGGTAGTTCAGCAGGTCGATCCGGGTGATCAGGCCGAGGAAGCGCTCGCCGTCCATCACGATCGCCACCTGGCCGCGGTCGAACACCGGCAGCAGCGCCTCGATCGGGGACTTGACGTCCAGCCGGTCCAGCTTGCTGACCATCGCCACCGAGACCGGGTCGCGGAAGCGCGCCTCGTCGCCGTAGACATGCAGCAGCACGTCGCTCTCGTCGATGATACCGACCAGCTGCTCGCCTTCCATCACCGGCAGCTGCGAGACGTCATACAGCTTCATCCGCTGGTAGGCGGTGGTCAGCAGGTCCTTCGGGCCGACCACGACCGTGTCGCGCTGGCTGTACGGGCGCAGGATCAGGTCGCGCAGGTCGCCATGGTGCGGACGCTCGATGAAGCCGTTGTCCAGCATCCAGTAGTCGTTGTACATCTTCGACAGGTACTTGTTGCCGGTATCGCAGACCAGCACCACCACCTTCTTCGGCGTGGTCTGCTCGCGGCACCAGCGCAGCGCGGCCGCCAGCAGGGTGCCGGTGGACGAGCCGCCGAGGATGCCCTCCTTGGCCAGCAGCTCGCGCGCCGTGTGGAAGCTCTCGGCGTCGGAGATGGCGTAGGCCTTCTTCACCCGGCTGAAATCGGAGATGCCCGGCAGGAAGTCCTCGCCGATGCCTTCCACCAGCCAGCTGCCGGACTTGTCGCTGAGCACGCCCTCGTTGATGTACTGGGTCAGGATCGAGCCGACCGGGTCGGCCAGCACCAGCTCCACGTCCGGCGCGTGCTGCGCGAAGCAGCGCGACAGGCCGGTCATCGTGCCCGAGCTGCCGCAGCCGAACACGATGGCGTCGAAGCCGCCGGCCTCGGCCATCTGCGCGATGATCTCCGGGCCGGTGCCGGTCTCGTGCGCGACCGGGTTGTCCGGGTTGCCGAACTGGTTGATGAAGTAGGCGCCGGGCGTTTCGTCGGCGATGGTCCTGGCCAGATCCTGGTAATACTCCGGATGGCCCTTGGCGACGTCGGAGCGGGTCAGCCGGACCTCGGCGCCCATCGCCTTGAGGTTGAAGATCTTCTCCCGGCTCATCTTGTCCGGGACCACCAGGATCAGCTTGTAGCCCTTCTGCTGGGCCACCAGCGCAAGCCCCAGACCGGTGTTGCCGGCGGTGCCTTCGACCAGGGTCGCGCCGGGCTTGAGGTCGCCGCGCTGCTCGGCGGCCTCGATCATCGACAGGCCGATGCGGTCCTTGATCGACCCCCCCGGGTTGGCGCTTTCGAGCTTCAGATAGAGCTCGCAAACGCCGGTGTCCAGGCGCTGGGCCTTGATCATGGGGGTGTGCCCGATCAGTTCGAGCACGGAGGCATGCAGGGCCATGGGGAATCCGGTGGCAGGGCCGCGACGGCGGCGGAACCGGAATTATCGGCCGGAACCGGGCCGGAAGTCAGGCACCGGTTCATCCTTCTCCCGCAGATGCGTGGACGGCGGCGGCCGACGAGGATGGCCGCCGCCGCCCACGGCGGGGAACGTCAGGCGTCAGTGCGCCCGGTCGTAGATGCGCAGCAGGCGCTCCTTGGCGGCGAGCTTTTCGCGCTTCATCTGCCCGAGTCTGACGTCGTCGATCGGCAGGACGCCGAGTTCGGCATCCATCACCTTCTTGTCGAGCTTCCGGTGGTGCTGGTAGAGCTGCTTGAACTCCGGATCGCTCTTCATCAACGCGTCGATTTCGGCCTGGGGTTGCCCTTCGAACATGTCTGACCTCCTGGGAGTCATGCGTCCTTTCCGAAAAGGCCGGATGTCCTGTGTTCCGGCCGACAGAAACGCCGACGCCCCGGACCTTGCGGCCACGGGGCGTCGTTGCGTATCAGGCGATCGGGCGACGGCGTCGTGCGCCCGCCCGCGCCCCGCCCGGACACTGCGTCCGGCGGCGACCTCGGGTGGAGCGGACAACAGCATCATCGGCGCGATCTCCGGTGAGCAGGGTGGTGCGAAACGCACCACCCGGTGCCATCGACCCTACTCCTCCTCCCGGGGCCGGGCAAGGCGCCCGGCGACCGCCCGTCGGCCCGCGCATGCAATCCGTGGAAACGGTCACGCCGGCCATGGACCGGCGCGTCAGGATCCCGTTAACCCACTGATTTTCATGAATCAATCCGAGACGATGATCTCGGCCGAACGCTTCGCGGTGGAAGCGCCCTTCTTCGGCGCCAGCTGGATCCGGCTGCTTGCCACGCCGGCCCCGGTCAGGGCCTTGCGCAGCGCTTCGCCGCGGGCCTGGGCGACCTTGGCGTCATTGTCGTAGGCCTCGATGCGGACCTTGCTGCGGGTGCCGATCTGCAGGTACGCGGCCAGCGCCGACGCTGCGGCCTTGCCATCCCCGGTCAGGGCCGACTTGCCGGCGGAAAAAGCGCCGCCGGGCACGGTGAACACCTCGCCGCGGGAACCGAAGGCCGATGCCGGCAGCTTCGCACCCGAGACCAGCTCGGCCTCCTGCCGCGACAGCTCGGCTTCCTTGCGCCGCGCCGCAGACAACTGCGCGGTCTGGCGCCCGGTCACGTTGCTCAGGGTCTGCTCGACATCGCTGCGTGCCGCGGCCTCGGCTTCGGCGGCCAGACGCAGACGCTCGGTCTCCTCGGCCTGGATCTGCGCCTGGATCCGCAGCTTCTCGGTCTCCTGGCGCGCGCGCTCGGCCTCGCGCCGGCTCACTTCCAGCAGCAGTTCGCCCCGGCGCAGCTCCAGCTGCCGGGCCTCCTGCTCGGCGAAATTGGTCGCCGCCACGACCTCGGCCACCTCGATCCGCCGTTCGGCCAGATACAGGGCGGTGGGCCGGTCCGCGCGACGCGCTTCGGCCAGCGTCGCCAGCGCCTGGCGGGCCTCGACCTGCTCGTAGGCGGCCAGGCGTCCCAGCTGCGGGTCGGCCTGCAGCGCGGCGAGCCGCGCCTGCAGGCGCTGCACGTCGGCATCGTCGGCGGCCGCGGCGGCCAATGGCAGCAGCAGGGCGAGCGGCATGGCCAGGATCAGGGAGCGCTTCATGGCGTGCCTCCCAGGCCCAGCTGGCGCCGCAGGTCGGCGATCTCGGTCTGCCGCTGCAGCAGCGTGGCCTCGGCCTGGATCTGCAGGCTGCGGGCGCGAGCGAGCTCGGCATCGGCGGCTGCGCGCAGGGCCAGATCGGCGGCCTGGCGGCGGTCGTTGCGGCTGCGGCTCTGGATGCCCGCCTGGGCCTGGCGCAGCCCGTCTTCGGCCTGCTCCATCAGGTCCGGCACGTAATGGCCGGCGTAGGCGTCGCGTGCCTGCATGAGCGCCTGTTCGGCGCGCACGATTTCCGGCGCGAGCACCTGGGCGTGGGCTGTGACGGCCAGCCCGGAAGCGAGAGCGAGCGCGCACAGGCGTCGCGTGAAGTATGCGAAGCTACGAAGGTTCATTGGGGAACGCCGTGTCCTGTGCTGTCGGGGCCGGACCATTGTCGGAAGCCAGCGGCGGGCATGCAATGCCGGCCGCCAGATCGAGGGGAACATCGCACATGGATATCGGCTACTTCCTGAAGCTGATGACCGAAAAGAACGCCTCGGACATGTTCCTGACGACCGGGGCGCCGGTCTACATCAAGATCGAAGGCAAGCTGTATCCCCTCGGCAATACCGGCCTGCCGCCGGGCATGGTCAAGAAGATCGCCTACTCGCTGATGGACGAGGGCCAGGTGCCGCAGTTCGAGCGCGACCTGGAGCTGAACATGGCCATCGCCCTGGCCGACGCCGGGCGCTTCCGCGTCAACGTGTTCAAGCAGCGCGGCGAGGTCGGCATGGTGATCCGCGCGATCCGCAGCGCGATCCCGTCGATCGAGGACCTGAACCTGCCGCAGGTGCTCAAGGACATCATCATGACCCCGCGCGGCCTGGTCCTGATCGTCGGCTCGACCGGCTCGGGCAAGTCCACCGCGCTGGCGTCGATGATCGACCACCGCAACAGCAGCAGCACCGGCCACATCCTCACCATCGAGGACCCGATCGAGTACCTGCACAAGCACAAGAAGTCGATCGTCAACCAGCGCGAGGTCGGCCTGGACACCCATGCCTTCCACAACGCGCTGAAGAACGCGATGCGCGAGGCGCCGGACGTGATCCTGATCGGCGAGATCCTGGACGCCGAGACCATGGAGGCGGCGATCGCCTTCGCCGAGACCGGCCACCTGTGCCTGGCCACCCTGCACTCCAACAACGCCGACCAGACGATCGAGCGCATCCTCAACTTCTTCCCGGAAAGCGCGCACAAGAACGTGCTGATGAACCTGGCGCTGAACCTGCGTGCGGTGGTCTCGCTGCGGCTGGTCAAGGGCGTGGACGAGCGCCGCCTGCCGGCGACCGAGGTGCTGATCAACACGCCGATGATCCGCGACCTGCTGCGCCGCGGCCAGGTGCACGAGATCAAGGCCGCGATGGAGGGCTCGCTGGAGGAAGGCATGCAGACCTTCGACCAGTGCCTGTTCCGGATGGTCAAGCAGGGCCGCATCGACCAGGAGGAAGCGCTGCGCGCGGCCGATTCGCGCGATGGCCTGGCCCTGAAGTTCCGCCTGTCGGAAGGCGCCGAGGGCGAACACGACCCGTACGCGGACATGAATGGCGGCAGCCCGAGCCCGCCGCAGATCACCCACGGCTTCGTTTGAGCCGACGCGGCGCGCCCGGAGCGCCACCACGCGCGCCCCGGGCCGATGCGTCCTCCGGCCCGATGGACCACTGGACGCCGCGCACGTCCGATCCCGCAGCGTGCCGTCGCGCCGCAGCAGCCGAGCCGGCGCACCTGATCAGCCTGTGGTGACCGCCGTTCAGCGCGGGGTCGGGGCGTCCGGCTGCGCTTCCGGCGCGGCCGCCTGGAACGCGGGCAGCGCCAGACAGGCCTGTTCGACCGCGCGGATCGCCGGCCAGGCCCCCACGTCGACACCGAACCGGCGCGCGTTGTAGAGCTGGGGCACCAGGCAGCAGTCGGCCAGGCCGGGCTGGTCGCCATGGCAGAAGCGGCCGCTGCCACCGTCGCCCAGCAACTGCTCGAACGCCTGCAGGCCCTGCACGATCCAGTGCCGGACCCACTCGTCGCGCTCGGCCTGCGGCACGTTCCATTCGTGCTCGAAGAACTGCAGCACGCGCAGGTTGTTGAGTGGATGCAGGTCGCAGGCGACCAGCTGCGCCAGCGCGCGCACCCGCGCGCGGTCGCGCGCGGTGTTGGGCAGCAGCGGCTGCTGCGGCCAGACCTCGTCGAGGTACTCCAGGATCGCCAGCGACTGCCGCAGCGTCCGCTCGCCATGGCGCAGGGTCGGCACCAGCTGCTGCGGATTGAGCGCGACGTAATCAGGCGTGTGCTGCTGGCCGCCGTCCTTCAGCAGGTGGACCGGCGCGACCGCGAAGTCCAGGCCCTTCAGATGCAGGCCGATCCGCACCCGGTAGGCAGCGCTGGAACGCCAGTACGAATACAGCAGCAGACTGTCGTGCATCGCCCCTCCCTGGAGCCGAACGCGGTGGAACCGGCCGGCCCCGCCCTGCAGCGGCGAATCGCCGCGGGAACCACGATAGCGCGGCGTTCGCGGACCGGCGGTCCGCCGGTCGCACGCCGCCGACCGTCCGCCGGTTCAGCCCACCGGCTGGCGCTCGATGCGCTGTTCGATCGCACCGAAAATGCTGTGTCCGTCACGGTCCAGCATCTCGATCCGGACCTGGTCGCCGAACGCCATGAACGGCGTGGACGGCGCGCCGTCGCGCAGCGCCTCCACCGTGCGCTGCTCGGCGAAACACGAGGCGCCGCGGCTGACGTCCTGGTTGGCGATGGTGCCCGAGCCGACGATCGTGCCGGCCGACAGCGGCCGGGTCTTGGCCGCATGCGCGAGCAGCTGGGCGAAGTCGAACTGCATGTCCTCGCCGGCCTCCGGTGCGCCGAACCACTGCCCGTTGATGTGGGTGACCAGCGGCAAGTGCAGCTTGTTGCCGCGCCAGGCGTCGCCCAGCTCGTCGGGCGTCACGAACACCGGCGACAGCGCCGAGCGCGGCTTGGACTGCAGGAAGCCGAAGCCCTTGGCCAGCTCGCCCGGGATCAGGTTGCGCAGCGAGACGTCGTTGACTAGGCCGACCAACTGGATGCGCTCGGCGGCCTGCTCCGGCGTGACCGCCATCGGCACGTCGTCGGTGATGACCACGATCTCCGCTTCCAGGTCGATGCCGTAGTCCTCGCTGACCACCTTCACCGGATCGCGCGGGCCATGGAAGCCGGCGCTGGTGGCCTGGTACATCAGCGGGTCGGTGTAGAAGCTCTCCGGCACCTCGGCACCACGCGCACGGCGCACGCGCTCGACATGCGGCAGGTAGGCGCTGCCGTCGACGAACTCGTAGGCGCGCGGCAGCGGCGCGGCCAGCGCCTGCATGTCCAGGTCGAAGCTGCCATCGGCGGTATCGGCCTCCAGCGCCTCGGCCAGCGCGTTCAGCCGCGGCGCGATGTTGGACCAGTCCTCGAGCGCCTGCTGCAGGGTCGCGGCGACGCCGGTGGCGCGTACGGCGCGGGTCAGGTCCCGCGAGACCACGATCAGGGTGCCGTCGCGGCCGCCTTCCTTCAGGGATCCAAGCTTCATCGTCCGGTCTGCCTTGCGGGTGGATCGGCGATTGTACGGACCCCTTGAAAAGGTTTCACCTGAAACGCTAAACGCGCGCCACCGTACCCGCGCACGGCGGCGCGTATTCACGTAGAATGCGCGCCGATTGCCAGCGGCCGTCCGTTTCCCTTCGGGAACGCCGGTACCGATCCCTCGGTGCCCGCCCCCACTCCGACGCCCATTCGCCTGCAGTCCGGCCCCTGCCCCGCACGGCCGACCCAACGTTTCTCTCGCAGCGCGGTTCACGGGAACGCTCCGAGTCACCCCCGATCGATCCGATCCGGACCGCAGGCCATTGGGCCTTGCGGCAGGATCCTCATGGAGCTTCCCGCATGTCTTTTGAATCCCTGGGCCTGGCGCCCTTCCTGCTGCGTGCTTTGGCCGAGCAGGGCTACGAAACCCCGACCCCGGTGCAGGCGCAGGCGATCCCGCTGGTGCTCGAAGGCCACGACCTGCTGGCCGGCGCGCAGACCGGTACCGGCAAGACCGCCGCGTTCGGCCTGCCGCTGCTGCAGCACCTGGGCACTTCGCCGCAGACGGTGACCGGCGGCCCGCGCAAGCCGCGCGCGCTGATCCTCACCCCGACCCGTGAGCTGGCCACCCAGGTCAGCGACAGCCTGCGCGGCTACAGCAAGTACCTGCGCATCCCCAGCACCGTGATCTACGGCGGCGTCGGCATGGGCAACCAGCTGGACGCGCTGCGCCGCGGCGTGGACCTGGTGATCGCCTGCCCGGGCCGCCTGATCGACCACATGGAACGCCGCAGCGTGGACCTGTCCGGCATCGAGGTGCTGATCCTGGACGAGGCCGACCGCATGCTCGACATGGGCTTCCTGCCGTCGATCAAGCGCATCCTGGCCAAGCTGCCGCGCCAGAACCGGCAGACCCTGCTGTTCTCGGCCACCTTCGCCGAGCCGATCAAGCAGCTGGCGCTGGAGTTCATGCGCCACCCGCGCGAAGTGATGGTGACCCCGCAGAACACCGTGGCCGAGACCATCGCCCACCGCGTGCATCCGGTCGACGCCGCGCGCAAGCGCGAGCTGCTGCTGCACCTGCTGGCGCAGGACAGCCGCGTGCAGACGCTGGTGTTCGCCAAGACCAAGCATGGCAGCGACAAGCTGGCCACGTTCCTGGAGAAGTCCGGCATCAAGACCGCGGCGATCCACGGCAACAAGAGCCAGGGCCAGCGCATGCGCGCGCTGGGCGACTTCAAGGCCGGCCGGGTCAACGTGCTGGTCGCCACCGACATCGCCGCGCGCGGCATCGACATCAACGAGCTGCCGCGGGTGATCAACTACGACCTGCCGATGGTGGCCGAGGACTACGTGCACCGGATCGGCCGCACCGGCCGCAACGGCTCGACCGGCGAGGCGCTGTCGCTGGTGTCGCAGGAAGACGCCAAGCTGCTGCGCGCGATCGTGCGCATGCTCAACCGCGACATGGAGATCCGCGACCTGCCGGGCTTCGAACCGCAGCACCCGATCCGCTGGGGCAACAGCGCGCCGGGCAAGGCCGAGCAGCCGGGCGGCCAGCGTCCGCCGCGCCGCAGCACCGGGCGCAAGCCGCAGGCCGATGCCGGCCAGCGCCACAACCATGGCCACGCCGGTGCCAAGAAGACCGGCAGCCAGCCGGGCGGCCATGCCAACGGCCAGCGCCGGCGGCAGCCGCGCGGCGGCCGCGGCCAGGCGGTCTGATCCATCTTCCGGAACCGGCCTGCCGGTTCCGGAGGTCACGCGCGGCGCCGGAGACGGCGCCGCGCTGCGTTGGCACCTTCGAGGACGCCCGCCATGCCGATGGCCCGACGGACCCGCATCGACCTGCGCCGCCTGATCCTGGCCCTGGCGGTCATCAGCGCACTGGTGACCCTGGCCAACGCCGTGCATGCCGGCTATCGCGTGCAGCGCGAGCAGTTGATCCGCAGCACGCTCGAATCCAACCGCGTGTATGCGACCAAGGTCGCCGCCGGCACCGACCACTTCCTGCAGGCGGCGATGCAGCAGCTCGGCTACAGCGCCGGCCTGCTGGGCACCCTCCCGGCCGATGCGGACGGCGTCGCCGCCGAGGCGCGGCGGCTGAAGTCGCAGACCCGCAGCTTCAACACCGTCCTGATCGTCGACCAGCACGGCACCGTGCGCGCCTTCTGGCCCGAACGCGACGACCTGCTCGGCGACCAGTTGCAGAGCGCCGGCAGCCGCGAGGCGCTGGATGCACGCCGGCCGCTGGTCAGCCGGCCCTACCTGTCGGCATCGGGCACGCTGGTCGTCACCCTCTCGCATCCGATCCTGGCGGACGATGGCCGCTATCTGGGCTACATCGCCGGCGGCATCCACCTGCACGAGCCCAACATCCTGCAGACGCTGCTGGGCGAGCACTTCTACCGCGACGGCTCCTACCTGTACGTGGTCGACCGCGACGGCCATCTGGTCTATCACCACGACCGCACGCGGATCGGCCAGCAGGTGCACGGCAACCCGGTGATCGACGCGGTCCGCCGTGGCGAGAGCGGCGCGCAGCGGCTGGTCAACAGCTTCGGCGTGGACATGCTGGCCGGCTACGCGCCGATCCCGCTCAACGGCTGGGGCGTGGTCGCGCAGCGCCCGACCGAGGTGACCCTGCTGCCGATGGGCGAACTGATGCGCGACGTGCTGTGGCGGACCATTCCCGCCGGCATCCTGCTGATGGCCGTGATCTGGTGGTGCGCCCGGCGGATCTCGCAGCCGCTGTGGCGGCTGGCCCGGCATGCCCGCGAGCACGAGGGCGCCGATGCCATCGCCCAGGTCCAGGCGGTCAAGGCGTGGTATTTCGAGGTGGAAAACCTCAAGCAGGCGGTGCTGAGCAGTTTCGGCACCCTGCACGACCGGATCGGCCGGCTGGACCGGGCCAACGCCACCGACCCGCTGACCGGCCTGCAGAACCGGCGCGGCCTGGACGCGATCCTGGCCCGCTGGCAGGAGGACGCGCGCGGCTTCGCCGTGATCATGCTCGACATCGACCACTTCAAGCGGATCAACGATGGCCACGGCCACGACGCCGGCGACGAGGTGATCCGGACCATGGCGCTGCTGATGCGCGATGCCTCGCGCAGCTCGGACGTGCTGTGCCGCAGCGGCGGCGAGGAGTTCCTGATCCTGCTGCCGGACACCGGGCTGGAGGACGCAACCGCGATCGCCGAACGGCTGCGGCAACGGACCGAGGCGCAGGCCTTCGGCGAGGTCGGCCAGGTCACCCTGTCGGCCGGCGTGGCGGTGAGCGCAGGATCGGACGGCGATGCGCCGCTGGCGCTCAAGCGTGCGGATGCGGCGATGTACCAGGCCAAGCGGCAGGGCAGGAACCGGGTGGTCGCCGCGTCCTGAGCCGCCGATCGTCCGTCGCTGCCCGGGCCGGGTCCGCGTCGACGCGCCGGATGCGGGAGGCGCAGTTGCGCGCGCGATGCCGCCTCGGGCTGTCCCCATGGCCGGAACGCGACGCCGACCTGCGCACCGGGCACGTGCCCGGCACGCACCAGCACCCCGGCGTTCGCAGGCGCGCCACCAGCCGACGCAACCGCGCCGGCCGGTGGCTGTCGCTTCCGGCTCAGAACGTCCAGGTCAGCGTCGCGCGGACATTGCGGCCCGGCTCGCTGTAGCGGCCGATACCGTCATCGGTCGCGTAACCGTACAGGTAGAAGTCGCCGCGGGACACGTTACGGATCCGCGCCCACTGGTAGTACTTCTCGTCGAACAGGTTGTAGACGCCGGCATTGACGCGCAGGTGCTCGTTGAAGCGATAGCTGCCGAACAGGTCGACCACGGTGTAGGCGTCGCTGAGGAACGGCGGGGTGAGCTGGCCGAACACGTTGCGCTCGATGTGGACATCGCCTCGCTTCTTGGCCAGCGCATGGGTCAGGTTGCCGGTGATGCGCAGGCGGTCGCCCAGACCCTGCCAGCTCAGGCCGACCACGCCGCGGTCGGGGTTGATGCTGTTCAGCGGCGTGCCGTCCTGCTCCTCGCCTTCGTTGTGCGAATACGCGCCACGCAGCAGCCAGGCACCGCCGATCCGCCACAGCACCTCGGCCTCGGCCCCCTTGACCGTGACCTCGCCGACGTTGCGCACGGTGGTGTAGGCATAGGTGGTCCCCGACGCGAGCGCATCGGTCACACGCACGGTGTCGATGAAGTCGTCGTAGCGGTCGCGGAACACGGACAGCCCGAGGCGCACGGTCTCGGTCTCCCAGCGGTAGCCGGCTTCCAGGTTCAGGCTCTTCTCCGACTCCAGGTCCGGGTTGGCGGCCGTGGTCGGCACCAGCACCGAACCACCGGTGACCGGATCGACGATCGTCGTGGTGCTGGTCGGGGCGTACATCTCGCCGGTGGTCGGCGCGCGGAAGCCGCGACCAGCCTGCACCCACACACTGTGTTCGGGCAGGAACGCATAGCTCAGCCCGACCTGCCAGGTCGGCGAGGAGAAGCTGACGTCACCGATGCTGCCGGTATCGTCGACGAAGCGCGCGTCGTTCTTCGGACTGTAGTCGTAGCGGTCGTAGCGCGCGCCCAGGGTCAGCTGCAGGCGGTCCTCGATGAAACCGATGCGGTCGCGCACGTACAGGTTCCAGGCGGCCACGTCGGTCTTCGGAATCTGACCCGGATCGACCGTCACCGAGGCGACGCTGCCGTCGACGCGCCAGCGCGTGTCGATCGCGCTGAAGTCGACCTCGCGCTGCTGCCAGGCGGCGCCATAGAGCAATGAATGGCTCACGCCGTCGCGGTTGAAGGCCTTGGCGAAATCGACCGCAGCACGGTCCAGCACCTGCTCGGTCGAGCGGTCCTCGGTGCGCTGGCACGGCGTGGCGCCGCCGGGGCAGCCGCTGCCGGCCAGGATCCGGGTCAGGCCGTAGCTGGCGGTCTCCTGACGATCGACCTGCGCTTCCATCGTGTCGAACGCGGCATTGTCGGCACTCCACACGTAGCGCAGGCCGTAGCGGTCGCGATCGTTGCTGTCGTCGCCCCAGCGCTCCAGGTAGCCCGGCGAGGCGACGCGGCTGAGATTGTTCACCAGATTCTCGACGCGGTTCCGCTCATAGACCACGCCCAGCCGATGCGCCGGGCTCAGTACGAAGTCGACCTTGGCCAGGATGTTGGTGCTGTCGTGGTCGATCGGGTCGGGCAGGCGGCGCGCGCTGCCGACGGCGACCGCGGTGCTGTCGTACCAGCCATCGGCTTCCTGCGATTCGCGCCTGGTGTAGACCAGCATCGACTCGACGATGCCGCTGCGGTTGGCCACGGTGAACGAACCCAGCTTCTCGTCGTTGTACCCGGTGTAACCCAGCTTGATGCTGCCGAAGCTGTCGTTGCCGCTGGCCTTCAGGTAGTTGGACGGATCCCTGGTGGTGAACACCACGCCGCCGCCGAGCGCGCCGCTGCCGGCGGTGATCGCGTCGGCGCCCTTGATGATCTCGACCTGCTTGAGCGTGTCGACGTCGACACCGCCGCGGCCGCCGCGGAAGAACTCGTAGTCGCGCGCGGTTTCCAGGCCTTCGGCCAGGCTCAGGCCGTCGACCACCATCGACACGCGGTCGCCTTCCATGCCGCGGATGTTGAAGCCGTTGTCGCCGAAGCGCCCCATGTCGGAGACGCTGACGCCGGGGATGTAGCGCACCAGGTCCTCCATGTTCTCGGCCAGCTCGTCCTCGAGCTGGGCGGCACCGACGACGGTGACGTTCTGGTTGCCGGACTTCGCGTTCCCGCGCTTGCCCTGCACCTGCACGGCGTCGAGGGTGCTGGCGCCGTCGGGCGTGTTGGACGCGGCCGGTTCGGCATGGGCCGCGGCGGCCAGGCAGGTGCCGATGGCCAGGGCGAGCAGCGTGTGGGTGGTCTTCATGTCAGGTGACTCCGCAGTGAGGAGGAGGGGGCATTGCGCCGGTGCTGCCGGCGCGTCCTGGCTGCGGTCGATGCCGATCGATGGCGTCGCGTTGCTGGGCGTTTTCTTCGGAAAATCGGGAACGAGCGGCTGGAATCAGCCGGGATCCGCGCGGCACGCCGGCTCGAGCCGGATCGCGCCGATCTCGCGCTCGCCGTGCGCGGTCCGCGCGCGTCGGCCGGGCCAGTCGAATGGCAGTTGCAGGGCTTCATGGCCGCCGTGCTCGCGCGCGGCTTCGACCTGCAGCAGGTAGCGGCCCGACGGCAGGGCCAGACCGCGGTCGTCGCGTCCATCCCAGGCCAGGTCGTAGGCGCCGGGGGCGCGGGTCGGCCGGGCGATGCCGAGCGCGGCCGCCGTGTCGTTGCGCCCGTAGTGGCGCCACCACGCCGGCAGCTCGCCCAGCCAGCGGCTGCGGTCGCCGAGCACCAGCAATTGCCGCAGCGGCGTGCCGTCGGGCGCCGAGATCCACATCGCCAGGTAAGGATTGCGGTCGCGGTCGCCGGCGGTCGACGGAATCGTGTAGCCGATCCGCAGGCTGCAGTCCTGTCCGCGTCGCCGTGGCACTTCACCGACGCTGGCCGGATCGAGCCGTGCATGCCACGCCGCCGAAGCGAACGGCACGCCCTGCTCGCCGACGATCAACGCCGCCACGCCGGGCAGGCGGTCGACCAGGGCAAGCCCATCGCGGATCGGCATCACCGTCAGTGCGGTCGCCAGCGCATCGGCGGTGACGGCATCGGGCGCGATGACCGTCGCGGACGGTGCATAGGTGACCGGCCAGCCGTCCGATGGATCGAGGATGTGGCTGAAGCGACGTCGCCCCACCGTGTAACCACGGCTGGTATGGCCGCTGGAGGCGACCGCCGCACCATCGGCCAGGCGCAGCGTGGCGATGCCGGTGGCATCGTCGTTGTCGCGCGGCGCCGTGGCGTCCGCGACCTTGACCTGCCAGGCGCCGCCACGCGCATCGGCCATGCCCCAGTACAGCCCATCGCCGCCGATCTCCAGCGCGATGCCACGTGCCTGCGGGAACTCCGTGCGCAGGTCCTGGACCACCGTATCGAGCACCTTGCCCTTGGCCAGCCCGTCGACGTCGAAGCGCAGTTCATCCGGCCGCGCCACCGGCGTCGCCGCCGGATCGAACTCGGCCGATGCCAGTGCGCGTGCGCTGCGGCGCAGTTCAGTCCGCGGCGGCAGCATGCCGCTGGCCTCGGCCTGCCGCCACTGCGCGCGCAGCGTGCCGAGCCGGCAGCTGAAGGCGCCATCGGTGCGCGCGCGCCAGTCCTCGCAGGCCTGCAACACCTCGCGCAGCGCCAGCGGCAGCGCGACCGGCGCGTTGGCCGCGTTGAAACGCGCCAGTGCGCTGTCGTCGCGCCAGCCACTGAGCTCGGCATCGAGCGCGTCGATCCGCTCCAGCGCGCGCGCCAGCATCCGCTCGGCGGTGATCGCGTCCACGCCGGACACCTGCAGGTCCAGCGAGGTGCCCAGTACTGGTTCGCGATGGAAGCGTTCGGCCGCGACGGCCGGGACGACCTGCAACGCGCAGGCGGCGATCAGCAGCGTCGGGAGCAGGCGTGGCGGCGGCATCGGCACGGTTCGGCTCACTCAGTCCGCGCTGCGTGCCGCGTGCGCAGGACGTGCGGCCGCTGCCTTCGCCACATCGGCCGCATCGACGGTGCCATTGCCGTCCAGGTCGGCGCGTTCGAAGATCCGCTTGCCGGATGCCGCGTACTCGTCCCAGCTGACGCGGCCGTCCTTGTCGGTATCCAGCGCGCCGAAGCGCACCCGCGCCTGCTCGACCGCACCATCGCGGCGGCTGGCGATCTGCCGGTCCAGGCGGTCTTCGTACTCGGCCAGGTACTCCTCGCCGCTGAGACGGCCGTCGCCGTTGCGGTCGGTGCGGGCGAAGGCCTCGGCGCGTGCGCGGTCGAACTCCGCGCGGCTCACCGTGCCGTCGCCGTCGGCGTCGTACATCGCCAGCATGCCGGCGCGGCTGTGCGTGGTCGGCATGCCGATCGGATCGCGCAGGCTGCCGGCGCGCGAAGCAGGCGTTTCCGCCGCGTCGGCGCTCTTCAGGTAATGCGCGTAGGCGCGCTCGCCCGACGCGTCGTACTCGGCGCGGCTGATGACGCCATCGCCGTCGGTATCCAGCGCCTTGATCCGCGTATGGGCTTGGCTGATGTGGCCCCGGCGCGCGGTCTCGATCTCGCGGTCGAGGCGCCCGGCGTATTCGTTCGCGTACTCCTCGACATCGACCGTGCCATCGCCGTTCTCGTCGGTCTCGGCGTAGCGTGCGCGGCGGAATGCCTCGAATCCGGCGAACGGCACGGCGCCATCGGCATCGGTGTCGTACTGGGCGATGAACTGCGCGGGCGGACTGCGATGGTCGGCCTCGCGCATCTGCGGCGCGCTGGCCGGAGCGGTCTGGACGGCGGCTGGCGCGATCGACGCGGCCAGCGCCAGGGCGAGCAGCCCGGGAACGGTCGGATGCATGGCGGTTCTCCTGGAACGGGGCGGTTACTGTTCGAGCACGCGCAGGCCGGGCGTGTCGCGGTTGCTGTAGTCCGGTACGGGCGCGGGGCGGCGATGCCGGACCCGCGCCAGGACGGTGCCGGCCCGCTCGCGCGGAGGCGCACCCTGCCCTGCGCATCGGTCGGCAACGAGGTTTCATGCGGTTCGAGGCCCGAAGTCCAGATCGCCTCGCCCACCTCGACTTTCTGGCCGGGCAGCTGGCGGCCATCGAAACGCACCTCGAACACGACGCGCTCGCCGGCAGACAGTTCGACGGGATGGGGCAACGGCACCGTCTCCAGGCCTTCGCCATGCGACGTGAGCGTGGCGGTATCGGACGCACCGGCGCTCACGCAGGACTCGGCGCGGGTCGGCGACTGGACGTGCCTGAGCAGCGCGCTACCGGCAGGCGGCGGCCCGCTGGCATCGCGGCTGCTCGGGATCCTGCCGTCCAGTTCGCAGGTGCGGAACACGGCACCGGGCCGATGCCAGGTGGAAAACCGGCAGGTGCGCGCAGCGGCCAGCCGGTGTTCGAGGACGGCACGGGTCTTCAGCAGCTGCACCGCGTCGGGCGCAACGGTGGCGCCATCCGTCCCGGGCATGCCGAAGCGAACGTCGTCGAAGGCCACGTCCGGGATCGAGAAGGTCTCGCTGGACGCGGCATCCAGCGTGGTCGTGGTCGCGACCCGCGCGGAGTCTGCCCGCGCCAGAGCCGTGGTATGCGGCTGCAGCGACGCACAGGCGATGGACGGCAACAGCGCGGCCGCAGCCAGCGCGTGCAGGGGCTTGGCCTTCATCGGGCACGGTCCTGGAGCGGCAGTGGATGCTGGCGCTACGGAGGCGTGAGCTCCGATCCGGCTGGCGGGGTCGCGGCGAGTCTACTCGTTGTTGAGAATCGTTTACAACAAGTGAAGGGCACAATTGCCGCGGGCAGACACCCGGCGGACAATGTCGGCATGGATATCTTCAAGGTCTTCACCCTCGAGGCGGCGCACCGTCTGCCGCACGTTCCCCCCGGCCACAAGTGCTCGCGCCTGCATGGCCACTCCTTCCGCGTGGAGATCCATGTCTCCGGCGAGCCCGATGCGCACAGCGGCTGGGTGATGGATTTCGCCGACATCAAGTCCGCCTTCAAGCCGCTGTACGACCAGCTCGATCATCACTACCTCAATGACATCGAGGGCCTGGACAACCCGACCAGCGAACGCCTCGCGGTCTGGATCTGGGAGCGGCTCAAGCCGACCCTGCCCCTGCTGAGCGAAGTCGTGGTCTACGAGACCTGCACCTCCGGCTGCCGCTACCGCGGCTGACCCGCGCATCGCGGTTGCTGGAATCTTCCGCTGCGGCGGGACCGGCGCTGGAGCAGCATCCGCGGCGGCGAGCGCGGGCTCGCAGGCGGGCCGGATGTCTGCGGACGGTGACCGTGAAACGGCAGATCGACTGCAGCGGTCACGACGCCGCCAACGGCAGCCTGACCTCCAGACGGGTGATCACCGGCGTCGCATCCGACTGGTGCAGCCGGGAGGCGCGACCTTGGGGGCGGGAAGCGGCTTCCCCCGCCCCCTCCCTGGGCGTACCCGTTCCAGCGCCCCAAGGCAACGCCAACTCGACGATCGGCATGATGCCGGCGGCGGTGCCATCGAGACGATCTGCCAGCCAACCCGGGTGCTCACTCGGTGCCGCAAGCGGGACGGGCTGGAATTCCCCTCAACCGCCCGCCGCAGGCCGCCCTGCCGGACAGGCACGTGACTCCCCCCTGGTTTACGTAGCGCCTCAACTGCCATTGCGCGCGTCCGGGGCCGCGGCGACCGCCTTCACGAACGCCGTCACTTTCAGCATCCGGAACGCGAGATGAACATTTCCGTACGGCACTTGTTGCATCGCAACAAAAGTCGCCGTATGCTGCGTCGCACCATGAAGGCAAATCCGTCAACGGAGTCAGCCATGTCCTACCAGTTCAACGATTTCACCGGCTATACCCACCAGTTCGCCGCTGCCGCTGCCCGCCTGAACCGGCTGGCGCTGGAAAACGCTGAGACCGTGTTCGGCGTGCAGCTGCGTACCTTCGAGAAGAACGTCGACGCCACCACCAGCTATCTGAGCGAGCTGGCCGAGGCGCGCGATCTGGAGTCGTTCAAGACCCTGTGGCCGAAGGGCCTGCAGGTGGCCCGCGACAACGCCGAGCGCGTCGCCGTCGCCGGCCAGGAAGTCTTCGGCCTCACCCTGAAGACCACCGAAGCCTTCGGCCAGCTCGCCAAGAACCAGTTCGAGTCCGCGACCGAGCAGGCGCAGGCCACCGTCGCCAAGGCGACCAAGGCCGCGCGCAAGTAAGCGCAGCCGTTCAACAGTTCGAAGAATTTGCGGGGATCCCTCCCTCCCCGCAATGCACGACCCGGTAGCTCCCTCCCGCTGCCGGGTCTTTTTTTGTCCGCGCGGCAGGCAGCCGTTGCCGTTGCCGTTGCCGTTGCCGTTGCCGTTGCCGTTGCCGTTGCCGTTGCCGTTGCCGTTGCCGAGATTCTGCTCTGGCTTTGCTCTGGCTTTGCTCTGGCTTCGGCTTTTGACCCACCCGAGCCGTAAAGCAAGCCGAGCACCGGAGTCGGAAGCGGCCGAAGAGGCGCCCAAACGCGCTGCGCTCAGACAAGGGCGCCTCTCCGGCCGCACCAGGCTGCGATGCTCGGCTCGCTTTAAGGCGCAGATAATCAAAAGCACAAGCAGCAACTGCAACTGCAACTGCAACTGCAAGGCTGCGCGTCAGGCGTCGGCGACGGGCTGCCGCGATGGCCTGCCACGCTCCAGCCGCACCGCGTACAGCGGCATGCTCACGCACAGGCTGACGTAGACCCACATCGGCGCGCCCATCAGCACCGCAGGTGGATCGTCGAGCAGCAGGACCAGCCCGCTCAGGACGATGCTGGCTGCGGCCGTCAGGCACAGGATGCGGTGCAGGCCGATCTCGCCCATGGTCAGGTGACGCTCCTCCGCATCGAGCGCCAGCGCATCGGCATTGCACAGTGCGTGGGCATTGAGCTGGCACACGATCAGTGCCAGCAGCCCGAAGCCGGCGCTGTAGACGATGAAGGCGGTCTGCAGGTCCAGCTGCAGGTCCGGACCCGGCGCCAGGCCCAGTTCGTCGGGCAGCCAGCCACCGCTGAGCAGGGACAGGAAGCTGGAGATGACCATCCGCAACGGATAAACGTACACCAGTACCACCAGTACGAAGGCCAGGCTGAGCAGGGTCGAGCGCGCATCGTCCAGGCCGAAGCGCCGGCTCCAGCGTCCGTGTGCGCTCCAGAACAGCGCCAGCAGGGCGAAACAGGCGATGAAGGCCGGCACCCGTCGCATCGCCTCGCGCAACTCCGCCGCCGAGCCAGGCAGCTGGTCGACGAAGATCACCAGCAGGGTCAGCGAGAACGCGAACGCTGCATCGACGAACGTCTCGGTGCGCGTGACCTGCGTGCCGCGCATCCGGAAGCCATCCACCACCGGTCCGTGCCTGTCCGTCATCGGATGCCCCGCTGTTAGACTTGCGGCATGTTCGCCGCCTCCACGCTCACCGGCAGCAAGCCGGACCAGTACGCGCAGCTGCTCGATCAGGCCCGTGGCCTGATGTACGGCGAACGCGACCGCATCGCCAATGCCGCCAACCTGTCGGCGCTGGTCTACCACGCGCTGCCACAGCTGAACTGGGTCGGATTCTACTTCTACGACGGGACCGAACTGGTGGTCGGGCCGTTCCAGGGACTGCCGGCCTGCATCCGCATTCCACTGCACAAGGGCGTGTGCGGCGCGGCGGCGAGCACCGGCGTCACCCAGCGCGTCGACGACGTGCACGCGTTTCCCGGCCACATCGCCTGCGACGCGGCCTCGCGCTCGGAACTGGTGGTGCCGCTGTTCGACGGCGAGCGCCTGATCGGCGTGTTCGACCTGGACAGTCCCGAGCCGTCGCGCTTCGACGCCGACGACCAGGCCGGCCTCGAAGCCATCGCCGCGGCCTTCGTGGCGGCGTTGCGATGAGCACCGCCACGCTGCGCAACATCGGCCCCAAGAGCGCAGCCTGGCTGCGCCAGGTCGGCCTGCGCACGCCCGAGGATCTGGCAGCGGCGGGCACCATCCAGGCCTTCCTCAAGGTGCGTCGTGCCGGCTTCAAGCCAAGCCTCAACCTGCTCTACGCGCTGGAAGGCGCGCTGCTGGACTGCCACTGGCACGACGTGCCGGACGCGCGCCGCCAGCAGTTGCTGGCCGAGCTCGAGACGGCCACCGCCGCTCAGCCGCCTGCACGCGGCCAGCAGGCCGCCGGTCCGGTGACCACCGCCTGGCATGCCAGCGGTCAGGACGACGACGAGGCACCCGACGACGGCGACACATCGCCGGACGGATCGGACGAGGACTGAAGGCCCTCGCGGCATCAGCCCCACGCGGCGGCACGACCGGTCCGCGCTGCGGATCGCATACAATCGCGCCGCTGCAAGGTGATCCACCGGCCCCGGCCGATGGATTTAAACGGGAAGCCGGTGCGTCTTCGACCACGCCGGCGCTGCCCCCGCAACGGTAGGCAACCCCAGGCCGCGACATCCGCCACTGTGCATTGCATGGGAAGGCGTCGCGGCTGGTGCGGGCTCCGGCATCGCCGGAACCTGCACGGGTTGCGAGCCCGGAGACCGGCCTTGCGGATTCCAGGTTGCGATGCGGAGGGCGTCGCGGCGTGCCGACGCCGTGGCGTCAGTCCGTCCGCACCCGTCATCCGTCCCGCGACTCCCTTTCCCGGCCGTTGCCGTACCGCGCCCGTGCGCGCTGGAGTTGTCCGAATGAAGTGCCGTTCCCTGACCGCCGCCATCGCCTTCGCGCTGGCCCTGCCCGCCTTTTCCGCCCTGGCCGGAGACGCCACCGAGCTGGACGAAGTGCTGGTGACCGCCACCCGTACCGAAATCGCGCTGCGCGACAGCCTCGCGCCGGCACAGGTGATCGGCCGCGACGAGATCGAACGCAGCCAGGCAACCTCGCTGCAGGACCTGCTGCGCGGTCGTGCAGGCATCAACCTGGTCAACAGCGGCGGGCCGGGCAAGCAGACCTCGCTGTTCCTGCGCGGCACCAATTCGTCCCACACCCTGGTGCTGGTCGACGGCGTGCGGATCAACACCGCCGACATGGGCCTGGCGATGATCCAGGACCTGCCGGTCGAGCAGATCGAACGCATCGAGGTCGTGCGCGGCCCGGCATCGAGCCTGTACGGCGCCGACGCGATCGGCGGCGTGATCCAGATCTTCACCCGGCGCAATCCGGGCCAGTTCCTGCCGCACTTCCGCATCGGCGGCGGCAGCAACGGCCTGCGCGAAGCCACCGGCGGCTTCGGCGGCACCGGCGAGCGCGGCTGGTTCGGCACCGACATCGCCTACCAGCACTCCGACGGCATCAATGCCTGCCGTGGCTCGGCCACGCTGGGCACCGGCTGCTTCGCCGACGAGCCCGACCGCGACGGCTACCGCAACCTGTCGGCCAGCCTGCGCGGCGGCTACAGCCTGAGCGACACGCTGAGCATCGAGGGCTCGGCCCTGCGTGCCGACGGCGAGAACCACTACGACGGCTTTTACGACTACTCCGAGACCCGCCAGCAGGTCGTCGGCGGCACGCTGCGCTACGTTCCCAACGCACGCTTCGGCCTGACCGTCAGCGCCGGCCGCGCCGACAACGAGTCCGAGAACTTCAAGGGCAGCACCTGGCTGGGCAGCGCCCAGACGCATCGCGACACCGCCTCGGCGCAGGCCGACTTCGGCGTGGCCGACGGCCAGCTGCTGAGCGTCGGCGTGGACTGGAGCGAGGATGCGCTGGATGGCAGCAGCGCCGGTTATCTGGTCGACAGCCGCGACAACACCGGCGTGTTCGTGCAGTACCAGGCCCGCTTCGGAGGCCATTCGCTGCAGGCCAGCGCGCGCAACGACGACAACGCGCAGTTCGGCAACCACAGCACCGGCAGCCTGGCCTGGGGCCTGGCGTTCGGCGCCGGCTTCAAGCTGACCGCCAGCGTCGGCACCGCGTTCAAGGCGCCGACCTTCAGCGATCTGTACGACCCGTGGAGCGGCACCCCGACGCTGGATCCGGAGGAGTCGCGCAGCGCCAACCTCGGCATCGCCCAGCATGGCGCCGGCTGGCACTGGGGCCTGGACCTCTACCAGACCCGGATCGACGACCTGATCACCTACGACAGCAGCACCTGGAGGATGGCGCAGGTGGAGAAGGCGCGGATCCAGGGCGCTGAACTGACTGGCGGCCTGGAACTGGCCGGCTGGGTCCTCAGCGCGCAGGCCAGCTACACCGATCCGCGCAACCGCACCGATGGCAGCGCGCAGTACGACAACCTGCTTGCCCGCCGCGCGAAGCTGACCGCCCGCATCGATGCGGACCGTCGCTTCGGCGCCCTGAAGATCGGCGCGACCGTGCACGGTACCGGCGAGCGCTACGACGACGCGGCCAATGGCAACCGCCTGGGCGGTTACGGCACGGCCGATCTGCGCGTCGAGTACGCACTGGGCGCCGACTGGACGCTGCTGGGCCGGGTCGGCAACCTGTTCGACCGCGACTACGAAACCGTGTCCTGGTACAACCAGCCCGGCCGCGAGTTCGGCCTGAGCCTGCGCTACCAGCCGCAGCGCTGACGACCCGCTGCAGACAGCCGTACCGGCACCGCACGGGTGCCGGTACGGCTCATGGCGCAACGCAGCATTCCGCAGGCGGCACCGGTCGCGCCGGGACGCGCTGCCTATACTCGGCCCCGCTCTCCTCATCCCCCACTGAGGTCCTGCCATGCCGATCAGCCGCACGATCGTGGCGTCCAACGATGCCCAGCGCCTGCTGCGCACGCTCAGCAACCACTGGCGCCACCGCTTCGCCGTGCGCAGCGACAGCGAGTCGCACGCGCATATCCCGTTCGCCGAAGCCGCCGGTGCCGATTTCGAGGTCGAGGGCCAGACCCTGGCGATCCGCGTCGTCCACGACGATGGCGCCGGCCTGGCCGGTCTGCGCGAGGTGATCGAATCGCACCTGCAGCGCTTCGCCCGCGACGAAACGCTGGCGTTCGACTGGCGCAGCTGACGCCGCACGTCCTTCACCGGTCGGGTCGCGTCCACCCGTTCCAGCGCACGCGCCCTCACCTGCACGGAGCGCATGTGCCGATGCATGCCGGCGGGATGGGCGCGACCGCCATCGCGCCGGTGATCGGCGAACGGGCGTCCCTCCGGCACCGTGCCCGATCGGCCATGCCGTTCCGCAGTCCCTCGGCCATCGCCGCACCCCGGGCCGCCTGGCGCGGGCGGCCACGGCCGGATGCCCACCTGCGTACGCCCCGCCACGGGCTGGCCTCGCGGGTTCGCCTCGCGGAATCGACCGGCGGGCATCGCCAATAATCGGTACGGTCCCCCTCACCGGTTCATCGCGATGAAGCCTGCCGCCGCCATCCTGCTGGCCCTGGCCTGCGCCACCTGCTGCGATCTGCACGCCGCCGAGCGTCCACGTGCACGCGAGGCCGGCATCATCGTCGGCGTACTGCCACCCGGCCCGCTCAACGCGATCACCGACGTGCCCGGCGTGCGCGTCGGCCAGTCCACGCCACCGGACGGCCTGCCCTGGAGCGGTGTGACCGCGATCCATCCGCACGAAGGCAATGCCTTCCTGTCGCGGGTGCCGGCCGCGATCGAGGTCGGCAACGGCTTCGGCAAGCTGATCGGGCTGAGTCAGGTGCGCGAGCTGGGCGAGCTGGAAACGCCGGTGGTGCTGACCGGCACGCTGGCCACCTGGCGCGCGGCCGACGCCACCGCCGGCTGGCTGCTGCGCCAGCCGGGCATGGAGCAGGTGCGCTCGATCAATCCGGTGGTCGGCGAGACCAACGACGGCTTCCTGGTCGACATCCGCGCACGCGCACTGCCCGCCGAAGCGGTCGAGTCCGCGTTGAGCGACGCCGACAGCGGCCCGGTGGCCGAGGGCGCGGTCGGTGCCGGCGCGGGCACGGTCGCGTTCGGCTGGAAGGGTGGCATCGGCACCAGCTCGCGCGTGGTCGAACACGGCGCGGGACGGCATACGCTGGGCGTGCTGGTGCAGAGCAACTACGGCGGTCGCCTGACCGTGGCCGGCGTGCCGGTCTGGCGCACCCTGCCCGACCCGCGCGGGGTCGCCGCCTCACGCGAGGCCGCGCCGAACACCGGCGACGGCAGCATCATGATCGTGGTCGCCACCGATGCGCCGCTGGACGCGCGGCAGCTGGGACGACTGGCCAGGCGCGCACTGTTCGGCCTGGCCCGCACCGGCTCGTCGATGTCGCATGGCTCGGGCGATTACGTGATCGCCTTCAGCAACGCCTCCGCGCTGCGCCACGGGCCGGGCGAAGCCGCCCCCGCCGCGACGCTGCTGGCGGACGAAGCGATGACCCCGCTGTTCGAAGCCGTCGCCGATGCGACCGAGGAAGCCATCCTCAATTCGATGTTCCGCGCGCGGACCGTGCGGGGACATCGCGGCACGGTGCCGGCGCTGCCGCTGGCGCCCGTGCTGGACCAGCTGCGTGCGGCGGGGGCGGTCGCCACGCAACCGTAGCGATGCGAGTCGTCGGGCATTGCAGCGCAACGCGACACCACGCGGCGGCGGCGCCGACAGCGGCCGGATCAGCGCGCGGCCATGACCGGCGTCGCCACGCTCACTGCAGCGCGAACAGGTCCGGCTGCAGCACGATCTCCTCGCGATCGCGGAACCCCGACAACCCGACACCGACCAGGCGATAGCGCGTTTCGGCCGGCAGTTCGACCCGGTCGCGCAGCGCCAGCGCGATCGCCTCAACCTCGGCCGCCGACGCCGGCACCGCATCAGGGGTGAAGCTGCGGGTCAGGATCCGGAACTGCGCGGTCTTCAGTTTCAGCACCACGGTGCGGCCGATGCGCTCGGTCTTGCGTGTCGCCGCCCAGGTGCGGCGTGCCAGTTCGCGGATCGCCGGTTCCAGCGCCTCCAGCGGCAGGTCCTCGGCGAAGGTGTCTTCGGACGAGATCGACTGCACCGGCTGGTCCGGCTGCACCGGGCGCTCGTCCACGCCGCGCGCGCGCCGGTGCAGCGACGCGCCGAAACTGCCGAAGCGCTGCTGCAGCGTTTCCAGCGACAGCGCGCGCAGCTGGCCGACGGTGTCCACGCCCAGCTCGGCCAGCCTGGCCTGCATGACCTTGCCGACGCCGGGAATCCGGGCGACCGGCAGCGGCGTCAGGAAAGCCTCGACCTGGCGCGGGCGCAGCACGAACAGGCCATCGGGCTTGCGCCAGTCCGAAGCGATCTTGGCCAGGAACTTGTTCGGCGCGACGCCGGCCGAAGCGGTCAGCGACGTCTCCTCGCGGATCTGCGCGCGGATCGCTTCGGCCACCGCGGTGGCGCTGGGCAATCCCGAGGTCGGTTCGGTCACATCCAGATACGCCTCGTCCAGCGACAGCGGCTCGACCAGCGCGGTATGGCCGAGGAAGATCTCGCGGACCTGACGCGACACCGCCTTGTAGCGGGTGAAATCGGGTGGCACGAACACGGCGTCCGGGCACAGCCGCTCCGCGCGCAGCGCCGGCATCGCCGAACGCACACCGAATCTGCGTGCCTCGTAGGAGGCCGCGCACACCACCGAGCGCGCACCACGCCAGGCCACGACCACCGGGCGGCCGCGCAACGCAGGGTCGTCGCGCTGCTCCACGGACGCGTAGAAGGCGTCCATGTCCACGTGGATGATCTTGCGCTGCAGGGGGACGGGCTCGGACGCCATCCGCGCATTGTCGCCGAGCTGTCCGCTCCGGGACATGGGACCATCGGTCCTGCCGGCCGGCCATCGCCCCGGCAAGCCCCTGATCCCACTGCGATCGCGGCAATGCCGCACTGCAAACAGACGCCCACGTATGGCTAAAACATTTGATTGAAACCATACGCCTCGGGCACCCTTTGCACGTTCGCTTTATCCGGATCCGACATGACCCGCCTTTCTTCGTTCACGCGCGAGCAGCTGGAAGCCAGCGGCCGCGGTGAGCTGTTCGCCAGCGGCGACGCGCGCCTGCCCGCCGACCCGATGCTGATGTTCGACCGCATCACCGAGATCAACGACACCGGCGGTGCGCACGGCAAGGGCTTCATCCGTGCCGAACTCGACATCCACCCGGACCTGTGGTTCTTCAAGTGCCACTTCATCGGCGACCCGGTGATGCCCGGCTGCCTGGGTCTGGATGCGATGTGGCAGCTGGTCGGCTTCTACCTGACCTGGCTGGGCGCGCCCGGCCGCGGCCGCGCGCTGGGCTGCGGCGAGGTCAAGTTCACCGGCCAGGTGCTGCCGACGGCGAAGAAGGTGACCTACGAGATCGACATCAGCCGCGTGATCAACCGCAAGCTGGTGATGGCCCAGGGCGACGGCCGCATGTTCGTCGACGGCCGCGAGATCTACACCGCCAAGGACCTGCGCGTGGGCCTGTTCACCTCGACCGAGGACTTCTGAGCATGCGTCGCATCGCCATCACCGGCATGGGCATCACCTCCTGCCTGGGCAACGACCTGGACACCGTCTCGGCCTCGCTGCGCGACAGCCGTGCCGGCATCCGCTTCCTGCCCGACCACGCCGAGCGCGGCCTGCGCAGCCAGGTCGGCGGCAAGGTCGAACTCGACCTGGACGCGGTCATCGACCGCAAGCTCAAGCGCTTCATGAGCGACGCGGCGGCCTACAGCTACGTGGCGCTGCGCGACGCGATCGCCGACGCCGGTCTGGACGAGGCGCTGGTCAGCCAGCCGCGGACCGGCCTGATCGCCGGCTCCGGCGGCGGTTCCAGCCACTGGCAGATCGAGGCCGGCGACCTGGCACGCGAGCGCGGCGTGCGCAAGGTCGGCCCGTACATGGTCCCGCGCACGATGTGCTCGACCGTGTCGGCCAACCTGGCCACCGCATTCAAGATCAAGGGCCTGAGCTATTCGATCAGCGCCGCCTGCGCAACCTCGGCGCACTGCATCGGCGCCGCGGCCGACCTGATCCGCCACGGCGCGCAGGACATCGTCTTCGCCGGCGGTGGCGAGGACCTGGACTGGACCATGAGCGTGATGTTCGACGCGATGGGTGCGCTGTCCAGCAGCTTCAACGAAACCCCGGAAACCGCCTCGCGCCCGTACGACGCGGACCGCGACGGCTTCGTCATCGCCGGTGGCGGCGGCATGCTGGTGCTCGAGGACTGGGACCACGCCGTGGCCCGTGGCGCGCGCATCCACGCCGAGCTGGTCGGCTACGGCGTGACCTCCGACGGCGCCGACATGGTCGCCCCGTCCGGCGAAGGCGCGGTGCGCTGCATGCGCATGGCGATGGAGACCGTCGACACGCCGATCGACTACCTCAACACCCACGGCACCTCGACCCCGCTGGGCGACGTCACCGAACTCAACGCGGTGCGCGAAGTGTTCGGCGAGGCGGTGCCGCCGCTGTCGTCGACCAAGGCGCTGTCGGGCCACTCGCTCGGCGCCGCCAGCGTGCACGAGGCGATCTACAGCCTGCTGATGATGCGCGACGGCTTCATCGCCGGCTCGGCCAACATCCAGACCCTGGACCCGCGCGCCGAAGGCTTCCCGATCGTGCGCGAGAGCCGCGACGCCCAGCTGACCACGGTGATGTCCAACAGCTTCGGCTTCGGCGGCACCAACGCGACGCTGGTGTTCCGCCAGGCCTGAACCCGCATGGGTTCCGGTCTCCAGAGCCCCCTTTGGTAAAGGGGGCGCGGCGAAGCCGCGGGGATTCGGAAGAGCGAGCGCGGGGCCCTAGGTTTCGCATCGCGGAACCTCGGGAGCCAGGGCTGCGCAGCAGCGATGGCGTCCCCGACAGCTTCGGCTTCGGCGGCACCAACGCGACGCTGGTGTTCCGCCAGGCCTGAACTGGATGGACATGAGGCAACGAAGAAGCCCGGCATCTGCCGGGCTTTTTCGTATCAGCGATCCGGCGCTCCAGCTGCGCCGCGTTCCTACGCAGCGCTCAACCGGCAAGCGGCTCGCCCGCCTCATTCATTCCGCCATGGCGCAGCAGCGCGTCGATCCGCGGCGCACGCCCCCGGAACGCGGTGAAGTTCTCCAGCGCGCTGCGGCTCCCGCCGCGCGACAGCACCTCGGCCAGGAAGCGCGCGCCGGTCTGCGCCAGCTGGTCCGGCGTCTCCTCGAATGCTGCATAGGCGTCGGCGCTGAGCACTTCGGCCCACTTGTAGCTGTAGTAGCCGGCCGCGTAGCCGCCGGCGAAGATGTGGCTGAACTGGTGCGGGAAGCGATGCCAGGCCGGCGCGCGGTTGACCGCGACCTCGTCGCGGATCCGTTCCAGCAGCTGCAGCACGCTGTCCTGCTGCGGGTCGAAGCGGCTGTGCAGCTCCATGTCGAACAGTGCGAACTCCAGCTGGCGCACGGTGAACATGCCGCTCTGGTAGTTCTTCGCCGCCAGCATCTTTTCGTACAGCGCGCGCGGCAGCGTACTGCCGTCATCGACATGCGCGGTCATCGCCTGCAGCCGCGCCCACTCCCAGCAGAAGTTCTCCATGAACTGGCTGGGCAGTTCGACCGCGTCCCATTCCACGCCGTTGATGCCGGCCACCGGCAGCTCGCCGATCCGGGTCAGCAGCTGGTGCAGGCCGTGGCCCATCTCATGGAACAGCGTGGTGACCTCGTTGTGGCTGAAGGTCGCCGGCCTGTCGTCCACGCCGCGGCCGAAGTTGCAGACCAGGTACACCAGCGGGGTCTGCACGCCATCGGCACGGTCGCGACGGTTGCGGCAGTCGTTCATCCACGCACCGCCGCGCTTGCCCTCGCGTGCGTACAGGTCCAGGTAGAACTGGCCGACCAGCGCGCCATCGGCGTCGACCAGCCGGTAGAACCGTACGTCCTCGTGCCAGACCGGCGCGGTGTCTGCTTCGACCCGCACGCCGTACAGGTCGTGGATCAGGCCGAACAGGCCGTCGAGCACGCGCGGCTCGGTGAAGTAGCGCTTCACCTCCTGCTCGGAGAAGCTGTAGCGCGCCTGCTTGAGCTTCTCGCCGGCCCAGCTCAGGTCCCAGGGCTCGAGCGTGTCCAGGCCGAGCTGGTCGCGGGCGAAGGCTTCCAGCTCGGCGCGGTCGCGACGCGCGTGCGGCAGCGCGCGCGTGGCCAGGTCGCGCAGGAAGGCCAGCGCCTCGTCGGCCGACTGCGCCATCTTGGTTTCCAGCGAATAGCCGGCGTAATGCTCGAAGCCGAGCAGCGCGGCCAGTTCGGCACGCAGCGCCAGCAGCCGCTCGATCAGCGGGCCGTTGTCCTGCGCTTCCGGCCCGACCTCGGACGCGCGCAGGCCGTTGGCGCGATACAGCCGCTCGCGCAGCGCGCGGTCGTCGGCCAGCATCTGCACCGGCAGATAGCACGGCATCTGCAGGCTCAGCAGCCAGCCGTCCCTGCCTTCCTTCTCCGCACGCGCACGCGCGGCGACGATCACGTCGTCGGGCAGACCGGACAGCTGCGCAGCATCGTCGACGTAATGGCTGTAGGCATCGGTGGCATCGAGCACGTTCTCGGAGAACTTCGCACCCAGCGAGGACAGTTCTTCCTGGATCTCACTGAAGCGCACCTTCTGCGCGTCGTCCAGCTCCGCGCCGCCGAGGCGGAAATCGCGCAGCGCGTTCTCCACCACCTTGCGCCGGACCGCGTCGTAACCGTCCCATTCGGCCGACGCGCGCAGCGCCTTGTACTGCGCGTACAGCGCCAGGTTCTGCCCGATCGCGCTGCCGAAGCGGCTGACCTTGGGCAGGTTGGCGTTGTAGGCCTCGCGCAGCGCCGGCGTGTTCACCACCGCCTGCAGGTGCCCGACCAGGCCCCAGGCCCGCCACAGCCGCTCGGTGGCGTCCTCCAGCGGCACCACGAAGGTTTCCCAGCCGACCGGCGACACGGACTCGGCCTGCGCGACCGCCGCCTCGGCCTCGGCCAGCAGCTGGTCGATCGCCGGGCCGATGTGCTCGGGGGTGATCGCATCGAAGCGCGGCAGGCCGGAGAAGTCGAGCAGGGGGTTGGTCATGGCGGGAGTCCTTGGGAACGGGAGCCGCCCGGCGCGGCGATGCGCGGGGTGGCGACCGGGTAGAGATGCGCGCCGCCGGCCCGGAAATCAAGCCGGCGGGCGGTTGCGGTTGCGGTTGCGGTTGCTGTGGCTGTGGCTGTGGCTGTGGCTGTGGCTGTGATTTTGACTTTGACGGCCTGCGCCTTAGAGCAAGCCGAGCACCGGAGCCGGAAGCGGCCGAAGAGGCGCCCTTGTCTGAGCGCAGCGAGTTTGGGCGCCGTGCCGCTTCCGGCGAGGAGCGGAGGGGACCGCTGCGTAGCAGCGGATTGCGTCGGCGCCTGCGGTTTTGCTTACTTTTGACAAGACAAAAGTAAGCCGCGCAACAGCGCGGAAGCCGTTGCCCTGAAGCCTTGGCTTCGGCTGTTGCCGTTGCCGTTGCCGTTGCCGTTCAGCCAGCCACAGCCGAGGCAGAAGCTGAAGCAGCAACAGAGCTTTCGCTCTACCCGCTGCGCGGGCCGGAGCGAGTCACTTTTCTTTGCTTGTGCAAAGAAAAGTAACCAAAAGAAAGCACAGCCGGTCCGCGAGCCGCCGCGGCTGCGCCACGCCGGTGCCCTGCGCTTCTCGCAAGAACGGGGCCGGCCCACAACTCGCTGCGCTCAGACACGTGGGCCTCTTCGTCCCCGCCCCTGCTGCGATGCTCGGCTCGCTTCACGGCATCGAAAAGTCGAAAGCCGAAAGCCGAAAGCAACAGCGGAAGCGGAAGCGGAAGCGGAAGCGGAAATTGAAGCAACAGCAGGGAAGAGCAGCAGCAAAGCTGGTGCAGGAACGCTGATCGGGATGACTGTCGCGGCGACTTCGACTTCGACTTCGACTTGAACTCCGACGGTGACGGCGACGGCGAAGGCGAAGGCGAAGGCGAAGGCCGGCAGCGTGGGTTGGCTGCCGGCGCAGGGCTCAGTCGGCCCGTTCCGCCCACGGCAGATCGGGCAGCGGCTCCCCCTTCGCCGCGGCCGTGATCGCCGCATCGCAGTCGACCATGTCGATGCGTCGCTCCAGGTACCACTCGCGGTTGTAGTAGCTGTGCGCGTAGCGGTCGCCGCTGTCGCAGAGGATGGTGACGATGGAGCCGCTGCGGCCTTCGGCGCGCATGCGCTGTGCGGCAGCCAGCACGCCGACGAAGTTGGTGCCGGTCGAGCCGCCGACACGGCGGCCCAGGCGGGCGTTGACGTGGCGCATCGCGGCCAGGCTCAGTGCGTCGGGCACCTTGACCATCGCGTCGACGCAGCCGGGGATGAAACTGGATTCCACCCGCGGCCGGCCGATGCCTTCGATCCGCGAGCCGCCGGTATCGGCCAGCTGGCGCCAGTCCTCGCGGCCGTCCAGCGCGGCGCGGTAGCCGTCGAAGAACACCGAGGTTTCCGGGTCGGCGCAGAGGATGCGGGTGTCGTGACGGCGGTAGCGCACGTAGCGCCCGAGCGTGGCCGCGGTGCCGCCGGTGCCCGGCCCGCAGACGATCCACTCGGGGATCGGATGCGGCTCCTCGGCCAGCTGCTTGAAGATCGACTCGGCGATGTTGTTGTTCGCCCGCCAGTCGGTGGCGCGCTCGGCGTAGGTGAACTGGTCCATGAAGTGGCCGCCGGTCTCGCGCGCGAGGCGGTGCGAGGTGCCGTCGAGGTCGCAGGCGCGGTCGACCAGATGGCAGCGTCCACCGTGGAACTCGATCGCGGCGATCTTCTCCGGCGAGGTCGCCGCCGGCATCACCGCGATGAACGGCAGGCCGAGCAGGCGTGCGAAATAGGCTTCGGACACCGCGGTCGAGCCGCTGGAGGCCTCGATCACCGGCGCGCCTTCGCGCAGCCAGCCGTTGGCCAGCGCGTACAGGAACAGCGAGCGCGCCAGCCGGTGCTTCAGGCTGCCGGTCGGGTGACTGGACTCGTCCTTGAAGTACAGGTCGATGCCGGGATGTCCGGGCAGCGACATCGGGATCAGATGGGTATCGGCCGAGCGGTTGAAGTCGGCTTCGATCTTGCGGATGGACGCAGCCACCCATGCGCGCTGGGACATCGCCGGGAACAGGACGGGAAGACGGGCCATTCTACGCCCGGCCACCGATGACCGCCGTTCGCGTGCCGCTGAACGGGGTGGCCGCTACACTGCCCGGCCTCTTCCCCCGACAGGACGCTTCGATGAGCCTGAGTTCCATCCAGCAGCAGCCCGGCGTGGTCGCGCCGCCCGCCGAGACCGCCGGTTTCGTGTTCAACCACACCATGCTGCGGGTCAAGGACGCCGCCGCCTCGCTGGACTTCTACACCCGCGTGCTCGGCTTCCGCCTGCTCGACCAGCGCGACTTCCCGGAAGCGCAGTTCAGCCTGTACTTCCTGGCCCTGCTGCCGGCGGACACCACGGTTCCGGAAGACGACGACGCCCGCCGCCTGTGGATGGCAGGCATTCCCGGCGTGCTCGAGCTGACCCACAACCACGGCACCGAGCGCCAGGACGGCCCGGTCTACCACGATGGCAACAGCGACCCGCGCGGTTTCGGCCACATCTGCGTGTCGGTGCCGGACATCCGCGCCGCCTGCGCCCGCTTCGACGACCTGAAGGTGCCTTACCAGAAGCGTCTTGAGGACGGCCGGATGAAGCACCTGGCCTTCATCAAGGACCCGGATGGTTACTGGGTGGAGATCATCTCCAACACCGGCCGCTACTGAGCGGCACGCCACCACGCCGGATGCCGATGGCGCCGGTGCGGTGCTGCAAGCACCGCTGCAACGAAGAACGCCGGCCACTGGCCGGCGTTCTTTCATCCCGTCGACCGCGCGGTCACTCCACGGTGACCGACTTGGCCAGGTTGCGCGGCTTGTCGACGTCGGTGCCGCGCGCCAGCGCGGTGTGATACGCCAGCAGCTGCACCGGGATGGTGTGCACCACCGGGCTGAGCACGCCGGTGTGGCGCGGGGTGCGGATCACGTGCACGCCCTCGGACTCGCTGAAGTGGCTGTCCTGGTCGGCGAACACGAACAGCTCGCCACCACGCGCGCGCACTTCCTGCATGTTCGACTTCACCTTTTCCAGCAGTCGGTCGTTCGGCGCGATCACCACCACCGGCATCTCCGCGTCGACCAGCGCCAGCGGGCCGTGCTTGAGCTCGCCGGCCGGATAGGCCTCGGCGTGGATGTAGGAGATTTCCTTCAGCTTGAGCGCACCTTCCAGCGCGATCGGGTAATGCAGGCCGCGGCCGAGGAACAGCGCATTGGCCTTGCCGGCGAAACGCTCGGCCCAGGCCTGGATCTGCGGCTCCAGGTTCAACGCGTGCTGCACGCTGCCGGGCAGGAAGCGCAGCTGCTCGACATAGCCGGCCTCGTCGGTCTCGCTGACGCGGCCATGCAACTTGCCAAGCACCACCGCCAGCTGGAACAGCGCGACCAGCTGGGTGGTGAAGGCCTTGGTCGAGGCCACTCCGATCTCGGCGCCGGCGCGGGTGTAGCAGACCAGTTCGCTGGCGCGCGGGATCGCGCTCTCGGGCACGTTGCAGATCGACAGCGTGTGCGCGTGGCCCAGCGACTTGGCGTATTTCAGCGCCTCCATCGTGTCCAGCGTCTCGCCGGACTGGGAAATGGTGACCACCAGATGCTTCGGGTCGGCGAAGGCGTCGCGGTAGCGGTATTCGCTGGCGATCTCGACGCTGCACGGCAGGCCGGCGATGGCCTCGATCCAGTAACGCGCGGTCAGGCCGGCATAGTAGCTGGTTCCGCAGGCCAGGATCTGCACGCCGGTGATGCCCGACAGCACCGCTTCGGCGTCACGGCCGAACAGCGTGGCCGGGAAGCCGCCGGCATCGATCGCCGCTTCCAGCGTGTCGGCGATCGCGCGCGGCTGCTCGTGGATCTCCTTCTGCATGAAGTGCCGGTACGGGCCCAGCTCCAGCGAGGCCAGCGACACGTCGGATAGATGGATCTGGCGCTGCACCGGCGCGTCGTCGGCGCCATAGACCTGGACGCCGTCACGGCGGATCTCGGCGGTATCGCCCTCTTCCAGGAAGATCACCTGGCGGGTGGCCTGGATCACCGCCGACACGTCGGAGGCGACGAAGTTCTCGCCCTCGCCGATGCCGATCAGCAGCGGGCAGCCCATGCGCGCGCAGACGAAGCGGTCCGGCTCGGCCTGGCTGACCACCGCCAGCGCGTAGGCGCCGGTGAGTTCCTTGACCGTGCGCTGCAGCGCGGCCAGCAGGTCGCCGCCCTGCTTGAGGTGATGGTTGATCAGGTGCGCGATGACCTCGGTATCGGTCTGCGACTCGAACACGTAACCGAGCGCGGCCAGCTTCTCGCGCTGTGCCTCGTGGTTCTCGATGATGCCGTTGTGGACCAGCACCACGCCGTCACTGAGGTGCGGGTGGGCGTTGGCCTCGGTCACACCGCCATGCGTGGCCCAGCGGGTGTGGCCGATGCCGATCGTGGCATCGAAGCCTTCGGCCGCGGCGGCGGTGGCCATCTCGGCCACGCGCCCGGTGCGGCGCACGCGGCGGATGCCGGCATCGGCCAGCACGGCGATGCCGGAGGAGTCGTAGCCGCGGTACTCGAGCCGCTTCAGGCCTTCGATCAGGACGGGGACCACATCGCGATCCGCGATCGCGCCAACGATGCCGCACATGCAGTCGAATCCTGCTGGGTGAAGACCCGCGATTCTACTGGACGCGCCATAACGCAGGCCGACCGCTGTCCCGCATGGACAGCCGGTGTCCGCTGGATGTCCGCGCCACGGCGCGGTGTCCGGCCGCTGTCCGGCGGACGCCGCGGACACTGCGCCGCGGCGCGGACATCCTTTCCAATCAGTGACTTGCGTTTGGCACGCGTTCTGCATTGAAGACACGCGAACACCAACGTCACCGGGGACACGATGATCCGCGACACCTCCGCCCAGGACCGCTCGGTCCACACCACCTCCACCGCGGCCCGGCCGGCCTGGCGCCGCTGGGTGTGGCCGGCTGTCGGCGGCGGCGCCGTCCTGCTGCTGGCCGGCTGGGTGGTGAACAGCTGGAGCGGTGCGGGCCAGTCCTACGACATGAGCCGGGTCCGCATCGCCGAGGTCAAGCGCGGCGACCTGGTCCGCGACCTGTCGGCCGAAGGCAAGGTCATCACCGCCAACAGCCCGACCCTGTACGCGATCGCCGGCGGCACCGTGGCGCTGCAGGTGGTGGCCGGCGACACCGTCGAGAAGGGCCAGGCGCTGGCGGTGATCGACAGCCCCGAACTGCGCAGCAAGCTGGTGCAGGAAGAATCGACCCTGGCCAGCATGGAAGCCGAGGCCAGCCGCGCCCAGCTGGATGCGCAGATCGCGCGGCTCAATGCGCGCAAGGCGCTGGACCAGGCGCAGATCGACCATACCGCAGCCAAGCGCGACCTGGAGCGCTACGAGCGGGCGTATGCCGGCGGCGCGGTGTCCAACAACGAGCTGGCGCGTGCGCGCGACGAACTGAAGAAGGCCGAGATCGGCTTGGAGGCCACCCAGAGCGATGCCGGCCTGCAGGACCAGGGCGCGGCGCTGGACGCGCGCAACAAGCGCCTGCTCGCCGACCGCCAGAAGGCGGTGGCCGCCGAGCTGGAACGCCAGGTCGACGCACTGACCATCCGCGCGCCGTTCGACGGCCAGGTCGGCCAGGTGCAGATCGCGCAGGGCACCAACGTGGCGATCAACGCGCCGATCCTCAGCGTCATCGACCTGAGCGAGTTCGAGGTCGAGATCCGCGTGCCGGAAAGCTTCGCCCGCGATCTGGCGATCGGCGTGCCGGCGCAGGTCACCACCCAGGGCAAGGTGTTCGCCTCGGCCGTGTCGGCGGTGTCGCCGGAGGTGGTCAACGGCGAGGTCACCGCACGCCTGCGCTTCGCCGATGGCGAGCAGCCGCCGGGCCTGCGCCAGAACCAGCGCCTGTCGGCGCGGATCGTGCTCGATACCCGCAAGGACGTGCTGATGGTCGAGCGCGGTCCGTTCCTGGAACAGGACGGCGGCCGCTTCGCCTGGGTCATGAACGGCAACACCGCCGAGCGCCGCACGATCCAGGCCGGCGCCAGCAGCCTCAACGCGGTGGAGATCGTCTCGGGCCTGGAAGCGGGCCAGCGCATCGTGATTTCCGGCACCGACCAGTTCACCGACACCGAACGGGTGCGCATCTCCGGACAGTGACACCTCGCCCGCCCGCGCATCCGTTCCCGCTTCTCCCGCTGCACCGACACACAGCACATCGCATCCACCCGGTCCGCGTCGGTTCGCCGCACCGGGTGACCATGCCCTCATCGCCCACCAGCAAGGACACCACCATGCTCGACATGCGCCAGGTCGCCAAGGTCTACCGCACCGAACTCGTTGAAACCCACGCCCTGCGCTCGCTGGACCTGCATGTGGCCGAAGGCGAATTCGTCGCCGTCACCGGGCCCTCCGGTTCCGGCAAGACGACCTTCCTCAACATCGCCGGCCTGCTGGAAACCTTCACCGGCGGCGAGTACCTGCTCGACGGCGTGGACGTGAAGGGCCTGGACGACAACCGCCGTTCGCGCCTGCGCAACGAGAAGATCGGCTTCATCTTCCAGGGCTTCAACCTGATCCCCGACCTCAACCTGTTCGACAACTGCGACGTGCCGCTGCGCTACCGCGGACTGCCGTCGGCCGAGCGCAGGCAGCGGATCGAGGAGGCGCTGTCGCAGGTCGGCCTGGGCTCCCGGATGAAGCACTACCCGGCCGAACTGTCCGGCGGCCAGCAGCAGCGCGCCGCGATCGCCCGTGCACTGGCCGGCACTCCGCGCCTGCTGCTGGCCGACGAACCCACCGGCAACCTCGACTCGCAGATGGCGCGCGGCGTGATGGAGCTGCTTGAGGAGATCAACGCCCGCGGCACCACCATCGTGATGGTCACCCACGACCCGGAACTGGCCGCACGCGCGCGTCGCAACGTGCACATCGTCGATGGCATGGCCACCGACCTGACCCGGGAATCGAGCCTGGTCCGCCACGGCGTCGACGCGACGGCCACCGCCTGAGGAGCCTGCCATGCTCGGCTACTACTTCAATCTCGCGCTGCGCAGCTTCAGGCGCAACAAGGCGATCACGGCGCTGATGGTGCTGGCGATCGGCCTGGGGATCGGCGCATGCATGACCACGTTGACCGCGTTCCGGGTGCTGTCGGGCGACCCGATCCCGGAAAAGAGCGACCGCCTGTTCTACGTGCAGCTCGATCCGCAGACGCTGCGCGGCATGGTGCCGGGCGAGGAACCGGAAACCCAGATGACCCGCTTCGATGCCGAGGCACTGCTGCGCGAGAAGCGTGGCGTGCGCCAGGCGATGATGACCGGCGGCAGCGTGTCGATCACGCCGGAGAACGCGGACCTGCCGCCGTTCTTCACCGATGCGCGCTACACCAGCGGCGACTTCTTCGCGATGTTCGCCGCGCCGTTCCGTCATGGCACCAGCTGGCGCAGCGAGGACGATGACGCCAGCGCGCGCGTGGCGGTGATTTCCGGCACCCTCAACGACCGCGTCTTCGGTGGCGAGGACAGCACCGGCAGGACCCTGGTGATCGGCGGCAGCGAGTTCCGCATCGTCGGCGTGCTCGACACCTGGCGGCCGACGCCGCGGTTCTACGACCTCAACACCGGCCGCTACGGCGAGGTGGAGGACGTGTTCCTGCCGTTCCAGACATCGCGCGCGCTCGACCTGGGCCGCAACGGCAGCATGAACTGCTGGGCCGACACCGCCGGCGACGACACCGGCGTCAACGCGCCATGCGCGTGGATCCAGTACTGGGTGGAACTGGAGAACAGCGGGCAGGCGGCCGGCTACAAGGCCTACCTGGACAACTACTCCGCGCAGCAGAAGGCGGCCGGCCGCTACGAGCGCGACCCCAACACGCGCCTGCGCGACGTGATGGAGTGGCTGGACTACAACAAGGTGGTGCCGCGCGACGTGGTGATGCAGCTGTGGCTGGGCGCGGCGTTCCTGCTGGTCTGCCTGGTCAACACCATCGGCCTGCTGCTGGCGAAGTTCCTGCGCAGGAGCGGCGAGATCGGCGTGCGGCGCGCGCTCGGCGCCTCGCGCCGGGAGATCTTCAAGCAGTGCCTGGTCGAGGCCGGCACGGTCGGCCTGGCCGGCGGCGTCCTCGGCCTGCTGCTGTCGCTGCTCGGCCTGTGGGCGGTGCGCCAGCAGCCGATGAGCTACGCCAAGCTCGCCCACCTGGATCTGTCGATGCTGCTGACCACCTTCGCCCTGGCGATCGCCGCCAGCCTGATCGCCGGCCTGCTGCCGGCGTGGCGCGCGATGCAGGTCACCCCGGCGATCCAGCTCAAGAGCCAGTGACGGTGCGCGGGGCCCTGCCCCGCCACTGTCCACCAGAACCGACTGCGCGGGGAAACCCCCCCGCTGCACAGAACCCGGAGCGTCCCATGGAAATCCGCCCCATCCTCTCGACCCTGATGCGGCACAAGACCGCCGCGGCGCTGATCGTGCTGCAGATCAGCCTGACCTGCGCGATCATCTGCAACGCGCTGTTCATGATCGGCGAACGCATCACCCAGATCGGCGAAACCAGCGGCCTGGCCGAGGACGAACTGGTCCGCATCCAGATCGTGCCGGTCGGCGGCGACAGCAACGGCCTGGCCCAGACCCGCACCGACCTTGCCGCGCTGCGCGGCCTGCCCGGGGTCAAGGCCGCCACGGCGGTCAACCAGGTACCGTTCGTCAACTCGTCCTGGAACAGCAGCGTCAACCTCTCGCCCGACCAGGAGCGGCCGACGCTCAACGCCTCCAACTACATGGCCGACGAGCAGTTCATCGACACCTTCGGCCTGAACCTGGTCGCCGGCCGCCGTTTCACCGGCGACGAGTACGTGTCGTTCGACGAGATGAACGCACCGGACAGCGACGTCACCGTGCACAGCGTGATCATCACCCGCAAGATGGCCGAGCGCCTGTTCCCCGGCCAGGACGCGGTGGGCAAGGCGATCTACGTCTGGGGCGACACCGCGATCACCATCGTCGGCATCGTCGAGCACCTGGTCCGGCCGAGCATGCAGGGCGGCCCGTCGGCGCGCGAGTACGCGATGATCTTCCCGATCCGCACCGGCTACGAGCTCGGCGGCAACTACGTGCTGCGCACCACGCCCGAACGCCGCCAGGAGATTCTCGAATCCGCCGCCGACACGCTGCGCGGCAGCGGCCCGCGGCGGGTGATCCTGGAAGAGAACACCAAGACCGTGTCGCAGCTGCGGCACGAGTTCTACCAGCAGTCGCGTTCGATGGCCTGGCTGCTGGGCGTGGTCTGCGTCGCCCTGCTGGTGGTCACCGCGCTGGGCATCGTCGGCCTGGCCAGCTTCTGGGTGCAGCAGCGGACCAAGCAGATCGGCATCCGCCGGGCGCTGGGCGCGACCCGCGGCCAGATCCTGCGCTACTTCCAGACCGAGAACTTCCTGCTGGCCACGATCGGCATCGTGCTGGGCATGCTGCTGGCCTACGCCATCAACCAGCTGCTGATGGGCCGCTACGAGCTGCCGCGCCTGCCGCTGCTGTACCTGCCCGCCGGCGCGCTGCTGCTGTGGGCCATCGGCCAGCTGGCGGTGTACTGGCCGGCACGGCGCGCGGCCTCGATCCCGCCGGCCGTGGCGACCCGCAGCGCATGACGGTGGTCCACCGCAGTCCCGGCCGGCCACGCGCCGGCCGGGTGTCCGATCGCTTCCGGAGGGCGACGTGTTCGGCTACTACCTGAGCCTGGCCCTGCGCAGCTTCCGGCAGCACCGGGGCCTGACCGCACTGATCGTGCTGTCCATCGCGGTGGGCATCGGCACCTCGATGACGGTGCTGACGGTCCTGCACGTGCTGTCGGGCGATCCGATTCCGGCCAAGAGCGCGCGCCTGTTCCACGTCCAGCTCGACCCCGAGCCGGCCGATGGCTACCAGCCTGGCAGCGAGCCGATGGACCTGCTCACCCGCATCGACGCCGAGACGCTGCTGCAGCAGAAACGCGGCCTGCGCCAGGCGATGATGGCCGGTGGAAGCGGTACGGTGGACGCGGACGGCAGCGCGCATCGGCCGCTGCGCGTGCCGACGCGCCACACCAGCGCGGACTTCTTCCCGATGTTCGACACGCCGTTCGTGCATGGGCAGGCCTGGAGCGCCGAGCAGGACGCCGGCCGCGCCCGCGTGGCGGTGATCGGGCCGGCGCTCAACGCACGGCTGTTCGGCATGGGCATCGCTCTGGGCATGCTGCTGGCGTTCGCACTGAACCAGCTGCTGATGGTCCACTACGCGTTGCCGCGCCTGCCGGCCGGTTACCTGCCCGCCGGCGCGCTGCTGCTGTGGGCCATCGGCCAGCTGGCGGTGTACTGGCCGGCGCGCCGCGCCGCATCGATTCCACCTGCCGTCGCGACCCGGAGCGCATGACCATGCGCCGCCCTGCCGGCGCGCAGGCCTCACGCCCGGGAAGCAGCCCGGAACACCACGCGCCCCCGGTCGTGCCGGGGCCGGGGCACGCTCGCCATCAGCGGAGCGGTACCGGCGCACCAGGTACCCGTGCGACAGCGCGCGCGGACGATGATCGGCGCCACCTCCACCCGCGACGTCCAGGCCAGGCGCTGGGATAAGCTGACCGCATGCCCACCATCCTCGTCATCGACGACAACAGCTCGGTCGCCACCGCGCTCGAATTCCTGTTCTCCCTGCACGACATCGGTACCCTGCACGCCAGCTCGCCGGAAGACGGCCTGGCCCTGCTCGAACGCGAACACGTCGACCTGGTGATCCAGGACATGAACTTCACCGCCGACACCACCTCCGGCGACGAAGGCGAGGCGCTGTTCGCGGCGATCAGGGCGAAGCATCCGGACCTGCCGGTGGTGCTGCTGACCGCCTGGACCCACCTGGAAAGCGCGGTCGACCTGATCAAGGCCGGCGCGGCCGACTACGTCGCCAAGCCCTGGCAGGATCCGAAGCTGCTGGCCACGGTCAACAACCTGCTGGAACTCGGCGAGGCGCGCCGCGAGCTGGACCAGCGCCGCGCCGGCGACCGCCGCCGCAACGACGAGCTGACCCGCCGCTACGACCTGCGCGGCGCGGTGGTCGCCGATCCGGCCAGCGAACGGGTCGTCGCGCTGGCCTGCCAGGTCGCGCGCTCGGACCTGCCGGTGCTGATCACCGGGCCCAACGGCAGCGGCAAGGAGAAGATCGCCGAGATCATCCAGGCCAACTCGCCGGTGCGCGAGGGCCCGTTCGTGACCGTCAACTGCGGCGCGCTGCCGGCCGAGCTGATCGAGGCCGAGCTGTTCGGCGCCGAGGCCGGTGCCTACACCGGCGCCAACAAGGCGCGCGAGGGCAAGTTCGAGGCGGCCGATGGCGGCACCCTGTTCCTGGACGAGATCGGCAACCTGCCGCCGGCCGGGCAGATGAAGCTGCTGCGCGTGCTGGAAACCGGGCGCTTCGCGCGGCTGGGCTCCAACCGCGAGCGCCAGGTCAAGGTGCGCGTGGTCAGCGCGACCAATGCCGACCTGCCGGCGATGATCCGCGACGGTACCTTCCGCGAGGACCTGTACTACCGCCTCAACACGATCGAGCTGGCGATGCCGCCGCTGGCGGAGCGGCCCGGCGACATCCTGCCGCTGGCCGAGCGCTTCCTGTCCGGCGACCGTCCGCTGTCGGCGGCGGCGGCCAGCGCGCTGCAGCGCCATCCCTGGCCGGGCAACGTGCGCGAGCTGCGCAACGTGATGCAGCGCGCCGGGCTGCTGGCCGGCGGCCGCCACATCGAGGTGGCGGACCTCGGCCTGCCCCGCGCGCCGGCCACGCGTGCCGCGCCGGCGCAGGAGCCCGAACGCGACGCCATCGAGGCCGCACTGGCACGTGCCGGCGGCGTGATCGCCCAGGCCGCCGCCGAGCTGGGCATGAGCCGGCAGGCGCTGTACCGCCGCATGGAACGCCACGGCATCCGCGCCCCATGAGAGTGCGCCGCACGCTGACGCTGCGCCTGTTCCTGCGCCTGCTGCCGGTGCTGGCGCTGGCCGCGGCGCTGCCGTGGACGCTGGCGTTCTGGATCGACCACGGCTGGCAGGTCTCGGCGGTGTCCGGCGTGATCCTGCTGGCGCTGATGTGGTGGAGCCTGCGCAAGGCGCTGGCGCCGCTGCGCGCCCTGTTCCGCGCGCTGGCCGGCAGCGTGAACACCTATCGCGACGGCGAGTTCAATTTCGGCGTGTACTGGCAGGACGGCAACGACGAGGTCGGCGAACTGGTCCGCGCCCATGCCGATCTGGGCGAGGTGCTGCGCGAGCAGCGCCAGAACCTGGTCCAGCGCGAACTGCTGCTCGATTCGATGGTGCAGAACACGCCGGTGGCGATGCTGCTGTCGGCCGCCGGTGGCGACGGCATCCGCCGCGTCGCCTACGCCAACCTGACCGCCCGCAAGCTGCTGTTCGACGGCCGCAAGCTGGAAGGCCAGCGCCTGGACACGCTGCTGGCCAGCCTGCCGACCGAGCTGCGCCAGGCGGTGGCGCGCGGCGGCGACAGCCTGTTCGCGGTGAGCGACCAGAACGACGCCGACGACGAGCAGGTCTACCACCTGTCGCGGCGCGAGTTCAGCCTCAACGGGCGCCGCCACGAGCTGCTGCTGATCCGGCTGCTGACCTCCGAGCTTCGCCGCCAGGAAGTGCAGACCTGGAAGAAGGTGATCCGGGTGATCAGCCACGAACTGAACAACTCGCTGGCGCCGATCGCCTCGCTGGCGCATTCGGGCGCCGAGCTGGTCCGACGCGGCCGCACCGAGCGGCTGGAGGAGGTCTTCGGCACGATCGAGGAACGCGCGCGCCACCTGGAAGGCTTCATCCGCGGCTACGCGCGCTTCGCCAAACTGCCGCAGCCCCGCCTGCAGGCCATCGTCTGGGGCGATTTCCTGGCCCGGCTGCAGCGCCAGATCGGTTTCACCCTGGACACCTCGGTGCCCGAGCTGGGCGGCCGCATCGACGTGGCGCAGATGGAGCAGGCGATGCTGAATCTGCTCAAGAACGCGCACGAGGCCGGTGCCGACGCGCAGCCGCCGAACGAGGACGTCAGCGTGCGCCTGCTGCGCCTGCCGGAGTGGACCCGGATCGAGGTGCTGGACCGCGGCGCCGGCATGAACGAGGCGGTCCTGCAGAACGCGCTGCTGCCGTTCTACTCGACCAAACGCAACGGCACCGGGCTGGGCCTGGCGCTGACCCGCGAGATCATCGAGGCCCACGGCGGTCGCCTGTCGCTGCAGAACCGCCCCGCGGGTGGCCTGTGCGTGGCGGTGATGCTGCCCGACGCCGGGGCCTGATCAGGCCCCGGGCTTCTTCTCCGGGCGCTTCCAGCCTTCCAGCGTGCTCTGCCGCGCGCGGGCCACGGTCAGCTCGCCGGCCGGGGCATGCCGGGTGATCACCGAGCCGGCGCCGATCGTGGCGCCGGCACCGATCTCGACCGGCGCCACCAGCGCGGAGTTCGAACCGATGAAGGCGCCATCGCCGATCAGCGTGGTCGACTTGTTCACGCCGTCGTAGTTGCAGGTGATGGTGCCGGCGCCGATGTTGACCCCGTCGCCGATCCGCGCGTCGCCCAGGTAGGTCAGGTGGTTGGCCTTGCTGCCGGTGCCCAGCGTGGTCTTCTTGGTTTCCACGAAGTTGCCGACATGGGCGCTGTCGCCGAGCACGGTGTCCGGGCGCAGCCGCGCATACGGGCCGATCTGCACGTTGCTGCCGGCGACCACGCCATCCAGGTCGCAGTGCGCGCGGACCACGGTACCCGCGCCCAGGCGCACGTCCTTGAGCCGCACGAAGGGACCGATGCGCACGCCATCGCCCAGTTCGACCTCGCCCTCCAGCACCACGTCGGCATCGATCTCCACGTCCTGGCCGACGTGCACCCGGCCGCGCTGGTCGAAGCGCGCGGGGTCGAGCAGGCGCGCGCCCTGCAGGCACAGCGCGCGCGCGCAGCGCAGCTGGAACGCACGCTCCAGCTGGGCCAGCTGCCAGGGATCGTTGGCGCCCTCGGACTCGATCGGATCGGCGACGGCGACCAGCTCGGCCGCGTTGTACTCGGCCGCGGCCATCGCGAAGATGTCGGTCAGGTAGTACTCGCCCTGCGCGTTGTCGTTGCCCAGCCGGCCCAGCCAGCGGTGCAGCGCGTCGGATTCGACCGCGACGATGCCGGTGTTGACCGTGCCGATCCGGCGTTGCTCCTCGTCGGCATCCTTGTGCTCGACGATCGCTGCGACCTTGCCCTGCGGGTCGCGCAGGATGCGGCCGTACCCGGTCGGGTCGTCCAGTTCGGCCACCAGCACGCGCAGCAGGCCGGGGGCATCCAGCAGCCGGCGCAGCGTCTCCGGACGGGTCAGCGGCACGTCGCCGTACAGCACCAGCACATCGGCCACCTCCGGGATTTCCGGCAACGCCTGCTGCACGGCATGGCCGGTGCCCAGGCGCTGGGTCTGCTCGGCCCACTCCAGGTCCTCCTGGCCGGCGAACGCGGCACGCACCGCTTCGCCACCGTGGCCGTAGACCACGTGGATGCGGTCGGGCGACAGCGCGCGCGCGGTGTCGATCACGTGCGCCAGCATCGGCCTGCCGCCGATCGGCTGCAGCACCTTCGGCAGCGCGGAGCGCATCCGCTTGCCTTCGCCGGCGGCGAGGATCACCACGTGCAGTGCCTGGGTCATATGCGATCGCTTGCGCAGGGGACGGCCTGCGATTCTAGGCGCGCGGTGGAGATGGGGATAGCCGGCGCAGCGGGGCGTCGCGATTCCACGCCGCGCCGCACCGGCAAGGCTTACCATCTGCGCCTTCGCCCCGCCGCCCGCCGCATCGATGAACCTGCTCCGACAAGGTGGCCACTACTTGGCGTTCGGCGTGCTGCAGCTGCTGCTGGACTGGGCGGTGTTCGTCTGCTGTACCGCGCTGGGCATGCCGACCGCGGGCGGCAACCTGAGTGGCCGGATCAGCGGCGCGCTGCTCGGCTTCTGGCTGAACGGGCGCTACACCTTCGCCGGCGACCACGGCGGCCGCCTCGGCTGGCGTCGCTTCCGCCGGTTCGCGGCGCTGTGGCTGCTGATGACCGCGCTGAGCACGCTGCTGATCGGCTGGGTCGAGGCCCGACTCGGACTGCGACTGGCCTGGCTGGCCAAACCGGTGGTCGAGGCCGGCCTGGCGATGGTCAGCTTCGTGCTGCTGCGGCAGGTGGTGTTCCGCTGAGGACGGCGTGCGCAGGTCGCGCGCGGCACACGGCACGGCATGCCGGACGATCGTCGCTGTCGCCGGCATGACCTGGATCAGGGCGCGGCCGCACCGCTGGCCGCAGGCTGGGCACCCCATCCACCGGAGTGCGTCATGACCGGATCCGCCCCGCAGTACACCCCCCATCCCTTCGATGCCCGCAGCATCGCCAAGCGCTTCCGCCACTCGGCGATCTTCGGCGCGCTGGGCGCCCTGCAGCCTGGCGAGGCGATGCGCTTCGTCAACGACCACGACCCGCTGCCGTTGCTGGCGCAGATCAACGACCGTTTCGGCGACGCCGTCGCCATCCAGTACCTGCAGCGCGAGCCCGGCGCCATCGTGATCGATTTCATCATCCAGGCCGGCTGAGCCATGGGCTTTCCCTCCTTCTTCGCGCAGGCGCCGGTGCTGCGCCTGCGCGATGGCCTGTCGGAGCTGCTCGGCGCCACGCCCGACGGCGTCATCGAATACCACTACGCCGATGCGGTGCGCTTGGCAGGCCACTCCTGTCCGACCGTGGCCGGGGCCTGGCTGTGCGCGCGTGCCGGCCTGCAGGCGCTGTATGGCGACGCGCTGCCCGAACGCGGCGCGCTCGCGGTCTGCCTGCCCGAGGCCGAGGATGCCGGGGTGGCCGGCGTCATCGGCCAGGTACTGACCCTGGTGACCGGTGCCGCCGGCAGCGGCGGCTTCAAGGGTCTGGGTGGCCAGCACGCGCGACGCGGGCTGCTGCGCTACGGCGAGGCGGTCGGTGCGATGCAGCTGCGCCGGCTCGACACCGGGCATGCGGTGGAGGTGCGGCTGGACACGTCGTCCGTGCCCGCCGATGCCGATCAGCGCGACCTGATGGCCTGCGTGCTGCAGGGCACGGCCGACAGCGACCAGCGCCGCCGCTTCGGCGACGCCTGGCAGGCGCGCGTGCGGCGCCTGCTGCTCGACCATGCCGACGACCCGGCGGTGGTGCAGGTACGCGCGGTCGGCTGACCCGGCGACCACGTCGGCGGACGGGGCACGTCATCACGGATGCCGCACCCCACGACCGGCGCGCGCCCGCGTGCCGGCCGGCACCGCGCGCTCAGCGTTCCAGGAAGTTCTTCAGCAGCGCGTGGCCGTGCTCGGTCAGGATCGACTCGGGGTGGAACTGCACGCCCTCGACCGGGAACTCCCGGTGGCGCAGGCCCATGATCTCCTCGAACGAACCATCCGGATGCTCGGTCCAGGCGGTGATCTCCAGCGCGTCCGGCAGCGAGGCGCGCTCGACCACCAGCGAGTGGTAACGGGTGGCCTCGTAACGGTCGGGCAGGCCGGCGAACACACCCCTGCCCTCATGCCGGATCGCCGAGGTCTTGCCGTGCATGATGGTGCCGGCGCGGATCACCTTGCCGCCGTACACCTGGCCGATGCTCTGGTGGCCCAGGCAGACGCCGAGGATCGGCGTGGTACGGCCGAGCCGCTCGATCAGCTCCAGCGACACGCCGGCCTCGTTGGGCGTGCACGGGCCGGGCGAGACCACGATCCGCTCGGGCGCGAGCTTCGCGATCGCGTCGACGCTCAGCGCGTCGTTGCGCACCACCTTCACCTCGGCGCCCAGCGCCTGCAGGTACTGCACGAGGTTGTAGGTGAAGCTGTCGTAGTTGTCGATCATCAACAGCACGGATTCATTCCTTCCCGATCAGGAACACGACGTAGACGTCCCTGGAGACGTCGACCACTCCTTCCGACAGCGCCTGCTGGATGCGCGCGCCAGTGACTGCGACCCGGTCGAGCCCGTAGGCGGGAACGGCGGGCGGACGGTCGGAGATGCTGTAGACGCCGATGATCGTCTGCCCGTACCGCGAGGCCAGCGATGCGGCCGCGCGCTTAGAGTCGGCCACCGCCTCGTCCAGCAGCTGTTCCTTGATCGCGGCCTCGCTGGCCAGCCCGGTCCTGACTCCGCCGACCTGCACGGTCTCGCCGGCAGGCACCTTGGCCAGGAACGCGTGCAGCCCGGCGAGCGTGCCGAACCTGGCGCTGATCTGCCGGCTTGCCTCGTTGCCGGTGAACACCCTGCGGCGCGCCTCTTCGTCGTACTCGAACTGCGCCTGGATGCGCAGGTTGGTCGCGGTGATCTCGGTGTCCTTCAGTCCCGCCACGCGCAGCTGCGCGACGATCTCGCCGGCCTGGGTCTCGACCGTGCGGGTGATCTCGGGCACCGAGGTGCCGAGACGGCTGATCTCAATGTCCACCTCGAACAGATCCGGCCTCACCTGGCGCTCGGCGTGCCCGTGCACCACCAGGTGCGGCGCGGCCGGCAGCGCGTCGGCCATGGCGGCGCCTGGAACCAGCGCCGCCAGCAGGATCATCCACATCGTCCGCATCATCGTCTCTCCGCGCCGTCGGGCGCTCACAGTCCCTTCGCCGCCTGCGCCACTGCGCGGAACAGCGCGCGGCCCTTGTTCATCGTCTCCTCCCACTCCTTCTGCGGGTCGGAGTCGTAGACGATGCCGGCACCGGCCTGCACGTGCAGGCGGCCGTCCTTGATCACCGCGGTGCGGATCGCGATGGCGGTGTCGGCATCGCCGTGCCAGCCGATGTAGCCGATGCTGCCGGCATAGACATTGCGTTTGATCGGTTCCAGCTCGCGGATCACCTCCAGCGCGCGGATCTTCGGTGCGCCGCTGACGGTGCCGGCCGGGAAGGTCGCGCGCAGCACGTCGGCGTAGCTCAGGCCCGGCTGCAGCGCGCCGGTGACCTCGCTGACGATGTGCATGACGTGGCTGTAGCGTTCGATCACGAACTGCTCGCCGACCTCGACCGTGCCGGCACGCGAAACGCGGCCGACGTCGTTGCGGCCCAGGTCGATCAGCATCAGGTGTTCGGCGCGCTCCTTCGGGTCGGCCAGCAGTTCGGCCTCCAGCGCGCGGTCCTGCTCGGGCGTCTCGCCGCGCGGGCGGGTGCCGGCGATCGGGCGCACGGTGACCACGCCCTCCTGCTGCCGCACCAGGATCTCCGGCGAGGAACCGACCACCTGCATGTCGCCGGTGTCGAGGAAGTACATGTACGGCGACGGGTTCAACGCGCGCAGCGCGCGGTACACGTCGACCGGGCGCGCGTTGAACGGCACGCTCAGGCGCTGGCTCAGCACCACCTGGAAGATGTCGCCGGCGCGGATGTATTCCTTCGAGCGCTCGACCGCGTCGATGAAGCCCTCGCGGGTGAAGCCGGAGACGAAGTGGCTCTCGTCGAGCACGTCGCGGGTCAGCGGCACCGGGTAGCTGCCCGGCCGGCGCAGCTTGTCCACCAGCGCGTCCAGCCGCGCCTGCGCGCGCTCCAGTCCGTGGTCCTGGTCAGGGTCGGCATGCACGATCAGGTACAGCCGGCCCTTGAGGTTGTCGAACACCGCCAGCTCTTCGGAGAGCATCAGGTGGATGTCCGGCGTGTCGAGCTCGTCGCGGGCCACCGCCGGCGCCAGCCGCGGCTCGATGTAGCCGATGCACTCGAAGCCGAACCAGCCGACCAGGCCGCCGGTGAAGCCGGGCAGGCCTTCCAGCTTCGGCACCGCGTAGGCCGCGCGCAGCGCCTCGACCTCGGCGAACGGGTCGGCGACCTCGCGCTGCTCGACCACGTGGCCCTGTTCGCGCACCTGCATGGTGTGGCCGCGGAACGCGACGGTGCAGGCGGCCGGCAGGCCGATGATCGAGTACCGGCCGAAGCGTTCGCCGCCCTCGACCGATTCGAACAGGTAGGTGTGCGGCGCGTCGGCGAGCTTCAGGTAGACCGACAGCGGCGTGTCCAGGTCGGACAGCACCTCGCGGACGACGGGAATGCGCTTGCGGGAACCGGGGCGGGTGTCAGCGGCGATCCGCTGCAGGTGTTCGGGCGTACTCAAGACAGGCTTCCTTCCGGAACGACGGGACGTGGCGAGCGACGGCAACGGGCCGCCATCGCCAGCACGGGCGCGCGGAAGAACGGGAAAGCCTGGTCGTCTGGCCGAACATGGCGGCCACTTTAGCGGATTCGCGGCGCGACGGCAGCGGGGACGCGCGGCTCAGGACGGTTGCGTCAGCAACGGCGAATCCGGCGGCAGGTGCATGCGGATCCGGCCCGGCACGCAGTCGATGCGGAAGCGGCGCGCCTGCACCGGCTCGCCATCCAGGTTGAGCGTCATCGGCCGGGCGGCCTCCAGCACGACCGCGCGCAGCCGGGCGCGCTCGGCGCTGCGCTCCAGTGCGGCGCGCTGGCCTTCCTTGACCAGGGTGCCCAGCGTGCCGGCCAGTTCGCCGGACAGTTCCGGGATCACGGTCAGGTCGAGCTGGCCGTCGTCGATCAGCGCATCCGGGCACAGCGCCTGGCCGCCGCCTGCCTGGCGGCCATTGCCGATGCCCAGCGCGATCAGCCCGCCTTCCCAGGTGAAGCCCTCGCCCTCCACCCGCGCCTGCACCGGCTCGATCCGACCCAGGCGCGCGATGCCGGTGACCAGGTAGGCAAGCCCGCCGAGCAGCTTCTTCAGGCCTTCATCGGTCTCCACCGTGACCTCGGTACCGAACCCGCCGCTGGCCAGGTTGGCGCACCAGCATTCCCGGCCGTCGGCGTCGATGCGCAGCAGGTCGACCGCCCGCGCCGGCTGCACCAGCGCCAGCCGCATCGCTTCCAGCGGCTCGTCCGGCAGTCCGGCAGCGGTGGCGAAATCGTTGGCGGTGCCCAGCGGCACCAGCCCCAGCGACGGCAGCGCATCGGCGCTGCGCGGATCGGCGGCCAGCGCCGCGGCGACCTCGCTCAGGGTGCCATCGCCACCGCCGGCATAGATCAGACCTGCATCGGCGGCCAGCGCATCGGCGACCCAGCGCGCGGCATCGCCGGCTTCCCACGTCACCCGCACCTCGAGCCGGAGGCCCTCGTCGCGCAGCGCCTGCACTGCCGCGCGCACGTCCTCGTCGCCGGTGGACTTGCCGTTGAGGATCAGCCAGGCGTGGGTGGACATGGTGCGCTCCGAGAGGACGGCGCACGCTAGCAGGCGCCCCGGACGGCGGGTGTGAATGCAGCGGCGATGCCCGTCATACGCCTGTCACCGTCGCTGTCCAGCATGGAAGGCCATAGCAGGGACGACGGACGGGGGCGGGATTGCCCTCAGCAGGACTGGTCGCGCGACACGCGACCGGGTGGCAGCCGGGACGACGCCGTCCCGGCTGCCGGTCGCGGGATCGATCCGGTCGCGCGACGGAAGACGTCCGCCACCACAAGGCCGCCCGGACACGCGCGTCGCACGGCGCCAGCCACCAAGGCCCGATCCTTCATCCGCACGCGATCGGCGACCGCGCGCAGCGCCTTCAGGCACGTACGTGGACGCGCGCCGTCGGTACAGCGCCCGGCCTGAAACGCCTCAGCCGCGTGCGGCGCTCACCGCCGCCTTCATCCGGCCGATCACCTCGGCATAGTCCGGCGCGTTGAACACCGCCGAACCGGCGACGAAGGTGTCGGCGCCGGCCGCCGCGATCTCGCCGATGTTGTCGGCCTTGACCCCGCCATCGACCTCCAGCCGGATCGGGCGGCCGGTCTTGTCGATCATCGCCCGCACCGCGCGCAGCTTGTCCAGCGTCGAGGGGATGAAGGCCTGGCCGCCGAAACCCGGGTTGACCGACATCAGCATCACCAGGTCCAGGTCCTCCAGCACCCAGTCCAGCGTTTCGACCGGCGTGGCCGGGTTCAGCACCAGCCCGGCCTGGCAGCCCAGCGACCTGATCAGCTGGATCGTGCGGTGCACGTGGCGGCTGGCTTCCGGATGGAAGCTGATCAGGTTGGCACCAGCCTTGGCGAAGTCCGGGACGATCCGGTCGACCGGCTCGACCATCAGATGCACGTCGATGAAGGCGGTGACGCCGTGCTTGCGCAGCGCCTCGCAGACCAGCGGGCCGATGGTCAGGTTGGGCACGTAATGGTTGTCCATCACGTCGAAGTGGACCCAGTCGGCGCCGGCCGCCAGGACCGCGTCGACCTCCTCGCCCAGCTTGGCGAAATTGGCGGACAGGATGGACGGAGCGATGACGGTGGACTGCATGGCGAAGGCTCGTACGAAGGGAAAACGGGGGCGCCGCGCCGGTGCGCGCTCAGCGGCCGCGCAGGGTGCGGATGCGGTCGTAGGCGGCGTTGATCGCGCGGGCGCGCTGCTCGGCCTGGGCGCGCAGCTCGGGCGCGGCCCCGGCCATCCTGTCCGGGTGGTACTGCGAGATCAGCTTGCGGTAGGCCAGATCGATCTCGGCGTCGCTGGCATCGGAGGTCAGGCCGAGCTCGCGGTACGGGTTCTCGCGCTTGCCGATCCGGAACCAGTCGCTGTCGAAGGCGTGCCCGATCAGCAGGCCGATGACCGCACCGAACAGCGGATTGGGGCGGAACAGCAGCGCGCCGGCGATGACGCCCAGCAGTTTCCCGTACCAACGGTTCATCGTTTTCCACGCAGGAAAAAGGTCGAGCGCGCCATTCTACGGCACAGCCGGGTCGTCACACCGTACACTGTGCGGCCGGCCCGCCCGGCGCGCCGGGCATGACCACGTCCACGTTCCGGAGTTTCCGTGCCCACGACCCTGCTCCAGTCCGACCTGCCCGGCCTGCCGCTGCGCCACCGCGGCAAGGTGCGCGATGTGTTCGACCTGCCGCGCGAGCGGCTGCCCGCCGACGCGCCCCCCGGCGACTATCTGCTGATGGTCGCCACCGATCGCCTGTCCGCGTTCGATGTGGTCCTGCCCGACCCGATCCCCGGCAAGGGCGAGATGCTGTGCCAGATCAGCAACTTCTGGTTCGCCAAGACCGCGCACCTGATGCCCAACCACCTGACCGGCATCGACGTCGCCTCGGTCCTGCCCGAGGGCGTGGATCCTGCGCTGTATGCCAAGCGCGCGGTGGTGACCCGCCGGCTCAAGCCGGTGCCGGTCGAGGCGATCGCCCGCGGCTACCTGATCGGCAGCGGCTGGAAGGACTACCAGCGCACCGGCCAGGTCAGCGGCATCGCCCTGCCCGACGGCCTGCGCCAGGCCGAGCAACTGCCCGAGCCGATCTTCACCCCGTCGACCAAAGCCGCCGTCGGCGACCACGACGAGAACATCGACTTCGACGCGATGGTCCGCAGTGTCGGCGGCGAACTGGCCGAGCGCGTGCGCGACGCCACCCTGCGCCTGTACCGCTACGCGGCCGAACACGCGGCCGAGCGCGGCATCCTGCTGGCCGACACCAAGTTCGAGTTCGGCACCGACGCCGACGGCCGCCTGTACATCATGGACGAGATGCTGACCCCGGATTCCTCGCGCTACTGGCCGGCCGACGAGTACCAGGTGGGCACCAGCCCGCCGAGCTACGACAAGCAGATCGTCCGCGATTACCTGGAGACGCTGGACTGGGGCAAGACCGCGCCGGGCCCGAACCTGCCGACCGAGGTGATCGAACGCACCCGTGCCCGCTATGCCGAGGCGCTGCAGAAGCTGGCCGGGATCAGCGTCGACTGAGGCCGGCGCGCGCGATGGCGGACATCCGCTCCGTCGTCGCGCGCTTCGGGACCCACGGACGATCCCCGCCGCCATGACCCCCGCGCATCGAGTCATCGCCACGGTCCTGCTCGCCGTCACCCTGCTGCTGGTCGCGGCCGCGGCGACGGCGGCCCCGGCCTGCCCTCACGCGTCGTTCGACGACTTTCTCGCCCGGTTCGGCCGCGATGCCGGTTTCCAGCGCGGCGCCAGCGCCGATCCACTGGACTACGGCTACCTCGATGTCGGCGGCGACGATCCCGAGCCGGTGCACCAGCAGCGGCCACTGGCCTCGCTGCAGTGGCCGCTGTTCCCCGATCCGGCCGGCTTCGGCCAGACCCGCTCGCTGCGGATCACCGATACCGGAGACGGCCAGCGGCAGGTCGTGGTCCGTCGCGAGGGCAGCAGCGACCAGCAGGTCTACCGCTTCCGGCAGGAGCCGTGCTGGACCCTGGTCGGGATGTTCGACGAGTCGATCTGAGCCGGCTGCGTCCGGACCAGTCGCTGGCGTATGCTGGGCGACGCAGCGCATGACCGCGCCCGGGTCTGGGAGGGCCTGATGGACACCACCGTGATGCGGCCGATCGACCGCTACTTCGCCAGCTACTCGGACGACCACCGCAACCGGCTCAACCAGCGCATCCATGTGATCGCGGTGCCGGCCATCCTGTGGTCGGTCATCGCCCTGCTCTGGTGCATCCCGGTGGTCGGCACCCTGCTGCGCACCGGCATCTGGGCGGCGCTGGCGATGTTCTTCGCCTGGATGTTCTATTACCGGATGTCGCGCCCGCTGGGTCTGGGCATGCTGGCGATCTTCTTCGTCGGTGCCTGCCTGTGCCGGCTGATCGAAGCCCGGCTGGGCCTGGGCGTGCTGTTCTGGTCGGCGGTCGCCGTGTTCGTCGTCGCCTGGGTGGCCCAGTTCATCGGCCACAGGTTCGAGGGCCGCAAGCCCAGCTTCCTGACCGACCTGGTCTATCTGCTGATCGGCCCGGCCTGGGTGCTGGCCAAGTTCTACCGGCTGATGGGCTGGAAGTACTGAGCGCGCGCACCGCCGCGCGCGAGCGGCGGGCCGGCCTGCCCACCACGGGCGCCCTGCGCCGCCGAACGTTGGTGCCGCGGGCGGCACCGCCACAGCCCATTCCGCATCGCTTCATCACGCGGTGGAGGCGGCAATGCTGGTTTCATGATGCGTTTGTCGCCCTGATCGACGCCATGCACTGTCGCAGCGCGACAGAGCGCGTTTAACTGAATACGCGTACAGGACACCTGTACAGCTGCTGTTAAACTCGGTTCGATTACCGCCAGACGCATCGACGGATGATCCCATTCCTCGAAATCCTGCTCGCCCTGCCGTTCCTGGCGGCCCTCGTGCTGGCCGTGTGGCGCACGATGCCGCGTACCACGGCTGCCTGGATCGCAGCCGCCGCCCCCCTGCTCGGACTGCTTCTGCTGGCCTGGATGACGCCTGCGGTCATGCAGGGCTGGGCACCGCGCGCCGACCACGCCTGGATACCGCAGCTCGGGCTGGCCTTCACCCTGCGTCTGGACGGACTGGCGTGGATGTTCGCCGGCATGGTCCTGGCGATCGGTGCGCTGGTGGTGATGTATGCGCACTACTACCTGAGCGAGAAGGACAGCGCCTCGCGCTTCTTCTGCTATCTGATGCTGTTCATGGGCTCGATGCTCGGCGTCGTGCTCTCCGGCAACCTGCTGCTGATGCTGGTGTTCTGGGAGCTGACCAGCATCAGTTCGTTCCTGCTGATCGGCTTCTGGTCGCACCGCCAGGATGCGCGCGAAGGTGCGCGCATGGCGCTTGCGATCACCGGCGGCGGCGGCCTGGCGATGCTCGGCGGCGTGCTGCTGATCGGCCGCATCCTCGGCAGCCATGGGCTGGAGTCGGTGTACGACCTCGACACCGTGCTGGCCAACGGCGAGCTGATCCGCGCCAGCGCGCTGTATCCGTGGGCGCTGGGTCTGATCCTGGCCGGCGTGTTCACCAAGAGCGCGCAGTTCCCGTTCCACTTCTGGCTGCCGCACGCGATGGCCGCGCCGACCCCGGTCTCGGCCTACCTGCATTCGGCGACGATGGTGAAGGCCGGCGTGTTCGTGCTGGCGCGGCTGCATCCGGCACTGGCCGGCAGCGACCTGTTCTTCTACGTGGTCACCGGCATCGGCGCCCTGACGCTGCTGGTCGGCGCCTGGCATGCGATCTTCCAGCACGACCTGAAAGGCATGCTGGCGTACTCGACGATCTCGCACCTGGGCCTGATCACCCTGTTGTTCGGGCTGTCCACGCCGATGGCGGTGGTCGCCGGTGTGTTCCACATCCTCAACCACGCCACGTTCAAGGCCTCGCTGTTTATGGCCGCTGGCATCATCGACCATGAAACCGGCACCCGCGACATCCGCCGCCTGGGCGGCCTGCGCAGGCTGATGCCGTGGACCAGCGCTCTGGCGATCATCGCCTCGCTGGCCATGGCAGGCATCCCGCTGCTCAACGGCTTCCTGTCCAAGGAGATGTTCTTCACCGAGGCGCTGGAGATTTCCGGCCACCAGTGGATGCGCAACGCGATCGCCGTGGCCGCGCTGCTGTACGGCATCTTCGGCGTGGCCTACAGCCTGCGCTTCGTCTACGAGACCTTCTTCGGCCACGGCCCGCGCGACCTGGACGTGACCCCGCACGAGCCGCCGCGCTGGATGAAGATTCCGGTCGAGGTGCTGGTGGTGCTGTGCGTGGCGGTCGGCGTGTTCCCGGCGCTGACTGTCGCCCCGGTGCTGCATGCCGGCGCCGCCGCGATCCTCGGCCCGGCGATGCCCGCCTACAGCCTGGCGGTCTGGCACGGGATCAACCTGCCGCTGCTGATGAGCCTGGCCGGCATCGCCGGCGGCATCGCGCTGTACTTCGGTCTGCGCCGGCTGCTGGACCTGCATGCGATCGTGCGCCGCTCGCTGGGCCGGCACCTGTTCAAGACGCAGATGGAAGGCCTGTACGCGACCGCGCGCCGCTTCACCAACGCCATCGCCAACGGCAGCCTGCAGCGCAGCCTGCTGTGCCTGGTGCTGGCCGCGATCGTCGCCGGCGCCGCGCCGTTCTTCGGGGGCGAGTCGGCCACCCTGCAGCTGCGTCCCTCGCAGCCGATGCCGCTGCTGGGCTGGGCGCTGTGGCTGATCCTGATCGCCTGCACCCTGTACACGCTCAAGCTGTTCCGGCAGCGCCTGCTGGCGCTGGTGGTGCTCGGTGGCGCCGGCCTGGTGGTCAGCATCACCTTCGTGTTCCTGTCCGCGCCCGACCTTGCCCTGACCCAGCTGCTGGTCGAGATGGTCAGCCTGCCGCTGCTGCTCCTCGGCCTGCACTACCTGCCGCCGCGCTCGCCACCGGAGCGTGCGCCACGGCGGCGCTGGCGCGACATCGTCGTGGCCGCGATCGCCGGCCTGGGGGTCGGGCTGCTGGCCTACGCGGTGATGACCCGCGCCGGCGGCGACCCGGTCAGCGCCGAGATGCTGACCCGCTCGCTGCCGGAGGCCTACGGCCGCAACGTGGTCAACGTGATCCTGGTCGACTTCCGCGGCTTCGACACCTTCGGTGAGATCACCGTGTTCGGCATCGCCGCGCTGATCGTGCACGCACTGCTGCGGCGGGCCCGCCTGGCGCCGGAGAAGGTGATCGAGGGACCGCCGATCCAACTGCCGGTCCCGGCCGACCTGGCCCAGCTGATGTTCCCGCTGACCCTGACCGTGTCGGTGTTCCTGTTCCTGCGCGGCCACAACGCGCCCGGCGGCGGCTTCATCGCCGGCCTGGTGCTGGCGGTGCCGCTGCTGATCCAGTACGTGATCCAGGGCGCGGCGTCGGTCGAATCGCGGTTCGGCTTCGACTACATCCGCTGCATCGGTGTCGGCCTGGTCGTGGCCGGCATCGGTGGCGTCGGCTCGATGGCCTTCGGTTATCCGTTCCTGACCAGCGGCCATGCCGACCTGCACCTGCCGCTGATCGGCGAGGTGCCGCTGGCCAGCGCGATCGTGTTCGACACCGGCGTCTACCTGGTGGTGTTCGGCGGCGCGATGCTGATCCTGTCGATGATGGGCACCATCCGCCCGTCGCGTACCCGCGTGTCGCACCTGGGCGTGGTCGCGCCCGGCGACCGCTCCACCCGTACCGCGGAACTGAGGACCTGATGGAATTCGCACTCGCCAGCGCCATCGGCATCCTCACCGCCGCCGGCGTCTACCTGCTGCTGCGCGCGCGCAGTTTCGACGTGATCCTGGGCCTGACCCTGCTGTCGTACGCGACCAACCTGCTGATCTTCGGCAGCGGCCGCCTGGTCTCGGGCCGGCCGCCGGTACTGCGCGACGGCGTGGCCGAGGATCTCAGCCACTACACCGACCCGCTGCCGCAGGCCCTGGTGCTGACCGCGATCGTGATCGCGTTCGCGATGACCGCGGTCAGCATCGTGGTCGCGATCCGCAGCCGCGCCGACAACGACAGCGACCACGTCGACGGCAGCAAGGCCGAGCGCGAGTTCATCGAGGCCGAGCAGCGCCGCCACGAGGAGGCGCGAGAGGCGGCGCATGCGCACGACGAGGCGCAGCCCGCCGCGCAGGCCGGTGCCGATGGAGACGCCCGCGCATGACCCATCTGGCGATCTTTCCGATCCTGATCCCGCTGTTCGCCGCGGCGATCGCGCTGTTCTTCGAACACCGCCGCTTCGGCATGGCGCCGCAGCGGACCGTGGCGTGGCTGTCGATGGCGGCGATGCTGGTCTGCGCGGTGCTGCTGGCGGTCGACGCCGGCGACGGCAGCATCCGGGTCTACCTGCTCGGCGACTGGCCGTCGCGGCTGGGCATCGTGCTGATGGCCGACCGGCTGTCGGCGCTGATGCTGGTGCTGGCCTCGCTGCTGGGCAGCGCCTGCCTGCTGCACGCCTGTGCCGGCTGGGACAAGCGCGCACCGCATTTCCATGCGTTCTTCCAGTTCCAGCTGATGGGCCTGAACGGCGCCTTCCTGACCGGCGACGTGTTCAACCTGTTCGTGTTCTTCGAGGTGATGCTGATCGCCTCCTACGGCCTGCTGCTCAGCGGCGGCCGCGGCGAGCGGATGCGTGCCGGCCTGCACTACGTGGCCTTCAACGTCGCCGCCTCGACCCTGTTCCTGATCGCGCTGGGCCTGCTGTACGGCCTGCTGGGCTCGCTCAACATGGCCGAACTGGCGGTGCGCGTGGCCGAGGCGCCGGCGCAGGACCGCGCGCTGATCCAGGCCGCGGGCGGCCTGCTGCTGGTGGTGTTCTGCTCCAAGGCCGCGCTGCTGCCGCTGTACCTGTGGCTGCCGCAGGCCTACACGCACGCCCCGGCAGCGGTGGCGGCGCTGTTCGCGATCATGACCAAGGTCGGCCTGTACGCGCTGCTGCGGGTCAGCAGCCTGGTGTTCGGCGTCGATGCCGGCGCGCTGGCCGGCTTCGCCTGGCCATGGCTGCTGCCGCTGGGCGTGGCCGGGCTGATGCTGGCCGGCCTCGGCGTGCTGGCCGCCGACCGCCTGCGCCTGCTGGCCGCCTACCTGGTGCTCGGCTCGGCCTCGACCCTGTTCATCGCCTTCGCGCTGGACACCGTCGACAGCGTCTCGGCCGGCATCTACTACCTGGCGCACAGCACCTTCGCCGGCGCGGCCATGTTCCTGATCGCCGACCTGGTCCGCCGCCGCCGCGGCGCCGCCGGCGACCGCAAGGACCTGATCGCCGCGCTGCCGGGCAAGACCGTGCCGGCGCTGCTGTTCTTCGCGGCCGCCATCTCGCTGGCCGGCCTGCCGCCGCTGTCGGGGTTCTTCGGCAAGCTGCTGCTGCTGTCGGCGGTGCCGGCCGGCGGCACCACGTTCTGGGTCTGGCTGGCGGTGCTGCTGAGCAGCTTCATGATGCTGGTCGGCCTCGCCCGTGCCGGCACCCGGCTGTTCTGGCGGGTCGAGCCATGGCCCGATGCGAGCCCTGCGCGGCTGGCCGCCTACGTGCCGGCCGACCGGGTCCGCGCGGCACCGGCGCGCCCGCTGGAAACCGGCGCCGCACTGCTGCTGCTGGGCTACGGTGTGGCGATGGTGCTGTGCGCCGCCCCGCTGCTCGACTACACCCGTGCCACCGCCGACCAGCTGAAGGCACCCGGCACCTACGTCGAGCAGATCCGCGCCGCGACCCCGCTGCTGAGGGAGCCCTGATGAATCGACTGCGCAAACGCCTGATCCCGTCGCTGCCGCTGAGCCTGTCAGTGTTCTGCTTCTGGCTGCTGATGAACGACGGCGTCACCAGCGGCCAGGTCGCCCTGGCCACGCTGCTGGCGCTGGTGATCCCGCTGTTCGCCGCACGCCTGGACCGCGAGTTCGCGCGGATCGGAAAGATCAGTGGCATTCCGCGCATGATCGCGGTGCTGGCGGTGGACATCGTGCTGTCCAACATCACCGTCGCCCGCCAGGTGCTGGGCGACGAAGCCGAGATCACGCCCGGCCTCCTCTGGGTGCCGCTGGACATCGGCAATATCCATGGCATCGCCGCGCTGACCAGCATCATTACCCTGACGCCCGGCACGGTCTCGGCCGTGCTCTCGGACGATCGCCGCCACCTGCTGATCCACGTGCTGAACCTGAAGAATCCGGAGGCGGTGATCCGCGACATCAAGACCCGTTACGAGGCCCCGCTGATGGAGATCTTCCCGTGACCCCGCAGGCGCTGGTCGGCCTGGCGATCGTCGCTGCGATGCATGCGGTCGGGCTGGCGATGCTGATGGCGCTGTGGCGCCTGCTCAAGGGCCCGAGCGTGCCGGACCGGATCCTGGCGCTGGACACGCTGTTCGTGGCCACCATCGCCCAGCTGATGCTGCTGGGCATGCACATGGACACGCCGATCTACTTCGAGGTCGCGCTGATCATCGCGATGCTGGGCTTCGTCGGCACCGTGGTGCTGAGCAAGTACGTGCTGCGCAGGGATATCGTCGAATGAGCTGGATCGTCGCCGCCCTGCTGGTCCTGCTGCTGGCTGCCGGCAGCTTCTTCATCCTGGTCGGCTCCTACAGCCTGACCAAGCTGTCGGACTTCTTCAAACGGCTGCACGGCCCGACCAAGGCCAGCACGCTGGGCGTGGGCTGCGTACTGCTGGCCTCGGTCGGCTACCACGCGTTGAGCGGGCTCGATCCGCAGCCGCGCGAACTGCTGATCACCGCGTTCCTGTTCATCACCGCGCCGATCAGCGCGCACCTGATGGCCAAGGCCGCCCTGGCGCTGAAGATGGCCGAGCGGCCACCCGCACCGGGCAGCGACGAGGTGCCCGCGGTGTCGGCGGTCGAGGGCGACAGCGGCAAGGACGCGAGCGGCAGCGACCAGCGTTGAGCCGGAGCCGCTGCGCGGCGACGGGTCACGCCCCCATCAGCCTGCGACGGACAGCGCGTGGCGCGTTCGTCGCCAATGGGACCGGGAACCCGCACCGCGGCCGCCAGCTGTGGTGCCGTTCAAATGCGCCTTCCGATCCCCATGCAGCGCACGGACGATGGCGCGTTGCATCGCGGTCAGGAGGCTGGCAGGCGCCAGCCGCTCGAATGAGAGCCTGGTCGCGTCGATGCCGCGCCCGAACGGACCGCAGACCAGGCCGGCAGGCCGGTGCGCACTGTGCGATTGCGTGGGCACGCTCGACACCGAAGGCACGGATGGCGATACGCAGCCGAGGATGGCGATCGCGCGAGGCTGCAGGACCGGACGCCAGGACGCGGCATGCCGATGGCTGCCATCGCGCGCCGCGCGTCCCCAAGACGTCGTCGCTCGACGGCAGCATCGCTGCTACCGATGGTCATCGCGCCACACGCGGGCATCGAAGCCCCGCGATGCAGGCTAGAGCAGCAGCAGTTCCAGCAGCACCCAGCCCACGAAGGCAGCCAACAGCACCACGCCCTCACCGCGGCTGACCCGCGCACCGCTGCGCAGCATCGGATAGAGCACCAGCGACAGCGCGACGATCGCCGGCAGCTCCAGCCGCACGAACGAAGCCGGCAACGCGATCGGCTGCAGCGCGGCCATGCCGCCGACGATGAACAGCAGGTTGAACAGGCTGGAGCCGACCACGTGGCCGGCGACCATGTCGCCCTGCCCGCGGCGCGCGGCGATCACCGCGGCCGCCACCTCGGGCAGCGCGGTGGCGATCGCCACCGGCAGCAGGCCGACCAGCAACGGACTCAGGCCCCAGGCCTGGCCGAGCGCCATGCCGCCATCGACCACCCAGCGCGCGCCGAACCAGAGCAGCGCCGAAGCGATCGCCAGGCGCAGCAGGTTCAGCGGCAGGCCGGTACGGGTGGCGGCGAACGCCACCACGCTGGCCTGCGCGTCGGCATCCTCGCGCCCGGTGCGGGTCAGCAGCCAGGCACAGACCGCGGCGAAGCCCACCAGCAGCAATGCGCCCTCGCCCCGTCCCAGCACGCCGTCCAGCCCGAACGCCAGCAACGCGAAGGCGGCCACGGCCAGCAGCACCAGCAGCGGAGCCAGCCGGCGCACGTGCAGCAGCAGCGGCGCGGCGAGCGCCGCAACGCCGAGGGTCAGACCGAGATTGGCCAGGGTGCTGCCGACCGCATTGCCCAGCGCCAGATGGGGCTGCCCACGGACGACGGCGGCAACGTTGACCGCCAGCTCCGGCAGCGAGGTGCCGAAGGCCACCAGCAGCATGCCGGCCACGAACGGACGCACGCCCAGCGTCTGCGCCAGTCCCGACACGCCCTTGACCAGCGAGTCGCTGGCCAGCGCGAGCAGAAGCACGCCGCCAGCCAGTCCGAGCAGTCCTTCGAGCATCGCCGCCACCTCCGTCCGGTTGCGGCGATTCTATGCGCAACGCCACGCCTTCGCGGCGTGAGGGTTGGCCTCAGCCGCAGCGTTCCACGTAATCCACCTGCGGCGGCAGGCCGATCCGCCAGGCGTCGACCCGGCCCTCGGCATCGGTCTCGAACAGCAGGACCGCCTCGGCGCCTTCCTGGCGGACCCGCAGGTACCTGGCGCCTTCGACGTACTTGTGCGCCTGCTCCTCGACCCGGCCCGGATAGAGCGTGCCGATGTCGCCGGCCTCCATGCCGACCCGGCCGCCGCCCGGTGCGACGGTGGCCGCGTCCTCGACGTCGGCGCGGACGAAGCGCCCGCCCTCGATCATGAAGCCGATGCCGAACCCGGCCGCGTCGCGCGGTTCCGGCCGCAAGTAGTAGCAGGCGTCGGGATCGGACTGGTCGGCCTGGCCCTGCATCGGCCCGCCCCATGCCATGCGCACCGCCTCGGCCTCGGTGCCGAACGGCGCGGCGCCGAATCCCGCGAAATCCAGCGCGCCCGGTGCGGCCGGACGCGGCGCGGTGGCCGGCGGCACGTCCTCGGCCGGCTCGTGCAGGTCCTCGTCGGCGCCGGCATCCTGCGCGGCAGCGTTACCGGACGACACCGGTTCCTCGGGCGAGGGCGAACAGGCGGCCAGCAGCAGGCAGGCGGCAAGTGCCGGGGCGAGCGGATTGGACTTCATGGCGACTCCGACGACGTGAACCGGCTCAGGATTGCATCGGCCCCGTCAACGACGGGCGAAAGCGCTGCCGCTGCGTCGGGGTGAGCCACGGACGGAACGTCGCGCCGTGTCGGCGGCGGCATCGACACGTCCGCAGGTCCGGTCCCGACGACGGAACGGGCGCGGACGCGATGCGGAAGGCGGCACCGGGCTGGCAGTGACGGCGGCAGTGGCGACGATGCCGGTCTGGCAGGAGCTTCCGGCAGCCCGCAATCCCCGCCACGACTGCCATTGGCCGCGCCCGCACCACTGCCGGTGCGGTCACACCTGGAAGTGGCGGCGCAGCCCGGCCCAGCACTGCTGGTAGTCGCGCTGGCGATGATCGGCCTCCAGCGCCTGCGCGGTCGGCCGGATCACGCCACGGGTCTCGAACATGAAGGCCATGGTTTCGGCGATCACGTCGGGCGAGGACAGGTCGGCGGCGCTGGCCTTCTCGAAGGTCGCCGCATCCGGCCCGTGGCCGGTCATGCAGTTGTGCAGCGAGCAGCCGCCGGGCACGAAGCCCTCGGCCTTGGCGTCGTAGGCGCCGTGCAGCAGACCCATGAACTCGCTGGCGATGTTGCGGTGGAACCACGGCGGACGGAACGTGTCCTGCGCCACCAGCCAGCGCGGTGGGAAGATCGCGAAGTCCATATTGGCCGTGCCCGGCGTGTCGCTGGGCGAGGTCAGCACGGTGAAGATCGACGGATCGGGATGGTCGAAGCTGATCGAACCGATGGTGTTGAAGCGGCGCAGATCGTAGCGGTACGGCGCGTAGTTGCCGTGCCAGCCGACCACGTCCAGCGGGCTGTGGCCGATGTCGGCGCGCCACAGGTGGCCCTGGAACTTGGCGACCAGCTCGAAGTCGCCTTCTGCATCCTCGTAGGCGGCGACCGGCGTTTCGAAATCGCGCGGATTGGCCAGGCCGTTGGAGCCGATCGGCCCGAGGTCGGGCAGCCTCAACAGTGCGCCGAAATTCTCGAGCACATAGCCGCGCGACGGGCCATCGGGCAGCGCGACGCTGAAGCGCACGCCACGCGGGATCACCGCGATCTGCTGCGGCTCGACCTCGATCACGCCGAGCTCGGTCGCGATCCTCAGCCGACCCAGCTGCGGCAGCAGCATCAGTTCGGCGTCGGCGTCGTAGAACCAGCGGCCCTGCATGTCGCGATCCGCCGCGTACAGGTGGATGCCGACGCCGGCCTGCGCGGCGGCCGAGCCGTTGCCGGCCATCGTGTACAGGCCTTCGACGAAATCGGTCGCCGTGGCGGGCAGCGGCAGGGGATTCCAGCGCAGCTGGTCCGGCGTGAGCGGGCCATCGCCGAAGTCGTTGTGGAAGCGCGGCGCACCGGCGAACAGCGAGAACGCGCCATGCATCGCCGCCGGACGGATCCGGTACAGCCAGCTGCGCCGGTTCTCGCTGCGCGGCGCGGTGAACGCGGTGCCGCTCAGCTGCTCGGCGTACAGCCCGTGCGCGACCCGCTGCGGCGAGTTGCGCCCGACCGGCAGCGCACCCGGCACCGCCTCGGTGGCGAAGCCGTTGCCGAAGCCGGTCATGTAGTCCGAACGCTGGTTGTTCATCGCTGCCTCGCAGATGGACGCTGTGCGCCCGGCGCGCGCCTGGCCCTCCCGCCGTCGCGCACCGGGCACACAACCTGAGTCAGAGCACGCCGCGACGCATCTGGTCGCGTTCGATGCTCTCGAACAGGGCCTGGAAGTTGCCTTCGCCGAAGCCTTCGTTGCCCTTGCGCTGGATGATCTCGAAGAAGATCGGGCCCAGCGCGTTCTGGGTGAAGATCTGCAGCAGCTTGCGCTGTTTGGTCTCCACGTCGGCGTCGATCAGGATCTTGTTGCGGCGCAGCCGCTCCACGTCCTCGCCATGCGCCGGGATGCGCTGGTCGATCACGTCGAAGTAGGTATCGGGCGTATCCAGGAAATCGATGCCGGCCTCGCGCATCTTCTCCACCGTGGCGTAGATGTCGTCGGTGAAGCAGGCGATGTGCTGGATGCCTTCGCCGTGGTAGCTGTCCAGGTACTCGTTGATCTGCGACTTGGGGTCGGACGATTCGTTGAGCGGGATGCGGACCATGCCGTCCGGCGCGGTCATTGCCTTGGACAGCAGGCCGGTCTTGGCGCCCTTGATGTCGAAGTAGCGGATCTCGCGGAAGTTGAACAGGCGCTCGTAGTAGTCGGACCACGTCGCCATGTTGCCCTGGTAGAGGTTGTGGGTGAGGTGGTCGATGAAGGTCAGGCCGAAGCCGGCCGGCTTCTTCTCGGCGCCCTCGATCCATTCGTAGTCCGGGTCGAAGATCTCGCCGTCGTCGTTGTAGCGGTCGACCAGGTACAGCATGCAGTCGCCGATGCCCTTGATCACCGGCGCGGCCACCGCCTTGGTCAGCTCCTCCTCCGGCGCGAACGAAGCCGCGCCATTGCGCAGCGCCTGCACGCGCACCCACTCGGCGAGCTTGTTGAAGCGGATCGCGAAGCCGCAGGCGCTCGGGCCGTGCTCGGCTGCGAACCGGGCCGCGAACGAATCCGGATCCTCGTTGACCAGGAAGGTGCAGTCGCCCTGCCGGTAGGTGGTGATCCGGCGGCTGCGATGGCGCGCGACCGCGGTGAAACCGAGCTTGCGGAAGTAGTCGTGCAACAGGTCGCCCTGCCCGGCCGGCGCGGCGAACTCGACGAATTCGAACCCGTCGATGCCCATCGGATTCTCGAAACGGGTGACGTCCATGCCGGCGGCGTTGGCGGACTGCTGCGAGGGGGCTTGCGGTTGCGCGCTCATGATGGCTTCCTGACACCCAGTCGGGGCGGGTGCGATACGCCCTTTATAGTTTCCATTGAAACCACAAGCAAGGTGCCGTGCAGCAATGACCGAGCCGTCCGCTCCTGCCGTTCCCGATGCCACGTCCGTTCCGGGCCGCGAGGGCCATGCCCAGCTGGTCCTCGAGAACTTCCTGCCGTACCGGCTCAGCGTGCTGTCCAACCGGGTCAGCCAGACCATCGCCGACCTGTACAACCAGCGCTTCGGCCTGGCCATCACCGAATGGCGGGTGATGGCGGTACTGGGCCGCTTCCCGGGCCTGTCGGCCAACGAGGTCGCCGAGCGCACCGCGATGGACAAGGTCGCGGTCAGCCGCGCCGTGGCCCGGCTGCTGGAGCGCAACCTGCTGATGCGCGACATCCACAGCGACGACCGCCGCCGCTCGGTGCTGGCGCTGTCCGAGGTCGGCTACACCGTCTACGACGAGGTCGCGCCGATGGCGCTGGCCTGCGAGCAGCGGCTGCTGGCCACGCTGGACGACGAAGAACGCGCGATCCTGGACCGGCTGCTGTCCAAGCTGGCCGGGCCGGGCCTGGCCGCGCTCGCCGCCGGCGACTGACACCGCGCCGGCCCTGATGCAGAACGCCCGGCCATGGCCGGGCGTTTCGCGTTGAGGCAGATCACCGCCGCCGCTGGCGTGCGGCCGGCCGCCTCAGGGGGCCGGCGTGGCGGGCGCGGCCCACTGGGCGACGAAGGCCTCGATCGCCTTGCGGTCGGGCGTGCCGTCCGGCACCAGCGGCAGGCCTTCCTGCGCGTGCAGCACCTGGCCCTCCGCGTCGAGCACCAGCAGGAACGGCGCCGGCGCGTCGACGCCCGGGTAGGCCGACAGCAGGTCGGCATTGCCGGCTTCGGCGCTGCGGTCGATCCGGACCCAGACCAGGCCGGCGTCGCGCTGGCGGCGCAGTGCGTCGTTGCCTTCCAGGTAGGTGTCCAGCGTCTCGCAGGCCGCGCAGGCCGCGTCGCCCAGTTCCAGCACGATCCGCTTCCCGCCGCGACGCGCCTCGACCTTGGCCGTCTCCAGGTCGGCCCGGGCATCGCGCTGCGGGTCGAAGCCGGCCCCCAGCGCTGCGATCGCGGCCACGTCGGCGGCCGCGCGGGTATTGCCGGAAGCGACCGGCTGGCTCGCGTCGGCCACCACCGGCGGCTGCGGCGAGTCGTCGACCGGCCTGGGCGGTTCCGCCGTGCCCTCTCCCCCTGCACAGGCCGCCAGCAGGCCGACCAGAACGACGCACGCGGAACGCGGGACACGGCGGATCGTCATCACTTCACTCCATGCATCAGGCGGTTGACCAGCGGCGCGACCACGAACAGCAGCACGCCCGAGCCGACCAGCGCCCAGAACCCGAAGGTATAGCCGGACTGCGCCGAGGCCACGGTCATGCCGCCCTCGCCGCTGACCCGCCCGGCGAAGATGCCGGCCAGGTTGTTGCCGATCGCGATCGACAGGAACCAGCAGCCCATCGCCATGCCGGCCAGGCGCGTCGGCGCCAGCTTGGTGGTCATCGACAGGCCGATCGGCGACAGGCACAGCTCGCCGATCGACTGGATCACGTAGACCGCGAACAGCGTCCAGAACGGGATCTTGCCGCTGCCGTCGACCATGCTCGACAGCGCGATCATCAGCAGCAGGAACGCCAGGCCGTTGAAGATCAGGCCCAGGCCGAACTTGCGCGGGATCGACGGATTGGCCTTGCCCATCTTGACCCACATCCACGCCATGATCGGCGCGAAGGTGATGATCGCGATGGAGTTCACCGACTGGAACCACTCCAGCGGGAAGGTCCAGTCGCCGAACTCGCGGTTGACGATGCGGTCGGCGAGGAAGGTGAACGAGCTGCCGGCCTGTTCGAAGAACATCCAGAACAGCACGTTGAACACGAAGATCACCAGCATCGCGAAGACTTTGTCGCGGGCCACGTGGCCCTCGCGCACGCCTTCGACGATCAGCATCACCGCCGGGATCACGAACAGCGCCATCAGGATCGCCTGCAGCGCGTTGGCGTCGATGGTCAGCAGGAAGTAGAACAGCGGGATGCCGATCACCGCGCCGAGCAGCGCGACCAGGCCGACCCGGCCCAGGCTCTCCTGCCCCGGCGCCGGCAGGCCGATGCCCTTGAGCTGGCCACGGCCGACCCAGAACCAGATCAGGCTCAGCACCATGCCGATGCCGGCCGAGATGAACACCCACTGGTAATGCGGATCGTCGTTGGTGCCGAACACCTTGCGCGCCAGCCAGCCGGTGATGACCGGGGCGATCATCGCGCCGATGTTGATGCCCATGTAGAAGATGGTGAAACCGGCATCGCGGCGGGCGTCGCCCTGCGCGTACAGCTTGCCGACCATGGTCGAGATGATCGGCTTGAACAGGCCGTTGCCGACGATGATCGTGGCCAGACCGAGCTTGAACAGCAGCTCGGTCGGCGAGGCCAGCAGGAACAGGCCCAGCGCCATGAACACCGCGCCGATCAGGATCGAGCGCTGGAAGCCGACCAGCTTGTCGGCCACGTAGCCGCCGAAGATCGCACCGGCGTAGACCAGCGCCAGGTAGGCGCCGTAGAGCTCGGCCGCCGGCTTCTCGCCGGCCGCGTTGCCGCCGTGGAACTGCGCCACGATGTACAGCACCATCGCCCAGCGGATGCCGTAGAACGCGAAGCGCTCCCAGAACTCCGACATGAACAGCATCCACAGCGGCTTGGGATGCCCGAGGAACTGGGCGAATTCGGGTGGTGCGGGTGGCTGCGGCGGAATGGCAGCGACTTTGGGCTCGACGACGTCGGCGCTCATGGAATCCCCTGGGGAATGCGGTGCAGGACGGATGGGCCGGAGCCCGAAGTGCGGCGAGGATCACCGACGCCGGCGCCGCACGTCAATGCGAAGGCCGCCCGGAGGCGGCCTTCGTCATGCTCCCACCGCGGCCGCCGGCCGCTGGAACGGGGCCCGGAAACGGCGTCGGATCCGCGCTGGCCTGCCGGTCAGCCCGGTACGTAGTCGTAGCTGGCGCCGATGCCCAGCGGGATGCCCAGGCCCCAGAACGCCAGCAGGAACAACGTCCACAGCACCGACAGCGCGATCGAGTACGGCACCATCAGCGAGACCAGGGTGCCGATGCCGGCGCTGGTCACGTAGCGCTGGCAGAACACCACGATCAGCGGGAAGTACGGCATCAGCGGGGTCAGGATGGTGGTCATCGAGTCGCCGACCCGGTACGCGGCCTGGGTCAGGTCCGGCGACACGCCCAGCTGCATCATCAGCGGCACCATGATCGGCGCCAGCAGCGCCCACTTGGCCGAAGCCGAACCGATGAACAGGTTCACGATGCTGGTCATCAGGATCAGGCCGATGATGGTCAGCCACATCGGCAGGCCCAGCGCCTTCAGGAAATCCGCGCCCTCCACCGCCATCAGCGTGCCAAGGCCCGAGCCGTTGAAGCCGGCCAGGAACTGGGCGATGAAGAAGGCGATGACGATGTAGTACGCCATGCCGCTCATCGACTTGGTCATCGCCGCGATGATGTCGCGGTGGGTCTTCACCGTGCCGGCGACGTAGCCGTAGACCACGCCCGGCAGCAGGAACAGCACGAAGATCAGCGCCACGATCGACTGCATCACCGGCGCGGCGGCGACCAGCAGCGGATGGCTGCCCTCGGGCACGGCCGCGGGCGGTGCACGCCACGGCGAGGTCTCCGGCACCAGGCTCAGCGCGAACAGCAGCGCGGCGACCAGCATCGCCACCACCGCCCACAGCAGGCCGCGCTTCTCGGCTGCGCTCAGCGGCTCCATCTTCGGCAGGCTGGCCACGTCGCCGTCGATCGCGGTGCGGCGCAGGCGCGGCTCGACGATGCGGTCGGTGACGAACCAGCCGATCGCCACGATCAGCAGGGTCGAGGCGGTGGTGAAATACCAGTTGTTCAGCGGATTGACGATCAGCGCCGGGTCGAGGATGCGCCCGCCTTCCTGGGTCAGGCCGGCCAGCAGCGGATCGAGCGAGGACGGCACCACCAGCGTGGCCGAGAAGCCGCCGGACACGCCGCAGAACGCCGCGGCGATGCCAGCCAGCGGATGCCGCCCGGCCGCGTAGAAGATCACCCCGCCCAGCGGGATCACCAGCACGTAGCCGGCGTCGACCGCGACATGGCTCAGCACCGCCACCGCGACCAGCGCCGGGGTCAGCAACATCTTCGGCGTCACCGACAGGATCGCGCGCAAGCCGGCGTTGATGAAGCCGGTGTGCTCGGCCACGCCCAGGCCCAGCATCGCCACCAGCACCACGCCCAGCGGCGCGAACGCCAGGAACACCTTGACCATGTTGGCCATGAACGCGGTCAGCGACGCGCCCGACAGCAGGTTCACGATCTGGATCGGCTCGCCGTTGCGAGGGTCGATCGCGTCGAACTGCACGTTCGACAGGCCCCAGGACAGGGCCCAGACCGCCAGCATCAGCAGCAGGAACAGCATCGCCGGATCGGGAAGACGGTTGCCGATGCGCTCGATGCCGTCGAGAAGGCGGCCGGCCAGGCCGGTGGGCGCACCGGCGCCGGATGCGGGTTGATTCATGCGGAGGGGGCCCCTGGTTGCGATGGAAGCGGACGGCCACGCAATGCGCGTGCGTCCCAGGCCCGGACCATAACCGCGCCGGCGTGCCGGCGCCAACCCGTCGGCGCGTCGCCGGCCTGCCTCAGCGCGGCGAGATCGTGGTGCGGATCTCGAACAGTTCCGGGAAGAAGGTCAGCTCCAGCGCGCTCTTCAGGAAGTCCACGCCACTGGATCCGCCGGTGCCGCGCTTGAAGCCGATGATCCGCATCACCGTGCGCATGTGGCGGAAGCGCCAGGTCTGGAACTGGGTCTCCAGGTCGACCAGGTCCTCGCACAGCGAGTACTCGCGCCAGTAGCGGTCGGTGTCCTCGTAGATCCGCTCGAACACCGGCAGCAGCGCCGGATCGGACACGTGCGCCCGGGTCCAGTCGCGGTCCGGCTGCGTGTAGGCGGCGGGCACGGCATGGCCGAAGCGCGCCAGGTAGCGCAGGAACTCGCCGTACAGGCTGGGCGTCTCCAGCTCGCGCTGCAGCACCTGCTGGCCGGCCGGATCGTGGTCGAACACGCGCACCATCTGCGCGTTCTTGTTGCCCAGCAGGAACTCGATGCCGCGGTACTGCAGCGACTGGAAGCCGGACGAAGGCCCGAGCAGGTCGCGGAAACCCATGTACTCGGACGGCGTCATCGTCTCCAGCACCGACCACTGCTCGATCAGCTGGCGCAGCACCTGCTTGCCACGCGCCATCACCTTGCGGCACTGGCCGACCTGGTCGTCGCGCAGGAACGCGCGCGCGGCCTGCAGCTCATGCGCCAGCAGCTTCAGCCACAGCTCCGAGACCTGGTGCTGGACGATGAACAGCATCTCGTCGTGGTGCGGCGGGCTCGACAGCGGCTGCTGGGCGGCCAGCAGCTGGTCCAGCCGCAGGTAGCCGGCATAGGTGAGCCTGCCCTGCAGGTCGGTGTGGATGCCCGGTTCCAGCGGACGCTGGTTGTTGTCGAGGCTCATGCGTTGACGGCGTTGGACTGGGGCGGCAAGCGTACCGCAGGCGCGCCTGCGTGCCGGACCGGAACCTTCCGCCTGCCACCGGTATCAAAGCCGGGCGCATGTTTGCAGCGCTGCGCGCAAGTCACTGGAAACAAAGACTTGTTGCGACGCAGAGCGGCAAAACGTTGCGGTCTGCTTAACATGGCCCGCTTATCCTTCACCCTTTCAACGACAGGTGACGCACGCGATGACGCTCGCCGCGACCTTCGAAATCCAGTACCTGCAGTACCTCGGTGCGGACGGCACGCCGGTCCGTGAACTTCCCTCCCATTTCGCCGATCCGGCCAGCCTGGTGCCGCTGTTCAAGCGGATGCTGTTCGTGCGCACCTTCGACACCAAGTCGATCGCCCTGCAGCGCACCGGCAAGCTCGGCACCTACGCGCCCTGCCTGGGCCACGAAGCCACCCACGTCGGCATCGGCGCCGCCCTGCGCGAGGGCGACGTCTATGGCCCCAGCTACCGCGAGTACGGCGTGCTGTTCGAGCGCGGCGTCCGCCCGCGCGACATCCTGCTGTACTGGGGCGGCGACGAGCGCGGCAACGATTTCCCGCGCGACACGCCGGCCGGCATCGACTTCCCGTTCTGCGTGCCGATCTCCACCCAGTGCCTGCATGCGGCCGGTGCGGCGCTGGCGTTCAAGCTGCGCGGCCAGGCCCAAGTGGCCGCGGCCACCTGCGGCGACGGCGGCACCTCCAAGACCGACTTCTACGCCGCACTGAACTCGGCCGGCGCCTACAAGCTTCCGCTGATCCTGTGCGTGGTCAACAACGGCTGGGCGATCTCGGTCCCGCGTTCGGCGCAGACCGGCGCGCAGACCTTGGCGCAGAAGGGCATCGCCGGAGGCCTGCACTGCCTGCAGGTGGACGGCAACGACCTGATCGCGGTGCTCGAAGCCATGCGCCAGGCGCGCGAACGCGCCCTGGCCGGCGACGGCGGCACCGTGCTGGAGTTCATGACCTACCGGCTGTCCGACCACACCACCGCCGACGACGCCCGCCGCTACCGCGACGAGGCCGAGGTCAAGGACGCCTGGGCGCTGGAGCCGATCGCGCGCCTGCGCACCTGGCTGACCACCAGCGGCGTCTGGAGCCAGGAGCAGGAAGACGCCTGGAAGCTGGAGTGCGAGCAGCGCATGGCCGAGGAGGTCGACGCCTACCTGTCCACGCCGGTGCAGCCGCTGGAGGCGATGTTCGACCACCTCTACGCCGACCCGCCGGCCGACCTGCTGGCCCAGCGCGCCGCCGCGCTGGCCTGGGAGCAGCGCCATGGATGAGGTCCGACTTGCCACACCGGCGCCCGCGCCGGCCACTGCCAGCGATGCCGCCGCATCGCAGGCCGCCGCCACGGGAGCAGCGCCGATGACCACCCAGCCGATCACCCTGATCGAAGCCATCACCCAGGCGCTGGCCTGGGAACTGGAACACGACCCGTCCGTGCTGGTGCTCGGCGAGGACGTGGGCGTCAACGGCGGCGTGTTCCGCGCCACCGCCGGCCTGCTGCAGCGCTTCGGCGACCAGCGCGTGCTCGACACGCCGCTGGACGAGACCACGATCGCCGGCCTCGCGGTCGGCATGGCCGCGCAGGGCATGAAGCCGGTGGCCGAGGCCCAGTTCGACGGCTTCGTCTACCCGATGGTCGACCACATCGTCTCGCACGCCGCGCGCCTGCGTACCCGTACCCGTGGCCGCCTGCACTGCCCGATGGTGCTGCGCGTGCCGTGGGGCGGCGGCATCCGCGCGCCGGAGCACCACAGCGAGGCCAACGAGGCCATCTTCACCAACGTGCCCGGCCTGCGCGTGGTGCTGCCGTCCTCGCCGCAGCGCGCCTACGGGCTGCTGCTGGCCGCGATCCGCGACCCGGATCCGGTGATCTACATGGAGCCCAAGCGGATCTACCGCCAGTACAAGGAAGTGGTCGCCAACGACGGCGAGGCGCTGCCGCTGGACGTGTGCTTCGTGCTGCGCGACGGCACCGACGTGACCCTGGTGACCTGGGGCGCGCAGGTGAAGGAAGCGCTGGAGGCGGCCGATGCGCTGGCCGGCGAAGGCATCAGCGCCGAGGTGATCGACGTGGCCACGCTGCGTCCGCTGGACTTCGACACCATCGCCGAATCGGTGGCCCGCACCGGCCGCTGCGTGATCGTGCAGGAGGCGCCGCGCACCGCGGGCTTCGGCGCCGAGATCGCCGCGCGCCTGGCCGAGCATTCGATGTACGACCTGGTCGCCCCGGTCGAGCGCGTCACCGGCTACGACATCCACATTCCGCTGTTCCGGCAGGAAATGAAGTATCTGCCGAGCGTGGACAAGATCGTCGCGGCGGCCAGGCGCGCCGTGGCGGCGGGCTGAGATGCGGGCCCGTCTTCTCGGCCCGCACCGCAGCCAGTACCCGGATCCGGTCCGCTTCCGCCGCGGCGAGGTCGTCGGCCTCGGCGCGCGCGACGAGGAATGGCCGGCTTTCGCCTGGGTCACCTGTGGCCAGGGCCGCGCCGGCTGGGCACCGGTCGACTGGCTGCAGCCGCTGGACGACGGACGCGCGCGGGCGCTGCACGACTACGACGCCCGCGAGCTGGATGCCGACGACGGCGACATGGTGACGCTGCATCACGAACATGGTGGCTGGTGGTGGTCCGAGCGCGCCGACGGCGCGCTGGGCTGGCTGCCGGCACGCAACCTCGAACTGCTGGACGGGACCACACGATGAGCACGACCTCGATGAGCACGACCAAGAGCTTCCACCTGCCCGACCTGGGCGAAGGCCTGCCGGACGCCACCATCGTCGAATGGTTCGTCAAGGAAGGCGACACGATCCGCCTGGACGATCCGCTGGTGTCGATGGAGACCGCCAAGGCCGTGGTCGAGGTGCCCTCGCCGGTCTCGGGCAAGGTGACGAAACTGGCCGGCGCCGCCGGCGACGTGGTGATCACCGGCGCGGTGCTGGCCCAATTCGAGCTCGACCCGTCGGCGCCGCAGCGCGCCGAGGGCCAGGACACCGGCCATCACCATGGCCCGACGGCGACGAAGTGCGCGGCGGCGAGCGACGACGGCGGCCGGGTGCCGACCACGCCAGCACCGTCGCAGGCCGATGGCGGCACCGGCAGCGGCGAGCGCGACGATGCCGGCACCGTGGTCGGCGCGATGCAGAGCTCGGACACCGTGCATGCCGAGCAGGCCTCCGCCGCCGGCGGCGTACGCGCGATGCCGGCGGTGCGGGCGATGGCGCGCAAGCTCAAGGTCGACATCAGCCGCGTGCGCGGCACCGGCGCCGATGGCGTGGTGACGATGGCCGACGTCAAACAGGCGGCGGCCGATGGCAGCGCAGGCAGCGCTCACGCATCCGCGCCGCGCGGTGCATCCACTGCGGGCGCGACGCAAACCGCACCGGCAGCGAGCGCCGGCCAGGGCGCGGATCCGGAGCGGCCGCGCACCGCGCTGTCGGCCTCCGGCAGGCCGATGCGGACCCAGCCGCCGGGCGTGCAGGCCAGCGGCCAGCCCGAACAGCTGAAGGGCGTGCGCCGCAACATGGCGCGGGTGATGGCGGACGCGCATGCGCAGGTCGTGCCGACCACCCTCAACGACGATGCCGACATCCAGGCCTGGGCACCGGGCAACGACGTCACCGCGCGCCTGATCCGGGCGATCTGCACGGCGGCCAGGGCCGTGCCCGCGCTCAACGCCTGGTTCGATGGCAAGGCGCTGACCCGCACCCTGCATCCGCACGTGGACGTGGGCATCGCGGTCGACACCGACGACGGCCTGTTCGTGCCCGCCCTGCGCAACGCCGACCTGCTCGACGCGGCCGGCGTGCGCTCCTCGATCGAGCGGCTGCGCGCCCAGGTCGCCGACCGCTCGATCCCGGCCAGTGAGCTGGGCGGCTACACGATCTCGCTGTCCAACTTCGGCATGTTCGCCGGTCGCTACGCGACGCCGGTGGTGGTGCCGCCGTGCGTGGCGATCGTCGCGGCCGGCCGCGCCCGCTTCCAGATGACGCCGGAGATGGGCGGCTTCGCCTCGCACAAGGTGATCCCGCTGTCGCTGACCTTCGACCACCGCGCCGCCACCGGTGGCGAGGCCGCGCGCTTTTTGAAGGCGCTGATCGACGACCTCGCGCTGCCGCAGTGAGGCGGTGAAGGGTGAAGGGCCAGCAGCAGGAACGCACTGATTGCTGATGCGATGTGCTGTGCCGGCCATTGCGGTCTACATCAGTCAGCTCCGTGCCGTTCACCGCACGCCCCATCTGCCGACCTCTCCCGCCCGCGGGAGAGGTCAACGTGCAGCGCACATCGGGTGACGCCTGGATGCTGGCGGTGGCTGCGTGCTCAAGCTCAGCGATCTGCCTGGATCCGACGCTGCTCGGGCGACATCTAAGCTGATCGACCGCAGCTCGCGTTGGACACGACCCGGCAGGCGGTCCTGGAACGTCCCGCGCGATAATGCGCGACAGTCGACCAGACACTTGGAGCATCATGTCCCAGCCCTCCTCCCATTCCGGTCTCCGCGTCCTCGTCGCCGGCGCCAGCCGCGGGATCGGTTTCGCCATCGCCGATGCATTCGCACGCGAAGGCGCGTCGGTTTCGATCTGCGGACGCGGCCTGCCCGGCGTGACCGACGCGGCCGCGCGCCTCTCCACGCATGGTGGAACGGTGCACCACCGGCAGTGCGACCTCGGCGACATCGCCCAGATCCAGGCCTGGGTCGACGCGGCCGCCGCTGCCCTCGGCGGCATCGACGTGGTGGTCAACAACGCCTCCGGCTACGGCAATGGCGAGGACGACGCGAGCTGGCAGGCCGGCTTCGACATCGACCTGATGGCCGCGGTGCGCACCAACCGCATCGCGATCCCGCACCTGCTCGCCAGCGCCTCGCCGGCGATCATCAACATCAGCTCGATCAACGCCCTGCGTCCCACCCCGCGGGCGACCGCGTATTCGGCCGCCAAGGCCGCACTGAACTACTACACGGTCACCCTGGCCGCCGACTTGGCCCGCAAGCAGATCCGCGTGAACGCGATCGCCCCCGGCTCGATCGAATTCCCCGGTGGCCTGTGGGACCGCCGCCGCGCCGAGGCGCCCGAGCTGTACGCGCAGATCCGCGACCGCATTCCGTTCGGCGGTTTCGGCGCAGCCGAGGACGTCGCCCACGCGGCGCTGTTCCTGGCGTCGCGGCGGTCGCGCTGGATCACCGGCCAGGTGCTGGCGGTGGATGGGGGACAGACGCTGGGGAGTTGATCGGCGACCTTGTCCCGCGACCTGCCGACTCGCTCTTCGATTGCCGGCTGACTGTATCGGGATGGTGTCCAGCGCGCGCCCGATAGGTGGCACACGCCAAGTGCGAACGATATTGCCCATCACCACCGTCCTGCTCTGTATCGGGATGCGCGATGCAACGCCGTTGCCGTTGCCGTTGCCGTTGCCGTTGCCGTGATTTTGCTTCAGCTTCAGCTTTGGCTTTGGCTTTGGCTTTGGCTTTGGCTTTGGCTTTGGCTTTGGCCCCAGATCTTGACCCACCCGAGCCGTAAAGCGGGCCGAGCATCGCAGTGGCGATGGGGGCGAAGAGGCCCACGTGTCTGAGCGCAGCGAGTTGTGGGCCGTCACCCATCGACGCGAGAAGCGCAGGGGACCGTCGCGTAGCGACGGATCGCGTCCGGCGACAGCGGTTTTGGTTCCTTTTGCCAAGACAAAAGGAACCCGCGCAACAGCGCGGAAGCCGTTGCTTTGAAGCTTGGCGGTAGCAGTAGCTGTAGCTGTAGCTGTAGCAGTAGCAGTAGCAGTAGCAGTAGCAGTAGCTTCAGCATTTGCTGCCTTGCCTGGAAAGCAAGCCGGAGCAGAAGCGACAGCAGAGCTTTCGCTCTACCCGCCGCGCGGGCGGGAGCGAGTCACTTTTCTTTGCTTGTGCAAAGAAAAGTAACCAAAAGAAAGCACAGCCGGTCCGCGAGCCGCCGCGGCTGCGCCACGTCGGTGCCCTGCGCTTCTCGCAGGAACGGGGCCGGCCCACAACTCGCTGCGCTCAGACACGTGGGCCTCTTCGTCCCCGCTCCTGCTGCGATGCTCGGCTCGCTTCACGGCACCTGGAAGATCACATGCAAAAGCCAGGCAAAAAACGATGCAACAGCAACAGCAACAGCAACGGCAACGACAACAACAACGACAACGGCAACGGCAACGGCAACGGCAACAACTCGAGCATCGCTGCCGCAGGCGGGCTGCAGCAGCGATCAGGACTGGCTCAGCGGCGCGCCGCCTCGCTGCGGGCGCGTTCACCGGCGAATTCGGACTCCGCATCCCATTGCGGCCACGCCCTGCCATCGGCGATGCCGCGCCCCAGGTCGTACAGCAGGGCCACGTCGGCCACCTGGCCACGCATGTCCCAGTCCGCGCTCCAGTTGTCGCAGGCCTGGTGGTAGCAGCGGGCGAAGTAGGCATCGCGCAGGGCCTTGCCACTGTCGACGCCGCCGTCGACGCGGTCCAGGCCGGCACCGATGGTGATGCCCGGCACGCCCGCGCGGGCGAAGGCGAAGTGGTCGGCGCGGTAGAAGAAGCCGGCCTCCAGATTCGGGTCGGGCGAGTAGGTGCGGCCGCGGGCGCGGGCCACGCGTTCGAGATCGCGCTCCAGCGAGACACGGCCCTTGCCCCAGGACGCGATGTCGCGGGTCGGGCCGTCCGGGCTCAGCATCTCGATGTTGATCACCGCCGCGGTGGTTTCCAGCGGCGCCAGCGGATGCGCGGCGTAATGGGCCGCACCGAGCAGGCCCTTCTCCTCGGCGGTCAAGGCGATGAACAGCAGGCTGCGGGCCGGGCGCGGGCCGGCGGCATGGACGCGCGCCAGCTCGATCACCGCGGCGACTCCGGTGGCGTTGTCGATCGCGCCGTGTCGGATGCGGTCGCCGTCGGCGTCGGGTTCGCCGATGCCGAACGCATCCCAGTGCGCCGAATAGATCACCGTCTCGTCCGGTCGCGATGCGCCCTGCAGGCGTCCGACCACGTTGTGGGTGATCACCTCCTCACGCCGCGTGTCGAAGGCGACCGACAACGTCGCATCGCCCAGCGGCATCGGCTGGAAATCGGCGCGCTGCGCCTTCTTCTTCTCGGTCTCGAAATCCAGGCCGGCGGCGGCGAACAGCTGCACGGCGCGCTCGCGCTGCAGCCAGCCGCGCATCGGCGTATGCACCTTCGCCGCGTCGTCGCGCACGATGTCGAACACCGGCGACAGGCCGGATGCACGCACGGTGGCCCAGCCGTAGGCGGCCGGTGCGGTCTCGTGCACGATCAGCACGCCGACAGCGCCCTGGCGTGCGGCTTCCTCGTACTTGTAGGTCCACCGCCCGTAATAGGTCATGCCGCGGCCATCGAAGGCACCCGGCTCCGCGGTTTCGAAATCCGGGTCGTTGACCAGCACCACCATGATCTTGCCGCGCAGGTCCACGCCCTTGTAGTCGTCCCAGTCGCGCTCCGGCGCATTGACGCCGTAGCCGACGAAGACCAGCGGGGCGTCCTTGATGTCCACATGGGGATCGGGATGCAGGCTCTGCACGGTCAGATCATCGCCATTGGCCAGCGGCGTGGACACGCCGGCCAGCGTCCACGACACCCGCGCATTGCCGCTCAGCTGCGCACGCACCAGCGGCACCGCCTGGGTCCAGCCGCCATCGTCGCCGCCCGGCTGCACGCCGGCGTCGGCGAAGGCCTTGCTGAGATAGGCGATGGTCCTGTCCTCGCCCGGCGTCGCCGGTGCGCGTCCCTCGAATTCCTTCGAAGCAAGGATGCGCACGTGTTCGGACAGCGCCTCGCCGGAGATGCCGCCGCCGGGCACCGCCACCGGTGCAGCGGCCTGCGCCGCACAGCACCACAGGATCGACGCCACCAGCGCCGGCACGGTCAATACACGCGGACTTGCCTTCACGACCACTCCAGTACGGCGCGCGGCCGATCCCGCGCAGGGATTGCCACCGTCGCAGTCGCGGACGGCGGATGCAAGTCCCGGCCTGATCAGTGTGCTGCTTCAGTTCCCCTTTACATGCGCAGCGTCGGCCCCGCGGGAGTGGCACCGTGCAGTCGAGGATCCGGCACGATCAGCAGCTCCGATGCGATCCGGCTCTCCGTGCGCATCGACCGACGCAGGACACGTCGCGTTGGCTGCAATGCACGTCGCGACACCACCGGCATGTCCGCATGCGGGTACGTCAGCGGTGCCGCAATGTTGGGAGGAAACCTGATCTCGACCGCGCTGCATGCCGTGATGCGACGGCAGCGGGATCGCTCAGCGACGCGCGCGGTCCAGCCAGGCCTCCAGCCCCTGCGCGTTGAGTTCGATGTCCATCTCCAGCACGCGCAGCACACCCGCATCGTCGAGCGGACAGCCATGCGCCTGCGCGCGCTCCAGGTAGTAGCCGGACAACGCGGCGACCAGGCCGCGATGGCGGTCGGCGGTGCCGTCGCAGGCCTGGGCCAGCGACACCATCGCGTCGATCTGTTCGACCAGGTCGGCGGCCAGACGCGGCACACTCTCGACACGGCCGTAATGGGTCAGGTACATCGCGTCGGGAGCGTAGGCAGCCATCCGGGCGATCGAGGCCTGCAGCGCCTCCGGCTCGAACTGCACCGGCGAGGAGGTCGGCAGGATGAAGGCGCCTTGTGCGCTGTCCAGTTCGCGATAGGACAGGCCGAAGGTATCGCCGGTGAACCAGCTGCGGCTGCGCGCGTCCCACACGCACAGGTGATGACGCGCATGGCCGGGCGTGTCCAGGCACAACAGCGGGCGGCCGGCCAGGTCGATCACGTGACCGTCGTGGGCGATCTCCACGCGCGCCGCGTCGACCGGCACGATGGTGCCGTAGTGGCGGGCGAACGCGTCTTCGCCGTAGACTGCGGTCGCACCGGCGATCAGCCGGGTCGGGTCGATCAGGTGCGGCGCGGCGCGCGGATGCGCGACCAGACGCGCATTCGGCAGGTGCTGCAGCAGGGCGCCGGCACCGCCCGCGTGATCCAGATGGGCATGGGTGACGATCAGCCAGTCGACTGCGGACGGTGACAGGCCCTGCGCCTCAAGTGCGGCCAGCAGCGGTACCTGCGTGTGGTTGGTGCCGCAGTCGATGAACGCGGCGCGGCCGTTCTCCACCATCAGGTAGGCCGCATCGAACCGCGGCCGCACGTAGCCGGTGTCGATGGTGGTAATGCCGTATCCGCCCATGCCGTCCATGCCCTGATCAGTCACCGGCATGCTAGCCACGCACGGTGTGCACGACGACCCGGCTTTGGTCGTAGGCGACGGGGACTACGCCTGCACGTGGCCGGACGACTCAGCGCTGCATGCGCCCGTGCAGCCAGCGCGCGCGTAGCGGAATGGCGAACGCGAGCACGATCAGGAACCCGCCGTACGCGTAAAGCACGGCGAGCACATGCCGCCAGATCGACCGTTCGCCCGCTTCCGCACCGCCGTCCGCAAAGCCGAACAGCATGCCGGCGATGCTCAGCGCGAGCGCGACCAGCAGCGTGGCCGCATCGAACAGGCGCCGCGCGCGATCACGCGGCGTGCGTGGGTAGCACCAGTACAGCGTGCCGAGCAGGCCGAACCACGGAAGAAACAGCAGCAGCGTCAACCAGGCCATCAGCGTGCGACCTCCCCGGTCGTCGATCCCCGGCGTCCGGCCGGGCGGGCGCCGCGGGCAGCACAGGTGCTGGCCGCGGCGGCAGTGCTCATTCGTCCGCCGCGTTCATCGCCTGCAGCGCGGCGATCACCGCATCGACGCCGGCCACGCCGTCGGCCAGCGTGCCCACGCGCTCGCCGAGCAGGCCGACCGTACGCTGCTCCATCTCGTGCAGCGCGTCGGCGCCCTCGCGCCTCAGGCGGGCGATCAGCTGGCCGGCCTCGCGCGGCGAGGCCTGCCCGTCGCCCTGCAGCAGCAGGCTGCCCTCGCCGTCGACCAGCTTGAAGAAGAAGCGGCCATCGGCCTCGCGGTACTGCTTGAACTGCGGCAGCTTCTGCGCCTGCGCGCGCGCCGGGCCGGCTGCGGCCTGCGCGGCGGTGAACGCGCCCAGGCCGACCGCCTGGCGCAGCTCGTCCAGCAGCGGCACGGTCAGGTCGCGCGCCTTGCGTGCGCCTTCCAGCAGGATCTCCTCGAGCTCGGCCGGGCGCGCGATCAGCACCTCGTACTGCTCGCGCATCGGTGCCATCGCGTCCTCGATGCGTGCGTACAGCCGCTGCTTGGCATCGCCCCAACCGATGCCCTCGGCGAAGGCATGGCGCATCTCGGCCGCCTGCTGCGGCGTGCTGAAGGCCTGGTAGAGCTGGAACAGGTTGGACGTATCGGCGTCCTTGGGCTCGCCGGGCGCGCGCGAGTCGGTGACGATCGACATCACCAGCTTCTTCAGCTCGGCCGGCGGCGCGAACAGCGGGATGGTGTTGTCGTAGCTCTTGGACATCTTGCGGCCGTCCAGGCCCGGCAGCGTCGCCACCTGCTCGTCGATGGTCACCTCCGGCAGCACCAGCGGCTCGCCGGCCTTGCCGGTCACCGCGCGCCAGCTGTCGCCGTACAGGTGGTTGAAGCGCTGGCCGATGTCGCGCGCCATCTCGATGTGCTGGATCTGGTCGCGGCCGACCGGCACCTTGTGCGCGCCGAAGGCGAGGATGTCGGCGGCCATCAGCACCGGGTACATGTACAGGCCGGCGGTGACGCCGGCATCGGCGTCCTCGCCCGTCTCGGTGTTCCTGTCCACGGCCGCCTTGTAGGCATGCGCGCGGTTGAGCAGGCCCTTGGCGGCGACGCAGGTCAGCAGCCAGCTCAGCTGCGGGATCTCGGGAATGTCGGACTGGCGGTAGAACACCACCTTCTTCGGGTCCAGGCCGCAGGCGAGCCAGGTCGCGGCGATCTCCTGGCGCGAACGCGCCACGCGGGCCGGATCGTCGGCCTTGATCAGCGCGTGGTAGTCGGCCAGGAAGAAGAAGCTCTCCACGCCCTCGACGCGACTGGCATGGATCGCCGGCCGGATCGCGCCCGCGTAGTTGCCCAAGTGCGGGGTGCCGGTGGTGGTGATGCCGGTGAGGACGCGGGTGGTCATGGTGCGGGCCTGCTCTGTAGGGAATGCGGAAACGGGTCGATTCTAGCGCCGCCGGGTCGACCCCAGCGTGGGGACACGCGCGTTTGATGCTGCAGTCCCCACGGAGCATCGTCATGATCCAGCGAGTCCTGCCTGCCCTTCTCGTGCTGCTGTCGTTGCTCCACGGCGAGGACGCGGCCGCACGCACGCCTCCCGCGATTTCACCGGACACCGGCCCGGTGACGCTGTCGCTGGTCGCACGCGACAGCGGGCTGCCGCTGGCGCAGGCCCGCCACCGCGGCCAGACCTGGGTCGGTGGCTGGCCGGGCCAGGCGTACGCGGTACGGCTGCACAACCGCGGACCGGAGCGGGTGCTGGTGGTGCTGTCGGTCGACGGGGTCAATGCGATCAGTGGCCAGACCGCCGATCCGCGCCAGGCCGGTTACGTCCTCGAACCCGGACAACTGGCCGACATCACCGGCTGGCGCAAGTCGATGCAGACCGTGGCCGGTTTCGTGTTCGTCGACCCGCGCGACAGTTATGCCACCCGCACCGGACGTCCGGACAACGTCGGCGTGGTCGGCATCGCGGTGCACCGCGAACGGACGCCTCATCGGTGGCCATCGCCAGCCCCGGCGGTGGCTGGCGCCGCGGAGTCGGCCGCTGTGGGCGACAGGGTCGCACGCGCTGCACGCAGCGGCCGTCAGGCGATCGGCACCGGACACGGCGACGTCACCGGCTCGCCCACCTGGAGCACCGTCTTCCAGCGCGACCCGCGCCCGATCCAGCTCACCGAGCTGCGTTACGACACGCCGGACGCACTTCGCGCACGCGGCGTGCCTCTGGCCGGCCCGCGGATCACCCGGCATGCGGACCATCCGCGCGCATTCCCGGGCGGTTTCGTTCCCAATCCGCCGGCCCGCTGAGCGGATCATCGGTTTCGCCAACAAAAAACGGGAGCGCGATGCGCTCCCGTCCCCCGCATCCGCGGACGGACCCATCAGGCCCATCCGCGTGCTGCACCGGCTCAGTGGCGGTAGCGCTCGTCCAGGCCGGACTCGAAGTCGCGCACTTCCTTCTCGGCGCGGTCGCGCTCCCAGCCGTAGCGCTCCTGCAGCTTGCCGGCCAGATACTTGGAATTGCCCTCGGCGACGTCGAACACGTCGTCGGTCAGGTCGCCCCACTTGGCCTGGATCTGACCCTTCAGCTGCTTCCAGTTGCCACCGATGATGTCGCGATTCATGTGCTGCTCCTGCATGGTGTGGAGAGAGATGTGGCCGCCTCGTCCGGCCACGTGTGCAGGATCGCGCCATCTGCGTTCGGGGACGGTCCAGCGTGCGTCAACGCGAAGTTAGGCCGCTGAACGCAAGGCAAAAAAAGAGCCGGCATCCGCCGGCTCTTCTCATGCAGCCCTGGATCGATCAGTTGCGGCGCTCGGCGGCATCCTCGATCTTCTCGCCGGCCTTCTGGACGTCCTTGCCTGCACCGGACATGGTGTTGCAGGCGGTCAGCGTCGAGGCCGAGAACAGGGTCAGCAGAGTCAGGGTGATGATGCGCTTCATGATGGGCTCCTGGTGACGACAGCGCACGGGTCGTGCGTGCGGCGCCAATCTCCGCCTGACGCCGTCGAACCGGCGTGAACGGAACCCGGCCCCGTTCAGTCGCGCATCAAGGTGGACTTGCCGAACAGGCTCTCGACCAGATCCACCGCCAGTTCGGCGGTCTGGTTGCGCACGTCGATGCAGGGGTTGAGCTCGACGATGTCCAGCGAGCCCATCCTGCCGGTGTCGGCGATCATCTCCATCACCAGCTGCGCTTCGCGGTAGCTCGGCCCACCCGGGATCGTCGTGCCCACGCCCGGGGCGATGCTGGGGTCCAGGAAGTCCACGTCGAAGCTGACGTGCAGGTGGGTGTCGGCGTCGATGCCGGACAGCGCCTGCGCCATGACCCGCTTCATCCCGACCTCGTCGATGTAGCGCATGTCGTAGATGTCCAGGCCGTGCTGCTTGACCAGCCGCTTCTCCTCCGGATCGACCGAGCGGATCCCGATCTGCCGGATCTGGTGCGGCAGCATGGCCGGCACGTCGCCGGCCATGCCGGTCAGCGCATCGGGACCCAGGCCGCACAGGCAGGCGACGGGCATGCCATGCACGTTGCCCGAGGGCGTGACCGCGCTGGTGTTGAAATCGGCGTGCGCGTCCAGCCACAGCACCCGCAGGCGCTTGCCGGTCTCCCGGCAATGGCGGGCCACCGCGCTGATCGACCCGATCGCCAGGCAATGGTCGCCGCCGAGCATCACCGGCATCCGTCCGGCGCGCAGTTCGGCCAGGCTGGCCTCCATGAGCGCGCGGTTCCAGGCCACGGCCTGATCGAGGTGGCGGTAGCCGTCCACCGGCGGTAGCCAGGGGTTGGCCGGGCCGCCGAGGTTGCCGCGGTCGGCCACGTCCACGCCGCGCCCGCGCAGGGCTTCGGCGAGACCGGCGATCCGGAGCGCGTCGGGGCCGAGCGAGGCGCCGCGATGGCCTGCGCCGATGTCGGTCGGAACGCCGATCAGCGAGACCGGCGGGAACTGCGGGGGCATGCGTTCTTCGTGTGTCTTCATGCCGCCAGCCTAGCGGCTGGGCCACACTCTGGACCCGCTGCATTGCAGCAGCGTGGCAGCCCGCACGCCATGGAATGGTGCCGCTTATCCGAATCGAACGGATGACCTACCGCTTACAAGGCGGTTGCTCTACCAGCTGAGCTAAAGCGGCGAAGGGGGCGATTCTAGCGCAAGCGCGCGCAGTCACGGTCCTGTGCGCGCGGAACCCGCGCACGCACCGCGGCCGCATCGGTGCTCGCCACGTCCAGCCACCAGCGCGTGGGACCGGGCGTTCCGGACGGGCGCAGCTGCGCCGGGAATCCGGCCGCCTGCAGCGCCGCCACGCGGCGGTCGGCGCTGTCGCGGCTGCGGAACGCGCCCAGGGCGATCACATGTGCGTCCTCGCCCTGGTTGAGGATCAGGTAGTCGTCGAATCCGGCCGCGGCGATCCGCTCGGCCGTGGCCTGCGCTTCGGCGCGGTCGGCGGCGCCCGGCAGCACGACCCGATAGCTGGCGGCCTCGCCCGGTACCTCCTCGATGGCGCTGCGCCGCACCCGGTCGCCCAGCTCGGCCAGCAGCGCTTCGGCGACGTTGCGCGCACTGAACGGGCCCATCCGCAGGCACTGCAGCGGCGCCGCGGGTACGGCCGGGTCCGCGGGTGCCGCGGGGCCCTCGGTCGTCTCGCTCGCCGTCAGCGACGGCGCCCCGGGCGTGGACGCGGCCCCGGCATCGGCGGCTGCAATCCGCAGCGCGACACCGCCACGGTCCGACACCGGCACCGGCGCCGGCGCTGGATCGGCACTGGCGATCCACCACAGGGCCACGCCGAGATTGAGGACGAGCAGGACGACGAGCAGGGTGCGGACGAGCATGGCGGGATTCTAGCCCGCATCCCGCGCCGGTCGCGGCAGTGCACGTTGCCGGTGCGGTCGTTGGTGAGGACACCCGACGCACGGCGCCGCCCGCCCGCTCACGTTCCGCGCCGAAGGACAGGGCCGACAGCTGCAGGCCGGAAGCGCCGAGGCGACGGTCATGCAAGTGTGCTCCTCCGCCCTGCAGTCGGCGTGCGTCCGCCACCGGGAGCGTCGCCCGCAAGCGCCCGGAGCCGGGCGCGTCGCGCGTCAGCCGCGCGGGCGTCGTGCCCAGCGCGTCCACGCCGCCAGGCCATCGAGCACCAGGGTCGGCTGTGGGTGTGCCTGCGGCAACAGGGGCGACAGGTCCGGCGCGCCGCCGCCGTGCAGCAGCAGCACCGGCTGCGTGCCGAGCAGCCGCCTGCCCTGGTCCAGCGAGCGCTCCACCAGGGCCACCGCGGCACCATCGCAGCCGGAGGCCAGCGCGTCGGCGGTGTCGTCGGCGAATTCGCTGTAACGGCCACCGCTGGCCGGCAGCTGCGCGGCGCGCGCCTGCAGCGCCTGGCGCATGACCGTCGGCGAGGCCGCGATGCGACCGCCATGGTGGCGACCGGAGGCATCCAGCAGGTCGATGGTCAGCGCGGTGCCGACCCCGACCACCAGCGCCGGGCCGCCCAGCGCATGCGCAGCCAGCAGCGCCAGAAACCGGTCCACGCCGAAACGCGCCGGATCGGCGTAGGCGATGCGCACGCCGGCGCACTCGGCCTCGACCCTGATCAGTTCCACCCGCGCGAACCGGGCCGCCAGCGCATCGACCACCTGCGCGGTCAGCGCAGGCGAGGCGACGCTGGCCAGCCACGCGGTCGCGCCATCGGGCAGCGCCGGGCCGCCCTGCTCCAGCCGCTCCGCGCCATGCGCCCAGACCCGCACGGCACCGACCTGGCCATCGTCGCGCAGGGGTGCGGCCTTGAAACGGGAGTTGCCCAGATCGAACAGCCAGTCGCTCATCGCGGCCTCACGCTGACTTCGCCGGCATGGAACACGCGCTCGCCATCGGCGGTGGCCACCCGCAGGCCACCATCGGGCGCAAGTCCCAGCGCCTGCCCCTGGACCAGCTCGCGTCCGTGGACCGTCACCTGCCGGCCCTGCAGCACATCGAGGGCGGCGTAGCGCGGCAGGAACGGCTCCAGCCCGGTGTCGTCGAACAGGTCCAGCGCCGGCAGCAGCCGCGACAGCACGGCGCTGGCCACCGCGTCGCGCGCAGGCGCCACGCCACCGGACAGGGTGGCCAGGTCGGTCCAGGGCTGGCCGATCGTCGAGGCCAGGTCGGGCGGCAGGTCCACATTGATCCCGATCCCGATCACCGCCTGCACCGGGCCGGCATGCTCGCCACCGCCTTCGATCAGCAGGCCGGCCAGCTTGCCGTCGCCGGCGACCAGATCGTTCGGCCATTTCAGGCCGACGCCGGTGCAGCCCAGGTCGCGCAGCGCCTCGGCGACCGCGACACCGGCCACCAGGCTAAGCCCGCCCAGTCGCGCCAGGCCGCCGCCGAAGCCGCGTCGCAGCGACAGGCAGACCTGGGCGCCCAGCGGCGCCACCCAGGCACGGCCCAGGCGGCCGCGACCCGCCGACTGCCGTTCGGCCAGCAGCACCTCGACGCCGGGCCCCGCCATGCGCGGACGCCGCAGCAGTTCGCTGTTGGTCGAATCCAGTGCCCAGGCCACCTCGAGGCCGGCCAGCGCATCGCGCAGGGCGGCGGGCAGTCCGGCCCGGATCCGGTCCGCGTCGAGCAGGTCCAGCGGCCGCTCCAGTGCATAGCCGCGACCCGCGGCGGCCGCGACGCCGATACCGGCCGCGCGCAGTCCCTGGATCCGCTTCCAGACCGCGGCACGGGTCAGCCCCGCCTCCCGCGCAAGCGCGTCGCCGGACTGGACGCCGCTGGCCAGGCGAAGCAACAGCTCGCGATCGTCCACCTCAGTTCCTCCTGCTCATCCCGGCGATTATCCCCGTCGCGGGGCACGCGGCCCAGCCCGGCCGGCGCCGCGCTGCGGCCGCCCCGGATCCGCGTTATAGTCGGCGCTTGCCCCCGGCCCGCTGGATCCGCCATGCGCTGCCTTGCCCTCCTGCTGCTGCTCTCCGCTCCGGTCGTGGCCTGCGCGGGACCCGGCGATGCCGATCCCGCACCCAAGCGCGGCGCCTGCAATTACGTGCCGGCCGCCAACGGCGACGATGTCACCGTTGCCGCACCGCAGGCACGCGCGCCGATCCCGGCAGCCTCGCGCAGCGTCGGCAAGCCGGCCAGCGGCAACGGCAACGCCGGCGGCGGCGATGCCGACATCGCGTTGCCGCGCACGCGTGCTGCCAAGTGGCACAGCTTCCTGCCGGGCATGTTCCGCTGATCGGTCCGTTGTCGCGCTGGCTGAGGCCACGCCCCGCCTCCATCGATCCCCACCTCTGGCAGACCGCGCTGTCCGCGCTGCCGTGGGCCGCCGGCCTGGACCAGACGCGCCGCAGCCGCCTGCACTCGCTGGCCGCACGTTTCCTCCAGCAGAAGACGATCACCCCGCTCGACGGGCTGGAACTGGACGACGGCCAGCGCGTGCTGCTGGCCGCATTGTGCTGCCTGCCGCTGATCGAGTTCGGCGAGAACGGCCTGCGCGGCTGGTCGCAGCTGCTGGTGTATCCGGAGGCGTTCCGGGTGCAGCGCAGCCACGTCGACGCGGCCGGCGTGCTGCACGAATGGGAAGACGAGCTGATCGGCGAAGCCTGGGACCAGGGCCCGCTGATCCTGTCCTGGGCCGACGTGCAGGCGGACCTGGCCGACCCGGATGCCGGTTACTGCGTGGCCGTGCACGAAATGGCGCACAAGCTCGATGCGCTCGATGGCGTGCTCGACGGCACCCCGCTGCTGCCGGCCAGCTGGCAGCGGCAATGGGCCCGCGACTTCCAGCGGGCCTACGACGCGTTCTGCCGCCAGGTCGATGCCGGCGAGGAGGTCGCGATCGATCCCTACGCGGCCGAGGCGCCGGAGGAGTTCTTCGCCGTGGTCAGCGAGTACCACTTCTCCGCGCCCGACGTGCTCGCCGCGACGATGCCCGCGGTCGCCGCGCACCTGGTGCGCTTCTACGGCGGCTCCGGCGCGGCACCCTAGCGGCGGGCCGGTTCCGGCCACGCCCTCATGCCGGCCCGTTCATGCGGGCCGCGCGATACGCCGCTTCCGCGTGACGGCGCTGCACGCGTCCGGCGCGTTCGCCCGGAATGGCCGCGCAGCTTTTCGCATGCCCGTTCCGGTACTGTCCCGTCGGCCCGCGGCGAACATGCCAGCCCGGACACATCGGCGCCGCCACTGGTCACGCAGTTGAAGCCGCCCGGTGTCGCATCGACGGCATGCAAGCGATGCGATGCCTGCGTGGGCGTGATGCCGATCGTGCGGATCCGGCGTGTGCACGTTGCCGGCCAGACCGGCGCGCCGGCTCACAGACCAGGCGGCAGGGTCACCTCGAAGCGGGCGCCGCCCAGTTCGGTCGAACGCAGCACCTGCAGTTCGCCGCGATAGTCCTTGACCAGGTCCTGCACGATCGACAGGCCGATGCCGTGGCCCTGCACGCGCTCGTCGCCGCGCACGCCGCGCTGCAGCACCTTGGCGATGTCGTCGGGCGCGATGCCCGGGCCGTCGTCGTCGACCGCCAGGATCAGGCCGGCGCGGCGGTTGGGCGCGGTCGGGCCGGGTCGGGCGGTCAGCAGCACGCGCCGGTGCGCCCACTTGAACGCGTTCTCCAGCAGGTTGCCGAGCAGTTCCTGCAGGTCGCCGGGCTCGCCGTAGAACTGCACGTCGGGCGCGACATCGAACTCGCACAGCACGCCCTTGGTCGCGTACACCTTTTCCAGTCCGCGCACGATCTCCTCGGCACTGGACTCGATCGGCACCGGCGCGGAGAACAGCTTGTGGCCGCCGGACGCGGCGCGTGCCAGCTGGTAGGAGACCAGGTCGTTCATGCGCTTGAGCTGGGTATCGAGTTCCTCGCGCAGGCTGCCTTCGCCGGTGCCGCTGTCGAGCTGGGTGCGCAGCACCGCCAGCGGCGTCTTCAGGCTGTGGGCGAGGTCGGCCAGCGTGTTGCGCTGCCGCTCCAGATGCTCGCGCTCGCTCTCGATCAACGCGTTGATGCTCTCGGTCAACGGTTCGAGTTCGCGCGGATGGCGCTCGCTCATGCGCTGCAGCTGGCCACGCTGCACGCGGGTCAGTTCGGCGATCACCCGGCGCAGCGGCTTCAGGCTCCACTGCAGCACCAGGGTCTGCAGCAGCAGCAGCAGCAGGCCGGCGCCGCCCAGATAGATCCACAGCGCGCCGCGGAACACGCGCACCTGGGCATCCAGGGTCTGCGCGTCCTCCAGCACGTAGATGGTGTACGGAAACTCGGCCTCAGGGCCGCGCTCTCCCCAGATCAGGCCGATGCCGTAGCGATAGACCTCGCCGGGGCTGCCATCGATCTGGGTCATCGGCAGCTGGGTATGGAAGCTTTCCTGGCGCGGCAACAGCATGCCGCCGACCTCGGGCAGCAGCGGCCCTTCCGCCGACAGCGACGCCCAGTGCCCGTTCGGCAGCACGACCTCGGCATACAGGCCGCTGCCCGGGCGGTGGAAGCGCGGGTCGGGGCCGAGTTCGGGGGTGTAGAGCGAGCCGTCGCGACCGAAGTCGATGTTGTCGGCATACGCCATCGCGTAGCTCTTCAGCCGCTGGCGCAGGTTGTTCTCGGCGGTCTCGGCGAACGCGCGGTCCAGCGCGTAGCCGGCCAGCATCAGGAAGGCGACCAGCCCGAGGCTGGCCGCGGTGAGCTGACGCGCCTTGAGCGAGCGCGTGCGCCACGGCCGGAAACCCACGCGTTCGCGATTCACCCGGCCGGCCGCTCCATCGGGATCAGGCGTCGGTGCGCGGAATCGCAAAACGGTAGCCGCGACCGCGGACGGTCTCGATCGGCTTCAGCTCGCCGTCCGGATCCAGCTTCTTGCGCAGGCGGCCGATGAAGACCTCCAGCACGTTGGAATCGCGGTCGAAATCCTGCTGGTAGATGTGCTCGGTCAGGTCGGCCTTCGACACCAGCTCGCCGGCATGCATCATCAGGTACTCGAGCACCTTGTACTCGTAGCTGGTGAGATCGACGTTGTGGCCGGTGACGCTGACCGTCTGCGCCGCCAGGTCCAGCGCGACCGGGCCGCACTCCAGCACCGGCTTGCTCCAGCCCGCGGCGCGGCGGACCAGCGCGTTGAGGCGCGCCAGCAGCTCCTCGACGTGGAACGGCTTGACCAGATAGTCGTCTGCGCCCTGCTTGAGGCCCTCGACCTTGTCCTGCCAGCTGGAGCGGGCGGTCAGGATCAGCACCGGGAAATTCTTGCCTTCGTCGCGCAGCGCCTTGACCAGTTCCATGCCGGACATCTTGGGCAGGCCCAGGTCGATGATGGCCACGTCGAACGGCACCTCGCGGCCCATGTACAGGCCCTCTTCGCCATCCTGTGCGGCATCGACCGCAAAGCCTTCTCGCTTCAGCCGGGCAGCCAGGGTTTCGCGCAACGGGGCTTCGTCTTCGACCAGAAGGATACGCATGCACTCTCCGTAGTAACTGTGGTGGCGGTCGTGTCACCCCGAGGATGACCGTCCGATGGTCTACCGTTCGTCGTTATCGGCGCGTCGCGGCGCGCGCGAGCGACGCTCGCCGGGCCCGCCGGGGTCATCCATATAGCGGACCCGGCCGCGATCGTCCATGTACTTGATCCGGGTGATCACGCCGCCCTCGTAGGGCACGCGTTCGGCACCGAGGATCTGTCCACCGGTACGCCGCTGCACGCTCCGCACCGCCTCGGACAGCGAACGCATCTCCTGGCGGTTCGGTTCGCGCGACGGCGGCATCTCCGCCTGCGCCCGGTCGGGCATCGCACCGTCGAGCCGCGACGGCGCCATGTGCGGGCGCTGGCCCACCGCTCGCGCCATGCCGTCGGCCGGCGGGCGGGCGGACTGCGCCACGACATCCCCTGCCAGTGCGGCGGAGGCGATCAGGGCGATGGCGGACAGTAACCGGCGAAACATCCTTGGATCCTAACGGAAATGGGCGCTGCGAGGCTGGGACCGACCACGTCCCGCGGTCGCGAGGCTGGACCCGCATGTTCGTTAGAAAGCCGTGAATCCGATCTGAACTTATCCACATGGCGCGGCCGGCGCGTTCAGCTTGCTGCGCCGTTTGTCGACCCTGCATGCGGACGCTTCTGGACCGGCTGACGCCACGCGCATGACCGGCTCCCGCGCAGGCGTGAGCAGTTCGCTTCATCCGAGCGGAGGGCGACGCTCCGGGCGGGGGCGGCGTTGCGTCAGGCGGCGCTGCGGCGGTCGCCGCCGGTCATCGCCAGGGCCTGTTCGATCAGGTCCCAGCCGGCGCCCGGCCGGTGCGCCTGCTCGCTCAGCACCTGCCGGAACGCGCGCCCGCCGGGCTGGCCATGGAACAGGCCCAGCAGGTGGCGGGTGATGTGCTTGAGCGCGACGCCGTCATCGAGCTGCGCCTGGACGTAGGGGCGCAGTGCGCGCAGCAGCTCGGCGCGCTCGCGCACCGGGCCGCCGTAGAGGGCCGCGTCCAGCCGGTGCAGCTCATAGGGATCGTGGTAGGCGGCGCGCCCCAGCATCACCCCGTCGACCTGCGGCAGGTGCGCAAGCGCCGCCTCGACGGTGGCGATGCCGCCGTTGAGCACCACCGGCAGCGCCGGCCGTTCGCGCTTGAGCCGGTACGCCCAGTCGTAGCGCAGCGGCGGGATCTCCCGGTTCTCCTTCGGCGACAACCCCTGCAGCCAGGCATTGCGGGCGTGCACCACGACCATCGCGCTGCCGGCCGCGACGACCTGGTCGACGAAGGCCGCGAACTTGTCGTAGTCGTTGTCCTCGTCCACGCCGAGCCGGCACTTGACCGTGATCGGGAGCGACGCCGCGCCGGCCATCGCCGCCACGCACTCGGCCACCAGCGCCGGCTCTCGCATCAGGCAGGCGCCGAAGCGCCCGGCCTGGACCCGGTCGGACGGGCAGCCACAGTTGAGGTTGACCTCGGCATAGCCCCAGTCCTGGGCGATGCGCGCGGCCTCGGCCAGCAGGGCCGGATCGCTGCCGCCGAGCTGCAGCGCCAGTGGCTGTTCGGACGCCGAGAAGCCGAGCAGGCGCTCGCGATCGCCCAGCCGGACCGCGTTGGCGTGCACCATTTCGGTGTACAGCCGCGCATTGGGCGCCAGGATGCGGTGGAACACCCGGCAATGCCGGTCGGTCCAGTCCATCATCGGCGCGACGGACAGGCGCAGGGAATCGCGGTAGCGGGAAGCGGCGGACATCATCGGCGCATTGTAGCCGGCGCGTCCCGGCCCGCCCCGCCGGCCGCGTTCAGCGCGTGGTGGCGGCCTCGTCGCGCTGCCTGGCCTGCTCGCGCTCGCGCTCGCGCAGGGCGCGGCGCAGCGCGGCATCGGCGTCGAGCGGGCGCGCCCAGCGCCGGTAACTGTCGGCCAGGGCCAGGCGGATGCTGCGATAGGCCGCGCCGCCCGGTGCCGCCTCGAAGCCTTCGGCGACCGCCGACCAGTCCGCGTCGGGACCGGCGACCGCCCGCTGCCGGACCACCGCCCGACACGTCGCCTGTACGGCGCGGCCGAGAACGCAGGCGAACCACACGTCGCCGGGATGCCAGCCGGGCTGCTGCGCCAGCGCCTGCGTGTAGGCACGCGGTACGCCGGCATAGCGCTCCAGTTCGTCGGCGAACGCGTCCGGATAGCGCGCCGCATAGCGGTCGATGTCCAGCAGCTGTCGGTCCAGCCAGCCATCGCCGGTGGCCGGCGCGCGCGGCCCGGCTGCGGCAGCCGACGGCGTCGGCGTGGCCTGCGCGAGCGCATCGGCGATGCCCCCGCCGAGGATCAGCAGGACGGGAACCAGCACGTGGCGCAGCCAGGACGCTTGCATGCCGGCATTGTGCCGCAGACGCCGCCCGCGCTGCAGCGATGGACGGCGCCGTGGCCCGGCGTGCTGCCTGTAGGCGACGCGCTCAGGCCACCGCGGCCTGCTGCGCGATCCGGCTGACCGCGGCAGGCAGCGCGTCGGCCTGCTCGACCGTCAGCACGCGCGGATGGGCATCGTCCAGGCCGTGCTCGGCCTCGTGCGCCCAGGTCACCTCGTACGGCATGTGGATGCCCCAGCCGCCCAGCCGCACCACCGGCTCGATGTCCGAGCGCAGCGAGTTGCCGACCATCACGAACTGCGAGGCCTCCAGCCCGAACTCGGCCAGCACCCGGGCGTAGGTCGGCGGGTCCTTCTCGGAGACGATCTCGATCCGCGGGAACAGGTCGGACAGGCCGGAGCTGGCGATCTTGGCTTCCTGGTGGAACAGGTCGCCCTTGGTGATCAGCACCACCGGCACCTCGGCCGCGATCGCGGCGACCGCCTCGCGGATGCCGGGGATCAACTCCACCGGATGCTGCAGCGTGGTGCGCCCGATCTCGATCACCTGCTGGATGTCGCCGGCGCTGATGCGCGCATCGGTGAGTTCGATCGCCGCCTCGATCATCGACAGGGTCATGCCCTTCACGCCGTAGCCGAAGATCTTCAGGTTGCGGCGTTCCACCGCGAGCAGGTGGCCGAGCACGCGCGGGTCGTTCAGATCGATGTAGTGGCCGAGGATCGCCTCGAAGTCGGCCTCGGCCTTGCGGTAGTAGTCCTCGCTGCGCCAGAGCGTGTCGTCGCCGTCGAAGCCCACCAGTCCGATCTGCTGCATTGCCAGGTCCTGCGATGTGCGGGGAGGCGCAGCATACCGGCTCGTTCCTCCCCGCGCCGGCCCGGTTCCCGCAAGACGACGGGGCGGACCCGAAGGCCCGCCCCGTGCGTGTGCTGCAGCCGCGGAATGCGGCGCGATCGATGCCCGATCAGTTCTGGGTCGCGGCGTCCTGCTGGGCCTGGATGAAGCCACGGTACTCGTCCGGGGTCAGCTGGCCGTCGCCGTTGGTGTCGGCCTCGTCGAAGACGCTGGACAGGCCGGTGTGGCGCTGCGCTTCTTCCTTGCTGATGTTGCCGTCGCCGTCGACATCGAGGTCGGCCCAGCCCATGGCCTGGCCACTGCCCTGCGACTGCTGCGCCTGCTGCTGGGCGGCGCCGGTGGCCTGCTGTGCCTGCTGCATCTGCTGGGCCTGCTGTTCGGCCTGCGCCTCGGTGGCGGTGGTCGGCTGGGTCTGGGCGAACGCCAGCGGCGCGGCGGCGAGCATGCCCAGGATCATCAGCGGAGCGGCGGTCAGTCGGGTGGTGGTCTTCATGGCGTGTCTCCTGGTGGTTTTGAGCGTGACGGTGCGTGGCACCGCGTCACGGCCCGCACCTTGCGACCGCTGGAATGAACCGCTCTTGCAGCGCGGCGGGGCCGGCAACATCTGCTTAACCACCGCCGCGGGAAGTCGCGCTAGGACGCCGGTTAGCCGCTGGTGAGGGCCGGGTTAGCCGCCGGTTGAATCGGGATCTGCGGCTTCTTTCCCGGGTGCCGGACGCCCCTCTTCGGCGTCCGCAGCCGCGAAACGCCCGCTGAACACCCACCAGCCCAGCACCACGCCGCACAGGGCTCCGATGACCTCGAACATGACCCGCGTGCCCAGATTGTCCGCATCATGGATGCCGGCCAGGGCCAGCCGCGCGTACAACGGCGACTCGAGCCGGGCGATGCCCAGGTAGAACAGGTTCCAGGCATCGATGCCGGCGCCGATGACCACCGCGATGGCGCCACTCCAGCCGATCGCATGCCCGATCGTCAGCGCCGCGCGCCGGCAGACCCAGACCCAGCCGGCGTACACGAGCACGCCGATCACGAAGGCGATCAGGCCGGCTTCCAGTGCGCCGAGCAGGCCGTAATGCAGGGGCAGGTTCATCGCGTTCCGGGAGGTGGAGGAAGCGCGCAGTCTACCTGTCGCGCCATCGCGGCCTGCCCGCGCCGGTCCGGCGCGGATGCGGGCCGCCGCCGATACGCGCGCCTGCGCGGCAGCCGTCCCGGCTCAGGCCTCGTCTTCGCGCCGCGCCGACACCTGCGCTTGGCCGTCGATGTCGACCTGGAGCATGACCACGATCGGCCGGCAGCAGACCTGGCAGTCCTCGATGTAATGCTGGTCGCCGGCGGAGGTGTCGAGCACGAGGCCGATGGGCTCGCCGCAGTACGGGCAGTGGATGTCGGCGAACGGCATGCGGCGTCCTAGATGAAGGCGGCTGCGCGCGTCAGCGCACGGGCACATCGTAGGCGGTCTGCGGATCGGGCTCCGGCCGCAGGCTGAAGTGCCACCACTCCAGCGGATAGTTGACGAACCCCTACGCGGCCATCGCCTGCACCAGACGCTGGCGGTTGCCGCGCACCTCGGGCGTCAGCCCGGGCGCATCGGTATGCGCGGCGGGGCCGAACAGGTCGAAACCGGTGCCCATGTCCAGAGGCGTGCAGCGGCCATCGGCGCAGCGCACCAGGGTGAGGTCGACCGTGGCGGCACGGCTGTGGCCGGACCTGTCGGCGATGTAGTCCGGGACCAGCGCGCCCTTGTCGACCTGCGGATAGAAGCGCGCCTTGCTCGCCGGGTCGTCCGGCGCCGCGGCCCAGGCCACGAAACTGCGCACCGCGCGCACCGGCCGGTAGCAGTCGAAGATCTCCAGCCCCAGCCCGTCGGCACGCAGCGCCTGCTGGACGCGCGCCAGCGCCTCGGCCGCCGGACGCAGCAGGTAGCAGCGGTTGGCTTCGTAGCCGGGCACCGGCGCACCGGTGAAGTTGTCGTCGCCGACGTAGCGCATGCGCACGTGCAGATCCGGTGCCAGCGTCGCCACATCGACCAGCCCGGCCTCGGCGGCATCGCGGGCCGGCGAGACGACCGGCGCCGCCACACCGCCCGCCGACAGCAGTACCGCGACCAGCAGCGAGGCAAGCGCGACCACGCGCCGGCGACGACGCGACCTCATGGCGGTACGCGCCCGCATCGCGCCCGCCCCGGTCAAGGCAGGTCGCCTTCGGCTGCCGCGGGCCGCAGCACAGCCGGCTCGGGGTACAGGGTCAGCGCGTGTAGGATGCGCAGATCCTCGGCATCGAAGGTGGTCAGCTCATCGCCGCGGTAGCGGCTGCGAAACGCACGCACCGCGGCGCTGCGGTCGGCGATGGGATAGCCGAGCACGCGCATCGCCAGCCACGGATCGAAGCCCGCGGGCGCGGGCGGCGCATCGGCGGCCGGCCACAGGCCGAAGCCGGCCTCGGCCAGCGTCTTCCAGGGAAACAGCGGGCCGGGATCGCGCTTGCGGGTCGGCGCCAGGTCCTCGTGGCCGATGATCGCGCTGCGCGGGATCCGCCAGCGCGTGCACAGGTCCTCCAGCAGCGCGATCAGCGTCTGCACCTGCGCCGGTGGAAACGGCGAGTGCCCGTCGTTGTCGATCTCGATGCCGATCGATGCCGAGTTCACGTCGCCGATGGTGCCCCACGAGCCGGCGCCGGCGTGCCACGCGCGGCGCTCGTCGCTGACCAGCTGGTACAGGTCGCCGTCGCGGCCGACCAGGTAGTGCGCGCTGACCCGCCCGCCGGCATTGCGGGTGCGCAGCGTGTCCAGGCTGCGCTGGACCGAGTCCTGGTCGGTGAAATGCAGCACCACCAGCACCGGCCGGCGCGCATCGTGGTTGTCCGACGGCACCCACTGCGCGATCGGATTGCGCTGCGGCGCATGGCTGCAGGCGGCCAGCAGCAGCGCGGCGGCCGCGAGCAGTGCCAGGCGAAGGCTCCGCCAGGAGATCGGGCGTGCGGGCGCGGGCGGGATCGGGGACTGGGCGTGCATCGGGAACTCCTGCAGCGGCATCGGATGGCGGAAGGGGCGGCTCAGCGTCCGCAGCCGGCGACGCGCTCCAGCGCCAGGTCGCCGTAGTCGTAACTGGAGTCGGCGTCGGGGTCGACGTGCGACATCGCCAATCGCGCCGATCCACGGCCGGGACGGCTGAAGTCCAGCCAGGGCTCGGCGTCGACGCTGCGGTCGTCCCATTCGACCAGATAGCGCCCGCCGACCTGCATCACCCGGCCGGACATGCGCGGCGACTTGTGCGCGCGGAAGCCGATGGCGTCGCCGCGCGCGCACAGCGAGACATCGCCGAACCACGGATCGCGCCATGTGCCGGTCCAGGCGAAATCGCGTGCGGAGACCGGCAGCCGCGCCGAGGTGTCCGGCGCCGTGGCGCGCGCGGTCGCGCCGCCCGCTGCGGCCTGCGCCCGCGCACGCGCCGCCGCGTCCGCACTGGCGTCGACATCCAGTGCCAGCGCGTCGCGGGTGAAGGCACGGGTCAGCACCTGGCCGAGCACGCTGCGCGCCTCGCCGCCCTGCCCGTTGATCAGGATCACGAAGCCGCTGCGGCGGTCCGGCAGCAGCACCAGCGAGGCGTACATGCCCATCAGGGTGCCGGTGTGCGCGACCATCCATTCGCCGTCCACGTCCGAGATGCGCCAGCCGTAGCCGTAGCCGTACATGCGGGTGCGGTCCTCCTCGCGCATCCGGCGCGAGATCGGCATCGGCTGGTGCAGCGTCCACAGCGCGCGGCGCTGGGTCTCGGACAGCCAGTCCGGCGCGGCCGACGGATCGAGCCAGGCGCGCATCCAGGCCAGCATGTCGTCCAGCCCGCAGCGGATGCCGCCGGCGGCCATCGAGGCGGTATCCGGAATCTGCGGCCCGTCCTCGCGCACCACCACGTTGCGGCCGTCCTGCGGCATGTGCGGCTGGGCGACGTTGCCCACCGCGTCGCGCGACCACGCGCCGGCCTGGCAGCGCTGCATGCCCAGCGGCGCGAACACCTCCTCGTGCACCAGCTGCGCGTACGGCTTGCCGGCGACCCGCGCCGCGACCTCGCCGGCCACCACGTAGAGCAGGTTGTCGTAGGAGTAATGCGAACGGAAACTGTGGGTCGGCCGCAGGTGGGCGAGCGCGGCGATGATGTCGTCGCGGTCGAACGCGTTCGGCTCCGGCCACAGCATCAGATCGCCGGCACCGATGCCGAGCCCGCTGTTGTGGATCAGCAGGTCGCGCACCTGCATGTGCTCGGTCACCCAGGCATCGTGCATGCGGAACTGCGGCAGATGCCGGCGGACCGGGTCGTCCCAGGCCAGCAGCCCGGCATCGACCTGGCGTGCCAGCACCGCGGTGGTCATCGCCTTGCTGAGCGAGGCGATCTTGAACAGGCTGCCGGCATCGACCGGCTCGCCGCTGTCCGCGCGGAGCTCGCCGTGCGTGCCGCGGTAGACCACCTCGCCATCGACGATCACGCCGACCGCGATGCCCGGCAGCGAAAAGCGCTCCATGGTCCGCAGCACGGCCGCGTCCACCGCCTCCGGCGACGGCAACGGCGGTGCCGCGGCCTGCGCTGCGGCACCGCTCCACGCCAGGGCCAGGCCCGCTGCCAGCAGGCGGAGGCGGCCCGCACGGGGGCCGCTCCGCTGCAACCACGCGAACACGCCGTTCCGCATCAGAACGTGTATTCGGCCTGCAGGGTGAACGCACGGCCGCGCGGATCGCCCACACGCGCATCCCAGCCGGCGCCGTCGCCGTGGTCCAGGTAGCGCAGGGTGAACGGCGGATCGGTGTTCAGCACGTTGCGCACGCCGAAGGTGAGCTTGAGGCTGTCGATGCCGGTCCACGCCACGCTGTAGTTGTAGGTGGTGTAGTCGTCCACCTCCGGCTCCCAGCGCTCCGGCATGTAGCTGCCGTTGCGGATGCCCGGCGGCACGTAGTCGGTGTAGCCGTCGCGGTAGATCTGGGTCAGCGAGTGGATCCAGTCGCCCTTGCTCCAGGTGAAGCCCAGCGTGTGCTTCCACTTCAGCGGCAGGTTGAAGTACGGCTCGTACAGGCCCACCGTGCTGTCGCCGTACGGCTGCGAGGCCAGGCTCTTGCTCTTGAAGGTGTCCAGGTAGTTGCCGTTGAGGTGCAGGCGCCAGTTGCCGCCGGCCAGTTCGCCGACCAGGTTGGCGTCCAGCTCGACGCCGCGGGTCAGGGTGCCGCCGGTGTTGACGAAGCGCTGGTCGATCTGGACGACCTCGCCGCTGGCGTCGCGGATCCAGTTGGCCGTGAACAGGTCGTACTCGGCGATCAGCGTGTCCAGGGTCACGCCGCGGATCGTGTTGATGCGCTCGATCTCCCACCAGTCCACGCTGAGGTTGAAATTGGCGGTCGGCGCGAGCACGAAGCCGATGCTCTTCTGCTTGGACTCCTCCGGCGCCAGGTTGGGGTTGCCGCCGCTGAGCACCGTCATGCCGGTGATCTCCTCGCAACCGGCCACGGCCGGGTTGGGAATGGCGCCCGGGCAGGTGGCCGGATCGGCGAGGCCGCGTGCGGTGTACACGCTCTCGGTGGTGCCGCGGAACAGCTGGGCGAAGCTGGGCACCTTGAAGCCGGTGCTGTACGCGCCGCGGAACGCCAGCCACTCGACCGGCTGGTACTTGAACGAGTACTTCGGGTTGGTGGTGCCACCGAAGCCGTCGTAGCGGTCGTGGCGGCCGGCCAGGGTCAGTTCCAGCGAGTCGAACAGCGGCAGGTAGGCCTCGACGAAGACCGCCTTCACGTCGCGGTGGACCGGAGCCAGGTAGTTCACCGCATCGCCCGGCGCGCCGAAGATCCAGGCGTTGCCGCCAGCCGCGGCGGCCGGCCCGTTGAACTCGTACTCCTCGCGACGCAGGTCCGCGCCCACCGCGGCCTGCACCTCGCCGCCGGGCAGGTTGAAGCCCAGGCCGCCGGAGAAGCTGGCATCGAGGATGGTGCTGGTGGTCTCGCCACGGTAGAGCTGCACGCCCGCGGCCGAGGCGGCACGCAGGGCGGACATCGCCGCCTCGCTCTGCTCCTGGCCGGGCATCAGGAACGGGTTGAGCAGGCCCGACGCCAGCGCCGCCTTCAGCTGCGGGGTGTAGTAGTAGCCGGTGCCGAGCACGGACTCGGAGCGGCTGACCGCGCGCGACAGGCCGGCGCTGTAGTCCCAGCTGCCCAGCGAACCTTCGAAGCCGAGCACCAGGCGCGCGGACTTGGTGCTGGTCTCGATCTGGCGCGGGCCGCAGGCGTAGCAGCGCCAGCGGTAGTTGATCGGATTGCCGTAGACCAGGTTGGCGGTGCCGAAGTAGTCGGCCAGCGCGTTGTAGACCATGTCGTAGGTCTCGCGCGTCAGGTCGTTGAGCGGATAGGCGTCCAGCGCGGTCGCCGCCGCGGTCGGCGTGGTCGGGATCGACGAGGAGATCTGCTGTGCTTCGAAGTGGCGCGTCGCCTTGACGTCCGAGCCCATCAACTCGACGTAGGCCTGGTGGTTGTCGGACAGCATGAAGGTCGCGCGGCCGAGGAACTGCACCGACTCCACCGGCTGCTGGATGGTGCGTGCGCGGCCGTAGTCCCAGGCGCAGGCGTAACGGTTGACCGTCTGCGCCCAGATCCGCTCGTCGTACGGCCCCATCATGTCGCCGCCGGCTTCGCAGCCCGCACCGCCCGGCAGGTCGAGGATGTTGGGGCGCGAGATCAGCGCGCCGTCGCGCGGATCGACCAGATTGCCGCTGATCAGGCCGCCGGCCAGGTTGGTCACGGTCGCGAACGGCGTGCCGCTGGTATCGGGCGACAGGCCGCGGTCGGCCTGGAAGCTGTTGGAGAAATCGCGGTCGCTGCCGCGCAGGATCTCGTTGCGCTTGTAGCTGACCGCGCCCCAGACGTTCCAGCGGTCGCTGTCGAGGTCGCCGGCGCCGCCGATGATGTTGGCGGTGTAGATGTTGCCGCCGCCCTCCTCGGTCACGTCGACGCCGCCGGTGATCGCCGCGCCGCGGTAGTCGTTGCGGGTGATGAAGTTGATGACGCCGCCGATCGCATCGGTGCCGTACACCGCCGAGGCGCCGTCGCGCAGGACCTCGACCCGCTCGATCGCCGCGAACGGGATCGAGTTCAGGTCAACGACCTGGCCGGCCAGGCCATGGGTGGCCACGCGGCGCCCATTGAGCAGCACCAGGGTCGCGTCGGCGCCCTGACCACGCAGGTTGGCGCCGGACACGCCGTTGTTGCCGCGCGTGCCGGGCGGCGCGATGCCGCTGTTGGCGGCCAGGCTGTCGGAGCTGTTGCTGGCGATGTTGAGGAACTGCAGCAGCTGTTCGGCCGAGGTGATGCCCTGCTGTTCGATCTCCTGCTTCTGCATCACGGTGACGGGCAGCGCGGCCTCGATGTCGGTGCGCTTGATGCGCGAACCGGTCACGGTGACGCGGTCCAGTTCCTGCGGTGCCTGGGTGGACGGCGTGTCCTGCGCGGCGGCGATGGTGGGCACACACAGCGACGCCAGCAGCGCCACGGCGAGACGATGGCGCTTCGGATGCGGGGTTCGAACGGACATGGGTCTCTCTCTCCTGGACCGATGGTTGGGACACGCTGTAACTGGATGAAGCGACCGTGCAGCCCGCCGGATTCCCCGACTCCCCTGAACCGGCTGTGCGTCCTCACGGTTGCCGATGCCGGCCGCGACCGCCCTCTCGCGGTACACGACCCGCCGCCGGCTGCGACCACCGGCCGGCATTGCGGTCCCGGTTCCCGGAACGTCTCCGGGGCACGCTGGAACCTGCGTCCTGCACGACTCTTCCCCTGTCGCACGCCGACCACTTGCAACACCGGCGCGCTGTCGGTGTAACACGCCTCCGACGACGCGGTCAATAATTTATTCTTGCAATTTCCACCCGCAGGAATTAAGTATTCCACGCAGGGGTCACGACGCCGGAGGACATCGCCGATGAGGCTGCAACGCACGCATTCGGCGTGGCGCTGGTCGGGGCTGATCGCCTGCCTGCTGCTGGCCGGTCTGTCCCCGCTCGCCGCCCGCCCGACCACCGGAGCGCTGGCGGTCCCCGGCATCGAGGAGGTCCACTTGTCCGCCCAGCACTGGATCGCGCGCCTGCCCGATCCCGACCGGATCGTGCTCGACCGCGCCGGCATCGACGCGCAGAACGCGCGGATGCGCGCCGAGGATCCCTCCATCCACGATCTGCGCGCATTGCCGGCGGACCTGCCGGCGGCGATGGTGCGCGAGGCGATCGCACGCCTGTCCGCGCCACCCAGCCGCACCCTGTACGACGCCGACGGAGCGGTGTTCTCGGCCGAACGCCTGCAGGCGCTGGACGACGCGCTGGCCCTGGACCAGGTGCCGGCGTCGCGTCCGCTGGCGCTGGGCCTGGTCGTGCAGCGCGCGGCGCTGCGCGCGTTCCCGACCCGCGAGCGCGCCTTCAGCGCCATCGGCGATACCGACATCGACCGCTTCCAGGAATCGGCGCTGTTTCCCGGCGACGCGGTCGCGGTGCTGCACGCCAGCCGCGACGGCCAGTGGCTGTTCGTCGCCAGCCAGCGCTACCTGGCCTGGATCGAGGCCGACGCCGTGGCCATCGGCGGGCGCGACCAGGTGCTCGGCTACGGCGCGAAGGCGCCGTTCCGGATCGTCACCGGCGCGACCGTGGCGACCACCTTCACGCCCGAGCAGCCGCAGGTCTCGCGCCTGCAGCTGGACATGGGCGTGCGCGTGCCGGTGCTGGCCGACTGGCCGGCCGACCAGCCGGTCAACGGCCAGCATCCCTACGCCTCGCACGTGATCGAACTGCCGATCCGCGACCGGCAGGGCCGCCTGCAGCTGGTGCCGGCGCTGCTGCCGAAGACCGCCGACACCGCCGCCGACTACCTGCCGCTGACCCCGCGCAACCTGCTGCTGCAGTCGTTCAAGTTCCTCGGCGAGCGCTACGGCTGGGGCCACGACTACGACACCCGCGATTGCAGCGGCTTCGTCTCCGAGATCTACCGCAGTTTCGGCGTACTGCTGCCGCGCAACACCAGTGCGCAGGCGGTGAGCCCCGCGCTCGACAGGCTGCCGCTGAAGGACGCCGATGCCGACGCGCGGCGCGCGGCGCTGGCCGACCTGCAGGTCGGCGACCTGATCTACATTCCCGGCCACGTGATGATGGCCATCGGCCACGAGAACGGCCTGAGCTACGTGATCCACGACACCGCCGGCGGCGGCTGGCTGGGCGACGACGGCGTGCGCGTGCAGGGCAAGCTCAACGGCGTCGCCGTCACCCCGCTCGAACCGCTGCTGTTCAACGACACCGCGACCTACGTCGAGCGCATCACCAGCATCCAGAGGATCCGGCCCGCGGCCACCCCATGAAGATCACCGACATCCGCCTGGGCATGCTGCGCGTGCCGCTGAAGACCCCGTTCAAGACCGCGCTGCGCACCGTGGAGACGATCGAGGACATCGTGGTCCTGGTCGACACCGACAGCGGCCACACCGGCTACGGCGAGGCGCCGGCGACCGCGGTCATCACCGGCGACACCCACGGTTCGATCGTCGAGGCGATCGAGCGCTTCATCAAGCCGCGCCTGCTCGGCCAGGACGTGGCCGACCTCAACCGGCTGTGCGGCCTGGTCCAGGGCGCGCTGGAACGCAACACCAGCGCCAAGGCCGCGGTCGAGATCGCCCTTTACGACCTGTGGGCGCAGCTCTACGGCGCGCCGCTGTACAAGCTGCTCGGCGGCGGCGACCCGGTGATCACTACCGACATCACCATCAGCGTGGACCACATCGACAAGATGGTGGCCGACTCGATCGCCGCGGTCGAACGCGGCTTCGACTCGCTCAAGATCAAGGTCGGCAAGGACATCGGCGTGGACGTGGAGCGGGTCAAGGCGATCCATGCCGCGGTCGACGGCCGCGCGCTGCTGCGGCTGGACGCCAACCAGGGCTGGACCGCCAAGCAGGCGGTGCACGCGATGCACGCGCTGGAAGCGGCCGGCGTGGTCCTGGAACTGCTGGAGCAGCCGGTCAAGGCCGCCGACATCGATGGCCTGCGCTACGTCACCGAACGCGTGCACACCCCGGTGATGGCCGACGAGAGCGTGTTCGGACCGGGCCAGGTGTTCGACCTGATCCGCAACCGCGCCGCCGACATCATCAACATCAAGCTGATGAAGACCGGCGGCCTGTCCAATGCGATCAAGGTCGCCGACATCGCCGCGCTGCACGGCCTGCAGTGCATGATCGGCTGCATGCTCGAATCGAGCATCAGCGTGGCCGCCGCGGTGCACCTGGCGGTGGCCAAGGCCGATGCGATCACCAAGATCGACCTGGACGGGCCCTCGCTCGGCCGGTTCAACCCGGTCGAGGGCGGCGTGATCTTCGACGAGTCGGAAATCACCATCACCGATGCGCCGGGGCTGGGCATCAGCGAGATCCGCGGGCTGGAGATGCTGCGCCGATGAGGGCGCCGGCACGCGCCGTCGTCGCCGTGCCCGGCCAGGGAGGGCTGCCGTGGCTCCGCTGCTGAAGATCCGTTCCGAGCGCGACCAGATGTCGGCGATCGAACGCCGCATCGCCGATTTCATCCTCGACAACGCCCACCTGCTGCGCGACTACTCCTCGCAGCAGCTGGCCAGCGCGCTGGGCGTCAGCCAGTCCAGCGTGGTCAAGTTCAGCCAGAAGTGCGGCTTCAAGGGCTATCCGGACCTCAAGTACAGCGTCGGACAGGCCCTGGCCCGCGGCAGCGGCGCGGCCGCCAGCACCGAGGCGCCCGCCGCCGCCGATGCCTACATGCGGCTGGAGGAGGCCCTGCGCCGCAGCAAGGCCGAGGCCGAGGAGGAAACCCGGCTGCTCAACCCGCGCCGGCACATCGAGCGGATCGTGTCGATGCTCGACGGCGCCGGCAAGGTCTTCGTCTGCGGGCTGGGCGACGACGGCCTGTTCGCCCGCGAGTTCGCGATGCGGCTGTCGCTGGTGGGCGTGCTCACCGTCCATCACGCCGACCCGATCCTGATGATGGCCAACCTGTCGGCCGCGCGCCCCGGCGACCTGCTGCTGATGTTCTCCGAGTTCGGCCAGCTGCCGGAGCTGTCGCAGATCAGCCGCCAGTTCCAGGCCTGCGACGGCCAGGTGGTGTCGATCACCCGGCACACCGCCAACCCGCTGCGCGCGCACGCCGATGCCGCGCTGGCGATCTCGGCGCACGATCCGGCCCCGCACATCGAGCAGCTGCTGTACCGTTCGTCGCTGCAGTACCTGCTCGATTTCGTGTTCGTGCTGCTGTGCCAGTCCAATCCGGACCGGCACCGCCAGCTCGGCATCAACCTGGAACGCATCCAGCGGCTGCTGGATACCTGACACCGCACGAGGCCCCGCCCGATGACGACGCCCGTCCACCGCCACGCCCGACCGCTGCTGCGCCGCCTGCTGGCCGTGCTCGCGGTGCTGGCGCCCGCGACCGCCGCGGCCGACGCGCCGGCCGCCAGCGCGCTCGCAGGAAGCCGCCAGCTGGTGCTGGTGACCACCGCCGGCTGGGACGCGACGCAGGGCACGCTGCACCGCTACGAACGCGACGACGACGGTGCCGCCTGGCGCCAGGCGGGCGCGTTCCCGGTGTCGATCGGACGCGCCGGCAGCGCCTGGGGCACCGGCCTGCACGCGGCCGCCGATGCCGCCGATGGCCCGCGCAAGCGCGAGGGCGACGGCCGCAGCCCGGCCGGCATCTTCGCGCTGGGCACCGCGTTCGGCTACGCCGCCGCGGCCGATACCCGGCTGCCGTACGCACCGATGCGGCAGTCGCACTACTGCATGGACGTGCCGGCCTCGCCGCTCTACAACACCATCGTCGACGCCGACCAGGTCGGCCGCGACGCGGTCGACGGTTCGACCGAGCCGATGCGCCTGGACCTGCACGACAGCGGCGATCCGCGCTACCGGCTCGGGTTCGTGATCGAGCACAACGCGGGCAACGTGCCCGGCGACGGCAGCTGCATCTTCGCCCACCTGTGGCGCACCCCCGGCGAGACCACCGCCGGCTGCACCGCGATGGAGGACGCCGACATGCGCGACCTGCTGGCCTGGCTCGATCCCGCCGCGCAGCCGCGCTTCGTACTGCTGCCCGAGGCGCAGTACCGGCGCCTGGCCGGGCCGTGGACGCTTCCGGAGGCGGCGCGATGAGCGGCGCACCGGACAGCGGCAACGAGACCCATCCCGGCCTGGTCCGCGCGGTCAGCCGCTGGCAGATCGTCGGCCTGTCGATCAACGACGTGATCGGCAGCGGCATCTACCTGCTGCCCGCGGCGACCTTCCTGCTGCTCGGCCCGGCCAGCATCTGGGCGGTGCTGCTGGCCGGCCTGGTCGTGGCCCTGCTGGTGCTGTGCTACGCGCAGGCGGCCAGCTACTTCGACCAGCCCGGCGGCAGCTACCTTTATGCGCGCGAGGCCTTCGGCCGCTTCGTCGGCTTCGAGATCGGCTGGATGATCTGGCTGACCCGCATCGCCTCGGCCGCCTCGCTCAGCAACGGCCTGGCCGACGCGGTCAGCCGCTTCTGGGCACCGGCGTCGGGCGGTGCCGGGCGTGCCTTCGTCATCGTCGCCTCGCTGGCCTTCCTGACCGGCATCAACGTGATCGGCGTGAAGTCGGCCGCGCGCACCGGCGTGGCGCTGGTGATCGGCAAGCTGGTGCCGCTGCTGCTGTTCATCGCCATCGGCCTGTTCTACGTCGACTGGTCGTGGGCGCTGGCCGGCAAGCCGCCGGGCGCCGGCGACCTGGGCAACCTCGGCGAGGCCGCGCTGCTGCTGCTGTTCGCCTATGCCGGCTTCGAGAACATCCCGGCCGCGGCCGGCGAGTACCGCAATCCGCGCCGCGACGTGCCGTTCGCGCTGCTGACCATGATCACCACGGTCACCCTGATCTACGTGCTGGTGCAGCTGGTCGCGCAGGGCACGCTGACCGGCCTCGCCGGCTCGGCCACGCCGCTGGCCGATGCGGCCGCCAGCTTCGGCGGCGAGGCGCTGGCCCTGCTGCTGACCATCGGCGCGACGATCTCGATCCTGGGCACCAACAGCAACACGATGATGCTCGGCCCGCGCTTCCTGTACGCCTTGGCCGCCGATGGCCATGGCCCGCGCTACCTGGCCGCGATCCATCCGCGCTTCCGCACGCCGGCCGCGGCCATCGTCACCCAGGGCGTGATCGCGCTCGGGCTCGCGCTGTGGGGCTCGTTCGTGCAGCTGGCCCTGCTGTCGATGGTCACCCGCCTGCTGGCCTACATCGGCACCGCGGCGGCGGTGATCGTGCTGGCGCGGCGCTACGGCGACCGCCCGGACGCATTGCGCCTGCCCGGTGGCCCGCTGATCCCGGTGCTGGCCATCGCGCTGTCGCTGGCGCTGCTGGCCAGCGCCAGCCTCGGCAACCTGGCTGCGGTGGGCATCGCCGCGCTGGTCGGCGGCGTGATCTACCTGCTGCCGCGGCGCAGCTGAGGCCGGGCCTCTTCGGATGCCTCGCCGCGCGTAGCAGCCCGGACTGCCGGCGGCACGGCGACGACCGGCGATGCGGCGGGCTCCGCGCCCGCCCACGACATGGTGGGCACGTTTCCCGCCGCCGCGTGAACGTGCGCAACGACGCGCCCGCGGCCGGCGCCCGCGTCACATGCGGGTCACCGCGGCCGGCACACATTGGCGGTCCGTCCGCAGTGGAGCGCCCCGCATGAAGCACCGTCGCATCTACAGCACGCCGAACCTGGCGGCCGCCCAGGCCGCGCTGGGCGCGGCGCGCGAAACCGGCATCGACGCCGACGACCTGGCCCTGATCGCACGCTCGGACATCGAGATGGAAGCGATCCCGGACGACATGCGCGAAGGCAAGACCGACACCATCCCGGCCGCGCTGCGCGGTGCGGCGGGCGGCGGCGCGGTCGGCCTGGTCGCCGGCCTGGTTGCCGTGGCGGTGCCGCCGCTGGGCATCACCCTGGCCGGTGCCGGATTGATCACGGTGATCGGCGCGCTGGTCGGCAGCTGGTCGTCGGCGCTGGTCGGTTCCGGCGTGCCCGATCCGGTACGGCGCCGCTTCGAGGAGGCGATCGAGGCCGGAAAGATCCTGCTGGTGATCGAGGCCGACGACGACCAGCTGCGCATCGCCGAACCGGCGGTGGTGCGTGCCGGTGCCACGCCGCTGCCCTACGACGCGCCGAGCGCGGTCGGCTGATCTCCAGGTCGCGCCGCACCTCGCGCGTCGCGTTCAGCGGTCTAACATCTCGATCACGCGCCCGACCAGTGGCATTAACCCGCACTTCGCTACCGTGGTCCCACAGACACGATGACGAAGGAGGACACGCGATGAATGCCAATACCGGCTACCAGGTTCCGGGCCGCGCGCCGGTCGAGCCGTTCGGCGATTCCGGCTACTGGAACCAGCAATTCAAGCGCGAGCCCTACTACGCCGAGGGCGACAGCTACAACGATTACGAGGCGGCCTACCAGGGCGGATACGAGGCGCGCCAGCGCCATCCGGACGTCGAATTCGACAGCGTCGAGGACGAGATCCGCAACCACTGGGAAGCGACCAAGGGCACTTCCAAGCTGGCCTGGGAGCGCGCCCGCATGGCTGCGCTGCGCGCCTGGAACCGCGGGTCGGAGCCCGGCGGGCCGTAAGCGCGCTGCACGACCACACCCCACACGTGCCGACCGGTATCCGGTCGGCATTTTTGTGGACGGCGGCGTCCTGGACGTTGCTCGTTTGCACCGGGCGCAGCGCACGTGCCGGACGCCCCCCCACGCAGCACGAACCGCCGCGGACGGCGGCGTTGCTGCCAGCCGCTGGCGTCAGGCCGGGCCGCGCAGCTCGAAGGTCGCCGGCGTGCCCGCAACGGACGACGGCGCGATCCAGACATCGAACCGGCCCGGTTCGGCACCCACGCTGCCATCGGCGCGGCTGAAGGCCAGGTCGGCACGCGTGAGGGTGAACGTCATCTCGCGCTGCTCGCCGGGCTGCAGCAGGATCTTGGCGAAGCCCTTGAGTTCACGCACCGGACGTACGCGGCTGCCGACCCGGTCGTGCACGTAGAGCTGCACGACCTCCTCGGCCGCGCGGGTGCCGGCATTGCGGACCAGCGCGCGCACCGTGAGGCGGTCCTGCCACTGCAGCACCGCATCGTCGACCGCGGTCGGACCGTACTCGAAGCGCGCATAGCCGAGCCCGTGCCCGAACGGATACAGCGCGGTGTGCGGGAACTCGCGCCAGCGCGCCTTGAACTCGGACATCTCCGGCGTCTCGGGGCGACCGGTGCGCGGATGGTTGTAGAAGAACGGCTGCTGCCCCGAATCGTGCGGGAAGCTGACCGGCAGGCGCGCGGACGGGCTGTACGCGCCGAACACCACGTCGGCCACCGCATGCCCGGTCTGGCTGCCGAGGAACCAGGTCACCGCGATCGCCTGCGCGTCGCGCACCGCGCCCTGCAGCGCCAGCGCGCGGCCATTGCGCAGCAGCACCACGACCGGCGTGCCGGTGGCGGCGACCGCTTCGGCCAGCGCCTGCTGCGCGGCCGGCAGCACGATCTGGGTGCGCGACTGCGCCTCGCCGCTGTAGCGCTGCGGCTCGCCCAGCGCCAGCAGCACCACGTCGGCCGTGCGCGCGGCGGCGACTGCCGCGGCGATGCCGCCGTCCAGTGCGTCTTCCAGGCCACAGCCGTCGACCACGTCCAGCGTCGCGCCGTCCGGCAGCCCGGCGCGCAGGCCGGCTTCCAGCGTCACGTAGCGCGACTTGTCGCCGAACAGGGTCCAGCAGCCTTCGATGTTGTCGGTGTCGCGCACGAACGGGCCGATCGCGGCGATGCGCTGGCCGGCGCGCAGCGGCAGCACGTCGCCGTCGTTCTTCAGCAGCACGATCGAACGCCGCGCCGCATCGCGGGCCAGCGCCTCGTGCGCGGCCAGGTGCGCGGTGTCGGCCTCGCGCGCCGGGTCCAGCGAGCGGTAGGGGTCGTCGAGCAGGCCGATCGCCGCCTTCACCGTCAGCACCCGCCGCACCGACTCGTCCAGCGTCTCCATCGGCACCTCGCCGCTGTCGACCAGGCCCGGCAGGTGCGCGGCGTAGAAGCCGCTCTGCATGCTCATGTCCATGCCGGCGGTGAGCGCCAGCCGGGTCGCGTCGCGGTCGTCCTCGGCGTAGCCGTGCGCGACCAGTTCCATGTCGGCGGTGTAGTCGGACACGACCAGGCCGGGGAACTGCCACTGCCCGCGCAGCAGGTCGGTCAGCAGCGCGCGGTTGGCACTGGCCGGCACGCCGTTGATGTCGTTGAAGGCGGTCATCACCGTGAGCGCGCCGGCATCGAGCGCGGCCTTGAACGGTGGCAGGTGCACGTCGCGCAGCGTGCCTTCGGCGATCTCGACGAAGTTGTAGTCCATGCCGCCGGCGACCGCGCCATAGGCGACGAAGTGCTTGGGCGTGGCCAGCAGCGCGTCGTGCGCGCGCAGGTCGTTGCCCTGGAAACCACGCACGCGCGCGGCGGCGAACAGGCTGCCGAGCAGGCTGTCCTCGCCCGAGCCCTCGGCCCCCCGGCCCCAGCGCTGGTCGCGGGCGATGTCCACCGCCGGCGCGTAGGTCCAGTGGATGCCGGCGGCGGTCGCCTCGATTGCGGTGGCGCGCGCGGTGCGCTGCGCCAGGTCCGGCTCGAAGCTGGCGGCCTCGCCCAGCGGGATCGGAAACACCGTGCGCATGCCGTGGATCACGTCGGCGGCCAGCAGCAACGGAATGCCGAGCCGGCTCTCCTCCACCGCCACGCGCTGGATCTCGCGCCCCTGCGCCGCGCCCACGCCGTTGAACAGGGCGCCGACCCGGCCGGCGCGGACCTGCTCGAGCACTTCGCCGGCGTTGCGGGTGTTCACGTCCGGATTCACGTCGGGTGCGAACGGCCGGACCATGTCGGCGAAGACGCCGAGCTGGCCGACCTTCTCTTCGACGGTCATGCGGGCGATCAGGGATTCGACGCGGGGGTCGGCGGGCATCGGCGGTGCTTGTCGGTGGGCGGAAGGCGCGATTCTATCGAAGCGCCCGGCGCGGGCGGACGCGCGGGCCCCTGCCCCCTCCACGCCCTGTTCATGCGCCGCGCCTGTAACGCGCTGTAACGTGCGGCCGCTCAAAAGAAAGCGGCGCGGAGCCGGGTGGGCCTCCGCGCCGCCGATGGCCTCCCGTCGTCACACCGGGAGACCAGGACCGCTGGTTCAGTTCTTGGCGCTGGCGCCGACCTTCAGGGCCGAGGTGTCGACCTTGGTCACGCCTTCGATGCCGCCGGCGATGCGCTTGGCCTTGTCGATGTGCGACTGGGTGGCCGCATGGCCGCTCAGGTGGACCACGCCGTTGACGGTATCGACCTTGATGTCGGTGCCCGAAACGTCGCTGTCGGCCAGCAGGCTGGACTTGACCTTGGTGGTGATCCAGGTGTCGTTCACCGGCTGGCTGGAGTCGCGTTCGGCCGCCGGATTCTTCTTGGTGTCGTCGTTGGCCATGGCCGCACCGGAGAAGACCAGGGCGGACGTCAGGGCGGCAACGAGAATCGAGGCGTGCTTGGACTTGCGCATGGGTGTGACCTCCTTGGTTGGTGGCGCCAGTCTCCCCAGCCCCCCGTACACCACTGGTGAATCCGGGTGTGAAGGTTGTGCAGCATTCAGTGCGGTGAGCGGGGCGAGAAGCGCGCCTTGCAGGCATCGCACGGGCTGCGTGTAATGGCCGCCTCGCTGCACGCAAGGACATCGCATGGCCACCCCGCTCAACGTCGCCCTGATCGGCTTCGGCCTGGCCGGCCGCGTCTTCCACGCGCCCTTGATCGAGGCCACGCCCGGCCTTTGCCTGCACACCGTGGTGTCCAGCGATGCGGCCAGGGTCGCCGCGCTGCATCCGCACGTGCGGGTGCTGGCGGCGCCGGACGACGCCTTCGCCGATGCGGACATCGACCTGGTGGTGATCGCCACGCCCAACCACACGCATGCGCCGCTGGCGTCGGCGGCGCTCGCGCAGGGCAGGCACGTCGTGGTCGACAAGCCCTTCGCGCTGGACATCGCCGAAGCCGGCGCGGTGATCGAGGCGGCCGAGCGCGCGCAGCGCGTGCTCAGCGTGTTCCACAACCGGCGCTGGGACGCCGATTTCCTGAGCCTGCGCGGCCTGCTCGCCAACGGCACGCTGGGCCGGGTGAGCGAAGTGCACTCGCACTTCGACAGGTTCCGCCCGCAGGTGCCCGACCGCTGGCGCGACCGTCCGGGTCCGGGCGCGGGGCTGTGGTACGACCTCGGCCCGCATCTGCTCGACCAGGCGCTGCAGCTGTTCGGCATGCCGCTGGCGATCCAGGCCGACCTGGGCATGCAGCGCGACGACGCGCAGACGGTGGACTACTTCCACGTGCAGCTGCGCTATGCGCGGCTGCGTGTGCTGTTGCATGCCGGCTCGCTGGTGCCGGGCCATGGCCTGCGTTTCGCCGTGCATGGCGACCGCGGCAGCTGGCTCAAGCACGGGCTGGACCCGCAGGAGGACGCGCTGCGCGCCGGTGCGATCCCCGGCGGGCCGGACTGGGGCCGCGATCCGCGGCCGGGGACGCTGCTGCGCGTCCACGACGATGGCAGCGTGGCCGAGCAGGCCACCGCCGCCAGCGCCGGCGACTACCGCGCCTACTACGCCGGCGTGCGCGACGCGATCGCGCAGGGCGCGCCGGTGCCGGTCAGCGCGCAGGACGCGCTGCTGACGATGCGGCTGATCGAAGCCGGCATCGCCAGCGACGCGCGGCGCGGCGAGATCGCACTGGACTGAGCACGCCGCCACCGCGCGCCGGCCGGGACCGCCTAGCCGGCGCGCACGCCGTGGCCGCCGAAGCCGTTGCGCAGCGCGGCCAGCAGCTTGTCCGAGTAGGAGTCCTTCTCGCGCGAACGTAGCCGTTCCAGCAGCGACAGGGTGATCACCGGCGCGGACACGTCCAGCTCGATCGCCTCGGCCACCGTCCAGCGTCCCTCGCCGGAGTCGGCCACGTACGGCGCGATGCCTTCCAGCGCCGGGTTGTCCTGCAGCGCGTCGGCGGCCAGGTCCAGCAGCCAGGAACGGACCACGCTGCCGTGCTGCCAGATGCCGGCGATCTGCGCCACGTCCAGCTCCAGCGCTTCCTTGCGCGCCAGCAGGGCGAAGCCCTCGGCATAGGCCTGCATCATTCCGTACTCGATGCCGTTGTGGATCATCTTGCTGTAGTGGCCGGCGCCGCTGGGGCCGACATGGCCCCAGCCGCGGTCGGGCGCCGGCGCCAGGGTCTGGAACAGCGGCGCCAGCCGCGTCGCGGCGTCGGCCGGGCCGCCGATCATCAGGCTGTAGCCCTCGGTCAGGCCCCAGATGCCGCCGCTGGTGCCGCAGTCCAGGTAGGCGATGCCGGTGCCGTCCAGCGCCTGCGCACGGCGCTGGCTGTCGCGGTAGTTGGAATTGCCGCCATCGACGACCACGTCGCCGGCCTGCAGCAGCTGACGCAGCGCGGCCAGAGTCGCATCGACCGGCTCGCCGGCCGGCACCATCAGCCACAGCACGCGCGGTGCCGGCAGCGCGGCCACCACGGCCTGCAGGCTGTCGGCGGTCTCCAGCCCGCGTCCGGCGGCCGCGGCACGCGCGGCCTCGCCCGGATCGAAGCCGACCACGCGGTGGCCGCCCTGGTGCAGGCGCTGCGCCATGTTGGCGCCCATCCGGCCCAGGCCGATCATGCCGATATCCATCGATGTCTCCTTGCTTGAGTGAAACGTGACGCCACCGGGCTCAGTCGCGCCCGAGGTAATCGAGCTTGCCCAGCGGCACGCCGTTGTGGCGCAGCAGGGCGTAAGCGGTGGTGACGTGGAAGTACAGGTTCGGCAGCGCGAACCCGGTCAGGTAGGCCAGCCCTTCGAAGCGCTGCTCGCCGCGGCGCGTGACCAGGCTGACCTGGCGCGTCTGGCTGCCCTCGAACTGCGCGGCCTCGAAGGTCTGCAGATAGGCGATCGCGCGGTCGAGCCGCGCGTACAGCCCGGCGAAGTCGGTTTCCTCGTCGGCGAAGACCGGCGCCTGCAGGCCGGCCAGGCGCGCGGCACCGTTCTTGGCGGTGTCGGTGGCCATCTGCACCTGGTCCAGCAGCGGACGCATGTCCGGCGCCAGCCGCGCCTGCAGCAGCACCTCCGGCGCATAGCCGGCCTGCCGCGCATGCGCCTCGCCCAGCGCCAGCAGCTGGCGCAGGTTGCGCAGCGCGCGCAGGAAGGGCGGGATCGCGGCCGTGTACATCGAGAGCGTACTCATCGGGAAAGGGTCGTCGCGTCCGGGGCGGGAGCACAGGCTACCCGCGCCGGGCGGCACGATCAGCCCCGCCGGCGCGCAGGTGCGTCCTGCCAGCGACCCGACCGGCGCGTGGGGACCAGGCGTTACCATTCACGCTCCCGAACCGGAGCCCCGCGTGCGCACCGTCGCCGTCACCCGCTACGTCACCCCGCTGCGCGAAGGCGGGTCGCTGCCGGCCGTGGTCGAGGCCGACGACGCCGGCCTCTACGTGCTCAAGTTCCGCGGTGCCGGCCAGGGCCCGAAGGCGCTGGTGGCCGAACTGGTCGCCGGCGAACTGGCGCGGGCGGCCGGCCTGCCGATGCCGGACCTGGTCCTGGTCGAGCTCGATCCGGAACTGGCCCGCACCGAAGGCGACCCGGAGATCCAGGACCTGATCCGCGCCAGCGCCGGGCTCAACCTGGCGCTGGACTACCTGCCCGGCGCGCTGACCTTCGACCCGGCCGCCGACCCGCCGGATCCGGAGCTGGCATCGGCCATCGTCTGGTTCGACGCCTTCGTGCAGAACGTCGACCGCAGCGCGCGCAACCCCAACCTGATGGTGTGGCACCGCCAGCTGACCCTGATCGACCATGGCGCGGCGCTGTACTTCCACCACGACTGGACCGGCGTGGCGCAGGCGGCGCTGTCGCCGTTCCCCCTGATCCGCGACCACGTGCTGCTGCCGTTCGCCTCGGCGCTGGAAGCGGCCGATGCACGCATGGCCGCCGCGTTCGACGCGGCCACCATCGCACGCGTGCTGGCGCTGGTACCCGACGCCTGGCTCGAGCACGACGCCGACGGCATCGATGCGGCCGCCCGCCGCACCGGCTACGCCGACCATCTGCTGCGGCGCCTGGACGGGCGCCGCGTGTTCCTCGAGGAGGCCCTGCGTGCCCGCGCCGCTCTATGACTACGCGGTGATCCGCGCCGTGCCGCGGGTCGAACGCGAGGAATTCATCAACGTCGGCGCGATCCTGTCCTGCCCCGGGCAGCGCTTCCTCGACGCCTGCGTGGCGCTGGACCCGGACCGGCTGCGGGCGCTAGACCCGCACATCGATCCGGAGCCGCTGCAGCGCCACCTCGACGCGCTGGTCGCGGTCGCCCGCGGCCTGCCCGGCAGCGGCGCGATCGGCCAGCTGCCGCAGCGCGCGCGCTTCCACTGGCTGACCGCCCGGCGCAGCGCGGTGATCCAGGTCTCGCCGGTGCACACCGGCTGGTGCACCGGTGCGCCGGACGCGATCCTCGATGCGCTGATGACCCGGATGGTGCTGCCGCCCGGCCGCTCAACCCCCGCCGCGCGCGGCCGCTAATCCGACCAATCCCTCTTTTCCCGGCCGCCCGCGCAGGTGCGCAGCGACCGCCGGAGCTTCCAGATGCGCAGCCCACACGGACCGTCCCGCACCAGCCTGACCACGACCGGTGCCCCTGGCCAGGAAGGCCCGTCGCTGCAGGCGCCCTACCAGGAGCCGGGGACCGTGCTGCCGGCCTTCGCCGCCGGCATGGCCGCCCTGCCGGGCGAGCTGGGCGACCTCGGCCTGCGCCTGCGCTCGGCCGCCGACGAGGCCGACTGGATCCGCTACGCGCGCCTGCTGCGCCAGTTCCTGGACAAGTACCTGCTCGACTTCGCGCGCAGCCTGGACGCGCCCGACGCAGCCGAACGCGAGCTCACCGTGCTGCGCGAGCTGCTGCGGCAGACCGTGGGCGGTGCGCTGGCCTCGCTGCTGCATCCGCTGCCGGCGCTGGCCGACGAGGCCGGCGACCTGGGCGAGGCGGTCCGCCAGTGGCGCACCGGCACCGACCTGGAGCCGCTGGCGCGGCGCATCCGCGAGCTCTGCCACCAGGTCGGCCTGCACCACGAGGAGGTCGACGAACAGCGGCGCATGCTGCTGGGCCTGTTCGACCTGCTGCTGGAGAACCTCTACGAGCTGCTCGACGACGGCAGCTGGCTGCATGGCCAGATCAGCGTGGTGCGGCGGTTGATCGCCGACAACCCGGACCGGCAGGCGCTGGAGACCACGCGCGACAGCCTGCGCGAGCTGGTCTACCAGCAGGGCCTGCTCAAGCAGGGCATCGGCGAGTCCAAGGATGCGCTGCGCGGGATGATGAGCACCTTCGTCGAGCGGCTGGACGGCATGGCCGCCAGCACCGGCGAGTTCCAGAACCGGCTGGAGAGCCACGCAGCGGCGATCCGCGAGGCGCGCAGCATCGCCGAGCTCGGCCGCCGGCTCGACGACGTGCTGGAAGACACCACCCGGCTGCAGGCGCAGGCGCTGCGCTCCAAGGAACAGCTGATGGCCGCGCGCGAGGACGTCGACGCCGCCGAGGCGCGCATCGCCGCGCTCGAGGCGCAGCTGCGCGACGCCGGCGACCTGGTCCGCAGCGACCCGCTGACCGGCGTGCTCAACCGGCGCGGCCTGGACGAGCTGTACGCGCGCGAGGTCGCGCGCGCCGAACGCGAGGGCCAGCCGCTGAGCCTGGCCCTGCTGGACATGGACCAGTTCCGCCGCTTCAACGAACGCTTCGGCCATGCCGGCGGCGACGCCGCACTGCGCCACGTGGTCCAGGTGCTGCGCGACGGCCTGCGCGCCGGCGATGCGCTGGCGCGTCTGGGCGGCGAGGAGTTCGTGCTGCTGCTGCCGGGCTCGCCGCTGGCCGAGGCGGTGGCCGCGGTGCAGCGCCTGCAGCGCGAGCTGGCCGGTCGCGCGCTGGTGCTCGATGGCGCCACCGTCGAGGTCGCGTTCTCGGCCGGCGTGGCCGCGCGCCAGCTCGGCGAGAGCCAGGACTCGCTGTTCAAGCGTGCCGACGCGGCGATGTACGCGTCCAAGCACGCCGGCCGCAACCGGGTCACCGCCGCGCAGTAGCGGCGGCGGCGCTCAGCGCGGACGCCCCGGCGCGAGGGTGCGGCCATCGGCGGTGTAGGCCGGCGGCGCATACAGGTTGAGCGTCTTCAGCGGCGTGCGTCCGGTGTTGCGGATCTCGTGCCGCTCGCCGCGCGCGATCAGCAGCAGGCTGCCGGACTTCAGGCGCACGCGCCTGCCATCGACGATCGCCACGCCGCTGCCGGACACCACGAACAGCCACTGGTCCGCGCCGCGGTGACGGTTGTCCGGGCCACCTTCGCTCTTCCCGGGCGCCAGCGTCATCTGCGCCGCCTGCACCCGCCGATGCCCGGCGATCACCCGGAATCCGCGTCCGAACCGCAAGGCGTGATGTTCCATCGTCGTCTCCGTTGCGTGCCGTTGCGCACGTGGACGACGATGCGCCGGTCACGGTGAAATCCCTGCAACGACAGGCAGTTGCGATGCACGACGCGCGGATGTCACCGCGCTCGTGCAAGAATCGAGGTCCCTTGGCTACCCGTACCCCTGCATGGAATGGCTCTCCGACCCGTCAATCTGGATGGGTCTGGCAACCCTGGTGATCCTCGAGATCGTCCTGGGTATCGACAACCTCGTGTTCATCGCGATCCTCGCCGACAAGCTGCCGCCCGAGCAGCGCGACAAGGCCCGCGTCATCGGCCTCTCACTGGCCCTGCTGATGCGTCTGGTGCTGCTGGCACTGGTCGCCTGGATCGCAGGCCTGGTCACCCCGCTCTTCTCGATCTGGGGCCACTCCTTCTCCGGACGTGACCTGATCCTGCTGATCGGCGGCGTGTTCCTGCTGTTCAAGGCCACGATGGAGCTGCACGAACGGCTCGAAGGCCATCAGAGCCAGACCGCCACCAGGCGGGTCTACGCCTCGTTCGGCGTGGTCCTGACCCAGATCGTCGTGCTCGATGCGGTGTTCTCGCTGGACTCGGTGATCACCGCGGTCGGCATGGTCGAACAGCTCGGCGTGATGTACGCGGCCGTCACCATCGCGATGGCGGTGATGCTGCTGGCCAGCAAGCCGCTGACCAACTTCGTCGGCAAGCACCCGACCGTGGTCGTGCTGTGCCTGGGCTTCCTGCTGATGATCGGTTTCAGCCTGGTCGCCGAAGGCCTGGGCTTCAAGATCCCGAAGGGCTACCTGTACGCGGCGATCGCGTTCTCGATCCTGGTCGAGGCGTTCAACCAGTGGTCGCGCATCCGCCACGAGCGCAACGAGCGCAAGCAGCCGCTGCGCCAGCGCACCGCCGATGCGGTGCTGCGCCTGCTGGGCGCGCGCCCGCAGTTCGAGGAGGTCGGCGGCGCCGACGTCGAGCCGGTCGGCACCGGCGACGAACCTGGGCTGGAGCCGGCCGAGCACGACATGATCCGCAGCGTGCTGACCCTGGCCGAGCGGCCGGTCAGCAGCGTGATGACGGTGCGCGGCGACATCGCCTGGATCGACGTGTCGCGCGGTCAGGAGCATGTGCGCGAGCGCCTGCTGGATTCGACCCACACGCGCCTGCTGGTCTGCGACGGCGAGCTCGACAACCTGCAGGGCGTGGTCCAGAGCCGCGACCTGCTGGCCGAGATGCTGAAGGACGGCACGCCGTCGCTGGCCGCCGCGATCCGCGAGCCGCTGATCCTGCCCGAGGGCACCACCGCGCTGCGCGCGCTGGACCGGATCCGCGAGCATCCGATCCCGCTGGCGGTGATCGTGGACGAGTACGGCAGCATCGATGGCCTGGTCACCGCCAACGACCTGCTGGCGACCATCGCCGGCGACCTGGCCGACACCCGCGATCCGGACCACGGCGTGGTCCGCGAGGACGGCGGCTGGGTGGTCGACGGCTCGTTGTCGCTGGACGAGGTCGAGCGCACGACCGGCCTGGTGCTGCCGCGCAATCCGACCTACGTGACCGTGTCGGGCCTGGTGCTGCACCAGCTGGAACGGCTGCCGGCGGCGGGCGACGCCTTCGATCTGGACACGCTGCACCTGGAGGTGCTGTCGCTGGACCGGCGCCGGGTCGACCGCCTGCGGATCTCGCCGCGCGCGGACGAGCAGGCCTGAGTGCCGCGGTGCGGAGGGTCACCCCCTCCGCACCGTGCCGGCCGGTGTCCGCCAGCGGCTGCACCGGTGCGGGATGCGCCCGCACGCCGTCCGCGCCGCGGCGCGTCCAGCGCGCAGTGCCGCTGCGCGTTCACGGCGGATCGCGATGCCTGCCCGCCTCGACCGGATGCGGCAACGACCACCCGAAGTACACCTCGACCGCTTCGATGCGGCCGTCGCGCACCGTCAGCACCTCGGTGTTGCGGGCACCCGGCCGATCGTGGCGGGCCTGCTCGTAGGTCACCACCACCGTGTCGCCGTCCTCGATCACGCGGACGAACGCGAAGCCGGCGATGCCGGCATGCGTCGGCCAGCAGACCGCCAGGTAGGTCGCCAGGTCGAGCCCGTTGTCGAGCGGGCTGGTGAAGCGCAGCCCCGGTGCGAGCAGCGCCTCCAGCGCCGGCCTGTCGCCAGCCGCGTAGGCCAGGAAACAGGCGCGCGCGATGTCGGCGTTGGAACGCAGGTTCAATCCGGCAGTTCCATCACCGGCCTGAAGCCGCCGTAGATCATGCGCTTGCCGTCGAACGGCATCGGATTCTTCTCCGGATCCATGCGCGGGTCGTTGCCGTCCATCATCTTCTGCATGCCGGCGTCGCGGGTGGCCTTGTCCGGCCATTCGATCCACGAGAACACCACGGTCTCGTCCGCGGTCGCCTGCACCGCCTTGCGGAAGTCGGTAAGCGTGCCGTCGGGCACGTCGTCGGCCCAGCACTCGACCACGCGGGTGGCGCCGAACTCCATGAAGACCGAATCGCCCAGGCGGGCATGGTCGATGAACTTCTGCTTGTTCGCCGTCGGTACGGCGAGCACGAAACCGTCGATGTAGGCCATGGTGGCGCTCCTCACTGCGGATGGTCGGGGTCGAACGCGGATCGGCGGCGGCGCTGGATGCGCCTGCCGCCCCTCCTCTACCGGACGACGGATGAGACCGGCGTGTTTCGACACAGGGCCGGTGCGGCCGGTCCGCGCCGTCCGGGACCGTTCCGACGCGGCGGGCCGTCCGGCGCAGCGTGCCGCGCCGGGGCGCCGCCGATGTGTGATCTTTCCGGTGGTCGGACGAACCACCCCATGACACCCGCCTCGACCGCTCCGGCATGACCGCCACCCTCGCCCAGACCACCGACGGCTCCACCGACTTCGCCGCCAGCCTGCAGCGCCATGCCGGCATCGTGCGCAAGGTCGCGGCCACCTACTGCCGCGACCCGCACGACCGCGCCGACCTGGCGCAGGAAATCGTCGCCGCGCTGTGGGGCGCCTGGCCGCGCTACGACCGCGGCCGGCCGTTCTCGACCTGGATGTACCAGGTGGCGCTGAACGTGGCGATCAGCCACGTGCGCGGCGAATCGCGGCGACGGCGGCGCTTCGAGCCGCTGGACGAGGACCACCATCACCTCGGCCAGGCGCCGTTCGATCACGAAACCGACCAGCTGGTCGCACTGCTGCATGCCGCCATCGCCGGCCTCGATCCGATGAGCCGCGCGCTGGCGATGCTCCACCTGGACGAGCGCAGCCATGCGCAGATCGCCGAGATCCTGGGCATCAGCGAAAGCAACGTCGGCACCCGCATCCACCGCCTCAAGCAGCGCATCCGCCAGCACATGACCGGGCCGCAGCGCCCGCAGGGAGCATGACCATGGACCTCGACGAACTCCGCCTGACCTGGCAGACCCTGGACCGCCGGCTGGAACGGCAGATGGCGCTGGACCTGCAGCGCGAGCGCCGCGCCTCGGTCGGGCGCATGCGCCGCTCACTGTGGCCGCTGCTGCTCGGCCAGGGCCTGCAGATCCTGTTCGGCATCGGCATGATCGCGCTCGGCGTGGCGGCCTGGCGTGCCGGTGCGCGCATGGACGGCGGCGCCTTCAACGGCGCCTTCATCAGCGGCGTGCTGGTCCATGTCTACGGCGTGGCCTGCATCGCCTTCGCCGGCCACACGCTGCACCTGGCCGCGCGCCTGGACCCGGCCTGCGCGGTGCTGGACCTGCAGCAGCGGCTGGCGCGGCTGCGCCGCTTCTACGTCGGCGCCGGGATGTGGATCGGCCTGGTCTGGTGGGTGTTCTGGGTCGTGGTGATCGCCGCGCTGCATGCCATCGGCCCCGGCGGCGACCTGTTCGCGCAGCAGCCGCTGTTCGTCTGGAGCGCGATCGGCGGCGGCGTGCTCGGCCTGGTGGCCAGCGGTTGGTTCCACCGCTGGTCGCGCGATCCGCGGCGGCCACGGCTGCGGCAGTCGATGGACGATGCCGTCACCGGCACCAGCCTGCGCCGCGCCCAGGCCGAGCTGGACGCGTTCGCCGCGATCGACCGCGAGTAGGCCGCGCCCGGCGCGCGGTGCCGGCGTCGATGTCCGGCCGCGACGCCGGGTATCAGCCGCGCCGCAGCCGGACCAGCAGGGCCGCCACCGAGGCGGCCACCGCCAGCGCCACCACCGCCGCCCAGCCCAGCGCGGCCAGCAGCTGGCTGGCGATGGCCGCACCCGCCGCCATGCCGGTGAACACACCGGTGAACAGCACCGCGTTGAGCCGGCTGCGGGCGGCCGGGTCGAGTCCGTAGACCTGGGTCTGGTGCGCGACCAGCGCGGCCTGGATGCCGAAGTCGAAGCCCACCGCGGCCAGCGCCAGCAGCACCAGCGGCCACGGCCCGTGCAGGAGCGGGTCCAGCCACAGCGCAGCGAAGGACAGCGCCGCCAGCGCGGCCCCGGCGCGGATCGCGGTTTCCGGCCCGCGCCGGTCGGCGAGGCGCCCGGCCAGCGGGGCGGCCAGCGCGCCGGCGGCACCGGCCAGTCCGAACGCACCGGCCGCCGCGCTGCCCAGGCCGAACCGGGTATGCAGCATCACCGCCAGGGTCGACCAGAACGCGCTGAAGCCCAGCGACAGCAGGCCCTGCGCCCAGAACGCCCGGTGCAGGGCCGGATGCCGCGTCCAGAGCCCGGCCAGCGAGGCCATCAGCGCGCGGTAGGCCAGCGGTGCGGCCGGCACCATCGGTGGCAGCCCCTGCCAGAGCAGCACGCCGGCCACGGCGACCGCGGCGGCGGCCAGCAGGTAGACCGCCTGCCAGCCCAGCTGCTCGGCGAGCACGCCGCTGACCACGCGCGACAGCAGGATGCCCAGCAGCAGGCCGGTCATCACCGTGCCGACCACGCGGCCACGGCGCGTGGCCGGCGCCAGCACCGCGGCCGTCGGCACGATGTCCTGGGCCAGCGTCGCCAGCACGCCGACCGCCAGGCTCGCGGCCAGCAGGGTCGCGATGCCCGGCGCCAGCGCGGTGGCCAGCAGGGCCAGCGCCAGCAGCAGCGCCTTGGCCAGGATCAGGCGGCGCCGGTCGACCCGGTCGCCGAGCGGGATCAGCAGCAGGATCCCCAGCGCGTAGCCGAGCTGGGTCAGGGTGGGAATCCAGCCGATGGCGCGCCCGCCGACGCCCAGGTCGGCATCGAGCACGGCCAGCATCGGCTGGCTGTAGTACAGCGAGGCCACCGCCAGACCGGCGCCGGCGGACAGCAGCAGGACCCGATGACGGGGCAGGTCCGCCGCGCCTTCGTCATGCACTCCAGGTATGGCACTCATCGTCGTTCTCCAGCCGCAACGTGGGAATGGCGGCAGGTTGCGCGCCGGAGCGCACCGCCGGTAGGCTCATGCCCCGTTCTTCGGCCATACGCCAGACGCATGAACGAACGCGATCCTTTCGGGGCCGACCGGCTCGGCCTGCTGCAGACCTTCGTCCGCATCGTCGAGGCCGGCAGCCTGTCGGCCGCCGCCGCCCAGCTGGGAACCACCCAGCCCACGGTCAGCCGCCGGCTGCGCGCGCTCGAGCAGGCGCTGGGCCTGCGCCTGCTGCAGCGCTCGACCCACCAGATGCGGCTCACCGACGACGGCCGGCGCTGCCATGCGCACGCGCGGGCGCTGCTGGACGAGTGGGACACGCTGCAGGCCGACCTGCGCGGCGCCCGCGAGCGCGCCGAGGGCCGGCTGCGGGTGGTGGTGCCGCACGCCTTCGGCCAGGGCGTGCTGCTGGAACCGCTGGCCGCCTACCTGCGCCAGCATCCGGGCGTGGACGTGGAGTGGCTGCTGCACGACCGCCATCCGGAGTTCATCGCCGACGGCGTGGACTGCGCGATCCAGGTCGGCGCGCTGCACACGCCCGACGTGGTCGCCACCCGCCTGGCGGAGGTGCCGCGCATCGTGGTGGCCGCACCGGCGCTGCTGCAGGGCGGGCCGCCACCGGCCGACGCGGCCGGGCTGGAGGCGCTGCCATGGCTGGCGCTGCACACGTTCTACCGCGACGAGGTCGCGCTGCGGCACGCCGACGGACGCCTGCACCGCTTCGCGATCCGGCCGCGCTTCAGCACCGACAGCCTGTACGCGTTGCGCGGCGCGATCCTGGCCGGGCTCGGCGCCGGCATCGTCTCTTCCTGGCTGGTGGCCGAGGACCTGGCCGCGGGCCGGCTGCTGCAGCTGGCGCCGGCCTGGGAGGCGCCGGCGCTGCCGGTGCACCTGATCCATCCCTGGGCGCGCTTCTACCCGGCCCGGCTGCGGCTGTTCCTGCAGGCCATGCGCGGCGCGATGCCGACGCTGGCCGGGATGCGTGCGCCCGCGACGCCGTCCGGCCACGGCGCTTAAAAGAACCGCCTCCGCGGCCGCCTTATGGGTGACGGGGGGCTGGATGCCCCGATTTCCCCAGGCCAGTTGCCAGCGACGTCCTTCCCGGCGCCGACACCGTGCCACCGTCGACGCCGGACTCCGCATGCTCAAGACCATCGATGTCGACCAGCTCCGCCCGGGCATGCACGTGCAACGGCTGCTGGGCTCGTGGTTGAAGCACCCGTTCTGGCGCACCGCCTTCGTCGCCGGCGACGAGGACATCGCCAGACTGCAGGCCAGCATCGTGCGCCAGGTGGTGATCGACACCGCGCTCGGACCCGACATCGAGGACGCCGATGCCGGACAGTGCACGGCCGACGACGACCCGCCCGCACCGGCCGACGCCCCCGACCCGGCCCCCGCCGCGCCGGCGGTCCTGACCCGCGGCCCGACCGCGGCGCTGGCCGCGGAGATGGAGCAGGCGCAGCGGATCGTCCACGACGGGCGCGGCCTGGTGTCCTCGCTGTTCCACCAGGCCCGGCTGGGCCGGATCGCGTCGGCCGAGGCCGCGCTGCCGCTGGCGCAGGCGATCAACGCCTCGATCGCGCGGCACCCGGCGGCGCTGTCCAGCGTGGCGCGGATCAAGAGCGCCGACGACTACACCTACATGCACTCGATCGCGGTCGGTGCGCTGATGGCGATGCTGTCGCGCCAGCTCGGCATGGACGAGGACCAGGCGCTGGATGCGACCCTGGGCGGGGTCCTGCACGACCTGGGCAAGGCCGCGATCCCGCTGGAGATCCTCAACAAGCCCGGCCGGCTGGACGAGCGCGAGTACGCCCTGGTCAAGACCCACCCCGAGCACGGCGAACAGATGCTGCGCGGGGCGGGCATGGAACACCGGCCGGTGCTGGAGATCGCGCTGCACCACCACGAGAAGATCGACGGCAGCGGCTACCCGCACGGCCTGAGCGGCGAGGCGATCACCCCGCTGGCGCGGATGGGCGCGATCTGCGACGTCTACGACGCGGTCACCTCGCACCGGCCGTACAAGAACGCCTGGGATCCGGGCGAGGCGCTGCGCCGGATGGCGTCGTGGGACGGCCATTTCGACCCGGCGCTGTTCAAGGCCTTCGTGCGCGGCCTGGGCATCTATCCGATCGGCAGCCTGGTGCGGCTGGAGTCTGAGCGGCTCGCGGTGGTGATCGAGCAGCATCCCGAGCAGCTGCTGACCCCGCGCGTATGCGTGTTCTTTTCCGCGCGCACCCGCCAGCACATCCTGGTCCAGGACATCGACCTGGCCGCGCCCGGCAACCACGACCGGATCGTCCAGGCCGAGTCGCCCGAACCGTGGGGATTCCGCGACCTGGACAAGCTCTGGCGCCGCTGAGCCGGCCGGATGCGACGACGGCGCGGTGACCGCGCCGTCGTCGCTGCAGCACCGCCGCGGCGGGCCTCGATCAGAAGCGCACGCCGATGCTGGCGCCGTAGGTCAGCGTGTCCATGTCGGCCGTGGCCAGGCGTCGGCCGCCGACCGTGGACTCGGTGTCCCACTGCAGGTAGCGCACGTCGCCGCGCACGAACCAGTGGTTGCCCAGGTTGACGTCCACGCCGGCGGTCGCCGCCAGGCCGCTGCCATCGTCGATCTCCAGCCCGGCGAAGCCCGGCACCGCGACGGTGCCGCTGACGCCGCTGACTTCGGTGCGGTGATAGCCCAGGCCGACGAACGGCACCACCGGCTTGCCGGCCACCGAGAACACGTCGTTGAAGTGGTACTGCACGCTCAGCGCCAGCGGACGGGTGCTGTAGCGGGCCACGTGCACGTCCGGCGCGTTCTCGACGTCGATCTCGACGTCGCTGTCGGCGCGGGTGGCGCCCCACAGTTCCAGCGCGATGTTGCGGGTGACGTACCAGCTCAGGCCCAGCGTGGCCGCGCCGCCGTCGTCGCTGTTCTCCACCTCGGTGCCGCGCGGCCAGCCGTTGCCCAGCTGAACCGGCACCACGGTGTCGCCCTTCTGGTTGAGCGAGGCATAGCCGACGTTGGCGACGAAGCGCGAATGGCCATCGGCCTGGTCGGCGGCGTGGGCGGCGGGGATCGACAGCAGCAGTGCGGCGGCCAGCAGGGTGTACTTCATTGCTTGGATGTCCTTGGTGGGGTGGTGGTGTGGGGAACGGGCCGGCGCGGTGGCACGCACCGGCAGGGGAATCAGTCGCGGTCGGGCTTGCTGTGCAGCAGGCGGCCGTCGTGGCCGCTCAGGCGCAGGTCCATGCGGCGGCCATCCGGGCCGGTCGCATCGACGTCCCAGAGCGCGCCGTCGCGGTCGAGCGAGGTCACGTCGCGGTAGCCGAGTGCGGCGACCTTGGCCAGCACCGCATCGGCGCCGAGCAGCGCGCGGCCGCCGCGGGCGTCGAAGATCTCGCCGCGCTCGAGGTCGATGGCCACGTCGCCGCGGCTGCCGTCGGGACGGGTCACGTCGGCCTCCCAGAGGCCGTCGTCGTGTTCGATGTCGTGGATGTCGCGGTAGCCGGCGTCGGCCAGCTTCTTCTGCACGTCGATGACGGCGCCGCCGATGGCGAGCGCCGGGACGCTGGCCGCGATCGCCAGCAGGCCGGCCACGACGATCAGTCGCTTCTTCATGGAGGGGTCCTCGCTGAGCCGGGGAAGTCCGGCCGCTGCAGTCTGCGGATCGCCCCTAACACGGCCATGAGCGTGGCCGTTAGATGCCGTTTAAGATCGCCCGGTATTCCTTGCCACCCGGATTCCCAGGCACGCCAACGCCATGCCCCTGCTCGCCCTGATCCCGCTGATGCTGGCCCTGTTCCAGGCGCCGGAGCCGCGCGTGCCCGCGCCGCAGGACGACGCGATGAGCGCCAACCAGCAGAAGAAGGTGCGCGAGGCGGTGCAGGCCGGCCGCATCGTGCCGCTGGAACAGGTGCTGGCCGACGCGCTGCGCCGCTATCCGGGCACCCTGGTCGAGGTGGAGCTGGACGGCGACGAGTACGAGATCGAGATTCTGGGCCGCGACGGCGTGGTGGTCGAACTCGAGTACGACGCGACCAATGGCCGCCTGAAGAAGATCGAGTTCGACGACTGATGCGCATCCTGCTGGCCGAGGACGACATCGCGCTGGCCGCGCGGATCCGCAGTGCGCTGGAGGAGGCCGGCTTCGTCGTCGTGCACGCCGCCGACGGCGTCGATGCCGAGTACCAGGGCCAGGTCGAGGAGTTCGACGCGGCCGTGGTCGACCTGGGCCTGCCCGACCTGGACGGGCTGAGCGTGCTCGAACGCTGGCGCGCGGCCGGGCGCGACCTGCCGGTGCTGGTGCTGACCGCGCGCGCGCGCTGGCACGACAAGCTGGCCGGGTTCGACGCCGGCGCCGACGACTACCTGACCAAGCCGTTCCAGGTCGAGGAACTGCTGCTGCGCCTGCGCGCGCTGATCCGGCGCAGCGCCGGCCATGCGCATCCGCGCCTGCAGTGCGGGCCGCTGCAGCTGGACATCAACGCCGGCCGCTTCGACCTGGATGGCATGCCGCTGGCGCTGACCGCGCACGAGCACCGCATCCTCGCCTACTTCATGCACCACCCCGAGGTGGTGATCAGCCGCGCGCGGCTGGGCGAGCACGTCTACGAGGCCGGCTTCGATCCGGACTCCAACACCCTGGACGTGCTGATCGGGCGCATCCGCCGCAAGCTCGGCGAGGCCAACCTGATCCACACCGTGCGCGGCCAGGGCTTCCGGCTGTCCGCGTCGGCATGAAACGCGGCTACTCGCTGCGGCAACGGCTGCTGCTGGCGGGCACCCTGGGCGTGCTGCTGGTGTCGGCGGTGGCCACCTGGCTGCTGGGCAGCCTGTTCGAGCGGGCAACGCTCAACGCGCTGGACCGGCGCCTGGCCGACGACCTGATCGCGGTGCTGGCCCACGCCGAAACCGATGAGGCCGGCCGGCTGCACATGCGCGAGAGCAGCGACCAGCGCTACGCGCGCGTGTTTTCCGGCAGCTACTGGCAGGTGATGGACGCGCGCGCGCAGCCGCTGCTGCAGTCGCGCTCGCTGTGGGACCAGTCGCTGAGCGTGCCGCCGGCGCTGGAATCGGGCCAGCCGCAGCCGTTCGACCTGGACGGCCCCATGCAGCAGCCGCTGCGCGGCCTGGCGCAGCAGATCCGGATGCCGCGCAGCGCCGCACCGACGATCTTCGTCGTCGCCAGCGACCGCAGCCACCTGCAGGAGGACGCGGCCTATTTCCGCAACCGCACCGCGCTGGCGCTGGCGGTGCTGACCGCGCTGTGGTTCGCGGTGCTGGCCGCACAGGTCAATTTCGGCCTGCGCCCGCTGGAACGGCTCGGCCAGATCGCCGCGCGCGTGCGCCGCGGCGAGGACGCGCGCTTTCCCGAGCAGGGCCTGCTGGACGAGGTCGCGCCGCTGGCCGGCCACCTCAACGAACTGCTCGACCACCACGGGCGCATGGTTGCGCGCGCGCGCAGCAGCGCCGAGGACCTGGCGCATGCGCTGAAGACCCCGCTGGCGGTGCTGGCCGCCGAGACCGAGGGCGACGGCCGCGACTGGCGGCAGACCGTCGGCGAACAGACCCGGCGCATGCGCGGCAGCATCGACCGCTACCTGGCGGTGGGCGTGGCCGCCGATCCGCGCCAGCGCACGCCGGTCCAGCCGGTGGTGGCCGCGCTGGCGCGGGTGATGCAGCGCGTGCACGCCGGGCGCGCGCTGGCGTTCGACCTCGACGGCTGCGGCGGCGAGGTCTTCGCCGGTGCGCGCGAGGATCTGGAGGAAATGCTCGGCAACCTGCTCGACAACGCCGCCCGCTGGGCGACCGCGCGGATCGCGGTGAGCGCCACGCGCGAGGGCGACACGCTGCGGATCGTCGTCGCCGACGACGGCCCGGGCCTCCCGCCGGAGGCGCTGGCGCGCGTGGTCGAGCGGCGCGTCCGCCTGGACGAGCGCGCCTCCAGCAGCGGCCTGGGCCTGGCGATCGTCAGCGACATCGCCGACAGCTATGCCGGCCGGCTGGAGCTGGCCAACGGCGGCCCCGGCCTGCGCGCCACCCTGGTCCTGCCCGCCGGGTCCTGAGCGCGACGGCGGCATCGCGCGGGTGCCGGGCACCGCCGGCGTCCGACGTTGCGACGCCTCCGGATCGACAGCCCGCCACCGCCTGCATCCGGCGCGACGCTCGCCGCGTATCCGTCTGCAGTACCCACCGGCGGAGCCGCCCGATGCCCGACCGTCCCCGACCCCCCGTCCGCCCGCCCTGGCTGCTGGCCGCCGCGCTGTGCCTGGCGGGCACGGCCGGCGCGGCGCCGCTGCAGCAGCAGGCCCGGGCGTTCGCCGCCGACGGTGCACCGCTGTACGGCGAGACCCACTGGACCGGGCTGGACCGGCCCGACGGCCTGACCCGGCTGGTGCTCTACACCTGCCCCGACGGCCGCGCGTTCGCCCGCAAGCGGCTGTGGCGCCGCGGCGACCCGGCCGCGCCGGACTTCCAGTTCGACGATGCCCGCAGCGGCTACCGCGAAGGCGTGCGCGGCGATGGCGCGCGCGAGGTCTTCGTGCGCACCGCTGCCACGGCGCCCACCACCGTCCGTCCGCTGCAGGTGCCGGCGGACGGGGTGATCGACGCCGGCTTCGTCGAGGCCGTGCGCCACCACTGGCCCGCGCTGGCGGCCGGCCGGGCGGTCCGGTTCGGCGTCCTGGTGCCGTCGATGCAGCGCTTCGTGCCGGTCAAGCTGGAGCCTGTCGGCGCGCAGGCCTGGCACGGCCAGCCGGCGCATCGCCTGCGGATGACGCTGGACCAGTGGTTCGGCTTCGCGGTGCCGGCCACGTCCCTGGTCTTTTCCCGGGACGGCGAGCGGCTGCTGGAGTTCGCCGGCACCGGCAACGTGCGCGACCGGCGCGGACGCAACCCGCAGGTGCGGATCGTGTTCCCGCAGCCGCCGCGGCCGGCCGCCGACGGCGACGCCTTCGCCCGCGACCTGGAGCGGCCGCTGGTCGCGGACTGCGGGCCATGAGCGGCTTGCCAGCCGGCCGGCGAACGCCGAGGATGCGGGCTCGCCTCCAAGCCGGAACGCCGCCGCAATGCCCCGACCCGACAGTGCCGACGAGGCGGGCGCCGCCGCGCTGGCACAGCTGCTGGCCCGCGTCGCCGACGGCGACCGCCGCGCCTTCGAGCAGCTCTACGCCAACGTGTCGCCGCGCCTGTTCGACATCTGCCTGCGCCTGCTGCGCGAGCGCGCCGATGCCGAGGACACGCTGCAGGACGTGTTCGCCACGATCTGGCACAAGGCCGGCCAGTTCGACCCCGGCAAGGCCGCGGCCATGACCTGGCTGGCCACGCTGGCGCGCAACCGCGCGATCGACCGGCTGCGTGCGGCGCCGCCGCGCGGCAGCCAGGATCCGATCGAACTGGCCGAGGTGCTGGCCGACGAGGACGGCGCCGGCCCGATGCCGGCCGCCGAAGCCGCTTCCGACCGCGCACGGCTGGAGCACTGCCTGGGCGGCCTGGAGCCGCGCCGGAGCACGCTGATCCGCGCCGCTTTTTTCGATGGCTCGACCTACGAGGAGCTCGCCCACCGCAGCGGATCGCCGCTGGGGTCGGTCAAGAGCTGGATCCGGCGTGGGCTGGCCCAGCTCAGGACGTGCCTGGAACGATGAACATCCGCCATTCCGACGAGACGGGCGAAGGCCCGACCGGGGCCGACCTGCTGGCCGGCGAGTACGTGCTGGGCGTGCTCGATCCCGAGACCCGCGCGCAGGTGCGCGAGCGCATCGCCACCGATCCCGGCTTCGCCCGGCTGGTCGCCGACTGGGAGCGCCGGCTCGCGCCGCTGCTCGAGGACATCGGCGGCGTGCCGGTGCCGGCGCACCTGTGGCCGCAGCTGCGCCAGCGCCTGGGCTGGGCCGCGGTGGAGGCGACGCCGGCACCGGCGCGTGGCCCGTGGCAGAACCCGCGGCTGTGGCAGGCCACCACCGCGCTGGCCGCCTGCGCCGCGCTGGTGGCGGTGCTGGTCGGCCGCCAGCCCGACGTGCCGGCCCCGCTGCCGGCCCCGCCGGTGGTCTCGGCCCCGGCCGTGCCGGCCGAGGATCCGGCGGCCACCCGTCCGGTGACGCCGCTGCTGCGCGACGACGGCAGCCCCGGCTGGCTGGCGTCGGTCGACCGCAGCCACGGCACCGTGCTGATGGTGCCGGTGCCCGCGCCGGCCGATGCCGGGGGCCGCGTCCCCGAGCTGTGGCTGATCTCGCCGGCCGGCCAGGTGCGTTCGCTCGGCGTGGTCTCGCACGAGCGCGCGCATACGGTCACCGTTCCGGACACGCTGCGCGCGGACCTGGTGGCCGGTGCGGCGCTGGCGATCACCCTGGAGCCCGAAGGCGGCGCGCCGACCGGCGTGGCCACCGGGCCGATCGTGGCCAAGGGCGACATCGCCCTGCTCTGACGGCCGTTCCCGCGGCCGTCCCGTCCCTGGCGGGCGGCCGCAGCGGGTGCCCGACCGGCACCCTGCAACGCCGGGATGAAATTTTCGCCGGCGGCTGCATCCGGATCGTGCCGGCGTCCGTATCTCCATGCATTGCCCATGGAGACGCCCGATGCCGGCTTCCGCCTCCGGTCCATCCACCACCGTCCCCGCCCGCGGGACGTGGACCGCCCTGCGCCGCTGGATCGATGCCGGCCGCCATGACGGCGTCGCCGATCCGGCCGATGCCGAGCGGATCGACTGGCTGCGCGCGCTGCCGTTCCTGGGCATGCACCTGGCCTGCATCGGCGTGGTCTGGGTGGGCGTGTCGTGGACGGCGGTGCTGGTGGCGCTGGCGCTGTACGCGCTGCGGATGTTCGCGATCACCGGCTTCTACCACCGCTACTTCTCGCACCGCACCTTCCGCACCTCGCGCCCGGTGCAGTTCCTGTTCGCGGTGCTGGGCGCGTCCAGCGTGCAGCGCGGGCCGCTGTGGTGGGCCGCGCACCACCGCCACCACCACCGCCACGCCGACGGCCCGCAGGATCCGCATTCGCCGGTCGTGCACGGCTTCTGGCGCAGCCACGTCGGCTGGTTCCTGACCCGCGGCGGCTTCGCCACCGACTGGTCGCGCATCCCCGACCTGGCCGGCTATCCGGAACTGCGCTGGCTGGACCGCTTCGACGTCGCGGTGCCGGTGCTGCTGGCCGCCGCGCTGTACGCGCTGGGCGCGGCGCTCGAACGCTTCGCGCCCGGCCTGGGCACCAGCGGCCCGCAGCTGCTGGTCTGGGGCTTCTTCGTGTCCACGGTGGTGCTGTTCCACGCCACGGTGACGATCAACTCGCTGGCGCACCGCTTCGGCAGCCGCCGCTTCGAGACCCGCGACGACAGCCGCAACAACCTGTGGCTGGCGCTGCTGACCTTCGGCGAGGGCTGGCACAACAACCACCACTTCTTCCCCGGCACCGCCCGTCAGGGCTTCCGCTGGTGGGAGATCGACCTGACCTGGTACGGACTGCGGCTGCTGGCCGCGCTGCGCCTGGTCCACGACCTCAAGCCGGTGCCCGCCTGGGTGCTGGCGCGCGCGAAGGACTGACCCATGCGGATCGCGATCGTCGGCTCCGGCATCGCCGGCCTGGCCTCGGCCTGGTGGCTGTCGCGCCGCCACGAGGTGGTGCTGTTCGAGGCCGATGCGCGGCTCGGCGGCCATACCCACACCCACGCGGTCGAACGCGCGGACGGCGTGCACCACGTCGATACCGGCTTCATCGTGTTCAACCCGGCGCACTACCCGCTGCTGGGCGCGCTGTTCGACGAGCTCGGCGTGGCCTCGCGGCCGACCACCATGAGCTTCTCGGTGCACCGCGAGGCCGATGGCCTGGAGTACAACGCCGGCAGCCTGCGCGGCCTGTTCTGCCAGCCGCGCAACCTGGCCTCGCCCGCGTTCTGGGGAATGCTGCGCGACCTGGCGCGCTTCTACCGCAGTGCACCGGCCCTGCTCGACGACGCCGGCCCGGGCCCGTCGCTGGGCGAGTACCTGGATGCCGGCGGCTACGGCGCGCTGTTCCGCGACGCGCACCTGGTGCCGATGGCCTCGGCGCTGTGGTCCTCGTCGTCGCAGCGGGTGCTCGATTTCCCTGCACGTTACCTGGTCGAGTTCATGGCCAACCACCAGATGCTCGACCTCGGCGCGCGCGCGCCGTGGCGCACCGTGGTCGGCGGCTCGTCGCGCTACATCGAGGCGATGCGCGCACGCTGGCAGGCGCAGGTGCGCACCCGGTGTCCGGTGCTGGGCGTGCGCCGCTTCGCCGACGCGGTCGAGGTGATCAGCGCGCATGGCGTGGAGCGCTTCGACCACGTGGTGATGGCCTGCCACAGCGACCAGGCGCTGGCCCTGCTGCAGGATCCGGCCGACACCGAGCATGCGCTGCTGTCGGCGATCCGCTACCAGGCCAACGACGTGGCCCTGCACACCGACACCCGCCTGCTGCCGCGGCGGCGCGCGGCATGGGCGGCCTGGAACGCCCACGTGCCGTCCGATCCGGACCATCCCTGCACGGTCAGCTACTGCATGAACCTGCTGCAGGGGCTGCGCGCGGCCGACACCTTCGTGGTCACGCTCAACCGCACCGCGGCGATCGCACCGGAGCGGCTGCTGGCGCGGATGCGCTACGCGCACCCGGTCCACGACCACGCGATGGTCGCCGCGCAGGCGCAGCGCGCGCGCATCCAGGGCCACCGCCGCACCTGGTTCGCCGGCGCGTACTGGGGCTGGGGCTTCCACGAGGACGGCATCCGCAGCGCGCGCGACGTGGTCGCCGCGCTCGACCCGGAAGCGCTGTCGCCGGCACCGGTGGCACCGCCGCGTGGCGAGGCCGCGCGCGCATGAGTTCCGGCGCACCCCTGCACAGCGCGGTCTACGAAGGCCACGTGCGCCACCGCCGGCATGCGCCGGTGGCGCATGCGTTCGACTACCGCGTCGCGCAGCTGTACTTGGACCTGGACGAACTGGAGCGCGTGTTCGCCGGCCGCTGGCTGTGGTCGCACGAGCGCGCCAACCTGGCCAGCTTCCGCCGCGCCGATTTCCTGCGACCGGCCGACGTCGAACTGCGCAGCGCGGTCCGCGCGCGGGTCGCCGCGGTCACCGGGCGCGCGCCGGACGGACCGATCCGCCTGCTCACCCACCTGCGCTACGCCGGCCTGCAGTTCAATCCGGTCAGCTTCTACTACTGCTACCAGGCCGACGGCAGCACGCTCGACGCGATCGTGGCCGACATCACCAACACGCCGTGGAAGGAACGCCACGCCTACGTGCTGCCGATCGAGGCCGGCAAGGTGCATGGCCGCGCCCGTGCCTGGGACTTCGACAAGCGCTTCCACGTGTCGCCGTTCATGCCGATGGACTGCGGCTATCACTGGCGCTTCACCCCGCCCGGCGAGGATCTGCACGTCCACATGGACGTGTTCCACGCCGGTACCCGCAGCTTCGATGCCACCCTCGCCCTGCAGCGCCGCCCGCTGGACGGGCGCTCGCTGGCACGGGTGCTGTGGCGCTATCCGGCGATGACCGCACAGGTGGTCGGCGCCATCCACTGGCAGGCGCTGCGGCTGTGGCTCAAGCGCGCGCCGGTCCACGACCATCCCCGCAAGGCGGCCTCGCCCCGATGAACCAGATCGCAGACCCCTCCTCCCCCGCGCGCAGCGGCCAGTTCGACGGCTGGCTGCGCCGCCGCCTGCTCGGGCAGCTGGCAACGCTGGCGCACGGCCAACTGCGCATCACCGATCCCTGGGGCGAATGCCGGCTCGGCATGCCGGCGGCCGACGGCCTGTCGGTGCACGTGCGGATCGACGACCCGGCGTTCTACCGCGCGCTCGCCACCCAGGGCAGCGTCGGCGCCGGCGAGGCCTACATCGACGGCCTGTGGCGCTGCGACGACCTGGTGGGCCTGGTGCGCCTGCTGGTGCGCAACCGCGAGCTGCTCGACGGCATGGAAAGCGGCCTCGCGCGGCTGGGCGGCGTCGCCCTGCGCGCCTGGGCCGCCCTGCGCCGCAACACCCGCGACGGCGCGCGCCGCAACATCGCCGCCCACTACGACCTGGGCAACGATTTCTTCGGCCTGTTCCTGTCGCCGGACCTGATGTATTCCTCGGCGATGTTCGCCTACCCGGGCGAGCCGCTGGAGATCGCCTCCACCCGCAAGCTCGACCGCATCTGCCAGCGACTGGGGCTGCGGCCGGGCCTGCGCGTGGTCGAGATCGGCACCGGCTGGGGCGGCTTCGCGGTGCATGCGGCGAGCCGCTACGGCTGCCACGTCACCACCACCACGATCTCGCGCGAGCAGCACGCGCTGGCGCGGCAGCGGATCGACGCGGCCGGCGTCGCGCACCTGGTCGACCTGCGCCTGGACGACTACCGCGACCTCGATGGCCAGTACGACCGGCTGGTGTCGATCGAGATGATCGAGGCGATCGGCGCGCAGTACCTCGACACCTACTTCGGCAAGGTCGGCGCGCTGCTGCGCCCGGACGGCCTGGCGCTGCTGCAGGCGATCACGATCGAGGACCACCGCTACGTGCAGGCGCGCGACAGCGTCGACTACATCAAGCGCTTCGTGTTCCCCGGCAGCTTCATCCCGTCGATCGCCGCGATGCTCGACGCCAAGACCCGCAGCAGCGACCTGCAGCTGGTCGGCCAGGAGGACTTCGGCCTGTCCTACGCGCTGACCCTGCGCGCCTGGCGCGAACGCTTCATGCGGCAGCTGCCGCAGGTGCGCGCGCAGGGCTTCGACGAGCGCTTCATCCGCCTGTGGCAGTTCTACCTGGCCTACTGCGAGGGCGGCTTCCTGGAGCGTTCGATCGGCGTGTCGCACCTGCTGCTGGCCCGGCCCGGCCATCGCCCGGAGCTGGCCGCATGAGCGTGGCCCTGCCGCTGCTGGCGATCTGGATCCTGGCCGCGCTGGCGCAGGCGCTGGCCTGGCAGTGGCAGCGCCGCCGCGCCAATGCCGGCATCGTCGACGTGGTCTGGGCCGGCGGCGTCGGTGCGGCCGCGGTGGTCGCCGCCGTGCTCGGCGATGGCGCGCCGGCCGCGCGCGTCGCGCTGGCGTCGATGGGTGCGCTGTGGGGGCTGCGCCTGGCGCGGCACCTGTGGCGGCGGGTCCGCGGCGAGGACGAGGACGGCCGCTACCGCCATCTGCGCACGCACTGGCAGGGCCACCAGGGGAAATTCTTCCTGTTCTTCCAGGCCCAGGCGCTGCTGGTGGTGCTGTTCGCGCTGCCGTTCGTGGCGGCCGCGCGCAGTCCGCAGGCCACGCCGTGGCCGTGGATCGTGCTGGCGCTGGCGATCTGGATCGGCGCGGTCGCCGGCGAGGGCATCGCCGACCGCCAGCTGGCCCGCTTCCGCGCCGATCCGGCCAACCGCGGCCGGACCTGTCGCGACGGGCTGTGGCGCTACTCGCGCCATCCCAACTACTTCTTCGAATGGCTGCACTGGTTCGCCTACGTCGCGCTGGCGGTCGGCTCGCCACTGTGGTGGCTGAGCTGGGCCGGGCCGCTGGTGATGTACCTGTTCCTGCGCTTCGTCAGCGGCATTCCCTACACCGAGCAACAGGCGCTGCGCAGCCGCGGCGACGACTACCGCGCCTACCAGCGCGACACCCCGATGCTGATCCCCTGGCCCCGCCGCCCCCACAAGGAGTCCACCCGATGAACGTCGCCGCCGACCTGCTGCCCGCCGATGCGCCGGCGCCCGGCCTGACCGGCCTGGCCGAACGCGGCCTGCTGCCCGACGCCCTGCTGCGGCTGGGCATCCGCCGCCAGTGCGCGGTACGCCTGGCCGAGGAATCGGAGGGCGGACCCGAGGCGCAGGCCGCGCGCTTCGCCGCACGCCTGCGGGAGCTGCGCGGCAGCGCGCTGGCGCTGCACACCGACGCGGCCAACCGCCAGCACTACGAAGTGCCCGCCGCCTTCTTCCGCCACGTGCTCGGCGCGCGGCTCAAGTACAGCGGCTGCTACTACCCCACCGGCCACGAGACGCTGGACCAGGCCGAGGAGGCGATGCTGGCGCTGTACGCCGAGCGCGCGGCGCTGGCCGATGGCCAGGACATCCTGGAACTCGGCTGCGGCTGGGGCTCGCTGACGCTGTGGATGGCGGAGCGCTACCCGGACGCGCGCATCACCGCGGTCTCCAACTCGCACGGCCAGCGCGAGCACATCCTGGCGCGCTGCGCCGAGCGCGGCCTGCGCAACGTCCGCATCGTGACCTGCGACGTCAACGTGCTCGAGCTGGAACCGGCGCGGTTCGACCGCTGCGTCTCGGTGGAGATGTTCGAGCACGTGCGCAACTACGCGCTGCTGCTGGAGCGCATCGCCGGCTGGCTGCGCCCGGACGGCCTGCTGTTCGTGCACATCTTCGCCCACCGCCACCTGATGTATCCGTTCGAGACCGCGGGCGAGGACAACTGGATGGGCCGGCACTTCTTCACCGGCGGGCTGATGCCGGCCGCCGACACCCTGCTCTGCTTCCCGCAGCATCTGCAGCTGCAGCAGCGCTGGCTGGTGGACGGCACCCATTACCAGCGCACCGCCAACCACTGGCTGCAGCGCCAGGACGCGCGGCGCACCGAGGTGATGGCGCTGATGCGGCAGACCTACGGCGAGGCGGCGGCCGCGCTGTGGTTCCAACGCTGGCGGATGTTCTGGATGGCCTGCGCCGAGCTGTTCGGCTACGACGACGGCAACCAGTGGCTGGTCGCCCATTACCGCTTCGCCAGGGCGGGCTGACCGATGCCGCGCTGCCGCCCGCTTCCCTTCACGGCCCGAGGAGAACCCGCATGCGCCTGTTCCGTTTCCTCCTGCTCGCAGGACTGCTGGCCATGACCGCCTGCAGCGGCCGCGACACCCGCCAGATCCCGCCGGTCGCGCAGGTCGACGTACCGCGCTTCATGGGCGACTGGTACGTGATCGCACAGATCCCGACCTTCATCGAGAAGCAGGCCTACGACTCGCTGGAGTCCTACGCGCTGGACGCGGACGGGCGGATCCGCACCACCTTCCGCTACCGCAAGGGCAGCCACGACGCGCGCGTGCGCACCATGCATCCGGTCGGCACCGTGCGCGACCACGGCAACGGCGCGGTCTGGGGCATGCAGTTCGTCTGGCCGATCAAGGCCGAGTACGTGATCGTCTACCTGGACGAGGACTACACCCAGACCATCGTCGGCCGCAGCAAGCGCGACTACGTGTGGCTGATGGCGCGCACGCCGACGATCAGCGACGCCGACTACGCCGAGCGCATCGCCTTCATCCGCACGCTCGGCTACGACACCGACCGGATCCGGCGCGTGCCGCAGGCCGCACCGGTGCGCTGACCCGCATCGCCGCCAGGCGGGTGGCGACCGTGCCGGATCAGCCGGGTGCGACGCCGCCGGTGGATGCCGCGCCCTGCACGTTGCCGTCCTCGTCGGACAGGCACGACCACGGCGCCTCGCTGCCCGGCACCTGCACGGTGACGCCGACGCCGGCTTCGGCCCACAGCACCTCGGTGACCACGAGCCGCTCGCGCGCAACGCCGCTGCGCTCGGCCACGGCGGCCACGCAGGCATCGCGCGCCTTGACGTGCCCGGCACCGACGCTGTCGCTGACCGCAGCGTCCGGCGATGCGGCGGACGTGGCCGGCTGCGCGGGCGCCGCCGGGCCCGAGACCGCGGGCGTGGCCGCGTTCACCGCGGCTTCGGCATCGCTGCCGGGTTCGACCACCGGCGCGTCGCGGCCGCAGGCGGCGAGCACCGGAACCAGCAGCGCGGACAGCAGGAGCAGGCGGTGACGGGTCATGACGGCTCTCCTTCGACGGATGGCCCGATCCTGCGGGCGCCTGCGTGGCCTGCCGGTGAACGCACCGGACTCAGCCGGTGGCGTGGGCCTGGTCGTGGCGCAGGCGCGCCAGCGCGGTACGTGCGTCGCCCACGACCAGTGGTGCGGGCACCGACAGCATCAGGTTGAGCGGCAGGCCGAACTCCTCGAAGCACCAGCCACGCGTGTCGAGCATGCCGTCGGGCCCGATCGCCTCGGGATGCCGCAGCCGGATCCTCTGGGCGAAACTGCCGTGCTCGGGGATGTAGCCGTAGACCGGCTTGCCCTTGGCCACCGCGTAGCCGACCTCGAAACAGGTGCCGCTGTCCGGCTCCGGGCCGCGGAAGAAGTCGAGGTTGGCCAGCACCGCGTCGGCGCGTTCGATCAGGCCGATGTTGGCGCGGTAGATCCAGGCGGCCTGCTCGTCGGGCCGGGCGATCGTCGCCGGCACGTGCTGGTCGAGCGGAAACAGGCCGTCGAAACCGAACGCGGCGCAGTCGGCCTTGAGCTGGGCGCCACGCTGCTGGGCATCGGGGCGGAACACGTCGGGGCCGGCGAGGTAGAGGGTGCGGATCATCGGGACGCAGCGGGAAGGCCAGGCGCGATGGTGGCCCGCGCCTGCGGCCATCGCCATGATCACGATCATGGAACCCGGTGCCGGCGGCTCCCGGCCCCATCGCGCCCATCACGCCCGGGCGAGGGATGCACGGGCCGTCGCGTGCACCGGCCACCGACGCCGCGCCGACGCTAGGGCAGCCACTCCATCCGCATCCACGCCTGCGCCGTCTCGCCGGGCTGCAGGATGCGCGGCGCCAGCGTGGGCGCGTCCGGCGGTCCGCTCTGCGGCTCCACGCAGGTGGTGTGCGCCAGTTCGTCGAACACCACCCAGTGCTCGCAGTCCGAGTCCAGGCGCAGGCGCATGCCATCGCCGTGCAGCACCACCGGCCGGCGGTTGACGAAGCAGTCGTCCCACGGGCCCGGCGGCGGCGGCGCGAGCGGCAGCACCGCGATGCCGTCGGCGTCGCGCGGATAGATCGCCTCGGGATGGAACTCCAGCCGGTGCGGCTTGCGGAACCACGGATGCCAGCCCAGCGTGACCGGCATCGCCTGCGCGCCGGCGGTCACTTCCAGCCGCTGGTGCAGCACGGCGCCGTCGAGCACGAGCTGCTGGCGGACCTGGCCGCCGAACGGCCAGCGCGCGTCCTGCGGCAAGGCCAGGACCAGGGTGGCCGCCTCGGCCGTGGCCTGCTCCACCGTCCACGGCAGTGCGAACGCCACGCCATGGATCGCGTGCCCGCCGAAATTGGCCGGCAGCCGGTAGTCGCGCCCGGCGAAGTGGAAGCAGCCGTGACGGATGCGCCCGGCCCACGGCGCCATCGGGAAGCTGCCCCAGGCGATCGTCGCCGGATTGCCGTCCTCCGGGCCGAGCAGCTGGGCCACGCCGCGGTGATGGATCTGGGCGATGCGGCCGCCGGCCTGCGCGGCGACATCGACCCGCAGCAACGCGTTCGACAGCGTTGTCAGCGGGCCGCACGCCAACGGCGCCAGCGCGCCGTCCGGCGCGATGACCACGGCCGGATCAGCCGCCATAGGGATGGATGGTCCGGATGCTGCCGTCGGCTTCGTGCTGCAGCCGGGTCACCTTCGCCGAGCGCAGGTGGGTCACCCCGCCCGAGCGCAGCGCGTCGTGGTAGTACAGGTACCACTGGTCGCCGAAGGCGAGGATCGAGTGGTGCGTGGTCCAGCCGACCACCGGCGTCATGAGCACGCCCTGGTAGGTGAACGGCCCGTACGGGTCGTCGCCGACCGCGTAGCACAGCAGGTGCGTGTTGCCGGTCGAGTACGACAGGTAGTAGCGCCCCGCGTGCTTGTGCACCCAGGGCCCCTCGAAGTAGCGCCGGTCGTGGTCGTCGGCGCGCAGCGGCTGGCCGTGCTCGTCCAGGATCAGCACCTCGCGGGTCGGCTCGGCGAAGCCGTGCATGTCCTCGCGCAGGCGCGCCACGCGCGGACCCAGCGCCGGTGCGTCGCCGGTCGGTTCCTCGTTGGCCGCGTCGTAGACGTTGTCGCGGTACTTCTGCAGCTGCCCGCCCCAGATCCCGCCGACGTACAGGTACTGCTCGCCGTCATCGTCGACGAACACCGCCGGGTCGATCGAGTAGCTGCCGGCGATCGGCTCCGGGTCGGCCACGAACGGCCCGTCGGGCCGGTCCGAGGACGCGACGCCGATCTGGAAGATGCCGTCGGCCCGCTTGGCCGGGAAGTACAGGAAATAGCGCCCGTCGCGCGAGGCGGCGGTCGGCGCCCACATCTGCCGCTGCGCCCACGGCACGTCGCGCACGTGCAGGACCATGCCGCAGTCCTCGGCCTCGCCTTCCGGCGAGTCCTGGCGCAGCACGTGGTAGTCCTCCATGCAGAAGTGGCCGCCGTCGTCGTCGAACGCCGCCCCGCCATCGATGTCGTGCGAGGGATAGACGTAGACCTTGCCCTCGAACACGTGCGCGGACGGGTCGGCGGTGTAGATGTGCGTCACCAGCGGCTGCGAGATGGCCGTGGCGGCCAGCGCCGCGAGTTCGTCGGCGGCGATCGTGGGTTCGCTCATGGGTCGGGGCTTCCGGGAAAAAGGGGATCGGGAATCAGGTGCCGGCCGGCGCCGGCGCCTGGCGGCGGCGCGCGTCGAGGTCGCGCTCGATGCGCGTCTCCATCGACTTGTCGATCCGGTACAGGAACAGCAGCGCCACGCAGGCCAGGAACGGCAGCGAGCAGTACAGGCTGACCGCCAGGCGGATGCCGGACACGGTCTCGGGCGCCTGCACCGGCTGCGCGGCCACGTAGCCGTAGTGCGCGAGGATGCCGGCGACCAGCGCGCCGCCCACGCTCAGGCCGACCTTCAGGCCGCACAGGATCGCCGAGAAGATGATCGCGGTGGCGCGGCGGTTGTTCTTCCACTCCGAGTAGTCGGCCACGTCGGCCACCATCGCCCACAGCAGCGGGATGGTGATGCCGTAGAAGAAGCCATGCAGCATCTGCGAGACGAACACGATGCCGATCGCATCCGGCGGATACAGGTAGAACGCCAGCATGAACAGCGTGGACACGAACAGCGCCACACCGAACACGTCGCGCTTGCCGAAACGGTCGGCCAGACGCCGGGAGAAGCCGATGCCCACGATCATGCAGATGATGCCGCCGCCGTTGAACAGGCCGAACGCGGAGGTCGGCGCGTCGTCGGGCCAGCGGAACTCGGTCAGGCCCATGCCGGTCAGCGCGCCATTGAGGCCGGCGATGGCCGCATTGAAGCCGATGCCGTCAAGGAAGCCGGCCAGCGCACCAGCGTCCAGGTAGTACTGGAAGTAGTAGATGTACATGCCCCCCTTCAGCGCCAGGGTCACGAACACCAGGATGGTCAGCGCCAGCATCACCAGCCACGGCCTGTTGCGGACCAGGTCGCCCACGTCCTGGCCGATGCTGGATTTCTGCTCGGGCGCCGGCACCACGCGCTCGCGGGTGGTGAAGAAGGTGATCAGGAAGAACACGGTACCGACGATCGCGAAGATCATCATCGCGTTGTGGAAGCCGCGCACCTTGTCGCCGTCGCCGAGGATCAGCACCAGCGGCAGCAGCAGCGCCTGGATGATGAACTGGGCCACCATCACCGCCACGAAACGGTAGGCCGACAGGCTGTTGCGCTGGGCCATGCTGCCGGTGAGCACGCCGCTGAGCGCGGCGTACGGCAGGTTGTTGGCGGCGTAGACGAACACCAGCAGGGTGTAGGTGGTCAACGCGTAGAAGACCTTGCCGCGCTCGCCCAGGTCGGGCGTGCTGAAGGCCAGCAGCGCGAGCACGCCGAACGGCACGGCGGTCCACAGGATCCACGGCCGGAACTTGCCCCAGCGCGTCTGCGTGCGGTCGGCCAGCAGCGCGATGGTCGGGGTGAACACGAAGGCGCCGAGCAGGCCGACCACGAAGATGATCTTCGCGGCGGTCGCCGGCGGCAGCCGGTACACGTCGGTATAGAAGAACGCCAGGAACGTCACCAGCGTCTGGAAGATCAGGTTGGCGGCCAGGTCGCCCAGGCTGTAGCCGATCTTCTCCCTGACCGAGAGGATCTCCGATGTGCTGCTCATCCGTCGCGTCATCCCCTCCTCCCTGTCCGGCGCCAGGCAGGCGCCGGAGTTTCCATCGGTGGCGAATGGCACCTCCGCGCCGGCGTCCGGGAGGACGACGCCGGCGCGGAGGGCCCGCCGTTGCTCAGAACGTACCGCGGATGCCGACCGTGAAGGTGGTCCCCGGGTCGTACATGTCGTTCACCGCGTTCGGGAAGGCGAAGTTGGAACGACGCTCCTCACCGGTGATGTTGAGCACGTTGAAGGTCAGCTGCGGCTCGGAGCGGATGCCCTTGAGCGTGTAGCTGGCCGACAGGTCGAGCTGGCCGCGGTCCTCGCCGAAGATCTGCGCGAACGGAATGCCCTGCTGGTTCGGACCGGTGCCCACCGCGCCTTCGGCCCAGGTGTAGGACAGGCGCACCGAGGCGACGTCGTTCTCCCAGTAGGTGGTCGCGTTCCACATCGACGGAGCCACGCCGTAGACGTTGCCGGCCAGCGCGCGCGCATCCTTGCCCAGCGTCTTGATGTCGATGCTGGTGTAGTTGGCCATGAAGCCCAGGCCGTCGAACACGAAGCCCAGCGGCTGCACCCAGATCGCTTCCCAGCCGCGGATCTCGAGCTCGGCGTCGGCGTTGACCTGCTGGTTGACGTTGACGGTGGCCACGTTCGGGCCGCCGCGCGAGTTGATCGCCTGCTGCTGCGCGTCCACCAGCGTGTCGAACGGAATGCCCAGCTGGGTGAAGGGCATCGTGGTCACGCCCTGGTAGGTGTAGCCCTCGATGCGCTTGTTGAACAGGGTCAGGCCGACGAAGCCTTCCGCACCGGTGTACCACTCGCCGCCGATGTCGAAGTTGGTCGAGATGTACGGGGTGAGGTTCGGATTGCCCTGGTTGGCCACCTGCGCCGAGATGTCGGTGAAGGTGGTCGCCGGCAGCATCGAGCTCGGGTTCGGGCGGGTCATGGTGCGCGAGGCCGAGGTGCGCAGCACCACGTTGTCGGCCACGTCCCACGCCGCGCTGAACGACGGCAGCCACTCGGCGTAGTCGCCGCCCAGGGTCTGCCACTGGCGCACGCCGCCGATGGTCACCGGGCCGCTGATCTCCTGGTCGGTGGTCGCGTAACGCACGCCCATGTTGAAGCGCAGGTTGCGGTTCCAGATCTCCGACTCGCCGTTGACCATCACGTAGGCGGCCTTGGTGGTCTCGTCGAAGCCACCGGTGGCGCCACCGGTGTTGGGGCCACCGGCTTCCGGTGCCGCGTCGCGGTACTGGGCGTAGTTGGTGTCGCGCATGAACCGGTCGAAGTCCACCGTCACGAACCCGGTCGGGCCCGGCAGGATGTAGCCGGCCAGCTGCGCATCGCTGATCTGCGACAGCGCGTACGGCTGCCAGCTGGTGCCGGTGTCGCCGAAGCCCTGGATGCGGCGCTGGTTGTTGTCCCACGACACGCCGAAGGTCACGTTGTTGCGGTCGTCGCCGAGCTGCAGGTCGGCACGGAAGCCGCTGGTCTCGGTCACGCGCTTCTCGTTCTGCGCCCAGACGCGGCCGCCGGTCCAGGTCCAGCCCAGGTTCGGGTCGTTCAGGTCCAGGTTGCTGGTCCAGGTGGGGACGTCGCCGGTGTTGGTGTACTGCAGCGTGGTGAACGGCGAGTTGAAGCCGATCGTCGGCGAATCGCGGAACATCCAGCTGCGGCTCATGCTGCCCTGCACGTCCAGCTTCACGTTCTGGTCCTCGCCGAACCAGAAGGTGCCGCCCGGGGTCACGTGCCAGTACTGCACGTCCTCGGTGTACGGACGCGCTTCCATGAAGAACTGCGCGTTGGTGAAGGTGGCGCTGGTGACGACGTTGTTGGCATCCAGCTGCATGTCCAGCGGGATGATGTTGCCGTTGCGGCCGATCAGGTTGATGTCGATGCGGTCGTTGGTGCGGCGCGCCTTGGTGTACAGCACGTCGACGAACAGCTCGGTGTTGTCGTTCGGACGCCACTGCATCGAGCCCAGGAAGGCGTCGCGGTCGCGGTCGCCGCCCATGTGCACCGGACGGCCCAGACGGGGGATCAGCGCTTCGCCGATCTGCGCGGTGGTCAGGCCGGGGTTGTTGGCCTGCAGCCACGCCGCGTCGATGGCCTGGCCGGGGGTCAGGCCGGCGGCGATCGTGGACGGGTTGTTGGGCACAACGTCCGGGATGCGCCAGCCGTTGCCGCCGGTGACGTTGCAGGGCTGGCCCAGCGACGGGAAGCCGGCCGGCGCGCCGCCGTTGCCGCACTGCGCGTTGGTCAGGTTCGGGTTGGTCCAGCCGATGGTCTCGTAGCCTTCCACGCCGATCTTGCCGCGCTGGGAGGTGATGCCCGCCAGCACGCCGAAGGTGCCGGCGTCGTTGGTCCAGCTGCCGATCACGGTGCCGCGCGGCGCGGCCTTGTCGCTGACGTCGTTGTAGTCGGCCTGCAGCGAGTAGGTGACCTGCGAGCCCTTGACGTCGAACGGGCGCATGTTGCGCATGTCGACCACGCCCGAAGCGCCGCCCTCGGCGAGCCTGGCGGTCGGCGACTTGTAGACGGTGAGCTGGTTGAAGAACTCGGTCGGGAAGATGTTGAGATCGACCTCGCGGTTCTGGTTGGTCGCATCCAGGCCGATCGAGGCCGTGGCCACCGAGGCACCATTGATGGTGGTCTTGGTGAAGCTGCTGGGCAGGCCGCGGATCGCGATGTTCAGGCCTTCGCCGTTGACGTCGCGGTTGAGCTGGATGCCCGGAATGCGGCTCAGCGACTCGGCGATGTTGGTGTCCGGGAACTTGCCGATGTCCTCGGCGAAGATCGAATCGGTGAACCCGGTCGAATCCCGCTTGGCGTCGGTCGCGTACTGCAGGCTCTGGCGGTAGCCGGTGACGACCACCTGGTCCAGTTCGGTCACCTGCTGGCTGGCCGGCTGCGCCGGCGCGGCGTCCTGCGCCATGGCCGGCATCGCCGCCATGCCCAGCAGCGCCACGCCCAATGCGCACGACAACCTCGTTCTTGCGATATGCACTTGCACCGTACTCCCCTCCCGTTTCTGGTGACTGGCTGCCGCCTGGCGGCAGCGCTCGTTGGTTTGGTTTTTTGAGACGAACCGTCGACTCCTGAGGGGTCACCTGTCTGGACAGACGGCCGACTCCTGACGACGCGACGGATGGTAGCGCTACCAGATTTTGACATGCACGCTGCGGAGCAACATGGATGTCCGGCCGCTCCATGACAGTGCCTTTTCGATCCGGAAACCGGTTCATTTCCAGCTGATTTCCCGCACATTCCCGGTGTCGTGCTGCACTGCGGTGGGCATCCCGCGGAGCGCTGTGATAATGATAGCGCTATCACCAAATCAGCCTTGCGCGGCTTCCGGAGGGGGAATGACGCAGCAGCACCAGCCGGGGCGATCCTGCCGCGGCCAGATCCCGGCAGGCGTGTGCCCATGAGCGCCGAAGCCCCACCGGTCCCGGCCGGCGAGACCCGCAAGGTCGGCATGTACCGCTGGCGCATCTGCGCGATGCTGCTGGCGGCCACCACCATCAACTACATCGACCGCCAGGTGCTCGGCGTGCTCGCGCCGTTCCTGCAGGACGAGATCGGCTGGAGCGAGATCCAGTACGGCTACATCGTCACCGCCTTCCAGGCGGCGTATGCGATCGGCCTGCTGTGCACCGGCGCGATCGTCGACCGCTTCGGCACCCGCATCGGCTATGCGGTCGCGATCAGCGTCTGGAGCCTGGCGGCGATGGGCCACGCACTGGCGGCCGGCGTGGTCGGTTTCATCATCGCCCGCTTCTTCCTGGGGCTGGGCGAGTCGGGCAACTTCCCTGCGGCGATCAAGACCGTGGCCGAGTGGTTCCCGCGACGCGAGCGTGCGCTGGCCACCGGCATCTTCAACTCCGGCTCCAACATCGGCGCGATCGTCGCCCCGATGATGGTGCCGGTGGTGGCGCTGGCCTGGGGCTGGCAGGCCGCGTTCCTGGTCACCGGCGTGCTCAGCATGACCTGGCTGGCGGTCTGGCTGCTCTGGTACCGCACGCCCGAGCAGCAGCCGAAGCTGAGCCAGGCCGAGCTCGCGCACATCCGCAGCGATCCGCCCGAACCGTCGGTCAAGGTGCCGTGGGCGCGGATCCTGCGTCATCGCCAGGCCTGGGCCTTCGTCGCCGCCAAGTTCATCACCGATCCGATCTGGTGGTTCTTCCTGTTCTGGCTGCCCAAGTTCCTGCACGCCGAGTACGGGCTGACCCTGCTCGGCCTGGGCCTGCCGCTGATCGTGATCTTCGTGCTGGCCGACGTCGGCAGCATCGCCGGCGGCTGGCTGGCCGGGCGCTTCATCAGGCGCGGCTGGAGCGTCAACAAGGCGCGCAAGGGCGCGATGCTGGTCTGCGGCCTGTGCGTGGTGCCGATCGTGTTCGCGGTGAAGGCCGACAACCTGTGGGTCGCGGTCGGCCTGATCGGCCTGGCCACGGCCGGCCACCAGGGCTGGTCGGCGAACGTGTTCACCCTGACCTCGGACATGTTCCCGCGTCGGGCGGTGGCCTCGGTGGTCGGCATCGGCGGCTTCGCCGGTGCGGTCGGCGGCATGATGATCGCCACCTTCACCGGCTTCCTGCTCGAAACCACCGGCAGCTACGTGCCGCTGTTCATGATGGCCGGCTCGGCCTACCTGATCGCCCTGGTGGTGGTGCACCTGCTTGCTCCGCGACTGGAGCCGGCACGTCTGGACGGCGGCAGCGCCGCGTCCTGATGCGTCGCGGCGGCACCGGCGCACGCGTCGGTGCCGCCCTCGCCGCGCTGCGGCCGGCGGCGCATCCACCACGATCCAGCACTGTTCCTGGGAGGGACACATGCACATCATCCGGGCCACGTTGGCCGCCTGCCTGCTCGCCGCGCTGCCGCTGGCCGCGCTGGCCCAGACCGCACCGCTGGCAGCCGGCCAGTCCAAATTCCTGGGCGGCGCCCACGGGCCCTTCCAGGCCCAGGGTTTCGCCGGCTACTGGAACAAGGTCACGCCGGAAAACGGCGGCAAGTGGGGCGAGGTCGAGGCCGAGCGCGACGTGATGGACTGGACCGCGCTGGACGCGGCCTACAAGGTCGCCCGGGACAACGGCTTCCCGTTCCAGATGCATGTGATGGTCTGGGGCAACCAGCAGCCGGAGTGGATCAAGCACCTGCCGCCGGCCGAGCAGCGCGCCGAGATCGAGGAATGGTTCGCCGCGGTCGCCGCACGCTATCCGACGCTGGACTTCGTCGAGGTGGTCAACGAGCCGCTGAACGACCCGCCGACGAAGGACGACGAAGGCGGCGGAAACTACGCGGAAGCGCTGGGTGGCGCCGGTGCCAGCGGCTGGGACTGGATCATCGAATCCTACCGGCTGGCGCGCAAGCACTTCCCGCGCTCGACGCTGATGCTCAACGACTACAGCATCACCAACAGCGACGCCGCCACCACCCGCTACCTGGAGATCATCGCCCTGCTCCAGCGCGAATCGCTGCTCGACGCGATCGGCGTGCAGGGCCACGCGTTCTCCACCACCACCGAAACGCCGATGTCGGTGCACACCGCGAACCTGGACCGCCTCGCCGCTACCGGCCTGCCGGTGTACGTGACCGAGCTGGACATCGACGGGCCGAGCGACGCCCAGCAGCTGGCCGACTACAAGCGCATCTTCCCGGTGTTCTGGGAACACCCCGGCGTGCACGGCATCACCCTGTGGGGTTTCCGCCGCGGCCTGTGGCGCGACGAGCAGGGCGCCTACCTGGTTCGCGAGGACGGCAGCGAGCGGCCGGCGCTGCAATGGCTGCGCGGCTACGTGCAGGGCACCGCGGAGACGACGCCATGAGCATGCGCCATGCCCTCGCCCTGTTCGCCCTGCTGCTGGCCGCACCGGCCTGGGCGGACACGCCCTGCAGCGTGCCGGCCGCGGTCTGCGAAACACCGGTCCGCGGCGCACTGCCGCTGATCGACAAGGGGCGCACCGCCGGCCTGCTGCTCGATGCCGGCGACCATGCCGGCGTGCTGCGCGCCGCCGCCGACCTGCAGGCCGACCTGGCAGCGGTGTCCGGTCGCGACGTCGCGCTCGAGACCGCCCCCGGCGCGCGCATGCCGGTGGCGATCATCGCCGGCACGCTCGGCCACAGCCCGCGCGTGGACGCCATCGTCCGCGCCAAGGGCATCGACGTGGCGGACGTGGCCGGCCGCTGGGAAGGCTATCTGCTGCAGGTGGTGGATGCGCCCGAACCCGGCGTCGACCGCGCCCTGCTGGTCGCCGGCGCCGACATGCGCGGCACCATCTTCGGCCTGTACGAGCTGTCGCGCCGGATCGGCGTGTCGCCGTGGCAGTGGTGGGCCGACGTGCCCGCACCGACGCGCAGCGCGCTGCACGTGGCGCCGGGCCGCTTCGTCGATGCACCCGCGGTGCGCTACCGCGGCATCTTCATCAACGACGAGGATCCGGCCCTGGGCAGCTGGATGCGCGCCACCTATGGCGGGCCCAACCACCGGTTCTACGAGCGCGTGTTCCAGCTGCTGCTGCGGCACAAGGCCAACTACCTGTGGCCGGCGATGTGGGGCCGCGCGTTCTACGACGACGACCCGAAGAACGCCGAGATGGCCGCCCTGTACGGCGTGGTCATCGGCACCAGCCACCACGAGCCGATGATGCGCGCGCACGTGGAATGGAAGCGGCACGGAAGCGGCGCCTGGGACTACGCGCACAACAAGGATGGGCTGCAGGCGTTCTGGCGCGACGGCATCGAACGGCTGCAGGGCCGCGAGGCCGTGGTCACGCTGGGCATGCGCGGCGACGGCGACGAGCCGATGAGCGAGGACACCGCGACCAGGCTGCTGGAAGGCATCGTCGCCGACCAGCGCCGGATCCTGTCCGAAGTCACCGGCCGGCCGGCCGAAGACACCCCGCAGGTCTGGGCGCTGTACAAGGAAGTGCAGGACTACTTCGACGCCGGCATGCGCGTGCCGGACGACGTCACCCTGCTGTTCGCCGACGACAACTGGGGCAACATCCGCCGTCTGCCCAAGGCAGGCGAACGGCGCGCCGGCGGCTACGGCGTCTACTACCACTTCGACTACGTCGGCGGCCCGCGCAACTACAAGTGGCTCAACACCACCCAGATCGAACGCGCCTGGGAGCAGATGCGGCTGGCCTACGCGCACGGCGTGGACCGGCTGTGGGTGGTCAACGTCGGCGACATCAAGCCGATGGAGCTGCCGATCAGCGCCTTCCTCGACCAGGCCTGGAACCCGGACGCGTTCACGCTCGAACGGCTGGCACGCTATCCGGCCGACTGGGCCGCCGAACAGTTCGGCCCGGCCCACGCACACGAGATCGGCGGGATCCTGACCCGCTACACGCAGTACAACGCGCGCCGCAAGCCCGAGCTGATCACCGCCGACACCTGGAGCCTGCTCAACCACGGCGAGGCCGAGCGCGTGCTCGGCGACTGGCAGGCGCTGGCCGAGCGCACCACCACGCTTGGCGCGCGGCTTCCCGCCAGCCAGCGCGACGCCTGGTACCAGCTGGTCGAGTACCCGGTACTGGCCAGCGCCAACCTCAACGCGCTGTACATCGCCATCGCCCGCAACCGGCTGCACGCCGACCAGGGCCGCGCGGACACCAATGCCTGGGCCGACGAAGCCGAGCGCCTGTTCGCCCGCGACGCGGAACTGGCCCGTGTCTACGAACAGGACATCGCCGGCGGCAAGTGGATCCACATGATGTCGCAGCCGCGCATCGGCTATACCCACTGGCAGATGCCGGACCGCAACGTGCTGCCTGCGCTGGCCCGCATCGACGTGCGCGAGCGCGGCACGATGGGCGTGGCGGTCGAGGGCGACGCCCGTGGCTGGCCGCTGCCGGTCGAACGCGCGCGCCTGCCGCAGGTCGACCCCCATGCCACCCGCATGCCCGGAGTGACCGTGTTCAACCGCGGCGCCAAGCCGTTCCGCTTCACCGCCTCCAGCTCGCAGCCGTGGCTGACCGTGTCGCCGAAGGAGAGCGAAGTCGGCGACCAGCAGCCGCTGACGCTGGAGATCGACTGGAACGCCGTGCCCGAAGGGCGCCACAGCGCGGTGATCGAACTGCTCGGCAGCGAACGCACCGAGGTGCGCGTGCAGCTGCCGGTGTTCAAGCCGGCCACCGGCCGCGTGCGCGGCTTCGTCGAGAGCGAGGGCCAGGTCGTGATCGAGGCCGCGCACCACGCCCGCGCCGTCGCCGCGCCCGGCATCGCCTGGCAGACGATCCCGCACCTGGGCCGCACCGATGCCGCGCTCACCGTCTGGCCGGCCACCGGCGCCGCGCTGACGCCCGGCGGCGACGGCATGCGCCTGGAGTATCCGCTGCACCTGCACGAGGACGGCGAGGTCCAGGTCCGCGTGATCGTCTCGCCGACGCTGGACATCCAGCACCGCGGCGGCCTGCGTTACGCGGTGTCCTTCGACGACGCCCCGCCGCAGATCGTCAACGTGCGCCTGGACCCCACCCCGGGCGACCGCGACTTCCAGGCCTGGGAGCGCGCGGTGGCCGACAGCGTCCATGTCGCCACCTCGCAGCACGTGGTGGGTGCCGGCAACCGCACGCTGAAGCTGTGGGCGGTGGACCCGGGCCTGGTGTTCCAGCGGATCGAAGTAGTGCGCGGCGAGCAGCGGGCGAGCTATCTCGGGCCGCCGGAGAGCATGTGGCGATGAACGGCCTCGGCGCGGCCACGCCTTGGATCCAGTCACGCGCAGTATGCGTGCCTGCTCCTAGACGTCCGCGGGCTGTTGCCCCGGCTGTTGCCCCGGCTGTTGCCCCGGCTGTTGCCGTGGATGGTGCTCTGCTTTTGATCTCCCCCGCCGTGAAGCGAGCCGAGCATCGCAGCAGACGTGGGGGCGAAGAGGCCCACGTGTCTGAGCGCAGCGAGTTGTGGGCCGACCCCACGTCTGCGAGACGCGCAGGGCACCGGGTCGGCACAGCCGGCCCGGCGAGTGGACCGGCTGTGCTTTCTTTTGGTTACTTTTCTTTGCACAAGCAAAGAAAAGTGACTCGCTCCCCCCGCGCCAGCGGGAGAGCGAAAGCTCCTGCGGTTGCTTGGGCTACTGCCGTTGCTTCGGCTATCGCTGCTGCTCCGGCTGTTGCCGTGGATGCTGCTTCGTCCTTGACCTCCCCCGCCGTGAAGCGAGCCGAGCATCGCAGGCCGGCAGGGGCGAAGAGCTGCCCTTGTCTGAGCGCAGCGGGTTTGGGCAGCGTCCCCTGCCGGCCGGGAAGCGCAGGGCACCGGGTCGGCACAGCCGGCCCGGCGAGTGGACCGGCTGTGCTTTCTTTTGGTTACTTTTCTTTGCACAGGCAAAGAAAAGTGACTCGCTCCCCCCGCGGAAGCGGGAGAGCGAAAGCTCTTGCCGTTGCTTCGGCATTCGCTGTTGTTCTGGCTTTCAACGTCAGAGCCACTGCTGAAGCAGAAGCCGAAGCAGAAGCAGAAGCAGAAGCATCAGGGCAACAGCTTCCGCACTGTCGTGCGGGTTACTTTTGTCTTGGCAAAAGTAACCAAAACCGCAGGCGCCGACACTCGCCGATGCGTTGCATCGGTGCCCTGTGCTTCTCGGCGATCAGGGCACGGCGCCCAAACTCGCTCCGCTCAGACAAGGGCGCCTCTTCGGCCCTGATCACCTGCGATGCTCGGCTCGCTTTAAGGCGCAGAAGAGCGAACACCAAAAGCCGAAGCAACAGCAACAGCAACAGCAACAGCAACAGCGGAGCATCGCATTGCCATGACCGGCGCGCGATGGCCGACCACCGCTGGATGCGATCCATTCCCCCCACCTTCACCGCGCGCACGCAACAGGCACACCCATGAACACTGCCTCCAAGCCCCTGCATCTCCACGAGGACCGTCTGTTCTCCTCCGATCCGGTCCAGCGCGCGATCGCGCGGCGGCTGTATGCGGAAGTCGCACGCCTGCCGATCATCAGCCCGCACGGACATACCGACCCGGCCTGGTTCGCCGGCAACGCGCCGTTCGCCAATGCGACCGAGCTGCTGCTGGTACCGGACCACTACGTGTTCCGCATGCTCTACAGCCAGGGCGTTCCGCTGGATGCGCTGGGCATCCCGCGCAGCGATGGCGGCGGGAGACCGGTCGACCCGCGCGCGGCCTGGCGGGTGTTCGCGCAGCACTTCCACCTGTTCCGCGGCACGCCCTCGTCGATGTGGCTCAACCATGTCTTCCACGAGGTTTTCGGGTTGCGCACGCGACTGGATGCGGGCAGCGCCGACCACTACTACGACACCATCACCGGTGCGTTGCAGACCGACGCGTTCCGGCCGCGGGCGCTGTTCGAACGCTTCGACATCGAGGTGATCGCGACCACGGAAGGTCCGCTGGATCCGCTCACCCACCACCAGACCATCCGCGACAGCGGCTGGGGGGGCCGGGTCCTCACCGCCTACCGGCCCGACGAGGTCGTCGATCCCGAGCACGAAGTCTTCGGCACCGCACTGCAGCGCTTCGGCGAGATCACCGGCGAGGACGTGCACAGCTGGGACGGCTACCTGCGCGCGCACCGCAACCGGCGCGCGTTCTTCGCCTCGCTGGGCGCGACCTCCACCGACCATGGCCACGAGTCCGCGCTGACCGCCAACCTGTCCGACGCCGAGGCGCGGGCGCTGTTCCAGACCATCCTGCGTGGCGACTTCACCCCGGCGCAGGCGGCGCTGTTCCGCGGCCAGGTGCTGACCGAGATGGCGGCGATGAGCCTGGACGACGGGCTGGTGATGCAGCTGCATCCGGGCTGCTACCGCAACCACAACCCGCTGCTGTTCGCCCGCCATGGCCGCAACGTCGGCGCCGACCTGCCGCTGGTCACCGAGTACGTGCATGCGCTGAAGCCGCTGCTGGACCGTTTCGGCAACGAGCGCGACTTCCGCCTGATCCTGTTCACCCTGGACGAGAGCACCTACGCGCGCGAGCTGGGGCCGATGGCCGGCCACTACCCCAGCCTGTTCCTGGGCCCGGCCTGGTGGTTCCACGACGCGCCCGAGGGCATGTGGCGGTTCCGCGAGCAGACCCTGTCCACGGCAGGCTTCTACAACACGGTCGGCTTCAACGACGATACCCGGGCCTTCCTGTCGATTCCCGCCCGCCACGATGTCGCGCGCCGCATCGACTGCGCGGTGCTGGCCAAGCTGGTGGCCGAGCACCGGATCGAGGAGGACGAGGCCGCCGAGGTCGTCGTCGACCTCGCCTATCGCCTGCCCAAGGCGGCCTACCGGCTGTGACCGGGCCAGCCGCGACCGGGCCGGGCGCCGCGCTGGAGACCGCGCGCCGGCGATGGACCGGCCGCTGGCTGCTGGCCGGCGTGCTGCTTGCGGGCGTCGCCGCCTGCAGCACCGGCCGCGCCGGCACCGATCCGGGCACCCCGCCACGCGAGCGCGTGCTGCTCGATACCGGCTGGCGTTTCCACCAGGGCGAGCCGGAAGGGCTGGCCCCGCTGGACTACGACGTGCGTCCGGAGAGCGGCGGCCATGTCGATGGCAAGGATGCCGACGCACGCCCGACCGAAGCGGCGCGGCTCGACGCCGGCGAACGGCAGCTGCTCAAACCGTGGATCCTGCCCAGCGGCAACGCCTTCATCGCCGATCCTTCACGCCGCCCCACCCGCCCCGACGGCGATCCCGGCAGCGACCACCCCTTCGTGCAGGCCGGGTTCGACGACAGCGGCTGGCAGGCCGTCGAGGTGCCGCACGACTGGGCCATCGCCGGCCCCTTCATCGTCGACGGCCCGTACGGCGGCATGGGCCGGCTGCCCAGCTGGGGCGTCGGCTGGTACCGGCGCACGCTGGACATCGACGCGTCCGACCTCGGCCAGCCGCATTACCTCGACATCGACGGTGCGATGTCCTACAGCGCGGTCTGGCTCAACGGCCGCCTGGTCGGCGGCTGGCCGTACGGCTACAACAGCTGGCGGCTGGACCTCAGCCCGTACCTGGTCGAAGGCCGCAACCAGCTGGCGATCCGCCTGGACAACCCGCCCGAGTCGGCACGCTGGTACCCGGGCGGCGGTATGTACCGCAACGTCTGGCTGACCCGCACCGGCCCCGTGCACGTCGCTCACTGGGGCACCTTCGTGACCACGCCGGAGGTCTCGGCCGAACACGCCACCGTGCAGTTGGCGGTGCGCGTGGACAACACCGGCGATGCGCCGGTCGAGGTGCAGGTCGCCACCACGATCCATGCGCTGGATGCGCGCGGGCGCCCGGACGGCGGCGCCATCGCCCGCATCGCGCCGGCCACGCTGCGGATCGAGGCGAACGCCAGCGCCAGCAGCATCGGCAGCGTCGCCATCGCCAACCCGCGGCTGTGGGGCCCGCCGCCGACCCAGACCCCGCACCGCCATGTCGCGGTGACCACGGTCCGCCGCGACGGCAAGGTGATCGACCGCTACGAGACCACGTTCGGCATCCGCAGCCTGCGCTTCGCCGGCGACGGCCTGTACGTCAACGGCGAGCGCATCGTCATCCAGGGCGTCAACAACCACCACGACCTCGGCGCGCTGGGGGCGGCGTTCAACCGGCGTGCGGCCGAGCGGCAGCTCGAGATCCTGCGCGAGATGGGCGCCAACGCGATCCGCATGGCGCACAACCCGCCCGATCCGCAGCTGCTGGAACTGACCGACCGGATGGGCTTCCTGGTGGTCGACGAGGTGTTCGATTCCTGGGAACGGAAGAAGACGCCGCTCGATTTCCACCTGGTCTTCCCCGACTGGCACGAGCAGGACCTGCGCGCGATGCTGCGCCGCGACCGCAATCATCCGTCGGTGGTGCTGTGGAGCGTCGGCAACGAGGTCGGCGAGCAGTACACCGGTGCCGAAGGCGCGGCGATCGGCCGGCGCCTGCACGCCATCGTCCGCGAGGAAGACCCGACCCGACCGACCACCGCTTCGATGAACTGGGCCAAGCCGGACATGCCGTTCGGCGCGGTGTTCGACGTGGTCAACCTGAACTACCAGGGCGAGGGCATCCGCCAGGATCCGGTGTTCGACGGGACCGACCGGATCCGCACGCCGCCGCTGTACCCGGCCTTCCATGCCGCGTTTCCGGACAAGGCGATCATGGGCAGCGAAACCGCGTCGGCGGTCAGCAGCCGCGGCGTCTACCTGTTCCCGGTGACGGCCAAGACCAGCGCACCGGTGCGCGCCGGCAGCGGCGACGACGAGGCCATCGCCCAGGTCAGCGCCTACGAGCTGTACGCGGTGGATTTCGGCTCCAGCGCCGACACCGTGTTCGCCGCGCAGGACCGCAACCCGTTCGTCGCCGGCGAGTTCGTCTGGACCGGCTTCGACTATCTGGGCGAGCCGACCCCGTACTACAGCGCGCGCAGTTCCTACACCGGCATCGTCGACCTGGCCGGCTTCCCCAAGGACCGCTACTGGCTGTACCAGGCGCGCTGGCGCCCGGACCTGGCGATGGCCCACATCCTGCCGCACTGGACCTGGCCCGGCCGCGAGGGCCAGGTCACGCCGGTGCACGTGTTCACCAGCGGCGACGAGGCCGAACTGTTCGTCAACGGCGTGTCCCAGGGCCGGAAGAAGAAGGCGCCGTTCGAGTACCGGCTGCGCTGGGACGAGGTGGTCTACCAGCCCGGCAGCGTGCGCGTGCAGGCCTGGCGCGACGGAACGCCGTGGGCGCAGGCCGAGGTCCACACCACCGGCGCGGCCACCGAGCTGGCGCTCGAGGTGGACCGCGACCGCATCGCCGGCGACGGCCGCGACCTGGCCTACGTCACCGTGCGCGTGCGCGACGCCGAAGGCCGCGCGGTGCCGACCGCCACCATGCCGGTGCGCTTCCGCATCGATGGCCCGGGCGAGATCGTCGCCACCGACAACGGCGACCCGACCGACATGGTCGCCTTCCCCTCGCACGAACGCCGCCTGTTCAGCGGCCTGGCCCTGGCCATCGTGCGTGGCCTTCCCGGCAGGACAGGCACCATCACCGTCCATGCCGACAGCGACGGCCTGCGGGCCGCCAGCACCACTCTCACGCTCCAGCAGGAAACCGCCCCATGAACCAGCGCCGCTGTCGTTCCCTCGTCCGTCCCGCCGCCCTGCTGCTCGCCGTCGCGGCCAGCCTGGCGCTGCCCGCCTTCGCCGCCGACACGGCGCCGGCCACGCTGAAGGACGCCTACGCGGAGTCCTTCCTGCTCGGCACCGCGGTCAACGACGACATCGTCGCCGGCCGCGACACGCGCGCGCAGACGCTGGTGCCACGCCACTTCAACGCGCTCACCGCCGAGAACGTGATGAAGGTGGAGGAACTGCATCCCACCCCGGACAGCTGGAACTTCGGCCCGGCCGATGCGTTCGTCGCCTTCGGCCAGAAGCACGACATGTTCCTGATCGGGCACACCCTGGTCTGGCACAACCAGACCCCGGCGTGGTTCTTCCAGGACGCCGCCGGCAATGCGCTCGACAAGGACGCGCTGGCCGAACGGCTGCGCGCCTACATCGAGGTGGTCGCCGGCCGCTACGCCGGCAAGGTCCAGGCCTGGGACGTGGTCAACGAGCAGATCGGCGAGGACGGCACGTACCGCGATACCACCTGGGTGCGCGGCATCGGCGACGGCGACGAGCTGATGCGGCTGGCCTTCACCTACGCCAGCCGCTACGCGCCGGACACCGAGCTGTACTACAACGATTTCAACACCTGGCGCCCGGAGAAGCGCGACGGCATCGTGCGCATGGTCAAGCAGCTGCAGGCCGCCGGCGTGCGCATCGACGGCATCGGCATGCAGGGCCACTGGGGCCTGGACTACCCGGCCATCGCCGACATCGAGGCGGCGATCGACGCCTACGCCGCGCTCGGGGTCAAGGTGATGATCACCGAGCTGGACATCGACGTGCTTCCGTTGACGAAGGAAGGCCAGATCATCGGCCAGGGCATGACCCATCCGCAGTTCCAGCTGCCGGAGTTCAAGCGCTTCCTCGACCCGTACCGCGCCGGCCTGCCGGCCGACGTGCAGCAGCGCCTGGCCGACCGCTACGCCGAGCTGTTCGCGCTGTTCCACCGCAAGCGCGACGTGATCTCGCGGGTCAGCGTGTGGGGCGTGCACGACACGATGTCGTGGAAGAACGACTACCCGATCCCGGGCCGCATCAACTATCCCTTGCTGTTCGACCGCCAGTACCAGCCCAAGCCGGCGCTGGACGCGGTGCTGCGGGTGCCGGCGCAGCGCTGAGCCCGCCGTCGCCGGCCGTGCGGCCCGGCGGACGCGCGCGCGTCGGGACATGCGGACAGGGGCGCTGCGCATGTGCCGATGCGATGCGGCCCCTTCCGCGGTACGTGGCGCGGTCGCAGGCTGGCACGCCGCCCGCTCCAGCGCGGACGGTCCAGCGCCCGCACCACGCGTGCGTGCACGTCGGCCCCGGCGACCCGCCCACATCGCTCTCTCCATGGAACGTGACCCGGCACGCCGGGACAGGAGGCCGGGGCGGACGACCTTCCCTGCACCGGCGGCGGACGTGTGGCCCACGGACGGAGGGATGCAGGCCGGTCCCTGCGGCCGCTGGACCGCGGCAGGCGCGTGCCGGTTGCGCCATCGCGCAGCCGCTGCGCGTCCACGCCCTGTCAGAAGTCGCGCGCCTGCAGCATTTCCGAGGACAGCGCCTCGAGCAGGAAATCGACCACCTCGCCGCCACGTCCGTGCCCGACCAGCTCGCGTGCGGTCAGGCCACCGAGCCGGTCGATCGCGTCGTCGTCGTACCAGGCGCTCACCGCCTGCGCCTGCGGGACCAGCCAGCTGGCGATCCGGAAGATCGTCTCCTCCTGCACCGTCGTGTCGCTGCTGCTCATCGCCGGGGTCCTCCTTCGCGGCCGGTGTCGGGGATATCCACGACGAAACGCGTGCCGGGACCGGCATGCGTCTGGTCCAGTTCGACCTGCCAGCCATGGGCCAGGCAGATCTCGCGGCAGATCGCCAGGCCGAGGCCGGCGCCGCCGCCCCTGCCATCGGCGCCGCGGTTGAAACGCTGGAACAGCCGCGCGCGCCGGGCCTCGTCGATGCCCGGGCCCGCATCGACGACGGCGAAACCGGCCGGGGAGACGCACAGCAGCACCTCGCTGCCCGCCGGCGCGTGGTGCACCGCGTTCTCCAGCAGGTTCTTGAGCAGCATGAACAGCGCGCCGCTGTCGGCCTCGAGCGTGCGCTCGGCGCCCTGGGCCTCCACCCGCAGACGTACGCCGCGCCGGGCCGCCAGCCGCGCCAGGTAGTCGACCGCATCGAATGCCGCCGCCTGCATCGGCACCGGGCCAAAGCGGTAATTGTGGTCCTCGCTGGCCTCGGCCAGGTGCAGCAGCTGGTTGACCTGGCGCGCCATCAGCGCGGTGTCGCGCAGCAGGACCTCGCGATCCGCCGCGCCGCCCAGTTCGATCTCGCCGCGCAGCAGCGCCAGCGGCGTCTTCAGTTCGTGCGCGGCGGTGGCCAGGAATTCCTGCTGCACGCGGTAGCCCTGCTCCAGCCGATCCAGCGCGTTGTTGAAGGCTTCGATCAGCGGTACCAGTTCGGTCGGCAGGCCCTCGACCTGCAGCCGCGTGGACAGATGCCGCGGGCCGATCCTGGCGGCCTGCTGCGAGGCCTCGCGCAGCGGCCGCAGCGAGCGCCGCACGATCAGGAATACCACCAGCGCGAACACCGCCAGCGCCATCAGCGCGGTGCGCGCGCCGCCGCGCGCATAGAGCTTGCCGGCGAATTCGTCCATCGCCATGACCAGGCGCTCGCTGCGCGCCACGCTGATCGTGTAGGTGCCGCCACCGCGCTCGACGGTGCGCCGCAGTGCATGCAGCACGATCGGCTGGCCGCGGTTGACGACCTCGAACCGGTCCGCGTCCGGCGCCAGCCGTTCCAGCGCCTCCAGCGCCGGGCCGTGGTCGCTGCGCGCCACCACCGCGCCCTGCGCGTCCACCACCAGGAATGCCGCGTCGTTGGGCATCGCGTCGTACATGCTGGTCTCCAGCGGTTTGAGCCACACCGTGGCCGTGCCGGAGGCGTCCACGCGCAGGCCATGGGAGAGGTCCTTGAGCGCATCGGCCAGCTCGGTGCACAGCATCGTCTCCAGCGAAGGCCGCCAGGTGCGCAGCACGACGATGGCCACCACCGTGGCCGCCAGCACGCCGACGAAGGCCGCCAGCATCAGCCGGCCGGCGAGGCTACGCGGCCGCATCGATGCCCCTCGCCGCGAAGCCGTGGCCGCGCACGTTGACCAGTTCGATGCCGGCGTCAACTGCCGCCAGCTTGCGTCGCAGCCGGTGCAGGGCCACGTCCAGCGCGTTCGGCGTCACCGCGGTGCCCAGGCCCCAGGCGGCCGATTCCAGCGCGGTGCGCCGCACCGTGCCGCCCTGCGCCTGCAGCAGGCAGACCAGGATCTGCAGCTCGGCCGGGGCCAGGGTGATGGTGTCCTCGCCGCAGACCATGCAGCCGGCATCGGGCACCACGCGCACGCCCAGGTACTCGACCTGCAGCGTGCGCACCAGCGCCGGCCGCCGCATCAGCGCGCGCACCCGGGCGACCAGTTCCTCCATCTCGAAGGGCTTGGCCAGGTAGTCGTCGGCGCCGGCCTCGAGCCCGTCCACGCGGTCGCGCAGCGCATCGCGCGCGGTCAGCATCAGGCAGGGGATGCGGCTGCCGGCCGTACGCAGCCGCCGGACCAGATCCAGCCCGTCGCCGTCGGGCAGGCCGCGATCGACCACCAGCGCCGCGTACGGCTCGCGTTCGAGCGCGGCCCAGGCGTGCTCGGCGCGCGCGAACGCGTCCACCGCGATGCCGGCCGCCGCCAGCCCACGCTGGATCAGCGACACCAGGCGCTCGTGGTCCTCGACCAGGGCGATGCGATGCATGGGGCCGGACGCTGCCGGTCAGAACCGGCGGCTGATGCCGATCATCAGGCGCGCGGCGCCATCGGTATCGGCCTGGATCAACGGGCTGTCGGCGATCTCGTCGGGCAGGAACTGGTACTCCAGCGCGCCGAACGCGGTCCAGGCGCCGAACAGCGGCCGCATCACGTCCAGGCTGGCCTGCGGGATCAGCACCGCGCCGGGCCGGTAGGCGCGTACGCCGCGCGCGACCTCGCGGTCCAGCGTGCCGTAGTAGTAGTCGGCCATGTCCTCCGACAGCAGCCGCACGCCGACCCCCGGCACCAGCCGGGTGCGCCCGGCCTGGATCGGATAGCCGTAGTCGGCGCTGAGTTCGTAGCCCTCGCTGGTGCCGGTGATGTCGGCCAGCGCACGCAGGCGCAGGCTGCCGGCCGCACCGCGCCAGGTCGCGGCGACACCGGCGTCGGCCGCGTCGTGACGGTCCGACAGCAGGGTCGCATCGATGCCGTTGGCGGCCAGTTCGCGCCGGCCCAGGTCCTTGATGTCGACACCGTCGAAGCGGCCGGCCAGCAGCACGTCGAAGGTGAAGCGCTCGCCCTTGACCACGTGCATGCCGCCGGTCAGGCCCTGCCAGAAGAAGCGCTCGCCCTGCCAGGCCACCAGCGGGAACGGCCGGATCCGGGTGCCCTCGCCCGCATACGGGCTGTCGCGGACCGCCGCGCCCACGCCGAAGGTCCAGCTGTCGCCGCGCGGCTCGATGCTGCTGCCGACGCGGTCGGTGGTCTGCTGGGCGAAGGCCAGCGCGGGGGAAGCCAGCAGCAGGAGCAGGGACAGGCGGCGCATGGGGATCCGGGGTTCGCGTGGGGAAACGCAGGCTAAGCGCGGCAACCTTACCGCCGACTTACACCTCGAGGCTGCCGCAGCGTCATGCGTGCACCACTTGCACCGCATGCGACACATGTCGCACACTCGCGACACACGTCACCGAGGCCATGCCATGACCGCAGTTGCGACTCCCTCGAACGCCGAGCTGGAACTGCTCAAGTGCCTGTGGCGTCACGGCACCTGCAGTGCGCGCGAGCTGCATGACGCGGTGGCACCGGCACTGCAGTGGTCGTACTCGTCCACCCGCAAGACGCTGGAGCGGATGGTCGACAAGGGTCTGGTGGCCGAAGGCAGCGAACACGGTCTCAACGTCTATCGCGCCGCGGTCGGGAAGGTACAGACGCTGGCCACGCTGAGCGCGGATTTCGCCCGCCGCGTGCTGGAGATCGACGGCCCGCTGCCAGCGCAGGCCTTCACCGACAGCCGCCTGCTCGGCGAGGGGGAGCTCGAACAGCTCGAAGCCCTGCTGCGCGAGGATGCCGACCGGAACGGTCGCGCATGAGCCTGCCTCCGGCCATGTTCTGGATCGTGCATGCGCTGGCCAGCATCGGCGTGGCAGGCCTTGCCCTCGCCATCGGCCACTGGCTGCATGCGCGGCTGCGCCTGTCGCACGCCAACGACCGCTACTGGCGCGTGGTCTGGCTGCTGGCGGCGCTGCCTCCGCTGCTGGCGGCCGTGCTGCAGTGGTGGCGGCCGCACTCCGCAGCGGCCTTGCCCGACGCATTGCCTTTACCGGTCGCACTCGATCCGGGAGATGCGCAGCAGGTGATCGGCACGATGCTGCCGGCGGCGTTCGACTCCCCCCTGCCGGCCAGCGCCCTGCTGGCGTCGCTCTACGCCCTCGGCGCCGGGATCGCGTTGCTGCGCCATCTGCGCGGCAGCCGCGTGGTCGCGACCATCGTCCGTGCCGCGGCACCTGTCGATCGCGGCCGCTGGCCCGGCGCGCGCAGCGCGACGGAAGCCGCGCGACTGACCGCCGCTGGCATCGGCCTGCGCATCACTGCACGGGCGATGACGCCGTTCGCGGTGCGCTGGCCGCGCGCGACCATCGTGCTCCCGGCCGGGATGCTGGAGCAGCTGGACGACGACCAGCTGCACCTGATCGTCCGCCACGAGGCCGCCCACCTGCATCATCGCGACCCGCAGCGCGCGGCGCTGATGACGCTGGCCGGCATCCTGCTCTGGTTCAATCCGCCGCTGCGTCGGATCGGAACGCGCGTGCAGCTGGCGACGGAACTGCGCTGCGACGCCTGGGCCCTGGCTGTCGACGATGCCACCGGCCGCAGCCTGGCCACCGCCTACCTGCATACGCTGCGTGCCTATGCGGCGATGCCGGCAGCCGCCAGTGCACTCAACCACCGCGACCTCGCCGGCCATGCGCTGCGGATCCAGCACATGCTGCACGGCGATGGCGGGCGCACCCTGCCGCGCATGGCCGCCATCGGCCTGCTGGCCGGCACGCTGCCGGTGCTGGCCGCGCTGTCGCTGCTGCAGCTGGCCCTCGCCGCACCATCGCCCCCCACCGCAGCCGACGCGGCCTCCACGTCGACGACCGCGGCGGTGGCCACAGCGCCATCGGCGGTGTTCGGGCTGGACGCGCCGCTAGGGACGCTGCGCATCACCGGCCGGTTCGGCGATACCGGCGGCGTCCGCGCACGCCCGCACCACGGGACCGACTTCGGCGCCCGCGTCGGCACACCCGTGCTCGCGCCGGCTGCGGGCATCGTGACCGCAGCCACCACGCGCTATCCGGATGGTCCCGACTACGGCACCGTCGTCGTGCTCGACCATGGCGATGGCTGGCAGACGCTGTACGCCCATCTGGACGGCATCGATGTCGACGTCGGCCAGCGCGTGGCGGCCGGCGAGCAGATCGCGCGGGTCGGCCGCAGTGGCCGGGTGACCGGACCGCACCTGCATCTGGAAGCCCTGCACCACGGCCAGCGCGTGGATCCCGAACGCCTGCTGCAGTAGGTCCGCGCCTCCGCTTCACCCTTTCCCATGGCGACAGCGAGCCCGGCTCCGGGAGGGCCGCCTGCTGCCTGCGCCCCGCTCCGGAGCCACCCGATGACGCCCATGCCTCCCGTTCCGCGCCGCCTCGCCCTTGCCCTGCTGGTCGCCACCGCGCCAGCAACGGCGCAGACCGTGGAGAGCCGTGCGAGCACCACCGGCACGATCGATCTGGACGCAGTGTCGGTCCAGGCCGCCCGCCATGATGCCCGGCGCGACGACACCGCCTCACGGATCGTGTTCGATCAGGACGCGTTGCGCAGGCATGGCGACACCACGCTGACCGATGCACTGAAGCGGCTGCCCGGGATCACCGTCGGCACGCCGGCACCGGGGCGCAGTGGCGCGATCGCGCTGCGTGGCATGGGCTCCGGCTACACCCAGATCCTCGTCGACGGCCGCCAGCCGCCCGCCGGTTTCGACATCGAATCGCTGACGCCCGACATGGTGGAACGTGTCGAGATCCTGCGCGCACCGACCGCCGACCAGCGCGGGGACGCCATCGCCGGCACGATCAACATCGTGCTCGCCGGCGGGCGCAGCCAGGACGGCGACGCGCTCACACTGGTTCTTGCCGGCACCTCCAACGGGCGCCAGCTGCCGTCGGCCAGCTGGCGGCACAGCCGCCAGCACGACAACCGCAGCGATGCGCTGGTCGCGACCGCCTCAAGGCGCGCATTCCTGGTCGAGGAGCAGGCTCTGGAGCGCGGATCGACCGCTGACGGCGTGCAGAACGTGCTGCGGACGTCACGGCTGCGCGCGGAAGGCAGCCGTCAGGCGCTGTCGCTGGCACCGACCCTCGACCTGCAGCTGGACGACGTCACCACCCTGCGCCTGCAGGGCAACGCCGAGATCAGCCGCTTCCGGCGCAGCACCGATATCGCCTGGGGGACGCTGCTCGGACCGATGCTGCAGCACGCCACCTATCTGCAGCGCACCGGCATCGACGTCGATCAGCTGCAGGGCAACGCCCGCTGGATCCGGGAGCTGGAGGACGGTGCGGGGATCGAGGCCGGCGTCCATGCCGGCGGCAACCGCGAACGCTATGTGTTCCGCGAGTACGGCCGCGACGTCGATGGCCAGCCCAGCCTGGAGGAACGCACCGACAGTGCGCTGCGGGTGCATGGCGTCGGCAGCAGCGGCCGATACACGCGGCAGGCGGGGACGCGGCATGGACTGGCATTGGGCTGGGAAGCCAGCCTGGACCGGCGTCGGGACGCCCGCCTGCAGGCCATCCACTTCTTCGGCCAGGCCCCAGACAGCAGCAGCGACCTGGAGTTCGATGCATCGGTGCGGCGCCTGGCACTGTACGCGCAGGACGAGATCGCGATCGGACCGACGTGGTCGCTGTACCTCGGCGCCCGTGGCGAGCGGCTGGAGACGCGCAGCGACGGCAACGGCTTCTCCGCCATCCATCACCGGCACCAGGTGCTGTCGCCGGTGCTGCAGTCGCTGTGGAAGCCGGGCGGCGACGACGGCGACCGGTTCCGGCTGGCGCTGGGCAGGAGTTTCAAGGCCCCATCGCTGGCGTCGCTGATCCCCCGGCCGTACACCACCACCAACAACCGTCCGACGAATCCGGACGAGATCGGCAATCCAGCGCTGCGCCCGGAGCTTGCGACTGGCGTGGACCTGGCATGGGAGCGCGGTAGCGGCGAAGGCCTGCGTCTCAACGCGGGCGGCTATCTGCGCCGGATCGAGGGCGTGGTGCGCACAGCCCTGCACCAGGGGGATGACGGGCGCTGGTGGGCCACGCCCGTCAATGGCGGCGATGCCACCGCGTGGGGACTGGAGGTGGATGGCGGCCTGCCGCTGTCGGTGCTGTTCGACGATGCGCCGGCGATCGACCTGCGTTTCAATGCCACCCGCGCCTGGTCGCGGGTCGACGATGTACCCGGCCCCGACAACCACCTGCCCGACCAGACCGCTTTCAGCGCGACCGTCGCTGCCGACTGGCGCATCGATGCGCGCTGGAGCGGTGGCGCCAGCTACAGCCATCGCAGCGGCGGCACGACCCGGATCACCGCTGCCCGGTTCGACCTGGCATCGACGGCACGCGAACTCGATCTGTACCTGCTATGGCGCACCGGCGACCGCGCCCGGTTGCGGCTGAGCGCCAGCAACCTGCTCGCACGCGACATCGGGAGCGGAGAGCGTCATGTCGATGCGGGTGGCAGCCTGGAGCTGCTGCGTCTGCGCCGCGCAAGCGCCACCTTCCGTGCCCAGCTCGAGATCCCGCTGCGATGACCGCGCCCCGCCTGCTGCCCCTGCTGCTCTGGATCCTGCCCGGCGTCGCGGCTGCGCAACCGGTCCCGGCGCGCACGCTGGATGTCCTGCACTACAGCGTGCAGCTGACGCCCGACATCCAGCGGCGCGCGCTCGCCGGACGGGTCGACATCACCGTGAAGGCGCTCGCCGACGGCGCCGACGCGCTGCTGCTGGATGTGGGCGCGCTGCGGATCGACAGGGTCGGCAGCTCAGGTGCAGCGCTCTCCCACACCGACGTCGATGGCCGGTTGCGCGTCGCACTGCCTCCGCTGCGCAGCGGGCAGCAGCGCAGGATCAGGATCGACTATCACGGCCGGCCCCGCTTCGGGCTGGAGTTCGCCCCGGCACGCGACGAGGTCTACACGGTCTTTTCGACCAGCCAGTGGATGCCCACGGTCGACGCACCGGACGAACGGGCAACGCTCGATCTCAGCGTGCGCCTGCCGGCGGGACTGCTCGCGGCAGGCACCGGCCGGCCGATGCCGTCCTCGGACCCGACCGTGCACCGCTGGCGGCTGGACACACCGATGCCGAGCTACGTCTACGGCTTTGCCGCCGGGCGCTACAACGCGCACGAGAGTGTCGTCGACGGCATCGCCCTGCGCGCCCTGTCCATGGACCACAGCCCGGCCGAGCTGCAAGCGATCGTTGCCGGCACCGGCGACATGCTGCGCTTCTTCGGCGAACGCGCCGGTGTGCCCTGGCGCGGAACCTACACGCAGGTGCTCGTCGAACGCACCATCGGCCAGGAACTGGCCGGCCTGTCGCTGCTGTCGGAGGCCTACGGCGCGGGGGTGCTTGCCGACCCGTCGAACATCGCCCTGATCGCCCACGAAGCCGCACATCAGTGGTGGGGCAACCTGGTCACATGCCGCGACTGGCGTCACTTCTGGCTCAACGAGGGCTTCGCCAACTTCATGGCCGCAGCCTGGATCGAGCGCCGCTTCGGTGGCCAGGCCTACGCACGCCAGGTCGCGCGCTGGCAGGCGCGTGTCGAGCGCCTGCGCGCGGAAGGCAAGGATCGTGCGCTGGTGTTTCCAGACTGGGATGCCCCCGGCGCCGACGACCGCGCGGTGGTCTACCAGAAGGGCGCCTACGTGCTGCATCTGCTACGCCAGGAGCTGGGCGAGGATGCGTTCTGGCGCGGCGTGCGGCGGTACACGCGGCGACATGCCGGCCAGGCGGTGGACAGCACCGATCTGCGCCGCGCGATGGAACACGCCAGCCGACGCGACCTGGGCGACTTCTTCGCACGCTGGGTGGACGGAACCTGAGCGGAGGCCGCGACCGCCCGGGCGTCACCAGCGCCGGTAGCGCCGCCGGGTCAGCAGGCTGGCCACGCTGTAGTTGATCGCCATCGCCACCGTGATCGCCAGGACCTTGACCAGGAAGAAGTTGCCCGGCACGCGGTCCAGCCACAGGGTCCACGGCATGCCCAGCGCGATCGCATAGACACCGGCCAGCGGATCGGAGACGCCGAACCAGCCGCTGCCGCGCCACATCAGCCAGCTCAGCGCGGCGATGCAGCACAGCCCGTAGATCACGACGACGATGCGCAGCAGGAACCGCATGGATGCTCCCGGGTCTTGGTCGATGACCGGGCGAGTATAGGCAGCGCGGGTTCAGGCGCCGTCGACGCGGGCAACAGCCGCGCGCGGCGGCGGGCCGGCGACGGGGGGGTTAACGCTGCTCTCACCGCGACCGGACTACATAGAATGGCCACGGCGCCCGCCGACGCCCCTGCCTGCGTCGGCGGCACGCGCCGGATCATGCAACCGGGATTGAAGTTCGATGGACGTCGCCACCGCGGTACCCGACTGCGCCGCAGGGGCGCTCCCGATGGCCGAGCGCATCCGTGCCTTCGACTGGGCCGCCACCGGACTCGGACCGATGCAAGACTGGCCGGCGCACCTGCGCGCCTCGGTCGACCTGATGCTGGCGCATGGCTTCCCGATGATCGTGCTGTGGGGGCCGTCGCTGATCCAGCTCTACAACGACGGCTATGCCGAGATCATGCAGGACAAGCATCCTGCCGGCCTGGGCCAGCCGACCTCGGTCTGCTGGCCGGAGGTGTGGCACATCAACGGCCCGATCTACGACCGCGTGCTGCTGGGCGAGACGGTCACCTACCGCGACAAGCTGTATCCGCTGGCACGCCCGACCGGGCTGCAGGACACCTGGTTCACGATCACCTACAGCCCGATCCGCGGCAGCGACGGCGCCATCGGCGGCGTGCTGGTGACCATGTTCGACACCAGCGCCGGCCAGCTGGCGTCGCGCGAGCGGGACCTGAAGGAGGCCGAACTGCGCGCGAGCGAGCAGCGTCTGGCGCTGGCCTTCAAGCTGCTGCCGGTCGGCGCGGCGGTGGTGGACCGGTCGGGCCGGGCGGTGATGTCCAACGACATGATGCGGACCTACCTGCCCAGCGACCGCATTCCCTCGCGCGACGACGCGAACGTGGCGCGCTGGCGCGGCTGGCATGCCGACGGCCGGCCGATCGCGCGCGAGGACTTCTCCACCGCGCGCGCGCTGCGCGGCGAGACCGTGGTGCCGGGCCTCGAGTTCCTGTTCACCCACGACGACGGACGCGAATGCTGGACCCGCATCACCTCGGCACCGATCCTCGGCACCGACGGCGAGGTCACCGGCGCGTTCTCGATCGTGGTCGACATCGACGAACTCAAGCGCGCGTCCGAAGCGCTGCGGGTCAAGGAGGAACGCTTCCGCCAGTTCGCCGCGGCCTCGTTGAACGTGCTGTGGATCCGTTCGGCCGACACCCTGCGGATGGAATTCGTCAGCCCGGCCTTCGACAGCATCTACGGCGTCGCCGGCGAAGAAGGACAGGCGCTGCGCGACTGGGCCGCGCTGGTGGTGCCCGACGACCGCGCCGCGGTGCTCGACGCGGTCGAGCGCGTGCGCGCCGGGCAGTCGGTCTCGCATGCGTTCCGGATCCGGCGTCCGGACGACGGCGGCTTCCGCTGGATCCAGGCCACCGACTTTCCGCTGTTCGACGCCGACGGCCGGGTCGGCCGCATCGCCGGCATCGCCACCGACGTCACCGAATCGCATCTGGCCGGCGAGCACCAGCAGGTGCTGCTGGCCGAACTGCAGCACCGGGTCCGCAACACCATGGCGATGATCAGCTCGCTGGTGACCCGCAGCCGCGGATCGACCGCCAGCGTGGACGAGTACGCCGAACTGCTGGCCGGGCGCCTGCGCTCGCTCGCGCGCACCCAGGCGCTGCTGACCCGCGCCGCCAACGCCGGCGTCGACATCCGCACCATCGTCGACGACGAACTGAAGGCGCAGGCGCATCGCGACTCCCAGTACGCCATCGACGGGCCCCCGATGCTGCTGTCGCCCAAGGCGACCGAGGTGCTGTCGCTGGCGATCCACGAACTCACCACCAACGCGCTCAAGTACGGCGCGCTGGCCTGCACCGAGGGGCGGGTCGCGGTGCGCTGGGAGACCGGCGAAGAGAACGGCCAGGCCTGGGTCCGCCTGCACTGGCAGGAACGGTGCGGCGCGGCCACCCGCCCTGCCGTACCGGAGCGGCAGGGCTTCGGCACCATGCTGATCGAGAAGCGGGTGCCGTACGAGCTCGGCGGCCGTGGCCGGCTGGAGATCGGCAGCGACGGCGCGACCGCGCTGATCGAGTTTCCGCTGACCGAGCGGTCCAGCGCATTCGAGACGCTGCCCCCGGTGGCCACCGACATGAGCGGCGGCGGCATCGACCTGCGTGGCGAAGCCGGGCTGGAGGGCATCCCGGTCCTGCTGATGGAGGACGAGTTCTACCTGGCGCACGACCTGGCCGCCGCGTTCGAGAGCGCCGGCGCGATCGTGCAGGGACCGTTCTCCGAAGCCGCCGTTGCGGCGACGGCGATCCGCGAACGTCCGCCGGCCTGCGCGGTGATCGACATCAACCTCGGCACCGGCGCGGATTTCAGTGTGGCCGCGGCGCTGGACGATGCACGGATCCCGTTCGTGTTCCTGACCGGCTACGACGCGGCGGCGATCCCGGCGCGCTACCTGGCCGTTCCACGGCTGGAGAAGCCGGCGCGTCCGCTGGAGGTCCTGCGCGCGGTGCGCCTGGCGCTGGCGCGCAGGCCAGCGGACGACGGCGGCGCCTGACACGGCAGGGGTCGCGGGGTGGTCGTGCGGACGGGCGCCTGCATCGCCTGGTCTGCTGCCGGCGCGACGGGCCTCAGTCGAGCAGCCCGAGCAGCGAGCGGTGCGCCGCCACCCCGGCCAGCGCACCCTCGCCCACCGCCAGCGGAATGCTGCCGGCCATCCGCGCCACGTCGCCGCAGGCGAAGACGCCACGCACCGTGGTCTGCTTGGAGGCGTCGGTGGTGATGCAGCCGCCGTTCTCGTGGCTGCAGCCCAGCCGCCCGGCCAGCGGACTGGCGCTGCCGGCCTCTGGCGAGACGAACAGCGCGTCCAGCGCCAGCACCCGCCCGTCCGCGAGCACGATGCCGACATCGCCCTCCACACGGACCACCGGCGTGCGTTCCAGCACCACGCCGCGCGCGGCCAGCCGCGGTGCAAGTGCGTCGTCGATCGCGCCATCTCCGCGCAGGAACCAGGTCACCGTGCCCCACTCGGACAGCAGCAGCGCCTGCGTCCCGGCATCGTCGGACAGCAGGCCGATGCGGCCCTGCGCGAGTTCGTAGCCGTGGCAGTACGGGCAATGGAACACGCCGCGGCCCCAACGCCCGGCGAGCCCGTCGATGTCCGGCAGCGCATCGCGCACCCCGTAGGCCAGCACCAGGCGCTGCGCGGCGACGGCATGGCCGGACGCACAGGCCACCACGAACCGGTCGGCGCGTTCCCGCCGCGCATCGACGGCCCGGTCGGCCCGCCACTGCACGGTCGGGTAGCGCAGCAGCTGCGCGCGCGCCCGTTGCAGCAGCTGCAGCGGACGTGCGCCGTCGCGGGTGAGGAAGCCATGCGAGCGTGCGGCGCTGCGGTTGCGCGGCTCGCCCGCGTCGATCACCAGCACCGTGCGCCGCGCGCGTGCCAGCTGCAGCGCCGCGGACAGACCGGCATGGCCGCCGCCGATCACGATCACATCGAAGGACTCTGGAACCGGCGTCATGGCGCTCCCGCTGACCGACGCGACATGCGGACGACGCATGTCTTCACCGGCTGCAGCCTGGGGCGTGCCCCGTACCGCCCGCGTCAAGCGGGCGCCACGACCTGCTGGCGTCTTTCGGCCCGCATCCCGACACCCGCGCCCTCCGCCGTGCCCACCCGTCCCTGCCGGTATCCGGAGACCTGCCCGCGCCGACCCGCGACCAGCCCGGTCATCGGCGACGCGCGCCCCGGAGACGCCATCGCGCGGCCGCCACGGATGCCCCGCCGACCGGCTGCGGGCGTGGCCTGCGTCGTCCTGCCGGTGGACGCGGGCACCGGTCGGCGCCGGTGACCCGGGCCGCCGGGATCAGGCAGCCGCCAATGCACGCGCGACCGTGGCCGGGTCGCCCTGCCCCAGCCGCGCATACGCCTCCTGCAGCGCCGCGACGACCTGCGCGTCGCCGGACACCCGGCCGAACACGCTGTCCAGCGCGAGGAACGCGGCCACGTCGTGCGCGGGCTCGCCGGTGCAGGCCAGGCCGATCGCGGTCAGCGGCGCGGCCAGCGGATCGACGATCTCCACGCCGTTGCGCGCCTGCCGCCGCACGAACTGCAGCCAGCCCGCCACCGGCAGGCACAGCGCGTCGATCGGCCGCCCGGCGGCACGCGCATCGGCGATCGTGCCGAGCAGGCGCACGGGGATCTTCTGCGAACCGTCCCAGGCGATCTGCAGCAGCCGGTGGCGGATCGCCGGATTGCGGAAGCGGGCCAGGATCGCGCCGCTGTAGGCCTGCGGATCGAAACCAGCCGGCGCGGCCAGCACCGGCGCGATGTGCTCACGCATCAGCCGCTCGACGAAGCCGGCCAGCACCGGCGTCTCCATCGCCTCGCCGACGGTCTCGATGTCCAGCAGCGCGCCCAGGTAGGCCAGCGCCGAATGCGGCGCGTTGAGCAGGCGCAGCTTGGCCTGGTCGTAGCCGGCGATGTCGTCGCTCAGGGTCACGCCGACGCGCTCGAGCGGCGGGCGGCCATTGCAGAAACGGTCCTCGACCACCCACTGCAGGTAGGCCTCGCGCTGGATCGGCCACGCATCGGCCAGGCCGAGCTGCGCATCGACCTTCGCCCGCAGCGCGTCGTCGGTGGCCGGGGTGATGCTGTCCACCATCGAACGCGGGAAGCTGGCGTTGGCGGCGATCCATTCGGCCAGCGCCGGATCCAGCCGCTGCGCGAACTGCAGCGTGGCCTGGCGCAGGCGCCCGCCGTTGTCGGGCAGGTTGTCGCAGCTGAGCACGGTGTAGGCGGCGATGCCGGCGGCGCGGCGCAGCGCCAGCCCGGCGACGAGATGGCCGATGGCGCTGACCGGCGCCTGCGGCGAGGCCAGGTCGTGGACGATGTCCGGATGCGCGGCGTCCAGTCCGTCCGGGCCCAGGCAGTAGCCCTTCTCGGTGACGGTCAGGGTCACCAGCCGCACCTGCGGGTCGGCCAGCCGCGCCAGCACCGCGGGCTGCTCGTCGCGCGCGCACAGCACCTCGCGCAGCGCGCCGATCACCCGCGTGGCCGGCTGCGCATCGAGCACGGCCAGCGCGTACAGCCCGTCCTGCGGACGCAGCGCATCGCGTACGTCGGGATTGCGCAGCGACACGCCGCAGATCGCCCAGTCCGGATCGATCGCCAGCAGGTCGTCGATGTAGGCCGCCTGGTGCGCGCGATGGAAGGCGCCGGGGCCGATGTGGACGATGCCGATCCGCGTCGCGGCGCGATCGTAGCCGGGCCTGGCGATGGTGGCCGGCAGCTGCGGCAGGGTGGCGTCGGACAGGCGGGAAGCAGGGGTCATGGCGGGGTGTCGCGGAGGAAAGGGAAATGGGCGGCATCGGCAGGACGGGAGCACCGCGTGCCGTCGCCTGTCGGTGCGGTCCTGCGCGGGCGCGCGCAGGCAGGAAGAACTGCAGCGGAGCCGGCGACGTCACCGCGTCGCCGGCTCCGCCTTCTCCGGGCCGTGCCGCCTGGAGAGAGGCGGCACGGCCGAAGCGCTCAGCGCGCGCCGACGGTGAAGCCGGCGCGGGCGCGGATGTCGGCGCTGGACGCGCCGATCTGGACCTCGTAGCGGCCCGGATCGACCGTATACGCCGCGGACGCCTCGTCGTAGACGCGCAGGTCGCGCGCCGGATTCAGCACGAAGCGCAGGGTCTTCTCCTCGCCCGGCTGCAGGTGCACGCGCTCGAAGCCGCGCAGTTCCTTCAGCGCACGCGTGCGTGTCGGCTGCTGCGGGCACAGGTACAGCTGCACGACCTCGTCGCCGGCGCGCTGGCCGCTGTTGCGGACCTTCACCGTCGCCACCACCTCGCCGTCGCGGCCGACGCGGCTGCGGTCCAGGCGCAGGTCCGAATACGCGAACTGCGTGTAGCTCAGGCCGTGGCCGAACGGATACAGCGGCGCGTCGGCGTAGTAGCGGTAGGTGCGGCCGGCCATCGTGTAGTCGTCGAAGGCCGGCATCACCGCATCGGCACGGTAGAAGGTCACCGGCAGGCGCCCGGCCGGATTGGTCCTGCCCAGCAGCACGTCGGCGACGGCGTTGCCGCCCTGCTGGCCCGGATACCAGGCCTGGACGATCGCCGGCACGTGCTGCTGCGCCCAGTCGATGGCCAGCGCGGAGCCCGAGGTCAGCACCAGCACCACCGGCGTGCCGGTCGCGTGCACCGCTTCCAGCAGCGCCCGCTGGGTCGCGGGCAGGCGGGTGTCGGTGCGGTCGCCGCCGGCGAAGCCCGGATAGCTGACGTCCATCTCCTCGCCTTCGACGTCGCCGGTCAGGCCACCGACGAACACCACCACATCGGCCTCGCGCGCGGCCTTGACCGCGTCCTGCAGCGGCTCGCCCGCACCCGGCAGGCGCCAGGCCAGGCGCACTTCGGCGTCGCGGATGTCCTCGAAGTACTCCAGGCGCAGATCGTAGGCGCGGCCGGCCTGCAGCTCGACCGGCACGCTCTTCCCGCGCAGCCGTGGCGCCGTGGTCCAATCCTCCATCAGCGGCTTGCCGTCCAGGAACAGGCGGAACCCGTCGTTGGCGGCGACGTTGAGCTCGTAGCGGCCGGACACCGGCGGCAGCAGCTGGCCGGTCCAGCGCACGCTGAAGCGGTCGCCGCCCAGCGACTGCTCCGGTGTCAGCTCGCCCCGGGCGACCAGATCGTCGGTCGGCCCGCCGCGGTCCCAGCGCATCGCCACCTGCGGATCGAGCCGGGTCAGCACCGGCGCGCCGCCCAGGTCGGTGCCGCGGAAGTACTCGCCTTTCAGGCCGCGCTCGCTGCTGCCCTCCGACGGACGCAGGTAGCGCGACTCGATCGCCGGCGCCGCCGACGGATCCTCGCGGCCCTCGACCAGGTCGGCGCCGCGCGCGTAGACGATCTGCGCCTGCGGCAGTGCTTCGCGCAGGCCCTGCAGCACGGTGACCGGCGCGGCCGGGGTGCCGTAGTAGTTGCCGAGCAGGGCCATCACGTCGTCCGCGGTCGGGCCGACCACGGCCACGCGCTTCACGTCCGGCTTCAGCGGCAGCACGCCGTCGTTCTTCAGCAGCACCATCGAGGCCTGCGCCGCACGGCGCGCGAGCGCGTCGTGCTCCGCCGACTGGTTCACCGAGTACGGAATCGCCGCCCACGGCACCTGCGCCGGCGGGTCGAACATGCCCAGGCGGAAGCGCGTGCTCATCAGCCGCACCAGCGCGGTGTCCAGCTTCGCCTCGTCGATCAGCCCGGCGCGCACCGCCGCCGGCAGGGCGGCATAGGTGTTGCCGCAGTCCAGGTCGGTACCGTTGGTCACCGCCAGCGCGGACGCGGCCTCGGCAGTGCCCACGATCCTGTGCTCGGTGTAGATGTCGCGCACCGCGGCGCAGTCGGCGACCACGTAGCCGTCGAACCCCCAGTCCTTGCGGAGGATGTCGTCGAGCATGCGGCTGGCCGAGGCCGACTCGCCGTACACGCGGTTGTAGGCGCCCATCACCGCGGCCGCCTCACCCTCCTCGACCAGTGCTTCGAACGCCGGCAGGTAGGTTTCGTAGAGGTCGCGGCGCGAGGGATGCACGTCGAAATGGTGGCGGTCGGCCTCCGGACCGCTGTGCACCGCGTAGTGCTTGGCCATCGCATCGAGCTTGCGGTAGCCGGTGGCCGGATCCTCGGCCTGCAGCCCGCGCACGAAATGGATGCCGATGCGCGAGGTCAGGTACGGATCCTCGCCGTAGGTCTCCTGGCCGCGGCCCCAGCGCGGGTCGCGGAAGATGTTCACATTCGGCGACCAGAAGGTCAGGCCCTGGTAGCGGCCGCGCTTGTCCTGGGCGAGGAAGGCATGATGCTTGGCACGCGCCTCGTCGCCGATGGCGAGGGTGACATCGTCGATCAGGCCGGTGTCGAAGCTGGCCGCCAGGCCGATCGCCTGCGGGAACACGGTCGCGCCGCCGGCACGGGCGACGCCGTGCAGCGCCTCGTTCCACCAGTCGTAGGCCGGCACGCCGAGGCGTTCGATCGCCGGCGCGGCGTTCTGCATCTGCGCGGCCTTCTCCTCCAGCGTCATCCGCGCGACCAGGTCGGTGGCGCGCTGCTCGAAGCTGCGGCTGCGGTCCAGCCAGGGCCGCGCGTCGTTGCTCTGCGCCTGCAGCGCCGGTGCGATCGCCAGCAGCAGCGCGGATACCGCTCCTGCCAGCCGCCATGGACGCGGCCGCGCCGTGGTCGCTGCCGCCCTGGTGTCGCGCCGTACCGGCGCCCGCATCGTGTGCATCCGCTGTTCTCCCTTGCTGTGTCGCGTGCGTGTGGCGCGCCGTCGATCAGGCGTGCCGGCTCATCGTGCGCGTTCGTCGCGCGCATGTGGTCCAAGCGTAGCGCCGACGAAGCCGCCGGCCACCTCGGTGCTCAGCACGGTGCCGTCGACATCGCGCGCCAGCCACTGCCAGCCCTTGCCGTCGCCGCCGTCGAACGCGAAGCCGTACCGGCCCTCGTCGCCGGCGACCTTCAGCCGCAGTGCGTCGGTGCCTATGCGCGCGGTCGTGCGCGCGACGACCTGCGGCTCGCCCTCGCCGGCCTTCTTTTCCAGGAACACTTCGATTCCGTCGCCGCTGCGGCGTACGCCGAGGAAGTACCAGTGCGTGTCGCCCTGGAACGCCGCCATGCCCGCGGCCACGCCACTGGCCGGCAGCGTGAGCGCGGTGCTGGCCTCGAACACCAGGTGCTGCTGGCGCCGTGCCAGGAACGACGGGTTGCGCAGCGTGTCCAGGCGCTCGGGCAACGGATGGATCGCCAGCTGTCCGGGCCGCGTGGCGAGGTCGGCCCACGGCTGCTTCGGCACGCGCACGGACATCCACTCCAGGCCCGGCGTGTCCGCATCGAACTCGTCGCGCCAGGTGAAGTTGCCCGTCAGCGGTGCCTGGTCGGCCGGGCGCTGCATGAAGGACGGCGCCGGCAGGACGTAGGGGATGGGCTCCCCGTGCGGCAGGATCACCGGCCAGCCATCGGTCCAGGTCACCGGCAGCAGGAAGGTCTCGCGCCCGGTGTTGTACTGGCTGACGTCGTAGTTGCGGCTGGCCAGGAACACCGCCCACCAGCTGCCGTCCGGGCCCTGCACCAGGTCGGCGTGGCCGGCGTTGGTGACCGGCAATGGCCGCTTCGGGTCCAGATCGCGCTGGGTCAGGATCGGATTGTCCGCGTAGGGTTCGTACGGCCCCCACACGTTGCGGCTGCGCAGGATCACCTGCGAGTGGTTGACCGAGGTGCCGCCCTCGGCATTGTTGAGGTAGTACCAGCCATCCACCTTGTAGAGGTGCGGGCCCTCGATCCAGATCGGGTTTTCCTCCGGCTTCACCCCGCCGTCGATCAGCACCTTGCGCGGACCGAACGGCGTCTTCGTGGCGATGTCGATCTCCTGCAGCCAGATCGCGCGGTGGCCGTCGTACCGGACCGGCACCGCCGGTGCGTCGTTGTTGAGGATGTAGGCCCTGCCGTCGTCGTCGAAGAACAGCGACGGATCGATGCCGCCGATGCCCGGCAGCCAGGCCGGATCCGACCACGGCCCGGCGGGGTCGGTGGCGGTGACGATGAAGTTGCCGCCCGCATCGACCGAGGTGTTGACCACGTAGAACGTGCCGTCGTGGTACTCGATCGCCGGCGCGAACACGCCACGCGACACCCGCAGCCCATCGAAATCCAGCTGTTCCGGCCGATGGATCGCATTGCCGACCTGCTTCCAGTGGACCAGATCCTCGCTCTCGAACACCGGGATGCCGGGGAAGAACGTGAACGTGGAATGGACCAGGTAGAACTTCCCGCGCGCCGCGACGATGCTCGGGTCCGAATGGAACCCGGCCAGGATCGGATTGCGGAAGTGTCCGTCCGGCACCGGCGCCTCGAACGCCTTGTCGCGCCCGGTGTACTCGAACCAGTCGAAGAACACCGGCGGCGCCGCCTGCCCGGGCGAAGCAGCAGCGACCGGCGCCGTCGCGGACGCCGGCGCAGCCACCGCCGCCTGCAGGCTCAGCGCCGCCAGCAGCGCGGTGGCCATCACCGGCCGCAACCACCCCGACCCCGTACGCGATCCAACCGCGTGCAGTCCCGCCTTCGACCCGGCAGTCGATCCTGTCGTTGCGTTTGCGTTTGCGTTTGCGTTTGCGTTTGCGTTTGCGTTTGCGTTTGCGTTTGCCATGGATCTTGACCCTGCGAGCCGTAAAGCGTGCCGAGCACCGCAGCCGGGAACGGCCGAAGAGGCGCCCATGTCTGAGCGCAGCGGGTTTGGGCGCCGTGCCGTTCCTGGCGAGGAGCACAGGGAACCGATGGGGCGCGGCCACATCGGCACGCGTCCGGCGACGGCGGTTTTGCTTACTTTTGACAAGACAAAAGTAAGCCGCGCACCAGCGCGGAAGCTGTTGCCCTTGCCTTCGCTTTGGTCACGGCAACCGCCCACACCAGAATCGCAGACCGCACACTCGCACATGTCCCACTCCTCCTTCGGATCACCCGGCTCGTCGAGCCATCTTCCTCACCAGTCCCACATCGCCCCGTCTTCCAGACGCGCGATCGGCAGCTGCTTCGGCGCATACGGATACTTCGCCGCCAGCGCCTCGTCGATGTCCACGCCATGCCCCGGCGTGTCGCCGACGTACAGCCGCCCGTTGCGCAGCACGTAATCGTGCGGGAACACCGCGTCGGTCTCGTCGGTGTGGAACATGTATTCCTGGATGCCGAAGTTCGGCACCCAGGTGTCGAAGTGCAGCGCCGCGCCCATCGTCACCGGCGACAGGTCGGTGGCGCCGTGGAAGCCGGTGCGCACCTGGTAGAGCGCGGCGAAGTCGGCCAGCCGGCGCACATGGGTGATGCCGCCACCGTGGACGATGGTGGTGCGGATGTAGTCGATCAGCTGCTTCTCGATCAGGTGCTTGCAGTCCCAGATCGAGTTGAACACTTCGCCCACCGCCAGCGCGGTGACCGAGTGCTTGCGGATCAGCTCGAACGAGACCTGGTTCTCGGCCGGGGTCGAGTCCTCCAGCCAGAACAGACGATACGGCTCCAGGTCGCGGGCCAGGCGTGCCGCCTCGATCGGCGTCAGCCGGTGATGCACGTCGTGCAGCAGCTCGACGTTCGGCCCGTGGTCGGCACGCAGCTGCTCGAACAGCTTCGGCGCGATCTCCAGGTAGCGCGGCGTGTTCCACACCGTCTCGGCCGGCAGCTCGCTCTCGGCCGGCTCGTAGCCCTTGGCGTTGGACACGCCGTAGGTCTTCTTCACGCCGGGCACGCCGCACTGCGCGCGCACCGCCAGGAAGCCCTGCTCGATGAAGCGGCCGACCGCGTCGCTGGCCTCGGCGATGTCGCGGCCGTTGGCGTGGCCGTAGACCAGTGCGCCCTCGCGCGAGCGGCCGCCGAGCAGCTGGTAGACCGGCAGGCCGGCCATCTTGCCGAGGATGTCCCACAGGGCGACGTCGACCGCGGCGATCGCGGTCATCGTTACCGGGCCACGGCGCCAGTACGCGCCGCGGTGCAGGAACTGCCACATGTCCTCGATCCGGCCCGCATCGCGGCCGATCAGGTTGGGCACCACGTGGTCCTGCAGGTAGGACGCCACCGCCAGCTCGCGGCCGTTGAGGGTCGCGTCGCCGATGCCGTACACGCCGCTGCGGGTGACGATCTTCAGGGTGACGAAGTTGCGGCCCGGGCAGGTCACGATGACCTTGGCCTCGACGATCTCGCGGTCGCGGTTGGAGCCGTGGGTGGTGGTTTCGGTAGGTGCGTGCGTGCTCATCGTGCGTGGTCGTCCGGATGTGGCGATGGAAGGGCGATCTCGAACGGACCGGCGGGCAGGCCGGCGCCGTCGAACAGGGTGCAGACGGGGCCGTCGCCCCAGCAGTAGCGAACGCGGGTGGCCGCATGCGCGGTGGGGCCGCGCAGCGTGACCCGCTGCCCCCAGACCTCGGCGCCGGCGTAGCGGCAGGAACCGGCCGCCGCGCCACACAGCTCGAAGCCGATCGGGCCATCGGCGCCGTAGGCGCGCAGCCCGTCGGTCACGTCCGCGAAGTCCAGGACCACGCCATCGTCGGCGCGCGTGGCCGAGCGCGGCACCGGACCGGAGGCGGGCAGAGCCTCGCCGTACACCACGTGGCGCGCGAGCCGGGCCACGCGTCGTCCCAGCTCCTGCTTGTTGGTCGGGTGGATGTCGTAGCGGTCGCCGATGTCGATGGCCACCGCCAGCCCGCCGCGCGGATCCTCGGCGGCGACCTGCCGCTGCACCTCGCGCAGCGCGGCCCAGTCGCTCTCGGCCGGCCGGGTGGTCGGCATGCCGTAGTTGGCCAGCTGCACCACCAGGAACGGCAGGCGCTCGCCGAAACGGGACCGCCAGTCGGCACGCAGCCCACGCAGCAGGTCGGCGTAGCGTGCGGCCTCGAAGGTGTTGGATTCGCCCTGGTACCACAGCGCACCGCGCAGGCCGTAGCGGCCGAGCGGCGCGATCATGCCGTTGTAGAGCGTGGACAGCCCCGCCGCCGACTGCCACGGCGCGCGCGGCGGCGAACCGACCGCATTGGGTACCACCCGGTAGCGCCAGCCCGCGTCCAGCGGCGCGCTGGAGCCATCGGCGAAGTGCAGCGCGTGCAGCGTCGCCGGCCCGGCCAGTCCACCGTCGCGGTAGGTATCGAGTACGTTGACCACCACGCTGTTGCGGCCGGCCCGCAGCAGGCCCGGCGGCAGACGGTATTCACGGCCGCTGCCGGCGCCGTAGGTGCTGCCGACCGCGCGCCCGTTCACCCAGGTCATGTCGACCTCGTCGGCCGGACCAAGCGCCAGGGTCGCCCCCTGTGCGGCCTGCGCGTCGGTCAGCTCGACCGTGGTCCGGTACCAGACCATCCCGTCGAACGCCGCCAGTTCCGGCACGCCCCAGCGCTCCCAGGCACCGAGCTGCGCCGGCGCATCGCGCCAGGCCTCGACGGCTGTCGCGCCGTCGACAGGCGTGCCATCGGCCTGCCACGGCGTATCGCCGGCGGCGATGCCGGCCCGCCCCGACCACCAGCGCTGCCACAGCCCGCCCCAGTCGCCGAGCGCGCCGACCTGGTCGCCGGCATAGCGCTGCAGGACCTCCAGTTCGGCCGCGTAGCCGCCGCCCTGCGCCAGCGCCTGCGCGCTGGTCCAGGCCTGGATGCGCGAACCGCCCCAGGCCGCGTTGATCAGCCCCATCGGCACGTCGACCTGCTTCTGCAGCTCGCGTGCGAAGTAGTAGCAGGCCGCCGAGAACTCGCGCACCGACTCCGGGTTCACCGGCTTCCACTGCACGTCGGCGCCGAAGCGTTCCTGCGGCTGCACCGCTGCGGTCTGCGGCACAGTCAGCAGACGGATCCGCGGATTGTCTGCCCCGGCGATCTCGGCCCGCGCATCCAGCGTGCGATGCACCTGCAGTTCCATGTTGGACTGACCCGAACACAGCCACACATCGCCGACCAGCAGATCGACGACCCGCTGCGTCCGGTCCCCGGCGCGCACCTCGAGCGCATACGGCCCGCCCGCCGGCCGCGCCGGCAGCTGCAGCGCCCAGTGCCCATCGGCATCGGCCCGCGCGTGGACACGGCGCCCATCGAAACGGGCCTCCACCCGTTCCCCCGGCGCCGCCTGGCCCCAGACCGGAATCGGCGCATCGCGCTGCAGGACCGCGTGGTCCTGGAACAGCGGGTGCAGCAGTGGGGTGTCGCCGGCGGCCAGGGCGATGGCGGGGGCGCCGATCAACAGGGCGGCCGCCAGCAGGCCGCGCAGCGATGTCGCTACGGAGCGACAGCCGCTCTTCTGCCGTTGCTGTTGCTGTTGCTGTTGCTCTGGATTCTCGCCGTTGACTTCCCCCCGCCGTAAAGCGAGCCGAGCATCGCAGGACGGCAGGGGCGCAGAGCTGCCCTTGTCCGAGCGCAGCGAGTTTGGGCAGCGTCCCCTGTCGTCCGAGAAGCGCAGGGAATCGACCGGCGACGCCGGTCGGATCGCGTCCGGCTGTGCTTTCTTTTGGTTACTTTTCTTTGCACAAGCAAAGAAAAGTGACTCGCTCCCGCCCGCGCAGCGGGAGAGCGAAAGCTCCCGCTGTTGCTCTCGCTGTTGTCCGACAACAACCCGCGACAGTCGCGGCAACAGCTTGACAGCAACAGCTTCCGCACTGTCGTGCGGGTTACTTTTGTCTTGGCAAAAGTAACCAAAACCGCAGGCGCCGACGCTCGCCGGTGCTCCGCACCGGTGCCCTGCGCTTCTCGCCGATCGGGGCACGGCGCCCAAACTCGCTTCGCTCAGACAAGGGCGCCTCTCCGGCCCCCATCGCCTGCGATGCTCGGCGTGCTCTAAGGCGCATGAAAGTCCAGAGCAGGAGCAGAAGCCAGAGCAAAAACAGCCGTTTTCCTGTTGCCGTGGCTTCTCCGCCTTCGACCTCCCCCCGCCGTAAAGCGAGCCGAGCATCGCAGTGGCGGTGGGGGCAAAGAGGCCCACGTGTCTGAGCGCAGCGAGTTGTGGGCCGACCCCACCGGCGCGAGACGCGCAGGGCACCGATCCGGCTTCACCGGATCGGATCGCGTCCGGCTGTGCTTTCTTTTGGTTACTTTTCTTTGCACAAGCAAAGAAAAGTGACTCGCTCCCGCCCGCGCAGCGGGAGAGCGAAAGCTCCCGCTGTTGCTCTGCCTGTTGCTGTTGCTGTTGCTGTTGAAGCCGCAACTGCAGCGCAGTATCCAACCCGCCGGGCCACCGGAAGATCACTTCCCATCCCCCGGTGCATACGGAAACGCCAGCCCCTCGTAATACTCCAGCGAATGCGCCGGTGCCGCATACCCGTCCGGCAGCGGCCGCTGCGAGAACGTCTGGAAGTACGCGATGCTCGCGTCGCGCCACCACTGCGCCTCGTCCTCCTGGATCGCCAGGAACGCGGCCACCTGCGCATGCCGCGGTGCATCGATGCTGCCGGCCAATCCGTCCCAGCGGCTGCGCATGCCGCGCACGTAGTCCACGCCGCGCGTGTAACGGTGCACCAGTTCGTCCCACAGCGGGCGCCCGGACGCCATGCGATGATCCCACGGCACATGGTGGAACCACAGCAGGAACTCCTCGGGCACCGTCTTCAGGTTGCCGAAGCTGCGCGCCACCGGGCGTGCGTACTGCGCCACCGCATTGCTGCCCGACGCGCTGCGGTCGAAGCCGATGCCGTCGCGGCTGGCGCGGTGGTAGTAGACCGAGGTCCAGTCCGCGCGCGGGCCGCCGTCGACCCACGGGCCCGGCCCGTAATGGTGGCCCCGGCCCATCAGGTGATGCAGGCCGAGCGGGGTCATGTAGTCGACCACGGCCTCGCGCGAGCCCATCATCATGTCGACGATGGTGTCGACCACGGCCGGGTCGCGGGAGAAGGTCATCCGCGTCCAGTCCTGCGCGATCTCGCGCGAGGAAGCGTCCGGGTTCCAGGCCTGGCGCCCGTAGGCGTACCAGTTGGCCTGGTCGAAGTGCGAGCCGCTCCAGTTGCGGTCCACGCCGATGTTGGCGACGCCGGCGATGCCGCTCAGCGCATGGCCTTCCAGCGAACCGTCGATCACCTTGGCCACGGTCGAACCCACGCCGCGCACGCGGGTGTCGGCGCGCAGCGCCTCTTCGTACATCGGCGCCAGGTAGGCCAGGTGCGTGGCGAAGCCCAGGTATTCCTTGGTGATCTGGAACTCCATCATCAGCGGCGTCTTCGGCATCGCGCCGAACAGCGGATGGAACGGCTCGCGCGGCTGGAAGTCGACCGCGCCGTTCTTGACCTGCACCAGCACGTTGTCGGCGAACCGGCCGTCATAGGGCACGAACTCGGTGTAGGCCTGCTTGGCGCGGTCGTCCGGTTCCTCGTGCGAGTAGACGAAGGCGCGCCACATCACCACGCCGCCGTGCGGCGCCAGCGCCTCGGCCAGCATGTTGGCGCCATCGGCATGCGAGCGGCCGTAGTCCTGCGGGCCGGGCTGGCCCTCGGAATTGGCCTTGACCAGGAAGCCGCCGAAGTCCGGGATCGTGCGGTAGATCTCGTCGGCCTTCGCACGCCACCACTGGCGCACCGCCGGATCGGCCGGGTCGGCGGTGGCCAGGCCGCCGATCTCGATCGGCGCGCTGAAGCGCGCGCTCAGGTAGACCTTGATGCCGTATGGACGGAACACCTCGGCCAGCGCCCTGGTCTTCTCCAGGTACATCGGCGTCAGGCTCAGCGCGTTGGAGTTGACGTTGTTGAGCACGGTGCCGTTGATGCCCAGCGAGGCATTGGCGCGCGCATAGTCGGTGTAGCGCGGGTCGCGCCAGCCTGGCAGGCGGTGCCAGTCCCAGATCGATTCGCCCGCGTAGCCGCGCTCGACGTAGCGGTCCAGGTTGTCCCAGTGGTTGAGCACGCGCAGCTTGATCCGCGGCGCCTCGCGCAGGTCCAGCTGCGCCAGCGGCTGCCCGGTCTGGACCAGGCGCAGCAGATGGAACGCGCCGTACAGCGCGCCGATGTCGGTCTGCGCGGCGACCACCGTGGCCGCACGCCCGTCGATGCTGGCGCTGCGGATCAGGTAGCCCTCCTGCCCCAGCGCCTCCAGATCCAGACGCAGCGCGGCGATGGCCTTCGACGACGCCGGCGTGCCGATCACCAGCGCACCGGCACGATCGGCCGTGGCGGCCGTGGGCAGGGCCTGACCCAGCAACCCCTGCAGGCCGCGCTGCAGTTCATCGCGCGCGGCACGCTGGCTCGGCGTCGCGTCGGGGGCGACCAGCTGGGTGAGCTGCGTCCGGTAGCCGTCGGCCTGCGGTGCTTCCAGCGCCTGGTAGCGCAGCCACAGCTCGTAGCCGTCCTCGGCCTGGGCCGGTGCCGCGGACAGCGCGACCAGCCAGCACAGGCAGGCCAGCGCCGCGGCGCGCAGCAGCAGGAAGCGGCCACGTTCGCCGACGTTCCGGGTTAGCGGTAACATTCCCGCGGTCTGGTGCATCGGTGCCGGATCGCGTTTCATCTGTACTCCCGTTCTGCGTGTATCGGATCTCGCCCGCCACGGCAGCCACCGCCGCCCGTCGAGGAAAGGAACCTGTGTTGGAGAAGCCAAGGAAATCGGTGCGTCGCAAGAGCCGCGGCGTGACCATCGACGAGGTCGCGGCGCTGGCAGGCGTCTCGCCGATGACCGTCTCGCGCGTGATCAACGGCCAGGGCAAGGTGCGCGACGCCACCCGCGAGCGGGTCATGCTGGCGGTGCGCGAACTGGACTACACGCCCAACCTGGCGGCCAGCTCGCTGGCCGCGGCGCAGCACACCCGGATCGCGCTGATCTACACCGATCCCAGCGGCGCCTACCTGCGCGAACTGCTGGTCGGCCTGCTGCGCGGCGTGGCCGCGCGCGCGGCGATCCAGCTGGTGATCGACTACTGGGACGACCTGGATCCGGAAACCGAGCGCAAGGCGTCGCGCACGCTGGCGAAGAAGGTCGACGGCGTGATCCTGCCGCCGCCGCTGTGCGAATCGCGCCCGGCGGTGACCGAGCTGGTGCGCGGCGGCATCCCGGTGGTGTCGATCGCCTCGGGCCGCTTCAGCGACGAGATCTCCTGCGTGCGCATCGACGATTTCCGCGCCGGCAAGGAGCTGGCCGAGCACCTGATCGCGCAGGGCCACCGGCACATCGGCTTCATCAAGGGCCGCAGCGACCTGAGCGCGTCGGCACGGCGGTTCGAGGGCTTCAAGGCCGCACTGGCCGAAGCCGGCATCCCGTTCGAATCCGGCCTGGTCCAGCAGGGCGACTACACCTACCGCTCCGGCCTGGCCGCCGCCGAGAAGCTGCTCGGCGGCCAGCGCAGCAAGCCGCCGACCGCCATCGTGGCGGCCAACGACGACATGGGCGCGGCGGCGATCTCGGTCGCGCACCGGCGTGGCCTGGACGTGCCGCGCGACCTGTCGGTGGTCGGCTTCGACGACACCTCGGCGGCGACCACGGTCTGGCCGGAACTGACCACCATCCACCAGCCGATCGCCTCGATGGCCGATGCGGCCATCGACATCCTGCTGCGCAGCATCCGCCGCAAGGACAAGACCACGCGCGTGCTGGTCGACCAGGTCGTGCCGCACCGGCTGACCGTGCGCGGCACCGTCGCCGCGCCGGCGCGCAAGCGCTGAGGGCGCCAGGCGCGCGGGCACGACGCTGCGCGCCGCGGCATCCACCGCGCGCGCGTCATCGACAAGCGTGACCTGCCCTCCGTCCATCGCGCCCTCCCAGGCCGATCCCCGGTCCACCGCAGCTCCCCGCTCACACGGGGAGCTGCGCCTCGCTCAACGCAGCAGGTACTGGTTGAGCAGGTTCTCGTACTGCTCCTGGCGGCCCGAGGTCTGCTTCGGTTCGCCGGACTTGCTGGCGATCGCATGCAGGTCGGCCAGGCCCAGCTTGCCGTCGGCGAAGGCCTTGCCGTCGCCGGCGTCGAAGCTGGCGTAGCGCTCGGCACGCCACTGCTCCCACGGCGACTTCTCCAGCAGCGCATGCGCCACTTCCAGGCCGCGCGCGAACGCGTCCATGCCGCCGATGTGGGCCAGGAACAGGTCCTGAGGGTCCGAGGACTCGCGACGCACCTTGGCGTCGAAGTTCAGGCCGCCCGGCTGCAGGCCGCCCTGGCGCAGCACCACCAGCATCGCCCCCACCGTGTCGTACAGGTCCGACGGGAACTGGTCGGTATCCCAGCCGTTCTGCGCGTTGCCGCGGTTGGCGTCGATGCTGCCCAGCATGCCGGCGTCCGAGGCCACCTGCAGGTCGTGCTCGAAGGTGTGGCCCGACAGCGTGGCGTGGTTGGCCTCGATGTTGAGCTTGAAGTCCTTGTCCAGGCCGTGCGATCGCAGGAAGCCCACGCAGGTGGCGCTGTCGAAGTCGTACTGGTGCTTCATCGGCTCCATCGGCTTGGGCTCGATCAGGAAGTTGCCGGTGAAGCCGATACTGCGGGCGTAGTCGCGCGCGGCGGTCAGGAAGCGCGCCATGTTGTCCTGCTCGCGCTTCATCTGGGTGTTGTGCAGGGTCGCGTAGCCTTCGCGGCCGCCCCAGAACACGTAGTTGCCGCCGCCCAGCTCGACCGTCGCGTCGATCGCGGCCTTGACCTGCACCGCCGCGCGCGCGACCACCGCGAAGTCCGGGTTGGTCGAGGCGCCGTTCATGTAGCGCGGGTGGCTGAACAGGTTGGCCGTGCCCCACAGCAGCTGCATGCCCGAGGCCTGCTGCTTCTGCTTGGCCAGCGCGACCATGTGCTTGAGATTCTTCTCGTAGGTACCGATGTCGTCGGCGTCCGGCGACAGGTCCACGTCGTGGAAGCACCAGTACGGCACGCCGAGCTTGGTGAAGAACTCGAAGGCCGCATCGAGCTTGGCCTCGGCCCTCTCCAGCGCACTGCCGGTGCCGGCGTCCCAGCCGTAGGCGCGGGTGCCCGGGCCGAACGGGTCGGCGCCGTTGCCGCAGAAGCTGTGCCAGTAGCACACCGCGAAGCGCAGGTGCTCGGCCATGGTCTTGCCGCCGATGATCTTCTTGGCGTCGTAATGCTTGAACGCCAGCGGGTTGTCCGACCCCAGGCCTTCGTACGCGATCCGGCCGATGCCGGGGTAATACTCTTTGGCGCCAATCAATACGTTGCTCATCTGCGTGGTTCCTGTGGTCGGACGGTGGGGGCGGAAGCGGGAACGCTGCGCGGCTCAGCCGGCATAGAGCGGCCGCACCGCGTCGAGGTGGCGGAGGAAACGGTCGTACGGTGCGCGGTAGGCCGCCGCGCGCGCGGGATCGGGCGTGCACGACAGCGCCGGATCGGTGGTGGCATGCGCGGCGACCAGATCGGCCAGCGGCGTGCTGTCGCCCTGTCCGTTGCGCAGCGCCCACAGCGCCTGCAGGGCCGCGCCGAACGCGGCGCCCTCGCCCTGCACCGGCACGTCGACCGGCAGGTCGAAGATGTCGGCGACCATCTGCCGCCAGGCCGCGCTGTTGGCGCCGCCGCCGGTGACGACGATGCGCTCGAAGCGCATCCCGCCGCGGACGAAGGCGTCGTAGCCGTACTTCAGGCTGTAGGTCGCGCCTTCCATCGCCGCGCGGTAGACGTGCGCCTCGCTCATGTTGCGCGGCTCCATGCCGGCCAGCACGCCCTTGCCCAGCGGCAGGTCCGGGGTGCGCTCGCCGTTGAGGAACGGCAGCATCAGCAGGCCGTCGGCACCGGGCGCGGTCGCGGCGATGCGCGCATCGCCATCGCGGCTGCTGAAGCCGAACATCTTCGCCACCGCCTCGGTGGCGACCGTGCAGTTCATCGTGCAGATCAGCGGCAGCCAGCCGCCGGTGGAATCGCAGAACGCGGCCCACGCGCCGTGTGGATCGACGACCGGGCGGCCGGCGTGCGCGAACAGCGTGCCGGACGTCCCCAGGCTCATGCCCAGGCGCCCTTCGCTGACGCAGCCGGTGCCGATGGCCGCCATCATGTTGTCGCCGCCGCCCACCGCCACCTGCACGTCGGCGGCCAGGCCGAACATCGCCGCGGCCGAGGGCTGCAGCGTGTGCAGCGTTTCCGGTGCGGCCAGCGGCGGCAGGCAGTCGCCGAGGTCGCGCGCGGCATCGGTGGCATGCAGCAGCGCCGGCGACCAGGTGCGCGTGCGCACGTCCAGCCAGCCGGTGCCCGAGGCGTCGCCGTGTTCCATCCACAGCTGGCCGGTCAGGACGAAATTCAGGTAATCGTGCGGCAGCAGGATCGTCGCCAGCTTCGCGTAGACCTCGGGCCGGTGCTCGCGGGTCCACGGCAGCTTGGAGGCGGTGTAGCCGGCCAGGATCGGATTGCCGGCCGCGGCGATCGTCGCCTCCGCGCCGCCGAGCGCCTGCATGATCTGCCCGCACTGCGCGCTGGAACTGGTGTCGCACCACAGCTTGGCCGGCGCCAGTACGTTGCCGTCCGCGTCCAGCGGCACGAAGCCATGCTGCTGGCCGGACACGGCGAGCGCCGCGATCCGTGCGCGTACGCCGCCGTCGATGGCGGCGAAGCAGCTGCGCACCGCATCGACCCAGGCCGAGGGATGCTGCTCACGGCTGCCGTCGTCGCCGCTGGCCAGTTCCAGCGGCGCGCTGGCGCTGGCCACGATCCGCTTCGCTTCCGGGTCGTAGACCACGACCTTGATGCTCTGGGTGCCCGCATCGATGCCTGCGACCAGACTCATGCGCCACCTCCGGCGGCCGGAAAGTTAGCGCTACCATTCTGTGGGGAAAGAAAAGTCCCAAGGCGGGACTGGATCGACGGCGACATCGTGGCAGGCGTGAAGGAAGGTTGAACGCACTGTACCCAGCCCGCGGCGAAAGTGCTTGCTGCGGCGCGGAAGAATTGCCGTGCGCCGGCGCATGGCAGTCGCCCCGCCGCGGGGAGGCACCTTCGCCTGAAGCGATGCGGCCGCTTGCGGGATCCGCCCGGTCCGAGGCGCGGACGCGCCGAGCGATGCCTCTGCAGGCCACGTCCCGGGAGGACGACCGCGCCACAGCGCCACGCCCGCCTACAGCAGCAGGAACACCAGGCCGATGATCGCGCCGGTGGCGAACAGCAGCATCAGACAGTAGCCCATGATGTCCTTGATCTTCAGCCCGGCGATGGCCAGCAGCGGCAGCGCGAAGAACGGCTGCAGCATGCTGGTCCACGCATCGCCCCAGGCCACGGCCATCGCGACCCGCGGCAGGTCCGCGCCCAGCGCCTGCGCGGCAGGCACCATCACCGGCGCCTGCACCGCCCACTGGCCGCCGCCGGAGGGCACGAACATGTTGATCAGGCCGGCCGACAGGAAGGTCCAGAACGGCAGGCTGGACGCGCTGGCGAAGGAGACGAACCATTCCGACAGCGTCGTCGCCAGGCCCGAGCCGACCAGGATCGCCATGATCCCGGCGTAGAACGGGAACTGGATGACGATGCCGGCGCCACCCCTGATCGCCTCCTGCAGCGCCGCCAGCAGCCGCGCCGGGGTGCGGTGCAGGACGATGCCCAGCATCAGGAATCCGTAGTTGACGATGTTGAGGTTCAGGCTGCCGCCACCGACGAAGTGGTCGACCAGGAACACCAGGCCGGCGACACCGACCGCGACCGACAGGATCCAGCCGTGCTCCAGCCGCTCGGCCGGGCTGGCGCCGTGTGCGAGTTGCGGCGGCTCGGCATCGGCCGGCGGCGTGAACAGCACCGCGTCCTTGTCCGATGGCGTCATCGCGCGGTTGAGCAGCGGCACCACGATCACCAGCAGCGCGACGATCAGCAGGTTGAACGGCGCGAACAGCGTTTCCGAGGTGGGGATCACGCCGATGGCTTCGTGCAGGAAGTGGCCTTCGGTGGCGATGGTCAGCGGGATCGACCCGGACAGGCCGCCGTGCCAGATGATGAAGCCCGAATACGCGCTGGCCACCAGCAGCCGGTAGTCCACGCGCACGTGGCGGGCGACCTCGCGCGCGAACAGCGCGCCGATCACCAGGCCGAAGCCCCAGTTGATCCAGTTGGCGGCCAGCGCCACCAGGGTGACGACGACGATCGCGTTCTTCGGCGTGCGGCAGCGCGAGGCCAGCCAGGTCAGGCCGCGCTTCACCGGCGGCGTCTTCGCAAGGATGAAGCCGGTGACCAGCACCAGCAGCATCTGCATCGAGAAGCCGAGCAGTTCCCAGAAGCCGGTGCCCCAGTAACGGACCAGATCGAGCGGGTGCGCGCGCTCGATCGCCAACGCCGCGATCGCCGCGAGCGCGGTGAAGATCAGCACGAAGACGTAGGCGTCGGGAAGGAAACGCTCGACGAGGCGAACGCACAGGCGGGTGGCGCGCTGGAACATGGCGGGTCGGCCGTGGGGTGGTCGACAGGCAAGCATGGCGGCCACGCGTGGAAGCGTCAGCTAGACCATGGTCGTGCGCCGCGGCGCATCATGCCCGCACAGGGCGAACGATGTGCCGACCCGCAGCGCGCGATGCGCCACGGAGCCTGCGCCAGGTGCGCGCATTCCGGCGGGCGGGCCGGACACGCCGGCATTGCATCGGCGCGGCGCGTGGATTCCGGCAGGGTCGGCACCGGCATCACGCCGGTGCCGGCCGCATGACTCAGGCGAAGACGCGGAAGCGCACGGCGTCGTCGATGAAGCTCTTGTCGCCGATCGGCGCCTCGTGCGAACCGAACGGCATCTGCGCGCGCAGCTTCCAGCTGGCCGGCAGGTTCCAGCGCGCGGCAGCGGCCGCGTCCGGCAGCGGGTTGTAGTGCTGCAGGCTGGCGCCGATGCCGGCATCGGCCAGCACGGTCCAGACCGCGTACTGGGCGATGCCACTGGCGTGCTCGGACCAGACCGGGAAGTTGTCGGCATACAGCGGGAACTGCTCCTGCAGGCCCTTGACCACGTCCTGGTCCTCATAGAAGAGCACGGTGCCGGCGCCGGCGGCGAAGCCGGCGATCTTCTGCTCGGTGGCGGCGAAGGCGTCGGCCGGCACGATCTTGCGCAGTTCGTCGCGGACGATGTCCCAGAAGGCGTCGCTCTGCGCGCCGAACAGGATCACCGCGCGCGAGCTCTGCGAGTTGAACGAGGACGGCGCATGGCGCACCGCCTCCTGGATCAGCGCGGTGGTGGCGTCCTGCGACAGCGGCAGGGACTTGCCGAGCGCGTACTGGGTACGACGGGTCTTGAAAGCATCGATCAGCGAAGTGGACATGACGGCTGCCTGTGGGTGAAAGGTCGCCGGGGAGCTTATGGACCGCGCACCGCCACCGCCAGAACGATCGACGGGACGAATCGTTGCTCCAGATGCACCACACCCGCACCCCGCCCTGTCGGCGCCTTGCCGCGATCGTGCCGCCAGGCGGTGGAACGATCCGTTGCGCGGCTCGCCACGGCGGGCTGCGAGGTGACCGCGGCACCGGAACCACGGCTGCGAATGTGACGCATCTCACAGCTCCGCACTCGCCCCGCGCACGCCATGATCCAGCCTCTTCCCCTCGCACCGGACCGCTGTTAGCAATAGGCGCTGTTTATGGAATGGACGTCCCGGGGATCGCCGTACGGCCCGAGGGTACGGTGCCGCCCACGGAGGAGAACCCGGCATTGCCCATCCAACGGTTCTATGAAGGCGTGCTCGCGCGCCGGCATCTGGTCGTGGCCGCACTGGTGGCGTCCACGGCGGCGGTGTCGCTGCTGTGCACGCATCTGGCCCTGGTCCAGCGCGACCGGGTGCAGCTGGACCAGCTGACCCAGCGCCTGCTCGAAGACGCCGACGACGTCGCGCTCGAGTCGGCCAGGACCCTGCAGGCCACCCATGCGCTGACGACCGAGCCGTGCTCGGAAGCGGACCTGGCCGAACTGCGCTTCCTGGCGTTCCTGGCGCGCAACGTCCGCGACGTCGGCCGGGTCCGCGCTGGGCAGCTGGTCTGCTCGGCCACCTGGGGCCGGCTGGACGCACCGAAGACGCTGCCGCCGCCCGATCGGATCACCCCCGGGGGCCACCACCTGTGGAACGCGGTCTCGGACATCGTCGATCCGCGCATCTCGGCGCAGATGGCCGGCAAGGGCGATGCGGTCGTGGTCACCGCACCCGATGCGTTCCGCAGCATGGAGAAGCTGCATCCGGACACCGCCCTGCTGCTGTCCAGCCGCGACGGCAGCCACGTGTTCCAGATGTTCGGCAACACGCGCGCCCTGGAGCCCGGCATCGGCGAGGCCTTCTACGAGGTCGGCCCCACCCGCCGGCAGAGCCGCTGCAGCAGCGCCTTCGACATCTGCGTGGCCGCCCGCAAGGCCGGCTCGGGACTGGGCGGCGCCTCGCCGTGGCTGCTGCTCGGCATCGGCCTGCTCGGGGGGCTGGCCGGCGCCGGACTGGCCGCGCTGCTGTCGCACACGGCGCGCAACCGCATCTCGATCGAGGCGCAGCTGGGCCGCGCCATCCGCGGCAATGGCCTGGACGTGGTCTACCAGCCGCTGCGCCAGCTCGACAGCCGGGTGCTGGTCGGGGTCGAGGTGCTGGCGCGCTGGCGGCTGCGGCAGGGACAGAGCGTGCCACCGGACGTCTTCGTGCCGATGGCCGAACGGATGGGCCTGGGTGGTGCGCTCACCCGCCAGGTGGTGCGCAAGGCATTCGCCGAGCTCGCGCCGCGCCTGAGCGCCAGCAGCGCGATCTACGTCAGCCTCAACCTGACCGCCGACGACCTGATGGACGAGCGCTTCCATGCCTGGCTGGAGGCGCAGTGCGCCCGCCACGGCATCGCCGCCTCGGCGGTGGTGCTGGAGATCACCGAACGCTCGACCGCGGCCCACGCCGACCTGGCCAGCCGCATGCGCGCCCTGCGCGACAAGGGCTTCCGCTTCTTCATCGACGACTTCGGCACCGGTTACTCCAACCTGGCCTACCTGACCGACCTGCCGCTGGACGGGATCAAGATCGACAAGCGCTTCACCGCGTCGATCGGCACCGGCTCGCCGATCAGCCAGATCCTCGAGCCGATCTGCGCGATGGCGCGCATCCTCCGGGTGCGGGTGGTGGTCGAAGGCGTCGAAACCGAGCCCCAGGTCCAGCACATCCGCCAGCTGCTGCCCGAGGCCATCGGCCAAGGCTGGCTGCTCGGCCATCCGGTGCCGGGCCCGGTGCTGCCGGCCCGCTGAGGCACGCCGCCGCCTTCATCGTCGCGCGGGGATACTCGCCTTTCAGACACGGAGGCACGCATGGACGTTCTGGTCACCGGAGGCACCGGCTTCATCGGCCGCCCGCTGTGTGCGCGGCTGCTGGCCGACGGGCACCGGGTCACGGTCCTCAGCCGCTCCCCTGCGCGTTTCGCTGCGGCGATGCCGCAGGTCCGGCTGGTCGATCGGCTGGAGACCGCAGGCCGCGCCGAGGCGGTGGTCAATCTCGCCGGCGAGGGCCTCAGCGACGGCCGCTGGACCGCCGCACGCAAGCGGCGGTTCCGGCAGTCGCGGCTGGACACCACGGCCCGGCTGCACGACTGGATCGCCGCGCAGCCGGGCGCGCAGCGGCCGCGGGTGCTGGTCTCCGGCTCGGCGATCGGCTTCTACGGCGACCGCGGCGACACGGCGCTGGACGAGACCGCCACGCCTGGCGACGACTTCGCCGCGCAGCTGTGCCGCGACTGGGAGGCGCAGGCGCTGCGCGTGGCCGCGCTCGGGCCACGGGTGTGCCTGCTGCGCACCGGGATCGTGCTGGCCGCCGATGGCGGTGCGCTGGCGCGGATGCTGCCGCCGTTCCGGCTCGGCGCGGGCGGCCGGTTCGGCGATGGCCGGCACTGGATGAGCTGGATCCACCGCGACGACCTGGTCGCGCTGGTCGCGTGGCTGCTGCAGGGCGATCTGCACGGGCCGTTCAACGGCACCGCGCCGGAGCCGGTGCGCAATGACGCGTTCGTGCGTGAGCTGGCCGGCGCCCTGCACCGCCCGGCCCTGTTGCCGCTGCCGGCGACCGCGCTGCGCCTGGCCTTCGGCGAGATGGCCGACCTGCTGCTGGCCAGCCAGCGGGTGCTGCCGCAGCGCGCGCAGCAGGCCGGATTCGCGTTCCGCCATCCCGGCCTCGCCGAGGCGCTGCAGGAGATCCTGCGCTGATGCCGGACAGCACGCCCATGACCCACACCGCGTCCTGCCATTGCGGCGCCGTCCGGATCGAACTGGACGCGCTGCCCGACAGCGTCACCGCCTGCAACTGCTCGCTGTGCACCTGCTACGGCGTGCTGTGGGCCTACTGCGATGCCGCGCAGATCGTCGCGCTGCCGGCGGCCTCGCTGACCCGGACCTACGCCTGGAACGGCCGCCACGTCGATTTCCACCATTGCGCGCACTGCGGCTGCGTCACCCACTGGACGCCGCGCGATCCCGGCCGCGTCCGACGCGGCATCAATGCGCGGCTGTTTCCGCCGGCCGTGCTCGCGGCGCTGCGCGTGCGCCACCGCGACGGTGCCGACACCGGCAAGTATCTGGACTGATCGGCCCGCCCCCGGATCCGATGCCGCCCGGCCGTCGCTGCGACCGGTGCGCCAGCGTGTCAGTAGCCGGGGCCGACGCCCCGGTAGTACGGGTACGGGCCATGCATCCGGCCGAAGCCGTGGTACGGGCCGTGATACAGGCCCGGGCCGTCGCCTTCGGCGACGTTGATCTGCAGGTTCATCGTGCCGCTGCGGCCGCTGTCGGTCGTGTATTCCTTGCACACGTTCACGCTGGCCGCATTCCAGCGGCTGGTGCCGGCGCGGCTGGTGCCGATCCCGGTGGTCAGGCTGCCGGTGACCGTGCTGTCGCTGCCGTCCGGCGCGGTCGGACAGGCCGCGCGCCGGACCGTGGCCACGTCGCGCGGCTTCTGCTCGCTGGCCGGCACGCCCGAGGTGTCGCCGTACCAGGTGCCGGGCGGATCGCCCTTGCCCCAGGTCGGCCGCGCGCCATCGTCGGGCACGCTCAGGTCCAGGCCCGTCCCCGCGTCAGGGGAGGTCGCGTCCATCGCCGATGCGTCGGCGAGCCACAGCGACAGGGCGAGCGCGGCACAGAGCGGAATCGGACGCATGGTGGACCTTCGACGAAAGAGTGTGGCGGCGGAACGGAACGACAGGGCGACGCTAGCAGGCCCCGCTTGAATCGTGGCTGCACCGTCGCCGCCAGGCCGGGAACCGATGGCGGCCGCCGCGATCAGGGTGCGTGCATCGTATCGGAGACGCCCGCACGGCGGACGCAGGCGGCCGATCCGGCTCAGTCCGCGCGGACCTGGAACGGGAAGTTGGCATAGGCGGCATGCCCCCGGCCGTCGTGGATTTCGACGAACAGGCGATAGTCGCCGGGCGCCGTCGGCGCGGTCAGCTGCACGCGGCCGTCGCCGGTCTCGCGCAGGCCGGCCTCCACCAGGCGCGGCAATGCTTCGGGATCGCCGCCGATCGAGGTCGCGGTGCTCTCCTCGCGCACGCTCCAGCGGTACCGGAGCGGATCGCCATCGGCGTCCCCGGCCTGCACCGCGGCGCGGTAGCCGCGGCCGGCCTGCAGCACCACGCTGTCGGTGGCAGCGCGCCCGTCGAGCGTGATCGGCGAGGTCGACGGCGCACGGTTGCCCGGCCAGCGGCCGGTCCAGGCGTACTGCATCGCGTCGATGCCGGGCGTGGTCTCGCCGCTGGGCAGGAACAGGCCGTACCAGGTCGGCGTGCGCTCCTGCTTGTGCCCCCACAGGAACACGAACGACCCCAGGCCGCGCCGGCGGTCGGCATCGATCTGCTCGCGGTAGCGGCGCTGCAGCAGGTTTGCCTTGGTCGAGGCATCGTCCTCGATCGGCGCGCCCCAGGCGGTCGCGGGACTCTCCCAGTGCCCGGTCGGCCCCCATTCGGTGACGATGTACGGGCCACGCCAGGCGCTGGCCTGCAGCAGGTGCTGCAGTTCGTCGACCTCGCCGTACAGCTGCAGGCCCAGCAGATCCAGCGAAGGCGCGCGCCGGACGACCTCGGACACCACCGCAGGATCGAAGCCGGCCAGCGGCGTCATCACCGGATGCGCCGGATCGACGGCGTGGATCATCCGCGCGATCTGCTCGACCGCATCCCAGACCTTCGGATTGCGCGCTTCCAGGTTCAGCTCGTTGCCGACCAGCCACATCAGCACCGCCGGATGGTCCTTGTAGCGCAGCACCTCGTCCCGCACGCGCTGCAGCTGGCGCTCGACCGCGGCCGCATCGTCGTAGTCGAAGCCGTGCCGCTCGCGGGCCACGTCCAGGCCCATCGCCACCATCAGCCCGTTGCGCTGCGCGCGATCGAGCATGGCCTCGACCCCGGCCGGGTCGCCGCTGCTGCTCCAGGTGCGGAACGCGTTGCCGCCGCGCGCAGCCAGCGCTTCCTGGTCGCCATCGGCCAGGCCGGCGCCCAGCACGCGGAACGGCTGACCATCGATGGTCAGATGGTGCGCGCCATCGTGCGCGACGATGCGGACCTGGGACGGCGCGGCGCACAGCGGCATGGCCGCGCAGAGCGCCAGGCCGGCGAGGATCAGGCGGAACGACGACGACATGCAGGCTCCCGACGAAAAGGAGGCCATGATGCCAATGCACCTGAACGGTGCAAACCCGCGGTGATCCAGCCGGCGATGAACAGGCAGTCAGCCTCCTGAACGCGGTTCATTCAATGCCTCCGTCCCGCAGCCGCTAACCCGGGGGCCCCCTGTCCCCGGATCCGTTCCATGAAGTCGCTGCATTCCCTGCGCCGAGGCGTGGCCAACCTGTCGCTGGCCCGCAAGTTCATCCTCCTCTGCATCCTGCTGACCATCGGTGTGGTCACGCTGGCGGTCGCGGCCGCGCGCCTGCAGTACCTGGACCTGGTCGAGGCCCGCAAGGCCAGCGTCAAGACCCAGGTCGAGATGGGCATGAGCATCCTGGAGTACTACGCCGGACGCACCGACCTGGACGAGGCCGCCGCCAAGGCCGCGGCGCTGGAAGCGTTGGCCCAGGTCCGCACCAACGGCGGCGTCGACTACTTCTTCGCGGTCGATCCCGAGCTGAGGCTGGTCCTGCATCCGACCCGCCCGGCCGGCACCGACATGAGCGACTACCGCAGCGAGGAAGGCCAGTACGTCTACCGCGACCTGCTCGCCGCGGCCACCAGCGGCGACGGCTTCACCGAGTACAGCGCGCCCAAGCCGGGCAGCGAGGGCCAGCAGCCCAAGTTCGGCTACTCGCAGGTGTTCCCTGCCTGGAACTGGACGCTGTCGATGGGCGTGTACGCCGACGACATCCAGGCCAGCGCCTGGCAGTTCACCCGCATCCTGACCGCGATCGGCGCCGGCCTGATCGCCGTGTTCGCCGGCCTGTGCTGGCTGATCGCGACCCTGATCGGCAATCCGCTGCGCAAGGCCACGGTGACCGCCGAGGCGATCGCCGCCGGCCGCTTCGACAACGACATCGTCGCCGACACCCGCGACGAGACCGGCCGCCTGCTGGCCAGCATGCAGCAGATGCAGACCCAGCTGCAGCGCTTCAACGCGGAGATGCAGCAGCTGATCGCGCTGCAGAAGGGCGAGAACGTCGCGCACCGCATGCCGGAGGACTTCCCGGGCGACTACGGCACGATGGCGCAGGGCGTGAACGAGGCGCTGTTCGAGCACATCGACGCGATGAACGACGCGATCGGCGTGATGGACGACTACGGCCGCGGCGACCTGAGCCGCGACATGCGCCGCCTGCCGGGCCAGCGTGCGGTCCTGCACGAGTCGCTGGACGCGGTGAAGCGCAACCTGTCGGGCATCAACGCCGAGATCCGCCAGCTGGCCGACGCCGCCGCCCGCGGCGACTTCAGCGCGCGCGGCGACGAGGCCCGCTATGCGTTCGCCTTCCGCGACATGGTCGCTGCGCTGAACCGGCTGATGCAGCAGGCCGATTCGGGCCTGGCCGACGTCGGCCGCATCATCGGCGCGATCGCCGCCGGCGACCTGACCCAGCGCGTCGAACGCCATTACGAAGGCGCGTTCGGCGAGCTGGCCAGCGCCGCCAACAGCACCGCCGAGCAGCTGACCGGCATCGTCCGCGGCATCCAGCAGTCGGCCGAATCGATCAGCACCGCCTCCGGCGAGATCGCCACCGGCAACACCGACCTGTCGGCGCGCACCGAGCAGCAGGCGGCCAACCTGGAGGAAACCGCCGCGTCGATGGAGGAACTGACCTCCACCGTGCGCCAGAACGCCGAGAACGCGCGCCAGGCCAACCAGCTGGCGCTGGGCGCCGGCAACGTGGCCACCAGCGGCGGCGAGGTGATGACCCAGGTCGTCAGCACGATGCAGGCGATCAGCAGCGCCTCCTCGCGCATCGGCGACATCATCGGCGTGATCGACGGCATCGCCTTCCAGACCAACATCCTGGCGCTGAACGCGGCGGTCGAGGCCGCGCGCGCCGGCGAGCAGGGCCGCGGCTTCGCGGTGGTCGCCTCCGAGGTGCGCAGCCTGGCGCAGCGTTCGGCCGAGGCGGCCAAGGAGATCAAGACGCTGATCTCCGACTCGGTCGAGAAGGTCGGCCAGGGCTCGGAGCTGGTGACCCGCGCCGGCGCGACGATGGACGAGGTGGTGACCTCGGTGCGCCGCGTCACCGACATCATGGCCGAGATCACCGCGGCCAGCACCGAGCAGAGCGCCGGCATCGAGCAGGTCAGCCGCACCGTGGTCGACCTGGACCAGGTCACCCAGCAGAACGCGGCGCTGGTCGAGGAGGCCACCGCGGCCGCGCGCAGCCTGGAAGACCAGGCCGCCGGGCTGACCCAGGCGGTATCGGTGTTCCGGATCGACGGCGCCGCACCGCGCCACGTGCGCACGCCCGCGGTGGCGGCACGTCCTGCGGCCACCTCCGCGACGCCGGCACGCAGGCCGGCTCCGGCACGGCCCGCTCCGATGGTGGGCAACACCGCGCTGGCTCAGGACGCGGACTGGGCGGAGTTCTGATCGACGGGCTGCGTGCGGCAGGCTCCGGGCCGCCGCACGCAGCCTGCGATGGCGGCGCGTCGATGCGCGCGCGCAGGGCGTGCGTCCCTGCGCTCCGGCTCCGTCAGGGAGGCCCGACAGCCGCGGTCAACGCCACGGTTCCGCCGGCACGGCGCGGCGGGTACGGGACAGCGCTGCCCATGTCCGCCACGGCGGTCAGAAGCGCAGGCTCACGCCCAGGGTGATGCCGCGGCCATAGCGGTAGTAGCCCTGCGACAGCAGCGGGTTGCCGTTGATGCTGTAGGTCTGCTCGTCGTCGAGCAGGTTGCTGCCCTCCAGCGAGAACGTCCAGGTATCGTCGAGGGTGTAGGACACGTGCGCGGTGAGCCAGGTGATCGCATCGGCCTGCTCGTTGTAGCCCTCGCCCAGCACGTTGATCGCGGTGACGAAGCCATCGGTGTGGTCGGCGGTGGCGCCCAGCGACCACGGCCCCTTCTCGTACATCAGGCCCAGCGAATACACCGACGGCGCGATGCCTTCCAGCGGCCGCTCCAGCCCGCCGACGAAGCTCTTGGACCAGTTGCGGGTGTACTGCGCGCGCACGCCGAAGCCGCTCTCCCAGAAGTGCTGCAGGCCCGCCTCGATGCCGTGCACCTTGGCGTGGTCGCCGTTGATCGGGCGCATCACGTTGAACAGGGTCGGGCCGCTGCTGACCGGGCTGCCGTCGGTGCCCAGGATCGGGCCGACGCCGATGTCCTGGCCCGGTTCCCAGCTGGTGGTGATCTGGTTCTCGATGCGCTTCTGGAACACCGCGATGTTCGCGATCGAGTTGCCGGTGAAGTACCACTCCAGCGAGGCATCCGCCTGACGGGCGCTGTAGGGCTGCAGGTCGACGTTGCCACCGTAGATCTGGGTGAACTCGCCCCAGGACACGCTGGCGGTGGTGTTGGTCGGCGCGAGCTGGTTCACCGCCGGCCGCGCCATCGTCTTGGCCGCGCCCAGGCGCAGCTGCAGGTCGTCGGTAAAACGCCAGGTGAAGTTGGCCGACGGCAGCACGAAGCTGTAGTCGCCCTCCTGGCGGATCGGGGTCGGCTCGGCGTACTGGGCGGTGTAGTTGAACGCACCGTACTCGGTGATGCTCAGGATCTTCGCGTCCCAGGCCTCGGCCTGGGTCCTGGTCTTGACCAGGCGCACGCCGACGTCGGCGCTCCAGCGCTCGCCGGCCAGGTCGGCCTGCACGTACAGCGCGCGGGTCTTCTCGCTGACCCGGTAGCTCTCCAGCGGATTCCACTTCGGCGCGGCGTTGGAGAAGTCGTAGGCGCTGCCGTCCGGGCGCAGCTTGCCGTCGTACGCGCGCAGCTGGGCCAGGTAGTTGGGCACGTCGAAGGCCAGGAACGTGCGCGGGAACGTGCTGCCGACGCCGCGCATGAAGTTGGGCAGGCTGAAGCTGTGCGACAGCACGTTGCCGCCGAGCTCGCCGACGTTGATCGCGTTGTCGGACGAGTAGTAGTCGGCGCCGCCGTTGAGCGTGTTGTTGACCAGGTCGCGCGACTTGCTGCGGTCGGTCAGCGTGACTCCCGCGTGCAGCGTGTCGAACACGCCGCGGCCCACGTAGAGCTTGCCGCCGAGGGTGCCGCCGGTGATCTCGTCGCGGATGTCGTCGCCGCGCAGTTCCATGTAGTGCGTGTTGAAGTCCGAGCCGTCGAACTCGCCGTTGGCCAGACCACCGGCCAGGTCGCGGCCGTCGGCGAAGGTGGCCTCCACGTTCGGCATGCCGCCGTTGAGCCAGATCCGCGCGACGTTGGGCTGGTTCATGCGCAGCACCACGTAGGTGTCCTGCCCGCCGGAATAGCGCTTGGACGTGGAGCGGTACGCGTCGCCGCTCAGCGTGAGGCTGTCGCTGACGTCCCACTGCGCGTTCAGGCCGTACAGGTCGGTGTCGACCACGCGGTGCTCGGTCTGGTTGAGCAGCTCCGGATTGAGCCGCTGCTCGGGGTCGGGGTTGTCCATCGTGAAGCCGGTGACGATGCCGTTCTGCACGGTGATGTCCGACCAGCGGCCCGGTGCGAACAGCGGGTAGTACGACTGCTGGTAGCCCACCTGCGGCGAATCGAGCCGGGTCTTCAGGCCGTCGAACACCACCTTGATGTCGTCGGTCGGGCGCCACTCGAACTTGGCCGAGTAGGCCCGGCGCTTCTTCTCTTCCATGATCGAGCCGATCCGGAACTGGCCCGGTGCGATCAGGCCGTATTCGTCCGGATCCAGCTCGCCGTTGCCGTCGAGGTCGATGTTGCCGCCCCAGGCATTGCCGGACCAGTCGGTGCCCGGCACCGGGTTGCGGGTCCAGCCGCCGTCGTTGCCGGCGATGTCGGTGCGGTCCCGGCGGTCGGCATAGACCACGCCCAGGACCATGCCGAAGGTGTCGTCGGCGAAGGTGTTGCTGTAGACGGCCGACACCTTGTGCCCGTTCTCCTCGGACATCTGGTTGCGGTCGCCTTCCAGCCGGACCACGCCATGCTGGCCCTTCTGGTCGAACGGGCTGGCCGAGCGCAGGTTGACCAGGCCGCCGACCGCGCCTTCGGTCAGCGAGGCCTGCGCGCCCTTGACCACGTCGGCGCCGCTGATCACGTCGGCCGGCAGCACGTCGAAGGCGAAGTCGCGGCCTGCGCCGTCGGTGGCCAGGATGCGGTTGTTGAAGGTGGTCAGCGTGTACTCGGGGCCGAGGCCGCGCACCGAGACCTTCTGGCCTTCGCCGCCGGCGGTGCGGCTGATCGACACGCCGGTGATGTGGCTGAGCGAGTCGGCGACGTTGTCGTCCGGGAACTTGCCCAGTTCCAGCGCGCTGATCGAATCCTGCACGGTGCCGGCCTCGCGCTTGAGTTCGATCGCGCGGGCCTGGCTGGCGCGCACGCCGGTGACCACCACCGTGTCCAGGGTGTCGACCGAGGGGTCGGGAGGCACCGTGGCGCCGGTGTCGGCGGACTGGGCGTGGGACAGGCCGGGCTGGGCGGCCAGCAGGGCCAGGGCGATGCAGCTGAAAAGCGTGTTCCGGTGCAGTGCGGTCGTCACTTCGTCTCTCCTCGAAGGCGGTAGCTGTAGCGGGGGCTTAACAAACGAAAGCGAGACTATCTTATGTTTCGTTATGCATCAATAGCGAAATTTAACGAAAAGGGTCATACTTTCGGCACACGGATGGAGCCACCATGACCGCACGCCGCGACACCAGCCAACGCCGTCTGCAGATCAGCGAGCTCGTGCGCCAGCACGGAAGCGTGCAGGTGGCGACGCTGGCGGACCGGTTCGGGGTCAGCGTGCAGACCGTGCGCAAGGACCTGCGCTACCTGGCCGAACGCGGCGTGATGGCCCGCGCCTACGGCGGGGCGATCGACAGCAGCGTGGTCGGCGGCCCGGTGGCCGAGCCGGCCTACGAGGCCAAGCGCACCGTGCATCTGGACGAGAAGCGCCGGATCGGCAGGCGTGCCGCGACCCTGGTCAAGGCCGGCGACATCATCGCGATCGACTCGGGCACCACCGCGATCCAGCTGGCCGAGGCGCTGCCCAACATCGAGGTGACCGTGGTCACCAACGATTTCGGCGTGCTGACCGCACTGACCCCCAAGAGCAACATCCACATCGTGATGCTCGGCGGCGAGCTGCGCCGCAAGAACATGGCCTTCTACGGCGGCCTGACCGTCGATGCGCTCGACGCGCTGCACGTGGACGTGGTGTTCCTGGGCGTGGACGGCTTCGATCTGGAGCGCGGCATCACCACCCACCACGAGCCCGAGGCGATGCTCAACCGCAAGATGGTCGAGGCCGCGCGCAAGGTGGTGGCGATCACCGACAGCTCGAAGTTCGGCCGCATCTGCCTGCACCGGATCATCCCGGTGTCCGGCCTGGATGCGCTGATCACCGACAACGGCACGCCCGACGAACTGCGCGAGGCGGTGCGCCAGCTCGGCGTGGACCTGCAGCTGGCCTGAGCCCGCCGCCGCAGGTCGGGATCGGGCGAGCGCCCCTTCCGGACGACCGCGCCATGCGAGACCTCCACTGGAGGCCGACCGCGATGCATCCGCCCAGCGCAGCGCCGCAGCGGCGTGATGGCGGTCGGGGCCAGGCTTCCTCCTGCAGGAGCGGCTGCAGCAGGCGGACACGGCCTCAGCGCGCACCTGCGCCGAACACCCGCGCCGCGTTGCCGTAGTAGACCTTGTCGATCACCGTGCGCGGCAGCGCGAGACCCGGCACGTCGGCACGGATCGTGTCGATCCGCTGCACGCCATCGGTCGCCAGGAACATCCAGTCCGAGCGCCAGACATCGTGCGCCGCGGCCTTGAACGCCGCCGGATCGCCGGCCGGATCCTGGGTCAGGTCGGTGCCGTACAACAGCCGGTCCTGGTAGGCGATGAAGAAGTCGCGGACCTTGGCCGGCTCGCGCACCGCCTGGTACTGGACCTGGGCCATGCGCGCGGCCAGGTCGACGGTCGCATCCGGAAACCGGTCCAGGAACGCGCCCAGGCGCTCCACATCCCATTCCAGGCTGGCCATGTGCGCACCGACGAAGCGCAGCTGCGGATGCGCGGCCAGGAAGCGGTCGCGCACCGCCATGTGGTCCTCGTAGCCGGGCTGATCCGGCTGCAGGTACATGTGGTACTCGGGATGGTTGCCGAAGTACTCGCGGTCGTTGTCGGTGGTCATCTGCTCCAGCGGCAGCCAGCAGTTGTGCGGCTCGCCCTGGTGGCCGATCAGCGGGATGCCCAGCGCCTGGATCCGCTGCACCACCGGCTCCAGGCCGGGATGGTCGAGCATGATCAGGCGGCCATCGGCGTCCTTCTCGACCATGCCGATGTTCTTCCAGATCTTGACCGCGCGCGCGCCGCTGGCGACCTCGGCCGCCAGCGCATTGCCGGTGGCCTGGGCCCAGCCGGCATCGCCGAAGCCCTGCATGGTGAAGGTCGCGGCCCAGTGGAAACGGGCCGGGTCGGCGGCGGCCTGCTTCAGCGCGATCGCGTGCTGGTCGGCCACCGGCGGGAACGCCGGGTAATCGACATTGATCGACAGCAGCTCGAATCCATCGGACCGCGCCTGCTCGAGGAAGGCCGTCGAATCGGCATTGGCGTGCACATGCGCATCGAACTTGCGCACCGAGGCGAAGTCGTCCATCGCATAGGTCGTGGTGTCGGGGGCGGGCGGCGCTGCGACGGGTTGCGCGGGCGGCTGGCCGCGACCGCAGGCGGCGAGCAGACAGGCCGCCAGGGCCACCGGAACAGTGCTGGACAGACGCATGCCTCACCTCGGCTCAGTTTCTAAACGAAACCTTTCTAACACATAACGAAAGAAAATTGTTGCAGCGGTTCGGCGTTCGGGGCAGACTCCGGCGAAACCGACCGAAAGGGGAAAGCCAGCCCATGCTGCCGATCCGTCGCCGCACCGTTCTCAAGCTCGTCTCCGGCAGTGCCGCCTATGCCGCCGCCCTGCCGCTGGTCCAGGCCGCCATCCCCGCCAGCACCGCCGCATCCCGCGCGGTCGCAAACGACAGCCTGTTGTCGGTCGAGTTCGATCACGCGCTGAAGACCCGGATCTCGGCGAAGGGCCAGGCGATCACCGGCTTCGACGCCAGCGAGGCGCTGCTGCTGGCAAACGGCAGTACGGTCGAGGACTTCGCCTTCGTCGACGAACGGATCGAACGCGTGCGCGACCGCCGCCACGGCCCCGGCCGCCGCCACACCGTGCGCGGCCGCGCCGGCAACGGCGTCGAGAAGACCGTGATCCTGACCTTCCACGAGCGCCATCCCGGCATGGCCCTGCTGCAGACGCGCTATCTCAATGCGGGCGCCGCGCCGCTGGAGATCGCCGGCTGGCGCAACGGCGCGCATGCGATGGCCGATGCCGGCGACGGCTTCTGGAGCTTCTCCGGCGCCACCCACACCGACCGCCGCGACTGGGTACAGCCGCTGGGCGAAGGCTTCGACCAGCGCAACACGCTGGCGATGGATTCCTCCGACTACGGCGGAGGCACGCCGGTGGCCAACATCTGGCGCCGCGATGTCGGCCTGGCGGTCGGCCATGTCGAACCCAAGCCGCGCCTGCTCGACCTGCCGGTCGCGCGCAGCGACGACGGTGGCGCCCGCATCGCGATCGAAAGCACCCGCGCCGACACGCTCGCGCCCGGCGCCAGCCTGGCCAGCGACCGGACCTTCATCAGCGTGCACACCGGCGATTACTTCGCCGCCCTGCTGCACTACACCCGCTACATGGCCGACGAGGGCATCGCCGCGCCCGAAGTGCCGGCCTCGGCGTTCGCGCCGATCTGGTGCGCCTGGGGCTACGAGCGCGACTTCACCACCGAGCAGGTGCTGGGCACGCTGCCGAAGGTGAAGGAGCTGGGCTTCGAATGGGTGGTGCTGGACGACGGTTGGCAGACCAACGAGGGCGACTGGCGGATCGACACGCGCAAGTTCCCGCGCGGCGAGGACGACATGCGCGCCTTCGTGCAGGCGATCAAGGCCCAGGGCCTGCGCGCGCGCCTGTGGCTGGCACCGCTGGCGGCCGATCCCGGCAGCGAAGTGCTGTACCGCCACACCGACATGCTGCTGCTGGACCGGGACGGCGCCAGCCAGAACGTGACCTGGTGGAACGCCTTCACCCAGTGCCCGGGCTACCAGCCGACCGTGGATTTCTACGTGGCGCTGGTGAAGAAGGCGATCGGCGACTGGGGCTTCGAAGGCCTGAAGCTGGACGGCCAGCACCTGAACGCCGTCGCGCCCTGCTACAACCCCGCCCACAACCACGCCGACCCGATGGAGTCCTGCGAGGCGGTGGCCACGTTCTGGCAGGCCATCCATGACGCCGCGCACGAGGCCAACCCGGATGCAGTGGTCGAACTGTGCCCCTGCGGCACCGCGTTCGCCTTCCACAACATGCCGGCGACCGACCAGTACCCCTCGTCCGATCCGCTGTCCTCGTGGCAGGTGCGGCACAAGGGCAAGACGATCAAGGCGCTGATCGGAAAGCGCGGCAGCTACGCCGGCGACCACGTCGAGCTGGCCGATGGCGGCCGCGACTTCGCCTCCAGCGTCGGCATCGGCGCGGTGATCTCGACCAAGTTCACCTGGCCGCACGACATCCCCGACCCGAAGCTGGCGATGCCGCCGGGCGGCCTGGTGCTGAATCCTGAAAAGGAAGCGCTGTGGCGCAAGTGGATCGACCTGTACCGCGCGCACATGCTGCCGCAGGGCGACTACCTGGGCACGCTGTACGACATCGGCTTCGACAGGCCCGAGACCCATGTGATCGGAAAGGACGGCGCGCTGTACTACGCGTTCTACGCCGAGCAGTGGGACGGCCCGCTGCAGCTGCGTGGCCTCGGCCGTGGCCGCTACCGGGTGCGCGACCTGTTCAACGGCACCGATTTCGGCAGTGTCGACGCGCGCAGCAACACCCTGGCCTCCGCTCCGTTCCAGAGCTTCCTGCTGCTGCAGGCCACGCCGGAAGGTGCCGCATGAGCACGGTTGCCGCCGCGCCCACCGGCCACCGCGCGTGGCTGTGGTTCGCACTGTCCACGGTGCTGCTGTGGGGCGTCTGGGGCACGCTGTCCGGGCTGACCGCCAGCCCGGCCTTTCCCGAGACCCTGGTGTACTGCGTGTGGGCGCTGACGATGGTGCCGCCGACGCTGTTCATCCTGTGGCGCAACGGCTGGACGATCGACCGCAGCCCGCGCGCGATCTGGTACGGGATGATGATCGGCCTGCTCGGCGCAGGCGGGCAGATGCTGCTGTTCAAGGCGCTGGCCAGCGGCCCGGCCTACTTCATCTTCCCGATCATCTCGCTGTCGCCGGTGATCACCATCGCACTGTCCTTCAGCCTGCTGCGCGAGCGCACCACGCGGATCGGCGCGGTCGGCGTCGCGCTGGCCCTGCTCGCGCTGCCGCTGCTGGACCTGTCGTTCGACAACGCTGGTGCCGAAGGCCTGGGCTGGTTCGTGCTGTCGCTGCTGATCATGGCGGCGTGGGGCGTGCAGGCCTACTTCATGAAGCGCGCCAACACCGTGGTGCGAGCCGAAAGCATCTTCTTCTACATGACCGTCGGCGCGCTGGTGCTGGCGCCGGTGGCCTGGCGGATGACCGATTTCAGCCAGCCGATCGCCACCGGACTGGACGGGCCGTGGCTGGTCGCGGCGGTGCAGGTGCTCAATGCGGTCGGTGCGCTGTGCCTGGTGTATGCGTTCCGCTACGGCAAGGCGATCGTGGTCGCGCCGCTGACCAATGCCGGCGGCCCGCTGATCACCGCGGTGCTGTCGCTGATCCTGGCCGGCGTGGTGCCGGGCCCACTGAAGATCGTCGGCCTGGTGATGGCGCTGATCGCCTCGGTGCTGCTGGCGCTGGAGCCGGAACGCGACAGCCCGGCCGACTGAAGACTCCCCCAAAGAAAGAGAATCGCGATGCACGCCCTGCTCGACCTGGTCGCGCGCCACAAGCGCGGTGATGCCGTCGGCATCACCTCCATCTGCTGCGCTCATCCGCTGGTGCTGGAGGCCTCGCTGCGCCATGCGCAGCGCCACGCCCTGCCGCTGGTCCTGATCGAGGCCACCTGCAACCAGGTCAACCAGGAGGGCGGCTATACCGGCATGACCCCGGCCGACTTCGTCGGTTTCGTCCACGGCATCGCCGCACGGGTCGGCTTCGACCCGGCGCGGATCGCGCTCGGCGGCGACCACCTGGGCCCGAATCCGTGGACCGCGCTCGATGGCGACGCGGCGATGGCCAGGGCCGAAGTGATGGTCGCTGCGTATGTCGTCGCCGGTTTCCGCAAGATCCACCTGGACTGCTCGATGTCCTGTGCCGGCGATCCGGTGCCGCTGCCCGAACCGGTGATCGTCGAACGCGCGGTGCGCCTGTGCCGCGCGGCCGAGGCCGCGTACGCGCAGGCCGGCGGCGAACCGCCGGTATACGTGATCGGCACCGAAGTGCCGGTGCCGGGCGGCGCCACCGAGGACATCGAAGGCCTGCAGGTGACCACGCCGGCCGCCGCGCTGGCGACGATCGACGCGCACCGCGTCGCCTTCGCCGACGCCGGCCTGCAGGACGCATGGACGCGGGTGATCGCCTCGGTGGTGCAACCAGGCGTGGAGTTCGACCACCACCAGGTGATCGACTACGCGCCGGCCGATGCGCGCGCGCTCAGCGACGCGATCGCCGATGCGCCCGGCCTGGTGTTCGAGGCGCATTCGACCGACTACCAGACCCGCGACGCGCTGGCCGCCCTGGTCCGCGACCACTTCGCGATCCTCAAGGTCGGCCCTGGCCTGACCTTCGCGCTGCGCGAGGCGCTGTGGGCGCTGGATGCGATCGAGCGCGAATGGATCGCCCCGGAACGGCGCGCCAACCTGCGCGACACCGCGCTGGCCCGCCTGCGCGAACAGCCCGGCTACTGGCAGCGCTACTACCACAGCCAGGGCGAGGCGCTGACGATCGACCTGCAGTACAGCCTCAGCGACCGCATCCGCTACTACTGGCCCGATCCGCTGATCGACGCCGCCTGCCAGCGCCTGTTCGCCAACCTGCGCGACACCCCGCCCCCGATGCCGCTGGTCGGCCAGTACCTGCCGCAGGCGCTGCGCGCGCTGCGCGCCGGCCACGCCCCGCTCGACCCGGCCGCTCTCGTGATGGCCCACATCGCAACCACCCTCGACGACTACCTCCATGCATGCCTCCCCCATGACCAGCACTGAGCACCTCGGCATTCCCGAGGCGGACCTGTCCGCCAGCGGCGCGCTGTGGACCGCGCGCGAGATCGAGCAGCAGCCGCGCATGCTCGCCCGCACCCACGCCCTGGTCAGCGACCTCGCCGCGCAGCTCGCCGCGTTCGCCGGTCCAGTCACCGGCAATCCGGCCGCGCGGGTGATCCTCACCGGCGCCGGCACCTCGTCCTACATCGGCGAGTGCCTGGCGCCGCTGCTGGACCGCCAGCTCGCCGCGCGGGTCGACGCGGTCGCCACCACCGACATCGTCAGCGCGCCGCGGCTGTACCTGGATCCGGCCCAGCCGTTGCTGCTGGTCTCGTTCGGCCGCTCCGGCAACAGCCCCGAGAGCGTGGCCGCGGTCGAACTGGCCGAGGCGCTGGTCGCCGACGTGCGCCACCTGGTCGTCACCTGCAACGCCGAAGGCGCGCTCGGCCGGGTCGCGGTGCGCCAGGCGATGACCGTGCTGCTGCCGGAAGAGACCCACGACGTCAGCTTCGCGATGACCTCCAGCTTCAGCTGCATGATGTACGCCACGCTGGCCGCACTCAGCGGCCCGGCGACGCTGGACGCGCGCATCAGCGCGATCACCGCGGCCACCACCCGCGTGCTCGAGAACGCGCGCGGGCTGACCCAGGAACTGGCGCTGCACGGCTTCGACCGCGTGGTCTACCTCGGCAGCGCGCTGTTCAAGGGCCTGTCGCGCGAGGCCGCGCTGAAACTCGGCGAGCTGACCAATGGCGGCGTCGCGACCTGCTTCGAATCGCCGATGGGCTTCCGTCATGGCCCCAAGACCTTCGTCACCGCGCGCACGCTGGTGTTCGTGTTCGTCTCCAACGACGCGCTGACCCGCCGCTACGACCTCGATCTGCTCGACGAACTGCGCGGCGACCGCGCCGCCGGACGCGTGATCGAGATCACCGCCGGCACGCCGCATGGCGACGCCCGCGACGCGGTGGTGGTGCCCGGTCTGGATGGCGCCGCCGATGTCGACCTGCTGTGGCCGTACGTGGCCGTGGCCCAGCTGTTCGCGTTCCACGCCTCGCGCGCCTCGGGCATCAGCCCGGACAGCCCGAACACGCAGGGCACGGTGAACCGCGTGGTCCAGGGCGTGCGCCTGCATCCGCTGGCCTCATGAGCACCGGCAGCGCCTATCTCGGCGTCGACGGCGGCGGCACCAAGACCCGCTTCGTGCTGGTCGATGCCGCCGGCAGCATCGTCGCGCAGACGCAGCGCGGCACCACCTACCACCCGCAGGTCGGGCTGGATGGGGTGCGTGCCATCCTCGCCGACGGCATCGGCGAGGTGCTGCAGCTGGCCGGTCTCGATGCGGCGGCGATCGGGCACGCCTTCTTCGGCCTGCCCGCGCACGGCGAGGACAGTGCGGTCACGCCGCAGCTGGATGCGATTCCGGCAGCGATCCTCGGCCACGACCGCTACACCTGCGGCAACGACATGGTCTGCGGCTGGGCCGGCTCGCTCGCCTGCGCCGACGGCATCAACATCGTCGCCGGCACCGGCTCGATCGGCTACGGCCAGCGCCAGGGCCGCGATGCCCGCGCCGGCGGCTGGGGCGAGGTGTTCTCCGACGAGGGCTCGGCCTACTGGATCGCGGTGCAGGGCCTGAACACCTATTCCAGGATGAGCGACGGCCGTCTGCCGCGCGGCCCGCTGCATGCGGCGTTCAACGCGCACTTCGCGCTGGGCGACGATCTCGACCTGTGCGCGCGGATCCATGGCGAGCACGCCTTCACCCGCGACCAGATCGCGCGCCTGTCGCTGCTGGTCGCGCAGGCCGCACGCGACGGCGACGCGATGGCCGCGGGCATCTACGCCCGCGCCGGGCAGGAGCTGGCGCTGATCGCCGACGCGCTGCGCCGCACCCTGGGCTTCGGCGAGGACGAGACCGTGCCGCTGTCGTGGTCGGGCGGCGCATTCAGCGCCGGTGCGCTGCTGCTGGATCCGTTCGAGGACGCATTGAAGGCCCGCTGCGTGGGCTTCGACCTGCGCATGCCGCTGCACGAGCCGCACTACGGCGCGGCGCTGTATGCGATGCGGTTGGCCGGCGACGCCGGATCCTGAGCTGCTGCACGGGCGGACCGTCGCGGCCCTGGTAGGAGCCGAGGGCCGGCGACGCCGGGCGCGCGGCCAGCGCGGGATCGCACCGTGATCAGGCGCCCGAGGCCGCCGCCACGCTGCAGGAGCCGGCCTCGCGCACGGGCGGGACCGTGGCGTCGCCCTCGTCCACGAGCTGCTGCCCGATCATCGTCGCCAGCATCTCCAGCGTGCGGATGGTTTCGGCATCCAGCAGCGCGGGCTCGGGGTCGAACGCGAACAGCGTGCCGAAGAAGCTGCCGTCACGGCGCACGATCGCCACCGACACGTAGCTCTCGAAGCCGTACATGGCCGGCGTGGGGTGCGCGGAATACACCGCATCGGCGCTGGCGCGATCGAAGAAGATGGTGCGCCGATGCTGGCGGATCTCGCTGCAGATCGTGGTGTCCAGGTCCAGTTCCTGCCCGGGACGCAGGCCGAACGCGAGCTGGTCGTGCACCGCGCAGGCGGTCCAGCGGTCGTCGGTGATGCGGGCGATGGCGACGAAGCGCATGCCGGTGGCGCGGCTCACCGTCTCCAGCAGCACCGGCACGCCGGGCATCTCCGCGATCGCGACCAGGTCGCGCAGCAGTGCTGGGGTCCGCGGCGTGCGCGGACGCGGCCAGGCCGATTCGTCCTCGCCGATCCCGACCACCATCCGCTGCTGCAGGCACTGCCGCGAGACGCGATGGACCAGTGCCTTGAGATCGGCGGCCAGCGCACGGCCGTCGCCCATCGCACCGACGGCGTTCACCGCGCGGCCGCTGACACCCAGCGCGCGCAGGCCATGGGCGGCGATGAAGGCATCGGCGTGTCCGCCGAACAGCTCCCGCCAGGCGGCCGACGGCGCGATGTCCAGCAGCACCATCAGCTCCTGTTCGCCGACCGCCCCGGATGCGGGGAGATCGACGCCGACGATGCCGGGGCAATGCGGATCGGTGGAAGGACGTGTCATGGGCCGAGAGTAGCATCGGCGATTCCGCACCGGATGCGCGGATCCGGCCACCTGGCGACGCGTTCAGTCTGCTGCCGGCCTGCGTACAGCCTGGCCGCTCAGGCCGGCGCAGCGGCCTGCACCGCGCCCGGCGTCGACGACGCGGCGGCCATCGCCTCGAGGAACGCCGGCTCCAGCGGCAGCGTGCCGAACACGCCGCGCTGCGTACCGGTCAGCACCCGCAGCATCTGGCCCCGCCCCGGCTGCACCCGTCCCATCGGCAGGAAGCTGATGTCGCGCAGCTGCGCGGCCAGATCGCCATCCGACTGGAACAGCGGCGTCAGCCAGCGGCTCCACAGCTGGTAGATCCAGACGTGCGCGCGGCGCTCGCGCTGGAAGACGGCCAGCGCCTGCGCGGGCGGCTGGGTGCGCAGCGCGCCGGCCAGCGCATCGGCGTCCATCAGCGCCATGTTCACGCCCTGGCCCAGCTGCGGGCTCATCGCATGCGCGGCGTCGCCGATCAGGACCACACGCCCGCCGTGCCAGCGCCGCATCAAGGTGTCGCGGTAACGGGCGCGCGCCAGCTGCGCCGCGTCGGCGATGCCGCCGAACACCGCCTCGGCCTCCGGCCACAGGCGGTGCAGCTCCTCGCGCCACGGTGCCAGCCCCTGCGCTTCCCAGTCGGCGAAGCGGTCGGTGCGCAGGCTCCAGAAGAAGCTGAGCCGCCGCGTCGGATCGGCCGGACAGCCACCGACCGGGAGCAGTCCGATCATCCGGCGCGCACCGACGTAGCGCTGACGCAGTTCATCCACGTGCGCCCAGTCGCCCGCGGGCAGCAGGCACCACAGCGCACCCCAGGGATACGGCCGGTCGATGCGCGGTGTGTCGACGTGGCCGCGCAGCAGCGATGCCGCGCCATCGGCCACGACCACCAGGTCGAACGGGCCGTGCGTGCGCCCATCGCGGTCCTGCAGTAGCCCGGCCTGCGCATCCACCGAGACGATCTCGTGCCCGGCCAGCAGCGACTGCGCGCGCCCGGCCCAGGCGTTGTCGAGCAGCGAGAACAACGCGCCCCGCTGCAGGCCGACGCCATACAGGCGCTCATCCAGGCCGGCGTAGCGCATGTCCATCACCGCGCGCCCGCACGGCGTGTCGCCGTACAGCCGCCTGACCGGTGCGCCATGCCGCAGCACCTGCTCGAGCAGGCCCATCTTCCACAGCACCTGCAGGCCGGTCGGCTGCAGCAGGAAACCGGCACCGACCGGCCCCGGCGACGGCACGCGCTCGAACACGCTGACCGCATGTCCGTCGCGCGACAGCAGCAACGCCGCCGCCTGGCCGGCACTGCCGTAGCCGACGATGGCGATGCGCAGGGGGGTCATGGTGTCGGCTCCGCGGCGCGGGAAGCCCCATCGCCATCGATCAGGCGCAGCAGGCGCGAGGCGATCCCCGGCGGCGTCGCATACATCGACACCGGTCCGTCCGGCAGTCCTGCGATGCGCGCTTCCAGCAGCGTGAAACCGAGTTCCTGCGAAGGTGCGTCCCTGTCCGCTGTCTGCTGCATCGTCATCCCTGTTCCGGCCGGCGAGCGGATGGTTTCAGGATCCGGCGCCGCTGCCAAGCCGGCCAGCGTCAGCGCGCCAGCCCACGTTGTTGCCGCACCCAGCGCATCTGCTCGATGAAGGTGGTGGTCCAGTAGCGGTCGCGATGCGCAGCCAGCCAGGCCAGCAGTTCCTCGTGCGCTTCGGCGCTGATGGCCAGATGGTCGCCGCCGATGCCATGGAAGGTGAAGTTGACCATCGTGCCGCGGCGGCCGGCCTCCTCCACCATCGCGATCAGGTCCGCGCCGCTGGCGCCGACCGGAGCGGTGACCGGCACCGCCAGCGGGTCCAGCGTGCGCAGGTCGTCGACGTGGGCGCCGCCGACCAGCTTGATCCCGACGAACAGGTCGCCGACCGCGGCGATGTAGTCGCCATCGGCCGCCTGACGGTCGCCGCAGGGCGCAGTGAAGCTGCGCTCGCTGTGCCCGTCCAGCGCCTGCAGCAGCGTGTTGGCGACGATCAGCTGGTCGCGCATCTGCGCGACGCTGGTGGCATCGAGGTCGCGCTGCGGCTGTACCCATGCGCGCCCGGGCCCCTTGCCCGAGCACTGGTGGAACAGGCTGTGGTTGCCGAGTTCATGGCCGTTGGCCGCGGCCGCGCGCCATTCCTGCATGCGCAACCGGACTGGCTCGGCGGACAGGGTCAGGTAGAAGCTGCCCTTCAGGCCGTGGCGGTCCAGCGCGGGGATGGCGGTGTCAAGCTGCGAATCGAGCGCGTCGTCGTAGGCCAGGCTGACCGCCGCACGGCGACCATCGGGCCAGGCGAACGCGGTCGGCCCGGCCGCGGTTGCAGGCAGCGTGACCGCCATCGCGACCAGCATCAGGGCCCATCTGCACCTCATGCGACGCCTCTTGCGTGGGCATCGGACCGGGCCGATGCGGTGGCGGCAGTGTATGTGGGGTGGTCGAAGATGCTACGCTTTGCGGCTGGTATTCATTCTCATTCGCAACCAATGCCCTCTTCCGTACCCCGCCTGTCCCTGCTCGCCAGCGCCCTGCTGCTGGCCTCCGCCCCTCTGCATGCGCAGGACGCGCGTTCGCCGGTCACCGAGCTCGATTCGGTCCAGGTCGTGGGCCGCGCCCAGACCCTGTACAAGGCCGACGATGCCGCGGTCGGCACCCGCACCGACACGCCGCTGGCGCTGGTGCCGCAGTCGGTGCAGGTGCTGCCGCGCGAACTGATCGACGACCAGGCCGCGCGCCAGGTCACCGACCTGTACCGCAGCATCAGCGGCATCAGCTTCTTCAGCTATGCCGGCGTGACCCTGCGCGGCTTCCGCCAGGAGAACGTGCTGTACGACGGGCTGCGCGGCGATCCCTACGCCGGCTTCTCGGTGCCGCAGCTGTTCAACATCGAGCGGGTCGAGGTGCTGAAGGGCCCGGCCGGCGCGCTGTACGGCGGCGGCGATGCCGGCGGCGTCATCAACTACGTGACCCGCAAGCCGCAGGCGCAGGCCCGCCGCCGGGTCGAGCTGCAGCTGGGCAATGCCGATTTCCTCGGCGGCTCGATCGAGGCCACCGGCCCGCTGACCGCCGATGGCGGCGTGCGCTACCGGCTCGGCGCCTATGCCGACAGCGAGGAGGGGGTGCGCTGGAACGCCGACAGCGAGAGCGTGATCGGCGATGCCTCGATCGCCTTCGACGTCGGCCAGACCGGCGAGCTGGTGCTGCAGTTCACCGACATCACCCAGAACCTGGGCGGCAACCGCCTGCGCGGCGTGCCGGTGAACGACGCCGGCCAGTTCCTGACCAGCCGCCGCTGGAACCACAACGAGGCCAGCGACTTCCTCGACATGCGCGCCAGGATCGCGCTGGCGCAGTACCGCTTCTCGCCGTCGCAGGCCTGGGACGTGGACGTGGCCGCACGCTGGTTCGAGAACAGCGAGCACCAGATCTACCACGAGCCGATGGGCCTGATCGACCGCGACCGCGACGGCGTGGCCGAGTGGATGACCCGGCAGCTGCGCAACCAGTACCGCGACAACGAGGGCTTCACCGCCAACGCCAACGCGGTCTGGCGCTTCTCCACCGGCGGCATCGACCACAAGCTGCTGTTCGGCGGCGACTGGTACCGGCTGGACGCGGACTTCCGCGCGCAGACCGCCAACAGCGCCGACCTGGCGCGCAACGCCGGCCCGGTGCCGGGCATCGACCTGTTCGCGCCGGTTTACGGGGTCACCTCGTTCCGCGATTACGGGCTGGCCGGCCTGCCGTGGCGCGACACCCACACCCGCGGGCTGCGCTACGGCGGCTACCTGCAGGACGAAGTCACGCTGACCCCGCGCTGGCACCTGCTCGCCGGCCTGCGCTGGGACGGCTTCGAGGACGAGGACCTGGTCAGCGGGCAACGCGTGGACGGCCACGACACCAGCTGGCGCCTGGGCAGCACCGTGGTCCTGCGCGAGGGCATCAACGCCTACGCCAGCCTGGCCAGCGGCTTCGTGCCGCAGTCCACCGCCAACCAGGACCCGACCGCGGGCGGACCGTTCGACGCCGAACAGAGCCGGCAGTGGGAGGTGGGCCTGAAGAGCGTCCTCGGCGGGCGCTACACCCTCAACACCGCGCTGTACCGGATCGAGCGCAGCAACATCGTGCAGGCCACCGGCGAAGTCGTCGGCGGGGTGAACCAGCTGGCCACGCTGGGGCTGGTCCGCAGCAAGGGCGTGGAAGTGGACCTGCTGGCCGACCTGACCGAACGCTGGGTGCTGAACCTGGCCTACGCCTACAACGACGCGCGCGTGGTCGATGCCGGCAGCGGCGGCATCACCAATGCCTCCGGCGACCGCTTCGCCAACGCGCCGCGCAACAAGCTCGGCCTGTGGACCCGCTACGACCTGCCGGCGATCGCCTCGGCGGTGGGCTTCGGCGCCGACTACACCGACGAGCGGATCAGCCTGGACGGGCAGCGGGTCAAGCCGTACACGGTGTTCGACCTGAGCTGGCAGACGCGCTGGAACGCCTGGCACTTCCAGGCCAACGTCAAGAACCTGTTCGACAAGGTCTATGCGGCCAGCGGCTTCACCGGCCGCACCGGCCACTTCCCCGGCGAACCGCGCCGGCTGTACCTGCAGGCGGCCTACACGTTCTGATGTCCGCCACCGCACGCCAGCCGACGCCAGCGACCAGCGCCAACGCGAAAGCCGCCAAGCCAGGCAAGGGCGGCGGCCGGCGCCTGTGGTTCGACCTGCACAGCTGGGTCGGCCTCAAGCTGTGCCTGTTCATGGGCTTCATCTGCCTGACCGGCACGCTGGCGGTGTTCGCCGCCGAGATCGACTGGCTGCTGCACCCGCAGATGCGGGTCACGCCGACCGACCAGCACGCCAGCTGGGGCACGCTGGTGGCGGCCGCGCAGCGCGCGCACCCGGACTGGGTGCTGGAAGGGCTGCGCGCGCCGCATGCCTCGCACTTCGCGGCCAAGGCGCAGATGCGCCGGCCCGATGGCCGCCGCCGCTTCGTCTGGATCGATCCGTACAGCGGCCAGGTGACCGGCGACACGCACTGGTTCAGCGCGCACCGGCTGCTGCGCAACACCCACCGCCACCTGATGATCCCGACGAAGTACGGCGTGCCGCTGGTGGCGGCGCTGTCGCTGCCGCTGCTGCTCTCGCTGCTCAGCAGCCTGTACATCTACAAGCGCTGGTGGCGCGGCTTCTTCAGCTGGCCGCGCGCGGACCGGCCGCGCCGGCTGTGGGGCGACGTGCATCGCCTGCTCGGGGTGTGGAGCCTGTGGTTCGTCGCGCTGATCGCACTGACCGGCGGCTGGTACCTGATCGAATCGCTGGGCGGCAAGGCGCCGCCGCAGCGGGACATCGCCCTGCCCGAGCCCGGGCCGACCGCCCCCGCCGATGCGGCCGCGATCGATCGTGCGGTCGCCACGCTGGGCGCGCAGTGGCCGGCGCTGGAGATCCGCGGCGTCGAGGTCAGCCCCGATGGCGGCGCGCTGGTGCTCGACGGGCAGGCACAGGCCTGGCTGGTACGCGACCGCGCCAACGTCGCCGGCATCGACCTGCGCGACGGCCGCCTGCTCGGCCGCCACGAAGGCGGCGAGCTCGGCGTGCACCAGCGCATCTCGGAGATGGCCGACCCGCTGCACTTCGGTAGTTTCGGCGGCTGGCCGGTGCGGCTGCTGTGGTTCCTGTTCGGTGCGGCGCTGACCGCGCTGAGCTTCACCGGCGTGTACCTGTACGGCCTGCGCGTGGCCGACGCGCTGCGCTCGGCGCAGAGGAGGAAGCCGGCATGAGCGGAAAACCCCGCGGCCCCTGGGCGCTGGCCTGGCACGGCATGGGCCGCTGGCGCTGGCTGTGGCTGGCGCTGCTGCTGGTGTGGCTGTACCTGATGCCGGGCGAGTTCGCGAAGTAGGCCTGCCTGCGTCGGCCCGCGATGCCGGCACGCGCCGGCGTGGAGCCGCAGCAACCGGCGGGATGCCGACACGACCACCGTCGGTTCCTGCGCGCGCGGCTGCATGTGCCGCGATCGACCGCCGCTGCCGGCATGCGCTGCCGGCCAGGGCAGTCAGTCCGCCGGCAGCCGGATCTCGGCCACGCTGCCGGCGCCGTCCTCGCGCGGCAGCAGCTCCAGCGTGCCCTGCTGGGCCTCGACGATCTGCCGCGACAGCACCAGCCCGATGCCCGAGCCGCCGGGCTTGGTGGTGAAGAACGGCACGAACAGGCTGTCGCTGGACGGCAGGCCCTGGCCGCGGTCGAGCACGCGGATCAGCACCTGCGCCCCGGCACGCACCGCCTCGACCCGCACCGGCGCGTCGCCGCCGGCCTCCAGCGCGTTGCGCACGAGGTTGATCAGCACCTGTTCGAGCTGGTCGGCATCGGCGCTGACGACCAGGGTCGGATCGATGTCGACCGCGATCCGTGCCGCGTCGAGCAGCGGCAGCACCCGCTCGCACAGCGGCGCCAGCGCGGTCGCGGCCGGCTGCGGCGGCGGCAGCCGCGCCAGCCGCGCGTAGCCGGCCAGGAAGCGCTGCAGCGCCAGGCTGCGCTGCTCGATCAGCTGCAGGCCGCCCTGCAGGTCCTCGCGCAGTTCCGGCTCCAGTCCGGGCGGCAGCAGCCGCGCCAGGGTGTCGGCCATCGAGGCGATCGGGGCCAGCGAGTTGTTGGTCTCGTGGCTGAGCACGCGCAGCAGGCGCCGGAACGCCTGCGCCTCCTCGTCGCGCAGCGCGCGCTCCATCGGCTGCAGCACCAGCAGCCGCCCGGCCTGGCTGCGGCTGCGCAGGCTGGCGTGCGCGACCTGCCAGCGACCCTGCTGTCCGGGAAACGCATGCGCGTGGATCTGTCCACTGTCCACCGCGAACAGCGGCGCCAGTCCCAGTTCCTCCGCGCTGCGGCCGAGCAGCGCGCCGGCGTTCTGCCCCAACAGGCGCTCGCCGGCGGGATTGACCAGGCGCAGGCGCTGGTCCTGCTCGAACGCGAACACCGCACCATCCAGCGCGGCCAGGGTCTTGCTCAGCAGCTGCAGGCTTTCGTGCGCATCGCGCTGTTCGTCCTGCAGCCGCTGCGCGAGCAGGTTGAAGCGCTGCATCACCCGCGCGACCTCGCCGCCGGCGGCGGGCGCCGCGCGCGCGCCGTAGTCGCCTTCGTGCAGTGCATCCAGCAGGCCGCCGAGCGTGCGCAGACGCAGGCCGTCGCGATGCCGCTGCCAGCGCCACACCACCCAGGTCAGCAGCAGCACGCAGCCCAGCAGCAGCACCGACTCGAACGCACGCGGATTACCGACCGCCAGCACGCTCGCCAGCGCGAGCAAGGCGGGCGCCACCACCCAGGGCAGACGGCGCCGCTCGCGATGCCGGTCAGTCGACGGCATCGCTGCGCAGGCCGTGCTTCTCCAGCCGCCGGTACAGACTCTGCCGGGTGATGCCGAGCTGATCGGCGGCACGCTGCAGGTGGCCGTCGTGATCGTTCAGCGCACGCCGCAGCAGCGCGCCTTCGGCTTCCTCCAGGGTCATCCGCGGGCCCAGCATCGTGGCGTCGCCATCGCCGGCCAGGCGCAGCGCCGCCGCGTCGAGGAGGCCGCCATCGGCCAGCAGCGCGGCGCGCTCCATCACATGCGCCAGTTCGCGCACGTTGCCCGGCCAGGCATGGGCGCGCAGCGCGCGCTCGGCATCGGCGCCCAGCTGCGGCAGCGTGCGCCGGTAACGTGTGCAGGCGGCGGCCAGGTAATGCCGGGCCAGCGGCACGATGTCCTCGCCGCGCTCGCGCAGCGCCGGGACCCGCAGCTGGAAGGTGTTGAGCCGGTACAGCAGGTCCTGGCGGAAACGGCCCTGCGCGACCTCCGCATCCAGATCGGCATTGGTCGCCGCGACGATCCGCACATCGACCCGCTGGCTGCGCGAGGACCCCAGCCGCTCGAACTCGCCGTCCTCGATCGCGCGCAGCAGCTTGGGCTGCTGCTCCAGCGGCAGGTTGCCGATCTCGTCCAGGAACAGGGTGCCGCCATCGGCCAGCTCGAAGCGGCCGGCACGGTCCTGGCGCGCATCGGTGTAGGCGCCGCGGACATGGCCGAACAGCTCGGCCTCGAACAGGGTCGGTGCCAGCCCACCGATGTTGACCTTGACGAAGGGCTGGTCGCGGCGCTGCGACCACTGGTGGACGAAGCCGGCCAGCAGGCTCTTGCCGGTGCCGTTCTCGCCGAGCAGCAGCAGGTTGGCGTCGCTGTCGGCGATCCGCATCAGGTCCTCGACCAGACGCCGCATCGGCACCGACTCGGCGATGAAGCCCTGGCCGGCGTCGCGCAGCAGCGCCGCCTGCGCCTGGCCGAATTTCTCGGTGTCGCGACGGCTGCGGTCCAGCGCGATGCGGCTGTCCAGCACCGCCAGCACGCGCGCGTTCTGCCAGGGCTTCTCGATGAAGTCGACCGCGCCGCGCTGCATCGCCGCCACCGCCAGCTCGATGCTGCCCCAGGCGGTCATCGCCACCACCGGCAGGCCCGGCCACTGCGCGGCGATCTGTTCGACCAAAGCCAGACCTTCTTCACCGGACGTGGTATCGCGGTGGTAGTTCATGTCCACCAGCACCGCGGCGAAGCTGTCGCCGCGCAGGCAGCCCAGCGCGACCTCCGGCGACTCGGCGCCGACCATGCCGTAACCGGCGGTCTTGAACAGCAGGCGCAACGCCTCGCGCACGTCGGCCTGGTCGTCGACGACGAGGATGCGGGGAATGTGGGAAGCAGTGGGCATCGGCATCTGCGGATTCTAGCCAGCGACGGGCATCTGCTGCGCGCGCACGAAGCGCCGCAGCAGCATGATCGCCAGCAGCACCGCGCCGATCCGCAGCGCGATGCCGGCCAGGCCGCTGGCCGCGCTGCCGGAGACATCGAACACGCTCCAGGCCGCGTTGAGCGAGGCATGCAGTACCCAGCCGCTCCAGATCGCGCGGCCATCGCAGGCATCGGCCACCGCGAACAGCGCGCCGCCGACGGCGGTGATCGCGAAGATCAGCAGCGCCTCGCCGGCGCCACCACCGGCCCCCAGCCAGTGCACCGCACCGAAGGCCAGCGCCTGGACCAGCACCGCCAGCCCGGCCGGCCAGCCCAGTCCACGCGCGAACGCGTAGCCGAAGCCGCGGAACACGATCTCCTCGGCCAGCGGAAACAGCAGCGCCAGCATCAGCAGGGCGCGCGGCTCGAACGTGGCCACGCCACCAGCCATCCAGCGCAGGCCGTTCCAATGCAGGCCGATCAGCCGTGGCAGGCCGGGCTGCCAGGCCCGGCGCAGTGCGAGCGCGGCGATGCAGACGGCGGTCACCGACAGCAGGTTGTCGACGATCGCGCCGCCGTACGGAACCCGCAGCGGCGGCAGCGGCCAGCCGGCCATCGCGCACAGGTCGCCGATCCAGGGCGCGAGCAGCAGAACGAGCAGCAGCACCGCACTGCGCCAGAGCAGCGACATCATGGTGTGGGATTCCTTGCCGGGGTGGAGCACGGCCGCTGCGCCGCATGGCGCAGCGGCGGTGACGGGCACCGGCACGGTGATCGGCGAAGGTCCGATGCGCACCAGTGCGCCGGCACGCTCACTGCGCGCTCGGCAGCTGCTGGATGACCTGGCCGGCTTCATCCATGAACTGCAGCGACGGCTCGCCGTCCGGCGTCACCAGCAGCATGATCCGCGGCCGTCCCTGCGGGTCGGCCAGCACCACCGCCGGCGACTTCCCGGCGGTGCGACCGACGAACAGGCGCTTGGTCTGCTGCCCACCCGCCTCCTTCCAGCGCTGCAGCAGGGCGTCCTTCTCCGGCCCCGGCGGCGCCTTCTCGTAGGCGTCGTAGAGCGGTGCGTACTCGGCCTGCAGGCCGCGGTCGAACACGGTCAGGCCGGTTTGCATCAGGCCATTGCGCTCGTAGTGGTGCAGCGCCATCTGCTGGTCGCCACCGTAACGGTCCATCGAGAAGTGCACGCCGCCGACCGGCTTGCCGTTCTCGTCGATGCGGCCGTCATGGATCAGTCCACCGACCTCGTTGCCCTCCGCGTTGTAGAACGCGATCCCCGGCCGGTCGTCGCCGTCGCGGGCCTCTTCCCTGCCGTCGATCACCGGCCCGGGCAGGCGCCCGCGACCGGCCAGCACCATCGCGCGCGAGCCGTCCGGGTTGACGATGTTGATGCGTTCGACGTCGATCTCGGCGAAACGCGCCTTGCCGCCGGTGGACGCAGCAGCGGTGAGCAATGCGCCTGTGGCGGCCACCACGCAGACGGTGAGCAGGCCGCGCAGCAGCCGGTTCTGCCGCTGCAGCTGCTGGATGAGGTCATGGGACATGGCGCGATGCTCCTGTGCGAAAACGAGAAAGGGGGGAGACGTGTGATCGGCGACGTCGTGGGCCGCGCTCAGGTCCGCAGCGCCTGCATCGGCGACACCGCCGCCGCACGCCGTGCCGGCACCAGCGCCGCCAGCAGGCCGACCCCGCCGAGGATCAGCAGCACCAGACCGATCGCGACCGGGTCGGCGACCTGCACGCCGAACAGCAGGCGCTGGATCAGCCGCGACAGCGCCATCGCGATGCCCAGGCCGATCGCCAGGCCGATCCCGATCTGCAGCGCGGCCTCGCGCAGCACCTGGCGCAGCAGTCGTGCCGGCTCGGCACCGAGCGCGGCGCGCACGCCGAACTCGTGCGTGCGGGCGGCCACGGCAGTGGCCATCACCGCGTACAGGCCCACCGCGGCCAGCAGCAGCGCCAGGCCGGCGAACAGGCCCACCAGCAGCAGGCTGAGCCGCTGTTCCCGGGTGGTCGCGGCCACGGTCAGCGCCATCGGCTCCAGATCGGCGATCGGCTGCTGCGGCGCCACCTCGGCGATGGCCTGCCGCAGCGCGCGCTCGTCCGCGCCCAGGCCCTCGGCCTGCGTGCGCACGGCGAAGGTCATCGCGCCGAAGCCGCGCAGCAGCTGCCACATCGGTTCGGTCATCTGCGCCATCGGCTGGTAGACCATCGGCGGCGCCGGTTCGGCCGGGCCGGCCTGGCGGATGTCGCCGACCACGCCGACCACGCGCATGCGGAGGCTGTTGCCGCCGCCGTCGTCGGGCAGGGTCACGATCCTGCCCAGCGCGTCGCCATCCAGATAGCGCTCGGCGAACGCGGCGCTGACCAGGCAGACCGGCTCGGCGCCGGCCGCATCGGTCTGCGCGACATCGCGCCCGGCCAGGATCGGGATGCGGAACACGTCCAGGAAGCCCGGCGTGGCCAGCCGGTACTGCACGGTGATGTCCTGACCCTCGGCCACCGACACGTTCCAGTTGAGCTGGCGGCCGGCGGGCGGATTGGACGACAGCCCCGCCTGGGCGATGCCGGGCATCCGCCGCAGACGTTCGGTCACCTGCTCGCCCAGCGCGATCGCGTCCGCGGCGGTCGCATAGCGCTCCCTCACCGGCGCCATGGTGAAGGTCACCGCCGAACGCGCCTCGAAGCCCATCGGAATCGCGGACAGCGTCTGCAGCGTGCGACCGAACAGCGCCGCCACCACCAGCAGGAACACCGCCACGCCGACCTGGGCGATCACCAGCGCCCGGCCGAGCCGGCCGGCGTGCAGGCTCCAGCCACCACGGCCGCCGCCGACCAGTTCCGCCGCCAGATTGCGGCGACGTCCGCGCAGCACGCCGAGCAGCGCCGCCAGCAGCGCGCTGGCCACGCCGGCGCCCAGCGCGAAGGCCACGCTGGTCGCGCCCAGCCGGACCGGTTCGCCGCGCAGCCAGTCCACCGGCACCAGCCCGCCGAACAGGCGCAGCCCGACCCAGGCCAGCAGCAGCCCGACCGCACTGCCGAGCACGCCGACCAGCAGCCCTTCCGCCAGCGCGGGCAGGCTCAACCGGCCCAAAGGCGCACCCAGTGCGGCGCGTACCGCGCTGTCGTGGCTGCGGCCCAGCGCGCGCAGCAGCATCAGGCTGGCCAGGTTGATCGCCGCGATCAGCAGCACGCAGGCGCCCGCGCCGAAGAACAGCCACAGCATGTTGCCGCTCTGCGCGGTATAGACGCTGCCCTTCAGCGGCACCGCGTTCGGCGGATCTTCCAGCAGCCGCTGCCACCAGCGCTCGTTCATCGCGGCATGGTTGCGCAGCAGGCCCTTGATCGCCTCGGCGGTCTGCGCCGACACCGTGCGCAGGTCGGCGTCGGGACGCATCCGCGCCACGATCAGCTCATTGGTGGAGAGGTCGGTCGCGTTCGGATCCGGCTGCAGGCTCTGGATCATGTCGAAGGGGTCGGCCCACTGGAAACCGGCCGGCAGCACGCCGATCACCGGCACCGCCCGGCCTTCGACCTGCAGGGTCTGCCCGATCACGGCCGGATCACCGCCGAAGCGGCGCTGCCAGAAGCCGTGGCCCAGGATCACCGCCTTCGGACCTCCAGGCCGGTTCTCCTCGTCGTTGAAGTTGCGCCCGTGCGCCAGCGGCAATCCGAGCGTGTCCAGGAAGCCGCGGTCGGCCGAGATCGAACTCACCACCTCGGCGGTATCGCCGCGGGCGATGTTGGTGTTGACCGGAAACGCGCGCAGCAGGCCGGCCGACTGCACGCCAGGCAGGCGCTGCAGCGGCGGGTAGTAACCCGGCGCGGCGACATTGCGGACCGGGCCCATCGGGTAGCCCAGCGTCACCAGCCGGTCCGGCTGCGGGAACGGCAGCGGCTTCAGCAGCGCCTGGTCGAGCAGCGCGAACACGCCGGTGGTGGTGGCCACGCCCAGCGCCAGGGTCAGCACCGCCAGCAGCAGGTAACCGGGCCGGCGCAGCAGGCCGCGCCAGGACTGGCGCGTTTCCCGCCAGAGGATGGCGATGCTCATGCGCCAGCCTCCAGCCCCGGCAGGGCCACGTCGTGCTCGTGGCGCAGCCGCTCGAAGGTGTCCTCGTCGACGATGCGGCCATCGAGCATGTGCACGATGCGCTGCGCGCGCCGGGCGAAGGCCGGGTCGTGGGTGACCATGCACAGCGTGGTGCCGTTCTCGTGCAGCTGTTCGAGCAGCTGCATCACCGCTTCGCCGTTGCGGCTGTCGAGGTTGCCGGTCGGTTCGTCGGCCAGCAGGATCGAGGGGTTGCCGACCAGCGCGCGCGCGACCGCGACGCGCTGCTGCTGGCCGCCGGACAGCTGACCCGGGTAGTGGCGGCTGCGGTGGGCCATGCCGACCAGTTCCAGCACCTCGCGCACGCGCTGGGCGATGCGGCGGCCGTCGGCGTCGCCGCGGTAGGTCAGCGGCAGCGCCACGTTTTCCTCCACGGTGAGGTCGGCGATCAGGTTGAAGGCCTGGAAGATGAAGCCGATTTCGCCGTTGCGGATGCGCGCGCGGCCGCGCGCGTCCAGGCCGCCGACATCGCGGCCGTTGAGCAGGTAGCGGCCATGGCTGGGCGCGTCGAGCAGGCCCAGGATCGACAGCAGGGTCGACTTGCCGCAGCCCGATGGGCCGGTGATGGCGACGAAATCGCCGGGCGCGATGCGCAGCGCGATCTCGGCCAGCGCATGGGTTTCGACCTCGTCGGTGTGGAACACCTTGCCGAGGCCGTCGAGCTGGATCAGCGGTGAAGCGGCGGGCGTTTCGGTGGGCTGCATGGTGGTCTCCGTGATGGGTCAGCGCAGGCGCAGGCGCGGCGACTGCGCCCACTGCGTGGTGTCGGACAGGACGGCCTGGTCGCCGGGGCGCAGGCCTTCGAGAATCTGGATGCGGTCGCTGGACGCGGCGCCGTAGCGCACCGGCACGCGCCGGGCCTCGTCGTCGCCGGACGCGAGCACGAACAGCTCGCCGTCGCTGTCGGGCACCGCCAGCGACGGGCGCGGAATGCTGACCACGTCGCGCAGCGTGCCCAGGCCGATGCGGCCCTCGATCGACAGGTCCGGACGCGCACCGGACGGCAGTTCGCCCAGAGCGACGTCGACGGTGACGCTGCCGTTGCGCACGGCCGGGTCGATCCGGCTGACCCGGCCCTCGGCGACGCCGTTGCGGGTGTCGACACGCACCGGCAGGTCCAGCAGCAGGTCCTTGGCCAGCACCTCGGGCACCTGCAGGCGCGCGATCAGTTCTTCCGGGCGGGCGACGCGGGCCAGCTTGGCGCCCAGTTCGACCTGCTGGCCCGGCTCCACGTCGACCTGCTGCAGGATGCCGGCGCTGCCGGCGCGCACCTCCAGCGCCGCCACCTGCTGGCGCGCGATCGCCAGCACGCTGGCGGCCTCGTCGCGGCGGGCCTGCGCGGCACGCAGCTGCGCGGCCATGTTCTCGCGGAACGCGGCGACGCGGCGCGTCTCGATCCGCGCACGCCCTTCCTGCTGTTCCTCGGTGATGGTCGCCTCGCGCAGGTCGATCGCCGAGATCACCCCGGCCGCATGCGCGCGTTCGTAGGCCTGCGCCTTGACCTGGGCGATCTTCCATTCCGACTCGGCCTGGGCCTGCACCGCCTGCTGGTCGAGCAGCTGCGAGGCCAGCGCGGTGCGTGCCGCGGCGACATCGGCCTCGGCGCCGGCCAGCGCGGCTTCGGCCTTTTCCTGATTGGCCAGCAGCTCGGGGTTGGCCATGCGCAGGATCACGGTGTCGGCCTCGACCCGCGCGCCGGCCTCGACCACCACCTGCTGCAGCGTGGCCACCGCACCGGCGGTGATCCAGCGGATGTCGCGCGGCACCAGCAGGCCGTTGGCGCGGATCTCGCGGACCATGTCGCCCTGATCGGCGCGGTCGATCCACAGGCTGGTGCGGGCCACGCCCGGCGCCGCCTGGCCGAGCCCGACCAGCCCCAGCGCGGCCACGCCGATGATGGAAACGGCCCCACCGGCCAGCCACCAGGTGCGGGGGCGCGGGCGGAACCAGCGGGACGACGATGCAGCGGGCTTGGCGATATCCATGCCAGTACAGGAGCAGGACGCGTGCCAGCATCGGCCGCAGCGCAAGCGGTTGATTTTCCCGGAAGCCGGCGCCGACAGCAGGCGGCGACGCGTCCGATTCCGTACATCAGCCATCCGCAAACGGACGGGCCGGGCGGCTCAGCCGCGTGCGCGACCGCGCGCGTCGGCGGCGTCGCGTGCCGGCGGCTGGCCGAACATGCGCCCGTACTCGCGGGTGAACTGCGGCACGCTGGCATAGCCGACCGCATGCGCGGCGACGCTGGCGGCCGCACCCTCGGCCAGCATCATCCGGCGTGCGGCGATCAGCCGCAGCTGCTTCTGGAACTGCAGCGGGGACAGCGTGGTCACGCTGCGGAAATGCCGGTGGAAGGCCGAGGCGCTCATGCCTGCAGCGGCGGCCAGCCGCTCGACCGGCAGCGGCGAGGCGAATTCCTCGCGCAGGATCGCCACCGCCCGCGCGATGCGCCGCGCCTGGCCGTCCGGGCGACCCAGCTGCCGGATCAAGGTGCCGTGCTGGCCTGCGAGCAGCCAGTAGTGCAGCTCGCGCAGCAACTGCGCGCCCAGCACGGGCACCGCGTCCGGGCGCTCGAACAGCCGCATCAGCCGCAGCGCGGCATGGGCGACGTCCGCATCGGTCGGCTCGACGTGCACCGCGGCCTCGGCGTGCGGCAGCCCCTGCATGTCCACCGCGAGTCCGGCGATCAGTGCCAGGTCAAGCTCCAGCACCAGCGACAGGTAGGGCGCGGCCGCGCTGGCGTGGGTGATCCGGCTGACGGTGGGCACGTCGGCGGCGATCAGCAGCGAATCGCCGGCACCGAACGAGAACGCCTGCCGCCCCATCGTCACGTGCTTGTTCCCCTGCAGCACCAGCGCGACCAGCGGGCGGTTGATCGCGTACTGCATTTCGCTGGGCGCAACCGCGCGGACCAGCGCCAGGCCGGGAAGCGGCGCGCGCGCGACACCCTCGCCGTCGGCATGCGCGTCGGCGTAACGGCGGACCGCATGGACCAGGTCGTCGAGCATGGCCGCGATTATGCAGCGCACCTGCGAGCGCCGGCCGCACGCTGGAGGAATGGGCAAGCATCGGCGCCGATCGCGCAACGCGGCAGGCAGGGCGATGCCGAGACTGGTGACACGTCCACCACCACACGGAGTCCGCCATGACCACCACCGTCTCGCTCGTCACCGGCGCCAGCCGCGGCCTGGGCCGCAACACCGCGCTGGCCATCGCCCGCCGCGGCGGCGACGTCATCGTCACCTACCAGCACAATGCGGACCAGGCGCAGGCCGTGGTCGCGCAGATCCAGGCGCTCGGCCGCCGCGCGCTGGCACTCCAACTGGACATCGGCAGCACCGTCGGCATCGCCGGCTTCGCTGCACGCCTGCGCGAGGCGCTGCAGCAGGCCTGGCAGCGAACGCGCATCGACCATCTGGTCAACAACGCCGGCCACGGCGACATGGCGTCGGTCGCCGAGACCACCGAAGCGCAGTTCGACCGGCTGGTCGACGTGCACTTCAAGGGCGTGTTCTTTCTCACCCAGGCGCTGCTGCCGCTGATCGCCGACGGCGGCCGCATCGTCAACCTGTCCACCGGCCTGACCCGCGTGTCGTATCCGGGGTTCGCCGCCTACGCCGCGGCCAAGGGCGCGGTGGAGATCCTGTCGGTGTACCTGGCCAAGGAACTCGGCAGCCGCGGCATCGCCGTGAACACGGTGGCGCCCGGCGCGATCGAGACCGACTTCCTCGGCGGCGCGGTGCGCGACATGCCCGACCTCAACCAGGCGTTCGCCGGCATGACCGCACTGGGCCGGGTCGGCGTGGCCGACGACATCGGGCCGATGATCGCCAGCCTGCTCTCCCCGGACAATCGCTGGGTCACCGGGCAGCGCATCGAGGTTTCCGGCGGACAGGCGATCTGAGGCCGATCCGCGCCGGCGTCACCACGCGCTGCGCACGGTGGCGACGCGCGGAGTCAGGCGCCGCCATCGCGCGGCGGTGCGGGATGCGCCGCCTCGACGCGCGCACGCCCCGGGATCCGCCGGCGCGCCGGCTGGTGTTCGCGCTCGGCCATGTCGCGCACGCGTGCGCCAGCCTGGCGGACCAGGTCCGGCAGCAGCTGCGCTTCGGGCAGCAGGTGCCAGTATTTCTGCGGCATCTCCTGGCGCATCATCGTGGTGTTCAGCCGCGCCGGGTTGAAGATGTGCGCGTAGTAGGTGCGCCACAGGTCTTCGTGCGCGTCCTCGGCCGGCACGTCGCTGCGCGCGCCACCCGGTCCGGCCCATAGCTGCGCGCCATCCCAGCGCACGCTGCGGTCGGGGGTGACGATGGTCCAGCGCATGCCGGCGAAGCGGCGCATGAAGAACGGCGCCACGCGGTCGACGATCCAGTGCCCGGGTTCGAACCAGGCCACGTAGGTCTCGTCCTCGCCGGGCACGGCGCGGAAGCGGACGAAGGCCTTCATCTTGTGCGTGTCGCGCCGCACCGCCTTCTCCAGCGCCTGCGCGCGGACCACGTCGGCGTCGGTCGCCCGCTCCAGCAGGTGCCGCTCGCCTTCGCCGATCCGCCACAGCATCCGGTACAGCAACGCGTGCCGCTGCGGGTCGCGGTGGCAGAGCACGGCCGCGGCCATCGCCATGAAGGCGCCCGGCACCGACAGCCCGCCACGCACGCGCGGTGCCTGCTCCAGCGGCGGCCATGGCAGCAGGCCGGCCTGCGCATCGCCGCCCCAGTCCACCTGGTCCGGCGGCAGCGCGGCCTCCCAGGCCTGGCGCGCGGCGTGGCGCCAGGCATCCAGGCCCCAGGCTGGATCGACGGTCGCGCGGTAGGCGCTCATCCGAACAGGTCGGCCTGGCGCGGCGGTGGCGCCAGCTGCGCGCGCAGCCGGCCGGCGTCGTCCAGCCGCCGGCGCGGATGATGGTCGAGCACGCTGACGAAGGGCAGCATCTTTTTCAGCGGCGCGCGCAGCCGGCCCAGGTCGTCCAGCCGCAAGCGGCCATGCCGGCGTGCGGCGACCAGCTTCTGCACGTTGCGCGCGCCCAGTCCGGGCACGCGCAGCAGCAGTTCGCGCGGGGCGGTGTTCAGGTCCACCGGGAAGCGCTCGGGATGACGCAGCGCCCAGGCGGTCTTCGGGTCGATGTCCAGGTCGAGCATGCCGCCGCCCTCGCCCGGCGGCACGATCTCGTCGACGCTGAATTCGTAGAAGCGCAGCAGCCAGTCGGCCTGGTACAGGCGGTGTTCGCGCGCCAGCGGCGGCGACTTCGGCGGCAGCTGGGCCGAGGCATCCGGAATCGGGCTGAAGGCCGAGTAGTAGACGCGGCGCATGCGGTAGTCGCCGTACAGCGCGTTGCTCGCGCGCAGGATCACGCCATCGTCCGCCCCGTCGGCGCCGACGATCATCTGCGTGCTCTGCCCGGCGGGCGCGAAGCGCGGCGGTTTCGCGCGGATGGCCGCCTGCTGCCGCCGTGCTTCCTTGTTCTCGTCGATCCGCCAGCGCAGCTCGCCCATCGCGGTGCGGATGCCGTCGGCGCGCTTCTCCGGCGCCAGCTTCGCCAGGCCCTCGCTGGTCGGCAGCTCGACGTTGATGCTCAGCCGGTCCGCATAACGGCCGGCCTTTTCAAGCAGCTCGGGCGACGCTTCGGGAATGGTCTTCAGGTGGATGTAGCCGGCGAAGCGATGGTCCTCGCGCAGGCTGCGCGCGACCTCGACCAGCTGCTCCATCGTGTAGTCGCCGTTGCGGATGATGCCGCTGGAGAGGAACAGGCCTTCGATGTAGTTGCGCTTGTAGAAATCCAGCGTCAGCCGCACGACTTCGTCGGTGGCGAACCGCGCGCGGCGCACGTTGCTGCTGACCCGGTTCACGCAGTACGCGCAGTCGTAGACGCAGAAGTTGGTCAGCAGGATCTTCAGCAGCGACACGCAGCGCCCGTCCGGCGTGTACGAGTGGCAGATGCCCATGCCCTCGGTGCTGCCGACGCCGCCGCTGCCCAGCGAGTGACGTTTGCCCGCGCCGCTGGACGCGCAGGACGCATCGTACTTGGCGGCATCGGCAAGCACGGCCAGCTTCTCGGTCAGTTCCATGCGCGCACGGTGGCACGTCCGCGTCTCGATCCGTGAGACGCGGCGGCACGCGCATCTGAACGGTTCGGTTTCGCGCGCGCGCCATCGGGCACCGCACCGCCGGCCCTGCTACAGGCGCGGCACCGGCAGGCGGCGCAGGCGGCGGTTGCTGAGGCTGAAGCCATCGACGCTGCCGTCCTGCGCGCGGGTGAACGTCAGCGTGCCCAGCGGCAGCACGAAGCGGTCGCCGCCGACCGGCTGCAGCACCGCGCGCTGGCCACGTGGCCACGCCAGTTCCAGCCCGCTCCCGCGCAGCGCGACCTCGAACGTGGTGCCGACCTCGTCGCTGCGGTAGCGGCCGGCGAAGCGGGCGAGCGCGGCCGCATCGGGCACGGTCCCGGCGATCCGGACGAAGCGGCGCGGTGCCGGCCAGTGGTCCCACAGCGTCAGTTCCGCACCCCCGTTCTCCAGCGCGCGGAACCGCCAGCGATGCGTGGATTCGCCGGGCCGGAAGGTCCCGGGCCCGATCGGCACGAACGCGGCCGGTCCGCCGTGCTGGCGCAGCGCGCCGTTGCGGGCCTCCAGGCGGATGACCTCGTCGCTGCGTTCGCTCCAGTAGATGCCGGCCCATGCCGTGGCCGGCGGGCCGGCGGATGCGATGGCGGCCGGCACCCGCGGTGCGAGCGGCGGATCCAGGTACAGGTCGGCCACCTGCAGGCTGAGCGCCTCGGCGTCGATGCCGCTGGCGTTGCAGAGCACGGCCACGTCCAGCGCCTGGGCCGGGAAACTCACCACATTGGCCCGATAGCCCGCATCCATGCCGTCGTGCCCGAACGTCCGCAGGCCGCGGTGGGCGCCCAGGATCAGGCCGCCCGCGTAGCCGGTCTCGTCGCCATCGACGCGGCCACTGTTGCGCATCCAGTCGCGCAGCGCCGGCCCGCCAACGCGGCCATCGGCGAGGTTGCGCTGCCAGCGCAGCAGGTCGCCGACCGTGGTCGAGAGATTGCTCGGCCCGGTGTGGGCGAACATCGGCTGGCTCAGCGCCCAGCCGCCCTCGGCCAGGGCGCGATGGCCGCTGGCGCGCCCGTGGACCAGGTGGCCCGGGTCGTCGACGATCCGGGTATGGCGCATGTCCAGCGGCGCGAAGATGCGCGCCTGCGCGAAGGCCGGCAGCGACTGGCCGGAGACCCGTTCGACCACCTGCGCCAGCAGCGTATAGCCGACGTTGCCGTAGCCCAGCTCGCTGCCGGGGACGAAGTTGAGCCCGCGCTGGCGCGCGACGATGCCGAGGATGTCGTCCCAGGTGACCAGGTCGCTGCCGCGCCAGCCGGCCAGCGACAGCAGCACGCCCTGCTCGCGCAGGCCGGCGGTGTGGTGGACCAGCTGTTCGAGCGTGATGACATGGCCCTGGTCCGGCAGTTCCGGCAGATGCAGACGCACGTCGTCGTCCAGGCGCAGACGCCCGTCCCGGGCCAGCAGCCCGATCGCGAACGCGGTGAACTGCTTGGCCACCGATGCCGCATGGAACGGCGTATCGGGCATGATCGGCACCGCATGCTCGAGGCTGGCCATGCCATGCCCGCGCAGCAGCAGCGGATCGCCGGCGCGCGCCACGCCGACCGCACAGCCCGGCGTGCCGGTGCCCGACCATGCGGCGAACAGCGCATCCACCGCCGGCTCCGGCGGCGCGGCCGCGTGGGCCGGCACGGCCATCACCATGACCAGCCCCGCCGCCAGCATCGTCCTGCGCATCCGGTGGTCCATCGCAGCGCTCCGTTGCGAAAGAGCGGACCCTAGCAGCGCGGCCATGCCCACGGAGGGGCCGGAAGTCATCCCTGCGCGGGCCGGCGTGGAGGCGGCCGGTATCATCGGCGGCCTGCCTGTCGATGGAGAACGCCGATGTCCCGCCCCCCCTGCCTGGCCGCGCCGCTGGCCGCGCTCGCCATCCTCGGCGCGAGCGCCGCACCCGCGCACGCCGCGCAGCCCACGCCCGAGCTGCTGTGGGAAACCCGCGGCTTTTCCGCGCCCGAATCCATCGTCCTCGACCCGCAGCGCGGGCAGTACTACGTGTCCAACATGGCCACGCGCGGCGAAGGCGCGACACCGGGCGACGGCTTCATCAGCCGGGTCGGCCTGGACGGGCGGATCATCGAACTGAAGTGGATCGAGGGGCTGGAGAATCCGAAGGGCCTGAGCCTGGCCAACGGCCGCCTGTACGCCGGCGACGACGACGCGCTGCTGGAGATCGATCTGGACGCCGGCGCGGTGATCGCCCGGCACGCGCCGGAGGACGGCGGCCCGGGCCAGTTCAACGACAGCACCGCCGATGCCGACGGCAACGTCTACGTGTTCAGCAGCCGCCTGGACACGCTCTACCGCCTGTCCGGCGGCACGTTCGCGCCCTGGGTGAAGGTGGACACGCAGGTGACCGGCAAGTTCAACGGCCTGCGCGCCGACGGCGCGCGCCTGCTGGCAGGCAGCTGGCGGGTGCCGGGCGCCGACGGCGAGCAGCTCGGCCACCTGACCACCTTCGACCTGGCCGACCGCCGCATGGACCGGATCGGCACCACGCCGATCGGGCACATCGACGGCATCGAGCCCGATGGCCAGGGCGGCTGGCTGCTCACCGACTTCACCCCGGGCCGGCTGCTGCACGTCACCGCCGAGGGCGCCGTGACCACGCTGCTGACGCTCAGCATCGGCACCGCCGACATCCACTACCTGCCCGACCAGCAGTTGCTGCTAATGCCGCGGCTGCGCGACGACACGCTGCAGGCCTGGCGCTGGGCACCGGCACCGCCTCCGTCCCGGTGAGGCCTGCGGGGAATCGGGCAGCGCAGCGGGATTCCCCGTGCTGGGGGACGCTCAGCAGCCCGGCGGCGGCCTGAAGTCGACGGTCGCCGCCTCGCTCCAGCGTCCGTCGCGCCGTACGTCGACCCGCATCCGGATGGTGCTGATGACCACCACATGCGCCTGCCGCTCCGGCCGGCGCGATACCGCGATCCAGCGCTGCGCCGCCTCCGGATCGCCGACGACGAGCGGATGCGCGGCGATCGCCTGTTCCAGCTCGGCCTGGCCGTAGGCCGGGAAGCACGCGTGCTGGTCCGGCGATGCCGTCGGCAGCACGAACGCATGCGCGGCCTCATCCAGCGGCTCGGCGTCCTCCCAGTCCGACCGGCAGTGCTTCCAGTCCTCCAGGTCCAGATGCGGCCCCTCGTCGGACAGCACCAGGCTGGTCTCGTACTGGATGCGCACGCGAAGCCTCGCCTGCGGATCGGCCGGCTGCAGCTGCAGCGTGGCGCCATCGATCACATCGCCCAGTTCCAGCGGCACGCCGGCGTCGCCGGTCAGCGGACCATCGCTCTGCCAGCCGGCGAACGACCCTGCGGACGTGGCCTGCGGCAGGATCCGCGCCGCGACGATGTCGGCCGCCTGCACCGGCGCGGCCGGCATCAGTGCCGCCAGCACGCTGAAGAACATCGCGGGACATCGCATCATGGCATCGCCGGCCGGGAGTCGGGCGCGATGCTAGCGCGGATCGACCCGCTCCGAGGCAGCCGCGTGCCGGCCTCAGAGCTGTTCGGCCGCCGGATACAGCTCGGCATCCTCGCGCTTGAGCCGCTCGAACAGGCGGCGCAGCACTGTGTTGGCACCGGCGCGGAATCCCTCCGGATCGGCCGCCACGCGTGCCGGCACCCGCCACTTGCCGACGAAGCCGGCGAATTCTTCGGCCAGGCCGTGCATCTCGTCCCGGTAACGCGCGCCCAGCGCAGCCACCTGCGTGTCGCCGGACTGCACCAGCGCCGGATACAGCACCTGGTCCTCGGCGGCCAGGTGGAACTTGATCCGGCTGGCGGTGGTGACGATCAGTTCACCGATGGCCTCGGCATTGTCGGCGATGCCGGCGCGGGACAGCTCCCGCAGTGCCTCGATCTGGCGAAGGATGTCGGCGTGGTCCTGGTGGTAGCGCTGGATGTCCATGACGGTGGTGCCTTGCGTGAAGCGGATGGGTCGGACCCGATAGCGGCCGCCGGCCGCGTTTTTTGAATCCGCGATGGCGCGCGCGTTCTTTCGCAACACATGCATCGGTCCTACACCCTCTGCCAACGGCGGCGGCGGCAAGGTCGCCTGAGGTCCCAGCCCGCGAGAGCCAGCATGTCCGCCAGCCACTCCCTTCACGACGATGCAGCGCTGCTGCGACCGCCGCCGACGCTGCAGGTGCACCTGCGCATCAACGGCCAGGCGCACACGCTCGAGGTCGAGACCTGGACCAGCCTGCTCGACCTGCTGCGCGAGCGCCTGCTGCTGACCGGGACCAAGAAGGGCTGCGACCACGGCCAGTGCGGCGCCTGCACCGTGCTGGTCGACGGACGCCGCATCAACAGCTGCCTGACCCTGGCGGTGATGCAGGACGGCGCGGACATCGTCACCGTCGAGGGACTGGCCGACGGCGAGCGCCTGCATCCACTGCAGCAGGCCTTCATCGATCATGACGCCTTCCAGTGCGGCTACTGCACGCCGGGCCAGCTGTGCTCGGCACAGGGCCTGATCAACGAAGGCCAGGCGCACGACCGCGACCAGGTGCGCGAGCTGATGAGCGGCAACATCTGCCGCTGCGGCGCGTATCCGCAGATCACCGACGCGGTGCTGTCGGTGCTGCGCCAGGATGCGGGGAACCCGGCCGGGCAGGACGACGACGATCGCGGCGGGCCATGCCGCTGGACGCCCGGGACGGTGCCGGCATGATCCCGCTCGCGTTCCAGCGCGCCGAGGCGGTCGAGCAGGCGCTGGCCGCGCTGTCCCCGGCATGCAGGCCGGTGGCCGGCGGCACCAACCTGCTGGACCTGATGAAGCTGCAGATCATGCAGCCGCCCGCCCTGCTCGACATCAACCGGCTGCCGCTGGATGCGATCGAGGTGGCCGACGACGGCGGCCTGCGCCTGGGCGCCACCGCCCGCAATGCCGATACCGCCTACCACCCGCTGGTGTCGCGCGACTATCCGCTGCTGACCGCGGCGATCCTCGCCGGCGCCTCGCCGCAGATCCGCAACATGGCCAGCAATGGCGGCAACCTGCTGCAGCGCACGCGCTGCAGCTACTTCTACGACCACGCCACGCCCTGCAACAAGCGCGATCCCGGCAGCGGCTGCTCCGCGCACGGCGGGCTGACCAAGTACCACGCCATCCTCGGCGGCAGCGAGCACTGCATCGCCACCCATCCGTCCGACATGTGCGTGGCGCTGGCCGCGCTGGAGGCGCGCGTGCACGTGCGCAGCGCGCGCGGCGAGCGGGTGATCGCATTCGGCGATTTCCACCGCCTGCCCGGCGACACGCCCGACCGCGACAGCACGCTGGCGCCGGACGAGCTGATCGTGCACCTCGCCCTGCCGCCGGCCCCGCAGTTCGTCGCCCACAGCGCCTACCTGAAGATCCGCGAGCGGCTCTCGTACGCGTTCGCGCTGGTGTCGGTCGCCGCGGCGCTGGACATCGGCGAGGACGGCCGCATCCGCGAGGCGCGGCTGGCCCTGGGCGGCGTCGCCCACAAGCCATGGCGGCGCGCGGATGCCGAAGCGCTGCTGGCCGGTGCCACGCCCGGACGCGAGGCGTTCGAGGCGGCCGCCGAGCGCCTGCTCGCCGGCGCGCAGGTCGACGGCCAGAACGCCTTCAAGCCGGTCCTGGCGCGGCGCACCGTGGTGCGTGCGCTGGAAGCGGCCACCGCCGGCACCATCGACAACCGCGGCCATCGGCCGGAGGCCGCCGGATGAACGCACGCATCCTCGAACCGCAGTGGCCGGTGGCCGAACCGGGCACCGGGCATGTCCCCACCGGCACCGGCACGCCGCGCATCGATGGCCGCGCCAAGGTCACCGGCCAGGCCCGCTACGCCGCCGAGTGGCCGGCGCCGGACCTGGCGTGGGGCGTGGCGGTGAACAGCACGATCGCCAGGGGCGAGATCACAGGCTTCGCGCTCGATGCCGCGCGCGCGGTCCCGGGCGTGCTGGCGATCCTCACCCACCTGGACCGGCCGAAGATGCGCAGCCTCGGCCTGTTCTACAAGGACATGACCGCGCCGGCCGGCCGCCCGTTCCGGCCGCTGCACGATGCACGCGTGCTGTACAGCGGTCAGCCGGTCGCGCTGGTGCTGGCCGAGTCCTTCGAGGCCGCCCGGCACGCGGCCAGCCTGGTGCGGGTGCACTACGCGCAGGAGCCGCACGACACCAACCTGATGACCAGCCTGGATCGCGCCCACGCACCCAGGCCGCTCAAGGCCGGCTTCTCCGCGCCACCGTCGGACACCGGCGATCCGCAGACCGCGTTCGTCGACGCCGCCTGCCAGCACCAGGCCGACTACTACAACGGCGTCGAGCACCACAATCCGATGGAGCTGTTCGCCACCACCGTGATCCGCGGCGACGACGGCCACCTGACCATCTACGACAAGACCCAGGGCTCGCAGAACAGCCGCTGGTACGTTTCTCACGTCTTCGGGCTGTCCAAGGACAAGGTCACGGTGCGCAACCCCTACGTCGGCGGTGCGTTCGGTTCCGGACTGCGTCCGCAGTACCAGCTGCCGCTGGCGGTGATGGGCGCGCTGGCGCTGGAACGCTCGGTGCGGGTGGTGATGACCCGGCAGCAGATGTTCACCTTCGGACACCGCCCGGAGACGGTGCAGCGGATCAAGCTCGGCGCCGACCGCGACGGGCGGCTGCAGGCGATCTGGCACGAGGCCATCGCCGAGACCTCGCGGATCGAGGACTACGTCGAGGTGGTGGTGAACTGGAGCGGCCAGCTCTACCGCTGCGACAACGTGCACCTGGGCTACCGCCTGGTCGACCTGGACCAGTACACGCCGATCGACATGCGCGCGCCGGGCGCGGCGCACGGCATGCACGCGCTGGAAGTGGCGATGGACGAGCTCAGCTACGAAGTCGGCATCGATCCGCTGGAGCTGCGGCTGCGCAACTACGCCGAGACCAACCCGGCCGACGGCAAGCCGTTTTCGACCAAGGCATTGCGCGACTGCTACCGCCAGGGCGCCGAGCGCTTCGGCTGGGCACGACGGCCGCTGCAGCCGCGCGCGCGCCGCGAGGGCCACGAGTGGGTCGGCTGGGGCATGGCCACCGGGCAATGGGACGCGATGCAGATGTTCGCGCGCGCCGAGGCGGTGCTGCACGCCGATGGCCGCCTGGTGGTGTCCAGCGCGGCCAGCGACATCGGCACCGGCACCTACACGGTCATGGCGATGATCGCCGCCGAGGCGCTGGGCCTGCCGCTGGAGCAGGTCACCTTCGTCCTGGGCGACTCGACCCTGCCGGTCGCGCCGATCGAGGGCGGCTCCTCGCACGTGACCACGGTCGGCTCGGCCGTGCACGGCGCCTGCCAGAAGCTGTGCCGCGAACTGCTGGCGCTGGCGCGGCGCATGCGCGGCAGCGCGCTGTCGCGTGCCAGGCTGGAGGACGTGGTCTTCGCCGGTGGACGCATCGCCCTGCGCGATGATCCGTCCACCGGCATCGCCCTGGATGACCTCATGCGCACGGCCGGCAAGGAACGGCTCGATGCGAAGTACCTGCTGCTGCCCAACCTGCCCAGGCAGCGCAAGTACGTGCGCGCCACCCACAGCGCGGTGTTCGTGGAGGTGCGCGTGGACGAGGAGCTGGGCACGGTGCGGGTCACCCGCGTGGTCAGCGCGATCGCGGCCGGCCGCATCCTCAACCCGGTCACCGCGCGCAGCCAGATCGTCGGCGGCGTGGTCTGGGGCATCGGCGCGGCGCTGCACGAGCACACCGAATCCGATCACCGTTTCGGCCGCTTCATGAACCGCGACCTGGCCCAGTACCACGTGTCGGCCAACGCCGACATCCACGACATCGACGTGCTGTTCGTCGAGGAGGACGACCGCGTGGTCAGCAGCCTGGGCGCGAAGGGCGTCGGCGAGATCGGCCTGGTCGGCGTGTCCGCCGCGGTCTGCAACGCGATCTTCCATGCCACCGGCAACCGGATCCGCAGCACGCCGATCCTGCCGTGGATGGTGATGCGGCAGGAGTGAGCCGGCACCGGCCGTGCGCCGCGGGCCGCCGCGGCGCGCGGCGCCTCAGGGCAGTCCGGCGTCGACCAGCATGCGCAGGCCGCCCGGGGTGGACACCACGTCCAGCAGCGCGGCGGTCTCGCTGTCGGGCAGACCGCCGATGTCGCCGGGGCGGTACTTCATCTGGAAGGTGCTGATCACGTCGCGCGTGGCCGGATCCAGTTCGCCGCCCTGCGGCACCCGGTAGCCGACCGCGGCGAGCCGCTGCTGGAACCACGCCACATCCGGCAGCGGGCCGGCCTGGTAGTGCGCCAGCTTCGCCGCGACCTGGGCCTGGTCCGGCCACGGGATCAGCCCGGCTTCGGCGAACTGCTTCCAAGGGAACAACGGACCGGGGTCCTGCTTGCGGCCGGGCGCGATGTCGGCGTGGCCGAGGACGTGTTCGGGGCGGATGCCGTGGCGGGCGACGATGTCCTTCGACAGCGCGATCACCTGGTCGATCTGCGCCTGCGGATACGGCGCATAGACGCGACCGGCCGGCGTGTCCACATACCCGGGATTGACGATCTCGATGCCGACCGAGCCGGCGTTGAGCATGCTCGCGCCGGCCCAGTAGCTGTCGCCGGCGTGGCGTGCCATCCGGCCTTCGTCGACCAGGCGGTAGATCTCCACCGGCGTGTCGCGCACCAGGTAGTGCGAGGACACGCCGCGCGGCGAGCGGGTCAGGATCTCCAGCGAATCGGGGAAATCGGCGACGGTGTAATGCAGCACCAGGTACTGCACGCGGCTGTGCTGGTTCTGCGAGACGTGGCGGTCATCGATGCGCAGCCCCTGCGAGGCGCAGGCGGACAGCAGCAGTGCGGCTGTGATGGTGACAAGCAGGCGGTGCATGGCAGAGAACGTGCTGGGCGGATCTGCCACCTTACACGCGCGGCCCGATGCGGCGACAGCAGTGCCCGCCGGCTCAGCGCCAGCGCTCACCGCGTGCCACCAGATACCGCTGGATCACATACCGCCACGGCAGCACGATCGGCACCAGCACCACACCCAGCATGCAGGCGAACAGGTTCTCCCAGCCGGTCTGATCCAGCCCGGGCCCCAGCCATGCCGGCAATGCGAAGCACAACACCCAGACCAGCTTCCAGGCCAGCTCGAACAGCAGCAGCGGCAGCATCTGCAGCGGATGGCGCAGGCCCAACAGCGACACCAGCGCCAGTGCGCCGAGCATCGCCCGCACGATGCTGCGCGAATCGGTCAACAGTTCGGGCGGTGCGACGATCAGCGGCCACACGGTCAGCCCCAGACCGATGGCGATCAGCAGATACATCGCGCGCAGCAGGTGCAGGCGCAGCAGGGAGACATCGGCCACGCTGACTCTCACGGGTCGGGAAGATGCCCGCAGTCTTGCAGGCCACCGGGGCTCCACCATGTGCCGGAAGCCCTGCGACTTCCAGCACATGCCAGCCGGATCGCCGGATCAGCCGATGGTCTCGACCACCTCGCCCTGCTGGTTGCGGATGTGGGTCTGCACCACCTCGAAGGTCAGCTCAGGCACGCCCGGCAGCGTGTAACGGCCAGCCACCGGCGGCACCGCGGCGGCCAGCGCCTGCACCGACGCCGGATCCAGGGTCACCTCGAGGTCGTCGCCATCGACCCTGGCCGAGAACGTCCTGCCGGGCACGAAACGCACCTTCGCGGTCCTGCCGATCAGCGCGAACGGCCGCTCGAACGGCAGCCGCAGCAGCAGCAGGTCGACGATCACCGGCACCTGGCGCGCACCGACGCGCAGGCTCCAGGCATCGCCGCGCAGCAGTCGCTTGTGCCGCTCCCAGCCGAGCTCGTCGACGAACAGGAAGCCGGTGGAAGAGCCCTCCTCGCGGGTGCCCTGCTCCAGCAATGCCGCCACCGCCGGGTCGGCCAGCAGATCGCCGCGCGCCAGGTCGGTGACATGCAGCGGCAGCCGCTCGCCGAACGCGGCCAGCGCCTTGCGCCCCGACCAGCGCATCAGCGCCAGCTCCTCCGGCTCGGTGATGCCGACCACCTGCAGGAAATCGACGCGGCCGTTCGGTGTCTGCATCGTGCCCAGCTCGGCATCCTCGACGAAGGCGATCGCGCGGATCTTCGTGTCGTTCTCCAGCGCGATCGGGCCATTGAGGTTCATGTAGTGGCCTGCATCGAAGGTGTTGCCGCTCTGGAACACGTAGCGCGCGATGTTCTGCAGGAAGTTCAGCGCCCACATCGGCGGCTCGTCGGTGGCCACGTCGGCGGCGAGCCGGAAGCTCAGCTCGAACCCGAAGCCGCTGACCTCCGGGTCGTCGCTTTCCTTGTCGTACAGCTCGGAGAACCCGTAGGTGACGAAGTGCCAGTGCGGTACCGGCGCATCGCGCCAGTACGCGCTGATGCCCTGAAGCGGGTCGTTGCCGCCCAGCATCGCCGGAATGGCGCTGCCGTAATGCCGCGGGCGCTGCGCACCGTAGATCGGCGCCAGCGCGGCGTCGATGGCGTCCCAGCCATGCGCCGGCGGGTCCTGCTCGTGTTCGGTCATGCGTGCGTGTCCTCTGGAAGGAAGTCGAACGGTACCGGCATCCCGTGTCGAAAGGGTGTATCAGCGCCGTGCGCGCGTCCCGGTCGGTTCGAGCGGCAGCCGCCAGCCCCACATCCGCGCGACGGCGACCAGCGCGAAGTACAGAAGCCCCGCAACGGCCACGGTCTGCGGCTGCTCGACCCACAGGCCTCCGCCCTGCAGGCCCGACGCCGCGACCACCTCCGGCGTCAGCCCAAGCCGCGGCAGCGGCAGCAGCGCGGTCGTCAGGCAGGCACCCACATAGGCGAGCGAGGCCAGCGCCCAGTCCGACAGCAACTGCCGGCGCGCATCGCCGGCCGGCGGCCGTACCAGCAGCCACAGCTTGCCCAGCAGCAGCCAGGCGAAGGCGAGCAGCGGCCAGAGCGCCTGGAACATCCAGGCCCACACCGCGACGAACAGCAGATAGACCAGCACCAGGCCGGCCAGCCCGCGCCACCGCGCCGGCACGCCACCGCCCGCGGACAGCGCGCGCGTGCCGAGCATCGCCGTGGCATGCAGCAGGATGAACTCCACCGCCATCACCGCCACCGCGGTCTGCAGTGCCTGGTCGGGCAGCCAGTGCGGCGCCCACCACAGCAGCAGGAAACCGGCCGCGGTCGCCGCATCCGGAACCGCGCCTGCCGCGCGCACCAGACGCGCAGGCCGGTGGTGCGGTACGGCCGGGTGCCGGGGCGGCACATGTTCCGCATCCGTCGGCATGCGCGTGCTCAGTCGTCGCCCGACGTGGACGCGTCGGGGGCGACATGCTCGATCACGACCACGCGGCCTTCGCGTTCGCAGTCGGCGATGCCGGCCTCCACATTGCGGCGCGTCTCCAGGAACGTGCTGCCGCCGGTGTCGTCGCCCTCGACCACGCCGGTCACCAGATCGACGCCCTTGTGGATGTACCAGGCCAGCGCGGTCTCGTCCCAGCTGCCCGGCCCGTACCAGCGCACGATCAGCCGGCCCTCGCGCCAGTGCGCCGAGACGAATTCATGCCCGTCGGGCCAGCGGTAGCCCAGCAGGCAGACATGGTGCGGCCCGGGTGCCGCGTCCCGGTACGCCAGCAGCCGCTTCAGGTCGGCCTCCGGCACGGCCCAGCGCTGATCGGCCAGCGGATCGAACCGCACGTGCGGCCGGGCGTAGAGCGAGGGCGCGTCCGGCGCCGTGGCGGCCGCGGCCGCCGTGCACCCCAGCACTGCGGCGAACACCGCCGCCCCGCGTCCCGCATGCTTCCGTTTCCCGCGCATCGCAGCTCCGTTCTCGACCCGCCTGGCGGCGCGGGAGCGGCGCTCCTGCGGCGGGCGGGCGCCCATCTTCGGCGCTGGCGTGGCGGCGCGTCCACGCTCCGGCGCCACCGGCGATGCGGCGTCGCACGCACAGCGCCGCATCGCCGCTCAGCGCCTCGCCGCTGCCGCTGGCCGGGCGCCGGATCGGCGGCCATCCTGTCGTGGCACCCTGCGGGTCCGGCACGCCGTGCCGCGCGCGAGGCGTTGAGAACGCTGGGGAACGCAGGTGATCGGGTTCGAGCTGCGTGTCCATGGCCAGCCGCTCGCGTGAGCCGGGGCGGGCCGGGGCGGACGACCCGGGCGTGCCGGCTTACACGCTGACCGCACACGGCGTACCCGGCACCGCCTCGCCCTGCACCGCGGACCGGGCCGACGGCGTGCGGCTGGAGTCCAGGCCTTACCGGCCCGGCGCCACGGCTCGTCGGGCGCGACGGCGGGCACCGCCGCCGGCATGAGGCGCGGCTGGGAAGGCGACGAGATCACCCTCCGGGTCGTCGAGCGCGACGACCCCGCCGCTGCACCGGTGAACGCCGGCGCCTGATCGCGACGGCACGCACACGATCGCGCCCGCCAGCCAGCGTATGGGCCGCGGCAGCGACGCGACGCCCTCCGCCCTCCGCCCGTCGCCCTTCGGCGACAGCGCGACAGCGCGACAGCGCCACGTCGCGCCGATCCACTGGGACGTCGGGCCGACGTACCGCCCCGGCGCGAGCGCACTACAATGCGCGCCCCCCGTTCCGCAGCCGTACCCATGAACATCGTCGTTCTCGAAGAACTCAAGGCCTACATCGATCCGCTGACCCCGGACGAACACGAATCGCTGGAGCGCAGCCTGCTGGCCGAGGGCTGCCGGGACGCGCTGGTGCTGTGGGGCGAGATCCTGGTCGATGGGCACAACCGCTACGGCATCTGCCAGAAGCATGGCCTGCCGTTCAGCACGGTGCAGAACACCCGCTTCCAATCGATGGAAGACGTGCACCTGTGGATGATCGAACAGCATCTGGGCCGGCGCAGCGTGTCCGACTACCAGCGCGGCGTACTGGCGCTGCGCAAGCGCGCGATCCTCGGCGCGCGTCAGCAGGCCCAGCGCGAGGCCGAGCTGCGCGACGCCCAGGCCCGTCAGCAGGCCATCGCCGCCGATGCCGCCACGCCGCCGCCCGCGGACGACGACCTGCCGCCGTGGGACGAGGCGCCTCCGGTCAGCCGCGCGGAGCTGGCGCGCGAGGCCCGGCTGAGCAACAACCAGGTGGTGATGATCGAACGCATCCACAGCCAGGCGGCGCCGGAAGTGGTGCAGGCGCTGAAGGCCGGCGACATCTCGCTCAGCGCCGCCGCAGCGGTGGCCAGCCTGCCGGAAGACGAACAGCGCAGCGCGGCCCAGGCCGGCAAGGCCGAACTGAAGCAGGCGGCCAGGCGTGCCCGCGATGCGAAGAAGAAGCCGAAGGCCACGGCGACCGGGGAAGACGGCGAGGGCGAGGGCGAGGCGTCCGCGCCGGACGCCAGGGCGCTGGCACGGCGCGTCGCCGAACTCGAACGCGAGAACGAACTGCTGCGCAGGCAGGTGGCCGCGCTGCAGGAACAGCTGGTCAGGCTGCGCGGCTGAGCGCACACGACCATCACGGGCATGGAACCACGCGATGCGTCGCGCAGCACATCGCGTGTGCCGGCTGCCGACGCCGCGTCCGCGGCAGCTACGCGCGCGCATCTGCCGCCCGTTACTGAGCCGTTCATGCGCCGCAGCGCCCGCGGCTCAGGAAACGCGGCACGGCGCCGATACGTCTCAGGGCGCTGTGGACATCCGGCCCCGATCCATCGCGTTGCGAGGCCGGCCCAGCTCGCACCACCTGCACGCAGCAGGTCCTATCGTGCCAAGGCGACCTCTTGCAGGATCAAGAACGCATGCTGTCGATCCTGATCTACCGCAGCCGCATGAACGGCCAGCTCGCGCAGGCCGAACTGGCCGAACTGGTGCGTCTGGCCCGCGGCGCGAACGACGCGCGGGCGGTGACCGGCATCCTGCTGTTCGACGGCGTCTACTTCCTGCAGATGCTGGAAGGCCCCGACCAGGCCGTGCAGGCGGTCTACGAAAGAATCGCCGGAGACGGCCGCCACACGCACATCGTCAGGCTGCTGCAGGACTACGCACCACGCCGTCGCTTTGCGGAGTGCGGCATGCGCCTGGTCGATCTGCGCACCCATCCGCAGGGCATGGATCATCTGCTGCTCGGTGACGCCACCCCGGGCGCCGACACCCTGATCGGCGACCGTGCCTACAAGCTGATGCAGCTGTTCGCCGCCGGCCGCTGGCGCGACCACGCCACCGAAAGCGACGATGCCGCGCACTGGCGGTTCGTGCGCCGCGCCGCACCGTTCCCGCAGTCGATGGTGTCGATGCCGTCCTCCGCGCCGTGCCGCTTCGCGCTGCAGCCGATCGTGGACACCACCCATGGCCGCATCTCGTCGCTCGAGGCGCTGATGCGCGGGCCCGGCAACGAGCCGCCGCACGTCTGCTTCGCCGGAATGACGCAGGAGCAGCGTTACCGCTTCGACCTGGAATCGAAGGCGTATGCGTTCGAGCTGGCCTCGAAGGTCGGCATCGGCAGCTGCAAGCTGTCGATCAACCTGCTGCCGATGTCGCTGGTGCAGATCCCCGACGCGGTGCAGCGGCTGGCGGAGCTGATCGCCCTGCATGGCCTGAAGCCGCAGCAGATCATGGTCGAGATCACCGAGGACGAGGCGATCACCCACCTGGTGCCGTTCAAGGCCGCGTTGCGGCGGCTGCGCGAGCTGGGCATCAGCGTGGTGATCGACGACTTCGGTGCCGGCTTTGCCGGGCTGTCGCTGCTGTCGCGGTTCCAGCCGGACAAGCTGAAGATCGACCGGCAGATCGTCAGCGGCATCCACGCCGATGGCCCGCGCCAGGCGATCGTGCGCGCCATCGTGGCCTGCTGCCGTTCGCTGGGGATCACCACGGTGGCCGAGGGCGTGGAGACCGCGGACGAGTGGTGCTGGCTGCAGGCGGCCGGCATCGACCTGTTCCAGGGATTCCTCTTCGCCCGCCCGGTGCTCGACGGCGTGTCGCCGGTGACCTGGCCGGTCGCGGTCGACGCCGCAGCCTGAGCGCGTCGCGGGTTCCAGGCCGCGCGGCGGTCACGGTCACGGTCGATCCCGCTCCGCGAAACCACCGTTCGAGGCCGGTGCGTGGGTTGCGTTCGTCCTGGCCGCCACGATGGATGCGCCGCTGCACTCGGAAGGCTCCAGCCGCACTCCCATCCACCGACGCGTCCTGCCGGTCACGGTCGCATGCCGATGGGGTGTCGGTGCTGCATGTACCGACAGCGCAGGCATGCTGCGCGCGTCGCGCGCGCGTCTGCGTGGCAGGCGCGAGGTCGGCTGCGTGATGTGCCCGATCAGCGTCGCGCCGGCATCGCCCGGCGGCCGACGCTCACCCCGGACGCACCGGGTCTGGTCTACAACGGGGCAACGTCGCCATGAAGGAACACCGATGAAACCGCATCTGCTCCTGCTGCCGATCGCCCTGTCGCTGGCCGCCTGCGGCACCGGCGCACCCGCGGACCCGGCGGCCACGCCAGCCGACGCACCGCCTTCCGCCCCGATGCAGGAGACCACGCCGCCAGCGGCGCCGATGTCGCCGACCGCACCGGAAACGACCGCCAGCACGCCCGCCGCTGTCGATGCGACGCGCAGCGAGGCCGAGCGCGGCATGGACGCCACCATCGAGAAGCTGCTCGGCGATCCTGCGCGCTACCGCGAGGCGATCGAGCGCCTGCAGACCGCGGTGGCGGACGACGATGCGGCGGCCGTGGCGGCGCTGGTCCGCTATCCGATCGAGGTCGAGATCGGTGGACGCCAGGTCGCCATCGAGGACGAACGGGCGTTCGCCGCGCGCTACGCCGAATTCATGACGCCCGACATCCGCCGTGCGGTCCTGGAGACGCGCTACGACGCGCTGTTCGTCAACCAGCAGGGCATCATGTTCGGCCGTGGCCAGGTCTGGCTCAACGGCATCTGCGAGGACCACGCCTGCACGGCGGTCGACGTCAGGATCGTGCGCCTGCAGCCCGGGCTCGACTAGCGCATCGGACGCAGCGACCCCCGGGCCGCTGCGCGCTCCGGTACGCGGCAGCCCGCGCGACACGCTGCACCGTCCCGGGCACGGAGGCTCCCGACGAGCGCCAGGAGCCTCCAGCCCACAGGATCAGGCCTTGCGTGCGGCCCTGCTGGCGGTCGTCTTCCTGGCCGTCTTCTTCGCGCCCTGCTTCGGTGCGGCCTTCTTCACCGCCTTCTTCGCGACCACTTTCTTGGCGGCAGGCTTGCGCGCGGTCGCTTTCTTGACCGTCGCCTTCTTGGCAACCGCCTTCTTCGCTGCCGGCCTGGACGCGGTCTTGGCGGCCTTCTTGGCTGCGGTCTTCTTGGTCGCGACCTTCTTCGCGGCGGCCTTCTTCACCGTCGCCTTCCTGGTTGCGGCCTTCTTGGTCGCCGTCTTCTTCGCAGGCGCCTTCTTGGCGGTCGCCTTCTTCGCCGCCGTCTTCTTGGTCGTCGCCTTCTTGCCGAGCTTCCTGCGCAGCGCGCTGGCCTCGGCCGTGGCGGCGTCCTTGGCGGCGGTCAGCCGGTTCCTGGCCTTGGCGACGGCCTTCTTCACCGCCTTCTTCGCCTTGGCCACGTCGGTCTTGACCGTCTTGGTCGCCTTCGCGACACGGGTGGTGGTGGCCTTGCGCGCCTTGCTGACCGCCTTCCTGGCCTTCTCCACCGTCTCGGTGGCCGTCGTTGCAATCGCGGTGCCCACCTCGGACGCGGTTTCCTTCACGTTCCCGGCAGCCTCGGTCAGAGTCGCCGTCACACCGTTGCCATTGCTCATGTGCCCTCCTCGGGGCGCGTTGCTGTTGATGACCGGGCAGATGCTATACCGGCGAAGGCGCCATGGAACGTGGTCCGCGCGTGGCGGGCGCACGCCGTGGCGCCACGCGCAGAATGTCGGTGAGCGGCGCGCTGCCGCACATCACGGCCTGGCACCGCGGTCGCCGGGCACTGGCCGTGCGGCCGGTGTCGGAGCGAATGCCGGAGGCTGGCGGCGACGGCACACCGCGGAGCGACCGGAACCCGGCTGGCGGATGCCACCGCCGGCAGGCGACCGGAGGCACGCGCGATCCGGAAGGCACCGATCGACCGCGCCGTAGCGGGCGCGCCGGATCGCGTCGCGGCGACGGCCGGGACCACACCATCGCCAGCCCGCGTGCATGTCGTCATCGCTCTCATTGCAGCCATCGGCGCACCAAGAATCGTGGCTGGGGCAGCGCATGAACCCCAGATGTTGTGGTGAACACGGCCGACGCTAGTCCTGCCGCCGGCGGGTGTCAACTTGCCGCGGGCCGGCGTCGAAGCCGCGTCAATCACGGTCGGCAGCCGCGACTTCACCGCCTGTTTAATGCGCACGCAGCAGACTCGTTCAGGTTCTTGAGTACGCTATGGGGGCGTACCGCGTGCGGCCTTTCCGGCCGCCGTCCAGCCACACAGGAAACTACCGGCCATGCGACATGCGACCACTCTGCTCGCCCTGACCGCCGCCGCCGCATTCGGCGGCTTCGCCGCGGTGGCGTTGCACGAAACCTTCGACAACCGTGCCCAGGCGCAGACCGCCCCGGCGCCCGCCGTGCCGGTCGAGCCGGCCCTGCCGCTGAGCGCGCCGCTGCCGACCGCGGTCGATGGCCAGCCGGTGCCCTCGCTGGCGCCGATGCTGCAGCGGGCGATGCCGGCCGTGGTCAGCGTGCACACGCGCCAGGTGGTGCGTGCGCGCAACCCGTTCTTCGACGATCCGTTCTTCCGCCGCATGTTTCCCGAAGCGGCCACCCGCGAGCGCAGTTCGCTGGGCTCGGGCGTGATCATCGATGCGCAGCGCGGCTACGTGCTGACCAACCACCATGTGATCGAGGGCGCGGACGACGTGTCGGTCACGCTGGCCGACGGCCGCACGCTGCAGGCCGAGTTCCTCGGCTCGGACGCCGACACCGACGTGGCGCTGATCCGGGTGCCGTCGGAGAACCTGACCGAACTGCCGCTGGGCGACAGCGGCCGGCTGCAGGTCGGCGACTACGTGGTGGCCATCGGCAATCCATTCGGCCTGAGCCAGACGGTGACCTCGGGCATCGTCTCGGCAGTGGGCCGCAGCGGCATCCGCGGCCTGGGCTACCAGAACTTCATCCAGACCGACGCCAGCATCAATCCGGGCAACTCCGGCGGCGCGCTGGTCAACCTGCGCGGCGAGCTGGTCGGCATCAACACCGCCAGCCTCAATCCGCAGGGCAGCATGGCCGGCAACATCGGCCTGGGCCTGGCGATTCCCACCAACCTGGCGCGCGACGTGGTGCGCCAGCTGATCACCACCGGTGAGGTCAGGCGCGGCACGCTCGGCATCGAGACGCAGCCGCTGACGCCGCGCCTGCAGCAGTCGCTGGGCCTGGCGGCCAACCAGCAGGGTGCGCTGGTGGTGCGGGTCTACGACGGATCCGGCGCCGCCGCGGCCGGCGTGCAGCCGGGCGATCTCGTGATCGAGGCCGGCGGCCAGCGCATCGGCGATCCGCTGGCGCTGCACAACTACGAGGGCCTGCAGCCGGTCGGCAGCAAGGTGCCGCTGAAGGTGATCCGCGACGGCAGGACGCTGACCCTGGATGCGACGCTGAAGGAGCAGCCACGTGCGATGGCCGGCCAGGCGCTGGATCCGCGTCTGGGCGGCGCGCGCCTGGCCGATCTGCCCGAGGCGCAGCGCCAGGGCCGGCTGCGTGGCGTGCTGGTCGAGGATGTCGCCGCCGGCAGCCGCGCCGCGCAGAGCGGCCTGCGCCGCGGCGACGTCATCGTCGCCACCAGCGCGGGGCCGTTCGAGGATCTCGCCGGCCTGCGCGCGACGCTGGCGCAGCCGCCGCAGCGGTTGGTGGTGCGCATCGTCCGCGGTAACGTGCAGGGCACCCTGGAGTTGCAGTGACCTGCGTTCCGTGACAGGCCCTACACCCCGCCGGTGATATTGCTGTGCCGACGCCGACCGGCGTGACTTCCACTCCCACAATCCAATCGGAGACACACGCATGAGCCCGACCTCGACCGAGCATCTGAAGGAAAACCTGAGCGAAGCAGGCTCGCACCTGAAGTCCGCCGCCGGCGCCGCCGGCGAGGCGATCCGTGGCGCCGCCGGTGCGGCCGGCGACGAACTGCGCCTGGGCAGGGCCAACGTCAAGTCCGAACTGGCCGACAGCGCGCTGTCGGGCCTGGCCGCCGCCGAGTTCGGTGGTGAAGCCGCGCGCGAGCAGGTGGACGCGCTGATGGACAAGGGCCGCGACTTGGTCGACAGCGCCGCCGAGCTGATCCGCGAGCGTCCGCTGGCCTCCTTCGGCGTGGCCTTCGCTGCCGGCTGGCTGGTGGCTGCGCTGAGCCGCCGCGACAAGTAAGCGATCGACGTGCAGGACCAAGGGGACCACCGCGCCGAGGCGGAACACGCGGGCGCCACGCCGCCACTGGACGAAAGCATCCGCGCGGTCGGCAACGCCGGCCGCGCGACGGTGGATGCGGCCGGGGAAACGCTGCGCGCACTGCGCAGCCTGCTGTCGGCCGACATCGCGCTGGCCCGCAGCGCGCTCGGCCGCGGCATCGCCTGGGCCGGCGTGGCGATCGTGTTCGGCGCATCGGCCTGGCTGCTGGCCACCGCGGCCAGCGTCGCGCTGATGCAGCGCTTCGGGCTGAGCTGGCTGGAATCGCTGAGCATCGCCGCGGTGTTCAACCTGGCCGTCACCGGGCTGGCCGCCTGGCGCACCGCGCGGTTCTTCGACTACATGGGCCTGCACGCGACCCGGCGCCAGCTCAGCAGGCTGGGGCTGTTCGACGAACCGGCCGACGACGATGACGGACAGACTGGAGTGCCGGCGCCCGTGGCCGCCGCACGGGAGACCCCCTGATGCGCTTCGAACTGATCAAGCAGCGGGTCGAACGTGCCGAACAGCGGATGGACCGCTGCCAGCAGAACGTCGACGCGCAATGGAAGGGCCTGTCGCAGGCCTGGCGCAGCAGCTGGTCGCCGGGGCGGATCGTCGTTGCCGGCCTGCTCGGCGGCTTTCTCGCGGGCCGGGCCGAGCCCTTCTCGCGGGTCGGCGGCACCCGCTGGCTGCAGATGCTGAGCACCATCTCCAGCATGGTCGCCACGCTGCGCGCGGCGGCCGCCTCCGAGGAAGCCAGCGAAGCGGCCGACCAGGCCGCCGACCAGGCGACCGCGTCGGGCATGCAGGCACGCGCCGCCAGCGAGGCCGCACCGGCCGCGGTACGGACCGCGGCCGCCCAGCAGGCCACGGCACCTGCACCGGCGGCATCGGCCACGCCTGCACCGCCAGCCGCGGCACCACAGGGCGCGGCCACGGCATCACCGGCCCCTCCGGGCACGCATCCACGCACGGGCACCTCGCAGGGCGCGCCGCGTCCGGCCGAAGCGGCCACCGAATTCTCCGAGCGCTGACCCCAGCGCGTCGCCACCGCGGCCGGCGCCGCCCAGAGGACGCATGTCCGCCATCCCTTCCGATCCGCAGACCGACGTGACGTCCGGCGCCGTGTCGCCGCGTCCGCGCGCCTCCACCGCGATCATCGTGCTGGCCACCCTCGCGGTCGGCTACACCCTGTGGGCCGCGCAGGAGGTGATCCTCCCGGTGCTGCTGGCGGCCTTCTTCGCCTTGATCGGCAACCCGCTGATCCGGCTGCTGCGACGCCTGTACGTGCCGCGCTTCTTCGGCGCGCTGCTGGTGCTCATCGCCGGGCTTGCCGGTGCGGGCGCGCTGGGCATGCAGCTGGTGGCGCCTGCCACCAACTGGGCGGAGCAGGCGCCGCGCGAGGCGCGCAAGCTCGGCCGCCAGCTGCAGGAACTGTCGCGTCCGATGCACGAGGCCAACCGCATCGCCGAGGACATGGCCCGGGCCGCGGCCGGCGAGGCCAACCGCAAGGTGCAGGTGGTGCGCACGCGGGTCGACGATCCCTACGCGGCGCTGACCCGCACGCCGCGCCTGGCCGCCTCGGTGCTGGCGGTGGTGCTGCTGACGTTCTTCTTCATGGTCTACGGCGAAAAACTGCAGCGCAACGCGATCGCACTGCTGCCCGGACGCCAGCAGAAGCGCTTCACCGTGGAGATCCTGCACGGAATCGAACGCGAAGTATCGCGCTACGTGCTGACGATCAGCCTGATCAACGCGGTGGTCGGCCTGCTGTTCGCCGGCATCCTGGTGCTGCTGAAGTTCCCCACCCAGGAGGCGCTGCTGTGGGGCACCGCGGTGATGCTGCTGAATTTCGCGCCGTACGTGGGCCCGCTGATCGGCGTGATCATGATGCTGCTGGTCGGCTACATGGCCTTCGACGACACCTGGAGCTCGCTGCTGCCGGCGATGCTGTACCTGGCGCTGCACACCATCGAAGGGCAGATCGTGACCCCGATCGTGCTGGGTAGGCGCATGGCGCTGTCGCCGCTGGTGCTGATCCTGGCGCTGATGCTGTTCGGCTGGCTGTGGGGGCTGGTGGGCCTGCTGCTGGCGGTGCCGCTGCTGGTCTGCATCAAGCTGGTGCTGGGCCAGGTCGAAGGGATGGACGGCTGGGCGCGGCTGCTGGAATGACCGCCGCGTGCCGGCGGCTGGCCCGCCGGTCCCGGGTCCGGCGCCCGCGCACCAGTTCCCGCGACCCGGCCATGCCGGCTGCGGTTGCGGGCCGCCTGCCCGCCGGAAGGCCTACAATGCGCCGATGAGTTTCACCGTCCGCGCCATCACCCTCGACCTCGACGACACGCTCTGGCCGTTCGCACCGATCGGTGCCCGCATCGACCAGGTCCTGCACGACTGGATGCTGCAGCACAGCCCCGCCACCGCCGCGATGTACCCGGTGGCGGCGATGCGCGAACTGCGCGAGCGTTCGTTCCGCGACAACCCCCAGCTGCATCACGACCTGAGCGCGTTGCGCCGGCTGACCCTGCACGAAGCGCTCGAAAAGAGCGGCGCCGACCTGGATCTGCTGGAGCCGGCGTACGAGGCCTTCTATGCCGCGCGCAACCAGGTCGAGTGCTATCCCGATGCGATCGACGCGCTGGCGCGGATCGCGGCGAAGGTGCCGGTGGCCGCGCTCAGCAACGGCAACGCCGATCTGGAACGGATCGGCCTGATGCCGCACTTCGTGTTCCAGCTCGGCTCGCGCGAGCATGGCGCGGCCAAGCCCGCGGCCAGCATCTTCCACGCCGCCTGCGAGCGCCTGGGCTGCAGCCACGGCGACGTGCTGCACGTCGGCGACCACATCGAGATGGATGTCGCCGGCGCCGCGCGCGCCGGCCTGCGCAGTTGCTGGATCAACCGCGAGGACCGCCGCTGGGAGCACCCGGAGATCGTGCCCGACCTGCAGTTCACCACCCTGACCGCGCTGGCCGACTGGCTGGACGCGCACACCGACCACCGCATTCCGGATCCACGCGCATGACCCAGACCACCGCCTACGCCGACACCGGCGCCGCCGCCCTGCCGTTGCACCTGGTCGCCCGCGGCGACTACGCCGCCTGGCGCGGCGCCCAGCCCGCCGCCGTCGCCGCCTGGCTGGACGCGCAGGCGTTCAAGGCAGCGCCCGGCACGCTCGCCCTGCTGCCGGGCGAATCCGGCATCGCCGGCGCGGTGGTCGGCATCGGCGATCCGCTCGACCCCTACTCCTACGCGCATGCCGCGACCGGGCTGCCCGAGGGCGCCTGGGAGCCGGTCACGCCGCCGCAGGGCGAGGCGCTGGCCGCGCTGCAGCTGGGTTGGGGCCTGGGCGGCTACCGCTTCGACCGCTACAAGACCGCCCCGCGCGAACCGGCGCGCCTGCGCCTGCCGGACCTGGACGCCGAGGCGCTGGACGTGCTGCTGGCCTGCACCCGCGTGCGCGACTGGGTCAACACGCCGACCCAGGACATGGGCCCGGACGAACTGGAGGCGGCCGCACGCGAGCTGGCGCAGGCGCATGGCGCGCAGGTCGAGGTGATCGCCGGCGATGCGCTGCTGGCGCAGAACTTCCCGGCGATCCACGCTGTCGGCCGCGCCTCGCACCGCGCGCCGCGGCTGATCGCGCTGCGCTGGGGCGACGCCGCCCATCCGCACGTGGCCATCGTCGGCAAGGGCGTGTGCTTCGACACCGGCGGCCTGGACATGAAGCCGGCCGACGGCATGCGCAACATGAAGAAGGACATGGGCGGCGCCGCGCATGCGCTGGCCCTGGCCGGGCTGGTGATGGCGCGCGGCCTGCCGCTGCGGATCACCCTGCTGGTGCCGGCGGTGGAGAACGCGGTCGGCCCGGACGCGTTCCGTCCCGGTGAGGTCATCGCCACCCGCACCGGCGTCAGCGTCGAGATCGACAACACCGACGCCGAAGGCCGGGTGATCCTGTGCGACGCACTGGCCTACGCCGGCGAACAGCAGCCGGCGCTGATCCTGGACTTCGCCACGCTGACCGGCGCGGCGCGGATCGCGCTCGGCCCGGACCTGCCGGCGCTGTTCTCCAACGACGATGCGCTGGCCGCCGACTGGATCGCCGGCGGCGAGACCATGCGCGACCCGGTCTGGCGCATGCCGCTGTGGCGCCCGTACCTGCGCTACCTGACCAGCAACGTCGCCGACCTGGCCAACGCCGGCTCGCGCATGGCCGGCGCGGTCACCGCCGCGCTGTACCTGGAGCGCTTCGTGCCCGAGGGCACGCCGTGGGCGCACCTGGACACCTACGCCTGGAACGACAGCGCGCGCCCGGGCCGCCCCGCCGGTGGCGAGGCGCTCGGCCTGCGTGCGGCGTGGAGCCTGCTGAAGACGCGCTTCGGCCAGTGAGGGCGACGCCGTCCGTCGAGGACGGCGACGGACACGACCAGGGCCGCCGCATGCGGCCCTTTTCGTCGTGGATCGGGTCGCAGCGGCATGGGCGTCGTGCAGCGTGCGGCGATGGGCCCTGCGCGGCGCGACCTCCCGCCACGGACCGCCACGTACGACCGACTGCGCCGCAGAATCCCGTTCGCGGCACTCCGCGGACGGCTCAGCCGGCCACTTCGACCCGGTCGCGACCGCTGCGCTTGGCGCGGTAGAGCGCTTCGTCGGCGCGGCGCAGCAGCTGCTCGCCGCTGTCGCCATGGCCGGCGTGGGCGGCGACGCCGATCGACACCGTGACCGGCGGCAGCTCGCGCCCCAGATGGACCACGCGCATGGCCTGCACCGCCTGGCGGATCTGTTCGGCGCGCGCGCGCGCGACCTCCAGCGAAGCTTCCGGCAGGATCAGGGTGAACTCCTCGCCGCCGTAACGGCAGGCGATGTCCTCGACCCGCGCATGCGCCTGCAGCAGCTGGCCGAACGCCGCCAGCAGCGCATCGCCGCCGGGGTGGCCATGCAGGTCGTTGAAGGCCTTGAAGTGGTCCAGGTCGAACATCATCAGGCTCAGCGGCAGGCTGCGGCGCTCGCAGCGGGCCAGCTCGCGCGCCAGCGATTCTTCCAGGTAGCGCCGGTTGAACAGGCCGGTCAGCGGTTCGCGGATCGACTGGATGCGCAGCCGTTCCTGCAGGTGCAGGTTGTGCAGCGCCATCGACAGCTGCTCGGCCGCTGCCTGCACCAGGTCGAGGCGATCCAGGAACGCGGCACTGGACGAGGACAGGTAGACGAAGCCGAGCTGCACGCCCTGCGCCGACAGCGGGATGCAGGCGGCGTTGAGGGTGGCGGCGATCGACGGCGGGTCGATGTGCGCGCAGCGCAGCGTCTCCTCGCTGGCGCGGATCACGTGCGGCTGGCCGCGACGCAGCCCCCAGCACTGGTCCGGCGGCAGCATCGCCGCGCTGCCGGCCGCGTGCTCGCCCCAGTGCACCAGTTCCTCGGCGTAGTCCTGCGAGGCGCGGATGCGGTACAGCGTGCCGCCGGTGTCCGGCATCAGGCGGCCCAGCAGCTGGGTGGTCAGCGCCACCGCTTCGTCGACGCTGATGCAGCTCTGCAGCAGGCCGCCGTAGCGGTTGAGCTCGGCCAGGTCGGCGCTGTGCCGCTCCAGCTTCTGCACCGTGTCGACCAGGCGCACGTTGGCATCGGCGCCGGCGCGTTCGGCCCGCGCGCGATTGCGGATCTCGCGCAGCAGCAGCCAGTAGACCATCGCCACCACGACGATGCCGATCGGAATGCCGAGCACCGCCAGCGCGCGCAGGATGTCGGCGCTGCGCCGGCTGGTGAGGTCGCGCTCCGCGAGCAGGCGACGTTCTTCGTCCAGCAGGCGCCGGGCGACCACGCGGATCCGGGTGGACACCTGCAGCGCCTTGTCGTCGATCCCGTGCTGCGCGGCGGCCAGGCCACCGGTGCGGTAGCGCTGCAGGTTGGCTTCGATCTGGGCGATGCGCTGCTCGCGCAGGTCGTCCAGCGTGCGCACCCGCGCGGCCTGCTGCGGATTGTCGCGGACCAGCAGCGCCAGCCCGTCCAGCAGCGGCTGCAGCTGCTCGCGGTTGTTCTGGTACTCGGCCAGGTAGTCGATCCGTCCGGTCAGCAGGTGGCCGCGCTGGGCCGACTCGGCATCGCGCAGGCGCGCCTCGACCGCATCGACGCTGGCGATCACCTCGTTGGTGTGCGCGACCCACTTGGCGTCGGCGATGAACCGCTGGGCACCGACCAGCACCCCGACCCCGATCGCGATGAAGATCAGCGCGGCGACCAGCAGACCGGCCTGGTTGGCGAAGCGGGAGCGACCTCGGATCGGCACGGCAGGCTGAACTGGACAGGAAACCAGCGCACATTGTGCCCGCGCGCGCGCGGATACGTGAAGGTATGTGCCGGCGCTACAGCAGGCCGCGCTGGCGGGCCAGGCGGTAGGCCTCGATCCGGTTGCCGACGCCGAGCTTGCCGATGGCCTCGGACAGGTAGTTGCGCACCGTGCCCTGCGACAGGCCCAGCTGGGTGGCGATCTCGGCCGAGGAGCGCCCTTCGCCGGCCAGGCGCAGCACCTGGCGCTCGCGGTCGCTGAGCGGGTCGTCGCCGGCCCAGGCCTCGACCGCCAGGTCCGGGTCGATCGCGCGACCACCGCGGGCGACGTTGCGCAGCGCCTCGGCCAGGCGCTCGGCCGGCGCGTCCTTGAGCAGGTAGCCGGCCACGCCGGCCTCCAGCGCGCGCCGCAGGAAGCCGGCGCGGGCGAAGGTGGTGACGATCACCACCCGCACCGGCAGCTGCTGGCGCTGGATCCGCTGCGCCAGCTCCAGGCCGCTGAGGCCGGGCATCTCGATGTCGGTGACCAGCAGGTCCGGCTGCAGCCGCTGCAGTTCGCGCCAAGCGCCCTCGCCGTCGGCAGCCGCACCGACCACCTCGATGTCAGGCTCCATCGACAGCAGCGCGACCAGCGCGCCGCGCACCATCGCCTGGTCTTCGGCCAGCAGGACCCGGATCATCGGCGGCGGTGCGGGAGCGTCATCGGCAGCGACGGTAGCAGAGCGGCCGCGGGCGACGCGATCGCCGCCATCGCAGCGGCCACGGCCTCAGGCCGGCGCATGCAGGTCGGCGGCCGCCTCCGCCACCGGCTGCCACTGCGGCAGCTCGGCCAGCAGCACGGTGCCGCGGCGCGGTGCCGATTCGATCCGCAGGCTGCCGCCCAGCGCCTGCAGGCGTTCGCGCATGCCATCCAGGCCGTTGCCCGGCCGGATCGCGCCCCCGCGGCCGTCGTCCTCGATCCGCAGCTGCCAGCGCCCACGCGCCGCGGCCAGCGCGATCCGCACGTGCTGCGCGCGCGCATGCCGATGGATGTTGGTGGCCGCCTCGCGCAGGCACAGCGCCAGCGCCGTCTCCTGCTCGGGCGACAGCGTCGCCTCCTCCATCGCGTGGCGCACCAGGATCCCCTCGGCCTCCAGCAGGACCCGTGCGGCGGTCAGCTCGGCCACCAGGTCGGCGGCACGGATGCCGGTGACCGCACGCCGCACCTGGGCCAGCGAATCGCGCGCGACGCGGCCGAGTTCGTCCAGTTCGCGCCGCGCCGCCGCGGTCTCGCCGCGGTCCAGCCAGCGCGCCGCCAGGTCGGATTTCAGGGCGACCAGCGACAGGGTGTGGCCGAGCAGGTCGTGCAGGTCGCGGCCGATGCGCTCGCGCTCGGCGGTGGCGGCCAGGCGCCGCACCTCGGCATGGCTGAGCTGCAGCGCGACCTGGCGCGCCCGGCTCTGCTGGTAGAAATGGGTGCCGAAGAAGGCCGAAGCGCCGACCACCAGGGTCACGCCGAACACGAACGGCGGGTAGCCCAGCCACAGGATCTCGGCCAGGAAGAGCCCCTGCATCGCCACCACCGCCAGCAGCTTCCACCACAGCGGCCGGTCGACGAAGGCCATCAGCGCCACCGCGTAGATCAGGTAGGTGTTGGCGAAGCTGTTGAACGGCATCACCGCGTAGGACAGCAGGGCGATGCCGATGGCCGCGCGCAGCACCACCGGATGCTCGCTCAGCCGCCGGTAGCCGAGCAGGTACAGCGGCAGGAACAGCGCGATGCTGACGAAGGTGCTGCCCCAGGCCGCGCGCGCGTCGCGGCCGAAACCGGTGTGCATGCCGAACACGAACGGCATGAACAGGAAGCCCAGATACGCCAGGTTGGCCACCGGCCACCAGCCCAGCCCGTGCCGTTCGGGAAACACGCGCCGGCGCAGCGCCAGCAGCCGGTCGTACAGGACGCGCATCATCGACTCTCTCCTCGGGGCCGGTGCGGGCTCAGCCGCGGTCGCGCAGGCGGCGGGCGGCCAGGCCGAAGCACAGGGCGGTGGTGCCGGCCAGCACGGCCAGGTGCAGGGCCACGCTGCCGCCGGCATCCATGCCGACCACGTGCAGCGCCAGCTGGCCCAGATGATACGCAGGCCACACCACCGCCAGCTGCTGGACCACCTCCGGCAGCATCGCCAGCGGCATCCACAGGCCCGACAGCAGCGACATCGGCAGGTAGACCAGATTGACCACGCCCGGCGCGCCCTGGCCGCGGACCAGGCTGCCGATCAGCAGCCCCAGAGCGCAGAACGGCAGCGTGCCCAGCACCTGCACCGCCACCAGCAGCGCGGCTTCGGCCGCCGACAGGCGCACGCCGCCGAGCAGCGTGCCGGCGGCCAGCAGCATCAGCGCGATCACCAGCGCGAAGGCCAGCGCGCTGGCGGTGCGTGCGCCGAGCAGCGCACCCGGCGGCAGCGGCAACGCGCGCTTGAGGGTCAGCAGGCCACGCTCGCGGTCGATCGCCAGGCCGGCACCGAAGCCGAACAGCGCCGGCCCGATCGCACCGAACACGCCGTAGCCGACCATCATGTAGCGCGCCGCATCGGCGCCGCCGCGGCCACCGGCCAGCAGCACCCCGAACAGCAGGTAGAACAGCACCGGGAAGCCCAGCGCCGGCAGCGCGAACGACGGCGTGCGCAGCAGCCGCAGGCCTTCGTAGCCCGCCTCCAGCGCGTAGGCCTTCCAGGGGCGGTAGCCGGCGCGGGGCAGCGTGTCGGTATGTAGCGTGTTCATGCGGCGGCCTCCATGGGATCGGCGCGTGTCAGGGCGAGGAAGGCGTCGGCCAGGCCGGCGCGACGCACCTCCAGGCCGTCGAGGTCGGGATCGGCCGCCAGCAGCCGGGCCAGCACGCCGTTGGGGGCGTCCACGGTCAGCTCCAGCCAGCCGTCCTGGCTGCTCGCCTCGCGCACCTGCGGCCAGTGCCGGAGTTCGGCGGCCTGCAGCCGCGTGCGGCAGCGCAGCCGGGTCTGGCTGACCCGCGCGCGGATCTGCTCGACGCTGCCTTCGGCCAGCACGCGCCCGCGGTCGATCACCACCACCCGGCCGGCGAGCGCCTCGGCCTCTTCCAGGTAGTGCGTGGTCAGCAGCACGCCGCAGCCCTGCCCGGCCAGTTCGGCGATCGCCTTCCACAGGGTCTGGCGGGCCTCGATGTCCAGGCCGGTGGTGGGCTCGTCCAGGAACAGCAGCTGCGGCCGTCCGCAGATCGCCAGCGCGAACTGCACGCGGCGCTGCTGGCCGCCGGACAGCTGCCGGTAGCGGCGGTCGAGCAGCCCGTCGAGGCCGGCCAGCGCGACGCAGTCGGCCACGCTGCGCGGGTCGGCGTAGTAGCTGCGGGTCAGCGACAGCAGTTCGCCGACGCGCAGTTCGTCCGGCAGCGCGGCCGTCTGCAGCATCACGCCGATCCGGCGCCGCGCGGCCAGCGCCTGCGGCGGCTGCCCGAACAGGCTGGCCTGACCGTGGTCGGGGCGATGCAGGCCGAGCAGCAGGCCGATCGCCGTGCTCTTGCCGGCGCCGTTGGGGCCGAGCAGGGCCAGCACCTGCCCGGCATCGACCCGCAGGTCGACGCCATCGAGGGCGAGGACCTCGCCGTAGCGCTTGCCGGCGGCGCGCAGGCAGGCGGGGACTGCGGATGTGGACGGCATGGGCGTGCTCCGTAGCGGGATGCAGCCAGTCTGGCCACGCCACGCCGCGCACGGCAGTCACCGGGCTCATGCAAAGCGGGTGACAGCTGTCACTACGGCCGCGCCGGTCGCCGTCCTAGGATGCGTCCCGTCGCCGCAAAACCATGTCGAACACGGCCCTGCCGGAACGTCGCCCTCCCGGTGGCCGGCCGACGCCTCCGTCCGCACCATCCGCCACTCGTCCTGCCGTCGCCGCCGTCCGCCACGAAGTGACTTCCGGCAACTGGCGGACGTGTAGGCTGCACGACGACACTGCCACTCCGGGTTCCAACGAGACTGCAATGAACGCTTCCGCCGAACTGCTGAAGGAACTGCGCCTGGAGCGCAACAAGGCGCCCGAGCCGCCGTCGCGCCGCGGCCTGTGGATCGTGCTGGGCGTGGTCGCCGCGCTGCTGGTGCTGGCCGTCGTCGGCTGGGCGCTGCTGGGACGCGATGGCGCGGTCGAGGTGCGGACCGCGCCGACGGTGGCCATCGCCGGCGGCAGCGCCAGCGCCTCGGTGCTCGACGCCAGCGGCTACGTGGTCGCGCGCCGCATCGCGACGGTCTCGTCCAAGATCACCGGCCGCGTGCAGGAAGTGCTGATCGAGGAAGGCATGCGGGTCGAGGAAGGCCAGGTGCTGGCGCGGCTGGACCCGATCGATGCCGACGCGCAGCGGACGTTGGCGACCTCGCAGGTCGCCGCCGCGCGCAGCCAGGCCGACAGCGTGCGCGCCCAGCTGGTCGAGGCCGAGGCCAATGCCCGCCGCATGGGCTCGCTGGTCGACCAGCAGCTGGTCTCGCGCGCCCAGTACGAGCAGGCCGTGTCGCAGCGCGATGCGCTGCGCGCGCAGGTCTCGGCCGCGCAGCGCAACGCCCAGGTCGCCGGCGACCAGCTGCGGATCGCCGAGCAGGGCGTGGACAACACCATCGTGCGCGCGCCCTTCGCCGGCATCATCACCGCCAAGGCCGCGCAGCCGGGCGAGATCGTCTCGCCGATGGCCACCGGCGGCTTCACCCGCACCGGCATCGGCACCATCGTCGACATGGACTCGCTGGAAGTCGAGGTCGAGGTCGGCGAGGCCTTCATCGGCCGCGTGCAGCCGAAGATGCCGGTCGAGGTGGTGCTCAACGCCTACCAGGACTGGAAGATCCCGGCCGAGGTGATCGCGATCATCCCCGCCGCCGACCGCGGCAAGGCCACGGTCAAGGTCCGCATCGCGCTGAAGGAGAAGGACGCGCGTATCGTGCCGGACATGGGTGTGCGGGTCAGCTTCCTGGAAGCGGCGAAGCCGGCAGGCAGCGACCAGCCCACCGGCGTGCGCGTGCCTGCCGCCGCCATCGTCCAGCGCGACGGAAACGAGATCGCCTTCGTCGTCAGCAGCGACGACACCGTCGCCCTGCGCACGCTGAAGACCGGCATCGCGATGGGCAGCGACCGCCAGGTCAGCGACGGCCTGTCCGGCGGCGAGACCGTCGTGCTCGATCCGCCCGACACCCTCAACGACGGCGACAAGGTCCGCATCGCGGACGACGCCAACTGATTCCCGACAGCAGAGGAGTACGCGCATGAACCGCCCGTTCCAGCTGCTCGCCCTGGCCGCCGTCACCCTGGCCCTGGCAGGCGTCGCCACCTGGTCCACCGCCCTGTCGTTTCCGCTGAGCCTGACCCTGGTCGCCGCCGGCATCCTCGCCAGCGGCTTCATGCACAGCGCAGGCAAGGTGTCGGCGAATGAAGGCCATGGAGCGGCTGCGCATGCCCGCACCGGCATCGCCCTCGGCGTCCGCCTGATGGTCGGCACCGGGGTCCTCGTACTGATGCTGCTGTCGATGCTGTGGTGGATCGGCGGCACCGGCGCTGTCTGACGACCGCTTTCCCGCAGGAAACATCACCCGGTTCGCGGCAGCTGCTTCCTGTCACACGTACCGCAACATCCGCGCAGTGTCACTGGCCCCATCCGTCCTTCGGGCACCTTCTGTCGCAAAGGCGCCCCACCTCGCAAACGGAAAAAGGAAACAGATCAAGCAAGCCCCATTCCCTTGATCACGTTCAACCCCGCTGGGCATATACGAGCCCACCTGACCGAAGCGCACATCTCCGCTGTTGCTGTTGCTGTTGCTGTTGCTGTTGCTGTTGCTGTTGCCGTGATTCTGATCTTGATGTTGACGGTCTGCGCCTTAAAGCATGCCGAGCATCGCAGGACGACGGGGCCGAAGAGCTGCCCTTGTCTGAGCGAAGCGAGTTTGGGCAGCGTGCCCCGCCGGCCGAGAAGCGCAGGGCACCGGTGCGTCACCGGCATGCGTTCCATGGACCCCTTTTTAGGGGCGGCGCTGACGGTTTTGCTTACTTTTGCCAAGACAAAAGTAAGCCGCGCGACAGCGCGGAAGCCGTTGCTCCGAAGCTCCCGCTTCCGCGGTTGCCGTTGCCGTTGCCGTTGCCGTTGCTCATGCCGTTGAAACCGTCGTCGACCCTGCTCACGGAACCGCCAAAACAACACCCACAGCAACCAGCCACCCTGCAGCCGCCAGTCCCCGCCACCCAAGGACCACCTCCATGCCCACCCTCGTCACCCTCCGCAACGTCACCAAGACTTACCAGCGCGGCCCGGAGAAGGTCCAGGTCCTGCACGGCATCGACCTCGAGATCCCGGCCGGCGACTTCGTCGCCCTGATGGGCCCGTCCGGCTCCGGCAAGACCACCCTGCTCAACCTGATCGGCGGCCTGGACACCCCCAGCGGCGGCGAGATCGAGATCGAAGGCGAGCGCATCGACCGGCTCAGCGCCGGCCAGCTCTCGACCTGGCGCAGCCACCACGTCGGCTTCGTGTTCCAGTTCTACAACCTGATGCCGATGCTGACCGCGCAGAAGAACGTCGAGCTGCCGTTGCTGCTGACCAGCCTGGGCGCACGCGAGCGCCAGCGCCGCGCGCAGATCGCGCTGACCCTGGTCGGCCTGGCCGATCGCCGCAACCACCGCCCGAACGAACTGTCCGGCGGCCAGCAGCAGCGCGTGGCGATCGCCCGCGCGATCGTCTCCGATCCCACCTTCCTGATCTGCGACGAGCCCACCGGCGACCTCGACCGGCATTCGGCCGAAGAGATCCTGCAGCTGCTGCAGCTGCTCAACCGCGAACACGGCAAGACCATCATCATGGTCACCCACGACCCGAAGGCCGCCGAGTACGCGACCCACACCGTGCATCTGGACAAGGGCGAACTGGCCGACGCGCCGGTCGCGCACTGAGGGCCGCGGCCATGAAATATTTCTCCCTGATCTGGGCGCAGCTGTTCCGCAGCAAGACCCGGACCCTGCTGACCCTGCTGTCGGTGGTCACCGCGTTCCTGCTGTTCGGCATGCTCGATTCGGTGCGTGTGGCCTTCACCTCCGGCGGCAGCGTCGATGGCGCCAACCGCCTGATCGTCGCCTCGCGGCTGTCGATCACGCAGAGCCTGCCGATCACCCTGCAGCGCCAGATCGACACCGTGCCCGGCGTGAAGCAGAGCACCTACGCGATGTGGTTCGGCGGCATCTACCAGGACCAGCGCAACTTCTTCCCCAGCTTCTCGGTGGCGCCGAACTACTTCGACGTCTACACCAACTTCGAGATCGCGCCCGAGCAGGTGCGTGCGTTCCAGGACACCCGCACCGGCGCGCTGGTCGGGCAGGCGCTGGCCGACAAGTTCGGCTGGAAGGTCGGCGACACGATCCCGATGCAGGCCACGATCTTCCCGCAGAACGGCAGCAACGACTGGCCGCTGAAGCTGGTTGGCACCTTCCGCTCGCGCGACCGCGGTGCCTCGTCGAACGAGGAGATGTTCATGGTGATGAACTGGGCTTACTTCGACGAGGCCAACGACTACATCAAGAACCAGGTCAGCTTCTTCACCGTGACCCTGGATGCCAACGCCAACGCCTCGCGCGCGGCCCAGGCCATCGACGCGCTGTCGCTGAACTCCGACCGCGAGACCAAGACCCAGACCGAATCCGCGTTCCAGCAGGCCTTCGCCAAGCAGTTCGCCGACATCGGCATGATCGTCACCTCGATCATGGGCGCGGTGTTCTTCACACTGCTGCTGCTCACCGGCAACACGATGGCGCAGGCCATCCGCGAGCGGGTGCCGGAACTGGCCACGCTGAAGACGCTGGGCTTCAAGGACGGCACGATGCTGACCCTGGTGCTGGTGGAATCGGTGCTGCTGGTCGGGCTGGGCGGGTTGATCGGCCTGGGCCTGGCACGCGTGCTGCTGCCGGTGCTGGCGAGCAAGGCGCAGGGCCTGCTGCCGCCGACCATCCCGCTGCAGACCTGGCTGATCGGGCTGGGCCTGATCGTGCTGATCGGCCTGGTGGTGGGCGTGCTGCCGGCGCTGCGCGCCAAGCGGCTGAAGATCGTCGATGCACTGGCCGGCCGATAAGGGGACGACATCATGAACAAGCAATGGATGTGGACGCTGCTGTCGGTCGTGCTGCTGGCCGTCGGCCTCGGCGTGTGGATCGCCCTGCCCTGGTACGGCGTCGCCGCGGCCGCGGTGCTGCTGGTGCTGTGGCTGCTGCTGACCCGTAACGGCCGGCTCGCGCTGGCCGCCACCCGGATCGGCGTGGCCAGCCTGCCGCAGCGCTGGGGCGCCTCGTCGGTGATCGTGGTCGGCATCGCCGGCGTGGTCGGCGTGCTGGTGGCGATGCTGGCGATGGGCCGCGGCTTCCAGGCCACGCTGGAAAGCACTGGCGACGACACCGTCGCCATCGTGCTGCGCGGCGGCTCGCAGGCCGAAACCAACTCGGTGATCATGCGCGACCAGGTGCCGCTGATCGGCACCCTGGCCGGTGTCGCCCGCGATGCGGCCGGCCAGCCGCTGCTGTCGGCCGAGCTGTCGCAGGTGATCAACCTGGTGTCCAAGTCCGATGGCACCGACGTCAACGCGCAGTTCCGCGGTCTTGGCGACCAGGGCTGGGCGGTGCGCGAAAAGGTGAAGATCATCGAAGGCCGCCGCTTCGAGAGCGGCAAGCGCGAGATCGTCGCCGGCCGCGGCGCGCAGGGCCAGTTCCGCGACCTGGAGGTGGGCAAGCCGCTGCGGATCGGCAACCAGGAGTGGACCGTGGTCGGCATCTTCGCCAGCGGCGACGCCAACGAGTCCGAGCTGTGGACCGACGTGCAGACCCTGTCGTCCACCTACAACCGCAGCGCCTACCAGTCGGTGCTGGTACGCACCGAGGGCACGGATGGCATGGCGAAGCTGAAGGCGGCGATGGATGCCGACCAGCGCCTGAAGCTGGATGTGGAAAGCACCCGCGACTACTACCGCAAGCAGGGCGGCGGACTGAACACGCTGCTGTCGATCCTGGGCACGGTGATTGGCGGGATCATGGCCGTCGGTGCGGTGTTCGGCGCGCTCAACACCATGTACGCGGCGGTGGCCACCCGCGCCCGCGAAATCGCGACGATGCGCGCGATCGGCTTCCGCAGCCTGCCGGTGGTGACCGCGGTGATGCTGGAGACGATGCTGCTGGCCCTGCTCGGCGGCGTGCTGGGCGGCCTGCTCGCCTGGGCGATCTTCAGCGGCTACAGCGTGTCGACGATCGGCAGCAACTTCAGCGCCGTGGTGTTCCAGTTCAAGGTCTCGCCCGACCTGCTGTGGATGGGCCTGAAGTGGGCGCTGGGCATCGGCTTGGTCGGTGGGTTGTTCCCGGCGCTGCGGGCGGCGCGGTTGCCGATCACGGTGGCGCTGCGCGAGGTCTGATCCTCCGGCGGCGAAGCCCTCCATCGGCTTCGTCGCAACCGCCGATGAACGGAGGCGCCGACGCTGCACGCGCCAGTCGCTACCTGGCGCACCGGCGCGCGTCGCGCCGGAACGCCCACGCAGCCAAAAGCGGCGCGGGATTCCGGCGCCGGCCGACATGCCGGTCCCGGGCCACGGGCGATGCCGCCCACCGGCTTTCCGCACGCTGTCATCGCTTCGTCATCGAACTGCGGTAGAAGCCGCCCCGGCGACAACCTAGGCTGCGCGCATCCGCTTCCCCACGCCATTGCCATGTCCGCAGCCGTCTTCCGGCCGCGATCGCTGGCGGCACGGCTGTCCCTGTTCGCCTGTGCCTGCCTGCTGCTCGCCGGCTTCGCCCTCCCCGATCCCGCCATCGCGCTCGGCGCGCGTCTGGTCGCGCCCGGTGGTGCGTCCCCGCTGCTGCCGCAGGCGCGGATCGACGCGCTCATCGCGACCCTGCCCACCCGCAGCGGCCGCATCGACACGCCCGACGGCGTGCCGGTGTTCTGGCGTGCGCTCGATCCGGGCGACTACCGCATGCGCTACAGCTACCGCGGCCTGCGCGGCAACGAAGACAGCGGCATGGATTTCAGCCTGGCACTGGACGCACCACAGGCGCGCAGCGATGCGCCGCCGCGCGGCACCGTGGTACTGCTGCACGGCTGGATGATGGATGGCGGCTCGCTGCTGCCGTGGGCGGTGGAACTGGCCGGCCAGGGCTACCGCACGATCAGCCTGGACCTGCGCAACCATGGCCGCTCGGGCAAAGGCCTGTCCGGCTACGGCACGCGCGAGGCCGACGACGTGGTCGCGGTGCTGCGTGCACTGCGCGAACGCGGCGAAGTGACCGGGCCGCTGCATGTGCTCGGCGTGTCCTATGGCGCGGCCACCGCGATCTTCGCCGCCCGCGACCTGGGCATGGAGCTGGGTGGCGTGGTGGCGATGGAATCCTTCGACAACGCCGGCGGCGCGATCCGCGACATGGTCCCGCACATGCTGAGCCGGCAACCGCACGATCTGGCCGGCTGGCTGTCCGTGCAGTGGCTGCGCTGGCGCTTCGACGCAGGCTCGCTGGACACCGCCATCGCCGAAGCCGACCGCCGGCTGGGCATCGACCTGGACCGCGTCGACGTCGGCGCCGCACTCGCCCACGCACCGGCCTGTGTGCTGCTGGTGCACGGCCGCGACGACGCGCATGTGCCGGTCGCACATGGCCGCGCCCTGGCCGCCGCCGCGCCGCGCGCGCGCTACCTGGAACTGGCCGGCGAAGACCACCTGAGCCTGCCGATGCGCCTGGACCGGCTCGGCCCTACCGTCGGCGACTGGTTCGCACGCACCGCCGTCACCGATGGCGAGGCCTGCCCGCAGCCCATAGCAGTGCGCGACAGTGGAACCGCGGACTCCGGTCAGCTGCAGTCTGCGGCTGCAAGCGCAGGCTGACAGGGCTTGCACCTGATCTTGGCTGCAACGGCCTCGTTGACCTCGGCGGCCTTGCTCATAATCTCACCCTCGCGCACCAGCCTGCGCCAACGAGACAACATGAAGGGATGGATGTAAAGCGACGCCGCGACATCGGGCACAGGGGCGCCTGGAAGCTGGCTCAGGCGCACGGCGGTGGCCTTGAAATGATCGCTGTAGCGATAGGTCGTATGTGGACCCGGTGCTGGCATGGTGACACTCCTGATCGTCAGGTCAGGGTATCCACAAAAGCGAAGGAACTACCGCCCCGGTTTAAATGAATTTTTAGCCTTGGGTCTTGACGACGTCACATACAAAGTTACGCGCGTCGGCGAGCTCTGGATCACGGGCAAGGTCCTTCTGGATGACCTCGGCAACCCAGGACGGACCATGATCAGGCACGGTCCTATCAAAGCCCTCAAGCTCACCAACCTCTACAACGTGAATGTGGCTGTTTTTGAGACGAGACAGAAGACGTCTAATTGCTTGTGATGCATCACCGGGCGGTACGTACGAGATTCCCGCTGTCTTGGCATTAGCCCAAGCTGTCGTAAGTTTAAGAATGCTTGTGATTCTTGCCTTTGCGGCCTTCGGAAATATCGTAGCGGACTCCGCATCAAGAACTGCGTCTATTTCCGCCTTTACCTCCGCTGTCGTCCGATCGGGTCGCTTGCTGTCAATTGCATATTTTACTATTCTCCAATCTCGCTCAACCTCTTCCCATGGGCAATTCAGCGACTCACAAATGGTCCGTAATGGATACTCTTCAGAAAGAATGTCAAAGTCGCAGATCGCCTTGACTGGAACTCCAACCTTGACCAAAGCCCTGAGAACTACAGGCATTCTCGCCTTGCCTCCACAATGTACGAAATGCAGATCTATCTTTTTCTCGCTCTGATCTGTTACGGCATCAGCAATGGCTGAGTAGAAGCTGCAATCTGAATCTGACTCACAGACAATCACGCATTCGTGAAATAGCCCATCTAAGATGTTGCTGTGCTTCAGGAGCGAGTCGCTCCACAATTCTTGAATATCCGGATTGCTGAGTACTTTGACGTGATTTACGCCCCCGTTACGCTCAATCCTGATAACACGAACACGCTCATTATTTGAGGAAAGTATGCCCTTCAGTGCGTCGCTACTGTGCGTCGCAATAAATGTTTGACGATTACTGTTCGTAGCTGTTGTTATTAAGTGACCAAGTAATCTCGCCTGAGGCGGATGGAGAAATGCTTCTGGTTCATCTATCAGCAATATGGTTTCTTTTCCGACCGATGCCGCAAGCAAAACGCTTGCAAAGCTCCTCATTCCATCTCCCTGCTCGTGCAGCTTCGGGAGCATCTCCAGCCTTTTCAAAAACGTTAAACTCACCCGATCTTCTCCCGCTGCGGGAATCGGCCTCTCTCCAACGTATAGAGGGTACTTTCCGCCTGCGTTCCTATGTACGACCAAATCCATTCCGAACGCTCTCTTGAACGCATCGCTGAGCTGCATTTCGCGAGCGTCGTCTCGCGCCAGGTAGTGAATGGGATGGCTAGGGTTCTCCGAAGTGAGCTGGATAGCCGGAGCAGGATTTGATGTAGTCAGTCTTTGTTCGCCCCCCAAATGAAGGAGGAACCATCTTGATAGGTTGTTATGAACGCTGTTAGACAGATTGGTCCAGCTGTTAATTGCATCGCTTCGGTGTAGCCCGTGCCCCATGGCCTGATAGATGGGGTTACCCTGATTTTTGTCAATTTGCTGTACGGCCCAGCTCGTAATCCATGCTTCAAATTCTTCTGGGCTCCCCTTTGATTTGTAAGTCAGCTCAGCAATTACGGGACTCTTATTTGTTTTATTTTCAAACTTAGTTTTAATCCCTCGAAGAGTCGCACTCTTGCCGGAATTATTTGGACCGACAATAACGGTGATATCATCAGGATCGAAATCAACTTGCGTTCCGTCGCTAAAGGTGACGGACGAGATCCATACACGAGCGGCATTGTCATTAATTGGTTGCGACACAATGTCTCCCAAGGCTAACGCCTTATTTCTTCCAGTTTCCCTACTGTAGGCGCCGAGAGCCCGGCGTGCGCACCCGATAACGCCTCGGTGTAGCACCACCGGAATTCAGCAGGGGCCGCACGCCGGATCTCGCGCCCTGCGCCCGAACAGTTGCACGAGGCGAACCTCGTACCGATAAGCGTGGGCCCGGGCGCGATGCTCTTGACTGGCCAACTCTATCGGAGAATCGCGATGACGGCAGCAGGTATCGATGTGGGCAAGGCGGCGCTGGACCTGGCCATCGACGGCATCCCGGGTGTAGTCCGATTCGCGAACACCGACCTGGGAATCCGCAAGCTTGTGCGACGACTCGAGAGCGTGCCCGACGTCCACATCGTGGTCGAGGCAACGGGCGGGATGAGGACGTATTGCTCGAGGCATGCTGCGATGCCGGGCTTTGGGTTTCCCGCATCAACCCGCGGCAGGCACGTGACTTTGCACGCGCAACCGGCGAGCTGGCAAAGACGGATGCTATCGACGCGCGCCTGCGCTGCCTGCTGTCGCGGCTGTTCGTCCATCGGCTGCGTCGCTACGAGGCACCGGCGCTTTGGCAGCGGGAACTGCGCGATTGGCTGCGGCGTCGCGGCCATGTCGTCGTCACGATGCAGGCGCAGAAGCAGCAGACCGCACTGACCTCGCCGGCCGTACGCAAGCTGATCATGCGCACGATCGGCGCACTCACGCGCGAGCTGGCAGCGATCGATCGCGAAATGCAAGTGCTGCTCAACAGGCACACCACACCAGCGCTACGCTCATCGAAAAGGCTTGGACCCGATCTTCCAGGCCACGAGTCTTGCGCTGCTTCCTGAGCTCGGCACACTGACCCGCCAGCAGATCGCCAAGCTCTGTCGGTGTCGCACCGATGAACCGCGATAGCGGGCAGATGCAGGGCAAGCGTCGCGGCCGTGCACCGGTGCGCGTCGCGCTTTACATAGCAACGCTCTCGGCGGCGCGATGGGATCCGACGATGCGCGCGCATTACCAGCAGCTGAGAGCGCGCGGGAAGGTCGGCAAGGTCGCGCTGGTGGCCTGCATGCGCAAGCTGCTGACGATCATCAACGCACGGCGGCGTTACGAACTGCAGGCCAATGGAGGTGCTGCGATCAGCCTCTGAAAGCGACTCTGATCAAGATAGTTGCTGAATTAAGCCGCGCCGCGAAGCGGCGTCGGCCTGCTTGATGAACCCGATGATCTGCTCGGTCGTGAAGCAACTCGTTTTCATGCCCGCCCTCTTAGTTTACGGACTTTACAGCGTAGCCTGATACGGCTCAGTGGGGTCACGTCAAGCGCTCAACACGAGCGTATATACGACTGCCACCGCATCGCTTCATCAGAACAAAAGATTACGCTTCCTACTTGATCAGTGATTTCATATATGAATTGCTAGCGCTCAACCCGCTCAACATCGCCAAAATCATTGATAAGGATGCCAATCGTTGAGTAGAACTCACCATGTGGCTCGAGTTCTGGTCTATTGGGTGCGGGGCCGTGTGCTGCCTCTACGCCAGCAGCAACGCCGTCCCAATACTCATCAAAGAGCCTTCTTGCTAGATCCGCGTCGATCTTGTCATTGCTAAGGAGGTCAGCAAGACCCTTTGCCTCCAGATCAAGCGCTTTTTTAATCCGATCTTCGATCTTATTTTTTGAGTTGAACATAGAACCCCTCCATTTGAGCGCCAACGCCTTATGTCTTCCAGTTTTCCTACTATAGGCGCCGAGAGCCCGGCGTGCGCGCCCGATAACGCCTCGGTGTAGCACCACCGGAATTCAGCAGGGGCCGCACGCCGGATCTCGCGCCCTGCGCCCGAACAGTTGCACGAGGTGAACCTCGTACCGATAAGCGTGGGCCCGGACGCGATGCTCTCGACTGACCAACTCTATCGGAGAATCGCGATGACGGCAGCAGGTATCGATGTGGGCAAGGCGGCGCTGGACCTGGCCATCGACGGCATCCCGGGGGTAGTCCGATTCGCGAACACCGCCCAGGGAGTCAGCAAGCTTGTGCGGCGGCTTGAGAGCGTGCCCGACGTCCATATCATGGTCGAGGCAACAGGCGGGTATGAGGACGCATTGCTCGAAGCATGCTGCGATGCCGGGCTTTGGGTTTCCCGCATCAACCCGCGGCAGGCGCGTGACTTCGCACGCGCAACCGGCGAGCTGGCGAAGACGGACACCATCGACGCGCGCCTGCTGTGCCTGTAATGACCCAGTGATTTCCTGCCCAGGTGTTACGTTGAGAGGGAGACACCATGAGCATCGTGATGGAAGAGGAAATCAAACGCCGGACGGCGCGCAGGAAGTCGGCGCTGGTGCTGGAGATCATCCAAGGCAAGAAGACAGTGTCGGAGGCCAGCCGGCAGTTCGATCTGACGCCTTCGGAGATCGAGAGTTGGGTCGACGACGCGAAGCGGGGCATGGAGAACGCATTGCGCGCCAAGCCTGAGGATGTGCGTGAGCAGTACGAGCGGCAGCTGAAAGACCTGCAGGAGGCCTACGGCGAGGCCATGCTGGAGCTGCGCGCGCGAAAAAAATTGCAGTCCCTGTTGGGCAAGGATGAGACCTGATGGTCACGCTCCAGCAGGGACTGCGGGATGATGGCGTGGCGGTCTCGATGGCGCAGCTGTGTCGCTGGTTCGAGGTGCCGCGTCGCACGGTCTACTACCGGCCCGTGAAATCGCCACCGGTGATACGCCCTGAGCTGGCCGATCCGATCAAGCAGTTGATCGAGGCCGAGCCCTCATTTGGCTATCGCACGGTCGCCGGTTTGCTGGGCATGAACAAGACCACGGTGCAGCGGATTTTTCAGCTGATGCGCTGGCAGGTGCGCAAGCGGGCTGTAGGCATGCGGCCTCGCATCCAGGGCCTGCCATCGGTGGCAGCGGCACCAGATCAGCGTTGGGCCACCGATCTGTGCAGGATCTGGGCCGGTCGCGACGGCTGGCTCACACTGGCGCTGGTGATCGATTGCCACACTAGGCAACTCCTGGGCTGGCACCTGTCGCAAACCGGCCGTGCAACGACGGCCGCAGCGGCTCTGGAGCAGGCGTTGATCACCCGCTTCGGTACGCTCGGTCGCGTTCCCGAGCCATTCCTGCTGCGCTCGGACAATGGTCTGGTCTTCACGAGCCGTCACTACACCCGGCCGGTACGCAGCTACGGCCTGCAGCAGGAGTTCATCACGCCACACTGCCCACAACAGAATGGCATGGTTGAGCGTTTCATCCGCACGCTGAAAGAGCAGTGCGCACATCGGCACCGCTTCGAGAGCCAGCAGCATGCAATGCGAGTGATCGGTGACTGGATCCAGTTCTACAACCACCGGCGGCCGCATCAAGCGCTGGGCATGAAGACACCCGCCGAGGCATATGCGTCAGCGGCCTGACCTGTGCAGGAACCGCTGGGTCATTACACCCGGAGCAGATTGCCCACCAGTTGCACGTCCAGGATCAGGTGCGGCTCAGTGGGGGCAGGTCACAGCCACATGACCATCTACCGGTTCGTCCGGCAGGATCAGCGCGCCGGCGGGTACTTGTACCGGCACCTGCGCCAAGGGGGGAAACGCCGGCGCAAACGCACCTTTGGGCCTGAGAAACGTGGGCGACTACAGGGCAAGCCGATGATCGACACCCGACCCGAAGCGGTCGAGGCCAGGCGCGAGCCAGGCCACTGGGAGGGCGACACTGTCATCGGCAGCGCCGACGAACGCGACTGCCTGCTCACGCTAGTGGAGCGAAGTTCCGGAATTGCCTTGGTCGCCAAGCTGCCCCATCGCACGGTGATCGCTGTAAACAGCGCCGCACTGAAGCTCATCCGCAACAGCGGCTTGCCCTTCAAGACCATTACCTGGGACAACGGCACCGAGTTCCACGGCTACAAGGCACTGGAACACGCCACCGGAGTACGCTGCTACTTCGCCTATCCGCACCGCCCATGGCAGCGCGGCAGCAACGAAAACTTCAATGGCCTGCTCCGGCAGTACTTCCCGAAGCGACACAGCCTCGCTCGACTACGGCAACATCACTGCGACCTCATCGCGCACAAGCTCAATTCCCGGCCGAGGAAACGCTATGGCTACAAGACGCCGCTCGAAAGAATCGAAGAGCTATGTGGAGCGTTGCACTTCGAGTGTTAATTCACCTGCCTGCTCTAATGACGCCGGCCAGCTTGCGCGCGATCTCCGCGGCCCCAAGGCGGGCAGGCAATCCCACCTTGTCAGCCAGCCGAGGGCTGTATTCAAAAACTTCGTGAACACCAACATTCAGCCAAATTGGCAGGATGACGTTCTCTTGCTCCAGTATCTCCCTCGTAAACACCGAGTCGAATTCAGCGCGGCCCCAGCCAGCGTTCGAGAGGAAATTCGGGGAAAGAACAATGATGCATTTTCGGGACTCTCTCAGGCCGCGCTCGATGTTTTCGCGCAGACTGTCACCAACCTTGAGAGAGTACTCGTCGTACCACACGATGCAGTGGTTCTTGGTCAGCTCGCTCACTAGCTCCCGCACAAAGGCGTCCTTGTCGCGGGAATCGTGCGAAATGAACGCGAGTGGCTTCTCCGTCTCTGAGCGCTTTTGTGCATATTCGCGATCTCGGATCGACAAAAAGTATCCCCTCTCTTGTGCTTGCTCGACTAGGTGCTGCCGGTCGCCAATTGTGAGGTCTGCGTCCAAGTAGAGATGAACCCGCCGCGTGAACTGAAGTGTTTCACTGCTTTGCCGTTCCGAATAATCGGAATGGCCAACTTGGACCAGTACGCCATCGCCTTCCGGATCGAGCTGGCAGGACGCGAACTCAGGCGTTGAAAAAAGTGTGGATAGGCAGCCCGACAAGTCATCCACTGCCGGGACGTAGAAATACCAATACTTAGCATTTGCCTCAAAGTCCAACGCTATTTTTGCTATGACCGTGGCGAGGAGTTGGCCGTCCCGCATCTGGAAAGGCCAGTCAGCGTGCACGGTTAAGGCGCGCGCATCTCTATCGAAGTACTCGCGAATTGTTGCCATGACTCTCCAGTAGTTTCAGCAGGCACCTAACACCTGAGTTAAGCCGCGCCGCGGAGCGGCGTCGGCTTGAATGATGAGATGGACTCCTCCCGCGTCGCCACACGGCCTCGCGGGCCACACTGAAGCTTGCGGGTTTCAGTCACGGGATCACGAGAGGAGTCCACGCCATGCATGCTACGACCGTTGCGATCGATCTGGCAAAAGACGTGTTCGAGCTGGCCTTTGCCGATCCGGCGGGGCGGATTCTCGAGCGGAAGCGATTGTCTCGCAGGGCATTTTCCCGTGTGCTGGAGAGCCGGTCACCGATGGAGGTGGTGATGGAGGCCTGCGGCAGCGCGCACTACTGGGGGCGTCGCTTCCAGGCCTGCGGACATGCGGTCCGGCTGCTGCCGCCGCGCGACGTGCGGCCTTATGTCCGCGGGAACAAAACCGACCGTGCCGATGCCGCCGGGCTGGTGGAGGCTGCCCGCTGTCCGCAGATCAGCGAGGTGCCGGTCAAGACGCCGCGCCAACAGGGGCTGCAGGCGCTGCATCGCGTGCGTGAGCAACTCAAGGCGCAGCGCACGGCCACGATCAACCTCGTGCGCGGCCTGCTGCGCGAGTACGGAATCGTCATCCCCGCTGGTATTGCGCGGGTGGCGC
>NZ_JACVAP010000004.1 GCF_014851915.1 Xanthomonas sp. XNM01
CGTTCGATCCGCGCCATGTCGGCCACAAGCCGCATGCGGTGAAACAGTCCATGTAACGCGTCGGGAGAATCAAAAAGCGTTTCAGCGTCAGCAGTGCAGCACGATCCATGTCATGACGAAGGGCTCGCTCCCCGGATCGGACAAGGCCGATAACAATTCCGGCGCACGACGCCGCTTGAACGATAGGCCCCGATCCGCGGATTTCATGATGGCCCGAGCGCTCCGCGCTCACCCCAAGGCCGAATACACGACTGCAACCGATCCGCTTCGCCCGTCAATGATCACGCTGTGTGCTGTTGCAAAGGGAGTCCATACATGAATTGTTAGGCTTGTTCTTCGGAACTGGGTGAAGGCTTCCCCCAGCCAGCGAACTTTATGATTCGCTTCGTTACACGACGCCCCTCTCCAGATGCCCCCAGCGTGATCCCTGACTCATCTCCCTTCACGCCAAGAGATCCTTTCCCTTGTCCGTCGTAGAACTCCTCGATCTCGACTGTGTCAGAGAAGTAGATCCTTTGAGCGATGGCTAGCTCTTGAGCCACTCTTGCTTGGTGGGCCTGGAATTCCATGTTGACTCTTTGTTTCTTTGCCTCGTCCTCAAGCGATGTAATTCCTTTGCTCTCAGCCTCTTTCAGGTCGTCTTGAGATTTATTTAATGCGGCAACTATTCCAGCTATCGCAAAACCAGCAGCACCAACCATGCCTATAGGAGTAAATGCAGCTGCTGTCGCTGCAACTGCAGCGGCTGCTGACCCTGCTGCAGCGTAATTTTTTTTGTCCATATGCATTCCTGTTGATGTTAGAGAGAAGGCGGTTGGGCATGCCTAACACTTAGTAGTCCGCGATTCCGCGGGATAACGCCGAGTATTCATCCGCGTGAAGATGCCGTCAATCAGGTAAATCTGACCCCCGATCAACGACTTGGCGGATGCCTCAGAGCCACCCGGGTGTCGGACCCTTCGGTGCATACAAAGCGGAATGCGGTGCGATGTCTTATCACCCCCAGAATGCGGTGCCATCCGGTGGGAAGGTGGAGCCGGGCAAGCCGCGGCTGCTCGAGCAGGTCCGGCAGCGGATCCGGGTGAAGCATTACAGCCTGCGCACCGAGCGCAGCTATGTCGCGTGGATCCGGCGCTTCATCCTGGCCAACGGCAAGCGGCACCCCGCACAGATGGGGGCAGCCGAGGTCGAGGCGTTCCTCACCGCACTGGCGGTGCAGGGGCAGGTCAGTGCCAGTACCCAGAACCAGGCGCTGTCGGCGCTGCTGTTCCTCTATCGGGAGGTGCTGGGCATCGACCTGCCCTGGATGGAGAACGTGACCAGGGCCAAGCGTCCGGCACGCCTGCCGACTGTGCTGTCTGTCCAGGAAGTCCGCGCGTTGTTGGCCTGTCTGGATGGACGGGTCGGGCTGCTTGCCAGCCTGCTGTACGGCACCGGGATGCGGCTGATGGAAGGGCTGCGGCTGCGGATCAAGGATGTGGACTTCCAGCGCAATGAGATCCTGGTGCGTGACGGCAAGGGCGGCAAGGACCGTCGGACCATGCTGCCGGCCAGTCTGGTACCGGCGCTGCGGCAGGAGATCGAACGTGCCCTGCAATGGCACCGCCAGGATCTGTCGGAAGGCTGCGGCGCCGTGTGGTTGCCGCATGCGCTGGCGCGCAAGTACCCGAATGCGGCCAGGGAGTCGGGTTGGCAGTACGTCTTCCCGGCGCCGCGCCGCAGCCGCGATCCTGCCGATGGCGAGGAGCGGCGCCATCACCTGGACGAGGACCGCCTGGCGCGGGCGCTCAAGCGCGCGTGCCGGCAGGTCGGCATCGCCAAGCCGGTATCGGCGCACACGCTGCGGCACAGCTTCGCCACGCATCTGATCGAGGCGGGCTACGACATCCGGACCGTCCAGGAACTGCTGGGCCACAAGGATGTGGCGACCACGCAGATCTACACGCACGTGCTCAACCGCGGCGGCAGTGGTGTGGTGAGCCCGCTGGATCGGGGCTGACCGCTGCGATGGCGTCCCCGTGCCCGTCGCGGTCGGCTGCCGTGCGCACTGCGGGCAGGGCGTTCGATGGGCTGCGTTCCGACGACGGTGGATGCGGCTGGCGTGGCATCGACGTCACGCTGCAGGCGTGGCGTGGCGCGCTGTCCGCCAACGCCGCGCCTGCGCCTGCGCCTGCGCCGGGGCTGGCGGGCTGCAGGCCCGGATGACATCCATGGCGATGCACGGGTGCTGGGCAGCATGGACGCTGCGTGCAACGCGCCGCGGCTGCGCCGTGCATCGCCCCTGTCACGCGCCAGCCGGTAGGATCGGGGATCTTTCCGAAATCCGACCGAGGTGTCCGATGCCCCGTCCGCTCACCGTCCTTCTGCTCGCCTCCGCCCTGGCTGCGGGTCTTGCCGCGACCACCGCCGAGGCGCAGGCGCCCACGCCTGCGGCCAAGCCGTTCGAGGCGCAGGAGATCACCCGCTTCGACGCGCCGTGGGCGATGACCTTCCTGCCCGATGGTCGCCTGCTGGTCACCGAGATGGCCGGCACGCTGGTGGTCTACGACATCGAGGCCGGCACCCGCAGCAAGGTGGGCGGCGTCCCGAAGGTGGAGCATGGCGGGCAGGGCGGCTTCGGCGACGTGGTGCTGCATCCCGGCTTCGCACGGAACGGCTGGGTGTACCTGAGCTATGCCGAGGCCGGCGACGGCGGCCAGGGCGCCGCGGTGGCGCGGGCGAAGCTGGTGCTGGACGCGCAGGGTGGCGGCACGCTGGACGACCTGCAGGTGATCTGGCGCCAGGTGCCGAAGGTGTCGGGCCAGGGCCATTACGGCCACCGCATCGCGTTCGGCGACGACGGCCTGCTGTGGATCACCTCCAGCGACCGGCAGAAGTTCGATCCGGCGCAGGACATGGCCTCGAACATGGGCAAGATCATCCGCCTGCGCGACGACGGTTCGGTCCCGGCCGACAACCCGTTCGCGTCGCAGGGCGGGGTGGCCGCGCAGGTCTGGTCGCTGGGCCACCGCAATCCGCTCGGCATCGCCTTCGGCGAAGGCGGCCGGCTGTGGGTGCACGAGATGGGGCCGGAAGGCGGCGACGAGCTGAACCTGATCGAGAAGGGCGCCAACTACGGCTATCCGATCGTCTCCAACGGCAACCACTACGGCGGCAGGCCGATCCCCGACCACGCCACCCGCCCGGAATTCCGCGCGCCGGTGATCACCTGGACGCCGGTGATCTCGCCGGCCGGCTTCGTGATCTACAGCGGCGACCGCTACCCGGGCTGGACCGGCAGCGGCCTGATCGGCGGCCTGTCCTCGCAGGCGCTGGTCCGGGTGACCTTCGACGGCGACAGTGCCCGCGAGGCCGAGCGCTACGACATGGGCACCCGCATCCGCGAGATCGAGCAGGGCCCGGACGGCACGGTCTGGCTGCTGGAGGATGGCCGTCGCGGTGGGCAGGGTCGTCTGCTGCGGCTCGATCCGCGCGGCTGACCTCGCCGGTGCGACGGCACGTGGGTCACGTGCCGTCGCCTGCCGTCGCGTCAGGGGCGGGGCCCCGCTGACCGCCACGAAGCCCGGTGGACACGCAGGGCGAGGCCATGTGGCAAGGCCATCCGGCACCCGCACCGGCCGGGCCGCACCGTCCGCGGGCCGGCATCGTGGGCGCAGGCCTGAACCGGCGTCCGCCGATGGATGGCGGCAGCGCGGGCGCGGTTGCGGCCATGCGGCACAACGTTCCACCGCAGGCACATCACCGGCGGCGCGGGCAGGCGTAGAGTGTGCGGGCGCCCGATCCGGGCTCCCGCGAACCCCTGTCCATGACCCGTCCGCTCCTGCTCGCCGCCGCCATCACCCTGGCGCTGGCTGCCTGCTCCAAAGAAGAGTCCGCCCCCGTGACCGACACCCCCACCGCCGCACAGCCGGCCGACACCGGCAATGCGCTGCTGGCCGCCAGCACCCTGCCGTTCCAGGCGCCGCCGTTCGACAAACTGAAGGACGCCGACTACCAGCCGGCGATCGAAGAAGGCATGAAGCAGCATCTGGCCGAGATCCGCCAGATCGCCGACAGCGCCGAGCCGGCCACCTTCCAGAACACCATCGAGGCGATGGAGCGCAGCGGCGCGCTGCTGACCCGCGCCACCAGCGTGTTCTTCGCCCTCGCCGGCGCCAACACCAACGAGACCCTGCAAGCCGCCGAAGAGGCGCTGGCGCCGAAGCTGGCCGAGCACAGCGATGCGATCCACCTGGATCCGGCGCTGTTCGCCCGGGTCAAGGCGATTTACGACCAGCGCGACACGCTGGGCCTGACCCCGGAACAGAAGACCGTGGTCGAGCACTACCAGCGCAACTTCGAGCGCGCCGGCGCGCTGCTGTCCGATGCCGACAAGGCCGAGTTGCGCACGCTCAACGCCGAGGAATCCTCGCTGTCGACCGCGTTCGGCAACAAGCTGCTGGCGGCCGGCAATGCCGGCGGCGTGTTCGTCACCGACCGCGCCCAGCTCGATGGCCTGGACGACGGCACGATCGCCGCGGCGGCCGATGCCGCGAAGGCCGCGGGCAAGGACGGCCAGTGGCTGCTGAGCCTGCAGAACACCACCCAGCAGCCGGTGCTGGCCTCGCTGAAGAACCGTGCGCTGCGCGAGCAGGTGCTGGCCGCGTCCACCGGCCGCGCCGAGAAGGGCGATGGCAACGACACCCGCGTCACGATCCAGCGCCTGGCCGAGCTGCGCGCGCGCAAGGCGCAGCTGCTGGGCTTCCCCAACTACGCCGCCTACAGCATCGCCGACCAGATGGCCGGCACGCCCGAGGTGGCGCTGAAGCTGCTGACCGACACCGTGCCGGCCGCGACCGGCCGAGCACGTGCCGAGCTGGCCAAGATCCAGGGCGTGGTCGACGCGCAGAACGGCGGCTTCACCGCCGGCGCCGCCGATTGGGATTTCTACGCCGAGCAGGTGCGCAAGGCCGAGTTCGACCTGGACGAATCGCAGATCAAGCCGTACTTCGAACTGGACCGCGTGCTGAAGGACGGCGTGTTCTTCGCCGCCAACCAGCTGTACGGCATCACCGCCACCGAGCGTACCGACATCCCGGTCTATCACCCGGATGTGCGCGTGTTCGACATCAAGGACGAGGACGGCACCCAGATCGCGCTGTTCTACCTCGATCCGTTCAAGCGCGAGAGCAAGCAGGGCGGCGCCTGGATGGGCAACTTCGTCGAGCAGGACGGCCTGACCGGCACCATCCCGGTGGTCTACAACGTGGAGAATTTCACGAAACCTGCGGCCGGCCAGCCCGCGCTGCTGAGCTTCGACGACGTGACCACGCTGTTCCACGAGTTCGGCCATGCGCTGCACGGCTTCTTCTCGAAGACGCAGTATCCGTCGGTCGCCGGCACCAACACGCCGCGCGACTTCGTCGAGTTCCCCTCGCAGTTCAACGAGCACTGGGCGCTGGATCCGAAGGTCTTCGCCAACTACGCCAGGCACCACCAGACCGGCGAGGCGATGCCGCAGGCGCTGGTCGACAAGATCGTCACCGCGCGCACCTTCAATCAGGGCTACGCGACCACCGAGTACCTGTCGGCGGCGCTGCTCGACCTCGCCTGGCACACGCTACCGGCGGGCACGCCGAAGCAGGACGTGGACGCCTTCGAGAAGCAGGCGCTGGCGACCTACAAGGTCGACCTGGCCGCGGTGCCGCCGCGCTACCGCACCAGCTATTTCAGCCACATCTGGGGTGGCGGCTACGCGGCCGGTTACTACGCCTACTTCGGCGCGGAGGTGCTGGACCACGACGCGTTCCAGTGGTTCCGCGAGAACGGCGGCCTGACCCGGCAGAACGGCCAGGTCTTCCGCGAGAAGATCCTGTCGATCGGCCACTCGAAGGACCTGGCCGCCGCCTACCGCGAGTTCCGCGGCAAGGATCCGTCGGTGGAGCCGCTGCTCGAACACCGCGGCCTGAAGTAAGCGTCCACGTCGAGCGCAAGCGAAACGCGACCGGAACGCGCCACACGCGACGCCAACGGCCTGCGACAAGAGACGAGCCGCAGGCGACACGACTGGCACGCGAACCGTAGGCAGACCCCACGACGGCCGGCAACCCCGGCCGTCGTGCTGTGTGGGTACCGCTGTGCGTTGGTGGCAGCGTTGCCTGCAGTGCCTGTGGAACCGGTGCCTGCAGTGCATCGGTGCCGGCGTCGCCTGCATGGTCCTGCGCCGAACGCCACCCGATGGCGGCCGCTGCGGCCGCTGCTACAGGACTGCAGGAGACCGCTCGAGGCCACCGCCATGTTGCCGACGTGTCTGCACTGGACGCAGGGCCCCGGCATCGCCCGCTGCTGCGCCCCAGCTGCGTGATGTCCGCACCCGGCGTCCCTCCAGCCTGCGCATCGGTGACACCCCGATGCGGACCGTGATCGCGTCCGCCCTGCACGACGGGTGCGGTGCGTTTCCGCGACGGGCACGCGACAGCGATGCGCGTCCCTTGGCTCGTGCGGACATGACCGCATGGCGTGATGTCATCATCGGCGGCATGCCGACCATTCCTCCGCTGCTGCCGGCCCTGCCACCCTATGTCGAGGCGCTGCCGCCGCCCGCGCTGCGCGACCGGCTGTGCCGGGTCTGGCGCTACCGGGTGGAGCCGGCGGCGGATGCGCAAAGCCGGGTGCTGCCCGATGGCTGCGTCGATCTGATCTGGGACGGCCGGCGCCTGTTCGTCGCCGGGCCGGACCAGCAGGCGAGCGTCGCCCGGCTCGCGGCCGGGACCACGCTGACCGGCCTGCGCCTGGCGCCCGGTACCGCCCACCGCGTGCTCGGCACCTCGATGCAGGCATTGACCGACCGGCGCGTCGATGCCGACACGGTGCTTGGCACGCGCGCCCGTGCGTTGCAGCAGCGGTTGGGCGAGGGTGCCGATCCGCTGCCGACGCTGCTCGCCGCGGTCGCCGCCAGCGACGTGGTCGTCGACACGCGCATGGCCTGGCTGTTCGCTGCACTGTCGGCTGATCGGCCCGCGGGCATTCCCGCGCTGGCGCACGGTCTGGGCATCAGCGAGCGCGGCCTGCATCGCCATTGCCTGCAGGCATTCGGCTATGGCCCGAAAGTGCTGGAGCGGATCCTGCGTCTGCAGCGGCTGCTGCGCCTCGCCGGACAGGTGCCGACGCTGACCGCGGCCGCGCTGGATGCCGGCTACGCCGACGCCACGCATCTGTCGCACGACGTGCGTCGCCTGACGGGCCTGACGCCGACGCAGCTGGTCCGCGATCACGGGCACTGACTGCCACGTTCCTGCCTGCGTGCCGGCCCGGTGTGTCGGCGCGCTGGGCGCAAGGCTGGCACTCGCGCTGCGTTCCGGCAGCGGACGCGTTCAACCCGGGTCGCCGTTGTCTGCAGGCGTGGGTGGCCGCGACCGCCATCGATCCATGCATGTCTGCGGGCAGCGTCCGGCATGGCGGTCGCCGCGGAGGCGACTCAACGCTGCGTCAGGGATCCTGCCGCGCCGGGGCGGCGCTCCCGCGACCGGTGCGCCGAACCACCGGTGCCGCCGACACGCGTGCTTACGGCGGCGGGAACGCCGATGCGCACGGCCGCGGTCCGCGCACGGCGTGCTCGGCCAACAGGAGCGCCGACACGGACGCCCTCGTCCTGGAAGCGGTGCGTCAGCGCCTGTAGGCAGGCAACGGCAACGCGATCGGTGCCGGGTTGAGCCGCACCCAGTCCACGGCGAGCCGGGCGAGCGCGGACAGTGCGTCCTCGTCGCCATCGCCGGCATGCAGTGCGCGCGTCAGTGCCCGTGCGTCGACCAGGGCCGCCGCCGGCAGCGGCGTGCCGCTGCCAAGATGGGCGGCGAACGCAGCCAGCATCGCGCGGAAGTCCGCATCCCAGTTCACCGCCCCGTTGTCGAGGATCTCGCGCGACAGCTTTCCCGCGATCCGGATCACCTCGCCCTGCACGCTGGCGGCCGCGCCGCTGGACGGCACCAACAGCTGCCACAGCGCATCGAACTGCGCCGGCCATGCCGCGTCGTCCACCACGATCGGCGACCACCCGTCGTGCACCCTGCGCGCGGCGGCCGGAGCGGTGCCGAACAGGCGGTAGAGCGTGGTCAGGCCGGCATCGGTGGCATCCAGGAACTCGGGGTTGAAGCCGGCCCGATGGAACTCGAAGGTGCGGCCGATCCGCTCCACATCGGCGCGCATGTCGTCCTGCACGGACGCGCCGGCGGCCAGCAGCACGCCGGCGATCTCCGCGGTCTCCACGATGTCGCTGTTGGACGCGGTGGCCAGCGCCAGTTTCAGCGGGGTCATGCCGGCATCGTTGCGCGCATCCACCGAAGCGCCGTGCTCGACCAGGCGGCGCAACGAGGCGGACTTGTGGCTCTGCGCGGCGGCATGCAGCGGCGTGTTGCCGCGACGGTCGCGCGCATGCCGGTCGGCACCCAGTGCCAGCAGGGCGTCCACGCCGCCCTTCCAGCCGGCCGCGCGATGGTGCAGCGCCGTGCGGCCATCCTTGTCGACCGCCTCGAGGTCGGCCCCCTGCGCGACCAGCCAGTGCAGCAGGGCGTCCGGGCAGTTGTAGAACGACAGCGCGGTCTGCTTGGCATAGCCGCCGCGGGCTTCGAGATCGCAGTGCTCGAAGGTGGCGATCAGCGTCTCCAGCGGTGCCTCGTCCAGTAGCGTGGAGAAGTCGCTGGGCAGTGTCTGGCGCTTGCGCCTGGCCATGCGGGCGTCCTTGAAGCCGGTGCGGCGGGACGTCAGCTTAGCGTGGTGCTGCCGCTCCGCGGCACGGGCGACCCGCGTCCTGCAGGCCGCCCGCCGCGCCATCCGTGGACCGGCCGCGACGCCGCGGCCGGGAGTCCACTCTCCGTCAGTTGAAGCGGAACTTCGCGCCCACGGTGAAGTAGCGGCCGATCGCACCGCTGAAATCCATCGGGTTGTAGTTGATCGCGCCGTAGGTCAGCGGATCGAGCGGCGCGATGCGGTCGGTGACGTTGTTGACCGAGCCGAACAGCTCCCAGTGCTCGGTCGGCATCCAGCGCGCCGACAGGTCGATGGTGTAGAAGTCGTCCAGCTCGCAGCCGGCGGGCGCATCCTCGCCGTTGGCGAAGCCGTTCGCGCACTCGGTCTCGCTGGCTTCGCTGACGTTGCGCAGGCTGTCGCGCCAGTTGACCACGCTGCTGATCGCGAACTGCCCCATCTCCCAGGTCGCGCCGAAGTTGGCCTTGTTCTTCGGCGTGCCGATGCAGTTGGTCACGTCGCAGTTGCCATGGGTGCCGGCGAACTCGTAGACGCTGCCATCCACATCCTCGCGCTCGAACTTGCTGATGTGGGTGAACTGCAGGTCCAGCCGCAGGTTGCCGGCCTCGCCCAGGTCGATGCGCTGCTCCATGTCCACGTCGAAGCCTTCGACCGTGGTGGAGGACGCGTTCTCGTAGCCCACCAGCACCGCCAGGATCGAACCGCTGCCCGGCGTGCCGGGGATCGCGTTGCTGCCGCGGATCACGTTGGCGCCGCCGGCCGCGATCGCCGCGTCGGCGCTGCCGCCGAAGATCTCGTCGGTGCGCTTGATCCGGAACGCGTCCAGCGCCAGCGAGCCGCCGGTCCACGGCGACAGCACGATGCCGACGGTCGTGCTCTTGGACTCTTCCGGCTTGAGGTCCGGGTTGGGCGAGGTGATCAGCGCGATCGGGCCGGCGTCGCAGTCCTGCGGCTCATTGCCCGGCGCGGCGCAGCGGACCGGATCGACCGCGGTGCTGAAGGCGGCCAGGCCGCCGGTGCCGGCTTCAGCCGGGTTCGGCGCGCGGAAGCCCTCGGCGTAGGTCGCGCGCAGCGCGATCCAGTCCGACGGCGACCACTTCACGCCGAGCTTGGGCGTGGTCGCGGTGTCGCCGCCCTGGTACTTGTCCATGCGCACCGCGCCAGTCAGTTCCAGGCTTTCCAGCAGCGGCGCCTGCAGCTCGGCGTAGACGCTGGTGATCTTCTCCACGCCCTCGTAGGCCGAGTAGCCCAGGCCGATGATGTCGCCCTGGTCGGTGAAGGTCTGCGGGGTCAGCGACACCGACTGCCGGCGGTACTCGGCGCCCAGCGCCAGGCCCAGCGCGCCCCCCTGCAGGTCCATCAGCGGGCGCGTGATCTTCGCGTCCACCACGTCCAGGCGGGTGCGGCCCTCGGCGCTGATGCGCGGCGAGATGTAGTCGTACAGTGCCTGCGAGTTGAGCCCGGCGTCGTCGCCGATGCGCCACCAGCCGACCGGGCTGGCCGGATCCTCCAGCACGGTCTTGACCCGGCTGTACTGCAGGAAGCCGGTGCGCTCGTTGGTCAGGTCGGTGCCCGAGTGCAGGTACCCCACGTCGTAGTCCCACTCGCCGGCGCGGCCCTTGAAGCCCAGCAGCAGGCGCACGAAGCGACTGTCGTTGTAAGTCACGCGCGGGCCGACGTCGAAGGCGGTGTAGCGCAGGCGGTTGGCGGTGCCGGGGTACGGGTTGTCCGGGTGGTCCGGGCCGAGCACGACCGCGCCGGGGCCGGGATCGGAGGCGTTGACCGGGCCGCCTGGGTAGCCCCAGGCGCCGGACACGCCCGACGGCGTGTTCTGGAACACGGTCTTCTTGTTGGCCGCGCTCAGCTCCATGTACAGCTCGCCGCTGTCGCCGACCGCGAAGGCCGCGCGCGAGAAGAAGTTGATGTACTCCTCCTCCGGCGACAGGTCGCGGAAGCGGCCCACGTCCCAGAGGCAGCCGCCGGCCGGATCCTGCGGGGTCACGTCCGAGAGCGCCGCGCAGCCGGGCAGCGACTCGAAGCGCCCGGTGATCGGGTTCTCGATCGCGCCGCTCGGCCCGCCACCGGCGCCGGTGCCGCCGCCGGTGATGCGCCCGGGCAGGTTGCCGCCGATCGGATAGCCCCACGGGCGGGTGTCGCCGGTGCCGATCCACTTGCGGTTGCGGCGGTCGCTGACGCGGATCGCGTCGGTCTTGGCCGCCTCCACGCTGAAGAACGCGTTGAAGCCGTCCTCGACCAGGTCGCCGGTGCCGGCGGTCAGCGACACCTTGGGCTGGTCGCCGCCGCCGTCGTCGGACCAGCCGTAGGACACGGTGGCGACCGCGCCCTGGAAGTCGTTGCGCAGGATCACGTTGACCACGCCGGCGATCGCGTCCGAGCCGTAGATCGACGAGGCGCCGTCCTTCAGCACCTCGATCCGCTCCACCGCGTCCAGCGGGATCGTGCTGAGGTCGGTGAACACCTTCTGGCCGTCGTCGGCCAGACCGAACGGCGCCATGCGGCGGCCGTTGAGCAGCACCAGCGTGGAGCCGGCGCCGAGGCCGCGCAGCGAGATCGCCGCACCGCCGCCGGCGAAGCCGTTGCCGAAGCTCTTGGGCACCGAGCCGGCGCCATCCACCGACAGGCTCTGCAGGTACTCGCCGACCGTGGTCTTGCCGGTGCGGTCGATCTGTTCGCGGGAGATCACCTGCACCGGCGAGGCGGTTTCGGTGTCGGTGCGCGGGATGTTGGAGCCGGTGACGGTGACCCGGTCCAGGTCGGTGGGCTGGTCGGCGCTCTGCGCGGTCGCTGCCAGCGGCAGAACCAGGGCGCAGAGCGCGGCGGGAATGGCGAGGCTGAGGCGGCTGCGGCGCGGCATCGGCCGGCGCGGGTGGAACGTGGTCATGGCGAATCCTCGGGGGCGCGGTGGTCGAAACATCCAGTGCTCGGTCCACATCCGCTGTCGGATCGATGCGAGCGCGAGTTAACGAGCCTTTAACGTGAGGAATCGGTGAAAAGCGCCTATTCAGGCAATTGACGTTCGTGAAAGGTTCGGAAAGCGTTAACCGATCTGACTTTTTCAGTCATGTGAGCGGGCGGGCCCGGGCCGCGTTTCGGATCGCCTCGCCAAGCATGCCGGCCCCCGCCGGCCTTGATCCCGCGCCCGGGACACCCATATCCCCGGCTTGCACCACTCCACAGGGAAGCAGTACGCAATGACCGCATCCGCCGAAACCCGCAAGTTCGAAGCCGAAGTCGCCCAGGTCCTGCACCTGGTCACCCACTCGCTGTACTCGCACAAGGAGATCTTCCTGCGCGAGCTGATCTCCAACGCCTCCGACGCCTGCGACAAGCTGCGCTTCGAGGCGATCGCCAACCCGGACCTGCTGGCGGGCGCGGGCGATCTGCACATCGACGTGAGCTGGGACAAGGCCGCACGCACGGTGACCATCCGCGACACCGGCATCGGCATGTCGCGCGAGGACGTGGTCGCCAACATCGGCACCATCGCCAGTTCCGGCACCCGCCGCTTCCTTGAGGCGATGAGCGGCGAGCAGAAGGCCGACGCGCGCCTGATCGGCCAGTTCGGCGTGGGCTTCTACTCGGCCTTCGTGGTCGCCGACCGCGTCACCGTGCTGACCCGCCATGCCGGCGCGGCGCCGGAGACCGGCACGAAGTGGGAGAGCGACGGCCGCGGCGAGTACACGCTGGAAGACGTGACCCTGCCCGAGCGCGGCACCACCGTGATCCTGCACCTGAAGGCGGACGAGGACGAATTCCTCGACGGCTGGAAGCTGCGTTCGCTGATCACCAAGTATTCGGACCATGTCGCGTTCCCGATCCGGATGCCGAAGGACGTCGCTTCCGAAGACGGCGACGATGCCAAGGCCGATGCCGCGCCCGAGTGGGAGACCGCCAACGACGCCTCGGCGCTGTGGACCCGCAACAAGTCCGAGATCAGCGACGAGGAATACCAGAACTTCTACAAGGCGCTCGGCCACGACTTCAACGATGCGGCCGCCTGGACCCACAACCGGGTCGAGGGCAGCCAGAGCTTCACCACGCTGCTGTACCTGCCGTCGCAGCCGCCGTTCGACCTGATGATGGGCGGGCGCGACGAGCGCAAGGGGCTCAAGCTCTACATCAAGCGCGTGTTCGTGATGGACGCGGCCGAGGAGCTGCTGCCGAACTACCTGCGCTTCGTGCGCGGCGTGGTCGACGCCGACGACCTGCCGCTGAACGTCAGCCGCGAGCTGCTGCAGCACAACCGGCAGCTGGAGCGGATCAAGGGCGCCTGCGTCAAGCGCGTGCTCGACCTGATCGAGAAGCTGGCGCGCGACGAACCCGGGAAGTTCGCCGCCTTCCTGAAGGCCTTCGGCAACACGCTGAAGGAAGGCATCGTCGAGGACCACGCCAACCGCGAGCGCATCGCCGGCCTGCTGCGCTTCGCCTCGACCAGGGGCGAGGGCGCCGCGCAGACGGTGTCGCTGGAGGACTACGTCGGCCGCATGGCCGAGGGCCAGGACACCATCTGGTACATCACCGCCGACGGCTACAAGGCCGCGGCCGGCAGCCCGCAGCTCGAGGCGTTCCGCGCCAAGGGCATCGAAGTGCTGCTGATGTTCGACCGCATCGACGAGTGGATGCTCGGCCACCTGCACACCTTCGCCGGCAAGTCGCTGAAGAACGTGGCCAAGGGCGAGCTGCCGCTGGACGAGGCCGACAAGGCGAAGCAGGAAGAGGCGACCAAGGCGGCCGAGTCGCTGCTGGCCAAGCTCAAGGGCCTGCTCGGCGAGCGCGTCGGCGACGTGCGCGTGTCCGCGCGCCTGACCGATTCGCCGTCGTGCCTGGCCCTGGCCGACTACGAGATGGCGCCGCACCTGGCGCGTCTGCTGCGCGAGGCCGGCCAGGAGATTCCGGAGAGCAAGCCGACCCTGGAGATCAATCCGCAGCACGCGCTGCTGCAGCGGATCGAGGCCGAGCCCGACGCGGGCAAGGCCAACGACCTGGCCACGTTGCTGCTGGAGCAGGCCGAGATCGCGGCCGGCGCCCCGCTGCCGGATCCGGCCGCCTTCGTGCAGCGCATCAACCGCCTGCTGCTGGGCTGAGCGCAGGACGGCCGGCGCCCGCCGGCCGCTCCTCCCTGTCGCGGGCCGGCAGCGTCCAGCCCGCGGCATGATCCGCCACGACCGGCCGCGACGCGTCCGGCCTCCCGCGACCTTCACCCGGTCCGCGCGCCCGTCGGGCCTACACTCGCCGGCAGTCCCGACCAGGCTGTCCGCATGTCCCCGCCGTCCGCCCGCTCCCGCCTCGGGGCGTATGCCGCGATCACCGCGATCGTGGCGTCGATCGCCGTCGCGTTCGCCTGGGCCGCCGGCTGGCTGACGCCGCAGCGGCTCACCCCGGCGCGCATGACCGACGCGATCGAGGCCAGCGCCGCGCAGGCGGCGCCGGGCTTCCGCCGCGCCCACGCCAAGGGCCTGTGCGTCAGCGGCCACTTCACCCCGACAGCCGATGGCGCCGCGCTCAGCCGGGCACGGGTGTTCGCCGATGCCTCCACGCCGCTGCTGGGCCGCATGTCGATCGGTGGCGGCTCGCCCTACGGCCTGGACGCGCAGGCGCGCGTGCGCAGCATGGCGCTGGTGCTGGAAGGCAGCGACGGCGCGCAGTGGCGGATGGCGATGAACAGCTTCCCGTTCTTAGGCGCGGCCTCGGTCGAGACCTTCCTGGCCCAGACCCGCGCGTCGGCGCCCGATCCGGCCACCGGCAAGCCCGATCCGCAGCGCGTGGCCGCGTTCACCGCCGCCCATCCGGAGGCGCAGCGCTTCGCCGCCTGGGCGCGCGGAGCGCCGTGGTCGGACAGCTTCGCCAGCACGGCCTACAACGGCATCCACGCCTACCGCTTCATCGCCGCCGACGGCCAGGCGCGGATGGTGCGCTGGTCGATGCGGCCGCAGGCCCCGTTCGTGGAGATGACGCCCGACCAGCGCGCCGCGGCCGGGCCCGACCACCTGCAGGACGAGCTGCGCAGCCGGCTCGCGCAGGGGCCGCAGCGCTGGGACATGGTGGTCACGCTGGCCGCGCCCGGCGACGATCCCGACGACCCGAGCACGCCGTGGCCGGACGATCGCGAGCAGCGTGTGGTCGGCACGATGGTGCTGGAGCGCGCCGAGGACCAGGCCACCGGCACCTGCCGCGACCTCAACTTCGATCCGACCGTGGTGCCGCCGGGCGTGGCCCTGTCGGATGACCCGATCCTGGCCGCGCGCGCGGCCGTGTACGCGCAGTCCTTCGACCGGCGCGAGCGCGAACTGGCGCGCGGCGCGCCGCCCGCTGCGGAGGCGCCGCGATGAGGCCGGCGACGGGCCACGACCCGCTGGCGCGGGCGCTGCACTGGTCGATGGCGGTGCTGATCGTGGCGATGCTGTTCGTCGGCGTGGCGATGGTCGCCTCGATGACGCTGCGGCCCGCGCTGCTGGCGCTGCACCGGCCGCTGGGTATCGCGCTGCTGGTGCTGGCGGCGCTGCGGCTGCTGCATCGCCTGCGCAGGCGCGTGCCGCCATTGCCCTCCGACCTGCCCGCCTGGCAGCGCGCCGCCGCGCATGCCTCGCACTGGCTGCTGTATGCGTCGATGCTGGCGATGCCGCTGATCGGCTGGGCGATGGTGTCGGCGGCCGGCAATCCGGTGACGCTGTGGGGCGCGGTGGCGCTGCCCCCGATCGCGCCGCACGACCCGGCCGTCTACAGCGGGCTGCGGCTGGCCCACGCCTGGCTGGCGCGCGCGCTGCTGGCGCTGGTGCTGCTGCACCTGGCCGCCGCGCTGTACCACGCCTGGATCCGCCGCGATGGCGTGTTCGCGACGATGGCGCCGTGGCGCATCGCCCGCCCGCCATCGCGCCCCCGGCCCGACGACGCGGCCTGAGCGGCCTGCCACGCACCGGAATGCAGGTGCCCGGGCGCCGCGCGTCGCTGTCCGATTTCTGCAAGCCGGCCTGCCGCTCCGAAGCGACAATGCGGGACCTTCCACAGCAGGAGCCAGTGCGCATGTCCCGTCCCGACGCCCATCACCGCATCGACTATCTCGAGTACGCCGTGTCCTCGATCGCCGAATCGCGCCGCTTCTACGGCGAAGCTTTCGGCTGGACCTTCCAGGACTATGGCCCGGACTACTGCGAGTTCCGCGACGGCCGCCTGACCGGCGGCTTCTTCCATGGCCAGCCCCAGCCCGGCGGCGCGCTGGTGATCCTGTATTCGGACGACCTGGCCGAAAGCCAGGCCGCGGTATCGCGCGCCGGTGGCCGCATCACCAAACCGGTGTTCGAATTCCCGGGCGGACGCCGCTTCCAGTTCGCCGACCCGGACGGCTACGAACTGGCGGTCTGGTCGCAGGACTGATCCGTTCGGGTCCGTGCCTTCCGCGCGGACCATCACATCGAATGCCGCACGCTGTGCGCCCGCTCGCCGCGCGAGCGGGCTGCCGGCGCCACCACCCGGGGAATGGCGCGGTGATCGTGACCGGTCGCCGCCGCAGGGCGCCTGGGCCGTGCGCCCGCCGGCTGCGCGATGCCCGCGTGGCGGGACGCAGAGACATCCTGACCGCGACGACCGCACGCGCGGCCGCTTCCATCCAGGGCCCGCGGACCATGCATTGCGGCCGAACCAGCTGACGAACTTCTGACGACGCGGGAGACACCATCCGGCCTCCACGTCACCGAGAAGGCCTGCCATGACGGCGCGTCCGCGCCCTGTCCCCCACGTTGATGCCGGTCCGGCGGTACCGCCGTGCCGGAGGGAATCCGCGTGTGCGACCGCGCCGATTCCGGCGTCGTCCTGCCACCCCGGAATGCGCTGCTCGCGGGTGCGCCGTCACATCGCGCGCAGCGCTTCGCAGGCCACGCAAGCCGGCAGACGGCCGTGCAGCATTCCAATAACGAACTTTTAATAGTGAACCAAACGGTTCAAAATGTGCGACCTGGTTCCGCCATACGCGGAAGCCGACGCGGTCCACGTGACGACCGCCACCCGCGCCGCCCGCAGCGGCGGACTTTCTGGACCACGCCATGAAGAACGATCTCAACTATCTCCTCGGTCATCTGAGGAACACCGTCCTGTTCGCCGTGATGGTGACCCTGCCGGTGGTGCTGCTGTACCTGGACATCCACTGGCTGGAAGACAACGTCGGCGAGTGGTCGCTGGTCGAACTGACCCAGCTCGGCTTCCTGTTCGCCAGCGTGCTGGCCTTCGTCCGCCTGGCGCGCCAGCGCGTGGACGACCGCCGCTTCGCGGTGCTGGCCGCGGCATTCTTCGCGACCATGCTGATCCGCGAGATGGATGCGGTCTGGGACCTGCTGTTCGAGGGCCTGTGGTCGCTGCTGGTCGCCGTGGTCGCCGGCAGTGCGCTGGTCTATGCGCTGCGCGACCGGCGCGCGACGCTGGCCGGCCTGGTCCGCTTCCTGTCCTCGCGCCCGGGCACGCTGATGACCATCGGCGTGGTGATGCTGCTGTTCTACTCGCGCCTGTTCGGCATGGGCGCGCTGTGGCAGGGGCTGCTGGGCGAGGGCTACATCCGCATCTTCAAGAACGCGGTCGAGGAAACCACCGAGCTGCTCGGCTACACCTTCATCCTGGCCGCCAGCCTGACCTACGCGACGCGGCGCATCCGCGAGCGTTCGAAGGCGATGGCACGGGCGGTGGCCGCCGCACCGGTCGGCGCAGGCGCCAAGGGCGTCGGGCGGTTCTGAAGCCGCCGGTCCCGGTCCGCCGCAAACGTGGCGGACCACGGCCGTGCGCTGGTGTCCGCGTCGGTCGGGCGCCATCCGCCGCCCGCGACGATGCCGGCGTGTGGAACGGCAACAGCCTGCATGCGTGCTTCAGCGTTCCGAATGCCCGCTCTGGTCGTACTCGCGCGGGCTCAGCAGGTCGGGCCGGATCAGGTCGACGAAGGCGCGCGCCTGCGGCGACAGGATCCGGCCCTTGCGCACCACGATGCCGTAGCTGCGCGCCGGGAACCACGCCGCCAGCGAGCGCGACACCAGCCGGCCGCGGTCGCCGTCGTTGAGGCAGATCGCCGGCACGATCGACACGCCCATCCCCATCGCCACGTACTGCTTGATCACCTCCCAGCCGCTGACTTCCAGCGCGACGCTGTAGGGCACGCGCGCCTGCTGCAGCACCAGGTCGACCAGCCGCCAGGTGATCTGCCGCTTCGGCGGCAGGATCAGCGGATGCGGCGACAGGTCTTCCAGCGCCAGCTTCGCCTTGCCGGCGAGCGGATGGCCCGGCGGGGCGATCAGCATCTGCTCGAAGCGGTAGACCGGTTCGTAGCTCAGGTCGGCCGGCACGTCGAGCAGCGAGCCGACCACCAGCTCCACCGCGTCCTCGCGCAGCTGGTCGGTGCCGTCGGCGCTGATCGCGTTGTGCAGGGTCAGGCGCACGTCCGGATGCCGGGCGCGGAAGGCCTCCACGATCGTCGGCAGCAGGTACAGGATGGTCGAGCTGTTGGCCGCGATCTTCAGCTCGCCGGCGTCCAGCCCGGCCACCTTGTCGCGGAAGGCGGCGTCCAGGCCGTCCAGCTGCTCGACCAGCGGCAGCGCCATCTCGTACAGCAGCTCGCCCTCGCGGGTCGGCGCCAGGCGCCGGCCGTTGCGCTCCAGCAGCGGCACGCCCAGCTCCCGTTCCAGCGCCTGCAACTGCTGGGTGATGGCCGGCTGGCTGACGAACAGCGCCTCGGCCGCACGCGACACCGAGCCCAGGCGGACCGTCTGGCAGAACGCGCGCAACGGTTTGAGCCGGTCGGACTTGTAGGAAAAACGGGGACTTGCGGCGGGATTTCGCGGCATCGTCACGTCCGTATAAGGCGTACTTATCTAATGCATTGGGAAAACTGCTTTGTCAAATAATCGCCCCGGGCGGAGGGTGGTGGCCCGACCCGTCGTCAGGAGACCGACATGTCCGCCACCGCCGCCGCCATCGTTCCAAGTCCCGCACGCCCCGCGTCCCGTCCCGCCGCCGGGCTGTCGCTGACCGAGCGTGTCGCCGGCCAGGAACAGGTGCTTCCGGCGCCGCTGCTGGGCCTGCTGGTGTCGCTGCACAGGGCGATCGAGCCCGGACGCCGCGCCCGCCTGGCCGCGCGGCGCGAGCGCCAGGCCTTCTTCGATGCCGGCGGCCTGCCCGACTTCCGTACCGACACCGCGGCGATCCGCGGCGGCGACTGGCGGGTGGCGCCGATTCCGGCCGCGCTGCAGGACCGCCGGGTGGAGATCACCGGGCCGACCGACCCGAAGATGGTGATCAACGCGCTGAACTCGGGTGCCAACTGCTACATGGCCGACTTCGAGGACTCCACCGCGCCGACGTGGCGCAACGTGCTGGCCGGCCAGCGCGCACTGGCTGAAGCCGTGGCCGGCACCCTGACCCACACCGCGCCGAACGGCAAGGAATACCGGCTGGGGCCGGCCGAGGACCGTGCGGTGCTGATCGTGCGCCCGCGCGGCTGGCACCTGGACGAGAAGCACGTGCGCGTGGACGGCGAGCCGATCGCCGGTGGCCTGTTCGACATGGCCGTGTTCGCCTGGCACAACGCGCGCACGCTGATGGCCAACGACCGTGGCCCGTACTTCTACCTGCCCAAGCTGCAGAGCATGGAAGAGGCGGCGTTGTGGGAGGCCGCGCTGTCGCATGCCGAGGCCATGCTGGGCCTGCCGCACGGGCAGATGAAGGTGACCGTGCTGATCGAGACGCTGCCGGCGGTGTTCGAGATGCACGAGATCCTGCATGCGCTGCGCGACCGCGTCGTCGGCCTGAACTGCGGCCGCTGGGACTACATCTTTTCCTACCTGAAGACCTTCCGCGCGCACGGCGACAAGGTGCTGCCCGAGCGTGGCCAGGTGACGATGACCCAGCCGTTCCTGAAGGCGTACTCGGAACTGCTGATCCAGACCTGCCACCGCCGCGGCGCGCATGCGATGGGCGGCATGGCCGCGCAGATCCCGATCGCCGGCGACGCCGCCGCCAACGAACAGGCGATGGCCCGCGTGCGCGCCGACAAGCTGCGCGAGGTGAGCGCCGGCCACGACGGCACCTGGGTCGCGCATCCGGCACTGATCCCGATCGCCCGCGAGGTGTTCGACGCGCACATGCCCACGCCGAACCAGCAGCACGTGCTGCGTGAGGACGTGCAGGTGGGCCGCGACGACCTGATCCGGCCCAGCGAAGGCACGATCACGCGCGCCGGGTTCGAGGGCAACATCGAGGTCTGCGTGCGCTACATGGCCGCCTGGCTCGATGGCAACGGCTGCGTGCCGATCCACTGGCTGATGGAGGATGCGGCCACCGCGGAGATCGCGCGCGCGCAGATCTGGCAGTGGCTGCACCATGCCGAGCCGCGTGGCCAGGACACCCGCGGCCAGGGCGTGCGCCTGAGCGACGGCACCCTGATCGACGTCGCCCTGTTCGAGGCCACGCTGCGCGCGCTGCCGGCGCGGCTGGGCGACCGCAGCGCGCTGCCTGGCGGTGCCCGCATCGACGAGGCCATCGCCCTACTCGACCAGCTGACCCGCGCCTGCCAGCTGGTCGACTTCCTGACCCTGCCGGCCTACGCACGGATCGACTGAGCCACGGCGTCGTCGGACCGGGTCTGCCTGCGACGGCCACTCCATCAACGCAGACCTTCCAGGCGCGGGCTCGCCCGCGACCGGCATCGCACCGTCCCACGCACCCGTGTCGAGGTGCCACGCGTCAGCGATTCACCCGACATGGCGGTCGCGCTCCAGCGCGCTCCCACGGGAAACGTATCGACCGATACGCCATCGCACCCCGATCCAGCACGACCACACCACCCCGACCCACCTCCAGGTCCCACGCCCACGTTCCACGCCAAAACGGAGAACCACCATGAGCACGCTGAAGACCGCCGAGCAGATCCAGCACGAATGGGACACCGACCCGCGCTGGGCCGGCATCACCCGCAACTACACTGCCGAAGACGTCGTGCGCCTGCGCGGCACCGTCCACGTCGAGCATTCGCTGGCACGGCTGGGCGCGGAGAAGCTGTGGAAGTACCTGCATGAAAAGGACTTCGTCAACGCGCTCGGCGCGCTGACCGGCAACCAGGCGATGCAGCAGGTCAAGGCCGGCCTGAATGCGATCTACCTGTCCGGCTGGCAGGTGGCGGCCGATGCCAACCTGGCCGGCCAGATGTATCCGGACCAGTCGCTGTACCCGGCCGACTCGGTGCCGGCGGTGGTCAGGCGCATCAACAACACCCTGCTGCGCGCCGACCAGCTGCACCACGCCGAAGGCAAGGACGAGATCGATTTCCTGCAGCCGATCGTCGCCGATGCCGAGGCCGGCTTCGGTGGCGTGCTGAACGCGTTCGAGCTGATGAAGGCGATGATCGAGGCCGGCGCCGCAGGCGTGCACTTCGAGGACCAGCTGGCCTCGGTCAAGAAGTGCGGCCACATGGGCGGCAAGGTGCTGGTGCCGACCCGCGAGGCCATCGAGAAGCTCAACGCCGCGCGTCTGGCCGCCGACGTGCTGGGCGTGCCGACGCTGCTGGTCGCCCGGACCGACGCCGAGGCCGCCGACCTGCTGACCAGCGACATCGACGCCACCGACCAGCCGTTCGCGACCGGCGAGCGCACGCCGGAGGGCTTCTACCGCACCCGCAACGGCCTGGACCAGGCGATCAGCCGCGGCCTGGCCTACGCGCCCTACGCCGACCTGGTCTGGTGCGAGACCGGCAAGCCGGATCTGGAGTTCGCGCGGAAGTTCGCCGAGGCCATCCACGCGAAGTACCCGGGCAAGCTGCTGGCCTACAACTGCTCGCCCAGCTTCAACTGGAAGAAGCACCTGGACGACGCCACCATCGCGAAGTTCCAGAAGGAAATCGCCGGCTACGGCTACAGGTTCCAGTTCATCACCCTGGCCGGCTTCCACGCGCTGAACTACTCGATGTTCAACCTGGCCCACGGCTATGCCCGCCGCCAGATGAGCGCGTTCGTCGAGCTGCAGGAAGCCGAGTTCGCCGCCGCCGATCGCGGCTTCACCGCGGTCAAGCACCAGCGCGAGGTCGGCACCGGCTACTTCGATGCGGTGACCCAGGCGATCCAGCAGGGTCAGTCCTCGACCACCGCGCTGACCGGCTCGACCGAGGAAGAGCAGTTCCAGCAGACCCGCGCGGCGTAGGCGATCCATACGGCCGGCCGCTTCACGGAATGGAGCTGCCGGTCGCGAACGTGTCGTCAAGGCGATGGTATGCTCGCCGATCAACCCGGGGGGGCGGGCGAGGGAGTCGCGCGAATGGCGAGCGGGACAGCCACGGTCCCGGCCGCAAGGCCGGACACGGAAAGGATGGCGACAGCCCACCCGGGAGGCAGCGCCGTGCTCGCTGCCGACGAGTTCATCCTGTTCCAGGCCGTGGCCCGGGCCAGGCCCGTCGCGGCCGGCGAGCGCATCTTCCGCCGCGGCGATCCCGGCGAGCATCTGTATGTGGTCGCCAGCGGCCAGGTGGAGCTGGACTTCGGCAGCGACCTGGCGCTCAAGCTGCTCGGCCCACATGAATTCTTCGGCGAACTGGGCCTGCTGATCGGCGAGCACACACGCACCGCCGACGCCATCGCCCAGGGCGACGGGCTGCTGCTGGAACTGGGCGCCACCGAGTTCCAGGCCCTGGTCGACCGCGACCCGGCGCTGGTCGCCCAGTTCCTGCGCCGCGCGATCGCGCGCGTGGTCCTGAACGAGCAGGCGCTGATCCGCCAGCTGCGCCGCCGCAACCAGGACCTGGAAGCCGCGCTCGACAACCTCTACGCCACCACCCACCAGCTCAGCCAGACCGAAGAGTTGATCCGTACCGACGAGCTGACCGGCCTGTACAACCGGCGCGGCCTGACCCTGCACCTGCAGGAAGTGCGCAATGCCGCACGCGGGCGCGGCCTCGGGTTGCTGCTGGTCGACTGCGACCGCTTCAAGCAGGTCAACGACGATCACGGCCATCTGGTCGGCGACCGCGTGCTGCAGAACATCGCCAACATCCTGCGCTCGGTCAGCGCCAGTGGCGATCTCGCGTGCCGCCTGGGCGGCGACGAGTTCTGCCTGCTGGTCGAGGCCGACAGCCGCGAGGATGTGATGCGCTTCGCCGACTTCATCGTCGCCAGCACCCGCAACCTGCTGGCGATGCAGCAGGTGCGCCCGACGATCTGCCCGGTCAGCGTCGGCGCCTGTCTGATCGACCCCAACCGCGACTGGAACGAGTGGTATGCCCGGGCCGACGCGGCCCTGTACGAGGCCAAGCGCCTCGGCGGCAACCGCGCGTTCTGGGTCGACACCACGCCTACGCCGTTCTGACCCAGGAACCCACCGGATGGATGCCGCCGCTCCGGATCACACCCACGACGCCCCCCAGCTGCGCACGCTGCTGCTGACCGACCTGTGCGATTCGACCGCCCTGGTCGAGCGCCTGGGCGACACCGCGGCCGCCGCGCTGTTCCGCGACCACGACCGCCTGGTGCTGGAACTGCAGCAGCGCTGGCGCGGGCGCCTGATCGACCGTTCCGACGGCCTGCTGCTGCTGTTCGAACGCCCGATCGATGGCCTCGGCTTCGCGCTGGACTACCGGCGCGGACTGGAGGACCTGGGCAAGGCGCACGATGCCGGCCAGCTGCGCGCGCGTGCCGGCCTGCATGTCGGCGAAGTGCTGATCTGGCGCAACAGCGACGAGGCCGTGGACGTCGGCGCCAAGCAGGTCGAGGTCGAAGGCCTGGCCAAGCCCTTCGCCGCACGTCTGATGCAGCTGGCGCTTCCCGGCCAGATCCTGCTGTCGGCGGTGGCCGAACCGCTGGTGCGCCGCGCCGTGCGCGAACTGGGCGAGCGCGCCGACACGCTGAAATGGCGCTCCTACGGTCGCTGGCGCTTCAAGGGCGTGCCGACCCCGTTCGAGATCCATGAGGTCGGCGAAGCCGGGCTCGCCCCGCTGCGCACCCCGCGCAGCGATGCCAAGGCCTGGCGCGACGTGCCGCTGTGGCGTCGCCCGATCGCCCTGGTCGCCGAAGTGGCCGCGGTCGCGGTGCTCGGCGCGGGCATCTGGCTGGCGACGCGCGTTGAGCCAGCGCTGGCGTTCAACGAGCGCGACTGGGTAGTGGTGGGGGATCTGCGCAATTTGACCGGGCAGACCGTGTTGGATGATTCGCTGGAGCAGGCGTTCCGGATCAGCTTGGAGCAGTCGCGCTACGTCAATGTGCTGAGTGATCTCAAGGTCCAAGATGCGTTGGTCCAGATGAGGTTGGATCCAGCTCAAACAGCTATAGATCGCGCGGTTGCCTCGCAGATTGCAATCAAGGAAGGCGCGAGAGCAGTAGTTCTACCCACCGTTTCAGAAGTCGACAGCCGTGTGCGCTTTTCAGTCGAGGTCGTCGACCCTGCTACGCAGACTACCGTGTACTCAGAACATGCCAGCGGGAAAGGATTGGAATCGGTCCTTGCTTCTATCGATAACGTCGCCGGCGCCCTCCGCGGAAGGCTTGGTGAGGCCCTAGCTGCGATCAGCGCTACTTCGGCGCCGCTCCCTCAGGCTACGACAGCTGATCTGGATGCGCTTCGCGCTTATGCCCTCGCTGAGTCCGCAGTGGTCCAGGGGCGGTTTCGTGAGGCCCAAGACCTCTATGAAACGGCTATTCGGATTGATCCCGTGTTTGCAAGAGCTCACCTCGGTCTCGCAACACTTGCTTGGGCTTCAAGTAATCATCAGGTCGCGCGAAACCATGTGGTCGATGCAGTGCGCCTTCGGGAGAACCTGAGTCCACGCGACCAGCTGAGCATAGACGCTTGGGAGAAAGAAGTTTCCCCGGATGGGAACTCGCTTTCACGCTGGTTGACGATGGCCAGAATGTATCCCGACCACTTTGGTGCGCACTCCAATGCGTCTTGGTATCTCCTAATGGAGAACCGATTTGACGAGTCCATGCAGCATGCGCTGTCTGCTTCAACGGCTTGGGCGCCGAAGCGGGCGTACTCACTCGTGCATGCTGCGCGCGTCCACATTGCACAAGGTCGTGCCGAGGAGGCAATTCGACTGCTCGATCAGGCAGATGCTGCAGGTCGCGCCTCGTCTTCGGGGGCGCGCGCAGAAGCACTCTGGCTTCTTGGACGTACTGATGATGCCAAGGCGATCTTAAGCCAGGTCAAGTCCGACCCTGCACCGGTAATGTGGATGCTCGCACAGCGCGCACTTGTGTCTGCAGCACTTGCGGAATCCGATCACATTGCAGCGGCCCGCATCTCCGAACGGGTTCGTGATAGAGCGCTCACGATGCCTGATCCTTTCAGTCGCCACTTTCGCTTGACTCATGCCTTGGTGCGCTCCGCAATCGGAGATCCCTTGTCTGAGGCGGAGGTGGTAACGCTCGAGAAGGAGTTCCGCTTGGCCTTGAATGATGTTGATATGCCGGCCCGCTATGAAGAGGTTTTCCGCTACGCTACCTTGCTGTACGTGGCCCAACGTGACGGGCATCTAGCACTATCTTCTACCGGGCTGCAGTGGCTAGAGCCAGAGGCCGAGCGCATGCAGAATCGCTTGGTGAGCAAGATCTCAGTGCTGGTTCGAGCGAACCAGATGCACCTTGAAGGAAAGAACGATGAGGCGGTTGCTCTTCTCCGGCCTGAGTTGGATGGATCAGAGTTGGTGCAAGCCCGTGTTCTGATGGTGAGATTGGCAAGAGCCAATGGCGATTCGGCGATGCTTGACGAGCAGGTTGAGTGGTTAACCTCGCATCGTGGGCAGGCTTGGGCTGAGGTCGCGGTGGGACAGCTTCTACAGCCTCTGAATGTGGCTGACAGTACGGCTATTTCGGGTGAAGAGCGAGCTGTGGCTTTTCAGTAATGCATGCGCCCATTACTCATGGGCGCATGCTGGGCGTTCTCATTCGCCGCCGAGCGATGATTCGATCTTTCCGGCCTCGAAGTTGAAGATTACAGTCATTGCCATCGCACAGTGATCGGTCAGATGTGCATGGAGCGCATCACGCGCAGCTGCAATCTCCTCCTTTGGAGCCAGCACCGTAGTCTGCGCGCACAGCAGCGGGTCCTGCGCATCCGCATCGTGGCCAATGTCAGCCAGTGCGGCACGCGGATCGCTGGCGAACAACGTACGGAACTCGTCGTCGTTCGAGAGCTTGTGCAGCAGTGTATCGGCGACGGACGGATCCATCGGTGTTCCTGCCGTGCTACCGGTCATCTTTCATTCCCCTGTCGTGTTGGCCGCACGGGACTGTGCGGTCTGGCATCCTCATACTGACGCTCACTGTTTTCAAGGGGGAGACATCACGTGAAGGTGCGTCGTTGCGTCCAGCTCTTTCTCGAGCCCAGGGAAGTCGTCGAGTTCGATCTCGCTGGGTTGTTCAGCGGTGGGGCGGGCGCCCGCCATCGTCTGGAGTGGGTCGCGCATGCGCCACACCTTGATGCACCCGTGGTGCTGGATGACGACATGCGCATCCATCTGGGAACCCTGTCGCCGGAACGTTGGGTTGCCGTCGATGCGCTGGCAGACTGGCCCGACGGCGTACTCGCCCGGTTGTTGGAGCACGGGCTGGTGCTGGCGGACAGCGGAAGCGCGTATGTCTTCGTCGAGGCGGATGCGAAAGTCCGTGCGGGACACTGGTGGGGACCTGCCGCGATGGTTCACCGCGCAGCGCGCTGGCGTGGTCAGGATGCTGCTGCCGCAACGGAGGCGGCCGGCCTGTCGAATGCCGAGGGCTTGAGAAGCAAGCTGGGGGCGCCGCCTCCGGCTGTGCGCGAGCGCTGTACCGCGGAGCAGCGTCACGCACTGCCGTTGCCTGCGACGGACGGCGCGTTCGACGTCCTGCTGCAGCGGCGGACGACGTGCCGCAACTTCGACCCTGAGCGGATGGTATCGGGTGAGATGTTCGCGGCGATGATGCATCGCGTTTTCGCGGCGCAGGCCTCCTGGCAGATGGATGGAGACACCGTGTTCCTGAAGAAGGGCAGTCCGTCGGGTGGTGGGCTGCATCCGACCGAGGCCTATGTGATCGTGCAGCGGGTCGAGGGCACGGCGCCTGGGCTGTATCACTACCATCCACTGGAGCACGCGCTTGAGCCGTTGGATCCGCCAGCGATGGCGCTGGCCGACCTGGCGCGGCTGGTCGTGGCCGGCCAGTACTGGTTCGCGGATGCGCCCGTGATCGTGGTCATGGCGGCCCGCTTCGAGCGTTGTTTCTGGAAGTACCGCAAGCATGCGAAGGCCTATCGGGCGATCACGATGGACGCTGGTCATCTGTCGCAGACGCTTTATCTGAGTGCCACCGAACTGGGCCTTGGTGCGTTCGTGACGTGTGCGGTCAACGAGATCGACATCGAGCAGGCGTTCGGTCTCGATCCGATGACCGAAGGGGTCATGGCTGTTTCCGGATTCGGCTGGCGCGCCGACACGATGGAGACTGCCGAATTCGATCCGCAGTGCAGGACCTGGCGTGCAGCGGCATCGGCGCCAGCGGCGGGGTGAGCGTCTGATTCGCTGGCCGCTCTTACTCGTTGCGTTGCCACGTGGCTGGTGGCGTGGCGGATGCAGTACTGGAGCGGGATTGCGTCACGTCCGGAGTGCCGGTGATCGCCAGCACTCCGGGGCGCGGCTTACTTCCTCACATCCTGCGTATGCGACTGCAGCGCCTCGGCCAGGCCGGGCACCTTGTCGGCGCCGGTCGGCACGGTGATGCTGGAGCCGGTCAGTTCGCTGCCGATCGGTTCGACGCGGCCGCCCAGGCATTCGCCGAGGAAGCCTTCGGCCACGGCGTTGAACGCCTTGCTGTTTTCCGGGCGGTGGAAGCCGTGGCCTTCGTCGGGGAACAGCACGTAGGTGACCGGGATGTTCTTGGCGGTCATCGCGTTGACGATCTGGTCGCTCTCGTCCTGTTTCACGCGCGGGTCGTTGGCGCCCTGGCCGATCAGCAGCGGCTTGCTGATCGCGTCGACGCGGCTCAGCGGCGAACGTTCGGTCAGCCAGGCCTTGCCTTCCTCGGTGCGCGGGTCGCCCATGCGCCGCGCCAGCTGTTCGAAGAAGCTGGCCCAGTACGGCGGCACGGTGGCCAGCAGCGTGTTGAGGTTGGACGGGCCGACGATGTCGACGCCGCAGGCGAAGGTGTCCGGGGTGAAGGTCAGGCCGACCAGCGTGGCGTAGCCGCCGTAGCTGCCGCCCATGATCGCGACCTTGTCCTGGGTGGTGATGCCTTCGCCGACCGCCCACTGCACGGCGTCGATCAGGTCGTCGTGCATTTTCGCCGCCCACTCGCCGTCGCCGGCGTTGGTGAACGCCTTGCCGAAGCCGGTGGAGCCGCGGAAGTTGACCGACAGCACCGCGTAGCCGCGGTTGGCCAGCCACTGGTTGTTGCTGCGGAAGCCGTAGGCGTCGCGCGCCCACGGGCCGCCGTGGACCAGCAGCACCAGCGGCACCGGTGCGTCGGCCTTGCCGTCGTTGTCGGCATCGGCGCCCGCGGGCAGGGTGAGGTAGCTGACCAGGGTGAGGCCGTCGCGCGACTTGATCTCCTGCGGCCACATCGGCACCAGCGGCTTGCCGTCCAGCGCCGGGCGGCCGGAGAACAGCCGGGTCAGTTTGCCCTCCGCTCCTTCGGCGCGGTCGTAGCGGTAATAGACCACCGGCGATTCGGCGGCCGAGTAGGTGACGATCCAGGTGCGGTCGTCCAGGGTGCGTGCGTTGATCCCGACTTCGCCTGGGCCGATCGCCTCCAGCGTCTTCAGGTCGGCGCTGATGCTGTCGCCCAGCGGCTTCCATTCCTCGCGCAGGTAGTTCACCGACACCGCCTGCAGCTGGCCGGTGCGCGGGTCGGACAGGCCGCCGCCGATGTCGGCGCGTGCGTCCTCGGCCAGCAGGCGGCGTTCGCCGCTGGCGGTGTCGATCGCGTAGACGGCCGAGGTGTCGCGGTTGCGCGAATCGGCCAGGTACAGCGTGGCGCCGTCCTGGGTCAGGCCCAGGGTGCTGGTGGTCATCACGTCCTCGAACGGGATGTCGTCCGACTTTTCCCAGCCGTTGCCGGCGCGCTTGAGGATGTCCATGCCGCCATCGGGACGCGAGCGGCTGGCATAGCGCAGCGTGTAGTCGCCGTCGGTGATGTAGCCGCCGATCTCGTGGGTGTTCTTCTCGACCAGGGTGCGCTGACCGCTGGCCAGGTCGACGGTGTACAGGTCGTGCCACTTCGGGTCGCGGTCGTTCATGCCGACCAGGATCGTGTCCGGATGCTGGTGGCTGACGCCGCTGACCATCGCGGTGGTCTTCGGGAACGGGGTCAGATCGCGGCTCTGGCCGCTGGCCAGGTCCACCGAGAACAGGTGGAAGTCCTCGTCGCCGCCGGTGTCGCGCAGATACAGCAGCGTGTCGGTGCGGTAGGACCAGAAGTAGTTGCGGATGCCGCGCGCCTTGTCGTCGGTGACCGCGCGGCCGGCGGACGGATCGTCGACCGGTGCGACCCAGACGTTCATCACCCCGTCGACCGGCGCGATCCAGCTCAGGTGTCTGCCATCCGGGCTGATCTGCACGCCGGCGCGTTCGGGGTTGCCGAACAGCGCATCGCGCGGAATCAGCTCGACCTCCTTCGGTGGTGCGGGCGTGGCCGCGGTGGTGGTGCCGGCGTCGTCCTTGCCGCCGCCACAGGCGGACAGGGCAAGCGCGAGGCTGGTGGCGAGCAGCAGTGGGCGGTGCATGGGGTCGCTCCTTCGATGCCGGAATGGCAGGTGGCCCACGCTACCGGGAAAGCTCGCCGGCAATCGTTCGAAAGCCGTTAAAGCGGGACGTGACTGATGGGGGATGGCGGCGGGTGCGCGCACGCTGGCCGGGCGGGGATGCCTGCCTGGTTCAGCGTGCAGGTCCGGTGTCGGGCATGCCGGATCGGCGCCGATGCGGCGAGTGCTCAGGTTCGCGTGGTGGAGGGATGCGGAGAACCCGTGCGTATCCCTGTAGGCGGCAGCCTGTGCATCGTTGTCGCAGCGTTTGATTGCAGGACTCGCGGTCGCGGCGAGGCCACTTCTGCCGAAGCCGTCTCGCTGCCAGCTTGCCGCGTTGGTGTCTTGCATCGCCTGTGATCTTGATCGGCGCATGCACGGGCGCTGCATCATGGTGATCGTCTGGACTGGGATCTTGCCCGCCTGTTCGACACGCCGTCTGCGTCGATGGCCGTGCCGCCCGTGATCGGCTTCGGCGGTTCAGCTGCATTGGCGAGGCAGTGATGGTGAGGGGAGTGGCCAGCCGCGAATGCGACGCAGAGGCGCACTCGACACGTCGGCGATGACGGGGAGACGTGTGGACAGGGCGTTCCGTTGTCGTTCCTCCACCGAGCGGGCGCTGGTCCACGGTGGAGCGAAGAGGCACGTCGACCCACACGAGCATCATGGTGCTGCGGCCCCCGGCCATCACTGGCAGGGACCTCGCTGGCGAGCACCGGCTGGTCGGTGCGGCAACGGTCGTCGGATCGCCCGTGGCGATGAACCCGACGCAGACATGGCGAGGCGACGGCACCCGACGAGGCGCTTGGGCATCTGCGCGACCCTGCGCGCGGATCAGCCCTGCACGGCGTCCTGCGCGCGATAGCCGAGCGCTTCGGTCAGGTGCGCGGTGGCGATGCTGTCGGCGCCGGCGAGGTCGGCGATGGTGCGGGCAACCCGCAGCACGCGGTGCATGCTGCGGGCGGTCAGCCGCAGGCGTTCGCTGGCGTGTTCCAGCAGGGCCTGGTCGGCGTCGGTGAGGCGGCAGCCCTCGCCGAGTGCGGCCGCGTCGAGGCGCGCGTTCAGTCGTCCGCTGCGCGCCTGCTGACGTTCGCGTGCAGCGGCCACGCGGGCCCGGATCGGACCGCTGGCCTCGCCGCGCGGCGCGTCGGCGCGCAGCGCGGTGGGTGGCAACCGGGCAACCTGCAGGTGCAGATCGATGCGGTCCATCAGCGGGCCGGAGATGCGGGCGAGATAGCGGCGGATCGCATCGGGCGTGCAGCGGCAGCGCGCCGACGGATCGCCTGCCCAGCCGCACGGGCAGGGATTCATCGCCGCGACCAGCTGGAAGCGTGCCGGAAACTCCGCGCTGCGCCCGGCCCGGGCGATGGTGACGCAGCCCGATTCCAGCGGCTCGCGCAGCGTCTCCAGCGAGCGGCGGTCCCATTCGGGAAGCTCGTCGAGAAACAGGACGCCGTTATGGGCGAGGGAAATCTCGCCGGGTCGTGGAGGGCTGCCGCCGCCCGCCAGCGCCACGGCACTGGCGCCATGATGCGGGGCACGCCATGGCCGCTGCTTCCAGCGTGCCGGTTCCAGTCCGCGCCCGCTGATGGACAGCACCGCGGCGGTTTCCAGCGCTTCGGCCTCGCTGGCATCGGGCAGCAGGCCGGGCAGGCGCGAGGCCAGCAGCGTCTTGCCACAGCCCGGTGGGCCGCTGAGCAGCAGATGATGGCCACCGGCTGCTGCGATCTCCAGGGCGCGCCTGGCCTGGGCCTGACCACGCACATCGGCCATGTCGGGCAGTGGCAGCGGGCCGGCGTCGGCATCCGCCTCGGCCCGGGGCAGGACGGTCTGGCCGCCGAGCCCGGCGCAGGTTTCCAGCAGCGTGCGCGCGACGTAGGTGTCGGCATCGCGGACCAGGGCGGCCTCGTTGCCGCTGGCGGCCGGGACCACCAGCCGGCGGCCGTCGCGCGTGGCGGCCAGCACCGCAGGCAGGATGCCGTCGACCGCGCGCAGCTCGCCGGTCAGGCCGAGTTCGCCGAGGAACTCGCAGCCGGCCAGCGCATCACGGTCGATCTGGCCGCTGGCGGCCAGGATGCCCAGCGCGATCGGCAGGTCGAAGCGGCCGCCGTCCTTGGGCAGGTCGGCAGGCGCCAGGTTGATGGTGATCCGCCGCTGCGGATACTCGAACTGCGCGCAGAGGATGGCGGCGCGCACGCGGTCGCGCGATTCGCGCACCGCCGCTTCGGGCAGGCCGACGATATGGGTGGAGGGCAGGCCCCCGGACAGGTGGACCTCGACCTGGACGGCCGGGGCGACGACCCCGGCGCGGGCGCGGCTGTGGACCAGTGCCAGGCCCACGTGCGCCGGCTCAGTGCGGGGTGGGGCCTGGCTGCTCGAGACGCGCCTCGAGCACCTGCACGCTGCGCTCCAGCGCGTCGAGCTTCTCGCGGGTGCGCAGCAGCACGGCGCGCTGCACGTCGAACTCCTCGCGGGTCACCAGATCCAGCCGCGACAGGCCCGACTGCAGCGCCTGCCGGAAGCTGGCCTGCAGTTCGTCGCGGGAGTCGCGCAGGCCCGGCGGCAGCAGGTCGCTGAGGCGGCGGGCGAGGTCGTCAATCTGGTTGAGGTCGATCATCGGAAATCCTCCGGCAAGGGGTGCAGCCTGCGCCGGTCGGGTCGGCGCTGGCATCGGCGTGCGGCGCGGCCGGGTGTCGGGAAAGTCCGACGACATGGGGCCCGCGCATTGAACAGGACCGACCACGGCGAGGCAAGCGCGGCGCGGTATCCTGTGCGTCCCGCAACATGCAGTGCCAGCACTACCAGGAGACCGCCGGATGAAGATGATCATGGCCGTGATCAAGCCGTTCAAGCTCGACGACGTGCGCGAGGCACTGGCCGAGCACGGGGTCACCGGCATCACCGTGACCGAGGTCAAGGGCTTCGGCCGGCAGAAGGGCCATACCGAGCTCTATCGCGGCGCCGAGTACGTGGTCGACTTCCTGCCCAAGGTCAAGCTGGAGATCGCGGTCACCGACGACCAGGTCGAGCCGGTGGTGGAAACCATCGTGCGTGCAGCCGGTACCGGCAAGATCGGCGACGGCAAGGTCTTCGTCTACGACCTGGGTACCGTGGTGCGGATCCGCACCGGCGAGCTGGATGGCGACGCGCTGTAAGCGCGCCGCATAGCCTCGGAACGGAGCGATTGCCGCTTCGGCGGGCCATGCCGCGGAGAAGCCGCTGGTCGCGTCAGCGGCGCCTCGCCAGGCCGTGCCCGTCCAGTGACCACGCGTGCAGCGTGCGCGTCATCGCATGACGACGTCGCTGGTCTGCGACACGCACGGCGGTAGGAAGCGTGGTCTTGATGCGCAGGGCATCTTCAGGCGACTGCGCAGCGGATTGCTTCCGCAGAGCCGTGCGACGCGGCCGGGCCCCGACTCAATGACGCCCGCGCAGCGCACCGTAGAAGCGCTTCCAGCCGAGCCGGATCGCGGTGACCCAGCCCGGATCGGCGACCGCCGCCGCGCGCAGCTGGCCGGGCGCGCGGCCGGTCAGGCGCTGCTCGATCTTCAACGCGTTGGCCAGGTCGCTGCGGCGCAGCTCGCGCAGCACCGGTGCGTTGCGCAGCCAGCGCGGCAGGTGCAGCGCGGCGGTGAAGTCGAGCAGGACCAGACGCTGGCCGTCGACCATCACGTTGGCCGGATGCAGGTCGTTGTGGGTGAAGCCGGCCGCATGCAGGCCGGCGACCGCGCCGCGCAGGCGGCGGAAGGTCTCGTCGTCGACCTGGCCTTCGCTGCCGAGCAGCTGGCCGGGCACGAACTCCATCGCCAGGGTCAGGCCACCGACGATCCCCAGCAGCATCGGCGCATGCGCCCAGCCGCGCAGCCGGCGCAGGGCGCGGGCTTCGCGCCGCACCAGCAGCCGCGCGAACGGTGCCAGCCAGGTGCGCCGATACCGGCCGTAGTCCTTGAAGACCGCCGGCTGGTCGTCGATACAGGTCAGGTAGACGTCCGGCTCGAGCAGGCGCTCGCCACGCTTGAGCACACGGCTGGTCTGGGGGATGCCTGCGAGCAGGCCGACGGTGGAGATCGGAAGCGTATTCATTCGGGCGGTGGTGCCCGTCGCGGCGGCTGCGGCGACGGGCGGACTGCGACAACGGTGCACAGGCTAAGGATTGCCTGGCACCGGGTCGACGCCACCGGAGGCGCTGGTCTGTTCCGTTTTTAACGGAAAACTAGCGATTTCAACGGCTTCCGCGATCCTGGATGGCCGCGGAAACCGAATTTCAGTACGCCGCGGTTCAGATTTCGCCGAGCGCTTCGGCCACGAACGGCGGCGCGACCAGCACGCCCTGGTGCAGGTGCGCGTTGTAGTACTTCGTCGGGAAGCCCTTGGCGGCGGCATCGGCCTGGCGGAAATCGAAGCCCTGGCCCTTGCGCGCCAGGGTCACGCTCCACCAGCCGGTCGGATAGCACGGCTGCGGGAACGGCAGGGTCTTGAAGGTGCTGAAGCCGGCCTTGCCCATCTCGTCGCGCATCGACTTGATCAGCTCCAGCTGCGCCAGCGGCGACTCGGACTGCTGGACCAGGATGCCGTCGTCCTTCAGCGCGCGGAAGCAGCTCTCGTAGAAGGCCTTGTTGAACAGGCCCTCGGCCGGGCCGACCGGGTCGGTGGAATCGACGATGACCACGTCGACGCTGCCCGGCGCGCAGTTGGCCATGTAGGCGATGCCGTCGTCGAACAGCAGCTCGGCGCGCGCGTCGCCGTTGGCGTCGCACAGTTCCGGGAAGTGCTTTTCGGCCATCCGCGTGACCTGCTCGTCGATGTCGCACTGGGTGGCGCTCTCCACGCCCGGATGCTTGAGCACCTCGCGCAGGCTGCCGCAGTCGCCGCCGCCGATGATGACCACGCGCTTCGGCGCCGGATGGGTGAACAGCACCGGGTGGCTGATCATCTCGTGGTACAGGAAGTTGTCGCGGCTGGTCAGCATCACCGCGCCGTCGATCAGCATCAGCTTGCCCCAGTCGGTGGTCTGGTAGATCTCGATCTTCTGGAACGGCGACTGCACCTCGTCCAGCTTGGCGCTGACGCGGTAGCCGATGGCCGAGCCGGTCTGCTCGAAATGCTCGATGTACCAGTTGTCCTGGGTCATGGAAGAGTCCTTGGTTCGGAGGGTTGCGCCCGGGAATCGGAGCGGTGGCCCTGGAGAGGGAGTGGCCGGACGGCGCGGGCGCGGATTGTACCGGAAGCCCCGTGACACGCCGGCGCTCGCGGTCGGCAGGATGGGCGCTCGGCCGGTGCGCGGGAACGGTGGCGTCGGCGAGGCCATCGCGACCACCGTCGGCCCTGTCCCGCAGTGCAGAGAAGACGTTCAGCGACGCCACGGTCCTGCCTCACCTCGCCGCGCGCCTGCAGGGCCCGGGAACGTACGCCGTGCTCGGCAGCGACGCCGACCGCGCGCTGGTCCGCCGCATCCGCGCCACCGCCGGCGCGCCGTTCCACCGGCGTCCGTAACCTTCCGTCGGCGACGGGGGCGTTAGAATGCACGCCCTTTTTGATCAGCCGAGCCCGCGCAATGAGCGAGTGGTCCCCCGACCAGGCCCGCAGGACCTATTCGATCCGGCACTGGGCCGACGGGTATTTCGACGTGGACGGCGCCGGCCGGGTCATCGTGCGCCCGACCGGCGAGGCGGGTCCGGCGATCGCATTGCCCGAGGTGGTCGATGCCGCCCGCGCCAATGGCGCGCGGCTGCCGATGCTGGTGCGCTTCCCGGACATCCTCGGCCAGCGCCTGGGCAAGCTGCAGAGCGCCTTCGCCCAGGCCCAGCAGGACTGGGACTACGCGGGCGGCTACACCGCCGTGTACCCGATCAAGGTCAACCAGCACCGCGGCGTGGCCGGCACCCTGGCCAGCCACCACGGCGAGGGCTTCGGCCTGGAAGCGGGCAGCAAGCCCGAGCTGATGGCGGTGCTGGCGCTGAGCCGGCCGGGCGGGCTGATCGTCTGCAACGGTTACAAGGACCGCGAATACATCCGCCTGGCGCTGATCGGGCGCAAGCTCGGCCTGCAGACCTTCATCGTCATCGAGAAGCCGTCCGAGCTGAAGCTGGTGCTGGAGGAATCCAGGGCGCTGGACGTGAAGCCCGGCCTGGGCGTGCGCATGCGCCTGGCTTCGCTGGGCGCCGGCAAGTGGCAGAACAGCGGTGGCGACAAAGCCAAGTTCGGGCTGTCGCCGCGCCAGGTGCTGGACCTGTGGAAGTCGCTGCGCGACACCGAGTACGCCGACACGCTGAACCTGCTGCACTTCCACATGGGCTCGCAGATCTCCAACGTGCGCGACATCGCCAACGGCATGCGCGAGGCGACCCGCTACTTCGTCGAGCTGTCCAAGCTGGGCGCGAAGATCAGCCATGTCGACGTCGGCGGCGGCCTGGGCATCGACTACGAAGGCACGCGCTCGCGCAGCTACTACTCGATCAACTACGGCCTGCACGCCTACGCCAGCAACATCGTGCAGCCGTTGGCCGAGGCCTGCGAGCAGCACGGCCTCGCGCAGCCGCGCGTGGTCACCGAGTGCGGCCGCGCGATGACCGCGCACCATGCGGTGCTGATCGCCAACGTGGCCGAGGTCGAGCAGGCGCCGGAAGGCCGCGTGCCTGACGAGCACGACGACGAGCCCACCGTGGTCCGCCATCTGCGCGACATCCACGCCGAACTGGACGTGCGCCCGGCGGTGGAGCTGTTCCACGAGGCCCAGCACTTCCACGCCGAAGGCCTGGCCGCGTACGCGCTGGGCCAGATCGACCTGACCCACCGCGCGCGCATCGACGACCTGTTCTACGCGATCGCCCATGGCGTGCGCGCGCGCCTGAGCCACGAGGAAAAGAGCCACCGGCCGGTGCTGGACGAGCTCAACGACCGTCTGGTCGACAAGTACTTCGTCAACTTCAGCGTATTCGAATCCATCCCCGATGTGTGGGCGATCGACCAGGTGTTCCCGATCGTGCCGATCGAGCGGCTGGACGAGCGTCCCGACCGTCGCGGCATCATCGCCGACATGACCTGCGACTCCGACGGCATGGTCGATACCTATGTCGAGAACGAGAGCCTGGATTCGTCGCTGCCGCTGCACGAGCTGCGCCCGGGCGAGAGCTACCGGATCGGCTTCTTCCTGGTCGGTGCGTACCAGGAAATCCTCGGCGACATCCACAACCTGTTCGGCGACACCGACGCGGTCGAGGTGCTGGCCGAGGACGACGGCTACGTCATCACCCAGCAGCGCCGCGGCGACACCACCGACGTGATGCTGGACTACGTCGGCTACCGCCTGGACGACCTGCGCACCGCCTACGCCCAGCGCGTGCACGACGCGCGCCTGCCCGAGGCCGAATCGCTGCTGCTGGCCGAGGCGCTGGAAGCGGGCCTGACCGGCTACACCTACCTGTCGGACGAACCGCTGAGCTGACGCAGGCGGCCGCGGGCAGCGGCCATTGCAGGATGCGGCCGTCGCTCCGACGGCCGCGTCCTGTTCCGTTTCCTTCGCATCGGCTGCCGGTGCGTGCGGCCGTCATCGTGCACGACGCACGCGCGATCTGATCGGATGCAGGCCAGCGCGGATTGCGCGACCATGCGGGGCGCCGGCAGGTGCCGGCCTGTCTGCAGGGGATGCGGCATGCTCGAGCTGCTCAAGGCGGTGGCAACCGGCCTGGCGATGCTGCTGCCGCTGGCCAATCCGTGACCACGGTGGCGCTGCTGCTGGGGCTGTCGCGCGGCATGGATCCGGCCGAACGCAACCGTCAGGCATTCCGTGCGTCGTGCTACGTGTTCGCGATCATGCTGGTCGCGTTCTATGCCGGCCAGCTGGTGATGAACACCTTCGGCATCTCGATCGACGGCCTGCGCATCGCCGGTGGCCTGATCGTGGCCTTCATCGGCTTCCGCATGCTGTTTCCGCAGCAGAAGCTGGAGGAGACGCCGGAGGTCGAGCACCGTTCGAACGAGCTGCGCCAGCGCCGCACCGACGACATCGCCTTCATTCCGCTGGCGATGCCCAGCACCGCCGGCCCCGGCACGATCGCGCTGATCATCAGCACTGCCGCGGCGACGCAGGACGACCCGCCGTTCGCACCGTGGATCATGTGGACCGCGCCGGTGCTGACCTTCTTCCTGGCCAGCGCGCTCCTGCTGCTGTGCCTGCGCAGCGCCGGCACCATCATCCGCGTGCTCGGCCACAGCGGCGTGGAGGCGTTCTCGCGGCTGATGGGGTTCCTGCTGGTCTGCCTGGGCGTGCAGTTCGTGATCAACGGCGTGCTCGACATCGTCGCCGACCTGCGCGTGGCCGGTTGAGCCGATCCCGCATCCGGCCACCCCCGCCTGCGGTGGCGACGCTCCGGTGCCGGTGCGCCGCCCTCGTGCTCAGCGTTGCTCGCGCGCGACCTGGAACCCGGCGAACGACTGCGTCGTCGGCATGATCTCCAGCCGGTTGATGTTCAGATGCGGCGGCAGCGTGGCGACGTGGAAGATCTGCTCGGCGATGTCCTCGGCCGTCATCGGGTTGGCGCCGTGGTACAGCGTGTCCGATGCTGCCTGGTTACCGTGGGTGCGGACCAGGGTGAACTCGGTCTCGGCCATGCCCGGCTCGATCGTGGTCACGCGCACGCCGGTGCCATGCAGGTCGGTGCGCAGGTTGAGCGAGAACTGGCTGACGAAGGCCTTGGTGCCGCCATACACGTTGCCGCCCGGATACGGATACACGCCGGCGACCGAGCTGATGTTGATGATCACGCCCTTGCGCGCGATCAGGCCCGGCAGCAGCCGGTGGGTCAGCTCCACCAGCGACACGATGTTGGTGTCGATCATCGTGCGCCAGTCCGGCAGGCTGGCCTGCTGCGCGGGCGAGGTGCCCAGCGCGAGGCCGGCGTTGTTGACCAGCACGTCGACCGTGGCGAAGCCGTCGGGGAGGGCGGACAGCGCCGCGTCCATCGCCACGGTGTCGCGCACGTCGAAGGCGGCGGCATGGACCTTGTCGCTGCCGAGTTCGGTGACCAGCGCCTGCAGGCGGTCGGCGCGGCGTCCGGTGGCGACCACGCGCCAGCCGGCGGCGACGAAGCGGCGGACGGCGGCGGCACCGAAGCCGGAGGTGGCGCCGGTAACGAAGGCGGTACGGGTCATGTGCGTGCGGTCTCCTCTGTGCTGCATGCGGTGAAAGCGTCAGGGTGCGGCGTCAGACCGGCGCTGGCTGCGGCGCCAGTCCATGAGTTGTGCGTGATCGATCTCGCGCTGCGCGGTGATGCGGCCGGCGCTGATCTCCACCAGCCGATAGCGCGGATACTGCGCCGAATACCCCATGTGCCGGTCGACGCCGCGCTCGCCCAGCGGCACCACCAGGGTGCCGCTGTACCAGTCGGCCGCCACCGGCGCCGATTGCCCGGGGAAGTACAGCGACAGGTCGGCAGCGGGGGCGTCGGCATTGCAGGCGCCGTAGACCATGCGCTGCAGCCAAAGGCGGTCATCTTGCAGCGACCACCAGGCACGGTAGCCACGCCAGTTCGCGGTGCATGGGCCACGCCGGCCGATCCCGGACGCCTCGCGGAAGTGCTTCCAGTGCGCGGGCGTGTCGAGCAGCATGCCGAACGGCTCGCTGTACAGCGGCCGCTCCTGTCCATCGACCAGGATCGCATCGGGGATCTGTTCGGTCGCGCTGGCCGGTACCAGCACGGTCAGCAGCAGCGCGGCCAGCAGCAGCGAAAAGAGCCAGCCGCGGTGGCCGTGCCGGCCTCGAGCCTCCGGTGCGGCGGTGCTGCCCGCACGGCGATCGTCATCGCGGCTGCCGCCATCACGCGCGAGCAGCCTGCGCGGCGCACCTGGCGCCACGGCAGGCATGTGCATGATCCGGCTCATCGGAGGTCGTTCACACGGGACACGGCGGCATTGTAAGCGCCGTCGCCGGAACAGGCACGGCGACCGCGGCGATCGGCGGTGTGGCCTCAGGCGCGCTCGATCGAGGGGTGCGACTGGGTGCGGCCCGCCTGCTCCTGGCGTTCGGCCTCGGCCATCCGCTGCTGCACCTGGGCATCGAATGCACGGCCCTGCTCGGATCCCTGCAGGTCACGCATCGCCTGCTGCAGCCTCTCGGGATCTTGCGCTGCGGCCAGGCGCTCGACCTGTCCTGGCGCCTGCTGCCCGTTGTCTGGTGCGGCGCTGAGCGAGGACGAGCCGCCGCGTTCGATCTCGCCCTGCGTCTGCGGGCTGTCCGGTGCGGTGGCGCGCGGTTCTTCCAGCTCCTTGATGCTCTTGCCGAGCTGGCGCGGCGTGTCGGTGACGCCGAGCAGTTCCGAGGCGTTGACCCGCTCGCCGGTGACGCGGTGGGCGGTGTCGCTGGCCCATGAAGCGCAGGTATTGGTGTAGCCCAAGGTCACTTTCTCGCCGAGCGCGGCGTCCAGTGTCGCGACCTGATCGGGCGTGAGTTCGTAGTAGCGGCTGCCGGTCGCCTGGAACCTGTCTTCGATGCCCTGGCGGATGTCGCTGTCCGGATGCGGGTCCTTGCTGGCGAAACGTGGATGGCTGTTCGACCAGAGGCCGTCGCTGGTGGTTTCGCCACACCCGGCTGACGGTCAGCCGGGTGTGGCCGTCGGTCAGGCCGGCGTCGTCCGGCGCGTTGTGTCGATGCCAGGAACGACACGGTCCTGCGTGGGCTCGGTCATGCGAGCGCTCCCGCCGCTTCGTTCAGGGGTAGACCTGCTGTTCGCCGTCGGCATGCACGATCACCACGCGCCCGCCGTCGTATGGGAGATGGACCTCGGCCTGCCAGTCGTCGTCCAGGGGGATCACCGGCTTGGACATCGGTTCGCATTGCGCACCGACCGTGCAGCGGGCGATGACGATCCGCAGCGCGTCGCCGGCGCGCTCGTAGTCGACGCCGCCGGAGTAGTGGCTGCTCTCGGGAAAGACCCTGTAGCGCAGTGCGATCTGACCATCGGCGTGCGGCTGCACGGTGACCGGCTGCACCGCCGAACGGGGATAGCTGGTCTCCATCATGGTTCCGTTGCATGCGGTAGCCACGGACGCCAGGGCGGCGGCGAACAGAACCAGGAGGGGGTCGCGCACGTCGTGTACTCCATCTCCGCCAGAACATCGCCGGGGCGGAGGGCGCATGCGTCGGCACACGCCCGGGCAGGACAGGACCGTATCAGCCGTTCCCGCCCGGCACGTTAATCACATGTGATGGATCCGCGATGCGGACCGCCGCGCGTCACTGCGCGCGGATTGCCATTGCCTGCAGGCCGCCGTTGGCCAGCTTCTGCTTGGCTTCGGCCAGCTCGCTTGCGGTGCCGTAGGGCCCCATCCGTACGCGGTAGACGGTGCGTCCGTCGGTTTGGGCCGACTCGACCCGGGCGCTCAGGCCCAGCATCGCGATCTTGGCCTTGGCTGCCTCGGCATCGCCGGAGGCGCCGAATGCGCCGGCCTGCAGGATGTAGCGGGTGTCCGCGGCCGCTGCCGCCGGCGTCGCCGCGGGCGCCTGCGCGGGCGCCGCGACTGCGGCAGCGGAGCTGGCAACGGCAGTGGCAGGCGTTTCACCGATCGGCGTCGGCAGCGCGGCGGCCTGCTCCGCAGCCGGTGCCGGGGTCCGTCCTTCGAGCGCATCGCGTGCGCGCTGTGCCTCGGTCTGCGCCACACGTGCCTGCTCGGCACGTGCGCTGGCCGCCAGTTCGGCATCGGACATGCGGACTTCGTTGCCCGGCAGCACGGTGTAGAAGTCGTACTGCGGCGACGCCGGTTGCGGGCGTGGCAGCGCCGGCGCAGCCGGGGTCTCGGCGATGGCCTCGGTGTCGGCGACAGGCGCCGGGCGTGCATCCGGATCGGCGCGCGGACCGAACCGGACGAAGCCGTCGCCCTCGCGCTTGAACAGGCCGGGCGCCGCCATGAACACCACGCCGCCGATCGCCAGGCCGGCGATCAGCCAGACCCAGCCGGGGCGTTCGCCGCCGCCGTTGCGTCGTGCCTGGGTCTTGCCCTTGCCGCGTCTTGCCGCCATCGCACCGCTCTCCGCTTACATCCGCTCCGGCGCGCTGACGCCGAGCAGTTCGAGTCCGTTCGCCAGCACCTGCTGTGCGGCCAGGCCCAGGGCCAGGCGCGTGTCGCGCAGGTCGGCGTCGTCCACCAGCACCGGCGTGCCGGCGTACCAGGTGTGGAAAGCATAGGCCAGCTCGCGCAGGTACTGGGCGATCTGGTGCGGCTCCAGCGCCTGGCCGGCGGCCTCGACCACTTCCGGCCAGCGCGACAGCTCGACCATCAGCGACAGCGAGGTCGCATCGTCCAGCGTCGACAGCTTCGCCAGCGCGTTGGCCTGGTCGTACGTGTAGCCCTTCTCGGCGGCCTGGCGCAGCAGGCTGGCGACGCGGGCGTGCGCGTACTGCACGTAGAACACCGGGTTGTCGTTGCTCTGCTGCCGGGCCAGGTCGATGTCGAACACCAGCTGCGAATCGGGCTTGCGTGCGATCAGGAACCAGCGGGTCGCATCGCGGCCTGCTTCGTCGATCAGGTCGCGCAGGGTCAGGTAGCTGCCTGCACGCTTGGACAGCTTCACTTCCTCGCCGCCGCGCATCACCGTGACCATCTGGTGCAGCACGTACTCCGGCCAGCCCTGCGGGATGCCGACATCCAGCGCCTGCAGGCCGGCGCGCACGCGCGCCAGCGAGCCGTGGTGGTCGGCGCCCAGCTCGGTGATCGCGCGCTCGTAGCCGCGCTGCCACTTGCTGAGGTGATAGGCCACGTCCGGCAGGAAATAGGTGTAGGTGCCGTCGGACTTGCGCATCACGCGGTCTTTGTCGTCACCGAAATCGGTCGAGCGCAGCCACAGCGCGCCGCCTTCCTCGTAGGCATGGCCCTTGGCGACCAGCTGGCGCACGGTCTCCTCGACCTTGCCATCGGCGTACAGCGAGCTTTCGAGGAAATAGATGTCGAAGTCGACGCCGAACGCGGCCAGGTCGTGGTTCTGCTCGTTGCGCAGGTAGGCCACGGCGAAGCGGCGGATCGCGTCCAGGTCCTCGGCATCGCCGGCACCGGTGACCACGTGGCCTTCGATGTCGACGCTGTCGCCGCCCAGGTAGGCGTTGGCGACATCGCCGATGTAGTCGCCGTTGTAGGCCTCCGCCGGCCACTGTTCGTCGCCCGGCTTGAAGCCGCGCGCACGCGCCTGGGTCGAACGCGCCAGATTCTCGATCTGCACGCCGGCGTCGTTGTAGTAGAACTCGCGGCGCGCGTTCCAGCCGTTGGCGGCCATCAGCCGCGCCAGGCAGTCGCCGATCGCCGCGGCGCGGCCGTGGCCGACGTGCAGCGGGCCGGTCGGGTTGGCCGACACGTACTCGACGCCGACGGTGCGGCCCTGGCCGCTGGTGTTGCGGCCGTACTCGTGGCCGTGCTTGAGCACCGCCACTACTTCGCGCTGGTACGCGGCCGGAGCGAGGTGGAAATTGATGAAGCCCGGGCCGGCGATCTCGACCTTGGCGATGTCGTCGCTGGCCGGCAGCGCGGCGACCAGCGCCTGCGCCAGCGCGCGCGGATTGCTGCGCGCGGCCTTGGCCAGCAGCATCGCGGCATTGGTGGCGAAATCGCCATGCTCGCGCGTCTTCGGACGTTCGACGACGAAATCGGGAGTGACAGTGTCGGCCGGCAGGGTGCCGTCGCCGCGCAGTGCATCGATACCCTGGGCGATCAGGGCGTTCAGGAGGGTCTTCACTCGGACGGGTGCTTCATGCGGTCTGGCCGCGCATTTTACCCGGTCTGCCTGTACGAAGCCGGGCCCGCGGCTGCGGCCGCCGCAGATGCCCGTGCCGCCTGCCCCGGCTTCGCCGGGTCACGCCTCACAGCGCCGCCGTCATCGCCACCAGCCTGGCGACGGTGTTCATGTTGCGGGCGGTGCCGCTGGCAGCGGCCGGGATCACCAGCTTCGAGGCGCCCATGCCGTCGCCGTAGGCCACGTACAGCTCCCGGGTACCCAGGGCGATCCGTTCGTCGACCCGGTGGCGTGCGCTGGTGGCCGCGTCGGCTGGTGGCGCGGTATCCAGGAAGATCGCCAGGGTCCGGTTGCCGGGCTCGCCCGGGAAGGGGTTGCCGTCCAGCACCGCCGCCAGTTCGGTGGCGGTGCGCACCAGCACGCCGACCGGCTTGCCGGCGTAGTCCAGCAGGCGCCGTTCCAGCGCGGCCTTGACCTGCGCGGCGGTGTGGTCGGCGGTGAACACCACATTGCCGCTGGCGATCCAGGTGCGGACCTGGCCGAAGCCCTCGGCCTCGCACATCGCCTTCAGTTCGGCCATCGGCAGCTTGCCGGTGCCGCCGACGTTGACCGCACGCAGCAGGGCGACATAGGGGGTGGGCATGCGCGTGTTCCGGCCGGTGGGAAGCGCAGTATCCATCGATCCGCGCCGCGTCCGGCGGCCGACCTGCAATGAACGGAGACCGGTACGCAGGTCGGCGCGACGGCTGGCCCAGGCGAGGGCGGCGTCGCTCAGACCAGTCCGCGCGCGGCCAGCGAGACCGGTTCGCCGTCGCCGATCACGAAATGGTCGAGCAGGCGCACGTCGACCAGCGCCAGGGCCTGCTTCAGCCGCGCGGTGACGGCGTGGTCGGCCGCCGACGGATCGGCGCAGCCGGACGGGTGATTGTGGCCGACGATCACCGCGGCCGCGTTGTGCGCCAGGGCGCGGCGGGCGACCTCGCGCGGATGCACCTCGGCGCCGTCGATGGTGCCGTGGAACAGTTCCTCGAATCCCAGCGCCCGGTGCCGCGTGTCCAGGAACAGCGCGGCGAAGACCTCGTGCCGGTGCGGCCGCAGCCGCTGGGCGAAGTAGCGGCCCGCGCTGAGCGGATCGGTCAGGGCATCGCCCCGGGCCAGTGCCGCCGCCAGATGCCGGTTGCCCAGTTCCAGCGCGGCGGCCAGCTGGCAGGCGCGGGCCGGGCCGAGGCCGGGCAGCAGGGCGAGGTCGCGCGGTGGCCGGTCGAGCAGGCGGCGCAGCGGCCCATGCGCGTTCAGCAGCTCGCGCGAGGTCTGCACCGCATCGCGCCCGCGCAGGCCGGAGCCGAGGAAGATCGCCAGCAGCTCCGCGTCCGAGAGCACGCCGGCGCCGCGGGCCAGCAGCTTCTCGCGGGGACGTTCTTCGTCGGGCCAGTCGCGGATATGCATATGCCGCAGCGTGCGTGTCGCCCGCAGGTGCATGCATCGGCCTGTCAGAAGGCTTGGAGTAAGCTTGTCGATCTGTTTCAGGTAGGGAAAGTCCCACGTGAGCGTATCGGCCTCCGGCCCCCTGCAGGGGCAGCGGATCCTGTTGTGTGTCGGTGGCGGCATCGCCGCGTACAAGTCGCTGGAACTCGTCCGCCGCCTGCGTGACGCCGGCGCCACCGTGCAGGTGGCGATGACCGCCGGCGCGCAGCAGTTCGTGACCCCGTTGAGCTTCCAGGCGCTGTCGGGCTTCCCGGCGCGGACCACGTTGTGGGACAGCGCGGCCGAGCAGGCGATGGGCCACATCGAGCTGGCGCGCTGGGCCGACCGGGTGCTGGTGGCGCCGGCCACCGCCGACCTGCTGGCGCGGCTGGCGCATGGCCTGGCCGACGACCTGGTGACCACGCTGTGCCTGGCCACCACCGCGCCGCTGAGCGTGGCGCCGGCGATGAACCACCGGATGTGGCAGCACCCGGCCACCCGGGCCAACCTGGCGCTGCTGCGCGAGCGCGGCGTGCAGGTGATCGGCCCGGACGACGGCCCGCTGGCCGAAGGCGAATCCGGCCCCGGCCGGCTGCGCGAACCGGACGCCATCGTCGCCGAGCTGGCCGGCAGTGCGCCGACCGCGGGCGTGGTCGCCGATGGCGACCTGCTGGCCGGCCTGCGCGTGGTGGTCAGTGCAGGCCCGACCTACGAGGACCTGGACCCGGTGCGGTATCTGGGCAACCGCAGCAGCGGCAAGATGGGCTTCGCCGTGGCCGCCAGCGCCGCCCGCCAGGGTGCGCAGGTGGTGCTGGTGGCCGGTCCGGTGCAGCTGGCGACGCCGCCCGGCGTAGAGCGCATCGACGTGCGCTCGGCCGAGCAGATGCGCGCGGCGGTCGCTGCCGCGTTGCCGGCCGACATCTACATCGGCGCGGCGGCGGTGGCCGACTACACCCCGCGCGCGTTCTCGCCGGACAAGATCAAGAAGACCGGCGTGGGCGACGAGCTGCGCCTGGAGCTGGTACGCACGCCGGACATCCTGGCCGAGGTGGCCCAGCGCGAGGACGCCGGGCTGAAGCTGGTGGTCGGCTTCGCGGCCGAGACCCGCAACGTGGCCGAGTACGCGCAGCAGAAGCTGGCGGCCAAGCGCCTGGACCTGATCGTGGCCAACCGCGTCGGTGTGCCGGGTGCCGGGTTCGAGAGCGACGACAACGCGATGACCGCCTACTGGCCCGGCGGCGAACACGACTTCCCGCCCGCCCCCAAGACCCGCCTGGCCGACGCGCTGGTGGCCCTGGTCGCACGGCGCCTGCACGCATGAGCACGGCGACGACCCACGAACTGCAGGTCAAGCTGCTCGATCCGCGGTTCGGCGACAGCTGGCCGCTGCCCGCGTACGCCACCGAGGCCAGCGCGGGCATGGACCTGCGCGCGGCCACCGATGCGCCGCTGGTGCTCGAGCCGGGCGATGCCGCCCTGGTGCCCAGCGGCCTGTCGATCCACATCGCCGATCCGGGCCTGTGCGCGCTGGTGTTGCCGCGCTCGGGCCTGGGCCACCGCCACGGCATCGTGCTGGGCAACGGCACCGGCCTGATCGACGCCGATTACCAGGGGCCGCTGTTGATCAGCGTCTGGAACCGCGGCCGCGAAGCGTTCACCATCCAGCCTGGCGACCGCATCGCGCAGCTGGTCCTGGCACCGATCGTGCGTGCATCGCTGAAGGTGGTGGATACTTTCGCCGACAGCGTGCGTGGCGAGGGTGGATTCGGCCACACCGGGGTGCGTTGACCAGGGGAGGAGCATGACCGAGAGCGAAGCAGGCAGGCGTCCGTCTGCCCAGATCCGACGCGCTGCCCTGCTGGCAGCGGTCCTGTGCGTGCTGCTGGCCGGCTGGTTCGGCTGGAGCGGCATCAACCAGTGGCGCGGCGACGCGCGCGAACAGGCGCTTTCCGAAGCCCGCGACCAGGCCGTGCAGGCCACCTCGGCCGCGCTGTCGGCGCAGCTGCGCCAGCTGGCCCAGCGCCTGGCCACGCCGACCGTGCAGGCCGCGCTGGCCGCCGGCGATGCCGACGCCGTCGCGGCGGCGGTCGGCGAGGGCTGGAAGGGCGTCGAGGAGATCGCGGTGCTGCCGGCCGACCTGGCCGCGCCCTATCGCGATGCCGCGGCGTTCGGCTATGCGCGGCTGGGGCTGCTGGAGCGTGCGCTCAGTGCCGAGGAGCCCGTGGCCGCGGTGGTGCGCGACGCCGGCGGGGCAAGGCTGGGCCTGGCCAGCGCGGTGACCACCGGCGCGGACGCGCGGCAGGCCGTGCTGTACGTGCGCCTGCCGCTGTCGGTGCTGACCAGGGCCTTCGAGCAGGGCGCGCTGCCGGCCGGCACCTATCTGGCGTTGCGCCAGGGCAACCACAACGTGGTGGAGCGTGGCGACGCCGGCCTGGCCGGCAGCGCCGACGTGCTGTCGCGCGAGGTCGCCAGGACCGGCCTGCGCGCGGCGGCGGCGGTCCCCGATGTCGATCCGGCGCCATTGGGGCTTGCGGCGATTCCGTGCCTGGCCGTGGCCGGCGTGCTCGGCCTGCTGGCCATGGCGCTGCTGCTGGTCGCGCATGGCGGCGTGCTGGCGCGGCGGCGCCGGCGACCGGGCGCGGCGCCGGTGGTCGACGAGGAACCGACCTTCGGCCAGACCCTGCATCGCGAGGGAGGCGACACGGCGCGGCCGGCGGCTGCGGCCAGGTCCGCGTCCCCGGTCGCCGACCCGGGCGTGGTGCCGGGCATCTTCCGCGCCTACGACATCCGTGGCGTGGTGGGTCGGGAACTGACGCCCCAGGTCGCCGCGCGCATCGGCCAGGCGATCGGCAGCGTGATGGCCGAGCAGGGCCTGACCGACATCGTGGTCGGCCGCGACGGGCGCCTGTCCGGGCCGGAACTGGCCGGTGGCCTGATCGAGGGCCTGCGCCGCGCCGGCCGCAACGTGATCGACATCGGCATGGCGCCGACGCCGGTGGTGTACTTCGCCGCCTACCACCTGCGCGCCGGCAGCGCGGTGGCGGTGACCGGCAGCCACAACCCGCCGGACTACAACGGGTTCAAGGTCGTGGTCGGCGGCGAGACGCTGTCCGGCGACGCGATCGCCGACCTGTACGCGCGTATCCGCGATGGCCGCCTGCACGAGACCACCGTCGGCGCGCTGCGGCAGCAGGACGTGGGCGACGACTACATCCAGCGCATCGCCGACGACGTCCAGCTCGAGCGGCCGCTGAAGGTCGTGCTCGATGCCGGCAACGGCGTGGCCGGCGAGCTCGGCCCGCGCCTGCTGGAGGCCATCGGCGCCGAGGTGATCCCGCTGTACTGCGACGTCGACGGCACCTTCCCCAACCACCATCCGGATCCGAGCGAGCCGCACAACCTGGAGGACCTGATCCAGACCGTGCGCCAGTTCGACGCCGACCTGGGCGTGGCGTTCGATGGCGACGGCGACCGCCTGGGCGTGGTGACCCGGGAAGGGAAGATGATCTTCTCCGACCGGCTGCTGATGCTCTACGCCTCGGACGTGCTGCAGCGCAATCCGGGCGCGCTGGTGATCTACGACGTCAAGTGCACCGGCAAGCTGTCCGACTTCATCCTGCGCAACGGCGGCAGCCCGCTGATGTGGAAGACCGGGCATTCGCTGGTCAAGGCCAAGATGCGCGAGACCGAGGCCGAGCTGGCCGGCGAGATGAGCGGCCATTTCTTCTTCAAGGAACGCTGGTACGGCTTCGACGACGGCCTGTACGCCGCCGCGCGCCTGCTGGAGATCCTGGCGATGCGCTTCGAGAGTCCGTCCGAGGTGCTGGCCGAGCTGCCGGAAAGCGTGGCCACGCCGGAGATCAAGGTGCAGGTGGGCGATGCCGACCCGCACGCGTTGATCGCGCAGCTGGTGGCCACCGCGCATGCGGGCGAGGAGTCGCCGTTCGCCGGTGCGCGGCTGACCACGATCGACGGCCTGCGCGCGGACTGGAACGATGGCTGGGGCCTGCTGCGTGCGTCCAACACCACGCCGGTGCTGGTGCTGCGGTTCGAGGCCGACGATGCGGCCGCGCTGGAGCGGATCAAGGCGGTCTATCGCGCCGAGCTGGAGACGCTGCTGCCCGGGGCCGCGCCGGGCTTCTGAGGACGGCGTCTGGTGGCGGGCCTGCCACGGTCGCAGCAGGCGCCGCCATGGCGGTCGCGCATGCCGCAGGTCGGCACCGGTGCGGCGTCGGCGCGCGCTCGATCAGGGGCGGGGCACGCTGCCACGGACCACGTACCCGGCGTGTACCCGGCGCTTCCGGGGACCGGGCATCGCCGGACGCCGCACCGGCTCCGGCCGCGTGCGTCGCGGCCGAGCGCTGCACGGCTCACGGGGCCTCGGCGGACAGCGCCGCCGGGCGTGTTCAGGGTGCCTGGGTCGCCGCGCCGGTGCGCGGGGCACGCAGCTCGCGATAGCGCTGCAGGGTGTCGTCGATTTCCTGGTCCAGCGACGCGCGCTGCGTCTCGAAGCTGCGCTGCAGGTGCTTGTGGTACAGCAGCTGCTGGTGGCGCTGGCGGATGTCGCCGGCCAGCTTGTCCGGGACCGGCTTGCCGCCGAGCTCGCGTTCGCCGGCGGTGCGCAGCAGGGTGACCAGGCCTTCGCGCAGGCTGGCGACGTTGTAGCGGGCGGTGGCGATGCTGTTGTCGACCAGGGTGATGCGCTCGGCGAACACCCGCTTGAGTTCGTCCTCGTCGTCGAACGAGGCCAGCATGGCCTGGTCGGTCTGGCGACGGGTCTCGGCGGCCAGCGCCTCGGTCCGGCGCAGCGCCTCTTCCTCGGCCTGCGCGGCACGTTCCTCGTCGGTCAGCGCGCGCTGGACCTCGGCGGTGCGCAGGCCGCTGCGCACGCTGATCTCCTCGCGCGCACCCTGCATGGCTTCGGCCGGCAGCGCGTCGGCGCAGACCCGCTGGCCGTTCTGGTCCCAGCAGTAGAGCTTCTTGTTTGCGGTCGGCGGCGCCTTGCGCTGCTGCGCCCCGGCAGGCAGCACGGACAGCGCCAGCAGCGCGATGGCCAGGGTCGAGAACTTCGGCGTCATGGCAGCCCCCTGCTGTCGTCAGCCTGTCGGATCGATGCCGTAGCGGGCCCGATAGGCGAGCAGCGGCGCACGGAACCGGGCCAGTGTGTCGTTTCCATCCGCGAATGCAAGCAGGTCGGCCAGCGAGGCCACCGCCAGCACCGGCACGCCGGCCTCGGCGGCCACGGCCTGCGCGGCGGAGCGGCGGTCGGCGTCGCCGGCGATCTCCTGCCGGTCCAGCGCGACCACGATCCCGGCCACGATGCCGCCGGCGTCGGCGATGATCGTCAGCGACTCGCGGATCGCGGTGCCGGCGGTGATCACGTCGTCCACGATCAGCACCCGGCGACCGGCCAGCGGCGCGCCGATCAGGCTGCCGCCCTCGCCATGGGCCTTGGCCTCCTTGCGGTTGAAGGCCAGCGGCAGGTCGCGGCCGCGTGCGGCGTAGGTGCAGGCGACCGCGGTGGCCAGCGGAATGCCCTTGTAGGCCGGTCCGAACAGCAGGTCGAAGTCGATCCCCGAAGCCTCGATCGCATCGGCGTAGCAGCCGGCCAGCGCGGCCAGGCTGGCGCCGCCGTCGAAGCGGCCGGCATTGAAGAAGTACGGACTGACGCGGCCGGACTTGAGGGTGAACTCGCCGAAGCGCAGGGCATCGGCCGACAGGGCCAGCTGCAGGAAACGGGTGCGGTGGTCGGTCATGAGCGGAGAACAGGCAAGCGTGAAGGGCTAGGGGTGAAAGCATAGCGCCTCGCCCGGGCCGCGCACGGGCGGTGTCGTTACGCTTTACTCTTCCCCCTTTCCGGTTCACCGCGACGGCACTCCATGCGCATCATCAGTTTCAACGCCAATGGCCTGCGTTCGGCCGCCAGCAAGGGCTTCTTCGACTGGTTCGCCCAGCAGGACGCGGACGTGCTGTGCGTGCAGGAGACCAAGGCCCAGGAGCACCAGCTGGCCGGCCCCGCGTTCCTGCCGGCCGGCTACAAGGCTTGGTTCCGCGATGCGAGCACCAAGAAGGGCTACAGCGGCGTGGCGATCTACGCCAGGCAGGAGCCGGATGAAGTGCGTACCGGACTGGGCTGGCCGGAGTTCGACGAGGAGGGGCGCTACATCGAGGCGCGCTTCGGCAATCTCAGCGTGGTCTCGTTCTACATCCCGTCCGGCTCGTCGGGCGAGCTGCGCCAGGGCTACAAGTTCCAGGTGATGGAGTGGCTGCGGCCGATCCTGTGCGAGTGGCTGGCCAGCGGCCGCGACTACGTGCTGTGCGGCGACTGGAACATCGTGCGCAGTGCGCTGGACATCAAAAACTGGAAGTCCAACCAGAAGAATTCCGGCTGCCTGCCGCCGGAGCGCGACTGGCTCAACGGCCTGTGCGCCGACGTGCTGGACGAGGCCGACGCGGCCAGCGGCCGCGGCTGGGTCGATGCCTATCGCGCGCTGCATCCGCAGGGCGAGGACTACACCTGGTGGAGCAACCGCGGCGCGGCGCGCGCCAACAACGTGGGGTGGCGGATCGACTACCAGTTCGTGACCCCGGGCCTGCGCGAGCGGCTGCAGGCCTGTTCGATCCACCGCGCGGACCGCTTCTCCGACCACGCGCCGTTCACCGTCGACTACGCCGGCGGGCTGCGGTGAGCACCGGCCAGCAGGCGGCGCCGGCCGCGGAGAAGCCAGCCTACAAGGGCTGGGCCGGGATCAGGCGCGCGTTCGGCACGCCGTCGGCGGCGACGATGGCCTTCCTCGGCTTCGGCTGCGGCCTGCCGTTCCTGCCGATCGCGTCGATGACGCTGTCGACCTGGCTGCGCGACATCGGCCTGGACCTGGGCAGCATCGGCCTGATCAGCCTGGCCAGCTTCTTCTACCTGCTGAAATTCCTGTGGGCGCCGCTGATCGACCGCTACGCGTTCCCGCTGACCGGCTTCCTCGGCCGCCGCCGCTCGTGGCTGCTGGTCGGCCAGGCCGGCGTGGGCATCGGTCTGGTCGCGCTGGCGATGACCCGGCCCGAGCTGGGTGTCGGCCCACTGGTCGGCTGGGTGCTGTTCACCTCGTTCTGGGGCGCGACCCAGGATTCGGTGGTCGACGCCTACCGGATCGAGATCGCACCGGCGTACGCGCAGGCCGCGCTGGCCGCGACCTACACCCTGGGCTACCGGATCGGCCTGATCATCGGCGGCGCCGGCGCGCTGTACATGGCCGACCTGGTCAGCTGGCGCTCGGCCTATCTGATGATGGGCGCGCTGATGCTGCTGCCGCTGCTGGCGACGCTGGTCTGCCGCGAACCCGATGCGCCGCAGTCGACGGTGCAGCGCCGGATCGATTTCCTTGGCGCGTTCTGGCAGCCGTTCTCCAGCTTCTTCCAGAACAACGGCCTGGCGCTGGGGCTGGTGCTGCTGGTGTTCGTCGGCCTGTACAAGTTCCCCGACCAGGTGATCGGCGTGATGGCCGGGCCGTTCTTCCTGGACAGCGGCTACAGCAAGAGCGACATCGCCACGGTCTCCAAGGTGTACGGCATCTGGGCCGGCATCGCCGGTGCGTTCGCCGGCGGCGCCTGCGTGGCCGCGTTCGGGATCCGCGCGATGCTGCTGGTGGCCGCGCTGGGTGTGGCGCTGTCCAACCTGGCGTTCCTGCTGATGGCGCAGAACCCCGCCCAGCTGTGGGCGTTCTATGCGGCGATCAGCTTCGACAACGTTTCGCAGGGCTTCGCCGGCACCGTGCTGGTGGCCTTCATCGCTTCGCTGACCGACCGCAACTTCACCGCCACCCAGTTCGCGCTGATGGTGTCGCTGGCCAACCTTCCGGGCAAGTTCGCCGGCGGCATTTCCGGCTACGTGGTCGAGGCGACCTCGTACAGCACCTTCTTCGTGCTCAGCGCGATGACCGTGGTGCCGACCCTGCTGCTGCTGGGCTGGATGTGGAAGCGGATCCGCGAACCGGACGCCGACCCGCCGCCCGTCTGACCGGCGCTACGTCCATGCCGCCGCGCGTCGCCGCCGGCGGTCATTCGTGGCATGGTGCGCGCCGGGGGATCGAGGAGCAGGAATGAGCGATCTGGTGTTGCGCAATCTCGATCCAATCCTGGCCGAGCGCCTGCGACGGGTAGGCATGGCCCGCGGCTGGAACGCCCAGGACACCGTGCTGCGCCTGCTCGAGCAGGGTCTGCTGGTGGCCGAGCAGGAAGTCAGCGGCGGCTTCGTCCGTGGCGAGGTCGATGCGCTGTCCGACGCGATCGCCGCGCTCAAGCAACTGCCGGCCGGGCAGGGCTTCTGAGCCACCGGTGATGCGCGGCGATCGCCGCGCGCGTCGCCCTGCATCCAGGCGTGACGCCGTGGCTCCGGCGCAGGTGCGTGATCGGCGTGCGGTCATTTTCCTGGTGGACGCCTCCCTCATTGTCTCCGTCCGCGGCCACGCACCGCGATGAGCGTGCCGCTGCGCGCCGTCCGCGCCGTCATCACCACGCTGCAGGTCGACGCGATCGTCAACGCCGCCAACAACACGCTGCTGGGCGGCGGCGGTGTGGAGGGTGCGATCCATCGCACGGCCGGCGCTGGCCCGGTCGCCGAATGCCGGTCGCCCGGCGGCTGCCCGACCGGGCAGCCGCATCACCGGCGGTCTGTCGGCGCGGCACATGATCCACACTTTCGGCCCGGTCGGGTGCGGCGGCGATCACGACGTACCCGCGCTGCTGGCGACCTGCGACCGATCCAGCCTGGCGCTGGCCGAGCAGGCCGGGTGCGCGGGCGTGGCGTTCCCGTCGCGCAGCACCGGCGTCCACGGCGATCCGCACGATGCGGGCGCCGCCGTGGCGGTGGACACCATGCGCGCATTCCGCGCACGGCAGCTGCGCGAGGTGACCTTCTATTCATCCGGGGCCGACCTGCAGTGCTAGCAGGCGCTGCCTGTGTCGTCGCGGTCGACGTCCATCGAGCGACACGACGCGCCGACGTGCGTCGCCGGCAGCCAGCGCGCCGGGTCGCGGTCGATGCCGCGACCCGGCGCCTGGCGCTGCATCACGGCGTCGGCAGCGACTCGCCGGCGAACACCGCCACGTGCGGCACGCCATCGGCGCCGATCCAGCCGCGGTACATGCCCTCTGTGTTGAACGGGAAGGCGACGCTGCCGTCGGCGCCGAGCGCGATCGCGCCGCCGTCGCCACCGGCGGCGGGAATCGCCCGGTTGATCACGCGGTCGGCCGCGCGCTGCAGCGGGATGCCCTGGTAGGCCACGCGCGCGCAGATGTCGTGCGCCGCCGCGGCACGGATGTAGTACTCGCCCCAGCCGGTGCCCGACACCGCGCAGCGCGCGTCGGCCCAGGTGCCGGCACCGATGATCGGCGAGTCGCCGACCCGGCCGTAGCGCTTGTTGGTCATGCCGCCGGTCGAGGTGCCGGCGGCCAGGTGGCCCTGCGCATCCAGCGCCAGCGCGCCGACGGTGCCGAAGTAGTCCAGCGCGCGCTCGGCGCGGGCCTGGCCCGATGCCTCCTCGCGCAGCGCCTGCTGCAGCTGCTGCCAGCGTTTTTCAGTGCGGAAGTACGACGGATCGACCAGTGCCACGCCCTGTTCGCGGGCGAAGGCCTCGGCCCCGCCGCCGACCATCATCACGTGGCGCGAGCGCTCCATCACCGCACGCGCCAGGGTGATCGGATTCTTCACCCGGTGCACGCCGGCCACCGCGCCGGCGCGGCCGCTGGCGCCGTCCATTAGCGAGGCGTCCAGTTCGTTCTTTCCGTCGTGGGTGAACACCGCGCCGCGGCCCGCGTTGAACTGCGGGGCATCCTCGAGCACGGCGATGGCCGCGGTCACCGCGTCCAGCGCGGGCGCACCGGCCTGCAGCCGCGCATGGCCGGCACGCAGCGCGGCCTCGAGCGCCTGCCGCGCGGCCGCTTCCTCGTCGGCCGACAGGCCGGCACGCTCGACGCCGGCACCGCCGTGGATCACCAGCAGCGGCGCATCCAGCGCCACCAGCGCACCGTCGCGCACCGCGTAGTGGCGGCGGTTGGCGGGGCGCTCGACCTCGCCCGAGGGCAGGTGCAGGGTCGAGTTGCTGTCGATTCCGATGGTCTCGACGCGGGCCAGGTTCATCGCCTCGTCCTCGACCTGGCTGCGCGGGAAGCCGCCCAGCACCAGGGTCGCGCCGGCGCCGGGCGCGGTCGCGTGGACGCGGGTGCGGCCGTCGGCCTCGACCGCCAGCGCCGCATCCTCGTCCACGCCCAGGCCGAGCACCCGGGTGCCCTCCGGCGCCTGCGCCTCGGCCTTGGCCACGAAGGCGATCAGCCGGCCCAGGCGCGCGCGTTCGCGGAAGTGGGTGTCGGTGAGCACGCCGCGCAGCGCGGCGATGTGCAGCATGCCGGTCTCGATGGTGTTGCCGTCGCCGAGCGGGTCGGCCAGCGCCTGCGGCGTGGTCTGGCTGCCGCCGTCCATCGCGCCGTAGACGTGCTCGCCCAGGATCGCCAGGCCGGCGCTGGTGCCGCCGATCGGCTTGCCGGCGCGCACGTGCGCATCCAGCGCCTCGGCCACCGGCGTGCCCTTCCAGTAGCGGACGTAGCGGGCCTGATCGCCGCCGGCCAGGAAGATGCCGTCGGCGCGGCGCAGCGCGCGCAGCAGGCGCTTGTCGGTGGACGCCTCGCGGCTGGTGACCACGAAGGTCTCCACCGAGGCCACCCCGCCGACCTCGTCGTGGAACTCCTCGCCGATCTCGCCGCCGAGCGAGGCGCGCAGCACCACCACGTGGCCGTTGCCGGCCTTGCCCAGGAACCAGCGCAGCGCTTCGTGGTTGCGGTCGCCACCGCCCATCAGCAGCAGGCCGGGGCCGACCTGCCCGGGCGTGGCCGCGCCGCGGTCGCCGACCAGGTAGTGGCGGTAGTCGGCGGCGGCGGCCGCGGGCAGGGCCAGCGACAGGAGCAGCAGGGCGGCGGCCCTCAGGTGGCGGACGGGGCGGGTGGAACGCATGCGGCTCTCCTCGGCATGGCGGAACGGCGGACTTCCCTCCCTAGACGAACGGCCGCCGGATTTCCCCCTTGCGGGGTGGCGGCCATCGGCTATGGTGCGGACATGCCCTCCGTCCTCGACGCCTGGTTCGTCAGCGAGATCCTCGTCCACGAGGCGTCGCTGGCCGCCTATCTGCGCCGCTGCTGGCCGCGCCCGGACGAGCTGCACGACCTGCGCCAGGAGGTCTACGTCCGCGTCTACGAGGCTGCGGGCAAGACGCTGCCGAGCATGCCCAAGTCGTTCCTGTTCGCCACCGCACGGCACCTGATGACCGACCGCCTGCGCCGCGCGCGGGTGGTCCGGATCGATCCAGTGGGTGATCCGGACGCCTGGAACGTCCTGGTGGATGAGTGCTCGCCCGAACGCTGGTGCGGCGGCCGCCAGGTGCTGGCGCGGCTGGCCCGCGCGCTGGACCGGCTGCCGGACCGCTGTCGCGAGGTGGTCTGGCTCAGGCGGGTCGAGGAACTGTCGCAGAAGGAGGTGGCCGTGCGCATGGGCATCAGCGAGAAGACCGTGGAGAAGCACCTGGCCAAGGGCATGCGCCTGCTGGCCGCGCAGTTCCATGGCGAGGACGGGCTGCCGGCGGCCGTCGACCACCACACCACCGGCCGACGGATGCGGCAGGGGCTGGGGCCGGATGGACAGCCTGAGGATTGAACAGGCCGCGGCCGCGTGGCTGGCGCGGCGCGAGGGCGACCACTGGAATCCGGCCCAGGCCGCCGCGCTGGAGCAGTGGCTGGCGGCCGACACCGCGCACCGGGTCGCCTTCCTGCGGCTGCGCGCGACCTGGGAGCAGGCCGGCCGGCTGAAGGCGCTGGGGGCCGGCCTGCCGCGCGGGCGGGTGCCGCCGCGTGGCCAGTGGGACGCGGCGTGGCCCGCGCTGGAGGCCGCGAGCGCGGTCGATGCGCCCGGGCCGCGCGCACGCGTCGATGCGGCGCTGGCCGGGGTGCGGTTCCGCCCGCGCGAGCAGGCGCCGCCGGCGGTCGGCGGGCGCCAGCGGTTCGCCGGCATCGTCGCGCTGGCCGGGCTGTTCGCCCTGGCGATCGGCGCGTCGCGCCAGGCCGAGGTGCCGCCGGCCAGCTTCCACAGCGCGCTGGGCGAGGTCGTGCCGGTCACGTTGAACGACGGCTCCGATGCGGTGCTGGGCAGCGACAGCCGGATCGAGGTGCGGCTGTCGCCGCGCCGCCGCGCGATCGCGCTGACCCGCGGCGAGGCGATCTTCGATGTCGCCCGCGATCCGCAGCGGCCGTTCGTGGTCGAGGCCGGCGAGCGCCAGGTGGTCGCGGTCGGCACCCGCTTCTCGGTGCGTCGCGACGGCGCGCAGGTGCAGGTGGTGGTCACCGAGGGCACCGTCCGGCTCGAGCCGGTGGCCGGCGGATCGTCGCTGCCCAGTGCGCTGCTGCCGGCCGGCAGCGTGGCGCTGGCCGGGCCGGACGGCGTGTCGGTGCTGAGCCCGGGCGTGGAGGCGGCCACACGGCGGCTGGCCTGGCGCGATGGCGACCTGAGTTTCGAGGACCTGCCGCTGGCCGAGGCGCTGGCCGAGTTCAACCGCTACAACCCGCGGCCGCTGGAACTGGCCGATCCGAGCCTGGCCACGCTGCGGGTCGGTGGCAGCTTCCGCTGGTCCGAGCCCGAGCGCTTCGTCGATCTGGTCGAGCAGCTGTTCCCGGTGCGCGCCGAACGCCGGCCGGACCGGGTGCTGCTGCATCGGCGCTGAGCGCACGGCACAGGCATCGGCGGCCGGCGCCGATCGGATGGGGGGATCGCACGGCCCGTTCGTCCCGGTCAGCATGGGGCGCGTGGGCGCCCGGGGGAGAGAGTCCATGCGGTCGCGGTCTTCGTTGCGGATCCTGATGTTGAGCCTGGCCTGTTCGATGGCGTTGTCCGCGCAAGCGCAGACCGCGGTCGGACGCGTCGATGTCCCGGCCGGCGACCTGGCGGCGGCGCTGACCGCGCTGGGCCGGCAGTCCGGCACCCAGATCATCTACCGGCCCGAGCAGCTGCAGGGCCTGCGCACCACCGGGCTGCGCGGTGATTACGCCGCTGCCGACGCGGCCACGCGGCTGCTGCGCGGCAGTGGCCTGGCCGTGCGCCAGGATGCGGGCGGTGCGCTGCTGGTGGTGCCCGACGCGGCCGCACCGGCCGCGCCGCGGCGTGCCCCGGCCGGCGGTGCCGATGCCGAGGCGGCGCCGGCGGTGACCGAGATGCAGAGCGTGCAGGTCACCGGCTCGCGCATCCCGCGCGCGCAGATCGAGGGGCCCGCGCCGATCACCGTGATCACCGCCGAGCAGATCCAGTCCGCCGGCCTGACCACCGTGCCCGACCTGCTGCGCTCGTTGAGCCAGAATAGCGGCAGCGTGCAGGGCCAGCAGAACACCACCGGCGCCCAGTCCACCCCCGGCGCGCAGGCGGTCGACCTGCGCGGCCTCGGGCCCAACCACACCCTGGTGCTGATCAACGGCCGCCGCATCGCCGACTTCCCGCTGCCGCTCAACGGCCGCAGCAACTTCACCGACATCGGCAACATTCCGCTGGGCATGATCGAGCGGGTCGAGGTGCTGACCGGCAGCGCCTCGGCGGTGTACGGCTCGGACGCGATGGCCGGCGTGATCAACTTCATCCTGAAGAAGTCCACCGACGGCACCACCATCGACTACCGCTACGGCGACACCAGCCGCGGTGGCGGCGAATCGCACCGGCTGACCCTGACCAGCGGCTTCGAGCGCGGCGCGCTCAGCGGCATCGTCGGGGTGGAGCTGCAGAACCGGCGCCCGCTGTGGGGCTACGAGCGGCGCAACCAGGATTCCACCTTCGATGCGCCGACCGAGGCGCGGCGCCTGCCGCGCCTGATCGCGCAGATCAACGACTGGGACGACGACGTCAACATCGGCCCGACCGACGACTGCGCGGCGCTGGCCGGCCTCAACGACGGCACCACGGTGCTGGCCGAGGATCCCGACTACGGCCCGTACTGCGGCAGCGACCGCGCCATCGCGTACCGCACGATCCAGAACGAGCGCAAGGGCGCGACCGCCTACGGCTCGTTCGAGTACCGCTTCTCCGACGCGCTGTCCTGGTTCGCCGACGTGCAGCTGGGCCGGCAGGAAGTGAAGCTGCTCACCGGCACCAATGGCAACAACGTGGCCAGCGACCATATGGGCTGGGAGTTCCACGACCCGGCCTCGACCAACAACTACCGCAACAAGATGTTCTACAACGCCAACACCGGGCACTACGAGATCTGGTCGCGCCAGTTCTCGCCGGAGGAGGTCGGCGGCCTGGAAAACCGCATGAACACCACCACCCAGAAGACCCTGGCGGTGACCACCGGCCTGCAGGGCAGGTTCGCCGAACAATGGAACTGGGAAGCGGCCTACAACCACTCGCAGTACAAGGCCGACGTGGCGATGCCGCGCATCCGCGCCGACGCCGCCAACACCTTCTTCCTGGGCGAGCGCCTGGGCTACGACGACGATGGCTATGCGATCTATGCACCGGATCCGGACAGGCTGTTCTCGCCGCTGACGCCGGCGCAGTTCGCCACCCTCGGCGCGATGTCGACCTTCCGCCCGGTGGCCAAGAACGACAACCTCAGCTTCACCGCGGACACCCCTGCGCTGTTCTCGCTGCCGGCCGGCGATGTCGGCTTCGCCACCGCGCTCGAGTACGGCCGCCAGTCCTACCGGATCAATCCCGACCCGCTCGCGCTCGCCGACGACGCCTACTTCGGCCCGCGCTACGGCGACGGCCGCGGCGAACGCGACCGCTGGAGTGCGGCCGGCGAACTGCGGCTGCCGCTGCTGTCGTCGCTGCAGGCCAGCCTGGCCGGCCGCTACGACCGCTATTCCTACGGCAACAAGAACCCCGGCAAGTTCACCTACAGCGCCGGCCTGGAGTGGCGTCCGCTGGAGACGCTGCTGGTGCGCGGTTCGTACGGCACCGGCTTCCGTGCGCCGGACATGCACTACCTGTTCGCCGGCGAGGACTACTACCGCACCCGTTTCGCCACCGACTACTTCCAGTGCCGCACCGCCGAGCCCGACGCCACCGACGGCTACTGCTACGACGACGGCAGCTACGACGGCAGCACCTTCGACGTCTATACCGGCAACATGGAGCTGGATGTCGAGACCAGCAAATCGTTCTCGGCCGGTTTCGTCTGGTCGCCGCTGCCCGGCTTCGACCTGGCGGTGGACTACTACAAGATCCGCGTGTCCAACCAGGTCCAGACCCAGGACCGCGAGCTGCTGCGCATCACCGAGGCCGACTGCCGGCTCGGCGTCACCGATGCGGGCGCGGCGGTGGACATCACCTCGCCGACCTGCGTCGATGCGCTGGCCCGCGTGATCCGCGATGCCGACGGCGACATCACCAGCGTGCGCTTCAGCCCGATCAACATCGCCAACGAGGAAACCTCGGGCATCGACCTGGCGACCAGCTACCGGATGGAGACGGCCGCCGCCGGCGACTTCCGCTTCAGCGGCAGCTACACCTGGACCCACCGCCACACCCGCCAGCAGTTTCCGGGCGATCCGCGCGAGGACATGCTCGACGTCAGCTTCAGCGCGACCACGCTGCCGCGGCAGAAGGGCAACCTGGGCGTGGCCTGGGACCAGGGCGCGTGGGGCGCGAGCCTGTTCGGCAACTACCTGGGCCGCGTCGCCAACTACGACAACGATGCCTGGACCGGCTCGACCTGGCGCTTCAACGCCGGCGCGCGCTACGACATCAACGACCACCTGCGCGTGTCGCTGACCGTCAACAACCTGCTCGACAAGATGCCGCCGAAGGACCCGACCTGGTCCAACTACCCGTACTACGACACCTCGTGGTTCGACTCGGTCGGCCGCAGTTACTTCGTGCAGGTCACCTGGAAGCTGGGCGGCAGCGCGCTGTAACCCGCAGGGCGACGGCGGCCGCGTCCGGTCGCCGTCGCAGCGCCTCCGGGCATGACGCCGCGCGCGCAGCGTGCGCCTGTCGTGTCGGTGGCCGGCAGGCATGCCGTGGTGCTTCCGGCATGCGTGCGGGTCATCCGGGCGGTCCTGCGCTGCGTTCTGGCAGGTGCGCCCGGTCCCGGGCAGCGCCGCATCCAGCGCGAACACGCCGCACCTGTTCTGGCCGCGCCTGCTGTGCAACGTACCGGCGAACGCGGGACGCCTCCCTTCTCAGGCATCCGACGCTGCCCGGAGGCTGGAGGAGGGGCTTCGATCACGCCTCTCGCGGCCTGCCGGCCAGGATGTGCCAGATGCGCTGCGGCCGACGGGCTGCCCCGGCGAGGCGGGCATCGGACCTCAGGCCGGATGCACGACCCCGAGCACGCGTGGACCGACCGCACCGGTGACCGCCGGCAGGTTGCCCGGCCGCCCGGCCAGGGTTTCGCGGGCAAGCCATGCGAAGGCCATCGCCTCGACGTAATCCGGATCTAGGCCGTAGCGGTCTGTGCTCTCCACCGCGATGCCGGGCAGGCGCCGGGCGATCGCATCGATCAACCGTGGATTGCGTACGCCGCCGCCGCAGGCGATGACGCGTGCGGTGTGCGGTTGCTGCGTCAGCAGCGCATCGGCGATAGTCGCCGCGCTCAGTTCCAGCAGTGTGGCCTGCACGTCCGCCGGTGATTCACCGCCATGCAACCGCGTCTGCAGCCAGGCCAGATGGAACTGCTCGCGGCCGGTGCTCTTCGGCGGCGGCAGTGCGAACCAGGGCTCGTCCAGCAGCCGCTGCAGCAGCGCCGCGTCGGCCCGGCCGGATGCGGCGAACGCACCATCGGCATCGAAGGCCTGGCCGGTGTGGCGCAGGCACCACGCATCGAGCAGCGCATTGGCCGGCCCGGTATCGAACCCGCGCACCGCGGCGGCGTCGCGCGGCAACAGGGTGTAGTTGCCGATGCCGCCGAGGTTGAGCACCGCGCGGTCCTCGTCGGGACTGTGCAGCAGCGCGGCGTGGAACGCCGGCACCAGCGGCGCGCCCTGGCCGCCGGCGGCGATGTCGCGGCGGCGGAAATCGCAGACGGTGGCGATGCCGGTGCGCTCGGCGATCACGCTGCCATCGCCGATCTGCAGGGTGAACGGGGACGGGCCATGCGGACGATGGCGGATGGTCTGGCCGTGCGAACCGATCGCGGCGACTTCGTGCGCGGCGACACCGGCATTGGCCAGCAGCTGGTGGGCGGCGTCGGCGAAGGCCTGCGCCACCTGCACATCCAGTCGTCCGTACTCGTCCAGATCCTGCAGGCCGCCACCCTGGCCAAGTGCGACCAGGCGCTCGCGCAGCGTCGCGTCCCATGGATGCACGTACGCGTCGACGAGCCGCAGGCCGGCGGCGGAAACAGGATCGGGGAAGGACACCAGCGCGGCGTCGATGCCGTCGGCGCTGGTGCCGGAGATGAGGCCGAGGAAGAACTGGGTCATGCCTGCATTGTAGGCACGCGCCGGCGGGCTGCGGATCGGGAGCGAGGCGCCGGTGCCGCGCTGCGGCCGCGAGCTGCCAGGCCCTCGGATGGGTGCCGCCGGGCCGTCGCCGCAGGTGCGTTCCGCCGACACCGGATGCGTGCATGCGACGCGGACCGCTCAGCGTCCCGGTGCGGTGTCGACGCTCGCCGCCTGTGCCTGTGCCTGCGTCGCGCGTTCGCCTGCCGTCGCGTCCGCATCGCGTTCGATCGCGGCCGCGCGCGTGCGGCCATCGGCCAGCCACTCCTTCGCCCCGGTCGTGGCCAGCAGCGCGGACGACGCCAGGGCCATCGCGCCGGCATCGTCCTGCCGGGCGGCCGCCAGCAACCGCTCCACCGCGGCGCCGGTATCGGTCGCCCGCAGCGCCGCGTGCGCGTCAGGCAGCGCCGCCTCACGCCCGTCGCTGCGCTCCTGGCGCGCCTGCTGCAGCAGGCGGCGCGCTGCGTCCTCGTGCGTTGCCACATGGCGGTCCAGGCTGGCGATCACCGCCGAGTCCATGCCATGGCGTGCCAGCGCTTCGGCCACCCCCGGCCCGGCCTCGCGGACCAGTTGCACCGTCGCGTGCAGATTGACCAGGCCCTGCGGCGTCTGCGGGTTGAAGGTCACCGCGCCGCCGACGAGGACGCCGGTGGTGCCACCCAGGCCCGCACCGAGCGTGGGGGCATGCGAGGTGGTGGCGGTGATCTGCGTTCCGATCACGGTCAGGCCAGCGTCCAGCTGCTCGCCGACATAGACCAGCCCGTCGCGCGCCTGTGCGCCGGCGGCCGTCGACGAAGACTGCAGGCCCTGTCCGATCGTCGCGGCGGCCTCGCGCCGTGCCTGCGCGTCGCTGCGTCCCTGCGCCAGCGCGGCCACCGCTTCCTGCTGGTTGCGCTGGAGCGCGACCGTCCCGTCGGCCTCGATCCGCTGCGCGCGGGCTTCGATGTCTTCCCGCCAGGTATCGGAAAACAGTCCCGCCAGTTGGCCGGCCCCGCGCAGCGCGCTGGCCCGCGCCTGGGCGATGCCGTGCTGGGCCAGGCCCTGGCCCTGGTCGATCGCCGCATCGATCTGGGCGCCGGCCATCCGCGCGTGCGCGGTGACTTCGCCGATCATCCACGCGCCGTGGTTCAGCGCGGCGCCGGTACCGACATAGCTGCGCTCGAGCTGGAACGCGGCGCCGGAGACGCCGGCCCGGGCGAGGTCGCCGGCGCCTTCGTAACCGGCACCGAGCACGCGTCCGCCCTCGGCCACCACCTGCCCGACGGCCGCGCCGGCGTTCGCGCCGCGCGCGCCCATCGTGGCCACGGCCAGCACCGGTCCGGCCAGCAGCTGCAGCTCGCCCAGCGACGCCTGTTCGTCGCGCGCCACCAGCTCGCGTTCCTCGCGCGTCATCGCCACCAGGGGCGGCCTGCGGTCACCGGCGGCCTGCGGAAGATCCCGGATCAGCGATGCGGCGTCGCCCTGCTGCAGCACGTCGAGAAACTCGCGCACCACGGAGCGCGAGCGCTCCGGCATGCCCTCCACCAGGCGCTGCTCCAGCAGTTCGCGGCCTGCCGGGGTGCGTTCCAGCGCATCGATGGTGGTCGACACCAGCGTGGCGATGCGCGCGCGCTGCAGCGCATCCATGCTGCGCAGGTCGCCCTGCACGCCATCGTTCAGCAGGTCGCCACGGACCTGCCATGCAGTGACGATCGCGTTGGTGTCGTACAGCGGCAGGCCACCGTTCTCGTAGGAAAAACGCCGTGCGGTTTCCGGATGCAGGCCCGCGGCATTGTGGGTGACGGCGCGCATGCCGGTGACCGCAGCGGCCGCCGAGGCCATGCCGCCGCCCAGGCTGTGGCCGGACAGGTCGAAGTCGAGGCCTGACCGCTGCAGCTTGTCCGCAAGCGCCATCGCCCGGTCGTAGTAGTCGGTCTTCAGGCCGATCGACTGCGGGAAGTTGTTGCCGATGAAGTCCTCGGTCGCCGTCGCGCGCAGCGTGCCGTCGGGCATCCGCACCTGGTGGGCCGAACCCTTGAACACCACCGTGGGTTTGTAGCCGGGGCCGAGCACCTCCGGATCGGGCAGATAGATCTCGGCCCGGAATCCCGAGCCCTCGGGCGTGAGCATGTCCCTGAGCTCGGCGTCGGTGGCGCCGAGCCCGGGCATGGCCGCCCTGAGCTGGTCGATGTGCTCGCTGGCCCGCCTCCAGCCCGCCGGCGGGCTGCCGGTCCCGCGCGCCGCGGCGTACACATCGTGCGACAGGCCGGCGGTCTCACGCGCGTGGTAGAGCGCGCGCAGCAGGTCGGCCTGGCGCAGGGCCTCGTGCGTGCCGACTGTCTGCAATGCCTGCAGCAGCGCCTGCTGATCGTCGTGCCGTGTGCTCATTGCCGGGCTCCGGTGTCGTCCATGTCGGGCAGGGGAATCTGGTCTTCGCGATGCGGAAAGCCGAAGGTCTCGCGCATCCTCCGATAGTGTTCCGGCATCGGTGGCCGCTGGTGCCCGTGCTGCAGCAGCCAGCGCTGGCTGCGGATCTGCCAGGTCGGATCATCCGGCGTACCGGGGTGCCAGAAGATGGCCTCGATGGCATCCGCGTCAGAGCGTTGCACGGGCTTTCCGTAGACGTACTCCAGCGTCGGATCCGCACCATGCTCGAGCAACCAGGACGCCATCATGAAACCACCGCGGCCCGCGTACTTTGTCAGGATGGTGTCGCCGGCCGCGGCATTGATGTTCACGTCCGCGCCGCGCTCCACCAGCAACTGCACGTTCTTCCACAGGTTGCCGTTGATGAAGGCATGGAACAGCAGCGCTTCGTTGTTCGCGTTGCGCGTATCCGGATCGCCGCCATGGTCCAGCAGCAGCGTCAGGTAGGTCTGGTCCCGCTCTCCCGCGGCGAGGACCATCGCATTGGCGTGGTGGCGCGTCCCGCGGTCGCGGGTCTCGTAGGCCTTTCCCGCATCCGGATCGGCGCCGTGCTCCAGCATCGCGCGTAGCCCTTCCGGATTGCCGCGGACGATCGGCCAGGCCAGCAGCGGCAGCCCGCCGTTGCTCCCGCCGAACAGGGTGTCGGGGTCGACGCCCCGTTCGCGCATCAGCGTGCCGACCGCGACCGCATCCCCCGTGGCGGCGGCCACTGCGAGCGCCTGCGCATCGGCACCGGCATCCGCGAAGGCGGCCTCGGCGGCCTTGCGTTCAACGGCCAGGTCCGGATGCGACTGCGCGGGCACGCAGCCCGGGAGCGCGACGAATGCCAGCATCGCCAGGCAGGCCGCCCACGCGCGGCGGCGGATCGCCACCGGGCCGTGGATCAGACGCCAACGACCAGGATGGCGGTCGGGATGATGCTTCGGGTCCATGCAGCGACGGGCTCATCCGGAGCAGTGGACCGATCCTAGTGCGGGCCGACCACGGGGATGTGAAATCGACGTGCCCGGCTTCACAGATTCCGCGATGCCGGCGGCGGGGCGCGGTCGGGCAGGGGAATCTGGTCTTCGCGATGCGGGAAGCCGAAGGTCTCGCGCATCCTCCGATAGTGTTCCGGCATCGGTGGTCGCTGATGTCCGTTCAGCAGCAGCCAGCGCTGGCTGCGGATCTGCCAGGTCGGATCATCCGGCGTACCGGGGTGCCAGAAGATGGCTTCGATCGTGTGGGAATCATCGCGCCGGACCGGTGCTCCCCCGACGTAGTCCAGCCGGGGATCGGCACCGTGCTCGAGCAGCCAGTGGGTCATCATGAAGCCACCGCGTGCGGCGTAGACGTTGGCGATGGTGCGGCCGCCGGAGACGGAGGCGTTCACGTCCGCGCCGCGCTCCACCAGCAACTGCACGTTCTTCCACAGGTTGCCGTTGATGAGGCATGGAACAGCAGCGCTTCGTTGTTCGCGTTGCGCGTATCCGGATCGCCGCCATGGTCCAGCAGCAGCATCAGGTAGGTCTGGTCCCGCTCTCCCGCGGCGAGGACCATCGCGTTGGCGTGGTGGCGCGTCCCGCGGTCGCGGGTTTCGTAGGCCTTTCCCGCATCCGGATCGGCGCCGTGCTCCAGCATCGAGCGCAGCCCTTCCGGATTGCCGCGGACGATCGGCCAGGCCAGCAGCGGCAGCCCGCCGTTGCTCCCGCCGAACAGGGTGTCGGGGTCGATGCGCCGTTCGCGCATCAGCCTGCCGACCGCGACCGCATCCCCCCGTGGCGGCGGCCACGGCGAGCGCCTGCGCATCGGCACCGGCATCCGCGAAGGCGGCCTCGGCGGCCTTGCGTTCAACGGCCAGGTCCGGATGCGACTGCGCGGGCACGCAGCCCGGGAGCGCGACGAATGCCAGCATCGCCAGGCAGGCCGCCCACGCGCGGTGGTGGATCGCCACCGGGCCGTGGAGCAGACGCCAACGACCAGGATGGCGGTCGGGATGATGCTTCGGGTCCATGCAGCGACGGGCTCATCCGGAGCAGTGGACCGATCCTAGTGCGACGTGAGCACCGTGACGTGAAACCGGGCCGCTGCTGGGAGTGCGCTACAGGCGGAGCCGTAAGGATGCAGGCGATAGATCCGGTATCGCACGGCCGGCGATTTGCCTGTTTCCCTGATCGGCGGACTGGCAGCGGGACGCACGCACGCTGCCTCGTGGAGGCCGGTGCGGTCATGGACCTGTGGCATGCGGACGACGAACGCATCGCACCCGTGCAGCCCGCGACTGCATGAACGCGCCGTGCGCTGGCGGGTGGATGGACGCCAGCGGTGTGTACGCGCTGGCAGGTGCCGGCTCGACCCGGGCCGGGCCGCGGCGATGTCACCGGGCCTCGGGCGATCGACCTGCGGTCGCGGAATGGACGCCGGGCGTCGATCGGTCCGACAGTCCACCGATGGCGGTGCTGCCCACGCGGGGGCGTTGCGCTGCGGACGGCGCGCCGGGGGATCGGGACACGATGGCGGCGACCGCACCGGGCGGGCGCCGCGGGAAGGACGATCAGCCGCGCTTGTTGCCGGCCACCGGCGTGGCGTCGGCGTACATCAGCCGTTCCATCGACTGGATGCGCGCCAGCACCGGCGCGCTCTGCGCCTGGAAGGCCACCAGCTCGGCGCCCTTCAGCGGCTCCGGCGGCGGCAGGGTCACGCTCAGCGGATTGCGGTGCACACCGTTGACGCGGAATTCGTAATGCAGGTGCGGGCCGGTGGCCAGGCCGGTGGAACCGACGTAGCCGATCACCGTGCCCTGGGCGACGCGCTGGCCCTGCTTGATGCCGCCGAAGCGCGACATGTGCGCGTACAGCGTGGTGTTGCCGCGGCCGTGGTCGAGGATCACGGTGTTGCCGTAACCGCGCTGGGTGCCGACGAACTGCACGCGCGCATCGCCGGCGGCCATGATCGGGGTGCCGGTCTTGGCCGCGTAGTCAACGCCCTTGTGCATGCGCATCGTGCCCAGCACCGGGTGCCGGCGCGAACCGAAGTTCGACGACAGCCGCGCGTACTGGATCGGCATGCGGATGAAGCTCTTCTTCAGCGGCCGGCCGTCCTGGGTGAAGTATTCGGCCTTGCCGTTGCGCTCGAAACGGAAGCCGGTATAGGTCTTGCCGCCGGTGCTGAAGGTCGCGGCCAGGATCTTGCCGGTGCCGATCCGCTCGCCTTCGCGCCACAGTTCCTCGACCACCGCGCTGAAGCGGTCGCCGGGCTGCACGTCCTTGGCGAAGTCGATGTCGTACTGGAAGATCTCGTCGGTCATCACCGCGATCGCGGTGGGGCTCAGGCCGGCCTTGCGGCCAGCGGCGTACAGCGAATGGCTGATCTCGGCGCTGGCCACGGCGGTGCGCGTGGTGGTGGCGCGCTCGAGGACCTTCTCGTGGATCTTCTCGCCCTGCAGCGACAGCTCGACCCGGTGGGTCGGGCTGCGGTCGAAGCGGAAGCCGCGCAGCTCGCCGCCCTGGCCGACGTCGAACGCGAGCTCGGCGCCCGGGCGCAGGCGGGTCAACGCCTCCTTGTTGCCGGGATGCTCGAGGATCCGGTGCATGGTCGCGGTGGGGATGCCCATCTGCGAGAACAGCGCGCCCAGGGTCTGGCCCGAGGCTACCTGCAGCACTTCCCAATGGCTGGAACCGGCGCCGGCCGGCGCGGCCACGGTCAGCGGCGGCAGGCTCAGCGGCAGCGTCGCCCGCGCCTGCGAGGTGGCATCGAGCTGCGAGGAGAAGCCGGGGACGATGGTCGCCACCAGCGCGCCGAGGGTGGCGAACAGGCTGGCATGGACCCAGTGGCGGCGCGTCCAGCGCGTGTTGAACGCGGCCGGGAAGCGCTGCTTGAGCTTGCGATGGAGGAGACGGTGGTGAAGGATGCCCAGTCGTTCGTGGAAACGCCGCTTGCGGGCGCTGTCGTGCTCGTTCGAGGGCATGCTCGGGTTCCTTCACAGGGCCCCGGAATGCGGCCCACCGCGGGGTACCATAGACACCTCAAATCTGTGCGTCAAACCATTGATCAAGCTGAACTTTCAGCTGGTCTTCGGGTTAACTACCACTTAACATTGCGTTCAAGTTTGTTACCACCTGAACGCTTGGAGCCGTCCGTGTCGTCCGTCGAAGAATCCCTTGCCCTGATCAGCCGTGGCGCCGACGAAATCCTCAAGCTGGACGAGCTGGAGGCGCGGCTGAAGCTGGGCCGCCCGCTGAGGATCAAGGCCGGCTTCGACCCGACCGCGCCGGACCTGCACCTGGGCCACACCGTGCTGCTGAACAAGCTGCGCCAGTTCCAGGACCTGGGGCACCAGGTGATCTTCCTGATCGGCGACTTCACCGGGATGATCGGCGACCCGTCGGGCAAGAGCGCCACCCGCAAGCCGTTGAGCCGCGAGGACGTGCTGGCCAACGCCGAGACCTACAAGGAGCAGGTGTTCAAGGTGCTGGACGCGGACAGGACCGAAGTCCGCTTCAACTCGGAGTGGTTCGGCGCGATGGCCGCCGCCGACCTGATCCGGCTGGCCGGCCAGCACACGGTGGCGCGCATGCTCGAGCGCGACGACTTCGCCAAGCGCTATGCCGCCCAGCAGTCGATCGCCATCCACGAGTTCCTCTACCCGCTGGTGCAGGGCTACGACTCGGTCGCCCTGGAGGCGGACGTGGAGCTGGGCGGCACCGACCAGAAGTTCAACCTGCTGATGGGCCGCGGCCTGCAGGAGCATTACGGGCAGAAGCCGCAGGTGGTGCTGACCATGCCGCTGCTCGAGGGCCTGGACGGCGTCAACAAGATGTCCAAGTCGCTGGGCAACTACATCGGCATCAGCGAGCCGGCCATCGACATCGTGACCAAGACGATGAAGGTCGACGACACGCTGATGTGGCGCTGGATCGACCTGCTCAGCTTCGAGATCTCCATCGCCGAGGCGGCGGCGCTGAAGGCCGCGGTCGAGGCGGGCACGCTGAATCCGCGCGAGGTGAAGCTGCGCCTGGCGCGCGAGCTGGCCACCCGCTTCCACGACGCCGACGCGGCCGAGCTGGCGATCGCCGGCTGGAACGCGGTGGTCACCGGCCAGGGCGATACCTCGCTGCTGCCGCTGCAGGACGTGGCCGTGCCGGCCGAGGGGCTGCGCGTGGCCGCGCTGCTGACCGCCGCCGGCCTGACGCCGAGCAACTCCGAGGCCAGCCGCAAGCTCAAGGAGCGTGCGGTGAAGATCGACGGCGTGGTGGTCGAGGATCCGCAGCAGCTGTTCGTCGCCGGCTTCGAGGGCGTGCTGCAGGTCGGCAAGCGCACCTTCGCGCGGGTGCGTCTGGTCGGATAGGCGGCGGGACGCGGCTTCGCCCGGGTGGCGCGGCCGCGCGCATCGGCGCGGCGCCGACGGCCGGCTACAGCGTGTGCGTGACCACGCAGTCGCGGCCGCCGCGCTTGGCCACGTACAGCGCCTCGTCGGCGCCCCGCAGCAGCATCGACAGCGCCATCGGGCGCGCGGCCAGGCAGACGCCGATGCTGACCGTGACCCGGATCGGCGGCGTCGGCGTATCCAGCCGCATCGTCGCCACCGCGCGCCGGATCGATTCGGCCAGCGTGGGCGCCTGCATCGCCTCCGCGCCGGTGACCACGACCAGGAACTCCTCACCACCGACCCGGGCGAACACGTCGCTCTCGCGCAGGCAGGCGCGCACGGTATCGCTCAATGCCTGCAGCACCAGGTCGCCGACTTCGTGGCCGTGGCGGTCGTTGATCCGCTTGAAGCGGTCCAGGTCCAGTGCGATCACCGCCAGCTGCGCGTTGCGGGTCAGCTGCTCCAGCTCCGGGTCGAGCCGGGCGAACAGTCCGCGCCGGTTGAGGGTGCCGGTCAGCGGGTCGAGCATCGCGCTCTGGCGCAGCGATTCGGCCGCGCGGAAACTGGTCAGCATCAGCATGCAGAAGTTCAGCAGGTACCACGTCGACAGGTCGACGTTGACCCAGGACACGTTGGACGCGTAGCTGCCGGAGAAGGCGTCCAGCAGGTCGCGCGCGTACAGCACCGCCAGCACCGCGCAGCCCAGCATCATCAACCGCGCCGGCAGGCGCAGCGGCGGCAGGTCCAGGCGCCGCAGCTGCCACAGCATCACCGCGAGCATGCCGAGTTCGGCCGCGCTCATCGCAGCGCCCTGCGCGCCGATCGGGTCCTGGCCGTACCAGGCGATCACCGAGAACAGCGCGAACAAGGGAAGCAGCGCGAGCTCACACCGCCGCAGCGGGCGCTGCTGGACGAAGCGCAGCAGCGACCACGCGAGCAGGGCCAGGCCGCTGCAGGCGAGCAGGCCGCCCAGCGCGGCCGCGATCGACACCGCGGCGTCGCTGCCGGCGCGCTCCAGTTCCTGGGCGGTGCCGTCCAGCATCGCCGCGCCCAGGGTGTAGAGGAAGTGGCCGATGCCCCAGCTGAGGATGCCGCGCACCCCGCGCGACACCCGCGACACGTACCAGAACAGGCCGAGCAGCAGCAGGGCCAGGGCGGAGTCGGTCAGCAGCAGGTTGTAGAAATCGGTGGTCAAACCCGCTCCCGACGGTCCCCGATGGGGCGATCATGCGGCATCGCCCTCGCGGACCGCCATGCCCCATCGGGGATGGCGGGTCGGGCCTTCAGTCGCCCAGGGTCAGCAGCGAGGCATTGCCGCCGGCGGCGGTGGTGTTGACCGTCACCGTCTTCTCGGTGGCGAAGCGCAGCAGGTAGTGCGGGCCGCCGGCCTTGGGGCCGGTGCCGGACAGGCCCTGGCCGCCGAACGGCTGCACGCCGACCACCGCGCCGATCTGGTTGCGGTTGACGTAGACGTTGCCGACCTCGACCCGGCTGGCGATGCGCTCGACGGTCTCGTCGATGCGCGAATGCACGCCCAGGGTCAGGCCGTAGCCGGTGGCGTTGATCTGGTCGATCACCGCATCGAGCTGGCTGGCTTTCCAGCGGATCACGTGCAGCACCGGGCCGAACACCTCGCGCTGCAGCTGGCCCAGGTCCTTCAACTCGTAGGCGCGCGGGGCGAAGAAGGTGCCGTGCGCGGTCTGCTCCGGCAGCGGCGCGGTGGCGATGTGGCGTGCCTCGCGGTCCATCCGCGCGGCGTGGTCGTCCAGGATCTTCAGCGCGTCGGCGTCGATCACCGGGCCGACATCGGTGTCCAGCTGGGCCGGGTCGCCGACCTTCAGCTCGGCCATCGCGCCGGCGAGCATGGTCATCACCTTGTCGGCGATGTCGTCCTGCACGAACAGCACGCGCGCGGCCGAGCAGCGCTGGCCGGCCGAGACGAAGGCGCTGGCGATCGCATCCTTGACCACGGCTTCGGGCAACGACGAGGAGTCGGCGATGAACGCGTTCTGGCCGCCGGTCTCGGCGATCAGCACGCCGATCGCGGCATCGCGCGCGGCCATCGCACGGTTGATCGCGCGCGCGGTCTCGGTGGAGCCGGTGAACGCCACGCCGGCCACGCGCGGGTCGGCGGTGAGCGCGGCGCCGACGGTGGCGCCATCGCCGGGCAGGAACTGCAGCGCCGCGGCCGGCACGCCGGCCTCGTGCAGCAATGTCACGGCGGCATACCCGACCAGGCTGGTCTGCTCGGCCGGCTTGGCGATGACGCTGTTGCCGGCGGCCAGCGCCGCGGCGACCTGGCCCAGGAAGATCGCCAGCGGGAAGTTCCACGGGCTGATGCAGACGAACACGCCGCGGCCGTGCAGCTGCAGTTCGTTGGATTCGCCGGTCGGGCTGGGCAGCGTCTCGGCCTGGCCGAACTGCTCGCGCGCCTGCTTGGCGTAGTAGCGCAGGAAGTCGACCGCCTCGCGTACCTCGGCCACGCTGTCGGGCAGGCTCTTGCCGGCTTCCTTGACGCACAGCGCCATGAACTCCGGCAGCCGCGCTTCGAGCTGGTCGGCGGCGTGCTCCAGGATCGCCGCGCGGCTGGCGGCCGGCGTGCGGTTCCAGCCGCGCTGCGCATCGACCGCATTGGCCAGCGCCAGCTGCACGGTGGCCGCATCGGCTGCCTGCCACTGGCCCACCACCTGGCGGGTGTCGGCCGGGTTGGTCACCGCCTGCATCGGGCCGGTCGCGGTCGCGCCGGGCACCAGGGGCGTGGCCTGCCACGGGCGGACCGCGGCGGCGAGCTGGTCGGCGAGGGCGCGCAGGGTGGTGTCGTCGGCGAAGTTGACGCCCATGGAATTGGTCCTGTCGTGGTTCTGGCTGCGCAGCAGGTCGACCGGCAGCGGGATCTTGGGATGCGGGATGGAGGCGAACGAGGACACCGCCTCGACCGGATCGCGGATCAGGTCCTCGATCGATACGTCCTCGTCGGTGATGCGGTTGACGAAGCTGGAATTGGCGCCGTTTTCCAGCAGGCGCCGCACCAGGTAGGGCAGCAGGTCCTCGTGCGAGCCGACCGGCGCGTAGACGCGGCAGGGCAGGTCGAGGCGGTCGGCCGGCACCACCTCGGCGTACAGGTCGTCGCCCATGCCGTGCAGCTTCTGGTGCTCGTAGGTCCGGCCCAGCGCCAGGCTGCGCACCGCGGCGATGGTGTGCGCGTTGTGGGTGGCGAACATCGGGTACAGCACGTCGGCATGGCCGAACAGGCGCCGCGCGCACGCCAGGTAGGACACGTCGGTGTTCTGCTTGCGGGTGAACACCGGGTAGCCAGGCAGGCCGTCGATCTGCGCGCGCTTGATCTCCGCGTCCCAGTAGGCGCCCTTGACCAGGCGCACCTGCAGCTTGCGGCCGCTGCGGCGGGCGAGGTCGGCCAGGTGGTCGATCGTGTACGGGGTGCGCTTCTGGTAGGCCTGCACCACAACGCCGAAGCCATGCCAGCCAGCCAGCGACGGATCGGTGACGACCCGCTCGATGATGTCCAGCGACAGCTCCAGGCGGTCGGCCTCCTCGGCATCGACGGTGCAGCCGATGCCGTAGGACTTGGCCAGCTGCGCCAGTTCCAGCACGCCGGGAACCAGGTCGTGCAGCACGCGCGCGCGCTTGGCGTGCTCGTAGCGCGGATACAGCGCCGACAGCTTGATCGAGATGCCCGGCGCGTCGTTGACGTCGCCGTCCGGGCGGCCGCCGCGGGCGGTGTGGTCGCCACCGATCGCATGGATCGCGCGGCGATAGTCCTCCAGATAGCGCAGCGCGTCCTTCATGGTCAGCGCGCCCTCGCCGAGCATGTCGAACGAGTAGCGGTACTGCTGGTTGTCGCCCTTGTGCGAGCGCGCCAGCGCCTCGCCGATGGTGCGGCCCATGACGAACTGGTGGCCCATGATCTTCATCGCCTGGCGCACGGCCAGGCGGATCACCGGCTCGCCGACGCGGCCGACCAGGCGGCCGAACGCGCCGTGCACGTCGCGCCTGGTGTCGTCGGCCAGGTCGACCAGGCGGCCGGTCAGCATCAGGCCCCAGGTGGAGGCGTTGACCAGTACCGAGTCGGACTGGCCCAGGTGCTTCTTCCAGTCCGCATCGCCGAGCTTGTCGCGGATCAGCTTGTCGGCGGTGTCCTGGTCGGGGATGCGCAGCAGCGCTTCGGCCACGCACATCAGCAGCACGCCTTCCTCGCTGCCCAGGTCGTACTGGCGCATGAAGGCCTCGATCGCCCCCTGGTGCCGGGCACGGGCGCGTACCCGGCGGACCAGGTCGGCGGCGACGGACTGCACGTGCGCCTGTTCGCTGGCGGGCAGGCGTGCCTGTTCGAGCAGTTCGCGGACGTGGGTGGTCTCGTCGCGGAGCCATGCGGCGGTGATCGCGGCGCGGGTGGCCGACTGGACCGGAAGCGCAGCCGGCGTGATCCAGGCGCCAGGCGCGCCGGGCTCGTGGGAACGGGGAACTGAAGTCATGGTGTGGACGGGCGAAGGGCCCTGCGGGCCTGCTGCGGAACCCGTACGGGCGGATGCACGTGCGGGGCTTGCTCGTACATGGCAGTCGCCGCTGGCGACCCGTGGCCGAGGCGCCAAGATAGAGTCCGGGCGCGGGCGTGGCTTGACGGATTCCGGCGCCGGCACCGGGTGTCGCGGCACAAATGCCGTTCCACGCCGCCGGCCCCTTTGCCGCCCGGGAGCATCGGCGTCGGGGCGCCGGGAGCGGACCATAGAAGGTGCGTCGTGATGCAGGCGTTGCGCGGTCCAGGGCGGCCCGTGTGCCCGATGCCTGCGTGGCGTGTCCAGGCGCGAGGACGCGTGCGCGGGCGGGTGCGGCTGTCGTGCGATCCGTACAGGTGGACGTAGCGCTGTGGGGGCCGGTCACCCGACGGCGAAGCGCGCCCGGCAGTGGTGGTCGACCCGGACGCCGCCCGCGTCCCCGCCCCGGCGCTGGCCTTCCACGCAGGGCGTGCCATCGCGCGCCGTGCGATGTGGCGCAGGTGGGAACGCCGGTTGCCGGCACATCCGCCGCGGGGCTGTGCCCGCATCCCGCAACGGGGGCGCATGGCCGGACGACGCGACTGCCCGACCGCTGCCCGGGCCGGTCGTGGACTGGACGCCCGGCTGCATCCGGCCGGCAGCCGTCCAGCGCGCATCGGCGACCCGCCGCAGGCCACGCCTGCTCGATCAGGGCGCGCGCAGGCGCCGGTAGTCGCGGGGCGTGCTGCCGACGATGGCGACGAAGCGCCGGGTGAACGCGCTCTGGTCGCCGAAGCCGCAGGCCTGGGCGATCTCGGCGATGCTGCCGGTGCCCTGCAGCCTGTGCATCGCGGCCTGGATCCGGATCCGCGTCAGCAGCTGCAGTGGCGAGAGCTGGAACACCTTCTGGAAGGTGCGCTCCAGCTTGGATTCGGAGAAGCCGGTGATCGCCAGCAGGTCCTGGATGCGGATGTTGTCGGCGTAGTGCTGGTTCATGTGCAGCAGCGCCTCGCGCAGCGACAGGTAGTCCGACTGCAGGCCCTCGCGGCTGGCCAGGTCGCGCGAGATGCCGATCAGGCCGGCGATCTGCCCGTCGACCCGCAGCGGGCGCTTGGCGGTCAGGCACCAGCCCGGCTCCTGGTCGGAGAACAGGTGCAGTTCCAGCAGGTTGTCGATGACCGCCCCGGCCAGCACCTGCTGGTCCTGGATGCCGTAGTTGGCGCTCAGGTCGCCCGGGTACACCTCGCTGGCGGTGCGGCCGATGATCTCGCGGCGCGCGCGCAGGTCCAGCCGCCGCAGCATCGTCGCGTTGACGTGGGTGTAGCGGCCCTCGCGGTCCTTGATGAAGAACAGGACGTCCGGAATCGAGTCGAACAGCGCCTCGACATCGGCTGCGTCCACGCTGACGGGGGCTGGTTTCACGTTCGGTCCGGACTGGGGGCGGGCCGCGCTGGCGTGCAGGACGCGCTGGCCCCGTGCGGGGCCGTCGTGTCGAAGCAGACCGGCGGCGGCGACCATTCTAGGCGGCCGCGTGGAGGCCCGGGCGGCCGTCGTCCCGGGGTGCCGCGGGTCCTCGCCAGACGGGCGGATGCCGCACTGCAACAGGCTCGTGCCGTCATTGCGCAGGATCAATGCGGCTTGCCGCTGACTGTGACCAGCGCTTACCATCCTGCTGTTTTCCGCAGTCGGCAAGGCAGCGGTGGGCGGGATGATCGAGGTGGTGCCGTGGAGGTCCGGCGATGCCGGCGCGCAGCTCAGGCTGCGCCCGCCGCGGGCGCTGACGGCCCATCAGTTCAGGGCGCTGTTCGCGGCGCTGGCAGGGGCGATGTGGCTGGTGGCCGGGGCCGGTTGGCTGGCCGGCAACGTGTTCGCCCCCGCCTTCGCCCTGCTGCACAGCGCCGGCCTCGCGCTTGCCCTGCGCTGCCTGTGGCGCAGCGGCGAGCGCGGCGAGGACATCGCCGTGGCGGCAGGCGCGGTGGAAGTGCGGCGGGGGAGCGAACGGGTGTTCAGCGCGCATCCCTACTGGGTCCGGATGCGGGTGGAAGGGGGCGAGGGGCGGATCAGCCTGTCGTCCAGCGGCAACAGGGTCGAGGTCGGTGCCTTCCTGGGTCCGGCCGAACGCTCGCAGCTGGTGCGGTACCTGGGTGATCTACTGGCGGCCGCGTCCGGCCGCAACCGATGACGCAACTTAGGGTCTAGGCAATGACGCAAGCGAACGGATGGTGGAAGCGATGGACGGCGGCGGCGCTGCTGGCGATGCCGGCGCTGGCCTGGGCCCAGTCGGCGGACCCGCACCGCTGGCAGCTGAACATGGGGCGGGGCGTGACCACCTCCTCGCAGCATGCCTACGACGCGCACATGATCGCGCTGTGGGTCTGCGTGGTGATCGGCCTGGTCGTGTTCGGCGCGATGGGCTACGCGATGTTCAAGTTCCGCAAGTCCAAGGGCGCCGTCGCGGCCCAGTTCACCCACAACACCACGGCCGAGACCATCTGGACGGTGATCCCGGTGGTGATCCTGATCGCGATGGCCTGGCCGGCCACCGCCAAGCTGATCGCGATGTACGACACCCGCGACGCCGAGATGACGGTCAAGGTCACCGGCTACCAGTGGATGTGGAAGTACGAGTACCTGGGCGAGGGCGTGTCCTTCACCAGCCGCCTGGACCGCGAGTCCGACCGCATCCGCCAGAGCGGCCAGCGCCCCGACGCGGCCGCCAATCCGCACTACCTGCTGGACGTGGACAACCGGCTGGTGCTGCCGGTCGACACCAAGGTCAAGTTCGTGATCACCGCCGACGACGTCATCCACTCGTGGTGGGTGCCGGCGCTGGGCTGGAAGCAGGACGCGATCCCCGGCCTGATCAACGAGGCCTGGACCAACATCCAGGAGCCGGGCGTGTACCGCGGCCAGTGCGCCGAGCTGTGCGGCAAGGACCATGGCTTCATGCCGATCGTGGTCGAGGCGGTCTCCAAGGAGGAGTTCGCGCGCTGGCTGGCCGAGCGCAAGCCGGCACCGGCCGCCGCCCCCGAGGCCGTGCCGCCGGTCGAAGCGGCGCCTGCCGGCGAGGCCGCCCCTGTCGAGGGCGAGGCCCCGGCCGCGGCGCCCGATGCGGCGCCGGCCGAGCCGGCCGCCGCCGCGCAGGCCTGACCGGACCGAATCACGCAACGGCCGCCGACGCGACCGCCACGCAACCGCATTCCAGAGGTAACGCCATGGCCCACTCCGCTGTCGATCACCACGACGACCATCACGGCCACCCCGGTTTCCTTGAGCGTTGGTTCTTCTCCACCAACCACAAGGACATCGGCACGCTCTACCTGCTGTTCTCCTTCGTGATGTTCATCATCGGCGCCGGCATGAGCGTGATCATCCGCGCCGAGCTGATGACCCCGGGCCTGCAGTTCGTCAGCCCCGAGTTCTTCAACCAGATGACCACCGTGCATGCGCTGGTCATGATCTTCGGCGGCGTGATGCCGGCCTTCGTCGGCCTGGCCAACTGGATGATCCCGCTGCAGATCGGCGCGCCGGACATGGCGCTGCCGCGCATGAACAACTGGTCCTTCTGGATCATGCCGTTCGCCTTCAGCCTGCTGCTGGTCACCCTGTTCCTGCCGGGCGGCGCGCCGGCCGGCGGCTGGACGCTGTATCCGCCGCTGTCGCTGCAGGGCGGCTACAACGTCGCGTTCACCATCTTCGCCATCCACATGATGGGCGTCAGCTCGATCATGGGCGCGATCAACATCATCGCCACCGTGCTCAACATGCGCGCGCCGGGCATCGACCTGCTGAAGATGCCGATCTTCTGCTGGACCTGGCTGATCACCGCCTTCCTGCTGATCGCGGTGATGCCGGTGCTGGCCGGTGCGGTGACGATGCTGCTGACCGACAAGTTCTTCGGCACCAGCTTCTTCAATGCCGCCGGCGGCGGCGACCCGGTGATGTACCAGCACATCTTCTGGTTCTTCGGTCACCCCGAGGTCTACATCATGATCCTGCCCGCCTTCGGCGTGGTCAGCGAGATCATCCCGACCTTCAGCCGCAAGCCGCTGTTCGGCTACCAGGCGATGGTCTACGCGACCGCGGCGATCGCCTTCCTGTCGTTCATCGTTTGGGCCCACCACATGTTCACCGTGGGCATGCCGCTGGGCGGCGAGATCTACTTCATGTTCGCCACGATGCTGATCTCGGTGCCGACCGGCGTGAAGGTCTTCAACTGGGTCAGCACGATGTGGAAGGGCTCGATCAGCTTCGAGGCGCCGATGCTGTGGTCGGTGGCCTTCGTGATCCTGTTCACCATCGGCGGCTTCTCGGGCCTGATGCTGGCGATCGTTCCGGCCGACTTCCAGTACCACGACACCTACTTCGTCGTCGCCCACTTCCACTACGTGCTGGTCACCGGCGCGGTGTTCGCGCTGATCGCCGCGGTCTACTACTGGTGGCCGAAGTTCACCGGGCGCATGTACAGCGAGTTCTGGGCAAAGGTGCATTTCTGGTGGACGATGGTCTTCGTCAACCTGCTGTTCTTCCCGCAGCACTTCCTCGGCCTGGCCGGCATGCCGCGCCGCATCCCGGACTACAACGTGGTGTTCGCCGACTGGAACCTGGTCAGCTCGATCGGCGCGTTCGGCATGTTCGCCACGCCGTTCATGATGGCCGCGATCCTGCTGGCCTCGCTGCGCAACGGCGCCAAGGCCGAAGCGCGGGCCTGGGAAGCGGCACGCGGCCTGGAGTGGACGATTCCGTCGCCGGCCCCGCACCACACCTTCGCCACGCCGCCGGTGATCAAGGATGGCGACCTGGCGCACGGCGACATCAGTCATTGATCCGGACCTCCGGCCACCGGCGCGGCATCGCGCCGGCGATGGGGGATCGACCGCAGGCATCTTCCGCGACGGACGCGGGCTGATCGACCGGCGGGTTTTTCGAACGGGATGGGAGAAGCGATGAACGCTCCGATCGGACAGGACCAGGACCTCGCGCGTCGCCGCCGCAGCGTGCGCCGCACCGCGCTGGCGTTCGGCCTGATCGCGCTGTCGATCTACGTGGCCTTCATCCTGTCCGGCGTGATCGGTCGATGAGCGGGCAGCCGGCACCGGCTAGGCGCAGCGCGGGCCTGCTCAAGCTGGGCCTGGTCGCGCTGGGCGCGTTCGCCTTCACCTTCTCGCTGGTGCCGCTGTACCGCATCGCCTGCGAGAAGGTGTTCGGGATCCGGCTGGAGCAGGGCCCGGGCCAGGTGCGCAACGCGTCGGCGGCCGCTGGCGAGCGCCCGTCGCGCACGGTCACCGTGCAGTTCGATGGCGGCGTGAATTCCAAGCTGCCGTGGGCGTTCGAGCCCGAGCAGCTGACCATGCAGGTCGTGCCGGGCGAGCTCAACGAGGCGCTGTACTTCGCCCGCAACGACGGCAGCGGGCCGGTGGTCGGCAGCGCGGTGCCCTCGGTGGCGCCGGCGCGCGCCTCGGGCTATTTCACCAAGACGGAGTGCTTCTGCTTCACCGCGCAGACACTGCAGCCCGGCGAGAGTCGGGACATGCCCGTGCGCTTCATCGTCGATCCGGACCTGCCGGCCGACGTGAAGACCATCACCCTGTCGTATACCTTCTTCAAGAACGAGGCCATGAGCGCGCAACTGGTCGCGCCCAAGGCCGCCAACACGCCGCACGCGGCGCCCTGACCGACGACGGAATCCGCCATGGCCCATACCCAGCCGACATCGCACGACGCCGACATCTACTTCGTGCCGACGCGCAGCAAGGCGCCGATCCTCGCCTCGATCTCGCTGTTCACGATGATGCTCGGTGTCGCCACCTGGCTCAACGACATCGGCTGGGGCAAGTGGATGTTCTTCGCCGGCGTGGCGATGATGCTCGCCGTGCTGTTCTACTGGTTCGCCGAGGTCATCCGCGAATCGCAGGCCGGCCACTACAACCGCCAGGTCGACGTGTCGTTCCGGATGGGGATGATCTGGTTCATCTTCTCCGAGGTGATGTTCTTCGGCGCCTTCTTCGGCGCGCTGTTCTACACCCGCCAGTTCGCGCTGCCGTGGCTGGGCGGCGAAGGCGACGGCGTGATGACCAACGCGCTGCTGTGGGACGGCTTCAGTTCGGCCTGGCCGAGCGCCGGCCCGGGCCAGGTCGGCGGCCAGTTTCAGACCATCCCGGCCTGGGGCCTGCCGCTGCTGAACACGCTGATCCTGCTGACCTCGGGCGTGACCCTGACCATCGCCCATCACGCGATGAAGGCCAACAACCGTCGCCAGATCCTGCTGTGGCTGGGCCTGACCGTGGTGCTGGGCCTGATCTTCCTGTTCTTCCAGGCCGAGGAGTACGTACACGCGTACCGCGACCTCAACCTGACCCTGGGCTCGGGCATCTACGGCTCGACCTTCTTCATGCTCACCGGCTTCCACGGCGTGCACGTGCTGCTGGGCACGATCATGCTGGCGGTGATGTGGCTGCGTGTGGCGCGCGGCCATTTCACCGCGGACAACCACTTCGCGTTCGAGGCCTCTGCCTGGTACTGGCACTTCGTGGACGTGGTCTGGCTGGGCCTGTTCCTGTTCGTCTACGTGCTCTGAGGCGAACGTCCGGAGATGCACCGGACCGGCAGCGCGCGGACGCGCGCTGCATGCACCGCACCACTGCCGGGCGCCCTCGTGGCGCCCGCGCCGTTCAGGGGCCTGGTGCGATACCGGTCAGCGACCCACGCCGTGCGGCTGGATCACGCCGGTCCAGATGCCCAGGATGACCAGCAGGATCAACCCGACCGACAGCGCGATGCGGCGGGTCAGCGCATTGACGGTGCGCTTGCTCTGGCCGCGGTCGACCAGCATGTAATACAGCGCGGTACCGAGGTTCCACAGGATGACGATCAGGAACGCGACAACCAGCAGGGTCTTCAGCGAATCGTTCACGGCGATGGTCTCGGTGGATGCGGTGCGCCACGCATTATTGCAGGCGGAGGCGCAGGCGTGAGTCGACGCATGCCGCTGTGGCTGGGCGCCGTGCTGGCGCTGGTGGTGGCCGGCGTGTTCGCCGCGCTCGGGTTCTGGCAGCTGGACCGGATGCAGCTGAAAGCGTCGATGCTCGCATCGGTGGAACAGGTGCTGGCCGGGCGCGAGGAGCAGCCGCTGCAGATCGCCACCAGCGCGCAGCCCGGCTACGCCTGGGCGGCCGGCGAGGGCCGCTTCCTGCCCGTGCCGGCGGTGCTGCTGGACAACCAGAACCACGGCGGGCGCGCGGGCGTGCGTGCCTACCGCGTATTCCAGCCTGACGATGGCGGGACGCCGCTGCTGGTCGAACTCGGCTGGCTGCCGCTGCCGGGCGACCGGACGCTGCCGCAGATCGAGCTGCCCGGCGTCGATACCGTCGCCGGCCTGCTGCTGCCGCCACCGTCGCCTGGTCTGGTGGCGACCGTGCTGGAGCGCGACGACGCGCGCGTGCTGACCACGGTGCTCGACGTGCCCGCGCTGGCGCAGGCGCTGCAGCTGCCGGCGCTGGCGCCGCGCGTGCTGCGCCTGGATCCGGCTCTGCCGCTTGGCTATGCGCGCGATCTGGAGCTGCTGCCGAACACCCTCACGCCCGAGCGCCACCTGGGCTACGCCGTGCAGTGGTTCGCGCTGGCCGCGGCGGTGCTGCTGGTCGCGCTGATCACCGCGCTGCGCAGCCGACGCCGGCGCTGAGCGCCCACCCGTGCGAAAATCCACGCCATGACCGTTCCCGCTTCCGACGCCGCCCGCACCCGACGCGGGCGCCTGATGCTGATCGCGCTGTTCGTCCTGTTCTTCGGTTCGGCGTTCGGCGCAGGGATCCTGCGTTTCACCGGCTGGATGCCGGCCGGGCTGAAGAACCACGGCCAGCTGCTGCAGCCGCCGGTCGACCTGCGCGCCACCCCGCTGCAGCTGGCCGATGGCCGGGCCTACGAGTGGAATCCCGGTGCGCGCATCTGGCGCATCCTGGCCGCGCCGCCAGCCAGCTGCGCCGCCGACTGCGACGCGCTGCTGGTCGAGCTGGACAAGGTCTGGCAGCTGTTCGGCCACAACGCCGACCAGGTCGAGATCCTGTGGCTGGGAGCGCTGCCGGCCGATGCCCCGGCGCTGTCCGAACTGCGCGTGCTGCGCGACGACGCCGACCTGCGCGCGCGGCTGCCGGATGCGGCCGATCCGGCCGGCGTGCCGGTCTACGTGATCGATCCCAACGGCTTCGTGATCCTGCGCTACCCGCCGCATGCCGATCCGGCCGGCCTGCGCGCCGACGTGGCCAAACTGCTGAAGTTGAAGTGAGAGCGCCGTACCGATGAACGTGATCGCCCGCCCCGCGCTGGTGCGCAGCTTCCATCGCATCGCCTGGCTGGCGGTGATCCTCACCGCCTGCGTGGTCGTGTTCGGCGCGTTCGTGCGCCTGTCCGATGCCGGCCTGAGCTGCCCCGACTGGCCGACCTGCTACGGCCGCGCGACCTGGCCGTCGCAGGTACAGGAGGCCGCCGCGCATGCGGCCAGCGAGATCCGTCCGTTCGAGGACCACAAGGCGTGGCGCGAGCAGGTCCACCGCCACCTGGCCGCCACGCTCGGCGTGCTGGTACTGCTGCTGGCGCTGCTGGCCGCGCGCAAACGACGTTTCGGCATCGGGCTGATCCTCGGCGCCTCGGCGCTGGTGGCCGCGGCGATCCCGGCCTACATGCAGGGCCGGATCGGGCTGGCGTTCGCGCTTGCCGGTGCCGGCGAGGCGATCCTGCTGCTGGCCGCGCTGCGCTGGTCGAACATCGACCTGGCCCGCGCCGGCGCGCTGACCCTGGCGGTCATCGTGTTCCAGGCGCTGCTCGGCAAGTGGACGGTGACCCTGCTGCTGAAGCCGGTCATCGTGATGGGCCATCTGCTCGGCGGCATGACCACGTTCTCGCTGCTGGTGTGGATGGCATGGCGTGCGACCCACCTGCCGATCCACCTGGCCGACGCGCGCGTGCTGCGGCGCTGGCTGGTCGGCGGCCTGGCGGTGGTCGGCGTGCAGATCGCGCTGGGCGGCTGGGTCAGCGCCAACTACGCCGCGCTCGCCTGCGGCGCCGGCGGCTGGGTGACCGAGCAGCACCACTACTTCGATTTCCCGCAATGCGTGGGCCAGTGGTGGCCACAGGGCGACTTCCGCGAGGGCTTCGTGCTGTGGCGCGGGCTGGGCGTGGATTACGAAGGGGGCGTGCTCGACGGCGCGGCGCGGGTCGCGATCCAGATGGCGCACCGGCTGATGGCGGTGGCGGTGCTGGTGTACGTGCTGTGGCTGTCGCTGCGCCTGTTCCGCACCCCGGGCATGCGCGGCTGGGCGGCGATGCTGGGCGTGCTGGTGCTGGCCCAGGCCACGCTCGGCATCCTCAACGTGAAGCTGGCGCTGCCGCTGTCGGTCGCGGTGATGCACAACGCAGGCGCCGCCGCGCTGCTGTTCGTGCTGGTCTCGCTGCTGGCGCGGCTGAAGGAACCCGGGAACGTCGCATGAGCGCCACTCCACTCTGGCGCGAATACCTCGAGCTGACCAAGCCGCGCGTGGTCGCGCTGCTGGTGTTCACCGCCCTGGTCGGCATGTTCCTCGCGGTACCCGGCCTGCCGCCGCTGAAGGAAAGCGTGTTCGGCCTGCTCGGCATCTGGCTGGCGGCCTCGTCGGCGGCCGCGATCAACCATCTGATCGACCAGCGCATCGACCGGGTGATGGCGCGTACCGCGCACCGGCCGCTGGCCACCGGTGCGCTGCGTCCGGTGCAGGTGCTGGTGTTCGCGCTGGTGCTCGGCGCGCTGTCGATGCTGCTGCTGGTCACGCTGGTGAACCTGGTCACCGCGCTGCTGACCTTCGCCTCGCTGATCGGCTATGCGGTGATCTACACCGGCTGGCTCAAGCGCGCCACGCCGCAGAACATCGTGATCGGCGGCGTCGCCGGCGCCGCGCCGCCGCTGCTGGGCTGGGCCGCGGTCACCGACATGCAGGGCCCGTGGGACTGGCAGCATGCGCTGCTGCTGGTGCTGATCATCTTCGTGTGGACGCCGCCGCATTTCTGGGCGCTGGCGATCTTCCGCCGCGAGGATTATGCGCGCGCGCTGATCCCGATGCTGCCGGTGACCTATGGCGTCACCTACACGCGCTGGCAGATCCTGTTCTACACGGTGCTGCTGGTCGAGGTGACGATCCTGCCGGTGGTGTTCGGCATGAGCGGCTTCTTCTACCTCGGTGGCGCGCTGGTGCTGGGCAGCGTGTTCCTCTGGTACGCCTGGCGGCTGCTCGACCCGCCGGACGAGTTCTTCGCGATGCGGGTGTTCAACTACTCCATCGTCTACCTGATGGCGCTGTTCGCGTTCCTGCTGGTCGACCACTGGCTGCCGCTGGTGCTGGGTGGCTGATGGCGTACGCCGGGCGTTGAAGCCGGGCTGACGGATCGATCAGCGTTTCGCTTTTCACGGAGGATGCGACATGTGGCGATGGATGGCCGCGATGACCGTGCTGCTGGTCTGTGCCTGGCCGGCGAGGGCGGAGCAGGATCCCGTGCATGCCGCAGCCGACGAGATGTTCGCCGCGCTCGGCGAGCGGCGCCTGCTGCTGGTCGACGAACTGCACGGCACGCAGGAGGCGCCGCGTCTGGTCGCGGCTGTCGTCGAGCGTTTGAGTGCTGCCGGGGCGGTGACGCTGGGCATGGAGATCATGGCCGAGGACGCCGAGACGGCGGCCATCGCGCGCTATCTGGACAGCGCCGGCAGCGCCGCCGACCGTGCCGCGCTCGCGGCCACGCCGTTCTGGGGTATCGCCAGCGAGCGCAATGATGGCCGGCGCACCGAGGATCTGATCGATCTCGTCGATGCCGTGCGCCGGCTGCGTGCCCAGGGACGCGATGTCACGGTCGTGCCGTTCGATGCGGTCCTCGCGACCTGGCGGCGGGGCGGCAGCGAGGCGCGTGAGGAGGAAATGGCGCTGCGGCTGCGTGCCGCGGCTGATGCGATGCCACAAGGCCGCGTGGTCGCGCTGACCGGCAATCTCCACGCGATGCACAGGAAGCGGGATCCTGCGCAGTCGGGTCTGCCGGAGCCGATAGGTGCGCGTCTGCGTGATCTGGAGCCGTTCTCGGTCAACGTCTCCGCCAGCGATGGCGAGGCATGGAACTGCAGAGCTGGAAGCTGCGGCCGGTATCCTGCGCGCAGTCGTGACGCCCATGGTCCGATGGACGCCGATGCGCCGTTCCACCATCAGATCGTGCTGCCGCGCTTCACTGCTGCACGTCCTGTCGGTGCTGCCGCGCCAATGCAGGAGCATTGATCGGTCGGCCAGCCGCACCGGGTGTCCGGTGGCACGCCGTGCAGCCGGCTTGAAGAAGCCTGCTGCACGCCGCATGACATCGGGACCTCCCGACAGGATGCCCCTGATGCTCCGACGTCTGTTCGCGCTCTGTCTTGCGTCTGCGTGCGTGTTCCAGGCCGTAGCGGGTGGCTCCGCTGCACGCGCCTCCGCCGTTGACACCCTGGTTGCCGAGGCCGGCAAGCATCGCCTGATCATGCTCGGCGAGATGCACGGCACGCGCGAGATTCCGCCGCTGGTCGGCGAGGTCGCCGAGCACCTGAGCCGCGAAGGTCCGCTGCTGCTGGCGCTGGAGATCCATGCCAGCGAGCACGCATCGCTGCGGGCGTATCTCGACGGCGATGGCAGCGTTGCGCAACGCGACCTGCTGCGCCGCCGCCCGTTCTGGTCGGTGCCGCAGCAGCGCAACGACGGGCGCCGCAGCGAGGACATGCTCGATCTGGTCGAACGCATGCGACAGCTGCGTGCGCAGGGACGCGATGTGGCGGTTCTGGCCTACGACGTGGCGAACGGGGGTGGTCCAATCGGTGACTGGCGCGATGACGCGATGGCCGCGCAGCTGCGGCAGGCATTCGGCGCACTGCCGCGCGGGCCGATGCTGGTGCTGACCGGCAACGTGCATGCGATGCGCCTGCGCCCGAGCTGGGCGCCGGAGCAGATGCCGGCGCCGATGACCGCCGGTCTGCTCGATCTGCAGCCCGTCTCGATCGAGATTGCGGCGGCCTCCGGTGAATTCTGGGCATGTCCGGCCGCTGGTTGCGGGCCGCAGCGCATCGTGGCCGTGCCGTCTGCCGGCGCGTTGCCGGCAGGCGAACCGTTCGATTACCGGATCGTGCTGCCGGCCTTCAGCGTTGCCCGGCCGGTAAAGCCGGCTGGCGCCGCGACATCGCCCTGAAGCGACATCGCGACGACGGCGGATGCCGGTGCCGCCGTGGTGGCGGCACCGGCTGCAGCCTCAGCCTGCCGCAGTGCTGCGCTGGTTCTCGCGTCGGCGGATCCACAGGTTGATCATCTCGACGAAGACCGAGAAGGCCATCGCCGCGTAGATGTAACCCTTGGAGATGTGCTGGCCGAAGCCGTCGGCGATCAGCACCAGACCGATCATGATCAGGAAGCTCAGGGCCAGGATCTTGACCGTCGGGTGGCGCTCGACGAAGCGGCTGATCGGGCCGGCGAAGACCAGCATGAACACGATCGAGATCAGGATCGCGGTGACCATCACCCAGCGCTCGTCGACCATGCCGACCGCGGTGATGATCGAGTCCAGCGAGAACACGATGTCCAGCACCATGATCTGCGCCAGCACGCCGGCGAACGAGGTCGCCGCGTGCTTGACCACGCTCTCCTCGCCACCACCCTCGATCTTCTGGTGGATTTCGTGGGTGGCCTTGCCGATCAGGAACAGGCCGCCGCCGATCAGGATCAGGTCGCGCCAGGAGAATGTGTGCCCGAACACCTCGAACAGCGGTGCGGTCAGCCCGACGATCCAGGCGATCGCGAACAGCAGGCCCAGGCGGCTGATCGCGGCCAGGGCGATGCCGAGCTTGCGCGCCTTGTCGCGCTGGTGCGGCGGCAGCTTGCCGGCCAGGATCGAGATGAAAATGATGTTGTCGATGCCGAGCACCAGTTCCAGCGCGGTCAGCGTGGCCAGGGCGATCAGGATCTCGGGGGTGAACAGGGATTCCATCGAGGGGCTCTTGGAGAGAGGGCAGTGGGGTGCGCGCCGCCAGCGTGCGGCTGCACGCCGGGACGGGTCGTGAAAGAGGGAACGCCTGGGCTCAGAAGTCGAACAGTTCGTTCAACAGCGACTTCTTTTTGCGCTTGTGGCCGTAGCCATAGCCATCCTGGTAGCCGTGCTTGCCGCGCTCGCGGTATTCGTCGCGATAGCCGTCGCGGTGGGCGGGCTGTGGGGGATAGGCCTGGTGCGCGTGGGGCTGTGGCGGAGGCGGCGGCTGTGGCGCGGACGGCTGCAGATCGGCCTCGGCGCGCTCGATCAGGCGATCCAGTTCACCGCGGTCGAGCCAGATGCCGCGGCACTGGGGGCAGTAGTCGATCTCGATGCCCTGGCGTTCGGTCATGGCCAGGGTGACGGTCTTGCAGGCGGGGCAATGCATGTGGGGTGGCCTCGGATGCTGCGGGGGCCACGGCAAATCTGCATCGAATGAAGCGGACGCACCTTCGCCGTGGAACGGCGAAGGTCTTGCCCACAGGTCCGATGGACCTGCCGCGGTGCCGGGGTCGGAAGACCCGTCATGACGACACCTGCGCGGGGGGCTACTCCCCTTCGAGCGGCGATCCTAGCACGCGGCCTGTGACATGCGCCGGTGCGCGCGGGGGACGGGGACGGTCGTTCAGTCGACGGGCATCGATGCGCTGCCGGGCTTCGCGGTGCATGGAATATGCGCAGGCGGACCAATTTCCGAAACAAAATCGCGCCAAACCTTTCAGGTCGCGTCGACAACGCACAGTGTGCGCGGCACCGCGCCGATAGAATCGGATCTCCGTCGCCCAGGCTGGCCACGGCCCCGTCCATTGCAGGTCTCCCGATGACGCGTCTGTTTCCCTCGCTGCGTGCCGCCGCCCTGGTCGTGGCGTCCGTCCTGTCGGGCGCCGCGTGCGCCACCGTCGCCTCCGACGCCACAGACGGCGAGGAACGCCTGTCGGTGGTGTCCAACGGCGAAGTGATCGGCCGCCTGGTGGCAACCACCCGGGGCGACACGGTGGAGGTGGACTACCACGTCGACGACAACGGACGTGGCCCGAAGCACCGGGAGACGCTGCGCATCGGTGCCGACGGGGTGCCGGTGGAGTGGACCATCGCGGGCGCCTCGCTGATGGGCGGGCCGGTCGACGAGCGGTTCGCCTGGCGCGACGGCGTGGCGACCTGGCGCAGCCAGGCCGACCACGGCGAGCGGCGGGTGCCGCGTGCGCTGCCCTACATCGTCAACGATGGCAGCCCGTGGGCGCTGGGCGCGTACGCGCGCGCGCTGCTGCGGGCGCCGGGCCTGCGGCTGGATGCGCTGCCGGCCGGAAGCCTGCAGCTGGAACCGCTGCGCGAGGTGCGGATCGGCGAGGGCGCCGCCGCGGTGGCGACCACCGCCTATCGCCTGACCGGCGTCGACCTGCAGCCCGAATACCTGCTGCTGGACGACGCGCAGCGGCTGTTCGCCCAGTTCTCCACGCGCCGGATCGTGGTCCGTGCCGGCTACGAGGATGCGCGCGAGACCATCGCCGCCCTGGCGTCGGACCTGGACATGCAGCGCGCCGAGCAGCTGCAGCAGCGGCTGGCGCATCGCCATGACGGCCCGCTGCGGATCCGCAACGTGCGCGTGTTCGATCCGGACGCGCTGCGCCTGGGGCCGCTGGTGTCGGTGCTGGTGCGCGATGGACGGGTGGCCGCGATCGAGACCACCGACGTGCCTGCCGCCGAGGGCGAGACCGCCTACGACGGCCAGGGCGGCACGCTCAGCAGCGGCCTGCACGACATGCACTCGCACAGTTCGCTCGATTCCGGGCTGTGGTACCTGGCGGCGGGGATCACCTCGACCCGCGACATGGGCAACGACAACGCCTTCCTGCTCGACCTGACCGCACGCATCGAGCGTGGCGAGGTGGCCGGCCCGCGGATCGTGCGCAACGGCTTCCTGGAAGGACGCAGCCCGTACTCGGCGCGCAACGGCTTCGTCGCCGACAGCCTGGACCAGGCGCTGGACGCGGTGCGCTGGTACCACGACAACGGCTACTGGCAGATCAAGGTCTACAACTCGATGAACCCGCAATGGGTGCGCCCGATCGCGGCCGAGGCGCACCGCCTGGGCATGGGCGTGACCGGGCACGTGCCGGCGTTCTCCTCGCCGGACCGGGTCATCGCCGATGGCTACGACGAACTGGCGCACATCAACCAGCTGATGCTCGGCTGGCTGCTGGAAGACGGCGAAGACACCCGTACGCCGCTGCGGCTGACCGCGATGCAGCGCGCGGCCACGCTGGATCTGGCGCGCTCGCCGCGGGTGGCGAAGACGCTGGCGCTGATGAAGGAGCGTGGCGTGGCGCTGGACCCGACCGCGGTGATCGTCGAGATCCTGATGCTCAGCCGCGCCGGCCAGATGTCGCCCGGTGGCGAGCATTTCCTCGATCACATGCCGGTGTCCTATCAGCGCTACCGCAAGCGCACGTTCGTCTCCGACCTGACCGCGCAGAACGATCGCGACTATCGCGAGGCGATGCAGCGCGTGCTCGACACGCTGAAGCTGCTGCACGACAACGGCATCCGCCTGCTGCCGGGCACCGACGACGGCACCGGCTTCACTCTGCACCGCGAACTGGAGCTGTATGCGCGGGCCGGGATCGCACCGGCGCAGGTGCTGCGCATAGCCACGCTCGGCAGCGAGGAACACCTGGGCCGCAGCGGCGAGCTGGGCCGGGTCGCGCCGGGCCAGCATGCCGACCTGGTCCTGATGGACGGCGATCCCACCGCCGACATCAATGCGGTACGCCGCGCGCGGATGGTCCTGCGCGGCGGCGTGGTCTATTTCCCGGCGGAGATCTACGCGGCGCTGGGCGTGCGGCCGTTCGCGGCGCCGCCGCCGCGGCTGGACTGAACAACGGTTCTCGAGCCGCCACCGGATGCGGTGCGGGACCGCCAGGGTCGCCGCGTCGGCGGCGTGCATCGTTCCCGCGCGGGTGCCGGCCGCTGCATGCGGCCCGGCATCGCCCAGCAGCGGCACACGACAGCGGACGCGCTGCGGCTCAGCCGGCGGCGGCCTGCGGATACACCGGCAGCGCCGAGGTGTTCTTCAGGTCCTCGATCACGATCACCGAGCGCATCGTCGCGACCACGTCGACCTGGGCCAGCCGGTCGAGCAGGTCTCGGAAATGCGGCAGGTCGCGGGTGTAGGCCTTGAGCAGGAAGTCGCCGTCGCCGGTGACCATCGTGCATTCCAGGATCTCGGCGGTGTCGCGGATCAGCGCGCGGAAATCCGTGGCGGTCTGCGAGTTGTGCTTGAGCGTGACCGTGATGTACGCCTTCAGGTGCAGGCCGAGCCTGGTCGCGTCGAGGATCGCGGCGAAGCGGCGGATCAGCCCGGTGTCGCGCAACTGCTTGACCCGGCGCGAGCACTGCGAGTGCGAGAGGTGCACGCGCTCGGACAGTTCGGCCATGGTCATGTCGCCCTGGACCTGCAGGGCTTCGAGGATGCGGACGTCGAACGAATCGAGTGCGGACATGCGGCTGGCCGTAAGGAAGGGCGCTGCGATTCATAGCATGATCCGACCCTGTCGCGGCAAAACCGTGCATCCATGCGGCGATCGGCGGTGATCGCCGCCATCGGCGGCCGCGCTGCCCGGCGAGCCAAGGCCGCGCTACCATCGCCGGCCGGCGCCGCACGCAGCGCGTGCCCGGTGCGCACAGGCCGATGGATCCCGTGGTGACCGCTTCCCCGCCGCTTTCGCTGGGCGCCCGGCTTGGCTGGGCCTTCGGCCAGTTCGCGATCGCCAGCCACATGGCGATCGTCAGCGTGTACCTGCTCTATTACCTGACCGAGGTGCATCGGGTGCCGGTGCTGCTGGCCGGGGTGATCACGGTGCTGCCGCGGGTCTGGAACATCCTCACCGATCCGCTGGTGGGCATGCTGTCGGACCGCACCCGGTCGCGATGGGGCCGGCGCCGGCCGTGGGTGCTGGCCGGTACCCTGCTGTGGGCGCCGGCGTTCGCCGCGATGTTCGCGCTGCCGGCGACGCTGCCGGTACACATGCTGGCGCTGGCGTTCCTGCTGCTCTACCTGCTGGTCAACAGCGGCGTCAGCCTCTATCACGTGCCCTACTCGGCGATGGCGCCGGAAATGGTGCCCGATTACCGGCAGCGCCTGTCGCTGATCGGCTACAAGGAGGTCGCCTCGCGCCTGGCGGTGCTGCTGGCGATCTCGGCGGTGCCGTGGATCGTCGAGCGCGCGGCCGACCCGTTCGCCGGCTACCGGCTGGCCGGGCTGGCCTTCGGCGCGCTGATCCTGGTCAGCGGGTTGGCCACCTTCCTGGCCACCGCGCACGCGCCGCAGGCGCCGTTGCCCGTGCGCGCGCCCGATGGCGGACTGCGCGGCCAGTGGCAGGCGCTGCGCCGCAACCGGCCACTGGCGGTGCTCGGCGGCGCCTATCTGGTGGCCAACATCGCCAGCGTCGCGTTCAGCGGCGCGCTGATCTACCTGGTCACGGCCGTGCACGGGCAACCGGCCGCGCTGATGGGCCTGCTGTACCCGCTGGGCTCGCTGGTCAGCCTGGCGGTCACGCCGCTGTGGGCGCGGCTGGGTGCGCGGTTCGGCAAGCGCGAGGCCTGCGTGGCCGCCTATCTCGGCCTGGCCGGCTGCTGGTTGCTGCCGCTGCTGCTGCCGTTGGGAGCGGTCTGGCCGCTGTTCGTGCTGATGCTGGTGTTCGGCCTGTTCAACGCCGGCGCCGAACTGCTGCCCAATGCGATGGTGCCCGACACCGTCGAGCACGACGAACTGCACGGCGGATGGCGGCGCGAAGGCACGATCTACGGTGCGTGGGTGGTGATCCAGCAGAGCGGCATGGTGCTCGGTGGGCTGGTCGTCAGCCTGCTGCTGGCGGTGGTCGGCTACGAGAGCGTGCAGGCCGCCGATGCCGGCGTGCGTGCCGGCATCCATCTTGGCGTGGCGCTGGTGCCGGCCGCGCTGGTGCTGCTGGCGCTGGTCCTGGTGCGCCGCTATCCGATCGACGCGGCGGCCTTCGCCGAGATCAGGCGCAGGCTCGACGCGCGCACCGCCTGAGCGCGCCACCGGCAACGCCATGCATGTTTTGTGCGTGCGCACGCGTGGATCGCATGGCGATCGCACGCATCGTGCGGAACGCGCTGGCTATGATCGGACGATGCGTCCTCCCCACGACCCGAGGCTGCCACCGGCAGCGATGAAGCCGATGTCCGCCGCCGCATGCCGGAGGCTGCTGTGCGTCGCGCTGATCCTGCCGGTGCCGGCCTGGGCCACGTCCTGCCCGGTGCATGGCAGCGACCGCGCCGACCCTGCGCTGCAGCCGCGGATCGAGGCGCTGGGCGTCGCCGGATCGCGCGCGCGCGACCACGCGCATGCGCTGATCGACCGCATCGGTCCACGCTTGACCGGCTCGCCCGGGCTGGACGCGGCGTTCGCATGGGCAGGCGCCACCGCGCGCGCGATCGGCCTGGACAACGTGCGGCGCGAGGCGTGGGGCACATTCGGCCATGGCTGGACCCAGCAGCGCACCTGGATGCGGATGCAGGCGCCGGTGCCGATGATGTTCGTCGCCCAGGCCGCGCCGTGGTCGCCGTCCAGCGATGGCGTCGTGACGGGCGAGGCGGTGCATGCCGATCCGCGTTCGGAGGCCGACCTCGCCGCGTGGCGCGGCTGCCTGCGCGGCAAGGTGGTGTTTCTCGGTGCGCTGCCGGCGCAGGACCCCCCGCGGCCGGAAACGCCCGCGTCGCCGCGCTTCGATGCCGCCTCCGCGCAGCGCGAGCTGGACACGGTCGGCCGCTACTTCGCCGGGCGCGCGCAGCGGATGCCGGCGCGGCTGCGGCAGCAGGCGTTCGCGGCGCACGTGGCCCGGTTCCTCGCCGCGGAGGGCGTGCAGGCGGTGGTGCTGCCCGGCGATCCGGGCGGCGCCGGGGCCGGTACCGCGCGCCTGTACCTGGACGACAACGCGCTGCTGTCGCCGCAGCCGTGGCGGCCTGGCCAGGCGCCGGCGTTTCCGGTGGTGGTCGCCAGCAACGAGGCGTTCGGCCGGGTCGGCAGGCTGCTCGCCGCGGGCACGCCGGTCCGGATCGAACACGAGGTCGCCACCACCACCACGCCGGTACCGGTGCCCGGCGACAACCTGATCGCCGAGATTCCAGGGCACGATCCGTGCCTGCGCGACGAAGTGGTGGAGATCGTCGCCCACCTCGACAGCTGGGCCGGCGCCACCGGTGCGGTCGACGATGGCGCCGGGGTGATCGCCGCACTGGAGGCGATGCGGATCCTGCGCGAGAGCGGCGTGGCGCTGCGGCGCACGGTCCGGCTGGTGCTGTTCAGCGGCGAGGAGCAGGGCGTGCTCGGTTCGCGCGCCCATGTGGACGCGCACTACGCGCAGGTGCCGCGCGATCCGCAGACCGGACTGGTGTCCGGCCCGGTGCGGCCGCGGCCAGGCCATGGGCGGCTGTCGCTGGCGATGCTGGTCGACATGGGCAGCGGGCCGATCCGCGGGATCTATGCCGGCGCCGATCCGGAGATGGCGGCGCTGCTGCGGCGCTGGCAGCCGGCGCTGGCGCCGCTGGGCGTGGACTTCGTGCTCGACGGACCGGGCTGGCCGGCCGACCAGTCCAGCTACACCGATGCCGGCCTGCCGGCGCTGCTGTTCCTGCAGGACCCGACCGACTACATGACCCGCGCGCGCCACACCAGCGTCGACACCTACGAACGCCTGGATTTCGACGGGCTCGCGCAGATCGCCACCGTCCAGGCGCTGCTCGCGCTCGATGCCGCGCAGCGCGATGCGCGCATGCCGCGTCCGCCCACCGCTTCCCCACCCGAGTGATTGCCCATGTCGCGTTTCCTCGCCTCGCTGCTGTCCGCGGTGGTCGGTACCGCCGCCGCTGCCGAGCCGGCGCCGTCGAACATCCAGCATTTCCGCGATCCGGCCAGCCCGTATCCGTTCTCGGCCGCGGTCCGCGCCGGTGACACGCTGTACCTGTCCGGCCAGATCGGCGTCGATGCGCAGGGACGCGTGCCCGAGGCGTTCGAGGCGCAGGCGCGGCAGGCGCTGGACAACCTGGTGGCCTCGTTGGAGATGGCCGGGCTCGGACTCGAACACGTGGTCAAGTGCGTGGTGATGATCGAGGACATGCAGCGCTGGCCCGAGTTCAACCGCGTCTACCTGGAGTACTTCACCGACCGGGCGCGCCTGCCGGCGCGCAGCGCGTTCGGCTCCAGCGGCCTGGCGCTCGGCGCGGCGCTGGAGGTCGAGTGCATCGCGCAGTTCCCGGAATGAGTGCGAAGCGGCGTCCATGGCGGTGCGTCGTGCACCGCAATGACGCATCGGATGCGCTTTCCCGCGAAACCGCCGATCCGTGAAGAATTTGTTGCATCGGAGGCAGGCAAAGCGTCCCAGAATGCGCGCCCATTGCAGCGCCGCCGCGTTAACGTCGATACCGAGTCGACGACGTGGCGGCGCAAGACGCGCAGCGAGCCCGGTGTCGATGCGGCCGGACACGCGCAGGGGGCACGTGGCCGGCGGCACGCAAGCCCACTGCCTACCCTTCATCCATGGTTGCGTGGACGGCCCCGCCGTGCACGCCGGGACACTATTGCCTGAGGATCTGCCCATGACGGTTCGAGCGCACCACCGCACTGCCTGTACGCCCAGCCTGATCGCCACCGCGGTCGGCCTGGCGCTGACCTCCACCGCCATGCTGGCCTCGGCGCAGAGCGCGCCGGCCGAGTCGCCGACCGAGCTGGACACCATCATCGTCACCGCGCAGAAGCGCAGCGAGCGCATCCAGGACGTGCCGATGTCGATCTCGGTGGTCAATGCCGAGAAGCTGGCCGACCGCGGCCAGGTGCAGCTGACCGACTACTTCGCCCAGGTCCCGGGCCTGTCGATGAACGCGCGCGGTTCCGGTCGCACCCAGCTGATCATGCGCGGCATCGCCACCGCCACCGAGCAGAACCCGACCGTGGGCGTGGTGATCGACGACGTGCCGTTCGGCTCGTCGACCACCGACATCCAGACCCCCGACCTGGATCCGTCCGACCTGCAGCACATCGAGGCGCTGCGCGGCCCGCAGGGCACGCTGTACGGCGCCAGCAGCATGGGCGGCCTGCTCAAGTACGTCACCGTCGATCCGGACACCTACGGCTTCAGCGGCCGTGCCCAGCTCGATGTGTCCAGCGTCGCCCACGGCGGCGAAGGCTACGGCGCGCGCGCCGCGGTGAACATCCCGGTGATCGAGGACACCTTCGCCCTGCGCGTGAGCGCGTTCGATCGCCGCGATGCCGGCTTCGTGCGCGACCTGCAGCAGGACAGGGACGAGGTCAACGAAGGCCGCGTGCGCGGCGCGCGCGTGGCCGGCCTGTGGAACGCCAGCGAGGCGGTGACGGTGCGCTTCGCCGCACTCGCGCAGGACTCCGAGAGCGACGGCACCGCCTCGGTCGACGTCGACTTCGACCACACCCCCGCCTACGGCAAGTATGCGCGCCAGCGCCTGGGCCACACCGACATCTACGAGGGCAAGGTGCGGCTGTACAACGTCAAGGTCGATGCCGACCTCGGCGCCGCCACCTTCGACTCGATCACCGCCTACAGCGAGTACGAGCACGACGGCCCGCAGGACGTGACCACCACGTTCGGCGGCCTGCTCGGCCGTATCCTGGGCGTCGCCAACCCCGGCGTGGTGATCGACAACGCCAGCACCACCGAGAAGTGGTCGCAGGAGTTCCGCCTGTCCTCGCAGGGCGAGCGCACGCTGGACTGGCAGGTCGGCTATTTCTATACGAAGGAAGACACCGAGGGTTACCAGGCGCTGCGTGCGGTCAACCGCGCCAGCGGCGTCGACCTCGGCCTGGCGCCGGCCTATACCGCGGTCAGCCCGTCCACGTTCGAGGAGCACGCCGTCTACGGCGACGTGAACTACCACTTCACCCAGAAGTTCGACATCCAGGTGGGCGGCCGCTACAGCGACGTCAAGCAGACCTCGCGCACGATCTACGACGGCCCGATGAACGGCGGCTACTCGGTCGAGACCGATCCGGCCGCCGGCGAAAAGGTCGGCACCTTCCTGTTCTCGCCGCGCTACAAGCTGGACGAGAACGCGATCGTCTACGGCCGCATCGCCTCCGGCTACCGCGCCGGCGGCCAGAACGGCGCCATGCCCGGCACCAACCTGCCGGAGACCTACGAATCCGACACGCTGGTCAGCTACGAGACCGGCTACAAGGGCAGCTTCGCCGACAACCGCGTCTCGCTGGACGTGTCGCTGTTCTACATCGACTGGACCGACATCCAGCTCAGCGTCGTCGACCAGGCCACCACCCAGACCTACTACACCAACGGCGGCAAGGCCACGAGCAAGGGCGTGGAAACCAGCCTGCAGTGGCGTCCGGCCGACGGCCTGAGCGTGGCCTGGAACGCGTCCTACACCCGCGCCGAGCTGGAACAGGACCTGCCCAACGGCAACTACGGCCGCAAGGGCGACCGCCTGCCGTTCTCGCCCGAGTTCTCCAGCAGCCTCAACGTCACCCAGGACTTCCCGCTGGGTTCGCTGTACGCCTTCGTCGGTGCCGGCGTGACCTACGTGGGCGACCGCGTGGGCACCTTCAGCAGCTCCTCGGCGGTGCGCCGCTTCACCATGCCGTCCTACATCACGGTCGACCTGCGCGCGGGCGTCGAGGGCGAGCAGTGGGCGGTGACCGTGTACCTGAAGAACGCCGGCGACGAGTACGGCTTCCTCAGCGGCACCGCGCGCAACGCGACCACCGGACAGAGCCTGTACGGTGCCAGCGTGATCCAGCCGCGCACGGTCGGCGCCTCGTTCACCTGGAACTTCTGAGCCCGATTGCCGGGTGGCGGCGCCACTGCCGGCCGCCGCCCGGCCTCTTTCTTCCGTGGATGCCGCCGCTGCGGCGTCCGCACCACGCACCACGCGGCGAGGTCGAGATGCAGCCAATCCCCATGAACACCGGCGGTACGATCACCGCAGCAGGACCGCGCCGGCGCATCGCCGGCATGCTGCTGTGTGCGGCCCTGCTGGCGCCGTCGGCCTTCGCTGCCGGGCCGGCGCCGTCGCTGCGGATCGAGCTGACCCCGCAGGCCGGTACGCCGGCCAGCCCGGGGCTGCAGGTGCGCGTGGCGGTCGATCCGGGCGACGCCGCGCTCGGTTCGCTCGGTTTGCCGGTCTCGCTCGGGCCGCTGGCCAACATCGCCGCGCGTGTCGACGGCGTGCGCATGCACGATGCCGCCGGCGAGGTCGCGCTGGCCGTCTCCGACGGGCCGGCCGACGGCCTGCTCGGCAGCCGCCAGCGGCTGTGGACGCCGCAGCGGCAGACCCGCGGCGAGGTCACCGTGGACTACACGGTGGCGGTCTCGCAGGAGACCGTGCCCGGCCCGATCTGGGACCTGCGTTCGGAAGCGCGCGGGATCAGCGGCGCGGCGCGTACCTTCGTGCTGCTGCCGCAGGACGCGCGCGAATGGCGCGTCGCGATCGACTGGAACCTGTCCGCGTATCCCCGGGGTGCGCAGGCGCTCGACAGCCTTCCCGCCGCCGTCCGTGACGGCGGCACGATGTCGCTGGAAGCGCTGCGCAGCACCTATCTGATGGCCGGCGACCTGCACGCGCTGCCGGCCGATCTGTCCGGCGCCACCGGCCCGTTCCGGGCGGCCTCCACCGCGCAGACGCCCGGCTACGACCAGCGCGACCTGCTGGTCTGGTCGGAGCAGGCCTACCGCCAGCTCAGCGGCTTCTTCCGCGAACCGGAGCTGCCGCCGTTCACCACCCTGTTCCGGACCAACCCGCTGACCGACAAGAGCGGCTCGGCGCTGCCGGGCGCGCTGATGAGCACGATGGCGGTCGACCTGCCGCGCGAGGAGATCGAGCAGCTGCTGGTGCACGAGATGGTGCACGTCTATCTCGACGGCCTGGAGGAACAGAGCTGGTTCCAGGAAGGCCTGGCCGTGGTCTACGAGGTGCGCGCGCCGTTCATGCTCGGCCTGTTCTCCAGCGAGCGCTACCTGGCCGGCATCAACGACACCCTGCGCACCTACTACAGCAACGTGCGCAAGGACATGCCGATCGCCGAGGCGCAGGCCGCGTTCTGGACCGACGCGCGCGCACGCATGCAGCCTTACTCGCGCGGCGGCATGTACTTCCTGGTCACCAATGCGCGGCTGCTGCACGCCTCCGGTGGCAGGCGTTCGCTCGACGATGCGGTGCGGGCCTTCCTCGACCGTCGCCGCGCCGGCGAGCCGGTCGACGCCGCCACCTGGGTGGCCATGCTCGAACCCGAGATCGGCGCCCACGCCCAGGCCGACTTCCGCGCGCTGCAGGACGGCGGCCTGCTGGTGCCGCCGGAGGATGCGTTCGGTCCGTGCTTCCGGCGCGAGCAGATGCCGATGCCGGTATTCGAGCTCGGCTTCGAGATCGCCAGCCTGATGCAGGTGCCGCGCGTGATCCGCGGGCTGGACCCGGCCTCGCCCGCGGCCCGTGCCGGTCTGCGCGAGGGCGACCGCATCGGCAATGCGGTCGGTCTGGACGGCCAGCAGTCGGATCCGTCGAAGCCGATCGTGCTGAAAGTGGAGCGCGACGAGGGCGTCGTCGAGATCGCGTTCGTGCCGCAGGGCGCCCCGTTCCCCGGTTACCACTGGGTCCGCAGCGACGTGGCCGACGGCCCGGCCTGCCGCTACTGAGCACCCGCATGCATCCGCACCATCCCGAGCGTCCGATGGATCCCAACGAACCCCGTCCGGCCGACCCGGCGCGGCGTCGCTGGCTGCGCAGCCTCGGCGCGCTGCCGGTGCTGGCCGCCTTGCCGCAGCTGCCGGCCATCGCCCGCGCCGTGCCCGCGCCCGCCGCGGCGACCGGCCTCGCGCGCGGCGGGCTGGATGGCATGCGCGCGCGCTTCGCGCTGGCCGGCACCCACATCAACGGCGCCTTCATGCATCCGGTCGGCCATGCTTCGGCCGCCGCGCTGCAGCGCTACCTCGATGGCCGCTTGATGAACCGCGCCGGCCAGGGCGTGAACCTGATGGAGGACCGCGCGCATGCGATGAAGCAGTTCGCGCGCCTGGTCAACGCGGACATCGACGAGCTGGCCTGGGTGCCGAGCACGATGGCCGGCGAGAACCATGTCGTCTCCGGCCTGGGGCTGCCGGGATCGCGCGCGCGCGTGGTCACCGACGCCTACCACTTCAGCGGCTCGCTGTTCATGTACAACGAGCTGGCCAAGCAGGGTCTGGACCTGCAGGTCGTGCGCCCGCGCGACAACCGGATCCAGCTCGACGACCTGGACCGCGCGATCACCCCCGGCACGCGCCTGGTGGCGCTGTCGCTGGTCTCCAACGTCAACGGCTTCGAGCACGACCTCAAGGCGGTCTGCGACCTGGCCCACGCGCGCGGTGCGCTGGTCTACGCGGACCTCATCCAGGCCGCCGGTACCGTGCCGATCGACCTGCATGCCAGCGGCGTCGATTTCGCCGCCTGCTCGACCTACAAGTGGCTGATGGGCGATTTCGGCATCGGCCTGATGTACGTGCGCCGCGACAGCCTTCCGGCGCTGCGGCGCTCGCAGTGGGGCTACCGGCAGGAGCAGGAGTTCGTCACCCACCTCTATCCATTCGACCCGCCGGGCGAGCAGCCGCTGGAAACCGCCCCGCGGACCGACACGCCGGGGCGGGTCGAGGTCGGCACGCTCGGTTACGCCGGCGTGGCGATGCTGAGCGCTTCGCTCGACCTGCTGCTGGAACTGGGTGTGGAACGCATCCAGGCCTGGCGCCAGCCGCTGCTGCAGCGGTTGCAGCAGGCGCTGCCGGCGCTGGGCTACCTGCCGATGACGCCGGCCGGGTCGCGCTCGCCGATCGTGACCTTCGCCGCGCGCGGCGTGGAGAAGCGGCTGGCGGCGCGCTTCGCCGACGCTGGCGTCGAGGCCACGCTGTACCCGGACCGGATCCGCATCTCGCCCTCGTTCTACAACGACATCGACGACATCGAGCGCCTGATCGCCCTGTGCGGCTGATCCGGCGCACAGGGGGTCACTCTGCCGCCAGCGGCGCGGCGCTGCGTGCGTTGCCGCGCGCGTAGCGCTGCGCGACCACCGCGCAGACGATCAGCTGGATCTGGTGGAACACCATCACCGGCAGCATGATCGCGCCGAGGCTGCCGCCGGCGAACATCACCTTGGCCATCGGAATGCCGGAGGCCAGGCTCTTCTTGGAGCCGCAGAACACGATGGCGATCTCGTCGGCGCGGTTGAAGCCCAGCCGGCGCGCGCCGACCACCAGCAGCCCCATCGCCACGCCCAGCAGCAGGCACGAGATCAGCGCCACCGACAGCAGCGCGGTGACCGGCGTGTCGCGCCACAGGCCTTCGATCACCGCGGCACTGAAGGCGGTGTAGACCACCAGCAGGATCGTGCCCTGGTCGGTATGGCGCAGCACCGGCCGGTGCCGTTCGACCCAGCCGCCGACCAGCGGCCGCAGCAGATGCCCGGCCACGAACGGCAGCAGCAGCTGCAGCATGATCCCGCCAACCGCCGCCAGTGGATCGGCCATGCCGCCCTGGCTGCCGGCCAGCACGCCCATCAGCAGCGGCGTCAGGAACACGCCGAGCAGGCTCGACGCCGAGGCGCTGCACACCGCCGCCGGCACGTTGCCGCCGGCCATCGAGGTGAACGCGATCGAGGACTGCACCGTCGACGGCAACACGCACAGGAACAGCACGCCCAGATACAGCTCCGGCGTCAGCAGCCAGTGCGACAGTGGCTTGGAGAGCAGGCCCAGCAGCGGGAACAGCACGAAGGTGCTTGCGAAGATCACCAGATGCAGGCGCCAGGCGGTGATGCCCGACAGGATCGCCTGCCGCGACAGCCGTGCCCCGTGCAGGAAGAACAGCACCGCGATGGCGATGTCGGTGACCACGTCCATGACCTGTGCGCCGATGCCGTGCACGGGCAGCAGCGAGGCCAGGACGACGGTGGTCAGCAGAGCCAGGGTGAAGGCGTCGGGGAGAAAGCGGCGGACTGACATCAACTGGCTCGATGCTGGGGTGTGCATTGTCGCCGCAGCAGGCCTGCGGCCTCCAATGACGCATTGCGGCATCTGGAATCCGATTGCAATCAAACGTATTGCGTTTGTCTTACGTTCGAACTACTGTCTGGATGCCGCCCCGCCCAGAGACTCGCCGATGGCCAAGCAGACCGTGACGCTCCGACTCGACGAAGACGACCTGACCTTCCTGGCCGGGATCGAGGTCGCCGGTGCGACCAACCTGAGCGAGAAGATCCGTGCGCTGCTGGCCGATGCGCGCGCGCAGCGCGAAGGCCTGGACGATTTCGGCGCGGCCTACGACTTCGTGCGCGGCCTGTTCGCGGTACCGGAGCGGCGTGTGCACCAGGCCGAGGTCGCCAGCCAGCAGCGTTCCGAACTGGTCGCGCGGGTGCTGGCGTGGATGCCGGAGACCGCGGCGTTCGTGCTGGCGGGCTCGGCGCTGCAGGCCGGCGGCGACACCCCGAAGGCCCTGCGCGATTTCGAGCGCGGGCTCGGCGAGCGTGCGATGGTGTTGACCGAATCCATGCTGCAGCTCGCCCAGGCGGGCTTCCCGGGATGCCATGCCCCGGAGACATTGAGCAGGCGCGCGCGGTTTGCGCAGAGCACTGGACGTGACCGAGATTCCAACCCCGCTGACAAGGAGTAAGCCATGAGCGAGACCCTGACCCAACGTGTTGGCCGCCTGATCGCCGGCAGCTTCCACAGCCTGGTGGACGCGGTGGAAAACGCCGCACCGGAAAGCGTGATGGCCCAGGCCGTGCGCGAGATCGACACCGCGATCGCCGATGTGCGTTCCGATCTGGGAACCGTCGAGGCGCAGCGCCACCTGACCGCCAAGCGCCTGACCGAGGAAAGCGGTCGCCACGAGACGCTGGGCGAGCAGGCGGCGTTCGCGGTCGAGCAGGGCCGCGAGGACCTTGCCCACGCCGCGCTGGGCCGCCAGATCGACATCGAAGCGCAGCTGCCGGTGCTGGAGTCGCGGCTGGCCGCACTGGCGGAGGATCGCACGCGGCTGGAGGGCTACATCACCGCGCTGCAGGCCAAGCGTCGCGAAATGAACGAGGCGCTGGAGGACTACCGCCGGGCGATGGAGCAGCGCGCGTCGAGCACCGCAACCAGCACCGGCAGCAGCCGTCCGGGCGAATCGGTACACGACCGTGCCGATCGTGCCGGTGCCGCATTCGACCGCATCTTCCAGCGCCAGACCGGCCTGTCCGGCACCCGCGGTGCGCATGCCGATGCCGCGCAGCTGGCCGAGCTGGAGACGCTGTCGCGCGACAACCGCGTCGCCGAGCGGCTTGCGCAGCTGAAGGCCGGCAAGCGCTGAGGCCGGCATGGACTGGATGACCGCCAGCGGCAATGCGCCCTTCGCGATCGCCCTGCTGATCATGGCCGGCCTCGCGGTGATCGAACTGATCTCGCTGGTCACCGGCTTCAGCGTCAACGACGTGGTCGACGACTTCGTCGCCGGGCACCTGGAGGCCACCGCCGGCTCCGGCAGCGGCATGGAAGCCACCGGGCAGGGCGAGGCGAGCAGCCTGGTCGGCCGCTTCCTGGCCTGGCTGCACGTCGGCCGCGTCCCGGTGCTGATGATCCTGATCGTGTTCCTCACCGTGTTCGGCGCCGTCGGGCTGGTGGCCCAGGGCGCCCTGCGTGCGGTGCTGGGTCATGCGCTGCCGACGGTACTTGCCGCGCCTGCGGTACTGCTGCTGAGTCTGCCGGTCGTACGCATGGGCGCAGGCCTGCTGGCCCGGCTGATGCCGCGCGACGAGACCAGCGCGGTCGATCTGGCCACGCTGGTCGGGCGCACCGCGGTCGTCACCGGCGGCACCGCACGCACCGGCCTGCCGGCGCAGGCGCGGGTGAAGGACAGTTTCGGCACCGAGCACTACGTGCTGGTCGAGCCCGAGGATGAGGGCGCCCAGTTCGCCACCGGCAGCGTCGTCCTGCTGGTCCGCCAGCATGCCGGCGGGCGCTTCACCGTCATCGACAACCCGAACGCGGCACTGGTGGACCACTGACGGTCCAGCCGCGCTCGACGCACCTCGTTCCCAACGTTGCAGAAAAGGAGTTTCATCAGATGGGCCAGATGCCTTACCTCTCGGTGATCGTGCCTGCGGTCGCCGTCCTCATCGCCCTGTTCGCGCTCGGTCTGGTGTTCGCGCGCCTGTATCACCGGGCCAGCAAGGAAATCGCCTTCGTCCGTACCGGCATGGGCGGCGAGAAGGTCGTGCGCGATGGCGGCGCACTGGTGCTGCCAGTGCTGCACGAGACCATCCCGGTCAACATGAACACGCTGAAGCTCGAAGTGCTGCGCGCACGCGAGGCTGCGCTGATCACCCGCGACCGCATGCGCGTCGACGTGCAGGCCGAGTTCTACGTGCGGGTGAAGCCCGATGCCGGTGCGATCTCGACCGCGGCGCAGACGCTGGGCCGGCGCACGATGGAGCCGTCCGCGCTGAAGGAGCTGGTCGAAGGCAAGTTCGTCGATGCGCTGCGCGCCGTCGCTGCCGGCATGAGCATGGAAGAACTGCACGAGAGCCGTGTCGACTTCGCGCAGAAGGTGCAGGTGGCGGTGGCCGAAGACCTGCACAAGAACGGCCTGGAGCTGGAGTCGGTGTCGCTGACCGGCCTGGACCAGACCGCTGCGGACTTCTTCAACCCGCAGAACGCGTTCGACGCCCAGGGCCTGACCAAGCTGACCCAGGAGATCGAACTGCGCCGCAAGCAGCGCAACGACATCGAGCGCGACACCAAGATCCAGATCGAGCTGAAGAATCTGGAGACCGAGCGCCAGTCGCTGGAGATCGCCCGCGACCAGGAGTACGCGCGCCTGATGCAGGACCAGGAGGTCAAGGTGCGTACCGCCGAGGCATCGGCGCATATCTCGCAGCAGGAAGCCGAACGTCGCCGCGAGGCCGAGCAGGCGACGATCGCGGCCAACCGCGCGATCGCCGAAGCCGAGATCGAGAAGCGCCGCGTGATCGAGCAGCGCGAGATCGAGCGCGAGCGTGCGGTGCGCATCGCCGAGCAGGAGCGCGAGATCGCGATCTCGCAGAAGTCGCAGGAGGAGTCCGCGGCCAAGGCCTCGGCCGATGCCGAGCTGGCCAAGGCGGTCGCAGCCGAGGAAGAAGTGAAGAAGGTCCGCGAGACCGCGGTGGCCGAGCGCTCCAAGGCAGTGCGTCTGGTGCAGGCGCGCGAGCAGGCCGAGCAGGATGCGATCGCGATCGTGGTCGCCGCCGACGCCGAGAAGAAGGCCGCCGAGGACCGCGCCGAAGCGGTGCGCGTGGCCGCGACGGTGGAGGCCGAGGCGGTGCGCATCCGCGCCCAGGCCGACGAGGAGCGCTACCGCGTCGACGCCGAGGGCCAGCGTGCGATCAACGAGGCGCGCAATGCGTTGAGCCAGGAGCAGATCGCGCTGGAAACGCGGCTGGAACTGCTGCGCCGCCTGCCGGAGATCATCGAGCAGTCGGTGCGCCCGATGGAGCGGATCGACGGGATCAAGATCGTCGACGTGCGCGGCCTGGGGGGCATCGGCAATGGTCCGGACGGTGGCGCTGCCAATGCCGGAGACGGCGGCGGCAATCTGGCCCGCTCGGTCGTGGACAACGCGCTGCGCTACCGCGCGCAGCGGCCGATGGTGGATGCGCTGTTGAAGGAAGTCGGCATCAGCGACCTGAGCGATCTGGACGGGCTCGTGTCTGGCGCAGCAGGCGAGGTATTGCCGCCACCGGCCGACAAGCAGGACTGAGCGGTTGAATGCAGAACGGCCCGCATCGCGGGCCGTTCCCATTTCGGCGGTGCGTACTGACGGACGCTGCTACGGTGATGCGCGTGCCGTCGTGCCAGTCAGCCAGTCTGTGCAGACGCCGCATCCGCCTTCCGCGCCTCAGTGGCGCGCGGCCACCTTGGCCTGCAGCAGCATCCGCAGCTCGTACTTGTCGGTTTCGTCCAGGCCCTGGCTGCGCGACTTCTGCTGCAGTTCGTCGATGCGCTGGCTCAGCGCCTGGCGCTCGAGCTGGACCACGGCGTCGTGCAGCTCGACCGCCCAGCTGGCCTCGTCGCCGGGCAGCACCTGGGTGGCCAGCTTGCGCAGCGCGTCGGCCTGCTCGTGTTCGGCGAAGTGCTCGAGCAGGCTGCCGGTGCGCATGTCCGGGCGCTGGACGATCAATTCCAGCATCTGCAGCAGCAGCGGCACGCCGGGCTGGCGCAGATCGGCGAAGCGGTAGGGCTGCTCCACGCCCAGCGCAAGCGGGGGATGTTGCAGCAGCAGCGCGATCGCGCTGCGCACCAGGCTGCGCTTCTGTACCGGGGCGACGCCGCGTCGGGCTGGCGGCGGGGCGGTGGCCGCCGCCGCGGCGCCGACGCCGGTCATCCGCTGCAGCTCCTGCCGCATCAGGTCGGCGAAGGCGCCATCGGGAATCTGCGCCAGCATCGGGCGCGCGCGTTCGGCCAGGCGGGCGCGCCCGTCCAGCGTGCCCAGGTTGATCTCGCGGCCGATCTCGTCGAAGAAGAACTGCGACAGCGGCAACGCCTGCGCCAGCCGCGCGTCGAAGCCGGCGGCGCCTTCCTTGCGCACGATGGTGTCCGGGTCCTCGCCGTCGGGCAGGAACAGGAACATCGCCTGGCGGCCGTCCTTCATCCGCGGCAGCACCGACTCGACCGCGCGCCACGCGGCACGACGGCCGGCGGCGTCGCCGTCGAAGCAGAAGTACACATCGGCCGCGTTGCGGAACAGCAGCTCGGCATGGTCGCCGGTGGTGGCGGTGCCGAGCGTGGCCACGGCCTGGGTGACGCCGTACTGGAACAGCGCGACCACGTCCATGTAGCCCTCGACCACGATCAGCCGTTCCAGCTTCTGGTTGGCCTGGCGCGCCTGCCACAGGCCGTACAGCTCGCGGCCCTTGTGGAACAGCGGCGTCTCGGGCGAGTTCAGGTACTTGGGGCCGTCGTCGCCGCCGAGCACGCGTCCGCCGAAGGCGATCACCCGGCCGCGGCGGTCGTGGATCGGGAACATCACCCGGTCGCGGAACTTGTCGTAGACGTGGCCGCGGTCGTTCTTCGACAGCATGCCGGTGCGCTCGAGCAGCTTGAGCCGGCGCTCGTCGCTGCCGAGGGTGTCCTTCAGCGTCGAATAGCCTTCGGGCGCATAGCCGATGCCGAAGCGGGCGCGGTTCTCGGCATCCACGCCGCGTCCGTCCAGGTAGGCCAGCGCGCGCGGACTGTCGGCCAGCGCGCGCTGGAACAGCTTGGCCGCCGCCTCCAGCGCCGCGTACTGGTCGCGCAGGTCGCTGTCCTGGTTGTTCTGTCTGGTCTCGCGCGGGACCTCGATGCCGGCGCGCTTGGCCAGTTCCTCGATCGCGTCGAGGAACTCGAGGCGGTCGTAGTTCATCAGGAAGCTGATCGCGGTGCCGTGCGCGCCGCAGCCGAAGCAGTGGTAGAACTGCTTGGTCGGCGAGACGTAGAACGAGGGCGTGCGCTCGTCGTGGAACGGGCACGGCGCGGTGTACTCGCGGCCCTTGCGCTTGAGCGGGACCCGCGCGCTGATCACCTCGACGATGTCGCTGCGCGCGATCAGGTCGTCGATGAACGCGTCGGACAGTCGGGCCATGCGCGTAGTGTATCCGGCCGCCCCGGCGAGGTGGCCTGTAGACGCCGGGAGGGTCCGCCGCACCGTCGCGTCCGGCGACGTCCGACGTCGCCTAGCGCAGCGGCGCCCCGGAATCCGGTGGCGGCGCCTGCGGCCGGCCCTGGTCGTCCAGCCCGGCCGCCTCCAGCCTGCGGTGGGAGTGCATGCGCTCGTCGATCACCGCGGTGATCAGGGCGCCGACGAAGAACACCACCGCCGCGTAGTACATCCAGAACAGCAGCAGCACCAGCGCGCCCATCGAGCCGTAGGCGCTGCCCGGGGCGGCCTCGGCCAGGTAGAAGCCGATCAGGTAACGGCCCAGCGCGAACAGGCCGGCGGTGATCGCGCCGCCCAGCCAGGCCTGGCGCCAGGCCACGCGCCGGTCGGGCAGGTAGTGGTAGAGGAAGGCGAAGGCCATCGCGTACAGCAGCAGCGTGGTCACGTAGCCGACCGCCGGCAGCAGCGACGGCAGCTGGGCGAACACCACCTGCACCGCGGTGGTGGCGATCATCGACACGATCAGCAGGAAGCCCAGGCCCAGCACCACGCCCAGCGAGAACACGCGCTTGCGCAGCCAGGCGCGCAGCCCGCCCAGCTGCTGGCCGCCGGTGCGGAAGATCAGGTTCAGCGCGCCCTGCAGCTGGGCGAACACCACGGTCGAGCCGACGAACAGCAGCGCGGTGCTCCACAGCCCGGCCAGCGAGCCCACGCTGGGCTGGTCGGTGGCGTTGCGGATCACCGTTTCGGCCACGGTCGCCGCGTTGGCGCCGGCCAGCCCTGAAATCTGCGCGACCAGCGATTCCTGCGCCGGCGGATACAGCGAGGCGGTCAGCCACAGCAGCAGCACCAGCAGCGGCGCCAGGGACAGCAGCGTGTAGAACGACAGCGACGCCGCCTGGGTCATCAGGTCGGCCTCGACGAAGCGCTTGACCATCGCGGCCGGCAGGCTCTGTTCGAGGCGTTCGATGTGCCGCTGCAGGCGGCTGCGGGTGGGAACGGACATGCGGTGCCGGGTGGGACGGGACCCCAGCTTCGATCCGCGTCCGTTGATGCGGCGTGAGCGGTGCGCCGGATCAGGCGGGATGCGCGGCCAGCATCCGCAGCGCATCGCCCTGCACGCGCTGCACCGTCCACTCGTCCATCGGTACCGCGCCGAGGCTGCGGTAGAACGCGATCGACGGCGCGTTCCAGTCCAGCACCGACCATTCGAAGCGGCCGTAGCCGCGCTCCACGCACAGGCCGGCCAGATGCACCATCAGGCGCTTGCCGATGCCGCGTCCGCGGAAGGCCGGACGCACGAACAGGTCTTCCAGGTACAGGCCGGGCTTGCCGAGGAAGGTGGAGAAGCTGGCGAAGAACAGGGCGAAGCCGGCCGGCTGGCCATCGGCCTCGGCGATCACCACCTCGATCACCGGGCGCGGGCCGAACAGCGCCTTGAACAGGTCTTCCTCGCTGGCCACGGCCTCGTGCGCCAGCCGTTCGTACTCGGCCAGTTCGCCGATCAGCGCGAGGATCAGCGGCAGGTCGTCACGGCGCGCAGGGCGCAGGGTGATGGCATCGGGCATGGCATTGGCTCGCGGCGGAAGGGGAGCACGCAGTGTGCGGTGTCGCCGCCGGCAATGCAGCCGGCGTGCGGCTCAGCGCTGCGCCAGGTCCGTGCGCATGCCGCCGAGCGCGCGGCCCAGCGCCTGGAACGCCTGCTCGGCTGCGGCCAGCTCGCCGAAGTCCTCGGCGCAGGCGACCACGATCGTGGCGCCATCGCGGCCCAGCGCGGGATCGAGGATGCCGACGTTGCAGGCGCGCTGCTGCTGGGTACCCGTCTTCTGCGCGAACGGGGTGCCGGCCGGCAGGCCTGCCTGGATCCGCCTGCCGCCGGTGCTGATCGCCTGCATGTGCCGGTACAGCAGCGCGCGGCTGTCGTCCTGCAGCAGTTCGCCGGCTGCCAGGCGCTCGAGCATGCGCGCGAAGGCCGGCAGCGTCGCCGCGTTGCGTCCGCTGGCGTAGTAGTCGTCGAACACGTCCTGCAGCGTGTCGGCCTTCAGTTCGCTGCGCGGTACGTCGAGCGCATCGGCCAGCGCCTGCAGCCGCGCCTCGCCGGCCTCGGCATCGCGCAGCGCCACGATCTGCTGCGGGGCGAGATCGGCCACGCCCGGATGCAGCGCGCCGTAGGCGTCGTAGCGCACCTGCTGGATCGTGGTGACCGGGCCGAAGCCGTCGCCGGCCCATGCGCCGATGCGCGCGTTGAGGTGGTCTTCGCCCAGCCGGCGGATCAGCATGTCCGTGGCGGTGCTGTCGCTGTCGCGCAGCGATTTCTCCAGCAGCGTGCCGACGGAAAAGCGCTCGCCGGGCGTGTGCTGCAGCATGTCGCCGGCGCCGTCGACCATGTCCTCGGCGCGCAGCACGAGTTCCTCGTCCAGGGTCAGGCGGCCGGCATCGACTTCCTCCAGCACGGCGATCGCGACCGGCACCTTGATCGTCGAGGACAGGTACCACGCGCGGCCTTCGCCGCCGTCGAAGCTGCCGGCCTGGGGGCCGAAGCGGGACACGTGCACGCCGAAGCGGCCGGGCATCGCCGCATCGATGCGCACCACTTCGTCGCCGAGCGCCACCGCCCACGCCGGCGGCTCGCCGACATCGGGTGAGGCGTCCGGTGCGCTCTGCTGCTGCGCCTGCCGTTCGACCGGCGAGGGCGGTTCCTGACGGCAGGCGCCCAGCAGCAGGACGGACAGGCAGGCTGCCAGCGGCAGCAGGCGCGGAAGGTTCATCGTCATGGCGGCGCTCGCGGGTCGGAGACGGTCGGAACCGGCGGGGCATCCACGAATACCCCGGATGCGGTGACGGCTGCGCCAACAGCGCGCAGCGCACGTTCGCCCGCGGCGGTGCCGCTGCCACGCGCGCAGGCGGCGATCACCACGTGCGCGGGCTGCGCGCGCTGGCCGGGCGTCGCCGGCAGCTGGACGATGCCCAGATCGCAGGTGCGGTGGTACTGGGTGCCGGTCTTGTGCGCGAACCGCGTGCCGGCCGGCAGCCCCGCGCGGATGCGGCGGCGGCCGGTCTGCACGCGCTCCATCGTGTCCAGCAGCCACGCGGTCGTCTGCGGCCGCAATGCCTTGCCTTCCACCAGCGTCGCCAGCATGCGCCCGTAGTCGACCAGCGTCGCGCTGTTGACGTGGGTCGCGTAGTAGGCCTCGAACGCGTCGCCCAGGTCGGTCTGCGCGAATGCATCCGGGGTGACGGCGAGCAGCTCGGCCAGCCGGCTCACCCGCGCCGGTCCGGCCGGGCTGCGCTGCAGCGCGAGCAGGTCGCGCGAGCGCAGCGCGGAGGCGCCTGGATGGAACTGCCCGTAGGCCAGGCGCCGCACGTCGGCGAGCGTGGTGATCTGGACGCATGCGTCGATCAGGTGCGCGGCCACCTCGTTGACCTGCTCCAGGCCGACTGTGCGGATCAGCACGTCGGTGGCCGTGTTGTCGCTGTGGATGATCATCTGCTCGAGCAGGTACGACACGCGCAGCCGGCTGCCGGGACCGAACGCGTTGGTGCCGCCGGCGCCGTCGACGAAATCGTCCTCCAGCAGGGACAGCCGGGTGTCCAGCGTCAGTCCGCCGCGATCGATTTCGCGCAGGACCGCGATCGCCACCGGCACCTTCACCCCGGAGGCGAGGTACCACGGCTCCTCGGCCTGGTATGAGTAGGACTCGCCGCGCTCCAGGTGCAGCACATAGACGCCGATGTCGCCGGGATGGCGCGCATCGGCCGCGCGCAGGCGCTGCTCCAGCGTCACGGTCCAGGCCGGCACGGGCAGCGCGCTGGCGGGCGGGGGAGCGGGAAGCGGCTGTGCCGCGGCGATACCGGCTGCGGCCAGCGCTGCGATACAGGTGGCCATGCGCGATCGCAGGCGAACGCACCGCCGCCGCATCAGCGCGCTCCGTCGCGCTGTCGTGTGCTGGCGAGCGCGCGCTTGCCGGACTGCCACAGCCAGATCCACAGCGCGGTGACCAGGATCAGGCCGATGCCGGTCAGCAGCGCCTGCTGATAGGGCACCGCCTGGTACCAGCCCAGCGTGGTCCGCAGCAGCAGGAAGATCACCGAGATATGCACGATGAAGGCCATCAGCGCATCGCTGCCGACCGTGGTCACCGGCTGCAGGCAGCGTGCCAGCAGGTTGCCGCCGGCGATCGCCAGGGCGAGCAGCAGCAGCGCGCCGCCGACGCTGAACAGCGAGAACAGCAGGCCGGGCGGATGCTTGCCATCGTTGCCGCCGATCGCCACCAGCGTCGCGTGCAGGTCGTCGCCGGCACCCAGGACGAAGCCGCCCAGCAGGACCAGGCCGGCCAACGCAATGCCGCCGGCCAGCGCCATGCGCGCGGCGGTCGCGCCGTGGTGGCGCAGCAGCAGCCCACCCAGCAGCAGCCCGATCAGCACCAGCGGCAGCCGCGAGAGCTGGCCCCAGGTGTAGTAGTCCGGATGCTCGACCAGCAGCGCCTGCAGCTGCGGCACGCCGCCGAATCCGGTCTGCTGCGGCAGCCACCACGCCAGCCAGATCACCGGCAGCGGACTGAGCCAGCGCAGCCATGCGGGCGTCCTGGCCCACAGCGGCAGCAGCCACGGAATCCACAGCAGGGCGATGGCGTAGAAACCGAGGATCTCCACGAACGACGGGAAATCGCGGTACAGCAGCGTGTCGACGATCTCGTCGCGGCTGCGGTCCCACAGCTCCACTACGGTCAGCGCCTTGTACCAGAACAGCACCAGCAGGCCGCGCCAGAGCAGGGCGTTGCGCCGCCGCGGCCAGTCCTCCTGTCCGGTCCTGGGCACGAAGGCCACCGCCAGCGCCACGCCGAACACGATGAAGAACAGCGAGGAGGAGAACTTGGTCGCCGCATGCACCGGTACCTGGCCCCAGTCCGGGAACGCGGAGTAGGGCATCAGGCCGTTGGTGGCGTGCGAGACGATCATCAGGCACACCGCCAGGCCGCGTGCGAAGTCGATCGCCGCGATCCGGCGCTGGCTGGCCACGCGGGGTGCCGCGATGGCGCTGGCCGATGCCGTCCGCTCCGTGGCGACGCTTGCCGGCGCGCTCATCGGGCGACCGCCGTCGCCGCCTGCGGCCCTGCCGTCGCGGCGGTCAGGGGAGCCGCGAGCGCAGACGGTGCCGGGGCAGGATCACCACAGCCGTTCCGCCATGCATCGGCGTCGGCGGGCATGGCGGAGACGCCGCGGCGTCGGAAGGAGGGCATGGCGGCCATGTCGTCGCGTCCGGTGCAGGAGCGGCCCATTCCAGCAGCGCCGCCGTGACGGCAGGGTCAGGCGCGGTGATGGCGCCTGGCCTGGAGCGGGCGCCCATGCGAAGACGCCCGGCGCGTGGCCGGGCGTCGTGCTGCAGCGTGCCGCTGGATCAGCCGGCGAGGCGCTGCTTGACCAGGGTCGAGACCAGGCCCATGTCGGCCTGTCCGGCCAGCTGCGGCTTCAGCACGCCCATCAGCTTGCCCATGTCGGCCGGGCCGGCGGCGCCGGTCTGGGCGATGGCGGCATCGATGACCGCCGCGATCGCGGCCTCGTCCATCTTCGCCGGCAGGTAGCGCTCGATCACCACGATCTCGCCGCGCTCGACCTCGGCCAGGTCCTCGCGGCTGGCGGCCTCGTACTGGGTCACCGAGTCCTTGCGCTGCTTGACCATCTTGTCCAGCACGGCCACGACCTGGGCATCGTCCAGCTCGATGCGCTCGTCGACTTCCTTCTGCTTGATCGCGGCATTGATCAGGCGGATCACGCCGAGACTGTGCTTGTCGCCGGACTTCATGGCGGCCTTCATCTCGTCGGTCAGTCGTTGCTTCAGGCTCATCGTGCACCTCGTTGTGCGGTGGTTCTCAAGGACGGGCGGACGCGGCACCGTCGCGCCGGGCATGCGTGAAACACAAAAAGCCGGTCACGCGCGAGCGTGCCGGCTTGTTGCGGAGCATCGGACGAAGGCGGCCCGGAGGGGCGCCAACCCCGCTGCTGCGTGACTCAGTACAGGCGCTGACGCTTGGTGACGTCGCGCGACATGCGACGCAGCTGGCGCTTCACCGCGGCGGCGGCCTTGCGCTTGCGCTCCTGGGTCGGCTTCTCGTAGAACTCGCGCTTGCGGGTTTCGGCCAGGACACCGGCCTTCTCGCAGGTGCGCTTGAAGCGACGCAGCGCAAACTCGAAGGGCTCGTTCTCGCGGACTTTGACGCTGGGCATGGAATCTCCGGACACAAAATAACCGGGACCGACCCGGTGAGCCGCGCATCATAGCCCTGCCTTCCGGGCAATGCAAGCGCGATGTCGCGGTCTGGCATCCGGCGGCAGGCAGCCCCATCCTTGTCGGCATGAAAGTCCTCGGCATCGAATCCTCCTGCGACGAAACCGGCGTGGCGGTCTACGACACCGGCCGGTCCGGCGCCGCCGGCCTGCGCGCCCATGCGGTCTACAGCCAGATCGCGCTGCACGCCGAGTACGGCGGCGTGGTGCCGGAACTGGCCAGCCGCGACCACGTGCGCAAGCTGCTGCCGCTGATCCGCCAGACCCTGGCCGAGGCCGGCCTGACCGTGGCCGATCTCGATGGCGTGGCCTATACCGCCGGCCCGGGCCTGGTCGGCGCGCTGCTGGTCGGCGCCGGCACCGCGCGCGCGCTGGCCTGGGCGCTGGACGTGCCGGCGGTGGGCGTGCACCACATGGAAGGCCACCTGCTGGCGCCGCTGATGGAGGACGACCCGCCGCAGCCGCCGTTCGTCGCGCTGCTGGTCTCCGGCGGGCATACCCAGCTGGTCGCGGTCGAGGCGATCGGCCGCTACCGGTTGCTGGGCGAGACCCTGGACGATGCCGCCGGCGAGGCCTTCGACAAGACCGCCAAGCTGATGGGGCTGCCGTATCCGGGCGGTCCGCAGCTGGCCGCGCTGGCTGAACAGGGCACGCCCGGCAGCTACCGCTTCGCACGGCCGATGACCGACCGGCCCGGCCTGGATTTCAGCTTCAGCGGCCTGAAGACCCAGGTGCTGCTGGCCTGGCAGAAATCCGACCAGGTCGCGCAGACCCGGGCCGACATCGCGCGCGGCTTCGAGGATGCGGTGGTCGAGACGCTGGCGATCAAGTGCCAGCGCGCGCTGGACACGGCCGGCAGCGACACCCTGGTGGTCGCCGGCGGCGTGGGCGCCAACAAGCGCCTGCGGGCGCAGCTGCAGCAGATGTGCGCGAAGCGTGGCGGGCGCGCGTGTTTCCCGCGGCCGTCACTGTGCACCGACAACGGCGCGATGATCGCGTTCGCCGGTGCGCTGCGGCTTCAGGCCGGCCAGCACGAGGGCGCGGAAGTGAAGGTCACTCCGCGCTGGGACATGGCGGCGCTGCCGGCGGTGTGAGTGGCCGCGCGCCGCGTGCGCGCAGCATCCCGTCGAACAAGGCCTGCCAGCGGGCCATCACCGCCGCGCTGGAGAACCGCTGCACGTTGCGGTAGGCCGCATCGCCCATGGCCTGCCGCAATAGCGCATCGCCGAGCAGCCGGTCCAGCCGCTCCGCCAGCTGCGCGACATCGCCGCTGTCGACCAGGAAGCCGTCCTCGCCATCGGCGATGATGTCGCGCGGCCCGCTGTGGCAGTCGAACGCGACCACCGGTACCCCGCAGGTCATCGCCTCGATCAGGACCATGCCGAAGCCTTCGTAGCGCGAACTCAGTGCGAGGACCGAACCACCGAGCAGGACCTCGCGCACCTCGTCGGTGGCGCCCTCCAGCGCGACGCTGCCGGACACGCCCAGGCGGGCTGCCAGACGGGCCAGACCGGTCTTGTCGCCGGGGCCGACGATGTGCAGCCTGCTGTCCGGGTGCCGCGCGGCGATCCGCGCCCAGGCCCGCAGCAGCAGGTCGAAACGCTTCTGCCGGGTATTGCGCCCAAGCGCGAGCACGCGCGCGCCATCCAGCGCCGCGCGTGGCCCGTTCGGAAAGCTCTGCGCGTTGGGAATCACCGCGATGTTGTCCAGCGCGCCCCAGGCCTGCCGGTCCTCCTCGGTCAGCACCACGAACCGGTCGTAGCGGGCGATCAGCGCGTAGTCGGCATGCTTGTACAGCCGCAGCAGGCCGCGCAGCAGCGGAATCCGCTCCAGCCCGTACAGGTACTGCGCGCTCTTGTGCTTGGCGAAATGCAGTTCCAGCAGCGTGGCGCTGCCGCCGGCCACCGCATGCACGTGCCGCGACCACGTGTCGAACATCGAGACGACGATGTCGCTGCCGATCTGCGCCAGCACGCGTGCGGCGGCATCCAGGAACTGCCTGCGACGGGCGCGTGCGCGCAGTCGCGCCGACAGCCCCTTGCGGTACAGGTGCTCGCAGTCCAGCGACCACATGCGGACGCCGGGATGGAAGGCGAAGAAGGTCGGGCGTCCAGCAGTGCTGCCGATCGAGACGATGTGCACCTCGTGGCCGGCCTCGGCGAGCGCGTTGCACTTGTTGGCCAGCACGCGTTCCATCCCGCCGTGCGCGGTGACGTCCTTGAGGAAATACGTGATCTTCACTGCAACAGGCCCGACCGCGTTGGCGCGTGGGCGCAATCGTACATGTAAACTGGAGCGCGACATCGGCGGGGCGCTATGGACAAGGTATTCATCGAAGGGCTGGAGATCGACGCGCTGATCGGCATCTACGACTGGGAGCGCCGGATCCGCCAGACCCTGCGCTTCGATCTGGAGATGGCCTTCGACAACCGCGTTCCGGCGGCCAGCGACGACATCGCCCACACCCTGGACTACAAGGCGGTCAGCAAGCGCCTGATCGCCTTCGTGCAGCAGTCCGATTACGGGCTGGTGGAGACGCTGGCCGAGCGTTGCGCGGCGATCGTGCTGGACGAGTTCCGGGTGCCGTGGGTGCGGCTGAAACTGAGCAAGCCCGGCGCCGTGCGTGGTGCGCAGGCGGTGGGCGTGATGATCGAACGGTCGCGGACGGACGCGACGCAGCAGGAGTAGCACGGCAATGGCGGTGATGGCGGTGGCGGGAACGGCGGCAGCGGCGACGATCCGGTGGCTGGATGGACTCGAGAGCGCGCTTCAGCCGTATCCCTGGGCCTATTCACTGTTGACGCTGGGCGCGCTCGCGCTTGCCGCATGGCTGGCCAATTTCGTCACCAAACGGATCCTGCTGCGCGGCCTGCGCCGCGTGCTGGGCCTGCTGGCCGGCGGCTCCGACAGCGATCGGAGCGTGCCGCTGCGGGTGATCTCGCGCCTGGCCAACGTGGTACCGGCGCTGGTGATCTCGGCCGGCATCGGCTGGGTGCCGGAACTGCCGCCGGCCCTGGTGGCGTTCGTCCACGGCGCGTGCAAGGTCTGGGTGGTGCTGACCGTGGCGCTGGCGGTCTCGCACGCGCTGGACGCGCTGAACCTGGTCTACGAGCGCCGCCCCGACGCGCGCAACAAGCCGATCAAGGGCTACCTGCAGGTGGCCAAGATCGTGGTGTTCGTGCTCGCGGGTCTGTCGATCGTGGCGACGCTGGCCGGCGTCAAGATGCTGCACCTGATCACCGGTCTGGGCGCGGCCACCGCGGTGCTGATGCTGATCTTCCAGGACACGATCCTGTCGCTGGTGGCCAGCGTGCAGATCAGCGGCGACGGCCGCGTGCGCCTGGGCGACTGGATCGAGATGCCCAGCCAGAACGCGGACGGCGACGTGATCGACATCGCGCTGCATACGGTCACCGTGCAGAACTGGGACAAGACCGTCACCACGATCCCGACCAAGAAGCTGATCAGCGAGTCGTTCAAGAACTGGCGCGGCATGCAGGAATCGGGTGGGCGCCGGATCAAGCGTGCGCTGTACCTGGACCAGTCCAGCGTGCGCTTCCTCGACCCGGCCGAGCAGGCCGATCTGAAGCGCTTCGCGCTGCTGCGCGACTATCTGGCCGACAAGGAGCGCGAGCTGGCCGAGTGGAACGGGCGGCTGGCGCCGGACGAGGCGCTGCCGGTCAATGCGCGCCGGGTCACCAACCTGGGCACCTTCCGCGCGTACGTGCAGCAGTACCTGCGCAAGCATCCGGGCATCAACCAGGACATGACCCAGCTGGTGCGGCAGCTGCAGCCCGGCTCGACCGGCCTGCCACTGGAGGTCTACTGCTTCACCGCCAGCGTGGCCTGGGCGGTGTACGAGGGCACGCAGTCGGACATCTTCGACCACCTGATGGCGATCCTGCCGGAGTTCGGCCTGCGCGTGTTCCAGGAGCCCAGCGGCGCCGATTTCCGCACGCTGCTGGCGGCCGGGGCCGCGTCACCGCCCGCGCCAGCAGGCCCGCAGCAGCGCGCCTGACCGGCATCACCCGCGGCAGCGGGCGGAGCCTCCGCGGATTCAGCGGCAGGCCACGCCTGGCTGCGGTACGAATCCTGGATGATCGGCGAGGCGCACCACGCCGACGCGGCCCTGCAGGTCTGCGCGCGAGCGGAAGTAGCGCTCGGCCCGTGCCACATAATCGTCCGGCGCCGCCACGTCGCAGACGCCGAAGCGGGCCATGTCGACCGGATCCAGCGTGTACATGTAGCCGCCGTCCGTCCCGGTGACCCGCGGCAGCTCCAGATGGTCGCCCAGGCACAGCAGGCGGTCGTCGATGCCGCTGCCGTCGAAGATCCGGCGATGGCCGGCCTTGGTGTCCCGGACGGTCTGCACGAACTGCGCCGCATGCGCTTCCAGATCCTGCTCGAACTGCCTGCGGACGTCCTCGTCGGTGCCGGCGGTGCGCGCCTCCGAGCGCTCGATCCGGAGCGCGCCGCCATAGTTGTGCCGCAGCCAGCCGCGCCAGTACGCCGGATCTTCGGAGAATCCGGTCGGGCAGGAGTTGTGGAACATCACCAGGCTGCCGGGAGCGATGGTCCTGCTGCGCGCGGGCACGAAAAGATAGTTGGCGCAGGAGGAGCCGCAGCCACGGCCGACGACCTCCACCGCCAGGCCGCGCGCGTGCACCGCCTCCCCGGCCGCGATCGCGGCGACCGCGTCGCCGCCGCGCGAGGTGACCACCAGGCGCGACACCGTCGCCGGCGCCGCCACCAGCGCCTGCAGCAGCCGGTTCACGTCGCGCACCTCGAGCGCGCCGTAGTAGTGCAGCGCATCGCCTTCGACGAAGACCTGTGCCGGCTCGCTGTCCCAGTCGGGTGCCGGCTTCGCCGCGTCCTGCGCGCGTGCGGGCACGGCGAGGGCGAGGGCCATCAGCAACGTGAATGCGCTCCACTCCATCTGCATGCGTGTCGTCCGGCTCCGCTGTGTTGCGCCGAGTGTGAGCGGGGCGATGCCGGCTGTCACGGCCGGGTCCACCCGGCGGCCGGTGCAATTCGTCCGCGGGCCGTCGATCCCGTCCTCGTGCCCGGCGCAGCGCGCATGCCGGCGAATGACGGCGCGCCCGCCCTCAACGCTGGCGCCGGCTCGGGAGGCCCTGCGCGGATGGGCATCGCATCTGCATCGCGCGACACGCCAAGCGCCATGCTGCCGCCCTTCTGAAAAGGAGATGCCACGCGCGCAGCGGCGCATGGCGTCCAGGCCCAACCTAGCCATCCCCGGCGGTGCTGAATAGAATCGCGCTGCACAGCATCATGGGCCCGTCATGACCTACTGCGTCGGCATCGAAGTGGACGAAGGCCTGGTCTTCGCCGCTGACACCCGGACCAACGCCTCGCTCGACGACGTGCGCGTGCATCGCAAGCTGCACACGTTCGAGTATCCGGGCGAGCGCGCGCTGGTGGTGATGAGCTCGGGCAATCTGGCCACCACCCAGCTGGCGATCTCGCGCTTGCGGCGCGATGCCGACGACCCGGCCGCCGCACGCAGCCTGCGCAGCTTCCGGCACCTGTTCGAGGTGGCCGAGTACGTCGGCGAGGTGCTGGTGGCCAGCCAGGTCCAGCTCAGCGAGGAAGACCGGCACAACGGCATCAGCACCCAGGCCACGTTGATCCTCGGTGGCCAGATCGCCGGCGAGCGGCCGGGGCTGTACATGGTCTATTCGCTGGGCAACTGCATTTCGGCCTCGCCGGAGACCCCGTACCTGCAGATCGGCGAGTCCAAGTACGGCAAGCCGATCCTGGACCGCATCATCCGCGCCGATACCCGGCTGGAGGACGCCGCGCGCTGCGCGCTGGTGTCGATCGACTCGACCATCCGCTCCAACCTGTCGGTGGGCCTGCCGGTGGACCTTGCGGTGCTGCGCGCGGGCGACCTGCGCATCAGCCAGCAGATGCGGCTGGACGCCGATACGCCGCTGTTCGCCGAGATCCATGGCACCTGGTCGCGCAAGCTCGAGCATGCGGTGCGGACGCTGCCGCGCTTCCCGTGGGAGCCCGCACTGGACGAAGCGGCGGACGAGGCGCAGGATGCGTCGCCATCGCACGGCGGCGCCGGCCCGGCCCCGCGTCCGTAGCACAGGACCACGCAGACGCCATGCATCCAGTCAGCGACAACGGGGAAGGCGCACCGGTGCGTGTGCTGCTCAGTCTTGGCAGCAACATCGAACCGCAGCGCCACCTGCGCGCGGCGATGGAGGCGCTGGCCGCCCGGTTCGGCACCCTGACCGCCTCGCCCGCCTACAGCACGCCGGCGGTCGGCTTCGACGGTGCGCGGTTCCTCAACAACGCGGTGGCGTTGGAGACGGCGATGCCGCTGCAGGCCCTGGAAGACTGGCTGCATGCACTGGAGGACGCGCACGGCCGCGACCGCAGCGGCCCACGCCTGAGCGACCGGACCCTGGATGTGGACGTGGTGTTCTACGGCGATCTCGTCCAGCGCGATGGCGACAAGGTCAGGATCCCGCGGCCTGAGCTGAAGCACGCCTTCGTGCTCAAACCGCTGGCCGACATCGCCCCCGACTTCGTCGATCCGCTCAGTGGCCGCGCGCTGGAAGCGCTGTGGCGCGCGCATCCGCAGCATGCCGATGCCTTCGACGTGTTGCCGCTGTAGCGCGACGCGTCGCTCCCGACTTTATCTATTGATGGACCTTGCCCGATGACATCCCGCTGGCTTGACTCGCCTGAACGTTATGGCCTGGTCTCGCGTCTGCTGCACTGGTCGATGGCCGCGCTGCTGCTGTGGCAGTACATCGGCATGACGGTGAAGATCGTGCTCGGCCGGCATGCGCTGACCGCGTTCCTGGTCGGCACCCACAAGCCGGTCGGCACCGTGCTGATGCTGCTGATCCTGCTGCGTGGCGTGTGGGGGCTGTCGCAGTGGCGTCGGCGTCCGCCGCATCCGGCCGGCGCGGTCAGGCGGCTGGCTGCGCTTGGCCATGCGCTGCTGTACGCGTTGATGGCGTGGATTCCGCTGGTCGCGCTGCTGCGCGAGTACGGCAAGGGACGCGGCTTCGCCCCGTTCGGCATGCCGCTGTTCCCGCAGACCGGCCAGGAGATCGGCTGGATGCTGTGGCCGGCCGACTTGTCGCACGGGGTGCTGGCGTGGGTGCTGCTGGCGCTGGTCGCCGGGCATGTGGCGATGGTCGCGCTGCACCAGGTCTGGTGGCGGGACGCCACCCTGTCGCGGATGGCCGGCAGGCTGTAGGCGGCGCGCTGGCCGCGTCGGCGATGCTGTCGCTGCGATCCTTGCATGGCCGCGGCATGCGGGCCGGTCACGGAAAGCACGGCACCGGCGTCGATGCGCGACGTGGTGCGGCCGGCAGGGCGCGCGGTGCAGTGCGAGTGATGGTGGACGCGCGCGCCTAGTCGCGGCCGCCGTCGACGTGCAGGACCTGGCCGGTGATGTAACCGGCATCGGCCGACAGCAGAAAGCGTACCGCCGCGGCGATGTCGTCGGCCTCGCCGGTCCGGCCCAGCGCAGTCGCATCGAGGATCGCCTGGCGTGCCGCGTCGTCCTTGCCGTGCTCCGGCCACAGGATCGCACCGGGCGCGACCGCGTTGACCCGCACCCGGGGCGCCAGTTCCAGCGCCAGGCTGCGGGTCAGTGAGACCAGCGCGGCCTTCGCCGCGCTGTACAGCGGGTGCCCGGCCAGTGGCCGCCCGGCATGCAGATCGGCGAGGTTGACGATCGCGCCGCCGGCTGCACGCAGATGCGGGGCGGCCGCCTGCGCCAGGAACAGCGGCGCACGCGCGTTGACCGCGAACAGGTCGTCCCACTGCGCCGGTGTCGCCACGCCCAGCGGGGTCGGATAGAAGTTGGAGGCGTTGTTGACCAGCGCATCGAGCCGGCCGTAGTGGCCGACCGTCCGTGCGACAAGCTCGGGAAGACGGTCGAACGCGCGCAGATCGGCGCTCAGCACCAGCACGCTGCCGGTGCTGAGCGCGTCGAGTTTGGCGGCCAGCGCCGCCATTTCCGCCTGCGAACTGTGGTGGTGCAGGGCCAGGTCGTAGCCGGCCGCATGCAGCTGGCGCGCGATCGCCGCACCGATGCGGCGGGCGGCGCCGGTGACCAGGGCGACGGGTCGGGATTCGCTCATGCGTCAGGCTCGCTCGGCTATGCTGGCCATTGTCCCTTCTGTTCCATGCCGATGCACGCCGATCTGCCGCCCCCCGATACCGAAGCCCTGCAGCACAGCGATGAACTGGCCGCGCGCCTGCGCGCCACGATCATGCAGGAAGGCGGCAGCATCCCGTTCTCGCGGTTCATGGAGCTGGCGCTGTACGCGCCCGGGTACGGCTACTACAGCGCCGGCAGCACCAAGTTCGGCGCCGCCGGTGATTTCGTCACCGCGCCCGAGCAGGGCCGGCTGTTCGCGGCCACCGTCTCCAACGTGCTGGCCGACGCGCTGCGCCAGCTCGGCCCCCAAGCGCGCGTGCTCGAACTCGGCGGCGGCAGCGGCGTGTTCGCCGAGGTCGCGCTGAAGCGGTTGCTGGCGCTGGATGCGCTGCCGGACCGCTACGCCATCCTCGAGCCGAGCGCCGACCTGCGCGAGCGCCAGCGCGAGCACCTGCAGCGTGCGCTGACGCCGACCGTGTTCGAGCTGGTCGAGTGGCTGGATGGCCCGTTCGACGACGAATGGAACGGCGTGCTGTTCGCCAACGAGGTCATCGACGCATTGCCGACGCCGCGCTTCACCCTGCGCGATGGCGAGGTGATGGAGGAGCATGTCGCGCTCGATGGCGATGGCCGCTTCGTCCGCAGCGACCGCCCGGCCGATCCGCTGATGGCCGCGGCCGTGCGTCACGTCGAGCGCTACCTGGAAACGCCGTTCGCCGAGGGCTACCGCTCCGAGCTGCTGCCGCAGCTGCCGTACTGGATCCAGGCGGTGGCCGGCGGGCTGCGCTCGGGCGCGATGCTGTTCGTCGATTACGGCTACAGCCGCCGCGAGTACTACCAGCACGACCGCAGCGACGGCACCGTGCGCGCGTTCTACCGGCACCGCATGCATGGCGACGTGCTGCGCTGGCCGGGCCTGCAGGACATCACCGCCTCGGTCGATTTCACCGCGCTGGCCGAGGCCGGGACCGGTGCCGGCTTCGACCTGGCCGGCTACTGCAGCCAGGCCAGCTTCCTGCTCGGCAACGGGCTGGACGTGCTGCTGGCCGAGGCCGAATCGCGCAGCGACGAGGTCGGCCAGCTGCGCCTGCGCCAGGAGGTCAAGCGCCTGACCATGCCCGAGCACATGGGCGAGCGCTTCCAGGCCATGGCGTTCTCGCGCGACATCGAACTGGGCCAGGCGTTCCTGCTCGGCGATCTCACCTGGCGCCTGTGAGCATGGCGGCACCGCGGGTGTTGAAGCCGCTGCGCTGGCCGGCGTTCTGGGTCGCGTTGTGGGGCGTGGCGGTGCTGGTGGTGGTGGTCGGCAGCCTGAGCGCACCGGTGACGCTGGAACTGCCGCGCAACAGCGACAAGGTCCAGCACCTCCTCGCCTACGGGCTGCTGGCCGCGTCGGCGGTGCAGCTGTTCGCCGACCGGCACTGGCGCCGGGTCGGCCTGGGCCTGGTGCTGCTGGGCGTCGCGCTGGAGTTCGCCCAGGGCGCGCTGACCGACAACCGCCAGGCCGATCCCTGGGACGCGCTGGCCAACACCGTCGGCGTGCTGCTGGGGCTGTCCACGCGGCTGACGCCGCTGCGCGACCTGCTGCTGCGCTGCGTGCCTGCGCGCCGCTGAGCGCGCGTCCGCGCGATCAATCGCGATCCGGCAAGGCGTCGACGAAGGCAGCTGCGCGCCGCTTCTCGTGCCAGCGGCAGCCCTGGACGACCGCGGCGGCCACGGACAGCGGCCAGACGACGGACAGCAGCACATGCCAGGCCCCGTCGGGATCGATGCTGGCGACGCCGCTGGCGGGCACCAGCAGCATCGCGCCGAGCGGCCCGGCGGAGAACAGCAGCTGCGTCACCGCGTTCCAGCCCAGATGCATGCCGGGCGGCGCGGCGATCGAACCGGTGGTAGTGAACGCGCGGGCCAGCATCAGGCCGATCGCACCGGTCATCACCAGCACGTAGGCCATCGCGACCGGTTGCCCGAGGACGTCGGCACTGAACCAGTGGTAGATCCCGAACGCGGCCGCGTCGAGCCACACCGCGCGCCGTGGGCCCAACCAGCGCACCGCCCGGTACAGCAGACAGCCGCGAAACAGCAGCTCCTCGTACACGACCGAATCGAGCACGAATCTGGCGCCCTGCAGCAGGGTGGAAGGAGCGGCGTCCGCGTTGGCGATGAAGCTGTCGCCGGTGGCGAGCGCACCGCCCAGTTGCTGCACGGCGGCGGCGAGGCCGAGCAGCATGGCACCTGCCGCGAACTCGACGCCTCAGCGCGCCGGCCTGTCGATTCCCAGTGCCGACAAGCCCTTGCCGTCCAGGCGAAGGCGCATCCAGCTGACGCCAGCAAGACGACTCCGATCATCGCGCTTGCGCCATCCATGAGGGGGCGCGTCGCTCCGTGTGATCGGGTGAGTGCGCGGTGGCGGCAACTACGCCGGCGGCAGCGGACACGCGTCGGGTGCGTGACCGGTTCATGGCGCGACCGGTCGCGATGCAGGCGGCGCCCTTGTCGGCGCACCGGCGCAGCAATGCGGTGGACATGCCGCGATCGCGTGCCGGCCATCAACGGCCGGCACGGCGTTCGCCCGGACCGCGCGTTGCTCAGCGCGGCACGAGGGTGGCCCGGTCCAGCACCCACATCCGTGGCCGGGTGTCGCCGGTGAAGCGCAGGCACAGGTCGCGGCGGCCGGCGATGTCGGCGGGCAGTGGCGCGGTGACCTCGATGAAGCCATCGGCGCCGGTTGCGGCGGGCAGCGGCACGCTGGCCAGGCGGTCGCCACCGCAGCCATCGGCATGGATGTCGAGTTCGCCGTGGACGGAACGCGCCGGTTCGAAGCGGCGTGCCGGTTCGTCGTGGGCCAGCTGGAAGTAGTACGGGATCCGCCCGGCACGCACCCTGACCGCGGCGATGCCGGTCAGGTCGGCGCCGTTCCACTGCGAGCACGGGTAGAAGATCGTGGTGTTGAAGATCGCGCGCTCGCCGTCGGCCGGGACGTCGTCCTCGAGCCGGAGCAGCAGTGCACCGGCATCGGGGCACAGGTCGAGCTGTTCGTCGGTGCGGCTCAGCAGCGCGGCAGCGTCGTAGGCGAAGCTGCGCGACGCCGCCAGCGGACGGCCCTGGGCGAAGGCCGCCGTGCGCACCTGCGCCGGCAGGCGCAGCTGCAGCGGGGTGGTGTAAACCGCCGCATCCGTGCCCGGCTCGCTGCCATCGGTGGTGTAACGCACCTCGTAGCCCAGCGGGTTGGCCAGCGTCACCTCGACCGTGCCGGCGGCACGCTCGTCCTTTGCGACCGCATCGACCTGGAATGGCGTCTGCGCGTAGCCGATGTTCCAGCGCCGGTAGCGCTCCAGCTGCACCGGCAGGCGTTCGAGGAAGCCGGCGTAGTCCTTCGATGCCTGCGGGCTCCAGCCGGTTTCGGCCACGGCGGCCAGGCGCGGGAACATGTGGTGCTGCAGGCGCGCGAAGGTGCGGGTGTGCTCGGTCCACAGATTGGCCTGCAGGCCGAGGATGTGGTGGTGCTGGCTGGCTTCCAGCTCTGCCGGCACCGGCTCGAAGTCGTAGACCTGCTGCAGCGTGATCGTCGCCGGGCGCCCCGGCGGCTCGTCGGGCGAGGACGTCTGCAGGTAGTCCAGATACAGCGACGACACCGGCGACATCACCACGTCATGGCCGGCACGTGCGGCCTGCAGGCCGCCTTCGGTGCCGCGCCAGGACATCACCGTGGCCTCGGCCGGCAGGGGCGCTTCGAGGATCTCGTCCCAGCCGATCAGGCGTTTGCCGTGGCCGGCCAGGAACTTCTCCAGCCGCGCGACCATCACGCCCTGCATCGCCATCTCATCCCTGGCGCCGAACTCGCGCATGCGCTGCTGCACGCGGGCCGAGGCCTCCCACTGGTCCTTGACCGCCTCGTCGCCGCCGATGTGGAAATAGGTGCCCGGGAACAGCGGGATCATCTCGGCGATCACGTTCTCGAGGAATTCGAAGGTGGCGTCCTCGACGTTGAACAGATTCGGGAACACGCCCCATTCGCTGGACGGCACCAGCGGCTGGTCGGTGGTGCCCAGTTCCGGATAGGCGGCGATCGCCGCGGTGGCATGGCCGGGCACGTCGAACTCGGGAACGACGGTGATCTGGCGCGCGGCCGCATAGGCGACCACGTCGCGGATCTGGTCCTGGGTGTAGAAGCCGCAGTACGGGCGCGGCTGGCCGGTCGCCGGCTCGATGCCGCCGTCGCCGGCCGGGATGCGGCAGCCGCCGATCTCGGTGAGCTTCGGATACCGCTTGATCTCGATGCGCCAGCCCTGGTCGTCGGTCAGATGCCAGTGCAGGGTGTTGAGCTTGTGCAGCGCCATCGCATCGATGACCTGCTTGGTTTCTTCCACGGTCCAGAAATGACGCGCGGGGTCGAGCATGAAGCCGCGCCAGCCGAAGCGCGGCGCGTCCTCGATGCGCACCGCCGGCACCACCAGTGCGGCATCGGCGTCCACGGACGAGGTGGCCAGCTGCAGCAGCGTCATCGCGCCGTAGAACAGCCCGCGCGGCGTGCCCGCGCTGATGCGGACGCCGTCGGCATCGGACTGCAGTACATAGCCTTCGGGATGGCCGTCGGCCTGGGTCGGGTCGATCGTGAAGCGGATGCCGCCGGTCCTGCCGTCGTCGGCGATCGAGAGTGCCGGACCCTTGCCCTTCGCCAACAGGTCGACGAACTGCGTGGCGACCGCCTGCGCGCCGTCGCCTTCGGCCAGCAGCGGTGTCTGCGCCGTGATCGTGTACCGGCCCTGGGCCGGTGTCAGCGATGCGGGGGCCGGGATGAGGACGGATGCGGCCACCGTCGCCGCATCCGGCACGCTGCTGGCGTTCCCTGACGCCGTGCATGCCGTCGACAGGGCGAGTGCGGCCACCAGCAGGAGGCGCGAATGGGCGAATGGATGCATGTGCTGCCTGGTCGTGTGAGGCGGGACACGGCACCGTCCCGCGGGAGTGTCGCCCGGCGACGACCGGCCATTGCAGGCCGGTCGTCCCCGGGAGCCTGGCGGTGACGGGGCCAATCCGCCAGGCCGGTGCGCCGGTCAGTAGCTGACGCGCAGGTTCAGGTAGTACTGGCGCCCATTGGCATAGAACGCGTAGGGCAGGTACCCGGCATCGCTGTCGGTGTAGTACTTGTAGGTCGGGTTGTTGAGGTTCAGGCCATCGACCGAGACCGACAACCAGTCGGTGAAGCGGTACGACAGCGACGCCGAGAGGTTGCCGACGCTCTTCTGGTAGAAGTCGTCGGTACGGCTGACGCCGGCGAAGAAGTCGTCGCGCCAGGTCCAGCTCACGCGCGCGCTCAGCCGGTCGTTCTCGAAGTAGCCGGCGAGGTTGTAGGTGCTCTTGGAGGTGCCGTTGAGCGGCGCGCCGTCGGTGGTCTCGCCATCGGCCCAGGTGTAGTTGGCCGAGACGCCGAACCACTCGCCGATCGGCTGCTGGTAAGCCAGTTCGAAGCCCTTGATCTTGCCGTTGGTGTTGACCGGGACGGAGACCTCGTAGTCGGCGTACACGGGGGTGCCCGCGGCGAGGCTCGCCGCCTGGTCGAGGTACTGGATGGTGGTGGTGCCGAAGTTGATGTAATCGTCCAGCTGCATCGCGAACACGCCGAACGAGAGCAGCGCACGCGGTGCGAAGTACCACTCGATGGCCGCGTCGTAGTTGGTCGAGATGATCGGATCCAGCTGCGGATTGCCGCCGCTGCCGGTGTGGGTCAGGTCGGCCAGCGACAGGGAGCCGGCCAGCGCCGAGTAGTCCGGACGGGTCATGGTCTGCGACACGGCGAAGCGCGTCACCAGGTCGTCGGACAGGTTGATCTTGATGTTGGCGCTGGGCAGCAGGCGCTTGTAGTCGTTCTGTTCCACGATCGGCAGATAGTCGCCGAACGCCGACCCGGTGACCGCGCCGGGGATGCCCGAGCCGACAGGAAGGGCCTGGTTGTAGCGGACATCGGTCCTGGTGCTGACGTAGCGCAGGCCGAAGTTGCCGCTCCACGCCGTGCCTTCCAGATTCGCCTGGAGGTAGGCGGCGCCGATCTTCTCCTTCACGCCGTAGACGTCGGAGAAGTAGAAGCGCGAGACCGGATCGCGGTTGGCGAAGCGCTCGTTGAGATCCGCGAGCTGCTCCGGCGTGTAGTACCAGATGCCGCCGGGGAAGCTGCCGCCCAGATCGCTGCCGTAGTCGCCCGGATAGACGCCACCGGTAGTCGGGTAGTTGCCGATGTCGTTCCAGTCGGTGGCGAAGTTCGGGCCCTGCGCGATCTCGAAGTCGTTGCGGCGCTCGTGCTCGGAGTAGCGCGCGCCGAAGTCCAGCGAGCTCAGCACGCTGCTGGCGTCGGCGAACAACGTGGCATCGGCCGCGAACCAGTCCTCCTCGTCGCGTACGTCGATGGCCTGGCCGCCGAAGATCCAGCCGCTGCCGATCATGTGGTTGGAGGGCGTGTTGTTGCCGCCCAGCGTCCAGTCGATCGGGTCGCCGAGACCCCCCATCGACCAGCTCGCGCCGCCATTGGGCGCCAGCCCGGTTTCGATCACGTCCTGGGTCGGGCTGCTGCCCTTGCCCTGGGTGGTGCCCAGCTGGAACTTCAGCGTGAGGTTGTCGGTCGCCTGCCAGTCGGTGTCGAGCGTCACGTACTTCGACTCGGAGGACGCACCGGGACGGGAGATCATGTCGTACACGCCGTAGGGCGTCGGCGCGGCCGGGTCGCCCACGCCGGATGCGTAGGTCGCCTGGGTCAGCACGCCGTTGCGGATCACGTAGCCCGGCTGCGGCGCCCGGGTGTTCGCGAACTGGCTGGTCCACAGCATGTAGTTGCGGTTGTAGTTGTCCGCTTCGAGCTTGGAATAGAACGCGTTGAGGTTCAGCGACAGCGTATCGGTCGGCTTGACCTGGATCCCCAGCACGCCACCCTTCCGCTCGCGCTGCTGCTCGAAGTAGGTGGCACCGAGCAGGTTCGGGTAGTACACGCCGGCCAGATCCGGATTGGTCGCCACCACCGCCGCGTCGTCCGCGATCTGGCCGTAGCCGCCGACGACCTCCTGGCCGTCGCGGCGCAGACTGCGCTTCTCGACGAAGCCCTGCACCATCACGCCGAAGGTGTTGGCGTCGTTCTTCCAGTTCAGCAGGCCGCTGAACTGGGGCTCGGTGTCGCCGGGCAGGTCCGAATAGACCGCGCCGAGCGAGGCTTCTGCGGTGAACGGATCGGCGAAGTTGAGCGGCTTGCGGGTGACGATGTTGACCGAGCCGGCGCTGCCGCCTTCGACCAGCTTCGCTTCCGAGCTCTTGTGCACCACGACCTGCTCGACGATCTCGGCCGGCAGCAGCGAGTAGCTGACGCTGCGGCCGACGTTGGCGACCTGGCTCAGCACGAACCAGTCGCCGGTGCCGACGGTATGGCCGTTGACCAGGGTCTGGGTCAGGCTCGGATTGGTGCCGCGCAGGCTCACCCGGTCGGCCTCGTCGAATGCGCCCTCGCTCGCGCTGGACGAGCTGATGTTCACGCCCGGCAGCTCGCGCAGCGTGTCGGCGACGTTCTTGGCGGGCAGCTTGCCGATGTCCTCCGCGGTGATGACGTCGACGTGGGACTGCGCGTCGCGCTTGGTATCCAGCGAGCGCTCCAGGCTGCCGCGGATGCCGGTCACGACCACCGTGTCGAGCTCGGTCGGATCGGCGTCGGGAGCCGGCTGCTGCGCCTGCGCGGAAAAGGCCAGGCATGAGGTGACGGCGACGAACAGAATGCTCTTGCGGTACTTCATGATGTCTCTCCTCATCATTGTCTGAGTGGGCCGGGCGATCCCGGCGACGACTGCTTCAGGCGCGATGGCCGGACCGTGCCTCGCGCGCATTCCCCTGGTCCTGCAGACCCCGATCCTTAGTCCCGCTCCTGCATTCCCGATTCCAGATACCAGCTGGCCGCGCCGATCACGCCCAGCTGGCCGTGTTCCACCAGGCGCACCGATACCCGCTCCAGCGCTTCGCGCATCGGCCCCTTGTTGAGGAAGCGCGCGACGAAGTCGCTGCGCAGCAGGTAGTCGCGGATGTGCGGCAGGATGCCGCCGGCCAGGTACACACTCTGCACGCCGTAGAGCAGGGCCATGTCGCCGACCGCGCTGCCGAGCAGGCCGCAGAACACGTCCAGCGCCTCGCGCGCCCGGGCGTCGCTGCCCTCCAGCGCGGCGGCGGTGATGTCGCCCGGCCGTGCGAACCGCGGCGCATCGCCACGCAGCGCGCACAGCGCGGTGTAGATGTTGAGCAGCCCGGGTCCGGACAGCGCGTGCTCGATCGGCACATGGCTGCGCTGGCGCAGCATCTCCCGCAGCAGGTCCATTTCCAGGTCGGTGCCTGCGGCAAGCGCGGCCTGGCCCGGCTCGGTCGCCAGCACCACCGGCCGTGCGCCGGTGGGGATCCAGACCGCGCCGCCCAGGCCGGTGCCCGGGCCCAGGACCAGCGCCGGACCGCGCGCGGCCTGCTCCGGGCCGGTCAGGCGCAGCACGGCATTGGCGTCGAGCTGGGCGACCGCATGGGCGACGGCTTCGAAATCGTTGACCAGGTGCACGCTGCTCAGGCCGGTCTGCTCGCGGATCCGCGCCGGCGACAGCGGCCACGGCAGGTTGGCGGTGATGACGGTGCCGTCTTCGAGGGGAAAGCCGGCGCTGGCGATCACCGCGACGTGCACCCGGGTACCGGCGTCGAGCCCGTCGAGGAACTCGCGGACGATGTCGGACAGGCTGGCGTAGTCGGCACAGCGGAACTTGCTGTAGGCCTGCACGCGGACCGGATGGCCGGCGTCGCCGCTGGCGTCGACCAGTCCGATCCGCACATGGGTGCCGCCGACATCGGCGGCGATGAAAGGCGCGGGGGACCGGCTGGACGCCGGGACGAGGGTGGCATTGGCAGCTGCGGACACGCGGTTTCCCCGTTGCAGGTGATGGGCCCGACGCCATGCGTGGACCGACGGATTGGGCCGGAGTGTGGAAGTGCTCTGACAACGATGTCAACAGCCGATGACAGAGAAAATGGCATGACCTCGGGCTTCGCACCAAAAGCGGCGAACTGCGCAGGCCGCAACGGCGATTGCGCACAAAACCGGTGCTATTCAAGTCAAAAACGGTCCCTATTCAGTTCCTTGTGCGCCGTGCAACGTGCTGCATGGCAGCATGCGACGGCGCGTTGCGGTCCATCCGGCGGTTGACAAGCCGTGCCTGCCCACGGAAAGAATGTGACAACGTTGTTCCCGCTTGTCCGGTGCCTGCCGGACCACAGTCCACTGCCGGGGAGGCATAGACGGGATGTCCGCAACCACCGCCGCGCAACCGCGCACCAGCCTGGCCACCTCGATCGCGATCGTCGGCGGCCTGTTCTTCATCATCGGCTTCTTCACCTGGATCAACGGACCGCTGATCACCTTCGTCAAGCTCGCTTTCGACGTCAGCGAGATCTCGGCGTTCCTGGTGCTGATGGTGTTCTACCTGTCGTACTTCTTCCTGGCGTTGCCCTCGTCATGGATCCTGCGGATCACCGGCATGAAGAAGGGACTGGCGCTGAGCCTGGCGGTGATGGCGGTGGGCGCGATGATGTTCGGCGAGTTCGCCACGCGGCGCTGGTTCGGCGGCGCGCTGTCGGGCCTGTTCGTGATCGGTGGCGGGCTGGCGCTGCTGCAGACCGCGGTCAATCCCTACATCAGCATCCTCGGCCCGATCGAGAGCGCGGCGCGGCGGATCGCGCTGATGGGCATCTGCAACAAGATCGCAGGCATCCTCGCACCGGTGGTCCTGGGTTCGTTCGTGCTGCATGGCGTCGGCGATCTCGCCGCGCAGGTCGAGGCTGCCGATGCCGCCACGCGCACGCAGCTGCTGACCGACTTCGCCACCAAGATCCACACGCCGTATCTGGTGATGGCCGGCGTGCTGCTGGTGATCTCCATCTGCGTATTGTTCTCGCCGCTGCCGGAACTCCGTACCGCCGATGCCAATGCCACCCCTGCCGGAGGCGCAGGGGCGCGCAGCAGCATCTTCCAGTTCCCGCACCTGTGGCTGGGCGTGTGCTGCCTGTTCGTCTACGTCGGCGTGGAAGTGCTGGCCGGCGATGCGATCGGCACCTACGGGCATGCATTCGGCCTGCCGCTGGACCAGACCAAGTTCTTCACCTCGTTCACCCTCGGCGCGATGCTGCTCGGCTACCTGGTCGGCCTGGCGCTGATTCCCCGCGTGGTCTCGCAGGAGCGCTGGCTGAGCGTGTCGGCGGTGCTGGGCGTGCTGTTTTCGCTGGGCGCGCTGTTCACCCACGGCTACGTGTCGGTGGGCTTCGTCGCCGCGCTGGGCTTCGCCAACGCGATGATGTGGCCGGCGATCTTCCCGCTGGCGATCCGCGGGCTGGGCCGCTTCACCGAGATCGGCTCGGCGCTGCTGATCATGGGCATCGCCGGCGGCGCGATCATCCCGCAGCTGTTCGCGGTGCTCAAGCAGCATGCCGACTTCCAGCTGGTGTTCGCCGGGCTGACCGTGCCCTGCTATCTGTACATCCTGTACTACGCGCTGCGCGGGCACCGTGCCGGGCTCACCGGCGGGCGCTGATGCGCGCATGATGGACAGATACCGGAGAGGACAGTGACGGGCATGCGCAGACCCACCATCAAGGACGTCGCGGAGCGGGCGAAGGTGTCGCTCAAGACCGTGTCGCGGGTGATCAACAACGAGCCGTCGGTGATGCAGGCCACGCGCTCGCGCGTGCTGCAGGCCATCGCCGACCTCGACTACGAGCCGGACGCGACCGCGCGCAACCTGCGCTCGGGTACGCCGTTCGTGATCGGACTGGTCTACGACAACCCGAATCCGTACCACATCATCGGCGTGCAGAACGGCGTGCTGGCGGCCTGCCGCGAAACCGGCTTCGGCCTGCAGATCCATCCCTGCGACTCCACCTCGCCGCTGCTGGCCGAGGAACTGGCCGAACTCGTGCAGCGCTCGCGCCTGGCCGGGCTGGTGCTGACCGCGCCGATGTCCGAGCGCCCCGAACTGCTGGCGGCGCTGCGGACCAAGGGCGTGCGCCTGGTGCGGATCATCGCCGCGACCGAGGATCCCGCGGACGGCATGCCCTGCGTGTTCATCGACGACCGCGATGCGGCCTACGAGGTCACCGAGCACCTGATCCAGCTCGGCCACCAGCGCATCGGGTTCCTGTGGGGCGGGGCGCAGCACCGTTCCAGCGGCGAGCGCTACGCCGGCTACGAGGCCGCGCTGAAGGATTACGGCATCACCCTCGACAAGCACCTGGTGATCCCCGGCGACTACACCTTCGACGACGGCTTCCGTGGCGCGCGCCGCCTGCTGGCGCTGCGCGAGCCGCCGACGGCGATCTTCGGCAGCAACGACGAAATCGCCTCCGGCGTGCTGGCCGCGGCCAAGTCGGTCGGGCTCAACGTGCCCTACGACCTGTCCATCGCCGGCTTCGAGGACAGCCCGTTCTCGCGCCAGTCCTGGCCGCCGCTGACCACCGCCAAGCAGGCCACCGGTGAGATCGCCCGGCATGCCGCGCGGCTGCTGATCGGCAGCCTGCGCCAGGACGCCTACGACGATGCACCGATGGCCGTGGCCAACCAGGGGTTCGTGCCGCAGCTGGTGGTGCGCGGCTCGACCGCGCCGGCGCCGCTGCAGCAGCGCCCGAAACCGGCCTCCTCTTCAGACGCCTGATCGACCCTGCCCAGACCATGTCCGATTCCCTGCCCGAGCCGTCCCAGACCCTGATGTTCCGCGAGGCCGCGGAGACCGCCGACGTGGTCGCGGCGCAGTTCCAGCGCAACCGCGACACCATCGCCGCGCTGGCCGCCCGGCTGCGCTCCGCGCCGCCGCCGTTCGTGGCGACCTGCGCGCGCGGCAGCTCCGATCACGCCGCCACCTACGCCAAGTACCTGTTCGAAACAGGCGCAGGCTGCGTGACCGCGTCGCTGTCGCCATCGGTCGGTTCGATCTACAACGCGCCGCTGCGGCTGCGCGATGCGCTGTTCATCGCGATCTCGCAGTCGGGCAAGAGCCCGGATCTGCTGCGCAACGCCGAGGCCGCGCGCGCGGCCGGCGCGCACGTGGTCGCGCTGGTCAACGTCGAGGACGCGCCGCTGGCGGCGCTGGCCGATACCGTGATCCCGCTGGGCGCGGGCCCGGAAAAGAGCGTGGCCGCGACCAAGAGCTACCTGGCCTCGCTGGCGGCGATCGCGCAGCTGGCCGCGCACTGGACCGGCGATGCGGCGTTGCTTGGCGCGCTCGACCGCCTGCCCGACAGCCTGCGCGCGGCCTGGGCGTCGGACTGGAGCGCGCTGACCGACGGGCTGGTCGATGCGCACAATCTGTTCGTGCTCGGCCGTGGTCCGGGCCTGGCCGCCGCGCAGGAGGCGGCGCTGAAGTTCAAGGAGACCTGCGGCCTGCACGCCGAGGCCTACAGTTCGGCCGAGGTCAAACACGGGCCGATGGCGCTGGTCGGCGCCGGCTTCCCGGTGCTGGCATTCGCCCAGCCCGATGGCATCGGCGAGGGCACCGGCGCGCTGGCCGCCGAGTTCCACGCGCGCGGTGCGCAGGTGTGGCTGGCCGGGCAGGGCGGCGACCTGCCGCTGGCCCAGGCGCCGCATCCGGCGCTGGCGCCGCTGCTGACCGTGCAGAGCTTCTACCGCGCGATCAACGCGCTGGCGCTGCGCCGCGGGCACAACCCCGACCTGCCGCCGCATCTGAACAAGGTCACGGAGACGGTGTGATGGCCAGCGTCGCCCTGCTCAATGCCCGCATCCTGTTCGACGACGGCTTCCGCGACGACCGGGCGCTGCTGATCGAGGGCGGCCGCATCGCCGCGGTGCTGGCACCGGACCAGGCGCGCGCGCGCGCCGACGCCGTGCAGGACCTCGGCGGCGGCACCCTGCTGCCCGGCTTCATCGACGCGCAGGTCAACGGCGGCGGCGGGGTGCTGTTCAACAACGACACCAGCGTCGCCGCGATCGCGGCGATCGGCCGTGCGCACCGGCGCTTCGGTACCACCGGCTTTCTGCCGACCCTGATCAGCGACGACGCCGAGGTGATGGCGCGCGCGGTCGAGGCCACCGGCGCGGCGATCGCCGCCGGCGTTCCCGGGGTGCTCGGCATCCACCTGGAAGGGCCGTACATCGCGCCGGCGCGCAAGGGCACGCACGATGCGGGCAAGTTCCGCGTGCCCGATGCCGACGAAGTGGCGATGGCCACCGCGCTGCGCGGTGGCATCACCCTGATCACGCTGGCCCCCGAGCAGGTGCCGGCCGACACCATCCGCGCGATGGTCGCGCGCGGTGCGATCGTCGTCGCCGGGCATACCGCCGCCACCTACGAACAAACGCGTGCCGGCCTCGCGGCCGGCCTCAGCGGCTTCACCCATCTGTACAACGCGATGTCGCCGCTGCAGGGCCGCGAGCCCGGCGCGGTCGGCGCGGCGCTGGAGGATGCGGACAGCTGGTGCGGCGTCATCGTCGACGGCGTGCACGTGCACCCGGCCAGCCTGCGCGTGGCGCTGGCGGCCAAGCCGCGCGGCAAGCTGTTCCTGGTGACCGATGCGATGCCGATGGTGGGCGCGGACGATCCGGCCTTCGCGCTGTACGGCGAAACGATCACCGCGGTCGATGGCGTGGTCCGCAACGCCGCCGGCGCACTGGCCGGCTCGGCGCTGGACATGGCCACCGCGGTGCGCAACTGCGTGCAGCTGCTGCATCTGCCGCTGGACGAAGCCGCGCGCATGGCCTCGACCTACCCGGCGCGGTTCCTGGGCATCGCCGACCGTCGCGGGCGCATCGCCGAAGGCCTGCAGGCCGACCTGGTGCTGCTGGACGACGCGTTCGGGGTGCGTGCGACCTGGATCGATGGCGTGCGCGAGGACGTGGCGTGAGCGTGGCATCGGCATGCCGGCTGTGCCATCGCGGACGGTGAGCAGCCCGCGTGCGGCCCGGTTCGCCTCGGTCGACGCGCTGCGTGGCCTGACCGTCGCGGCGATGCTGCTGGTCAACAACCCGGGCGACTGGGGCCATGTCTACCCGTTGCTGCTGCATGCCGACTGGCATGGCTGCACGCCGACCGACCTGGTGTTTCCGTTCTTTCTCGGCATCGTCGGTGTCTCGATCGCGCTTGGCGTGGTGCCGCGGCTGGAAGCAGGCGGCGATCGCGCCGCGCTGATGCGCGGAGTCGCAGTGCGCGCACTGCGCATCGTGGCGGTCGGGCTGCTGCTGCACCTGCTGGCCTGGTGGCTGCTCGACCGGCCGGGCTTCCGCCCCTTCGGCGTGCTGCAGCGGATCGGTCTGTGCGTCCTGCTGGCCGGCGCAGCCGCGCTGTGGCTGCGCCCGCGCATGCAGTGGTGGCTGCTGGCGGCACTGCTGCTGGGTTACTGGGCGCTGCTCGCCATCGGCGCAAGCTACGCGCCCTATGCCAACCTGCCGAGCCGGGTCGACGACGCGCTGCTCGGCCCGTGGCTGTACCAGCACGATCCGCCGACCGGTCGCGGCCAGGATCCCGAAGGCCTGCTCAGCACGCTGGGCGCGCTGGCGACGACGCTGCTCGGCCTGCGCGCCGGCGACTGGCTGCGGCGTGGCCGCCTGTCGCGGTTGTGGGTGGGCGCTGCAGCGGCGTTGCTGCTGGGCCTGCTGTGGTCGGCCTGGCTGCCCTGGAACAAGGCGCTGTGGACGCCGTCCTATGTGCTGTGGAGCAGCGGCTGGCTGCTGCTGACGCAGGCGGCCGCGCACGTGCTGATCGACCGGCGCGGCTGGCCGGCGCTCGGCCGCAGTTTCGGCGTCAATGCGATCGCCGCGTTCGCCGGCTCGGCGCTGATGGTCTACGTGTTCGCCGCGCTCGGTTGGTGGGCGCCGATCTACCGGATCGGGTTCGCCGGCTGGATGACGCCGCTGGCGGGCCCGTCTCTGCCGTCGCTGGCGTTTGCGCTGGCCTTCGTCGGTGTGTGGTGGCTGATCGTGCGCTGGATGGACCGGCGCGGCTGGCACCTGAAGATCTGACGGGCTCCGGTGCCTGCCGGTGCGCGGACGGTGCTGTGCCGATCGCGCAGCCGGTCCGGTTGTGGCCAGTGCGCAGTCGTCGGTCCGGTATCGCCCGTCGCGGTGCAGGCCGGCATCGGTGGCCGTCCCGGTCGAGCCGCCTGTCCCACGACATTGCGATGCGCCTGTGCCGTCACCTCGCCCGACACCGACGTGTGCGCCGTCTTCCGCCGGGCCTAGTCGCGCCACTGGATCGGCGTCCTCGCGGTGCCACGCCGATCGACAGGGACGACGACGCGCGCGTCCCTATCGTCGACACGCCGCCGCACGTGCCTCCAGCAGTGCACGCTCGCGTGCGTTGCCGGTCATCGCCGCCGCACGCGTGAATTCGACGCATGCCTCGTCGATTCTGCCGAGCCTGCACAGCAGGTCGCCGCGCACGCTGGGCAGCAGGTGATAACCGGCCAGCTTCGCGTCGTCGCGCAGCGCGTCGACCAGCGGCAGCGCGGCGGCCGGCCCGTTGGCCATCGCGACGGCGACGGCACGGTTGAGTTCGACCACGGGCGAGGGCGTCACCTGGGCCAGTGCCCCGTACAGCGCGACGATGCGCGTCCAGTCGGTGGCCTCGGCGGTGGTGGCGCGCGCGTGGCAGGCGGCGATCGCGGCCTGCAGCGCATAGGGGCCCGACGCGCCGCCCAGCCGTCCCGCCTGCGCCAGCGCCTCCAGCCCGCGACCGATCAGCAGGCGATCCCAGCGCGACCGGTCCTGCTCCAGCAGCAGCACCGGCGTGCCGTCCGCCGCGACCCGCGCATGCTGGCGCGAGGCCTGCAGTTCCATCAGTGCGAGCAGACCGAACACCTCGGGCTCCTGCGGCATCAACCCGGCCAGGACCCGGCCCAGGCGCAGCGCTTCCTCGCACAGCGCCGGCCGCATCCAGTCCTCGCCGCTGCTCGCCGCATAGCCCTCGTTGAAGACCAGGTAGATCACGCCGAGCACGGCCGAGAGCCGCCCGGGCAGTTCCTCGCGCCGCGGGATCTCGAACGATACCTGCGCGTCGGCCAGGGTGCGCTTGGCGCGCACGATGCGCTGGGCGATGGTCGGCTCGCTGGTCAGGAACGCATGCGCGATCTCGCCGGTCTCCAGCCCACCGAGCAGGCGCAGTGTCAGCGCGACCCGCGACTCGGCCGGCAGCACCGGATGGCAGGCGATGAACATCAATCGCAGCAGGTCGTCGCCGACGGTGTCGTCGAGCAGTTCGTCGCCGCGCGCATCCGCATCGCGCTGCCACTGCTCGAGTTCCCAGGCCAACTCCACGTGCTTGTGCTCGCGCAGCTGCAGGTGGCGCAGGCGGTCGATCGCACGGTTGCGGGCGGTGGTCATCAGCCAGGCTCCGGGATTGTCCGGCACGCCGGTGTCGGGCCATTTCTCCAGCGCCGCCACCAGCGCGTCCTGCGCGAACTCCTCGGCCAGGCCGACATCGCGCACGATGCGGACCAGGCCGGCGATCAGGCGCGCCGACTCCATCCGCCAGACCGCGTCGATGCTGCGATGGATGTCGTGTCCGCTCATGCGCGGCGATCACAGCATCGACACGGCGACGCGGCAAGTGCCGCGCACGGACTCATGCGGCCCCCGGCGCCGCTCCCGGATCCATGTGGAAGGGCTCCCACTGGTGTCCGTCCAGATCGGCGAAGCTCTGCTGGTACATGAAGCCCAGGTCGCGCGGCGGCTGGGTGACGCTGGCGCCGGCGCCCACCGCGCTGGCCACCAGCGCATCGACCTCGGCGCGGCTGTCCAGCTGCAGCGCCAGCAGCACTTCGGTCTGCCTGGTCGCGTCGCTGATCGGCTTGCCGCCGGTGAAGCCGCCGAAGAACGGTTCGACCAGCAGCATCACGGAGATGCTGTCGGAGACGATCATGCAGGTGGCGTTCTCGTCGGTGAAATCCGGATTGAAGCTGAAGCCGAGCGCGGTGAAGAAGTCGACCGAGCGCTGCAGGTTCCTGACCGGCAGGTTGACGTAGATCTGACGTGCCATGCGGGTGTCCTCGGGAAAGGGGGGACGCGGTCGCGTCGTTCGTGGTCGATCGGGCGTGGCGGGTGCCGCGTCCGTCAGGGCTGGCAGGGGTCGGAGCAGTTGACCATCCACGGCACGCCGAAGCGGTCGACCAGCATCGCGTAGCACTTCGCCCAGAAGGTCTGCTGCAGCGGCATCTCGATGCGCTGCGCGCCGTCGGCCAGCACCGCATAGACCTGCTCGGCCTCGTCCGGGGTGTCCACGTGCAGCACCACGTAGGCCCCCTTGATGCCTTCATGGGGCGCCTCGCCGAGGCCATCGCTGCCCATCAGCAGCGCGCCGCGCAGGTCGAGACAGGCATGCATGACCCGGTCGCGGTCGCCCGGGGCAATGTCCGGACCTGCGCCGGGCGGCATCCCGCCGAACGTGGACAGCGTCTGCAGCGTCGCCCCGAGGTGCCGCACGTAATGGTCGAAGGCCTGGCGGCAGGTGCCGTCGAACAGCAGGTAGGCGTTGAGCGTCATGGCGTCGTTCTCCTGGATGCGGGCGGCTCAGCCGCGGTCGGCCAGCTGGTCGCGCAGACGTCGTTCCTGCTCGCGCAGTTCCGGCGTGAACTCGGCGCCGAAGTCGTCCTCCTCGAACACCGGACGGATCTCGATCTCGCTGTCCTCCGGATGTGGATTCGGGCAGCGTCGCGCCCACTCGATCGCTTCGTCCATCGAGCGCACCTGCCAGAGCCAGAAACCGGCGACCAGTTCCTTGGTCTCCGCGAACGGCCCGTCGATCACGGTCCGGCTGCTGCCGGAAAAGCGCACCCGCACGCCTTTCGAGCTTGGATGCAGGCCTTCGCCCGCCAGCATCACGCCGGCCTTGACCAGTTCATCGTTGAAGCGGCCCATGTCGGCAAGCAGCTGCTCGCTGGGCATCACACCCGCCTCGGAACCGGGGGCCGCCTTCACCATCACCATCACGCGCATGTCCGTTCTCCTGGGTCGCGGCCCGATCGGCGGGATGCCTGCCGGGCTCATGGTGGGACGACGGGCGGGCGACCGCGGAATCGACACGGCCGGTCGGCGCCTGACGACCGGCACGGCGCGGAGAGGGTCAGAACGTCACGATCGGCTTGAAGCCGCCATGCAGCATGCGCGATGGCTGGAACGGCATGTTCTCCGGCCCCATCGCCGCGACCCGCGGATCGCCCAGGACCTCGGCATTGACCTGCTGGCGGTGGGCGCGCGAGCGGTACAGGATCCAGGAGAACACCACGACCTCGTCCGGCCCGGCCTGGACCGCCTTCGGAAACGAGACCGCCCCATCGGGAGCGAGATCGTCGGCGACCGCTTCCAGGTACTGCAGCGCGCCATACTCCATCCAGATCCGGCCGGCCCGGCGCGCGAGCCGGCGGTACTCGCGCAGGCGGTCGCGCGGGACCGGCACCAGGAATCCGTCCATGTAGGCCATTGCGGGGTCTCCTGTCCGTTGCGGGCGGACGATGCCCTGACCGGCGGGACAGCGACATCGTGGGGCAGCATGCGCCCGGGCGCGTGTACCCGATGTCGGGCGCGGGGTGTGGGCATGCGGCGCAGCGGTGCGTGATCGGCCGCTGCCGCAGTGCGGCTGGCCCGGCCAGGCATGGCGGAGTGCGATGACGCCGGAGCGTGCGGTGTGCGGCGCCACCGCGCCGCATCTGCAGTGCGTCGATGGCGCAGGACCAGCGTGCGGATCGCGTCCGCCGCGCGGCGCGCACGCCGGATGTCGTGGTCCGCAGCGTGATCCGGCCGTGTGGATTCGTCTGTCGGTGCGTCGGCCGTCAGCGGGTGGATCGCGTCGTGGACGCACCGCTGGCGATCTTCCTGCGGACAGCGTCGGGGCCCGGGCTTCCGCCTGTTCCATCCGCATGCATGCGGCCATGCGCTGCATGCGCGCCTGCGATCAGGGCGGATCGGGGCGCCGCAGCGTGCGGGCCGCGCCGATCGCGGCGATCCGTGCCTTGCGCAGGGCGGTGCCGATGGCCGGGCCGCTCAGGCCCTGCGCGGCCAGGTCGCGCGCGTTCACGGCGCAGGCCGCGGCGTGCAGCCGCACCAGTTCCGGGCCCTGCGGATAGGCGGCGTCCTCGCTGCCGGTGCGGCCGCGCTTGTCGGCCTCGCAAACCAGCGCCAGCTGGGCCACGCGCTGCGGCCGGCGGAACGCGTCGCAGCGTTCCAGCAGTTCGTGCACGGTGGCATCGCGCAGCTCGGCCAGGCGATGCACGTTCAGATGTTCGCGGCAGGCGAGCTGGGCCAGCTGCCGGTGCTCGGTCGGGATCTTCAGCCGCTCGCACAGCGCGGCCAGCGGTTTCAGGCCGGCGCCTTCGTGGCCGATGTGGCGCGGCAGCACGTGCGCTGGCGTCAGCGCCTTGCCCAGGTCGTGGGTCAGCGCGGCGAAGCCGATCAGGTCGTCGCCCGGCGCGAGCCGCGCGGCCATGTCGCTGACCAGCTGCTGGTGGATGCCGGTATCGACTTCCGGGTGGTACTCGGCGCGCTGCGGCACGCCGTACAGCGCATCGACCTCGGGCAGGATCGCGGCCAGCGCGCCGGCGTCGTGCAGCGTGGACAGGAAGGCCGATGGCTGCTTCGCCACCAGCGCCTTGCGCAGCTCCTGCCAGATGCGCTCGGGCACCAGCGCGTCGAGTTCGCCACTGGCCGCCATCCGGCGCATGAGCTCCATGGTTTCGGGGGCGACCGTGAATCCCAGCGGGGCCAGCCGCGCCATGAAGCGTGCCGCGCGCAGCACCCGCAGCGGATCCTCGGCGAAGGCCGGGCCGACGTGGCGCAGCACGCGCTGTTCGATGTCGCGCACGCCGCCATACGGGTCGACGATGCGGCCGTCGTCCTCGTCGCGGGCGATGGCGTTGATGGTGAAGTCGCGGCGCTGCAGGTCGTCTTCCAGCGTCACCGACGGATCGGCATCGACGACGAATCCCCGGTAGCCGCGGCCGCTCTTGCGCTCGGTGCGGGCCAGCGCGTGCTCCTCGTGCGTCTGCGGATGCAGGAACACCGGGAAATCGCGGCCGATGGCGGTGTAGCCGAGCGCTTCCATCTGCGCCTGGCTGGCGCCGACCACGACCCAGTCGCGGTCGCCGGCCGGCAGGCCGAGCAGTTCATCGCGGATCGCACCACCGACGAGATAGGTCTTCATCCGGGCATCGTAACGTGCCGCGTGGCGGCGTCCTGCATGAAAAGGGGCCGGCGATGCAGTGGGTCGTTGCGTTCGGCGATCGGTTGCGACCGGCGGACGGCGCGATCGCACGCCACCCGGCTGGCAGCGTTGCGCGTCTGGAAAGAGCGGGCGTCAGCGGCCCGGGAGCAGGAGCAGGCGGGCCAGGCGCGATCTCCGCTCGGGTTCCAGCCCCGCGATCTCCGGCGTGCCGCGTGATCGGCACGGCAGGCTGTCGGATCCCGTGCGGGCAAGCCGGATCGCGTGTGGTGCCGTCATGGCGGACACCGCGCCGGTCATCGCCCCCATCGGCTCGGAAGAAACGCGGAACGCCGGCTCAACGTGGCACGGCATGGCGATGCATCCGGCCTGCAGCGGTGCGGCCCGTGGCGGCTGCGCTTCCGGTGCCGGTCAGCTGCCTGTCGCAGGACAGGCGAACGCGCGCCGCCTGCCTTCGGTGCGGCCCATCATCCGGTCGCTGACCGGCAGGGCGTCGCCGTTGAGGCGCCAGTCGTAGATCGCGCTGAAGGCCAGCACGCGCGCGACGTACTCGCGGGTCTCCTTGTAGCTGATCGTCTCGATCCAGATGTCGGGATCCATGTTCGGCCGCTGCGACTGCCAGCGTGCGACCGGGGTCGGGCCGGCGTTGTAGGCGGCGATGGCGACGTAGGTGGTGCCGTACTTGTCCTCCATCTCGCGCAGGTAGGCACTGCCGAGGGCGATGTTGGTCGACGAGTCGTACAGGCTGTCGGCGCCGTTGTACGCCAGGCCGGTGCGTTTGGCGACCGCAGCGGCAGTGGACGGCAGCAGCTGCATCAGGCCGCGTGCGTTGGCGCCGGAGCGCGCGTTGGGATTGAACACGCTCTCGGCGCGGATCTCGGCGGCGATCCAGGCCGGGTCGAGGTCGTGCCGCTTGGCCGCGGCGCGGATGTCGGCGTCGTGGTGCAGCGGAAAGCGCAGCGTGTACAGGCGCTGTTCTTCCGGCTGCTTGCCGAGCGAGAACAGGCCGCGGTCGAACCAGCCGGCGTCCTGCGCCAACGCGACCGCGGTGCGCCGGCGCGCGTCGTCGAAGCCGGCCAGGGCGTTGTCCCATTCGCGCAGCGCCCAGCCCGGCTGGTCGATGCGGTACAGCGCCAGCGCGCGGACCAGCGCGGGGTTGCGTGCGACCTCGGTGCGCAGGGTGGGGCTGTCGGCCGGCTCCCACGGGCACAGCGTATAGGTCTGGTCGAGCCGGTCGGCGGCGAGAAAGCCGTGGAAGGTCGGGCTGGTGGCGACCTGGCGGAACAGCGCCTGCGCTTCGCTGCTGCGGCCGGTCTTTTCCAGCATCCGCGCCTCGAACCAGCGCCAGCGCGAATCGGCGCGCATCGATGCAGGCAGCTTGCGCAACGCGGTCAGCGCCGACGGCCAGTCGCCGCGGGCCAGCGCCTCACGCACGCGCCATTCGTGCAGGCGCTCGTCGTAGGCGGACTCCGGCACCGCGTCGAGCCGGCGTGCCGAGTCCGGGAGATAGGAGGCCACCGTCCACAGCGCGATCTGGTACAGCACCTGGCCGCGCTCGGCCTCGGTCATGCCCAGCGCCTGCGCGTACTGCGGCAGCTGGCGCTCGGCGGCATCGGGATCGTCCTTGCCCAGCTTCGCCAGACCGATCGCGGCGATGCGGCGGCTGCGTGCGTCCTTCGGCCACTGCAGCGCGCGCGGGTGCACGGCCTGGACGAAGGCGGCGTAGTCGGTGGCCAGCGCCTGCGCGGCGGCAGGCAGGCCGCGTGCGGCGGCGCGCATCACCGCCGGCTGCTGCTCGGCCGCGGCCAGGTCGATGCGTTCCCAGCGCAGCGCATCGTCGAGGCCGCCGCGGGCGGCGAGCGCGGCGAACACCGGGTCGCAGGCGTCGGGCAGCGCCTTGCCGCTGCGCCAGATCGCCTGCGCCTCGCCGTTCCAGCCGGCATCGGCGCGGCCGAGACTCTGCAGCGCGTCCAGCCGCGCGCAGCGCAGGCCGGTATTGGTGGTGGGCCGCCAGTCGGCCAGCAGCGCGGTCCAGTCCTTGCGCCGGGCCAGCGCGGCCAGCCACAGCGGCCGCAGCGTGTCGGCGGCGGCCTGGCCGTCGTGGCGCTGCAGGAAGGCACGCACGACGACCGCGTCGGCACGATCCATGTCGCGGCTGAAGCGGGCGACCTCCAGCCACGGCGCACGCGGGTCGCTGCGCAGCGCATCGAGCTGCTGGTTGCTCAACGCGCCGCGGCGCGCATCGGCCAGCGCGCTCTTGAAGGCGGCATCGGCGGCGGTGGTGGACGGAGTCTGGGCGGCGCCGGTGTGGGCGGCCAGCAGCAGGGCGAAGCCGGCAAGGATGGTAGTGGGACGCGACATGCGGTCGAATATACGCATCGCGCCTGAATGGCCGTGTCGACATCGTGTCGCGACGACCGCGTCGCGTTCTTCGCCGGAGTGCCGTGTTGGATCTTCTGCCGTACCTGCTGTTTCCACTGCTCGGCATCTTCGCCGGGGTCATGGCCGGCCTGCTCGGTATCGGCGGCGGGCTGGTGATCATCGCTGCGCTGGCCTGGCTGCTGCCGCTGTTCGGCATCCCGCAGGACGCGGCGATGCATGCCGCGCTGGCGACCTCGCTGGCCAGCATCGTGCTGACCGGCCTGTCGTCGGCGCGCGCGCATGCCAGGCGCGGCAGCGTGCTGTGGCCGACCGTGGCCTGGATGGTGCCCGGGCTGCTGATCGGTGGCTGGCTGGGGAGTGGTCTTGCGGTGCTGCTGGACGACCGCACGTTGCGCTGGATCGTCGCCGGCTACTGCCTGATCGCGGCCTGGCAGATCGGCTTCGGCCGTACCCGCGCGCCCGCCGACGGCAGCGAGATCGCCGCGCCGCGCGGCTGGCCGATGAGCGTGGCCGGCGGCGGCATCGGTGCGTTGTCGGCGGTGGTCGGCATCGGTGGCGGCAGCATGACCGTGCCGCTGCTGGTCTGGCGCGGCGTGCGCCCGGTGCGCGCGGTGGGCACGTCCAGCGCCTGCGGAGTGGCGATCGGCCTGTCCAGCGCGTTCGGCTATGCGCTGCACGCGCCGGAGGGCGCGCTGCCGGGGGCTTCGGTCGGCTACATCTACCTGCCGGCGGCGCTCGGTGTGGCCGCCGCCTCGGTGCTGGCCGCGCCGTGGGGCACGCGGCTGGCGCACCGGCTCAGCGGCGAGGCCCTGCGCAGGGTGTTCGCGGTGTTCCTGCTGCTGGTGGCGCTGAGCATCTTCTGGTCGGGCTGAGGACGGACCTGCTGCCGCACCAGGTCGATGCAGCGGCTGGCGCGCGCTGCGGCCACGCACGGTGGCGTGGTGCGCCGGACGCTCGATCCTCCCGCAGCGGCGCGACGACCCGACAGGGGCCGCTGTACTGGCGCGATCGCGATGCCCCCGCGGATGCGCCGGCTGCGGCGCCCCGCGGTCCTGGCGTGTCGAGGTGGTTCTCTGCAGTCGGAGCACCCCGTGATGCCGCATCGGGGGCGACATCCGCTGCGCGTGCTCAGCCGCCGCAGCTGCTCTCGGCCACGATGCGCGCCAGCCGTTCGTAGGCCTCGCGCCGCGTGCCCTCGTTGTCCGGGTGCGCGAAGCGCCAGCGCGATTCGGCCTCGCGCGTGAGGCGTGCCCATGCCTCGCAGGCGCCGCCGTCCGGGACCCGCGCGCACTGGTCGCGCTTGACCTCGCAGGCCTGGCCGGCGCCCATGGCGGGATTGCCGTCCAGTCCCACCGTCCGCAACGCAATGCAGCGCGGCGGCTGCTCTTCCTCTTCCGCCAGGTAGCTGTCGTTGTCGTAAGTGGTGCAGCGGAAGATCGGCGGTGGCGGCAGCCGCTGTCCGGACGTGGCATCTGCCGGCGTGTCGGCAGTGCGGTCGCGGCGCAGGGTGGCGCTGTCCAGGATCCGCGGCGGCTCCTGCGCATCGCCAGTCCCGGCCATCGTTGCCGTCGATCCATCGGATGCGGCGGGAAACAGCGGCGAACGCACTGCGGGCGTGGCCGTCGGTGCGGCGCCCACGCCTTCCATCCGGCGGATTTCGGTCCGGCTGCCGGCGGGACAGGGCTGGTTCTGCACGCTGAGGTTGCCGGCGGCATCGGTGCAGCGGTAGATGGTGACCGGCTGCGCCTGCGCGGCACCGGCCGGCATCCCCGCAAGTACCAGGCAGAGGGCGACGACGCGTGGGAGGACGGCGGCCGACACGCTCAGTATCCGGGGCAGTCGCTGCCCATCCGTGCGTCGATGCCCTGCTGTTCGAGATCGAGCGCGCGCCGGTCGCTCGGCATGCCGGCGCCGTAGATGCGCAGGATCTCGTAGCGCCGGTCGGACAGGCGCCTGCACACCTCCTGCTGCGGCAGGCGCTGGCAGGGATCGCGCACCCAGGTGCCGCCTGCGGCGACGGGCACCACGACCGGATGCGACGGGCGCGGACCCGGGCCCAGGCCGGGTCCGGTCGGCGGGCCCGGTGGGCGCGGTCCATGCAGTGGCGGTCTTGGCGGATGGGGCGGGCGTGGCCCGGCGACGCCCCAGGCGGTGGTCCAGAAGGGCACCCAGCGCGGATTGCCTTCGCCGTCGTCGCTGATGTATTCGTCTCCGTCCGGTGCGGTGCAGGCGTACATCGGCTGTGGCGGCTGCACCATGACCACGCGGACCTCGCGTTCGATCGCCGGTGCGGCGACGGCCTCCGGCGCGGCGGTCGAGGTCACCCGCGGGGGCGGATCCTGCGGACGCTGCATCTGCACCGTCTGCTGCCGCGCGCCTGCCTGGCAGGGCGTGTCCTGCACGCTGAGCTGGCCCCGGCTGTCGGTGCAGCGGTACAGGGTCACCCTGTCGCTGCCGCCCTGCGCGCGCGTGGTCGCGTCCTGCGCCCCGGCGAGCACGCTGCAGCAGGCGAGCGCGAGGCCGGCGACGCGCGCGGCGCGGCGCGCGCGTGCAGGCAGGACAGGGCCGGGAACAGGCTGGGTGGGCCGATGCATGGGCGGATCCCTCCGGAGGTCCGCGTCATCCTACCGCGGCCATGCCGCGCGGTTTCCTGGCGGTTCCTGGCGGTGCCGCGTGCCGTGTCGTCGGCGCGGTCGCGGATCGGGCAGCGCAGGCGACCCTCAGTCGCGCAGCACCTGGCCGGTGGCGGCGATGCGGATCCTGGTCGGCTGGGCGAGCCCGCCGGTCCGGCCGTCGACCACGCCGTCGATCTCCGCCAGCAGGTCGGGATCGAGCTCGGCACGCGCGTAGGCCGGCGGTGCGCCGGCACGGTTGGCACTGGTGGACACCAGCGCGCCACCGAAGGCCTCGCACAGGGCGACCACGGTCGGGTGCGCGCTGATCCGGATCGCGATGCCGTCGTGTGCGCCGCGGATCCACGCCGGGGCCGTGGCCGATGCGGGCATGACCCAGGTGTGCGGTCCAGGCCAGGTTTCCAGGACCGCGGCCAGGCGCTGCGGCGCCAGCCTGGCCAGGTCCAGCCACGGACGCAGCGGATCGAGGTGCGCCGCGACCAGGATCACGCCCTTCTCGACCGGCCGCTGCTTGATCCGCAGCAGCCGCTGCACGGCGTATTCGTCGGCTGGATCGCAGCCCAAGCCCCAGACCGCTTCGGTCGGGTAGGCGAGGATGCGGCCGCGCCGCAGCAGGGCGGCGCCGGCATCGGGCGTCAGGTCGGTGGGCATCGGCTGCATTCTAGGCGGCGGCCGTGACGGTTGCATGCGTGTCGGCGGCGGGCCCGGCCAGGCGGGGTCGATCGCTGGCGTGGCCGCACTCGCCGCGGGCAGCGACGGTCCGCATCGGGACCGCCGCAGCCTCCGGACTCAGAACGGCGGTGGATCGTTCCTGTCGCCGCCCGCCTTGACCACGGTCTTCTTCGCCACGGCTTTCTTCGCCGGTGCCTTCTTGGCCGCGGTCTTCTTGGTGGCGGTCTTCTTCGCGGCCTTCTTCGCCGGTGCCTTCTTCTCGGCCGGCTCGGCGGTCTTCTTCGCGGTGACCTTCTTCGCCGCGGCCTTTTTGGCGCCGAAGCCCTTGCGCGCGGGCTTGCCGGTTTCTTCCATCAGCTGCTGGACTTCGGCCAGGGTCAGCGACGCCGGCTCGCGGTCCTTCGGAATCTTGCCGTTGAGCTTGCCGTCGCTGATGTACGGGCCGAAGCGGCCGTTGAGCACCTGGATGTCGCTGCCGTCGAATTCCTTGATGATCCGGTTGCGCGCGATCTCTTCCTTCTCCTCGATCAGGAAGATCGCGCGCGCCAGGTCGATCGCGTACGGGTCGTCCTCCTTCTTCAGCGAGGCGTAGGTGCTGCCGCGCTTGGCGAACGGACCGAAGCGGCCGATGCCGACGCTGACCGGCTGGCCGTCGCTCTCGCCGAGCGTGCGCGGCATGTCGAACAGTTTCAGCGCCTGCTCCAGGCTGATCGAATAGATGCTCTGGCCCGGCTGCAGCGAAGCGAACTTCGGCTTCTCCTCGTCCTCGACCGTGCCGATCTGCACCATCGGGCCGAAGCGGCCGATGCGCGCGCTGATCTCCTTGCCGCTGGCCGGGTCGATGCCGAGCACGCGCGCGCTGCCGGCGTCGGTGCGGTCCAGCGATTCCTTCTTGTCCTCGACCAGTTCCTTGAACGGGCCCCAGAACTTCTCCATCAGCGGCACCCAGGCTTCCTCGCCGCGGCTGACCGCGTCCAGGTCGTCTTCCAGGCGCGCGGTGAAGTCGTAATCCACGTAGCGGGTGAAGTGGCTGGACAGGAACTTGGACACCGCGCGGCCGACGTCGGTCGGGCGGAACGCGCGGCCTTCCATCTCGGTGTACTTGCGGAACAGCAGGGTCTGGATGATCGAGGCGTAGGTCGACGGACGGCCGATGCCGTACTCCTCGAGCGCCTTGACCAGGGCGGCTTCGGTGAAGCGCGGCGGCGGTTGGGTGAAGTGCTGGTCGGCGTGGATGCGGTCCAGCGGCACGCGGTCGCCGACCTTCATCGCCGGCAGCTTGCGGCCTTCGTCCTCGTCCTCGGCGCTCTTGCTGTCCTTGCCTTCCTCGTAGACGGCCAGGAAGCCCGGGAACACCACGGTGGTGCCGCTGGCGCGGAAGCTGTGCGCGCTGCCGGCGGCCAGGTCGACCGATACGGTGTTCAGCGTGGCCGGCACCATCTGGCTGGCGACGGTGCGCTTCCAGATCAGCTCGTACAGGCGGCGCTCGTCGTCGGACAGGTAGCTGGCCACCTGCGCCGGGGTGCGCAGCGCGCTGGTCGGGCGTACGGCCTCATGCGCTTCCTGCGCGTTCTTGGACTTGGTCTGGTAGACGTTGGGCTTGTCCGGCAGCGACTGGGTGCCGTAATCGCGGGCGATCACGTCGCGGATCTCGCCCAGCGCATCGACCGACAGGCTGACCGAGTCGGTACGCATGTAGCTGATCAGGCCGACGCTGCCCTCGTCGCCCAGGGTCACGCCTTCGTACAGCTTCTGCGCGACCTGCATGGTCTTGCGCGTGGTGAAGCCGAGCTTGCGCGAGGCTTCCTGCTGCAGGGTGGACGTGGTGAACGGTGCGGCCGGGCGGCGCTTGCGCTCCTTGCTGACCACGTCGGTGACGTGCAGCGCGCCCTGCGCGGCCTGCTGGATCCGCATCCGCGCCGCTTCCGCGGCTTCGCCGTCGGTGATGGTGAACTGCTCGAACTTCTCGCCGTCCAGCTTCGCCAGCTTGGCCGCGAACGGCTGCGAGGGGTGCGCCATGTCGGCGCCGATGCTCCAGTACTCGCGCGCCTTGAACGCTTCGATCTCTTCCTCGCGCTCGACGATCATGCGCAGCGCCGGGCTCTGCACGCGGCCGGCGGACAGGCCGCGCTGGACCTTGCGCCACAGCACCGGCGACAGGTTGAAGCCGACCAGGTAGTCGAGCGCGCGCCGCGCCTGCTGCGCGTCGACCAGCTCGGCGGCGATCGCGCGCGGCTGGGTCATCGCCTCCTTGATCGCGCGCGGCGTGATCTCGGTGAAGACCACGCGCTGCATCGGCTTGTTCTCGACCAGGCCGCGCTCGCGCAGGATCTCGGCGATGTGCCAGCTGATCGCCTCGCCTTCGCGGTCCGGGTCGGTCGCCAGGAAGATGTCGTCGGCGCCCTTGGCGGCCTTGGCGATCGCGTCGACGTGCTTCTCGTTCTTCTCGATGACGTCGTAGCGCATCGCGAAGCCGTTGTCCGGATCGACCGCGCCTTCCTTCGGCACCAGATCGCGCACATGCCCGTAGGAGGCCAGGACGGTGAAGTCCTTGCCGAGGTATTTGTTGATCGTCTTGGCCTTGGCGGGCGATTCGACGATGAGCAGGTGCTTGGGCATGGCGAGGCGGATTCTGCGGTGATGCGGGGGCTGCGATCCGTCCTGGATCGTGGAGGGGCGGGGTGACCGGAGGGTGAAATCCGGCGGTCGCCAGAGAAGCCGACGCCCGGGGGTGGGACCCCCGGGCGCGTGCATTTCCTTTTATAGGTGAATCATGCCCCGCCCGGCCGTGTCAAGCCGGGCGGGCCGATGTTCAGAAATTGGCCGCGAACAGCGCGCCGAACACCGCCAGCATGCCGATGCCCGCCACGGCGATCATCAGGCCCAGCAGGACCAGGATCACGATGGTCACCGCGCCGAGGTCGCGGCGCTGCCATTCGGGGTGTTCGGTGAACGCCCATTTGTCGACCACCAGGGTGTCGCAGATGATGTCGTGCAGGCCCTGCTTGCGCTCGGTGAAGGCGGCCATCAGGAAGCCGATGCCGATGATCAGGCCACTCAGCAGCGTCGCGAAGTAACGGCCGATGCCGCGCGCCAGGCTGATGCGGGTGCCATCGGTACGCACCACCTTGATGCCCACCGCCATCTTGCCGAGCGTGGCCATGCCGGTGGAGGCGTGGAAGCCGGCGTAGTAGGCGGCGCTGATGGCGATCGAGATCAGCTGGGTCACCAGCTGGACCAGGACCAGACCGACTCCCGAACTGTCGCCGGCGAGCACGATCGCGCCCATCACCGCGCCGATGATCGTACCGATGATGCCGCCGACCATGCCCACCAGCAGGCTGTCGATGGTGTAGGCCGCGACCCGCTTCCAGAAGCCGGCGTAGACGATCTCGCCGCCCAGGACCGGGCCGCTGCCCGCATCGGCGGTGACCGCCGGCGCCGCGTACGGTGTGTACTCGGCCGGCGCGGTGCTGGCCGGTGCTGCCGACCAGGCATCACCATCGACGGTGCCGGACGCGGCCAGCGGCTCGACCTCCGCCGACAGCGGCAACTCCGCCCGCAGGCCGGCCAGCGGCTGCCAGTCGGGCAGGCCGTCGCGCCACACCAGGGTGGCATCGTCGACCTGTCCGCCGCGCAGCAGCTCGACCAGGGTCTCGGCCGTGACCGGCCCCTGTTGCTGCTGGCGCCGGTCCGCGTAGTACCACTCGGTCATCGTCTGTTCCTTCGTTCGTGTCGTGTCATGTCATGCGGAATGCGGCGCGATCAGCCGCGGCATTCCACCGGCAGATGCTTGTCTGCGATTTCCGAGCTGCACTCCCAGGTGCCGCTGCCGGAATCGTACTCGAGCCAGATCGGGTAGCCGTGCAGGTCGTCCTCGGCTGGCGCCTCGATCGTGGCTTCCAGGCCGCAGAGGTTGCTGCCCTCGAATTCGCCGAACACCACCGACGACACCGCCTGGCCGGCGTACTGCTCGGCCGGCAGGAAGCCCTCGTCGTCGTTGGTCGGGCAATGCCCCTGCGCGTCGAGGAACGCGATCACCTGCGGCTGATAGGTGCGTGCCTCGACGATCGCCGCGCTCGCCTTGGAGCGCAGCGTGTAGTCCTTGTAGGCGGGCAGGGCGATGGCGGCGAGGATCGCGATGATCGGCACTGCCACCACCGCGACCACCGCCAGCACGATCGCGCTGATCGCACAGCCGGACAGCCCGCGCGCCGGCGGCGGCGCGGCTGGCACGGCTGCCGCCGGCGCCCCCCCGGTGCACAACGGCGGTGGACCCGCGCTCAGTCCCAGCGCGGCCGCGTGCACGGACAGCGGGCGCCAGTCGGATTCGCCGGCGTGCCACAGCAGGGTCGTCGGCCCCAGCGTGCCGTTGCCGGCCAGGGCCCTGATCTCGTCCGCACTGAAGGGGCCGTGCTGCTGGCGCTGCGGGTCGGCGTAGTACCACTGGATCATCGGAAGGCTCCGTCGAGGGCGGCCAGACACACCAGGGCAAGGAAGATGAGCACGAGCGACAGCGCCGACCAGATCGCCCACAGCCGCGCCTTGCGCGAGGCGTCCCAGGCGCCGGCCACGTCGCCCTCGGCGCGGCGGCGATCGACGCGGCATGCGTACACGATCGAGACCACGCCCAGCGGCCAGCAGCAGCACAGGGTGCTGAGGATCGCCCAGACCAGATGGGTGGGGATCGGTTCGACCGGCGCACGCGCGGCCATCGGCGCCTGCGCGGCAGGAGTCGGTGCGGCATAGGGATTGTCGCGCCGGACCGGCGGCGCCGGGTCCGGCGTGGCGATGCCGTCCAGCCCGAGCTCGGCGGCGACATCGGCCAGCGCGACCCAGCCGGGCAGGCCCTCGCGCCAGACCAGCGTCCGCGCATCGACCGTCCCGGCAGCGGCCAGGCCCTTCAGCGTTTCGCTCGTCAGCGGGCCGTGCTGTTGCCGGTCGGCGCTCGCGTAATACCAGCTGGACATCCGTTTCCCCGTCTTTCAGGCCGAGGAAGGTAACCGATGCCCCGGAGACGCGAAAGCCGGCACGTGGCCGGCTCGGGTGACGCGTGATCGCGGGCAGCGCTCAGTGCACCGGTTCGGGGTCGTCTCCGAACATCTGGGTTTCCATCCACGCATAGGCGGCCTCGGCGCCGGGCTGGCTGAACAGCACCATCAGCACCACCCACTTCAGGTCGTCCAGGTCGAGTTCGTCCTGGTCCAAGGCCATGGCGCGGTCGAGCACCAGCTCGCGCTGGTGCGCGTCGAGCACGCCGTGCTGTTCCAGGAACAGCAGGAAGCCGCGGCACTCGACGTCGAGCTTGTCCAGCTCCGGGCCGTGGTACACGCGCACCGGCCCGTCGACGCGCGCGTCAGCGTTGGCCGGCCGCTGTTCGGCCAGCCCGTCGAGCCAGTCGAAGGCCTTGCTGATCTCGCTGGGGCTGAAGCCGGCCTCGATCAGGCCCTGCTGCAATGGATCACGGTCGCGGAGCGTGTCCGCGTCGTCGGAAATGTAGTGTTCGAAGAGGTACAGCAGGACGTCCAGGATGCTTTCTTTCATTGCCCTCGGCCCGCGCCCGGGAAGGCGCCGTGGGGTTGGGAACCACAGGCGGATGCGCCATCGCCGTCAGGCGACCGTGCCGCCACCGGTGGACCTGCGTGCATAGCGGCCATGTTCGACCGCCACCCGCCCATCCAGTTCCATGTGCAGCAGCATGGAGGACAGGGTGGCGGCCGTCAATCCGGTGCGTTCGACGATCAGGTCCATAGGGATGGGGTCATGACCCAGCGCCAGCCACAACCGGTGGTGGTCGATATCGGGTCGATCCGGGGCATTCCCAAGCCCGGCCGAGGTGCCGCGTTCATCGCCGTAGTCAGGCGCAAGTGCGGTCGCCAGATGCCCCGCCAGCGGCGCGATGCCGGCCAGCACTTCCTCCGGTGTTTCCACCAGGCAGGCGCCGTCGCGGATCAGCCGGTGGCAGCCGCGGGCCTGCGGGTTGAGGGTCGAGCCGGGGATCGCGAACACCTCGCGGCCGGCCTCGGCAGCCTGGCGCGCGGTGATCAGCGCCCCGGAGCGGGCAGCCGCCTCGACCACCAGGGTGCCCAGGCTCAGTCCGGCGATGATCCGGTTGCGCGCCGGGAAATGGCCGGCCCGGGCCTGGGTGCCCGGCGCATGTTCGCTGACCACCGCGCCGGCCGCGGCGACCTGGGCGAGGAGGTCGGCGTGGTAGGCCGGGTAAGGTACGTCCGGCCCGGTGCCCAGCACCGCGATCGTCAGGCCGCCGGCATCGAGCGCGGCCCGGTGCGCGGCGGCATCGATGCCGGTCGCCAGCCCGCTGGTGACTGCCAGTCCGGCGCGGCAGAAGGCGCGGGTGAAGCGCACTGCCAGGTCGCGGCCACCGGCAGTCGCTGTCCGGCTGCCGACGATGGCCACCGCGGGCTGCCAGAGCCGGGCCGGATCGCCGGCCACGAACAGCGCCAGCGGCGGCGCGGCGGTCCGGGACAGCAGGGGCGGGTAGTCGGGAGTGTCGATCCCGACCAGATGGTGGCCGGCGGTGCCGAGCCAGGCCCGCGCCTGCGTGATCGCGCCGGGCGGCGAAGCGAGTGCGGCGGTCTGGCGGGGATCCAGCCCCGATGCGGTCCACGCCGCGGGTCCGGCCGCCAGTGCAGCGGCCGCGGTGCCGTGTGTGCCGATCAATGCCCGGCGCGGCGCGCTGCGGCCACCGGCCAGAACCAGGCGCAGCAGGGCTTCGGTGTCGTCCGGGAGTGTTCGCATCACGCAATGCTGACGGCGGGCTGCCGGTGGGGCATCGGGTCTGCTGCGCGGATCGGCGTAGGAAAACGCCGGATCCTGCCGCGATCGCGGCAGGATCGAATGGCGGCGGGCTGTCCGCCGCCAGTGCTTACTGCGCGTCCGGGTGCTGCGCGCTGTAGCCGACACGGACCGGCTTCACGCCCTGCATCACCAGCGCGTAGCTGACCTTGTCGAAGGTGCGGAAGACCATCGCGTGCGCGGCGTACTCGTCCGGCAGGACTTCGCTGCCGCCGCTGAAACGGTCGTTCTGGCGCGAGGTGCCGACGCGGGCCATCGGATCGTTGATGTGCCGGCCCTGCCGCCACAGCGAGAACACCGTGCCGTTGTCCACGCCGTCGGCGCTGCCGGCCGAAATGGCGATCACGTCGCGCGGGCCGGCGGCGCTGAAGGAATCGGCGACGGCCAGTACGCGGACCTCGGCCGGCACCTGGCCGGACGGCGGGTGCGGGAAGAACTGCAGGTCGTACGGCTGGGCCTGGACCGGGATCACGCGGTCGCCGGCACGCACCTCATGGCCGCTGTCTTCCAGCTGCAGGGTGGCGACGGTGGCATCGCCCACGGCGGTGCGCAGCACGGTGCCGACGTTGACCTGGGCCAGTTCGTAGCCGAGGAAGGCGTTGCGGCTGCTCGGCGGGACGTAGTCCTTCCAGAGCGTGCCGTCGCCCGGGGTGTGCCGGCCATCGGCCTCGAGGTCGCGGAACGAGCGCGGCAGCGCGTAGCTGACGGTCGGGCGCACCACTGCGTAGCGCTGGCCGGGGCGCGCGTCGTCCAGGCCCTTCACGTAGGCCGGCTGGCCGTAGCTGCCGCGCAGGCGGTTGTCCTCGAAGCCGACCACGTAGGGCAGGTGCTGGAACGCGTCCACGACCTGCAGGTCCTTGAGGAAGGGCTCGATGTCCGACAGCGGCAGGCCGGTGATCGGCGCCTCGTCGCGCGGGCCGGGCCGCACCGCGCCATCGACGCGGTCCAGGTAGGCCAGGCTGAGCACGTCGCCCGGATAGATCAGGTGCGGGTTGGCCACCTGCGGGTTGGCCTGCCAGATTTCCGGCCACAGCCAGGGCTTCTTGAGGAAGCGGGCGGAGATGTCCCACAGCGTGTCGCCCTTGCGGACGACATAGGTGTCCGGATGCGCCCCCGTGGACTCCACGGCCATGGCGTAGGTGGCGACGGTCAGCATCGCGACGGCAGCGGCCGTCCGAAGTCGAATGAACATGGTTGCTTCCGCCTGATTCCCCAACAGGTTCGCGACTATAGTCCAGAATTCAGGGCGCAGCACAAGCATCCGCGCTAGAATTGCGACGGCTGGCCGGTTTGTCGCCGGCCTCCCCCACGGAGTGCGCCATGGCCCTGCTTCCCATCCTCGAGTTCCCCGATCCGCGGCTGCGCACCAAGGCCGTGCCGGTCGATGCCGCGCGGGTGACCACCCCCGAGTTCCAGACCCTGCTCGACGACATGTTCGAGACCATGTACGCCGCGCCGGGCATCGGGCTGGCCGCCAGCCAGGTCGACGTGCACCTGCGTTTCATGGTCATCGACGTCAGCGAGGGCAAGGACGCGCCGATGGTCTTCATCAACCCGGAGATCGTCGGCCAGCAGGGCGGGCAGGTCTATCAGGAAGGCTGCCTGTCGGTGCCCGGCATCTTCGCCGACGTGACCCGCGCCGACAGCATCACCGTCCGCTTCCTGGACCGCCAGGGACTGCCCCAGGAGCTGACCACCGACGGCCTGCTCGCGGTCTGCGTTCAGCACGAGATGGATCACCTGGACGGCAAGCTGTTCATCGACTATCTGTCGCCGCTCAAGCGCGAGATGGTGCGCAAGAAGCTGGCCAAGCAGCGCAAGCACGCCGCCTGATCCGCGCCGGCTGCCGGAGCCGATCCGGCGGCCACCGATCCACGTCCGTTCCTCGCCCGGCGCATCGCGCCGGCGCCGTGCCGCAGCATGATGCGGCGACCGTCCGTTGAGTCTTCCGTCCGATGAGAATCGTTTTTGCCGGCACGCCGGAGTTCGCCGTGCCCTCGCTTCGTGCCGCCGCCCAGCGCAACGAAGTCGTGGCCGTCTACACCCAGCCCGACCGGCCTGCCGGCCGCGGCCGTGGCCTGGCGGCCTCGCCGGTGAAGCTGGAGGCGATCGGCCGTGGCCTCCCGGTACTGCAGCCGGAAACCCTGCGGGCCGAGGCCTCGCAGCAGGCACTGCGCGAGATCGCGCCGGACCTGATGATCGTGGTCGCCTACGGCCTGATCCTGCCGCAGGCGGTGCTCGACATCCCGCGCTTCGGCTGCTGGAACGTGCACGCCTCGCTGCTGCCGCGCTGGCGTGGCGCCGCGCCGATCCAGCGGGCGATCCAGGCCGGCGACGCCGAGACCGGCGTCTGCCTGATGCAGATGGAGGCCGGGCTCGATACCGGGCCGGTGCTGCTGGAACAGCGCACGCCGATCGCCGCCGACGAGAACGGCGGACAGCTGCACGACCGCCTGGCCGCGCTTGGCGCCCAGGTCCTGGCCGATGGTCTTGGCCTGTTGCGGGCCGGCATCCGACCGGTGCCGCAGCCGCAGCCGGCCCAGGGCGCGACCTACGCGCACAAGCTGGACAAGGCCGAGGCGCGGCTGGACTGGAACGGCGCCGCCGACGCGCTGGCCCGCACCGTCCGCGCCTTCAATCCCTGGCCGGTGGCCGAGGGCATCGTGGCCGGAGAGCGCCTGCGCATCCATGGCGCGATCGCGCTGCCGCTGGCCCATCGCGCTGCACCGGGCACCCTGTTGACCGCCGGCCGCGAGGGCATCGACATCGCCTGCGGCGAAGGCGCGCTGCGCCTGCGCGTGGTCCAGCGCGAGGGTGGCCGTGCGATCACCGCCGCCGACTGGCTCAATGCCCGTCGCGACCTGACCGCCGGCGGCTGAACCCGATGCAGCGACAGCGTCCCCCGGCGCGCAGCCGCCCGACCCGTCCGGACCGGCCGATGGCCCCCGGCGTGCAGGTCCGCGTGCATGCCGCGCAGGTCCTCGATGCGGTGGTCCACCGCGGGCGCTCGCTGAAATCGGAACTGGCACCGATCCTGCCGCGGCTGGACGACCCGCGCGACCGCGCGCTGCTGGAGGCGATCGTGTTCGCCGCGCTGCGCGGCCGTCACCGTTACGACGCGGCGCTGCGTGGCTGGCTGCAGAAGCCGCCCGGTGCATCGGAAGGGCCGCTGCTCGCGCTGCTGCTGGCCGGCTGCGCCCAGCTCGATGCGCTGCAGTTGCCGGCGCATGCCGCGCTGGCGGCCACGGTCGATGCGGTGCGCGCGCTGTGCCGGCCGCATCAGGCCGGGCTGGTCAACGCGCTGCTGCGGCGTGCACAGCGCGAGGGGTTTCCGGCGGCCGACCCGGCCGACGCCTGGCCACGCTGGCTGCGCGACCGCGTCCAGGCGGCGTGGCCGGCGCAGGCCGCCGCGGTGTTCGCCGCCAGTGCGCAACCGGCGCCGCTGTGGCTGCGGGTCAACCGCCGCGCGTCGACCCGCGATGCCTACCTGGCCCGGCTGCAGGAGGCCGGCATCGCCGCCGTGGCCGAACCGCGCCTGGCCGAGGCGCTGCGGGTGGACAGTCCGGTGCCGGTGGCGGCGCTGCCTGGCTTCGAACTCGGGCTGGTGGCGGTGCAGGACGGTTCGGCCCAGCAGGCGGCCGACGCGCTCGGCGCCGAACCCGGGGCGCGCGTGCTCGACGCCTGCGCCGCGCCGGGTGGCAAGGCCGCCCATCTGCTCGAGCGCGATCCCCGCCTGGAGCTGCTGGCGCTGGACGTGGATCCGCGCCGGCTGACCCGGGTCGAGGACAACCTGCGCCGCGCCGGCGTGTACGGCGAGACCGGCACCGAGCGGGTCCAGGTCCGGGCCGGCGACGCGACCACGCCGGCGCTGTGGTGGGACGGCTTCACCTTCGACGCGATCCTGCTCGATGCACCGTGCTCGGCCACCGGCGTGATCCGGCGCCAGCCCGACATCCTGCTGCACCGGCGCCCGGAGGATCTGGCCGCGCTGGTCCAGACCCAGGCCCGGCTGCTGGATGCGGTGTGGCCGCTGCTGCGTCCCGGCGGCATCCTGCTGTACGCGACCTGCTCGATCCTGCCCGAAGAGAACGCCGGCCAGGTCGCCGCCTTCCTCGCACGCACCGCCGATGCCGAAGAGGTGCCGCTGCCGGAAGCGTTCGGCCATGCGGCCGGCGTCGGTCGTCAGCGGCTCACCGGCGAGGACGGCATGGACGGCTTCTACTACGCCAGGCTGCGCAGGCGCGGCTGAGGCCGCGGCAGCGGAAGTCGGCGTGTGTTGGCGGTCATCGCGCCGACACCGGGTTCCGACATCCATGCGACATGACGCGGCTATCATCGCCGCCCATGCATATCGCCTTCGTGCGTCACCGCGACACCTGGCTGTTCTGGATCGTGGCCCTGCTGGTGCTGGGGGCCGGACTGGGGCTGCGCGATCCATGGCCCGCCGACGAACCGCGCTTCGCGCTTGTCGCGCGGCAGATGATCGAAAGCGGCGACTGGCTGTTCCCGCACCGTGGCGTCGAGCTGTATTCCGACAAGCCGCCGATGCTGATGTGGCTGCAGGCCGTCTTCTATCTGCTGCTGGGCAACTGGAAGCTGGCGTTCCTGCTGCCGTCGCTGCTGGCCGCGCTCGGCACCCTGTGGTGCGTGCAGGATCTCGGCCGTCGGCTGTGGACGCGGCAGGTCGGTCTCTATGCCGCCTGGGCGCTGCTGTTCGCATTCCAGTTCACCTGGCAATCGAAGAAGGCGCAGATCGATCCGCTGGTGACCTTCTTCATCACGCTGGCCAACTACGGGCTGCTGCGGCACCTGCTGCTCGGGCCGGCGTGGCGCTGGTGGGCGCTGGGCTGGGCCGCGGCCGGGCTCGGCACGATCACCAAGGGCGTCGGTGCGATCGCGCTGCTGATGCTGGTGCCAGCCGCGCTGGCGTCATGGCGGCACTGGCCCGGCGTGCGGGTGCATGTGCGCGACCCGCGCTTCTGGCTCGGCCCGCTGGCGTTTCTGGCCGCGGTGGCGGTGTGGCTGGTACCCGTGGTGAGCGTTGCCCTGGCCAAGGACCTGCCCGAGTACCGTGCGTACCTGGACGACATCCTGTTCCGGCAGACGGCCAAGCGCTACTCGCAATCATGGGATCACCACCAGCCGGGCTGGTATCACCTCGGGGTGATGCTGACCACCTGGGTTCCGCCCATCCTCGCGCTGCCGTGGGCCGTGTGCGCGTGGCGCCGCCGGCTGGCGCGGCACGATCCGCGCTACCTGCTGCCGCTGGCCTGGTGGCTGCTGGTGGTGGTGTTCTTCTCGATCCCCGACGGCAAGCGCGACGTCTACATCATGCCGGCGCTGCCGATGATGTGCCTGGTGCTGGCGCCACTGCTGCCGGGCCTGTTGAGGCGTGTGTGGGCGCAGCGTGGCGTGCTGGCGCTGAGCGGCTTCCTCGCCGTGCTGCTCGCCGGTGTCGGCGCCACCCTGCTGCTCGGTGACGGCGCCTTCGAGGCGCGCCTGCAGGCGCAGCGCGGGCTGGAACCGGTGCGGATCCAGGCCGCGGCATGGATGCTGGTGGCCGCCGGCATCTGGGGGATCGCCAGCATGCTGTGGTTCGGCCGCCGGCGCGCGGTGGCCGCGTTGTTCTCGACCCTGGCCGGGCTGTGGGTGCTGTTCGGCCTGGTCGGCTACGCGGTGCTCAACGACGCCAGTTCCGCGCGTGGCGTGATGACCGCGGTCGGGCAGCGGATCGGCCCCGATGCCGAACTCGGCCTGGTCGCCTGGAAGGAGCAGAACCTGCTGATGGCAGACCGCCCCGCCGTCAACTTCGGCTTCAAGATGGAGTGGGACGAACAGCTGCGGCGTGGCGTGGCGTGGCAGGCGCAGGCGCCCGCGCAGCGCTGGCTGCTGGTGCAGGAAGGCGCGCTGGAAGCATGCCTGGCGCGCGACCGGATCGAGCTTGCGGGCACGTCCAATCGCCGACGCTGGTGGCTGGTTCCGGGCGACGCGGTGATCGGGCCGTGCGTGCCGACGGCCAGTGAGCGTGCGGCGGCCGAGGCGCAGCAGCACGAAGACATCAATGACTGACCCTTCATCGTGCGTCCCGTAGACTGTACCGCGGCGCAACCAGAGGCCCGGATCCGATGAACTTTCCGGGGCGGGCTCAGTCGCCGTTCCGGATGCGCACAGGATGATGCGCAGCTCCACCAGTACAGGGATCGATGTGGGCGCAGTCCAGCTCGAAGCCGTGGATACGACACCGATGACGCAGCGCCTGACGCGTGCGCTCGCGGCGTGGGGCATGTTCAGTCTGCCCGCGCTGGCGGTGTCGGTCCCGAAGGGCGTGCTGCCGTTCGGCATCGTCCTGCTGGTCACCACCGTACTGATGGCACGCCGCATGGGCGAGGGCATCGCGCCGATCGTCCGGCCCCTGTCGTGGCTGTCGCTGGCCGTCGCGCTGGCGATCGGCGTGGCGCTCGTGTCCAGCCTCCGGCTGGGGCTCGACCCGGGCGACGTCGACAATCTCGACCGGTTGATCGGCATGCTCTGGGCCACCTTGTGGGCTTACGTGCTGCAGCCGCCACGCGCGGCGCTGTGGTGGGGCGCGCTGGTCGGCATCGCCGCGGCGTTCGCGCTCGCGCTGGGCCAGGTACTCGGCGGCGCGCCGCGCGCCTCGGGCTGGGGCAATGCGATCGTCTTCGCCGACGTGGTGCTGCTGCTGATGGTGCTGGCCGTGTTCTGCCGGCCGCGTCGCAGCTGGATGTGGACGGTGGCGGCGCTGGTGGTCGGCGTGGGCGCGATCCTGCTCAGCGGGACGCGCGGCACCTGGCCGGCGCTGCTGGTGCTGCTGGTCACGCTGGTGCTGGGCTGCGGCTGGCGCAGCCGGCGCAGCCGCGCGCTGCTGCTGGGCGGGCTGATCGTGGCGGCTGTCGCGGTGGTGATGTCGGTGCCGGCGATGCGCGAGCAGACGCGGCTTGCCGAGCTGCGGCAGGACATCGTACGGATGGACCGTGGCGACAACAACTCGTCCGCCGGTGCGCGCATGGAGCGGCTGGAAGTGGCGACCCAGGCGTTCCTGGCCCACCCGATGACCGGCGTCGGCTTCGTCCATTTCGATCTGGCGATGACCGCCGTTCCCGAATGCGCCGATCCGGTGCATGCCGGCGAGGAGCGCTGCCATCTCGGGCACGCCCACAACGACCTGGCCGAGTGGGCGGCGACGATGGGGATTCCGGGCGTGATCGCGCTGCTGGCCATCTATGGCATCCCGCTGTGGCTGTTCGCGCAGCTGCGGCGCCGGGCCGAGCCGGCCGGACAGCTGCGCGGCGCTGCCAACGCGGGGCTGATGCTGGTGGTCGCGTTCGTGCTGTGTGGCCTGACCCAGTCGATGTTCGCCCACCAGACCACGACCAGCGTGTATGCGTCCCTGGTCGGCCTGCTGATGGGCCTGGCGCTGCGCGAGGCGGGTGTCGGGCGCACCCGACGGCAGACAGGTCTCGTCTGAGACAGCCCAGGCAGTGAGGATGCCTACGCCGCATCGATGAAGGGCGTGGTGTAGCGAGACCAGGCCACGTCGCGTTGCCGATGATGGATGGAGACACGCGGACCTTCTGCCGTGTGTCCCCAAAGCAGCCCGAAGCCGGTACGCAACCCGCGTACGCCGGCAGACCGGCAGCGCGCGAAGCGATTCCGGATGCACGCACGTGCGTGACCGCCTGTGCCTGCCCCGCGGATCGCATCCGGTGGCGTGCAGCGGAGACGGTGTGTCGACCCGGGTTGCGACGTCACATCAGCACGCGCGACAAGCCGCGGCGGAAGCAGCGGGTGCTCGTGGACGTCTGCGCAGCGCTTCAGCAGCCACGCCTGCGGGTCGCACGGATGATGTCGTTGCTGGATGTGATGCTGGTCATGGCGCAGAGGTGCCGTCGCAGCGGTGTAGGCGAGACCGGCGGGTAGTGGCATCCGACTCTGCAAAAGCGGACGTCCGCGTTCGAGCGACGTCCCTCCTGTGCTTCCAGGCTGCGGAGACGGCGGACGCCGCACTCCGGCGTCATGCCCGACCGTCGCCGCTGGCTAAGCTGCGATGCCCCGCTCGGGCATCCACGCTTCTTTCTCCATGCGAAACGCAGAACGCCGGCCCTCGCGGGCCGGCGTTCCAGGGCAGGAGCCGGCCCGAAGGCCGGCCGGGCATCGTTTACTTGGTGATGTCCACGTCCTTGGTCTCGCGCAGGAACAGCGAACCGATCACCAGCGACATCAGGGCGATGCCGATCGGGTACCACAGGCCGTAGTAGATGTTGCCGGTGGCCGCGACCAGGGCGAAGGAGATCGCCGGCAGGAAGCCGCCGAACCAGCCGTTGCCGATGTGGTACGGCAGCGACATCGAGGTGTAGCGGATCTTGGTCGGGAACAGTTCGACCAGATAGGCGGCGATCGGGCCGTAGACCATCGTCACGAAGATCACCAGGATCCACAGCAGGAAGATCGTCATCGGAATGTTGATACGGCTCGTATCCGCCTTCTCCGGGTAACCGGCGGCATTGAGCGCCGCGCGCAGGTCTTTGCCGAAGCTTCCCTGCTGGGCCTTCAGCGCATCACCGGCCAGACCCGCGGCCTCGTAGGAGGGCACGCTGTTGTTGCCCACGTGCACTTCGGCCAGCGTGCCAGCCGGAGCCGGCTCGACGCTGTAGGGCACGCCGGCGTTCGCCAGCGCAGCAGTCGCCACATCGCAGGAGCTGGTGAACTTGCGGGTACCGGTCGGGTTGAACTGGAAGCTGCAGGTCGCGGGGTCGGCAACGACGACGGCGGGCGAACTCGCTACCGCTTCTTCGATCGCCGGATTCGCGTAGTGGGTGAGACCCTTGAAGATCGGGAAGTAGGACACGGCGGCGATCAGGCAGCCGGCCATGATGATCTTCTTGCGGCCGATCTTGTCCGACAGCCAGCCGAAGAACAGGAAGAACGGCGTGGCCAGGACCAGCGCGGCGGCGATCAGCAGGTAGGAGACGGTCAGGTCGACCTTCAGCATGCTCTGCAGGTAGAACAGCGCATAGAACTGGCCGGCGTACCAGACCACGGCCTGGCCGGCCGTGGCGCCCACCAGGACCAGGGTCATCAGCTTCAGGTTGCCGCCCTTGATCGAATCACGGAACGGGGTCTTGGAGCCCTTGCCCTCGGCCTTCATCTGCTGGAACAGCGGCGACTCGCTCAGCTGCAGGCGGATCCACACCGACACGCCCAGCAGCACGATCGAACCCAGGAACGGGATGCGCCAGCCCCAGTCCTCGAACGCCTCGACGCCCAGCACGTAGCGGCAGCCCAGGATCACCGCCAGCGACAGGAACAGGCCCAGCGTCGCCGTGGTCTGGATGAAGCTGGTGTACAGGCCGCGCTTGCCCGGCGGCGCATGCTCGGCGACGTAGGTGGCCGCGCCACCGTACTCGCCACCCATCGCCAGGCCCTGGGCCAGGCGCAGCACGATCAGGATGATGGGGGCGGCGATGCCGATCGAGGCGTAGTTGGGCAGCACGCCGACCAGGAAGGTCGAGATGCCCATGATCAGGATCGTGACCAGGAAGGTGTACTTGCGGCCGATGCGGTCGCCGAGGCTGCCGAAGAAGGCCGCGCCGAACGGACGCACGAAGAAGCCTGCCGCGAACGCCAGCAGGGTGAAGATCATGCCGGTCGTCGGATTGACGCCGCTGAAGAACTGGCGCGACAGGATCAGTGCGAGCGATCCGTACAGATAGAAGTCGTACCACTCGAAGACGGTGCCGAGGCTGGACGCGAAGATGACCTTCTTGTGGCCCTTCGTCAGCTCGCCCTTGGGCGCGGTGTTGGCAGGTGTGCTGGACATTGAGGCTTCCCCTCCGAAGCATTCATGGGTCGATGGCTCCGGTGCGTGTGCCGGATGCCGGTTGTCTGGCGGGTCCGCCGCGCGGCGGGGTGGCCGCGCGGCGTCTGCTGCATGGGAAACGGTCTCTTAGAAGGTGTACTTGGTGGTGAACTGCAGGCGGGTGATGTCGCCGTCGGCACCGCTTTCCAGCTCGCGTTTTCCGTACATCAGCTCGGCGCCGACGTCGACCTTGGGCATCGGCGAGTAGAAGACGTTGCCGCGGATGCTCTGCACGCTCCTGGTGACGCCGAGCCCGGTCAGGGCGACGTCGTTGTCGTAGTCGCTGCGGGCGAAGATCAGGTTGGTGCGCAGCTTGGGACTGAACGCATGGCGCCAGCCCACGTAGCCGGCCAGCACGCCGATCGAATCGACGCTGCCGTCGGTCGGGTCGAGCACGCCGTCCTGGTGGATGCCCAGGCCGATGTAGCGGGCGATGCCTTCGCCGCCGGTCAGCTGGTAGTGGATGCTGTCGCTGGCGCCGGCCTGCCACTTGCCGCCCAGGGTCAGGCCGCCGCCGATCGAGCTGTCGTCGTAGACGGTGGTGCCGACCGCGCGGTCGACCTTGAGCTGCTTGACCAGGCCGCCGATGCCGAAGGTGCCCCAGTCGCCCTTCCAGCCGTAGCGCAGGGTCAGATCGGGCAGGGCGCCGCGGTCGGACGAGGTGGTGCCGACCAGGGTGGTCTCCGGGTTCTCCAGCGCGACGCTGAAGCCGCCGCTGGTGTAGCGGATCTGCGCCTGGCGCACGAAGATCACGCCATCGGTCGGGCCGACGAAGTCGACCGCCTCGGGGATCGAGCCGGCGTCCATGAAGTTGGACCAGGTCTGACCGGCCAGCCAGTTGTTCCAGTACATGTAGGCGTGGCGCAAGGTGACGCCGTAGGTGTTGGTCGCGGCCTGGTTGCCCAGCGAGTTGCCGAAGAAGTCCATCTCGACCAGCGCACCGGCCTTGTCGCCGTTCTCGGCGACGTGGTCCACGCCCAGGTTGAAGCGCGAGAACTTGGCATGCGCGTTGTAGTCCACGTCCGAGCTGCTGCCGCCGACGGGGGTCTGGCCCGGCAGGTACAGCGCGCGGCCGGTCGCATCGTCGGCAAGCTGGCCGTCGCCGGTGCGGGTGGCCAGGAAATCAGCCTTGATGAAGCCGCCGAACTTGAACGTGGTGCCGGGCACCGCGCCCGGGGTGATCGAGGTCACCTGGATCGGCTGCTTGCCCGCCGGCACCGGCTTCGGCTGGTGCTGCTGCACTTCGACCAGCTGGGTCTGGGCCTGCTGGATCGCGCCCTGCTGCTGTTGCTGCGCCGACAGCAGCAGCTGCACCTGCCTTTCCAGATCGGCGACGCGTGCCTCGAGCGCCTTTTCCTTGTCGGTCTGCGCGAAGGCCAGGCCCGGCGCGGCCAGTGCGACGAACAGGGCGGCGGCCAGTGGCCGGCGCACCAGGTTGGATGAACGCATGCTCATTGCCCCTCTCTCCCGTGAATCTTCAGGTCATGACGCGTGGCCACGTCCGGCGCGGCTCGTGTCCGCAGACTGCGCATGCGCTTCCGGTGCGCCTATTCGCCATTAGTCGAATCCATCCGCCGCGCCGGCCGGCGGCCGCGCCGTTGCGGGTTCCTGCCGGCATCGCCATGGACGCGCCGTCGCGTTGTTCGACCAAGGTCGTATCGGAACTGCTGCATTGCGTCACGGTCGATACGGCAGACTGTGGTCACCGGTCGGCACACGCCGGCCCGCAGGCATCACGCAAGCATCAGAGGAGGGAGGCATGTCCGATCTGTACCCCGTCAAGCCGGAGTTCGCCGCCAAGGCGCGCATCGGCAAGGACGACTACCAGCGCCTGTACCGCGAGTCGGTCGAGGATTCCGAGGGCTTCTGGCGCAAGGCCGCCGAGCGCCTGGACTGGTTCACCACGCCGACCCGCATCAAGGACGTCAGCTACGCGCTGGACGACTTCCGCATCCGCTGGTTCGAGGATGGCGAGCTCAACGCCTCGGTCAACTGCCTGGACCGGCAGCTGGCCACGCGCGGCGACAAGACCGCGCTGCTGTTCGAGCCCGACAGCCCGGACGCGCCGGCGCAGCACGTCACCTACCGGCAGCTGTACGAACGCGTGTGCCGGCTCGGCAACGCGCTGCGCAACCTGGGCGTGGTCAAGGGCGACCGGGTCACCATCTACCTGCCGATGATCCCCGACGCGGTCGTGGCGATGCTGGCCTGCGCGCGCATCGGTGCGGTGCATTCGGTGGTGTTCGGCGGCTTCGCGCCGAACTCGATCGCCGACCGCGTCGGCGACTGCGGCAGCAAGCTGATCATCACCGCCGACGAAGGCCTGCGTGGCGGCAGGAAGATCCCGCTGAAGGCCAACGTCGATGCGGCGCTGAAGCTGCCGGGCACCAACAGCGTCGAGACCGTGCTGGTGGTGCGCCACACCGGAGGCGCCGTCGACATGCAGGCCCCGCGCGACCGCTGGTTCCACGACGTGGTCGACAGCCAGCCGGCGCAGTGCGAGCCGGAGCGGATGAACGCCGAGGATCCGCTGTTCATCCTCTACACCTCCGGCTCGACCGGCAAGCCCAAGGGCGTGCTGCACACCACCGGCGGCTACCTGCTGTACGCGGCCTACACCCATGAGGCGGTGTTCGACCTGCGCGAGGACGACATCTACTGGTGCACCGCCGACGTCGGCTGGGTCACCGGCCACAGCTACATCGTCTACGGCCCGCTGGCCAACGGCGCGACCTCGCTGGTGTTCGAGGGCGTGCCGAACTATCCGAGCGTGTCGCGCTTCTGGGAAGTGATCGACAAGCACAAGGTCACCATCTTCTACACCGCACCCACTGCCATCCGCGCGCTGATGCGCGAGGGCGAGGAGCCGGTGAAGAAGGCCGCGCGCAGCAGCCTGCGCCTGCTCGGCAGCGTCGGCGAGCCGATCAATCCCGAAGCCTGGCGCTGGTACTACGAGGTCGTCGGCGACGCGCGCAGCCCGATCGTCGACACCTGGTGGCAGACCGAAACCGGCGGCATCCTGATCTCGCCGCTGCCCGGCGCGACCGACCTCAAGCCCGGCTCGGCCACGCTGCCGTTCTTCGGCGTGCAGCCGGCGCTGGTCGATGCCAACGGCGAGAAGCTCGAAGGCGCGACCGAGGGCAATCTGGTCCTGCTCGATTCCTGGCCGGGCCAGATGCGCAGCGTCTACGGCGACCACCAGCGCTTCATCGACACCTACTTCCGCACCTATCCGGGCACCTACTTCACCGGCGACGGCTGCCGCCGCGACGCGGACGGCTACTACTGGATCACCGGCCGCGTCGACGACGTGATCAACGTCTCCGGCCACCGCATCGGCACCGCCGAGGTGGAAAGCGCGCTGGTCAGCCACCCGAAGGTGGCCGAGGCGGCCGTGGTCGGCTTCCCGCACGACATCAAGGGCCAGGGCATCTACGCCTACGTGACCCTGATCGCCGGCGAGACCCAGAGCGAGGAGCTGCTGAAGGAACTGGTGGCCTGGGTGCGCAAGGAGATCGGGCCGATCGCCACGCCCGACCACCTGCAATGGGCGCCGGGCCTGCCCAAGACCCGCTCGGGCAAGATCATGCGCCGCATCCTGCGCAAGATCGCCGAGAACGCGCCCGACCAGCTCGGCGACACCTCGACCCTGGCCGATCCGTCGGTGGTCGAATCGCTGGTCAACGAGCGCAAGGTGAAGTGATCGGGCCGCACGCGCCGGCGGATGCGGGAGGGCACCGCCGGCGCATGCATGCCATCCATCGCTGCCTGCATACTGCGAGGTCCCTCTCATCCGTCCCCCGGCTTCCTCCTGCATGTCCACGATCCTGATCGCCGACGACCACCCGCTGTTCCGCGAAGCCCTGCGCGGCGCCGTGCAGCGGATCCTGCCCGGCGCGGTGCTGCACGAGGCCGACAGCGTCGATGCGCTGTACACGCTGGTCGAGGCCAATGCCGACGCCGACCTGCTGCTGATGGACCTCAACATGCCCGGCGCGCACGGCTTCAGCGCGCTGGTCCACCTGCGCGCGCTGCATCCGCAGCTGCCGGTGGTGGTGGTGTCGGCACGCGAGGAGCCGTCGGTGATGCGGCGCGCGCTGGACCATGGCGCACTGGGCTTCATCCCGAAGTCGGCCGATTCGGACACCATCGGCGAGGCGGTCGGTCTGGTCCTGGACGGCGAACGCTGGGCGCCGCCGGCCGCGAGCAACGCTCCGTCGCTGTGCCAGGACGAGCTCGAGGTGGCGCAGCGCCTGCGCGACCTGACCCCGCAGCAGTTCCGGGTGCTGCAGATGCTGGGCGAAGGCCGGCTCAACAAGCAGATCGCCTACGACCTGGGCGTGTCCGAGGCCACCATCAAGGCCCACGTCACCGCCGTGCTGCGCAAGCTGGGGGTCAACAACCGCACCCAGGCGGTCCTGATGGCGGGCCGCCTGGCGGTCGATCCGGAGTCGGTCGTAGCCCCGCCCGAGGCCGACTGAACGGAATTTCACGCGGCCCCTTGCGGCAGGGGTGGTGACGCACCGCACAATACGCAGATGACGGACGGGCGACAGGCTGGTGTCGACCCTGCCCGGGTGGGCGCTGCGCGCACCCTGTCCGCCCCCGACGAGCTGCTGCGAGGTTGTACGTGCGATCTGCGATGAACCCGCCTGCCGGCACCGCGCCGGGGCCTGCGACGACCGTGGACGAACCCGACCAGGACTGGCTGCCGGCCGAGGCGCCGCTGGCGATGCCGGGACAATCCCTGCGCGAGGGCACGCTGCCCGCCGCCATTCCCGCGACCTCGCCGCGCGGCATCGGCTGGCGCCGCGCCTATGTGATCGGCGGCACCGCGGCGATGACCGCGGCCGCGGCGCTGGGCATGCTGCAGGTGCTGCGCGTGAACGGGATCAGCCTGCTGGACATGGTCCTGCTGGTGCTGTTCGTGGCGCTGTTCGCCTGGATCGCGATGTCCTGCCTGAGCGCGGTCGCCGGCTTCGTGCTGTCGCTGCGCGAGCGCCGGCATCCGCTGGGGATCGAGCGCGACGGCCCGCTGCCGACGCTGCGCGCCCGCACCGCGCTGCTGATGCCGACCTACCACGAGGATCCCGAGCGGATCATGGCCGGCCTGCAGGCGGTGTACGAATCGGTCGCCGCGACCGGCCAGCTGGCGCATTTCGATTTCTTCGTGCTCTCCGACAGCCGCCGCGAGGAGATCGCCGCGCAGGAGCGCGCGGTCTTCGCCGCGGTGCGCGAGCGGGTCGATGGCGCGGGCCGGCTGTTCTACCGCCGGCGGCGCGAGAACGGCGGGCGCAAGGCCGGCAACGTCGCCGAGTGGGTACAGCGCTTCGGCGCGGCCTATCCGCAGATGCTGGTGCTCGATGCCGACAGCCTGATGACCGGCGACACGCTGGTGCGGCTGGCCGCGGCGATGGAGCGCAATCCCGGCGTCGGCCTGCTGCAGACCCTGCCGCGGGTGGTCAACGGCGCCAGCCTGTTCGCGCGCATGCAGCAGTTCGGCGGGCGCGTGTACGGCCCGGTGATCGCGCGCGGCATCGCCTGGTGGCACGGCGCCGAGGGCAACTACTGGGGCCACAACGCGATGCTGCGCACCCGCGCCTTCGCCGACCACGCCGGCCTGCCGGCGCTGCCGGGGCGCAAGCCGTTCGGCGGCGACATCCTCAGCCACGACTTCGTCGAGGCCGCGCTGATGCGGCGCGGCGGCTGGGCGATCCACATGGTCCCCGACCTCGGCGGCAGCTACGAGGAAGGCCCGCCATCGCTGAGCGACCTGCTGGTCCGCGACCGCCGCTGGTGCCAGGGCAACCTGCAGCACGGCAAGGTGGTCGGCAGCGCCGGCCTGCACTGGATCAGCCGCATGCACATGGCGGTCGGCATCGGCCATTACTTCACCGCGCCGATGTGGGCGATGCTGATGCTGGTCGGCCTGGCGATCCCGCTGTACAGCACCGACCTGACCTGGAACGGCTTCCAGCTGCCGGGCTTCTCGCCGCTGGCGTTCTGGCGCGAGAAGGACGCCGAGCGCGTGGCCTGGCTGTTCGCCGCGACCATGGGCGTGCTGTTCGCGCCGAAGATCCTCGGCTACCTGTCGATGCTGCTGGATCCGGCCGAACGCCGCGGCTGTGGCGGCGCCTTCCGGGCGCTGGTCGGCGTGCTGATCGAGAGCGTGCTGGCCGCGCTGATGGCGCCGGTGGTGATGTACCGCCAGTCGCGCGGTGTCGCTGAAGTGCTGGCCGGTCGCGATTCGGGCTGGGAGGCGCAGCAGCGCGACGACGGCAGCGTGCCGTTGTCCAGCCTGGTACGCAGCTATGCCGGGCTGAGCCTGTTCGGCCTGTTCATGGGCCTGCTGGCCTGGGCGGTCTCGCCTGGGCTGGCGTTGTGGATGCTGCCGGTGGTGTTGGGCATGGTGCTGGCGATCCCGACGGTGGCGATCACCTCGAGCCGTCGCGGTGGTCGCTGGCTGCGCCGGCACCGGATCTTCTGCATCCCCGAGGAACTCGACCCGCCTTGGGTGCTGCGTCGGGCCGCCGAACTGCGCCACCGCAACGACGTCGCTTGATCATCGCGCCTGCTGCGCCGCCGGCAGCTGTCGGCGGCCGCGCCGTGTCCGCGCGCCGCGGCGGTGGGCCCGCTGCCGCCTTCGACCCGGGCTGCACCGACGCGTCCCGGCCTGGAGGCACGCCGGTGCCCGGCAGCGCTGTCCCGCGGGCGTCATCTGCTCCGGCTAGGCTGCGCCGCTCCAGGGGGTGTGCGATGCGTGCGAAGTGGGTCGTGGTGATGACGATGCTGGGCGGTGCGCTGGCCGGATGCGGCCAGGCGCCGGCCCCGGAACCGATGCCGGTCGTCGAGGCGGACGCGCCGCCGATGCAGGCGCCGGCGATCCCCGAGGACGATGCCGGCCTGCAGGCGGCGGCCGACCAGGCGATGCGCGAGCAGCATCTGTTCGCGCCGGCCGGCGCGAACGCGGTGGAGTACTTCCTGGCCCTGCGCGAGCGTCCGGCCCACGCTGCGGCGGCCGGCACCGCCCTGGTCCAGCTGCAGCCGTACCTGATGCTGGGCATCGAGCGCAGCCTGCAGGACGGCGGCGCCAGCGAGGCCGGCCGCCTGGTCGACCTGCTCGCGCGCGCCGATCCGGCCGCGCCCGCGCTGCCGCGCCTGCGCCAGGCGGTGTCGACCCTGCTGGCCGACCAGGCCCGGCAGGAGGCCGCGCTGACCGCGCAGGCCGCCGCCGCCCGGCCCGAGCCACGTCCGGCCGCGCCCGCGCCTGCGGCGCCGTCAGTGCAGGCTCCCTCGACGCCGGTGCCCGCGGTCGTCGCGGCGCCGGTCACGCCCGCGCCGGCCAGGGTGGAGACACCGCCTGCAGCGGCCACCGCCGTACCGACGGTCCCCGCTCCCGGCGCGCGGCGACAGCCACGCCTGCTGGCCGACGTGAGTCCGCGCTATCCACTGCCGGCCCTGCGCGGGCGCATCGAGGGCCAGGTCGAGCTGTCGTTCCGGGTGATGCCCGATGGCGCGGTCCGCGACGTGCGCGTGGTATCCGCCGATCCGGCCGGCCTGTTCGATGCCTCGGCGCTGGCCGTGGCCGCGCGCTGGCAGTTCGAGGCCACCGGCGAACAGCACACGATGCAGCGGGTGCTGCGCTACCGGCTGCCGGCCGGCAGCTGAGGCCGGCGCGCTCCCGCGATGCGGACCCGCGCCCGGAGGCTGCGGGCATAATGCGGCGATTGCCCTTCCGCGGAACCCCCGATGCTGCTGCAGACGCTCGAACAGGAAACCGGCCCGGCGCCGCAATGGACCGTGCTCTGGCTGCACGGTCTCGGCGCCGACGGCCACGACTTCGCGCCGCTGGTCCCCGAACTGGTGCGCCCGCACTGGCCGGCCCTGCGCTTCGTCTTTCCACATGCGCCGCAGCGGCCGATCACGATCAACGGCGGCATGCCGATGCGCGCCTGGTACGACATCGTGGCGATGGACTTCGCCGAGCGCGCCGACGCCGCTGGCGTGGACGAATCGGTCGCCCAGGTCGACGCGCTGATCGCGCGCGAGGCCGAGCGTGGCGTGCCGGCCTCGCGGGTGCTGCTGGCCGGCTTCTCCCAGGGCGGCGCGATCACCCTGGCCGCGGGGCTGCGCCGCAGCGAGCCGCTGGCCGGCCTGATCGCGCTGTCGACCTATCTGCCCGGCGGCGATGCGGCCGCCTCGGCCCGGCATCCCAACGCGGTCGCGCAGCCGGTGTTCATGGCCCATGGCGATGGCGATCCGGTGGTGCCGCTGCGGTACGGCCAGGCCAGCGCGGCCGCGCTGGAGCGGGTCGGCCTGGAGGTCGACTGGCACCGCTATCCGATGGCCCACCAGGTCTGCGCCGAGGAGATCGCCGCCCTCGGCGACTGGCTCGAGCGGCGCCTGCGCTGAGCGCCGGCCCGGTGCAGCGGCGATGAACGACCCGCGCGAGCACGTGCCCTGGCTGCCGGACCTGTGCCGGCTGCCGCGCCTGCTGGCGATGCTGGGCGCGGCCGAGCTGGTCGTGGTGGTGGTCGCGCTGGCCCCCGATGGCGTCCGCGACTGGAGCCCCGCGCGTTTCCTGTCCGCCAGCGGCTTCGCGCTGTGGCTCGCGCTGGCGGTGGCGGTGCTGCTGTGCAAGCTGCGCGTGCCGCTGTCGCGGCTGCCGCTGCGTTCCGGCGCGCTGGCCGCTGTCGGCCTGGCGGCGACGGTGGCGGCGCTGATGGCGGGCATCGTGCATGGCCTGTACGGCAGTCTCGGCAGCGAGGCGATGGGCGTGGGGTTCTGGCGCTTCACCCTGGGCGGCGCGGCGGTGACGGCGCTGATCGTGGCCCTGCTGCTGCGCTACTTCTACGTCAGCGACCGCTGGATGGCCCAGACCCGGGCCAACGCCCGCGCCGAGGCCGATGCCCTGCAGGCGCGGATCCGGCCGCATTTCCTGTTCAACAGCATGAACCTGATCGCGAGCCTGCTGCCGCGCGACCCGGACACCGCCGAGCGGGCGGTGCTGGACCTGTCCGACCTGTTCCGGGCCGCGCTGGGCGCCGGCGAGGCCGACTCGACCCTGGCCGCCGAATGCGAGCTGGCCACCCAGTACCTGTCGATCGAGCGGCTGCGCCTGGGCGCGCGCCTGCAGGTGGAGTGGGACCGGCGCGAGCCGCTGCCGCTGGACCTGGCGATGCCGCGGCTGGTGCTGCAGCCGCTGGTCGAGAACGCCGTCCTGCACGGCATCTCGCGCCTGCCGGAGGGCGGCACGGTGCGGATCGCGCTGTGGTGCGAGGGACGCACGCTGCGGCTGCAGGTGCTCAATCCGGCCCCGGCGCCGGACACCGCACAGTCGCCTGCCTTCCAGCGCGGCGCCGGCCATGCCCAGCGCAGCATCGCCAATCGCCTGGCCTACCGCTTCGGCGCGGGCGCGCGGGTGACGTCGGCGTGGCGCGACGGCTACTATGCCTGCGACGTCACGCTGCCGTTGCCCTGATGCCGCCCCTGACACTGGTCATCGCCGACGACGAACCGCTCGCCCGCGAGCGCCTGCGCCGCCTGCTCGCCGAGCAGCCCGACGTGGACGTGGTGGCCGAAGCCGAGAACGGGCAGCAGGTGCTCGACCTGTGCGCCAGCCGGCAGCCGCATGCGGTGCTGCTGGACATCGCGATGCCCGGCATCGACGGGCTGGAGACCGCCCGCCGGCTGGCGGCGGCCGATCCGCCGACCGCGGTGGTGTTCTGCACGGCCTACGACGCCCACGCCCTGTCCGCCTTCGAGGCCGCCGCGCTGGACTACCTGGTCAAGCCGGTGCGGCCCGAGCGTCTGGCCGCCGCGCTGGAGCGGGTGCGGACCTTCCTCGCCGGCCGGCCGGCACCGGCCGCGGCCGCGCCCGGCGAGCGCCGCGGCCATCTGTGCGCGCGCCTGCGCGGCAGCCTGCGGCTGATCCCGCTGGAGGAGATCCGTTACCTGCAGGCCGAGGAGAAGTACGTGGTGGTCCACCACACCCGCGGCGAGGACCTGATCGAGGAATCGCTGAAGTCGCTCGAGGACGAGTTCGGCGACCGCTTCGTGCGCATCCACCGCAACTGCCTGGTCGCCCGCCAGGAACTGGTCGAACTGCGTCGCGGCACCGACGGCCACGTGCAGGCCGTGCTGCGGCACACGCCGCAGCCGCTGGAGGTCAGCCGCCGCTGCGTGCCCCAGCTGCGGCAGACGCTGCGCCATCTTTGATCTCGCGCAAGCCGCGCCGCCGCCGGCATCCGCGATAATGCGCGGATGAAGACCCTGCGCATCGCCACCCGCAAGAGCCCGCTCGCCCTGTGGCAGAGCGAACACGTCGCCGCCCGCCTGCGGATCCTCCATCCCGGCCTGGAGGTCGTGCTGGTGCCGATGAGCACCCGTGGCGACGAGCAGCTGGACCGCTCGCTGGCCGCGATCGGCGGCAAGGGCCTGTTCCTGAAGGAGCTGGAACTGGCGATGCAGCGCGGCGACGCCGACTGCGCGGTGCACTCGCTCAAGGACGTGCCGATGGAGCTCGAGCCGGGCTTTGCGATGCCGGCCGTGCTCGAACGCGCCGACCCGGCCGACGCCTTCGTCAGCAATCACCACGTCGGGGTGGAGACGCTGCCCGAGGGCGCCGTGGTCGGCACCTCCTCGCTGCGCCGGCAGGCGCTGCTGCGCGCGCTGCGCCCTGACCTGCAGCTGCGCGACCTGCGCGGCAACGTCAACACGCGGCTGGCCAAGCTCGATGCCGGCGAGTACGACGCCATCGTGCTGGCCTGCGCCGGCCTGCAGCGGCTGGGCATGGACCTGCGGATCCGCTCGCGCCTGCTGCCGCCGCTGTGGCTGCCGGCGCCGGCGCAGGCGGTGGTCGCGGTCGAGACCCGCGAGGGCGATGCCGCCACCGCTGCGTTGATGGCGCCCCTGGAACATCCGCCGACCCGGATCCGGATCGAGGCCGAGCGCGCGCTCAACCGCGCGCTGCACGGCAGCTGCCACGTGCCGGTGGCCGCCTATGCGGAGCTGGACGGCACCCGCCTGCACCTGCAGGCCCTGGTCGGCTCGGCCACCGATGGCAGCCAGGTGCGTGCCGAGTCCGAAGGCCCGGCCGATGCGCCGCAGGCGCTCGGTCGCCATGTCGCGGCCGAACTGCTGGCCAAGGGCGCCGGACGGTTTCTGTAACCGTACGGACGGCCGGCACGGACGCATCGCCGGGGGCGGGACATCACGGCGCGTGGCGCGGCGACGGCGTCGAGACCGAAGACCGGCCCATGATTCGCGGCCGCCTGGGAGGAGTGATCCCGCGCCGCCCTCGTCACCGGCATCGCGAGGCGCTCACCCCGGAGCGCGCCGTCGCGTGAGCGCCAGCGCCAGCCGACACAGGATGATGGCGACCACCAGGCACAGCAGGGCGATGGCCGCATAGACGAACTGCGCGCCGGCGTGGTGAGTGACCAGACCGTCGAAGTGATTCCCCTCGGCGGTGTAAGGCAGGCCGGCAAGCCACCACGCGTGGACGGCGATCGACACGCCGAGGGCAGCAGCGAGCAGGCTGCAGCCGCCGACCAGCACGGTCAGGAGCAGCCGCATCATCGTGTCGCGCCTGTCGGATCGGTGCGGATCATGTGTGGCCACATGCCCGATGGCGCTGAAGGTCGCGCCTGCGTGTCCGGTGCGCACGCGGGCCACCACGTGCCCGGCCTGCGATCACCCGTGTCGCCGGGCGGATGCAGCGCGGTCATGGGGCGGGGTACCTGGCGCACCCTGTCCGATGGGAGGCCTCCCGGGAGGAAGTCACTGCAGCGCCCTCGTGCGGATGCCCGGGAGCATCGCATCGCCATCGACCGTCCCGACCGCCCGCGGGGCGACCGCCAACGCGGAGGCATCGCACATGCGCTGGTTCCGTCGACGGCGTCGTCGGTCACCGCTGCCGGAAGGAATGGCGTGGGCACCATCGACACTGTCGCGCATCGAGACGGCATGGCCTCAACGGGCGATGGGCGTGGCCAGCAGCAGGCGGTGCTCGAGCGTGGAGCCGGCGAGCACCGACAGCGCCGCCAGCGGCCACAGCAGCCGGCCCAGGCCGGGCAGGGCGAAGGACAGCAGGGCCAGCAGCAGCGGCAGGCCGGCCAGCAGGCCCAGCACGATCCAGCGTGGGCGCATCGCCGGCAACGGTGCCGGGCGCCGGTCGTCGCGCCAGAACAGGAGCAGCAGGCCGGCCAGCACCAGGACCAGCATCAGCAGCGATGGCGCAGGCGCGGTGGCCGGCATCGCCGCGCCCCAGGCCAGCGCGATCAGGGCGAACAGCAGGGTCGCGCCGGCCAGCATCGCGGTGGCCAGCTGGACTGGCATCCGCAGCGGCGGCGAGGGCTGCAGCAACGCCGGCGGCGTGGCCGCCAGGGTCAGCACGCCGCCCATCGCGGTGGCCATCGCGGCTGCGCTGATCAGCATGGGGTCGGCATGGCTGCCGGTCTTCAGCGTCAGCAGGACCAGCGCGGCCAGCATCGACAGCGCACCGAGGCCGAGGGCGCGCAGGCGCCACGGATTCGGCGCCGGCGTGCGCCACAGCAGCGGCAGCAGCGTCGCGCTCAGCAGCAGGCCGAGGCCGAGCCCGCTCACCTGCAGGCGCTGCACGTCCACCGTGCCGATGCGGCCGTGCAGCACGGCGGCGCTGATCGCCGTCCACAGCAGCAGCCCGCTGCCGGTGGTCGCGGCGGTCCACAGTGCAGGACGCAACAGGCCGTCGCGGCTCACGGCCGGTCACCGCTTATGCGGCGTGGCATGCGACGACCGGCATGGCCGATCTCCGGCGCATGTGCAGGCCGGCAGGAAATGGGTGGGTGCATCGTGTCCCCGCTGGTGCGGCGGTACGCGACCGCCTCGGTTCCCCTGAGCGCAGAGTCTGCCATCGGCATCGGCGGGTGCGCTTGCCGCCGGTCGGCGCTGGCGTGCGCCGGTCAGGGCGGGTCGATGCGGATCGCCGGATCGTCGAAGCGCGCGTAGCGCAGGGTCATCGCGTAGTCGCCCTGCGGGCCGGTGCCGCGGGTGACGATCTGCAGCGGCAGGCCGCGCGCATCGACCCAGTAGTCGAACGCGAGCGGCTGCGGATCGCCATGCTGCACGCGATAGCGGCGCGCGGGCCGGCCGTCGACCAGGTCCGCACCGCGATCCTCCACCTGCAGCGCATCGCCGAGGCTGCCCAGCCGCATCGGGTCGCGCCATTCGGCCAGCACGCCCGGTTCCAGCGGCACCTGCCGGGTGTGTCCGCCCGCGCTCAGGTACAGCGTGTCGCCGACCACCACCTGGGTGCCGGCCGGCAGGACGATCCGGTAGCGGTCCGGCGCGACGAACTCCAGCCGCTGTTCGATCGCGCGTGCGCCTTCCATCCGCATCGTCGCCTCGAAGCTGCGCGCGGCGAGGAAGCGTCCCATCGACGCGCGGACTTCGCTGGCGGGGTCGGCCGGCGCGGCAGGCAGCGCATCGGCGGCGGGAATCGTGCTGGCGGCCGGCGACGCGGGCGGTGCCGGGTCGGCGCAGGCGGCCAGCAGGAGGACCAGCGCGAAGGACAGCGGTCGGACGGGGAACGGGCGCATGGCGGCGACGGACGGAGGCGGGCCGCCCACGATACCGTCACGCCCGCAGGAGCGGATGACCGGCGGATGCACCGCGTACCGGCAACCGCGCCATAATCGGCGCATGGACCGATACGAACGCATCAACGCCCTGCATCGCATCCTCAAGGCCGCCCGCTACCCGGTCACCGTGCCGCGGCTGCAGGAGGAGCTCGGATGCTCCCGCGCCACCGTCTACCGTGACCTGGCCTTCCTGCGCGACGCGCTGATGGCGCCGGTGGAGGGCGATGGCGATGCCGGTTTCCGTTACGCGGCGGGCGAGAGCGACCGCTTCGAACTGCCCGGGCTGTGGCTGAGTTCGGAAGAGCTGCATGCGCTGCTGGCCTCGCAGCAGCTGCTCAAGCGCACCGGCGGCGGCGTGCTCTCGACCGTGCTGGCACCGCTGCAGCAGCGGATCGAAGGACTGCTGGCCGCGCAGGCCGGCGCCAGCCAGTGGCCGGTCGAGCGCGTGCGGGTGATCCCGCATCGCGGCCGTCGCCTGGACGAGGCCACCTTCCGCATCGTCGCCTCGGCGGTGCTGGAGCGGCGTCGGCTGACGTTCGAGTACCGCGCCCGCTCCACCGACGAGACCACGAAGCGCAAGGTCTCGCCGCAGCGGATCACCCATTACCGCGACAACTGGTACCTGGACGCGCTCGACCACGACCGCGGCGCGCTGCGCAGCTTCGCGGTGGACCGCATCGTCAATGCGAAGCCGCTGGGCGATGCCGCCGAGGACCTGTCCGACGAGGCGCTCAACCAGCACCTGTCGTCCAGCTACGGCATCTTCTCGGGCGAGCCGCGCGGCTGGGCGACCATCCTGTTCGACGCCAAGATCGCGCGCTGGGTCGCCGACGAGCACTGGCACTCCAAGCAGCAGGGCCGCTTTCTGGCCGATGGCCGCTACGAGCTGAAGGTGCCCTACAGCGTGCCGCGCGAACTGCTGATGGACGTGATGCACTACGGCGCCGACGCCGAGATCGTCGAGCCCGCCATGCTGCGCGAACAGGCCAAGGCGCTGCTGGAGCTGTCGTTGAGCCGGTACGCGTGACGAAGCGGTCGTGCCCAGGTGATGGGCCATACCACGCATCGGTGTCTCAGCGCTGGCGCTGAACCCGGCGTGGTGTCCGGTGGCGACCGGAGCGGCCGATGAAACGTTGCGGCAACCACGCCGGTCGCCATGCGCCGCTCGGCGATGGTCGCGCCGGCGGGGAGGACGGTCGCGCCAGCGCGCCTCCGGACAGATGCAGGATGCGGCTGGGCCATCATCCTGCCGGAATGGCCCCGGCCAGGGCCGCCATGTCCGATCCCGCCCTGGCCACGACCTGAAGGACGGCGGCCGCGCGCGCTCCTTCGGCAGCGCAGATGCCGCTCGACCATGCGCCGCGCTCGAACGTCCCGGTGTCGTCGGCCGTCCCATTGCGGTCCAGGTCCGTCGGCCGGTCGCAGCCTCTGAGATGGACCGGCCGCAGGCTGTGCTCCCGACTCAGGAGCCTCCCGCCATGCCGATCTGGTCCCCGACTGCCGCCATCTCCGCCTCCGCTGCCGACCTGCGCCCGGACCCCGGCCACGGCCCGGATCCGCTGATCGAGCGCGTGCTGCGCCGGCTGCTGCTGGCCGGGCTCGCGGCGGTGCTGCTGGTGCCGGCGCTGCGCGGCTCCAGCGACTGGCTCGGCTGGATGCCGCTGTGGCTGGTCGGCATGCCGCTGGCGGCCTGGTGGGCGCTGCACCGCTTCCGGCTGCCGCCGGCGCTGGCGCGGATACTGCGCCGCCGTAGCCAGGCGCGCCGCGGGGCCCAGGCCAGGCGCCTGCCGGCCTGACCATCGGCAGGGGCTCGGGCAGGCAGGGCTGTGCTAGCGTCGCCGGCTGCATTTCATTTCGACGGAGTAGCCATGTCCCGACTCGCCCAGGCCTGCCTGTTCGCAGGTCTCATCGCCGCCGGTGCGGCCCATGCCCAGGAGGCCGCGGTGAGCGACGATCCGTACCAGTGGCTGGAAGACGTCACCGGCGACAAGGCCTTGGACTGGGTCCGCGCCCAGAACGCGAAGACCGATGCCGCGCTGGCCTCCACGCCGGAGTTCAAGCGCCTGGAAGCCGGCATCCGCGAGGTCCTGGATTCGGACGCCAAGATCCCCGGCGTGCAGAAGATCGGCGACTACTACTACAACTTCTGGAAGGACAAGCAGCACGAGCGCGGCCTGTGGCGCCGGACCACGCTGGAGGAATACCGCAAGCCGAATCCAGCCTGGGAAACCCTGCTGGACCTGGATGCGCTGAACAAGTCCGAGGGCGAGAACTGGGTCTGGCACGGCGCCAACTGCCTGCGCCCGGCCTACGAGCGCTGCCTGATCGCGCTGTCGCGCGGCGGCGCCGATGCCGACGTCACCCGCGAGTTCGACCTGGGCAGCAAGACCTGGGTCGACGGCGGCTTCTACCGTCCGGAAGCCAAGGGCGGGGTGAGCTGGATCGACCAGGACACGCTGTTCGTCTACACCGATTTCGGCGCCGGCACGATGACCGAGTCCGGCTATCCGCGCGTGGTCAAGCGCTGGAAGCGCGGCACCCCGCTGGCCGCGGCCGAGGTGGTGTACGAAGGCAAGGCCGACGACATGTACATCGCCGGTTACCACGACGACACCCCGGGCTACGAGCGCGATTTCGTCAGCCGCACCCTGGCGTTCTACAACGACGAGCTGTACCTGCTCGGCGCCGACGGCAAGCTGGTCCGCATCGACGTGCCGAATTCGGTCAACAAGAGCGTGCACCGGCAGTGGCTGACGCTGGAGCTGCGTGAAGCCTGGACCGTGGGCGGCAGGACCTATCCGGCCGGCGCGTTGCTGGCGACGAAGCTGGACGACTTCCTGGCCGGCAAGCGTGAATTCGACGTGCTGTTCGAGCCGACCGACACCAGCTCGCTGGCCGGCTTCAGCTGGACGAAGTCGCATCTGGTGCTGAACGTGCTGGAAGACGTGAAGAGCAGGCTGACGGTGCTGACCCCGGGGACGCAGGGCTGGACCCGCAGCGCCTTCGTCGGCGCGCCGGCGTTCGGCACGATCAGCGTCGGCGCGGTCGACAGCGAGGACTCCGATGCGGTCTGGCTGAGCTCGTCCGACTATCTGACCCCGCCGACGCTGTCGCTGGCGCAGATCGGCCAGCAGCCGGAAGTGCTGAAGTCGATGCCGGCGTTCTTCGATGGTTCGAAGCATGCGATCGAGCAGCACTTCGCGACCTCCGAGGACGGTACGAAGGTGCCGTACTTCCTGGTCCGTCCGAAGGACCTGAAGCTCGACGGCAGCGCGCCGACCCTCCTGTACGGCTACGGCGGCTTCGAGATCTCGCTGACCCCGAGCTACTCCGGCGGCATGGGCCGCGCCTGGCTGGACAACGGCGGCGTGTACGTGGTCGCCAACATCCGCGGCGGCGGCGAGTACGGCCCGCGCTGGCACCAGGCGGCGCTGAAGCAGAACCGGCACAAGGCCTACGAGGACTTCGCCGCGGTCGCCCGCGACCTGACCGCCAGGAAGATCACCTCGCCGGCGCATCTGGGCGTGCAGGGCGGCAGCAACGGCGGCCTGCTCACCGGCAACATGCTGACCCAGTATCCGGAGCTGTTCGGCGCGGTGGTGGTCCAGGTGCCGCTGCTGGACATGCGCCGCTACAACAAGCTGCTGGCCGGCGCCTCGTGGATGGCCGAATACGGCAATCCCGACACCGCCGACTGGGCGTTCATCAAGACCTTCTCGCCGTACCACCTGTTCGACCCGGCGAAGGAGTACCCGCCGGTGATCTTCACCACGTCCACCCGCGACGACCGCGTGCATCCGGGCCATGCCCGCAAGATGGCGGCGCTGATGATCGACGCCGGCAAGGACGTGACCTACTACGAGAACATCGAAGGCGGTCACGGCGGTGCGGCCAACAATGCGCAGGCCGCGCACATGGCGGCGCTGGCCTACAGCTTCCTCTGGAAGCGGCTCTCGACCGGCAACTGACACGGCACGGGGCGCGGCGGAAGTCGCGCCCCGCTGCTTCACGGCACTGGTAATTCCCTTCGACGGACCCCATCCATGACGCGTTCCCTCACCACCGCACTGGCGTTGCTGATGACTCTTCCCCCGATTTCCGCCGCCTCCGCGGCCACTCCGCCGGATGCCGCGCGCAAGCCGCATACGGTGACCGCCCCGTTCGGCGCGGCCCGCGACGACGAGTATTACTGGCTGCGCGACGACGACCGCGAGGACAAGGCGATGCTGGCCTACCTCGCCGCCGAGAACGCCTACGCCGACGCGGTGCTCGCACCGCTGAAGCCGGTCGAGGATGCGCTGTACGAGGAGATCGTCGGCCGGATCAAGCAGGACGACAGCTCGGTGCCGTACCGCGAGCAGGGCTGGTGGTACTACTCGCGCTTCGAGGCCGGCAAGGACTACCCGGTGCACGCGCGCCGCCGCGACGCGGCCGGCCTCGATGCGCTGTCGATCCAGGCCGCCAACGAGCGCGGCGACTTCGCCGGCGAGCAGGTGCTGCTGGACGTCAACGTGCTGGCCGCCGACAAGGGCTACTACAGCGTCGGCGACTACGCAGTCAGCAACGACAACCGGCTGCTGGCCTATGCCGACGACAGCAACGGCCGCCGCCAGTACACGGTGCGCGTCAAGAACCTGGAGACCGGCGAACTCTATCCGGACGTCATCACCGGTGTGTCCGCCAACCTGGTCTGGGCCGACGACAACAAGACCCTGTTCTACGTCGAGAACGACCCGGACACCCTGCTGACCGTGCGCGTAAAGAAGCACGTGCTGGGCACGCCGGTCGCCGACGACGTGCTGGTCTACGAGGAAACCGACGACAGCTTCTACATGGGCGTGGGCCGTACCCGCGACGAGAAGTTCATCACCATCGAAGTCTCGAGCACGGTCTCCTCCGAGCTGCGCTACGCGCCGGCGGCCGACCCGACGACCTTCACCGTGCTGGCGCCGCGTGCGCGTGACGTCGAGTACGACGCCGACCACCTGGGCGACCGCTGGGTGATCCGCACCAACGCGCCGGGCGCCGACGGCAAGCCCACGACCAACTTCAAGCTGGTCACCGCGCCCAGCGATGCGACCTCGCGCAGTCAGTGGACCGACTGGCTGGCGCACGATCCGGCGGTGTTCATCGAGGGCTTCGAGCTGTTCGACGGCTTCACCGCGATCGCCGAGCGTTCCGACGGCCTGGAGCGGATCCGCCTGCTGAAGGCCGACGGCAGCCAGGACTACGTCAAGGCCGACGAGCCGGCGTACTCGATGGGCCTGTCGGTCAACGCCGAGCACGACAGCACCTGGCTGCGCTACGGCTACACCTCGCTGGCCACGCCGTCGACCACCTACGAGCTCAACATCGCCACCGGCGAGCGCCGCGTGCTGAAGCAGCAGCCGGTGATCGGCTACGACCCGGCCAGGTACACCACCGAGCGCCTGTGGGTGACCGCGCGCGACGGGGTCAAGGTGCCGGTGTCGCTGGTCTACCGCAACGGGTTCAAGAAGGACGGCAGCGCCGCCCTGCTGCAGTACGCCTACGGCAGCTACGGCATCTCGATGGACCCGGGCTTCAACTCGCCGGTGGTCAGCCTGCTCGACCGCGGCATGGTCTATGCGATCGCCCACATCCGTGGCGGCCAGGAGATGGGCCGGCAGTGGTACGAGGACGGCAAGCTGCTGAACAAGCAGAACACCTTCAACGACTTCATCGACGTGACCCGTGCGCTGGTCGCACAGGGCTACGTGGCCAAGGACCGCGTCGCCGCGTCCGGCGGCAGCGCCGGCGGCCTGCTGATGGGTGCGGTCGCCAACCAGGCGCCGGCCGATTACCGGGTGATGGTCGCGCAGGTGCCGTTCGTCGACGTGGTCACGACGATGCTGGACGCGTCGATCCCGCTGACCACCAACGAGTACGACGAGTGGGGCAACCCGGAGCAGAAGCCGTTCTACGACGTGATGCTGGCCTACTCGCCCTACGACAACATCAAGGCGCAGGACTACCCGGCGCTGTTCGTCGGCACCGGCCTGTGGGACTCGCAGGTGCAGTACTGGGAGCCGGCCAAGTGGGTGGCGCGCCTGCGCGACCACAACACCGGCAGCCATCCGATCGTGTTCCGCACCAACATGGAAGCCGGTCACGGCGGCAAGTCGGGCCGGTTCCGCCGCTACCGCGAGATGGCCGAGTACTATGCGTTCGTGCTCGACCAGCTTGGCGTGCAGGCCGCACCGCTGAAGTAAGTCCGACGGATGTCGCGAGGCCGAAGACGCCGGGCACTGCCCGGCGTCTTCGTTCGTGGCGCACCGGCATGGGCGTTCTGCTGCGCGGTGCCTGCCAACTGCGGTAAAACTGCGTGGTGAACGACCTACCGCCACCCGCGATGCCTTCCAGCCGGTTCCGCTGGCTGTGGTGGCTGCTGGCCTATGTCAGCCTCGGGTTGGGCATCCTCGGCGTGTTCCTGCCCGGCCTGCCGACCACGCCGTTCATCCTGGTCGCGGCCTGGGCCGCCGCGCGCGGTTCGAAGCGCCTGCACGCGAGACTGCTGGCCGATCCGCGGTTCGGCCCCCTGATCCGCGACTGGCAGCAGCACCGCGCCGTGCCGCGCCGGGCCAAGTGGATGGCGACGTGGGCGATGCTGGCCAGCGCCGCGATCATGCTCGGCGTCATGCTGGTCACCCCCGGCTATCGGCTCTGGATGGTCGCCCTGCCGATCGGCTGCATGGCCGCGGTCGGCACCTGGCTGTGGTGCCGGCCCGAGCCGCCGCCACGCACGCCAGGCATGGACGCGCCTTCGCCGCCGGAACGGTGATCCCGGTCGTCCGCGGATGCACCCGCCATCGCGCCGCGAGTGCCGTGTGCCGCATGCCGCCCCGGCCCCGTCGGCAGATGCCTGTGCTCCGGCATGCCGTGCCGTCGCCGGGCAGGGCATGCCGGCAGGTTGAACCCATGACGCCGGTCGCCTGCGCGCTGGCTGCTGCGTCCAATGCCCGGCAACGGCGTCAGTCCCGCCGGCGCGTGCCGTCGCCGGATGCATGGTGGTGGCTCGTTGATCCTGGTTCCGATGTCACCAGCGCGGATCCGCCGGGGCACGGCGTGGAGGCCCGTGCCGCACGATGTGCGCCGGCGTCATGCCTTCCTGGGGACGGGCGTGCCGGCGTGACCGCACGCTGCGCGCGGTCGATGCCCGGCTCACGGCCGGTGACGCGCGCCGGCTTATACTTCGGCGCATGAACACGCCCTCCCTCCGTTTCCTGTCCGCGGCCGCGCTGCTGGCCGTTCTCGCCGCCTGCGGCAACAAGGGCCCGCTGGTGCTGCCGCAGAAGCCGATCCCGGTCGAAGAGCCCGCGCTCGAGCCGCCACCGGCCAACACCGACCCGGTGCCTGCTTCGACGACCGATCCGGTCCAGGACACGGTGCCCGAGCCGGCCCGCGGCTGAGATCATCCCGATGCAGTTCAGCAAGATGCACGGGGCCGGCAACGACTTCGTCGTGCTCGACCTGCGCGACGGCATGCCGCCTCCCGATGCGGCACTCGCGGCGGCCCTGGCCGACCGCCATCGCGGCGTCGGCTGCGACCAGATCCTGACCATCGAGCATCCGCGCAGTGCGCAGGCGGTGGCCGCCTACGGCATCTGGAACTCCGACGGCAGCGCCGCGGGCCAGTGCGGCAACGGTGCGCGCTGCGTCGCCGCCTGGCTGGTGCGCGATGGCGCCGCCACCGGCGAGCGCTTCATCGTCGACAGCCCCGGCGACACCCATGCGGTCACCCGCCTCGGCGACGGCCGCTACGCCATCGCGATGGGCGCACCCCGGCTGCTGCCGGCGCAGGTGCCACTGCTGGGCTTCGACGCCGCCCAGCGCGAGTACGAGCTGGAGATCGACGGCCGGCGCGTGGTGTTCGGCGCGGTCTCGATGGGCAACCCGCACGCGGTGATCGAGGTCGACGATGTCGATGCGGTCGATGTCGTCACGCTCGGTGCCGCGCTGCAGCGTTCGCCCGCGTTCCCGGACTCCTGCAACGTCGGATTCGCCCAGGTGCTGGCGGACGACCGCATCCGGCTGCGCGTCTACGAGCGGGGCGTCGGCGAGACCCTGGCCTGCGGCAGCGGCGCCTGCGCCGCGGTGGTCGCGCTGATCCGGCGTGGTCGCCTGGCGCGCGCGGCCACGGTCGCGCTGCCGGGCGGGGAACTGCACATCGGGTGGTCCGACGACGACGCGCAGGTCATCATGGCCGGACCGACCGCATTCGTTTTCGAGGGGAACTGGCAGGCATGAGCGAGAGCAAGGACAGGGACGCGCCGGGCGCGCACGAGGTGGCGGCCTGGCTGCGCCGGCATCCGGGCTTCCTCAAGCAGTTCCCCGACCTGGCCCTGAGCCTGGTGGTGCCGCGCGACGACGGCCGTGCCGCGTCGCTGGCCAGCTACCAGCTCGACGTGCTGCGCGACAAGAACCGCGAGCTGTCGCGGCGTCTGGGCGACCTGTCCGCCAACGCCCAGGTCAACGAGCGGCTGGCCGTGCGCACCCAGCAGCTGACCCTGGCGCTGCTGCGCCAGCGCAGCCGTGCCGACACCCTGCGTGCGATGGCTGCGACGCTCGCCGAGGATTTCGATGGCGACCTGGTCCGGATCCTCATGTTCCAGCCGGCGGCCGGCAGCGATGACGCCGACTGGCTGCAGGTGATCGCCGAAGACGACGCGCGCCTGCAGCCGTTCCGCGATGCGCTGCGTGACGGCGAGCCGCTGTGCGGCCGCCTGCGTGCGGAGAAGAATGCGCTGCTGTACGGCCCGCGCGAGGGCGAGGTGCAGTCGAGCGCCTTGCTGCCGTTGCCCGGCGTCGGCCTGGTCGCGGTCGGCAGTCACGACGCGAACCGCTTCTATCCCGGCATGGGCACGCTGTTCCTGCGGATGATGGGCGAGGCGCTGGTGGTGGCGCTGCAGCGTTTCGACGACTGAGTCACGCGGCGGTCCGCGTCCTTGCCACCAGTGGGGGGGCGCTGGCTCCACGCTGCGGTGCCATGCGTCGCACCGGTGCGGCAGGTGACCGGTGCGCGGCGCGTGGCTGGTGCGTGGCTCGCGCCGCATGCCGGCGATGGTCCTGCACGCGGGTTCCGGCTGTCGGCCCGGGCGCCGCGCGACCGGATCACGCGTGATCCGTGAAGGGCTGCACGGCGCGACGTCCCTCGACCTGCCATCTCGCCGACGGTGCCGCTGCGTCCTGCGCAGCGCCAGCGTGTCGACGGTGGATGTCCCTGACGTTCCGGCCATCGCGGTCTTTCCACCGCTGGCATGGCGATCCTGCGCGCGTGCCGGCCGGGCGGGCCTTTGGCATGGGAAACCGGCACGCGACTGCAGCCCCGGCGCGGACCGCGTCGTGTGCATTGCGGCGTGGTGCGCAGGCAGGGCCGCGTGCGTCCTGGCAGTCCCGGCGCGGGCTCGCACCAGCGCTCAAACGCCGGCATCATGCCGGCAACGCGTATCACGGCATCCTTCCGCGCCAGCCATGGGCAGCATCGAAGCGTTTCTCCAGCATCTGCAGGTCGAGCGGGCGATGTCGGCGCATACGCTGGACGCCTACCGGCGCGATCTGGCCGCGCTGCAGGGCTGGGCGCAGGCACACGGCGCGGATGACGTCGATGCGCTGCAGCCGGCGCAGCTGCGTGATTTCGTCGCCGCCGAACACCGCCGCGGACTTTCGCCCAAGAGCCTGCAGCGGCGCTTGTCGGCCTGCCGCAGTTTCTATGCGTGGCTGCTGAAGCACGGGCGGATCGCCGCCAGCCCCACCGCCGGCCTGCGCGCACCGAAAGCGCCGCGCAAGCTGCCGCAGGTGCTCGACGTCGACGAGGCCGTGCGCCTGGTCGAGGTGGCGACCGACGCGCCGCTGGGCCTGCGCGACCGCGCGCTGCTGGAACTGTTCTACTCCTCCGGCCTGCGCCTGAGCGAACTGTGCGCGCTGCGCTGGCGCGACCTGCAGCTGGCCGATGGCCTGGTCACCGTGCTCGGCAAGGGCAGCCGCCAGCGCAGCGTGCCGGTCGGATCGCATGCGCGGCGCGCGCTGGAGGAATGGCGTGCGTCGACCGGCGCCGATGCCGACACGCACGTGTTCCCCGGACGCGGTGGCGGCGCGATCAGCCAGCGTGCGGTGCAGATCCGCATCCGCCAGCTGGCCGCGCGCCAGGGCCTGTTCAAGCACGTGCACCCGCACATGCTGCGGCACAGCTTCGCCAGCCACGTGCTCGAATCCTCCGGCGACCTGCGCGGCGTGCAGGAACTGCTCGGCCACGCCGACATCGCCACCACCCAGATCTACACCCACCTGGACTTCCAGCACCTGGCCAAGGTCTACGACGCGGCGCACCCGCGGGCGAAGAGGAAGCCGGGCGATGCATGACTGCGGCGGTGACATGAGGCGCAGTGCACACCGAACTCTGGTTCGCAGCATCGTGGCCGCATGTCTACTGCTGCCAGTGATGGCGGTCGCGCAGCCGGCGGGCGGCTGGTACGGCGACATGCTGCGCAATCGCCCTTGGCAGGCGCTGCAGGTGCTCGGCACGCTTCCCGGCCAGGAGCAGGCTGTGGCACAGCTGTCGGTGATCGTCGGGGATGCGGGCCCGGCATGTCGTCTGCTGTCCACGCGTCCGCCGCGGATCGATGCAGGCATGTCGCATGATGATGCCCTGCGGGAGATCGTCGCTGCCGCCCGCGGCGCACAAGTCGTGATGCTCAACGAATCGCACTTCAGCCGCACCCATCGGCTGTTTCTTGGCCGGGTGCTGGAAGCGCTCGGCGCGCTGGGATTCGATGCGCTGGCAGCCGAAGCGTTCGAGGCCGATGCGCCTGCCTTGCTGGCGGACGGTGATCCGGATGTGCGGATCGGGTTCTACACCGCCGACCCTGCGTTCGCCACGGTGCTGCGGCGGGCACGCGTGATGGGTTGGGAGTTCGTTGCGTACGAAGCGGCTTCCACTGAGCGGGAGCAGCGTGAGGAGGGGCAGGCCCGTGCACTGGCCGACTGGCTGGAGCGGCATCCCAGGCGCCGGCTGCTGGTATACGCGGGTGGCTCGCACATCTCCGAAGACGAAAGCGCCGGCTGGATGGCCGCCCGGTTGAAACGCATGACCGGTATCGATCCGTTGACCATCGCCCAGGCGGCGACTGCCTGCGCAGGGATGGAGGCCATGTGGCCATTCGATGCATCCGTCGCCGTCACACCGATGCGCGACGGACGACCATCGGGCGGGGCTGGCGCCGACATCGTCGTGTTGCATCCGCCCGCATCGATCGCCGCCATCGAAGCCGATCGCGGTGTACTGCACGATGTCTGCATCGCGGCGCAGGCGCAGGATACGCTGCTGCGCGCGTTCCATGCGCAGTCGGGCGACGCCGCCATCGCAGCGGACCAGGTCGTGATTCCGGCTGGCGCCACCCGTGCACGGCTGCGGCTCGCGCAGGGGCGCTATCGGATCATGCGTGAGGATGCCGAGGCACTGCATCTGCTGGGCAGCATCGAATCCGGCAGTGGGCATGCAGGCTGTATCCGGCTCCCGTCTGCTACGTGAGCGGTGAGCTCGGCTGCCTTCAGGTGTTCGTCACGAACTGGCTGCGGCCAACGCCGGGATGTTGCTTGCAGCCGCTTCATCGCTTGCGTTGAATCAGGGCGGTGGGTTCTGCCCGCGGTCAGACTGTGGAACATCCAGTCGACATGGTGATGCGATGGCCAAGCCCTTCCCGTTGAATCCGAAGCATCCCGAGCGCATCTGCTGGGGTTGCGACCGCTACTGCGCCGCGAACGCGCTGGCCTGCGGCAATGGATCGGGGCGCACCATGCATCCGGCCGAAAGCCAGGGCGAGGACTGGTACCTCGCGTGGGGCATCGAGCCGGAACCGGAGCGGCCGGCGCACGCGAAGTCGTCGTCCTGACCCGGCCGGAGGCATGCCTGGGCCGCCCCGGAGCGCGCACCGCGGCGTGCATGCGCCGCCATGCCCGGTCAGCGGAGTGCGATGTCCGGAACCGGCGAGCGCCGCTCCGCCCGGACCCGCATCGTGGGCGCGTCCCCTCCAGGCAGCCCGTCCATGTCCAGCTTCCGTCTTTCCGGTCTCGATCCCGCGCCGTTCGCATCGCTGTTCCACCTGGACGCCGACGCGCTTGCCGCGCGTGGCGCCCGGCGCTGCATCGCCGATTCGGACCATGGCTTCCCGTGCCGGGTGTCGCTGGAGGACGCCCGCCGTGGTGAAGAACTGCTGCTGCTGCACTGGGAGCACCTGCCCGGGCCCTCGCCGTATCGTGCCGGCGGGCCGGTCTTCGTTCGGCGCGGTGCGCAGCGGTGCGTGCTCGCGCCGGGTGTCGTGCCCGACAGCGTCTCGCGCCGGCTGATCTCGCTGCGCGCCTACGACACGGCGGCGCTGATGGTCGACGCGGAGGTCTGCGCCGGCGAGGCGGTCGCCGGGTGGCTGGAGCAGGCGTTCCGGCGCGATGGCATCGTCCGCGTCCACCTGCACAATGCACGGCGCGGGTGTTTCGCCTGCGAGGCCGAGCGTGCCTGAACGATGGCCGGCGCGGCCCGCTGCGCCACAGGCTTGATCGCTGATGGGGCTGTCCCCATGTCCGGTGAACAGTTTCCCGGAGGCCGCATGGACCCCAGTCAGAACCCCAACGTGTTCCACGCCACCACCATCGTCTGCGTGCGCCGCGGCGACAAGGTGGCCATCGCCGGAGACGGCCAGGTCACCCTCGGCCACACCGTGATGAAGGGCAATGCGCGCAAGGTGCGCCGGCTGGGGCGCGAGGGCCAGGTGCTGGCCGGTTTCGCCGGTGCGGCGGCCGACGCGTTCACCCTGTTCGAACTGTTCGAAGCCAAGCTCGAGAAGCACGGCCAGCTGACCCGCGCCGCGGTGGAGCTGGCCAAGGACTGGCGCACCGAGCGTCGCCTCGGCAAGCTCGAGGCGCTGCTGGCGGTGGCCGACAGGGAGACCTCGCTGGTGATCAGCGGCACCGGCGACGTGATCGAGCCGGAGGACGGCATCATCGCCATTGGTTCCGGCGGCAGCTACGCGCTGTCGGCCGCACGCGCGCTGCTGGCGCACACCGAGCTGGATGCGAAGACGATCGCGACCGAGTCGATCGGCATCGCTGGCGACATCTGCATCTACACCAACCGCAACGTCGTCGTCGAAGAACTCTGAGATCGCGCCCCTCTTCCGCACACGGAAGAGGGGCTGGGATGAGCGTGCCGGCCGCTGCCCGGCCTCGTCCGCCCTCCGGGCACCTTCTCCCTCTGCCGGGGAAGGACACCACCTCCGCCATGCGAAGACACCCATGACCGAAAACATCTCCTCCACCATGACGCCGCGCGAGATCGTGCAGGAACTCGACCGTCACATCGTCGGCCAGCACTCCGCCAAGCGCGCGGTCGCCATCGCGCTGCGCAACCGCTGGCGCCGCATGCAGCTGGCACCGGAGCTGCGCAACGAAGTGATGCCGAAGAACATCCTGATGATCGGCCCGACCGGCGTCGGCAAGACCGAGATCGCCCGTCGCCTGGCGACGCTGGCCAACGCGCCGTTCGTCAAGGTCGAGGCCACGCGCTTCACCGAGGTCGGCTACGTCGGCAAGGACGTCGAGCAGATCGTGCGCGACCTGGCCGACACCGCGGTCAAGATGTACCGCGAGCAGGCCAAGACCCGCGTGCGCCTGCAGGCCGAGGAACGCGCCGAAGACCGCATCCTCGATGCGCTGCTGCCGCGTCGCAGCGGCGGCATCGGCTTCGACGTGGAAGCCGCGCGCAACGAGCCGTCGTCGGTGCAGGTGTCCGGCCCGGAAGACAGCACCCGCGCCAAGTTCCGCCGCATGCTGCGCGCCGGCGAGCTGGACGAGCGCGAGATCGAACTGGAGCTGTCGGCCAACGTCGGTGGCGTCGACATCATGACCCCGCCGGGCATGGAGGAAATGGGCCAGCAGCTGCGCCAGATGTTCTCCAGCCTCGGCGGCGCCAAGACCCACAAGCGCACCGTCACGATCAAGGCGGCGCGCCCGCAGCTGGTCGAGGAGGAGGCCGGCAAGCTGGTCAACGAGGAGGACATCCGCGCGGCCGCGATCGAGGCCTGCGAGCAGCACGGCATCGTCTTCATCGACGAGATCGACAAGGTCGCCAAGCGCAGCGACGCCGGCGTGTCCGGCGGCGACGTCAGCCGCGAGGGCGTGCAGCGCGACCTGCTGCCGCTGGTCGAGGGCTCGAACGTGTCGACCAAGTACGGCACGGTCAAGACCGACCACATCCTGTTCATCGCCTCCGGTGCGTTCCACCTGGCCAAGCCCTCGGACCTGATCCCGGAGCTGCAGGGCCGCTTCCCGATCCGGGTCGAACTGGGCGCGCTGAGCAAGGACGATTTCAAGCGCATCCTGACCGAGCCCAAGGCTTCGCTGACCCGCCAGTACGTCGAGCTGATGCAGACCGAGGGCGTGGGCCTGCAGTTCACCGCCGATGCGGTCGACCGGCTCGCCGAGATCGCCGCGCAGGTCAACGAGCGCCAGGAGAACATCGGCGCACGCCGTCTGCACACCGTGCTCGAGCGGCTGCTGGACACGCTCAGCTACGAGGCACCCGACCGCGACGGGCAATCGGTGACGGTCGACCAGGTCTATGTCGACGCGCACCTGGGCGAGCTGGTGCAGGATCCGGACCTGAGCCGCTACATCCTCTGAGCCCGCCCAGCGCGGCATCGCGCCGCGCTGGGCCCGGCGCCAGGGTGTCCCACGGATGGCCCCGTGGAAACACCCGCGCCTGCGCCGCCCGATGCTGCCCCGCGCAGCACCGGACGTGCAGGTCCGGCATCGATCGCGGACGGAAACGAAGAACGCCCCATGCAGTGCATGGGGCGTTCTTCGTTTGTCGTGGGGAAACCGCGGCGCTGCGGGCGTGGCCCGGACGCCAGCGAAGATCGCGGTCGCATCTTCGCCGGCGTCCTGCGGGTCGGCCGTTCCGGATCGAACGCTTCCAGTTCGATGAGGCGTCGCAGGGCGATCGCAGCGCCTGGGCGTTTCCGCGTCAGCGGAACGCGGCCTGGGTCCTGGCTTCGGCCTTGCCGGCGCGCCGTTGCCGCGCCTTGCTCACCGCCTTGGTCGTGGTGCCGCTGCGCGCCTTGGCCGCCGTCTTCGCGCGCGTGGTCTTTGTCGCCTTGCTTGCCTTGCGGGCGGTGCCCGTCTTCGTCGTCCTGCTCGTCCGGGCGGTCTTGCGCGTGGACGTGCCGATGCGCAGTTCGCTCATCGCCGAGCTGCACTCGCGGTTGATCTTCTCCAGCTGCGCTTCGTAGTGAAGCAGGGCGCGTTCGAACAGCGCCTCCTTCTTCAACGTGCGCGCGACCACGGCCGATGCCTTGGACTGGCTGCGCTGGGTCGCCGCGATGCGGTGCCGCTGCGCCAGGTCGCGCTGCTTGTCGCGCAGTTCGCGCGTGCGCTTGATCAGGGTGACCAGCTGTTTCACTTCGTAGGGACCGGTCGTTTCCAGCAACTGCCGTTCGCGTGCGGTCAGCAGTGCCGCCTGTGCCGGGGAAATCCTCATCGGCCGTCCTCCATCGTTGCGTGTGGAGGCCACAGCATGCGCGATCGCATGTCGATGCGATGCGAGTGTTGCCGATGGCGGGTCGGCCACAGGATGCGACCGGGCTGAAGTCGCGTGCCATCTGCGCTCATCGGATGATCTGAAGCGTCAAGCCCACGCGTGGATTTCCGGTCGATTCCCGCTGACGCGTGACCAGACGTCGCTGCAGCGGGACGGATCGTCGTGACGGCGACGGGGCACGTCGAGTGTCGCTGCGGTGCATCGTTGCGGCGCTAGGATCCGGTGCCCGTGATGTGCTGCGTGTTGCGGCGATTGTGCGGACCCGTGTGCAGCGCATGGTGGCGCACTGCTGGCCACGCGGCGCGTACGTCCGGTATCAGCAGCGATGGCTGCGTCTGTCAGAGAGATGAAGGAAGGACATGCTGAGAATCCTCGCGGTCGTGGTGCTCATGATCTCCTTCGGTGCCCGGGCCGGCACCGACCTGCCGTCCGCTCCGGCAAGGCAGGTCTTCGATCGCTGGCTCGCCGCCCACAACGCTGGCGAACGCGAGCTGCTTGCCGCGTTCAATGCGGCGTACGGCGTCACCACGGATGTCGAAGACGACCTCGAGTTCCGTGAAAGCTTCGGCCGCCTGCAGCTGGCGGAAGTACGTGCCGAAACGCCCACCGGAATCACGGTCGTGCTCGTCTCGGAGTGGGGGCGCGCCCTGCTGGCCACGATCGGGATCGAACAGGCGAAGGTGTTGAGGCTTTCTGGCATGCGCTTCGAGGGCGTGCCGATGCCTGAGGCGTTCCGCCCGAGACCGATGCCGATGGACGCGCTGGTGGAGGAGGCGAGACGGCGGCTCGATGCACTTGCCGCGGAAGACCGGTTGTCCGGCAGCTTTCTGCTGGCCCATGCGGGCAGACCGCTGTTCGCGTGGCACGGCGGCCTGGCCGACCGCGAGGCCTCGGTCCCGGTCTCTGCGGAGACCCGGTTCCGCTTCGCCTCGCTGGGCAAGATGTTTACCGCCGTCGCGGTACTGCAGTTGGTGGAGGCAGGCCGGCTGGAACTCGATGCGCCGTTGTCGACGTATCTGCCCGATTATCCGAACCGTGCAGTGGCCGATGCGGTTACCCTGCGGCACCTGCTGAGCCACACCGGCGGCACCGGCGAGGTGTTCGACGCGCGTTTCAGCGCCATCTCCAGCACATTGCGAACCCATCGCGACTACTGGCCCGTGTATGCGCCCGCGCCGCTGGCATTCGCGCCGGGCAGCGACGACGGATACTCGAACTACGGGTACATTCTGCTGGGCTCGGTGATCGAGGCGGTCAGCGGGCAGAGCTACTACGATTACGTCGCCCACCACATTTTCGATCCGGCGGGCATGGGCGCCACCGGTGCCGAGCCGGAGTCGGTCGAGGTCCCGGGGCGGGCGCATGCATACACCCGAGTGGACGGGCGCTGGGTGCGGGAAACCGCGTCGCTGCCCTGGCGCGGTACCGCTGCCGGAGGCGGTTACACCACGGCGGGCGACCTGATGCGCTTCGCGGCGGCGCTGGCCGATGGCAGGCTGCTTTCGGAGGCGTCGCTGCGGATGGCGACGCAACCGCAGAACACGAAGGGGTGGTACGGCTTCGGCTTCCTTGTCGGTGGCGACGGCGCGCAACGCCAGTACGGCCACGAAGGCGGCGCGCCAGGCGCCAACGCGGTGCTCAACGTGCGGCCGGCCACCGGCCATGTCGTGATCGGGCTGAGCAACCAGGACCCGGCGACGATGGAGCAGACCGTCAACTTCATCACCCAGCGTCTGCCCTGACGCCCCGCCACGATGACCTCTGCATGGTGCTGGTCTTCGCGGATGGGGCGCGATGTCCTGCCCGTGCCGCCGGCACGAGGCTAGAATCGCCTGCGCTCCATTGCGGCGAGCCGCGAGGTTCGCCCCCGCCATCCGTGAGCCAGGGACATTCCATGCGCACCATCGGCCTGATCGGCGGCATGAGCTTCGAAGCCACCGCCATCTACTACCGGCAGATCAACGAGGCCGTGCGCGCACGGCTCGGTGGCCTGCATTCGGCGCAGCTGCTGCTGCGTTCGCTCGACTTCCAGCCCATCGTCGCGCTGCAGCGCGCGGGCGACTGGACCGGCGCCGGCGCCGTGCTGGCATCGGCCGCACGCGAGCTGCAGGACGGCGGCGCGGACTGCGTGCTGATCTGCGCCAACACCATGCACCTGGTCGCCGACGAGGTGGCCGCGGCGGTCGCGGTGCCGCTGATCCACATCATCGACGAGACCGCGCAGCGGCTGCTGGCGGCGGGGCACCGCAGGCCGCTGCTGCTGGCGACCCGCTACACGATGGAACACGGCTTCTACGCGCAGCGGATGCAGCGTCATGACATCGAGATCGTCCTGCCCGACGCCGCCGGGCGCGCCGAGACGCACCGGATCATTTTCGAGGAGCTGTGCGCGGGCAGGGTGCTGGATGCGTCGCGGCAGTCGCTGCGCGCGCTGGTCGCGCAGGCACGTGATGCCGGGGCGGACGGGGTGATCCTCGGCTGCACCGAGCTGGGCATGATCCTGGATCCGGACGCGCTGCCGCTGCCCGGCTTCGATACGACGCTGATCCACAGCGAGGCGGCGGTCGCGTTTGCGCTGGCCGACCGGGCCGGGCACGACGGGCCGGGCTGACAGCCGCCGGTCCGCGTGGCGGCGTCCCGCGCGGACCAGGTCGCCGGCGGGGCCGCATGCAGGCAGGGATTCCGGCCCTGCCATGCGCCTGCTGCCATCACGTGCGATGCCGATGCCGCGGCATCGCTTCGTGCCGATCAACCGCTCAGAACAGCCAGTCGGCGCTGCCGCTGGTGTCGGGCATCTCGCCGGGCGTGAACAGGCCTTCCCGGACGTAGGCGCTGAGGATCGCGTCGACGATGGCCATGCCATCGCGGCGGATCTCGTACAGCTCCGGGGCGACCATCGAGCCGTACATCACCCCGGTCATGCCCAGCGACAGCACGCGGCTGGCGACCGCGGTATCGACGCCCTCGCGCAGCTGGCCCAGTTCCTGCGCGCGCTGCAGCGTGCGGACGACGATGTCCATTTCCTCGCGCTCGTGGTCGCGCATCATCTGGGTGATGGTCCGGCTGTCGTCGGACAGGTCGTGGCGCAGCATGATCTCCAGCAGGCTGCGCAGGGTGGGATCGTCGGCCACCTCGCCCAGCGACACCAGCATCGCCATGCGCAGGTCCTGGACCGGCGTGTCGCGCAGCGGCGAGGAGGTGCGTTCCATCCGCTGGATGAACGGCATGCGCTCGCGTTCCAGCATCGCCTCGATGACTTCGGCCTTGTTCTTGAAGTGCCAGTAGACGGCGCCGCGGGTGTAGCCGGCGCGGCTGGCGATCATCGCCAGCGTCGTCCCGGCCACGCCGTGCTCGTGGAAGCAGGCCAGCGCGGCGTCGAGGATGTCCTCCCGGGTCGCGGCCGCTTCTTCTTTGGTCTTCCTCGCCATTCGCCTTGCGCTTGCTCACATGCTGGGTGAAACGGGGCTGAAGTGTAGCCGTTGCAAAACAAACATGCATGTATGTATATTTCCTCGCCCTGTCTGAACGGTTGCCATTCGCTGGCGGCCGTTGCGGGCGTGTCGATCTCCACCCGCGACGTTCGTCGCGTCAGATGCCGGCACGATCGCGCCCGATTGCCACCTTTCCCATCAGAGCTCCGTCATGTCCCGACTCCCCCTCCGCGCCCTTGCCCTGTCCGTGGCGATCGCCTTGGCCGTTGCCGCCTGCGGTGGCGAGCAGGCCCCGCCCGAGGCCGGCCCCGGCCAGGTCACCGTCGTCACCCTGAAGGCCGAGCAGATCGGCCTGACCCGTGAACTGCCCGGCCGCGCCAATGCCTTCCTGGTCGCCGAGGTCCGGCCGCAGGTCAACGGCATCGTCGCCAAGCGCCTGTTCACCGAAGGCGGCTACGTGACCGCCGGCCAGCCGCTGTACCAGCTGGACGACGCGGCCTACCGCGCCCAGGCCAACAGCGCCCGCGCCCAGCTCGGACGCGCCGAGGCCACCGCCGAGGCATCGCGGACCAGCGCGGTCCGCATCGCCGAACTCGCCAAGGTCGACGCGGTCAGCGTGCAGGACAACGAGAACGCGATCGCCGCGCGCAAGCAGGCCGAAGCCGACGTCGGCGCGGCCAGGGCGTCGCTGGATGCCGCCAACGTGACCCTGGGCTATGCCCGGATCACCGCGCCGATCTCCGGCCGCATCGGCAAGTCCACGGTCACCCAGGGCGCGCTGGTCAACGCCGGCCAGGCCGAGGCGCTGGCGACGATCCAGCAGCTGGACCCGATCTACGTCGACATCAGCCAGTCGGCCGGCGAGCTGCTGCAGCTGCGCCGCGATCTGGCGGCCGGGCGCCTGCAGGACAACCAGACCCTGCCGGTGACGATCCTGCTGGAGGACGGCAGCGAGTTCGCGCACAAGGGCACGCTGGAGTTCTCCGAGGTCAGCGTCGACCCGTCCACCGGCAGCTACGGCCTGCGCGTGCGCGTGGACAACCCCGAGCAGATCCTGATGCCGGGCATGTACGTGCGCGCGGTGGTCGGCTCCGGCGTGCGCAACGAAGGCCTGCTGGTGCCGATGCAGGGCATCGCCCGCGATCCCAAGGGCGATACCAGCGCGATGGTGGTCGGCGAGGACGGCACCGTGCAGGTGCGGCCGGTCAAGGTCAGCCGCGCGATCGGCGACCGCTGGCTGGTCGAGGACGGCCTGAAGCCGGGCGACCGCGTGATCGTCGAGGGCCTGCAGAAGATCGGCCCCGGCATGCCGGTGGAAGCCACCGAGCGCGGCGCCGAAGCGCCCGCGCCGGACCAGGCGCCGGCCGCACCCCAGGCGGGCGCCCCCGAGGCGGCCCCGGTCGAGCAGCCGGCCGCTGCCGCTCCTGCCGACGCGCAGTAAGGAATCCCGCACATGGCACGTTTCTTCATCGATCGGCCCATCTTCGCGTGGGTGATCGCCATCATCATCATGCTGGCCGGCGGCCTGGCGGTGCTCAGGCTGCCGATCTCGATGTATCCGGAAGTGGCACCGCCGGCGGTCGAGATCAGCGCGACCTATCCGGGCGCTTCGGCCAAGGTGGTCGAGGACTCGGTGACGCAGATCATCGAGCAGAACATGAAGGGCCTGGACGGGTTGATGTACTTCTCGTCCAACAGCTCGGCCAACGGCATGGCCACCATCACGCTGACCTTCCAGAGCGGCACCAACCCCGACATCGCCCAGGTGCAGGTGCAGAACAAGCTGCAGCTGGCGATGCCGCTGCTGCCGCAGGCGGTGCAGCAGCAGGGCATCAACGTGGCCAAGTCCAGCAGCGGCTTCCTGCAGGTGCTCGGCTTCGTCTCCAACGACGGCAGCATGGATGCCAACGACATCGCCGACTACGTGGGCTCGAACCTGGTCGACCCGCTCAGCCGCGTGCCGGGCGTGGGCAACATCCAGGTGTTCGGCGGCAAGTACGCGATGCGCATCTGGCTGGATCCGAACAAGCTGCACACCTACCAGCTGTCGGTGGAGGAAGTGGCCGCGGCGATCACCGCGCAGAACGCGCAGGTGGCCATCGGCCAGCTCGGCGGCGCGCCGTCGGTGAAGGGCCAGCAGCTCAACGCCACGATCAACGCGCAGGACCGCCTGCAGACCCCGGAACAGTTCCGCAACATCCTGCTGCGCTCCAATGCCGACGGCAGCGAGCTGCGCCTGGGCGACGTGGCCCGGGTGGAACTGGGCGCGGAAAGCTACGACTTCGTCACCCGCTACAACGGCAAGCCGTCCACCGGCATCGCGATCACCCTGGCCACCGGCGCCAACGCGCTGGACACCGCCAACGGCGTGCGCGCCACCCTGGAGGACCTGAAGGCCAACTTCCCGGCCGGCCTGGAAGCGGTGGTGCCGTACGACACCACGCCGTTCGTGCAGGTCTCGATCAAGGGCGTGATCAAGACCCTGATCGAAGCGATCGTGCTGGTGTTCCTGGTGATGTACCTGTTCCTGCAGAACTTCCGCGCCACCCTGATCCCGACGATCGCGGTGCCGGTGGTGCTGCTGGGCACGTTCGGCGTGCTGGCCGCGCTGGGCTTCTCGATCAACATGCTGACGATGTTCGCGATGGTGCTGGCGATCGGCCTGCTGGTCGACGACGCCATCGTCGTGGTCGAGAACGTCGAACGCGTCATGTCCGAGGAAGGCCTGTCGCCGCTGGAGGCCACGCGCAAGTCGATGGACCAGATCACCGGCGCGCTGGTCGGCATCGGCCTGGTGCTGTCGGCGGTGTTCGTGCCGATGGCCTTCATGGGCGGCGCCACCGGCGTCATCTACCGGCAGTTCTCGGCGACGATCGTGTCGGCGATGGCGCTGTCGGTGCTGGTGGCGATCGTGCTGACCCCGGCGCTGTGCGCGACCATGCTCAAGCCCTTGAAGAAGGGCGAGCACCACGTGGCGCGCGGTCCGGCCGGCCGCTTCTTCGGCTGGTTCAACCGCAGCTTCGAGCGCTCCAGCGGCCAGTACCAGCGCGGCGTGCGCGGCATCATCGCGCGGCCGTGGCGCTTCATGGGCATCACCGCGGCGCTGTTCGTGGTGATGGGCCTGCTGTTCGCACGCCTGCCCAGCGCGTTCCTGCCCAACGAGGACCAGGGCATCCTGATGGCGCTGGTGCAGACCCCGGTCGGCGCCACCCAGGAGCGCACGCTGGAGGCGATCGACAAGCTCGAGCGCCACTTCATGGAGAACGAGGCCGAGGCGATCGAATCGGTGTTCTCGGTGCAGGGCTTCAGCTTCGCCGGCATGGGTCAGAACGCGGGCATGGCCTTCGTCAAGCTCAAGGACTGGGGCGAGCGCAACGACGACCAGGGCGTGGGCCTGATCACCGGCCGCGCGATGATGGCGCTGGGCGGCATCAAGGATGCGTTCGTGTTCGCGTTCCCGCCGCCGGCGATGCCGGAGCTGGGCATCGGTTCGGGCTACACCTTCTTCCTGAAGGACAACAGCGGCCAGGGCCACCAGGCCCTGCTGGACGCGCGCAACCAGCTGCTCGGCGCGGCCGGGCAGAGCGGCCTGCTGGCCAACGTGCGCCCGAACGGGCAGGAAGACACCCCGCAGCTGCGCGTGGACATCGACGTGCCGCGCGCGGCGGCGCTGGGCCTGTCGATCGCCACCATCAACACCACCCTGTCGACCGCGTGGGGCAGCAGTTACATCGACGACTTCATCGACCGCGGCCGGGTCAAGCGCGTCTACCTGCAGTCCGACGCGCCGTTCCGCATGACCCCGGACGACTTCAACCTGTGGTCGGTGAAGAACGACCAGGGCGAGATGGTGCCGTTCAGCGCGTTCGCCAAGACGCACTGGGATTACGGCTCGCCGCGCCTGGAGCGCTACAACGGCGTGTCGGCGATGGAGATCCAGGGCGAACCCGCCCCGGGCGTGGCCTCGGGCGATGCGATGAACGAGATCGAGCGGCTGGCGCGCGACCTGCCGCCGGGCTTCGAGATCGAGTGGACCGCGCTGTCGTTCCAGGAACGCCAGGCCGGCTCGCAGACGCCGCTGCTGTACACGCTGTCGCTGCTGATCGTGTTCCTGTGCCTGGCCGCGCTCTACGAGAGCTGGACCGTGCCGACCGCGGTGCTGCTGGTCGCCCCGCTGGGCATCCTCGGCGCGGTGCTGGCCAACACCTTCCGCGGCATGGAGCGCGACATCTACTTCCAGGTGGCGATGCTGACCACGGTGGGCCTGACCTCGAAGAACGCGATCCTGATCGTGGAGTTCGCCAAGGCCAACCTGGAGAAGGGCGCCGGCCTGATCGAGGCGACGATGCACGCGGTCCGCGACCGCCTGCGTCCGATCATCATGACCTCGCTGGCGTTCGGCCTGGGCGTGCTGCCGCTGGCGATCGCCTCGGGCGCCGGTTCCGGCGCGCAGCAGGCGATCGGCACCGGCGTGCTCGGCGGCATGGTCATCGGCACCCTGCTGGGCGTGTTCTTCATCCCGCTGTTCTTCGTGGTGGTGCAGCGCGTGTTCAACCGCCGCAAGTATGGCAAGGCCGCAGGAGACTCCCATGCATAAGCCGCTGATGACCGCGCTGGCCGCCGCGCTGCTGGCGTCCGGCTGCGCGATGCTCGAACCGCGCACGACCGAGGTCGCGCCGGCGATCCCGACGCAGTGGCCGCTGGCCGGCAACGCCGATGCGTCGGTGCCGGCCGCCGCCGACGTCGGCTGGCGCGAGGCCTTCGCCGATCCGCGCCTGCAGCAGGTGGTCGCGCAGGCGCTGGAACACAACCGCGACCTGCGCGTGGCGGTGGCCAACGTCGACCGCGCGCGTGCCCAGTACCGCATCCAGCGTGCCGACCGGCTGCCGTCTCTGGCGGTACAGGGGCAGATGGAGCGCGTCGGTGGCGACGTGCCGGCGACCGAGCAGTACACCGCCGGGCTCGGCGTGACCGCGTTCGAGCTGGACCTGTTCGGCCGCGTGCGCAATCTCAGCCAGGCCGCGCTGCAGCAGTACTTCGCGGTCGAGGAGAACCGGCGCAGCGCGCAGCTGTCGCTGGTGGCCGAGGTCGCCACCGCCTGGCTGATGCTGGGCGCCGACCAGGACCTGCTGCGGATCGCCGAGGCCACGCTGGCCAGCCACGAGGACTCGCTGCGGCTGGCCGAAGCGCGGCACCGGCTGGGCGGCACCTCGGCGCTGGAACTGGCGCAGACCCGCACCCTGGTCGAGGCCGCGCGCACCGACACCGCACGCTATGCCAGCCAGGTCGCGCGCGACCTCAATGCGCTGGAGCTGCTGGTCGGCGGTGCGCTCGATGCGGGCCTGCTGCCGCAGCAGCTGGACGACCAGGTCGCGGCCATGCCGGCCCTGCCGGCCGGGCTGCCGGCCGACGTGCTGCTGCGCCGCCCCGACATCATGGCCGCCGAACACCAGCTGCTGGCGGCCAACGCCAACATCGGCGCGGCGCGCGCGGCGTTCTTCCCGTCGATCAGCCTGACCGGCAGCGTCGGCTCGGCCTCGGGCGAGCTGTCGGGCCTGTTCGAGAGCGGCACGCGGATGTGGAGCTTCGTGCCCACCATCAGCCTGCCGATCTTCCAGGGCGGTCGCCTGCGCGCCGGCCTGGGCATGGCCAACGCCGACCGCGACATCGCCCTGGCGCAATACGAGAAGGCGATCCAGTCCGGTTTCCGCGAGGTCGCCGACGCGCTGGCCGAGCACGAGGCGCTGGAGATCCAGGTGCGCTCGCAGCGGGCCCTGGCCGACGCCGCCAACGAGGCCGAGCGCCTGTCGCAGGCCCGTTACGACGCCGGCCTGGACAGCTTCGTGACCCTGCTCGACGCGCGCCGCAGCGCCTATGCGGCCCGCCAGTCGCTGGTGTCCACGCGCCTGGCCGAGCAGAGCAACCGCGTCGCGCTGTACAAGAGCCTGGGCGGCGGCTGGCGCGAGCAGGGCTGACGCTGCGCGGCCTGCGCGAAGCTGCTGGTCCCTGCATCCCCATTCGGGCGGTGGGCGATCACTCTGCCTGGTGAGGCATTGGCCGCCACCGTTCGATGGCGGTCGCGGCTGGGGCCGCTCCTGCAGGTGGCGGCAACGCATGGTGTCGCCTGCGGAAGGACGCTTGAGGCCGGCGGTGGCCATGCATCGGCTGGAGCGGCTGCATGGCGGCCGCCCTTCCCGAGGAAGGGATGCAAGTACCAGCGGGCTCCTGCAAAGGTCATCGCGTCCCTGCGGGCAGGCGGCGGCGCTCCTGCAGGCGGTGCCGCAGCGCCGACCACCCGGCCCGGTCGCATTCACTGGGACGGATGCGTGGCGGCCGCTCTTCTCGAGGAAGGATGCAGGCACCAGCGGATATCACGTTGCTGCGGGCAAGCGGCGGCGCTCTTGCAGGAGGTGCCGCAGCGCCGACCAGCCATGTCCGGCCATGCATTGACTGGGACGGATGCATGGCGGCCGCCCTTCCCGGGGAAGGGACGCAAGCACCCGCGGGTTCCTACGAGGCCGTGCCGCTCGGCGCGTCGTGTGCCGGCAGCGCGACCGCCTCGCCCTCCACGCAGGCGACCAGCTGCTCGCCGCCGCGCAGGCTCGGGGTGATGCCGGCGGTGAAGGCGGAGAACGCGGGCAGCACGCTGATGCCCGGCCGCAGCCAGAACGCGGGCCAGCGCCGACGCAGGCCGGGCAGCTGCGCCTGCGGATGCACGTGGCCGCACACTACGTGCAGGCGCGGATGCGCGACCGGATCGTGGCGCAGCAGGAACGGTCCGTCCTCGGCCTCGGTCTCCATCGTGTCGATGCCCAGCGTGGTGGGATCGAGCATGCGGTCGTGGTTGCCGCGCAGCACCCGGATCCGCAACGCGGCGTGGCGCGCGCGCCAGCGCTGCCAGTGCGCCAGCCAGTGCGCGCGCGGCACCGGGCCGTGCAGCAGGTCGCCCAGGATCCACAGCGTGTCGCTGGGATGGCGTTGCAGCAGCGCGTCGAGCCGCTCCAGGTCGTGCGCGGTGCCGCCGCTGGGCAGCGCAATGCCGGCGCGGCGGAAGGCCTCGCCCTTGCCCAGATGCAGATCGGCGATCAGCAGCGCGCGGGCGTCAGGGCGGTAGAGCGCACGCGCGCCGAGCAGCAGCACGTCCTCGCCGGCCAGCGCGATCCGCAACTCAGGTGCCATGGCGCTGCTCCAGACGCGCGGCGGCGCGCATCACCCGGGTCTTCCAGTCTTCATTGCTGAGCTGCCCGCGCAGGCCGTCCGCCCACAGGGGGAACGCGAGCGGGGTCAGGCTGGCAGGCGCGTGCAGCAGCAGCGTGCGCCGCGCGCAGTCGTGCAGCAGCGCGGCCAGCCGGTCCAGTTCCAGTTCGCCCTCGAACACTTCGCGCTCGGCCTGGGCCAGCAGCAGGTGGCCGGGGTCGTGCCGGGTCAGCACGTCGAACAGCAGGCCGCTGGAGGCCTGCAGCTGACGCGTGCTGCGCAGTGCGCGGCCGGGTAGCGAAGGTGGCAGCAGGCCGGCGACGCGGGCGATGCCGCGGAAGCGCCGCCGCGCCAGCTCGCCGAGGTTCAGCGCCTCGCGCAGGTCGTCCAGCAGGTGTTCCGGCGAGAGCAGGGCGCGCAGCAGGTCGGCGTCCAAGGGCGCGTCCTGCGCCGGCGACAGCACCAGGCCGTAGTCGTTGGCGGCGAAGGCGAAGCTGTTGCGCTGCACGCGCGCCCAGCGCAGCGCCAGCAGCGCGGCCAGGCCGTCGTGGACCTGGCGACCGCCGAACGGGAACAGGAACAGATGCCGCTGGCCGCGCACCTGCAGCGTTTCGGCCAGCAGCGTGCCGGGGCCGGGCAGGGCGGACAGGCGTTGCTGCAGGGCCAGCAGCGGGGCCAGCGCCTGCAGCTCGGCCGAGCCATCCGGCGCGTGCAGCAGCGCTTCCACCTCGGTCGCCAGTTCGCTGGACAGCGGCATCCGCCCGCCCATCCAGCGCGGCACCGCGCCTTCGCCGCCGCGGGCCAGGCGCACGTAGGCGGTCATGTCTTCCAGGCGCACCAGCTCCAGCAGGCGGCCGGCGAACTGGAAGCGGTCGCCGCGGCGCAGGCGCCCGGCGAACTGCTCTTCCACCGCCCCCAGCGTGCCGCCGCGCAGGAAGCGCACCGCCACGCTGCCGTCGCTGGCGATGGTGCCGATCCGCAGCCGGTGCAGGAAGGCCACGCGCCGCGCCTGCACCACGTAGCGTCCGCTGTCGTCGCGCACCACCTTGTGGAAATCCGGATAGCTGGCCAGCGCGCTGCCGCCCTGCACGATGAAGGCCAGCACCGCCTGCCAGGTCGGCGCATCCAGTGCGGCGAACGCATGCGTGCCGCGGACTTCGTCGAACAGCGCATCGGCCTCGAAGCCGCCGCCGAGCGCGCAGCTCACGCAGTGCTGGGCCAGCACGTCCAGCGACAGCAGCGGTGGCAGGCGCGTCTCGATCCGGCCGGCGGCGATCGCGCGTCGTGCCGCGGCGTACTCGACCAGTTCCAGCGCGTGGGTCGGCACGCAGGTGACGTGACCGGCCTCGCCCGGACGATGGCGCGCGCGCCCCGCACGCTGCAGCAGCCGCGCCACGCCCTTCGGGCTGCCCAGCTGCAGCACCTGGTCGACGGCCGGAAAATCCACGCCAAGATCCAGGCTGGAGGTGGCGACCACGCAGCGCAGCGTGCCGTCGCGCAGGCCGGTTTCGGCGGCCGCACGCAGCGCGGGATCCAGCGAGCCGTGGTGCAGGGCGAGGGTGCCGGGATCCTCCGGCCACACCGCCGACAGCGCCTGGTACCAGAGCTCGGCCTGGGCGCGGGTGTTGGCGAACAGCAGGCTGCTGCGCGCGGCGAACAGGCGCTCGAGCACCCGCGACAGCTGGGCCAGGCCGAGATGGCCGGCCCAGGGGAAGCGCTCGCGCCCGGCCGGGCGCAGCGTGTCCAGGGTCAGCGTGCGCGGCTTCACCCCGCCGACGATGGCGGCGTCGGGCAGATGCGGCAGCAGCACGTCGCGCGCCTGCTGCAGGTTGCCCAGCGTGGCCGACAGGCCCCAGATGCGCAGCCGCGGCGCCAGCGCACGCAGCCGCGCCAGGCCCAGCTGCAGCAGCACGCCGCGCTTGTTGCCGAGCAGCTCGTGCCATTCGTCGACGACCACCGCGTCCAGCCCGGCCAGGCGCGGGGCGGTGTCCGGATACGACAGCAGCAGGGCCAGCGATTCGGGCGTGGTCACCAGCGCATCCAGGCCGCCTTCGCGCGCCAGCCGCTTGTCGCGCGCACTGGCATCGCCGGTGCGGTGGCCGACCTGCCAGTCCAGTCCCAGCGCCTCGGCCGGCGCGCGCAGGGCGCGCACGGTGTCGGCGGCCAGCGCACGCAGCGGGGTGATCCACAACAGCCGCAGCGGGCGGCTGTCGCGCCGGCGCCGGCGTGATGGCGCTGGCGCGGCCACTGCGCGTGTGGCCAGCGCTTCGATCAGCGGGCCGCCGTAGACCGCCAGCGTCTTGCCGCTGCCGGTGGGCGTGTGCAGCAGGCCGGATTCGCCGGCCAGGTAGCGGCGCCAGACCTCGCGCTGGAAGCGCAGCGGCGTCCAGCCCTGAGTGGCGAACCAGTCGCCCAGTTCCGCGCGCGCGGCGCGCTGCCGGGCCAGCGTCGGCCGGCTCATCGGGCCAGCGCCTGCAGTGCGGCCAGTGCGTCGGCCTCGGCCGCCGGCTTGTCGTGGCGCCAGCGCAGGATGCGCGGAAAGCGCACCGCGATACCGGACTTGTGCCGCTTGCTGGCATTGACCGCCTCGAAGCCGAGTTCGAACACCTGCACCGCCTCGACCGAGCGCACCGGGCCGAAGCGTTCCAGCGTGTGCGCGCGGATCCAGCGGTCCAGCTTCAGGATCTCGGCGTCGTCCAGCCCCGAGTAGGCCTTGGCCACCGGCACCAGCGCGCCGTCGTGCCACAGGCCGAAGGTGTAGTCGGTGTACAGCGTGCTGCGGCGGCCGTGGCCGGCCTGCGCATACAGCAGCACCGCGTCGATGGTCAGCGGATCGATCTTCCATTTCCACCAGTCGCCGCGGCGGCGGCCGGCCTGGTAGGGCGCGCTGGCGCGCTTGAGCATCAGGCCCTCGACACCGCGCATGCGCGCGTCTTCGCGCAGCACCGCCGCTGCATCCCAGCTGGCGGCCTGGACCCGCGGCGACAGTGCGATGCGCGGATCGCCGAACGCGGCCAGGGTGGTCTCCAGCAGCGCGCGCCGTTCCGACTGCGGGCGCGTGCGCAGGTCCTGTCCGGCGTGTTCGAGCAGGTCGTAGGCCAGTACGCGCACCGGCGTGTCGGCCAGCGTCTTCGGTCCCGGCCGGCGCCGCTGGATCCGGGTCTGCAGCGCGGTGAACGGCAGCGGCGCGGCTTCTCCGTCGCGCCAGCCCAGCAGTTCGCCGTCGATCACGGTGCCATCGGGCAGCGCGGCGGCCGCCTGTTCGATTTCGGGAAAGCGCCCGTCCAGCCGCTCTTCGCCGCGCGACCACAGCGCGACCTCGCCATCGCGTCGCAGCAGCTGCACCCGGATCCCGTCCCACTTCCATTCCAGCAGCCAGTCGTCGATCGCGCCGAGCGTCTCCGGCGTCGCTTCCAGCGGCGATGCGAGAAAGAACGGATACGGCTGCTGGCGATCGTCCGGGCGTTCCTCCGGATCCAGCAGCGCGGCCATCCAGTCCACGCTCGGCGTCCAGGTGCCGAGCATGCGCTGGGCGATGCGGGCGATGTCGATGCCCGACAGCTCGGCCAGCGCCTGCTGCACCAGCCGCTGCGATACGCCGACCCGCAGCGCGCCGGTCAGCAGCTTGTTGAACGCCAGACGCTGGTCGAACGGCAGCGTGCGCCAGGCCTGCACGATCGCGGTACGACGCAGGTCCACGTCGGCGTTGGCCAGCGGCAGCAGCCGGCCTTCGATCCACGCCACCAGCGGCAGGTCGGGCATGGCCGCGGCGGGCTCGTCCATCAGCAGGGTGACGGTCTCGGCCAGGTCGCCGACCTGCTCGTAGCTGTCGTCGACCAGCCAGTCGGGCAGGCCGGACTCGGCCGCGATCCACGCGCGCAGCTCGCCACTGGCGGCGATCTTCCTGCCTGCGCCTGAGAGCTTGCCGCCGGCCAGCAGGTGCAGCGCCCAGGCCGCGTCGGCGGGCGCTGCATCGCGGAAATAGGCGACCAGCGCCGCACGCTTGTCGCCGGTGGCGGTGCTTTGGTCCAGCTCGCGGTACAGCGCGGCGAAACGCTTCATGCCGGCGCCTGCGTGCCGTCCGCCTGCGCGTCGTCGCCGGACGCGGGCGTGGTGTCGGCCAGCGCCTCGTCGCCGTAATCGGTGCGGAACGCCTCGGCGGCCACGCCCTGCTCGCGCAGGTGGCGGATCAGCGCGTCGGTGTTGCCGTGGGTGGCGATGATGCGGCGGGCGCCGCTGTCGGCGATGCTGCGCAGCAGGTCGGGCCAGTCGGCGTGGTCGGAGACGATGAAGCCGCGGTCGACATTGCGCCGGCGGCGGTTGCCGCGGATCCGCATCCAGCCCGAGGCGAAGCCGTGCTGCGCCCTGCGGAAGCGCCGCAGCCAGCTGCTGCCGGCGGCCGAAGGCGGCGCCAGGATCAACTGGCCGGCGACGTCGCTGCCGGCCGGCAGCTCGGCCACGCGGCGGGTGTCGAGCATCGCGATGCCGGCCTCGCGGTAGACCTGCACGCCGGCATCGATCGCGCCGTGCAGCAGCGCCGGCTGGTCGTCCAGCGGCAGCAGTTCGGCGAGGATGCGCTGCGCCTTGCCCAGCGCGTAGCAGTACAGGATCGCCGCCTCGCCACGCGCGGCGCATTGATGCCGCCACTGCACGATCTCCGCGGCCACCTCGCGCGTGTCCGGCCAGCGGTAGACCGGCAGGCCGAAGGTGGCTTCGGTGATGAAGGTGTCGCAGCGCACCGGCTCGAACGGCGCGCAGGTCGGATCGGGCTGGCGCTTGTAGTCGCCCGAGGCGACCCAGACCTGGCCATCTGCCTCGATCCGTACCTGGGCCGAGCCGAGCACATGCCCGGCCGGGTGCAGCGAGACGCGCGCACGGCCGAGGGTGAAGGCATCGCCATAGGCATGCGCATGCACCCGCTGCTCGCCCAGCCGCCAGCGCAGGATCGGCACCGACGCATCGCTGCAGTGGTACTCGCCCATCCCGCTGCGCGCATGGTCGCCGTGGCCGTGGGTGATGACCGCGCACGGCACCGGCCGCCACGGATCGATGTGGAAATCGCCGGCCGGGCAGTACAGGCCTTCGGGGCGCAGGACGACCAGGTCGGTGGGGGCGGCAGGCATGCGCCGAGTGTGTGGACGCCGATGTGCAGGGGGCGAGAACCTGCCGTCGAGGTGGCGCGCACGCCGCTGCCGGAGCGTGCCGCGCATCGCAGCGCGGGTGTGCGCGGTGCCCGGTGGCGGGATGGCGCAGGCGGCCGCGCTGGGCGAAGGCCTCGCCGTCGTCGTCCGCGCCGGGCTGCCCGCCATGCCGACGTCCGATGGCCCGTCAGGCGGCGATACGCGACAGGCGCGCGATGGCGCGGGCGCCAGGTGCGACAAACGGTCGCATCCCGCGCGCAGGGAGGCAGGACGACAATGGCGCCGTGATCCGCGAACGCACCCTGCATCGACGCATGAACCGGCTGGCCTGGCTGGCGGTGGCGCTGCTGATGCTGGGGCCGCTGGTCGGCCGCCTCTGCGGCCTCGGCGCCACGCCACTGCGCACGGCCGCGGTCTGCGTGCCGGGCGCCCAGGCGATGCCCGCCGCGCCATCCGACATGGACCCGCACCCGACGCAGATCCACGTCGACGCCGCCGACTGCGTGTACTGCCCGCTCGCCGCGTCGCTGGCGCTGCCGTCCGTCGATGCGATGGCCGATGCCGTCGTGGCGCGCTCCGGCGTGTCGCCGCGCGCGGCGGTGCCGTCATCGGTCACTCGTACCGGTCCGCAGGCGGGGTGCCGCGGGCCACCGGCCGCCTCCGCCGCCAGCGCCTGATCGCTCTTTTTCCTGCCGTGCCGCAGCGCCTCGCTGCGCCGGTGGTCCGTGCCCGTCATCCGGAGTTTCCATGTCTGTTCTGCTGCGCTCCACGCGCCTGGCCGCCTCGGTGGCCCTCGTCCTCGCCTCCCAGGCGCTGCTGGCCGCACCGGCCGCCGACCTGTCGCCGATCCTCGATCTGGACGGTCTGGTCGTCACCAGCGCCGCGCCGGTCACGCCGCTGACCTGGTCCACCGATCCAAAGCTGCCGCGCCAGCCGGTGCCGGCCAGCGACGGTGCCGACTACCTCAAGACCATCCCCGGCTTCACCGCGATCCGCAACGGCGGCAGCAACGGCGATCCGGTGCTGCGCGGCATGTTCGGATCGCGCCTGAACCTGCTGACCAACGAGGGCGCGATGCCCGGCGCCTGCCCGTCGCGGATGGACAACCCGATGTCCTACGTGTCGCCGGAAACCTACGACCGGCTGATCGTGGTCAAGGGCCCGCAGACGGTGCTGTGGGGCCCGGGCGCGTCGGCCGGCACCGTGCGTTTCGTACGCGAGCCGACGTACTTCGCCGAGCCGGGCGTCGAGCTCGATGCCAGCCTGCTGGCCGGCAGCCACGGCCGCAACGACCAGGTGCTGGACGCCACGGCTGGCAGCACGCTCGGTTACGCGCGCATCACCGCCAACCGCTCCGACGCCGACGACTACAGCGACGGCAACGGCGATCGCGTGCCCTCGGCCTGGTACAAGTGGAACGTCGACACCGCGCTGGCGTGGACGCCCGATGCCGACACCGTGCTGGAGCTGGGCATCGGCACCGGCGATGGCGAAGCGCGCTACGCCGGCCGTGGCATGGACGGATCGCGCTTCCGCCGCGACAGCCGCACCCTGCGCTTCGAGAAGCGCGAGATCGGCGGCGTCCTCGATGCGTTCACCGCCAACGTGTTCGAGAACACCGCCGACCACGTGATGGACAACTACAGCCTGCGCACGCCCAACCCGAACGGCGCCATGCCGATGCCGATGGCGTCCAACGTGGAGCGTCGCACCCGCGGCGGGCGCATCGCCGCCGACTGGGATCTGCGCACGCTGCAGCTGACCACCGGCGTCGACGGCCAGGACAGCCGGCATCGCCGCCGCAACGCCAGCGGTCGCGGCGCCTATCGCGCGCTGCCGTTCGTCACCGACGCGACCTTCTCCTCGCTCGGTGCCTTCGCCGAGGCGACCTGGACGCCGGCGACCGGCCACAGCGTGGTCGCCGGCGCGCGCGCCGACCGCGCCGAGGTCGAGGACCGCCGCGCCACCGCCGGCATGATGGGCATGCCCAATCCCACCTACGGCCAGACCCGCGAGGAGACGCTGAAGGCCGGCTTCCTGCGCTACGAGCGCGAGCTGTCCGATCCACGCCTGGGCTGGTACGTCGGTGTCGGCCGCACCGAGCGCATGCCCGACTACTGGGAGCTGTTTTCGGCCAACATGGGCCCGATGGGCGCGACCAACGCCTTCGCCGGCGTGGCCACCGAGAAGACCACCCAGCTCGATCTGGGCCTGCAGTTCCGCGGCGAGCGCGTCGATGCGTGGGTCTCGGCCTACGCCGGCCGCATCGACGACTTCATCCTGTTCACCTACCGCAGCGGCGGCATGATGGGCAGTACCTCGTCGGTGTCCAACGTCGACGCGGACGTGCACGGCGCCGAGGCCGGCATCGAACTGCGTCCGCACGCGCAGTGGACTTTCGGCGGCACCCTGGCCTGGGCCTGGGGCGAACAGCGCGGCAGCAACATGCCGCTGCCGCAGATGCCGCCGCTGGAAATGCGGCTGACGGCCGCCTGGGAGGGCGAACGCTGGAGTGCCGGCGCGCTGCTGCGTGGCGTGGCGGCGCAGGACCGCGTGGCGGCCGGGCAGGGCAACGTGACCGGTCGCGACCTCGATGCGAGCGCAGGCTTCGGCACGCTGGCGATCAACGGCGGCTACCGCTTCGACGACCACCTGCGGCTCACCGCCGGCATCGACAACCTGTTCGACCGCCAGTACAGCGAGCATCTGAACCTGGCCGGCAACGCCGACTTCGGCTATCCGGCCGATCCGGTGCGCATCGCCGAGCCGGGCCGCACCGCCTGGATCAAGCTGGCGTACTCGTACTGAAGCGTGGCGTGGCGTGCGTCGCCCCGGGTGGCGCACGCTGGTCGAACGCCGCGTCCCACGCGTTCCGTTCCGGGGGCTCGTGCCCCACCGCCGGCCAGGGATCGGCCGACTCTGCGGTGTGCGATGGCGGTCGGGGTCGAGCCCCCACCTGGTCGGCGCCGACGGCATCCGGCCGGGTCGTCCGCAGGCGCGATGCATCCGGTGCAGACCGGATGTCGCGTCGGGCCGTCGCCCGCCTGCGCTCCTGCCGCGGAGGTGCGCTCAGGCGCTGAGCGCGGGCGTGTCGCGCGCGACGTGGACGCCGAGCCGGTGGCGCTTTGCGTGCCGCTTGGCCGCCGCCGCACGCGAGGCGATCTCTTCGGCGCCGACATCCTCGCCGGGTGCGATCTCGACCACGCCGATGGTGAGCGTGGTCAGCGGAAAGGTCGCATAGCGGCCGGCGCGGTCCTCGCCCTCGAGCACGCCGCGGGCGAGATCGCCGGCATCGAACAGCCCGCGCGCGGAGGCATTGAACTCGGCCACCACCGCCTGGCAGCGGCGCTCCCAGTCCGCGCTCTGCAGCAGCACCACGAAGTCGTCGCCGCCGACGTGGCCGACGAAGTCCCAGGCCGGGTCGACGTGCTTGAGCAGGGTCGAGGCGACCAGCCGGATCATGCCGTCGCCGCGGAAATAGCCGTACTGGTCGTTGTAGGGCTTGAAGCTGTCCAGGTCGCAGTAGGCGGCGACGAACGGCTGGCCGCCATCGACCAGGCGCGCGATGTGTTCGGCGATCGGGATGTTGCCCGGCAGCATGGTCAGCGGATTGGCGTAGCGCGCCGCCTCGATCCGCATCTCGGTCACGCGCCGCACCAGCGCCTCGCCGGTGCCCACGCCGAGGTAGCGCCCGCCGGCGGTGATGATGAAGCCGTCCGACAGGTAGCGCTGGTCCTCGCCGAGCAGGATCTCGGACATCGCATCCACGCTCTGTTCGACGTCACAGACGATCGGCGCGGCATGCATCAGCTGCGTGCACGGCTTGCGTCCGAGCAGTTCGCGCGCGAACGGCACCGCCATGCGCTCGTTGAACACGCGGCGGTTGAGCAGGCCCAGCGGCTGCGCGTGGCGGTCCACCACCGGCAGCGCGTGCAGCTGGCTGTGGGTACGGAACAGCTGCTCGGCGTCGAAGTTGGTCGCCTCCTCGCTGAGCGACGGCGCATCCAGCAGCAGGTGCCGCGCACTCATCCGCCGGAACCCGGAGGGACGCTCGCTGCGTGGCCACACCGGGCGCATCGCCTGCTGCGCGTGGGTCACGCTGGCGGGCACGACCTCCACCACCTGCGGGGCCGGGCGCCCGAGCAGGTAGCCCTGCGCGAACCGGATCCCGAGGTCGCGCACGATGGCCAGGTCCTCGAGCCGTTCGATGCCCTCGGCGACCAGGTCGGCGCCGAGGCTGTCGGCGACCTGGACCAGGGCGCGCACAATCGCCAGGCGGCCGGCGCTGGCGGCGATGTCGTGGACCAGGTAGCGGTCGATCTTGACGTACTCCGGCGCCAGTTCGTGCCAGAGCCGGAAGTTGGAATGGCCGTTGCCGAAGTCGTCCAGCGCGATGCGCACGCCGGCCGCCCGCAGGTAGCCGAGCGTGTCGGCCAGGCGACCGTCGTCCTCGACGATGTCGCGCTCGGCGATCTCGATCACGAAGCGGCCCAGGTCGTAGCCGGCCGACTGCAGCGTCTCGATCAGCTGCTGCGGCCGCAGCGCCTCCTGCAGGATCGCGTGCGCGCTGAGGTTGACCAGCAGGCGCCCGCCACGCGCGAAGTCGAAGCCACCGGCCACCGTACGCGCCGCCAGGATCTCCAGTTCCGCCAGGCGGCCGCGCGCGCGCGCCGCGTCGAGCAGTTCCAGCGGCGAGCGCGCGGAACCGGTCATCCGCATCAGGCCCTCATGGGCGACCACGCGGTTGTCGTCCAGACGCACCACCGGCTGGTACACGGCGTGCAGCCCGCCGGGGGCGAATGCGGCGTCGAGCATCGCGTCTGGCGTGCGAGTGGATGACATCGGCCGGCGAGGCTACGCAGGCTTGATGACAGTGGCGCGACGTGCCATCGGGGCGATGCGGGGCGCGTGGCGTCGCTCAGTCGGCGGCGGCGGCCGGGCACGGCGCGACGCCGCGCAGCGCCTCGGCGACCAGCGGCGCCGCATTGCCACGCAGCCGTTCGGGCGGCAGCGCCTGCAGGTGCGTGTACACGCGGTCGACCAGTTCATGCGGCAGGATCCGGCCATGGCCACACCAGCCGTGTCCGGCCTGCAGGTCCGCCACCGCCGCCACGTAGGCCGCACCGCGTCCGCTGGCACCGGCACGGTCGACCGGACCGGCGGACCCGCCGGCCCAGCCATCGCCGCGCAGCGCGGCCAGCAGTTCGGTGCCGTCCAGCTGCCAGGTCCGGTCGGCGGCGATCGCGGTTGCGGCGCACGGCGCCACCACGAGCAGGAAGGTCAGGCACAGCGAGGTCGGACGTGTCATGCCGGCAGGGTAACGCCGCAGGCCGGTGCCGCGCACGGCTGCGGCGCGTGTCGGTTCACGTCGGCGTGCGCCGGCCCGTGCCGTTGCGCAGGCGGCAACCGGCGGCCACGGAACGGCAGCGCGGCGCCTGGCGGCCGATCCAGTCCGGGGTCAGCGCGGTGCCCGGCAGGTCGATCATCCGCCGCCGCTCGGCCCTGACGACGGTCTGCCGTCAGCCGCGTGGCCGGAGGCGACCGGGCGCGGCATCGGCCACCGCTCACCCATGCCGGAGCGGGCGGCATCCACGCTGCCGGACGAGGTTGTCCACACCGGGTGTGGATGAGCTCCGGGCAAGGTTGTGGATAACCGCCTGGCGGCCTTGCAGGGCGGGGCTGTCAAGCGGGATGGCGAAGAAATGACCAGCGCCGGTCGCGTGAGAGGCCGGGGCGTCGCCGCGGACCGGCGAGGTCCACGCCTGACGGACGCGCGCGCCGAGGGGCGTCATCACCCGACACACCCGTCGCGCCTGCGCCGATGAGCAGGGCGCCGAGCACCGACCTCATTGCCGATGCAGCCGCATGCGGACGGTGCATCGCCGCACAGGCCGCGCGGCGTCCGCCAACGGGGCGCAAGGCGCTCAGTCCTCGCCGATGTCCTCGTGCCACACGTGCGGGTTGGCCGCGATGTAGTCGCCCAGCAGCGCGATGCATTCGGGGTCGGCCAGGTCGACCACCTCGACGCCGTGTTCCTTCAGCCAGTCGTGGCCGCCCTGGAAGTTGACCGACTCGCCCATCACCACCGTGCCGATGCCGAACTGGCGGACCAGGCCGCTGCAGTACCAGCACGGCGACAGCGTGGTGACCATGATCGTGTCGCGGTAGGAGCGCTGGCGGCCGGCCTTGCGGAACGCGTCGGTCTCGCCATGCACCGACGGGTCGCCCTCCTGCACGCGGCGGTTGTGGCCGCGGCCGAGCAGGGTGCCGTCGCGGGCGAACAGCGCCGCGCCGATCGGGATGCCGCCCTCGGCCAGGCCGATGCGGGCCTCCTCGACGGCGACGGCGAGCATGGCGCGGTAATCGGGCGTGGCGGTCATGGTGTGGTCCTCGTGGCGTCCGGCGCGGGGTCGCGCTGCATGTCGATGTGGGGGATGCCGTCTTCCAGATACACCTCGGAGACAGGCGTGAAGCCGTGCTTTCCATACCAGGCCTGCAGGTGCGCCTGCGCGCCCAGGCGCAGCGCGTGGCCGGGCCAGGCCCGTTCCGCCTGTTCGACGCCCTGGCGCATCAGCACGTCGGCCAGGCCCTGGCCGCGGAACGCCGCGGCGATCACCACCCGGCCGATGCTCGGCGTGTCGTAGCCCATGCCCGGCGGCAGGATCCGCAGGCAGGCGGCCACGGCGCCGTCGCCGGCCAGGCCGAGCAGGTGCAGCACGCGCGGGTCGGTGTCGTGGCCGTCCAGCTCGGGATAGGGGCAGGCCTGCTCGACCACGAACACATCGGTGCGCAGCTTCAGCATCGCGTACAGCAGGATCGGATCGAACTGGTCCAGGCGCAGCGTGCGCCAGTCCAGCATGGGATGCGTGTGGCTCTTCATCGGCGCCATCTTAAGGACGCCGCGCCGATACGGCGACAGCGTGCACGCGCCGCGCCGGCGAAGGCCGCGTGGCGGTCGCGCGCGCGGCCGGCCACGAGATGCCGCATCGCGGCGGCGACGGTGCGATAATCGCGGCCATGAGCGCATCCCCCGACAAGCAAGACGGCACCACCCACTTCGGTTTCCGCGACGTCCCCACCGGCGACAAGCAGAAGCTGGTCGGGCAGGTGTTCACCTCGGTCGCACGCAACTACGACCTGATGAACGACCTGATGAGCCTGGGCATCCACAGGGTCTGGAAGCGCTACTACACCGCCACCTGCCAGGTGAAGCCGGGCGACCGCGTGCTCGACCTTGCAGGCGGCACCGGCGACATCGCCGCGCTGCTGAAGTCGCGGGTCGGCGCCGATGGCCAGATCGTGCTGGGCGACATCAACGCCGGCATGCTCTCGGTCGGCCGCGACCGTCTGACCGACCGCGGCCTGGTCGCGGGTCTGGACTACGTGCAGTGCAACGCCGAGAAGCTGCCGTTCCCCGATGCAAGCTTCGACCTGGTGACGATGGCCTTCGGCCTGCGCAACGTGACCGACAAGGACGCCGCGCTGCGCGAGATCCGGCGCGTGCTCAAGGTCGGTGGCCAGGCGCGGGTGCTGGAATTCTCCGAGGTGCGTCCGGAGTGGTTCCGCCCGGTCTACGACTTCCATTCGTTCAAGATCCTGCCGAAGCTGGGCCGCCTGTTCGCCGGCGATGCCGACAGCTACCAGTACCTGGCCGAGAGCATCCGCAAGCACCCGCCGCAGGATGCGCTGCTGGCGATGATGGAAAACGCCGGCCTGTCGCGCTGCAGCTACGTGAACCTCAGCGCCGGCATCGTCGCGGTGCACACCGGCTACGCGATCTGAATCCCGCGCCCGCCCGGCTGGCTGGCCGGGCGACGGCGGCGTCGCGTACCACGCCATCCGATGTTCCGCTCGGCGTGCATGCCGGGAGGCGGTGGCGCGCCCGCCTATCGGCGGCGGCCGCGCCGTCGTCGGTCTTCACGCCCACCCCTGCCGCGCTCATTGGCGTAGACGGCCGTGCCGGGAGCGCGGGTTACACTGCGCGCTTCCCCAGTTTCCGTCGTGCAGAACCGAGCATGCGTGTCCCCTTCCTGTTGCTGTCCCTTGCGATGATCGCCACCACCAGCGGTTGTTCCGGCGAAGACGCCACCCCTGCGGCCCCCGCCGCCAGCGATGCGCCGGCCACTGCGGCGGCCACCGCCCCGGCCGATGCCCGCCGCCACGACGAGAGCTCCTACGCCCAGCCCGAGAAGGTCCGCATCGCCGACCTGGCGCTGGACCTGAAGCTGGATTTCGACGCCAGGCAGCTGTCCGGCAGCGCCACCTACACCCTGGAGTGGGTCGATGGCAGCGCGACCGAGCTGGTCCTGGACACCCGCGACCTGGCCATCGCCAAGGTCGAGGCCGGGCGCGGCAGCGACTGGGCCGCGCTGGACTACGCGCTGGCCGACGCCGACCCGGTGTTCGGCAGCAAGCTGACCGTGCAGGTGCCCGAGCGCGACGCGAAGGTGCGGGTGACCTACACCACCTCGCCGGCCGCCTCCGGCCTGCAGTGGCTGGAGCCGGGCATGACCGAGGGCAAGCAGCTGCCCTTCATGTTCAGCCAGTCGCAGGCGATCCACGCGCGCAGCTGGGTGCCGCTGCAGGACACCCCGGGCGTGCGTTTCACCTACAGCGCGCACGTCACCAGCCGCCCGGACGTGATGGTGCTGATGAGCGCCGACAACGACCCGGCCGCGGCCCGCGACGGCGACTACACCTTCGCGATGCCGCAGGCGATCCCGTCCTACCTGCTGGCGATCGCCGCCGGCGACCTGGTGTTCAAGCCGGTCTCGCCGCGCAGCGGCGTCTGGGCCGAGCCGGCGATGGTCGACCGCGCGGTCGAGGAGTTCGCCGACACCGAGAAGATGATCGCCACCACCGAGCAGCTCTACGGTCCCTACCGCTGGGAGCGCTACGACATGCTGGTGCTGCCGCCGTCGTTCCCGTTCGGCGGCATGGAGAATCCGCGCCTGACCTTCGTCACCCCGACCGTGATCGTCGGCGACAAGTCGCTGGTCTCGCTGATCGCCCATGAGCTGGCGCACAGCTGGTCGGGCAACCTGGTGACCAATGCCAGCTGGAAGGACATCTGGCTCAACGAGGGATTCACCACCTACGTGCAGGCGCGCATCACCGAGGCCGTCTACGGCAACGAGGCCGCCGAGATGGAGCGCCAGATCGACCAGGCCGACCTGGCCGCCGAGCTCGAGGACACCGCCGACGGCGCCCAGCTGCTGGCGCTGGCGCCCCTGGGCACCCAGGACCCGGACGAGGCCCTGAGCGGCGTGCCGTACAACAAGGGCGCCTGGTTCCTGCAGTTCCTGGAGCAGCGCTTCGGCCGCGACCTGTTCGACCCGTTCCTGCGTGGCTGGTTCGACGACCATGCCTTCCAGAGCGCGACCACCGACCAGTTCGTCGCCTACCTGCGCAAGCACCTGCTGGCCAAGAACCCGAACGCGGTCAGCGACGCCGAGCTCGACGCCTGGCTCAACCAGCCCGGCATCCCGGCCACCGCGCAGAAGGCGCAGTCGCGTGGCTTCGCCATCGTCGACACCGCGCGCATCGCCTGGCGTGGCAGCGCGGTGCTGCCGAGCGCGCAGGTGACCAGCGAGTGGACCACCCAGCAGTGGGTGCACTTCATCGACGGCATGGGCGAGACCCTCAAGCCCGAGCAACTGTCGCAGCTGGACACCGCCTACCGCTTCACCGGCACCGCCAACGGCGAGATCGCGATGCGCTGGTATCCGCTGGCGATCCGCAGCGGCTACCGCCAGGCCTGGCCGGAAGCCGGTGCCTTCATCGAGCGGGTCGGCCGGCGCAAGCTGATCATGCCGATCTACACCGAGCTGGCGAAGACGCCCGAAGGCCTGGCCTTCGCCCGCGAGGCCTTCGCCAAGGCACGCCCGGGCTACCACCCGATCACGACCGGGTCGGTCGAGGCGCTGCTGGACAAGGCCGGGCAGTGACGCACGGGGCCGGCCGCGGCGCGGCCGGCCCTGCAGCAGGCGCGACGAGGAGACCGCGATGACGATCCGACGGGCGATGACGGTGTCGCTGCTGGCGCTGGCCCTGGCCGCCTGCGGCGACCGCGAGGCCGAGCGGCAGGCCCAGGCCGCGGCCGAAGCGCAGGCGCGCGAGCAGGCCGCCGCGCAGCTGCAGCGCGAGTTCGACGCCGCGGTGCAGGGCGGCAACTGGGAGCTGGCCCGCGTGCATGGCGTGGCCCTGCTGGACCAGTACCCGGGTACGCCGGCGGCCGAGACGGTCGAGCCGGCGCTGGCCGAGGTCCGGGCCAAGGCCGATGCCGCGCGCGAGCAGCGCCGGCTGGCCGCGTTGTGGAACTACGCGCGGGTCGCGGCGGGCAAGGGCGAGCAGCGCTCGGCGGCGATCTTCAGCCGCGAGCCGCTGGACACCGGCGCCGGTGCGGCGCGTCCGGTGCAGCTGGTGTTCCGCGACCATCCGGACTGGAAGCGCAGCGCCTATCTGGTGCTGGAGAACGGCGATTTCGACTGCTACGGCGGCTGCAGGCTGCAGGTGGGCTTCGGCGGGACCACCCGCGCGATGTCGGCCTGGCGCCCGCGCACCGACGAGGCCATCGCACTGTTCATCGAGGACCACAAGGGCCTGTGGAAGCGGCTGGACGGCGCCGGCACGCTGAGCATCGCGATCCCGCTGAAGGACGCCGGGACCCGCACGGTGGAGTTCGAGGTCGACGGCCTGGACCGCAGCCAGATGCCGGGCTGGGACTGACCGCGCGCCGCGACCGAGGTTCAGGGCCGTCGCTGGCGGCCGCTAGACAGGAAGCCGGCGCGGGATGACCGGCGCCGCGGCCCGGGACGGGCTCACACCAGACCATGGCGACAGGGTCGATGCTGGACAGGGGCAGGATCGAAACCAGGGCAGGACGGGGCAGGTGCGCCTGGTGGCGCGGCCTGCTGGTCCTGTGCCTGCTGCTGGCCAGCGCCACGCTGCTGGCCGCGCCGCGCACGCTGCGCTTCAGCCAGCTCGGCGTCGACGACGGCCTGCCGCAGGAGTCGGTGATCGCCGTGGCGCAGGATGCGCAGGGCTTCATGTGGTTCGGTACCCAGACCGGCCTGGCCCGGTTCGACGGCTACCGTTTCACCGTCTACCGGCACGACCGCGACGACCCCTGCAGCATCGCCGACAACTGGGTCCAGTCGCTGCTGCTGGACCGCGACGGTGCGCTGTGGGTCGGCACCCGCGCCGGTCTGGACCGCTTCGATCCGCAGCGCGGCTGCTTCGAGCCGCTCGCGCTGGACGGCCTGCCCGAGCAGAGCCGCGGCGTGCACGCGATGCTGCTCGACCCGCAGCGCCGGCTGTGGCTGAGCACGATGCACGGCCTGGTCCAGGTCGATGCGGTCGAGCGGCGGATGCTGCGCCTGTTCCGCGAAGGCGGTGCGGGCGGGCTGTCCAGCAACACCGTCGGCGCGCTGGCGATGGATCCGGCCGGCAGCCTGTGGGTGCGCACGCCGCAGGGCGTGGACCGGCTGCGCGCCGGCGAGGCGCGCTTCGTGCACATGTCGCTGGCGACCAACGACCAGCCGGTGGTGGCGATGCGCTACGACGCCGGCGCGGTCACGGTGGATGCCGCCGGCGCGCTGTGGGTCGGCACCCAGGTCGGGCTGTACCGGTCCCGGCCCGACGCCGACGGCCTGTCGCCGCTGCCGCTGCCGGCCGGGATGCCGGCCGGGGCCAGCATCACCAGCCTGCTGACCGACCGCGGCGGCACCCTGTGGGTCGCCACGCTGCAGCACGGACTGCTGCGCCTGGAGCCGGGTGCCGACGCCTTCCTGCAGTACCTGCCCGAGGTCGGCGACCGGCTCAGCATCGGCGACCGCTACGTGCTGTCGCTGTTCCAGGACAGCGGCGGCACCCTGTGGGCCGGCACCTGGGCGGCCGGGGTCAGCCGCACCGACCTGGACAGCGGCGGCTTCGAGCTCTACAGCCAGTTCGGTACCGGGCCGATGCGGCTCAGCGATTCCAGGGTGTACGGCGTCAGCAGCGGCGGCCCCGGCGTGCTCTGGCTGACCACCCGCGGCGGCGGCGTGAACCGCTTCGACATCGCGCGCGGCCAGGTGCGCAGCTACCGCCACGTGCCCGGCGATCCGGCCAGCCTGCCGGTCGATGCCACCCTGGTCTCGCTGGAGGACGGCGCCGGCGGCCTGTGGGTGGCCAGCGACCGCGAACTGGGCCGGATCGATCTGGCCAGCGGCCGCTACACGCCGCGACCGCTCAGGACTGGGGGCATCGCGCCGCTGGTCTACGCCCTGTACCGGCAGCCGGGCGATACGCGCCATCTGTGGGTCGGTACCCGCGGCGGCCTGTACCGGCTGGACCTGGTCGACGACAGCATGCGCGTGTGGCGCCACGATCCGGCCGACCCTGCCTCGCTGGGCGCCGATTTCGTGGTCGGCCTGCTGCAGGACCGGCGCGGGCGGCTGTGGCTGGCCACCGTCGATGGCGGCCTGGACCTGCTCGATCCCGACAGCGGCCACGTCACCCACCACCGCCACGACCCGGACGACCCGTCCAGCCTCAACAGCAACCGCGTCCAGGCCCTGTACGAGGCGCGCAACGGCACCCTGTGGGTCGGCACCGCGGCCGGGCTCAACCGGCTGGAGGAGACCTCCGACGGGCGCATGCGCTTCCGCAGCTTCGGCTCGCGCGACGGACTGGCGGCCGACTCGATCGGCTCGATCCAGGAAGACGCCGAGGGCCGGCTGTGGATCAGCTCCACGGCCGGTCTGTCGCGCTTCGATCCGCGCACCTGGCGGGTGCGCAACTACGGCACCAGCGACGGCCTGCCCGGCGGCAGCTACTTCGTCGGCTCCGGCCTGCGCGATGCCGACGGCACGCTGTACTTCGGCGGCCTCAACGGCCTGACCGCGGTCGGTGCCGACGGCGTGCGCGACAACCCGGTGCCGCCGCCGGTGGCGATCACCGACTTCCAGGTGTTCAACCGCTCGATCCAGGAGGGCGTGCCGTCGGGCCTGACGCTGGATGCCGCCTGGCCGATGACGCGCCGGCTGACCCTGGGCCACGACCTGTCGGTGTTCACCATCGAGTTCGCCGCGCTGCATTTCGCCGATCCGGCCCGCAACCAGTACGCGTACCGGCTGCAGGGCTTCGACCGCGACTGGGTCCGCGCCGATGCCGGACGCCGCTTCGCGACCTACACCAACCTCGACCCGGGGCGTTACCTGTTCCAGGTGCGCGCCTCCAACAAGGACGGGGTCTGGAACGAGGAGGGCACCACCCTGGAGATCGTGGTGCTGCCGCCGTGGTGGGGCACCTGGTGGTTCCGGATCGGTGCGGTGCTGCTGGCGCTGGCGGTGGTGGCCGGGCTGTACCGGCGGCGCACGCGCCAGCTGCGGCTGCAGGCGCAGCGGCTGGAGCAGCGCGTCGAGGAGCGCACCCACGAACTGGAGCTGACCCGCGCCGGCCTCGAGCAGGCCAGCCTGACCGACCCGCTCACCGGCATGCGCAACCGCCGCTTCCTGCGCCAGCAACTGGACGCCGACCTGGCCCTGACCGTGCGCGGCTACAGCCGCGCCGCCGCGCACGGCCAGCCGGCGCCGCAGGACATGGACCTGATCCTGTTCCTGGTCGACATCGACCACTTCAAGCGGGTCAACGACGAGCAGGGCCACGCCGCCGGCGACGAGATCCTGGTGCAGGTGCACGACCGCCTGCGCGCGGTGCTGCGCAGCTCGGACCACCTGGTGCGCTGGGGCGGCGAGGAGTTCCTGGTGGTGGCCCGCGGCACCCCGCGCGGCACCGCCGCGGTGGTGGCCGAGCACATCCGCCGCAGCTTCGCCGATGCCCCGTTCGCGCTCGCCGACGGCACCCGCCTGACCAAGACCTGCTCGATCGGTTTCGCCAGCCTGCCGTTCGTGCCGGCCCGGCCCGAGGCGCTGGACTGGCCGAAGGTGGTCGACGTGGCCGACATCGCGCTGTACGCGGCCAAGGCGGCCGGCCGCAACGGCTGGGTCGGGATCGAGGCGGCGGCCGATGCCGACGTGGCCGGCTGGGGCAGCGACCTGCGCAGCGTGGCGCCGGCCCTGCTGGCCTCCGGCGCGCTGGCGTTCGTCACCAGCCTGGACCGCGACCGGGTCGCGACCGCACTGGGCGGCGTCTCGCAGGGGGCGGGATGAACGTCGATCTGCTGATCGTCGCGGCGGTCACCGTGCCGGCGCTGGCGCTGCACCTGGTGCTGTACCTGCTGATCCGGCGCTGGATGGACCGCGACCTGGCGTTGTCGCTGGCCGGCGAGGACCCGGCGCGACGCGCCTGGATGCTGGAGCAGCTGGCCGCGGCCGGGCGCGAAGGCGTGCGCCGGCGCGATCTGCCAGCCTGGCTGGAGGGGGTGGCGGCCACCGCGCCCGGGATGCCGAGCGGCACGGACAGCCCCGGGCCCTGAGGCGCGCCGCCCGGGCCAGACAACGCTTCGCCACGCGGCCTGCTGCCGGCGCGCGCGGCCACCGCCAGCGGCGTGCGATGCGGCTGCAGGGGGTGAAGCCGTTCACGGATCGGGCGCGTCGTCCGTCGGCGTGCCGGGAATGTCGGGCGGGTGGCAGGCGCATCCGGCCTGCGGCTCGGGATCGGCGCTGTGCCCTGGACGTCGCTCCGCGCTGCTGGCGTGGGGGCAGCGTGCCGCGGTTCCGTCTCGCCGGACCAGGAGGCGCGCCGGGGGGAAGGCCGGGTGGCCGGCACCGGCGCCGGGTGTTCCGCATGTCGGCAGCGCCGGTCCGGTGAACCGGACCCGGGCGATCGGAGCGGCGGGGCCCGGCCGGCGGGCTCGCCTGTGCCTGAGATCGCAAGCGGCCCGGCCTGCATGCGCCGGCCGGGCCGCCGCATCGAAGCCGATACGCACGAAATGGGCTCACACGGGCCAGAACGGCCCTGCGGGCAAGGGCTGCCGCAAGCAGGGGCGGGCCATCGACCGTCAGGACGTGCCGCTGGCGATCCCGCCCAGGCGGCCACCCGGCCGCCCGAGGCGCGTTCAGCTCAGCGCGTAGCCGAACTGCTGCTTGAACTGGTCGTTGAACTCGGCGAAGTCGAAGCGCTGGTTCTGGGTGCCGGGGTGTTCGACCTTCAGCGCGCCCATCAAGTTGCCCATGCGGCCGATGGTCAGCCAGTCGTAGCCCTTCTGGATGCCGTAGATCAGGCCGGCGCGGAACGCGTCGCCGCAGCCGGTCGGGTCGACCACGCGGCGCTCGTGCGCCGGCGGGATGTCGTAGGTCTTTTCCGGCGTGTGCACCAGCGCGCCCTTCGGGCCCTGCGTGGTGATGTAGGCCTGCACGCGCGCGACGATGTCCTTCTCGCTCCAGCCGGTGCGCTCCTGCAGCAGGTTGGACTCGTAGTCGTTGACCACCACGTAGTCGGCCTGCTCGATGAAGTCGCGCAGTTCCTGGCCGTTGAACAGCGGCATGGCCTGGCCCGGGTCGAAGATGAACGGCACGCCCATCTCCTTGAACTCCTGCGCGTTCTGGATCATGCCCTCGCGCCCGTCCGGGCCGACCAGGCCCAGGCTCACGCCCGGCACGTCCTTCACGTGGTTCTCGTAGGACCGCATCATCGCGCCGGGATGGAAGGCGGTGATCTGGTTGTTGTCGTGGTCGGTGGTGATGAACGCCTGCGGCGTGAACAGCTCGTCGATCACCTTGATCCGCGACAGGTCGATGCCCAGCGACTCGAAATGCTCGCGGTACGGGCCGAAATCCTGGCCGACCGTGCCCATCGGGATCGGCGAGCCGCCCAGCAGGTGCAGGTTGTAGGCGATGTTGCCGGCGCAGCCGCCGAACTCGCGGCGCATGCGCGGCACCAGGAACGACACGTTCAGGATGTGGACCTTGTCCGGCAGGATGTGGTTCTTGAACTGGTCCGGGAACACCATGATGGTGTCGTAGGCGAGGGAACCACAGATCAGGGTCGACATCGGCGAAGCCTTGGGATGCCGGAAGAGCCGGCAGCGGACGAAGGGAACGGGGCGCTGCGGCCGGAACCGCGGCGCAAGGTTACCGGCTGCGTCCGCGGACGGCCAGCCCGAAGCGTCGCGACCGGGCCTGAACCAGCGCCGGGCAGTGCGCGAAAACCGGCATTTACACCGGTTTTTTTCTTGCCCGGGCCCAGAGGCGTTGCTAGGCTAGCCGACCTCGCCCGTTGTCCATTTTTTCGCCAGTCCGCCTTCCGGCGACGGCGTCTGCCTGCCCCGCCTCCCAGGATCGCCTCCCCCGATGTTCAAAAAGCTCCGCGGCATGTTCTCCAACGACCTGTCCATCGACCTGGGCACGGCCAATACCCTGATCTACGTGCGCGGCCAAGGCATCGTGCTGAACGAACCGTCGGTGGTCGCGGTGCGCCAGGACCGTGCGATCGGCGGCACCCGCTCGGTTGCCGCGGTGGGCGCCGAGGCCAAGCAGATGCTGGGCCGCACGCCGGGCAACATCACCACCATCCGCCCGATGAAGGACGGCGTCATCGCCGATTTCACCTACACCGAGGCGATGCTCAAGCACTTCATCAAGAAGGTGCACAAGTCGCGTGTGCTGCGTCCGAGCCCGCGCGTGCTGGTGTGCGTGCCGGCCGGCTCGACCCAGGTCGAGCGCCGCGCGATCAAGGAATCGGCCGAGGAGGCCGGCGCCCGCGACGTCTACCTGATCGAGGAGCCGATGGCGGCGGCGATCGGCGCCGGCATGCCGGTGTCCGAGGCGCGCGGCTCGATGGTCATCGACATCGGCGGCGGCACCACCGAGGTCGCGGTGATCTCGCTCAACGGCATCGTCTACTCGGCCTCGGTCCGGATCGGCGGCGACCGCTTCGACGAGTCGATCACCAACTACGTGCGCCGCAACCACGGCATGCTGATCGGCGAGGCCACCGCCGAGCGGATCAAGGTCGAACTCGGCTGCGCCTACCCGCAGTCGGAAGTGCAGGAACTGGAGATCTCCGGCCGCAACCTCGCCGAGGGCGTGCCGAAGATGATCAAGATCAACTCCAACGAGGTGCTCGAGGCGCTGCACGAGCCGCTGGCCGGCATCGTCTCGGCGGTCAAGCTGGCGCTGGAGCAGACCCCGCCGGAGCTGTGCGCCGACGTGGCCGAGCGCGGCATCGTGCTGACCGGCGGCGGCGCCCTGCTGCGCGACCTGGACAAGCTGATTTCCGAGGAGACCGGCCTGCACGTGCAGGTGGCCGAGGACCCGCTGACCTGCGTGGCCCGCGGTGGCGGCCGCGCGCTGGAGCTGGTCGACATGCACGGCAACGAGTTCTTCGCGCCGGACTGATGCCCGGCCCGGCCGGCCCCGCCGCTCGCGGGGCCGTTCCACGGACGCCATACTGCCTTTCCCGCCGCGTCCGACGCGGCCCGATCCCCGGTCCGATCCGCGCCTGTGTCGTCCTACCCCGGTTCCTCCAGCGCCGCCCGTCCCGGTGACACGCCGGGAATCCTGCGTCTGCTGGCGTATCTGGCGCTGGCGATCGTGCTGCTCGCGCTCGATCATCGCGGCGGCTGGATGAAGGAGCTGCGGCTGCACGCCAGCGTGCTGGTCCAGCCGCTGTGGTCGATCGCCGGCCTGCCCGGCCGGCTCGGCAACGCGCTGCAGGACGGCCTGGCCGTCCGCGACGACCTGATCGAGGAAAACCGCACCCTGCGCAACGAGCTGCTGGTCGCCAACGCGCGCCTGGCCCGCTTCGGCACCGCCGCGGTCGACAACGCGCAGCTGCGCGCGCTGCTGGGCGAGGCCGAGCGCAGCGGCCTGGACGTGCAGCTGGCGCCGATCCTGGACATCGACCTGGCCCCGTCGCGGCAGCGCCTGGTGCTGGCGGTCGGCAGCCGCCAGGGCGTGCACGCCGGCCAGGCGGTGATCGACGCCGGCGGCCTGCTCGGGCAGGTGATCCAGGTCACCCCGGTCAGCTCGACCGTGCTGCTGCTGACCGATCCGGACCATGCGGTGCCGGTGGTGGTGGCGCGCAACGGCGTGCGCCTGATCGCCTATGGCCGGGGCGACCGGCTGGAACTGCGCGACGTGCCGCTCAACCGCGACGTCCAGGTCGGCGACCAGCTGGTCACCTCGGGCCTGGGCGGGCGGTTTCCGGCCGGCTTCGCGGTGGCCACGATCTCGGCCCTGCGCCCGGACGAGAGCCAGGCCTTCCTGATCGGCGAGCTGACCCCGGCCGCCCAGCTCGACCGCGGCCGCGACGTGCTGCTGCTGCGCGCCGGCGCCCCGCTGCGCCTGCCGCATGGCGAGGCCCTGGACGAGGAGGCCGCGCCCGCCGACGGCGATGCGCCCGCCGCGACGGACGGAACCGGGGCCGCTGCGGCGTCACCGGCGCCCCGTGACCCGACCGCACCCGCGCCGAGCGGCGTGCCGGTGGCCGACCCCGGCCGTCGCCCGGCCGCGTCCGCGCCTGCATCACGCCCGGCGGCTGCTCCGCCCGCCACCACGCCCCCGGCGCCGGCGACCACACCGCCCGCAGCCACACCGCCGGCGGCCGATGTGCGGCCGGAGGTGCAGCCATGAGCCGCCTGCGCGATGGCGGCTGGGTGCTGCCGGCCAGCCTGGCGGTGGCGCTGCTGCTGGGCCTGCTGCCCCTGCCCGAGGTGGTGGCGCCGCTGCGGCCGTACTGGCTGGCGCTGGTGCTGGCGTACTGGGTGATCGAGGCGCCGACCCGCGCCGGCCTGGGCCTGGCGTTCGCGGTCGGCCTGGCGGCCGACATCGCCTACGCCGGCCTGCTCGGCGAGCAGGCGCTGCGGCTGGTGATGATGACCTTCATCCTGCAGCGCTTCCGCGCGCGGCTGCGTTTCTTCCCGCTGTCGCAGCAGGCGCTGGCGGTCGGTGCGCTGCTGCTCAACGACCGCATCATCGATGCGGCGATCCATCTGGTCCTGGGCCAGCCGGTGCTGCCGTGGACCTACTGGTGGGCGCCGCTGCTGGGCGTGCTGCTGTGGCCGCCGCTGTTCCTGCTGCTGGATGCGCTGCGGCTCGGCCGGCGCGACCGATGAGCAGCCGCCGTCCGCTGAAGAACCCGCACGCCGAGGCCGACCAGTTCCGGCGCCGCGCCGCGCTGGGTTTTCTGGCCGTGGCGGTGTCGCTGGTCGGCCTGGCGATCTGGTACTTCAAGCTGCAGGTGGTCGACCACGCCGACTACGCCACCCGCTCGGAAGCCAACCGGATCCGGCCGCGTCCGGTGGTGCCGGCGCGCGGCATGATCTACGACCGCCAGGGCCGGCTGCTGGCCGAGAACCTGCCGGCATTCCGCCTGGACGTCACCCCCGACAAGGCCGGCGACCTGGACCGGCTGCTGGCCGACCTCGGCCAGGTGATCCCGCTGTCCGAGGACGAGGTCACGCACTTCCGCAACGAGCGCAAGGGCGCGCGCGGGTTCCGGCCGATCACGCTGAAGATGCGGCTGAGCGACGAGGAGATGGCCGCCTTCGCGGTCAACCGCTGGCGCTTTCCGGGCGTCGAGCTCGAGCCCTACCTGACCCGCCATTACCCCTACGGCGACCTGTTCGCGCACGTGATCGGCTACGTCGGCCGGATCGACGAGAAGGACCTGGAGCAGCTCGGCGACGGTGGTGCGGCGCTCAGCCACATCGGCAAGACCGGCATCGAGCGCTCCTACGAGACCCTGCTGCGCGGCAAGGTCGGCTACGAGCAGATCGAGACCAACGTCCAGGGCCGCGCGCTGCGTACGGTCGGCCGGGTGCCGGCGGTGTCCGGCGCCGACCTGCGCCTGTCGGTGGACGCCGAGCTGCAGCGCGCGATCGTGGCCGCGTTCGGCGAGCTGGAAGGCACCGCGGTGGCGATGGATCCGCGTACCGGCGAGATCCTGGCGATGGTCAGCCTGCCGTCCTACGACGCCAACCTGTTCGTCAACGGCATCTCGCACGCCGATTACCGCGCGCTGATGGACAACCCCTCGCGCCCGCAGTTCAACCGCGCCGTGCTCGGTGGTGTCGCGCCCGGCTCCACGCTCAAGCCGCTGCTGGCGCTGGCCGGCCTGGACAGCGGCGTGCGCCGGCCCGAGGACCGCACCCTGTCGACCGGCATGTTCTACCTGCCCGGCACCAGCCGCGGCTGGGGCGATTCGCACCGCGGCGGCCATGGCTGGACCGATGCGCGCAAATCGATCGCCGATTCGGTCAACACCTACTACTACCAGCTGGCGCTGGACATGGGCATCGCCCGGGTCGAGGAGTACCTGCTGCGCTACGGCTTCGGCCAGCCCAGCGGCATCGACCTGGCCGGCGAGACCAGCGGCATCCTGCCCAGCCCGGCCTGGAAGCTGAAGAACCGCCGCGAGCGCTGGTACCCGGGCGATACGGTCAACATCTCGATCGGCCAGGGCGACTGGAAGGTCACCCCGCTGCAGATGGTGCGCGCCACCGGTGCGATCGCCGATGCCGGGCAGATGCACCGGCCGCATCTGGTCGATGCGCGCCGCGACCGTTTCGATGCGGCGTGGACGCCGCTGGAACAGCCGGCGCCGAGCCTGATCAGCGAGCGCCCGGACAACGTGAAGGTGGTGCAGGAGGGCATGGTGATGACCGTGCACGGCCCGGGCGGCACCGCACGCCCGATCGGCGTCGGCATCCCGTACCAGATCGCCGGCAAGACCGGCACCGCGCAGGTGGTCAGCCGCCGCGGCACGGCTGCGGTCAACCCACGCAGCCTGCCGATGCACCTGCGCCACCGCGCGCTGTTCGTCGGCTATGCGCCGGCCGACGATCCGCAGATCGTGGTGGCCGTGGCGGTCGAGGGTGGCGGCTACGGCGGCAGCACCGCCGCGCCGATCGCACGCGCGATCTTCGACGCCTGGCTGCTGGGCAAGCTGCCGGCCGGGCTGGAGCCGATCGACGCCGCCGCGCCGGCGGTCGCCTGCAGTGCCGGCGACGCGGCCTGCAGCGCGGCACTGGAGGCGGCTGGAACCACGGAGGCCGCGGCCGGTCCCGAGGTGGTGCCGGCGCCGCCGTCGCGTGGCGTGATCGTGGCCAGCGACCGCGACCCCTCGCCGAACGGCTTCGGCAACTGGGCACGGCTGCACGGCATTCCGCCGCCGGGCACGCCGGCCACCGCTCCGGGCGCGAGCGGGGCGCCCGCACCCGTCATGGAGGGGCAGGCGCCGTCTCCCGCGCCCGCTTCCACACCGGTGGAGCCGGACGCGCCGACCGTCCCGCCCGGCGACGATGGAGGCGCGCGATGAACGACTTCCTGCGCTGGCTGGTCGACATCGGCGGGCGCGCCACGCGCACGCTCGACTGGCCGCTGTGCCTGGCCTTGGGCGCGCTGATGGGCATCGGCCTGTCGGTGCTGTACAGCGCCGGTGGCGCCAGCGGCGGGCCGGCCCTGATCAAGGCGCAGGGCGCGCGTTTCGCGGTCGGCCTGGTCGCGATGTGGGCGCTGTCGCGTCTGCCGGTGATGCGCCTGCGCGCCTGGTCGCCGGCCATCTATGCACTGTCGCTGCTGCCGCTGATCGCGGTGCTGCTGATCGGTACCGGCAAGCACGGCCGGCACTGGCTGAACCTGGGCGTGTTCTTCCTGCAGCCTTCGGAGCTGTTGAAGATCGCGCTGCCCATGATGATCGCCTGGTACCTGCATGTGCGGCCGCTGCCGCCGCGTTTCGGCACCGTGCTCACCGCCGCCGTGCTGATCGCGGTGCCGACCGCGTTGATCATGCTCCAGCCCGACTTCGGCACGGCCGTACTGATCGGCGCCAGCGGCGTGTTCGCGCTGCTGCTGGCCGGCCTGCCGTGGTGGTGGGTGGGCGTGGCGGTCGGCGGCGTGGCCGCGGCGGCGCCGGCGGCCTGGCTGTGGTTCCTGCGGCCCTACCAGAAGGACCGCATCCTGACCTTCCTCGAACCCGAGCGCGACCCGCTCGGTACCGGCTGGAACATCATCCAGTCCAAGATCGCGATCGGATCCGGCGGCCTCACCGGCAAGGGCTGGGGCGAGGGCAGCCAGTCGCATCTGAACTTCATTCCCGAGCAGACCACCGACTTCGTGTTCGCCGTGCTCAGCGAGGAGTTCGGCTGGGTCGGCGTGGCCACGGTGCTGGCGCTGTACCTGTTCGTCATCGGCCGCTGCCTGTGGATCGCGGTCGAGGCGCGCGACACCTATTCACGTCTGCTGGCCGGCTCGCTGGGGCTGGCGTTCTTCGTCTACGTGCTGGTCAACGGCGGCATGATCTCCGGCCTGCTGCCGGTGGTCGGGGTGCCGATGCCGCTGCTGAGTTACGGCGGCACCTCGGCGGTGTCGCTGCTGGCCGGCATCGGCCTGGTGATGGCGGTACGCAGCTATCGTCCGGTGCACGTGTCCTGAGCGCATGTCCGGTGCGTGATCGCTGAACGATCCGCGCCGGGCATGGGTCCCCGCATCGGGGGCAACATGCTAGCCTCTGCGCGCATGATGAAACCTGCGCTTTTCAGCCTGATCGCCACCACCCTCGCGGCCTGCGCCACGCCGTCCGACGGGGGCGCGTCCAGTCCGACGCCGCCGGCCACCGCGGTCGTCGCCACCGCCAGCAGCGTGCCTGCCGAAGCGGTGCCCGAGGCCGCTCCGGCGACCGCGCCGCCGGTCGACCTGACGCCGGTGCCGTTCGAGACCGCGCGCGCCAACTTCGTGCGTGATACCGCGGCCCGCTACGGCATTCCCGCCGCCGAGATCGAGGCGACGCTGGGCAAGGCGCAGTTCCTGGATTCGGTGGTCGCGCTGATGTCGCGCCCGGCCGAGCGGGTCAAGCCGTGGCACGAGTACCGGCCGATGTTCATCAGCCAGGCCCGCATCGACGGCGGCCGCGCCTTCCTGGCCCAGCACCGCGCCAGCCTGGAGCGGGTGCAGGCACAGACCGGCGTGCCGGCCGAGGTGATCGTGGCGATCATCGGCGTGGAGACCAGCTACGGCGGCAACACCGGGCGGCATTCGGTGCTCGATGCGCTGTACACGCTGGCGTTCCGCTATCCGCGCAGCGGCGACCCGGCCAGGCTCGAGCGCGAGGTCCGGCGCGAGCTGTTCTTCCGCGATGAACTGGCGCAGTTGTTCGCGCTGGGCCGCGAGGAGCAGCTGGACATCACCGCGCTCAAGGGCAGCTATGCCGGCGCGATGGGCATGGGCCAGTTCATGCCGTCCAGCTACCGCGACTTCGCGGTGGACGGCGACGGCGACGGCCGCCGCGACCTGTTCGGCAGCCTCGACGACGTATTCGCCTCGGTCGCCAACTATTTCGTGAAGAAGGGCGGCTGGGTTCCCGGCGGCCCGATCGCCGTGCCGGCCACGCTGGCCGCCGGCCGCGAGCCGTTCGACCCGACCGAATGGGCGCCCACCCACAGCCTCGCCGACCTGGCCGCGCGTGGTTACACCGCCCAGCAGCCGGTGCCGGACGGGCTGACCGCCACGCCGGTGTCGCTGGTCGGCGCGGCCGGCCCGCAGTACTGGCTGGGGTTCCAGAACTACTACGCGATCACCCGCTACAACATCTCCAAGATGTACGCGATGGCGGTGTTCCAGCTGTCCGAGGCGATCGCCGGCAAGGACCTGCCGCCGGCATGAGGCGGCGCCTGCTGCCGTGGCTGGGCGTCGTGGCGGTGCTGGCGCTGAGCGCCTGCGGCAGCGCGCCGAAGAAGCAGGGCCCGTCCATGCACGGCGGTGCCGGCAAGCAGGTCGCCGGCGGCAAGAACGCGCATGGCAAGCCGCCTGCCGGCTGCCCCGAAGGCTCGCCGTACGCGGCCGCGCAGGAGGACCCGTCCACGCGTGGCGATTACGTCGCCGGCGGCCTGTACAAGCCCGGCGTGCGCGACACCACGCCCGAGTACGTGCCCAACGTGGCCTGCATCCCCGAGCCGCTGGTCGTCGACGAGCCGCGCTCGCCGGTCGGCAACCGCTCGCCCTACACCGTGCTGGGCAAGCAGTACCGCGTGCTCGAGCGCCCGCATGGCTACGTCGAGCAGGGCACCGCCTCGTACTACGGCGCCAAGTTCCATGGCCGGCGCACCTCCAACCAGGAGGTGTACGACATGTACGCCTTCACCGCCGCGCACAAGACCCTGCCGCTGCCCAGCTTCGCCCGGGTGACCAACCTGGACAACGGCGAGTCGGTGGTGGTGCGGGTCAACGACCGCGGCCCGTTCCACGAGGGTCGTGTGGTCGACCTGAGCTACGCGGCCGCGGTGCGGCTGGGCATCGTCCAGCGCGGCACCGGCCGGGTCGAGGTGCGCGCGCTGCAGCCCGGCGATGCCGATGCGCCGGTCGCCGGCCCCCGCCGCCGCGGCAGCGCGCCGGTGGCGGCCGCCCCGACGCGGGCCGCCCCGGCCGCGGCCAGCACCGCACCGGCGACGCCGGCCACCGCGATGGACCAGCTGGTGCAGGCGCTGCCGGCCGCGGCGCCCGGCGCGCTGCTGCAGGTCGCCAGTTTCTCCAGCCAGGACAACGCGCAGCGCGCGCTGCAGCGGCTGCTGGCCGCCGGCATCGCCGGGGCCCGGCTGGACGACGCGACCTCCGGCGGCCGCCCGCTGTGGCGGCTGCGCGTGGCGTCCGCCGGCGTCGATGCCGCGGAACTTGCCGGCCGCATCGCCGGTCTCGGATTCGGGACCCCGCAGCTGGTGCGTGAGTGATGCCGCCGCGCTGTCGATACAATCGCTGCCGTTTTCCCGTGTTTTCCCGCTTCCTTCCGTTCCACCGGCACCTGCAGGAGTCCGCAGTCGCATGAAGTCCCGTTTCGCCGTCGCCGCCCTGGCCACCTTCGCCTTCGGCCTGGTGTCCGCCCAGGCGCCCACCCCGCAGCCGCAGGCCCAGCCGCCCGCCGCCGCAGGCGCTCCCGCCGCGGTCCCGGTGCCGCCCGCGCCGAAGCCGGCGGCGGCCACCGCCTGGCTGGTGATGGACTACGCCACCGGCCAGGTCCTGGCCGGCGAGAACATCGACGCCCGGGTCGAGCCGGCGAGCATCACCAAGGTGATGACCTCGTACGTGATCGCCGCCGAGATCGCCAACGGCAAGGTCAAGGAAGACGACCAGGTGCTGATGAGCGAGCGCGCCTGGCGCGAGGGCGGCGCCCGCACCGACGGCAGCTACAGCGGCTTCCCGGTCAACCAGCGCGCCCCGCTGCGCGACATGGAAGTGGGCATGGCGGTGCAGTCCGGCAACGATGCCGCGATCGCCCTGGCCGAGCACGTCGCCGGCACCCAGGAGGCCTTCGCCGACCTGATGAACAGCTATGCGGCGCGGATCGGCATGACCGGCAGCCACTTCGTCAACGCCCATGGCCTGTCGGCGCCGGAGCACTACAGCACCGCGCACGACCTGGCCCGCCTGGGCCGCGCCTTCGTCCGCGACCATCCCAAGGAATACGGCTACAACAAGATCCGCGAGTTCACGGTCAACGGCATCACCCAGCCGAACCGCAACCTGCTGCTGTGGCGCGACCAGAGCGTGGACGGGATCAAGACCGGCCACCATTCGGGCGCCGGCTATTGCCTGATGAGCTCGGCCCAGCGTGGCGACCAGCGCCTGATCGCGGTGGTGATGGGCTCGACGTCCGAGCGCCAGCGCGCCGACGACAGCCTGGCCCTGCTGAACTGGGGCTTCCGCTTCTACGAGACCCACAAGCTGTACGAGCCGGGCAAGGTCGTGGCCCAGCAGAAGGTCTGGAAGGGCAAGGCCGGCGAGGTGCAGCTGGGCGTGGCCGAGCCGCTGCTGGTCAGCGTGCCGCGCGGCCGCTATGCCGAACTGAAGCCGACCATGGACGTGCCGAAGAACCTGGTCGCCCCGATCGCCGCCGGCCAGGCCATCGGCACGGTCAAGCTGACCCTGGATGGCGAGGTCGTCGCGCAGGCGCCGCTGGTGGCGGTGTCGGCGGTCGAGGAAGGCAACTTCTTCAAGCGCCTGTGGGATGCGTTCTGGATGTGGTGGGAGTCGGACTGAGGTCCGCTGCCCGTCACGGTGTTGCCGCGCGGCCCTTCGGGGCCGCGCTTCGTTTTGGCGGCTGGAAACCGGGCGGCGCACGTCGGGGCGGCTGGCTGCGACGTCGATGTGCCTGGCCGTCGACCGCGACCACGCACCGCGCCTGGATCGTGTGCAAGCCGGCGACCCCTGCGGCGCTGCGCGCCACGGCAGGCGGGGATCGCGCGCGGCATGTGCCGCTGGTGGGGATGTCCGCCCGGAGGGGCAGGAACCGCGGCGACGCCTGCATCGGCGACGATGCAGGGCGACCCGGTCTGGCAACGTGTCGACCGCGGCAGCCCGGCGGGCGCGCCGCGGCCGGCTCAGGTGCGCAGTGCGCGCTCCGGCACTTCGATGTCCATCGCCAGCGCCAGGTGGTCCGAATACGCCGCCGGCAGCGCGCGGGCGCCGGAGCACGTGAGCTCGCCGCTGATCAGGATGTGGTCGATCGCCCGCTGCGGGCGCCAGCTCGGGAAGGTCGGGACCACGCAGTCCGGCGGACGCAGCCCGGTGTTGCGGTACAGGACCTCCATCTCCGGCTGGTCGGCCAGGCAGTTGAAGTCGCCCATGAGCACCGCGTTCGGATGGTCCTTGAGGATCTCGGCGATGAACGACAGCTGCGCATGCCGCGATTTCGCGCCCAGCGACAGGTGTGCCACCGCCACGGTCAGGCCGACCGCATCGTCGCCGAAGTGCGCCAGCAGCACGCCGCGGCCCTTGATCCGGCCGGGCAGGGCATGGTCCTGGGTGCGCACCGGCTCCAACCGGCTCAGCAGGCCGTTGGCGCTGGAGGCCACGCCGCCGACGCTGCGGTTGGGCTGGTGGGTCCAGTAATGGAAGCCCGCGCGCTGGGCCAGGTAATGGGTCTGGTTGGTGAAGCCCGAGCGCAGGCTGCCCGGGTCGCTTTCCTGCAGGCCGACGATGTCGTGCTGGCTGGCGAGCTGGGCGATGGTGTCCAGGCTGGTGCGCTTGCTGCCCACCGGCAGCGCATGCGACCAGCTGCGGGTCACGTAGTCGCTGTAGCGGCGGGTGCTGGAGCCGGCCTGGATGTTGGCGCTCAGCACGCGCAGGGTGCGCGCGCCCGCCACATCGGTGGCGGGCGGCGTCAGGGCGGATTCCACGGGCGCGGGGGTGCCCATGTGCGGGGCGGCGACGCGCTCAGCGCGCGCCGGCACGCTCCTGTGCGACCAGCCAGTCGGCGGTGCGCAGCATCTTCTCGAAGCCCTGCTGGTCGACCGAGATCGTGTACTTGCCGGCGACCACCAGCGACGGGGTGCCCTCGATCTTGGTCTTCACCGCGAACTGGCGCGCGCGGTTGAGCTTGGCGTCCACGCCGAAGCTGTTGAACGCATCGGTGAACTGCTTGGCGTCCACGCCCTGCTTGGCATAGAACGGCGCGATGTCGGCGGCGCCGACGTTGTTGCCGACCGGCAGGGTGCGCTGCAGGTGGATCGCGGCGAACACCGCGTCGTGGGTCTTCTCCTGCACGCCCAGCGCCTCGGCGGCGTAGAACGCGCGGGCGTACGGCAGCCAGAACCCGCCGAACGCGGCCGGCACCAGGGTGACCTGCACGTCGGCCGGCTGGCGCGCCTTCCACGCCTTGAACACCGGCTCGAACTGGGCGCAGTGGCCGCAGGTGTAGCCGAACACCTCGGCGACCTCGATCTTGCCGGCGGTGGCCTGGAACGGCTGGCCACCGGCGATCTCGACATAGTCCACGCCGGCGACGGGGGCCGGTCCGCTCGGCGGCGCCGGGGCCGGGGCCGGTGCGGCGGCCTCGGCGGGTGCAGCCGCCTCGGTGGCGGCCGGTTCGCCGGCGGCCGGCGCGGTGGTCCCGGCGGCGGCATCGGGCGCGGCGGCCGGCGCCTGGGCGGCGGCGGGGGCCTCGGTGGTCGCCGGGGCCGGGGCGGGGGCCTCGGAGTTGGAGCAGGCGGCCAGCACCAGCAGCAGCGGCAGGGACAGGCTCAGGCGGGAGCGGATGTTCATGGGTGGTCTCCTGGGGAAGCTAGGGTCGGGCACAGCCCGTCAACGCAGGGTCGGCGACGCCGGCGCGATCAGCGGGCCTTGGCGCCGCGCTCGCGCGCGATCAGCCAGTCAGCGATCCGCAGCATGTCGTCGAAGTCGTGGCCGAGCACGCGGTAGCGGCCGGCGACGATCACGGTCGGGGTGCCCTCGATGCCCGAGCGGCGGGCGAACGCGGCGGCGGCATCGAGCTGCCCGTCGACCTTCGGGTCCGACAGCGCGGCCTGGAACGCTTCGGCGCTGACGCCGTGGCCGGCGTAGAACGTGGCCAGTTCCTGGTGGCTGGGATTGCGCGGCAGCGCACCGCGTTCGTGGATCGCGTCGAACACCGCCTGGTGGGTGCGCGCGCTCAGGCCGAGGTTGTCGGCGGCGAAGTACGCCCGCGCCCAGGTGTTCCAGACCCCGCCGAACGCGGCCGGGACGGCGACGAAGCGGACGTCCTTGGGCAGCGTGGCCTTCCATGCCCGCAGCTGCGGCTCGAAGTGCGCGCAGTGCGGGCAGGTGTAGCCGAACACCTCGGCGACCTCGATGCCGGCGCCGGCCGCATACGGCTTGCCGTCGGCGATCTCGACGTAGTCGCGGCCGACGACCGGGGTCTCGGCCGCACGGGAGGAGAACGGCGTCAGCGCCAGGGCGGCGAGCAGCAGGCCGGACAGCAGGGCTTTCATCGGATGGGGGTCCTGGAGCGGGGCGCGATCGGCGCGGAACGGAAAAAATGACGCCGGCCATGGGGCCGGCGCAAGACTAGCGAGAGAGGGACGACGCTGCTAGGACCGCGTCAGCGCCGCGAAGTTCACGACTTCGGCGGCGCCTGCGCTTCGTCGGCACGGTCGTGCAGACCCTGCAGATAGCTGGCCAGCGCGCCGATCTCCTGTTCGGTCAGCTTGCTGGTGACCTGGGCCATGACATTGAACAGGGCCGGGTTCTTCTCGCTGGTGACGCCGGCCTGATACTCCTGCAGGCGGCGCGCGGTGTATTCGGCCATCTGGCCGCCCACGTGCGGATACGACGGGCCGGGATTGCCGGCGCCGGACGGGCCGTGGCAGGCCAGGCAGGCCGGGATGCCGCGTTCCGGATCGCCGCCGCGGTACAGCTGCTGGCCGATCTCGTAGAACTTCAGGCCGGCATAACGGCCTTCGGTGACCTCGGCATCGTCGGCCACGCCGGCACCGGACTTCTGGGTGGCGAAGTAGGCGCCGACATCGCGCATGTCCTGCGGGCTGAGCGACTGCGCGAACGGCGCCATCACCGCGGCCAGGCCGGTATGGCGCTCGCCGCTGGCGAACAGGGCCAGCTGGTGGGCGATGTAGCGCTCGCTCTGGCCGGCGATGCGCGGATACATCGGATCGGCCGGGTTGCCGTCCGCGCCATGGCAGGCGGCGCAGGCGGCGGCCTTGCCGGCACCGGCCTCGGCATCGCCCCACTGGGTCTTGCTCAGGTCGATTTCGAGCGGGGCTTCCTGGACCGGGACATTGTCCGGGACCGGGACCACCGTGGTCTGGGCATAGGCGGCGACCGCGGTGATCGCGGCAGCCAATCCTGCGAGGGCAAAAACACGAGCGTGGCGCATGCTGAGCTCCGGGAACATCTGAACGGGACGGTCGCTTGGGGCTGAACGGCCGCGTAGCGGCTGGATTATCCGCATGCAGGCATGGGTGGGTCAACGAAACGGGGGGTGTCATAACGTCCATGCCCCCGCCGCCTTCCGGCCCACCGGTGCACCCTCCGCTTGACCCGCGCGACAGCCATCTCCGGCCGCGCCGGCGGACGCCCGTTCCCCCCGGCGCCGCCCATGCACAGTGCCATGCCCGCGGCCGGATCGCACGTCCGGCCGGTGCCCGCGGCCCGGGCATGCGATCCTATACTCATGTTCAATCCACTCGAGAGAGCCCGGTACCTGTGCTCGGCACATACCGCGGCCCAGCTGCCCGCCGATGGCGGCCACGAAGTCGCCTTCGCCGGCCGTTCCAACGCCGGCAAGTCCAGCGCGCTCAATGCGCTGACCCGCCAGAACGCGCTGGCGCGCGTGTCCAAGACCCCCGGCCGCACCCAGCAGCTGGTCTATTTCGAGGTCGCACCCGAGCGCTATCTCGTCGACCTGCCCGGCTACGGCTACGCCAAGGTGCCGCTGGACCTGAAGGCCCACTGGCAGGGCTTCCTGGACCGCTACTTCCGCCAGCGCGAGGCGCTGCGCGGCCTGGTGGTGGTCATGGACATCCGCCATCCGCTGAAGGAATACGACCGCCTGATGCTGCAGTACGCGGTGGTCCGCGGCCTGCCGGCGCACGCGCTGCTGACCAAGGCCGACAAGCTCGGCCGCGGCCAGCAGGCGCAGTCGATGCAGGCGGTGCGCAAGGAACTGGCCAAGGTGTTCGGTGCCGACACCGTCGGCGTGCAGACCTTTTCCAGCGAGTCCAAGCACGGCGTGGACGAGGCGCGCATGATCGTCAACGGCTGGCTCGACCTGCTGCCTCCGCCGGCGCCCCAGGAAGCGCCGCCGCCCGAGGCCTGACCGGCCAATGCCCGGGTCCGGCAGTCGCCGTCCCGGGCCGTGGGGTGCCGCGGAGCCCATGCAGCCGGCTGGCCCGGCGGCGCCACGCGCGATGCTGCACCGCACCCAGCGCCTGCGCGGCAACGGACGCTCCGCGCCGCAGGCGATCGCACCGCCGGCCGCGTCGTCGCGCTTCCAGTGGGCGCTCGGCAGCGGCGCTGGCACGGCCAGCGGCAAGGGCCGGGTCGTGGGGCAGGGGCTGGCTCCACAATGCGCGCGGCGCTCAGCACTTCACTCGCACGGCGGCACGGTCAGGCGCAGGGACAGGCGCTGTCCGGGGCCGGTGTGCCGACCGCGGCGATCCGGCCAGGCCAGTGCGGGGGATCGCGAACATCTCCCCATCGGCCAGCGCCTCGTTGTCGATTTGCATGCGCCCCCGCAGCGCGACCGCCAGCTGCGGTGGCGCGATGGCGATCGACCGGACGCCGCGCCCGCGGCGCAGGCGAATCATCGGCATGGGTCCATCCGGTCAGGCCCGCCAGGCGGATACGCGGATGGGCGCCAAGGCGGCGGCGTTCATCGCGGTGCGTTTCTGCACCCCGGCGGCCGCCCAGGCACATGCGCAGCGGAATGCTGCGACCCATCGCCGGCAACGTCGGCAGCGGGGTCGGCACGATATAGTGCGCACCCATCCGGCCCGTGCCGGCCGCATCCCTCCGTGCGAGCGCCACCCTTGTCGAGTCCCAGCCACGTCGCCGATACCCCGATCACGCAGCGCAGCCAGCTGCTCGATTACGTCGCGGCCGGCGAGAAGCCGGCGGCGGACTGGCGCATCGGCACCGAGCACGAGAAGTTCGGCTTCCGCCTCGACGACCTGCGCCCGCCGGCGTTCGATGGCGAGCGCGGCATCGAGGCGCTGCTGACCGGTCTGGTCCAGTTCGGCTGGGAGCCGGTGCAGGAGAACGGCCGCACCATCGCCCTGCTGCGCGACGGCGCCTCGGTGACGCTGGAACCGGCCGGGCAGCTGGAGCTGTCGGGCGCGGCGCTGGAGACCATCCACCAGACCTGCGTGGAGGTGGGCACCCACCTGCGCGAGGTGAAGACCGTTGCCGACACCCTGCAGCTGGGGTTCCTGGGCATGGGCTTCCAGCCCAAGTGGCGCCGCGACGAGATGCCGTGGATGCCCAAGGGCCGCTACCAGATCATGAAGTCCTACATGCCCAAGGTCGGCCAGCTCGGCCTGGACATGATGACCCGCACCTGCACGGTGCAGGTCAACCTGGACTACGCCACCGAAGCGGACATGGTGAAGAAGTTCCGCGTGTCGCTGGCGCTGCAGCCGATCGCGACCGCACTGTTCGCCGATTCGCCGTTCACCGAAGGCAGGCCGAACGGCTACCTCAGCTACCGCTCGCACATCTGGACCGACACCGATGCCGACCGCACCGGCATGCTCGACTTCGTGTTCGAGGACGGCTTCGGCTACGAGCGCTACATCGACTACCTGCTCGACGTGCCGATGTACTTCTCCTACCGCGACGGCATCTACCACGACGCCAGCGGCCAGAGCTTCCGCGATTTCCTGAAGGGGAAACTGCCGGTGCTGCCCGGCCAGCTGCCGACGCTGCGCGACTGGTCGGACCACACCACCACCGCGTTCCCGGAAGTGCGCCTGAAGAAGTACCTGGAGATGCGTGGCGCCGATGGCGGCCCGTGGAACCGGCTGTGCGCGCTGCCGGCGTTCTGGGTCGGCCTGCTGTACGACGATGCCGCGCTGGATGCGGCCTGGGACCTGGTCAGGGACTTCAGCATCGAAGAGCGCAATGCGCTGCGCGATGGCGTGCCCAAGCACGCGCTGAAGCTGCCGTTCCGCGGCGGCACGGTGCGCGATCTGGCGATCGAGGCGCTGAAGATCTCGGTGGCCGGCCTGCGCCGGCGCGCGCGCCTGAACAACGAGGGCAGCGACGAATCGCGCTTCCTCGAACCGCTGATCGAGTTCGCCGAGGCCAACGAGACCCCGGCCGAGCGCAAGCTGGCCCTGTTCCATGGCGCATGGAACGGCGACATCGACCGCGTGTTCCGCGAGTTCGCGTACTGATTCGATCCCGACGGGATCCATGCACCGCGCCCGGCCGTGTGCCGGTGCTGCATGCCGGGCCGCGGCTGGCAGGCCGGCGTATGCCGCCGCGCCTCATTTCGGCCGACTGACAGGCCTGCGCACACACGCAGGCGCCGATCGGCTTCGGGCTGGTGGCGGGTGCCGGCATCGGAGCTGCGTTGCCCGCACCCGGACAGCGATCCGCACGTCGCCTGCGGCGCGGATGCGTGCGTCGATCCAGGGTGAGCGTGGCGTGGTGCGCGCAATGGTGTGCGATGCGCATGGCCGGACCCTCCCGCATCTTTCCGCTCACGCGATACATCCGATTGACACCCCGATAGGCACGCTTGAGCATGACGCGGTCTTCAAGGCATGAGCGGGCGTAATGAATCAGGACCTCGCGTTTCCCGTCGTCGGCATCGGCGCTTCGGCCGGCGGCATCGAGGCCCTGGAGGGGGTGTTCGGCGGTGTGCCCGCACGCCCGGGCATGGCATTCGTCGTGGTCACCCACCTGAGCCCACATCACGAAAGCGCGCTGCCCGACATCCTCGCGCGGTTCACCGGACTGCGCGTGGAGGCGGCGACCGACGGCCTGCGGCTCCGGGCGGACACCGTCTACGTCATCCCGCCCGGCGTGGTGCTGGGGCTGGAAGGCGGTCGCCTGGTGCACCGGCAGACCCCGGCGCACCAGGAGCGCAAGCCGGTGGACGTGTTCTTCAGCGAGCTGGCGCGCGAATGCGGCGAACAGGCCGCCGGGGTGATCCTGTCCGGCGGCGACGCCGACGGCACCCTGGGGTTGAAGGCGATCAAGGAAGCCGGTGGGTTGACGCTTGCGCAGATCGACGACGCCTTCGGGCCGCGCCACCCCGACATGCCCAATGCGGCCATCACCGCCGGCTTCGTCGACATCGCGCTGCCGGCGCACGACATGGGCGCCAAGCTCATGGAGATCCTGCGCGGTGCGCACGATGTGCGCCAGCAGCATGCTGGCCCGAGCCGCGACGAGAGTGCGTTGACCGACGTGCTGCCGGAGATCTACACGATCCTGCGCAGCCAGGTCGGGCACGATTTCAGCGGTTACAAGAAGCTCACCTTCGTCCGCCGCGTGCAGCGCCGCATGCAGATCCGCCAGATCGAGCAGGTGGACGGCTACCTGCAGCTGCTCGGCAGCGATCCCGAGGAGGTGGGGCTGCTGTTCCGCGACCTGCTGATCAACGTCACCAGCTTCTTCCGCGACCCGGAGGCCTTCGAGGTCCTCGCCCGCCAGGTCATTCCGTCGCTGCTGCGCGACCGCGGCCGCGAGGAGACCGTCCGCATCTGGGTGCCGGGCTGCGCCACCGGCGAAGAGGTGTATTCGATCGCCATGCTGGTCCGCGAATGCCTGGACGGCATGCCGGTGGTGCCGCGCGTGCAGATCTTCGCCACCGACATCGACGACCGCGCGCTGGCGGTAGCGCGTACCGGCCGCTATCCGCTGGCGCTGCTGGACAGCGTCACCCCGGAGCGCCGGGAGCGCTTCTTATTCGGCGACGGCCCCAGCCGGCTGGTCGCCAAGGAGATCCGCGACCTGTGCATCTTCAGTCCGCACAGCGTGATCCGCGATCCACCGTTCTCGCGGATCGACCTGGTTTCCTGCCGCAACCTGCTGATCTACTTCGGTCCGGACGTGCAGGCCCGGGTCATGCCGACCTTCCACTACGCGCTCAAGCCGGACGGCTTCCTGTTCCTGGGCTCGGCCGAGAACGTGACCCAGTTCGAGGAGCTGTTCTCGCCGGTCGACAAGCACCACCGCATCTTCCGCCGCCGCTCGGTGCGCACGCCCAGCCTGCAGTTTCCGTCCACCGCGCTGTCGCGCGGCGCGCGTGCGGCCGAGTTCGGGCCGAGGACGTCGCAGACCAGCGTCGCCGAGTTCCGCAACGCGGTCGACGCGCACGTGCTGGAGCGTTTCGCGCCGGCGCACGTGGTCGTCAACAGCGACGGCGACGTCGTCTATTTTTCCGCGCGCACCGGCAAGTACCTGGAGATGCCGGCCGGATCGCCGACCCGGCAGCTGCTGACCCTGGCCCGGCGCGACCTGCGCCTGGACCTGCGCAACATGCTGCGCGAGGCGCTGGAGACCGGCCGCGCCGTGCATCGCGAGAGCGTCGCGGTGGAACTGGATGGCGGTCGCGTGCAGATGCTCAGCCTGTCCATGGATCCGTTCACCAGCGACGCCGGCAGCGAGCCGCTGTACATGATCGTGTTCAACGACCACGGGCCGATGCTGAGCCGCGAGGAGGCGCTCGGGCGGCTGCAGGCCAACCAGAACGGCGCCTCGCTGCAGACCGAGCGCGAGCTGCGCGATACCCGTGAGCGGCTGCAGTCGCTGATCGAGGAGTACGAGACCGCGCTGGAGGAACTGAAGTCCTCCAACGAGGAACTGGTCTCGGTCAACGAGGAGCTGCAGTCCACCAACGAGGAGCTGGAGGCGTCCAAGGAGGAGCTGCAGTCGGTCAACGAGGAACTGCACACCGTCAACAGCGAACTCAACGGCAAGGTCGATGCGCTGGACCGCGCCAACGCCGACCTGGTCAACCTGTTCGAGGCCACCGACGTGGCCACCGTGTTCCTCGACCAGGACCTGGTGATCCGCTCCTTCACGCCGGCGGTGTCCAATGTGCTCAACATCCGCGCCGGCGACATGGGCCGGCCGGTGACCGACCTGTCCAGCCGGGTCGCGCTGGAGAATCTGCCAGGCGACCTCAACGCGGTCCTGCAGGACGGCCAGGTCATCGAACGCCGCACACGCGGCGGCGACCCGGCGTCGCATTACCTGGTCCGCATCGCGCCCTATGTCGACGGATCGCGTCGCCGCGAAGGCGTGGTGGTGACCTTCCTGGACGTGACCACCCTGGTCAAGGCCGAGGAACGGCAGCAGGTGCTGCTGGCCGAGCTGCAGCACCGCACCCGCAACCTGCTGGGCCTGGTGCAGGCGATCGCCCGCAAGACGCTGCCCGCCAGCGATGCGCTCGATGGCTTCTTCGGCCGCCTCGAGGCGATCGGCCGCACCCAGAGCCTGGTGGGGCGCGCGAGCCAGGAAGCGCTGAAGCTGGGCGACGTGCTGCGGCAGGAGCTCGAGTCGGTCGGCGGTACCGAGCGCGCACGCATACAGGGGCCGGACATCGCGCTGCCGTTCGATACCGCGCAGACCTTCGCGCTGGCCCTGCACGAGCTGGCGACCAATGCCGCCAAGTACGGCGCATTGAGCGTGCCGGGCGGCCGGGTCGACATCACCTGGGCGCAGGAGGGCGGGCCCGACGAGGGCGCGACCACTCTGGTCTGGCGGGAGCATGGCGTCCGTATCGCGGCGCCACCCGAGCGCAGCGGCTTCGGCCGCGAACTCATCGAACGGGCGCTGTCGCACACGCTGCAGGCGCGCACCGAGCTCGCGTTCGAGCCCGATGGCGTGGTCTGCACCATCGCCATTCCACAACGCAGGCTGGGCACAGCCGGGGCGGACACATGAGCGACGCAGTACTGCAGGGCATCCATGTCCTGGTGGTGGAAGACAACTACCTGGTCGCGAGCAGCGTGGTCAGCACGCTCGGCGCAGAAGGCGCGCTCATCGACGGCATGGTCGGCACCTGTTCCGACGCGCTGGCGCTGCTGGAGGAGGGCGCGGGCCCCGATGTCGTGCTGCTGGACGTGAACCTCGGCGGCGAGATGTCGCACAGCGTGGCCGATGCGCTGCGGATCCGTGCGATCCCGTTCATCATGATTACCGGCTACGACGAACAGTGCCTGCATCCCGCGTATGCGGGCGCACCGATCTGCCAGAAGCCCTTCAGCATGTCGTCACTGATCCAGCAGATCCGGCGCTCCGCACGGGCGGCCTGAGTGCACGCACCGGCGCGCCTGCCTGCGGCGTGCAGCACGCGGCGGTCGGGGATGCGGTGCATCGTCGCTGCCGCCAGGAACGCGAACGCCGGGCAGCGCCCGGCGTTCGCAGCGCCGGCATCCGGATGCCGGCAGTGGCGCCTGGATTACTGCGCCAGCCGGCGGGTTTCCAGGATCCGCCCATCGGCGACCAGGCCGGCCAGTTCGGTGTTCTTGAGCGTGATCTTCTCTTCCTCGTCCCAGCTGACCTCGGCCAGGTCGCCACGCAGGTCGTTGATCGCCCCCTGCTTCTTCGGCCACGCGCCTTCTTCGGTGATCAGCACGATCTGGTCGGGCTGCACCTCGACGACCTTCATCAGGCCGAAGGCGTCTTCGCGGGTCTGGCGCCCTTCGCCGAATTCGCCGCCCGAGAAATGGGTGAGCTCGGCGGCCCACAGATCGCCGACCTGCGGGTTGGCCAGCTGCGGATCCAGGCTGGTTGCAGCGGCGGCAGCGGCCGGCGCGGTGCCGGTGGCCGCGGTCTCCGTGGTAGCGGGCTTGCAGCCGGCAAGGCCGGTCAGCGCGATGGCCAGCAACAGCGGTGCGAGCGTGGAGCGGGTGGACAGCAGGTGGGTCATGAAACCTTCCGTGGAGTCGGTGGAGCGCGGATTGTTCACCGCCGCTCGCGCCCGTGTCCAGCGCGGTGCCGGCGCCAGCGGATCGACCGTGATGGCCGTCGCAGCACACGTCTCACGGTCGTGCGGCTGGCGTCCAAGGGATTCGCCAGATACTATACCCCAGTATTCCATCCTCTCCGGCCGGGACCATGCCACACAGTCCGCACGAGAAAAAGAAAGTGCTTGCCCGCGTGCGCCGCATCCGCGGCCAGTGCGACGCGCTCGACCGCGCGCTGGAGGCCGGTGCCGAATGCGGGCCGGTGCTGCAGCAGATCGCGGCGATCCGCGGTGCGGTCAACGGCCTGATGTCCGAGGTGATGGAGGCGCATCTGCGCGAGGAGTTCGGACAGCCGGCCGCTTCGGACGCACAGCGCGCCGAACGCGTGCGCGAGATGGGCGCGCTGATCCGTTCCTACCTGAAATGATCCGGGCCCGCGCCTGAGCGGGCCATCAACGCACGCGCAACATGCGCGTGCCTACCCTGTTTCCCTGTCTGCTCCTGGAGAGTCCGCCATGAAATCCCGTGCCGCCGTCGCCTTCGCCGCTGGCGAACCGCTGAAGATCGTCGAGATCGACGTCGCCCCGCCGCAGAAGGGCGAGGTGCTGGTGAAGATCACCCACACCGGCGTCTGCCACACCGACGCGTTCACCCTGTCCGGCGACGACCCGGAAGGCCTGTTCCCGGCCGTGCTCGGCCATGAGGGTGCCGGCATCGTGGTCGAAGTGGGCGAGGGCGTGACCTCGGTGAAGCCGGGCGACCACGTGATCCCGCTGTACACCGCCGAGTGCGGCGAGTGCCTGTTCTGCAAGAGCGGCAAGACCAACCTGTGCGTGTCCGTGCGCGCCACCCAGGGCAAGGGCGTGATGCCGGACGGCACCACCCGCTTCTCGTACGAGGGCCAGCCGATCTACCACTACATGGGCTGCTCGACCTTCAGCGAATACACCGTCGTCGCCGAAGTCTCGCTGGCGAAGATCAACCCGGACGCGAACCCGGAGCATGTCTGCCTGCTCGGCTGCGGCGTCACCACCGGCATCGGTGCCGTGCACAACACCGCCAAGGTGCAGGAAGGCGACAGCGTCGCGGTGTTCGGCCTCGGCGGCATCGGCCTGGCGGTGATCCAGGGCGCGCGCCAGGCCAGGGCCGGCCGCATCATCGCCGTCGACACCAACCCGTCCAAGTTCGAACTGGCGAAGGAATTCGGCGCCACCGACTGCATCAACCCGAAGGACTTCGACACGCCGATCCAGCAGGTGATCGTCGAGATGACCGGCTGGGGCGTGGACCATTCGTTCGAGTGCATCGGCAATACCCAGGTGATGCGCGCGGCGCTGGAATGCGCGCACCGCGGCTGGGGCCAGAGCGTGATCATCGGCGTCGCCGGCGCCGGCCAGGAAATCAGCACGCGTCCGTTCCAGCTGGTCACCGGCCGCAAGTGGCTGGGTACCGCGTTCGGTGGCGTCAAGGGCCGCTCGCAGCTGCCGGGCATGGTCGAGGATGCGATGAAGGGCGAGATCGAGCTGGCTCCGTTCGTGACCCACACGATGCCGCTGGACGACATCAACGAAGCCTTCGACCTGATGCACGAAGGCAAGTCGATCCGCTCGGTGGTGCATTACTGAGATGAGCTCGATGCCGAACACCGCAGCACTGCAGGCCGCCCTGCAGGGGATGGAACTGGAACAGGACGCGCAGGACGCGATCGCCCGCCTGCAGGACAGCGACCTGGAGCAGATCGACCAGGCGATCCTGTCCGCGCTGGGCCGCGACTGGAAGAAGGCCGGCTTCATCACCGCCGGGGTGATGATCGCCGCGCCGGACGAGCACGAGGAGCTGCCCGAGGCGTTCTATGCACTGCGCATCCGCGCGCTGGCGCAGGCCGGGCGCATCGAGGTCAATGGCGACCTCGATGCGTTGAAGACCTGCGACATCCGCCTGCCGGCCTGACCCGAAGGAGACGACCGAGATGACGTTTGAACGGATCGAACACCGGGCCTGCAGCGGCGGCTGGCAGGACGTGTACCGGCACCGCTCGCAGGTGCTGGGCTGCGACATGACCGTCGCGGTCTACCTGCCGCCGCAGGCGCAAACCCGGAAGCTGCCGGTGCTGTACTGGCTGTCGGGCCTGACCTGCACCGAGCAGAACTTCATCACCAAGGCCGGTGCGCAGCGCTACGCGGCCGAGCACGGCGTGATCGTCGTCGCGCCCGACACCAGTCCGCGCGGCGATGACGTCGCCGATGCCGAGGGCTACGACCTGGGCAAGGGCGCGGGCTTCTACGTCAACGCCACGCAGCAGCCGTGGGCGGCGCATTACCGCATGTACGACTACATCGTCGACGAGCTGCCGGCGCTGATCGAGGCGCAGTTCCCGGCCACCGATGCGCGTGCGATCAGCGGGCACTCGATGGGCGGCCACGGTGCGCTGGTGATCGCGCTGCGCAACCCGGGCCGCTACCGCAGCGTGTCGGCGTTCTCGCCGATCGTCGCGCCCAGCCAGGTGCCGTGGGGCGAGAAGGCGTTCACTGCGTACCTGGGCGAGGACCGCACTGCGTGGGCGCAGTACGACGCCACCGCGCTGGTCGCGGCCGGTGCCGCCGAGCAGCTGCACCTGCTGGTCGATCAGGGCGGTGGCGACGAGTTCCTCGACGGCCAGCTGCGTCCGCAGCTGCTGCAGGCCGCCGCCGCGCAGGCCGGTCACCCGCTGACCCTTCACCTGCGCCCGGGGTACGATCACAGCTACTACTTCATCGCCAGCTTCATCGGCGATCACATCGCGCATCACGCCGCCGCCCTGCACGCCTGACTTCCGGCGCCGCCGGTCGACGGCGGCGCCGGATCCAGTGACAAGGGACAGGATGTCGTTGTTCAAGCGTGTGGTGGTCTCGGGACTGTTTCTGGCTGCAGGCGGTGCATGGGCGTCCGACGACGCGTGCAGCGTGCGCGAGTACGGCATGACGTACTACACCGAGCTGGCCGGCCAGCACGGGCGCTGCATCGGCCGCCTGAGCGAGGGCCTGGCGACGATCAAGCTCGACGGCCTGGAAGGCGCGATCGACGCCGACGGACGCATGGTGGTGCCGCCACGTTTCAGCTGGCTGCGCCCCTTTTCGCAGGGACTGGCCGCGGCAAGCGACCCCGGGACAGGGAAGACCGGCTTCATCGATCGCACCGGTGCATGGGTCATCGCGCCGCAGTTCGATAGTGCCGATCATTTCAGTGCCGGCGGGACCGCGGTCGTGCGCTTGGCCGGCTACGTGCAGGCGCTGATCGACCGGCAGGGCACGGTGCTGCGGCGGATGCCGCCCGATGTGGAGATCGAACCCGGCTACGGTGTCGATCCGTTCCCGGCCGGCGTGGCCCGGGCCGTGTTCAAGCGCCCGCCGGTGCTGGTGCATCTGGACGGCCGCCAGCTCGCGCCGCCCACCGACATCCAGGTGCGCGCCTGGGAACCGCAGATCGGGCGCTTCGTCGCGCAGGTGCCTGGCGGCGGCATGGGCGTGCTGGACAGCGAATTGCGCTGGGTGGCCGAGCCCGGGCTGCAGCGCATTCCGCCGTTCGCTGGCGACCGCGCCGCGGCGACCCTGGCCTCCGGCCGGATGGTGCTGATCGATCGCGACGGGCGTCGCCAGGGCAGCGCGGACCATGCGCAGCTGGTCGCTGCCGCCCCCGGGCTGTGGCTGGCCTCCGACGGGCACGGCACCCCGGCGATGCTGATCGACGACCACGCACGGGTGCTGGATGCCGACGTCGCCGGTGCGCTGGACGCGCCGTTCGGCGACTGGTTCGTGCATCGCCAGGGCGAGCGCGGGCTGGTGCTGCGTGCCGGCGATGGCCGCGTGGTGCGGCACCTGTTGCCTGCGCCGCCGCGCGCGATCACGGTGCGGCCTCGGGTGCTGGAGGTCGAGCTGGAGGAAGTGGACGGCCAGCTCGCCACCCAGCTGTTCGCGCTCGATGGACGCGCGCTGCTGCCACCGCGTCCCGACGACGGCGGCGATGGCTGGTCGATCATGACCTTCTGGAAGGCGCCGGCCGATCAGGCCGCGCCGGGGCCGCTGGCCACCATCCGCAGCTACCGCGACAACCGCCATCACGGCATCGGCATCCTCACCGCGTCGGGCCGGTTGCTGTTCGATCCGGCCTGGGCGGATTTTTCCGGCAACGACCGCTTCGATGGCGACGGGCCGCTGATCGTGCGCACGACGGCCCATCGCCACGGCGCGATCGACGGCGAAGGCCGCTGGCTGGTGCAGCCGGATCTGGTCGAACTCGGCGGTTTCCGTGCTGGATGGGCGCGCGCCAGGGATGCCGACGGCCGCCTGCTGCTGATCGATGCCAGCGGTGGTCGCCGCGTGGTGCCGCGCTTCGGAAACGGCGTGCCGGATGCCGATGGCCTGTACGCCATTGAGGACGACCGGCGGCGGCCGCAGCTGCTGGAACTGGCCACCGGCACCGTGCTGTTCGAAGGCCGCTTCGACGCGATGCTGCCCTATCGTGGCGGGCTCGCGCCGGCGCAGCGTGGCGATGTGTGGGGCCTGGTCGACCGCAGCGGCGCGTGGCGGGTCGAGCCGACGTATCGCCTCATCGAGCCGTTCGGGCCGCGCTTCTGGCGCGCCCGGTATGCGTCGCTCGTGCCAGGCGCGAGCCGGACCCTGCTGCTCGGCCCGGACGGACAGCCGCTGCAGGCCGAGCCGTGGCTGTCGATCTACAGCAGCCGCAGGAGCCATCCGGACTTCTTGGAACAACCCTGGCTGGACGCGCTGACGTCCGATCTGGACGTGCAGACCGCGCCGCTGGTGCTGGCCGACGGCACGCCGGTGACCGGGGAGATGGTCGGGGGCGTGTCGCCGCTGGGTGGCGGCTGGATGCGGCTGGAGTTCGCCGCGCTGTCCGGCTATGTCGATCCGCAGGGCGAGTGGGTGATCCCGCCGATGTTCTCCAGCGCCGAGCAGTTCGTGGCCGGGCCCGACGTGGCCCGCGCGTACGCCGACGGCAGCGTGCACCTGATCGACCTGCAGGGGCGCACCGTGTTCGATCCGCAGGGCATGCACGTGGGCGATGTGTCGCCCGACGGGCTGTTCTACCAGCACGACACCGCTGCTGGCCTGACCCATGTGCGCGCGCTCGGTGAGCCGCAGCCGCGCTTCAGCCTGCCCGGCACCCGCTATGGCGCCATCCTCGACGAGCTGTACGTCCACGACGACGAGGACGGCAGCGCGATCTACGACGCCCGCGGCAAGCGGCTGGCGGCCGGCCTGCCCGGGCGCATGTCCACCTTCGCCGAAGGGCGTGCGCTGCTGCGTGCGGCCGAGGGCGAAAAGCTGTTCCGCTATGTCGATCGACGCGGACGCCGTGCGCTGCGCGGCGACTTCATCTACGCCACCGTGTTCCATGCCGGCCGAGCCGTGGTGATGGATACGGACGGCTACCGCATGATCGATGGCGATGGCCGCACCGTGGTGCGGGTCGGCAGCGAATGCGGCCGCGAGGTGCTGGTCGATGCCACCGGCACGCGGACCTGGCCCGAGCGGCTGGAGGCCTGCGTCGAATGAGCGCGCCCGTCACGGTCCGTCGCCTGCCGGCGCAGGTCGACGCGCGGTCGCCACTGCATTCCCGGGACCGTCGTCCGGTGTGCCCCGGTGCCGGGTGTCCCCCTGAAGACGAAAACGAAGAGGAAGACGCATGACGCTCAATGGAATCCTGCTGGTACTCGGCGGTTGCGTACAGGTCTGCATGTCCGCGCTGCTGGGCATGATGGGCATCTTCGCCGGCGCATCCATCGTCGACCGGCGCAATCCCGAGCCGTGGGTGGCCAACCTGCTCGGCGCCTGCGTGTTCGTGCTGCCCGCGCTCGGGTTGCTGACCGCCGGCGTGCTGATCTACATGGCCTTCAAGCGCCCGGTGGCGATGTCGCACCTGTGGCACCTGATGTCGGTGGTCCCGTTCGCCGCGTACTTCGCCTGGATCGCCTACCTGATGCGTTGAGGCGGCGCGGCGGCCGCATGGCGGATCAACGGAGCGCCGCGGGATGTCGCCGCAGCGTCCGTGACCTCCCGACGCCGCCGCACTCGTTCGACACCGCCGGATCGACCACCGCAACGGTCGCCATGGCGCCGGACGCCGGCACCTGCTGCCGGCCTATGCCGTGGAGCCGGCATCACGTTCCACGGCATCCTGTCGCCGATGGGCATCCGCGCGCCGGGTGACCGCCGCTGTTCGCGATCTTCCAGGCCGCGTCCATTCTTGATCGGCGATCCCCGGGGGCGATACCGGCGACGCTGTCCAATGCCGGCCTGTCCCTGCTGCCAGCGACGGCCTGCCGACAGCCGGCGGGACATCACCTCCGTGCAGCCGGCGCAAGGCCGCCGCCGTGGCACCGACTGCCGCGAGGCACAGCCGTCGCCCTGCATCGCGATGACGGTATCGGTCCGGTGCCGCGGGCCTTCCCCGGTGGACGATGCGGGCCCGTGTAACTACCAGACGCGACGGGCGCCCGACAGGACGCATGCCGTCCTGCTGCAGCCGTCGTGCGGCCTGTCGAGGACGGCGCGGGGGTCCCGGGAAGACGTGAAACACCGGTCGCGCTCGGTACCCCGGGCGGCGCCGGGCGCGTTATCGTGAGGCCGTTGCTCAATCTGGAAGGCGACATGGGATTTGCGCTGGCGGCGCTGTATCTGGTGTGCCATGGGATGGCGCTGACGGTATCGGGTCAGGCGAGTCTTCCTTCATTCCTGTTCCTGACGGCCGCACCGCTGATGGCGTGCATCGCCTGCCTGTGGCGTGTACGCCGCGACGGGCTGATGTCGGGCTGGCTGGCACCGGTGATCGCGATGCTGTTGTGGGCCGGTGGCATGGCCGCGACGATGTACCAGGAGATCGGGCGCGGCAACGTCGATGCGCTGTCGGCATTCAGCATGCTGCTGTATGTGCTCTACGGTGTGCCGATCGTGCTCGCGCTTGCCCGGGCACGTCAGGAGCGCTGGTACGCCAATCTGATCGATGCAAGCCTGGCGGCACTGCTGGGCGCCCTCTTTTCCGTCCAGACATTCTGGTACGCGCACCTCGATGTGATCGACGGCACCGGTCTTGCCGGTCTGCGCCTGATGTTCGATGCCGAGAACGCGTTCATCGCCGCGTTCGCATTGCTGCGCTTCCTCGGCGCGGAACACCCGTCCCGTCGTGAGTTCTTCGGCGCGATGTCGCTGTTCACCGGGGTCTACTTCATCGTGGCCTCGCTCATCAACCATTTCACCAGTGACATCGCATTCGGCGCCTACGTCGACCTGCTGATCGATGTCCCGTTCCTCGTGCTGATCCTGGTGGCGCTGCGTCCTGCCACCACGGCCGCGCCCCGGGTCTCGCGCAGGCTGGTACGCGTGGTCCGTGCCGGACGCCCGCTGATCCTGCCGCTCTGTCTCCTGGTCGTTTCGGCGCTGGTGCTCGAGCACCATCCCGAGCTTGCGGTCGTCGGCTTCATCGCCGCCACGGTTGGTGTGGGCGCGCGCAGTACCCTGCAGCAGGTCGGCCTGCTGGAGCGTCAGGAAGCGCTCGACGTGATGGCGCGGCAGGATGCGCTGACCGGCGTGGCCAACCGCAGGCGGTTCGACCAGGTGCTGAGCGAGGAATGGCAGCGCGCGCAGCGTGGCAACCACGTCCTGGCGCTGCTGCTGATCGATGTCGATCGTTTCAAGCAGTTCAACGACCGCCATGGCCATCCACTGGGGGACCGCTGCCTGCAGTCGGTCGCGTCGCTGCTGTCGGCCTGCGCCGAGCGCAGCACCGATCTGGTGGCACGCTACGGTGGCGAGGAATTCGCGGTGGTCGTGCCGCTGACGCCGCGCGATGGCGTGCTGGCGCTGGCCGAACGCATGCGTGCGGCGGTTGCCGCCTCGTCTTCGTCGTCGCAGCTGCCGCCGGTCACGATCAGCATCGGCGTCGCGTTCGCTTCCGACGTGGCCGGCGATCAGCCGGATGCGCTGGTCGCGGCAGCGGACGCGGCGCTGTACGCGGCCAAACACGGTGGCCGCGACCGGGTGGCGCTGCATGCGCCGGCATCTGCGTTGTCCGCAGCTCATTCGCGGTCGTGACCCGGAAGCCCCCGGTTCAGAGTGCAGGGGCCAACAGGTAATCGGTGACCGCGAAGCGCGCGTCGCGCAAGGCGGTGTCGCCCTGTTCCAGCGCCAGCGCATGGTCGAACATCGGGCCGGCGTGCACGCAGGTGTGGAACTCGCCGCGTTCGCCGCAGGGGTCGATGCCGGCGGCCAGGGCATCGAGCAGTGCGGCATCGAACGGGCGCCCGGCGAAGCGGGCATCGAGCTGCGTCGTATCCACGCAGCACAGCCGCGCCTGCAGGCCGCCGGCCAGCATCTCCCGTGCCAGCGCCCGTGTGTCGCTTCCGTACAGCGGGAACAGCGGCGTCCAGCCCAGGCGCGCGCACAGCGCCTCGCGCCAGTGGCGGATGTCGGCCAGGAACAGATCGCCGAACGCCAGCCGGGCGATGCCGGGCCAGCGTTTGCGTGCGGCGTCCAGTGCCTGTGCGATGGCCGCTTCATAGCGGGCGTTGTCCGCTGCCGCGGGGATCGACGCCTCCAGCAGCGGCAGCCGGCAGGCCTCGGCCTGCGCGCGCAGCACGTCGCTGCGGATGCCCTGCAGCGAGGCGCGGCCGTCGTCGGCGGTGAGCGTGCTCAGCAGCCCGACCACCTCGATGCCGGGCGCCTGCCGCAGGCGATGCAGGGTCCAGGCCGCGTCCTTGCCGCCGCTCCACGACAGCAGCACCTGGCGTGGCGGCGACCGCCCGCCGCTGCCGTCGTCGAGCGTCGGCATCAGCGCACGTTGCGCAGTTCCCAGGCGCCGCCGGCCAGCAGGCGCAGGCGGTGGCGCAGGATCTCGCCGGAGATGGTGGTGGTGGCGGTCAGGTCGAAGGCCAGGTCGTCCTGGCGGCCGCTCACGCTGGCGGCCGGATCGGTGACGCCCAGCGCGGGATCGACCGCGTCGGGGTCGTCCTGCATGCCGCGCCAGCGCTCGAACAGACCGGTGCCGGACAGCGCGGCCTGCAGTTCGCCGGCCATGCCCTCGGCGCTCTGCGCGCTGAAGGCGAACGCGCCGGCCGCGCGGGCGCGGGCCGGGTCGGGGATGCGGATTTCGTAGGTCGGCATGGCACGGTTCCGGTGAAGGTCGGCCAGCAGCCTAGCAGTGGCGGCCGTGAGCGCGCCGTCTGCCCGGCCTCAGCCGAACCGGTGCGGCTCGGCCGCGAAGGCCACCGCGACCGCGCCCTTGCCGACGTTGACCATGCCGGTCAGGCTCATGATGCTCTCGAACACCTCCACGCCGTGCTCGGCGCAGGTGCGGCGCAGCGCGTCGTAGCCGGGCAGGGCGCGCAGTTCTTCCAGTTCGCCGCCGTAGCCCAGCGCCAGGGTCGGCGTCATCAGGCCGGCGCGCACCCGCTGCGCGGCGAACTCGAACATCTTCTGCGTGGCCGGCTCGAAGCCCTTGAGCTTGGCCACCGGCTCGGTGACGCCGCGGTAGGCGCGCAGCACCGGCTTGATGTCCAGCGCGCTGCCCAGCGCGGCGCTGAGCAGGCCGACGCTGCGGTCGCCCTTGGTCCGCGCGCGGGCGCGCAGGTAGTACAGGTCGCGCGGGATCATGTAGCCCACGGTGTGCTCGGCCAGCTGTTCCAGGCGGGTGCGGATCTGGGCGACGTTGGCGTCGGCGTCGCGCATGCGCACCGCCTCCACCGCGGTGATCGCCTGGCCGACGAACAGGTTGAGCGAGTCGATCACCCGCAGCGCGAACGGCGAGTTGTAGCCGGCCGCCTGGCGCACCGGCTTGTAGTCGTTGAGGATCGCGAAGCTGGCCTGCAGCGCGTTCTCGTGGATCTGGCTGCGCAGCTTGGAGATGGTCAGGCAGAACACGTGGTCGTAGTCGATCACCAGCCGCTGCAGGAACAGGTCGCGGATCTGGTTGACGGTGAACGGCGTGGTCTCCGCCTCGTGTCCGCGCTCGGCCACGTGCGCCTGCAGGAAGCTCAGTGTGGCCTCCTCGTCGCGATGGTCGGCCAGCACCGCCTCACCGATCCGCACGGTGATCGGCAGTACCACGATGTTGTTGTTCTGGATGAAGTCCTGCGGCAGATCGCAGGCCGAATCGACGACGATTCCGATGCGCATGAGGCCCTCTCTCCCGGTCGCTATGCCGTAAAAGGGTGAACCCTATCCCAAAACGGCGCGGCCGTGGCGCGGGCCGCGTGCCGGTTCAGCGCCGCCGCTCGACGCCCACCGGCAGCGCGACCACCTCGGCCAGCGGCCCCTGGCGCAGCAGCTGCGCGTCGTCCATCGCCGCCTGCATCAGGTCGTGGCTGTCGTTGCCCCACAGCAGCTCGCCATCCAGCGACAGCGTCGGCACGCCGAACACGCCCTCGGCCAGCGCATCGCCGGTGTTCTCGCGCAGCCGCGCCTTCACCCCCGGCGCGCCGATCGCGGCCTCGGCATCGGCGATGCCCAGCGCCCGGGCGACCGGCGCCAGCGCGGCGGCGGTCTCGCCGGCGTTGCCGTCGCGCCACAGCCAGGCGTAGATCGCGTCGATCGCGGCCGGCGTGGTGTCGGCCGCCACGCACAGGCGCAGCGCCGCCAGCGGATTGAACGGATGCGCGGGCGGGAAGCGCAGCGTCACCCCGTCGCGCCGGGCCTGCCACAGCGCCTGGCGGTAGATGAAGTCGCGCTTCTTCGGAATCTCGGCCGGGCCGCTCTGGCCCAGGTGCGCCAGCACCGCGCCGAACACGATCGGCACGGCTTCCACCCGGCCCTGTTCGACCCAGGGCCGCACCTTGTGCCAGTGCAGGTAGGAGAACGGCGAGACGAAATCGAAGTACCAGCGGTTGCGCATCGTGGTGTCCCTGCGTGGGTCTTCAGTGCCACAGGCCGAGGATCAGCCCGTACAGCGTGAACTGCAGTGTGTGGTAGCCGCCGTCGATCAGCCACAGCCTCAGCGAGCGCCCGGCGAACAGATAGTTGATGCCGAAGCTGGCCGCCACCCAGCACAGGCCGGCGGCGACACCGGCGCCGATCGCCAGCCCGGGCGCCGGTGCAGGCCCGAGGAACAGCGCGAACACGGCCGCGGCGACCAGACTGAGCACGAACGCGCCGCCGAAGATCGCGGCCGGATGGCCATTGGGCTTGTCCGGATCGACCCCGGCCTCGCGGCACCAGACGCGCTTGAACAGCGGCCCGTACCAGATCCCGCCGAGCACGAAGGCCGACACGGCCGCGGCCAGGATCGCCCACACGTTCAGTTGAGCCAGCATCGCAGCACCCTCGCGGCATCGCGTTGGCGCGAGCTTAGGCCAGTGCAGGCCGGCGCGCATGCTGCGGTTGCGCGTGCCGGTGCCGAAAAACGCAGCGGCCCCGCGCCGGAGCACGGGGGCCGCCTCGATCACACCCGAAGCCGGATCAGCGGCTGTAGGCGTGCGGCAGGCCGCTTTCGCCGGTGCCGCGCAGGTAGCGGTCGCGCAGTTCGGTCTGGCGCGAGCGCATCGGGATCTCGCGCCCGCCCAGCCAGACCTGGCGGGCGGTGTTGATCACGTCCAGCGGATCGCCGCTCCACAGCACCAGGTCGGCGGTGCGGCCCGGCGCGATCGTGCCGATCCGGTCGCCGACGCCCAGTACCTCGGCCGGGATCCGGGTCACGCCGGCCAGCGCGTCTTCCCACGGCAGGCCGTGCGCGACCGCGTTGCCGGCCAGCTGGCGCACCTTGCGCGCGTTGTGCGAGGCATCGCCGGACTGGGTGAAGGCCACCTGCACCCCGGCCTGCTGCAGCAGCGCGGCGTTGCGCATGGTCGCGCCGATCTGGTCGAAGTTCGACGGCAGGTTGGCCAGTGCATCCAGGAACACCGGCACCCGCGCCTGCGCCAGCTGCGGTGCCAGCTGCCAGGCCTCGGCGCCGCCGGCGATGGCGATGCGCACCTTCTCGCGCGCCGCCCAGCGCAGCAGCTGGCGGATGTCGGCGGCACGGTCGATCTTGACCACGACGCGGCCTTCGCCAGCCAGGTAGCGGGCCAGTACCGCGCGGCCGGCCGGGGTCAGCAGCGCATGCGGCGAGTCGGCGGAGACGCGACCGCGGGCCTCGCCGACCATCTGGTCGAGCAGCATCCACTGCGCGGCGCGCGAGGTGCCGCTCAGTTCGGACGCGCCCGCGCCCAGCCGCACGAACAGCGCACGCGGGCCGATCGGGTCGGCGCTGCCGTCCAGCCGCACCACGCCGCCCTGGCCGGCGACGAAGGCGCCGCCGGTATCGGCGGCCAGCAGGGTGAAGCCCAGGCCTTCCACGCGCGCGACCGGGATCAGGATCGAGGCCGGGTTGTAGGCCAGGGTCACGTCGAACTCGGGGCGCGCCGGCTGGTCGTCGAGCTTGAGCGAGCTGTCGACGGTCGGTGCCTCGCCGGAGACCTCCTCCACGCCGATGTCGGTGATGCCGCCGAAGAACGCCGGCGTCAGCGGACGGCCCTGCGCGTCGACCACGGCCACGCCGGCCGGCGCGGCCAGCCCGGTGCCGACCGCACGCACGGTGCCGCCCTGCACCAGCACATCGGCGCCGGCCAGGGTGCCCTGCGCGCCGGCGGTGTGCACGGTGGCGTTGCGGATCAGCACATCCTGCGCCAGCGCGGACGCGGAGGCGGCGAGCAGGCCGGCGGCGACCAGGCCGATGCGGATCATCCGCGACAGGCGCCGCTGCGGGCGCACGGTGAAGGCGGAGCGGCTCACAGGTCACCTCCCGGCAGCGCGGCGCCCTGGCCGAGCATGAAATCCGAACGCGGCTGGCGCGTCGCGTCGTGGCGGTCGAACACGCGCGCACCGTCGATGTAGACCTGCTCGGCCAGCGCATAGGAACTGAACGGGTCGCGGTTCCAGACCACCACGTCGGCCAGCTTGCCGGCCTCCAGGCTGCCGGTGCGCTCCTCGACGCCGAGCGAGCGCGCGGCGTTCGAGGTCAGCCAGGTGATCGCGCGCTCCGGCGGGATCTCCATGCCGGCCCGGCGTGCGTTGGCCATCACCTTGGCCGCTTCCTGGTTCAGGCGCTGGATGCCCTCGTCCGAATCCGAATGCACGATCGCGCAGCTGTTGCGCGGCCGGTCGACCAGGGCGATGTTCTCCTGGATGCCGTCGAAGGCCTCCATCTTGAAGCCCCACCAGTCGGCCCACAGCGCGCCGCAGATGCCTTCCTCGGCAAGCCGGTCGGCCAGCTTGTAGGCCTCCACGCCGTGATGGAACGCGGCGATCTTGAAGCCGAACTCCTTGGCCAGGTCGATCATTGTGGTCATCTCGTCGGCGCGGTAGCAGTGGATGTGCACCAGGATGTCGCCGTTGATCGCGCCGGCCAGCGTGTCCAGCTTCAGGTCGCGCTTGCCGCCGGCATCGCCGGAGCTGTCCGCGGCGCTGTCCGAGGACTGCCACCAGCGACGCTTCGGCGGATCCTTCGGCGTGCCGCCACCGCTCTTGCGCAGGTACTCGGCCGCATCGATGAACGCGGCGCGGTAGCCGGCCACGTTGCCCATCCGCGTGCCCGGCGCCGTGCCCTTGCCGCCGTAGACGCGCTTGGGGTTCTCGCCGCAGGCCATCTTCATGCCCCATGGCGCGCCGGGGAACTTCATCGCCTGATAGGTCGTCGCCGGCACGTTGCGCAGGGTCACGCCACGGCCGCCGACCAGGTTGGCCGAGCCGGGCAGCACCTGCAGCGTGGTGATGCCGCCGGCCAGTGCGGCGGCGAAGCCGGGATCCTGCGGCCACACCGAGTGCTCGGCCCAGACGTTGGCGGTGACCGGCGAGGTCATCTCGTTGCCGTCGCTGTGCGCGCGCACGCCCGGGCTCGGATACACGCCCAGGTGCGAGTGCACGTCGATGATGCCCGGCGTGACCCACTTGCCGGTCGCATCGACCACGCGCGTGTCGCCACCGGCCGGCAGCGCACGGCCGACCTGCACGATCTTCCCCTCGCGCATCAGCACGTCGGCGCCATCGAGGCGCTCGCCGGTGCCGGTCAGTACGGTGGCGTTGCGCAGCAGCACCGGCTCGGAAGCCAGGGCCGTGTACGTGCTGGGATACGGATCATCGGTAAAGCGCGCAGCCTGCGCGGCGGGAGCGCCGAACAGCACCGCAGCGCCGGCAAGCGCGAGCAGCCGGTAACGCATGGTGGATTTCCCCGGGGTGTTGGACCGACCGACCGTAAACGCTGCGCCGCGGCCGATGCAAGCGTCACCGGTCACGAAGCGGGCGATCGGAGCGTGCGGCACTGCATGCGTCGACGCACGACACCGCGCCACGCAGGATGCCGCGATGGGGCCGCGCCATCGCCGCGGCGATGGAACACAGCCTCGACCAGGCATGACCTTCGCCACCGTGTGGCGATGGCATCATGCCGGTCCCAGCGAAGAGGACGCAGCAGATGACGACAGCAGCCGACGTGGTGACCTTCTGGCGCGAGGCCGGCATGCAGCGCTGGTTCCAGGGCGGGCAGGCGTTCGATGCCGAATGCGAGTCGCGCTTCCTGGACGCGCACCTGCGCGCCGCGCGTGGCGAACACGAGGCCTGGCTGGACGATGCCGAGGGCGCGCTGGCGCTGCTGATCCTGCTCGACCAGATCCCGCGCAACGTGTTCCGTGGCAGCGGCCACGCCTTCGCCACCGACGGCCTCGCGCTGCATTACGCCGACCGCGCGCTCGCCGCCGGCCACGACGCGCAGATCGAACCCGCACTGCGCGCGTTCTTCTACCTGCCGTTCGAGCATTCCGAACGCCCCGAGGACCAGGCCCGCTCGGTGGCCCTGTTCGACGCGCTCGGAGTGAAGACCTACGCCGACTACGCCGTCGCGCACCAGGACGTGATCGCCCGCTTCGGCCGCTTCCCGCACCGCAACGCGGCGCTGGGCCGGGTCAGCACGCCGGAGGAGCAGGCATGGCTGGAGGCGGGCGGGGGGTTCTGAGCACTGGACTTTCCTGACGTCTTTTTCGGCGAACACGAAGGTACTGTCGCCTCGCTCTCACTGTGTCTGGCAGGCGGCATATGGAGGACGAAACTCACTGCACGGTTCGGCACGGCGGAGTGCTGATAGCTGCGAGGGTCAGAAAGTAAACCTGACCCCGTTTCTCCCCCGTTCTTCGGCCGCAGCTGGCGAGAAGTGAACCTGACCCCGTTCTCCGGCCCTTACATGGACAAGATGTTCGTTGTGTTCGCATGAATCGGCGGTACTAGATGGGGTCATGGTCAGTCCTCGGTATCCGGTCGATAGCCCAATTGGTCTATGGCGTTCCGTATCTTCCTGTATAGCGTTTTCATCTCATCTTCCGTTCCAAGCGCGATGTACTCATGTGCGCCCATGAAGATGATCTTCAGAAGGTAAACGCTGGCCTTGTCGGGGGACTTCCTCACCCCGTAGACCATGCTTATGTGCGCAACGTTGGCGATAACGTCGCCGTCCAATTTGACATACACGTGAGGCCTGACCTTTCCATGAGTTGCGGCGCCGCCAGTCTACCGCTGAGCGACATCCGTAGCATGGGCGCTGATCATCTTCAGGCTTGACTAAGAACCATAAAGCGGAAGCTGCCACGTTGACGCTATGGATAAATGGTGTCAGGGACATATCGCCCTTCTAGTATCGTTTCGTTCAAGGCAAGGAAGCGAGGACACGCCGTTTTCCACTACGTCAGGCCCGAACATTGCCAACAAAGCCACAGGCTGCCTCCCGAGAAGTGAACCTGACCTCGTTCTTCGGCCCCGTTCTTCGTATGCAAGCAAATCACTTTGCATCAGGGACTGAGCTTCAGAATTAACCGAAGTAGCGCCAAAATGGCAAATTGTCGCAACAAGAAAAATGAGCGAATCCTGAACTAAATGGGCGACATGATGTCGCTCTAAGCGACAAGGGGGCTCTATGGCTGTTAGTCTGACTCCGTCATCGCGGGGAGCAACAATCCGTGCCATGGTGTGAGTGGGCAACTACTCGAGGGCGAACAGCCCAAAACACCCCGAGCGACGCGTCAGCGGCCGGCAACGGTCGGGACCATCGGGAAGGGTCAGGTGGCTGCGGCAACGGCTCGCAGCCATAGATTGGAGGAGGGTAGTAACTGGCGTTTCCCCATTCTCGATGTAGCAACGGAGCCTTTCCAATCCCGGAGAGGTGCATCGAGGACACCAACATGGTCTCACCTGTTGACAGGAAAGATGACAAGCGCCAGCTGCTGCTGAAATGGTTCAAACGGGTTTTTGGTGGTCCGTGGCTGTTCCGTCTCTTGATGGTCGTGTGGAAGTTGTATGACCACTTTGATCGCTAAGCGCGGCGCAGGACATTAGGACTCTAAAACTCATCAGTAGCACCCTCCTTTTTATCTACACATGCAGGAAGAGAGGAAATGCTCCACAAGGCTTTAAAGACGGTTCGCGAGGTTCACCGAATGCACCAAGGTGAGCTGGCGGAGCGCCTGGGCATATCACGCTCTCATCTATCTGAGATCGAGTCAGGAAAGAAGGCTGCCTCAGTCGAGCTTCTACACAAGTTCGCAGAAGTTTTCGATGTGCCACCTTCAACGTTCCTAAGCTTTGCCGAAGCGATCGAGGGCCCCTCGGAGCGCCGACAAAGGAACGCCAAGAGGCTGATGAAAGTTCTGGAATGGACCCTGGACACCGACCATGACGCTTCCCCGAAAAAGCGCGAATCGCTATGACGTTAGCTCTTCGGCGCTCTATCGGCTGCCGACTCTAAAAGCACTCGCAAGATTTCTCGAATGGAAGGGCTCCCCGAGTGCTCTCCGTGCCCTATGCAAACGTCCGGACAACTTCAGCGAGTTCTATCAGGCTCATCCCAGGACGGGGAAGATGCGCCTGATTCAAGCCCCGAGTGAGGTCATCAAGCCGCTTCAGAAGCGGCTTAACGTGCTGCTCAAGCAGGTCCGCGTGCCAGACTATCTTCACTCAGGAATCCCCAAGCGATCTCACCTCTCCAACTCTGAGCAGCACATGCTCGCGGCGGGGGCAACCGTAACGGTTGATGTCTCTGACTTCTATCCCAGCATCACACGTCAACGTGTCTTCAGGCTTTTCAGAAACGTCTTCCAATGCCCGGGAGATGTTGCAGATGCGATGGCCGACTTGGTCTGCTATCAAGGGAAGTTAGCAACTGGCTCCCCAGCCAGCGTGCTCGTCTCTTTTTGGGCCTGCCGTGACATGTTTGACCTAATCGCCCAGCGTGTGACCACTCAGGGAGGCGCGTTCACGCTCTACGTGGATGATGTCGCCATCACTGGGGACACAATCGGACACGGCGACATCCAGTGGCTGGATCGCTTGCTGAGAAGGTTCGGCTTTAGCTCGAAAGTTGAGAAGGCAAAGCTGTTTCGGAAGACCCGCGCCAAGGTCGTCACGGGCCGAGCGTTTCGGCATGGCATCAGTCGAGCTCCGAACAAAAAGCACAAGGAGATGCATGAGGCGCGGGCTGAGATTGAGAGCGGCCGAGCAACAATCAAGGCCAAACGTGGACTGGTAGGTCAGCTCGAAAACATAGGAAATCTCGATCAAGAACGCGGAACAAGCTTGAAGGCGGAGGCCAAGAAGCTACGAAGCACGCTGCCTCCTCCAAGGCGTCGACGTCGAGTCATTCACCGGCCAGTTAAGACCGGGCCGGAGGTTGCAACGTGAGTGACCGAAGCATCGTGCGAACTCCCTGTCCACGATGCGGTGGGAGAACGCTCTTTTGATCTTTTGCATAACCTGACCGAAGAGAGCGACGACCATACTCATCCGGAGCATCCAGCGCGGCATCAGTTCGTCCACGTTCTATAAGTGGCGCAGCGCGTTCGGCGGTATGGACGTGTCCATGGTTGCGCGAATGAAGGAGCTAGAAGAGGAGAATCGGCGTCTGAAGAAGATGTATGCCGAGCCCAGCTCAGCAACGACTTGCTCAAGGAAGCGCTCGCAAAAGAATGGTGAGGCTGTCTCAGCGACGCGAGATTGGAACGGGGTCAGGTTCACTTCCGCCTGTCGCTCTCCATTCTCCGCTCGATCGCCGGACATACAGCAGCCAACAAAAAAGCGGGGCGTCTCCGCCCCGCTTTTCGATGCAGGCCACATTGAACGCGGCCCGCGATTTCAATCAGTGACTCAGTACTTCGGCACGCTGCCGTCCACCTCGGCTGCCCAGCGGTCGATGCCGCCTTCGACGTTGAATACCGAGGTGTAGCCCTTGCGGCGGAACTCTTCCGCGGCCTGTGCGCTGCGGCCGCCGTGGTGGCAGAGGAAGGCCAGGCGGGTGTCCTTGGGCAGGGCTTCCAGGTCGGCACGGCCGCTGCCGTCGAAGCTGCGGTGGGCGACGGCGACCGAAGCGATGGCGCGTTCGTCCTGCGGGCGCACGTCCACCAGCACCAGCTCGCCGGCGCGGACCTGGCGGTCGGCTTCGGCCGGGGTCAGCGGCTGCACCGGCTTGGGCGCGTTCGGGTTGTCGATGGCCAGGCCCTGGCCGCGGATGTCGTCGATCCAGTCGATGGTGATGCCGTTGGCGCGGCGCGCGCTGGCCGGGTCGAACTGGATGCGCAGGCCCTCGACCTCGACCGCGATGGCGCTGTCGCTGTGCGGGGCGATCTGGAAGCGCGGCTGGAAGTTGGCGTCGATGGCCAGGCCCAGCGCGGCGTTGCCGGCATCGGCCAACGCGCTGCGCAGCTTCTCGGCGGCGGCGGCGGTCACGGTGACCTGCGGCGGGGTGCGGTCCGGCGTCGGCAGGCCGAGCACCTGCGACAGCTCGCCGCTGGAGGCCATCTGCTCGATGATGTCGCTGCCGCCGACCAGCTCGCCGTCGATGTACAGCTGCGGGATGGTCGGCCAGTCGCCGTAGGCCTTGATGCCCTCGCGGATCTCCTGGTCGGCCAGCACGTTGACGTGGGCGTACTCGACGCCGAGGTCTTCCAGCGCGCCGCTGGCCTTGGCCGAGAAGCCGCACTGCGGCATGCCGGGCTGGCCCTTCATGAACAGCACGACGCGGTTGGCTTGCAGCAGCGTTTCGATGCGCGAACGCAGGGCGGGATCGAGGGACATGGCAGGTCTCGCAAGGACGGAATGCAGACCGGCCATTCTACGCCCCCGTGGCATCATGCGCGGATGAGCGTCCCGGCAACACTGCATCGCATCCCGCGCTGGCCGCACCTGTGGATCGTCTGGCTGCTGCTGTCGCAGGTGCTGGTGGCGGCGCTATGGTGGCGGCTGGGCTGGGCGTGGGGACTGCCGCTGCTGCTGCTGTCGCACGCGCTGTTGATCGTGCCGGTGTTCGTGCCGCGCGCACGCCTGTACGCGCCGGTGCTGGCGCGGCTGCCGACGTCCGAGCGGGTGGTGTGGCTGACCATCGACGATGGCCCGTCCGGGGACACGCCGGCGCTGCTGGACCTGCTCGACCGCCATGGCGCGCGGGCCACGTTCTTCCTGGTCGGCGAGCGCGCGCAGGCGCGCCCGGCGTTGGTGGCCGAGATCGTCCGGCGCGGCCACGACATCGGCAACCACAGCCACACCCATCCACAGGAGCGCTTCTGGGCGCTGGGCCCGCGGGCGATGGCCGATGAGATCGGCCGGGCTCAGCAGGCGCTGGCCGCACTGGCCGGGCGGCCGCCGGTGTGGTTCCGCTCGGTGGTGGGCATGACCAATCCGTTCGTGGCCGCTGCGCTGCGCCGGCATGGGCTGACCCGGGTCGCCTGGAGCGCGCGCGGCTTCGATGCGGTCGATGCCGATCCGGTGCGGGTGCTGCAGCGGATCCAGCGCGACCTGCGGCCTGGGGCGATCGTGCTGTTGCACGAGGGCGCACCGCACGGGCGCAGTCTGGAGATCATCGAAGCGACGCTGTGCCTGCTGGCCGAGCGCGGGCTGGGCGCGGTGCTGCCCTCCGATTCAGCGATGTGAGGCCATGGCCGGCCGGGCTTCACGGCCGCCGCTGCCTGGGACGCGATGTCCATCCACCGTCGACGGGGCGATCGGCTATCGTTCGGCGATGCCCCACTCAGGCGCTCCCGTCAAATCCATCCTGCTGGCCGGCGCCACCGGTCTGGTCGGTCGTCATGTGCTCCAGCGGCTGCTGGACGATCCGCGGATCGGCCGGGTGGTCGCGCCGACCCGGCGCCCGCTGCCGCCGCATCCACGGTTGATCAATCCGCAGGTCGACTTCGACGCGCTGCCGGAGATGGCGCCGTGGTGGGCGGTCGATGCGGTGATCTGCACGCTGGGCACCACCATCAGCGCGGCCGGCACGCGCGAGGCGTTCCGGCAGGTCGACCATGCCTACCCCCTGCGGGTGGCCGAGCTGGCGCGGCGCAACGGCGCCACCGGCTACGTGCTGAACTCGGCCACTGGCGCCGACCCGCGCTCGCGGTTCTTCTACAACCGGGTCAAGGGCGAACTGGAGCGCGACCTGGCCACGCTGGGCTACCGCGCGCTGACCTTCGTGCGGCCGGGGCTGATCGGGGGCGAGCGCGCCGAGTTCCGCCTGGGCGAGCGCGTGGCCGCCGCGGTGCTCGGCGTGCTGGGGCCGCTGCTGCCGCGGCGCTGGCGGATCAATCCGGCGCCGCGCATCGCCGAGGCGCTGGTCGAGGCGGCCGTGCATGCGGCGCCCGGTGTCCACGTGGTGCCGGCCGAGCAACTGACCGGGGCACCAACCCGCTGAGCCCGGCGCGGCCGGCATGTGCGATGCGATGCGGGCCGGTCAGCCCCTCGGCGACGGACGCTGTCGCAGCCATGCCAGGCGTGGGCGATGGAGCGGCGCGCAGGCCACGCGTTCCGCCGCGCCCAGCATCCGCCCCATCCGCTCGACGGTCGGGGCCAGCAGTAGGCCGACAAGTGGCCGGGCGCGGCGAGGTCGGGCGTCCGCTCCGGCATGCCCGGGCTCCGGCGGCGTGCGTCGATGCACGCACACAAACAGGATGCAGCCGGCCGGGTGGCGGATATATCGGAAAACGCGCGTCGCAGCGCGGGACGGCGCTGCCGGTCCGGAAGGCCTCTTCCGATGCGTGCTTCGGGCGCCGCTCAGCGCCGCTGCGCGACGATCCGCCAGTTGTTGAACGGGGTGTTGCCCGACAGCGGCGAGAACGTGCTGTGCAGGCCGCGCGCCTCGAACAACGCACGCAGCCTGTCCGGGTCCGGGTAGTGGCGCGGTGCGGCGTTCATCCAGCCCAGCACGCGCGCGAGCACGTCGGCGCGGCGGGTGATGCGCCCGCGCTGGCTGCCGTCTTCCAGGCCGGTGCGGATCACCAGCCGGCCTTCGTCGCCGAGCATGTCGATCGCGGTGCCGATCAGGTCCAGCTGCCGCGGCGGGTCCAGGAACTGCAGCATGTCCAGGATCGCGACGCTGCCGCGGTGGTCCGGGGTGGCGTGTTCCAGGTCGACGGTGTCGAAGCGCGCGTCCGGCAGCCCTTTGCGCGCGGCCGCGCGGCGGGCCGAGGCGATCTTGCCGGCGTCGTTGTCCACGCCGTGGTAGGGCACGTGGATGCCGGCATCGTGCAGCGCGTGCGCCAGCAGGCCCAAGCCGCAGCCCAGGTCGAGCAGCGGCGCGCGGCTGCCGGCGAGTGCGTCGATCACGCCCGGATACAGCGGATCGCTGCCCAGCTTGGTGCGCGCGTAGTAGTAGTGGTAGCGGTTGCCCAGCGCCCAGTCGGGCAGGAACGCACCGGCGATGCGCGCGGCGGTATCGCGCGGCAGCGGCCGGCTTTCGTCGATCACTTGCACAGGATGCTCCTTGCCGCGGGCAGCGCCAGCGCCGCCCACAGCGCATACATGTCGGCCGAGGGGTGCAGGCCGTCCTCGACCAGCATCGTCGCCTCGGCGCCGCGCAGGCGGCTGACCGGGGCGATGTCGATCCAGAAGGCGCCGGCGCGTTCGGTGATGGCGCGGGCGGCGGCGTTGAACTGGTCCAGCTGCGCGGCGACCAGGGAGGTATCGCGCGCCTGCGCGGCGGCGAACGGGGTCACGCCCCAGTCCGGAATGGCCAGCACCAGCACGCGCGTGGCATCGCCGCCGGCGAACCCGGCCGCGCGCCGCAGCAGCGCGTCGAACTGGCGCGCGTAGTCGTCCACCGGCAGTCCGCGGTACTGGTTGTTGACCCCGATCAGCAGGCTGACCAGCGCGTGGCCGGTGCCGATCGGCGCCTCGGCATGGGCGGCGTCGATACCGGCGTCGAGCTCGTCGGTGGTCCAGCCGGTGGTGGCGACGATCCGCGGCGGCGCGATGGCCACGCCGGCGCGCTGCAGGCCGGCGACCAGCTGCACCGGCCAGCGGCCGTCGGGCGCGACGCCCTCGCCGATCGTGTACGAATCACCCAGCGCCAGGAAGGCGGCTGCGTCGGTGGAGGCGACCCCGGTCGGCGACGTCATCGGTCCGTCAGGCCGCCGCGGTGCGCGCTTTCAGCGGCACCACCTTGGTGGCCGCTTCGGCACGGCGCGACAGGGCGCGGTCGATGCGCGCGAACACCTCGCGCATCATCTCGGCCTGCGGCAGCAGGGTCACGCGGAAGTGGTCGCGGTAGGGCACGTTGAAGCTGGAGCCCGGCACGATCAGCACGTCCTCGGTTTCCAGCAGCTCCAGCGCGAACTGGTGGTCGTCGAAGCCGCGTGCGGCCGGGCCGGTCACCGACGGGAACGCGTACAGCGCGCCGCGCGGCTCGACCAGGCGCAGGTGCTCGCTGGCGGCGCAGGCCTCGACCACCGCGCGGCGGGTTTCGTACAGGCGCCCGCCGGGGGCGCACAGCGGGCTGATCGTGTCCGGGCCGCCGACCGCGGCGGCGATCGCGTACTGGCCGGCCACGTTCGCGCACAGGCGCAGGCCCGACAGCAGGTCCATCGCGTTGCGGTAGTCGGTGGTGCGCGCCGGCGCGCCGGTCAAGATCGCCCAGCCCACGCGCCAGCCGCAGGCGCGGTGGACCTTGCTCAGGCCGCTGAAGGTGATGCACGGATGGTCGCCGGCCAGCGGCGCCATCGGCTGGAACTGCGCGCCGTCGTACAGCACCTGGTCGTAGATCTCGTCCACCAGCAGCAGCAGGTTGTGCTTGGCCGCGATGGCGACGATGCGCTCCAGCAGCGCCTGCGGGTAGACCGCGCCGGTCGGGTTGTTGGGGTTGATCAGCACGATCGCGCGGGTGCGCGAGGACACCAGCGCCTCGATCTCGACCGGGTCGGGCAGGAAGCCGTTGTCCGGCGCGCAGCGGTAGTACACCGGGCGGCCGTCGTTGAGGATCGTCGCCGCCGACCACAGCGGGTAGTCGGGCGAGGGCACCAGCACTTCGTCGCCCGGGTTGAGCAGGGCGCGCAGCGACATGTCGATCAGCTCGGACACACCGTTGCCGATGAACACGCGGTCGGCATCCACATGCGGCGCGTGGCGCGCGCGGTAGGTCGCCGCCAGCGCCTCGCGCGCGGCCGGCAGGCCGAGCTGGTGCGTGTACGGGTCGGTCTTGTCGATGTCGTCGATGATCGCGCGCTGCAGGTGCGGCGGCGCGCGGAATCCGAATGCGCCCGGGTTGCCGATGTTGAGCTTGATCAACGTGCGTCCGGAGGCCTCCAGCGCATGCGCTCGCCGTGCCAGTTCTCCGCGGATTTCGTAGCGGACTTCGGACAGGCGCTCGCGGACGCTGAGCGGTTTCTCGGTGGACATGGCGGCAGGCCGGTATGGGCGGGGAAGGATTTCGGATGTTAGCCGAAAAGGATCGCGCAAGTGCCCGCCCCGTCAGGGTTCGCCGGGGGCGCCGCAGGCGGCCGTGCAGGTTGCCTGGGCAACCATTGCGGCCGGCCGGTGCGGCCCGCCGGCGGCCGGCCCGGGCCCCGGCGTCCCGCGTGGATCGGCCCGGCCCTCTACAATCCGCCGATGGATCACACCCCCGACTACACCGCCCTGCGCCTGATCGGCTGGCCCTGGGAGGGCGCCGCGCCGGATCCGGCCTGGCAGGCGCTGGCCGCCGCCCATCCGCAGGCGCTGCCCGCACGGGTGGTCGAGCAGCACCGCACCGGCTACGTGCTGGCCGACGCGCCCGACACAGGCTTCCGCGCCGAATCGCCGCCCGAGTGGCAGCGCCGCCCGGTGTTCCGCCCCGATGGCGTGCCCACCCACGAACGCGCGGCGGTCGGCGACTGGGTGCTGCACGAGAAGGGCCGCATCCTGGCGATGCTGCCGCGCCGGACCGCGATCAAGCGCGCCGCCGCCGGCGAGCATTACCAGCAGCAGGTGATCGCGGCCAACGTCGATACCGTGTTCGTGGTCTGCGGCCTGGATGCGGACTTCAATCCGCGCCGGATCGAGCGCTACCTGCTGCTGGTCGGCGGCGGCGGCGCACAGCCGGTGATCGTGCTGACCAAGGCCGACCGCGCCGACGCCGACCCGGCCGCCGCACAGGCGGCGCTGGCCGACCTGCGTGCGCTGGGCGTGCCGGTGCTGCCGCTGAACGCGCGCGACCCGCACGCCGCCGCCGCGCTGTCGGCGTGGCTGGCGCCGGGCCGCACCGCGGTGCTGGTCGGCTCGTCGGGCGCCGGCAAGTCGACCCTCACCAACAGCCTGCTCGGGCGCGAACACATGCGCACCGGCGCGGTCCGCGAAAGCGATTCGCGCGGCCGCCACACCACCACCCACCGCGCGCTGATCGCGCTGCCCACCGGCGCCTGCCTGATCGACACGCCGGGCATGCGCGAGCTCAAGCCGACCGGCGAGGAAGAGCTGGCCGACGGCGGCTTCGGCGACATCGAGGCGCTGGCCGCGCAATGCCGCTTCCGCGACTGCGCGCACCAGAACGAACCCGGCTGCGCGGTGCGTGCGGCGATCGAGGCGGGCAGTGTCGACGCCGGCCGCGTCGCGCACTACCTGAAGCTGCGCGACGAGGTCGCCGGTGCCGCCGACCGCCTGGCCACCCGCCTGGCGCAGAAGACCGGCGCCAAGGCACCGGGCAGGCCGGCGGGCAAGCGTCCGCCCGGCAAGACGCCGCGGCGCTGAGGCCCGTGCCGTCTTCATGGTGGGCCGCGAGCGCGGCCAGCGTCATGCACGCGCGCGTCCGTGCTCCGGGCGTGGGGTCGTGCCGTGTCCCACCCAGCGCCGAAGCTGCGGGCCTGTCGAAACCATCGCGCCTGCTGCTGCCCGCGCTGCTGGTGCTGGGCCTGTCCGGCTGCGGCGAGGTCCTGCTGGTGGGCAACACGCTGGTGGGCTGCGGCGCGCGCGGTGCCTTGGACCTGCAGCCTGACACGCTGCCGCCGGGGCAGCTCGGCCAGCCGTACCACGCCGACCTCAGCGTCGGCGCGCCGGCCTCGGTGCATGGGTTCTACGTGGCCGATGCGCATCCGCTGCCGCCAGGGCTGCGCATCGAGCATCTGCATGGCGAGCGCGTCGCCACGCTCGTCGGGACGCCGACCCGGGCGGGCCTGTACGAGGTGCACCTGTCGGTCGGCACCCATGGCACCCAGTGCGTGGGCCGCCGCGCGGAGCGGCGTTACCTGTTCGAGATCGGGGCGGAGTAAGCGGCGCTTCCGGATGCATCGCTTCGATCCAGCGTCGGATCGCGCGATCGCCCGTCTGGTCGGGCGATGTCGCCCTGCGCAAGCACGCGCGGCGATGACGGCAGGTGTGCACTGGTCGCATGGCCCTCGCTGTTCCGGCCGTGCGACGCGTGGCCAGGTGCCTGCGGTCACGCTGCGCCACGGGTGATGATCCAGCGGTCCTCGCGCGATCCGATGAAGGCCGACAGCAGTTTCGCCTGCGCTCACGCGATCGTTCGTCTGGTCAGGCGATGCCGCCTTGCGCGAGCGCGCGCGATGATGACGGATGATGTGCGCGGGTCGTATGGCCCTCGCTGTTCCGGCCGTGCGACGCGTGGCCAGGTGTCCGCGGTCACGCTGCGCCGCGGGTGATGAGCGAGCTGACCCCGCGCGACCCGTTGAAGGCCGACAGCCGGTTCGCCTCCGCTCGCACGATCGTTCGCCTGGTCAGGTAACTGCTGTGCGGGAGCGCGCGTGGTGACGACGGCAGGTGTGCACTGGTCGCATGACCCTCTCCTTCCCGCCGAGCGACGCGTGGCCAGGTGTCTGCGATCACGCTGCGCCACGGGTGATGAGCCAGCTGGCCCCGCGCGACCCGTTGAAGGCCGATAGCAGTCTCGTCTTCGCTCCGAGACCAAGCCAATCACCGGCGTGGCGAGGATGCTCCCTTACGGGGAGGAAACGTGATCGCTCGACAATCCGGCAACCAGGTTCCTCCCTTGATTGGAGACGCTGCAGGTCGTCGCGGGGACCGACGCCGACGGAACGCTGGTGCTGCTGCATCCGGCGATCATGCGCGCGCCGATGACCCGCACGGCCGATGACGCAGGCGTGCAACGCAGTGGTGTGCGTCACGGGGCGCCGGCCAATGCGGATGTTCCGCGCGCTGCTGTTCGATCCGTCTGTACGATCGCCGGCGGTGTGGGGCCGCCGGGCGGGATCGGGTCGGCCGGTCAGGCGACGGTCGCCAGCAAGCGGTCGACGATGCGCTCCACGCCATCGCGTACCGGGTCCTGCGCCGGCAGGCCGAGCGCATCCTCGGCGGCACGGCAGGCGCGCTCGGCTTCGTCAGGCGGCAGCCGCGCGGTGTTGAGCGCCAGGCCGACCGCGATCGCGGCGGGATTGGTCAGCCGCGCGGCGGCCAGGTTGGCGTCCAGCGTGTCGCGCAGCGCCGGCAGCGGGTAATGCGGCAGGCCGCGCATGTGCGCGCGGCCGGGTTCGTGGCACAGCACCAGCGCATCGGCCTGGGCGCCATGCAGCAGGCCGAGCGACACGCCGGCGAACGAGGGATGGAACAGCGAGCCCTGGCCCTCGATCAGGTCCCAGCCGCCATCGTCGCGCGCCGGCGACAGCCATTCGACGCTGCCGGAAATGAAATCGGCCACCACCGCATCGACCGGGATGCCGCGGCCGGCGATGAAGATGCCGGTCTGGCCGGTGGCACGGAAATCGGCGGCGAGCCCACGTGCACGCATCGCGGCTTCCAGCGCCAGCGTCGTGTACATCTTGCCCACCGAGCAGTCGGTGCCGACGGTCAGCAGCCGCCGTCCCGCCCGCGGCCGGCCATTGCCGACCGGCGTGACCGGCGGCACCCGCGCATCGAACAGGTGGCGGCCGGTGCGCTGCGCGGCGGCGACGATCTCCGGGTGGTCGGTCAGGCGTTCGTGCAGGCCGGAGGCGACGTTCATGCCCGCTTCCAGCGCCGCCACCACATGCGCGACGCTGCGCGCGTCCATCCGACCGCCGGCGTTGGCGACACCGACGATCATCGTGTTGGCGCCGGCCGCCCGCGCCGCGGCGAAGTCCAGGTCGGGCAGGCCGACCGTGGTCCGGCACTCGCGGTCGCGGAACTGGCCGACGCACCAGTCGGGCCGCCAGACCGCCAGGCCGCGTGCGGTCTTGCCGGCCAGGTCGTCCGGCGCATTACCCAGGTACAACAGGAACGGCGGTGGCCAGTGGCTGTCGGTGGCGACGGACGGACCTGCGGACTGCGACATGCGACGGCTCCCGGCTGGATCGGTGGTGATCGATGCGGATGGATCGACGGCCGCGGTTGCGGCACCGGTCGAGTCTACGGCGAGCCGCCGCGTGGGTGCAGCCGTGTGCATGTCGGTGCTGCGGACGCCACGCCACGCATCCATCGCACTGCATCGGCCTTTGTAGGAGGCCGCTCGAGGCCGACCGCGTTGCATCCGTTCGATGTGCCGCGGCGATGATGCGGTGCAGCCGCGCTGCGGACGCGCCACGCCACGCATACATCGCACTGCATCTGCCCCTGTATGAGGCCGCTAGAGGCCGACCGCGGTGCATCCGTTCGATGTGCCGCGGCGGTGATGCGGTGCAGCCACGCTGCGGACGCGCGCGCCACGCATCCATCGCACCGCATCGGTCTTTGTAGGAGGCCGCTCGAGGCCGACCGAGGTGCATCCGTTCGACATGCCGCCGCGGTGATGCGAGGCTGTCGCGCTGCGGACGCGCCTGCCACGCATTCATTGCACTGCATCGATGTTTGTAGGGGGCCGCTCGAGGCCGACCGCCCTCAGCGTCGGACGCAGCTGTGGTTACGGCACGGCAGGTGGGCCTCGATCGGCCCGCTCCATGCTTCGGAGCGTTCCCGCCAGGCCTCATCTTCCCCGCGCACGCACAAAGCACCGTATTGGAGCCCGCGGCCCCGATCGGCTAGCGTGTGCTCCAGCCCGAGGAGCCACCGATGCCCGATGCCATCGCCCACCACGCCGCGCTCGACCAGCGCCTGGTCAAGGCGGTGCGCGGGATCAAGCTGCTGACCCTGGCCAGCTGGCCGGCGACGGTCCAGGCCGGGTTCCTGCAGCACTGGCGCGCCGGCCGCGCGGTGCTGCCGCAGGTGGACTACCCGCCGCTCGACTTCGGCGACACGCGCCACGAGCTGGCGGCCATCGCCGGCGCCGCCGATCCCGGACATCCGCTGGGCCAGTACCTGCGCGAGTCGGTGGACAGCTGGATCCGTGCGGCGCATCTGCTCGAAGCGCTGGGGACGCCGCGCGCGGGCGCCGAGGCGGTCGCGCTGTTCGGTCGGCCCGACGACCGCCTGCCCGGCGACGGTCCCGATGCGCGCGCGGCGGCCGGCCACTTCATCCAGATCGCCTGCGAGCTGGACCGCGAACTGCTCTCGCCCGAGGAGCAGGTTCCGGTGTCGGCCACGGCGCTGGCGCTGCAGCTGCAGGGCGATCTGGACGAGTTCTTCGGCAGCCGCACCATCGCGGTCGAGCTGGATCCGGCGCTGATCGCCAAGGCCGCCGCCGGCGCGACCCGGATCCGGCTGCGTGCCGGCGCCGCGTTCAGCGACTACGACCGCCGCCAGCTGTTCCATCACGAGGCGCTGGTGCACTCGCTGACCGCGCTCAACGGCCGCCAGCAGCCGCTGCTGCCGAGCCTGTCCCTGGCCTCGCCGCGGGTGACCGCGACCCAGGAAGGCCTGGCGACCTTCGCCGAGCAGATCACCGGCAGCATCGACATCGAGCGGATGAAGCGGATCAGCCTGCGCATCGAGGCGGTGGCGCGCGCGCTGGACGGTGCCGACTTTCTCGATGTGTTCCGCTACTTCCTCGGCGCCGGGCAGAGCGATGCCGAGAGCTTCGCCTCGGCCCAGCGCGTGTTCCGCGGCGTGCCGCTGACCGGCGGCCACGCCTTCACCAAGGACACCGTCTACCTGCGCGGCCTGGTCGGCGTGCACACCTTCTTCCGCCAGGCGCTGCGCGAGGACCGTCTGCGCCTGTGCCGCTGGCTGTTCGCCGGCAAGATGACGCTGGACGACGTGGTCCGCTTCGAGCCGCTGTTCGCCGATGGCACGCTGGCGCCCCCGCACTGGCTGCCGCCGTGGATCGAGCGTGCCAGCGGCCTGGCCGGGATGCTCGCGTTCTCGCTGTTCGCCAACCGGATCCGCATGGATCGCCTCGGCGATACCCTGTAGCGCGCGTTTGCCATGGGGGAATACGACGGGCGTCGGGGCTGACGCCTGCCGGTCATTGCCGCGCACGCAGCGAGGTGGCGGGGGGCGCTCGCTTCCGCGGGTGTCGCCTGCCGGATGCATCCACGCGATGGGCCGTGCCAGACTGTGCGCCATGACCAGCCCGCGCATCCTCGTCGCCGACGACCACCCGCTGTTCCGTGCCGCGGTGGTGCACGCGCTGCGCGAATCGCTGCCGGGCGTGCAGGTGGTGGAAGCGGCCACCGCGTCGGCGCTGGCACCGGCGCTGGCCGCGCACCCGGAGATCGAGCTGGTCCTGCTGGACCTGACCATGCCCGGTGCGCGCGGCCTGTCCTCGCTGGTGTGGCTGCGCGGCGAATGGCCGCAGATCCCGGTGGTGGTGATTTCCTCCAACGACCACCCGCGCACGATCCGCCGCGCGCAGCAGTTCGGTGCGGCCGGGTTCATTCCCAAGTCCTCGCCGGCCGAATCGATCGGCGCCGCGGTGACCGCGGTGCTCGACGGCGGCACCTGGTTCCCGCCGCTGACCGTCGAGCGCTCCGAGGCCGATGCCGCGCTGGCGTCCAAGCTGGCGCAGCTGACCCCGCAGCAGTTCCGCGTGCTGATGGCGCTGGCCGACGGTCTGCTCAACAAGCAGATCGCGCACGAGCTGGGCCTGGCCGAGAACACGGTCAAGGTCCACGTCACCGCGATCCTCAAGAAGCTGGACTGCCACAGCCGCACCCAGGCGGCAGTGCTGGTCAAGGCGCTGGAGCCGGAAGGCGAGTCCTGAGCGCCTGATCGGCTTGTGTCGCTGCACGTCCATGCCTGATGTGCGCGGTCGATCCGCACACAGATCAGATGTGCCGGTGGAAGGGGCCATCCTGCAACACCGCGCGCCCCGGATTGGCTTCGTCGGCAGGAGCGGCCGCAGCCGTGGAGACCTTCCAAGATTTCGACATGGCGGTCTGCCTCACCCGAAAAAAGGGGGTGCAAGCAAAGCGGGCTCCTATGTGAAGTCATGCCGCCTGGACATAGGCCGGTCTTCACTCTTCTGTAGGAGCGGCCGCAACCACGACTGCCATCCGCTACCGCTCTGCATGTACCGGACATGGCAGCCGGCTCCGCACAGCGTGCAGCGGCACGGCATGACCGCATCCGCCCTCGTTCCGGTCGTGTTGATCCACGTATCGTGCCCGCTACCGCTACCGCTACCGCTACCGCTACCGCTACCGCTACCGCCACCGCCACCAGCCGAGCCGGTCGACCGTCGTACGCCCGGACGCGCTACCGGTGCCGCAGCAGCATCTGGCTCATCAGGGCGCGCAACGCTGCGGGGCGCACGGGCTTGGACAGGAAGCCCCAGCCGTTGTCCGCGGCCTGCGCGCGCAGCGCCTCGTCGTGTTCGGCGGTGACCAGGATGGTCGGCACGCTGCGCTGCCAGCATTCCTGCAGCCGGGCCTGCACGTCGGGGCCGTGCAGGGTGCCCAGGCGCACGTCCATCAGCAGGATCTGCGGCGCGTTGCCCACGGCCGCCGCGGCCAGCGCGTCCTGCGGTCCGCCGGCATAGGCGACCACGCAGCCCCAGCGTTCGAGCAGGGCACGGGTGGCCTCGCTGACCCGGGCGTCGTCGTCCACGCACCAGGCCACGCAGCCCAGCAGCGGGGAATCCTCCGCGCTGTCGGCGGCGGGCGCGGTGGCCGCCGGCTCCGGTGCGCGCAGTGCGGCGGCATCGCCGCGCGGCACCGTCACCGAGAAGCACGAGCCGCTGCCCGGCTGCGAGCGCAGCCCGATCGGATGGCCGAGCAGGCGCGCGATGCGCTCGACGATGGCCAGGCCCAGGCCGGCCCCGCGTTCGCTGGCGCCGCCGTCGTCCAGGCGGCGGAATTCCTCGAAGATCTCGCGCTGCCGGTTCGGCGGGATGCCCGGGCCGGTGTCGAGCACTTCGATCCGCACCGACCCGCCCTCGCGCCGGTAGCCGAGCAGGATCCGCCCGCGCGGCGTGTAGCGCACCGCGTTCGACAGCAGGTTCTGCAGGATCCGCCGCAGCAGGTGCTCATCGGTACGCACGATCGCGCGCGTCGGCACGCGCTCCAGCACCAGGCCGCGCGCCTCGGCGAGGATGCCGAACTCGCGCGCCAGCGCCTCCAGCAGCGGATCGAGCGGGAAATCGGCCACCCGCACCTGCTGGGTGCCCGATTCCAGCCGCGAGATGTCGAGCAGGCTGGCCAGGATCGCGTCCTGCGCGGCCAGCGCGCTTTCCACGCTGTCTGCCTCCTCGCGCGTCTGCGCATCGCGCAGACGGCCGCGCAGCGCGGACAGGAACATGCGCGCCGCGTTCAGCGGCTGCAGCAGGTCGTGCACCGCGGCGGCGACGAAGCGGGTCTTGTAGCGGTTGGCCTCCACCGCCTCGTGCCGGGCCTGCTCCAGGTCCTGGGTGCGCTCGGCGATGCGCTGCTCCAGCGCGTCGGCCAGCGAGCGCAGTTCGCGTGCGGTGGTCTTGTAGCTGGTGATGTCGGCGTAGCTGGTGACGAAGCCGCCGTCGGGCAGCGGATTGCCGCGGATCTCCAGCACCGTGCCGTCGTCCTTCTCGCTCTCGCGCATGTGCGACTTGCCGCTGCGCAGGTGGTCCAGGCGGCGCTGGATCGCTTCTTCCACCGGGCCGGCGCCGAGCAGGCCGCGGCGCGCGTTGAAGCGGAACACGTCCTCGATCGGCCGGCCGACCTGGATCAGGTCCGGCGGGAAGCGGAACAGTTCGATGTAGCGCGAGTTCCAGGCGGCGATGCGCAGGTCGGCGTCGATGATCACCACGCCCTGCGGCAGGTGCTTGAGGCTGCGCGCCAGACCGGTATCGGCCAGCTGCGCGGCCTGGACGATGCCGTCCTGCGCGGTGCGCAGTTCCTCGGCGTGCTGCTGCAGCACCACCTCCAGCTCGCGCCGGCTGCGCTGGCGCAGCGCCGCCAGGCGCCGCCGCTGCTGCACGAACAGCACCAGGAACGCCAGCGCCAGCCACACCGTGGCCGCGCCCAGCGCCGCGTTGCGGCCGGCCCGGGCGATGCCGCCGGCATCGTGCAGCACGTGCAGCTGCCAGCCGGTCTGCGGCAGTGCCAGGTGCTGCCAGACCACCGGCCCGGGCAGCGACGGCGACTGGGCGCGTACCAGCAGGCCACCGTCGCCGGCATCGCCGATCACCTGCCGCTGCAGCGGCAGCAGGGCGAGGTCGGCGTACTGCCGGGTCCGGCGCATCTCCGCCCGCGCGCTGTCGCTCAGCGGCGCCAGCAGGCGGTAGCGCCAGGCGTCGCGGCTGGCCAGGAACACCACGCCATGCGCGTCCGACGCCAGGATCACGTCGGCCGACTGCAGCCATTCCTGTTCCAGCGCGGCCAGTTCGATCTTGATCACGACGATGCCGATGACGCTGCCGTCGTCCTCGACCATCGCCTGCGACAGGTAGTAGCCGGCCTGGCCGGTGGTCATGCCGATGCCGTAGAAGCGGCCGCTGCCGTGGCTCAGGGCCTGGGTCACGTACGGGCGGTAGCTGTAGTTCTCGCCGACGTTGCTGGTCGGTTCGCGCCAGTTGCTGGCGGCCAGGGCCACGCCGTGGGGGTCGAGCAGGGTCAGCGTGGAGGAGCGGGTGACCGCATTGGCCCGCTCGAGCTTGTGGTTGAGATAGCGGCGGGTGGCCTCGTCCAGCGTGTCGCGGCGGGTGGCCTCGCGCAGTTCCGGATCCAGCGCCAGCACTTCGGGCAGGGTCCGGTAGCGGTCGATGCGCTGCTCCAGCGCCAGCGCCTGCAGCCCGAGCTGGCGCTGCAGCGCGGCGCTCTCGGCTTCCAGCGCGCGGTGGCTGCCCAGCCGCCAGGCGGCGGCCATCGCCAGCAGCATGCCGCCGACCAGGACCAGCACGGTCAGCAGCAGGCGGCGTCTGGGCGAGATGTACATGGGCGGAGTCTAGAACGCGCACCGGCCGCGCGGAGGCGGCCGGTACGGAACGCAGGGCGGGGCGGGCGCGGGGCCCGCCCCCGGGCGGCTCAGAAGTGGACCTGGGCGCGCAGTTCGACGATGTCCGGACGGGTGCGCACGCCGTTGCGGGTGGCATCGACCTTGACGTAGTTGGCCTGGAACTTGAAGTAGTTGGTCAGGTACCAGTTGGCGCCGAAGGTCCAGTCGTGCTGGCGGCCGCCGCCGATCGCGCCGTCGTTCAGATCCAGGCGGCTGTAGCGGGCCAGCAGCTCCACCGCGCCATGCGCGTTGGCCGGCTTGATGTTGGCCACGCCGGCGTTGGCATACGGGCGCGACTCGCCGGTGACGACCCAGCTGCCGTAGATGTACTGGCCGTTGCCGCTGTAGTCCGGCAGGCCGTCGTTGCGGCTGACGGTGGCGTGCAGGGCCTCGGCCTGGACCGAGAACGGGCCCTTGATCCAGATGCCTTCCAGGCCCGTGCGGCGGATCTGGTCGGCCTGCAGCAGGGTGCCGGAGTCGACGAAGCGGATGTCGGTCAGGCCGGCTTCCGGACGGGCGCGCAGGCGCGCGCGCGGATCGAAGTGGGTGCCACGGCCGTCGGTCCAGCCGCGCGGGTTCTCCACCGACACCGCCAGGCCCAGGTGCAGCACGTCGCCGGCGGCCTTGACCGGGGTCCACACGCCGCGCACGGCCTGGGTGGTGCCCGGGTTGTCGCCGTGCAGGTCCTTGCCGCCGTAGGCGCCGGCCTGCAGGAAGTACTGCGGGCGCTCGATGGACCACTCCACGCCGGTGCGGCGGCCCTCGTAGAACGCCTGCACCGGCAGCGCGGTCTCCAGGAAGCTGCCGGCGCGCGAGCTGGTCACCGCGTCCAGGCCGACCGGGGTCTTGATGTAGCCGACGCGGATGCGGCCCACGTCGGTGCCGAACAGCGCCTTGGTCTCCACGCGCGCGAACACGTCCAGCCAGGTCTCGTTGGCGAAGTCGTAATAGACCATCGCGTCGTAGACGCCCTTCTTCTTCAGGGTCGCGCCGAACTCGCGGCGGCGGATGGCATCGTCGTCCTGCAGGCGCGCATCGTCGGAGAAATCGTTGTAGTCGTACGCGACGTTGCCGGTGGCGGCCAGCTCGGTGCCGTCGGCGAAGGTGACCTTGGGCGGCCAGGCGCCGAGTTCGGCGGCGGCGACGGGCGCGGCGAACGCGCAGAGGAGGAGACAGCCGGTAACGGAACGCATGGGGACTTCCTGCAGGAAAAAAGGGCGGCACGGGGCGGCGCCGACGCGGAGTCTACGCACATCGGCCGTGAACACCGAAGCTTTAATTCCAATGGATTATGTCGATGCCGGCCGTGCCTAGCCGAATGGGACTAATTAGTCCCAATGGGCTATCGGCACGGTCCGGAGCCGGGCGTACAACGGCGGCCTGAACCCTCAGCCGAGCCGCCGCCATGCAGCCGATCCCGACCCACGTAGCGCCCCAGGCCAAGTTGCCGATCTACCGCCAGCTGTACGTGCAGGTGCTGGTGGCCATCCTCTTCGGCGCCCTGCTCGGCCACTTCGAGCCGGCGTTCGCCGAGTCGCTCAAGCCGCTGGGCGACGCGTTCATCAAGCTGGTCAAGATGATCATCGCGCCGGTGATCTTCCTGACCATCGTCACCGGCATCGCCGGCATGACCCACCTGCGCACGGTCGGCCGCGTGTTCGGCAAGGCCATGGCCTACTTCATGTTCTTCTCCACGCTGGCGCTGGTGGTCGGCATGGTGGTGGCGCACGTGGTCCAGCCCGGCGCCGGCATGAACATCGACCCGGCCTCGCTCGACCAGAGCGCGGTCAACAGCTACGTCGAGAAGTCGCACGACCTGAGCCTGGTCGGCTTCGCGATGGACATCATCCCGGCGACGATGGTCAGCGCCTTCGTCGAAGGCAACATCCTGCAGGTGCTGTTCATCGCGGTGCTGTTCGGCATCGCCCTGGCGATGGTCGGCGAGCGCGGCCAGCCGGTGCTGTCGTTCCTGGAGGCGCTGACCGCGCCGGTGTTCAAGCTGGTCCACCTGCTGATGAAGGCGGCCCCGATCGGTGCGTTCGGCGCGATCGCCTTCACCATCGGCAAGTACGGCGTCGGCTCGCTGGTCAACCTGGCCTGGCTGGTCGGCACCTTCTACATCACCTCGCTGCTGTTCGTGCTGGTGATCCTGGGCCTGGTGGCGCGGATGTGCGGCTTCTCGGTGCTCAAGCTGTGCCGCTACCTCAAGGCCGAGCTGCTGCTGGTGCTGGGCACGTCCTCGTCCGAATCGGCGCTCCCCTCGCTGATGGAGAAGATGGAGAAGGCCGGCTGCAGGAAGTCGGTGGTGGGCCTGGTCGTGCCGACCGGCTACTCGTTCAACCTGGATGGCACCAACATCTACATGACCCTGGCCGCGCTGTTCATCGCCCAGGCCACCAACACCGAACTGAGCCTGTGGCAGCAGATCACCCTGCTGCTGGTGGCGATGCTGAGCTCCAAGGGCGCCGCCGGCGTCACCGGTGCGGGCTTCATCACCCTGGCGGCGACCCTGGCGGTGGTGCCGGAAGTCCCGGTGGCCGGCATGGCCCTGATCCTGGGCGTGGACCGCTTCATGAGCGAATGCCGCTCGCTGACCAACTTCGTCGGCAACGCGGTGGCCACCGTGGTGGTCTCGCGCTGGGAGAACGCGCTGGACCGCGACCAGCTCGACCGCGCGCTCAACGGCGGCCGGAGCGTCGCGCCGGTCGAGGAGCAGCCGGAGGTGATGCTGCTGACACCGGTGGTCGCCAAGGCCGACTGATCCGCCAGCCGCCATGCCCGACGGGCCGGAACGAGCGATTCGTGCCGGCCCGTCGCGTTTTTCAGGCATCCCTGCGTGGCATTCGGTGATCCGGGAACGGGTCCGTAAAGCCGGGCGGGGGTAGAATCGCGCTTCCAAAGCGTCCGCCACCGACGAGACTCCATGTCCACCGAAGATTTCAAGCAGGCAGCCCTCGACTACCACCGCTCTCCGCGCCCCGGCAAGATCAAGGTGGCGCCGACCAAGGCGATGCTGACCCAGCGCGACCTGGCCCTGGCCTATTCGCCCGGCGTGGCCTACGCCTGCGAGGCGATCGTCGAGGACCCGCAGCAGGTCAGCGAGCTGACCGCGCGCGGCAACCTGGTGGCGGTGATCTCCAACGGCACCGCGGTGCTGGGCCTGGGCAACATCGGCCCACTGGCGTCCAAGCCGGTGATGGAAGGCAAGGGCGTGCTGTTCAAGAAGTTCGCCGGCATCGACGTGTTCGACATCGAGGTCGCCGAGAACGACCCCGAGAAGCTGATCGACATCATCGCCAGCCTCGAGCCGACCTTCGGCGGCATCAACCTCGAGGACATCAAGGCGCCCGAGTGCTTCGTGGTCGAGCGCAAGCTGCGCGAGCGGATGAACATTCCGGTGTTCCACGACGACCAGCACGGCACCGCGATCATCGTCGGCGCCGCGGTGCTCAACGCGCTGGAGATCACCGGCAAGAAGATCGAGAACGTGCGCCTGGCCACCACCGGCATGGGCGCGGCCGGCATCTCCTGCGTCAACATGCTGGTCGAGCTGGGCCTGAAGCGCGAGAACATCCTGGCCTTCGACCGCGACGGCGTCATCCATGAAGGTCGCCCGGACCTGGATCCGGAGAAGGCCCGCTACGCGGCCAGGACCGACAAGCGCACGCTGGCCGAGATCGTCGAGGGCGCGGACATCTTCCTGGGCCTGTCGGCCGGCGGCATCCTCAAGCCGGAAATGGTCGCCACCATGGCCGACCAGCCGATCATCTTCGCCCTGGCCAACCCGTACCCGGAGATCCTGCCGGAGGATGCGCGCAAGGCGCGCGCCGACGCGATCATCGCCACCGGCCGCTCGGACTACCCGAACCAGGTCAACAACGCGCTGTGCTTCCCGTACCTGTTCCGTGGCGCGCTCGACGTGGGTGCCACCGGCATCAACGAGGAGATGAAGATCGCCTGCGTCAAGGCGATCGCCGCGCTGGCCCGCCGCGAGGCCTCCGACCTGGGCAGCGCCTACGGCGATGAAGTGCCCAGCTTCGGCCCCGAGTACCTGATCCCGCGTCCGTTCGACCCGCGCCTGCTGGTCGAACTGTCCTCGGCCATCGCCCAGGCGGCGATGGATTCGGGCGTGGCCACCCGCCCGATCACCGACATGGGCGCCTACCGCGAGAAGCTCGGCGAGTTCGTCTACCGCAGCAGCCTGCTGATGAAGCCGGTCTACGACCGTGCGCGTGGCGACCGCAAGCGCGTGGCCTATGCCGAGGGCGAAGAGGAAGTGGTGCTGCGTGCGGTGCAGACCGTGATCGACGAAGGCCTGGCCTTCCCGATCCTGATCGGCCGCCCGGACGTGATCGAGGCGCGGGTGCAGCGCCTGGGCCTGCGGATGAAGGCCGGCATCGATTACGAGATCACCAACCAGGACGACGACCCGCGTTTCAACGACTACTGGCAGCATTACCACGCGGCGACCGAGCGTCGCGGCGTCACCGTGTCGGCGGCCAAGAACCTGATGCGCTCGCGCCCGACCCTGATCGGCGCGGTGATGGTCGCGCGTGGCGAAGCCGATGCGCTGCTGACCGGCGTGGTCGGCCGCTTCCACAAGAAGCTCGGCTACGTGCGCAGCGTGCTTCCGCTGGAGCCGCGCGTGCAGTCCACCTCGGCCATGACCGGCGTGATCAACACGCAGGGCGTGTTCTTCTTCCTCGACACCCACGTCCAGGACAACCCCAGCGCCGAGCAGATCGCCGAGGCCACGCTGCAGGCCGCGTTCCGCATGAAGCTGTTCGGCATCGAGCCCAACATCGCGCTGCTGTCGCACTCCAACTTCGGCAGCCACGAGTCGAAGGACGCGGTGAAGATGCGCGAAGTGCGCGAGCTGCTGCTCAAGCGCAACCCGCGCCTGAACGTCGACGGCGAGATGCAGGGCGACACCGCGTGGGACGAGCTGCTGCGCACCAAGATCATGCCCAACACCAGCCTGAAGGGCCGGGCCAACCTGTTCGTGATGCCCAACCTGGAAGCGGCCAACATCGCCTACAACCTGGTGCGCGTGTTCACCGACGGCGTCGCCATCGGCCCGATCCTGATGGGCATCAGCAAGCCGGTCCACATCCTGACCACCAGCGCCACCCCGCGCCGCATTCTCAACATGACCGCGATCGCGGCCGTGGACGCGCAGATCCGCCAGCAGATGGAGGAAGGCCGGAAGGGCTGAGTTCCGGTCGCTGATGGGTCATCCGGATGCCTGATCGATCCGGGCCCGCGCGGTCTGATGCAAGAAACGGGATGCCTGTCGGGCATCCCGTTTCTGTTTGCGTCGTCCGGTCTCGGTCTCGATTCTGGCTCCCGGCTCCGCATGCATAGCCGGGTTGCGGTACGCGGGAGACCGACACGTGCCGGTGCATGGGAATGCCGACGCGGCGTTCCCGTCGATCGCATCGGCGTTGCCCATCGCCTGGGATGCTCTCTCCATCTGGCGTGCGCCGATCACGCCATCAGGAAGCGGACGCCGTTCCCTGATGCAGGCTGTCGAAACACACGGCGCGCCTCGCTTCGGTGGCGAGACCACTTTTCATCGATGCGCCGTCGGAAATCCTTGATCGACAGGCGACAGGCGACAGGCGACAGGCGAACAGCACGCGGCCGTGCCGCCGTCTGCGTCAGCGTGCGGCGACCCGATCATCCGACCTTGATCACCACCGTCTTGCGCACACCATCCTCCTCGACCTCGCTGCTGGATTCGTAGGGAATGCCAGCCTTCTGTGCCTGCACGATGGCATCGACATCGATGCCATGCGTCCTGAGCTCGCCAAGCGCGGAGCGAGGCAGGAGATGGGTCAGGAAATCCAGCGCGAAGCCGGGAACGCTGAAGCTGGTGTCGTGCTTTCCGTCGACGAACTTCTCGATCGTGATCTTGGACATCGTGTTTCCTGTGTCAAAAAAAGCTGAGGATCTGTGGAGCTATGGACTTCGTTTACAAGGTGAAAGATATGCCGCAAATTCTGAGCTAACCGCCCTGGATGTCTGGATAGTCGCCGGTAGCGTGCTTAGACTCGGACTAATCCTAGGGAGGGATGATCAGTTTTCTGATTAGGTGCACTCGGATAATGTGCAACGCTTCGGGTGCGTCGACGATCGGCGCTACTTCAAGGAGGAAGTGACATGCGTAATCTGGATATGGTCGAGATCGAAGAGGTCAGCGGCGGCTTCCGCGTCGTGGGTGGGCTGGCGGCGCTGGCAGCGTGGGCGTTCGAGAAGCGCGAAGCTCTGTACGAAATCGGACAGGCTGCCGTGGCCAAGCACGAAGCTCTGAACGCCGAACACTGACCGGAGATTACGATGAAGACTCTGAGCATGAACGATATCGAACTCGTGGTTGGTGGCGCGGCTGTCAATGGCGCGATTGGTGACGTCGTTGGGTCCGTCTATCACGGTCTCACGTCGACCGAAGCGAAAATCGGCGGCCTCCTCGGTCCTGTCGGTGCGGTGGCTGGCGCGATCATTCACTTCAAGCGAAACCATTGAGTGAGCAAACAAGACCGTCCATTCTGGGCGGTCTTGTTCCAAGGAGATGTGTGATGGGAAAGCTGAGCACGTCAACGAAATCCGCAATTTTGATCATCGCTTTTGTCCTGTTCTCTTGGCGTCACAGCGAGGCGCTATACGAGATCGGGATGTTCGCTGCGAAGAAGAACGCCGAACTCTCGATTCATTGCTCGCGATGATCTAGGTTCCCGTGTCTGGAGTTGTCGATGACAAGGACCGTCATCCTCCAATCCGAGCCCGCCGAGTGCGGCCTTGCGTGCCTGGCGATGCTGTCGGCCCGTCACGGGCGCGTGCTGCCGCTGCGTGAGCTGCGCAGCCGCTTTCCCCTGTCGCTCAAGGGCGCATCGCTGACCCGCATCCTGCAGATCGCCGACCAGCTGGGTCTGGCGGGACGCGCGCTGCGGCTTGAGCTCGATGAACTGTCGCAGTTGCGCGTGCCGTGCATCCTGCACTGGAACCTGGATCACTTCGTGGTGCTCGAGCGCATCCGGCGCGGTCGGGTGACCATCGTCGATCCGGCCTTCGGGCGCCGCACCTTGTCGCTGGCCGAGGCGTCGCGCCACTTCACCGGGGTGGCCCTCGAGCTGTCGCCCACCTCGGATTTCACACCCGAGAAGCGCCCGATGGCGGTGCCGCTGCGGCAGCTGACCGGCCGTGTCCGCGGACTGTGGCGCGCGCTCGGGCTGGTGCTGCTGTTCTCGCTGGCGCTGCAGGTCTTCGTGCTGCTGGCGCCGTTCTTCATGCAATGGGTGGTCGACCAGGTGCTGGTCGCTGCCGACCGCGACCTGCTGGTCGTGCTGGGCCTGGCCTTCGTTCTGTCGACCCTGTTGCAGGTCGCTATCGGCATCGTGCGCGGCTGGGCGGTGGTCCGGATATCGGCGGACATGGGGCTGCAGTGGATGTCGGGCGTGTTCGGTCATCTTCTGCGCCTGCCGATGGCGTACTTCGGCAAGCGTCACCTGGGCGATGTCGTGTCGCGCTTCGGTAGCGTGCAGACCATCCAGCGCACGATCACCACCGGTTTCGTCGAGGCGGTGGTCGATGGCCTGCTGGCGCTGGCGACCCTGGCGATGATGCTGCTGTACAGCTGGAAGCTTGCGCTGGTGACGCTGGCGGCGGTCGCCCTCTATCTCGGCATCCGCGCCCTGGCGTACCGGCCGCTGCGCGAGGGGACCGAGCAGCAGATCGTTGCGTCCGCCCGCCAGCAGAGCCACCTGTTCGAATCGATCCGGGGCATGCAGTCGCTCAAGGTCGCCCGTGGCGAGCCGTTCCGTCAGTCCGCCTTCCTGAACCTGATGGGCGAGACGATCAACCGCGAGGTCCACCTGTCGCGGATGGGCATCGGTTTCAGTGCAGCCAGCCAGCTGGTGTTCGGCATCGAACGCGTGGTCGTGATCTGGATCGGCGCGCTGCTCGCCCTGCAGAACGTGTTCTCTGTCGGCATGCTGATCGCCTATCTGGCTTACAAGGACCAGTTCGCGCAGCGTGTCAGCACCTTGATCGATCGCTGCGTGGAGTTCCGCATGCTGCGCCTGCATGGCGAGCGGCTGGCCGACATCGTGCTGGCCGATCCCGAGGCGGCCAGCGATGAGGCCGGTGCGCCGGTGCTGCCGGCGACGGCCTGTCTGGATGTGCGGGAACTCGGGTTCCGCTACGCCGAGGGCGAGCCGCTGGTCGTGGACGGATGCAGCTTCCGGATCGAGGCAGGCGAGTCGGTCGCGATCATCGGCGCGTCCGGTTGCGGCAAGACCACGCTCGCCAGGCTGTTGCTCGGGCTGCTGCAGCCGGTGAACGGCGTGATCCGCTTTGGTGGGCACGACCTGCGCAGGCTGGGTGGATCGGCTTACCGGGGCTGCGTCGCGGCAGTCATGCAGGACGACCATCTGTTCGCCGGCAGCATTGCCGACAACATCGCGTTCGGCGACGAGTCGCCCGATCACGCGCGGGTGGAGGAGTGCGCGCGGCTCGCGGCGGTGCACGACGAGATCGCCGGCATGCCGATGGGCTATCTGAGCCTGATCGGCGACATGGGCACCACGCTCTCCGGTGGGCAGAAGCAGCGCGTGATCCTGGCGCGTGCGCTTTACCGGCGGCCACGCCTGCTGGTGCTGGACGAGGCGACGAGCCATCTGGATGTGGCCCGCGAGCAGCAGGTCAATGCGGCGGTACGTGCGCTGCGCGTGACCCGGATCATCATCGCCCACCGGCCCGAAACCATCGCCAGTGCCGACCGGGTCCTGCTGATGGAGGCGGGACGCATCCGTGAGATCACCGCCATCCGGCGCCCGCAGGCGGCGATGGCGGATGCCACTGGCGCCGGCGCGCATCCGGGGCCGGCGCCGGTCCTCGCGGCGGGGGTACAGGCATGAGTGGCGAGCTGTTCCGGCGCGAAGTGATCGAGGCCCGGCGGCAGTCGTGGATGGGCGGCATCTCGCTCGCGCAGCCGATGTCGCTGTGGCTGACCGCGCTTGGTGCGGTGCTTGCCGCGGTGCTGGTGCTGTCGCTGCTGGTGTTCGGCGACTACACGCGACGTTCCCGGGTCGTCGGCCAGCTGGTGCCCGATCTGGGGCTGTCGACCGTGGTCGCACCGGTATCCGGTGTGGTGGCCCGTCTGCTGCCCGAGGAAGGCGCGCAGGTGGCGCGTGGCGATCGGCTGGTGCAGGTCGACGTTCCACGCTTTTCGGCCAGTGGCGATGACGCCCGCGCCGTCCTGTCCGCCCAGCTGGATGCCCGTGCGGTCAGTGCCGGCCAGCTCGCCTCGTCGCAGGAGCGGCAGCTGGGTGCGCAGGAGGAGGGCCAGCGCCGTCAGCTGCAGGGGCTGCGCAGCGAGCTGCTCCAGCTCGACCAGGCCATTGCGACCCGCCGCGAGCAGGTCCGCCTCGGGCGCGAGACCGCCGCCCGCTATCGCGATGTCGCCGACGTCGGCTACGTCAGCCAGGTCCAGTTGCGCCAGCAGGAGCAGTCGGTCCTGGAGATGCTCAATGCCCAGCAGGCGCTGGAGCGGCAGGTCACCGCCGTGCGCCGGGAGATCGCGCGGCTGGAGCAGGCGCTGGCGGAGCTGCCTGCCCAGCGAAGCGCTGCGGAGGCCAGCGCCCGGCGCGAGCGGGCCCTGCTGGCGCAGGAGCGCGTGCAGCAGGCTGCCGATGGCGAACTGCTGGTGGTCGCGCCGGTGGCCGGCATGGTCGCCAACCGCTTCGTCGAACCCGGCCAGGCCGTGCAGCCGGGCCAGGCCCTGTTGAGCCTGCTGCCGGAGGGTGCACGGCTGCAGGCGCAGCTGCGGGTGCCGAGCAGCGCGGTGGGCTTCATCCAGCCCGGCGACCGGGTGCAGCTGCGTTACCAGGCATATCCCTACCAGAAGTTCGGCCATCAGGCCGGACGCGTGCTGAGCGTCTCGCGCAGCGCGATCCCAGCGGCGGCTGCCGACGGAAGCGAGCCCTACTACAGGGTGCTGGTCGAACTCGATCGCCAGCACGTGCTGGCCTATGGGCAGGCCGAGGCGCTGCGGCCGGGGATGCTGCTGGAAGCGGACATCCTCGGCGAGAGCCGCAAGCTCTACGAATGGCTGCTGGAGCCGCTTTACTCGCTGCGCGGCCTGGCGCAGGACGCAGCAGACGTGAGCAACGCTTCGGCGACGCTGGATGGCTGACTCGAACGCGGCGTGCGACGCCGTGCAATCACGAAAGGAGATGCAATGACACGCGTACGAACCTCGACATGGATCATGCTGTTGTCCGGTCTGTCATTCATGCTGCTGTGGGAGCTGCGCGAACCCCTGTACGAGATCGGCCAGGCGGCTGTCCGCCAGCACGCGGCGTTGTCGTCGACGTGCACGGTGGAAGACTGACAAGGCTTTCCGACTGCCGGAGTATCGAAGGCGCGGCGATGTGCGAGGCATGCCCGCTGCTGCTTGCTTCGCCATCGCCCCGTCGAGTCGCCGGATGCGGCCCGCAGGACATTGAGACGGTACGCCTGGGTGGCTGTGGCGGCCTGCATCGGCTTTCGTGATCCGATGTCACTCGGGCGGTCGGTCCTGTCGGTCCGTTCACCGTCCTTCCGGCGTCGATCGCGGTGTCGACGCCGTCGCTGCGCAGCGTCTTTTCCATCCGCAGCGCGGCGGGGCTTCCGCTGCTGGTGGCATCCGGTCCGGCCAGGCGGCAGCGCCTGCCCTCACTCCTCCAGCATCAGGATGCCGCGGCGCAGCGCCTTGGTCACCGCATGGGTGCGGTCGCGTGCCTTGAGCTTGGACAGGATGCTCTTCATGTGCGCCTTCACCGTCTCCTCCGACACCAGCAGCCGCTGCCCGACCTGCTTGTTGGACAGGCCGGCGGCCACCTGCTGCAGCACCTCGGTCTCGCGCTGGGACAGCGGTTCGTCCAGCACGTGGGCGGCCAGGCTTTCGGCCACTTCCGGCGGCATCGGCTGGCGCCGGCCGGCGTGCACGTTGCGGATGGTGTCGACCAGGTCGCGGCGCAGCATGTCCTTGAGCAGATAGTTGCTGGCGCCGGCCTGCAGGGCGCGCAGCGCACGCACGTCGCCCTTGTAGGTGGTCAGCACGATGATGCGCGCGCGCGGATCCAGCTGACGGATGCGGGCGGTGGCCTCGACGCCATCCATCCGCGGCATCTGCAGGTCCATGAGCACCACGTCGGGACGCAGCGCGTCGTAACGCGTGACCGCCTCGGCGCCATCGCCGGCTTCGCCGACCAGGCGCATGTCTGTCTGCCTGGCGAGCATCGCCGCCAGGCCATCGCGCAGCAGCGGATGGTCGTCCACGGTCATCACACCGATCGGGTGCAGGGACTCATTCATCGTCGTTCGTCTCGGGCGGTGCGGGTCTGCGCGGCCAGGGCCACCGGGTGCGCAGCTGCGACGGGAGATAGGCCTTGCGCGCCGGGATCGCGATCTGGACCTCGGTGCCCGCGTCCGCGCGCGACCAGACCTGGATTCTGGCACCGATCCGTTCGGCCCGCTCGGCCATGCCGCGCAGGCCCCAGTGGCCGCTGCGGGTCTGCAGCTCGGCCTCGTCCGGCAGGCCCACGCCGTCATCGCGGACGCGCAGACGCAGTTCGCGCCGGTCGTAGCCGAGCTCGATCTCGATCTGCCGCGCACGCGCATGGCGGAACGCGTTCAGCAGGGCCTCGCGACCGATCAGGTACAGCTCCTCGGCCACCGCCTGGCGCAGCGGGCGTGGCGTGCCCTCGACCAGCATCCGCAGGTCGACGTCGTCGGTGACCACGACCTCGTTGCGGACCTGCAGCAATGCCTGCCCCAGGCCGGTGCCGTCGAAGCGGCTGTCGCGCAGGCCACGCAGGCGGTCGCGGCCCTGCGCGAGGGATTGCTCGGCCAGGTCCATCGCGGTTTCGAGTTCGCGCCGCACCGGATGGTCCGGCGCCAGCGCCAGGCTGCTGGCGTGCAGCCGCAGGATCAGGCCCTGGGTGCCCTGCAGCAGGGTGTCGTGCAGCTCGCGCGCGATCCGCTCGCGTTCGCGGTAGCGCTCTTCCAGCCGCGCGCGCACGCGCCGCGCCAGCTGTCGGCTGCGCAGCCGGAGGCCCAGCAGCAGCGCCGCGATCACCAGCACCACGCAGGCCACCTTGAACAGCGGCGTCTGCACGAACGCCGGCGCGATCCGGAACCGGCCGCTGGCACCGGTGGTGTTCCAGGCGCCGTCCTCGTTGGCGGCGATCACCCGGAACCGGTAGTCGCCGGGCTTGAGATTGGTGTAGTTGGCCTGCTGGATGTCGCCCGTGTCCTGCCAGCCGGCGTCCACGCCCTCCAGCTGCACGCGGTAGTGCACCCGTGCCGGGCGGGTCAGGCTGGTGGCCAGATAGCCGATCCGTAGTTGGGTCGTGCCTTCGGGCAGCACCATGTCCGCGCGGTAGGGCAGGCGCCGGTCGCCGAGGGTGATGTCGCTGATGAAGACCTGCGGCGGCACCGCGGCGCGCGCCTCGCGGGTATCCAGCCACGCCAGGCCCTGGTTGGTGACCAGCCACAGCAGGCCATCGGCGGCCAGCTGCGCGGTCGGGGTCGGATGCGCCTGCTGGGCGATGCCGGGCAGCCCGTCGACGGCGTCGTACAGGCGCCAGGTCTCCAGCGCGGCGCCGGTCTCGGCGGCCTGGCGCGCCGCGTCCAGCGGGACCCGCACCAGCCCGCGGCCACCGTTGAGCCACAGCCGGCCCTGGGCATCCAGTGCGATGCCGGTGATCGCATCGAGCAGGCCGTCGGGCTGTTCCAGCACCTGGCGGAAGCGGCCGTCGGCGCAGCGGATCGCCAGCCCGCGCTCGCCGGCCACCAGCAGCTGCCCGTCCTGGGCCAGCAGGGCGGTGACCGGGCCGACATCCAGTCCCTGCGCACGGCCGTGGACCGTGACTCCGGCCGCGTCGCGCACCTGCAGCGTGCCGTCCGGATACCCGAACAGCAGCCGTCCTCCAGACGCCACGGCGATCGCGGTGCAGCCACCGGGCAGGGCCGGCTCCGGTCGCCAGCGACCGCCGTGCAGATGCGCCGGCGCTGCGGAGCCGCGGCAGATCCAGGCCTCGTCGTCCGCGGGAAACGCAGCGGCGAACAGGTAGCCATGAGGCCTGTCGTCGTCATCGAGCAGTGGATGCGTGCCATCGCGATCGCGACGCCACAGGCGGCCGGTCTGCGCCAGCCACAGCGGCGTGGTGGCCGGGGGCGCCGGCAGCGGCTGTGCGGTCTCCGGCCCGTCCACCAGACCCCGGTCCAGGCGCACGGCGCGGTGGGCGTCGTCGTAGCCGATCACGGTGCCGTCCGGTGTCCGGTACAGGCTGTGCAGCGCGGTTGTCTCTGGAAAGCGCCAGGCCAGCACACGCAGCGCCCGCGGACTGAAGCGGTTCAGTCCCAAGTTGGTGCCGACCCACACGTTGCCTTCGCGGTCCTCCAGCAGCGGCACCGCGGTGTTCGAGGTCAGTCCCTGGGCGAGGCCGAAGCGTTCCACCCGTGCAGGCTGTCCCGGTGCCGACGGCAGCCGGATCCGGAACACGCCGCCGGCCGGGTCGCTGCCCCACAGGCTGCCGTCGCGCTGGAAGCGGATGCGCACCGCACGCAGCCCGGGGAGGGTGTGCTGTTGCCGTTCGCGGGCGGACAGCACGCGTCCGTCGGCGGCGGTCACCGGCAGCAGGCCCTGGCGCACGTCGGCCGCCCACACACTGCCGTCGGGGTGTTCGGCCAGGGTGGCGCCTCCCCCCACGTCCACGCCGGACGGTTCGAAGCGGCGCGTGCCCGGTGCCAGCCCCTGCAGCCGGGCGCCGTCGTTGACCCAGAGCACGCCGCGGCGGTCGCGCAGCAACCAGCGCGCGCTGTCCGCGTGGTAGTTGCGGTCCGGCTCGGGCGGTGCCCAGCGCTCGCCATCGAACCGCCGCAGGCCGCCCTCGACCGCCGCCCACAACCCGCCGGAGGCGTCGGTCTCGATCCGGTACACCATGCCTTCGGGCACGCCCGCATCGCGCCCGTAGCGCGTCAGCACGCCGCGCGACAGGCGGCTGATGCCACCACTGAAATGGCCGATCCACAGATCGCCGTTGGCGGTGATCTTCAGCGTGGTCATGTTGTGCGAATGGAAGGTGCCGCCCGAAGCCGGCACCTGCCGGACGAAGCTGCGGCCGTCGAAGCGGTACAGCCCCATGCCGGTGGCCAGCCACAGGTAGCCGTCGTCGGACTGGGCGATGTCCCAGACATCGCCCGGCGTGTGCTCGCCGACCGGCCAGCCGCTGTGTGCGAAGCCCGGCAACCCGGTGCGGGTACGCAGTTCGGTCGCGCCTGCCAGGCCTGCGCCCACGCACAGCCACAGCCACGCGCACACGGCGACGGCCCCGCACAGGCGCCGGAGCGGGCGGCGTGCGGGGCGGCGGCCGGCAAAGGGGCGGGGCGTGCTGCGCATGCGGCGATTGTCCACTGCCACGGGGGAGCCGGGGACGCCTCTTTCGGGGGTGGCGGCCGCGGTCGGTCTGGTCCGCAATGGGGACATGCAACGCCTCTATGCGATGTTCCCCGACCGCGCGCCGGGCGTGGGCCTGGCCCTGCTGCGGGTGGCGCTGGCCCTGCAGGTGCATGGCAGCCTGCCCGCCACGCAAGGCTGGCAGCCGGCACTGACCGCGGCGACGGTGGTGATGTTGCTGTGCGGTGGCCTGCTGCCGCTGGCGGTCCTGCTGGCGCTGCTGCTGGCCGGCCTCGCCGCGGGCGGGCCGCTCTGGTCGGCCGTGCTGCTGGCACTGGCGTTGCTGCTGCTCGGCCCGGGCGCGTACTCGCTGGATGCGCGGCTGTTCGGTCGGCGCGTGATCTCCCGTCGGCTGCGCGCACCGCGCGGCCCCCCCTCGAAAGAGTGAGCCGTGCTCCCTCCCTTCGGGGCTATGGCGGCACGGCGCCGCACCGCACCATTCTCCCGCCCCCCTTCCAGGTTCCGCCCGGATGGACATCGCCCTTCCCCAAGCACGGCCGCGCGCCACCTGGCCCGCTGCGGTGGTGCGCGCCGTCGACTTCATCGAAGCCCATCTGTACGAGCCGATCGACGCCGGCACGCTGGCCGACGCGGCCTGCATGAGCCGGTTCCATTTCGCGCGCGTGTTCCGCACCGCCACCGGCGTCAGCCCGATGGAGTACCTGCGCCACCGCCGCATCGCCCAGGCCGAGCTGCTGCTGCGCGAGGGCCGGCGCAAGGTGATCCAGATCGCCAGCGACCTGTGCTTCTTCGACCAGAGCCACTTCGTCCGCAGTTTCCGCCAGGTCAACGGCTGCACGCCCAGCGGCTACGTCGCGCGGGCATGCGAGCCGCGCTGACCGGTCCCGCGTTTCCAACCCGACATCCACGGAGCCCCTCGATGAGCCTGGCCACCGCCACCCCCGGCAAGACCCTGCTGTCCCCGACCGACCACGCCCTGCTGCTGATCGACTTCCAGTCGCAGATGGCCTTCGCCACCCACACCATCGACATCTCCGCGCTGCGCAACAACGCCGCGCTGATCGCCAAGGGCGCGAAGGGCTTCGACGTGCCGGTGGTACTGACCACCGTCGCCGAGAAGTCGTTCTCCGGCCCGATGTTCCCCGAGCTGCCAGCGATCTTCCCGGGCCAGACCGTGTTCGACCGCACCTCGATGAACACCTGGGAAGACCAGCCGGTGATCGACGAGATCAACCGCATCGGCAAGCGCCGGATCGTGCTCGCCGGTCTGTGGACCAGCGTCTGCATCGTCGGCCCGGCGCTGTCGGCGCTGGACCAGGGCTTCGAGGTCTACGTGATCACCGATGCCTGCGGCGATGTCAGCGAGGAGGCGCACGAGCGTGCGGTCGCGCGCATGGTCCAGGCCGGCGCGGTGCCCATCACCAGCGTGCAGTACCTGCTGGAACTGCAGCGCGACTGGGCGCGCGGCGCCACCTACGACCTGACCACGGGCATCGCCCGCGACCACGCCGGCGGCTACGGCATCGGCATCCAGTACGCCAAGACCATGTTCGGCGCGCAGGAAGGCGGCCACTGATGGCGGGTGCGTCCCGCATCGACGCGGCGCTGCTGGTGCTGCGCGTGGCCGCTGGCGGCTTCCTGCTGCCGCATGGGCTGGGCAAGCTGCTGGGCTGGTTCGGTGGTCCGGGCCTGGGCGGCTTCGCCGCCGAGCTCGAGCATTTCGGCCTGCCGTCGGCGGCACCGCTGCCGCTGCTGCTGGCGCTGGTGCAGACCCTCGCCGGCCTGGCGGTGCTGCTCGGTGCGTGGACGCGCATGTCGGCGCTGCTGGCGGCCGGTTTCATCGGCGTCACCGTGCTGCTGAACCTGGGCAACGGCTGGTTCTGGATGCACGGCGGCATCGAGTACCCGGTGCTGTGGCTGGCGACGCTGCTCGCGCTCGCCCTGGGCGGCGGTGGCGCGTACGCGGTCGACGCTGCGAGGACGCGGGCATGAGCCCGCCTCCCGCCCATGATCCCGGCCGCCGCCAGCTGCTGGCCGGCGCCGGTGCCGGCCTCGCGCTCGGCCTCTCCGGCGCCGGGCGCGCTTTCGCCAAGGACTCCGTGATGATCGACCTCGTCATCCGCAATGCCCGCATCACCACGCTCGACCCGCGCAACCCGCAGGCGCAGGCGCTGGCCGTCGCCGGCGGGCGCATCGTCGCCGTCGGCAGCGAGGCCGAGGTGATGGCGCTGGCCGGCAACGCGCAGGTGATCGACGCCGGCGGCCGGCGCCTGGTGCCCGGCCTCAACGACAGCCACACCCACCTGATCCGTGGCGGCCTGAACTACAACCTGGAGCTGCGCTGGGACGGCCTGCGCTCGCTGGCCGACGCGATGGCGATGCTCAAGGCCCAGGTCGACATCACGCCCGCGCCGCAGTGGGTGCGCGTGGTCGGTGGCTTCACCGCGCAGCAGTTCGTCGAGAAGCGCCTGCCGACGCTGGAGGAACTCAACGCGATCGCGCCGGACACACCGGTGTTCCTGCTGCATCTGTACGACCGCGCGCTGCTCAACCGCGCCGCGCTGCGCGCCGCCGGCTACACGAGGGACACGCCGGACCCGCCCGGCGGCCGGATCGAACGCGACAAGGCCGGCAATCCCACCGGCCTGCTGCTGGCCAAGCCCAATGCGCTGATCCTGTACGCCACGCTGGCCAAGGGCCCGAAGCTGCCGGTCGAGTACCAGGCCAATTCCACCCGCCATTTCATGCGCGAGCTGAACCGGCTGGGCATCACCTCGGTGATCGATGCCGGCGGCGGCTTCCAGAACTATCCGGAGGACTACCAGGTCATCGAGCAGCTGCACCGCGACGAGCAGCTGACCGTGCGCATCGCCTACAACCTGTTCACCCAGAACAAGGGCAGCGAGGCTGGCGATTTCCGCCGCTGGAGCGAGATGCTGCAGCCGCGGCAGGGCGACGACCTGCTGCGCCACAACGGCGCCGGCGAGATGCTGGTGTTCTCCGCCGCCGACTTCGAACTGTTCAACGAACCACGGCCGGACCTGCCGCCCGAGCTCGAACCCGAGCTGGACGAGGTGGTGCGGCTGCTGGTCGAGAAGCGCTGGCCGTTCCGCATCCATGCCACCTACGACGAGAGCATCGGCCGCATCCTCGACGTGTACGATCAGGTGAACCGCGAGATCCCGTTCGATGGCCTGCGCTTCACCATCGACCACGCCGAGACGATCTCCGCGCGCAACATCGAGCGCGTCGGCGCGCTCGGCGGCGGCATCGCCGTGCAGCACCGCATGGCCTACCAGGGCGAGGCCTTCGTCGAGCGCTATGGCGTGCACGCGGCGAAGCACACGCCGCCGGTGCGGCGCATGCTGCAGGCCGGCGTCCCGGTCGGCGCGGGCACCGATGCCACCCGCGTGGCCAGCTACAACCCGTGGGTGGCGCTGTCGTGGCTGGTCACCGGACGTACCGTCGGCGGGCTGGCGCTGTACGGGCAGGAGAACCTGCTCGAGCGCGAGGAAGCATTGCGCCTGTGGACCCGGGGCAGCGCCTGGTTCTCCGGCGACGAGAGCCGCAAGGGCACGCTGGCGGTCGGCCAGCTGGCCGATTTCAGCCTGCTGTCGGCGGATTTCTTCCGCGTCGACGATGCGGCCATCGCCGACATCACCAGTCTGCTGACCGTGGTCGGTGGCCGCGTCGTCCACGGCGATGGCGACTACGCGCCACTGGCACCGCAGCTGCCGCCACCGATGCCGGACTGGTCGCCGGTGCGGCGCTTCGGTGGCTACCACGTCGGCGGCGCGGCCACCGGCCTGGCGCTGGCGCACCACGGCCATGCGCACCGGCACGGCGCCGCCTGCGGCACCCACGGCGCGCATGGCCACGCCGCGCACCATGACGCACCGACCCAGGACCTGACCGCGTTCTGGGGCGCACTGGGCTGCTCGTGTTTCGCGTTCTGATCCGCTCGATGCGGGCGCGGGCGCGTCTGCTCCCGCTGCTGTTCGCGTCCTGCCTGCTGCCTGCCGCCGCGGATGCCTCCGGGTGCGAGGACGCCGGCTGGTGCACGCGCAGCAATGCCGGCACCACGCTGGTGCTGGATGCCGCGTTGCGGCTGCGTGGCCTGTACACCGATCCGTTGCCGTTCGCCGTCGGCGGGCGTGCCGACGGCTACGGCCTGCTGCGCGCACTGGGCTCGGCCGACCTGCGTCATGGCGCGTGGCAGGCCTACGCGCAGCTGGGCGCGCATGGCGAGGACGGCCGCGCTGGCGGCCCCGGCGGAACCGACCAGGGCGCGCTCGACCTGCAGCAGGCCTACGTCGCCTGGCAGGGCGAGCGGCTGCGCCTGCAACTGGGCCGCCAGGAAGCGGCGTACGGCAGCTCGCGGCTGCTGTCGGTGCGCGATGGCCCCAACATCCGCCTGGCCTTCGACGGCGCGCGCCTGGTCTGGCGCAGCGGCGGCTCGCGCGTGGACCTGCTGGCGCTGCGCCCGGTCGACAACCGCCCCGGCGCATTCGACGACCGCACCGACAACGGCCAGTTCCTGGTCGGCGCCTACGCCACGTGGAAGACCGCGGCCACGGGCATCGATGCCTATCTGCTGGGCTACGGGCGCGCCGGTGCCCGCTATGCCGGCGTCCGTGGCGACGAACACCGGCGCAGCCTCGGCGCGCGCCTGTCCGGCAGCACCTCGCACTGGGACTGGAACACCGAGCTGGTGCTCCAGCACGGCACGCTGCAGGCCGACAGCGGCGCGCAGCGGATCCGCGCCTGGACCGTCGCGACGGACACCGGCTACCAGTGGCGCGACGCGCGCTGGTCGCCACGGCTGGGCCTGCGCAGCAATGTCGCCAGCGGCGACGGCGATCCCGGCGATGGCCGCCTGCAGACCTTCAACGCGCTGTATCCGCGTGCGTCGTACTTCAGCGAGGCCAGCTTCCTCGCGCCGGCCAATCTGATAGACCTGCAGCCGACGCTGACCCTGCAGCCGCATCCGCGCTGGAGCACCACCATCGGCGTGCAATGGGCTTGGAAGCACCGCCGCGCCGATGCGATCCACGTCGCGCCGATGCCGCTGACACCACTGGCCGGCAGTGCCGGCACCGCGCGTCGCATCGGCCGCCAGCTGAAGTGGGAAACCCGCTGGAACGCGAGCGAGCGCTGGCAGTGGCAATTGCACCTGGCGCATTTCGACGCCGGTCCCGGGCTGCGCCAGGCCGGCGGCCGCGACACCTTTTTCGCATCACTGCTTGGAGCCTGGTCATGGTGACGTCTTCGGCCACCAGCGACGGGGGCGCCTGGGCGCCGCTGCGGCTGCGCGTGTTCCGCATGCTGTGGCTGGCCATCATGGGCAGCAACATCGGCACCTGGATCAACGATGTCGCTGCCGCCTGGGTCATGGCCGAACGCACCGGCTCGCCGCTGATGGTGGCGCTGGTGCAGTCGGCGACCACGCTGCCGGTGGTGCTGTTCGCGCTGGCCGCCGGCACCCTGGCCGACATCGTCGACCGTCGCCGCTATCTGATCGTCACCCAGCTGTGGATGCTGGCCGTGGCCGGCGTGCTGGCGGTGCTGTCCTCGCTGCAGCTGCTCAGCCCGGTGCTGCTGGTGGTGCTGACCTTCGCGATGGGCTGCGGCGCGGCGATGGCGATGCCGGCGCAGGCGGCGATCGTGTCCGAGCTGGTGCCGCGGCCGATGCTGCCGTCGGCGGTGGCGTTGAACTCGGTGGGCATCAACATCGCCCGTTCGATCGGCCCGGCGGTGGGCGGCCTGATCGTCGCCCAGTTCGGCCCGCCGTGGGCGTTCGGCCTCAATGCGCTGAGCTTCGCCGCGATGCTGCTGGTGCTGTGGGGCTGGCGTCGCGAGGTGCAGGCCGCCGCATTGCCGCCGGAAAGCTTCGGCACCGGTCTGCGCGCCGGCCTGCGCTATGCGGCGCGCGCCGGCCGCCTGCAGGCGGTGCTGATCAAGGCCGCCGGCTTCTTCGTGTTCGCCGCCGCCCTGACCGCGCTGCTGCCGCTGGTGGTGCGTGGCGAGATGGGGCTGGGTGCCGGCAGCTACGGCATCCTGCTGGGCTGCATCGGCATCGGCGCGATCGGCGGTGCGCTGCTGCTGCCGCGCCTGCGCGCCCGGATCGACCGCGACCTGCTGGTGCTGCTGGCCACGCTGGCCTGTGCCGGCAGCCTGCTCGGGCTCGCGTCTCTGCGCCAGCTGCCGCTGCTGGCGCCGGTGATGCTGGTCAACGGCTTCGCCTGGATCACCGTGCTGTCCTCGCTGCAGATCGCCGCGCAGACGGCGGTGCCGGCCTGGGTGCGGGCGCGCGCGCTGGCCCTGTACATCGTGGTGTTCTCGCTGGGCATGTCGGTGGGCTCGCTGCTGTGGGGTGCGCTGGCGCAGCGCAGTTCGATCCCCTTCGCGCTGGGCGTGGCTGCGATCGGCGCGGTCCTGGCCGGGCTGGCGGTGTGGCGGGTGCGGATCGCCGGAACCGAGGATCTGGACCTGGCGCCCGCCGGGCAGTGGCCGGCGCCGGAGCTGGCCGCGCCGGTCGAGCACGACCGTGGGCCGGTGCTGATCACCGTCGAGTACCGCATCGACGATGGCGACCGTGCCGAGTTCCTGCAGCTGATGCGCGAGCTCGGCCGCTTCCGCCGCCGCGATGGCGCGGTGGTCTGGGGCGTGGCCGAGGATGCGGCGACGCCGGGCCTGCACATGGAGTACTTCGTCGCCGCCTCCTGGCTGGAGCATCTGCGCCAGCACGACCGGGTCACCGCCGACGATCACCGCCACCAGCAGCGGATCCGTGCATTGCACCGCGGCGAACGCGCGCCCGTTGTGCGGCATTTCGTGGGCGGCGGCGCGGTGGCCGCACCGCCGCATTCGCATTCGGACATCTGAGGACGCGTATGAACGTCAGGTTCGTCATCGGTCTGCTGCTCGGCGTCGCGATCGGCTTCGGCTGCCGCGCGCTGGGCATTCCCTCGCCGGCGCCACCGGCGCTGGTCGGTGCGCTGCTGGTGGTGGCGATGACGCTGGGCTACAGCCTGGCCGACCGCTGGCTGGCGCGCCGCCACGCGAGCACGCTGCCGTACTGCGGCGGACCGACCGGCCGCGGCGCCGATGGAGGGCGCGCATGATGCTGGCCATGCTCGGCATCGTGCTGGCGCTGGTGATCGGCATCGGCTGCCGCCTGCTCGATATCCCGCTGCCGGCGCCGCCACGGCTCAGCGGCGCACTGCTGGTGCTGGCGATGACCGGCGGCTTCCTGCTGGCGGATCTGCTGCTGTAGCGGATGCCCTATCCAGCCCGTCACGCCCGCCATCACTGCGACCCCGACCGCCATATGCCAGCGCGCGCTGCCATCGCCGCAAGGCAGCAGCTTCCGTTCGTCGGCGGCTCCCCATCGCGGCCCCATCGCATCCGCGATCCGAACACCATCGGATGCCGGCATGGTGGTCGGGGTCGAGCCCCCTCCTACAGAGGCGGCGAACGGGTGGTCGTGCCGGTTGCCGCGGTGATGCGATGGGCGGGGTGGAGCGGCCGTACGCGGCGGGCCGTGGCACGGTGCTGATTCCCATGCAGGCCACCACACGCGTCGCTGCATCCAGCTCTCGCAGGAGGGGCTCGACCCCACACGCGTCGCTGCATCCGGCTCTCGTAGGAGGGGGCTCGACCCCGACCGCCGTATGCCAGCGCGCGCTGCCATCGCCGCAAGGCAGCACCTTCCGGGCGCCGGTGACTCCCCATCGCGGCCCCACCGCACCCGTGATCCGGAACGCCATCGGATGCCTGCATGGTGGTCGGGGTCGAGCCCCCTCCTACAGACGCGGGCGCACACGTGGTCGTGCCGGTTGCCGCGGTGATGCGATGTGCGGCGCGGAGCGGTCGTACGCGGCGGGCCGTGGCACGGTGCTGATTCCCATGCAGGCCACCACACGCGTCGCTGCATCCAGCTCTCGCAGGAAGGGTTCGACCCCCGCACGCGTCGCTGCATCCAGCTCCCGTAGGAGGGGGCTCGACCCCGACCGCCATATGCCAGCGCGCAATGCCATCGCCGCAAGGCAGCGCCTTCCGAGCGCCGGTGACCCCACATCGCGGCCCCCCCGCATCCGCGATCCGGAACACCATCGGATGCCCGCATGGTGGTCGGGGTCGAGCCCCCCCTCCTACACATGCGTCGGGTATCCATGACGACACCAGCCAGGGAGCGGTGCCGCGGACCACGACATGCCATCCCAGGAACGAACGCGGCGCCGTCTCCGGCGCCGCGCTGTTCAAGGGGCGCGTCCACCCGGCCTGGCACCGGGCGGACGCGCTGTATCACGCCTTCGCGAACGCCAGCAGGTCCTGGTTGAACTGGTCGGCGTGGGTGATCGTCAGGGCATGCGACGCACCCGGGTACACCTTCAGCTGCGCGTTCGGGATGATCTTCGCGGCCAGGTGCGCCGAGTTCTGGATCGGTACGATCTGGTCGTCGTCGCCGTGCACCACCAGCGCCGGCACGTCGATCTTCTTCAGGTCGGCGGTGTAGTCGACTTCCGAGAACTCGCGGATGCAGTCGTACTGGCCCTTGTGGCCGCCGAGCATGCCCTGCAGCCAGAAGCTGTCGCGCATGCCCTGCGAGACCTTCGCGCCGGGGCGGTTGGCGCCGAAGAACGGCGTGGTCAGGTCCTTGTAGAACTGCGAACGGTCGGCGGCGACGCCGGCGCGGATACCATCGAACACGCTCATCGGCAGGCCATCGGGATAGGCCTCGCTCTTGACCATCTGCGGCGGCACCGCGCCGACCAGCACCACCTTGCCGACGCGTTTGGTGCCATGGCGACCGATGTAGTGCGCGACCTCGCCACCACCGGTGGAATGGCCGACCAGGATCGCATCGCGCACGTCCAGCGCGTCCAGCACCGCGGCCAGGTCGTCGGCGTAGGTGTCCATGTTGTTGCCGTCCCAGGTCTGGCTGGAGCGGCCATGGCTGCGGCGGTCGTGGGCGATCACGCGGAAGCCCTGCTGGCCGAGGAACAGCATCTGCGGATCCCAGGCGTCCGCACTGAGCGGCCAGCCATGCGAGAACACGAACGGACGGCCGCTGCCCCAGTCCTTGTAGAAGATGCGGGCGCCATCCTTGACGGTGACGTACTGGCTCATCGGGGTATCTCCTTGTGCGGTGGGATGGGAGGCGGCAGGCGAACGGGCGGCGCCCGCGGCGAAGGCGAGCGAAGGCAGGGCCAGTGAGGCAGCCAGCGCGGTGGAACCGGCGAGGAATGCACGCCGGCCCGCATCGGCTGGATCGACAGCGTCGATGGACGTCATGGGGGCTCCTTGTGGGCGGCACGGGTCAGACGCGCGGGTCTGCCGTGTCCCAGTAAAGCCGCCCGTCGCCTGCCGGGCTTGCATGGCTGTGCCATTCGATACGGGATGGCGCGTGGCCCCGGTACAGGCGCGGCATCGCGCGACGCCGTGCTCGTGGCGTGCTGCCCGGCGGCGACATGCAGGCCGGACCGATCGTGCCCGCGGGCGGCAGGCCTGCATGTCTGCGCGTGGGGCGGTGGGGCGAGGCCAGGCTGGATAGCGATGTGGCCGTCCCGCCAGGCACGTCCCATCGTGCCGGAACAAGCGTGGCGACTGGTTGCGGACTCCTCTGACGCCGACGCCGACGCCGACGCTGTCGCGCGCAACGCCAACGCCAACGCCAACGCCAACGGCGATGGATGCGCGGTGCGGTGGCGCACGACACCTAAGAAAAAGTGCGGAGGAGTGCCGCGGAACAGGCCTGCGCTGCCGTACACCCGCACCGCGCGGGTCAGGTCACGATGCAGGCGCCATCGATGTACTCGCCGTCACCGTGGCCGCACATCGCCGGCGCCGCGGTAACGCTGCGAGGATCAATCCACCTCGCCCTCGACCACCTTGCGCTGCATCGCATCCAGATAGGCATCGGCCTCGGCCACCGAGGTGAAGATGTCGCTCAGCGGCACCGCCTTGACCAGATCGAACACCTTCTGGATCTGCGGCTGCGGATTGACCGCCAGCACCCGGCCACCGCGCGCGGCCAGCGCACGCCGGGCCTTGAAGATGGAGCGGATACCGGCGCTGCTGATGTAGTCCAGCTCGGCCAGGTCAAGCACCAGCGAGGTGACGCCCTCGTCGGCCAGCAGTGGTGCCAGCGCCTCGTCCAGCTCGCCGAAGGTGTGCGTGTCCAGGCGGCCGCCGATGGCGACGCGCTGGATGCCGGTGTTGGCGGGCTCGGTCTGGATCCTCAGCAGGCTCATCAGGGGCGTCCGTTGTCAGGCGCGGCATCCAGCCGCAGAAGGATGCGCAGCACGTTGCAGTCGTCCACGCGCTGGTAGGCCACGCTCTGCGCCAGCGAGCGCACCAGATGCACGCCGAGACCACCCGGCCGGCGCTGCGCGATGTCCGCATCGAGCGCGGGCCCGGGCAGGGCGGTCGGATCGAACGCCGCGCCGGCGTCGCGGAATTCCAGCAGCAGGGTCGCCTCGTCGATGGCCACATGCAACTCCATCGGCGCGTCGCCGCACGTCTGGCCATGCTCGACCACGTTGCAGGAGATCTCCTCGACGATCAGGCGCGCGTCGAGCAGCGTCGCCTCGGAGACGGCATGCCGGGCCAGCAGCGCATCGACCGCGTCGGTCAGGCGTGCAATGCCTTCATGCGTTCGCGTCACGCTGATCTGCAAGGACAGTCTCCGTTCGGCCGCGACAGGATGCGCCGCAGGCCGGCGGTTGTCGAGCGCACTATGGCCGCGATGACCGCGACCGGACGTCCATGCGCCTCCCTTCACGCACGCATCGCCGCTCGACATGGTGGTCGGCCTCGAGCGGCCTCCTACATGATCCATGACACCGGGACGCAGGCCGTGCATCGCTTCTGCAGGAGCGGCCCCAGCCGCGACCGCCCTGCGTCACCGCGACGCGCTGGAACGCAATGCGTCGCCGGCCTGACTGAGGATGTTCACAGGAAAGAGGGGCCTGACGCATGGCCGTCGGCCTCAAGCGGCCTCCTACGCGACCCCTGACACCGGGACCCAGGCCGCGCATCGCTCCTGTAGGAGCGGCCCCAGCCGCGACCGCCCTGCGTCACCGTGCATGGACTGGTCCACGTCACGCATGACGACCCTCAGTCCGATCAGGCATCGCGGCCGACCGGCGTCCAGCGTGGGCGATCGCCCACGCCCATGCGTTCAACGCCATCGCCGGTCAAAGCCAGATGCAGTTCCAGAACGGATAGTCTCCGACCCGAACTGCCAGTCCCGCCCGCACAGGGTTGGCGATGATGTACCGGGCCACCATGCGCACGTCGTCGTCATGGCGGAGCGCACGGTCATGAAACGCGCGTTGCCAGAGCGGGCCTCTGCGTCGCAATGCGCCGTTGGCGGCGATGCTGCTTGCGGTCTTCAGCCTGCCGACGGCGCGCGCGAGCGGGCATTCCGGGCCGAGCTGCAGCAGCCAGTGCGCATGGTCGGGCATGAGGACCCAGGCGAGCAGGCATGCGTCGCCCAGCGTCCGTGGCGCATGGAAGGACCGGGCTGCCGCGCTCGCCGCATCGAACCCGGCGAAATGCGCCACGCGTCCCTGCGTGGCGGAAGTCACGTGATAGACGTGATGGGGCAGCGAATGCCGGCCACGGCGCAGTGCCGCATGTCCGCGTTGTGCTGCAGGCAGCGTGTCGGGGTTCATGGCGCGAGCATGGTGCTGTGGCGGCTGGATCGACAGCGGCGGGCAGCGTGCTGGCCTGTCGGTGCATTCCGCGCGGGCGGGTCGGTGCATGACGTGCGGAGGCAGCCGCCTTCTCATGCTTCAGCGGGTCCCGTGGATTGACGAAAGCCGTGGTATCGGGACGTCAGTGTCCATGCGACCGATCGTGTGGCGTGCTGTTCGACATGGTGGTCGGCCTCAAGCGGCCTCCTACAGGGCGGGTCGGTGCGGGAGAGGCCCCGGCTGCACCTTTCGTTCGCCTTCCAACGGGGCCCGTGGAGTGGCGGTGGTCGAGGCGTCCAGGCGATCGTCCATGCGACTGATCGCGCGCATTCCTGTCCGACATGGTGGTCGGCCTCAAGCGGCCTCCTACAGGGGGAGGTGCGGGAGAGGCCCCGGCTGCACCTTTCGTTCGCCTTCCAACGGGTCCCGTGAAGTGGCGGTGGTCGAGGCGTCCAGGCGATCGTTCATGCGACTGATCGCGTGCTTTGCGGTGCGACATGGCGGTCGGCCTCAAGCGGCCTCCTACAGGGGGCGATGCAGGCAGGTCGGCCGCGACCGGCGTGGGCGGCGTGCGAACCGCGATGGATGATCGTGCAGCCGTCCCGCAGCCGTCCTCAGCCGTTACCCGTGGCGGTCACCCAAGGCTGCCACCCTCAGCCTTCACCCTCAGCCTTCGCTCACGGCCTTTGCTCACGGCCGTGTTCTGCTGCGACAACGCATGTCGGCAGGTGCAGCGGGGTCAGTCGGCGGAATCCTCAGGCACGGCATCCCAGGCACGACATCCCCCATCACTGCATCTCCGAATCACTGCATCCCGAAGCACGGCATGCCCAGCCACTGCCTCCTGGGAAGGCACACCTCACCCGGCCACGTCCCGCCGCCGGCCGATCGCCAGGATGGTGATGTCGTCCGACTGCGGGGCGTTGCCGGCGAAGCCGCGGACGTCGCGCAGGATCTTGTGGCAGACGGTGGCCGCGCCGTCGCCAGCGGACAGCACCAGACCCAGGCGGTGGCGGCCGTAGGCGCGGTGGTCGACGTCGAAGGCTTCGGTCACGCCGTCGGTGTAGCCGATCAGGGTCGCGCCGGCCGGCAGCACGCCGGTGTAGAGCGCGTAACGCGCGCCGGGCTCCACGCCCAGCGGCGGGCCGTTGTCCAGTTCCAGCTGCTCGCTGTGGCCGTCGGCGTGCAGCAGCAGCGGCGGCTCGTGGCCGGCGCTGGCCAGCTGCAGACGGCCGCTGGCCACGTCCAGCCGGCCGCACAGCACGGTGGCGAACATGCAGGCCTCGTTGCCCTCGCTCAGCCCGTTGGCGGCCTCGGCCAGGATCCGCTCCGGGCTGCCATGGCGCCGCGCCTGGGTCTCCAGCACGGTCACCGCGCGGGCCATGAACAACGCCGCCGGCACGCCCTTGTCGGACACGTCGCCGACGGTGAACCACAGCACGCCCGGCTCCAGCTCGCCGAACTGGTAAAAATCGCCACCCACCGCGGTGGCCGGTTCCAGCAGCGCGTGCGCCTCCACCAGCGCGTGGCCGGTCTCGAACGCGCGCCCGGCCGGCAACATCGACTGCTGGATCTCGCGGGCGATCGACAGCTCGCTCTCCAGCTTCTGCTGGCGCGCGGCCATGGCGCCGATCTCGCCCAGCTGGCGCTTGATCGAGGTGCGCGCGGTATCGAAGGCCTGCGCCATCACCCCGACCTCGTCGCGCCGCGCCTGGCGTGCCATCGGGTAGTCGAAGTCGCCGCGGGCGAAGTGCCCGGCCGAGTCGGTCAGGGCCTCGATCGGGTGCAGCAGCCGGCCGGTGTAGCGGCGCACCAGCCACAGCACCAGCAGCAGCGCGCCCAGGCCCACCGCCGCCACCCACAGCGCCACGGTGTTCAGCCGGCCCAGCAGGCGCGCCTCGGCCACGCTGGCGGCGAACGTCCAGCCGCTGTCGCCCACCGGCACCGCCAGGGTCATCAGGGTGTGGCCGTCCGCGCCGGGATGGTGGAACTCCACCGGGTCGCGCCGCTCCAGCGCGTCCAGCAGCGGCTGCAGCCCGCGGTCGCCGCCGGTGCGCAGGTACTCGGACAGCGACAGCCGCATCTGCGCCTGCGGGTCCGGGTGCACCACCGCCAGGCCGGCCGGCGAAAACAGCATCGGCTGCAGCCCGGCCCCGCCCAGGCCGCGGATCTGCGCCGACAGCCGCGCCACCGGCACGTCCAGGCTGACCATGCCCACCGCCGGCGCGCCCGGATCGGCCCCGGGCAGGCGCAGCGGCAGGTTGTAGGTGGTGAACGACTGCCCGCCGGTGGCGGCGTTGGCGTAGGGCTCGGACCACCACGGCCGCGGCGCGGCCAGGGTCCGCACGAACCACGGCATGGTCCGGTGGTCGTAGCCCAGGTCCAGCACCGAGCGCTCGATCAGGCGGGTGCCGTCGCGGCGGATGTACCAGGCAAAGCCGTCGTCGTCGCCCGGGCGCATGCCGGGCTCGACGATCACCATCGCCCCGGCGATGTCCGGGTCGCCGGCCAGGCTGGCCACCAGCAGGGCGCGCAGGGTGGCCGGCTCGGCCCCCACCGAGGTGGCGGCCGCGGCCAGGGTGCGGCCGCTGACCTCCACCGAGGCCACCGTCGCCTCCAGGCTGCGCGCGGCCTGCTCGGCCAGGCCCCAGGTCTCGGTGCGCGCGTTCTGCACGATCAGCGCCCGCGCGCTGACGTAGAAGGCCAGCGCCACGGCCAGCAACAGCAACGCGTTCAGGATGCTGGACCAGGCCACCATCCGCGTGCGCAGGCTGTCGCGCCAGCGGATCCGGACGGGGTCGTGCGCGGCGTCGGCACCGGGGACGGTGGACATGGCGGCATCCGGGCAGGGGCGGTGGACCGATCATAGGCCCAGCAGCGGCGGGCCGCGCGCCGGCTGGCTGTCCCGTCAAGACTGTCCCGGACAGCATTGTCCCAAGCCGACATACACCCCCGTAGCGAGGCGGGGCGGGGCACGCATGCGCTAAACTCCCGGGCTCACAAGAACTATGGCGGCCGTGACCCCACGCACGGCAATGGGAGTGATATGAACTGGCTGAACGATGTCCTGCAGAACGATCCTGATCCGGTCGAGACCCGGGAGTGGATCGAATCGCTGAAGGCGGTCATCGACCACGATGGCCCCGAGCGCGCGCACCAGCTGCTGGAGGACATGGTCGAACTGACCCGCCGCTCCGGCGCGTACCTGCCGTTCTCGCCCACGACCGAGTACGTCAACACCATCGCGCCGACCCTGGAGGCCAAGAGCCCGGGCAACGCCGAACTGGAATGGCGCATCCGCTCGATCATCCGCTGGAACGCGATGGCCACCGTCGTGCGCGCCAACCGCAAGCCCGGCGACCTCGGCGGCCACATCGCCTCGTTCGCCTCGGCGGCTACGCTCTATGACGTGGGCTTCAACCACTTCTGGCGCGCCCCGTCCGACGCGCATCCGGGCGACCTGCTGTTCATCCAGGGCCACAGCTCGCCGGGCATCTACGCGCGCTCGTTCCTGGAAGGCCGCATCTCCGAGAGCCAGCTCGACAACTACCGCATGGAAGTCGACGGCCGCGGCATCTCCTCCTACCCGCACCCGTGGCTGATGCCGGATTACTGGCAGACCCCGACCGTGTCGATGGGCCTGGGCCCGCTGGCCGCCATCTACCAGGCGCAGTTCATGCGCTACCTGGAAAACCGCGGCCTGATCGAGAAGTCCGACCGCAAGGTGTGGTGCTTCATCGGCGACGGCGAGAGCGACGAGCCGGAAACCCTGGGTGCCATCGCCCTGGCCGGCCGCGAAGGCCTGGACAACCTGATCTTCGTGGTCAACTGCAACCTGCAGCGCCTGGACGGCCCGGTGCGCGGCAACGGCAAGATCATCCAGGAGCTGGAAGGCGTGTTCCGCGGCGGCGGCTGGAACGTCATCAAGCTGCTGTGGGGCGGTTACTGGGATGCCCTGCTGGCCAAGGACACCAATGGCGTCCTGAAGAAGCTGATGATGGAAACCGTCGACGGCGAGTACCAGAACTGCAAGGCCTTCGGCGGCGCGTATACCCGTGAGCACTTCTTCGGCAAGTACCCGGAGACCGCGGCCATGGTGGCCGGCCTGTCCGACGAGGACATCTGGCGCCTGAACCGTGGCGGCCACGACCCGCACAAGGTGTACGCCGCCTACCACCAGGCCGTGAACACCAAGGGCATGCCGACCGTGATCCTGGCCAAGACGGTCAAGGGCTACGGCATGGGCAGCGCCGGCGAGGCGCTCAACCCCACCCACCAGACCAAGAAGCTGGACGACGAGGCCGTGCGCGCGTTCCGCGACCGCTTCAACATCCCGCTGACCGACAAGCAGCTGGAAGAAGCCGAGCAGGTGCCGTTCTACCACCCCGGCGAAGACTCGCCGGAAGTGCAGTACCTCAAGGAGCGCCGCGCCGCCCTGGGCGGTTACCTGCCGCAGCGCCGGCAGAAGGCCAGCAAGTCGTTCAACGTGCAGGGCCTGGACAAGTACGAGCGCCTGCTGAAGGACAGCGGCGAGCGCACCTACTCCACCACCATGGCCTTCGTGCAGACGCTCAACATCGCGCTGCGCGACAAGGAAGTGGGCCCGCGCCTGGTGCCGATCGTGGCCGACGAGGCCCGCACCTTCGGCATGGAAGGCCTGTTCCGCCAGATCGGCATCTACGCGCCGTTCGGCCAGAAGTACAAGCCGGTCGACGCCGACCAGCTGATGTACTACCGCGAGGACCAGACCGGCCAGGTGCTGCAGCAGGGCATCAGCGAGCCGGGCGCCATCGCGTCGTGGATGGCCGCCGGCACCAGCTACTCGGTGTCCGACGTGCCGATGCTGCCGTTCTACATCTACTACTCCATGTTCGGCTTCCAGCGCGTGGGCGACATCGCCTGGCAGGCCGCCGACATGCGCACCCGCGGCTTCCTGCTGGGTGGCACCGCCGGCCGCACCACGCTCAACGGTGAAGGCCTGCAGCACGAGGACGGCTTCAGCCACCTCGTTGCCGGCGGCATCCCCAACGTGCGCAGCTACGACCCGACCTTCGGCTTCGAAGTCACCGTGGTCCTGCAGCACGGCATGAAGAAGATGCTGGAAGAGCAGGTTGACGAGTACTACTACGTCACCCTGATGAACGAGAACTACACCCACCCGGAAATGCCGGCCGGTGCGGAAGACGGCATCATCAAGGGCATGTACCTGCTCACCGATGCCGGAAAGCCCAAGAAGGGCGAGCTGCGCGTGCAGCTGCTGGGCAGCGGCACCATCCTGCGCGAAGCGATTGCAGCGGCCGAGCTGCTGGACAAGGACTTCGGCGTCACCGCCGACATCTGGTCCTGCCCCAGCTTCAACGAGCTGCGCCGCGACGGCTTCGATGCCGAGCGCTACAACCGCTTCCACCCGGAAGGCGAGCAGAAGAAGGCCTACGTCACGCAACTGCTGGAAGGCCGCCAGGGCCCGGTCATCGCCGCCACGGACTACGTCCGTGCCTACGCCGACCAGATCCGCGCGTTCGTCCCGCAGAGCACCTACACCGTGCTGGGCACCGACGGCTTCGGCCGCTCCGACACCCGCGCCAACCTGCGCCGCTTCTTCGAGGTGGACCGCTACTACATCGCCCACGCGGCGATCGCGGCGCTCGCGAAGGACGGCAAGATGACCGGCAAGGACGTGGCCCGGGCGATCAAGCAGTACAAGATCGATCCGGAGAAGGCGAATCCGGTTGGGGTTTGACGTCGGCTAAAGCTGTAATGAAAAAGGGCGGCTATCGGCCGCCCTTTTTTTTCAGGATGACTACGCACTCATTCGAATTGCATGCATCTTTGGGGGGGCGAACAAGTACAAACCGGCTAGGAAGGAAAAGCCAGAGTCTCGCTTCAACCATGGCTTGTCAAAGAACGTGCTATCAGCGAGATTAGTGCCGCTAAATTTCCTTCGGGGGAAGGATGTACTTTTACGGACCTGAGATCGACAGACGTACAATCGCATGGCTTGAAAACGGCGCTGTTTTTCCGGAAACCCTTCGCGTACGGGTCAATGGAGGCGGTGTTCGCAGTTATCTAGTGATGGATCGAGATAAGGATGGGGTCGTTCAAATCCTGAAGGGGGAGAGGAAAGGGAAGAAGGGCTTTGTCTTGCGCGTTCAGGATCAGGAATCCGAGCAGATATTCGCAGCAAAACTCTGCATACCGGAAGACTACGAGTACTCTTCGCCGCTTAGTGAAATAGAGTTTGGGCGAGAACTAAGGCCAATCGAGCAGCTGGTCCTCATACCTCACTTATGCGGGATCGTGGATCGATTTGAATCCGAGCCACGCAAGGACGACGGAACCCACTGGTACTGCTTTCTGAGTGACTGGCTTGAAGGCGTCACTCTCAGTCAGCTCGTGAGCAAATCTCCCGAGCGAGTGACCCCCGCACTTCTGGCAAGGGTTGCGAGAGACTTAGTAACCGCGGTCATATTTATGGAGTCTGCAGGCTATAAACACGACGATCTGAACCTCGGTAACTTAATGCTTCAGGACGCAAATCGCGACTTGGCGGAGATAAATCCTGAACTCGCAGTTAGCCGGCTTCGAATTATTGACCTCGGTAGCTTAAAGCACTCTGACCGCGCGACAACAAAAAGCGATGACGATTGGTCTCTGACCGCAAAATGCCTTGCAACTATATTCAACGCAATTCACCGCAATCGAGCTATTGCGTCGCAGTACCCCGCCTTTTTACAAGCGTTCAGGGAATTTATACATGCATTGGCGGATGATCCGGAACGTCAGTTCCCGGATCGCGGGGATTACGTTAGGCGGATAGAGGCCGCGGAAAAGACAATCACCATTGAACAGCCCAAAATAGCGTTCAGTCCTCTCGATGCTATTAGTGCGGAGCATCTGGCGAACGATAAAGTTCTGCTTAAGCTATTTGTTGACTATCTCCCATGGATTGGATTGGTGCAGGAGCCCTCGCCTTGTGTCCTGATCGGCCCAAGAGGATGTGGGAAGTCAATGGTTTTCCGATACATGGCGACTAAGACGCATATAACTTCGAGAGAATGTGATTCTGCTGTTCTCGACGCGTCAAGAATATTCGGCGTGTATGTGGGGTGTTCAAGTGATCTAGGTAATGATCTGAACTGGGTTAGCGTGCGGCCCGGCGGATTTCTGCCCTACGCGTCGCAAGTTGCAGACTACTTCAATCTCGTTGTGGCTAGAGAATTAATGCGGTCATTGGCCAGTGCTGCTAGCGCTAGATCCTTTGCCCAAACTCTAGGGATCACGGAGAAGTCGAAACGAGAGGTGGCGAATCACCTCGAAATCTCACTAGGGCAATCGCTTCGAAACGTCCACGCGGGTGGCATGGACATTTTCCAGTCCTGTGCAGACGCTCTAGATCGTCTCAGGCTGAAGCTCGCGCGAGAGATGAGGGTTGGACCTGGGGAGGGAATAGGCACCGGTGGAAGTTTCATACGTGATCTCTGTGCATGCATAGTTGCGAATATGCCGAGTTTTTCAACGTATAGAATAACGTTTCTTCTGGACGACTATACCGAACACCGACTGTCTGCGCATGTACAGCATGCGCTCAACGATATTGTTTTCCAGCGCGTTCCAACACATACATTTAAGGTTTCAAGTGAGCCTTACGGATTTAATCCTGTCACTTTGTCAGGTGCGCGAATTGATGCGACGCGAGAGTTTATAGAAATAGATGCGGGTGTTACCTGCTTGGATATGACATCCATAGACCGTAAGCGCTTTGTAACCGAGTTGCTAAACAGGCGTCTCAAAGAAGGGCGGTATGCGGGAACAGCCCAGGATCTGATAGGTGATAGCACCTATCAGTCAGATTTAAAGCTTGCAAGTGAAATAAGAAACAATCGCAAGGGGCGTCAGACTCACTATAACGGACTAGACGTTCTATCCAACGCCTGGAGCGGTGATGTATCTACAGTTCTGCATATGGTCCGAAATATGTTCGCGGATGCCGGAGTAAGTAGTAGTAGTACTGCGCGTATACCTAATATCATTCAGCATGACGCGATTGTTCGTGTATCAAAGGGCTTGCGGGCAAGAGTTGCATCCTACACGCCCTTCGGCAGGGAGATGGGCGCTCTTCTTTCGGCGTATGGTGAACTTGCGGCAAATCTTCTTATAAATCATAAGGCCAAGGTTAGGTCAGATCCGGACGATATACATCGGAAGTACCGAATAGAATGGACTTTGCCCGAGGCATCGGATGTGTGCTCCGAGCTGCAACGGATTGACCCATCTGGGCAGCTTTATCTCATGTACAAAGAGTTGGTGCGTCGCGCGGTGCTCCATGAGAATCTTCAGAGCCGCGGAAAAGAAGGTCCAACTCGGAGCACAGTGCGACTTCAGCTAAGAAGCTCGCTTCTCCCCAGTTTCGGCACCTCTCTGGTGAGAAAAAACCATATCAAGATTACACGAGTTGAAGAGTTTGCGGAGTTCCTGAATCAAACTCAACGATGGGCTGATTCTATGGTCGCCAGGTATAAGACTTCTGGGGATCTCTTTGGCGCAATTTTAGAGGAAGAGGAAGGGGGAGAGGATGCAGGTTAATCGTAAGAGGTTCGCAGTAACTACGCTGACCGCAGACTCCGTTATGTGTGATCTTCCTGCTATCGAGATTTTCGAGGGAGATATTGGCCCTATCGATTTGATGATCGTGTCGGCTGGATTTGAGGAGCGCGTCCTAGCGCTCCCGAGAATACTTGCCACTTTCGATGTTGCAACACAAATGACTACGATGGTGGGGCGCTATAGAACTAACGCTTCTGACAACGATCAGAGGTACGCGCAATTGCGGCCTCTCCTAGAGAAAAGTAGCAAAGATGTAAGAGAGTTTGATGCGGACGATCCGCCCAGTGTGATGGCGGCAATTGGCGATGGAGTTACTTCGCGTGCAAGTAACGGGGACGCACTCAATGTTGTATTTGACATTAGTGGTGCCTCATCGACTCTTATTGTTTCCGTGATGGCGGGGTTGATAGCTAGTTCAAGAAAAATTAGCTTGGTTATCATCTACACCGCGGCGCAGATGTATGACCAGGCACCTCCGGCGTATGGCGAGAGATTCGAACTAGAAGCGAGTCGTGAGCAAGGTGTAGGTTCAGTACCGCTTAGTGCGCCTTTTGGTGGCCACCATCATGATCATCTGCCTGCCGCAGTGATCGCCCTGCCCTCAATGTATACAAGTCGCCTTGAGGCATGTCTGACATATCTTAATGTCGGACCCATGACTGGTTCGAATCAGAATTTGTTTTGGATTCTTCCGTCAACTGGCGTGGATGAACATCGTTGGCGCCAGGAGCGCGTAAAAGAAGTTGTCGATAATCTCATGCTTAGATTTCACGGGCGAGAGGGTGAGGTCTCGAGCGGCGCTGTTATTCGAGAGGATGACATGAGGTCGTGCGACGTGCTTGATTCTTGCAATACTGCGCGATTGCTGATTGAGAAGATTGATGATTTTTCCGGAAACAACATCTCTGTAGTTCATATGGGGAGCAAAATGCAGGCGGTCGGTGTTGCACTTGCCGCAGCGGCAAGAGAAGAGGTTGCAGTTCTTACCGTTAGGCCAGTGTCCTTTAATGCAGCCACTTATTCTGCCGGGATAGGTCAGACTTATCGGCTCGACATAGGGGATCTCGCAGTACTGGTTGAAAAGTTAAGTAGTATTGGTTCTATAAGGGTGGAGTCTCTGTGAATAGATCGGGGATATACTCATGGAGAAGTAGGGTTGGGTCTAGTGCTCAAGCGATCCTCTGTTTGACTACTCTTAGCCATCGCCGATTTGTTGACGACTTAATTCAAGTTGTTGGACTGCCAGTGGGTGCTCGTATACGGCTTAGGTATCGAAAGCCTTACGTTTCGGATGAGGTCTGGTCAATCGCATTATCCGGAAACGCGACGGCCTGGCACGCGATTATTGCGCTTGGCGGGATTAATGATCGGAACGTTGGCGCTTTCGAGCTTATCCGCACAGGTGAAATTATTTCGGCCGTAATCTCCGGTGAAATAATTATGCTCGAGATTGCTCTTGCGGGCTATTCAGCGGAGGAATTTGATCATGCATGGCGTGAAGTTAGTAGTCTTGCTCGGGGCATTCCTAGCGGGGTGGAGGGTGGCTTCGGGAGAGGAGTATATCTCCAGAAACTCAAGCACTTCCCAGTGAATGTCGTGGCGGATGTTACGGTCGAAGGTTGGGAGCGTGCTACTGATGCTGTTTTTCGTGTCGATAAGGGCCGAAACCTGTCATTTCTCTATTTCATGCAAGGGGCGGGGAGCGGCGCTTTCGCGCAGTTGGGAGATCACGGGGTGTTGGTGGTTGAAAGTGGGACAAGTTTGAGTTGGGATGTCCACACAAAGTGCATCGAGAAAACAAAGGAAATAAAGAATCCAATCGGTGAGGTCACGATTGAAGTCTCCTGTCATCCGATGCGGATGATTACTTCACGGCGGATACGAGTCGATTCGCGGCGGGACATGCGTCGTATGAATCTTTCCTGTGGCGCAGGATTCAGATCGGTTGCCGGGCATTTATCAATAAGGGTGATGGAATTTTCCTACGAAGCGGCCGACCCCGATTCGAAATCATCCGGGAGGTCTGAAAATTCTCTGTCGAGGCATGATATCCCTTTGCGCGCCGGAAAGATCATGCCAATAGTTGCATCCGTGGCGGCTGCAGTGGCAGCCGGATTGGCCGTGGCGGAAGCGGATTTACTTGGCAGTTGGGCGGACGTGGTCCCAATTATTGCAGGGCTAACAGTTCTGATTAGTCTATTAGTTGGATTTCGAGGGAAAGATGATTTATAGAAATGTGGATATTGCTTCTCTCATCATTGTGTCGACGTCTATTGACGCCCAATCTGGATTTCGTTCGATGCGCTTAATGCACAGTTTCTCCTTCCAGTGCGATGCCCAATGGTCGTCAGAAAAATCATGCATCGTTGCGGTTGCCCCTTCGTGATGAACTTCATGAATATTCGAGGAGAACTCGAACAAATAAACCTGTCGCGCAATACCATGGCCTAAGTGGTTGCGATTAACCCCGAGCTCACTAAGCGCTCGCACAATATTCTGCCATCTGACTTTTGGCCCGTTCCCGAATCCAGCTGGAATATGCATATCATGATCTTTGAGCCACGCAACTATATGAGGGTATAGCTCCTCCAGATGTATGGTTCCAAAGCCCTTTGTATAACCAAGTGGTTGAGCTAATAATCGATCGCCAATCTTAAGGCGATTGTAAATTGAACTTCGACCAAAAGCGCTGGTGGTTGTAACAGCAAGCAGCGGCTGCGAGAGGCGCTTCCCTAATATGACCGTTTCAGATTTTCCATAGTTGCGCCAGTACGCTTGCCTAATCTTCTCCGAATGGATGAATCCAGCCACCAACTTTCCGCCTAAGAGAGGGGCGTACGTTGGGGAGGCGCCAACCGTGTAGGCATCCATTGTTGTGTTTGCGATCGCCAGTTTGTTTTCCTTTGTGGCGCCCAAATACTCATCGCGGCAGAGGAGATCTGCCGGCGGAGACTGTAGGCCGATGATTCCAATAACTGCTTGGTGATGCTGATCCATCACTAGATAGCGCAGCCTCCTGCCATAGCCCTTTGAGAATGGCATTGACCAGTACGCTCGGCAAAGACGAAATAACTTACCCTCAAGGCTCCGATGATTTCCAACGGGAACGAGCTCGGGACTAATCCTGCTAGGATCGATGGTGCTGGCCTGAGGGAAGTAACGACGAAGCCGCTTGTAATCTGCCAGCAGGCTCTTTCCATCTGCACCGTTGTCGTAGGACTTCGCTTTGACGTGCAGTGATCTGATGGCGGCCTTGTCGCCTCTAATGACTGCGACTTGGCTGCGATCCCATGCAGCGGCGATGTCCTCGGCAAGCTCCCCTCCGGAGAGAACTCGTAGAATCCTGCGGCGGCCATCCAGGTCTGGGATGGCCTCCTGGCTTGAGGGGGCAGGCACAAGAAGCGGCAGCATAAGGTGTTGTCATGACGGAGGGTGTATTTGGCCAGCAACACAGTCGGCTGTCAACAGTCGCGAGCTGGCGCCGTTCGAGAGCGTAAGTGGGGCGCGATCGGATGATAGGTGTCGATTGAGTACTTGCTCGTGCCATGCCGCTCTTGGCGAGGGGCTCCATCGATGGAAGAGATGTGCTGTCGCATCGTCGATGGAGTGTTCGGCCTCTTTGCTGCGCGTTAGGGCCAGCCGATGCTCCGGAAACCTCGTGTCCGGCAAGTCTCAGTATTCGCTTAGAGGCTGGATGCGTCCCGTTCAAGAGGGATCTAGTCGGGCGAGTGGCGGACTAGATCCCCCCTCACTCACCGTAAGAGCTCGGCGCGTCTCTTCCGCCGGCGTGCTTCAGCCCACTGGAGGCCAGAGGATCTACTTGCTTCCTGAGGGGGGGGCGGTGGCCGCACGACGTCGGCGCTGCGATGACCTCTGCCGACTGGGGCGGCGAGATCTGATCATGCTTTAAGCGGGCGCGGAGTTCTCTTACAGCACCATGCATGCATGGCTGACGGAGCTGCGCTGGCTGACGTGCGAAGTTATCTGCGCCCCGGCAGCCCGCCACGCACTGAAGGCATAGCTCTTCGGATGCTGCTCTTCTTCTCCATGGCAGTCGTCTTGAGCAAGCGACAAAGCTGCGCCGGGGCACCACATCTGACTGGTACTTGGGCTGTAGATGGTCCTAGCGAAGGGACACTTCGCCTGGGCATCCTCGTACCTAAGATGGCTACTCAGCCCGGAGTCACCGATTCAAGCTTCATCAGTAGCGCATTGATTGCCGGGATATCAGGTGGCGCCCAGTCGATTGCATGCAGTTCCCCAGGGGGGCACCATCGGATCTCTGAGTGTGCTTCGAGCCTTCGCGGAGCGGAGACTGCTTCGCAGATGAAGCAATGCAGGCGAAGGTTCCACTTGCCCAGTGGTGTGAAGTAGCTGCCGAGCTCTTCGCGCACGTTGATCGCCATGCCCAGCTCCTCGTCGATCTCACGTATCAAGGCTGCTTCGGGCTGTTCGCCGTCTTCGACCTTGCCGCCAGGGAACTCCCACTTGAGCCCGGACGGGCCGCCGGCAACGCGCTTTGCAGCCATGATCTTGCCGTCAAGAAAGATGATCGCCGCCACGACGTGAAGGTCGATGAGAGCTGCTGGCATGTCCTGGTGTGCTTCAGTCATCAGTAGTCGCTGCCTGGGGCACTTGGCTGCCGGTGAGCTGTTCAAGCTGCTCGATCTTTGCGCGGAGCTTGTCATTGATGTGGGTGCCGTCGGCGCCGCAGTGGATTCGACGGTGGCAGGTTGGGCAAATAGCCGCGACCCTGTGGGGAGCATCAAGGCCGCCATCTGAAAGCCTATCGATGTGATGGACTTCCAGATACGGTGAGCCATTCACTCTCAAGAATGGAGCCGGGTGCTCGCATGCCTCGCAGGTGTCGCCTGCTCTTGCCAAGGCGTATGCCACCACGTGACTCGCGCGCTCGAATAGGGTTCGCCTTGCGTCCTGAACCTTCTTCTTAGCCGGGGCGGCCGCTTGAAGGGCCTTATCTCTAAGCGCTTTCAGGTCAGAGTCGCCGATTAGGCTCTGCGTGTTCACAACGGCAGTTGCTAGCTCGGCTCTGCCATCGTCCAAGGTCTCTGCCCTAACGAGCTGGAATTGAAAGATCCTTCGCTCATTTTCCAAGCGGTCGAGACCGGTCCCCTCGCTTACGCTGGCACACTGCATCTCTCCCACATAGCGGCAGTAGCCGCTGTCCTTGGCATCTGGGAGCTCGTGCTTGACCTCCGCTCTGGAGGCAGTCTCGAAAAGATGAAGTGCTCGGCCATCCTCAACGTGACGCTGGATGGCCGCATTGCCGGCGTCCATTGTCATGTCCCCGAGTTGGCCTTCCCCTGTGTAGTAGAAGACCTGATTCAAGGCGTCCCAGGTGTCTAAGTACCCGTGTTGTTCGCCGCTTTTGCCTGTAAAGATAAAGATCGCAGGCACCTTTCTAGATGGCGCGATTCCTGACTGTCTGCCGCCGCCGAACTGGTCATGGATGCTAGAGCGCTTGTAGAGCTGCCCCTGCCTGAAGGTTGGTATCTCCATCGCCAATCCTCAGGGCTTAAATTGGCCGTCGACGACGGCGTTCTCGAACGTCCTCGACAAGTGCGCGAGAACCTGGCCGCAGGTGCTTAACCTCACTTCTTTTCCCGACTGCTTACGGCTCCCCGACCGCCCGCTGTAGACCGGGGCCTGGTTCCCGTAAAGTCCTGCTGGGGGCGCCCATTCGACTTTGGCGCTGCCAAGATCTTGTTGATGGCGGCGGCGAACACGTCCGGACTGGACTCAACATCAAAGCGGCTCTTGGGTTTCTGCCCGGACGACTCTTTGGCGAGAGCGACCGCGGCCGTGACGATCTCCGCAGTCACCTGGCCATGCGTGGAACCGCCGAAGTAATTACTGATGCGCCGATACTCCGCGCTGATGTCCTCAGGCGAAAGGCCGAGAAGCGCACTGAGCTGAGCTGCCTTATCCCATGGCACCGGGCGGCGACCGCTAGCGAACTGGGAGATGAAGCCCGGGGTCACGTCCAGCGCTTCCGCCAATGCTGCTTGGTTAAGCCCAGACGCCGGAATAGCCTCCGTAATCACGGTGCCTTCGGGTGTCGTGGGGTTCGCTGGGCGTGGCATGAAGCAATGCTATGAATGCACTGCAAGTGCTGCGATGAGCATTGCTATTTACATGCGTAGATAGCGATGCTATGTTTGGTTTCGGTGCGTGCGAGATCTTGCGATCCACGGCTTCTTGCGGTTCCTACGCATCGCGGTCGATAGCGAAATCGGGAGAGAAGTCGCTGAAAAGCACGCGTCTACTACCAACTGGAGACGCCCCATGTCGAACGACAAGGCTGTTGTTGTGACTGGCTTGACCCTCACCCGTGGCTGGAACAACGTGGTGAGGCTCTCGCTTCCTGATGAGGCATATCCGCGGCACATCGACGCGGGCAGAGCAGGGCGGCGCTATTGCACCGAATTGCGCCGCTGCACACTGGCAATCGCGATGTCCTCGCTGCTCCCGCTCCAGGCTGTTTGGGCGCAATCCGCACCTTCGGCGGATGGTGCGCGCAATGCAGCGCAGGCGGAAGCAACGCGTGAGGCAGGCGCGATCGAGCTCGATCGCATCGAAGTCACCGGCACCCGCATCCGCGGCGGTGCCACGCCGTCGCCGGTGGTCACCCTCGGCAGTGAACGCATCCGGGAAGAGGGCTTCGCCGACCTGGGCGAGGTGGTCCGCAGCCTACCGCAGAACTTCTCCGGTGGGCAGAACCCGGGCGTCATCCCGTTCACCGTGTCCGGTGCGGGGGCGCAGAACACCAACCTGAGTGGCGGGTCCGCGCTGAACCTGCGCGGGCTTGGTGCCGATGCCACGCTCACCCTGCTCAACGGTCGCCGCATGGCCTACGACGGCATCTCGCAGGCGGTGGACATCAGTGCGATTCCGGTGGAGGCGGTGGATCGCATCGAGGTGGTTGCCGATGGTGCATCGGCCATCTATGGCTCCGATGCGGTGGGTGGTGTGGGTAATGTCATCCTGCGCCGTGACTTCGAGGGTGTCGCCGTGGGCGTGGGCTATGGCACGGCGGACGGTGGCGGCTTGACCACGCGCGAGTACACCGCGACCGCCGGGCATGTCTGGACCAGCGGTGGGCTCATCGTTACGTATAAGGATGCGACCACCGACCCCATCTACGCGCGGCAGCGGGCTTACACGCGGTTCCTGCGGGATCCGTACACGCTCTACCCGGGCAGCGACCGGCGCAGCGGCCTGGTCAGTCTGTCGCAGATGCTCGGCACGCAGGCAGAGTTGCGTGTGGATGCCTTCCGCACCGAGCGCAGCCAGCGCTATGGCGCCCAGGACAACCGCAGCAACGTCTACATCGAGGCCACGCCCGACGCGACCACCACCTTGCTGTCGCCGCGGGTGGATGTGTTTCTGCCGAACGACTGGACGCTGTCGGTGGGTGCCACGCGCTCCCGGAGCCGTCTGGACCACGATCAGGCGATCACGCTGGCAGCCTCCGGCGCGCTGCTGCAGCGCACGCAGCTGTGCTACTGCAACGAGGGGCGCAGCTACGAGGTTGGGTTCGAGGGGCCGCTGCTGGCGTGGTCCGCCGGCGATGTGCGGCTGGCCGTGGGCGCCGGCCAGCGCGAGAACAGCTTCCTGGAGTACAACCAGATCACCCGGGTGGCGGCGATTGAGGGTGACGAGGCCGCCCGCTTCGCCTACGCCGAGCTGCATGTGCCGGTGCTGGGTGACGCTGGGGCCGGCAGTCAGCGCCTGACGCTGACCGGCGCCGCGCGCTACGAGGATTACGACAGCTTCGGCAGCGTGCTGACGCCCAAGCTGGGCGTGGTGTATGGCCCCGGTGCGGATGTGACGCTCAAGGCGTCGTGGGGGCGCTCCTTCAAGGCGCCCACGCTGTTCCAGCTCAACCGGCAGCGGCTGACAGGCTTCAACTACGCCACCGCCTACGGCGGCGTGGGCACTCCGCCGGGGGCCACGGTGTTGCTGCTGGATGGCGGCAACCCGAACCTGGAGCCGGAGCGTGCCCGTACCTGGACGGCATCGGTGGCCTTCCACCCGGCGGCGGTGCCGGGGCTGGAAGCGGAGCTGAGCTGGTTCGACATCGATTACACCGACCGGGTCGTGGCACCGATCACGCCGACCTCCCAGGCGCTGCGCAACCCGGCGTTCGCGGAGTTTGTCACCTACGCGCCCACGCCAGAACAGCAGGCGGCGGCCATCGCGGGCAGTACCTTTCTCAACTACATCCGGGTGCCGTACGACCCGGACACCGTGGTGGCGCTGGTGCATGCGTACTACACCAATGTCGCCCGTCAGCGGATCCGCGGGCTGGACCTGTCCGGTGCGTACGGCTTCGATCTGGGCACGGGGCGGCTGACGCTGCGGGGTGCGTCCAGCTGGATCCAGAGCACCCAGCAGGCGACGGCGGCGGAGTTCGACCTGGCCGGGACACTGCACAACCCGCCGAAGCTGTCGGGCCGGGCTGGGGGAGTGTGGGCGCGGGACGGGTTCTCGGCGGCGGTATTCGCCAACTACAGGCATGGCCTGGAGAACGTGGCCGCCGGCGAGACGACGGCCTCGTTCACCACCGTGGACACCACGCTGCGCTATGCGCCGGTCGGGCAGGGCAGGGCCTTGCGTGACTGGGCGCTGGCGCTGTCGGTGCAGAACGTCTTCGACCGGCCGCCACCGCTGCATGACACCACCGTGCTCACGCCGTACCTGGTGCCGCCGTACGACGCCACCAACTTCTCGGCGATTGGCCGCTACTACCACGTCACCGTATCGAGGCATTGGTGATGGCGGGCGTGAGCGCGGGGAGGGGCACTGCATCAGCAATACCCGCTGCTGCAGCGCTGGCGACGAGGCTCGTGCTGGTGGCGGTGGCGGCGTTGATTGCGTGTGCCGCTGCCGCACCGGCCCATGCGATCGCGCCACGCAGGCTGCTGGAGGTGGCGGACTTTGGCGGCGTATCCGCCTCACCCGATGGCGGGCGGGTGGCGTACCGGGTCGAGCAGCCTTCGGTGGAGCGCAATACCTACGACACGGTCTGGTATGTGCAGGACATCGAGGCCGGCACGCCCGCGCTGCGTGTGGCCGATGGCGGAGCGCCGCTGCGCGAGCAGACCGGGCTGTCGATCCCGGCACCGGCGGTGTGGTCGCCAGACGGTCGCTGGATCTACTACCGGGCCTTGCTCGGCGGTCGGGTGGATGTCTGGCGCGCGGCGACGGATGGCTCCGGCGCCACACCGCTGACGCAGGACGCCGCCGATGTGCGGGCGTTCGTTTTGAGCGGCAACGGCCGTGAACTGCACTACAGCGTGGGCGCACCACGCGAGGCCGTACTGGCGGCTGAGCAGGCCGAGTACGACCAGGGCATCCACATCGACCGCACGGTACCGCTGGGGCAGGGGCTGTTCCGCTCCGGCTACGTGGACGGCCGCCTGGCGACGCAACGTCTGCGGGATAACGAGGTCATCCGGCATCCGCTGCTGGCCGACGTGCCCGACCGATGGAAGGCGGTGGACCTGGTCACTGGTGAGCGGTACGCGCTGGACGGGCGCCGGATCCCGCCGGCCCCGCTTGCCGTTACCGACCTCGCAGCCGAGGGCGACATCCGCAGCGTGGTGCAGGAGCCGGGCAGCGGCCGCATCGCACTGACCCTGCGCGCGGGCGAGCACGATCCAGATGCCCGTCCGACGGTGACGCTGGCGATGGTCCCGCACCGGCGTGCGCGGGTGCCGCGCGAATGCGTTGCGCAGGTCTGCAAGGGCGCGACCATCACCGCGATGCAATGGCGGCCGGGCACGGACGAGGTGCTGTTCACCACGGAAGACGCCAGCGCCGGACACGCACAGTCCATCCACCGCTGGAACGTGGCCACCGGTCAGGTGCAGCCGCTGCTGCAGAGCCGGGGCCTGGTGAATGGTGGCGTGCGCCTGATCCCCAGCGACTGTGGGGTCAGCACGCGCGCCCTGGTGTGTGTGGTGGCCGAGGCCGACCGGCCGCCGCGACTGGAGCGCATCGACATCGACACCGGCGCCCGCCGGGAACTGTTCGACCCCAATCCCGCACTCACCGCCGACATGCCTGCCACGCAGGTCAGGCTGTTGCGCTGGACCGATGCGGCCGGCCGGGAGTTCACCGGGCAGTTCTATCCAGCCCGCCATGACGCGGGCGGGCCGCCGCCGCTGTTCGTCAGCTACTACTGGTGCAAGGGTTTCGTCCGCGGCGGCCTGGGCGAGGAACTGCCGTTTGCGTCGCTGGCCGCGCATGGCATCGCCGCGCTCTGCATCAACATGGCGCCGCTTGGCGACGATGGCATGGAGCGGTACGAGCAGGGGCGCTCCGCCGTCGAGAGCGTGGTGGCGCTGCTTGCCGGCCAGGGCGAAATCGATCCCGGCCGGGTAGGGATGGGTGGTCTGAGCTTCGGCGCGGAGATCACCACCTGGACGGCGATGCATTCGGACGTGCTGGCCGCGGCATCGGTGAGTTCGCTCGGGTTGTCGCCGCTGTACCACCTGCTGCTCAGCAACTTCGGCGATGCGTTCCACGCCCGCCTGCAGGCGGGCTGGCAACTGGGCGCGCCTGATGAGACGCCCGAGCGTTGGCGGCGGTTCTCGCCGCTGTTCAACCTGGACCGCATCCGGGTGCCGCTGCTGATGCAACTGCCGGAGCAGGAGTACATCCACGCGCTGGACTACGCGGTGCCGCTGATGCGCGATGGCCGTGCCGACCTGTATGTCTTCCCGCACGAGCCGCACCAGAAGTTCCAGCCGCGGCACAAGCTGGCCGTGTACGAGCGCAACCTGGACTGGTTCCGCTTCTGGCTGCTGGGCGTGGAAGACCCCGATCCGGCCAAGCGCCCGCAGTACACCCGCTGGCGTGCAATGAAGGCAGGCCTGCCTGCGGCGGTGGACACAGCCCAGGCGGGCGATGACGGTCAGGGCTGATGCCTGACCCAGTTCTCCACCATGCACAGGTCGAACACGCGCGTGAACGCGTGGCCACCCTCGGGAATGCCGTCGCCCATGAAGGCATCGAGCGCCTGGACGTCCAGCAGACCACGCTGCTGCAACCTGCCTTGCAGCAGGAAGTCGCGCATCGCAGGGCGGTTGCGCTGATACACAGCACCCAGATAGCTCATGAAGGTGCCCTTGCTGCGCCGATGGAGGATCTCTGCAGGCAGTACATCCGCAAACGCGGCCCGTGCTACGGCACGGTTCATGCCGCCTGCGATCCACATCCATGTGGGTACGCGAAGGCAGGCTTCCACGACGGGCTGGGACAGCAGTGGCATCCGCACCGGACGTAGCGCCCCGCGTGCCAGGCTGTCGCGATAGGCCTGGCACGTGGCCAGGCCGCGGATGCGCTCCACGTCGCCGGGCAGCGCATCTGGCGGCGCGTCGCTCCAGGGATGCGCGTTGGGTTGCACGGCGGGCATGTCCGCCGCCAGGAACGACCGGTCCGCCGGCCGGACCATCGCCGGCGGGCGACGCAGCTTGCGCAGTGTCAGCCGTCCGGCCTTCCAGAAGGTGCACTGGTGCAATGCGGCCAGGTCCTGGACGGCGGAGAGGCCCCGGATGACGCCGCGCTCCCTGACCGCATCCGCAGCCGGGGCTGCGGTGTCGAGCGCGCAGAAGATCGTGTCCCCGCCGCCGCCCGAAAAGAAGCCGTTGGCACCGTGGCGAGCTGCTGCTGCCAGCATGACCTCGTCCACTGCGTGCTGAAGTACACCGACCCGCGGCATCACGCATTGCGGATGCGGCGCGAATGCGAACCGCGCCGCCTCCAGGTGAAGCGTCTCGGTGTGGAGCGGCACACCGAGCAGGTCGGCGATCTGAGCCGCGTACTGCCGTTCATCGGCACCGGGCACCGTGGTCACCAGCGACGTGCAGGCGACGTCCGCGACCGCACCTCGCAGGCTTGCGCCCACGATGGATGAATCCAGGCCACCGGAGAGTTCGAGCAGGACGGAGCGGTCGACGCGCGCCAGCGCCTGCGTTGCCGCGACCACCGCACGCCGGATGTCACCTGCCGCCTGCTCTGGAGTGTGATGCCTGGCATCGCGCGCCACGAACCGCCAAGGCGACCACAGCTGCTGGACGGTGTGTCCACGATCGCGCACGTGAAGCGCGCACCCTGGCAAGAGTTCCTGCAGTCCGGCGAGCGCGGTGCGCGCGGTCTTGATCTGGGGGAACGCCAGGCGATGGACGATGGCGTCCCAATCGATGGATCGGCGGTAGACGCCGGCGCGCTCCGCAAGCGAAATGTCCGAGGTGATGAACCCTTGGCCTGCCTGCAGCCGATAGAAGCAGGCCACATCACCGGAAGGGGAGGGCTCGCGGAGCACCGTGAGGCCACCCCGTGGGTCCGGCTGCAGGAGCAGGTAGGGCCCCCAGCATTGATCGAGCAGGTATTCGCGGACCTGACCCGCCTCGGTGAATGTTGGAAGCTGGCTGGCCTGCCGGAGAGGGCTTCCATCGTGGGAGAACACATGCCCAAGCAGGATGCCGCCGGCCGGGATCCCGAGCGTCGGTGTGTCCTCGCCCACATGGAGTGAAATCCCCGGCGCGATGCTCACGTGACGCAAGCCGATGTCGCGCAGCTCGGCACTACGCGCGCCCGAGGCGTTCTCGTCGGTGCCTGGTACCGGGCCGAAGATGGCGAGATAGCGGACCATCACACGATCCGGATCGGCGTGTGGGCATGGGTATTGCCGACGGTGTCGTTCAACACGAGGTCGCCGACCTGTACCCAGCAGTGCGCCGAGAAGGGAGCGCCTGTCACCGCGAATACCAGATGCGCGGCCAGATTTCGTCCGGCCATGAACCTGATCAGCGAAATGGAATCGACCAGACAGCAGGTTTCGATGGGCGCATAGGGGCGGACACGCAGAAATGCCGCTGCCGTCGTGGCCAGCCGGTGATCGACCGCAGCACCCGGCTCTACCAGGACCAGCCCCGCTCTGCGCTCCCGGTCTGCACTCAACCGCCGGAGCACATGCGCCAGGGGGCGTGTCAGCAACAGAAACTGCGACAGCATGACGATGCGCACGGCATCGATCAGGTCCGAGAAGGCGACGGCCGCCGCTGCCGATTCATGCTCCATGGCACTGCGCGTGGGCCGGGGCATGGGTGCGTCAGCGACGGGACCGCATGCGTCGCCGCTGTCGATGAGCAGGCCGGCATCGACCAGTCTGCCGAGATCTGCGTCCGCACAGTCACCGTGCTGGTGCGCGATGAAGCGCCGCTCCATGACGTCCGGAAGCCGGAAGTAGCGATCATTGCCGATATCGAGAAAGACAAGGTGGCCGTCGACTTCGCAGAACGACACGTCCGGCCGCAGCTGAAGAGACATCACGGGTGCCCTCGAACGAGAGAGGCGCACCTTCCGGTGCGCCTCCATGGTTCACTCCTCGGAGATCCCGGGCATCGGGATCTGGCCGACCGGCTCGAAGCCCAGGTCGGTGCCCTTGGTCTCCACGCTGGCGACGCCGAGCTCGATCACATCGTCCAGCACATCGCGGCGGTTGCTGTCGTTCGTGTTCATCGCTGACTCCTTGGTTGCGCCATGGGAATCCATGGCACGGAAAGCCTAGGAGCCGCGAAATTGAATACTCAACTGATTTCTGCGTGATGCCGGCTTGATTAAGCGGCGGCGACGTGGCGTTCACTGCGTCGGCTGTGGGATCGCAGGCTGTTGGGGCCGGCGGCAACGTCCGCCCCACCGGTCTTCGACGTGCCGGTGACCGTTGTGTGGGTGCGTCGGGCCTGACCGATGGGAGATGGCCGCAGGCGACCCGTCAAGGTGTGCGCGTGTCCGGCATTGGCGGCGCGTCCTGTCGTGCGACTGGCGCCGGCGCGCCGTGTGCGCCGGTGATCCGCTGCCAGATCTGCGCGAACACGTAGCACGCTTCCGAGGGGCGGAGAATGCGGGCCACCGCCTCGTTGCCAAGGTAGGTCTGCACCAGTACATCGATGTCGGCATGTGGCTGCCTGAGATAGGCGTCGTATCCAGGCGACATCACGGCCAGTAACGTACGAAGCTGCGCACGGCGGAGGCCTTGGGAAGTCCGCCGTAGTGGACGCGCCAGTACGCCTTCTCGCGGTCGATGTCGACCATCATCGACCGCGCTTCCTGGCTCTGTTGTGTGTGCATGGGCCCGACCGTACACCTGGCCGCCGTTCGCGGATGTGACCGCACGTTCGCGCGGCTGACGGATTCATCTTCCGCTCGGCGCGATGCCGTGCGGGTCTCGGGGCACACCGTGTTCGATCGCGGCCACCAACTGTTCGAGCCGGTAGGGCTTCGGAACGAACGTGACGGCTGGCGGAAACGGCGGCAACTGCGACCGCGACAATCCCGAGGCCACCACCAGCCGCGCTTCCGGCTGCGCGCGCGTGGCCTCCATGATCACATCCAGGCCAGAAACGCCTTCCGGCATGCTGAAATCGGTGATGACGATGACGAACCGTCGTTTGCTGCGGAGAAGCAGGAGCGCTTCACGTCCGTTGGGTGCCGTGGTTACCTCGTAACCGTGGTCGGCAAGCGCTTCGGCCATGAGGCTGCGGAGGGCTTCTTCGTCGTCGACGAAGAGCAGCTGTGCTTTCATGAGTGACTTCTCAGTCGGCAGGTGGATGAAGGGCGACATGCTGTGTGCAGGCGTTCTGGTCGACCCGGTGGACCCGCCCAGGCTGCGAAGCCATGCCAACCATTCCGTGGCGCGGGCAGCCCGCTGCTGCGCCCAGCTTTCCTGATGATGGGAGCGGGCCAGGCACGCGGTCCTGCCGCTGGTCACGGATGCCGTGGCCGCTGCGGTGGACCGGCATGTGGATGTACGACCGGTCTGGCTGATCGGAGCGCCCAGCATCGCGAGCGAGCTGCGACGTGGAGGTGACAGGAGGGGCGCTGCCTGTCGGCGGCGTATCGCGGGTGCACCAGATCGTGGATGGCGCCTCGGGCGAGGCCTTCCAGGCCGGTTCACGCTTTACGATGACGTCCCGTCGATGCAGGCACGCTGGATGAGCGCAAGCGGACGTGTCGTCACGTTGCGCGCAGGACGCGCTTTCATCGTGCTTCTACACAGTGTGGCCCCATGACGTCGCCACGGCTCCACGGCGCCCGGACATGCCCGCGCTGTTGGTGAAGTGAGGGAAGATGCATGGCATCCGCCCGCCACAATGCGTGTGCTTGTCGAGGGTGCCCCGCTTCCCTCGCTGGCCCTGGAGGAATCCCTGGACCAGCTGGACTAGGCACTCGGTGACACGGTGGCGCCGGTGACGACCCGCTGTGGTCTTGCCCGCACTCCGCTCGATCGGAGGATGCGTGCGGTAGGCATACGCACCGGTGGCATGGCTCCAACGCTTCCACTGGTGCTCAGTGCAGACGCCTGAGGCCATCGTGCAAGGCCGCCACGATCTGCGGTACCCGCTGCTGGCGGCGCGCGTGGTAGCGGCGCAGGGCCGTCTTCAGCGCCGGGATGTCGCGGGCCTGCCAGAGCCGGTTCAGCGCAGCCAATTCGTCGAAGCCGTCCTCGAACAACGCGCCCTTGGCCCGGCGGATCGGCGCAAGCTGGCCGTTGGCGCGCCTGACCGCCTCGTGCAACGCGCGCTGGCCGGATGCCTGGGCGATGGCGTCGAACAGTTGCCAGGTCCGCTTGACCAGGTCGTCGTCCGGCGACTTCAGGATGAGCCCGCCGTTCCTGCGGAGCCGCTTCGCGGCCACGAGGCTGCAGGCCATCGCCAGCAGCCGGTCCATCCAGTCGTAGAGGTCGCGCATGCCCAGTTCGGTGGGCAGCGGCACATGCAGTCCTTCGCGCGCATGGTCGATCACCAGGCCCTCGCCGACCAGCCGATACAGCGCGAACCGCACCGGCGTGGGGCTGGTCCTGAACTCCTGCGCCAGCTTGCCCGGATCGATCCGCTGACCCGGCAGGTAACGGCCCGACTGCAGTCCGCGGCGAACCTGCTTGTAGAGAAGCGCGCTCTTGGAGTGGGGTGTGTCCATGACGGGACTCCCTGTCTGCCCACGAAGATGCCGGTGCCCGCTCTGCCAGGTTGCTGGTGTGTCGCTGGCGACGGGGCAGGCGTGCAACCGCCGCCGTGCATGGCGAAATCAACGGCACGGGCGAGCATACGGCGATGTCTGCCGGTGCCGTGTAGGAAAAGGCTGACACGCGGCATGCGTCGGCCGGTGCGATCGCGTGTGCAAGCCTGGAGTTCATTCACATTGCGCCGATGCCGGTTCCCACGCGGAATCACACGTCCATTGCGGGCGCGGCCCCCGCGTCATCGGCAGGCACATCGGGAACGCGCGCCTGCCGCATGGTGGGGAGGCAAGCCGACGGCATGGTCATGCCATGGGGGGGGGCGGGGCACGTGCGACGCGTCGGCGGAGGTGGCGTAGCGGTGTGCATCCGCGCACATCTGGTGCACATCGCGCTGCGCCGTCCATCCCAGCATGCGTTCGGCCGCCGTCGGGTCGGCGTAGTAGCACGCCACGTCGCCGGGCCGTCGCCCGACCACTTCGTAATCGAGCACGCAGCCGCAGGCGGCCGAATAGGCGTCGATGAGCTCCAGGACCGAAGTGCCGACGCCGGAGCCGATGTTGGCGACGTGGAACCCCGGCGAGTGCAGCACCAGGCGCAGCGCGGCCACATGCGCGGCCGCCAGGTCCATCACGTGCACGTAGTCCCGGATGCAGGTGCCGTCGGGAGTCGGGTAGTTGTCGCCGAACACGCTCAGTCGGGGGATGGCGCCGCTGGCCACCCGCCCCAGATAGGGCATCAGGTTTTCCGGGATGCCCCTGGGCGACTCGCCGAGCTCGCCGCTGGCATGCGCTCCCACCGGGTTGAAGTAGCGCAGCGCCACCACCGATGCCCCGCTGTCGGCCGTGCAGACATCCTCCAGCACGAGTTCGACCATCATCTTGCTGCGCCCATAGGCGCTTTCCGGGTGCAGGGGATGGCTCTCGCGCAAGGGCAGGTGCTCGGGTTCGCCATAGACCGTAGCCGACGAGCTGAAGACGATCCGCGGCGGCGCCTGCCGTGCCATCGCCTTCAGCAGGGACAGCGATCCGCCCACGTTGATGTCGTAGTACATGCTCGGTGAGCGCGAGGACTCGGCGACCGATTTGACCCCGGCGAAGTGAATGGCGGCCATCGGCCGGTGACGGGCGACGATGCGGTCGATCGCCTCCGTGTCGCGCACGTCGGCGCGCTCGAACAACGGCATCGTGCCGCTGATGCCAGCGATCGCTGCGAGGACCTCGCGCCCGCTGTTGCTGAGGTCGTCGACGATCAGCACCGTGTAGCCGGCCGCCTGCAGGCAGACGCAGGTATGCGAGCCGATGTAGCCGGTGCCGCCGGTGACCAGGATCGGTCCCCGCCGCGGGCCGGATGGTGCGTCGGCGCCGGCCCGGCCCGCCCGGACGGCGAACGGGCCGGTCATGTCGCACCCACCTGGCGGGCGTCCGCCGCCGAGCGTACCGTCTCCGCCGCACGTCGGCCGGCCAGGAACGCGTGGTCGGAGTTGTAGTACTCCCATTCGCTGTAGCGCCCGGCCAGGATCACGTCGTGCGTGGACAGCCAGCTGCGGATCGTCTCGACCTTGCCGGCCCGAGCATGGTCGTAGAGCACGTATGCATACGGCATATCGACGATCGATGCGGTCAGCACCGGGTCGTCGGCGGTGAACATGCCGACGTCGATGCACTCGCGGACGCAGCGCTCGATCAGGGCATCGCCATCGACCGGCAAGGGTTTGGTGGGCGAATAGGTGATCTCGCAGGTCAGGCCGAAGCCGCCGGGCGGATTGTTGTGGGGGCTGGCGTTTCCCTGCACGAAGATGCGATGGAAGATCGTGTCTTCGGGGTAGTAGATCCAGTGCTTCTCGGTGAGGTCTGCCCGGCCGATGCCGAGGTTGACGCAGCGCACGGAGACATGACGCAGCGCGGCGGCCGCGGCGCGCACCGGTTCGGGTGCCTCGTCGCCGAGCATGCGCACGAACTCCGGCAGCGGCAGCGTGTTGACCAGGCGTTGCCAGCGCATCCGGCGCCCGTCGGAGAGGGTGACCAGGCGACGGCGCACGGAAATGGCGGTGACGGCGGTGCCGAGCACGAGCGTGCCCTGCAGGTGCGGAAGGAAGCCGTCCATCAGCGCCTGGAATCCGCCGCGCAGCGGGTAGCCGAAGCGCGCGTTGGGGCCGAGCGGCGCCGGCACCGGCTTGAGCGCGCCGTCGATCATCTCCTCCAGGTTGGGCATCGGCACCCTGCCGCCCAGCCAGGAGGTTTCCATTTCCCGCAGAGGCACGGTCCACAGCTTGGTGTTGTAGGGCACCGCGAAGTGCCGGGCGACGCCGCTGCCCCAGACCTGGTGGATGAATTCCTCGAAGTTGGCGGGGCTGCCGCGCCGCGCGAACGCGGCGACGTTCCCGGAACCGGACAGATCCTTGGGGTCGGTGCCGCATGCGTTGCCCAGCGCATCAGGCACGCCGCCATCGGCGCAGCAGTCGTCCAGCGTCTCGTGGGTGGTCGCGGGGACCTCCCGTTCGGGCTGGTGCTTCGCGTGCCTGGACGCAGTGACGTCATGCGGACGTGGCGATGGATCGGCCAGGTCGCCGAACCGGGCTTCGATCGCGCCCACGAGGCATTCCTTGAGCACCTCGGGCGGCAGGCCGTACAGCGCGCCCTGGAACGGATAGCGGGTATGCACACCCTTGCTGTACACCCAGGCCTCGCGGTTCTGCCAGTGGATGTTGTCGCCCAGCAGCACCTCGTACAGCTTCAGCACGTCCTTGTCGTTGGAGAACATGATGTGGCCGGCATGGTCGAACCTGAAGCCATGGTCGTCGATCGACCGGCACCAGCCACCGACGGTCCGCTCGCGCTCGATCACCACGCTGCCCGCCCCGTAGTGGTACGCGGCCGACAAGCCGGTGGGGCCGGCGCCCAGGATCAGGCACGCCGCAGGCGCCTCGCCGATCGGGACGACGCGTTCGCCGTCGAGATAGGCGCGCGCATGCCGGTTCAGGCCGTTGCGGCTGGCGGCGATCAGCAGCGCGGCCATCGCGTCCGCGGTCCGGTCCCAGGAGGTCGCTGCGGTCAGCGCATCCTGGGCGGCGACGCGCGCCTGGCGGGTGTCGGCGGGCTCGGCGAGGGCGTCCTCGCAGGCGCGTACGAACGCACGCGCATCGTCGGCGATCCGCACGCCGGAGGCATACAGGCGAACGACGTCGCGGACCGCGGTGCTGACCACCGGCTTGCGCGCGGCCATGTATTCCAGTGTCTTGGTCGGGCTGATGAACCGGGTCGAGGCGTTGAGCGCGAAGGGCAGCAGGCAGACATCCCAGCCGGCCACATGCCCGGGAAGGTCTGCATATGCGCACTGGCCCAGGTAGTGCACGTTGGGCGCCAGTGGAAGCGTGGACGGATCGATCTTCACTACCGGGCCCACCAGGACGATCCTCCACTCCGGGTGTGCGTGGGCCAGAGTCCTGATCAGTTCCAGGTCCAGGCGCTCGTCGATCACGCCGAAGAAGCCGAGTGTGGGGCCGTCATCGGGACCGCCATCGGCCGCCGCGTCGGGGCGCCTGGCCAGTGCGAAATGCGCGGCATCGACGCTGCTGGGGAAGCAGTGCACGTTGCCATTGCTGCCGGCCTTGGCGTCCTGCAGCGAAGGACCGCCGGTGTACACAAGGTCCGCGATCTGCAGAAGCGTCTGCTCGCGGGCGGTCAGGCGCGCCGGGGCGTTGTGGAAGGCGCCGAGTTCGTCCATGCAGTCGAACACGATGGAGGCAGGCGAGAGCCCCTGCAGCAACGGGAGCGCCATGGGGGTGTAGAACCACATCGCCATTTCCGGCTCGCCGTGATCGGCCAGCCACTCGTGCAGCAGCGAGCTCAGCACCGGGAACTGGGCGTCGGCGAACCCGCTCTCGGCGATTGGCGTGTGCGGGCGCAGCACGGTGACGCCCATGCACGGGTGCAGCACTTCCAGCCAGGGCGCGCGGTCAGGGTCGTGGACCGGCTCTTCGAAGAACATCACGCTCCAGCGCTGGCCGAAGCGCGACATCAGGTGTTGCGGGCGCTGATAGACGAAATCCCAGCGCAGGTGCGAGAAGACGAGTAACTGGTTCATGGGTGCGATTCCATAGAGCGGGAGAAGGGCGTCGAGTGTCTTGCGGGCCTCGACGTAGGCGCGGGCGTAGTCCCGGACGAGCCGGGGAGCGCGTTGGGGGTCGTCCGGATCGACACTCCACAGGCCGCTCTGGTGCCACGTGGACGGTTCCTGCCAGTCGGGGCGGTCCACGACCGGGTAGAGGCAGATCGCCTCGATCGGGATGCCGTTGTCGTGTGCGATGGCCACCTGCCGGACGAGATCGCGCAGCCAGGCGGCGCGCCCTTCGCCGACGTGGCTGGTCTCGCTGAGGGTGATCGGCAACCGGTAGCGGTCGTGCAGTTCACGGAGCATCCGCGACAGCGGACGCCGCAGCGGATGGTCCAGGTGCCAGTGCAGGGGATCTCTTGTCGCGTGTTCCCACTGATTGGAGTGGTAGTAGTTGACGCCGATCAGGTCGACGCAGGCCGGGTCGCCGCCGAGCGCCGGATCGGAGCGGCCGGTGAGCATGTCCAGCGCCTCGAACTGGGCGGCGTGCTCGCGCAGCGCGGCCTGGCGCAATGCGCTGCGAGCATCGGGCGCCCTGACATGCACCAGCGGCTCCACCCACAGCATCGCCGCGCCAGGATCGGCCTGCCGGATGGCTGCGCATCCTGCAAGGCCGGCACGGACCAGGCGGGCTTTCAGTGCGCCACCGTCGTGCGGGCGATCTCCGGAACAGGGATGCAGCAGGCCGGTGCTTGTGGCCGCCCAGGTCAGGAACGAGATCTCGTTGATCGGCGTGTACACACGCGGCGTCGGGGAGGGGTAGGCGACCAGTGCGCGCGCGACAGCCGCGCAGAAGCGTGCGAACCGTTCGACGAAGACGCCTTCGTCGCCATCCAGCAGGTCGAGGCCGGCGGGCACGCCGTAATGCATCAACGTCCACCTCACCTGAAGCCCGTGCCGTTCCGCCGCGCGCATCCGCATGTGCAGGCTGCGCAGGTCGAACCCATGCGGCGACTCGCTGGTGCGCCAGCCCAGGCTCTCCCGGACGGCTGTGAATCCGAGCAGTCGCAGGCGCCGGTAGTCGCGATCGAGACGGTCGAGATGTCCGCTGTCGACGGGCATCGCCAGGCTGATGCCATGCCCGTTGACATGGTCGGCCCCCTCGAACCCGCCGATCCAGCGCATCAGCACGCTCCCATGTCTATCCGTCGAACAGAGGGCATGGGGAGATGCCAGGCCTGGGCGCTGGTGCGCGGCGGCGGATGACAGGACGACCAGGTCTGAAGGATCGGTTGAGGGGCCGAGCCTGCGCCGCGCCGCATGACCCGGCCGTGACGTGCGCGGCAGAGCTTGTCGTCCGTTTCGCGGCCGGCGCGATCGGCCATCGTCGGCAGGTGGCGCATGTCATCGCACGCGGGGCGATGGGCGGGAGGCCGGATGCAGCCGCGCCAGCGATGCTGCCCTGCAAGCAGCGTGAACGGGTCAGCGGCGCCGCTGACCGTACGCGGTGACGGCTCCGGATGCCACGCCGCCTTCATGCATACGACGCGCAAGGTGAGCTGCGTATCGCGTCACGGCAGTGTGTGGCGCCTTCCGGGAACGAAGGCTGGTGCGTGCCAGCGCGGTCCGCGACAGATCCCCGTCGGGGGAACCGAATCACACACATGCAAGGGGCCAACCGGCCTCAGGGAGTCATCATGTTCATCCACAACAAGAAGCTGATGTACACCGTTCGGGTCGAGCGTTCGGATCCGGCACTGGCCGTCCTCATGCTCGAACAGTTCGGCGGCCCGCAGGGCGAGCTTGCCGCGGCGATGCGCTACTTCACGCAGGCGCTGGGCGAAGTCGACGCGGGGCGCAAGGATCTGCTCCATGACATCGCCACCGAGGAGCTGAGCCACCTCGAGATCATTGGATCGATCGTCGCGCTTCTCAACCAGGGCCCCAAGGCGATGCTGTCGGAGGGCATGGAGGAGGTCATCGAGATGCGCAACCTCACCGGTAACAGCACCAGCCAGACGCAGCAGATCCTCTATGGCGGCGGCCCCGCCCTGGTCAATTCCAGCGGCGTTCCTTGGTCGGCCGCCTATGTCGATTCGATCGGCGACCCCGCCTGCGACCTGCGCTCGAACATCGCGGCAGAATCGCGCGCGAAGATCGTCTACGAGCGCCTGATCGCCCTCACCGACGATCCCGGCATCAAGGATGCACTGACCTTCCTCATGACGCGCGAGATCGCGCACCAGAAGTCGTTCGAGAAAGCGCTGTATGCAATCGAACCGAATTTCCCACCGGGCATCCTTCCCGGTCACCCGCAGTTCGTCGACAAGTACTACGACCTCTCGCAGGGACGTGGCGATGTCGTCGGTCCCTGGAACTCCGGCGAACAATGGGACACGGTCAGCGATCTGGAAGACCAGGTGGCAGTGGATGGCGGCGATGGCGATGCGGTGGTGTCTCTGGAGGACGACGAGGCGGACGCGCTGGACGCGCTGCGCGCCAGGACGGCTTCGCGTCCCGACCTGGACAGGGTCACGGGCGCCGATCTTGGTGCCGGACCGGGTGCCGGGGCGACCACCGGCGATTCCGCACCGCGCTGAGCGGGCGCGGCTCCAGCCAATCCTGCGGCGGACATGCGTCCAGAATGCCGTTCGGCCGCAGGTTGGGCGTTGAATGGCGGTACCTGCAGCGCTGTGCCACCAGCCCCCGCCGCGTCAATGCGGCGGCGTCGCTGCTGGAGCGGGCCCTGGCGGGGCGCCTGCTCAGCGACCTCGCGTGCGTGTCGCCAGCAGCAGGGCGCTCAGTCCGACGACCGCGCAGATCACCGAGGCCACCAGCACGCCCAGTTTGGCCGAAGCCACGCTGTCGGCGTCGAACGCGAGTTCGGCGATGAACAACGCCATGGTGAAGCCGATCCCGGCCAGGATGCTGCCGGGAACCAGCACCCGCCAGCGCAGCGCGGGCGGAAGGATGGCGATCCGCAGCCGCACCGCGAGAAACGTGAACAGCACGATGCCCAGCGGTTTGCCGATGACGAAGGCGGCGCCGATGGCATATGCCAGTCCCGTATCGATCCGTGCACTGGTGATCGGCACGCCCGCGTTGGCAAGGGCGAACAGCGGCAGGACGATGAAGGCGACCCATGGATGCAGGCCGAGTTCGAGCCGTTCGATCGGCGACAGCGCTTCTCGTGCGGCGACGCCGGCGCGGTGCAGATCGCCACGGGCTGCCCGGTCGCTGTTCCAGTGCTCATCGGGCGGGTGCGCGATGACACGTCTCAGGATCGCGCGCAGGCGCGTGTCGCTCACCCAGCGTCGTGACGGCGTCATCAGCCCCAGGATGACGCCAGCCACCGTGGCGTGGACACCGGAGGCGTCGAAGGCGAGCCAGACGGCGGCACCCAGAGCGATGTACACGGCCGTGCTGCGTATGCCCAGCCTGGCCAGGCCGGCGGTCAACGCGAGCGCGATCCCGGCGGCTCCCAGCGCAGTCCACGAAAGTGGGTCGCCATAGGCGATCGCTACGACAAGAATCGCGCCGATATCGTCGAAGATGGCGAGCGACAGCAGGAACAGGCGAAGGCTGCCCGGGACGCGTGTTCCGAGTGCCGCAAGGCAGCCGATGACGAACGCGGTGTCGGTCGACATCACCGTCCCCCAGCCATGCATGCTCTGGTGCTGACTTTGGCCCAGCAGAAGGAACACGGCGACGGGGACCACCATGCCACCAAGTGCAGCTGCGATGGGGAGCGCAGCCATTCTGGGAGAACGTAGTTCACCAAGGACCAGTTCGCGCTTCAGCTCCAGCGAGATCACGAAGAAGAACAGGGTCATGAGGCCGTCGTTGATCCAGTGCTTCAAGGAGCGACTGACCTGGCCTGGACCTGCTGTGAAGCCCAGCCGTGTTTCCCATAGCGCCAGGAACTCCTCCGACCAGGCGCTGTTGGCGAGGCACAGGGCGATGAGCGTGCTCGCCAGCAGCGCGGCTCCCGCCATCGCCTCGATGCGGACGAAGTACAGGAACGACCTGGCGAGCCGGTCGGTCGGCCCGGGAGGGAGGCGGGACAAGTGTGGACTCATGCGCAGCAGCCCCTTGGACAACCGGCGGACGAGGTGCGGGAGCGGCCATCTCCACCCATGAAAAAGGCCGCGCTGGCGCGGCCTCCGTACAACACCTGGCTGGAACGGCTCACTTGCGCTGCTTGCCGCTCTCACCGGATGGTCGGTCCTGCGCCTGCTTCTTGTCCTTGTCTGGTTGCTTCTTCTGATCGGTCTGCTTGCCGGTGGATTGCTTCTGTCGATCCTGGTTGTTGCTGGGGCTGCTCATGGTCTACTCCACTGCGATGAAGTCATCGCTCGGTCACAGTGTTCCTGCCGGAGTGACGCGGTCGTGACCCTTGAGGGCCTGGCTGCGGCATGCGCATGCGGCACGAAACTACGTGCGGCGCGAAGGGATGAAAGAGTCGCTGCGGGGCATGTCTTGCTTCGGGTCAGGAGGCATGAGTTCCTCACGTTCGTGTCATTTGGTCCGGAGCACCGTGGCGTTGGGATGATTCCATTGCGATGGAGGAGATGATGCGTCGCCAGCAGTGCGAGGATTTCCAACAGATGCCTGACGACAAGGCGACTCCGCAGGAACACCATCCGGAGTAGCTACCCGGCCAGTCCGATGATCCGGAAGACGATCGGCAGGAGAAGAAGGAGTACGCCTGAGTAACCGCATCGGGGCAAGGGGCAGGACGCCATTCTCGATGCGTTCGGAACACCTCATCCACCGCTACATTCCTTTCGAGTCGAGAGTTCCATGAGCATCAAGACAATCCAGGACCTTTTCGTCCATGAGCTATCCGGCGTGCACAACGCCGAGCGTCAGCTGACGCAGTCGTTGCCGAAGCTCGCACGTGCTGCGAAGGACCCGATGCTTGCCGACGCATTCAGCCTTCACCTCGATGAGACGAACGGCCAGATCAAACGTATCGAACGGATCGTCGAAGGGCTGGGTATCAAGCTCACGCGCATCAGATGGGCGGCGATGGAGGGCCTTGTCGAAGAAAACAAGGAGATCATCGAATCGATCGATCGGGGTCCGCTACGCGATGCAGCGCTGATCGGCGGCGCACAGAAGGTCGAACACTACGAGATTGCCTGCTATGGCACGCTCGCAGCACTGGCCAGGCAGCTCGGATACGAAGAGGCGCTTCAGCTGCTGCTGGAGACCCTGGACGAGGAGAAGGCGACCGACGAGAAGCTCACCGGCCTGGCTCTGGGGGGTGGCAACCAGAAGGCCGAAAGCGGTAGAGCCTGAGCCGCAGAACGTCGAGCGCCTTGAAGCATCTTCGCTGGGAGATAACGGGGGTCAGGTTCACTTCCTTGCAGCACTCGGACCGCCAGTGCAGTTGGTACAAGAATGGGCTGATTGGAATTTGAGCGCGACATGCAAGATCTCAAGTGGGGATCTGATGAACCGGCCCTCCTTACAGACAGGTGGGTATATTCCGTTGATTGAATGACACAAGGGGGATTCCGTGATCAAACGCACCGCGCTGCTGTTGGTTCTAGTCATGATGTCTGCATGCTCGACGTCCAGCCGCGTACACCAGGCGCCAGCCGGGCTGGCAAAAAACGCATTCGAGTACCAGTTCGCCAATCGCGACGGTGACAATGCCGAGGGGGTCGCCGAGCTTGACCGTGTCATTCAGAACCGGCTGTTGAGCAACGGCCTGATCAACAACGGTACTGCCTCGGGAACGATCGAGGTCACGCTCACGCACTATTACGTGCGCCACGGCGCGGCACGTGCCCTGGTCGGCGTCATGGCCGGGAGGGACAAGATCATCAGCCACGTGCGTGTCGTCGATGGCGGTGGCAATCAACTGGCGGCCTTCGAAGTCGAGTCCACCAACTCCACCGCCTGGGGCACGACCGGCGGCTTGCACGAAAAGCACGCAGAAGAAATTGTTGCTCGCTTGAAAGGCTAGGGATCAGCGTCGGCCACCAGGCGGACTCGACTGCCGTCCTCTTCGTGCGGCGGTCGAGTCGCTGTCTCGGCACATGCCGATCAATGCCGGACAGGCTACGACTCGGCTGTGGCCTGTTGCATGGTGGCAAGCGAAAGGCGAGGAAACCCAGTCGTGCTTGCGATTACTTGTCGACCTGGCATCCAACCTCCTCTCAGCAGTTCACCAGGCGCGCATCGTGCGGCGATCCTCTCGGGGATGTGCCTGCTTCATCAAGGCGGGTGCATGCGCCCATCCAGGGCGATTTCCCGTCACGTAGGCTACGGGTGTACAGCGACAGCACAGCTCCATTGGCGCCGTTGATCTGCACACTGCAACGCGAGTCGCCGCTGCCTCTACAACGTATCCGCACCCACCACTGTCAGCGCGTCATCTGTCCTGGGATCCAGGGTCAGGAACAGCGTGCGGCCGTCCTTGCCGTAGCCCACGGTGCAGATCGCCTGCCAGCCATTGCCGCAATCCAGCTCCGGATAGCGCTCGATGGGCGCGCGCCCTTCGTAGTCGTGCGGCTGGACGGCCCAGCCTTCGTCCAGCAGCAGGTGCCGTGCCCGGGCGTAGTCCATGCCCATGTACAGGCCGGAAGGCGTGGCGCCGGTCTCCGGGTTCGCCGGTGCCGTGGGGCTGGGAGTTGCGGGCGATGCCGCCAGTGCCGCGATGAGTGCGAATGCCTTCATCGCGGCAGCATGACAGGTGCAACGCCATTCGGACCAGCTGCTCCGGCGGCGCCCCGTGGACGATGCCAACGGTGTCGTCACGATCCAGCCAGCAGCACCCGCATCCGACGCTTCACACCCGCACTGACCGTCTCATGCAGTGCCGGCGGGAAATCCATCGGGAGTTCGGCTTCGAGCGATGCGAGTGCGCCATCGATACGTTCAGCAACGCCCTCGATTGCACTGGTGACCAGCGAAGGCGGCAGGTGCGCGGCTTCGCCGGTCTGGAAGAAATGCCGCGTCTGGATGTCGTCGATGCGGTAGTGGTTGCCGTTGCCGACCGACATGGCGAGCTTCATCTGCTTGCGTTCGATCTGGCGCGCGGCAATGCTCGGCTGCGCGCTCAGCACGTCGTACAGCGGCGTCAGCGCGTAGCCCCCGCGGGGATACAGGAAGACACTGAAGTTCTTGGCATGACCATCCGTGGCACCGATCAGCCAGAAGACCAGCTGCGCCTGCAGCAGGGTGCGCTGGTCGTGGGCTGGTGAATCGGCACCCTTGAGCAGCTCGATGATGTGGCCGATGCCGGGGCCCCCGTGGCTCTGGTACTTGCGCGTTGGTGGTACCGACAGCGCCTGGCAGCAGTCCTCCTGCGGCAGGCGGATGAGGCGGCCACTGCTCCAGATCCGGTCGAAGCGTTCGACCACCAGCGCCCTGGTCTGGCCGAACGTCGCGATCTCGGCCTTGTTGACCGGCAGGCCGAGGTGTCGCAGCAACTGCAGGCAGTAGAACTCGTTCTCGACGCTGTTGGACAGGTCGATGCCGTTCGGAAGTCGGCCGATCTGGGGCTTGAACAGGTGTGTGGTCGGTGTGGTGCCATGCGGTTTGAACCACTTGCCATCCATCCGCAGCAGAGCGGTCTTTTCCTGCGCGCCGGCGATCGAGATGCGGAAATCGTCGTCCCGGCTCAAGCCCAGTGGAGCCTGAGCGAGCGACGCAAGCAGCCGTTCGATGGCCTGGTCGTCGATCGGCTCTGCGGTGATCCCGGCGATGCTTTCCGCGGGCGCATCGCCGGCGATGAACTGCAGTGCGCCGACACAGTCCCTGCCGATGGCTGCCAGCAGGCTGTACGCATCGGTGCCGGCGGCCCCGACCTTCTCGGCCACACGCCTGCGCACTCCGTCCGAGTCCGGCAGCAGGTTCTCGAACACCGCCGCGACCGGCTCGCCGCGCCATGGTTCTTCGCGCAGTGGCAGCGACAGCGAGACCGGAAAAGCCTTGTCGTTGTCCAGCCATGTGCGGTCGTAGTGAAACGCGATCGCGCCACTGGGCTCTTTCAGCAGATGCCCGACCAGCCGGTCGTTCTGGTGCACGCGCAGCGGCGGATGCTGGCGGGTTCGGGCCATCAGATCAGATCCTGGGGATCGAATCCGCGGCTGCGCCCACCGATCCGGCATTCCAGATCGAGAGCGGCCAGCACCGACAGCAGCGTGTCCAGTCGCGTGGCCGGATTGCCGGTTTCGATCAGCGAGATCGTTTCCTGCCGCAGGCCCGCGCGCTCACCGAGTTCGCGCTGGCTGATGCCGAGGCGTTTGCGGTTGCGCCGGATGATGGACCCGATCTGCTGGGGCGTGCGGGCGAGGTTGTGCATGGTGGCGTCCATGGCAGGAACATGCGCTGATTCCGATAAGTCGTCAACATCGGATCTGGCGAATAACCTAACTTTATGTGTCAATACCGATGATTTCGGCTGGTGCGCACGGTCTCTCACCGCTGACGGGTTGGGTGCTTACGTTTGCCCGGGCGGCATTCCTCGAGAAGAGCCTTCGGCGAGCGTCACTCCGGGGCCCGGTGTCGAAGAGGCGCCGTGTCCCGATGCGGCTGCCGACGCATTCCCCGGCTCGCTTCGATCCCGTCGTATCCGGCGGCGGTCAGTCGTCGGCATCCGCATCGTCCCAGGACGCTTCTTCCTCCTCCAACCGTGATGCGGCTTCCGCGACCGGATCCGCCGGCTCCAGCAGCGTGTAGTCATCGAGCGCGGGATCGTGGATGCGGCGGCTCACCGGGTAGCTCTCCAGTGCGGGCTGCAGGGCACGACGCGCCAGCGTGGCCGGCGAGGTGATGTCGCCGGCCAGCCAGCGCAGGGCGAGGGACGGATCGAGGAAGACCGGGCCGTCCTTGGTGAGTGGCGACGGAATGGCCGGGTTGGGGCCGGTGAGGATGGTGAAACTCAGCAGCGATGCGCCGGTTTCAGCATCGTCCCAGCGCTCCCAGAGACCGGCCGCCAGCAGTGCCAGGCCATCGCTGCGCTGGATGAAGTGCGGCCACGGCGGCGGGTGCTGGCGGGCCCACTTGTAGTAGCCGGACATCGGCACGACGCAGGGACGCTGCTTCCAGGCCTGGGCGAAGACGCGGCTCGTCGGCGCGCGCTCCAGGCGCGCGGTGACCGTCGTGTAGCGGGTGGCCGGCTCCCTGGACCAGCGAGGCACCAGGCCCCAGGCCATGTCCGCCGCAACGGCGCCGCCCGGGTCGGCCATCGCCAGGACGCAGGCGGGCTTGCCCTTGCCGATGTTGTAGCGGTCGGGTGCGCCCGCCAGTGCGGCAGCCACCTCGTCGGGCAGACCGATCGGCAGCACATCGACGTCGGCGAAGGCCTGGGCGAATCGGCGCATGCGGCAAGCTTGGGCGCGGTGTCGTGAGTCCGTCGTGGACCACGCGTGGTTCTGGTGCGGCGCGGGCAGTCGTCTTCATCAATCGGGGCACCTCGGTCCTGCCGGGGCAGGCCAGGCGTGGCGCCGTCGTCACCCGCGTGCCGGGCGGATGGAGATCGCCGGGAAGGCGTCGACGTGGTGGAAGAGGATCCGCGGATGCGCCGGCAGCCCGGCCGCTGCGGCTTCCAGCATCCGGATCAACCCCTGGTCGCCCTGTGCGATGGCCTCGGGCCAGTGCGGATACACCCCGGCCAGCGCGATCTCGAAGGTCGAACTGCCCAGCTCGTCGACGATGTCCTCGAGCAGTCCCCAGTCCTGCGCGGCATCGACCCGCCCGAGGATCTTATCCAGCGACGTGTCCGGATGGAGGCGCCACGCCCACAGGTTCAGCCAGGGCGTACCGACCGAGGTGTCGATGACGGCTTCCACGAGGTCCGCCTCGTGGTGGGCCTGGAGGAATCGGCGGAGTGCAGCCTGCAGGGAGGATTCCATCGGGACGTTGTCGAATGGGAGGCGGGAGGCCTGGGGCAAGGCACTGCGGTGGCGAGTCGGCGTGCAGTGCCACGTTTTGCCGCGCGGGATCGTGGAACGGCGCGCTCTGCTGTCGCCGTGCGGCCATGATGCCGCAGGGAGCTGGCATGCGCTGGACCCTTCTGCTGACGCCACGCGGACGCCGCTGGCGGAATCATGCCGAGGGGCGCGCTGGGTGCGTCCCAGGCAGCGCCACGTCCAGGAGCACAGAAGGGAGACCATGAGCCGAAAGACGCGCATCAGCCTGCTGGCGGTCCTTGTCCTGCTGCTGGTCGTTGCCTGCACGCAGCTGACGCTCTTCGTCACCCAGCCGATCTCCACGGCGCCCGAGGGCAGCACGCTGGTGATGCTGCGCACCGACCGCACCCGGTTCATCGACAGCGCCGATGGCGTCTGCCTGCGTCAGTACGGCGCCGTCTCGGTGTTCTGCCGGCTGGCCATCGTGGGCGAGACCAACCTCCAGGGCGTCGTGCTGCTGCGACTGCCCTTCAGCCAGACCCTGTACGACATCTCCACCGGCGTCCGCCGCTACGCGGAGTGAGAGGTTGCGGCAGGGAGATGCATCCTGCGCTGCGGTCAGGTCGGCCGGTCGCGCCGCGCCTCAATGTGCAGATGTGGGATCGACTGTCTGCTGCGGTGCCCCGCGCGCGATTCCCGCGATGCGTGAGTGCTGGTGGGCGCCGTGATGTCTTTCATTGTGGGAAAGCCGATGGCGCCGCCTCTTTGCTGTGCAGGCGACGCCCATCGTCCTGGCACTGGCCCGCGATGAATTCCCGCAGCCAGCGATGCGCGGGGTCGCGATGCACGCGTTCGTGCCAGAGCATGGCCATGCGGTAGCCGGGCACGGCGACCGGCGGCGGCACGGCCTTCAGCGCGGGCTGTCCGCGCACCAGGCGTTCGGGCAGCACCGCCACCAGGTCGGTGCATGCAAGGGCGGCGGGCACGAACAGGAAGTGTGGGACCGACAGCGCGACGCGGCGTTGCGCGCCCACGGTGTCGAGCGCTGCGTCGGTGGCACCGCGGAAGCCGCCGCCGTCGGGCGAGACGATCACGTGGTCCAGCGCGCAGAACCGCGCCAGGGTGGGGCGGCGCCGCAGAGCGGGATGGTCGGCGCGTCCGACCAGCACGTAGCGCTCGTCGAACAGGGCGCGCTGGCGCAGGCCGCCGGGCGCATCGTCTTCGGTATGGAAGGCCAGGTCGATCCGGCCGTTGTCGGCCTGCGCGGCGAGCTGCCGCGGGACCATCTCGTGGATGGCCAGGCGAATGCCTGGCGCCACGTTGCGCAGCGCCTGCAGTGCGGGCAGCACGATGGTGGTGGCCGCGTAGTCGCTGGCGGCCACGTGCCAGGTCAGCGTGGCGGCGGCGGGATCGAACGCTGCCTGCGGCGCCACGGCCTCGCCCAGTGCATCGAGTGCGGCCCGCAGTGGCGCGTGCAGGGCTTCGGCGCGCGCGGTGGGGCGCATGCCGCGTGGCCCGGGCAGCAGCAGCGGGTCGTCCAGCATGCCGCGCAATCGCGCCAGCTGCGCGCTGACCGAGGGCTGCGCGAGGTGCAGGCGCTCGGCGGCGCGGGTGACGTTGCGCTCGCTCAGCAAGGTGTCGAGGGTGACCAGCAGGTTGAGGTCCAGTCGCCTGATATCGATCATGGTGATACCGGGAATCACGAAAATCCATTTCGACTATAGCCCGGCAGTGGCTAGCGTGGATGCTCCCCCTGCCACGGCCTGCCATGCATGAACATCCTGATCGTCTACGCCCATCCCGAACCGCTGTCGCTCAATGGCGCCCTGAAGGACTTCGCGGTCCGGCACCTGCAGTCGTGCGGGCATGCGGTGCAGGTGTCGGACCTGTACGCGATGCGGTGGAAACCGCTGCTGGACCGCGACGACGGCCTGGACGGCCCGGCCGGTGAACGCTTCGACCCGTCGCAGGATTCGTTGCGCGCGTTCGTGCAGGGGCGGCAGCGTCCGGACATCGCCGCCGAGCAGGAGAAACTGCGCTGGGCGGATGCGGTGCTGCTGCAGTTTCCGCTGTGGTGGTTCTCGATGCCGGCCATCCTCAAGGGCTGGGTGGAGCGCGTGTACGCCTGCGGGTTCGCCTACGGCGTGGGCGAGCACTCGGACACGCACTGGGGCGACCGGTACGGCGAGGGCACGCTGGCCGGCAAGCGCGCGATGCTGGTGGTTACCGCCGGTGGCTGGGAGCCGCACTACGGTGCGCGCGGCATCAACGGACCGATCGACGACCTGCTGTTCCCGATCCAGCACGGCACCCTGCATTACCCGGGCTTCGATGTGCTGCCGCCGTTCGTGGTCTACCGCACCGGCAGGATGGACGCGGCGCGCTTCGAGGCGACCTGCGTGGCGCTCGCTGCCCGGCTTGATGCGCTGCAGACCACGACGCCGATTCCGTTTCGCCGGCAGAACGGCGGCGACTACGCGATTCCTTCGTTGACGCTGAAGCCCGAGGTCGCACCGGAGGTCACCGGCTTCGCCGCGCACCTGGCCTGAGATGGTAGGCCGCATGGCTGGCCGGCATATCGGTCAGGACAGTGCCTGGAGTGGCACGGCGTCTACCGGTGCAATGCCGGCTGTCGACCGGATCGCTGCCGCCGGGCATGTCCGCGTGCGGAGCGGGAGCGCGCCAGCGTCCCGGCCCGGGGCGGGCACGACCACCAGCCTGTCCGCTGAGGACGCGCTGCATGATCGTGCCGCAGCCGGTGCCGGCGCGTCCGCGAGCTGGTTCGCGCGAAGACGGGACCGATCGGCATGATGCGTTCCGGGAGGCGGGGTCACCGGAAGCCGGTGCACGCTGCCGGAGCCACCACACCGCCAGCCATGCCGCGCTGCGCAGGCCGGTCATGCTGCTGGACCGGGACACAGCGCGCACCGGCGGCGTGCCGGCGTGGAACGCGGACACTGACCTGGCTGCCTGCCGTCGTCGGGAGCCCGGGCGATGCGCGGCTGCGCGCCGTTCAGGATGCGGCGAGCGAGGCCTGCAGTGCGGACGCCAATGCAGCGTCGCCATTGACCAGGTCGGTCCATCGCAGCGTCACGCCCTTGCGCTTGCCCTTTTCGACCAGCTTCAGGCCATCGGTGTCGAGGGTGAGCGTGTATGGGCGCCCGTCGATGGCGACTTCGCGGCGCAGCGGTCTGTCGAGTGGCGTCATGGCCATCTTCCGGTGGGGGCACCGGCCCGCACGGACGTGCACGGGCCGGATGCAGGTGGAACGCCCACGGAGTCGTGGGACATCGGCCGGGCATGCATGGTGTCGCACGCCTGGACCATGCCGGATGCGCGCTGCGTCGCCTGGTGGCAACGCTGCGGTTCAGTGTTCCCGCCTGGCCGCATCCTGGGCGATCAGTGCCGCAGCGGCGACGGCGATGGCGTCTTCCACCGCGCCGGTGGGCGTCTGTCCGTAGCGGCGCAGGGCCCGCATGCGCAGGTCGAAGGTCAGGTAGGCGGCGCCGACGGCGACGCCCGCACCGAGCAGGGCCGCGAGGCCACGCTGCCTGCGTGGGGCGAGTGCGGCGCCGGCGATCATGCCGGTGGCGACGCGGGCGACCATGCCGGCCGGCACGATGCGGTCCGGCGCGGTCTTCATCTTGTCGCCGATCAGTTCGCCACCGGCCAGCGCAAGCATGCCGGCGCTGGCCAGCGGATTGGCGAGCAGGCGCGGCGCACCGTTGTCGCGTGGCAGGGTGCCGCTGCGCGCGGCATTGGCGACCGCGGCCAGGGGCGTCATCGCCCGCATGCCCGCGACGGCGCCCATCAGGATCGCGTGGATCAGTGCCATGGGAGGATCCTCGTGCGGTTGGACGGAAGCGACGCCGCGTCGACGTCGCGCTGCCGGCCAACGGTAGGCGCGCGGGCGTGTGCGCGATGACAACGCTGCGGACGGAAAGTGTGCGGGGTGCGGCTGCCGGTGGCGGGTAGGGCCGGTCCGGTGTGATGGCATCGGACGGACGAGTGGCCGGTGCGGCGGGTGCACCGCCGGTGGAGCCTGCACTCGACATCGACGGTGGACGTGGCAGCAGCAGGGCCGCTTCCGCAGACCGAGCGGCTGTGTTCCATGCCATGCACGCGAAGCGTCGATGGCGATGACGCTCCCCCGGCATCACGGCGAACGACATGCGGACGGAGCTGTAAATGCAACGAAAACACGTCCGAAACCGGGCATGCGCGTCCGCAACCGGACATCGGTGAACGCACGTCAAGTCGTCCGGGACTTCCGGCATGTGTCCGCTGCACTGTCGATCGCGATCATGCAGCCCCTCTCCGCGAAATCCCGACCGCCATGCTCCGCACGTTCGTCCTGCTGCTCGCTTCCGTCCTGCCATTGCACGCACTGTCGGCCGATGACGCCACGCGCACCCGCGTGGTCGTGCTCGGCGTCGACCATGCGGTGCAGCTGGTGGCCGCGCAGGATTCGCCCGCCCATCTGGAGGCGTTCCTGGCCAGCACCGGCGCCGACGCCATCTGTATCGAGCGCAGTCCGGAGGCATTCGCGCGCAACGACTTCTACGAGTTCACCTACGAGGTGCAGGACGTGGTGGTGCCGTATGCGCGGCGCCAGGGCATCGCCCTGTGCCCGATCGACTGGATGCCGCCGCAGGAGGACGCGCTGCTGGGATTCGGCCTCGATCTGGAGCAGCCGCCCGAGCTCCGGCCGCAGGCCGGTTTCCAGCAGTTCCTGACGTTCGGGCCGCAGGCGCTGGGGCGCACGCTGTTCCATGCCGACGAGCGCGCCAACCTGGCCAGGGTGCATGCGTGGGCGACGACGCCGGCGACCGATGCGCAGCACGACCTGCCGCGTCGCCTGTACCTGTACCGCACCTTCCTGCAGGCCAGGCGCGTGGCCGCCGCGGCGAAGGCGCACCCGGGCGGCACCGTGGTGGTGGTCGTGGGCGAGTTCCACAAGCACGACATCGAGGACGTGCTGGCCAGGGATCCGGCGCTGGCCATCGTGCAGCCCTCGCACTTCGGCGTGCCCGATGCACGGGCGCTGCAGGCGCACGATCGCCACGCGTACCGGGTCGCGATCGCCAGCTTCAACCTGCTCGGCGCGCAGTCGTCCACCGACGCGGTGGACCTGGCGTTCGTCGAACGTGCCGTGCAGGCGATGGAAGCCGAGGGCGACACGCCCGAGGTGCGCCTGTTCCGGACCCGCCTGGAACTGCGCCAGGGCCGGATCGACCGGCGTGCGGCGATCGCCCGGTATCGCGCCATCGCCGACGCGGCCGGAGACGCGAGGTTCGCCTGGACCGGGGTCAAGGACGCCGCGCGGGTCGATTCCTGGTTCGACCCCTACGGCAACCTCGGCGTGCGCCAGCGTGCGCATCTCGAAGCCGCGCGCGAGGCGCGTGCCGAGGGCGACGAGCGGCTGTCCGCGCTGATGCTGGCCCGCGCCGGTGAGGGGTTGAGCCCGCGCCAGCGCGCCCAGCTGACGGGGTACTGGCAGCGCGCCGCGAAGTGATCCCTGCTGCGTGCCGGGGCCGACGCGTGCGTCGGTGGGCGACATCGCTGGTGTGCGGAGGCCGGAGACACGGGACCTTCATCGGCGCGGGCATCGGCAGAGCAGGCGTCGCGCAGGTAGCAGGCAGGTGGCTGACGTGCATGGTGCGACCCGGCTGGTCCGTCGCCACGACGTGCGCCACCCGCCGGTGGATTCACGCCCGCGCGACCGGGCAAGGCGCCAAGTGGGCGTCCCTGTCCCTGGAGCGAGCACGATGGCGACCCCCGACGAACTGGAAAAGAAGTTCTGGAAGGCCCTGAAATCCGACATGACCGTGATGCTGGGGGTGGACGGCCTGGAAGGCGGCCACACCCGGCCGATGACCGCCCAGCTCGAACATGACGAACACGGGCCGATCTGGTTCTTCACCTCCACCGACAACGCCCTGCTGAAGTCGGTGACCACGCCGCAGCGTGCCACCGCGGCCTTCGCGGCCAAGGGGCATGGGCTGTTCGCGAGCATCGGCGGCGTGCTGCAGGCCGACACCGACCGCGCGGTGGTCGAGCGCCTCTGGAACCCCTTCGTCGCCGCCTGGTACGAGGGCAAGGACGATCCGAAACTGGCCCTGCTGCGCCTCGATCCCGACCAGGGCGAGGTGTGGTTGAACGAGAACAACCTGCTGGCCGGGGTGAAGATGCTGATGGGCATCGACCCGAAGAAGGATTACCGCGACAAGGTGGCCAAGGTCGATCTGGACTAGGGCGGAGTGCGGGCCGGGTCGGGCGGTGTGGAATCTCGCCTGGCCCGGCTTACGCCATCGCCGCGGGGGACTGCACGAGGGCGCGTGCGCCGCGCATGCCGCGGGCGATGACGGACCCGGCTCACGGCGGAGCATGCGGTTTTCGGGGGTGGCGGCGTTGACGCGTCCGCGTCAGTGCCGCGACCGCCCTGGCGGACGCTGGTGCGGTGGAGCGCCGGCCGCCGCATCCGCAGGGCAGGCGCCGCGCGGATCGGCATCGTGCTGCACCAGCGCCAGCGCCGCATGCCAGGCACGGTCCCGCGACAGACCGTTCTCGGAGACGCGCGGCGCCACGTCGCAGTCCGGCAGCACGCCGCGCCCGGCAATGGCGGCATCCCAGTCGAAGCGGAAGCGCAGCAGCGGCATGCCGAGGGTCACGCCGCTGTGCGGCAGGGTCACGTCCCAGCTGTAACCGCTGGTGTTGCCCTCGTAGGTGCCGCCGGTCTCCTCGCCGACGAACACGCCACGCCCGACATGGCGCAGCATCGCCGCCAGTTCGGCGCCGCCGGAGAACGTGCGGCCGCCGATGAGGATGGCCAGGCGGCCCGTGTAGACCGGCGCGGCGCGCTCCCAGTGGCTCATCAGGCCTTCGGGCGGCAGGTTGCGGCGGCCCAGGCGGCCGTCCGCAAGCGGCTGCTGGAACGCCATCTCCTCCGCGTCGAACACTTCGTGCGTGAGCGTGGTGCCGGCCGGACTCGTCACCGACAGCATCCGTCCGCGCGCCTCGACCGAGCGATAGCGCTGCAGCGGCTCGGCGACCAAGTGGGAGTAGAGGATGGCCTCGTTCGGCTCGGAACCGCCGCCGTTCTCGCGCAGGTCCAGGATCAGCCGGTCCGCGCCGCCCTCGTGGATCTCCTCGAACAGGCGCTGGATCACCGCCCGGAAGCTGGTGCCGGCTTCACGGTAGATGCGGTTGGAGAAGGTGGACACCTCGAGGTAGGCAATGCCGGGTGCGACCCACTCCAGCGTGGCGATCCTGCGCGCGCGCCCGGGTGCGGGCGGCCGCTCGCGCATCGGGTGCGGGGACAGCCGGGCCTGGCCGGAGCGGCCGTCGGGCGTGCGGTAGCGCAGCGCGAAGCCGGTCTCGTCGCCACGGATGCGATGGCGCAGCACGGCGTAGCAGCGGCCGGGGCACTCGCGCATCGTCCCGGTGAGGATGTCGCCGTCGCGGGCGGACAGCGACGCCAGCTCGTCCAGCAGGGCATCGGCCGGCTCGCCATTGATCGACTCCACCCGGCTGCCGACCGGAACCGCCCGCGCATCGCCATGCGTGCCGCTGACGAAGATGCCTTTGCCGCTCCAGTGCAGGTCCAGCGGCAGCAGCCGTGCATGCGCGCGCTGCCAGTCGCGTGCGGCGTCGCTTGGGGCTACGTCCAGATGTCCTTCGCGGACGTGGGCCATCAGCCTGGCCACGGCCACGTAGACGTCCATGGCATCGTCGGACGCCGCCGCATCCTGCAGTGCGCGCGTCCTGGCTGCCTCCCAGCCGCCGGGCGGCTGATGCCAGTGGAGGTCCGGCAGCGCGGCCTCGGCCACGTCGATGGCCAGCTGCACGTCGTCGCGTGCCTGTGCGGGCGAGAGCGTCGGGCCGTCCCCGGTGGCGCCGTCCACCGCGGTGGCATGGCCGGGCAGCACGGTGCCAAGTACCAGCACGGTCAGCAGCAGGCGGGGCGGCAGGATCATGGTCACGATGCGTCGCCGATGGGACGCAGACGATACCGCAGGCACGCTCCCGCCCCGTGCTCCGGCACAGCGCATGCGTTCATCGCCGCCGGATCAGGGTCTGGGTGCGAAGCGCAGCGCATGGTCCGGATCGACCCGGTCGACGCGCGTCACCATCTCCATGGCGTACGCCTCGGCGCTGCCACGGGTTCTGAAGAAGGTCTGTTCGAACCGGTGGGTGACGCGCCGCCCGCCGCGCTCGACCGTGATGACGCCGAACCAGAAGTCATGGGCCTCGCCTTTCATCGCGCTGGCGGTCAGGGCGAACCCGTCGATGCTGCGTTTCATGGGCGACCACACGCGGTGGCACCGCGTCGTTGCCGGCTTTCGTGGAGGAGCATGGTGGACTCTGCGGGTCTTCCGCTTCTGGAGAATCGCGGCAGGAGGACACACTGCCGGCCTCTGAACGGAAACCTGATGCCGGGTGTCCGGCAGGTCATCGAGCAGGGAACCACTGTACACGCTTTGGCCATGGCGCATGCGTCGGCACCGTGCGCCGCCACGTCCTGGACGCGCCCTGAGCTTTCGTGCACTCGCCGCGGCGATGGCGACGGGTGCGAAGGTCAGAAGTAGAAGCCGACGTTGAGGTTGAAGCGCGAATGCCAGCGTGCGCGGTCGCCATCGTCGATCGCGATGCCGTTGCCGCCGGCGAACCACATGTTCCTGCCGGCGATCCAGTCCATGTAGGTCAGCATGGGGCCCTTCTGCAGGCTGCAGCCGCTGACGTTCTGCCAGGACTCGCGGACACCCGGGCCGGCATGCACCGGCGCGGTCATGCTCAGGTTGTTGTAGCAGGTGACATCGTCCAGCCAGCCGCGCTTGCCGAACGAGTAGGCCACGTTGGCGGTCGGCACGTCGGCTTCGGCCGCGATCTCGAACGGCGCCAGGAAGGCCGACATCGCGATGCGTTCGCCGGGCACGTCGTACCGGTAGCGGGCCCACTGCAGCTGGGTGGTCCAGCCGCCTTGCGTCCACTGGGCGTGCAGCGCGGCGCCGTGGTGGCCGTGGCGACGGCGGCTGCCGACGTCGAGCACGTGGCCGGAGAACGCGGACCCGCCGAGCAGCAGGGTGCCGCCGGCCCAGTCGCTGCTGCGCTCGTAGCGCAGGTGGACCCTGTCCTGCTCGCGGTAGGGATGCTCCGGCGTCTGCGCCACGTCGAACGAGTAGCGCGCGCTGCGGGCACCGTCGCCGTACTCGTCACCGGAGAACCAGCCCAAGTGCACGGTGTGCCCGTCGCGGCCGTGGCTGAGCACCACGCCCGGGTCGTAGTCGTCCTCGATGCCCAGGTAGTAGCCCGAGCCGAACCAGAAACTGTGCGAGGCGGTGGGCAGCAGTCCGAACGGCACCTGCTGGATGCCGGCCTTCAGCACCAGCGCGTCGGTCGCGTTCCAGCCGACGTAGGCGTGGTGCACCGCGTCGAACCCGTCGTACCAGCGGTGCTGGGCCGACACGAACAGCGGCCCGGTGCCGGCGTCGAGGTCCACGCGCAGCAGCTCCAGGTCCAGCCCCTGGGTGGGGCCGTAGTCCAGCCAGCCGTAGTTGAAGCGCACCGCGCCACCGAGGTCGAAATGCGGAGCGGCCGACGAGCCGTCCGCAGCCTGCGCATGGCCCGGCATCCACCAGGCGGCGGCCAGCATGGCCAGGAGTCGGGCTGCGGTCTTCATCGTCGTCCTGTCATCGGGCGGTCGTGGCGGGCGCGCACTATAGCGGCTCGCGCCGGCGCCGACATGAGGCCGCGGCGCGGGGCTAAAGAAGCTGCGCGCAACGCAGATACCGCTCGCCAAGCGGACCTGCGTCGGTCGGGCCGCTGCCCCTCTCCTGCGAGTAGCCCCATGCGCGTTTCCCTGTTCCGCCGCGACAGCGTCGCCGGCCGTCTGATGATCGGTACCGGCCTGCTGGCGCTGGTGTGTTTTGGCCTGACCGCGGCGATCAGCTACTGGCGCAGCAGCGGTGCGCTGCTCGAGTCGTCGCAGACCGTGCTGCGCGAGGTGGCGCACCACGAGGCCAGCGAGATCTCCAGCGAGATCGAGCTGGCGTTCGACACCGGCGCGGTCCTGGCCAACACCCTGCGCGTGCAGCACGGCAAGCCCGGTTTCAGCCGCGAAGCGGTCGCCGCGGTGCTGCATGAGCAGCTGCGCGTGCAGCCGGGCTGGCTGGGCATCAGCACCCTGTGGGAGCCGGACGCGTTCGACGGCCAGGACGCGGAGTTCGTCGGCGCCGACGGCCACGATGGCACCGGCCGCTTCATGGTGTACTGGTCGCGCCAGAACGGCGAGCTGGTGCGCGAACCGATGCACAGCTACGACGTGCCGGGCGAGGGCGACTGGTACCTGAAAGGCCGCGGCACGCACGCGCCGGTGGTCATCGAGCCCTACTACTACCCGGTGGCCGGGGTCGACACCCTGATGACCACGCTGAGCACGCCGATCATGGACGGCGAGCGGTTCCTGGGCGTGGTCAACGTGACCATCGCGCTCGGTGCGCTGCAGGAGCGCATCGCCGCGCTGCGCCCGCTCGATGTCGGGCAGGCCACGCTGCTGTCGCCGCTCGGCGCGGTCATGGCCAGCGCCGACGCCGCCGAGGTCGGCAAGGTCCGCGACGATGCGGACACCGCGCGCGTGCTGGCGGCGATGAAGGAAGACAGGACGGTCAGCGACGAGGCCGACATCGGTGGCACCCGCTCGCTGCGCGTGTTCGTGCCGCTGCGCCTGGGCGATGCGCCGGAGGTGTTCGCGCTGGGCGTCACCGTGCCCAAGCGCCACGTCATGGCCCAGGCGCGCGCGCTGCTGCTGGTGATCGCGGTGGTCGGCCCGCTGTCGGCGGTGCTGCTGAGCGCGGCGCTGCACGTGCTGCTGCGGCGGCAGGTGCTGGCGCCGCTGGCCGAGGCGGTGCGGGTGTCGGCCGCCGTGTCCTCGGGCCGGCTGGACAGCCGGATCGAACCGCGGCGCATGGACGAGATGGGCCAGCTGCTGCAGTCGATGGGCACGATGCAGGGCCAGCTGCGTGCGGTGATGGAGGCGCAGGACCAGATGGCCCAGCGCCACGACGCCGGCGAGATGAGCTACCGGATGGACGCCTCGCGCTTCCCCGGCGAGTACGGCCGCATGGTCGCCGGCACCAATGCGCTGGTGGCCGCGCACGTGCAGGTGCAGCGCCAGCTGGTGGAGGTGATGTCGCGCTACGCCGTCGGCGACATGGGCGCGGACATGCAGGCGCTGCCGGGCGAGAAGGCCGCGATCAGCGATGCGATGGCGGTGACCAAGCGCAACCTGCAGGCGATCAACGCGCAGATCCTGGCGCTGGCCCAGGCCGCCGCGGCCGGCAACTTCAGCCTGCGCGGCGATGCGCAGGCCTTCGACCACGACTTCCGCGGCATGGTGCAGGGCCTGAACACCCTGATGCAGACCACCGACGCCAACCTGGCCGAGCTGTCGCGGCTGCTGCGTGCGATCGCGGCGGGCGACCTCACCGCGCGCATGTCCGGCGAGTTCCACGGCGTGTTCGCGCAGATGCGCACCGACGCCGACGCCACCGTCGAGCAGCTGACCGCCATCGTCGGCCGCATCCAGCACAGCACCGGCGCGATCAACGAGGCCGCCGCAGAAATCGCTGCAGGCAACGACGACCTGTCGCGCCGCACCGAGCAGCAGGCCGCCAACCTGGAGGAGACCGCCGCCTCGATGGAGGAGCTGACCTCCACCGTGCGCCAGAACGCCGAGCACGCGCAGAAGGCCAACACGCTGGTCCAGGCCACCTCCAGCGTCGCCCGCCAGGGCGGCGAGGTGGTGGCGCAGGTGGTCGAGACAATGGCCGGCATCGAAGGCTCCTCGCGCCGGATCAGCGAGATCATCTCGGTGATCGACGGGATCGCCTTCCAGACCAACATCCTGGCGTTGAACGCGGCGGTGGAGGCCGCGCGCGCCGGCGAGCAGGGCCGCGGCTTCGCGGTGGTCGCCAGTGAGGTGCGCTCGCTCGCGCAGCGCTCGGCCGATGCCGCCCGAGAGATCAAGGGCCTGATCGAGACATCGGTGGACCAGGTCGAGCAGGGCGCGGTGATGGTGCGCCGGGCCGGCAGCACGATGGAGGAGGTCGTGTCCTCGGTGCAGCAGGTCACCGAGATCATGGCCGAGATCTCGGCGGCGTCGCAGGAGCAGAGCGCCGGCATCGACCAGGTCAGCCAGACGGTGATCCAGATGGACGAAACCACCCAGCAGAACGCCGCGCTGGTGGAGGAGGCCAACGCCGCCGCGCGTTCGATGGAGAGCCAGGCGCAGGCGCTGCAGGAAGCGGTGGCGATCTTCCGCCTGCGCGACGCACGCGGCTGACGCGGCCGGCCATGGGCGGACGCCGGAGCGGCGTCCGCCTGGGCGATCAGCGCGACCGGACGCGGATGTCCGGATCCAGCCGCGCCGCGACGATGTGCGGCCGCAGCGCCGTCACGCCGCCAGCAGGGTCCGCCATGCCTCGCGGCGGCCGGCGTCGTCGGTCGACGCGATGAGCCGGGTCAGCGCGGCATTGCGGGTGGACGCCAACGCGTCCGCGGCCGGTGCGGGCCAGGCCCGGGCGCGCGCCGGTCGCCTCCCGGTGTCCGCCGGTCACCGGACCGACCAGCTCCCCGTAGGGGGGCGGCACCGAAGCGCTCGCCGGTGCGCAGCCCGCGCGATGGCGGCGCGTCGCCGCCGCCGGCGGTGAAGCGGCACCGCAGCCTGGCCCGGATCAGCGCGACTCGGCCAGCGCCGCCTGCACGCGCGTGGCCAGCTCGTCCACGGTGAACGGCTTGCCGATCAGGTGCACGTCGGAGCTGAGCACGCCGTCCTGGACCAGCGCATTGCGGCTGTTGCCGGTGGCGAACAGCACGCGCAGCTCCGGGCGCCGCCGGCAGGCCTCGTCGGCCAGCTGGCGTCCGTTGACCTCGGGCATCACCACGTCGGTGAACAGCAGCGCGATGTCCGGATGCAGGTCCAGCAGCGGCAGCGCGCTGGCCGCGCCGTCGGCGGCCAGTACCCGGTAGCCCAGTTCGGTCAGCGCGTCGATGGAGAACTGGCGCACCGCCGCGTCGTCGTCCACCACCAGGATCAGCTCCTGGGCTCCGCCCGCGGGCGACGCGGCGCGGCCGTCGGGCGAGGCGTCCGCCGCGATGCTGGCGACCAGGCGCGGCAGATACACCTTCACCGTGGTGCCCTGGCCGGGCGCGGAGTGGATGCGGACGTGGCCGGAGGTCTGTTTGACGAAGCCGTACACCTGCGACAGGCCCAGCCCGGTGCCCTGGCCGACCTTCTTGGTGGTGAAGAACGGTTCGAACGCCTTGGCCACCACCTCCGGCGTCATGCCGCTGCCGGTGTCCGAGGCGCTGATCAGCACGTACTGGCCTGCCGGCACGCCGGCGTGGTCGCCCGGGGCGGGTGCGGCGACCTCGCAGTTGGCCGTCTGCACGGTGAGCCGGCCGCCGCCGGGCATCGCGTCGCGCGCATTGACCGCCAGGTTGAGGATCACGTTCTCGAGCTGGTTGGGATCGGCATAGGTGCACCACAGGCCGGCGGCCAGCGCGGTCTCCAGGCGGACGCTGCCGCCGAGCGAATGCACCAGCAGGTCGGACATGCCGGCGACCAGGCGGTTGGCGTCCACCGGCACCGGCTGCAGCGGCTGCTGGCGCGAGAACGCGAGCAGGCGCTGGGTCAGCTGCGCGGCGCGGCGGGCGCCGTCGATGGCCATGTCGATGTAGCGCGTCATGCGCGGATCGCCATCGCCCATGCGCGCGGCGATCAGGTCGAGCGGGCCGATCACGGTGGCCAGCATGTTGTTGAAGTCGTGCGCGATGCCGCCGGTCAGCTGGCCCACCGCTTCCATCTTCTGGCTCTGCCGCAGCGCTTCCTCCACGCGGGTGCGCTCGGCGACCTCCTCCAGGACGCGGCTTTCCAGGCGCTCGTTGAGGTCCTTCAGGCGCGCGTCGGCGGCCTTGCGCGCGGTGATGTCGATCACCACGCCGACCACGCGGATGCAGCGGTCGCCGTCGAACACGCCGCGGCCCTTGGCGGCCACCCAGCGCACGATGCCGTCCTCGGCGCCGATGGTCCGGTACTCGACGTCGTAGAGCGCGCGGCGCGCGGGGTCGGCGGCCGCCTCGAACGCGGCGCGGGTCGGTTCCAGGTCGTCCGGGTGCAGGCCGGCGTAGAAGTCCGGCAGCCCGACCTCGACCTGCGGCGAGATGCCGAACATCGCCTTGGTCCGCGGCGGCCAGATCAGCTGGTCGTGCACCAGGTCCACGTCCCAGAAGCCCATGTCGCCGGCCTCGGTGGCCAGGCGCAGGCGTTCCTCGCTTTCGGCCAGCGCGGCCTCGGCGGTCTTGCGTCCGGTCAGGTCCAGCATCGCGCCGATCATGCGCACCGGCTCGCCGGCGCCGCCGCGCAGGACGGTGCCGCGGTCGAGCACCGAGGCGTAGCTGCCATCGGCGCGACGGAAGCGGTACTCGCCGCTCCAGGCGGTCCGGTCGCCATCGATCACCGCGTGGATCGTGGTGTCGATGCGCTCGCGGTCGTCGGGATGGATGTGGTCGATCCACCACTGCGCGCAGGTTTCGGTCCTGTCGTGGCCGAACAGCGTGGCCAGCGCCTCGTTCCAGATCACCTGGCCGTCGGCGATGCGCCAGTCCCAGATGGCGTCGTTGGTGGCGCGCGCGGCCAGCCGGTAGCGCTCCTCGATCTCCAGGTGGCGGGCCTCGGCGGCCTTGCGGTCGGTGATGTCCAGCGAGGTGCCGACCAGGCCGACCACGGTGCCGTCGGCGTCGCGCAGCGGCGCCTTGGTCGACAGCCACCAGGCGCGACGGCCGTCGGGGAAGCTCACCTCCTCCTCGAGCTGTTCGGTGCGGCCGCTGGACATGATCCGCTCGTCGGTGGCCATCACCGCCGCCGCCTGCGCCGTGTCCGCGAGCAGTTCGGCATCGGTGCGGCCGATGTACTCCTCCGGCGGCAGGCCGATCAGTTCGGTCGCGCCGCGGTTGCCGATCAGGATCCGGCCCTGGCGGTCCTTGGCGTAGACCACGCCCGGCGCGGCCTCGACGAAGGACCGCAGCAGGGTCTGTGCCTGGTCGCGCTCGGCCTCGATCCGCCGGCGCTCGTCGATGTTGATGACCACGCCGGGAAAGCGCACCGCCCGCCCGTCGGCGTCCTGGTCGACCCGGCCGATCGCCTCGAACCAGCGATAGCCCTCGGCGGCGCCGGCGCGGAACTGGTGCGTGTAGCGGCCCCTGCGGGCGACCGCGTCGGCGACCGCCTCGGTGAGGCCGGGCTGGTCCTCCGGATGCACCGACGCCACCACCTGGGCCAGGCTCAGGCTGTCGCGCGGCAGCGACGGATCCAGGCCGAACGCCTGGGCGAGCGCATCGTCCACGGTCAGGCGGTCGTGCACGAGGTCCCACGACCAGGTGCCGACGATGGCGCCGGCGGCCAGCGCCAGCTTGACCCGCTCGGTGTCGCCCACGCCGCGGCCGGCTTCCGGGTGCAGCGTGCTCATGCGCGCTCCCCGCAGGCGACGGGCGCAGCCGGGAGGAGGACGTGGGAGCGGGGCGTCATTCTGGGCATCGGAAGCACGGTCAGGACTGCGGGCAGCGAATTCGGGGGCGGCCGCGTCGACGCCGCGCCCCGGGACGGCGCATGCGTTGTGCGGCGCAGGCCCAGGCGGCATCCTCCGCGAGCGGGCCGGCGCCGACAAGGGTCGCCGGCGCCAAGTGGGCCGGGGCCGCCGTACAGGCGGCGTGATCCCGGCCCATCCACGCCGCCGGCAGCGGCCACGCAGGCGATACCTTCACGGACGGAGGCAACCCCATGAGCAGCGCGATGCATCCACGCCGGCGACCGGACGTGCCGTTGTCCGCCGTCCGCCGTCCGACAGCGAGGGATGCCCCGGCGGTCCGGTCCGCACCTGGTCCCGCAACGGCCACCGCAGCGGCCGGGCATGCAGCGCATGCCGGGCGCAGCGCGCCGCGCCCGCGCCGCTTCTTCCTCCACTGCGCACCCGGGCGCCTGCCCGTGGTGCTCGCCGCCTGTGTGTTCCTCATGCCGAGCTTCCTGTCGCCCCTGTTCGCCGCGCGTCGCGATGCCGGGTTCCCGCGCCTGTCCGAAAACGTCGCCGGCACTGTGCGGCAGGAAGTGCGCAAGGTCCTGCACGGGCCGCTCGACGGCCTGTTCGCGGTCCCCGAGCAGCGGCAGGTGATCGCCGTGGCCGGCGGCTATCTTTGGCGGTTCGATGCCGACGGCGTGCTGCTCGACACCCTGTGGGCGCCCGGCGACATGCACCGGATGGGCCTGGCCTTCGGCCGGGACGCCTACAACGACTGGATCTTCAGCGGCGAGCAGGCCTTCAAGCCCTACGCGCCGACCGTGGACGGCAACGCGCTGTCGCCGGAGGCGCTGCATGCGATGTTCGACGCCGCCCGCGCGGTGTCCTTCGACCACGACCATGCGCAGGCCTGGGCGCTGCTCTGGGACGGGCAGCGTGCGTGGAAGGTGGACCTCACCCGGCACCGCGACAAGGTGCATCGCGGCGCCTGCGGCGACCGCCCCCGGCCGCAGCGCCGGCCGGACTGGCTGGACAGCTGCATGGACGGCTACACCCGGACGCCGCCGCTGCGCGAGCTCGCGCCCGAGAGTTTCGCCCGCGATGTCGACGACACGCTGCCGCCGCGGCTGCAGGTGGTCGACTTCGATCGCCGCCACTTCCACCTGGAGGAGGGCATCGCCGGCCAGCTGCTCGGTGCGACCGTCGGGGTCGCGCTCAAGGTGGCCTGGGACACGCCGGGCCGGCTGCCCCGTCGCCTCTGGTTCGGCGATGCGCACGTGCAGCTGCAGGTCCGCGACGAGACGCTGCAATTCAAGGTGTTCGTGCCGCGCGAAGAAGACGGGTACGGCTTCCGCCACACGCTGCGCTGGTGGGAGCCGGCCACGCTGATGGCCGATGCCAGCCCGTGGTTCGACATGCGCATGCGTGGCGAGATGCACTACCCGGGCGAGGAAGCGCTGCTGCGTCACTACGTGGACGACATCGGCCTGTACGTGGTGCGGCCGGTGCCGGATGGCCCTGCCGGCGAGGCGGCCACGCCGGGCTGGCGGCCGGTGTTCGAAGGCCCGGGCACGCGCGGCAAGGCGGTGGTCGGCTCCGTGGAGCTGGCGTCGGGAGCACGCGCGCACCGCTGGCTGCGGGCACCGGAGCCGGCGCGCCGCTTCGAGGGCGACCCGCCACGGGTCCCGGTGGACGGGGTCTGGCCGCCGCTGCAGGCGTTGCCGGTGGCGATGACGGTGGAGTGGGGCAGCCCGTTCGATGCCGATGCGTACACCGTCGTGAGGATCGAGCTGCCACCGGAGGCCACGCGTGCCGCGTTCGCCGCGCTGGCGGGCGCGACGGCGCCGCTGGAACTGGTGCTGCAGGCGCCCGACCTGTTCGGTGCCACCGGCACGATGCAGCTGCTGCTGCGCGGCGACGGGCGCAGCGTCGCGCTGCCCGGCGCACGTCTGACCCACCTGACCCGCCCGCTGTTCCAGCAGCGGTGGAAGCAGGGCGACCCCACCCGCCTGGCCCAGCTCGGCAAGAGCGCGGACGCCGCCCGTACCGGGGATGCCGCCGCGCTGCGGATGTTCCTGCAGCAGGCGCAGGCGATGGTCGACGAAAGCGCGCATGTCGCCAGCCGCGCCGCGGGGGTGACCGCCGCCTACGCCGACCTGCTGATCGCCTTCAACACGGCCGGCGACGCCGCGTCGTCCGGCCTGCTGGTCCGTCACTATCTGGAGCAGGTGCACGCGCTGACCTCGGTGCACACCGCCGATCCGAGCCTGCGCTACAACGTCGGCGTGATCGCCAGCCAGACCCTGGCCTTCGCGCTGCACCGCGCCGATGCGCAGGATCTGCTGCAGGCGACGATGACCACGCTGATCAGCGCGCAGTTCGACCCGGCCGAACAGACCAACGCCACCCTGCTCTACAACCTGGCCTGTTACCACGCCAGCCGCGGGGATCGGACACGCATGCTGGAGCATGTCGCGGCGGCCCACCGGCTGGGCAAGCCGACGGCCCAGTTCCTGCGCGACACCGACTTCCAGCCGTACTGGACGGACGCGGCGTTCCACCAGGCCATCGGTGCGGACCGCGACAGGTGAGCGGGAGCCGGCAGCCCGCGGCATCCCGATCGAACCCGCACGGGCCGGCCGCGCCGCGCACCATCGCACGCACACGCGGGCAGCGCCGCATGCCGTCGACGGCTGCACGCCGCGATGACGCCTGGCGGGCCAGGCTTGCCGCATGACGACGAAAGAAGACATCGACACGCAGCTGGACCTGCTGGAGCAGCGGCTGCAGCAGCTGGTCGCCAAGGTGCCGCGCGAGGAGGTGCTGGACGCGTTCGCGCTGGACGCGCAGGTGCTGACCCAGGCGCCGCCGGTGGAGTACATCGCCTACATCGTCGGCCGGATCGAGCGGATGCTGGCCGAGGCGGGCGTGGTGCCGCTGGAGCGCGGCAAGGACTGAGCGCGGTACGGCGCCGCCCGGCGCGCGCCGGGCCATCGTTCAGGGCGTGAACGCGATCCGGTCGCGCTCGATGCCGGCCACCCGCGCGATCATCAGCCTGGCATGCGAATGCGCGGCCAGCTCGGTGCGGAAGAACGCGCGATCCAGCGTGTGCACGAACGCGCGGCCTTCGCCCCGTACCGTGATGGTGCCGTACCAGTAGTTGTGCGCGTCACCCTGCAGCGCGCCCGGCCGCAGGGTGTAGCTGCCAATGTTGCGGCCCATGGATGCGCATGAGGTCCGTCATACGTGAGCGGCCAGCATACCTGCCGGTGCCGTGGAGCCCGTGTTCACGGCGGCGGTCACGCCGGCGCGATCGTCACCCAGGTGGGTGCGTGGTCGCTGGCCTTGTCCTGCAGCCGCACCGCGCGGTCCACGCCGGCATCGCGCAGGCGCGGGGCCAGCACCGGATTGAGCAGGAGGTGGTCGATGCGCAGCCCGCGGTCGCGTTCGGCATGCTGGCGGAAGTAGTCCCAGAAGGTGTAGATCCGCGCGTCGCCATGCACCTGGCGCAGCGCATCGGTCCAGCCCTGCGCGAGCAGCCGCGCATACGCGGCGCGCACCTCGGGCTGGATCAGCGCATCGCGGCGCCACGCCTTCGCGTCGTAGACGTCGACGTCGGTCGGAATGATGTTGAAGTCGCCCAGCACCGCCACCGGATGCGGCAATGCCACCAGCGTGTGCAGGTGCGCCTCCAGCTGCCGCATCCAGGCAAGCTTGTGATCGAACTTCGGCCCTGGCTGCGGATTGCCGTTGGGCAGGTAGACACTGGCCACCACGATGCCGTGGATGGCCGCCTCGATGTAGCGGCTCTGCCGGTCCCGCGCGTCGCCAGGCAGGCCGCGCCGGCTTTCGAGCGGCATCGTTTCGCGCCCGAGCAGGGCGACGCCGTTCCAGCGGTGCTCGCCCTGCCAGATCGCGCCATAGCCGGCGCGCTCCAGCTCGGCGGCCGGGAAGGCGGCATCGACCGCCTTGAGTTCCTGCAGCGCGACGATGTCCGGCCTGGCCTGCTCCAGCCAGGCCAGCAGCTGCGGCAGACGCGTGCCGATGCCGTTGACGTTGAACGTGGCCAGGGTCAGCCGTCCGCGCCGGGCCATCACGGCGCCCCTGCGGCGAACAGGTCGTCCTGCTGCGGTGGATACACCAGGTCCGCGCCGCGGGCACGCGCGGCCGGATTGCCCGGGTGCAGCTGCGCCGGGCGCGCATCCATGATGTGGCGGACCGCATGCCCGCGGTGCTGCAGCAGGTCGGCGATGAGGCGCCGATGGCAGCGCCACCATGGCAGCTCGGCGCACATCAGCGCGCTGCGCCGCCGTGCCGCGGCCTCGAGCGCACGCGCCAGACCGTCCTCGAACTCCGCACTGGTCATGTGGTCGGCATAGCCCTGGAAGGCGGCGTTGGTCCAGCCGCCGTTGGGCGAGCCGGGCTGCACGCGCCGGCGGCCGCCGAGCTCGGGCAGCCACAGGTAGTCGATGCCTGCCTGCGGCAGCTGTGTCGCCAGGGTCTCGCCGGCGAACCACGGGTGGCGGCGCGAACCGGGGAAGCGCCGCACGTCGATGATCGCCTCGACCGCGTGTGCGGCGAGCAGGGCCAGGAACGCGTCCCAGCTGCGGGTGGAATGGCCGACCGTCCACAGTGCCGGACGCGCGACGGCGGCCGCGTCGTGGGGCGCGGCCGCCGTCGTCTGTCGCGTGCCGGCACCTGGCATGCCGATGCTTCCCGCGCTTACTTCTTCGCCGTCACGCCGGGCGTCTCGGCGCGCACCAGGAACTGCTGGGTGATCTCGGGCAGATGATCCCGCAACCACTTCGCCATCGCCTCTTCCTGCACCAGGATCTGCTCGCACACGCGCTGCGTCTCGGTGTCGCCCACTGCCTGGGCGGCGGCGATCAGCGCGGTGTAGGAGGCGATCTCCATGTTCTCGAACACGTAGCCAGCCATTGCACCTTTCACGATCTCGTCGCTGGCGGTCATCCCACCCACGGCCTGGCCGAGCGCGGCGACCTTGCCCATCGTGTCCTTGAGCACCGACGGCGAACTGCCGAGCCGGGTGATGCATCCCTCCAGCAGCTGCTGCTGGCCCTGGGTTTCGCGGATGTGCTCCTCGATGCGCATCTTCAGCCGCGGATAGTGCTCGATGCGGGCGGCCTGGCCTTTCAGCATCTGCTCGGCCTGCTGCTCCATCGCGTGGGCGTCGCGCAGCCAGTCGAGCAGGTGTTCGCGTGCGTCGGTCATGGTGATCTCCATCGGTTGGACGTGCGTCGATGGTGGCGGGCGGCGCCGTCAACGCATCGCGACGTCTGCGTGATCGATTGGTTGGGTTTCCACGGGCGCAACGCCCACGGCGCGGCCACATCCACGTATGCCAGGTGAACGCGGGCGCGGTGCCACGCTGTTTTTCACCGTTCCATGCCCGGGCGCAGCGCAGGCTGCACCGCAAGCCCCGTCCTCCGGAGATCCCGGTATGAACACCATCCGCAAATCCGTCGTCATCGCGCTCGCACCCCTGGTCCTGGCCGCGGCCGGCGCACACGCACAGAGCGGGACGCGCTATGGCCCCGAGGACGAGGGACGCCGCTTCAACGATGGCAGCCGGGTCGTCTGCGAGAACGTCGAGGTCCGCCGCAACAGCTCCGACCCGAACCGCATCGGCGGGACCGCCGCCGGTGCCGTCATCGGCGGCCTGGTCGGCAACCAGATCGGCGACGGCCGTGGTCGCGATCTGGCAACGGTGGGCGGCGCGGTCGCCGGTGGCGCGATCGGCCGCAAGGTACAGGGCGATCGCCAGGAAGCGCGGGGCGACCGGATCGTCGAAACGCGCTGCGAGCGCGTCTGGCGCTGACCGCTGGCGGCATCAGCTGGCCGGGACGCCGATGCACCCGGTCGGTCCACTGATCGTCTGATGTGGTGCGGGCAGCGATGGAGCTGCCCGCATCTCGTTTTCGTCCGCCATGCGTTCCGCCGCGGTCTGGATCGTCATCCGTGGTGGTCCAGCGGCGTTGGTCGATGCAGGCCAGGACCTCGCGTTCGCGTTCCGGAGCCGCAGGGCTCGACGTCGCTTGCGTTCCATCCAGTACCATGCGTTCCCCGCAGACGGTCCGGCGCGCGCCGGCGAGGACGAAGGAGCGCTGGTGTCCGAAAACCCCTACCAACCAGGTGCGTCGGTCGCGGCGGACGCGGCCGTACCGCCCCGGATCAGTACGCTGCGGGTGTGGGTGATTCCCGTGCTGGTGGGTGCGCTGGTGCCGCCAGCGGTGATGGTGTCGCTGCTGGCCACGGCGGGGTACGGCGTGATGTCGCTGCTCATCCAGCCGATGCTCTTTCTCATGTCCCTGGTCAGTGCGTCGATTGCGACGCTGGGCCTGCGACCGTTTCCCCGTCTGCACTGGGCGCTGCGTACCGTCGCGGTCGCTGCGATGGCCACCGTGCTGTTCTTCGTGATGACCGCCGTCCTGGCCCGTTACATTCCGAGGAATCCAATCGAGATACGCCTGCCCGACGCGCATCTGCCATCCGCATAACGCGCGGGCACGCGGTCGGGGGAGCCCGGAACAGAAGGGCGCGAAAGACGGAGACCTCGAACGCGCCGGAATGGCACGGGATTGGCAATGAGGCAGGTGTTGCCGGCCACGCGATGCGTGCGCTGGTGTACGCGAGCAGCCAGAGATGGAAACAGGCAGGGATGAACCCGTCGCCGCCGCCGGTGCGGGCGCTCGCGTCGACCGGGCGAGGACACGCCGCAGCGACCGCGGCGGCGGGCTGCACGCCGCGCACCGATTGAGAGGAAGGCGGCCCGCGGCAGCCAGGGGAGAGAGGACCTGGTGTCGCCACGCGCCGCCTTCCGCAGCGCCGCCACTGTGCCATCCGGACATGACACTGCGATGCCAGACGGCGCCCTGGCGTTGGGCGCGCCGGAGTGTGGCGCGCCGGGTGTACCGAAGAGACCGCGCTCCGCGTGCGACCTGCGCACGGAACGGCGCCGGCCGGGCCGCCGTCCCGTGTCACGCGTCCAGCGACCGAATCCGATCCTGTGCATGCCCGTGGCCTCGGCGGCGGCGAGGATGCGGGCAATGCCCTCTTACGTGGCGCTGCTGTCGCTGGGGAGCCGCGGTTCGGGCAGCTTGCCGGCGTGCGTCTGGATCTCGATGCGCAGACGGGCCTGCAGGTCGCCGGTGGCGAGCGGCGTTCCGTTCCAGCTCAACCGGTGGCCGGCATCCAGCCGCAGGGCGATCGGTGGTGGCGGTCTCAGTCGTTCGGGCGGAACCGATGTCGCCTGCGGCAGCAGGACATGGATCGACCCCGTCACCAGCGGCGCGGTCACGATGAAGGCGGTCGGCAGGACCAGCATCACGCCGACAAGCGGGGTGACGTTGATGTCGGCCATCGGTCCGCTGGCGCCAGCGGTATGGAACGCGCTGACGCACTTCCTGCGGCGGGGCCGGCTGCCCCGCCCACCCGACGCCTGGCGGCGCCTGCGCGCATCCGCCTGCCGCGGAGCCGCGCGCGTGCGGAAAAGGCCCATGAGCCGGCCCGGACAGTGTCTGCCCGGACCGTGGTGTCGCTACTGCCATGCCGACGCCGCTGCCCCGCGGGCGCGCGACGACGGGGCCGGCCGTGTCAGACGCCGCCGAAGCCGCGGCTGGACTGCGCCGCCGGACGGACCGGCATGTCGACATCGATGCCGGCACCGACCAGCACCGGGTCGCCATGCGGCGGAGTGACACTGCCATCGTCCTGCGCGGTGCCCGGGGTGGTGGTCGGGCGCCGGCGCTGCCATGCCTTGTAGGCGATGAATCCGAGGGTGCCGACCGCGGCCAGTTTCAAGAGCTGCATGGGGATCTCCCGTGTCGAAAAACCGGGCTCAGGGTGAACCGGAACGGGTGATCCGGGCGTGACCCGCAGGACGAAACGACGTGATGGACGCACGGTGCGCGCGGCCGTGGCGGATGGCGTTCCGGCGTGCCAGGGACACGTGGCGGGAGACGGCGCCAGGCGGTCGCAGAGGTCGTTGCCGGCGCGCTCACCCGCGGACAGCCGCGCGGGATGCGGCGCACGGGCGTGTGGTTCACTCGAGCGTGCCGACGCGCTCCAGCACCGGTGAGGCGGCCATGTCGTTGGGGTTGGTGCCGGGCAGGCCCTGCGGGACGTCCATGCCCATGCCGCGGTAGAGCGCGATCCAGTGGCCGGAGATCTCGCCGGTCTTCGGATTGCGGAAGTTCATCGGCTGCAGGGCGAACACCGTGTGGCTGCGGAAGGCGCGCTCGATGAAGTCCGAGCAGTAGTAGCTGTCCTCGTCCTGCACGTAGCTGTGGTTGTAGGGCCGGCCAAGCATGCGCCGGGCCTGGTCGATGGCAGCGGGGATGGTGCCGCGCCGGATCGGCCGGAGCCGGTAGACGACCACCTGCCGCTGCCTGGCCTGCGCGGCGTCGAGAAACGCGTCGAGCGGCTGCTGGCGCGAGCCCTCGCCGTCGGCGTGCAGGACGACGTGCCGGTCGGTGTCGTAGGCCACCAGCGCAACATGGTCGAAGCTGGGCTGGCCGTCACGGCGCGTCGCATCGTCGATCGCGCCGCTCAGGCCGGTCCGGGCCGCCGTGACGAACAGCAGGTCGCCGTCCTGGACCTCCAGGGCGACAGCCGACAGGGGGAGGCCTGCAATCAGCAGCAGGAGGATCAGCGCGAGCGTGGAGCGTCGGGTGGTCGGCATCATCGGCGGAGAACGGAGAACGGAGAACGGAGAACGGAGAACGGAGAACGGAGAACGGAGAACGGACGCAGCGACAGGCAGCACACCAGGCCGCGTCGAATGGGGCTGGATCCGCGATCGAAGCTGGCGGCTGTCGCCAGTGGCGACCACGACACCCGGCACATGGAACGCCGGCGCGTCGTCAGTGCTTCGCTCCACGCAGCCTGCCGAAGCCCATCACCAGCGCGACCACGATGGCGCCGGCGACGATGCCGACCGCGGCATTGATCAGCATCGGCAGGACCGCGCCGAGCACGCTGCCCACCGAGGGCAGGGCGGCCGCATCGACCGCCGCCTCGTTGATCCACTCGTGCACCGCATGCACGCCATGGGTGAGGATGCCGCCGCCGACCAGGAACATCGCGGCGGTGCCGGCCACCGACAGGAACTTCATCAGCCACGGGGCGAAGGCGAGGATGCCGCGGCCGAACGCACGCGCGGCGCGCGTACCGGCGCCTTCGCCGCTGCGCTCGGTCAGGTGCAGGCCGGCGTCGTCGAGTTTGACGATGCCGGCGACCAGCCCGTACACGCCGACCGTCATCGCGATGGCGACCACGCTCAGCACCAGGATGCGCGTGGTCATCTCGGCATCGGCGACGGTGCCCAGCGTGATCGCGATGATCTCGGCCGACAGGATCAGGTCGGTGCGGACCGCGCCCTTGATCTTGTCGCGTTCCATCGCGACCAGGTCGACCGCCGGGTCGGCCAGCGCCTCGACCCGACGTGCGTGCTGCGCGTCCTTGTCCTCGCCGCGGTGCAGGAAGCGGTGCAGCAGTTTCTCCGCGCCTTCGTAGCAGAGGAACAGGCCGCCGATCATCAGCAGCGGCGTCACCGCCCACGGGATCCAGGCGCTGATCGCCAGCGCCAGCGGCACCAGGATCAGCTTGTTGCGGAACGAGCCCTTGGCCACCGCCCAGACCACCGGCAGTTCGCGGTCGGCCTTCACCCCGGTCACCTGCTGCGCGTTCAGCGCCAGGTCGTCGCCGAGCACGCCGGCGGTTTTCTTCGCGGCGACCTTGGTCATCACCGATACGTCGTCGAGCACGGTGGCGATATCGTCGAGCAGGGCGAGCAGGCTGGAAGCCATGGGAGAACCGGTCGGTGTGGGAGGGTGCGGCGAGCGTACAGCCTCGGCGGGTGATGGCGGTATGGCGACGCTGCGTGTCGGGCGTCAGCGCGGCTGGCCCGCTTCGTACGGAGAGCCGATCACAGCGACCTGCCGCGTCGGCGGGCCCTGCCGACCGGAGCCCGCCGATGATCACCGAAGCCCGGTACGCCGCCGCCACCGCATTGCGTTCGACGAAGACGTCCGCGAGGCGGGCAGACGCAACCGTGACGCCCTGTCCGATCTCCATCAGCAGCGTCCGGATGCGGCGACCGGCAGGCGGGCACCGGCATCGGGCAGGCATCCTGCAGTGGACGGCCTAGGCTGCGCGGTGCGGATCGCGGTCGACGTTCCGCTGGCGTGGCCACAGCCCGCCAGGGGAACGTCGTGCGGCAGCCTCAGCGGAAGCGCCAGCTCACGCCGGCGTACACGCCGAAGCCTTCGCCCGGGGTCGAGCGGGCGACGTCGCGGCCGCCGTCGTCGTAGCCGGGCGTCACCGTGGCCGCGTAGTGGCGGTCGCCGAGATTGCGCAGGTCCAGCCAGGTCTGCCAGCGGCCGCCCGGGGCCTCGTAGCCGGCGCGCGCGCCGAAGATCAGATGACCGTCTGCCCAGGCGCTGTTGGCGTAGTCGACCGCCATCCTGGAGGCGTACTCGGTGCTCAGCCCGGCATGTACGCCGGACGGGTGCGCGTAGCGCAGTTCGGCATGGTAGTAGTGGCGCGGCAGGCCGGGCATGCGGTTGTCGCCGAAGCGCGCGTCGTCGCGGTAGCGGAAATCGCTGAACGTATAGGCCTGGCGCAGCGACAGGCGTTCGCCACCGCGCTGCCACAGCAGGCTGTCCAGCCCGGCCTCCAGCCCGCGGTGCACGGTGGGGCTGGCGTTGGATTCGGCGACGATCAGGTTCGGCAGCGGCTGGAGTTCCACCGTCAGCAGCGCGTGGCGCACGTTGGCCTGGTAGACGGCCAGCTCCCAGCGGCCGAGCGGGCCGTCGCCGCGTGCGCCCAGTTCCAGCGTGGTCGCGGTCTGGTTGTCCAGCGCCACCGGCGCGCGCTGGCGGCCGGTGGACGGGCCGTTGCCGGCCGGGAAGGTCTGGCCCGAGCCCCAGATCATCGACCACGGATGCGGCGTTTCCACCGAGCGGCTGAGGTTGCCGAACAGCTGGGTGGCGGGCGTGAGCTGCCAGTCCAGCCCCAGCCGTGGCGCGTAATCCCACGCGGTGTCGGCGATGCGGTCGCTGTTGGCCGGCCAGGTCACGCGCACGTCGCGCCTGGTCTGCACCACGGCCAGGCCGGTCTGCAGGCGCAGCGTCGTGCTCAGCGACAGCGTGTTGGCCACATGCAGCGTGCTGTCGGTGCCGTGGTGCATGAAATCGCGGGTGTGGGTGCCGGCCGGGTAGCCGTTGTTCGGCCGGCGCAGCGTTTCGCGCACGTCGGCGTCGAGGTCGTGGACGATGCGCAGGCCGACGCGGGTGCTGCTGTCGCGGCCGAACAGCGCATGCCGGCGCTCATAGTCGAGCGTGGCGCCGAGCGAGGCGTAGTCCAGCTGCTGCCGGTACAGGCTTTCGTTGAGGTCCATCGGATAGCGGTGGTAGACCAGCCCGGCCTGCAGGGTGGAATCGGCGTCGAGCTGCAGCGTGGTGCGGTTGCCGATCCAGGTGCTGCCCGGCTGCGGGCGCTGCGCGTCGATCGCCATGCTGGACGGGTTTGCGTCGCGCGGGCTGTTGCGGATCTGCGCGCGGGTCAGGCGGCCGGGGGTCTGGTGGTCGGTCTCGCGGTAGCGCAGGAAGAAGCGCGTTTCCAGATCGGGCGTGAGCTGCCAGCCGATGTTGGCCATCGCGCCGCGGCCGCTGCTGGCGGCATGGCGCTGGTAGCCGTCGTGCTCGACGTCGGTGTAGGCCAGGTAGTAATCGACATCGCCCTGCATGCCGCCGTACGCGGCATGGCGCTTGCGGTAGCCGAAGCTGCCCGCCTCGTAGCGCAGTTCCAGGCCGGCATCGTCGCGGCCGCTGCGGCTCACGTAGTCGATCGCGCCACCCAGTGCCAGCGCGCCGCGCTCGAAGCCGTTGGCCCCGCGCAGCACCTCGGCCCGGCCCAGCCACAGCGGTTCCAGCAGTTCGTAGGGCGTGCCGCCGGAGGCGGTCAGCGGCAGGCCATCCAGACTGACCGACACACCGGACGCATGCGCGCCCGGGCCGCGGTTGATGCCCGAGCCGCGGATCGAGATCTTCGCGCCCTCGTTGCCCGGCGACTGCGCGTGGACGCCCGGCTGCAGCGCCAGCACGTCGGCGTTGCTGCTGAGCCGGCCAGCGCGCACCTGCGCCATGTCGACCACGTTGCCGGCACCGGGCACGTCGGCCAGGGCCCGGCGCGCGGCCTCGACTTCCTCGGAGACAGTGGCGGTGACGTGGACCGCATCCAGGGTGACGGCCTGGCCGGATGGGGCCGCGTGAGCGTGCGTTGCGGCCAGCGTGGCGGCGACGGCCAGCGTCAGCGGGGAGAGGACGGGCGTGGTGCTGCGGAACGGAGAAGCGGTCATCGTCGGCATGGATCGTCTGCGGGCCGTGCGCCGGGCGGGCAGGCGTCGCCACTCCACGTGCAGGCACGCAGGGGCGGCATCGCGACCGGATCGGCGAGGCGGGTGGGGGAGCGCATGGGGCGCGGCGCCGCGGTGCACCCTGTCAACTTTTGTGTAGCTCGTAAAGTTAACAGAGTGTGGGTGCATGCGTCACCACCCTGAACGAGTCGGCAACTGGCGTCGTCTGGGCACCGGGCTGGCTGTGTGCCTGCCCCGCTTTGCCGTGGAAGGCTCGGTCTGACACCTGGGCATGCATCCAGGCATGTAACCGCTTCGGTCACTTGTTGTGGGCCATTCGAGCATCTGGCTAGACTGAGCCCATGAATCTCGACACCAGGCACCCGACCGCCGAGCGTGGTCCGGAAGAGCATGAGATCCGCAGCCAGATCGTGGCCGCGGCGACCGAACATTTCAGCCATTACGGCTACGCCAAGACCACCGTGTCCGATCTGGCCCGGACGATCGGCTTCTCCAAGGCGTACATCTACAAATTCTTCGCCTCCAAGCAGGCGATCGGCGAGGCGATCTGCGCGAACTGCCTGCACGGCATCGAGCAGCAGGTCGCTGCCGTCGTCGAGGCCACCGACAGCCCGCCCGAGCAGTTGCGGCGCATGTTTCGCACTGCCGTCGAGGCCAGCCTCGAACTGTTCAACCAGGACCGCCGTCTGTATGAGATCGCGGCCGCGGCTGCCACCGAGCGCTGGCCGGTGGCACTGACCTATGAAAGCCGTATCCACGCGATGCTGCAGGGCATTCTGGAGCGCGGCCGCGCGAGCGGCGATTTCGAACGCAGGACGCCATTGGACGAGGCATCGAAGGCCGTCCACCTGATCATGCGGCCCTACCTCAATCCGCTGCTGCTCCAGCACAGCCTGGACCACAGCGACGAAGGTCCGGCCCTGCTGTCAGGCCTGATCCTCAGGAGTCTGTCGCCCTAGTTGTGACTATTGACAGTAATGGTCACTTGATTTGAGAATGCCGGCTGACCAGTCCTGCACGGGATCCTCATGCCGCGGCATCGTTTCGACAGAGCGTTCGCTCTCTGCACCCTGTTCCTGGCGCTCGCCGCATGCGGCGGCAAGCAGGAAGAGGACCCCCGGACCCAGCCGCCGCTGGTGCGTGCGGAGACCGTGCGCACGGCGGGGGGGCACACCCGATCCTTCACCGGCACGATCCAGGCCCGGGTTCAGAGCGACCTGGCCTTCCGTGTTGGCGGGAAACTGCAGGACCGGCTGGTCGATGCCGGGGAGGTGGTCAGGCGCGGCCAGCCGCTGATGCGGATGGATCCGGTGGATCTGGAACTGGCCGCGGGTGCGCAGCGGCAGGTGGTGGCCGCCGCCGAAGCGCGGGCGCATCAGACCCGGCAGGACGAAGCGCGCTACAAGGCGCTGGTTGCCAGCGGCGTGGTTTCGGTGTCGGCCTACGACCAGGTCAAGGCGACGGCCGACACGGCCGCCGCCGACCTGCGGGCGGCACGTGCGCAGGCTGGCGTCGCCGCGAATGCCAGCGGCTATACGACCCTGCTGGCCGACGCAGACGGTGTGGTCATGGAGACCTTGGGTGAGCCGGGGCAGGTCGTCGCGGCGGGACAGGTGGTCGTGCGCGTCGCCCGTTCCGGCCCGCGCGAAGCGGTCGTCCAGTTGCCGGAGACCCTGCGTCCTTTACTGGGGGCGCATGCGACGGCCAGCGTGTTCGGGCAGGCCGGTGCGCCGATCGGCGCGCGGCTGCGTGTGCTGTCGGGCGCTGCCGATCCGGTCACCCGCACGTTCGAGGCGCGCTACACGCTGGATGACGCGGCTGGCTCCGCACCGCTCGGTGCGACGGTCACCGTCGCGCTCGCCGCCGATGCGGGCCCCGACGACGGGCAGGCGCTGCGCGTGCCGATCGCCAGCATCATCGACCGCGGTGACGGTCCGGGCGTCTGGATCATCCAGGGCGAACCCGAAACCGCATCCTGGCGACCGGTGCGTATCGTCCGGCTCGCGGACGACGCGGCCTACATCGCCGGTGGGCTCAAGGACGGTGAGCGTATCGCCGCACTGGGCGCGCATCTGCTGCGCGATGGCATGCCCGTGCGCACCGGCGACGTGCCTGTCGTACCCAAGGCCGCCGGAGTGGCCCGGTGAGCCGGTTCAACCTGTCCGCACTGGCGGTCCGCGAACGATCGATCACGGTGTTCCTGATCCTGCTGGTCTCGCTCGCCGGCATCGTGTCGTTCTTCAAGCTTGGCCGTGCCGAGGATCCGGCGTTCACCGTGAAGGTGATGACCGTGGTCACCGCCTGGCCAGGTGCCGACGCGCAGGAAATGCAGGATCAGGTCGCCGAGAAGTTGGAGAAACGGCTGCAGGAACTGCGCTGGTACGACCGCAGCGAAACCTACACCCGGCCCGGGCTGGCGTTCACCACGTTGACGCTGCTGGACAGTACACCCCCATCGGAGGTCCAGGAAGAGTTCTACCAGGCCCGGAAGAAGCTCGAGGACGAGGCGGCCAACCTGCCTGCCGGCGTGATCGGCCCGATGGTCAACGACGAATACTCGGATGTCACCTTCGCGCTGTTCGCGCTGAAGGCCAAGGGCGAAACGCAGCGCGTGCTGGCCCGCGATGCCGAAACCCTCCGGCAACGCATTCTGCACGTCCCCGGCGTCAAGAAGGTCAACATCATCGGCGAGCAGCCCGAGCGCATCTTCGTCGAGTTCTCGCACGACCGCCTGGCCACCCTGGGCATCGCGCCGCAGGATGTGTTCGCGGCGCTCAACGGACAGAACGCGCTGACGCCGGCCGGCTCGATCGAAACGCGGGGGCCGAGCGTCTTCGTGCGGCTCGACGGTGCGCTCGACGAACTGGACAAGATCCGTGAGACGCCGATCGTTTCCGGTAGCAGGACCATCAAGCTGACCGACATCGCCACCGTCAGGCGCGGCTACGAGGATCCGTCCACCTTCCTGATCCGCAATGGCGGCGAGCCCGCGCTGCTGCTGGGCGTGGTGATGCGAGACGGCTGGAACGGGCTGGATCTGGGTAGGGCACTGGACGACGAGGTCGGCGCGATCAATGCAGACATGCCGCTGGGCATGAGCCTGACCAAGGTCACCGACCAGTCGGACAACATCGCCTCCTCGGTCGACGAGTTCATGGTGAAGTTCTTCGTGGCGCTGGTCGTGGTGATGCTGGTCTGCTTCGTCAGCATGGGTTGGCGGGTGGGGGTGGTGGTGGCCGCAGCGGTGCCCCTCACGCTGGCCGCCGTATTCCTGGTGATGGCCGCGACCGGCAAGAACTTCGACCGGATCACGCTCGGCTCGCTGATCCTGGCGCTCGGCCTGCTGGTGGACGACGCGATCATCGCCATCGAGATGATGGTGGTGAAGATGGAGGAAGGTTTCGGCCGCGTGGCCGCGTCGGCGTATGCGTGGAGTCACACGGCCGCACCGATGCTGTCGGGCACGCTGGTGACCGCGGTCGGCTTCATGCCCAACGGCTTTGCCCGCTCCACCGCGGGCGAGTACACCAGCAACATGTTCTGGATCGTCGGCGTCGCGCTGATCGCTTCGTGGGTGGTGGCGGTGGTGTTCACGCCCTATCTGGGCGTGAAGCTGCTGCCGGAGATCAAGCGGGTCGAGGGCGGGCATGCTGCGTTGTACGACACGCCGCGTTACAACCGTTTCCGCGACCTGCTGGCTCAGGTGATCGCACGCAAGTGGCTTGTCGCCGGGTCGGTCGTCGGCCTGTTCGCGCTGTCGATCCTCGGCATGGGCGCGGTCAAGAAGCAGTTCTTCCCGACGTCCGACCGGCCAGAAGTGCTCGTCGAGGTGCAGATGCCGTATGGCACCTCGATCGAGCAGACCAGCGAGGCCACCGCGCGGGTCGAGGCGTGGCTGTCCAGCCAGGATGAGGCAAGGATCGTGACGGCGTACATCGGCCAGGGCGCGCCGCGCTTCTTCCTGGCCATTTCGCCAGAGCTGCCTGACCCGGCGTTCGCCAAGATCGTCGTGCGCACCGGAAGTCAGGAGGAACGCGAGGCCCTGAAGCACCGGCTACGCCGTGCCATCGCCGAGGGACTGGCGCCGGAGGCGCAGGTACGCGTCACCCAGCTGGTGTTCGGTCCCTATTCGCCGTTTCCCGTGGCCTATCGCGTCAGTGGTCCCCACCCCGAGGTGTTGCGCGGCATCGCCGCACAGGCCGAATCCGTGATGCGCGCAAGCCCGCTGATGCGGACGGTCAACAGCGACTGGGGCATGCGTACGCCTGTCCTGCACTTCACGCTGCAGCAGGACCGTCTGCAGGCGGTCGGGTTGAGTTCGAGTTCGGCCGCGCAGCAGCTGCAGTTCCTGCTCAGCGGCGTGCCGGTGACCAGCGTGCGCGAGGATATCCGTACTGTCCAGGTGATGGCCCGCACCTCGGGAGAGGCCCGGCTGGATCCTGCGCGGATCGAGGACTTCACCCTGGTCGGTGCGGCCGGCCAGCGCGTTCCGCTGTCGCAGATCGGCACGATGGACGTGCGGATGGAGGAGCCGGTGATGCGCAGGCGCGACCGCGTGCCCACCATCACCGTGCGCGGCGACATCGCCGAGGGCCTGCAGCCGCCGGACGTGTCCACCGCCATCACGTCACTGCTGGAACCACTGCGCGAGCAGCTGCCCGATGGATATCGGATCGTCGAGGCTGGATCGATCGAGGAGTCGGGCAAGGCGATGAGCGCGATGCTGCCGCTGTTCCCGATCATGCTGGCCGCCACGCTGCTGATCATCGTGCTGCAGGTCCGCTCGATGTCGGCGATGGTGATGGTCTTCCTGACGAGTCCGCTGGGACTGATCGGCGTCGTGCCGACCCTGCTGCTGTTCCAGCAGCCGTTCGGGATCAATGCGCTGGTCGGCCTGATCGCGCTGTCGGGCATCCTGATGCGCAACACGCTGATCCTGATCGGCCAGATCCACCACAACGAGGCCGAAGGCATGCAGCCGATGGATGCGGTGGTAGAAGCCACCGTGCAACGCGCGCGTCCGGTGATCCTGACCGCGCTGGCGGCGGTGCTGGCGTTCATTCCGCTGACCTACTCGGTGTTCTGGGGCACCCTCGCCTACACGCTGATCGGCGGCACCCTGGCTGGCACTGTGCTGACCCTGGTGTTCCTGCCTGCCATGTACTCGATCTGGTTCCGGATCGGCGCCGCAGCGCCCGGCCAGATCCGCGGGGAACCCTGATGTTGACGTCCCCCCATCGCAGGCGGATCGTCGTCACCGGCATCGGCATCGTCTCGCCGCTGGGCACAGGCACCGAACACGTGTGGTCACGGCTGCTGCGGGGCGAGTCCGGCATCCGCACGTTGCCCGATGCGCTATGCGAGGGAGTGGGCGCCAGTGTCGGCGGCCGGGTGCTCGGGGAGGCGGAGGATCCGGTTGCCGGTTACGACCGCCATCGGAGCATTACCGACAAGGATCTCCGGAAGATGGACCGCTTCATCGAGTTCGCGATCATCGCGGCCGACGAGGCGCTTGCACAGGCGCAGTGGGCGCCGGCCACCCCGCGTGAGCGTGCGCGGAGTGCCACCGTGATCGCGACCGGAATCGGCGGCTTCGGCGCGATTGCAGCCGCGGTGGAAGCCACGAAGGAGCGTGGTCCGCGCAGGCTGTCACCGTTCACTGCGCCGTCGTTCCTGGGCAACATGGCGGCGGGGCACGTATCGATCCGGCATGGGCTGCAGGGGGCGATCGGTGCGCCGGTCACCGCCTGTGCGGCCGGTGTGCAGGCCATCGGCGACGCAGCCCGGATCATCCGTTCCGGCGAGGCCGACATCGCGATCTGCGGCGGTGCGGAAGCGGCGATCCACCGCGTCTCGCTGGGCGCCTTCGCCGCGGCGAGGGCGCTGTCCACCGGCTACAACGCCACGCCGGTCGCGGCGTCGCGTCCCTTCGACCAGGGCCGCGACGGGTTCGTGATGTCCGAAGGTGCGGGCCTGCTGGTGATAGAAACGCTGGAACACGCCTTGTCCCGTGGTGCGCTGCCGATCGCTGAACTGGTCGGCTACGGCACCAGCGCGGATGCCTACCATCTCACCGCGGGCCCGGAGAACGGGGACGGCGCCCGCCGCTCCATGGAACAGGCCCTGCGTCAGGCAGGCATCGTTCCCGCCGATGTCCAGCACCTCAATGCCCATGCGACCTCCACCCAGGTAGGTGACCGCGCGGAGCTTTCCGCGATCAGGGCAGTGTTCGGACAACGGCCCGATCTTCTGATCGCTGCGACCAAGGCAAGCACCGGCCACCTGCTTGGCGCCGCCGGCGGCATCGAAGCTGCGTTCACCGCGCTTGCGCTGCGTGACCAGATCGTGCCGCCTACACTGAATCTGTGCATGCCCGATGCGCTGGCCGAGGGCTTGACCCTCGTAGGTGCCCGGGCCAGGCCCGCTGTGCTGGAGTACGCCCTGTCCAACGGCTTCGGGTTTGGTGGTGTCAATGCCAGTGTGCTGTTCCGGCGGTGGTCCTGACCGGGCCGCAGGGGGTGGGCGACGGCAGGCAACTACGCTGGGCACGCATCCGTCTGTTGCGAAGGGAGGCGATCGTGGCGGGTGCCTCCCGGGTGTTCCTCGCGCATGGCCTGGAGGGCGTCAGCATGACCCGCATCGCGGCCGAAAGTGCGGTGACCAAGGTCACGCTCTATGCGCACTTCCGCAGCAAGAGCGCTCTGTTCGCCGCGGTGGTGCAGCACTGGCTGGACACCAGCCTCGCGTACAGCCGGCGGCTGGACCTGCCACTGGATGAGGATCTACATGTCCTGCTACCGCTGGTGGCGCACAGCGTTGCGCACGCCGCCGGCAGCGACGTCTATCGGGCGCTGGGTGCACTGGTGCAGCAGCCAGCCAAGCTTCCGCATGCGGTCATAACCTCCTGGTCGGCGCGCTTCCAGCGACAGCATGCATTGCTGGCCGCGGCCTTCGCCATGCGTCATCCGGACACTGCCGATGCACACGCCGACCAGTTCCTGGCCCTGGTGGAACATGGGGCGCTGCGGTCCGACGGTGGCTGGAACACCGAATCGGTGGTCGCACTGTTTCGCATGGCGTATCCCTAGCAGGCGCTGTGCCGGACGCGATCAGGCAGGTCCCGTACAGGGGCTGACCTGCTCGGTGGCACGGGCCCGGAGCCCGCTCCCCGGCTGGCGGCGGGGAGCGGGGTGTCGCTCAGAAGCGCAGGTCCGCGCGCAGGTAGAAGAAGCGGCCGCGCGGAATGTCGTAGGTCGAGGCGTCGTAGCCGTTCAACGAGCACGACAGGCAGATCGGCGGATCCTCGTTGAAGAGGTTGTTGACGCCCGCATTGAGCTGCAGTCCCTTCAGCCAGTCGATCCGGTAGCCCAGCTGCGCGTCGTGGTAGGTGATCGCGTCCAGCGTGTTGGTGCCGTCGGTCTGGTTGCCGCAGATCGGGAAGGCCACCGCGTCGCCGCAGTCCTCGGTCAGCTCGGAGATGTGGCGGATGGTCCACGAGGCGTCCCACGGCCCCTGCCGCCAGCCCAGCGCAAGGTTGCTGGTCCATTCGGGGATCGCGCTGTCGACCACCTCGATGCCGGGCGACTGCGGCTGCAGCTGGCCGTTGGCGCCGCGGGCCTCGTAGCGGCCGACGAAGGTGTTCTTCCAGCCGAGGCTGAAGCGGCCGGCGGCGGTCTGCGGCGAACTCCAGAACAGGTCCACGTCCCAGCCGTCGGTCTTGATCGAACCCAGGTTGGTCAGCCGGTTGTTGAACAGGTTGATGCCGCCGGTGGCGGCGCGGCCGATGCCGTCGCAGTACAGCGGATCGAGCGTGTCCACGCACAGGTCGAGCTGGGTCTGCGCGTCGATGGCCTGGATCGCGCCGTCGATGTGGTGGCGGTAGAAAGTGACCTCGATGTCGAAGCGGTCGGCCCAGTCGACGCTGTTGGCGAACCACGGGCTGTAGACGAAGCCGGCGCTGAAGCTGCGTGAGCGCTCCGGGTCCAGCGCGGTGTTGCCGCCGGTGGTGACCGAGATCTGCGAGTTGGCCTGCTGGAAGCCGCCGGGCACGCCGAGCGTGGCGCAGTTGGCCGCGCTGCCGCGTGGTGGCGTGCCGCCCAGGCCGATCGAACAGGGGTCGGAGATCTGCAGGTCGGCGCGTGCGGCCGAGCCGTACAGCTCGCCGATGGTCGGCGCGCGGAAGCCTTCGGCGTAGCTGGTGCGCAGGACCAGATCGTTGCTCACCTGCCAGCGCAGTCCGTACTTGGGCGTGAACTCGCCGCCGAACGTCGAATAGTCCGAGTAGCGGCCGGCCAGGCTCAGGTCCAGCTTCTCGCCGAAGGTGCTGTCGGCGAAGATCGGGATGTTGAGTTCGAGATAGGCCTCGGTGACGTCGTACTCGCCGGAGGTGGGCTGCGAGGGCACGCCGTTGTAGTCGCCGGCCACGGTCAGCGGATCGGGCTGGTACCAGCCCTCGTACTCGCGGTACTCCAGGCCGGTGGCGAACGAGACCGGCCCTGCCGGCAGTTCGAACAGGTCGCTGCTGAGGTTGGCGGTGGCCAGCTTCAGCGTGTTCTCGGAGCGGTCGCGCACGATCGGCTGGATCCAGCGCAGCATCTCCGGCGTGATCGAGCCGACGCCGCCGAAGATGTCCAGCGGCACGCAGCCCGGCGTGGCGGCGCAGGCGGCCGGGTCGCCCAGGGCCAGGTTGATGTTGCGGATGTTGTAGCTGCCGCGGTTGGTCTGCTCGGCCTCGTTGCTGCTGTACATCGCATTGACGTCCCAGTACCAGCCGCGCCCGGCAGCCTGGAACGAGCCGACCAGGCCGGCGCCGACGTAGCGCGTATCGACCTTCTGGTCGAATACGCGCGCGCCGCCTTCGACCGGCCGGCGGCCGATCATGATCAGGTTGTCGGCCGAATCCAGGTCGAAGCCGAACGGGTTGTACGGGTTGGCCGCGGAAATGAAGATGCCGTCGGCCAGCGGATTGCCGGTGCCGCCTTCGGGACCGAGGAACAGCGGCTCGGGCGCGGCCTGGTTGGTCGATTCGCGCCGGTTGGCCAGTGCCTTCACGTACAGCTGCACGTTGTCGCTGATGTCGAAGCGGAACTGGCCGAACAGGCCTTTGCGCTCGGACGGCGTCAGCACCAGGTTGTACTCGGCGAAGTTGAAGCGGTCGGCGCTGGTGAAGCAGTGGTAGTCGTCGCTGCGGGTGCAGCTGGTGCCGCCGTCGTAGACCGGCGAGGACGCGCCGGTGTTTGGCACCAGGTCGAGCGTCGCGCCGGTGTTGGGGTCGGTGAAGATGAAGCGCCCCTGCGGCGTGGCCGAGCTGCCCAGCGCCACGCCGGTGCCGGGCACCGGAAAGCGGGACTGCGCGCGGTCGCGCGCATACACCGCATCCTGGCGGGTGAAGCTGGCGCCGACGAAGGCGCTGAAGCGCTCGCCGCGCGTGCCCCAGGCCAGGTCGACACCGCGCTGGTCGCCATCGCCTTCGCCGTAGCGGCCGTAGTTCAGCGTGACCTGGCCGCCTTCGAAATCGCTGCGGGTGATGATGTTGACCACGCCGGAGATCGCGTCCGAGCCGTACAGCGACGACGCGCCGTCCTCCAGCACCTCGATGCGCTCGACGATCGCCAGCGGGATCGTGTTGAGATCGGTCGACGAGCCCACGCCCGAGGCCGACGACTCGTTGACCCAGCGGATACCGTCCACCAGCACCAGTACCCGGCGCGAGCCGAGATGGCGCAGATCGACCTGCGCCGAGCCGGCACCGACGCCGCTGCCATCGGGCGGGAAGCCGAAATTGCCCGACGAGTTGAACTTGGCGTTGAGCGCCGAGCCCGAGCCGGTCAGCTGCTGCAGCACGTCGCCGATCGAGGTCAGGCCGGTGCGTTCGATGTCTTCGCGGCTCAGTGTCTGGATCGGGACCTGGCCTTCGATTTCCGCGCGTTTGATCCGGGTGCCGGTGACCTGGACGCGGTCCAGATCGGTGGTGGGGGTGTCCTGTGCGGTGGCCAGCATCGGCAGGGCGACGAGGACGGCAATGGCCAGTGGCCGGTGGTGCAGGCGGATCGTACGCATTCACTCTCTCCTGAAGGAATGGTCCACGCCGGCGCCCCCTGCAACGCGCGGTCTTCAGGTTGTAAGCAATCGGTGAACGGCAAGGTGTGACAGGGCGCCGCAAAAATGGCATCGCGAACGGCAGGGCGCGATGAGCACCGCAGCGGAACCGCGACGCCGGTCCGGTTCGTTCAGCGTCGTGTAGAGGCGCGGCGTGCGTGGGCAGGAGGGACGCCGGCCTGCGTCGGCGCGTCCGTGCTCATCCCGTCGGCCCGGTACTCCCCGCGCGCCTGCGCCAGGGGCGGTGGCGCCACGACCACCACAGACCGGCCGGCAGCAGCGTCAGCGCGATCACCATGGCCAGCGCCGTGCCCCGACCGATGCCGAACATCGACAGCAGCAGCGTCAGCGTGCCGGTCGCGAAGGTGGGCGGCGGCACCTCCAGCGCGGCATCGTCCACCGCGCGGCCACCCAGGAACGCGGCGATGCGCTTGGCGATGTCCGGATGGCCGAGCCACAGCTCGTCGTCGTGGCTGGCGCCGTCCACCAGCAGCAGCTGTCCGTTGCGCAGGCCGGGGAGCAGGGCGCGGGCGTTGTCCGGCGGCGTGCGCCCGTCCAGCGTGCCGCCGATCATCAGCACCGGCACGTCGCTGTGCAGCGGCGCGCGGAAGGCCTCGCCGAGGTCGGGCAGCCCCAGCCCGTCGCCCAGCATCGGAAACGGGAAGTTCAGCGCATCGCCGAACAGGCTCTCGCCCGCCTGCCTCTCGACCAGCGCACGACGCTGCGGGCTCTGGCCCGACGCCACGTCCATCGCCAGCGGCATCGCCTGGAATCCACCCAGCTCCTCGCGCAGCATCAGCACGATCGCCGCAAGCAGGTCGTAGTCGCCGCGTTCGGCCTCGCGCAGCGCCAGCGGCAGCAGCTGCTGGGTGGAGCGGCGGCCGAGCGCGGCGGCGATCGCGAGCTGCGCATCGAATTCGCCGAGCGTCACCTGCCGGCCGCGGTGCATCAGGCTGCGGCCCTGGCCCGGCTGGTCGCGCAGCCTCTGCAGCACGCGCCGCGCCGATCCGCCCAGGTCGTTCAATCCCTGCTGCCGCGCGACGGTGGACAGCTCGTCGAGCAGCGCGTCCGCCGACAGCGGCGCCTTCAGCGTGTCGTCCGGGCCTTCGGCGCCTATCAACACGACGCGCTCGATGCCCGCGCCATGCCGACGCACGGCCGCCAGGGCCAGGTGCGTGCCGTAGCTCATGCCCCAGAGGCTGAGCCTGGGCCTGCCCAGTGCGCGCCGCAGCGCGTCGATGTCGTCTGCGCTCTCGGCGGTGGTGTAGGCGCCCAGGTCGACGCCGGCCTGCCGCCAGTACGCGACGCAGGCATGCGCGGTGGCCCGGAGCGCAGCCAGCGCGGTGTCGCGCTGCAGGGGCTGGGCGTCGTCGAAGCGCGCCGTGTGCGGGCAGGGCGGCGGCGGTTGGGACAGCTCGGTCCCGCGCTGGTCCAGTAGCAGCACGTCGGCCTCGCGGCGGACCTGGTCGAAGACCGGCCAGCGCGGCCCGCGCGCGGTGCCGGTGCCCGATCCGCCCGGGCCACCGGCCAGGTAGACCACCGGTGCGGCGCGGCCGTCGCCACCGGTCGCCGGCAGGCGTACCACGCGCAGGCGGAGATGCGGCCCGTCCGGCTCGGCGTGGCGGCGGGGCACCACCAGGAACCCGGCCTCGGCGGCGATCGTGCCGTGCTCCCTGGTCTCGAACGCGTAAGGCGTGAACACCAGGGGAGCGACGCGACCGGCGGCCAACGCCGGCGCCGCGCAGCTCACGACAAGACAGGCTGCCGTCGCCAGCGCCGCCAGATGCGGAAGCAACCGGACGCGGCCGGCAGGCGACCGGATGCACGGCGATGGACCGGCCGCCGCGGACGGGCGCGGGGCGGGCGCATCGACCGTGCTCGCAGGCGACGGGTGGCAACGACGGCAGGGGATGCGGGACATGACGCGCTCCATCCGGAAGGAAGGCATCCAGCATCCGCGCCGGTCCCGCGCAGCGGGGGCGGCAGACGGCCGAACGACTCCAGCCGGGGGTCCAGCATCTCCATGCAGCCGATACGATGGCCGCATGCAGATTCCGCGCAGCGTCGTCGTCCTCATCGTATGGCTGGCCGCGGTCGCCGCCTGGTGGCTGGCGGCCGCGCGCGATCCGGCCACGGTCCGCGTGCTGGCCGCGGAGATGGCGCCGGCGCGCGTGACCGCCGATGGCCGCCTGCCGACGCATCCGCCGGAGGACCTGGACTGGCGCGCGCTCGACCTGCATGCGCTGGCGGGATGGCACGGGCCGTACTGGCTGCGCTGGCGCGTGCCGGCGGCGGCCGATGCCGGCCAGATCCGCGCGCTGCGCCTGTCGGTGCGCGGGGCCAGCCAGCCGCTGTGGAACGGGCGCCCGCTGCCGCCCAACGGCGTGGTCGGCCGCACGCTGGCAGAGGAACGGCCGGGTCGGATCGACAGTCTCTACGTGCTGCCGCCATCCAACGCCTCGTCTGCCAGCGACACGCTGGCCGTTCTCGCGTCCAGCCACCACCAGCGCGTGCGGCTGTACAGCGCGGACGCCTTCGTCGAGGTCGGGCCGGCTGCGCAGCTTTACGACCGCAGCCTGCTGCCGTGGTTGATCGCGGCGTTCGCCTGCGGTGGTCTGGCGGCGGCCTGCGCCTACTTCCTGGCCGTGCAGCGTGGCCGCCAGCGCATGCCCGGCGCGCGGCTGCTGCTGGCGCTCGGTGCCGTCGGCCTGGCCCTGCCGGTGGTGGAGGCCTGGCGTCCGCTGCTGGGGTATGCCTATCCCTGGCACGCGCCCCGGCTGGTCGCGCTGCTGGCCCTGCATGTGGCGGCGGCGGCGCTGCTGCCGGCCTACCTGGCCCGCCGCTTCGGCGTGGCGGTGCCGCTGAACGTGCAGGGACTCTACGTGCTGGCCCTCGCCGCGGCGGCGCTGCTGCTGCCGAGCTTCGATGCCAGTTCGCTGGCGGCGCTGCTGCTGAGCATGCTGGCGTCGGCCTGGGTGCTGTTGCGTGTCGACGGGCAACGCGAGGAGCGCGTCCCGATCCTGGTCCTGCTGCTGGCCGGCGCGCTGACGATGCCGCTGGTCGGCGGGGCGTTCCTCGACGGCCCGTACTTCCTGCTGCTGGCGGTGCTGATGGGCTTCCTGCTGGTGCGCCACGTCGAACAGCTGCGGGCGATGGACCGGCACAACGCCTGGCTGCGCGAAGAACGCGCCCGCCTGTCGCTGCAGCTGCTGCAGCGTGGCATCCAGCCGCACTGGCTGATGAACACGCTGACCTGCCTGCAGGAGCTGATCGAACAGGCGCCGTCGCGGGCCAGCCGCCTGGTCGAGGCGCTGGCTGCACAGTTCGACCGGCTGTGCGACAGCAGCGCCCGCCAGAGCGTGCCGCTGGAGGACGAACTGGCGCTGTGCCGCAGTCATCTGGACATCGTCGGCCAGGCGCTGGACTGCCCGATCGGGTTCGAGGTGGATGCCGATGACACGGGCCTGTCGCTACCACCCGGCGTGCTGCATGCGCAGGTCGAGAATGCGCTGACCCACGCCGGCGCCGCGGCCTGCGCGCGGCATCCGTTCCAGCTGCGCGTGCAGCGCGTGGCGCAGGGCTGGGTGCTGGAGCTGCGCAGCGCCCGCGGAGCGGCACCGCACCGCGGGCAGGGCACCGGCACGCGCTACATCGAGGCCAGCCTCGCGGCGGTCGCGCCGGGTGGCGGACGCTTCGTGCAGGGGGCCGAGGGCGAGCGCTGGTGCGGCAGGATCGAGCTGACATGCGCATCCTGATCGTCGAGGACGAACCGCTGGTGCGGAAGCGCCTGCTGCGGCTGTGCGCCGAACTGGTGGGTTCGCGCGCGCGTTTCGACGCCGTCGCCGACCTGGAGTCGGCCGGCGACAGGCTGCAGCGCAGCGTCTACGACGGCCTGCTGTTGGACCTGAACCTCGCCGGCGAGGACGGCTTCGAGGTGCTGCGGCGCACCGTGGCCGGGCGCTACCACTGCGTGGTGGTCTCGGCGCACCGCGACCGCGCGCTGCAGGCGTTCGAGCATGGCGTGCTGGACTTCGTGCCAAAACCCTTCTCGCGCGAGCGGCTCGGCCAGGCGCTGGCGCGTCTGCTCGACGCCGGGCATTACCGCGCCGGACAGGCCCGCTACCTGGGTATCTGGCACGCGCGGGGGACGGCGCTGGTCGCGCTGGAGGACGTGCTGTGGATCCGTGCCGACGGCGACTACAGCCAGCTGCGCCTGCGCGATGGACGCAGCGAACTGCACGACAAGCCGCTGGCCGGCCTGGTGGCGGTGCTGCCGCCGGACTTCGTGCGCTGCCATCGCTCCTGCCTGGTCAATCTGCGTCATGTGCGCGGCCTGCATGCAGCGTCGGGCACGCGCTACTGGTTGAGCCTGTCCGACGGCGGCGAGCTGCCGGTCGGTCGCGCCCATGTCGCCGCATTGCGCAGGGAGCTGGGCGTGGCGTGAGCCGCGCGGCGCGCAGTCATCGCGAAACCGTCCGGCAGGCCGTCGGCCGCGGGGAGGCGGCGGTGGCATGGAGGACGTCGTCCATGTCGTAGACGACGCAGGCGTGCTCCCCGCGCAGCATCGGCATCCGGCCGATGCTGGGTCATGCCCCTCCAGGTGCAGCGGCCCGATCGGGATGAGCGTGCCATCGTCCAGCGGCACGGGATGGGGAAGTGGAGCGTGGAGTCCGGACGCTGCGTCGCGGCGTAGTGGCGGAAGATCCGCCTCCTGCGCGCCCGCGACGGCCGGCGTCGTCGCCGGTTGGATGGAAGGCTGGCATCGATGCAGGGACCGCAGCTCCAGTGAGACCCTGGCCGGTCTGGTCCGGCGGCAAGGCGGGACCGGGCGGCCTGCGTCTTGCCGACGGGGGCGGCCTGCGGCGTACTGCGTTTACCCTTGGCGCCCCTGCAAGGAGACCGACATGGACATCGACCGGATCAAGCGCCAGCTGGCGCGGCCCGCCACGCGCTTCTTCGCCGGGGGATTCCGGCCGGCCGGCACCGACGAGGAGAGCTGGATCGGGCGCGTGTTCCTGTTCGCCGACGGCGAGGACGTGCCGGTCGATGCGTCCGGCGCGGCGATGGTGCCGCTGCTGCAGCTGCACCTGCCGACGTTGCCGGTGGTGCCGGCCGCGCTGCAGGGCATCCGGGTGCTCACCATCTTCATCTCCGCGCAGCTGCCCGAGGTGCTCGAGCCGATGGGCGCCAACTGGCTGGTGCGCGAGTACGCCGCGGATGTTCCACTGCAGCGCCGCGTGCTGCCGCCCGCGGACGGGCAGGGCCTGGCGCCGTTCCCGCTGCGGGCCGAGCGCGTGGACGAGGATCACCCGCTGTGGGACGGGGGCGGCGTGCCATGGGCGCTCGCCGAGGAGATCCTGGCGCTGGAGGACGCCGGCCGGATCGCCGGGTACTACGACGTCACCTGCCATGCGTACGAGCACAAGCTCGGCGGCTGGCCGTCGTTCTGCCAGTCCGGGGTCGATCCGGGCGAAGGCTTCGAGTTCATGCTCCAGGTGTCGTCGGACGAAAAGGTGGGCCTCAACGTCGTCGACAACGGCAGCCTGATGTTCTGGCGGCACCACGACAGCGGGGAGTGGGCGCTGTACTACGACTTCCACTGAGCGGCCGCGCTCACCACAGCAGGCAGTCGGTGCCGATCCCGGGATGCCAGCGGCCGGGCGCGTGGCGCTCGCGCGCCAGCCACTCGGCGGCGCCTTCGACCGGCAGCGGATGCGAGAACAGGTGGCCCTGCATCGTGCTGCCGCCCAGGTCCTCCAGCACCGCGAGTTCCTCGCGCGTTTCCACGCCCTCGATCACGCAGCCCAGTCCCATGTCGCGGCTCAGCGCAAGCAGCGATTTGACGATCTTCAGGCTGGTCGGATTGCGGTGGATGCCGCTGACGAAGCGCCGGTCGATCTTGATCCGCGTCAGCGGCAGGGCGTGCAGCTGGCTGAGGCTGGAGAAGCCGGTGCCGAAGTCGTCCAGCGTCACCCCGCAGCCGGTCGCGCGCAGGCGCCGCACCGCCCACTGCACCTGCTCCATGTCGTGCATGACCGCGGTCTCGGTGATCTCCAGGTCGATCCGGGCGGTCTCCACGCCGCTGTCGGCGATCACCTTCTCCAGGCGCAGGACTTCCTCGCTGGTGCCCAGGTCGTGCGCGGACAGGTTGAACGACAGCCCGATCTGCTCCGGCCAGCCGGCCGTGGTCGCCAGCGCCTTGGCCAGCAGCGTCCGGGTGAGCAGGCTGATCAGGCCGGCGCGCTCGGCCACCGGAATGAACTCCGCGGGCGAGACCTCGCCCAGCGCCGGATGGTGCCAGCGCGCCAGCGCCTCGAACGCCAGTGTGCGCCGCTGCGCGGTGTCCACGATCGGCTGGAAGTGCACCGACAGCTCGTGCCCCAGGTCGGCCTTGCGCAGCGCCTGCTCGATCAGCGCATCGCGCTGGATCTGCGCGCGCATGCGGGCCGAGAACAGGCTCACCGTGCCCGGATGGTTGCGCTTGCCGTCGTAGAGCGCGTAGTCGGCGCGCTCGTACAGATCCACCGCATCGCCGGCCAGGTCGGGATAGATCACCATGCCCATCGAGGCGGCGATCTGCAGCGTGGTGTCGTGCAGGTGGAACGGCCTGCGCAATTCCTCGCAGACCCGCCGGCCGAACGTCAGGCGCGCCTCGTCGTCGTCCATGTCCTCGATGATCAGCGCGAATTCGTCGCCGCCCAGACGCGCGAAATGGATGTGCGCGTCGCGCAGCGCGGCCAGGCGCTCGCCGACCTGGGCCAGCAGCCGGTCGCCGACCGCATGCCCGTACAGGTCGTTGACCGGCTTGAAGCCGTCCAGGTCGAGGATGCCGACCGCGAAGCGGGTGCCGTCGGCCTCGGCATCGGCGCAGACCGCTTCCAGCGTCGAGAAGAACCAGCGGCGGTTGGGCAGCCCGGTCAGGCTGTCGAGATTGGCCAGCCGCAGGTTCTCCGACCCCAGCGCCTCGGCGTGCTCGCGCGCGCGGACCAGCTGGGTGAAGTCCTCGTACTGGCGCAGCAGCATCACCACCAGGGTGGTGGTGACCAGGGCCACGTTGATCGCCATCGCGATGAAGGTCGACACGCCGCTGGCGATGAAGAACAGCACGAAGATGCCATTGACGCTGGCAGCGGTGACCAGCATCGCCGGGCGCACGTGCATCAGGCACAGCAGCACGCCGATCACGGTCACCGCCATGAAGAAGGCCACGTGCGACTGGGTGTGGCTGTCGCCGTAGGGGAACAGCGCCAGCGACCAGCAGATGAAGACCGCGGTGATCGGCCACGCCAGCACATTGGTGCGCAGCAGTGCGCGGCGGGCGGTGGCGGTGTCGGGATCGCGCGGGTCGCCGCGCCACCAGGTGATGCAGCGCCACAGGCAGACCAGGCTCATGAGCGCCGGCATGTAGACGGTGAGCCAGCGCGGGGCCAGGGCCATGTGGGTACTGGCCAGCAGCCACGCGTTGATCATCAGCATGACGTACATCAGCGGGATCTGGCGCGCGAATGCCCGGTACTGGGCCTTCAGCAGGGCCGGGTTGTCGGTGTCCACCGACATGTAGGCGCGCAGTGCGGCCCATGAGCGGATCGTCGCCATCTCCTGTCCTCCCCACTCCTGCGGACACCGGTCCGGCACAGGGGGCCGGCAACCGCGTCCAACGGTATACAGCAGGCCAGACGACGGGGTGAAAGCGCAATGGGCGGGTGGATGGGCGGGACCGCGCCGGGTGCTCCCCTGCGCGATTGCGCATTGCAGCAGCCGCGGCCCTTCCCCGCACCGGAGCGGTTGCTGCGTGCGGCATCGCCGTCCGCCGAAACAGTGGCCCGCTGCCCCGTTGCTACACTCGCGCGTTCTTTTGCCCGGAGCCCCGCACGATGCCCGCTGCACCCCCGTTGTCCGCCACCGGCAGGCTGTTCGCCGCTGCCGCATTCTTCGAAGCCCTCACCTGGGCCGGCCTGCTGGTCGGCATGCTGCTGAAGTACGGCACCCAGACCACCGAGCTGGGCGTGTGGCTGTTCGGGCGCCTGCACGGGGTCGCCTTCCTGGTGTACGTCGCGGTCAGCCTGTTCGCCTGGGTGCGCCTGCGCTGGCCACTGTGGGCGGTGCTGGTGGCGCTGCTGGCCGCGCTTCCGCCATTGGTCACCGTGCCGGTGGAAATGTGGTTCCGGCGCAGGGGACTGCTGTCGGCGCCGGCGGGAGATCGGGCAGCCCGATGAGGGGCGGACACGCCGCGACGCCGCGTGCGTCGGACGGTGTGCAGTTCGACGCGATTGGCGCAGGTTTTCCCCTCCACGTCGCCTCCGGTTGACGCGCCGGTGTTCATCGTCGTGTCTCCAGCAGCGTTGGCGAGGAGACATGCGATGAAGGCGATCAACATCATCACCCTGGTCCTGGTGATCGTGGGTGGCATCAACTGGGGCCTGGTCGGCCTCGCCCGGTTCGATCTGGTGGCCGAGCTGTTCGGCGGACAGGACGCGCCGCTGGCCAGGCTGGTCTACGTGCTGGTGGGCCTGTCGGCGCTGTGGCAGCTGGTGCCGCTGTTCCGGGCTGTGTCCAGCGACGAGCGCCGCGCGCAGGCGGGTCGCTGACGCGGGCGGTGCGTGTCGGCAGCAGGGCTCGCCTGCCGCCGTCGTCGTCGTGGCTCCTTGCCACGCACATGCCGCGCAGCGCCTCGTGCCGGATCACGCTGGCCCACGGGCCAGCTGACGCCACGGAGGCAGACATTGGTCATGTGGACCAGTGAACCGCATCGCCCCCTCGGGAGTAGCTGCGGGGACTACGCGCGACGGGTGTTTGCGTTGCATGGATTTGGTACGCGCTTCCTGAGAAGATCCCGGCGGGGACTCAAGGAAGGGAACGATCATGCATCCATGGGCAATGCGCGCCATCCTGCTTCTGGCTGTGATGGTGCCACCGGCCGTCCAGGCACAGCCGCATAAGGTGGACCTGGCGCCATATCTGCGCCAGGCGCAGTACCAGCAGGTCAAGATTTCGCCCAACGGCGACTACTACGCGGTCATCACCGAACTCGAAGACCGCAACGCAGTGGCGGTGGTGCGGCGCGCCGACAATCAGCCGACGGCCAAGATCACCGGCCGCAAGGACTCGGTCATCGAGGCATTCTGGTGGGCCAACGACGAGCGCATCGTCGCGTCGGTGGCCAACAGGCTCGGGTCGCGCGACCAGCCGGTATCGATCGGCGAGCTGCATGCGATCGACGTGACCGGAAAGAACGCGCAGCTGCTGGCCAGCCCTTACGGTGCCGCAGGCCCGCTGGATACGACCGTCCAGCTGACGCTGCAGCAGGGTGTCTACCTGTTCGACACCTTGCCGAACGATCGTCGCAACGTGCTGGTGTCGGCGGTTCCCGCCAGTCGCGATCCCACCGTGCGGGTCGAGCGGCTCGATGTCTACACCCGCCAGCGCAGCGTCGTGGCGACCCCGCCAGTCAAGCGTGCCGAGTTCGTCGCCGACGCCGACGGGCAGGTGAGGTTCGCCACCGGCGCCAACATCGACAACGTGCAGAAGGTGTACTACCGGGACGGCGACGCTGCGGAATGGCGCCTGGTCCATGATGCGGGCCAGAGCGGCCACAACCGGTATCCACTCGGCTTCTCTGCCGATGGAACCCTTGCCTATCTGCAGGTCGAACACCCGGATGGTCCTGATTCCGTCGTCGCCTGGAATCCTGCCGACGGCCAGACCCGCGAGCTGCTGCGCGACGCACGCGTGGACCCCTACCGCATCCTGTACGACCTTGACGGACGCACGCCCATCGGTGCGTCGTTCATGAGCGATCGTGTCCACAACCGCTTCTTCGACGACAACGCACCCACCTCGCGTCTGTACCGCAGCCTGGAAAGATCGTTCAGCGGCGATGCGATCCACATCACCTCGGCCAGCGCCGATGGGCGCCTGGCGGTGATCTACTCGTGGAGCGACCGCAACAGCGGCGACTACTTCCTGTTCGACACGGTCAACAAGAGTGCCGACCGCATCTTCGCGCGCCGCGAGTGGCTGCCGCCGCATCTGGTCCCGCCGAGTACGCTGGTGTCGCTGAAGGCACGCGATGGCCTGCCGCTCGATGCCTACCTGACCCTTCCGCTGGCGGCCGCCGAAGGCCCTCTCCCGCTGGTCGTCCTGCCGCATGGCGGGCCGTACGGCATCTTCGACGAATGGGGCTTCGATGACGATGCGCAGGTGCTGGCCGCAGCCGGCTATGCGGTGCTGCGGGTGAACTATCGCGGGTCGGGAAACTACGGGCGTCGCCATCGCCACGCCGGCGCGCAGCAGTGGGGCGGCACGATGCAGGACGACGTGACCGATGCCACGCGCTGGGCGATTGCGCAGGGGATCGCCGATCCGGAGCGGATCTGCATCTACGGTGCAAGCTACGGTGGCTATGCGGCCCTGATGGGCGCGGCCCGCGAGCCCGATCTCTACCAGTGCGCGGCCGGCTATGTCGGCGTCTACGATCTGACCCTGATGCACCGCGATGCATCCGACCGGAGCCGTTCGACGCGGACATGGGCAGGCGACTGGATCGGTGCACGCGAATCCCTGGCCGGGCGTTCGCCGACCCAGCTGGCAGCCCGGATCAAGGTCCCCGTGTTCCTGGCCGCCGGTGGCAAGGACGAGCGCGCGCCGCTGGTCCACAGCGAGCGCATGGAACGGGCACTGAAGCAGGCGGGCGTACCGGTGGAGACGCTCTATTACGCCAACGAAGGCCATGGCTTCTACACGGAACCGCATCGGCGCGAGTACTACACGCGCCTGCTCGCCTTCCTGTCGACCCATCTGGGTGGCGCGACCGCGAAGTCGAAATGACCGCAGAGGCGTCCTGCTGGACGCGGCGCAGCAGGATGCAGTCTCGAACGCCATGCACCGCCTGGCGCCGGCTCGGGTCGGACTTCAGCCGTGAAGCCTCCGATGACTGGCAGCGGTGTGCGACGGGAGATGGCGTGCCCTGAGCCCGCTGCGTGGGTGCATTGCCGACGATCGGTGGATGTCCGGTCGCCCCCGGCGGCGCCTGTGGCATGTCGACGGCGATGCTGCGCCCCGTCCATTGTCGGCAGGGCGAGGCATGAAGCAGGGTAGCGAGTGCATGGCGTGCGCGGGCGGCTGCATGGTTTGGTGGCGGCGCTGCTGCTCGTAGCCGCGGTGCCGGCCTGGGCGGCGGACGGGCCCGGCAGGCACCTGCTGCGGAGGATTCGCCCGAAGTGTCCGTCGCGGTGCCGCGGATGTCGGCCGCGATGCGCCAACGGCGTGGACGCGGCGACTGTGCCGCAGCGGGCGTGGCTGGGGCTCGTCGCCGGGCGCCACGCGGACGCGGTCGGCACGCTGGGCGGATTGATCGCCGCCCTCGAGGCCCAGGGCGAAGCCGGCCGCGCGCAGCGGTTCATGCCGCCCGGCTGCATCGCAGGAACGCGCGGGCGACCCCGGCGGCGGCGATAATGCGCGCCCCTTGCCCCCGGTCCGGCGCGCGCTGCGCCCGGCCATCGCCGGTCCGCCCCCATGTCCCTGCTCCGAACCGAACTCGCGCAATGGCGCGCCAATCCGCTGCATGAACTGCTGGCCGGCGCGGTCGCCACCTTCGCGCTGATCCCCGAGGTCATCGCGTTCTCGTTCGTCGCCGGTGTCGACCCGCAGGTCGGCCTGTTCGCCTCGTTCGTGCTGAGCATCGTCATCGCCGTGTTCGGCGGGCGCCCGGCGATGATCACCGCCGCGGCCGGCTCGGTCGCGCTGGTGGCCGCGCCGCTGGTGGCCAACCACGGCCTGCCGTACCTGTTCGCCGCCGGCCTGCTGGCCGGGCTGGTGCAGCTGCTGTTCGGCGCGCTGCGGCTGGGCGTGCTGATGCGCTTCGTCAGCAGCTCGGTGCGCACCGGCTTCGTCAACGCGCTGGCGATCCTGATCTTCGCGGCGCAGCTGCCGCACCTGGAAGGCGCCAACGGGGCGACCTGGGCGATGCTGGCGCTGGGCCTGGCGATCATCTATGGCCTGCCGCGGCTGCCGCTGCCAGGCGTGCGCGCGATTCCCTCGCCGCTGATCTGCATCGCCGTGCTCAGCGCGCTGGCGGTGGCGCTGGGCCTGCCGCTGAAGACCGTGGCCGACCTCGGCCAGCTGCCGGGTGCGTTGCCGCAGTGGATGGGCCTGCCGGCGGTGCCGCTGGACCTGGAGACGCTGCGCATCATCGCGATGCCGGCGCTGGCGATCGCGATGGTCGGCCTGCTCGAATCGCTGATGACCGCACGCGTGGTCGACGAACTCACCGACACGCCGAGCCCGAAGAACCGCGAGGCCGCCGGCCTCGGTGCGGCCAATGTCGCCGCCAGCCTGTTCGGCGGCATCGCCGGCTGCGGCATGATCGGGCAGACGGTGAGCAACGTGAAGTACGGCGGCCGCGGGCGGCTGTCGACGCTGTTCGCCGGCGTGTTCCTGCTGGTGCTGATGGTCCTGCTCAAGCCCTGGGTGGCGCAGGTGCCGGTCATCGCGCTGGTCGCGATCATGGTGATGGTCAGCGTGGAGACCTTCGACTGGCGCAGCCTGCGCGGGCTGGCCCGGCATCCGCGCCTGTCCGGCGCGGTGATGCTGGCGACGGTGGCGGTGACCCTGGCGACCCACAACCTGGCCGCGGGCGTGGGCGTCGGCGTGCTGCTCAGCGGCGTGTTCTTCACCGTGAAGGTCGCGCGCCTGCTGCACATCGCGCACGACGACGCTGCCGACGGCACCCGCACCTACCGTGTCAGCGGCCAGCTGTTCTTCGCCTCGGCCGATGCCTTCATCGACGCGTTCGACCCGCGCGACCTGCCGGGCCGCCGGGTCGAGCTGCTTCTGGAGGACGCGCGCCTGTGGGACATCACCGCGGTGGCGGCGCTGGACAAGGTGGTCGGTCGCTTCCGCCATCATGGGGTCACCGTGCGCGTGCATGGGCTGGACCGGCACAGCCGGGGCCTGCTGAAGCGGTTGCGCCGCGATGGCGGGCTGGACGCGCTGGGGATCGACGGCGCGTAGTCCGTCCGGCACGGGTGCGCTGGCCGCGCTGCCCGTACCATGCGCAGCTTCCCCCGACAGGCGGCACCTCCATGGCGATCGGACATGGCAGCGATCTGGCAGCATGCGCCGCACAGCGGCGCGACCGGCCACGCTGGCTGGCCGGCATGCTGGCCAGCGTCGTACTGCTGCTCGCGGGGGCGGTGCAGGCCGAGCCGGTCGACCGCCGCATCGCGATCACCATCGACGACCTGCCGTTCCAGGGGATCGACCGCATGGCGCCGCCGCAGCTGCATGCCCAGCACGTGCGGCTGATCGCGCAGTTGAAGGCCGCCGGCGTGCCCGCGACCGGCTTCGTCAACGAGGCCGGCCTGGAGCAGGACGGCGTGTTGCGCCAGGAGCGGGTCGGCATGCTGCGCGACTGGCTCGATGCCGGATTCGAACTGGGCAACCACACCCGCAGCCATCTGGATCTGCATGCGGTCGGTCTGCCGGCCTACCAGCAGGACATCCTGGCCGGCGAGCGCGTGCTGCGTCCGCTGCTGGCCGGACGCGGGCAGCGTCCGCACTGGTTCCGGCATCCCTATCTGCGTGCCGGACAGAACGCGCAGGAGCGCGCCGCGCTGTCGGCGTTCCTGCAGCAGCATGGCTACCGGATCGCGCCGGTGACCGTCGACAACAGCGAGTGGATCTGGGCCGCGGCCTACCGCCGCGTGCTGAACGGCACGCTGGCGCCGGACGCACGCGAAGCGCTGCTGGAGCGGCTGCGTCGTGGCTACGTGCCCTACATGCTCAACAAGGTCGACTACTACGAACAGCAGTCGCAGGCGCTGCTCGGTCGCGCGCTGCCGCAGGTCTGGCTGCTGCATGCCAACGAACTCAACGCCGACCGCTATGCGGCGCTGGTGGCCGGCGTACAGCGTCGCGGCTATCGCGTGGTGGCGCTGGAGGAAGCGATGGCCGACCCGGCGTACATGCGCGGCGAGGAGGGCTACGACGGCCGGTTCGGCCCCTCGTGGCTGCATCGCTGGGCGATGGCCGAGAAAAAGCCGCGCGCGTTCTATGCCGGCGAGCCGGTCACCCCGCGCTGGGTCCTGGACCTGGCCGGTGTCGAGTCGGAGTAGCCGACCTGCAGCGTCCGCACCGGGACGCAGCGCGCATCGATCCGGTGGACCGCTGACGCATCGACTGCACGCGCGTGAATGCGCTTCCCATGCGCTTGCATTGTCTGGTCCTTTTTCAATCAGTGACTTGGGCGCATTTGCTGTCATTGCATCTGGCATCGTTTCGCGATGCATGCACGCCGGTTCCTCACTGTCATAAACACGACTTGAACCCGGCCGTTAGCGCGACGTGCTCATGATGTGAAGGTTCGATTCCACTTCAGTTTCGGCCGCCTTTACTTGGCCCCCGGCGCGATCGCCAGCGATCACCGCCACACACATGTCCATCCGTTCCGGGCATGTCCAAGACAAAGGAGATTTTCCCCGATGAAGAAGCTGTTCATTCCTGCCGCGATCGCGGCCCTCCTCGCCGCCCCGTCCGCGTTCGCGCAGAGCGCGGCGACCGAAACCTACCGGCCCGGCCAGCAGATCGGCGAAGGCAACTGGTTCGTCAACGGCAACATCGGCCGTACCGACGGCGGCACCGCCGGGCGCTTCGGCACCGGCAACTTCAACTTCCTGGAGAGCAGCGACGGGCGCCGCACCGGCTATGGCGTGACCACCGGCTACCGCTGGAAGGTCGGCGAACGCTGGGGCGTCGGTGCCGAGCTGGGCTACACCGACCTGGGCAACCTGAAGGTGCGCAACGTGTTCAACGACGATGCGGTCAACCAGCGCGAGGACACCAATGCCCTGCGCGGCTGGCTGGCCGGCGCCAACGCCCGCGTCAACCTGACCCCGGAATGGTACCTGGGCGCCCGCGGCGGCTATTTCCGCGCTTCGGACAACAACGGCGACTACTACAACAGCGTCGGCCAGCAGCTGGGCGTGGAGAGCGGCCGTCGCAGTGGCCGCAACAGCTGGTACGCCGGCGTCGGCACCGGCTGGAACGCGACCGAGAACTTCAGCGTCGGCGTGCACTACGACTACTTCCGCGCCAAGTCGGGCACGGTGCGCGATGTCGCGACCGGTGCCGAGGTCGACGGGCCCAAGCGCTCGACCGCGCTGGTCGGCCTGACCGCCGAGTACGCGTTCTGACCCGGCAGTCGATCGCATGAACGGCACGGGCGCCCGATGTGGTGCCCGTGTCGTTTTTCCGGTGGCCGCACGCGCCGGTGGCGGGAGCGGTACGTCGAACGCGGCGCGTCGTCGCGTGCAGCCGGCAGCTCACGAAAAAAACGGGGCCGCACAAGGCGGCCCCGTTCGTGTCGCGCGGTGGCGTCCGGCCTCAGTTGGCGGCCGGCGCCGCCTGCCTGTCGGCCATCATGCGGTCGCGCGCGGCCTTGAAGGGGTTGCCTTCGTACCAGTTCGGCCAGCGGTCGCCGGCGGCCAGTTCGCGACCCACGCCGTACAGCGCGTCCAGGTCCTCGACCACGCCGTCCAGCTTCCACACCTCAGGCTGGTACACGTCGCCCGGCTGGTGGTAGCGGTTGGCGCCGTACTCCTCGGCGATCTTGCGGCCCGCCTCGACGCCGCCGTCGAGCAGGTCGCCGCCGCCCTTGGCGTACAGCGCCGGCACGCCGGCCTTGGCGAAGTTGAAGTGGTCCGACCGGAAGTAGAAGCCGCTCTGCACCGAGGCCTCGCCTTCCAGCGTGCGGCCCTGGGCCTGCGCGATCGGCTTGAGGATGTCTTCCAGTTCCGAGTTGCCGAAGCCGGTCACCACCATGTTGCGCGAGCGGCCCGACACCGACATCGCGTCGAGGTTGATCACGCCGGCGATCTTGTCCAGCGGGAAGGTCGGGTGGGCGACGTAGTACTTGGAGCCGAGCAGGCCCGACTCCTCCAGCGTCACCGCCACGAACACCACCGAACGCTCCGGGCGCTGCTCCTGGTGGGCGAAGGCTTCGGCGATCTCGAGGATGCCGGCCACGCCGGTGGCGTTGTCGACCGCACCGTTGTAGATCACCGGCGCGCCGCCGTTCTCGCCCTCGTGCTTGCCCAGGTGGTCCCAGTGGGCGATGTACAGCACGGCCTCGTCGGCGCGGCTGCTGCCGGGCAGCACGCCGATCACGTTGCGCGACTCCTTGCTGGTGACCGTGCTGGTCAGGTTCACCGACAGCTGCGAGTTCAGCGGCACCGGCTTGAAGCCCGGCCTGTTCGCGGCCTTGTACGCCTCGTCCAGGTCCAGCCCGGCGTTGGCGAACAGCTTGCGCGCCATCTCGGCGGTCAGCCAGCCCTGCACCGGCAGGCGCGGCTCGGGATCGTCGCTGGCCGGCAGGTCGTACTGCGCGCCCGACCACGAGTTCTTGACCACGTCCCAGCCGTAGCTGGCGCCGGCGGTGTCGTGCACGATCAGCGCCGCGGACGCACCCTTGCGGGCGGCCTCTTCGAATTTGTACGTCCAGCGGCCGTAGTAGGTCATCTTCTTGCCGTCGAACAGCGACTCGTCGTCGACGTGGAAGCCCGGGTCGTTGACGAACATCACCACGGTCTTGCCGGTCCAGTCCTGGCCGGCGTAGTCGTTCCAGTCGCGCTCGGGCGCATCGACGCCGTAGCCGACGAACACCACCTCGCTGCCTTCCAGCGTGACGCTGGTCTGGCCGCTGCGGGTGCCGACCACCATGTCGGTGCCGAAGCCCAGCTGGACCGGCTTGCCGTCCAGGGTCAGGCTGGCCGTGCTGGACGGATCGACCGTGGTTTCCACCATCGGCACGTTCTGGAAGTAGCTGTCGCCGTTGCCCGGCTGCAGGCCGATGCGCTGCATCTGCGCGCGGATGTACTCGATCGTGCGCTCTTCGCCGGCCGAGCCGGGCGCGCGCCCTTCGAAGGCGTCCGAGGCGAGCGTGGAGACCATCTCGGCGAAATCGTCGGCCTGGATCGCCGGCTGGAAGGAATGGCTGGAGGCGGGGCCGGCGTCGGCCGGCGCGGCGGCGGTCGCGGCCGGCTCCTCGTTCTTGGCGCAACCGGCCAGCAGCAGGGTGCCGGCGGCGAGGCCGAGCAGGGATTTGCGGTACATCGGGACTCCGGTAGGTCGACGGAATCCCGATTCTAGACCGGACCCACCGGGCAGGCACCGATGACGCGCCACGGCCCGCACGCGGGCCGGGCGCGGTGGGATCAGTCCTGCGGCGCCGTGTCGCTGTCGAAGCGGACCGCCTCGGCGCCGGTGATCGCGCCGGTGCGGGCGCTGGCGTGCACGTACAGGCGCACGGTGCGCTGGAATTCCATCGGGCCTTCGACCACGGCGTCGGGCCCGATCACGATGCGCGGCGTCCGCTTGCTGCCGGTGTTGAAGAAGCCGACGCTGCGCTGCACCTTCACCCCGCCGCGCACATGCGAGCCGACGCCGATGGTGATGTCGCCGCTGACGGTTTCGACGTTGCCGCCGACCTGGGTGCCGACCAGCCCGATCGCGCCGTTGACCGTCTCCACGCCGCCCTGGATGTGGCTGCCATGGTCGATGAAGATGCTGCCGTTGACGGTTTCGACGCTGCCCGAGGCGGTCAGGCCGCGTCCGCTGCGGATCGCGCCGTTGACCGTTTCCAGGCCGCCGACCTGCGCGTCGTTGCCCACGGTGATGCTGCCGTTGACCGTGCTGGCGTCCTTGGCCTGCACGCCGTCGTCGATGCGGATGCTGCCGTTGACGGTGTCCAGATCGCCGTAGGCCTGGCCGGCGCTGGCGGTGATGCTGCCGTTGACCTTGCTGACGTCGTCGGCGGCCAGGGCGGAGGTGGCGACGGGCAGCGCGAGCGCCAGTGCCAGCGCCAGACGATGAAGGGGACGGGTCACGGGAAACTCCTGCTGCGGTGCGGTGTGGAATCCATCTCACCATGGTTGGCTACAATCCGCACCTGTCTGAAGTCACTGGATCTCCTGGCGTGGTCGAGCACCGTTCGCAGGCACGACAAGGCCGACCCATGCGGGTCCGGCACGGGTGGCGCGTGCTGGTCTGCGCGGTGCTGGCGGCAGCGTCCTGCGCGCCGCTGGCCGCGCAGGATGCCGCCAAGACCGAGCGCGAGCTGCGCAAGATCCGCGCCGAGCTGCGCGAGATCGGCCAGGAGCGGCGCAAGCTCGAGGGCCAGCGTGGCGAGGCCGCCGTCGGGCTGCGCCGGATCGACGAGCGCCTGGGCCGTTCCAGCCGCGAACTGGCCGAGACCGAGGCGGCGCTGCAGCGCGAGCGCCAGGCGCTGGCCGAGCTGCAGGCGCAGCGCACCGCGATGGGGCGCGACCTGGACGTGCGCCGGCAGCGGCTGGGCGCGCTGCTGCGCGGGTCGTACGCGCTGGGCAACCACGCACCGCTGAAGCTGCTGCTGGCGCAGGACCGGGTCGGCGACGCGCAGCGGGCGCTGGCGTACTACCGCTACGCCCAGCGCGACCACGCCCGGCAGATCGAGGAGATCGGCCAGGGCCTGCGCGCGCTGGAGACGACCGAGGCCGAGATCGCCGCGCGGACCGCGACCCTGGTCGCACTGCAGGAGCAGCAGAAGCAGCGCACCACCAGCCTGGCGCGCGACCGCCGCGAACGCGCGAGCGCGGCCCGGCAGATCGAGCAGCAGTATGCGGACCGGCAGGAGCGCGAGAAGGCGCTCGGCCAGGACGCGCGGTCGCTGGAACGGCTGCTGGCCAACCTGCGCGCCGCCGCGCGCCGCGCCGAAGCCGAGCGCAAGGCGGCCGAGCAGCGGGCCGCGCGCGAGGCCGCCGCCCAGCAGGGCACGCGTGGCGGCGGCACCAAGACCCCGCCGCGGGTCGCCGCCAGCGCGCCGGCGCCGAAGGTCGGCGGCCTGGGCTGGCCGGCCAGCGGCGATCTGCTCGCACGCTATGGCGGCAAGCTGCCCGATGGGCGCACCAGCAGCGGGGTGCTGATCGGTGCATCGGCGGGAGCCCCGGTCACCGCGGTCGCCGACGGCACCGTGGTGTTCTCCGAGTGGATGACCGGCTACGGGCTGATCCTGATCATCGACCATGGCAACGGCTACATGAGCCTGTACGCGCACAACGAGAGCCTGCTGCGCGACGCAGGCGACCGGGTCAAACGTGGCGACGCGGTCGCCAGGGTCGGCAGTTCCGGTGGCCACGGGCGCCCGGCGCTGTATTTCGAACTGCGCCGCAACGGCCAGCCGGTCGATCCGACGACCTGGTTGCAGCGGCGCTGAGCCGACGCGGCATTCCCGCAGGGCCGCGCCGCGCACGCGCCTGCCCGGCCGGAAGTTCCCGCACCGTGGCGTCCGCGCGGGCGGTGGTTCAATCCGCGTTTACGCGGGTTTCGCGCATAATCGGAGCACGCGCATCCCGCGCGCTCCGGAGCCGTCCATGCGTGTAAGTCGTCTGCTGCCACTGGGAATCCTGTGCCTGTCGCTGCAGGTCCATGCCCAGTCGTCCACGCCTGACGCGGCGCAGACCGGTGCGACCGAACCGGTGGCGGCCAACGACGATCCCGATGCGGCGGCGTCGCCCTCGAAGGTGCCGCTGGCCGAGATCCGCCGCTACGTGGCCGTGTACAACGCGGTCAAGGACGCCTACGTCGACCCGGTCGACGACCACAAGCTGATGCAGTCGGCCATCGCCGGCCTGCTGCTCGACCTCGATCCGCACAGCGCCTACCTGGACAAGGCCGCGGCCGAATCGTTCGACGAGCAGGCCAGCGGCGCCTACGACGGCATCGGCGTCGAGCTGCAGCAGACCCAGGAGGGCACGCTCAAGGTGATCGCGCCGATCGACGGCACGCCCGCGGCCAAGGCCGGTGTGCTCGCCGGCGACGTGATCGTGGCCATCGACGGCAAGCCGATCGCCCAGGTCGAGGGCATGGAGCCGCTGCGCGGCGAATCCGGCAGCCAGGTCACCATCACCGTGATGCGCGAGGGACGGGCGCAGCCGTTCGACCTGAAGATCACCCGCGAGACCATCAAGATCGCCAGCGTGCGCAGCCGCATGCTCGAGCCCGGCCTGGGCTACGTGCGCCTGAGCACCTTCCAGGCCGATACCGGCGCCGACTTCCAGCAGCACGTCGATCGCCTGCAGGCGCAGGCCGGCGGCAAGCTGCGCGGTCTGGTGCTGGATCTGCGCAGCAATCCGGGCGGGCTGCTGACCGCCGCGGTCCAGGTCGCCGACGACCTGCTCGACAGCGGCGGCATCGTCTCCACCCGCGGCCGCATCGCCATCAGCGACAGCCGCTTCGACGCGACCGCAGGCGACCGCCTGAACGGCGCGCCGGTGGTGGTGCTGGTCGACGCCGGCTCGGCGAGCGCCTCGGAGGTGCTCGCCGGTGCGCTGCGCGACAACGGACGCGCCCGCGTCATCGGCAGCCGCACCTTCGGCAAGGGCTCGGTGCAGACCGTGCTGCCGCTGGACAACGGCGACTCGGTCAAGCTGACCACCGCCCGCTACTACACGCCGAGCGGGCGCTCGATCCAGGCCAGCGGCATCGTCCCGGATGTGGAGCTGACGCCGGATCCGGCGCTGTTCGGCGGCGACGATGCGCCGGCCAAGGCGCCGGCGTTCAGCGAAGCCACGCTGCCGGGCCATCTGGTCGGCGACGAGGAAGGGCAGGAGGGCTACCGCGCCGGCCTGCCGCTGCCCGGCGACAAGCCGGTCGACGCGGCGCTGGCCGAGCTGAAGAAGCTGATCGCCGGCGAGGTGGTGGCCAGCAGGCCCGCCGCCGTGGCGCCGGCGCCGGCGCCGAAGGCCGACTGAGGATCCCGCGTGTTCAGCGCGGTTTGAGCGGCAGCGGGAAGGGCGTCACCACCTTCTCGCCGCTGGCCGCGTCGCGGATCGCCGACTGGCCCTTCTTCTCCACTTCCTCCACCCGCACGATGCTCTGCATCGGCAGGTGCAGCACGCGCGTGTTGCCGAACTCGTCGCGCAGCCGTTCTTCGGTCGGGTCCACGACCAGGCCGTCATGGACGTCGAACACCAGCTCGCCGACCTCGGTGAAGCCCCACAGCGCACTGCCGCCGACATGGCGCGCGTACAGCTCGTAGATCTTGCCGTGGTTGAGGAAGGTGACCTTGTAGAGCGGCTTGGCCATGGTGGTCCATGCGGTGCGGGATCCCCGAGCATGGGGATCGGGCCGGAGGCATGCAAGGTGGCGCCCGGCGCTCAGAAGCCCTTCTGGCGGCGCAGCCGACGCGCGATGCCGGCCCGCACCACCAGCGCGAACAGGATGCCGAACAGGAAGCCGGCGATGTGCGCGGCCCAGGCCACCGCACCGAAGGCCGGCCCGGCGTACATGAAAATGACCTGCAGTGCGGCCCAGATCCCGATCAGCAGGAACGCCGGCGCGCGCACGAACTCCAGGAACAGCCCCAGCGGCAGCACCACGCCGAGGCGGGCGCCGGGGAACAGCGCCAGATAGGCGCCGATCACCGCCGAGACCGCCCCGCTGGCGCCGATCACGACCCGGTCGGGATTGGCGATGGAGAACACCGCCGCCAGGTTGGCCACTGCCCCGCCGCACAGGAACAGCAGCAGGAAGCGCCACGGCCCCATCGCCCGTTCGGCGGGCAGACCGAAGATCAGCAGGAACGCCAGGTTGCCCAGCAGGTGCGCCCAGTCCGCATGCAGGAACAGCGCGGTGAACAGGCGCAGCACGCTGCCGTCGCGCAGGGCCGCCAGCCAGGCGTCGCCACCGGTCAGGCCGCGTCCCAGTGCGCCCCAGGCCAGCCACAGGGCGCGCCGGGCATCGTCGGGGCGGCCCAGCGCCCACAGGAAGGCCAGCCAGAGCGTCGCGAACAGCAACGGGGTCGCCCAGCGCACGGCCGGGCGCTGGCGGGAGGGCAGGGACACGAACATCGGCACACTATGGACGAGGGTCCGGATCGCGTCTGCCCCCTGCCAAGAGTCAGGGGTGGGGGATGGTTACGGGAGGGTTAAGCGGTGGCTATACTCGCGTACGGCGTCGTATGTCGGGAGGGGACTCCGACGTGGTGTTGTCCCGGGGGGGACGCTCCGCTGACGCTTCACCTGTACCCCTCATGTCAACGGAGTTAGACGATGCACTCGATTCATGGCTTGACCCGCTTCACCCTGCTGGCCGTCGGCATCGCCGGCGCCCTGGTTGCCGGCGACGCCGCCGCGGCCGCCTTCCAGCTGAAGGAAAACAGTGCCAAGGGCCTGGGCCGCGCGTTCGCCGGTTCGGCCAGTGGCGAAGGCGATGCGTCCATCATCGTCAACAACCCGGCCGGCATGCGCCAGCTCGACGGCCGCCAGTTCCAGGCCGACCTGAGCGCGGTCAGCTTCTCGGCCGAGTTCACCGGCGCCGGCCGCAACGCCGGTCCGACCGGTCCGGGCACCGGCACCCCGATCAGCGGCGGCAACGGCGGCGACGCCGGCAAGATCGCCGCGATCCCGGCCGCCTACTTCTACACCCCGATGGGCGAGCAGGCCCACTTCGGCGTGTCGCTGAGCGTGCCGTACGGCTTCGCCACCAAGTACGACACCGACTGGGTCGGCCGCTACAGCGGCACCAAGACCGAGATGGAGGTCGTCGACCTCGGCGCCTCGTTCTCCTACGACGTCAACCCGTACGTGTCCTTCGGCGCCAGCGTGTTCGTCGAGCACATGACCATCGAGCTGGGCAACGCGATCGACTTCGGCGCGATCATGGCCCAGTCGCGCGTGCCGGGCTATGCGCCGGGCAGCGCCGACGGCAGCCTGAAGGTGAAGGGCGACAACAACGCGTTCGGCTGGACCATCGGCGGTCTGTTCAGCCCGAGCGAAGACACCCACATCGGCATCAGCTACCGCTCCAAGGTCGAGCACAAGATCACCGGCGGCGAAGCCACCTTCGAGGTGCCGACCGGCGTCGCCGGCGTGCTGGGCCAGGCCCGTCCGGGCTGGTTCGTCAACACCGACGGCCGCGCCACCGTGACCCTGCCGGCGTCGGCCACGTTCAGCGTGACCCACAACGTCAACGACCGCCTGACCATCGCGGCCGACGTCACCCGGACCGCCTGGTCGACCGCGTTCGACTCGGTCACCATCGACTACGCCTCCAACCAGGCCGATTCGGTGCTGAACTTCGATTACCGCGACACCACGTTCGCGTCGATCGGTGCCGACTACAAGCTCAACGACCGGGTGACCCTGCGTGGCGGCCTGGCCTACGACCAGACCCCGACCACCGACGCGCACCGCGACGTCCGCGTGCCGGATACCACCCGCAAGTGGGTGACCCTGGGCCTGGGCTACGCGGCCTCGGAGAAGACCGAGTTCAACGTCGGCTACCTGCACATCTTCGCCAGCGATCCGTCGGTCCGCGCGGTCTCGGAAACCGGCAACGTGGTGAACGGCAAGTACGACGTGGTCGGCGACGTGCTGGCGGCCTCGATCAACTACAAGTTCTGATCGACGCGTGCTGAAAGAAGAAGCCCCGCTCCGGCGGGGCTTTTTTTTGCCTGCCCGCAGCGCTCAGGCCAGCGGCAGGGCGCGCTCGACCAGCCGGGTGAACAGGGCCACGCCGTCGGCGATGATCGCGTCGTTGAAGTCGTACGCGGGGTGGTGCAGCGGCCGTTCGCCGTCCGGGCCCGGATCGGTGCGGCCCTGGCCCAGCCACAGGTAGGCGCCGGGGCGGGCCTGCAGCATGAAGGCGAAGTCCTCGGAGGTGAACGCCGGTGCCGACGCCTCGCGCGCATCCAGGCCGCATTCGGCGGCCACCTGCAGCGCGAAGCGCGCCGCGTCCGGGGTGTTGATGGTGGCCGGGTAATAGCGCAGGTAATCGACCTCGATCTGCACGCCCATCGCGGTGCCGACGCCGGCGCAGATCTCGCGCAGCGCGGCCTCGATGCAGTCCTGCACGCCGGGATCGAAACTGCGCACGGTGCCGGTCACGGTCACCAGGTCGGGCAGCACGTTGTGCGCGTGGCCGCCCTCGATCTTCGTCACCGACAGCACCGCCGACTGCACCGGGTCGATCCGGCGCGACACGATCGTGTTGAGCTGCTGGACCAGCTGCGCTGCGGCCAGGATCGCGTCCGGCGTGGTCTGCGGCATCGCGGCGTGGCCACCGCGGCCACGCACCGTCAGTTCGAACTTGTCGGCCGCCGCCATGATCGCCCCGAGCCGGGTCTGCACGCTGCCGGCTGGCAGGCCGGGCCAGTTGTGCACCGCGTACACCGCGTCGCACGGGAAACGCGCGAACAGGCCGTCGCGGATCATCTCCGCGGCGCCGCCCTGGCCTTCCTCGGCAGGCTGGAAAATGAAGTGCACGGTGCCGTCGAAGCGGCGCGTGCGTGCCAGCTGGCGCGCGGCGCCGATCAGCATCGTGGTGTGGCCGTCATGGCCGCAGCCATGATGCGCGCCCGGATGCAGGCTGGCCCAGGCCTGGGTGCCACGCTCGACCATCGGCAGCGCGTCCATGTCCGCGCGCAGGCCGATGCTGCGGCTGCCGGTGCCGACCCGCAGGCTGGCGACCACGCCGGTGCCGCCGACGCCGGTGGCGACCTCCAGCCCGAGCGCCCGCATCGCGTCGGCGGCGACGCCGGCGGTGCGGTGCTCGGCGAAGCCCAGTTCGGGGTGGGCGTGCAGGTCGTGGCGCAGTGCCTGCAGGTCGGGCAGCAGGTCGCGGATGTCGGTGGTGTCGATCACGGCGTGGGCAGTCGATGAAGCGGGAAAGGAGCAGTGTCGCAGCAGGAGCGCTGCGTGCGTGTGCTCGCGCCGGTGTCTGTGCCGGTGCCGGCATCCGAGCGCCCTTGGATGCACCACCGATGTCCCGCGGCGCGGCGACCGGTCGGCTTCGATGAGGTGGTCCGATTGCACGCTGGACGTATGGCGGAACCCGCTCAGGCGTACTGCATCTTCCGGGTCATGCCGCCGTCGACGATGAATTCCTGCCCGGTCACGAAGCCCGACAGGGCCGGCGCCAGCAGATACACGGCCAGCGCGGCGATGTCCTGCGGCGTGCCGACACGGCCTGCCGGGTGCTGCGCGTGGTCGTTCCGGCCCAGCCGCGGCCGCCTCCGCCTGGCGGGCGCCTGCCAGGCCTCGGTCGTGATCCAGCCGGGACTGATCGCGTTGACCCGCACCGCTGGTCCTTCGCTGAGCGCCAGCGCGTGGGTGAGCGCGAGCAGGCCGCCCTTGGCCGCCGCATAGGCTTCGCTGTGCGGCTCGGACTGGTGCGCGCGGGTGGAGGCGATGTTGATCACCGCGCCGCCGCCCGGCGCGCCGCGCAGGGCCGGCAGTGCGTGGCGCGTGCACAGGTAGGCACCATGCAGGCTGGACAGGCGACGCTGCCAGTCCGCAGGCGCCAGGGCATCCAGCGCCGGCGCATGCGGATCGGGCACTCCCGCGTTGTTGACCAGGCCGTCGATCCGGCCGAAACGCGCCAGTGCCGCGGCGACGAAGGCGGCGGTGCTGCGGTCGCCCGACACGTCCAGACGCCGGAACGCCGCGCGTCGCGGCAGCCCCCATTCGCGCAGGCAGGCCTTGCCGGCCTCGCCGTCGAGATCGCCGATCATCACGCTGCCGCCGGCACCGAGCACGGCCTGGGCGATGCCGCGGCCGATGCCCTGGGCGCCGCCGGTGACCAGGATCACGCGGTCCTGCAGCGGGTGCGCCGGCCAGGCGTCGATCGGGGGCGTGATGCTGGACATGCGGGCGGCTCCGTCGTGAAGGCACGCCCATCCTGGCCGACGGCCCGTGGTCGCGCTGTCGCCGGACGCGACCGGGGTGTCATCAGCGTTTCAAACCACTGCGCTGCAATGCGTGGCGGTCGTGCCGGTACTGGCGGCCGGTCGCCGTCCACAGGAATTCCGCATGAAGCCGATGTCCCCGCGCCGCTCCCGCCTGTCCGCTCCCGTGCTGCTGGCCCTGTCGTTCGGCGTCGCCGGCCAGGGATGGGCCGACGACACGCAGCGACGCTGGTTGCCCGGCGATCACCACGTGCACAGCGAATGGAGCGTGGACTGGGACCGCAGCACCGCGCCGCCGACGCCGATCCGCGGCGGCGATTCGCCGTACAGCCGCAGCGAGAACGCGCGGCGCGCGCAGGCCAACGGCCTGGCCTGGATGGTCCACACCGATCACGGTGGCCCCGGACATTCGCGGGTGACCGACGAGCACGCCTGGCCGGCACTGCAGCTGGCCAGGCGCGAGGTGCCCGGCGTGATCCAGTTCCACGGCATGGAGTTCGACGTGCCCGCGGCCGAGCACGCCTCGCTGATCATCGCGCCGGGTCCGGACGAGCATGCGCAGCTGGTCGGGATCGAGCGCGACTACAACCGGCGCGAGGTCGAGGACGGTTCGCGCGACAGCGGGCAGGCGATGCTGGATGCACTGGCGCACATGCGCGGCCTGCAGCCGACGCCCGTGCTGTTCGTCAACCATCCTTCGCGCACCGCCGCCGGCCTCGGCGTGTGGGGCGCGGTGACTCCGGCCGAGCTGCGCGCCTGGCAGGACACCGCGCCGCGGGTGGTGATCGGGATGGAGGGCGCGCCGGGCCACCAGGCCGCTCCGGGCACCGAGGCCGATCACCGCCACCGTGGCTTCTACCGCAATCCCGGGGCCCCGACCATCGGCGGCTTCGACCAGATGACCGCGCAGGTCGGCAGCGTCTGGGACGCGATGCTGGCCGAAGGCCGGCGCTTCTGGATCACCGCCAGTTCCGACTCGCACCGCAACACCGAACTCGGCGGCGCGGACTTCCAGCCGGGCGAGTACAGCCGCACCTATGTCTGGGCCAGACCGGAGGCCGACGACGTCCTCGACGGCATGCGCGGCGGACGCATGTTCGCGGTGACCGGCGACCTGATCGATGCGCTGGAGCTGCGCGTCTCCGCGCCGGGCAATCCGGCCGCGGCGGCGACGCTGGGTGGCACGCTGCACCTGCCGCAGGCGCAGGCGGTGCACGTGGAGCTGCGCGTGCGCGAGCCTGCCGAGCCGAACCGCAATGGCGACACCCCGCGCGTGGACCACGTCGACCTGATCGTCGGCAGCGCGGGGCAGGCCGGCCGGCCGGCGATGCAGGTGCGCCGTATCGAGCGCGGCGGGCTGCGCCGTGAAGGCGAGTGGCTGGTGCTGCGTGATGAGGTCGCGGTGCCGGCGCAAGGGGCGTTCGTGCGCGTGCGCGGCAGCAACACCGACCAGGCCGAACCGGCGCCGGACGTACAGGGCGAGGATCCGTGGCAGGACCTGTGGTTCTACTCGAACCCGGTGTTCATCGAGGTGGCACGCTGACCATGTGGCGCCGGCGCTGGCTGGCGCCCCTGCGGAGAATCACCGCTGCCGCTGCCGCTGCCGCTGCCGCTGCCGCCGTCGCCGTCGCTGTCGCTGTCGCTGTTCTGCTTTTGCCTCCGGCTCTGCTTCTGGACGTTGATCTTCCCGGCGCCGTGAAGCGAGCCGAGCATCGCAGCAGGAGCGGGGACGAAGAGGCCCACGTGTTTGAGCGAAGCGAGTTGTGGGCCGGCCCGAACAGGGGCCAAGGCCCCGCTCCTGCGAGAAGCGCAGGGCACCGGCGCGGCGCAGCCGCGCCGGCTCGCGGACCGGCTGTGCTTTCTTTTGGTTACTTTTCTTTGCACAAACAAAGAAAAGTGACTCGCTCCCACCCGTGCAGCGGGTAGAGCGAAAGCTCTGCTTTTGATTTCGCTCCGGCTTGCTTTTCAGGCGAAACAGCACACGCTGAGGCCGGGGCCGGGGCCGGGGCCGGGGCCGGGGCCAAGCATCAAAGCCAACGGCTTCCGCGCTGTTGCGCGGCTTACTTTTGTCTTGGCAAAAGTAAGCAAAACCGCCGTCGCCGGACGCGATCCGGCGCTACGCGCCGGTCCCCTGCGCTTCTCGCCTAGCGCGGCACGGCGCCCAAACTCGCTTCGCTCAGACAAGGGCGCCTCTTCGGCCGCATCAGGCTGCGATGCTCGGCTCGCTTTACGGCTCGGGTGGATCAAAATCCCGGCAACAGCAACAGCAACAGCAACAGCAACAGCAACAGCAACAGCAACAGCAACAGCAACAGCAACAGCAACGGCGGGGCGCTGCCGGCCGCTGGAACGAAAACGGGCCGCAGTGCGGCCCGTCCGGTCAGCGGCTCTGGCGACGTCAGTCGCGGAAGTTGTCGAACTGCAGCGGCAGGCCGACGTCGGTCTTGCGCAGCAGGGCGATCGCGTCCTGCAGGTCGTCGCGCTTCTTGCCGTTCACGCGCAGCTTGTCGCCGTTGATCTGGCTGTCGACCTTGAGCTTGGCGTCCTTCAGCGTGGCCTGCAGCTTCTTGGCGATGTCGCGCTCGATGCCCTGCTTGACCGTGATCTTCTGCCGGGCGCCGGCCAGGTTGGTCTCGATGTCGCCGAACTCCAGGCAACGCACGTCGATGCCGCGTGCGGTCAGGCGCTGGCGCAGGATGTCGGTCATCTGCTGGAGCTGGAAGTCGCTGGGCGCGGACTGGTTGATGATGTTCTCCTCCAGCACGAACTTCGCGTCCACGCCCTTGAAGTCGAAGCGGGTGGTCAGTTCGCGGCTGGCCTGGTCGACCGCGTTGGTCAGCTCGTGGGTGTCGACTTCGGAGACGACGTCGAAGGAAGGCATGCGGATCTCCCGGCGGGAACGAAAACGGGCCCCATTCTAGGCGATGCGGGCCGTCCGGACAGATGCGCCGGTGCGTGGGCGGAGCGATAATGGCGCATGTCGAACCCCCGTTCTCCCGTGCGCGCGGTGGCCTGGATGGTCGCCGCGGTGGCCTGCTTCTCGCTGATGGATGCGGGGATGAAGCTGCTGTCCGAGCACTATCCGCCGCTGCAGGTGACCCTGCTGCGCGGCGCCGCCTCGCTGCCGTTCGTGCTGGTCTGGGTGCTGGCCACCGCCGGCGCACGCTCGATCATCCCACGGCGCTGGGGCCTGCACCTGCTGCGCGGCATGCTGGGCATGGCGATGATCGGCTGCTTCGTCTACGCGCTGAAGCGGATGCCGCTGTCGACCGCCTATACGATCTATTTCGTGGCGCCGCTGCTGGTGGCCGCGCTGTCGGTGCCGCTGCTGGGCGAGCGGGTCGGGCCGCGACGCTGGACCGCGATCGGCATCGGCCTGGTCGGGGTGATCGTGGTGCTGCGCCCGGGTGTGGACGGGCTGATCTCGTTCCCCGGGCTGATGGTGGTGCTGGCCGCCACCGCCTATGCGATCGCCGCGGTCACCGTCAGCCTGCTGACCCGCACCGACACGCCGCAGTCGATGGTGGTCTGGTTCCTGCTGATCATGGCGGTCGGCGCCGGTCTGGCCGCGATTCCCGGCTGGGTGCCGCTGCGGGCCGAGCATGGCCTGCTGATCGCCGGGCTCGGTCTGTCCGGCGCGCTGGGCCAGATCGCGCTGACCCGCGCCTTCATGAGCGGCGAGGCCTCGATGATCGCGCCGCTGGAATACACCGGCCTGGTCTGGGTGATCGGCTGGGACCTGCTGTTCTGGCAGACATTGCCGGACCGCTACACCTGGATCGGTGCGGCCATCATCGTCGCCAGCGGTCTGTACCTGCTGCGCCGCGAACGCACGGTCGGCGCGGCACGTCCCGGTCAGCTCGACCACTCCTGAACATCGCCCGTGGTTGACTTAGAACAAGACGGAATAAGGTGCAGCCAGGCGGGGCGGGCAGTGCCCGGGCCCACCTGCTAGGCTTCACGCCCCCCATGACGCAGCCGGCCACCCCGCGGTGATCGAGTTTCAGCAGGTCCACAAATCCTATGCCGTCGGTGGCCGCCAGGTGGCCGCACTGCAGCCGCTCGACCTGCGGGTCGAGGCGGGCGAGGTGTTCGGCATCATCGGCCATTCCGGTGCCGGCAAGTCCACCCTGATCCGCCTGATCAACCGGCTCGAGGAGCCCAGCGGCGGGCATCTGCACGTGGACGGCACCGAAGTCACCGCGCTGGATGGCGCCGGCCTGCGCACGCTGCGCCGGCGGATCGGGATGATCTTCCAGCACTTCAACCTGCTGTCCTCGCGGACCGTGGCCGGCAACGTGGCCTTCCCGCTGGAACTGGCCGGCACGCCGAAGGCCGAGATCGCCGCGCGCGTGGCCGAGCTGCTGGACACCGTCGGCCTGCAGGCGCACGCGGACAAATACCCGGCGCAGCTGTCGGGCGGGCAGAAGCAGCGGGTCGGCATCGCCCGCGCGCTGGCGACGCGGCCGAAGATCCTGCTGTGCGACGAGGCCACCAGCGCGCTCGATCCGCAGACCACCGCCTCGGTGCTGGCGCTGCTGGCGCGGATCAACCGGGAGCTGGGCCTGACCATCGTGCTGATCACCCACGAGATGGACGTGATCCGCCGCGTTTGCGACCGGGTCGCGGTGCTCGATACCGGCCACCTGGTCGAGAGCGGCCCGGTGACCGAGGTCTTCCTGCACCCGAAGCACCCGACCACGCGCCGCTTCGTGTCCGAGGCCGAGCATGTGGACGAGGGCGTGCTGCACCGCGACTTCGCCGCGGTCGGCGGGCGCATCCTGAAGCTGACCTTCCTCGGCACCGACACCTATCAGCCGCTGCTGGGCCGGATCGCGCGCGAGACCGGGGTCGACTACAACATCCTGTCCGGCCGCATCGACCGGATCCGCGACACACCGTACGGCCAGCTGACGGTGTCGCTGGTCGGTGGCAACGCCGATGCCGCCCAGGCCGCCTTCGTCGCCGCCGGCGTGCACGTGGAGACGCTGCAATGAGCCACAGCCCGATCGCCGCGGCCGCCGGCTTCTTCCGCCATCTCGACGCCGGCAAGTGGCAGGAGATCGGAGGCGCCAGCATCGACACCCTGCTGATGCTCGGCGGCTCGCTGCCGCTGACCCTGCTGATCGGCCTGCCGCTGGGCGTGCTGCTGTTCCTCACCGGTCCTGGCCGGCTGCATCCGCACCGGGGCGTCTACGGCGTGCTGGCGGTGGTGGTGAACCTGCTGCGCTCGGTGCCCTTCATCATCCTGATGATCGCGATGATCCCGCTGACGCTGTGGGTGATGGGCACCTCGCTGGGCGTGCGCGGCGCGATCCTGCCGCTGGTGGTCGGCGCCGCGCCGTTCTACGCGCGCCTGGTCGAGACCGCGCTGCGCGAGGTCGACCGCGGCGTGGTCGAGGCCAGCCTGGCGATGGGCACCACCACCTGGCAGCTGGTCTGGCGGGTGCTGCTGCCCGAGGCGCGTCCCGGCCTGATCGCCGGCGCCACGGTCACCACGATCGCGCTGATCGGCTTCACCGCGATGGGCGGTGCGATCGGCTCCGGCGGCCTCGGTGACCTGGCCTACCGCGACGGCTACCTGCGCTCGCACACCGACGTGGCCCTGGTCACCGTGGTCCTGCTGCTGGTGCTGGTGCAGATCCTGCAGATGCTCGGCGACCGCCTGGTCGCGCACTACAGCCGGCGCTGAGCCGGCGTACGCCGCCACCTTCCTTCCACCGAACAGGACGATCCCCCCGATGACCCTGATCCGCTTCCTCCTCGCCGGCACCGCCGCGCTCGCCCTGTCCGCCTGCGGCGGCGCCGGTTCGGATGCCGATGGGCAACGCCTGAGCGTGGCCGCCACCGCGGTGCCGCACGCCGAGATCCTCGAGGTGGTCAAGCCGATCCTCGCCGAGCAGGGCGTGCAGCTCGACGTGCGCGTGTTCAACGACTACGTGCAGCCCAACGACCAGGTCGCGCAGAAGCTGATCGACGTCAACTACTTCCAGACCGAGCCCTACCTGGACGCCTACAACCGCGACCGCAAGACCTCGCTGGTCACCGTGACCGGCGTGCACATCGAGCCGTTCGGCGCCTATTCGCGCCGGTTCGCCTCGCTCGAGGCGCTGCCGGACGGGGCCGACGTGGTGATCCCGAACGATCCGAGCAACAACAGCCGCGCGCTGATCCTGCTGCACACCGCCGGCGTGATCCGGCTGGCCGACCCGACCAACGCGCTGTCGACCCTGCGCGACATCACCGCCAACCCGAAGCAGCTGAAGTTCCGCGAGCTGGATGCGGCGATGCTGCCGCGCGTGCTCGACCAGGTCGATCTGGCCCTGATCAACACCAACTACGCGCTCGATGCCGGCCTGAACCCGGTGAAGGACGCGCTGGCGATCGAGAGCAGCGACTCGCCGTACGTGAACTTCCTGGTCTCGCGCGCCGACAACAAGGACGACCCGCGCGTGCAGAAGCTGGCCGCGGCGTTGACCGGCCCGCAGGTGAAGGCCTTCATCGAGCAGCAGTACGCTGGCGCGGTGTTGCCGGCCTTCTGAGCGGCGCCGCTACATCGCTGGCAGGCAAAGAAAAACGGGCCGCAAGGGCCCGTTCTTCGTTCTGCCGGCAGACGGCTGGATCAGAAGCGTGCGCCCAGGCCGATGCCGACGGTCCACGGATCGAGCTTGAGCTCGCTGCCGGTACGCTCGCCGCCGACGGTGGTCTCCGGACGCGAGTGCATGTACCGCGCATCGGCACGGGCGAACCAGGTCGAGTTGATGTTCATGTCGACGCCGACGGTGCCGATCGCACCCTTGGCGGTTTCCACGCCCAGCGGCGCGCCGCCGATGGTGGCCACGTCCAGCCGCTCGTTGCTGAAGTTGGACTCGTAGTAGCCCAGGCCCACGAACGGGCGGAAGGTGTTGTCGGCCTGGCCGAAGTGGTACTGCGCGCTCAGCGCGATCGGCTGCTGCTCGACGGTACCGATCTTGCCGGTGCTGGTGCTGCGCACGCGGTGATCGAACTTGTCGACCGCGCCCCACAGCTCCACCGCGACGTTGTCGTTGGCGTACCAGCTGGCGCTCAGGGTCGGCGCCGGACCACCATCGACCTTCAGGCCGCTGGCCGGATCGTCGGGCTTCATGTGGGCGATGCCGCCGACCACGGCGAAGCGCTTGCCGGAGGCGGTATCGGTGCCGTCCTGCGCGAACGCGGGAGCGGCGGCGAACAGCGCCGGAACCAGGGCCAGACTCAGGATTCGGATCGAACGCATGGGGTATCTCCTGTTCTCGTTTTTTTACGCCCATCGGGGAGTGGGCGCGGCCATGCTGGTCCGCGCTGGATGAATCGCTCCATGCTCGCGGTGTGCGTGCCGCGCAGGCATTCAGGGAACTTTCCGAAGGCGCAGCAGCGACGCGGCATTGCGCCCGCACGCCTGTTCAACGAACTCAACGTGGCGTGAACGCCATGCAGTGCAGGCCGCATGAATCCGCGTGGATCGGTGGCGGCACCGTGGTAGAACGCCGCGGATGGATGACGCCACGCTGCAGGGGCTGCCGCCCCACATCGCCGACGACTGCCGGGTGCTGGTCCTGGGTTCGATGCCGGGCGCGGCCTCGCTCGCTGCCGGCCGCTACTACGCTCATCCGCGCAACCGCTTCTGGCCATTGTTCGGTCGGCTGTGTGGCGTCGACCCTGCCCTGGAGTACCCGGCGCGGCTCGCCGCGCTGCAGGCGGCGGGTGTGGGCCTGTGGGATGTGATCGGGCGCTGTGCGCGGGCCGGCAGCCTGGACAGCGCGATCCGGGACGCGCAGGTCAACCCGCTGACGCAGCAGCTGCGACGCCTGCCCGCGCTGCGCGCGATCGCCTTCAATGGCGCCAAGGCGGCGGCCGAGTTCGAACGCGGCGCCCGCCGCGATCCGGCGCTGGCGGCCGCAGCGGACGGGAAAATGCTGCTGGGCCTGCCCTCGACCAGCCCGGCCAACGCGGCGTTCGACGCCGAGCGCCTGTTCGACGCCTGGTCGGTGCTGCGCGCGCATCTGCAGCGCTGACCGGCAGGCCGGCGACTGCGGTCTGGCGCCGGCCGTGTCCATGGGACATCGTCGCCGATCTCGCCGGCAAAACGGTATCCGCAGCAACTTGTCGCAGGACATCCGGCGCCGAATGGTGCGGACATGCATCGCAGAGGTTGGCGGGGGGGGCGCGGATGGACACAATAGGAGTTTCCCCACGCATTAGATCCGGAGCCTTGGCAATGGCCGAACTCAAGGAAGCGCGCGTTCCCGATATCGGGGACTACAGCGACGTCCCCGTCATCGAAGTCCTCGTCGCCGTCGGCGACACCGTCGCCAAGGATCAGGGTCTGGTGACCCTGGAGTCGGACAAGGCCACGCTGGAAGTCCCCGCGCCGTTCGGCGGCGTGATCAAGGAACTGAAGGTCAAGCTCGGCGACACCCTGTCCGAAGGCGGCCTGGTCGCGATCATCGAAGCCGCCGGCGACGACGCCCCGGCCGCCAAGGCCGAGGCGCCGAAGGCCGAAGCGTCCAGGCCGGCCGAGCCGGTCAAGGCCGCCGAAACCGCGACCTGGGTCGAGCCGGCGCCGGTCGCCGCCACCCCGGACAAGCTGGCCCAGCGCGAGATCGCGCAGGTCCAGGCGACGGCCCCGTCGGCCGGTGCCACCCGCACCCCGCCGGTCGAGTTCAACGCCGACAGCGTGCTGCCGCAGAACGTGCCCTATGCCAGCCCTGCGGTGCGCGTGTTCGCGCGCGAGCTCGGCGTGGATCTGTCGCAGGTCACCGGCAGCGCCCGCGGCGGCCGCATCGACAAGGAAGACGTGCAGCGCTTCGTCAAGGCCGCGCTCAGTGGCGGCGTGCAGGCGTCGGCCGGTGCCGCGCCGGCCGGTGGCGGCAATGGCCTCAACCTGCTGCCGTGGCCGAAGGTCGACTTCAGCAAGTTCGGCGAGACCGAGACCCAGCCGCTGTCGCGGATCAAGAAGATCTCCGGTGCCAACCTCGCCCGCAACTGGGCGATGATCCCGCACGTCACCCAGTTCGACCAGGCCGACATCACCGACCTGGAAGCGCTGCGCGTGGCGCTGAACAAGGAGCAGGAGAAGAGCAAGTCCGGCGTCAAGCTGACCATGCTCGCGTTCCTGATCAAGGCCAGCGCCGCCGCGCTGAAGCAGTTCCCGGACTTCAACGCCTCGCTCGACGCCAGCGGCGAGAACCTGACGCTGAAGAAGTACATCAACATCGGCTTCGCCGCCGACACCCCGAACGGCCTGGTCGTGCCCGTGGTGCGTGATGTCGACAAGAAGGGCGTGCTGCAGATCGCGCAGGAAATGGGCGATCTGGCCAAGAAGGCCCGCGACGGCAAGCTCGGCCCGGCCGACATGACCGGCGGCTGCTTCTCGATCAGCTCGCTGGGCGGCATCGGCGGCACCGCGTTCACCCCGATCATCAATGCGCCGGAAGTGGCGATCCTGGGCGTGTCCAAGTCCAGCACGCAGCCTGTGTGGGACGGCAAGCAGTTCGCGCCGCGCCTGACCCTGCCGCTGTCGCTGAGCTACGACCACCGCGTGATCGACGGCGCCGCCGCGGCCCGTTTCACCACGTATCTGGCGCAGGTGCTGGCCGACATGCGCCGCGTGCTGCTGTAACCGGAGGGCACGAATCATGGCGAACATCGAAATCAAGGTCCCCGACATCGGCGACTACAGCGACGTGCCGGTGATCGAGATCCTGGTCGCGGTCGGCGACACCGTGGCCAAGGACCAGGGTCTGGTCACGCTGGAATCGGACAAGGCGACGCTGGAAGTGCCGTCCACGGCTGCCGGCGTGGTCAAGGAAATCAAGGTCAAGCTCGGCGACACGCTGTCGGAAGGCGCCGTGGTCGTGGTGCTGGAAGGCGAGGACGCCGCGGCGTCCGCACCGGCCGCCGCACCTGCAGCCCCGGCACCGGCCGCCGCTCCGGCGCAGGCTGCCGCACCCGTGCAGGCGGCTCCGGCCGCTGCCGCGCCGGCGGCCCCCGCGGCTTCCGGTGGCGTGGTCGAGGTCCAGGTCCCGGACATCGGCGACTACAGCGACGTGCCGGTGATCGAGATCCTGGTCGCGGTCGGTGACACCGTGGTCAAGGACCAGGGCCTGGTCACGCTGGAATCGGACAAGGCGACGCTGGAAGTGCCGTCCACGGCGGCTGGCGTGGTCAAGGAAATCAAGGTCAAGCTCGGCGACACGCTGTCGCAGGGTGCCGTGGTCGTGGTGCTGGCCGCCGAGGGCGCTGCCGCGCCTGCCGCCGCCGCACCGGCCAGCAAGCCGCCGGTCGCGCCGTCGCACCGCGCCCCGGCCGAGCCGCCGGCACCGAAGCCCGCGCTGGGCACCGGCAAGCCGGCCGACATCGAATGCCGCGTGGTCGTGCTGGGCGCAGGCCCTGGTGGCTACACCGCGGCGTTCCGTTCGGCCGATCTGGGCATGGACACGGTGCTGGTCGAGCGTTACGCCAGCCTCGGCGGCGTCTGCCTCAACGTCGGCTGCATCCCGTCCAAGGCGTTGCTGCACGCCGCGGCGGTGATCGACGAGGTCGCCCACGCTGGCGATTTCGGCGTGGACTTCGGCAAGCCGAAGATCACCCTGGACAAGCTGCGCGAGTACAAGGAAAAGGTCGTCGGCCAGCTGACCAAGGGCCTTGCCGGCATGGCCAAGCAGCGCAAGGTGCGCACGGTCACCGGCGTGGCGAAGTTCGTGTCGCCGAACGAGCTGGAGATCGCCGGCGACGACGGCAAGACCCAGCTGCTGCGCTTCGAGCAGTGCATCATCGCCGCAGGTTCGCAGGCGGTGAAGCTGCCGAACTTCCCGTGGGACGACAAGCGCATCATGGATTCGACCGATGCGCTGGAACTGGCTGAGGTGCCGAAGAAGCTGCTGGTCGTCGGCGGCGGCATCATCGGCCTGGAAATGGCTACCGTGTATGCCGCGCTGGGCAGCCAGGTCACCGTGGTCGAGTTCATGGACCAGCTGATGCCGGGCGCCGACAAGGACCTGGTCAAGCCGCTGGCCGACCGTCTGAAGAAGCAGGGCATCGAAGTCCACCTGAAGACCAAGGCCGCCAAGGTTTCGGCCGACAAGAAGGGCATCACCGTCGGCTTCGAGTCGGCCACCGAGGGCGAGAAGCCGGCGCTGGAAAGCGGCGTGTGGGATCGCGTGCTGGTGGCCGTGGGACGTTCGCCGAACGGCAGGAAGATCGATGCCGAGAAGGCGGGTGTGCAGGTCAGCGAGCGCGGCTTCATTCCGGTCGACCGGCAGATGCGCACCAACGTGCCGCACATCTTCGCCATCGGCGACATCGTCGGTAACCCGATGCTGGCCCACAAGGCCACGCACGAGGGCAAGCTGGCAGCCGAAGTGGCCCACGGCGAGAAGAAGGAGTGGGTGGCACGGGTGATCCCGTCGGTGGCCTACACCAACCCGGAAATCGCGTGGGTCGGCGTGACCGAGACCGAGGCCAAGGCCAAGGGCCTGAAGGTCGGTGTGGCCAAGTTCCCGTGGGCCGCCAGCGGCCGCGCGATCGGCATCGGCCGCACCGAGGGCTTCACCAAGCTGATCTTCGACGAGGAGACGCACCGCGTGATCGGCGGCGCCATCGTCGGCGTGCATGCCGGCGATCTGCTGGCCGAGATCGGCCTGGCGATCGAGATGGGCGCGGAAGCCGAAGACATCGGCCACACGATCCATGCGCATCCGACGCTGAGCGAGTCGGTGGCGATGGCCGCCGAGGTCTACGACGGCACCATCACCGATCTGTACATCCCGAAGAAGAAGTAAGCCGGATCGCAGCATCGATGCTTCAAGGAAACCCCGGCGCAGGCCGGGGTTTCCGCTTTCCGGCGTGGCGAAGGTTGCTGCGCCGGTGCGGTGAGCAGCGTCAGCGTCACGCCGGCTGCAACGCCATGTGCGGCGGTCCGGCCATGGCTGGAGCCGCCATCGGCCCACGCGCGCTGCGCCAGGCGGCCTCCGTGTCAGACCGGTCGGGCGCCGCGCCGGATCACAGCGAGCGGAATCCACCTCCGCGCAGCGGACGCGGACGTGGGATACGCCGCGGCTTCGGCTTGCAGCGACATGGTGTGCGGCGTCCGTTGCCTTTCATGTGCGCCCGGCGCACGTGGTCGTGGCGTCATGCAGCCCAGCCGCGCGGTGCGCTCATGCACTCATGGGCGCGACAGGACGCCGCACTGCCGCGTTTCTCCAGGTCGGGAATCCAGGCGGTCGCGCTCCGCGCGCTGTCCCATCGGTCGTGTGCGGCGGGTGCTGAACGGAGCAGTGTGCTTCGAAGCGCCGGAGTGCGGCGATGCGTGCGTACACCACTGCTTCCGCAGCGGATACGTGGAAGAGGAGTTCCGGGCGGTCTGCGGGATCCCGGCGCCTTGAAGGAGCGCGTGGTCGATGGGAGCATCCCGCATCCCGCATCCCGCATCCCGCATCCCGCCTTGGCATCCGCACGCCAGCGGGCGCTGCGCTGCCTGCGCGGGGAGAGCAGAGCAATCCCGGAGGCAGGGGCCGGCCGGCGCGCATGCCGCACCGGCAGCGGCGACAGGCCACCCAAAAAGGAAAACCCCAAGGCCTGTGGCCTTGGGGTTTCGCGAAGGACGCCGCGCTGCCGCGACGGTCCGGGCGCGTGTCAGAACGCCAGGGTCACACCGACGACCGGACCACGGAAGCGCTGGTCCCAGCCGACGATGCCGTCGCCGCCCATGTGCTTGACGTCCAGCCGGTACCACTCGTAGCCGCCGAACAGGCCGAAGTTGTCGGTGAAGCGGTACTCGGCGATCGCGTTGGCGCGGCTGATGCTGCCGTCGTAGTCGCCGAAATCGCCCCAGCCCGCATCCAGGTACTGGCCCTGCAGGTTGAACAGCCACTTGTCGTTCGGCGTCGCGGTCAGGCGCAGGCCTACCACCGGGGCGTAGCCGTTCTCGCTGGCGCTGTCGCGCCAGGTGTCGGTGCCGGCCTCGGCGTACACGCTGCCCTTGACGCGCGCCCACTCGGCGCCGATCTGCAGACCCACGCTCACCGACTCGGTGTTCACCACGGAGTAGTCGTACAGCAGGCTGGCCAGTTCGAACTTCATCTCCGCCTTGGCGAAGCTGCCGGCGGGGATGGTGATGTCGTCGTAGGAGACGTCGCTGCCCAGTTCTTCGCGACGGTCCTTGTTGTAGTTGAAGTAGTCGAACACCAGCCGCTGGCGTTCGCTCAGACGGAACACGCCATCGATGCGCGGCACGATCTCGTCGCTGCCGAAGTCGAAGTTCTCGGAGAACTCGTAGGGCTCACCCATGAACTCGGTGCGCGCGCTGAAGGTGGTGCTGGCGTCGGCGTTCATCGCGCCGAGGCGCAGAGTGAAGCGGTCCGCATTCTCCTGGGCGGCGGCGGCACCGGCGGCGAGCAGCAGGGAGGCGGTGGACAGGAGGAGCAGAGGGCGTCGCATCGAGAAGGTCTCTCAGGTGGGTCAGGGCGCCACTCTCCGATCCCTCCAGTCCACGGCCCGTGATGCGCTGATCGACGCTTCGTGAAAAAGGTGTTCGCACAGGCCGATAGCGTGCGCTGGCGCACGAAACGAGAAAGCCCCGGCGGACCGGGGCTGGCGCGACGGACCGACGAGGAAGCCGCCTGCGCCCTGATGGGACCACGCCCGGGCCAGCGAGTTCCGCGCTGCGGACGCCGACCTTCGGCGGTTGTCCCTCCAAATGTCCCCCTGCTATAATTTTGCGGCTCGGTGAGGCGCACCTGCGTGCAGCCTCGCATCCGCTTACCTGCAAGGTACCGTCACGTGCTGAACTCCGTTGCCGCTGGCCGGCGACAAGCCGGGCGTGCGATTGCCTGGCAGGTCGTGGCGACACTGCTGGTCGCGCTGCTCTGCCTGACGGCGGGTCTGCGCTGGTCGGCGGCGGCGCTGGTCGGTGGCGGTGCGGTGACGCTGGCGATCTGGCTGGCGGCGCGTGTCGCGCTGGGTGGGGGTGTCGGCAGTGCCGGGCTCGCGGTGACGCGCCTGCTGGCCGGCATGGCGGTGAAATGGATGGTGGTGATCGGCGTGATGGCGCTCGGTGTCGTGGCATGGGGCCTGCCCCCGCTGCCGATGCTGATCGCGGCGGCGGTCGCACTCGTTGCACAGATGCTGGCCCTGGCCAGCCGATAAGATCGACTACAGGAACCGGGACCTATGGCGGGCGAGGCGGAACTGACCCCTACCAGCTACATCCAGCATCACCTGCACAACCTGACCGGTTCGGTCGGCGAGGGCAGCTTCATGACGCTGCACGTGGACACCCTGATCACTTCGGTGCTGATGGGCCTGTTCATGGTGTTCCTGTTCTGGCTGGCCACGCGCAAGGCCACCGCGGGCGTGCCGGGCAAGTGGCAAGCCTTCGTCGAGATCTGCCTGGAGTTCGTCGACCGGCAGGCGCGCGACACCTACCACGGGACCAGCAAGCTGGTGACGCCGATCGCGATCACCCTGTTCTTCTGGATCCTGCTGATGAACCTGCTGAAGATGGTGCCGGCGGATTTCATCGCCAAGCCGCTCGAGCTGCTCGGCGTGCCCTACTGGAAGCCGGTGCCGACCGCCGACGTCAATGCCACCCTGGGCATGTCGTTCAGCGTGTTCTTCCTGATGCTGTTCTTCGCGCTGCGTTCCAAGGGCCTGGGTGGCTTCACCCACGAGTTCCTGACCGCGCCGTTCGGCAAGTGGATGATGCCGTTCAACCTGATCCTCAACATCGTCGAGTGGCTGAGCAAGCCGATCTCGCTGGCGATGCGACTGTTCGGCAACATGTTCGGCGGCGAAATCGTGTTCCTGCTGATCTGGGTGCTCGGCGGCGCCGGCATCGCCGGCATGTTCGCCGGTGCGGCCTTCGGCTTCGGCTGGATGATCTTCCACCTGCTGGTGATCCCGCTGCAGGCGTTCATCTTCATGATGCTGTCGATCGTGTACCTCAGCCTGTCCGAAGACAGCCACTGATTCGCTTCACCCTTCGTTTTCCCTCACCCTTCGCACCAACCCTTAGCAATCCGCTCCGGAGAAAATCATGGAAACCGCACTGACCGCTCTCGCTTCCGTCCAGGCTTCGACCGTTCTGGCCATCGGCATCATGATCGGCCTGGCCGCGCTGGGCGCCGGCCTGGGTCTGGCCATCATGGCCGGCAAGTTCCTGGAGTCGGCCGCGCGCCAGCCGGAGCTGATCCCGGTCCTGCAGGTCCGCATGTTCATCACCGCCGGCCTGATCGACGCCGCGTTCATCATCTCGGTCGCCGTCGGCCTGCTGTTCGCCTTCGCCAGCCCGTTCCTGGTCGGCGGTCTGGCCCCGTAACTGTCGGAACTCCGGTTCCGTCGGGTCTGTCGTCGGTCCGCGCCAGCGGTGCCGGCGACAGCATGTAGGACGTCTGCCGGCGTACGCGCCGGCGGCCTCCCGAGCACAGGCAGAGCGCACCAATGAACCTCAATCTGACCCTTTTCGCCCAGGCGCTGGCCTTCGCCGCGCTGATCTGGCTGATCGCCACCAAGATCTGGCCGCCGCTGCTCAAGGCCATCGAGGAGCGCCAGCAGAAGATCGCTGAAGGTCTGGCCGCTGCAGACCGCAGCCAGAAGGACCTGGCCACGGCCCAGGACAAGGTCAACGATCTGCTGAAGGAAGCGCGCGGCAAGGCCAACGAGATCATCGACCAGGCCCACGCACGCGCCAACCAGATCGTCGATGCCGCACGCGACGAAGCCATCGCCGAAGCCAACCGCCAGAAGGCGCTGGCCCAGGCCGAGATCGACGCGTCGGCCAACCGCGCCCGCGAGGACCTGCGCCGTCAGGTGTCGGTGCTGGCCGTCAGCGGCGCCGAGAAGCTGCTGCACCGCGAGATCGACGCGAACGCGCACAAGGCGCTGCTGGACCAGCTGGCGGCCGAGATCTGACATGAGCCAGGCCCTCACGCTCGCCCGTCCCTACGCCCGTGCCGCGTTCGCGGCCGCGCGCGATACCGGTCGCCTGCCGGCGTGGTCGGAGGCCCTGGCCTTCTCCGCGCAGGTCGCCGCCGACCCGCGCGTGTCCGGCCTGCTGCTCAATCCTTCGCTGACCGACGCGCAGGCCGTGTCCCTGCTCGCCCCGACCGGCGCCGATGAAGCGTTCACCCGCTTCCTGGGCCTGCTGGCCGAGGCCGGCCGTCTGCCGCTGCTGGTGGACGTGGCCGCGCTGTTCGAGCAGCTGCGCGCCGAGGAGAACCACGTGGTGCGTGCCCGCGTCACTTCGGCCGTCGCCCTGTCCGGCGCCGACCTGGAGTCGCTGCGCGCCGCGCTCAAGCGCCGGTTCGGCCGCGAGGTCGAGCTCGAATCCGCGGTCGACGCCGAGCTGATCGGTGGCGCCGTGATCGATGCCGGCGACGTCGTGATCGACGGCTCGCTCAAGGGCAAGCTCGCGCGCCTGCAGACCGCGCTGGCGGGCTGACCGGTCGCCGCAAGCAGACAGTTCACTTTTCAGGTCGTCAACCCGAACCCTTCGTCCGGCGCGCGCGACACCAAGGAAACCAACATGGCTACCACGCTCAATCCCTCCGAAATCAGCGACCTGATCAAGACCCGCATCGAGCAGGTCAAGCTGTCGGCCGAGTCCCGCAACGAAGGCACCGTGACCAGCGTGTCCGACGGCATCGTGCGCATCTTCGGCCTGGCCGACGTGATGCAGGGCGAAATGATCGAACTGCCGAACAACACCTTCGCGCTGGCCCTGAACCTGGAGCGCGACTCGGTCGGCGCCGTGGTCCTGGGCGACTACGAGCACCTGCGCGAAGGCGACGTGGCCAAGACCACCGGTCGCATCCTGGAAGTGCCGGTCGGTCCGGAAATGCTCGGCCGCGTGGTCAACGCGCTGGGCGAGCCGATCGACGGCAAGGGTCCGATCACCGCGCAGCTGACCGCGCCGGTCGAGCGCGTCGCTCCGGGCGTGATCTGGCGCAAGTCGGTCGACCAGCCGGTGCAGACCGGTTACAAGTCGGTCGACGCGATGATCCCGATCGGCCGTGGCCAGCGCGAGCTGATCATCGGCGACCGCCAGACCGGCAAGACCGCGATGGCGATCGACGCGGTGATCAACCAGAAGGGCACCGGCATCAAGTGCGTGTACGTGGCGATCGGCCAGAAGGCCTCGACCATCGCCAACATCGTGCGCAAGCTGGAAGAGAACGGCGCGCTGGCCCACACCATCGTCGTGGCCGCCACCGCCTCCGAGTCGGCCGCGATGCAGTACATCAGCGCCTACTCGGGCTGCACCATGGGCGAGTACTTCATGGACCGCGGCGAGGACGCGCTGATCGTGTACGACGATCTGTCCAAGCAGGCCGTCGCCTACCGCCAGATCTCGCTGCTGCTGAAGCGTCCGCCGGGCCGCGAAGCCTATCCGGGCGACGTGTTCTACCTGCACTCCCGTCTGCTCGAGCGCGCCGCCCGCGTGTCCGAGGAGTACGTCGAGAAGTTCACCGAAGGCAAGGTCACCGGCAAGACCGGTTCGCTGACCGCGCTGCCGATCATCGAGACCCAGGCCGGCGACGTGTCCGCGTTCGTGCCGACCAACGTGATCTCGATCACCGACGGCCAGATCTTCCTGGAAACCGACCTGTTCAACGCCGGCATCCGCCCGGCCGTGAACGCCGGCATCTCGGTGTCGCGCGTCGGTGGCTCGGCCCAGACCAAGATCATCAAGAAGCTGTCGGGCGGCATCCGCATCTCGCTGGCCCAGTACCGCGAGCTGGCAGCGTTCGCGCAGTTCGCGTCGGACCTGGACGAAGCCACCCGCAAGCAGCTGGAGCGCGGTCAGCGCGTCACCGAGCTGATGAAGCAGAAGCAGTACGCGCCGATGTCCATCGCCGACCAGGCGCTGACGATCTACGCCGTCAACGAGGGTTACCTCGACGACGTGCCGGTAGCCAAGCTGCTGGCCGCCGAAGCCGGCCTGCACGCCCACTTCGCCAACACCCAGGGCGCGCTGGTCGAGAAGATCAACGCCACCGGTGCGTGGGACAACGAGATCGAGGCCGCCTTCAAGCAGGGCATCAGCGATTTCAAGGCCACCGGCAGCTGGTAACAGCGGTCAAGGGCAGGGGGTGAAGGGCGACGCGGAGACGCGACGCGGCTTCACCCTCGAGCCGCACAACGGCGCCCCCTTCACCCTTTACCCTTCACAGCGAGCAGAGCGAGCGAGTCAATGGCAGGCGGACGCGAAATCAAAACCAAGATCAAGAGCGTGCAGAACACCCGCAAGGTGACGCGCGCGCTCGAGATGGTCTCGGCCTCCAAGATCCGCAAGGCGCAGGACCGGATGCGCACCTCGCGTCCGTACGCGCAGGCGATGAAGCAGGTCATCGGTCACCTGGCGCAGGCCAGCACCGACTACCAGCACCCGTTCCTGGTCGAGCGCGAGCAGGTCAAGCGGGTCGGCTACATCGTGGTCTCGTCCGACCGTGGCCTGGCCGGTGGCCTGAACAACAACCTGTTCCGCAAGGTGCTCGGCGAGATCCGCGAGCTGAACGGAAAGGGCGTGGAAGTCGACATGGTCACGATCGGCCAGAAGGCATCGACCTTCTTCCGCCGGATCAAGGTCAACATGGTCGGCAGCGTCACCCATCTGGGCGACATCCCGCACCTGGACCAGCTGATCGGCGTGATCAAGGTGATGCTCGACGCCTACACCGAGGGCAAGGTCGACCGCGTGTTCGTGGTGTACAACCACTTCCTCAACACGATGACCCAGAAGGCGACGTTCGATCAGCTGCTGCCGCTGCCGCCGGCGCAGACCGACGTGCCGCAGCACGACTGGGACTACCTGTACGAGCCGGATGCCGGCACCGTGCTGGAGCACGTGATCACCCGTTACATCGAGTCGCTGGTCTACCAGGCCGTGCTCGAGAACGTGGCGTCCGAGCACGCCGCGCGCATGGTGGCCATGAAGGCCGCCAGCGACAACGCGAGCAAGATGATCGGCACGCTGCAGCTGGTCTACAACAAGGCCCGCCAGGCCGCGATCACCCAGGAAATCTCGGAGATCGTCGGCGGCGCAGCGGCGGTCTGACGCACCATCAGGGGGAGGCGACGCCTGCAGTCGGCGCCGCTTGCGGAACGATGTATCGACTGCCTGAACGCTGAACGCCTCATCCACACCAAAGGAATGAACCAGATGAACAAGCTCCTGATCGCCGCCTCGCTGGCCCTGCTGCTCGGCGCCTGCGCCAAGGACGAAGCCGCTGCTCCGGCGTCGGCCGACGCTGCGCCCGCTTCGGCCGCGCCCGCTCCGGTGACCGAGCCGGCTGCAGACGCAGCTGCCGCCGCCGCTCCGGTCGGCACCGGCATGCCGCAGGCGTGCGAGGATTACCTGACCCGCGCCAAGGCCTGCTTCGCCAAGTCGGGCGGCGACGCTTCGGCGGCCGCGTTCCAGCAGGGCGTCGACCAGACCCGCACGCAGTGGGAGTCGATCACCGACAAGGCGGCACTGGAGACGGCCTGCAAGTCGGCCAACGACCAGTTCGGCCAGACCGCGGCCATGCTCAAGTGCGAGTAAGCCGCTGAGCCGGACCGCCCGCGATCCGTCGCGGGCGGTCCTTCCCCGGGGGCTCTGGAAAGCCGCGCGGCTTTCCAGAGCATCCGACACTTTTGGACAAACGAGTAGCGACATGAACGCCACCAACCACCAAGGCAAGATCGTCCAGATCATCGGCGCGGTCGTCGACGTCGAGTTCCCGCGCGGTGAAGTACCGAAGGTCTACGACGCGCTGAAGGTCGAGGGAACGGCCATCACCCTGGAAGTGCAGCAGCAGCTCGGCGACGGCGTGGTCCGCGCGATCGCGCTGGGCTCCACCGACGGGCTGAAGCGCAACCTGGTCGCCACCAACACCGGCCGCGGCATCGCCGTGCCGGTCGGCACCGGCACGCTGGGTCGCATCATGGACGTGCTGGGCACGCCGATCGACGAGGCCGGTGCGGTCGAAGCCGACACCACCTGGGAAATCCACCGCGAGGCCCCGAGCTTCGACGAGCAGGCCTCGGCCACCGAGCTGCTCGAAACCGGCATCAAGGTCATCGACCTGATGTGCCCGTTCGCCAAGGGCGGCAAGGTCGGCCTGTTCGGAGGCGCCGGCGTGGGCAAGACCGTCAACATGATGGAGCTCATCAACAACATCGCCAAGGCGCACTCGGGTCTGTCGGTGTTCGCCGGCGTCGGTGAGCGTACCCGCGAAGGCAACGACTTCTATCACGAGATGATCGAGTCGGGCGTCGTCAACAAGGACAACCCCAAGGAGTCCAAGGTGGCGATGGTCTACGGCCAGATGAACGAGCCGCCGGGCAACCGCCTGCGCGTCGCGCTGACCGGCCTGACCATGGCCGAGTACTTCCGCGACGAGAAGGACGCCTCGGGCAAGGGCCGCGACGTGCTGTTCTTCGTCGACAACATCTACCGCTACACCCTGGCCGGTACCGAAGTGTCCGCGCTGCTGGGCCGCATGCCGTCGGCGGTGGGTTACCAGCCGACCCTGGCCGAGGAAATGGGCGTCCTGCAGGAGCGCATCACCTCGACCAAGACCGGTTCGATCACCTCGATCCAGGCCGTGTACGTGCCCGCGGACGACCTGACCGACCCGTCGCCGGCGACCACCTTCGCCCACCTGGACTCGACCGTGACCCTGTCGCGCTCGATCGCCTCGCTGGGCATCTACCCGGCGGTCGATCCGCTGGACTCCACCAGCCGCCAGATGGACCCGCTGGTCATCGGCGAGGAGCACTACAGCACCGCGCAGCGCGTCCAGCAGACCCTGCAGAAGTACAAGGAGCTGAAGGACATCATCGCGATCCTGGGCATGGATGAGCTGTCGGAAGAAGACAAGCAGGCCGTGTCGCGCGCGCGCAAGATCGAACGCTTCTTCAGCCAGCCCTTCCACGTGGCCGAAGTGTTCACCGGCTCGCCGGGCAAGTACGTGTCGCTGAAGGAAACGATCCGCGGCTTCAAGGGCATCGTGGACGGCGAGTTCGACCACCTGCCGGAGCAGGCGTTCTACATGGTCGGCACCATCGACGAAGCCGTCGAGAAGGCCAAGAAGATCGCCGAGAAGGCGTAAGCCGCGAAGCGAGGGGCGCGAAGGGTGAAGCGACGTGCTTCCCCTTCGCTCCTGAGCCCGCCCGGCGGGCGCTCCCTTCACCCTTCACGCCCTGAGCGAAGCGAGAGATACATGAGCACCATCCGTTGCGACATCGTCAGTGCCGAGCAGGAGATCTTCCGTGGCGAAGCGACCCTGGTCGTGGCCACCGGCGAGCTCGGCGAACTGGGCATCGCGCCGCGCCACGCGCCGCTGATCACCCGCCTGAAGCCGGGCAAGGTGGTGGTGACGCTGGCTGACGGCAGCCACCTGGACTTCGCCATTTCCGGCGGCATCCTCGAGGTGCAGCCGCAGGTGGTGACGGTGCTGGCCGATACCGCGATCCGCGCCGAGGACATCGACGAGGCCGCGGTGCGCAAGGCCAAGGAAGAAGCCGAGCGTGCCCTGTCCGGGCGTGGCGAGGCGATGGAGATCGCCGAGGCGCAGCAGCGCCTGGCCGAGGTCACCGCCCAGTTGCAGGCGCTCGAGCGCCTGCGCCGCAACCTCAAGCACTGATCCACGCCGGCCTTCGGGCTGGACATGGGTGACGTCGACGCCGGCCTCGTGGCCGGCGTTTGCGTTTCTGCGCCGTCACGGTCCGCGTCGACGCACCCGGAGAGCTGGCGGTGGCATCGGCGACGCCGGCACCTGGCTGCATTCCGCCGCCGCGTGGCCGGCAACGGCAGCCGCCGCGCCGGGCGCAGCGGTTAGACTCGCAGTGTTTTCCGTACGCGAACCGCACCGCATGACCATCACCCCCCAGGAAGCGCTGCAGCGCACGATCGAACACCGCGAGATCTTCCACGACGAGATGGTCGGGCTGATGCGCCAGGTGATGCGCGGCGACGTCTCGCCGGTGATGACCGCGGCGATCCTGACCGGCCTGCGGGTCAAGAAGGAAACCGTCGGCGAGATCGCCGGCGCCGCCACGGTGATGCGCGAGTTCTCGCGCACCGTCGAGGTGGCCGACCGCAGCCACCTGGTCGACATCGTCGGCACCGGCGGCGACGGTTCGCATACCTTCAACATCTCGACCTGTTCGATGTTCGTGGCCGCCGCAGCCGGTGCGCGCGTGGCCAAGCATGGCAACCGCAGCGTGTCGTCCAAGTCGGGCAGCGCCGATGTGCTCGAGGCGCTCGGCGTGGCGATCGAGCTGCAGCCCGAGCAGGTCGCCGCGTCGATCGCGCACAGCGGCATCGGCTTCATGTACGCGCCGATCCACCATCCGGCGATGAAGGTGGTCGCACCGGTGCGGCGCGAGATGGGCGTGCGCACGATCTTCAACATCCTCGGCCCGCTGACCAATCCGGCCGGCGCGCCGAACATCCTGATGGGCGTGTTCCATCCCGACCTGGTCGGCATCCAGGCGCGCGTGCTGCACGAACTCGGCGCCGAGCGGGCGCTGGTGGTGTGGGGGCGCGACGGCATGGACGAGCTGTCGCTGGGCGCGGCCACGCTGGTCGGCGAGCTGCGCGATGGCGTGGTGCGCGAGTACGAGCTGCATCCGGAGGATTTCGGCATCGCGATGTCGGCCAGCCGCAACCTGCGCGTCGCCGATGCCGCCGAGTCGCGGACGATGCTGCTGGGCGTGCTCGACGGCGCGACCGGGCCGGCCCGGGAGATCGTCGCGCTCAATGCCGCCGCCGCACTGTATGTCGCCGGCGTCGCAGCGGACATCGGCGAGGGCCTGGAGCGCGCACGCGCGGCGATCGACAGTGGCGCCGCACGTGCGCGCCTGGATGGCTTCGTCGCCACGACGCAGGCCCTGGCCGCGGGCGGCCTGCCGGGCTGAACCGCCAACCGCCATCCGCCGGCCGGTAGGGCCGGTGACGACATGCGAGAATGCGTGCACCGGCCCGGCGCCGGCGCGCAGCACGGGAACTTCATGAGCGACATCCTGCAGACCATCCTGGCCCGCAAGGCCGAAGAGATCGCCGCCCGCCGCGCCAGCGCGCCGCTGGCCGAGGTCGTTGCGCGTGCGCGCAGCGCGCCGCCGGTGCGTGGTTTCGCCGCGGCGCTGAAGGCCGCGATCGCCAGCGGCGACCCGGCGGTGATCGCCGAGGTGAAGAAGGCCAGTCCGTCCAAGGGCGTGATCCGCCCCGATTTCCGCCCGGACGAGATCGCCGTCAGCTACGAGTTCGGCGGCGCGGCCTGCCTGTCGGTGCTGACCGACGAGGACTTCTTCCAGGGCAGCGACGCCTACCTGCAGCAGGCCCGCAATGCCTGCACGCTGCCGGTGCTGCGCAAGGACTTCACCATCGATCCGTACCAGGTGCACGAGGCGCGTGCGCTCGGCGCCGACTGCATCCTACTGATCGTGGCCGCGCTGGACGACGTGCAGCTGGCCGACCTGTCGGGCCTGGCAATGGAGCTGGGCCTGGACGTGCTGGTCGAGGTGCACGACATCGACGAGCTTGAGCGGGCGATCCAGGTGCCGGTGCCGCTGGTGGGCATCAACAACCGCAACCTGCGCACCTTCGAGGTATCGCTGGACGTGACCCTGCAGATGAAGGACGCGGTGCCGCGTGACCGCCTGCTGGTCACCGAGAGCGGCATCCTCGGCGCGGCCGACGTGGCGATCATGCGCGCCGCCGGCGTGCACGCCTTCCTGGTCGGCGAGACCTTCATGCGCGCGCCCGAACCGGGCGAGGCGCTGCGTCAGCTGTTCTTCGATCCATGAGTACGCCGTACCCGAAGCCGCGCGAGGACGCGCCGCTGGTCGTGTTCGACTTCGACCACACGCTCTACGACGGCGACTCCGGCAGCCATCTGTTCGCCTGGCTGATCCGGCGCAACCCGCTGCGGCTGCTGACGGCGCTGCTGGCCACGCCGGTGCTGGGTCCGCTGGTGGCGATGCTGCCGACGCGGCGCTTCGGTATCTCCGGTTACGTGTGGATCGCCACCTTCGGCCTGCATCGCGCGCGCGAGTTCAACCTGTGGATCGACCGCTACGTGGCCACGCACCGCGAGCAGATCGAGCGCAAGCTGCTGCCGCATGCGCTCGAGGTATTCGCCGCGCACCGTGCCGCCGGCGACCGGGTGGTGGTCGCGACCGGCGCGCCGCCCGAGCTGGCGCGCGCGATCCTGTCCTTCGTCGCCCACCAGGACGTGCCGGTGATCGGCAGCCTGATCGGCCCGCGTTTCGGTGCGGTCGGTGCGCGGCGGCACTGCCACAACGAGGAAAAGATGCGGATGCTGCGCGAGCGCGGCTACGCCGACATCGCCATCGCCTATTCGGACAGCCGCGCCGACCTGCCGCTACTGCTGGCGGCCAGGGCGCCGGTGGTGGTCAACCCCAAGGCCTCGGCCATCGCCCATTTCCGCCAGGTGCTGCCGGAAGGGACGCGGATCCTCAACTGGGGCTGCGTCGACCGCGCCGGCGATGCGGTGGCGCCGCCGCACAGGGGCTGAGCGCATGGCGCCTGGCTGGCGCCGCGCGTCACCGCATCACGCCAGCAGTGCGTGTCCGATCTGGTACACGCTGATGCACAGCACCAGCACGCCGACGGCCACCAGTACCCAGGTTTCGCGGACCCGCTTGACCAGCAGCGCCGCCAGCGGCGCGGCGAGCACGCCGCCGACCAGCAGGCCCAGCACGATTTCCAGATGCTGGATGCCGATCGTGAACAGGAAGGTCAGCGAGACCGCCAGGGTGACCGCGAACTCGGCCGCATTGACCGAACCGATCACCGTCCGCGCCTTGCCGCCGCCGGCGAGCAGGGTCGAGGTCGCCAGCGGTCCCCAGCCGCCACCGCCACTGGCATCGAGCAGGCCTGCGAAAAAGCCCAGCACGGGCACCCGCCGGACCTCGCCACGCGGCCGCATGCGGCCGCTGGCGCGCAGCAGGATCAGGATCGCCAGACCCAGCAGGTAGGCGTAGACGAAGGGACGGATCAGGTCGCCGGGGATCTGGCTCAGCAGCCACGCGCCGGCGATGCCGCCGATCACGCCGGGAATGGCCAGGCGCAGGAAGAGGCGGCGGTCGACGTTGCCCATCGCCGCGTGCGAGGCACCGGACGCACCGGTGGTGAAGACCTCGGCGGCGTGGATGCTGGCGCTGACCTGCGCCGGAGGCAGGCCCATCGCCAGCAGGACGGACGAGGACACCAGGCCGTAGGCCATGCCCAGCGCACCGTCGATCAGCTGGGCGCACAGCCCGATCAGGACGAACCAGTAGAAGTCCGGGCCCAGTTCCATCATCCGGTCCCTTGCCTGGCGTGACGCGGCAACGGGCGGCGCGGACGCCGCCGCCGGTCAGCGGGTGCCGTACAGCACCACGGTCTTGCCGCGCGCATGCAGCTGGCCGTCCGCCTGGAGCTTCTTGAGCACGCGACCGGCCATCTCGCGCGAGCAGCCGACCAGGCGCGCCAGCTCCTGGCGCGAGACGCGCAGCTGGGTGCCCTGCGGATGGCTCATCGCCTCCGGCTCCTTGGCCAGGTCGTGCAGGGTGCGCACGATCCGGTCGGTGACATCCAGGAACGCCAGGCGGCTGGCCTTGCGGCTGGTGGTCAGCAGGCGCCGCGAGAGCTGGATGCCGATCGAGTAGAGCAGCCGCGGCGCATCGGCGGACAGGCCGCCCAGCAGCAGCTGCTGCAGTCGCTCGTAGCTGATCTCGGCCAGCTCGCAGGCGCTGCGGGTACGCAGGATCACCTCGCGGCTGTCCGACTCGATGAACAGGCCCATCTCACCGACGAACTCGCCGGCGCCGTAGTAGCCCAGCACCAGCTCGCGGCCGTCTTCCTCCTCGGCGATGATGCTGACCGAGCCGTTGACCACGTAATACAGGGTGCCGGCCGGGTCGCCGGGGCGGAAAACGTCGGTCCGGTTCGGATAGCGCCGACGCTGGCTGTGGGCCAGAAAACGATCGGTGGCGGCCTGATCCAGCGTCAGCGGACTGCTGGCGAAGCGCACTGGGGACACGATGGGAGGAGTCCTGGAGGTCATGGGCGGGGGCGCGGCAGGTGCCGGAAGAGTAGCCGCATGGGGTCGGCGCCGCAAACGCTTCCATACGGTTTGCATACCCCCGTCACCCCATTTGGCCCATAATGCGCCGCTCCCATCCACCCCAGAGGCATGACCGCCGTGGTCAAACCGCTGCCGCGCCTGAGGCTGCAAGGCTTCAACAATCTCACCAAGGCGCTGAGCTTCAACATCTATGACGTCTGCTACGCGGTCTCGGAAGACGAGCGCCAGCGCTACATCGAGTACATCGATGAGGCGTACAACGCCGACCGCCTGACCCAGATCCTGACCGACGTGGCCCAGATCATCGGCGCCAACATTCTGAACGTGGCCCGCCAGGACTACGACCCGCAGGGTGCCTCGGTGACGATCCTGATCTCCGAAGAGCCGGTCATCGACAAGAAGCAGGCCGGCAAGGAGGTCATCTCCGACGCGGTCGTCGCGCACATGGACAAGAGCCACATCACCGTCCACACCTATCCGGAAACGCACCCGCAGAACGGGATCGCGACCTTCCGTGCGGACATCGACGTGGCCACCTGCGGCGTCATCTCGCCGCTGAAGGCGCTGAACTACCTGATCGAGAGCTTCGAGTCCGACATCGTGGTGATGGACTACCGCGTGCGCGGCTTCACCCGCGACATCAAGGGCAAGAAGCACTACATCGACCACAAGATCAATTCGATCCAGGATTTCCTGGCCAAGAACATCAAGTCGCGCTACGAAAGCATCGACGTGAACGTCTACCAGGAAAACATCTTCCACACGAAGATGCACCTGAAGGAGTTCGACCTCGACACCTACCTGTTCGAGGAGAAGGCGCGCAACCTGTCGTTCAAGGACCGGATGCGGATCGAGGCGCTGCTCAAGCGCGAGATCGAGGAACTGTTCCACGGCCGCAACCTGGTCGAGTAACGGGGTTACGTGCGGTTCGGGTGGTGCCGCGTACGCTGGCATCACCCTGAAAACAGGCGGGACGACCCGCCCGCGGCGCAGGCCGCGCACCAGGACCGACGGCGGTCCGGAACCGATGTTCCGGGCCGCTTTCGTTTGTGCGGCCCGGGCATCTTCACTGCGAGGAGATGATGTATGCCGTGGGTGTATCTGGTGCTGGCGGGTGTGCTGGAAGTGGTGTGGGCGGTGGGCCTGAAGTATTCGGAAGGCTTCACCCGGTTGTGGCCGAGCCTGGTCACCGGCGTGGCGATGGTGGCCAGCTTCTGGCTGCTGGCCACCGCGCTGAAATCGATCCCGCTGGGGACCGGCTATGCGATCTGGGTCGGCATCGGCGCGGTCGGCACCGCGCTGCTCGGCATGGTGATCTTCAAGGAGCCGGCGACGGTGGCGCGGCTGGTCTGCATCGGCCTGATCCTGGCCGGCATCGTGGGCCTGAAGCTGGCCTCGCCCGTGAAGTGATCCTGTCGGCCGGGCCTGTCGTCGAGGCTGGCCCGGCCGCGGGCGCCATTCCCCGTCCGAAGCGTCAGAGCCGGTAGGCGACCGCTTTCATCACCCGGGAAGCGGTCGCCATGAGCGCCGGAATCGGCTGCGGCAGCCGGCGCGCACCGGCCTGCTGCGCATGATCGGCGTGGCGCGCCTCGTCCTCCTTCATCACCTGGATGATCTGCCGGCTGCGCTGGTCCGCATCGGGCAGGGTGTGCAGGTGCTCGTCCAGATGCGCTTCGACTTGGCGTTCGGTTTCGACCACGAAGCCCAGGTTCCAGCCATCGCCGCGCAGGCCGGCCAGCGCGCCGATCGCATAGCTGCCCGCGTACCAGAGCGGATTGAACAGGCTGGGGCGGCTGTCCAGCTCGCGCAGGCGCTGTGCGCACCAGGCCAGGTGGTCGGTTTCTTCCTGGGCGGCCTCCATCAGGTGCGCACGGGTGGCCGCCTCGCGCGCGACCGCGGCCTGGCCGAAGTACAGGCCCTGGGCGCAGACCTCGCCGACGTGGTTGATCCGCATCAGCCCGGCGGCATGGCGGCGCGCCGCAGACGGCATCACCGGATCCTCCGCGGTGGCCGGGCAGGGCCGCGCCGGAGGTGGATCGCCGAGCGTGGTTTCCAGGGCGCGCTGGGCCTCGATCAGCAGGCGGTCGAGCGGAGAGAGCAGGCGGCTGGTGGTCATGAGGCGATGCGGGCGGCGGGCCGGGCTGGCCCTGCCCGATTGTCCGTCGCCGGCCGCCGGCCTGCCAAGCCGCGCGGCATGGGCGACTTGCGCAGCGCCGGCTCCGGGGTGTATCCTCCCGCCTCTTTGTTGCACCCTTCACATCGCGAGGCGAAGTTCCCAGCGGCACCTGCCGGGACGGAATCAGCTCGACCAACCACCAGAGTTCCCATGAAGACTTTCATCGCCAAGTCCGAGACCGTCCAGCGCGACTGGTATCTCGTTGACGCCTCCGGCAAGACCCTCGGCCGCCTGGCCGCAGAGCTGGCCAGCCGCCTGCGCGGCAAGCACAAGCCCGTGTACACCCCTCACGTCGATACCGGCGATTACCTCGTGGTGATCAACGCCGAGAAGATCGCCGTGACCGGCAACAAGCTGCAGGACAAGCTGTACCATCGTTTCACCGGCTACATCGGCAACCTGAAGACCGAGACCCTGGGCCAGGCGCTGGAGCGCCACCCGGAGCGCGTCATCGAGATCGCCGTCAAGGGCATGCTGCCGAAGGGCCCGCTGGGCCGTGCGATGTACCGCAAGCTCAAGGTCTACTCTGGTTCCGAACACCCGCATGCGGCCCAGCAGCCGCAGCCGCTGGACATCTAAGGCATAACGATGGCTACCACTCAGAACTACGGCACCGGCCGTCGCAAGTCCTCCACCGCCCGCGTCTTCCTGCGCAAGGGCAGTGGCAACATCACCGTCAACGGCCGTCCGCTGGACGAGTTCTTCGGCCGTGAGACCGCGCGCATGATCGTGCGCCAGCCGCTCGAACTGACCCAGAACACCGACAAGTTCGACATCGTCGTCACCGCCACCGGCGGCGGCACCACCGGCCAGGCCGGTGCGATCCGTCTGGGCATCGCCCGTGCGCTGGTCGAGTACGACGAAGCGCTGAAGAGCGATCTGCGCAAGGCCGGCTTCGTGACCCGCGACGCCCGTGAGGTCGAGCGTAAGAAGGTCGGTCTGCACAAGGCCCGTCGCGCGACCCAGTTCTCCAAGCGCTGATCGGGATCTGGCGACGCCACGTGCGTCGCCACTTGGTGGTCCGGCAGTCTGCCGGGCCGCCTCGAGGAAAAAGTGGTGCATTTCTTTCACTTTTTCCTTCGACGAATGCGTGCATTCCTCGCGGAGGCGCTCTATAATCGTCACCCCTACAGCCCCGTCGCCAAGCGGTAAGGCACCTGACTCTGACTCAGGCATTCGGAGGTTCGAATCCTTCCGGGGCTGCCAAATACGAAAAAACCAACCGCAAGGTTGGTTTTTTTTTTGCGTCGGATCCGGCTGCGCAATCGCAGCGGCGTGTGTTCGCGAATCGGTTCCGTGCTGGCGGCGCGCCGTGCGTGTCTGGCGATGCGCTTCGCAGCTCGCCACGGCCTCCGCGTGGAAGCGTGAAGTGTGGCGAGCTGCGATGGAGAAGCGTTGCCTGCAGCGTGTTCCCGGATGGCATCGGCCGCATCGCGACGGCCGTCGGCGATGCGCAGTGCGCGTCCTCGTGAGCGGTGGTGTCCGTTCTGCCGCGGGACCGGTCTTCGTCCCAGGTGACGGGCGCGCGGAAGGCCGCCGATGCGGCGTCGACACGTCGCCGGACAAGCGCGGACCTGAGTCGGTCAAGGCGGCGCTTTCGTGCGTCGACGACGCGTAGGATCCGCGCCAGGCCTGCGCAGACAGGTGGGCAACAGCTGCCAGCGTGCGCTGCGATGGGGAGCACCGGATGTGATGGCGCGCCTGCGCTCAGGCCGGCATGCAGCCCAGTGCGGCCAGCGGGCCGTGCAGGGCGGGAATGCGCATCAGCCAGGGCGAGGACAGGGTCAGCAGGCCGGCGGCCAGGACGACACAGGCCAGTGCGGTGCGCAGCGCAGGACGCTGCAGCCAGCGGCCCATGCGCGCGCCCGACCAGGTCAGCGGCAGCATCACCGGCAGCGTGCCCAGGCCGAACGCGGCCATGGTCAGCGCGCCGTCGCGGGCGCTGGCCTGCAGCCAGGCGGCGGTCAGCAGGCTGACGCTGAGGCCGCAGGGCAGCCAGCCCCACAGCGCGCCGAGCGCGAGCCGGCGCCAGGCGGTGTCGGCCGGCAGCAGGCGCCGCTGCAGCGGCTGCAGCCAGCGCCAGGCCCGGGTGCCGGGCTTGCCGAGGACGTTCAGCCTGCCGCTGCGGTCCAGCAGGCGCAGCGCGACCAGCACCAGCACCAGACCGGTCGCCATGCGCAGCCCCAGGGCCAGCGTCTCGAGCCGGGCCAGCTGCAGCAGGCCGCCGCCGAAGCCACCGACCAGGGCGCCGGCGAGCACGTAACCGCCGACCCGGCCCAGATTGGCCTGCAGCGCGACCGCCAGGCCGCCGCCGCGCGACATCGCCGAAAAGCCGGTGGCGATGCCGCCGCACATGGCGGCGCAGTGCACGCCACCGAGCAGCCCGGCCAGGGCGGCGGCAACCAGCATCGGCACATCGATCGGCATCGCGGGGGTCAGCGCTCCGGCGGTGCGGCGTCGCCGGGCCGCGCGCGGGACGTGGTGCGGCCGGCAGCAGGGCGATCGTCGTCGTCGAGGATGTCCAGCGCGGGGGTGTCGAGATCGTCGAACTGGCCGCGTTTGACCGCCCAGACGAACGCGCCGATCGCGGCGGCAAGCAGGACCAGACTGATCGGGATCAGCATCAGCAGGATGTTCATCGCGCGGTCTCCGGCAGGGGGGCGTGCGCAGTGTCGCTGCTTCGGCGTTGCAGGCGGGTCAGGCGCAGCGCGTTGAGCGTGACCAGCAGCGAGGACAGCGCCATGCCGAGTGCGGCCAGCCAGGGCGTGACCAGGCCGGCGATCGCCAGCGGCAGCGCCAGCAGGTTGTACAGCGCGGCCCAGGCCAGGTTCTGCCGGATCACACGGCGCGTGCGGAGCGCCAGTGCGATCGCCGCGGGGATGCGGCCCAGGCTGCCGCCGGTGGTGACCAGGTCGGCGGCGCGGTGCGCCAGCGAGGCGCCTTCGCCCATCGCGATCGAGACGTCGGCGCCGGCGAGCACCGGCGCATCGTTGAGGCCGTCGCCGACCATCGCCACGATCCGTCCCTGCGCCTGCAGCTGGTGCACCAGTGCCAGCTTGTCCTCGGGCGACTGCCGTGCATGCACCGCGCCGATGCCCAGCCCGTCCGCCAGTCGCTGCACCGGCGCGGCAGCGTCGCCGCTGGACAGGTGCACCTGCAGGCCGAGCGCACGCAGTGCGTCCAGCGCCTCGACGGCATCAGGCCGGGCGCGTTCCTGCAGCACGAAACGCGCCTGCGGCGATCGGCCGTCTCCGAGCCACAGCGCGCCGTCGTCGTCGCGGCCGGCGGCGAAGTCGGCCCGCCCCAGTTTCCATGCGCAACCATCGACCCGGCCTTCGATCCCGCGCCCCGGCACGGCGCGCACCTCGCTGGCGGCAGCCGCGTCGATGCCGGCGAACGCGGCCGCGATCGGATGCCCGCTGTCGCGCTCCAGCGCTGCCGCGATCCGCAGTGCGGCGGCACGGTCGAGGGGGCCGAAGACGTCCACCGAGGCCAGCTGCGGACGGCCGTCGCTGAGCGTGCCGGTCTTGTCGAACACGATGTCGGTGGCGCGACCCAGGGAGTCCAGCGCATCCGGCCGCACCGCGAGCAGGCCGACCTTGGCCAGGGTGCCGTGCGCGGTCGCCAGCGCGGCCGGGATGGCGAGCGAGAGCGCGCAGGGGCAGCTGATCACCAGCAGGGCGAGGGTGACTTCCAGTGCGCGTTCGGGCGCGTAGACCTGCCAGCCGGCGAAGGTCAGTGCGGCGACCGCAAGCAGGGCGATCACGAAGCGTCCGCCGATGCGGTCGGCGGCGCGGGCCAGCGCCGGCCGGTGCGCCTGCGCCTGGTCGACCAGGCGGACCAGCTGCGAGAGCCGTGTTTCGCTGCCGATGCCGGTGACGCGGATCCGTGCCGGCTGCTCGCGGCACACGGTGCCGGCGTAGACCGTCGCGCCGGGGTGCTTGCGCACCGGTGCCGATTCGCCGGTCAGCAGCGCTTCCTCGAACCAGGCATCGCCGTCGAGCAGGTCGCCGTCCGCCGGGACCGCATCGCCGGCGGCCACGCAGGCCACGTCGCCGGCGGCGAGCATGCCCAGTGGCACCGCCTCGCGGCTGCCGTCCGCGCGCTCGCGCGTGGCGAAGGCCGGCCGCGCACGCGCGAGCGCATCGACCTGGGCGGTGGCGATGCCGCGCGCGCGCTGTTCGAGCATGCGCGCGGCCAGCAGCAGGAACACGAACATCACCGCGGCGTCGTACCAGACGTGCGGGCCGCCGCGGATGGTCTCGGCCAGGCTGGCCAGATAGGCGAGCAGGGTGGAACTGGCGATCAGGGTGTCCATACCGACGTGGCGCTGGCGCAGCTCGCGCCAGGCGCCGGCCAGGAACGGCCAGCCCGAGTAGAACACCACCGGCGCGCACAGCAGGAAGGTCAGCCAGCGGAAGAAATCCCGCGTCGGCACCGGCATGCTGTTGCTGAAATCCAGGTACAGCGCCTCGGCCAGCATCATCGCCTGCAGCGTACCGAGGCCGGCGATGCCCAGGCGCAGGATCCAGCGCCGTGTGTCCTTGGCGCGCGCGCGCTCCAGCGCTTCGCCGCCGGCCAGGTAGGGCCGGTAGCCGAGCATGGCCAGCCGCTGCAGCGGCCGCGACAGCGCGGTGCGCTGCGGATCCCAGCTGATCCGGATGCGGCCGGTCACTGCATTGGCGCTGCTGTCGAGCACGCCCGGTTCGCGCGCCAGGGCGCGGTCGATCAGCCAGGCGCAGGCGGCGCAGCGCATGCCGTCGGTCAGCAGGGTGATCTCGCGGCCGCCGGCGATCGCACGGCTGTGCTCGGCCTGGACATCGTCGCGGTCCCAGACCGCCAGGTCGGGCAGTTCGGTGCCGACCTTCGTGCCGCCAGCGGTACGCAGGCGGTAATAGCCGTCGAGATCGGACTGGCGGATCCATTCGGCCGCCGCAGAACAGCCATGGCAGCAGAAGCGCTGCTCGCGTCCGTCCAGCTGCAGTCGCTCGAACGACGCCGGAAGCGTCTCGCCGCAGTGGTCGCAGGTTCCGGCAGCGGCCATCGCGACCGGGGCGGGAACGGTGGCGTCCATCGCGTCCGCCTTACTCCCGTCCGCCCAGCGAGGGGGCGAGCCGGGTGGCGTGCTGCTGCTTGGGCAGGCGTCCGTGCAGGCGCCAGCTGCCATCGGCGGGCAGCAGTTCGATGGTCCAGTCGTGGCCCGGATCGATCGCAGCCTCGGCGCGCCAGCCGGTCGCCGTGGCCGGCAGATCCAGCCGCACGTCCTCGGCGGCCCTGATCGGATGGCCGAGCACGATCCGCAGCGGCGCATTGCGTTCGAACTCGCCGGTCGCCGGCAGGACCTCGACCACGCCGTCCTCGATCCGCAGCACCGCGCTCAGGCCGCGCTTCCTGGCGGCGGCATCGGGGCCGAGGTTGGTGGTCTGCACCTGCGAGACGCGCTGGACCTCATCGTTGACCGCATCCGCGCCGCCGGCATTGACGGCGATGAAGACCAGGCCCACGCCGGCCACGATCGAGGCCAGCGGCAGGCCGATCACCAGCCACATCACGGGAATACGCCACAGGGGCTTCTTGTCGTTCATTGCACCGGTCCGAAGAAACTGCTTTCGATCTCGCGGCTGGTCCTGCCGTCGAGGCTCTCGACGATGATCCGCACCGCATGGCGTCCGCGCACGTCGTCGTCGGGTGCGGCGGTGGCGGTGACCGGCAGCGACAGCACCTGCTCGGGGCCGGCCTCCACGACGATGTCGCCATCGCGCAGCATGATACCCGGCGTCGCCGACTCCAGCCGGATCCTGTACTCGCGTGCGACCTGCGCCTTGTTGACCAGCTTCAGCGTGTAGTCGTTGTCGACCCGGCCATCGCCGCCCTGGCGGTACAGCGCGTTGCGGTCGCGCAGCACTTCGGCGATCAGATCGCTGCGGTTGCCCACACCCCAGCCCCAGCCGACGATCAGCGCCAGCAGGATGAAGCCGTAGACGAAGATCCGCGGCCGCGCGACCTTGGTGGTGTCGCCATCGATCGCGTTCTGGGTCGAATAGCGGATCAGGCCCTTGGGATAGCCCATCTTCCCCATCACGTCGTCGCAGGCGTCGATGCAGGCGCCGCAGGCGATGCACTCGTACTGCAGGCCGTTGCGGATGTCGATGCCGGTCGGGCAGACCTGCACGCAGATCGTGCAGTCGATGCAGTCGCCGAGCTGGTCCAGCTCGAACTTCGGCAGCGGCTCGGCTTTCTGGCCGGCGCCGGCCAGGGCGATCGTGCCATGCGCCTGCAGGCGGTTGTCGGCGGCGGTCGGATGCTTGCTTGTGCGGAACACATAATCGTAGGCGGTGCGCACGTCGAGCAGGCCGCGGGCGCGCTCGAGCACGCTGCCGAGGCCGCGCTTGCGCGGACCGCGCGGCTCGCCGCGCATGGGGTCGTAGGCGATCAGCAGGGTGTTGCGGTCGAACATCGCGCTCTGGAAGCGCGCGTACGGGCACATGTACTTGCACACCTGCTCGCGCAGGAAGCCGGCGTTGCCCCAGGTGGCCAGTGCGTAGAACAGCACCCAGAAGGTTTCCCAGCCGCCCCACTGCCAGGTGAAGAGACGGCTGCCCAGTTCGGTGATCGGGGTGAAGAAGCCGACGAAGGTGAAGCCGGTCCACAGTGCGAACACCAGCCACAGCGTGTGCTTGGCGCCCTTGCGCAGCAGCTTCTCGCGTGTCCATGGGCCGGCGTCGAGCTTCATCCGCTTGGCGCGGTCGCCCTCGGTCCACTGCTCCATCCACAGGAACACTTCGGTCCATACCGTCTGCGGACAGGCGTAGCCGCAGAACAGGCGCCCGGCCAGCGCGGTGAAGAAGAACAGCGCCATCGCCGCGATGATCAGCAGCAGCGCGAGGAACAGGAAATCCTGCGGCCAGAACACCAGGCCGAACACGTAGAACTTGCGTGCCGGGAGATCGAACAGCACCGCCTGGCGACCGTCCCACGGCAGCCACGGGAACACGTAGAACATGCCCAGCAGCCAGATCACCGCGGCGACGCGCAGCCTGGCGAAGCGCCCGGACACGTCGCGCGGATAGACCTTGCGCTCGCTGACATAGAAGGAGTTGCCCTGGCCGTCGACGACGTCCAGCGGGATGCGTTTGCTCATGGGTGCCTTCCTGCGGGCGACGACGCGCGTCCGCGAGGGCGGACCGGCGTGCTGGCGTGGGCGGATGAAATCATGGTCTGGGGCGTCGCCGCATCGAGGCGGCGTGGCGAGCGGAACGGGGTTTCCGCGATGTCCAGTATCCGGCGACGCCCGCGTGCGCGGTAGCGTCAAATTGTCGCAGGGGGGCTCGTGCAGGCGAGCCCAAAAAGCCGCTTATTTCTCGGGCGGCAACGCGTGGTTGAAGCGACTGGACGGACGCAGCAGGATCCAGGTGAACAGGCTGGACGAAGCGGTCGCCAGCCAGAACACGAAGAAGCCCAGCGAATAGCCGAGCTCCCGTGAAATCTGCAGGTCGGGGAAGGTCATGTCGCGCAGCATCAGCGGATCGACGAAGGCGAAGAACACCATCGTCGCCACGCCGGCAGCGAAGAAGCTGGGCCAGGCGATGGCCCCCACGCGCTGCGCGAGCGGGCGTGGGGGGTGATCGAAACGTGGCTCGCTGAAGTCGCTCACTGCGCGTCAGTCCTTCGCCGGGGCGCTCCCGGTTCCGGCCTCATTATGCGACAGCGACCAGACGTATGCAGCGACCAGGCGGGCGCGGGTTTCGCCGAGCAGTTCGCGGTGCGCGGGCATCACGCCATGGCGGCCGTCGGTGATGGTCCTGGTCAGGCTTTCGCGGGTGCTGCCGTACATCCAGTAGTCGTCGGTCAGGTCGGGCGCGCCCAGTTCCTGGTTGCCCTTGCCGTCGATGCCGTGGCAGGCCACGCAGACGCCTTCGTACAGCTTCTTGCCCTGTGCGGCCATGAAGTTGTTCTGCAGCGTCTCCGGCGCGGACAGGGTGCGGACGTAGGCGATGGTGTAGTCCACCGCGTTGTCGCCGCCCATGCCGGTCAGCACCTGGCCCCAGCCGGGCATGATGCCGTCGCGGCCATCGAGCACGGTTTCCAGCACGCGTTCCGGACTGCCGCCCCAGTGCCAGATGTCGTCGGTCAGGTTCGGGTAGCCGATCGCACCCTGGCCCGAGGAGCCGTGACAGGTGGCGCAGGTGTTGCTGAAGATCGAGCGCCCCAGTGCCAGCGCCTTCTGGTCCTTGGCCAGCACGTCGATGGCCTGGTTGGCGAACGGCTTGAAGGTTTCCTCCAGGCGCGCGTCCTGCACGGCCTTCTCGTCGGCGTGCTCACCGGCCGAGGACCACTTGGAGTAGCCCGGAATCGCGCCGAGGCCGCCGTACCAGAAGATGTAGCCGACCGCGAACACGATGGTGATGTAGAACAGGTTGATCCACCACTTCGGCAACGGCTTGTTGTACTCGGTGATGTCGCCGTCCCAGGTATGCAGGGTCTCTTCCGGGCCCGGATCGTTCGGGCGGCGACGCGCGGTCCACCACAGCAGCCAGACACAGCCCAGCAGGTTCAGCGCGACGATCGCGATGACGTACCACGTCCATCCGGTGCTCATCATGCCCGGTTCCCCCTGTCTTCCTCATCCAGCGGCAGGCGTGCCGCATCCTCGAACTCGCGCTTGCGCTTCGGGCTCCAGGCCCAGATCCAGCCGCCGACGAACATCGCCAGCAGGATGGCGGTGACGATTCCCGAGATCATTGCTGGCCTCCACGCGGCGCATGCCGTCCAAGTCCCTGCAGGTAGGCCACGACCGCATCCAGCTCGGTCTTGCCCTCGACGTCGGCCGGCGCCTGCGCGATCTGCTCGTCGGTGTAGGGGTCGCCCAGGGTCTTCAGCGCACCCATGCGCTTGGCCACGGTGGTGCCGTTGACCTCGGTCTTCTCCAGCCACGGGAAGCCCGGCATGTTCGACTCGGGCACCACGTCGCGCGGATTGATCAGGTGCACGCGGTGCCAGTCGTCGGAGTAGCGGCCGCCGACGCGGGCCAGGTCCGGACCGGTGCGCTTGCTGCCCCACTGGAACGGCCGGTCGTAGACCGACTCGCCGGCCAGCGAGTAGTGGCCATAGCGCTCGGACTCGAAGCGCAGGGTGCGCACCATCTGCGAGTGGCAGTTGTAGCAGCCCTCGCGGATGTAGATGTCGCGCCCTGCCAGTTCGAGCGCCGGATAGGGTTCGACCCCTTCCAGCGGCTCGATCGTCTCGGCCTGGAACATCAGCGGCACGATCTCGGCCAGGCCGCCGAACGAAATGGCCACCGCGATCAGCACCGCCATCAGGCCGATGTTCTTCTCGACTTTCTCGTGTGCGTTGTTGTTGTCGTTGCTCATGTCGGTCCGTCCTCAGGCACGCGCTTCGGAAGCGTCGGGCGCCATCACCGGCGCGCCGGCCAGCGAAGTGGCGGTGCGGTAGGTCTTGTAGGTGTTCCAGGCCATCACGCCCATGCCGGCCAGCACCAGGAGACCGCCGCCCAGGCGGATCAGGTAGTACGGATAGGTCGCGTTGAGCGCCTCGACGAAGCTGTACGTCAGCGTGCCGTCGTCATTGGTGGCGCGCCACATCAGGCCCTGCATGACGCCGGCGATCCACATCGAGGCGATGTAGAACACCACGCCCAGCGTGTGCAGCCAGAAGTGCAGGTCGATGGCCTTGATGGAGAACATCTGCTCGCGGCCCAGCAGCTTGGGCAGCAGCGCGTAGATCGAACCGATCGAAATCATCGCCACCCAGCCCAGCGCACCGGCGTGCACGTGGCCGACGGTCCAGTCGGTGTAGTGCGACAGCGAGTTGACCATCTTGATCGACATCATCGGCCCCTCGAAGGTCGCGATCATGTAGAACGAGATCGCCACGATCAGGAACTTCAGGATCGGGTCGGTGCGCAGCTTGTACCAGACGCCCGACAGGGTCATCACGCCGTTGATCGCGCCGCCCCAGCTCGGTGCCAGCAGCACCAGCGAGAACACCATGCCCAGCGACTGTGCCCAGTCCGGCAGGGCGGTGTACTGCAGGTGGTGCGGGCCGGCCCACATGTAGACCGCGATCAGCGCCCAGAAGTGCACGATCGACAGCCGGTAGGAATACACCGGGCGGCCGGCCTGCTTGGGCACGAAGTAGTACATCATGCCGAGGAAGCCGGCGGTCAGCAGGAAGCCCACTGCGTTGTGGCCGTACCACCACTGCACCATCGCGTCGACGGCACCGGAGTAGACCGGGTACGACTTGGTCAGGCCCACCGGAATCGACAGGTTGTTGACGATATGCAGCAGGGCGATGGCGATGATGTACGCGGCGTAGAACCAGTTGGCCACGTAGATGTGCTTGACCCGGCGCTTGGCGATCGTGCCGAGGAACAGCACCGCGTACGCCACCCAGACCACCGTGATCAGGATGTCGATCGGCCATTCCAGCTCGGCGTACTCCTTGCCCTGGGTGTAGCCCAGCGGCAGGGAGATCGCGGCCAGCAGGATCACCAGCTGCCATCCCCAGAACACGAAGGCGGCCAGCTTGTCGGAAATGAGCCGCACGTGGCAGGTACGCTGCACCACATGCAGGCTGGTGGCGAACAGCGCGCTGCCACCGAAGGCGAAGATCACCGCATTGGTATGCAGTGGTCGCAACCGCCCGTAACTCAGCCAGGGCAGGTCGAAATTGAGCGCTGGCCAGTAAAGCTGTGCGGCGATGATGACGCCGACCAGCATGCCTACGATGCCCCAGACCACGGTCATCACCGCGAACTGACGCACCACCTTGTCGTTGTATGTCCCCTGCACGCTTTGCATGCGGTCCGATCCTCAGTCTGAACGGGGGCGATCATCCGCCCATGAACGTGCCCGGGCATTGATCGTGATCAATGCGCTAACGGACCGTGTCGGGGTACCCGTTTAAATGGCCGTCGCCATGCCCGACGGAAGACCGGGATGCCGGGACTGCCTGCGTTTGCTGGGGTGGCCCTTGGCGGGCAGCTTAGGCGCGCGGGCGCGGCACCGCCTTGGACAGATTGACCGATGGGACAATCTGTCCAAGGGTCGGAGCCTGTGCCGCAGCAGGGTAATGTGTGCCGGAATGCTGACGAGGACGCCGCCGACGCGATGAGTACCTACGCCCTGGAATCGGTCTTCCGCCCGCGCTCGGTCGCCATCGTCGGCGGCAGCCCGCGCGCGCGTTCGGTCGGGCGTACCGTCGTGCGCAACCTGCGCGAAGCCGGCTTCGCGGGGAAGATCGGCGTGGTCAATCCGCGCCATCCGGTGATCGAGGGGCTGGCCACCGTCGCCCACATGGCCGACCTGCCGTTCTCGCCGGAACTGGTGGTGGTGACCACGCCGGCGGCGACCGTGCCGGACGTGATCGCCCAGGCGATCGCCTGCAAGGCCAAGGCGGCCGTGGTGATCACCGCGGGACTGGGCCAGGGGCCGGGCTCGCTGCTGGCGCGGATCGAGGCGCTCGCGCGCCCGCACGGGCTGCGCATCGTCGGCCCGAACTGCCTGGGCGTGATGGCGCCGCACGCGAAACTCAATGTCAGCTTCGCCGCCCGCGGCCCGCTGCCAGGGGATCTGGCCCTGCTGTCGCAGTCCGGCGCGATCGCGGCCGGGCTGATCGAATGGGGCGTGGAGCGCTCGGTCGGCTTCTCCGCGGTGGTCTCGCTGGGCGATGCCCTGGACGTGGACTTCGGCGATCTGCTCGATTACTTCGCCCAGGATCCGAAAACGCGCGCGATCCTGCTCTACGTCGAATCGATCCGCGATGCCCGCAAGTTCATGTCCGCCGCGCGTGCCGCCGCCCGTTCCAAGCCGGTGGTGGTGGTCAAGTCCGGACGTCATGCGCAGGGCGCGCGCGCCGCGGCCACCCATACCGGCGCGCTGGCCGGCGCCGACGCGGTGTACGACGCCGCATTCCGGCGCGCCGGCCTGCTGCGCGTGCTGGCGCTGGACGAGCTGTTCGCCGCGGCCGAGACCCTGGGCCACGTGCGCGCCGCGCCCGGCCGGCGGCTGGCGATCCTGACCAACGGTGGCGGCGTTGGCGTGCTCGGCGTGGACCGGCTGGTCGACCTGGGCGGCACCCTGGCGGCGCTGTCCGAGCAGACCGTGCGCACGCTGGACGCGGTACTGCCGTCGACCTGGTCGCGCGGCAACCCGGTGGACATCGTCGGCGATGCCGATGGCGGGCGCTATGCGGCCGCGCTGCAGGCGCTGCTGGCCGACCGCGACAACGACGCGGTGCTGGTGATGAACGTGCCGACCGCGCTGTCCTCCGGCATCGAGGCGGCCGAGGCGGTGACCCGGACGGTGGCGGCCGCGCCGCGCGGCGGCAAGCCGGTGTTCGGGGTCTGGCTGGGCAACGAACTGGTCGCGGTGGATGCATTGAACCGCGCCAACATTCCCACCTACGCCACCGAGGCCGACGCGGTCCGCGGCTTCATGTACCTGGTCCGCCACCATGAGGCACAGCAGGCGCTGATGGAGACGCCACCGAGCCTGCCCGAGGATTTCGTCGTCGATACCGCCGCCGCGCAGGCGATCGTGTCCCGGGCGCTGGCCGCCGGGCAGCAGTGGCTGGACCCGATCGCGGTGACGCGGCTGTTCGGTGCCTACGGCATCCCGATCACGCCGGTGATCCTGGCCCGTGACGCGGCCGAGGCGATGGCGGCCGCCGCACCGCTGCTGGCGCAGGGCAGCCCGGTCGCGCTGAAGATCCTGTCGCCGGACATCGTGCACAAGTCCGATGTCGATGGCGTGCGCCTGAACCTGGTCAGCGCGCAGGCGGTCGGCGACGCGGCCGAGGCGATCCTGCAGCGTGCGCGCGAACTGCGGCCCGAGGCGCGGATCGAGGGCGTCACCGTGCATCCGATGATCGTGCGGCCGAAGGCGCGCGAGCTGATCGCCGGCATCGCCGACGACGCCACGTTCGGTCCGGTGATCGTGTTCGGCCGCGGCGGCACCGCGGTCGAGGTGATCGACGACAAGGCGCTGGCGCTGCCGCCGCTGGATCTGCGGCTGGCACATGAGCTGATCGGCCGCACCCGGGTCTCGCGCATCCTCAAGGCCTACCGCGACGTGCCGGCCGCCGACGAGCGCGCGGTGGCGCTGGTGCTGGTGAAGCTGGCGCAGCTGGCCGCCGACATTCCCGAGATCCGCGAGCTGGACATCAACCCGCTGCTGGCCGACCGCGACGGCGTGATCGCGGTCGATGCGCGGGTTTCCGTCGCCCCGGCCGGTGCGTTCGGCGCCAACCAGAAGGGCCCGTGGCATTCGCGTTTCGTGATCCGCCCGTACCCGAAGGAGTGGGAGCGCCATGTCGACCTGCTGCAGGGCCGGCGCATGTTCGTGCGACCGGTACGGCCCGAGGACGATGCGCTGTTCCGCGAGTTCTTCGCCCGGGTGACCGAGGAGGACCTGCGCCTGCGCTTCTTCCAGGCGGTGCGCCATTTCAGCCATGAGTTCATCGCGCGCCTGACTCAGCTCGACTACGCGCGCTCGATCGCGCTGGTGGCGATCGACCCCGACAGCGGGCAGATGCTCGGCGCCGTGCGGCTGCTGGCCGACGCCAACTACGAGCGTGGCGAGTACGGCATCCTGGTGCGCTCGGACCTGAAGGGCTACGGCATCGGCTGGCAGCTGATGCGGATCATGATCGAGTACGCCGGCGCGATCGGCCTGCGCATGGTCGAAGGCCAGGTCCTGCGCGAGAACGTGACGATGCTGGCGATGTGCCAGCACCTGGGCTTTCGCACCGAACCCGACCCGGACGACCCGACCGTGGTCAACGTCACCCTGCCGGTACACGCCGAGGACGCCGGCGGCTAGGTCGACCCTGGCGGCGGCTGAGTGCAGCGTGCGAGCGAAGTGGGCCGCCAGCGTGAGGAAGGCGGGGAGCCCGGCCTGCCGACGGGACGCGGACTGGTCGATGGGCGAGCACGCCGGTCACCACCCGGCATCGCGGCCGGCCCAACGCAAAAGCCCCGCACTGGGCGGGGCTTTCGGCGTCTCTTCGCGGTGGTGGCTATGGGTGGACTCGAACCACCGACCCCAGCATTATGAGTGCTGTGCTCTAACCGGCTGAGCTACATAGCCCCGCGGAGAACTGGCAATTTTTCCTGCTTCCGGCCCGCTTGTCAACGTTCCGCTTGCTGGCCCGCTTCCCGGCGTGGCACAGTCCCCGACAGTCGAGATTTCTCAGGAGTCCGCATCGTGATCGATCCGGACGGATACAGGCCGAACGTCGGCATCGTGCTCATGCGGCCGGATGGACAGGTGTTCTGGGCACGCCGCGTGCGCCGGGACGGCTGGCAGTTCCCGCAGGGCGGCATGCGCAGCGACGAGACCCCCGTCGAGGCGATGTACCGCGAGCTGCACGAGGAAACCGGGCTGTCGCCCGAACATGTGGAAGTGCTGGGCGCCACGCCCGGCTGGCTGCGTTACCGCCTGCCAGGGCGGGCGGTCCGGCGCGACGCGCGCCAGGTCTGCATCGGCCAGAAGCAGGTGTGGTTCCTGCTGCGCCTGGTCGGGGCGGAGTCCGAGGTCCGGCTGGATCTCACCGAAACCCCGGAGTTCGACCACTGGCGCTGGGTGGACTTCTGGTACCCGGTCGAGCACGTGGTCACCTTCAAGCGCGGTGTCTACGCGCGCGCCCTGCGGCATCTGGCGCCGCTGGCACGCGGGACCGGTGCGGTCGTCCAGCAGATGCCCGGGACCGCGCAGGAGGCCTGGATGCCGGGCAACGCGGCAGCGGGCCACGATCGCCCGCGCAAGCGTCCGCGTGGCAACCGGGGGCAGCGAACGGCTTGATGACGTTGTCCGGCGTCTCAGGGGACATTGCCGGCCGCGTCCGGTAGTGGGGTCCGGCTTCCCCGGGGCATGCACGACGAATGGCTGAATGCGTTTACGGCTGGAATTGACACCCATTCTCATTCGTAGTCGAATGGCATCACGTTCCGTTGACTGTTCCGAGCCGCCGCCGTGTACGTCTGCATCTGCAATGGAGTCACCGACCGTCAGATCCGCGAAGCCGTCGAGAACGGCTGCTCCAGCGTGTCCGAACTGACCATGCGGACCGGCTGCGGCGCGACCTGCGGCTCCTGCCTGGACATGGCCGCCGGCATGATCGACGACATGCGTGCCGCCCTGCCGCTGCCGGTACTGGCCGCCGCGGCCTGAGTCACGTGGTATGGCCGGCGTCATTGCCGGCCTTCGGCTGATTCCCACACCTGCTTATCCCCAGCGCGTCGACGCGTTGCGTCGATGCCGACGGTGGCACGTGTGATCAATCGGCCTTCCTGAATGGCGTGCTCGGGATTGGTGGAGGAGCGCGTCGGCGCCCCATCTGCTTGATGTCTGCAGCGGTCCGCACGCGTCTGAAAAAAGGCTGGTCTGAAGTCTGCGGTGGAGACGGCTGCGGACACGATGCGCCCGTCACCAAGGACGGGCGCATCGCCATGGACGTTGTGTCGCCGCCGGCCATCAGCGGGGCGCGACATGGTCGCCGAGGAGGAATCGGCCGGAGTCATGGGTGGATCCTCGCGCAGGCGCCTTGCCGGGAGTCGTGGCGGTCGATCTGCCGCGTGGGCCGAAGTGTCCCGAAGCGGCGACGAATGAGCACGATTCGCGTTCCTTCACCTGCACCGATGAAGCGCTAGAGTGCGCCCGTCCCCGCACTAACGGAGCGCAGCCATGAAGGGCGACGCCAAGGTCATCGAGTTCCTCAACAAGGTGCTCTACAACGAGCTCACCGCGATCAACCAGTACTTCCTGCACGCCAAGATGCTGAAGAACTGGGGCCTGAAGGAACTGGCCGAACACGAATACAAGGAATCGATCGACGAGATGCGCCACGCGGACTGGCTGTCCGAGCGCATCCTGTTCCTCGAGGGCCTGCCGAACTTCCAGGCGCTGGGCAAGCTGCGCATCGGCGAGAATCCGCGCGAGCTGCTCGAGTGCGACCTGGCGCTGGAAATGGACGGCATTCCGCTGCTGCGCGAGGCGGTGGCCTACGCCGATTCGATCGGCGACTACGTCAGCCGCCAGCTGTTCGTGAAGATCCTCGATTCCGAAGAGGAGCACGTGGACTGGCTGGAGACCCAGCTGGACCTGATCGGCCGCATCGGCGAGCAGAACTACCTGCTGAGCAAGCTCGAAGACTGAGAGCGCTCCAGCGCGATCGCGCGACGTCCGCGCGATCGCACCGGTGGCGGTCGATCACGTCCCGGCGATTCCGTCGCGTGCGTCGGGTGCAAGGCACCCCATCCGTGACCGCGAAGCAGTGCGTCATCCTGCTTCGGATCACTTCGGATCACTTCGGATCACTTCGCGCCAAGGCCCCCGCCGCGACTGTCGTGTGGCCCGCGATACCGCCGTCACCGTGCTTCCCGCCCGACGGAAACAGTGCGCGGCCGATCGGCCCGATGCCCGATCAGCCCGCAGGCGCGGCATTCGCCGACAGCCAGCCCTGCAGCGCCACGCGCGCGCGCGCGAACTCCGCGATCAGCAGCGCCACCGCGACCGCGGGGCGATCCAGGGCATGCGCGCGGGCGGCCAGTTCGATCCGCTTGGCCGCTGCGGAGAGGGCCAGCGCACCGACGTTGGCGGCGGACGACTTGAGCGAATGGGCGGCCTCGCGCATCGCGTCCAGATCCGGCGTGGCCGATGCCTGTTCCAGCTGCCGGACCAGGCGCGGCGCATCCTCCAGGAACAGGCGCACGATCGAGGCGGCTTCGTCGCCGGCGATCTCGCGCAGTTCGTCGAGCATGCCGGGATCGAGTACGGTCGGCTGCGCGTCGTAGCCGGCTTCGGCGGTCCCGCGCTGTGGATGCGCCGCTGCTGGCTCCACCGGTAGCGCTGCGGCAGGTGGAATCGTGGCAGGTGCAGGAGCAGGTGCAGGAGCAACCACTGGAGCCGACGCTGGCGCTGGAACCGGGGTTGAAGCCGACATCGGCATCGTCGGGTCGGGCGTGACCGGCGCGACGGCCGGCGTCGCCGCGACCACTGCTGCCGGCTCGGGCGCAGATGCGGGTGCAGCGATTCCCGGCTGTGCGAGCCAGTGCGCCAGGCAGGCGGCCAGCTGTTCGCGGGCGACGGGCTTGGGCAGGTAATCGTCCATCCCGGCATCCAGGCAGCGCTGGCGGTCGCCGACCATCACGTTGGCGGTCATCGCCACGATCGGCAGGTGCGGGCCGGAGGGGCCGGCCTCCGCTTCGTGGGCGCGCCAGCTGCGGGTGGCGGCATAGCCGTCCAGGACCGGCATCTGGCAGTCCATCAGGACCAGGTCGTAGTGGCCGGCCTGCATCATCGACAGTGCGACCTCGCCATTGGGTGCGGTATCGCAGCCATGACCGAGCACTTCGAGCAGGCGCTGGGCCACGCGCATGTTCACCGGGTTGTCCTCGACCAGCAGCAGGCGTGCGTTGCTGATCGGCGTTGCCGCTGCCGCGAAGGCGTGTGCCGGCGAAGGGGCGGGTGTGACGGGCGCGGGTGATGCGGCAGGCGCCACCGGGGCCGGCCACGCGGATTCGGCGGGCGGGGGCGCGACCGTCGTGGCAGCCGGTGCGCTGCGCGGTTCCGACAGCAGGGCAGCGCGCAGGTCGGCATCGGCCGACTGGCGCGGCAGCAGCGCGGCGCGGGCACGCAGTTCGTCGGGGATGTCCTCCTCGCCGTACAGCCAGACCAGGCGGACGCCGTCGTGTTCTGCATTGCGGGTCAGCACCCGGTGCAGCGCCCGTGCGCTGTGGCGCAGGCCGTCGAAATCCGCGATGACCGCGGCGTGGGCGACCGGCTGGCGCAGGCGCTCCAGCGCTTCCTGGGTGGTCTCGACGATGCTGGCGGTCAGGCCCCACTGCGGCAGCACGCTGGCCAGGCGTTGCCGCAGCCGCAGGTCCGGTGTGATCGCGAGGATGCGCGGCCCCTGCGCCGGCGCCATGCGTGACTGCACGTCGCCGATCACCTTCAGCAGCGGGATCTCGAACCAGAAGGTCGACCCCTGCGCCGGTACCGATTCGACCCCGATCCGGCCGCCCATCAGGTCGACGATCCGCTTGCAGATCGCCAGGCCCAGGCCGGTGCCGCCGTACAGGCGGGTGGTCGAGGCGTCGGCCTGCGAGAACGCGTTGAACAGCCGCTCCTGCTGCTCGGGTGCGATGCCGATGCCGGTGTCGCGGACTTCGAAACGCAGCAGGTGCTGGACCGGCGTCTCGCCGAGCCGGCGCACGCCCATCCGGATGCCGCCGCGCTCGGTGAACTTCACCGCGTTGCCCAGCAGGTTGCTGAGCACCTGGCGCAGGCGGACCGGATCGCCGCGCACCGGCAGGCGCACGCCCGGATCGATCTCCAGTTCCAGCCGCAGCCGCTTGCCCTCGGCCGGGCCCTGCATCAGCTGCTGCACCGCTTCCATCAGGTCGCGCAGGTTGAAGCTGGTGATCTCCAGCTCCAGCCGGTTCGCCTCGAGCTTGGAGTAGTCGAGGATGTCGTCGACGATGCGCAGCAGCTGCAGCGAAGACTCGTGCGCGGTGTGCAGCATCTCGCGCTGCTCGGGCGCCAGGTTGCCGCGGGCGACCAGCTCGAGCATCGGAATGATGCCGTTGAGCGGGGTGCGGATCTCGTGGCTCATCGTCGCCAGGAACTCGCCCTTGGCCAGCACCGCCGACTCGGCCGCCTGCTTGGCCTGCAGCAGCTGCTGTTCGAGCTGGTCGTGGCGTTTGACGTCGCGCTGCAGCAGCGCGCGGTCGGCCTCGGCCGCTTCGGCGCGAGCGAGCGTGTCGCGCATCCTGGCCCCGGCCCGTGCCGCGGCGACGATGCCGGTCACGCCACCGAGCAGCGCCAGGGCGCCGCCACCGGCCGCGGCCTGCGGCCACCACGCCGGCAGCTGGCCGGACAGGCCCAGCCCGCCGGCACCCACCGCGGCCGCGGCTCCGGTCAGGGCCAGCCAGGCGGCGATGCTGGAAGCGCGCGATGCGGCCATGCGCTACAGCACCGCGTTGCGGAAATCGAAGTCCAGCTCGCTGCCGACCGAGTGCACCAGGTTGCCCTGGATGTAGTCGATGCCGCCCATCCACATCGCCGCGGCCGCCTGGGGATCCTCGATCTGCTGGCCGATGACCTGCAGGCCGAGCCGGTGCGCCTGGTCGATCACGTCGCGCAGCTGGTCGCGCAGCTCCGGGTCGTTGTGCGCGCCGGCATAGCGGCCTGCCATGCGGACGTAACCGAGCGGCAGCTGGGTCAGCAGCGCCTCGGCCTCGGTGCCCGGCTCGTACTGGCTCAGGCAGAACTGCACGCCCACCGACATCAGCCGCTTGCAGAACGTGCCCAGGGTGACGCTGTGGATCAGCGCGTCGGCCAGGCGCAGGTCGATCACCAGCGCGGTGCCGTCGATCCTGCGCGTGGCGATCGCCTGCTGCAGCCAGTCGGCGAAGGCCTCGCGGGCCAGCGTGCGCGGCGACTGCGACAGGAACAGGCGCAGCGGGCTGCCGGTGTCCTTGCGCTCGGCGATCAGGTCCAGCGCGTGTTCCATGACCTGCTGGTCCAGGTCGGCGATGCGCCCACTGGCCTCGGCGGCCGGGACCACCTGGCCGGCAGAGAGCAGGGTGCCGTCCGGCTGGCGCAGGCGCAGCAGCACCTGGTACTGGGCCTGGTCGTTGCCGGCCACCGAGACGATCGGCTGGTAGGCCAGTTCCAGCTGGCCTTCGAGCATGGCCATCCGTTCCTGGGTCTCGTGCTCGCTCGGGGCGAGGTAGGCGGCGATGCCTTCCGGCTCCAGCCTTGCCTGCAGCGCACTGCGTTCGGTGGCTTCCAGTGCCGAACCGGCATCGTCGAATCCGGCCGACAGCGCGCAGTAGCCGATCGCGCTGCGCAGCTGCAGCAGTTCACTGTCGCGCACCTGGAAGCTCTCGTCCGACAGCCGCGTGCGGATGGTACCGGCGCGCGCCTCCAGGCTGCGCTCGTCCAGCGGCGCGGCCAGGGTCAGGAAGCTGTTGTCGTTGAGCCGGGCGAGCGGGTGCGGCGCGACGATCTGCGCCAGGCGCCGCCCGGCCTCGGCCATGACCCGCTCGAACGCGGCATAGCCGTAGCGTTCGCGCAGGCTCAGCGCGCCGGCGATCTCGATGAAGAACAGGCCGCCGGTGGTGCCGTCGCGCAGGCTCTGCTCGATCCGCTGCAGCAGCCAGGCGCGCGTGGCCAGCCCCGTGTCCGGATGGTGCCGCAGCGCGCTCTGCTCGCGCTCCTGCAGGCGCGGCTGGGCGCGGCTGCGCATGATCCGGTTGGACACCGCCGCGATCAGGTGGCGCGGCCGGATCGGCTTGGTCAGGAAATCGTCGGCGCCGCTTTCGAGTACCTCGAACTGGCGTTCCGGATCCGGATCGCCGGTCAGGAACACGATCGGCAGCAGCTGCAGCCCCGGCTGCTGGCGGATCAGCGTGGTCAGGCGCATGCCGTCCAGGCCGGGCATGTGCAGATCCATCAGGATCAGGTCCGGATCGAAGCGGGAGATGGTTTCGATCACGCCTTCGGGATGGTTCTCCACCTCGGCGGTCATCCCGGCGCCATGCAGCACGCTCTGCGCGAACAGCGCCTGCGCGCGGTCGTCCTCGACCACCAGGATCCGGTACGGCGCTTCGGTGGCCGGGGCATCGTCCGGCGCGGCGGCGGGTGTGGTCGCAGGCGCGGCCTGGCCAGGCGGCGAGGACGCGGGACGCACGTCCTGCGGTGCATCGGCGACCGGTGCGATGGCGCCGGGGGCGGCCACCTCCGCCGCTGCGGTTCCGGGCAGCGCCTCGGGCGTCGCCGGCGGCGGCACGGCGTCGGCGCTCCAGCGGCGCCAGTAGTGGGGCGGGGGCGTTTCCGCGCGCAGGCGCGGACGCGCGGACGTTTCGTCCGACATGGCAGGATCTCGTGCGGCCATCAGTCTTCCCCCTGGTGGTCGTGCATTATGCGGGCAAGCGTGGCCGGGTGCGCAGCATCTATGGTGCCGGCGCGAACAGGCGGCGCAGCCCGCGACCGAGCGTGCGCCAGATCCACCAGACCAGCAGCGCGCCGGTGATGCTGATGCCGACCACCAGCGCCAGCGCCAGCCCGGGATGGGCCATCGCCAGGGCGAGCCCGCCGATCACCACCGTGTCCTCGGTTGCCGAGGCGAGCCAGTTGCTGGCCGGCTCCGGCGACGTGTTCAGCAATGCCCGCGCGCCCGACTTGAGGACGTGGCTGGTCAACGCGGCGCCGGCACCGACCGCGAGCGCGCCGGCACCGAGCTCGCCGTCCGGCGACAGGGTGGCGGCGGCCAGGAACGCGCCGGCCGGTACCCGCGCCAGGGTCTGCAGCAGGTCCCAGACCGAATCCACGCCCGGGATCTTGTCGGCGAAGAATTCGGTCAGCGCCAGCACCGAGGACGTGCCCAGCACCCACCACGATTGCGTGGCCTCCAGCGCCGGCGGCAGCTCGGCCCAGCCGAGCAGCCCGGCCAGGCCGACCCCGAACACGGTGAGATAGACCCGGATGCCGGCCATCCAGGCCAGCAGGATGCCGATCACGAACAGGTGCGCTTCGGTCATCGTCGGTTCCTCGCGTGGCGCTGGCGGACGGGCCCTGCCCGTGGTGTCGTCCGGGCGGTTTACACTAGCCCGTCCAGGCCGCGCCGCAGTATAGGCAGAAACGGCTGGCAGACCCCGCAGGGGCCAGCCGCCGCCGACCCGATGAACCAGCCCTCGTCCCGCTTCCGCATCGTCCAGCGTCGCCCCGGTTCCGGGCGCGGCCCGCTGCTGGTCATCGGCATCGTCTGGCTGCTGTCGCTGGTCGCGGTGTGGGCGCTGGCCAGCTGGCGCGCCGCGCCCAGCCTGGGCAGCGTGCAGGGGCAGCTGCGCAGCGCCGAGCGCGAGCAGGCCCGGTCCGGCCGCCAGCTCGACGAGCTGAACCAGCGCATCGCCACGCTGACCCGCTCCGACCAGATCAGCCGTGCCGCCAACACCGAGCTGCAGTCCTCGCTGGCCGAGCGCGACGAGGAGATCGCCGCGCTGCGTGCCGACGTGGCGTTCTACGAGCGGCTGGTCGGCGCCACCGCGCAGCGCAAGGGCCTGAACGTCCATGCGATCGAATTCACGCCTGAAGACGCCGGCACCTGGCGCTACCGCGCCGTGCTGACCCAGAACCTGAACCGTGGCGCGATCAGCCAGGGCCAGATGCGTTTCAGCATCGAAGGCGTGCGTGCCGGCAAGCTCGCCAGCATCGGCTGGAACGAGCTGCTGCAGCGTCCCGATGCCGGCGGGCAGGAGTATTCGTTCCGGTATTTCCAGGAACTGGGCGGCAGCGTGATGCTGCCCAAGGATTTCACCCCGCAACGTGTGCGAGTCTCGCTGCGGGGAACGGGGACGAGCGCCGACCAGACCTTCGACTGGAAACTGGCCGGCCCAGGTGGAGTGAAGTGAAGATGTTCAAGAGCAAATCGACCCAGCGCGACGGGTTCGCGATCGACACGCTGATCGGGCCGCAGGTGGTGATCCGTGGCGACCTCGTGTTCAGCGGCGGGCTGTATGTGGAAGGCCGCATCCACGGCAAGGTGACCGCCGAGGACGGCAAGCCGGCCAGCCTGATCCTGTCCGAGCAGGGCGCGATCGAAGGCGAGGTGCGTGCGCCGGTGGTGGTGATCAACGGCGAGCTGACCGGCGACGTCCATGCCGGCGAGCGGGTCGAGCTGGCGCAGAAGGCGCGGGTGCAGGGCAACGTCCACTACCAGGTGGTGGAGATGAGCGCCGGCGCCCAGCTGACCGGGCGCCTGGTCCACGCGCAGCAGGCCAAGGCGCTGCCCGCGCCGGAAGCGGCCGAGCCGGCCACTGCCGGGGCTTGAGTCCGGCCGCCGCCGCCCCCATCTGTGCCCCCATGAGCGTCCTCAGCTACCAGCAACTCGAGCAGCCGCTGCGGTTCAGTGCCGCCGCGGCCACCAAGGTCCGTGACCTGATCGCGGAGGAAGGCAATGCCGACCTCAAGCTGCGGGTCTACATCCAGGGCGGCGGCTGTTCGGGCTTCCAGTACGGTTTCGAGTTCGACGAGAACCAGGCCGGCGACGACATGGCGGTCAGCACCGACGGGGTCACCCTGCTGGTCGACCCGCTCAGCCTGCAGTACCTGATGGGTGCGGAAGTGGACTACAGCGAAGGCCTGAGCGGCGCGCAGTTCGTGATCCGCAATCCCAACGCCAAGACCACCTGCGGTTGCGGCAGCAGCTTCAGCATGTGATCCGGCGGGCCGGCACGATGCTAAGCCCCTGCATGCCGGACTTCAGCGGTTATGCCTTTTCCGGCGCGGCGGTCCTGGACCGCGCCGATGCCCTGCGCGGCGATGCCGACGCGCTGCGCGCGGCCTGGCCTGATGCGCGGTTGATCGTGCTCGATGCCGAGGGCCGCGCCGCGGCCGACGCCGCCGGCGGCCTGTTGCCGTTGTCCGGCGGCGATCTGGGCGGTGGCCCGGGAACCGCGATCCTGCTCGGCCTCGATCCGACCGGTCGCGCGCTTTTCGCGCTGGACGCCACCGCGCTGCCGGCGATCGAGGCGGCGCAGTGGATCGACCTGCGCCGCGCCGCGGCCGAGTGGCCGGCCGAGCAGGCATCGGCCTTCGCCTATGCGCGCGGCATGCTGTACTGGCATGCCCGCAACCGGTTCTGTGGCGTGTGCGGCGGGGCGGTGGAGTTCCGGCGCGCCGGCTTCGTCGGCCACTGCGCCCAGTGCGGCACCGATCATTACCCGCGTGTGGACCCGGCGGTGATCGTCGCGGTCAGCGATGGCGAGCGCCTGCTGCTGGGCCGCCAGGCCGCGTGGCCGCCGCGCCGCTGGTCGGTGATCGCCGGCTTCGTCGAGCCCGGCGAGACCCTGGAACAGACCGTGCGCCGGGAAGTGTTCGAGGAAACCCGGGTGCGGGTGCGCGATTGCCGGTATCTCGGTGCCCAGCCGTGGCCGTTCCCGGGTGCGTTGATGCTCGGCTTCTGCGCCGATGGCGAGCCCGATGCGCCGCAGGTCGACGGCGAGCTCGAGGCGGCCCGCTGGTTCGATCGTGACGACATCGGCGCCGCCCTGGCGCGCACGGACGGGGATCCGGGCGATGGCATCTTGCTGGCCCCGCCGATCTCGATCGCGCGTGCGCTGATCGCGCACTGGCATGCCTCCGTGACGCGCCCGCCGGACGGCGACTGACCGCGCAGACGTCCGGACCCGCATGCTGCGGCCGCGGCATGCCGCAACGGCCACCGAGGCTCTAGAATCCGGGGTCGAGGGAGGATCCATGTTCACGACCCTGGTCGCCGTCATCGCTGCGCTGGTGCTGGGCCATGTCGCACCGGCGACGGTGGCCTCGCTGCGCCGGTTCTCCTGGTTTTCGCACTGGCTGGAGTGGCTGGGCGCGCAGTCCGCGCAGCGCGGGCTGCTGGCCGGACGCTACGGCATCGCACTGGCGCTGCTGCCGCCGGTGCTGCTGGTGCTGGCGGTGCAGCTGGCGCTGAAGGCGCCGTGGTTCGGCCTGCCCGGACTGCTGTTCGGCCTGCTGGTGCTGATCTACGCCTGGGGACCGCGCGACCTGGATGTCGACGTCGAGGCGGTGCTCGATGCGCTCGATCCGCAGAGCCGGCGCGAACGCCTGTTGCGGCTGGCGCCCGAGCCTGGCGTCGAGGTGGTCGAAGGACCGTCCGCCGCCGAGGCGGTCGTGCGCAGCGGCCTGCGCCGCTGGTTCGGTGTGCTGTTCTGGTTCCTGCTGCTGGGGCCGGCCGGCGCGCTGCTGTACCGGCTCAGCGAGCGCGCGGTGGTGGCGCAGGCGATGCCGGCGCTCGGTTTCGAGGCGCAGGCCGGCGCACGGCGCTGGCTGCAGTGGATGGAATGGCCGGTGGCGCAGCTGATGACGCTGACCCTGGCACTGGCCGGCAACTTCGACGTGGTGTTCCGCGCCTGGCGCGGTGCTGGCGGCGATCGCTGGACGCCGGACGCGGCCTTCCTTGGTGCGGCCGCGCGTGCGGCGGTCAGCGGCGAGCTGGCCGAGGAGCTGGCCGACGATCTGCGCGACGGGCTGGTTCCGGTCCTCGGTGACCTGGCCGAGCTGCGCGATGCGATGAGCCTGGTCTGGCGGATGCTGCTGCTGTGGCTGGCCCTGCTCGCGCTGTTGATCATCGCCGGCTGGGTGCACTGACGGCGGCGTGCGGGCCGCAGCGGCACGGCCACTGCGCAGGAACGACCGGCTAACGCGGGCGACCGGTGGGTCAGGTCGACGACACCGGACCTGAAACCTCAAACCCCACTGATCGATCCGGCGGCACGCCGCTGAGGCCGGCGCCGTGAACCGCATGGCTCGGACAGTGGCCGGGCGGATGCAGTGATCTGCGGGCTCCGGCGCCTGCCGGCATGCGTTGCGTGCGGATTGCCGCGTTCCGGCGGCAGGCGTGATTCCGCTGGACGCGGCGCCGGGCAGGAGAACGGCGGCTACGACCGGGAGCGGACGATTCCGGCCGAGAGGAAGATGGGATGCCGTGCCGTGGGACGCGCGCGCCCCTGTCGCTGCACGCGTGTCGGCACTCAGCCCGGTGCGAGCAGGTTGAACGGATACCAGGGGAGGTTGCGGGCGATCCAGTACCCCGGCAGCAGCCACAGCCACAGCTTCGGTGCCATCAGCACGTCCATGACCGGGCGCAGCCGTGCGGGCTGCCACCAGCCGGCCGACCAGGCAGCCATCACCGGCATCAACGGCAGCAGCAGCACCGCCAACGGATTCATCGACAACGCGCGCTGCAGGTCGCCATGCACCAGCGCGTGCAGGGCCCGGGTCAGGCCACAGCCGATGCAGTAGCAGCCGGTGAACGCGCGGAACATGCAGGGCGGGAACGGATTGCCGGCCACGTTCGGATCGTAGGTGCGCAGCAGCCACACACCGGCGCCGGCCGCGACAGCGGCCGACGCCAGTCCTGCGATCTGCAGTGGACGCAGGGATGCCACCGATCAGCCGGCCTGTTCGATCTGCTGCATGATCTGCTGGTACTCGGCCATGCCGCCGGTCGAGAAGAAGTAGACCGTCCACAGTAGGCCGATGATGGCCAGCGCGGTCGCCACCCAGCACCAGGTCTTGGCGTTGGCCGAGGCGCGGCGCGCACCGTCGAAGTCGCCCTGGTTCATCAGGCTGTTGACCTTGCTCGAGAACACGATGGCGACGATGCCGACCAGGCCCAGCGGGCAGCACAGGCAGGTGGCCAGCACGGTCGAGATGATCGCCCAGGCCAGGTGGTTCGGGATCGGCGCGTGGGTGGACGGAGCGTTGGAGGGAGGCGGAACGTAACTCATGTGATGCTCCTGAGCGGATGGGTGGAACGGGGTGGATGGATCAGTAACCGCTGCCCGACAGCGCGCCCAGTACGGCCAGACCGCCGAACAGGAAGAACCAGAGCAGGATGAGGGTCGGCCCGACCAGTGCCGAGCACCAGGCCCAGACCGACGCCTTGCGCGCGGATTCGCGTGCACCGGCGATGTCGCCGGCGGCGCGCTTGCCGTCGACCTGGGCGGCATGGACGATGGAGACGATGCCCAGCGGCAGGCAGCAGAACAGCGTGGTCAGGATCGCCCAGACCAGGTTGTTGGGGACGTACTCGTAACGCCCGGGCGGGGGCGGCAATGCACTCATGACGCGAATCCTTTCAATGCCCGTGCTGGCGGACCGCGGCGGGCAGTCGAGCTGTGGGCGACAAGCCTAACCGAGGCCCCGTCGGAGGCAAAGGGCGATGTCACGCCGCGTCGCCGCGCAGCTGCCGTACCGCCGCTTCCAGCGCCGCCGCGTCGGTACCGGTGCCCGGCTGCGGCGTGCCCGCCACCACGTCGACCGGTGCACGGAAGCGGCGCGGCACCCGCATCCTGGCCAGACGGCCGTCGCGCCGGCTCCACATGCTGGCCCACATGCCGCGCAGCGCCATCGGTACCACCGGCACCGGCTGGCCGCGTTCGGCCGCGCGCTGCAGGATCCGCTCGACGCCCGACTTGAACGTCGCGATCCCGCCGTCCGTGGTGAGCCGGCCCTCGGGGAAGATGCAGACCAGCTCGCCCTCGGCCAGGGTCGCGTCGATCTCGTCGAAGGCGCGCTGCATCAGCGCCGGGTCCTCGCGCGCGCCGGCGATCGGGATCGCCTTGGCGGTGCGGAAGATCCAGCGCATCACCGGGATGTTGAAGATCCTGTAGTACATGACGAAGCGCACCGGGCGCGGGATGCTCGCCGCCAGGATCAGCGCATCCATGTAGCTGACGTGGTTGCACACGATCAGTGCCGGCCCTTCGTCCGGCACGTGCGCCTCGACGCCGCGGATCCGCAGCCGGTACAGCAGGCGCACAAGCAGCCAGCTGAGGAAGCGCATCAGGAACTCGGGCACGATCGTGAAGATCCACAGCGCGACCAGCGCATTGGCGATCGCCAGCGCCAGGAACAGCTGCGGGCTGGTCAGGCCCAGCGGTTGTTGCGCGGCCAGGCCGATCAGCGCGGCCAGCACGATGAAGCCCGAGTTCTGGATGTTCAGCGCGGCGAACACGCGCGACATCCGCGAGGTCGGCGTGCGGCTCTGGATCAGCGCGAACAGCGGCACCACGAAGAAGCCGGTGAACACGCCGATGCCGAGCAGGTCGACGATGATGCGCACGCTGCCGGGCTGCTGCAGGAATCCCGGCAGGTCCAGGCCGGTCACGGTGGCGGCAACCGGCCGCGCGAAGTAAAGGTCCAGCAGGAACGCGGTCATGCCGAACGCGCCCAATGGCACCAGCCCGATTTCCACCGTGCGCGCCGACAGCTTCTCGCACAGCAGCGAGCCGGCGCCGGTGCCGATCGAGAACAGCGCCAGCGCGGCGATGTAGAGCAGCGCCGAGTCGGCTGCGCCGCCCAGGTAGGTCTCGGCGTAGGTCGGCAGCTGCGAAGTCAGCATCGTGCCGAAGAACCAGAACCAGGACACGCCGAGGATCGCGTTGCGCACGGCCAGCTGCTCGCGCGCCATGCGCAGCACCGCGATCGACTCGGGCAGCGGATTCCAGCGGATGGTCAGGGTGGGTTCGCCGGCATCCATGCGCGGGATCAGCCGGGCGACCAGGTTGCCGCCGATGGCCAGCAGGACGATCGCGGCCGCGGCGGTGACCGGGCCATGCGCGCCGGCGAGTTCGAAGATCAGCACGCCGCTGATCATGCCGAACAGGATCGAGATCGAGGTGCCCATCTCGACCAGGCCGTTGCCGCCGGTCAGTTCCTCCGGCTTGAGGATCGACGGCAGCACCGAGTATTTCACCGGGCCGAACAGCGTGGACTGCATGCCGGTGCAGAACAGCGCGACCAGCAGCAGCGGCATGCTCTGGATCAGGAAGCCGACCGCGGCCAGCGACATGATCGCGATCTCCATCGTGGTGGTGATCACGATCAGCCGCTGCTTCTCCAGCTTCTCGGCGATCTGCCCGGCGATGGCCGAGAACAGGAAGTAGGGCAGGATGAAGATCGCCGGCGCGATGATCGCGTAGAGCGAGCGTTCCTCGGTGCTGACGCCCAGGAAGAACAGCAGGCCGATGATCGCCTGGCGGTAGACGTTGTCGTTGAACGCCCCCAGCGCCTGGACGATGAAGTACGGCAGAAAGCGGCGCTGGCCGAGCAGGGCGAACTGGCTGTGGCGGGGCATGCGGTCTCCTCGATCGGCCGCAGTCTAGCGGGCCGGCACCGGTCATGGGCGACCGGCGCCGGCGTCGTGGATCAGTCCGCGGCCGGCGCGTAGACCAGGTGGTCGTCCAGCTCCGGCCCGCCGCCACGGTTGCCGCTGCCGGCGGCGATGTGGATTGCGCCGTCCAGCAGGGTGGCCTGGGTGCCGTGGCGGCCGACCGGCAGCGGCGCCAGCGTGGTCCAGCGTCCGCTGGCCGGGTCGTAGGCCTCGACCTCGGCATGGGCGAGCTGCTGGCTGCCGCTCTCGCCACCGATCACCACGATGCGGCCGCCATGGGCCACGGTCGCGCTGCCAGCGCGTGCGGTCGGCAGCGGTGCGTCCAGCGTCGACCAGGTGCCTGCGGCGAGGTCGTAGACGTCGACCGCGACGATGGTCCTGCTGAAGGTCTCGCCGGTGGCGTGCGAGCTGGTGCGGCCACCGGCGGCATAGAGTTTTCCATCCAGCACCGCGGCGTGGAAATGGTCGCGCGGATGCGGCGCATCGGGCAGTGCGGTCCAGCGCCCGCTGACCGGATCGAAGCGGTCGGCCCAGGGCACGTAGCCGCCCAGATGGCCGCGGGTCAGTCCGCCGATCACATAGAACTGCCCCTCGTGCACGACCAGTCCACCGCCGCCGCGCTGGCGTCCTTCGGGCAACGGCGCGCCGGCCTGCCAGCGGTCGCTCGCTGGATCGTAGGTCAGCACCGTCGTCACCGGCGGCTCGTCCGGGAAGCCGCCGGTCAGCGCGCCGATCGCCCACAGCCTGCCGTCGTGCGCGACCGCCTGCAGATGGTGCAGTTCCTGCGGCGGCGCGGCGCCTTCGCTCCAGCGGCGCGTGGCCGGGTCGAAGATCTGCAGGGGCCGTTCGCCGCGCCCGCCGAGCAGGTACAGGCGGCCGTCGAGCGCGACGAAGGCGTTCTCGTGGCGCGCGGCCGGGCGATTGGCCGATGCGACGCTGCGCCATGCCGGTTCGCCGGTGGCTGCAGCCGCCGGTGCCGGACATGCGGCGGCCCAGGCGCACAGCGACAGCAGCAGAAGGGCGGGGGCGCGTCGGAATGGATGCATCGGCAAGCTCCTTTCGATCATGGGATGGACGGCGCCGCAGGCGCGAGCCGATGGTAAACGCTGCGCCGGCAGCCACCGTGACGGGCGCGCGCACCACCGCCGGCGGCCGGAGCGACTACCATCGAGCGGTCTCCCGCTGCCGGATCCATGCGATGTCCTCACCGCTTCGACGCCTTCGCCCGCTGCTGTTCGCCGCCGCTGCCTGGCCCTGCCTGGCGATTGCCGCCGACGCGGCGCTGCCGGTCACCGAGATGACCGCCTGGCGCCGCGACCTGCACCAGCATCCGGAACTGGGCGGGCAGGAGACGCGGACCGCGCAGAAGATCGCCGACCACCTGCGCACGCTCGGGTTGGAGCCGCGCACCGGGCTGGCGCATACCGGCGTGGTCGCGGTGCTGAAGGGGGCGAAGCCGGGCCCGCGGATCGCGCTGCGCGCGGACATGGATGGCCTGCCGGTGACCGAGGAGACCGGCCTGCCGTTCGCGTCGAAGGCCACCACCACTTATCGCGGCCAGCCGGTCGGCGTGATGCATGCCTGCGGCCACGACATGCACGTGGCGATCCTGATGGGGGTCGCCCAGGCGCTGGTCGCGCGCCGCGACACGCTGGCCGGCGAGGTCATGTTCGTGTTCCAGCCCTCCGAGGAAGGTCCGGCCGAACCGGGCGCGCCGTTCGGCGCGAAGATGATGCTGGACGAGGGCGTGTGGAAGGACTTCACACCCGACGCGGTCTTCGGCCTGCATGTCTGGGCCGGCCTGCACACCGGCCAGATCGGCTTCCGCAGCGGCCCGTCGCTGGCCAGCGCGGACGAGTGGCTGCTGACGGTGCGTGGCCGCCAGACCCACGGTTCGCGGCCGTGGGACGGCGTCGACCCGATCACCATCGGCGCACAGATCCTGCTGGGCACGCAGAGCATGATCGCGCGCCAGGTCAACATCGCCAGCACGCCGGTCGTGCTGACGGCCGGCCAGTTCAACGCCGGCGTGCGCTTCAACATCATTCCCGACCAGGCGCAGCTGGTCGGCACGCTGCGCACCTTCGATCCGGCCGTGCGCGAGGACGTCATCGCCCGCTTCCGCCGCACCGCCGAGGATTTCGCCCATGCCGGCGGCGGCAGCGCCGAGCTGCAGGTCAATGCGAACGCGCCGGCCACGATCAACGATCCGGCACTGGCGCGGCGGGTGACACCATCGCTGCAGAAGGCGGTGGGCCGCGACAACGTGATCGAGATGCCGCTGGTGACGGTGGCCGAGGATTTCTCGCAGTTCGCCAACGTCGCCCCGGGCGCCTACTTCTTCGTCGGCACCACACCGGCCGGCCAGGACCCGGCGACGATGCCGATCAACCACTCGCCGAAGTACGCGCCGGATGAGGACGCGCTGGAGGTCGGCGCGCGCGCGATGCTGCAGGTGGCGCTGGATTATCTGGAGGCGGGCGCGGCAGTGCGTTGAGCGGTCAAGCGCGCGAGCACGGCGGCATGACCGATGGCCCATGCCATGCGCCTCGCCGGCGGCGAGGCTGGCATCCGGTACTGGACAGGGGCGCGATCATGCTGCTCGGCATGGTGTTGGGATTGCAGGTGGCGCTGGCATCGGTGACGCCGATCGAAGCGGTGACGATTTCGCCGCTGTTCCGTCAGGCCTTCATCTGCGGCGAGCATCCCGAAGGCGAGCTCGAGTGGCCCGGCGACGCATTGGGCACCGACTGCCTGGTGACCGGCGGCATCGATCCCCGCAGTCCGGTCGGCTTCGCGCGCACCTTCCGGACCGACGGGATGCGCAACGAAGACTGGTATGGCTGGGGCGCCGAGGTGCTGGCGCCGTTCGATGGGGAGGTCATCCGCGTCGTCGCCAACGATGTGGTCAATCCCCCCGGCCGGTTCGGCAAGCCGCCGGCGGCGATGTTGATGTTCCGTCGCGACGACGGCGTGGTCGTGGTTTACGGCCATGTCGCCGGGGTGCGCGTCGCGGTTGGCGAGCGTGTCAGCGCGGGCCAGGTGGTCGCGCTGGTCGGCAACAACGGGATGTCGCGCAGCCCGCACATCCATGTCGGCGCACTGCGTGGCGATACGCCGCTGCAGATCCGCTGGGACCTGCGCGCGATGGGGCGGTTGCAGCGTGGCGAGTAGGCGACGGTCTTCGCCCGTGCGCAGCGCGGATTCTCAATCCTCGCGCAGGCGCATGTTCCCGCGCTGGAACACGAAGCGGCGCCGCTGCAGCAGAGGCTGGATCGCTGCCGGTGCGTCGTAGTGGCGACGGCGGCAGACATCGTCCGGCAGTTCCAGGAACTGCGCGTCGACGCGTTCGCCGTCGATCTGCAGCAGGCCGACGCCGTGCAGGCGGGTCTGCGCATGCCGCACCGCCGGGTTGCCGCGCACGATCAGGCCGTCCAGCGCCGCGGCCAGCCGGCGCGTGGCCTCGGCCTGTGCACCATCGCCCTGGCCGCTGCGGGCGATGATGCTGCCCAGCGTGTCCGACGACACCGCGGCGGTGGTGAACTCCACCGTGCGCGCGCTGTGCTGGGTGGCAAAGCTGGCATGGATGTCGCCCGACAGCAGGATCGTGCCGCCGGCCGGATCGAACACTTCGCCGATCAGGCGCCGGCGTTCTGCCGGGAAGCCGTCCCAGTGGTCGAGGTTGAGATAGACCTGGTGCCGCATCGGTGCCGGCGCATCCACCGCCGGGTCGGCCAGGTCGAGCACCAGCGAGGTGAACGACACCGAGCTGGCGACGACCTTGAAGCGCGCGTCGCTGCCGCGCATGCGCTGTTCCAGCCACTGCCGCTGGGCGGCGTCGTACGGCGATGACGGGCCTTCCAGCGCACGCAGCGCGGCGAACAGGTCGAAGCTGGCCTTGAGCACCACATAGCGCGATCCGATGTCGCTGAACGGCTGGGTCTTGCCCAGCGCCAGCCAGGGCAGGCCACGTGGCAGCGTCGCCGGATCGGGCAGTGCCGGAAGCGGCTGCGCCTGTGCAGATGCGTGAGTGGCGAAGGTCTTCAGCAGTTCGGCCAGCACCGGCAGTGCGATCGGGCCGGCGGCGATGCGCTGCGCCGCCTGCTGGGCCTGGGCGGCCGGCAGTCCGGCGGCGGCCGCGCCCTGCGCGATCACCGCAGCCACCGGCGCGCGGAAAGCTGCCGCAGCGGCGTCGGACAGCTCCAGGTACGGCATCAGCATCGGTGCGACCGCCGCCTCGTCCAGGCCGAGCCGCGGCAGCAGCGTGGCCAGCTGCGTGGCGTCGTAGGCCAGCGCGCCGGGAAAGGCATCCTCGGGGATCGCGTGGTCCGGGCGCGCGCTGCGGTAATCGGTCAACAGCAGGTCCATCGCCCTGCCGTAGCGCAGGCCGCGCCACAGTTGCACGTTGGGGAACAGCTTCTCGCGCGCGACCGGCAGCTGCGCGTCGCCGCCGACCGCATCGGCCAGCTCGATGTCCACCGGCAGGTACTCGAAGTAGGCCTGCTCGGCGTTGCGCCGGCGCTCGCGGTCGCGTTCGTCGCGCAGCCCGTCGTGGTAGGTGCCGGTGTCCTGCCAGCAGTCGTCGGAGAATTCGTGGTCGTCCCAGATCGCGACCAGCGGTGCGCGTTCCAGCAGGGTCTGCAGCACCGGATCGCTGCGGTAGGTGCGGTGCAGCTGGCGGTAGTTGGCCAGGCTGCGCGCGGCGTGATAGCGCTGGCCGCCGCGTTCCAGCGCGATCGCGCCGTCGATGTCGTCGAACACGATGCCGCGCTCGCCATCGCGCTCCTGGAACTGCGGGTCGCCGGCGGTTTCGTAGATGAAGTCGCCCAGGTGCAGGACGAAGTCGAGGTCCTGCTCCAGCAGCGGCAGCAGCGTGTTGTACCAGAGGCCGCCGTAGTCCTGGCAGCTGAGGAAGGCGAAGCGGACCGGCACATCGGCATCCGCGGCCGGTGCGGTCCGGGTGCGGCCGACCGGTGAGGACACACCGCGATCGACATCGAGCAGGAAGCGGTAGTGGTAGGTGGTGCCGGCAGCCAGGCCGTCGACGCGCACCTTCAGGCAGCCGTCGCAGTCGCGCTCCAGGGGCAGCAGGCGGTCGACGCGCAGCTGCGCGAATGCGGCATCCTCGGCCACCTGCAGTCGTACCGATGCGACATCGGCCAGCACGCGCGTCCACAGCAGCACGCGGTCCGGACGCGGATCGCCGGAGGCCACCGACTGCGGGAAATGCGTGCGCGAGACGCGCAGCGTGCGTGGCGCCGCAGCCACGACAAGCGAGGCGGGCAGCAGCGTCGCCGAGGCGGTGACGACCAGGGCCGACAGGAAGCGGCGACGGGAAGTGGAAGGCATGCGGCGTGCTCGGGCTGGCGTGGAAGCCGGCCATCGTGTCCGTCGTCGATGACCGTTTCTTGTCGGCGGCGACGTCATCCCGGTGTCATGCGCGCATCAACGTGCGGCAACGCATGGCGCCCAGCCTCTGCGGTTTCGCGACCCGGGGAACCTCCACCATGACCTGCCGTCTTCATCCGCTTGTCCCGGCCGTGCTGGCCGCTCTGTCTTCGGGCCTGCTCGCCGCACCGGCGCAGGCGCTCGATGCGCCGACCGAACTGGACGCCATCGTGGTGACCGCGCAGAAGCGCGAGCAGCAGGTGCAGGAGGTACCGATCTCGATCACCGCTTACTCCGGCGACTTCCTGCAGCGGCTCGGCGTGGATGGCTTCGAGCAGCTCGGCCACTACGTGCCCGGCCTGCAGACCCAGGTGCAGAGCCCGAACAACCCCGGTTTCGTGATCCGCGGCATCACCTCCGACAGCGGCGATGCGACCAGCGAGCCGCGCGTGTCGGTGTTCCAGGACGGCGTGTCGATCAGCCGCTCGCGCGGCTCGGTGGTCGAACTGTTCGACATGGAGCGCGTGGAAGTGCTGCGTGGCCCGCAGGGCACGCTGTTCGGACGTGGCGCGCAGATCGGCGCGGTCCATCTGATCCAGAACAAGGCGCGCGATGTGGTCGAAGGCGGCTTCCGCGCCGGCTTCGGCAATCTTGGCGAGACCTACTTCACCAGTCATGCCAACGCGCCGCTGATCGACGACACGCTGTACGGCCGCATCGCAGTGTTCCACCAGCAGCGCGACGGCAGCGTCGACAACCTCTCCGGTGGCGACCTCAATGGCCGCGACACCCAGGCCGTGCGTGGCGCGCTGCGCTGGGATCTGGGCGACAACGGCATCCTCGACCTGATCGTCAATCATCAGCGCGACACCCCGCCGGGTACGGCGTTCCGCAGCGGCAACATCCCGACCCGACAGGGCAGCACCGCGTTCTTCGACGCGCCGGCCGACCTCAACCGCGGCGAGGCGCTGGGCCTGGACCGCACGGTCAACAGCGCGACCCTGCTCGGGGAGTTCCGCCTGGGCGACACCTGGACGCTGTCCAGCACCACCGGCTGGCGCGAGTTCGATTCGACCGAGGAGTTCGACGCCGACGGCTCGCAGGCCAACCTGCTGGAATTCGCCGAGATCGCCGAAGGCCGTCAGTTCAGCCAGGAGATCCGCTTCAACTACGACGCCGGCGGTCGCTTCCGTGGTTTCGCCGGGGCCAGCTGGTTCGATGAGTCCGGCTCGCAGCGGGTGCCGTTCCAGACCGACGAGCGCAGCCTGTACGCGCTGCTGTCGCCGATCATCTCCGGCGCGGCCGGCGGTCTGCTGCCGGTGGTGCCGCTGCTCAATGCCGACGGCACGCCGAACACCAGCCTGTCGGTGATCAACGTGCACCCGGCGCTGCAGCAGATGCTCGGCCTGCCGGCACTGCTGCCGCTGAAGGCCTCGCACACCGAGGAATACGCGAACTTCGGCGACGTGCGTGCGCTGGAGGTGTTCGCCGACGGCACCTGGTCGCTGACCGACCGCTTCGACCTGACCCTGGGCCTGCGTTACACCCGCGAGGACATCGAGTCCGGCTACGAGGCCATGTTCCATGGCACGCCCAGCGTGCTCGGCCTGTTCCTGCCGTCGTTCCCCAACAGCGTGGCGTTCCCGAACGCGCTGTTCCTGCCGACCGCGCGCCTGCAGGCCTCCGACACGTTCTCCTCGGTGGTCGGCCGCGCGGTGGCCAGCTACCGGTTCAGCGACGACGTCAACGGCTACGCCAGCGTCGCGCGCGGGCGCCGGCCGAACCTGCTGCAGTTCAACGACAACGCGATGGAAGAGGTCGACGCCGAGATCGTCTGGAGCTACGAGGTCGGCCTGAAGGGCTCGGCCAACAACGGACGTTTCATCTACGATCTGTCGGCGTACTACTACGACTACAGCAATTTCCAGGCACAGATCGAGAACCCGAACGCGCCACCGTTCTATGTCACCGCCAATGGCGGCAACGCGCATGCTGCAGGCTTCGAGGCCTCGCTGATGCAGCGCTTCAGCGACCACGTCACCGGCTTCCTCAACGTCGGCTGGATCGACGCGACGTTCAATGCGGTCGACGACCAGGGCAATCCGCAGGCCCTGGCCGGCAACCGCTTCCGCCTGAGCCCGGAGCACACCGTCGCACTGGGGCTGGACTGGCGCATCCCGACGGCCGGCGGGCATGAGGTCTACGTGCGTCCGAACTACAGCTGGCGTTCGCAGGTGTACTTCGAGGACGACAACACCGCCGGAATCGAGCAGGATGCGTATGGCCTGCTCAACCTCAACGCCGGCATCAGGCTGGCCGGCGGCTGGGACCTGCAGGCCTACGTGCAGAACCTGGCCGACAAGGAGTACCTGATCGATGCGGGCAACACGGGTTCCCAGTTCGGCATCCCGACCTATGTTCCCGGTTCGCCACGCCTGTACGGCGTCCGCATCGGCTATGCGTTCTGACGCCATGCGCATGCTCTCGATGCTGATGGCCGGTGCGGCCGCGCTGGCCGCGTTCGCAACGCCTGCAGCGGCAGCGCCTGCCGGCGAGGGGCGGCTCGATCCGGCGACCGCCGCGTCGATCCGGGCCTCCGATGCCGGCCCGGCGGTGATCGCGCACCGCGGCGCCAGCGCACTGCGGCCCGAGCACACGCTGGAGGCGTATGCGCTGGCGATCGCCGAAGGCGCCGACTTCGTCGAACCCGATCTGGTGATGACCCGCGACGGCGTGCTGGTGGCCCGGCACGAGAACGAGATCGGTTCGACCACCGATGTCGCCGCGCATCCGCGGTTCGCTTCACGCCGGACGGTGCGCGAGGTCGATGGCGAACAGGTCGATGGCTGGTTCATCGAGGATTTCAGCCTGGCCGAACTGCGCACGCTGCGTGCACGCGAACGCCTGCCGGAACTGCGTGGCACCGCGTACGACGGCAGGTTCGCGGTGCCGACTTTCGACGAGATCGTCGCCGCGGTGGCGCAGGCGTCGGCGCGCGATGGCCGCATCATCGGGCTGGTGCCGGAGCTCAAGCATTCCAGCCACTTGCATGCGCGTGGGCTGGATCCGGAAGCGGCGCTGATGGAGGCGCTGCAGCGGCACGCCTACACCCGGCGCGCGCCGGTCGGCGTGCAGTCGTTCGAGGTCGGCAACCTGCGACGCCTGCGCGGGCTGCTCGATGCGGCCGGGCTGCGCAATGTGTTCCTGGTGCAGCTGATCGGCGATCCGCAGGCCTCGCCGGCGGATCTGGTCGTAGCCGGCGCGCCGGTGCCGTATCTGCAGCTGCTGTCGGCGCAGGGCCTGCAGGACATCGCCGGCTACGCCGACGTGCTCGCTCCGCATCTGCGCTACGTGCTGCCGCTGGATGCGGCCGGTGCGCTGGCCGCGCCGACGCCGCTGGTGCCCGCCGCGCATGCCGCCGGGCTCGCCGTGCACGTGTGGACGCTGCGGCCGGAGAATCCCTTCCTGCCGCCGGCGCTGCACTGTGCCGACGGCGTGCGCTGCGAGGACGGTGCGCGGACCGAGGCGCTGGCCTTCGTCGAGGCCGGCGTCGATGGCCTGTTCGGCGACGACCCGGGGCTGCTGCGGCGGATCCTGCAGCAGCGTCCGTGACGCGGTGACTCAGTCGGCCGCGGCCAGCGCTTCCACGCGCATCGCCTGGTAGCGCTGTTCCAGTTCCTGGCGGATCTCGCGGCGCTGGCGGCCCTGGGCGAAGCGGCGCCGTTCCTCGGCGGTCTCCGGTTCGCGCGGCGGCACCGGCGTCGAGCGGCCTTCGTCGTCCACCGCGACCATCGTGAAGAAGCAGCTGTTGGTATGCCGTACCGCGCGTGCGCGGATGTCCTCGGTGACCACCTTGATGCCCACTTCCATCGAACTGCGGCCGGTGTAGTTGACCGAGGCCAGGAAGGTCACCAGTTCGCCGACATGCACCGGCTCGCGGAAGGTCACCTGGTCGACCGACAGGGTCACCACGTAGCGGCCGGCATAGCGGCTGGCGCAGGCGTAGGCGACTTCGTCGAGCAGTTTGAGCAGGGCGCCGCCGTGGACGTTGCCGGAGAAATTGGCCATGTCCGGCGTCATCAGCAGGGACATGGTGAGCTGGGCGTTGCCTGGGGTCATGGCGGCGCGGGCAGTGGAGGGGCAGGACGAGCATGGCATGTCCGCGTCGTGCGCGGACCATCCCTGTGCGCGTTGCACGCCGTGCCGGCTGCAGACGACCGGGCCGCCGCTGGCGACCCGGATCGCGTGGGTGTCAGTCGGCGGCGCGTTCGCGCTCGATCGCGCGCCAGCCGATGTCGCTGCGGTGGAACGCATTGGCCCAGTTCACCGCGGCAACGCCGGCGTAGGCGTTGCGCTGCGCATCGGACACGCTGTCGCCCAGCGCGGCCACGCACAGCACGCGGCCGCCGGCGCTGACCACACTGCCGGCCGCATCCAGCGCGGTGCCGGCATGGAAGATCTTGGCGCCGCCCCGGTCCAGATCGCCGGCGACCGCATCCAGGCCGGAGATCACGTCGCCGGTGACCGGCGCGTCCGGGTAGGGCCTGGCCGCCAGCACCACGCCCAGCGACGGGCGCGGATCCCACTGCGCTTCGGCCTCGTGCAGGCGGCCGTCGATCGCGGCCTCGACCAGATCGACCAGGTCCGACTGCAGGCGCAGCATCACCGGCTGGGTTTCCGGGTCGCCGAAACGCACGTTGAACTCGATCACCTTCGGCGCGCCGGACGCGTCGATCATCAGGCCGGCATAGAGGAAGCCGGTGAACGGCACGCCGTCGGCGATCATGCCCTGCACGGTCGGGTTGACGACCTCGCGCATCACCCGCGCATGCACCTCGGGCGTCACCACCGGCGCCGGCGAGTACGCGCCCATGCCGCCGGTGTTCGGGCCGGTGTCGCCGTCGCCGACGCGCTTGTGGTCCTGGCTGGTGGCCATCGGCAGCGCGGTGGCGCCATCGACCATCGAAATGAAGCTGGCTTCCTCGCCCTCGAGGAACTCCTCGATTACCACACGCGCGCCGGCATCGCCGAAGGCGTTGCCCGACAGCATGTCGCGCACGGCGGCTTCGGCTTCGTCCAGCGTCATCGCCACGATCACGCCCTTGCCGGCGGCCAGGCCATCGGCCTTGACCACGATCGGCGCGCCCTTCTCGCGGAGGTAGGCCAGCGCCGCCTCGACCTCGGTATGCACCGCGTAGAACGCGGTGGGAATGCCGTGGCGGGCGAGGAAATCCTTCGCGAACGCCTTGCTGCCTTCCAGCTGGGCGGCGGCGGCGGTCGGGCCGAAGATGCGCAGGCCGGCGTCGCGGAACGCATCGACCACGCCTGCCACCAGCGGCACCTCGGGGCCGACCACGGTCAGCGCCACGCCTTCGTCCTGCGCGAGCGCGAGCAGGCCGGCGATGTCGGTGACCTTGACCGGCACGTTGCGGCACTTGCCCTCGGTGGCGGTGCCCGCGTTGCCCGGCGCGACCAGCACCTCCGACACGCGCGGCGACTGCGCGATCTTCCAGGACAGGGCGTGTTCGCGGCCGCCGGAGCCGATGACGAGAACTTTGAAGGGCGTGGGCATGGGGTCTGGACCGATTGGTGAAATGAGCCGCGCGGGATGCGTGCTCAGGTGAGCAGTGCGACGAGGTTGACGACGCAGAGCGCGATCAGCGCCAGCCACCACGCCATCAGTCCACGCAGCGACAGGCGGAAGCCCAGGCCGATGAACAGGTGGATCGCGTAGGCCAGCCCGCCGATGGAGAACAGCCTGCCGGACTCGTGCGTGAGCGCGGTGGCCCGTGTGTAGGACACCTGGCAGGCCGGATGAAAGCTCCACAGGCAGTCGAAGAAGCGCTCCATCTTCGTGGCCGTCCACCACCCCATGACGTTGCCCAGCATCAGCAGGCTGAAGAACAGCACGATGATGCCGGCATAGGCCGCCCATTTGGCGCCTTCCAGGCCGGTGGGCGCGGTGCGGCCGGGTGCGGCGGGTGTCGTCGCGGTCGTCGGCGCTACGACAGGTGACGGCGCGGCGATGCCACGCGCGGCCAGTTCTTCCCGCGCCAGTGCGCGCACCTGCGGGTTCCACGCAGCGTCGTCGCTGGCGGCGATCCGCCTCAGGGCCTCGTCGTTGAGGCTGCGGTGGCGTTCACGGATCGCGTCGATGTCGAGCGTGTCGGTCATGCGGACAGGAATGGCCCATGTGCGGGGCGCGTCAGCATAGCGCAGGGCCCGTGCCGCCACGAATCCCGACGGGTCGCACCGCGCACGCCCGCTCAGTTCGCGGAGAATGCGGCGTGATAGGCCACGCTGGCTGCCGGCGGCGCGGCATCCAGGCCCAACGCGAGGAAGTAGCCGGCCGGTGCCTGCGGATAGCGCAGCGCGGCATGATGGCGGAAGCCGAAACGCGTGTAGTAGGCCGGCTCGCCGAGCACCACGCAGCCGCGCGCGCCCAGTGCCGGCAGTTCGGCCAGCGCCGCACGCACCAGCGCGCTGCCGACACCATGGCCCTGGTCGCGCGGGTCGACCGCGACCGGGCCCAGCCCGAACCATCCATCGCTGCCGTCGTCGAGTACGACCGGCGACAGCGCGACATGGCCGGCGATGCGCCCATCGATGTCGGCCACCAGCGACAGCGCCAGCGCACCGGCGCGCCGCAGTGCCGCGACGATCCCCGCCTCCGTGCCGGAGGCATGGGCCGCACCGGCGAACGCCGTGGCGATCACGCGGGCGATCGCGTCATGGTCGGCGGCGGTTTCGGTGCGGATCCACATGGTGCGGCTCCAGGCGGGATGCTCAGTGGCGGAAGTGGCGCACGCCGGTGAACACCATCGCGATGCCGTGCTCGTCGGCGGCGGCGATGACCTCGGCGTCACGCATCGAGCCACCCGGCTGGATCACCGCCTTGATGCCGGCTTCGGCCGCCGCGTCGATGCCGTCGCGGAACGGGAAGAACGCATCGGACGCCATCACCGAGCCCGGCACCACCAGGTGCGCGTCGGCGGCCTTGATCCCTGCGATGCGGGCCGAATACACGCGGCTCATCTGGCCGGCGCCCACGCCGATGGTGCGGTTGTCCTTCGCGTAGACGATGGCATTGGACTTCACGAACTTGGTCACCTTCCAGGCGAACAGCAGGTCGGCGAACTGCGTGTCGGTCGGCGCCAGCTTCGTGACGACCTTGAGTTCGTCGCGGGCGACCACGCGGTCGTCGGCGGTCTGCATCAGCAGGCCCGAGCCGATCCGCTTGGTATCGATGAAGCCGGCCGAGGCCGGCGCGTGCGGAATGCGCAGCACGCGCACGTTGGCCTTCTTCGTCGCGTAGTCCAGCGCGGCCGGCTCGTAATCCGGCGCGATCAGCACTTCGACGAACTGCCGGTCCAGGATGACCCTGGCGGTGGCCGCGTCCAGCGTGCGGTTGAACGCGATGATGCCGCCGAACGCGCTGGTCGGGTCGGTCGCGTAGGCCAGCTCGTAGGCATCGCCGCAGGCCACGCCGACGGCCACGCCGCAGGGGTTGGCATGCTTGACGATCACGCAGGCCGGCGCGTCGAACTGGCGCACGCACTCCCATGCGGCGTCGGCGTCGGCGATGTTGTTGTAGCTCAGCTCCTTGCCCTGCAGCTGGACGAAGGTCGCCAGCGAGCCCGGTGCCGGATGCAGGTCGCGGTAGAACGCGGCCTGCTGGTGCGGGTTCTCGCCGTAGCGCAGATCCATGACCTTGATGAAGCTGCCGTTGGCCTGCGCCGGGAAGGTGCTGCGCACCGGCACATCGGCGGTGGTGTCGGTGACCGCCGACAGATAGCTGCTGATGGCCGCGTCGTACTGGGCGACGCGGTTGAACGCGGCCACCGACAGCGCGAACCGCTGCGCGGCCGACAGCCGGCCCTCGTTGGCGTCGAGTTCGGCCAGCAGGCCGGCGTACTGGTCGGGCGAAGTCGCCACCGCGACGCGGGCGAAGTTCTTGGCCGCCGAGCGCAGCATCGCCGGGCCACCGATGTCGATGTTCTCCACCGCATCGGCCAGCGTGCAGCCGGCCTTCGCGGTGACCGACTCGAACGGATACAGGTTCAGCACCAGCAGGTCGATCGCGGCGATGCCGTGTTCGGCCATCACCGCATCATCGGTGCCGGCGCGGCCGAGCAGGCCGCCATGCACCAGCGGGTGCAGGGTCTTGACCCGGCCATCCATCATTTCCGGGAAGCCGGTGACCTCGGACACGTCCTTGACCGCCAGTCCGGCCTCGCGGATCGCCTTCGCGGTACCGCCGGTGGACAGCAGCTCGACGCCGCGTGCCGCCAGTGCGGCGGCCAGTTCGACCAGGCCGGTCTTGTCGGAAACGGACAGCAAGGCCCGGCGGATGGGCAGCAGATCGGAGGACATGGACGATGTGCGGGAGAAGAGGGGGCGGGAATTATAGCTCCCCGCTGTTCCTGCCCCGGCGCAGGCCGCGCCAGCCCGGCCTCATGTGTCTGCGGCTCTTCCGTGGCAGCGACCGCGGCGCGCGGCACCGTACCGGCGCGACAGGTCGGCGATGGCCGCCGGCCTTGTGGGAAGGCGCGATGCGCCGACCTGGCCGGCGTCTCTTTGGCCGGTGACGCAGGAGCGGTATCAGGTGTCTGCGAGGCAGGGCGGCCGGACTGCGACGATCATCCATCGACCGTCGCGGAGGCCGGGCCGCGGACGACTCCGCTTCTGCCTGCGGCCGCACGCATGTGTGCACCGGCCGGGTATGCGGATCAGGCCATCGGGCCCTGGCGGGCAGCCAGTATGTCGATGCGGCGATGCGGGAATCGCTGGCGAGGATCGCCAGGCGGCTTGGTGCATCGGCGCGGGACGTCGACGACGTCGCCGCGAACCGGGCTCAGGTCAGCCCGTAATCCTTGAGCTTCTTGCGCAGGGTGGCGCGATGGATGCCGAGCAGCGCCGCGGCACGGCTCTGATTGCCTTCGCAGTGGTTGAGCACCTCGACGAACAGCGGAATCTCCATCTCGCGCAGCACGATCTGGTAGACGTCGTTGGCGTCGACGCCGTCGAGGTCGCGCAGGTAGCGGCGCACGGACTGGGCGACGTGTTCGCGCAGCGGTGGTCGGGACGAAGGGCGGCCGGCATCGGCGCGCGAGGGAGCGTTCTGCTGCACGAGGGGTCCGTAAGACGGGTCCGCGTTCGAGCGGGCAGGGGAGTCTAGCGCGAGACCGGGAGCACCGCCACGTCGGGGCGGTGGTGTCGCCCGTTCATCTGAAGTCGAAGGAGAACGCGACGGTGCCAGGCGCGGGTTCGTGCACCAGAAACTCCACCGCCGCGCTCTGCCCCGGTGCGATCAGGGTGTCGGGCGCCTGCCCCAGATACTGCGCGGGGCTGAAGACCTGGCTGCCGAGCGTGCGGCCATCGGCATCGGCCAGCGACAGCTGCAGCGCCGGCCAGGCCTGTGGCCAGCGCGCATCGTTGCGGAAGCTGGCTTCCACCCGCAGCACGCCGGCGGTGGTGGCCGGGCGGACCTTGCGGTCGAGCATGCTGAAGGCGGCTGGTTCGTGCCAGGTCGGAAGGCTGCAGCGCAGGACGGTGCAGCCACGTTCCAGCCACGGACGCCAGCCGGGATCGGCAGCCAGCCGCGCACGATCGGCCAGCAGCAGCTGCAGCACGAGCAGCGTCGCCAGCACGGCGACCGCCGACCACTGCCAGCGGGCCGGTCGACGCTGCATGCCCTGCGCCATGCGCGCATGCCACGCACGCGCAGGCTGCGGTGGTGGCGCCGGTGCAGGCTGCACGTCGAGCGGCGCAGCAGGCTCCCCGATCGCATCCACCGGTGCTTCCGCGGACGGGACGTGCGCTGTGTTTTCCAGGTCGGCGTCCGCACCCGCTTCGATCGGCGGAGCAGCCAGGTCGTCCGCCTCGCCGGGCAGGTCGAGCGGCTTGCCGCAGCGTGGACAGACCTGCGGCAGCGTCCGCTGCTGCGGATGCTGCGCGATCAGGAACTGGCAATGCGGACAGGGAGCGAACATGCGCCTATTCAAGCACGCCGGTCAGCGGCGGACGCCATCGATCCGCACCCAGTCTTCCTCGGTGCTGACCTGCAGCTGGTCGAACCAGGCGCCGTAGCGTTCCAGCAGGTCCGGCTCCTGCCCGCGCAGGATGCCGGACAGCGCGATGCGGCCGCCGGAGGCGACGCGCGCGGCCAGCACCTCGGCCAGCGCGTCCAGCGCGGTCGCCAGGATGTTGGCGACCACGATCGGGTAGGTCGCAGCCGGCTCGTCGTCGGGCAGGTGCACGCTGAAGCGGTCGGCCAGGCCGTTGCGGTCGGCATTGTCGGCGCTGGCGATCAGTGCCTGCGGATCGTTGTCGACCCCGATGGCCTGTGCCGCGCCCAGCTTCAGCGCGGCCAGCGCGAGGATGCCGGAGCCGCAGCCGAAATCGAGCACGCGCGCGCCGCCGAGCACGCCTTCGGTGGCCAGTCCGTCGAGCCAGCGCAGGCACAGCGCGGTGGTCGGATGCGTGCCAGAGCCGAAGGCCAGGCCCGGATCCAGGCGCACGATGGCGGCGTCGTCGGCCTGTGCCTCTTCAGGGAGCTCGTGGTTCCACGGCACGATCCAGGCGCGCTGGCCGAAACGCATCGGCTTGAACTGGTCCAGCCAGGCGCGTTCCCAGTCCTCGTCCTCGACCTTGCGGAAACCGACCTGGGCCCAGTCCAGCTCGGGATCGAAGGACTCCAGCGCGGCCAGCAGCGCCAGCGCGTCGGTCCCGTCCTCGAACAGCGCGGTCAGCACCAGCGATTTCCAGATCGGGGTCTCGCCGACGCCGGGCTCGAGGATCGCGCGTTCGTTCGGCGTGTCCGCATCGGCATCGAGCAGCGTCACCGACAGCGCGCCGAGATCGTCCAGGGCGCGTTCGTAGCGGGGCTGTTCGGCTTCGGTGCTGCGCAGCGTCAGTTCCAGGTACGGCATGGGAATCCTTGGTCGAAGCGGGAGCGCACGGCCGGTCACGGCCGCATCGTCGGGCGCGATTATCGCCTGAAGCGTGGCGGCCGCGGAGTCGCGGTTGCCACAGGCGTGGCGATGGCCGTGGACCGGGGAGACGCACCGTCACGGCTGCTCCGATCCCGGCGCGCCGCGGCGTTGCGCGACACCCCGCTGGTGCATGGCGCGGGTGCGTCCGCGCTGCGAGCCGACCGGCACGGCGGCCGGCGCCGACGCTGTCGTGATGCTGGCGGACGTACGGAGACACGCGCAACGCGCTGGAGGGTGCCACCCGGAGGGTCCTGCCTGTGTGGCGCCTGCCGAGCGATCCGGGCCACGGTCGTGCCCGTGGCACCAGCAGGAGCATGCAGCGCCGTCGGCTATGGGAGCGTGTCGCGCAACGCACCTGCGTCAGGTGATCGTGAGAGGGAGCACGACGGTGTCACGCAACGGGGACGACGAGGTGACGCGCCGCTGCCAGCGTCGGACGCGGTCCGGCACGGATGAATCCGGTGACGGACGGCAGCGTGCCCTGCGCGACCGGCCAGGAAGATCGCGTGCCGTGCGCGATGGTATTTGGATCAGACGCCGGATCCAGCGTTGCAACGTGCGGGCAACCCCGGCATGCGAGGCGCGGCAGCATCGCTCCGATGCGGCCGGCGGTGTCCGCCCTGACTGACTCCGTGTTCCGTGTTCCGTGGACCGGAGTGGCCGGCGGTGCCGGCTGGGCGCGGATGCGGCGCATCGGCCGCATCCGCGCGGGTCGATCAGCCCAGCGCGATCGACTGGTTCTTGCGCTCGGCCAGGCGCTTCTCGAGGTAGTGGATGTTCTGCCCACCGGCCTGGAAGCCCTTGTCGCGCATGATCCGCTGCTGCAGCGGGATGTTGGTCCTGATCCCGTCCACGACCATCTCGCTCAGCGCCACGCGCATGCGGCAGATCGCGGTCTCGCGGTCCGGCCCGTGCACGATCAGCTTGCCGACCATGGAGTCGTAGTTCGGCGGCACGCGATAGCCCTCGTAGATGTGGGTATCGACGCGCACGCCCGGGCCGCCCGGTGCATGGAAGTGCTGGATCAGCCCGGGGCTGGGAATGAAGGTCTCCGGATCCTCGGCGTTGATGCGGCACTCGATCGCATGGCCTTCCAGCACCACGTCCTCCTGCCTGATCGAGAGCTTATGACCGGCGGCGATGCGCAGCTGCTCGGCGACCAGGTCGATGCCGGTGACCATCTCGGTGACCGGATGCTCGACCTGGATGCGGGTGTTCATCTCGATGAAGTAGAAGCGGCCGTTCTCGTACAGGAACTCGAACGTGCCGGCGCCGCGGTAGCCGATGCGGATGCAGGCCTCGGTGCAGACCTTGCCGATCTCGGCGCGCTGCTCGGCGGTGATGCCCGGTGCCGGCGCTTCCTCGACCACCTTCTGGTGACGGCGCTGCATCGAGCAGTCGCGTTCGCCCAGATGGATCGCGTTGCCCTGGCCGTCGGCCAGCACCTGGATCTCCACGTGGCGCGGGTTCTCCAGGAACTTCTCCATGTAGACCTGGTCGTTGCCGAACGCGGCCTTGGCTTCGCTCTTGGTCGTGGCGATGGCGTTGACCAGCGCGGCTTCGGAGTGCACGACGCGCATGCCGCGACCGCCGCCACCGCCGGCCGCCTTGACGATGACCGGGTAGCCGATCTCGCGGGCGATCTTGACGTTGGTGGCCGCCTCGTCGCCGAGCGGGCCGCCGGAGCCGGGCACGCACGGTACGCCGGCGTCCTTCATCGCGCGGATCGCCTCGACCTTGTCGCCCATCAGGCGGATCGTGTCGGCTTTCGGCCCGATGAAGATGAAGCCGGACTGTTCGACACGCTCGGCGAAGGCCGCGTTCTCGGACAGGAAGCCGTAGCCGGGGTGGATCGCCTGGGCGTCGGTGACTTCGGCCGCAGCGATGATCGAGGCCATGTTGAGGTAGCTGTCGGACGACGGCGCCGGCCCGATGCAGACCGACTCGTCGGCCATGGCGACGTGCTTGAGGTTGCGGTCCACGGTCGAGTGCACGGCGACGGTGCGGATGCCCATCGCATGACAGGCGCGCAGGATCCGCAGGGCGATCTCGCCGCGGTTGGCGATGACGACTTTATCGAGCATGGGTGCTCCCTGTCAGCCGATCACGAACAGCGGCTGGTCGAACTCGATCGGCTGGCCGGTCTCGCACAGGATGGCGACGACGGTGCCGGAGGTGTCGGCCTCGATCGGGTTGAACATCTTCATCGCCTCGATGATGCCCAGCGTGTCGCCGGCCTTGACCTGCTGGCCGACGCTGACGAAGGCCGGTTTGTCCGGTGCGGGCGACGCGTAGTAGGTGCCGACCATCGGCGCGCGGACCACGTGGCCCGGCGGCAGCTCGGCGCCGGCCGGCTTGGCGCCGCCGGTGGCCGACTCGGTCGGCGAGCTCATCGGCATCGGCGCGGCAGCCGGGGCAGCCGCCGCCGGGGCGCGCACTTCCAGCGCGGCGGCCGGGGTGGCGACGGCGTAGCCGCCGGTCGGGATGCGCGACAGGCGCACGCTCTCCTCGCCCTCCTTGATCTCGATCTCGGCGAGGTTCGATTCCTCGAGCAGGTCGATCAGCTTCTTGATTTTGCGGAGATCCATACAGGCCTCGTGGTTGGTGCGATGAAAAAAGCGGGCAGGCGCGGTTTACAGCCGCTGCAGCTGCCCGGTGCGGATCCGGGTGTGTTCGATCAGGCAGTCCAGGCGCGCGCTGTTGCGGCCGCTGCCGTCGATGGCGATGGCGTAGGCGGCCTCGCAGTCGTTGTCGCGGAACACGATCCAGGCTTCCTGCGCCTGGTCGAGCGCATGCAGGGCCTGGTCGCAGGCGCTGATGCAGGACGCGCCGGCGGCCAGACGCTCGTTCGCGGCCTGCAGCGCGTGGCCGAGCACGATGTCCAGGCGGTCGTACTCGGCGGCCTGGCAGAGGTCCTGCTGCATCGTGCCGCTCGACGCCACGCAGTCGGCCGGGTCGAGCGTATCGGCGCGCGCATCGCTGCACGCTGCCGCCGGGCCCAGGGCCAGCAGCATCGCCAGGACCGCTCTCACGCGGCACCGCCCAGGCGGGTCAGCGCGGCATCCAGCGCATAGCGGTAGCTGTCGGCGCCGAAGCCGCAGACCACGCCGACCGCCTTGTCGCTGAAGTAGCTGTGCTGGCGGAACGGCTCGCGGGCGTGCGGGTTGGACAGGTGGATCTCGATGAACGGGATCGCCACCGCGGCCAGCGCATCGCGCAGCGCCACCGACGTGTGGGTGAAGGCGGCCGGATTGATCAGGATGAAGGCGGTGCCGTCCTCGCGCGCGGCCTGGACCCGGTCGACCAGCACGTGCTCGGCATTGGACTGCAGGCTCTGCAGCGTGTGTCCGGCGGCGGCGGCACGCGCCGCGAGGTCGGCATCGATGTCGGCCAGGGTCGTGCGGCCGTAGACCTCCGGCTCGCGGGTGCCGAGCAGGTTGAGGTTGGGGCCGTGCAGGACCAGCAGATGGGCCATCGATGGGGAGCGTGCCTGAAAGGGCGGCAGTCTGCGCGAAGGCGCCATTACTGTCCAGTTCGGCGAAGATGGCGGCGTTTCAATCGATTGTTTGAATCTGGCCGGTGGCGGACGACCGGGTGAAGTCGCCCGCGGGCGGCGCGCGGCGAACCGCCGGAGCCGCTCAGCGCACCCAGCCGTCGATCTCGCCGTGCGCGAACGGCCCGAGCTTGCGCCGGACTACGCGCCGGTCCGCGTCGATCAGCACCGTGTACGGCAGCAGGCCGCGGGTATTGCCCAGGCGGACGCTGGCGTCGGCCGGGCCGGGCGTGTCCAGCACGATCGGGTAGCCCACCGGCACGCGCTGCAGGAAGTCGGCCACCGCCTCCGGCGTGTCCAGGGCCAGGCCGATCACCTGGATGCCGGTGTCGCCCTGTTCGCGGGAGAAGCGTTCCAGTTCCGGCATTTCCTCGATGCAGGGCCCGCACCAGCTCGCCCAGACGTTGATCAGCAGCGGCCGGCCCGCCGCCAGCGCGACCAGATCGACCGGCGTGCCGTCCAGACCCGGCAGCTGCACCGGCGGCATCGCGTCGCCGGGTTCGGCGGCGGTCACGCCCGGTGGCGGCGCAGGCATGTCCGGATCGCCATGGCGGCCATGCCAGGTGCCGGCGAGCACCCCCAGCGCACCGGCGGCGACCGCGACCACGACCAGCCGCAGCGCCGGCCTCACCGGGTCGCCGCCCGCAGCAGCGCGTCCTCGAGCACGGCCGAGGTCAGCACCGGCGGCAGCACGGTCGGCGGCGCGCCGGGGCCGTAGATCACGTACAGCGGAACGCCGACCGCCTTGTGCGCTTCGAGGAAGGCGCTGATCTCCGGATCGGCATTGGTCCAGTCGCCTTTCATGTAGACCACCTCGCTGCGCGCGAGCATGGCGTGGAACGCATCGCCGGACAGCACGTTGCGCTCGTTGGCCTTGCAGGTGACGCACCAGTCGGCGGTCATGTTCACGAACACGACGCGGTCCTGCGCACGCAGGCGGTCGAGTTCGGCGGCCGAGTACGCCAGCGCACCCTCCGCCGGTGTCGCCGCTGCCGTTGGCGGCGCGATCCGGCTCACGCCCCAGACCGGGACCAGCGCCAGCACCACGAGCGCCAGCGGCAGCAGCGCCGCGCCGCGCCGGCCGCGCCAGCGGACCCGTTCGAACCACCACAACGCCAGCGCCAGCAAGGCCGCGCCGGCCAGGACCAGCGCGATCGCGTCAACCCCGCGCTGGCGGCCGAGGACCCAGAGCAGCCAGATCGCGGTCAGGTACATCGGGAAGGCCAGGACCTGCTTGAGCGTCTCCATCCACGCCCCCGGCCTGGGCAGCCGCTGCGCAACGCCCGGCACGAAGCCGATCAGCAGGAACGGCAGGGCCAGGCCCAGTCCCAGGGTCAGCAGCACCAGCATCGCCGCCGGCGCCGATGCGGTGAACGCATAGGCCAGGGCCGGCCCCATGAACGGGGCCACGCAGGGGCTGGCGACCACGCAGGCCAGCACGCCGGTGAAGAAGTCGCCGGCCGGGCCGCTGCGGGTGGCCAGGGCCTGGCCCATGCCGCCGAGCCCGCCGCCCAGGGTGAACACACCCGACAGGCTCAGGCCGACCGCGAACATCAGATAGACCAGGGTCGCGACGAACCAGGGGTGCTGCAGCTGGAAGCCCCAGCCCGCGGCCTGTCCGGCCGCGCGCAATGCGATCACCAGCATCCCGACCACGGCGAAGGCCACCAGCACGCCGGCGGTGTACCAGAGCGCGTGCCGCCGCGCATGGCTGCGGCTTTCCCCGCTCTGCGCCAGGCCGAGCGCCTTCAGCGACAGGATCGGCAGCACGCAGGGCATCAGGTTCAGTGCCAGTCCGCCCAGCAGGGCCAGCGCCAGGATGCCGAGCAGCTGGGCCGCGCCACCTTCGGGCGCGGGCGCGCGGGTGCGCTGCGCGTTGCCCGACGACGCGTCCGGCCCGCCGGCGATGGTCTGGTCCGCGGGCGGCGGTGCGGGCAGCCGTTCGGTGGCCGCCGCATCTGCCGCACCCGCCGCCGGCGCGGCCTCGGTCGGCTCGGTGTCGCTGGCGGGCACGGCCGGCAGCGCCGCACGTGGCACCACGTTGGCGACCACGTCGGGCTTGCCCTCGGGCAGGTCCAGCCGGATCCGCCGGGTCATGGGCGGGTAGCAGATGCCGCCGTCCTGGCAGCCCTGGAACGTCACCACCAGCGTGGCCTTGCCCGCACGGGTGTGTTCGCGCAGCAGCGGCACCACCGCCTCGATCGGCTCGAAGTAGACGACGACTTCGCCGAAGTGTTCGTCGCGGTGGCGGGTGCCGGTGGGCCAGCGCGGCTTGCCGGTCTGCACGCCGTCGAGGCCCTCGAGCGCGAACGCGCTGCGGTCGCGGTAGATGTAATAGCCGGGCGCCGGCTGCAGGCGGACCAGCAGGCGGTTGCCGCCATCGGCGATCGCATCGACGGAGAACGCCTGCTGCTCCGGCAGCGCGGCCTGGCCCTGGAGCAGCCCGCGCAGCGGATTGCCCGCCGCCGACGGCGAGGTGCCGGTTGCGCCTGACAGGGCTGCCAGCGGGTTGCCGCCGGCGGGCAGGGCGACCTTCAGTTCGCGGGTCTGCGGCGGGTAGCAGATGCCGGCGTCGGCGCACCCCTGGTACTTGATCTGCAGGGTCACCGGGCCGGCACCACTGGCCTGGCCACCTTCGAAGACGCCATCGAGGCGGGTCCGGTAGGTCTCCACCGGGCCGAAGAACTCGTCCACGTGCGGCTTGCCGGCCGGCAGGCGCAGGCTTCCGCCCTCCAGGCCGGACAGGGCCCGCACCTCGGTCCGATGGCGGTAGAGGTAGTAGCCGTCGGCGATCTGCCAGCGGATGTCGATCCGCCCACCCGGGCCCGGCTGGGCGCTGAGGACGAAGGCCTCGTCCACCGGCAGCAGGTCGTCGGCATCCACGGCGCGGGCAAGCGGGGTGACCGCCCAGGTCAGCAACAGCCCCAGCAGGGCCAACAGCGGCAGTCGGTACGGCAACGACATGGAGTCACTCTTCCTCATGGACTTCGGCGGCCACCCAGGCCAGGTAGGCCGGCAGACCGCCGGCGGCTTCGACCGCGATCACCTCCGGGAGTTCGTAGGGATGCAGGGCCAGGATCCGCTCGGTCACGGCGGGCACGCGACTTGCTTGGGTCTTGATTACAAGCAAGGCCTCGTCCGAACGCTCGATGGCACCCTGCCAGCGATAGGTCGAGCGCATGCCCGGCAGCACGCTCACGCACGCCGCCAGCCGCGCCCCGACCAGGTCGTCCGCGATGGTGTCGGCTGCGGTGGGCGGGCAGGCGCAAAGGACGATCTGGAGCATGCGGGGGAGCGATGGCGCCGGCGTGGAATGACCCGCCATGGTAACCGGGACAAGGCGCGAGCCATTTTGCAAATCAACCGTTCAAGAATGTGAATAGTGATGGGCGTCAAGTTTTTACTGCGTGGTAAACCGCTAGGCTTCCGTGCAAAATGCCGCTTGCTGCAGTGCGGCATGGCGCGGTCTGGACCGGTGCCGGGCAATTGGGGATGCCGGCACCTGGAACCAGCGGGTTCCGGCGAGACGACGGGGAGTCTTGGGGACGTGCACATGAAGCCTAGAGCGGGCGGTTTCACGCTGATCGAACTGATGATCGTGGTGGCGGTGATCGCCATCCTCGTGGCATTGGCGCTGCCCAGTTACATGGACTACGTCCTGCGCAGCAAGGTCCGGACGGCCCAGGCCGATCTGCAGGCGTTGTCGGCCGCCGTGGAAAACCATCGCCAACGCACGCTTTCCTATCCCGGCACGGCCGCCGACTCGACCGCTGCCGTACAGACTGCATTTCCGGGCTGGAGCCCGGCATCCAAGGCCGCCGATTTCGGCTTCAGCTATTCGACCACCAACGGCTATACGGTCTCGGCCGCAGGCGCGGCCGGCAAGCTGTCCGGCTGCACGTTGACGCTGAATGCCGACAACGCGCGCAGCCACGACGGCTGCACCGGGTTTGGCGACGTCTCATGGTGATTTCGCAGGCAAGGCATGGTGGCTTCACCCTGATCGAGCTGATGATCGGTGTCGCGATCATGGCGCTGCTGCTGCTGGCGGCTGCGCCATTCACGATGGACTGGGTGGACAGCGCGCGTCAGATGCGCGCCCGCAGCAACCTGATCGAGGCGGTGGGTCAGGCGCGTGCGCTGGCCATGCGCAATCCTGAGGCGGTCTCGTCCGGTGTCGCCGTTGCCGCGGTGCTGTACCAGCCTGGCCAGAGCGCATTGTGCGTAGTGACCCGCGAGTCCGGCGCATGGCTGGCGTCGACCTGTCTGGCGGACGGCAAGTCCTGTGCGGACAAGGACACCGGCAAGGCTGCGGCCGGGGTGTCCTGGCTGGGCTGCATCAGCAGTCCGGGCAACAGTCTGGCGATGAAGGTCGCCGACGTGGATTTTCTGTGCGCTGCCTACGACAGTCGCGGCCGGCAGCTGGACACGACCGATCTGGTGGCCTCGGCGTGTGTTTCGCCGGACAGCGCATCGGTGTCGATCACGGCGGGCAGCCAGGAGGGAGTCGATGTCTCGCTTCTCTGAGCGCCAGGTCCGGCCGGGCCTCCAGCGCGGCGACGTCCTTCTCGAGGCCCTCCTGGGAGTTCTGATCACGGCGCTGGTGGGGGCCGGGATGGCGCACGTGGCTTCCCGCATCTCGGTCAGCCATCGCGATGCCAAGATCGAGGCGCTGGCGGTCGAGCGCATGCGCGATCTGCTTCAGAACAAGGGCGTCGCGCTGTGCACGCTGCCCGAGACCGATCGCCAGTTCACGCTGCCCGATGGGGAAGTCGTGACTCCGGAGGTGGACTGCCCGGAGGTGGCCGCCAGCATCGAGCTCACGCTCGGTGAGGCCGCTGGCGCCATTTCCACCGTCACGCCCGACGAGATTCCACGGGAAGTGATCCTCAGCGTCGCTGCCGCCGATCTCGGTCTGGGCGACGCGGAGGGACAGCCCGCGCTGGTCGTGGGAACACGGCAACTGCCGGCGGAGGGATCATGAAGGCGCGTCCGTTTCTTCGGCGTCCTTCCCGCCGTCAACGCGGCCAGACGTTGATCAGCATGATGGTCGGGCTCGTCATCTCGCTGCTGACCATCGCGGCGATGCTCGCGATCTACAAGATGATGATCGAAATCTCGGGAAACGCATCGCGTTCGGCCCTGCGCGATGGCCAGGTGGCGCTTGCGATGCTGGCGACCCAGATCGAGATGCAGCAAGCCGGTTATGCGATCCCCGAGACCGATACGCAGCCCCGGATCGATGTCTCGGAGGAGCGGGTGGTCTGGCGCTACAGGGCGGGGACTTCCGCATCCGCCACGTCGTGCGCCGGCGTGGAAATCCTGCGTCAGGCATCGGGTGCGCGCGAGGCTGGCGTCTATGCGCTGACGCCTTCCGCCTGCGCAAGTCCGAATGGCTGGGTGGCCGACGGATACAGCCTCCTCGCCTCGAAGGAGGCCTTCTTCGTGCCGGTCAACCGCGACGGCACCGCGATGACCGATGAGGTCGGCGCCAACCTGCTGGCCAATGCCGTGTTCGAGCACAAGGACGGTTCGGCTGGCGACGCCTGCGGCCTCCCGTACGCCCAGCAACTGGGTGGTACCGCGCCCTCATCGCAACGCGTGATCCTGAAGGCGGGCGATGACACCGACGCCGGCATCCTCTTTTCCGTCTGTCTGCCCAATCTCGCCGCCGCGACATCGGGTGGTGCGGGCACCGCACCCGATGGGGCATCGTGATGACGTCACGCACCACCACCATTCCGTGTCGTCGACGCACCCAGCGCGGCATCGCCACGATCCTCATCCTGCTGCTGGTTGCGCTGGCCGTCACTGTCACTGTGCTGATCGTGGCGTACTCGCTGCGTGGCGGACAGCAGCGGCAACTGACGGTGCACGCCACCACGGCCGCCCAGGGCGCTGCGTGGCGGGGCGTGGAGGTATTGCGCGCGGGCCTGAGCAATGTGGCGGCGAGCCAGGTCAGCGCATGGTCGAACAGGGACGGATGGGATCTGCTGGACCAGGGTTCGGTGATTCCCGCCTCCGGTTCCGGGTCGACCGGCGTCGGGCAGGCCAGCGGTGGTGGATCCATGCCCGCCTCTGGCGGCACGGGCGGCGGCGGTGGCTGGGTCGCCACCTGCGACAGTACGGATTCGGCAAGCGGCGTGATTCATGTCGATGGCCTCGATGGCCTCGGCATCAATCGTGCGCGGCTGGTGGAGGTCTGCCGCACGGCGACAAACGGGATCTACCGCGTCACCGCCCAGGTGACCGGTACCGCAGGCGAAGGAAGCGCGCTGACCACGTCCACGGTCGAAGTCGTCTACACCGTCACGCCCGGCAGCGGCTCCTCCGGTGGCGTCTGCGCATCGATACCGCCGGCGCTCATGGTGTTCAACGGCGATCTCAACATCACCGGCGGCTCGCTAGGTGTGACGGGTAATTCGGGCGACCAGTACGAGAACATCGCGGTGTCTGGAAATCTCACCGTCGGCAGTTCGTCGTCGGCGCGGATTTCAGGTTGTGCCAAAGGCAACATCACGCTCAGTGGCGGCGGCATTACCTCCAACGGTCATCTGCATGCGGAAGGGGCGATCAGCGTTTCCAGCATGACGCCACCGGACGGCACCACCTTCTGGGCACGCGCGATCACGCTGGACGGGTCCTCGTCGGGCGCTCGCTATGCTGCATTGAAGGCAGGTGCCTACGCGGCATCGGTGATGGTGGGGGATGCGGTGGTCGGCAGTACGCGCGTGGGCGGCACCCTGATCCCGTCCACCGCCGGCGGCGGCATTCCGTGGACCACGGGCGTGGTGGTGCCGAGTGCGCAGTCCGCGACCTTCGTGGTGACATTGACCGACAACAGTCAATTCGTGTTCGATCCGCGCGACCTGACCATCGATTCTGCGACGGGCATGATCAGCGGCGCCGCCGCAGCGGGCGAGCGGCTGCAGGGCGAAGGAACGATGCCCGACAGTTTCGTGCTGCGTTCCGGCTCGATCTTCGGAGGTGGGGTGACGGCGCAGGGTCTTGCAACAACCGGCCTGGTCTGGGGCCATGATGTCTCGCTTGGCCTCAACAATGGCGGTGGGCTGACCGGTTCGGCCAACGTCACCCGTCTGCAGAGCAACGGCCATCTCCAGCTCGGCACCGGCACGATCCAGACCCTGGTTGGCGGCGGTGAGCTCTGGGCGCGTGGCGGTGGCCGCAGCTCATCGACCAACCATTGGAACTTCCCGAAGGTCTCGTCATCCGGACGCATCGCCGGGCAGATCTACTATTCGGGGAGCCGGACGCTTCTTCCGCCGGTCGAGGGGCCTGCGGCCGCAGGCGTCCAGGCAGCCCAGACCGGCACGTCGCCTGGCCTCCCGGGCATTCCCTTCTGCGACGCTCGGGTCAAGGCGGTCGACGCGGAGGCCTACAAGGCCCAGGCCAACTACATCTTCGAGTTCCGCGATGGCGCCCCGGTGCTCACCATCCGCAACGTGAAGACCGCTGCCGGCGCGTCGATCGACGGCACCTACAACCTGGCAACCGGTGACCTGCGCCGGATGCCTGCGGGGACGGGCAACCCGTTCCTGACCTGCAACTGGCAGACCGATCCCAACAACGGGGGGGCGCATTGCTTCCGCGACGCGACGGTCGGCGGCGGCTGGAAGGTGACGGGCGTATCGAACTTTCCGAAGGGCGTGGTCTGGTTCGATGGTCCGTTCACCGTCGATGGCACGGCTGGCGGGATGAACCTGATCAACACGATCACCGGGACCGGCAAGGTGTCCCTGACCCAGGCCGGTCATGGCGAGTTGATCGCGCCGAACTTCTCGACCCCGGGCACCGTCTGCGGTGGCGCCTTCTGGCCGACCAACCTGTGTGACAAGAGCGGTGCCACGCCGGCTTTCGCTCAGTGGACCGATCAGGATGGCAACTCACACGTCGGTCTGCCGATCGGCAATGTCGCGATCGCCACCGAGGGAGCGGGAGCGTTGTCCGGTTGGAACATCTACGGCAGCGTCATCCTTGGCCGCAATCTGGAAACGGCAGCCAACGTGACCGTGGTGCAGGGCACGTTGACGGTCGGTGCGAACCAGCCCAACAGCACGACACTGATCGACCAGGGCGGCGCCCAGATCAAGGTGCCCACGACGTCGGACCAGGTCTTCGTGCCGGTCTGCGAGGCCACGCCGGCGATCCCGGCGGTGGACGGGCAGGTCCAATGGAGCCGCTACCTCTGATGGTCACATCGGGCCGCCTTCGGGCGGCCCGATCGTTTTGGGCATCACACCCCTTGAAAGGCCCCGCGGGACCCCCATCTGCCTGAAGACCGCCCCGGCGCAAGGCAGCCCCTTCGACGCGGCCGCGGTTCTGGCACTCGCAGGGTGCGAGTGCTAGACTCGCCACCCAAATTCCAACCCTGTCAATCACTTAACGAGGATTGAGATGAGCAACATCAAGCCCCTGTACGACCGCGTCGTGATCAAGCGCACCGAGGAAGAGAAGGTTTCGGCCGGCGGCATCGTGATTCCGGACTCGGCCACCGAGAAGCCGATCAAGGGCGAAGTCGTCGCCGTCGGCGCCGGCAAGGTGCTGGACAACGGCAACGTGCGCGCCCCGGTGGTGAAGGTCGGCGACCAGGTGCTGTTCGGCAAGTACAGCGGCACCGAGGTCAAGTTCGACGGCGCCGAGTACCTGGTGGTGAAGGAAGACGACATCTTCGCCGTCATCGGCTGAGCGTCGCTTTCTCCCGCACGACCCCGAACATCCACGCATTCGTTTTGAGGAATCACTGAAATGGCAGCCAAAGAAGTCCGCTTCGGCGAAGACGCACGCGCCCGCATCCTGAAGGGCGTCAACACCCTGGCCAACGCGGTCAAGGTCACCCTGGGCCCGAAGGGCCGCAACGTCGTGCTCGAGAAGAGCTTCGGCGCCCCGACGATCACCAAGGACGGCGTGTCCGTCGCCAAGGAGATCGAGCTGGCCGACAAGTACGAGAACATCGGCGCGCAGATCGTCAAGGAAGCCGCTTCCAAGACTTCCGACATCGCCGGTGACGGCACCACCACCGCCACCGTGCTGGCGCAGGCGTTCATCCGCGAGGGCCTGAAGGCCGTCGCCGCCGGCATCAATCCGATGGACCTCAAGCGCGGCATCGACAAGGCCGTCGTGGCCGCCGTCGGCGAGCTGAAGAACCTGTCCAAGCCGACCGCCGACGACAAGGCGATCGCCCAGGTCGGCACGATCTCGGCCAACTCGGACGAGTCGATCGGCAACATCATCGCCGAGGCGATGAAGAAGGTCGGCAAGGAAGGCGTGATCACCGTCGAGGAAGGCTCGGGCCTGGAGAACGAGCTGGACGTCGTCGAGGGCATGCAGTTCGACCGCGGCTACCTGTCGCCGTACTTCATCAACAACCAGCAGAGCCAGTCGGCCGATCTGGACGACCCGTTCATCCTGCTGCACGACAAGAAGATCTCCAACGTGCGTGACCTGCTGCCCGTCCTCGAGGGCGTGGCCAAGGCCGGCAAGCCGCTGCTGATCGTCGCCGAGGAAGTCGAGGGCGAAGCCCTGGCGACCCTGGTGGTCAACACCATCCGCGGCATCGTCAAGGTCGTCGCCGTGAAGGCGCCGGGCTTCGGCGACCGTCGCAAGGCGATGCTGGAAGACATGGCCACCCTGACCGGCGGCACCGTGATCTCCGAGGAAGTGGGCCTGTCGCTGGAGAAGGCCACGATCAAGGATCTGGGCCGCGCCAAGAAGGTGCAGGTCTCCAAGGAGAACACCACCATCATCGACGGCGCCGGTGACACGGCTGCCATCGAGTCGCGCATCAAGCAGATCAAGGCGCAGATCGAAGAGACCTCTTCGGACTACGACCGCGAGAAGCTGCAGGAGCGCGTGGCCAAGCTGGCCGGCGGCGTTGCGGTGATCAAGGTCGGTGCCTCGACCGAGATCGAGATGAAGGAAAAGAAGGCCCGCGTCGAAGACGCCCTGCACGCGACCCGCGCTGCGGTGGAAGAAGGCGTGGTCCCGGGCGGCGGCGTCGCCCTGATCCGTGCGCTGAAGGCCGTTGAAGGCCTGAAGGGCATCAACCCGGACCAGGACCTGGGCATCGCGATCACCCGTCGCGCGCTGGAAGCCCCGTTGCGCGAGATCGTCGCCAACGCCGGCGAAGAGCCGTCGGTCGTCGTCAACCGCGTCAAGGAAGGCGAAGGCAACTTCGGCTACAACGCGGCCACCGGCGAGTTCGGCGACATGATCGCGTTCGGCATCCTGGACCCGACCAAGGTCACCCGTTCGGCCCTGCAGCACGCGGCCTCGGTCGCCGGTCTGGCGATCACCACCGAAGCGGTGGTGGCCGAGCTGCCGAAGAAGGACGAGCCGGCTGCTCCGGGCGGCATGGGCGGCATGGGCGGCATGGATTTCTGATCCAGCCCGCACCGTTGTAGCGTCATCGAAAACCCCGCCGCGAGGCGGGGTTTTCTTTTGTCCGGCAACAGCCGTGCGGCCTGGCAGCGCTTCGGGATGAGCGGGGCGATGCGGGCGATTGCAGAACATCAGAACATCCGGAGCCGGACGGCCCGGCGCGCGCACGGATGGCGCCCGCGATATGCCAGGAAGGACCGGTGTCCGATGTTGCCGGACCGGCCTCGCTGTATCCGCGTCCAGTAGTGATCGCGGCCGCTGACCTGCTTCCGTGGCGGGAGCGGGCTGTGCATCACGCAGCTCCTGCACGCAGCCGACGCTGTGAGGCCAGCGATTCGGGGCTGCAGGAACTCAGGTCCACCGCGGACGACGATGCGCCGCCGGAGGCATCACGTGTCCCTGCCGCTTGAACATGCACGCCGCATCGCCCGGAACCTGGCCTTGTCGGGGAGATGATCGAATGCGGCTGTCGGACGCTTCCGAATTGCACGCTCCGCTGCATGCGCCACGCCATCGACGCATCACGGCGGAGGGATCGCCGGTGCTCGTACCGGCGTCCACGCGCGGCTCCCACGCCGGGCAGGTGCAAGGGCTGCAAGGGCTGCGTCCCGTCCGGGCGATGGCCGCGCTGGCGGGCGATCCTTGCGGACAGCGGCCCTCCGAGCCCCGCGCGCAGGCGACGTTGCTCCTGAAACGGTTGCGCGGCCGGAAAACGGCTGCTATCAATGGCGCCGTGAACACGTCGCGCGCCAGCCTCTACTTTTGGTACTACTTTCCGAAGCCACAGGCGGAGGAAGGGGTACGCGCGCTCTGAAGTTCGAGCCAACAGACACCCCCGAAAGCCGCCAGCGACCCTGGCGGCTTTTTTGTCGCCAGTCTCCGGCGGGAAGCCGAACACCCGATTCCCAGGAGCATGACCCATGGCACCCCACACCGACGACCTGCGCATCCGCCGCATCGATGCGCTGGTCCAGCCCGCCGAACTGATCGCGCGGCTTCCCTGCGACGAGTCCGCGTCGGACACCGTCGCCGACAGCCGGCGCGCGCTGCACGCGATCCTGCACGGGCAGGACGACCGTCTCGCCGTCGTGATCGGGCCCTGCTCGATCCACGATCCGAAGGCCGCGCTCGAGTACGCGCGCCGGCTGCGGCCGCTGCGCGACACGCTCGGCGACGCGCTGGAGATCGTGATGCGCGTGTACTTCGAGAAGCCGCGCACCACGGTCGGCTGGAAGGGCTTGATCAACGATCCGCACCTGGACGGCAGCTTCGACATCAACCACGGCCTGCACCTGGCGCGCTCGCTGCTGCGCGAGATCAACCTGATGGGCCTGCCGGCCGGCTGCGAATACCTGGACACGATCTCGCCGCAGTACATCAGCGATCTGGTCGCCTGGGGTGCGATCGGCGCGCGCACCACCGAGAGCCAGATCCATCGCGAGATGGCCTCCGGCCTGTCCTGCCCGGTCGGTTTCAAGAACGGCACCGACGGCAACGTGCGCATCGCCGCCGATGCGGTGATGGCCGCCTCGCACGCCCATCATTTCCTGGCCGTTACCAAGGACGGCCGCTCGGCCGTGGCGACCACCGCCGGCAACCCGGACTGCCACGTGATCCTGCGCGGCGGCAAGACGCCGAATTACGATGCGGCCAGCGTGCAGGCCGCCAGCGAGGTGCTGTCGAAGGCCGGGTTGCCGACGCGCCTTATGATCGATGCCAGCCACGCCAACAGCGGCAAGAATCCGGACAACCAGCCGGCGGTGATCGACGACATCGCGCGTCAGATCGAGGCCGGCGATGCGCGCATCGTCGGCGCGATGGTCGAAAGCCATCTGGTCGGCGGGCGCCAGGACCTGATCGACGGCCGGGCGCCGACCTACGGCCAGAGCATCACCGACGGTTGCCTGGACTGGGAGGCGTCGGTGGCGGTGCTGGAGCGGCTGGCGGCGGCGGTACGCATGCGGCGCGCGCAGCGCGAGGACATCGCGGCCGCCTGACGCGGTTGCGCCGGAGCAGCGCGGCAGCACCCGGCATACCGCGGCTCGCGAAGCGCGTGTGATACTCGCCCGCGGTCCACGCATGGCGTGCACCGGCACGCCGCGCGGGAACGGAACGACCACGCGGCCTGGATGGCCCGGCTGCGCTCTGGCGTGCACGGGCCGCGCGTTCCGCTGCAGAGGCCGGCCGATGCGTCTGATCCGCCCGATGGCGATGCTGCTTGCGTGCGCGTTCCTGCAGCCCAGCGTGGCATCCGCGGATGAGGGTCTGTCCGCGGCGCTGACCGCGCAGCTGGAGCACAACCGGGTGCGCTACGGCATCGCCGGGCAGGCCCTGCTGGTGATCGACGATGGCCGCGTCGTGTTCTGCGGCGTGGATGGGCTGGCCGACGTGGGCACCGGGACGCCGGTCGCGGCCGACCACGTCTTCGCCGGCTACTCGCTGAGCAAGCTGTTCGTCAGCGTGCTGGTGCTGCAGCTGGTCGAGCAGGGACGGGTGGACCTGGACACCGCGGTCGGTACCTACGTGCACGGGTTGCCTGCGCACTGGCGCTCGATCGCGGTCCGCGATTTCCTCGACCACACCTCCGGCGTACCGGAGTACTTCGACCCGCAGCACGACGACAACGCCGCGCTGGAGACGTCCCTCCCCGCCACGCTGGACGCGGTCTGGGCCGCCCTGGCGGACCGGCCACTGGCGTTCGCGCCCGGCACCGACATCCGCTACACCCAGACCAACTATCTGGTGCTGAGCGCAGTGCTGGTCGCGCAGTACGGCATGCCGTATCCGCGGATCGTCGATGAGCGCCTGCTACGTCCGCTGCGGCTGCGCCACACCTGGCTCGGCCGGCCGCAGGCCCCCGTCCAGGTGGTGACCCGGTACACGGGCCGGCAGGGACGGCTGGCAGAGGCGCCGGACATCACATGGCCCGACTACGCCATGGGCCATGCCGGGCTCCACATCACGCTGGACGATCTCGGGCGGTTTCTGCAGGCGGTGAACGCGGGCGAGCTGGTCGATCGCGCGGTGCTGCGCAGGGCGTGGCAGCCACGCACATTGCCGGATGGACGCCGCGGCTGGTTCGCAGGCGGATGGGAGCAGGGCCGGAGCGGTGCGTACCGGCTGCTCGGGCACGATGGCGGCGCGCAGGTGCGCGTGCGGATCGTGTTCGACGAGGCGCAGCAGGACGGCGGCTGGATCATTGCCTACCTGACCAATGGCAGCGCGAAGAACGTGTGGTCGCGCACGCTGGTGGACGGGGTGATGGCGCGGATCGCGCCGGAGCGGTTCCCGGTGGAAGCCTTGAGCGAGTCACTGCAGGATGTCGCGCTGCGCGTTTCCGAGGACGGCGACGTGGAGGCACAGGCTGCTGCGATCCGCGCGTCGACGTCGCTGGACGACGCGGCGCTCGAGCGCGCAGTCAACAACGCCGGCTACGGCATCCGCGAGAACTTCGGGACCGGGCCGGCCCTGCGGGTGTTCGCGCTGAACACCGTGCTGTTTCCCGCATCGGCCAACGCCTGGGACAGCCTGGCGGAAACGCATGCGCTGGCGGGCGACGCGGCACGGGCGCAGCAGCTGTACGAGCGCGCCCGCACGCTTGCATCACCTGGTGCGCCGGCGGTGCGGCAGTAGGCGCTGTCCGCGCTTCCGGGAAAGGACGACTGGCACGGATGAGTCCGCTTCGGGCGCTTCCTGCCGATGCGCGGCAACGTGTCATCGCCCGTCCGTGAGCGCGCGCTGCACATCGGCTCACGGAACGCGGATCAGATGGAGGCGTAAGCGGATTCCAGCGCGCGCGGCCCCGGCTGCCCGTGCGTGCGGTTTCAGAAACGCACGCATCCGTCCTGCACCGCGCTCCCGCTCTCCGCCATCTGCCGTCAGGGCATGCTCGCGACGGCGCTCGAGGCGCGTCGCGGAGGAGCCGGGCTCAGCGCTCCTGCGGCGCCGCTTCCGGCACGGCGGCCGGGCGCGTCCAGCGCAGCCGCAGCCGCGCCAGCGCCAGGTAGATCGCCGGTGTGGTGTACAGGGTCAGCACCTGGCTGACGGCCAGGCCGCCGACGATGGCCAGGCCCAGCGGCCGGCGCATCTCCCAGCCTTCGCCGGTGGCGATCATCAGCGGCAGCGTGCCGAGCAGGGCGGCGATGCTGGTCATCAGGATCGGCCGGAAGCGCAGCCGTGCGGCCTCGTGGATGGCGGTGTGCGGGTCCTTGCCCCCGCGCTGCGCGGACAGGGCGAAGTCGACCATCAGGATGGTGTTCTTCATCACCACGCCGACCAGCAGGAACAGGCCGAGCATCGAGATCAGATTGAGTTCGCTGCCGAACCAGATCAGCGCGACCAGCGCGCCGACGCCGGCCGACGGCAGGCTCGACACGATCGCCAGCGGCAGCACGTAGCTCTCGTAGAGGATGCCGAGGACGATGTAGACCGCGACGATCGCGCCCAGGATCATCCACAGCTGGCGGTCGCGCAGCTTCTGCAGGCCGTCGGCCGCATCGCCGTGCCGGGCCTGGATCGCGACCGGCAGCATCAGCTGCGCGAGCGCGTCGTCGATGGCGACCATCGCGTCCTCCAGGCGCACGTCCGGCGCCAGCGCGAAGTCGACGCTGGTGCTGGCGAACTGCTGGCGATGCTGCACGCGGTCGTTGGCCATGCCGTAGCGGTAGCTGGCGAAGGCCGACAGCGGCACCCGGCGGCCGTCGCCGGCGATCGCGTAGACCCGGTCCAGCGTGTCCGGCGTCTGCGTGTAGCGCGGGTCCAGTTCCATCACCACGCGGTACTGGTTGAGGCTGTCGTAGCGGGTGGCGACCTGGCGCTGGCTGAAGGAGTTGTCGAGCACGTCGGCGATCGTGCGCACGTCCACGCCCAGCCGGGCCGCAGCGTCGCGGTCGATCTCCAGCACCACCTGGCGCGCGCCTTCGTCGCCGGCCGCTTCCACGTCGGTCAGCTGCGGCAGTTTCGACAACGCATCCTGGATGCGCGGCGTCCACAGCCGCAGCAGGTCGAGGTCGTCGGACAGCAGGCGTAGGTCGTACTCGCCGTTGTCGCCGCCGCCACCGCCCAGGTTGATGTCCTGGTCGACCCACAGGCCCATGCGTCCGCCCGGAATCTGCGGCATCTGCGGGCGCAGGCGGTCGATGATCTGCTGGCTGGCCACGCCGCGCTCGTGCAGCGGCTTGGCCTGGATCAGGATGAAGGCGTTGTTGACGCCGCTGCTGCCGCCGACGAAGCCGCCGATCTCGGCGATGCCTGGATCGGACAGCAGCAGTTGCCGGTACTGCGCCAGTTTCGGCTGCATCACCTGGAACGACAATCCGTCGTCGCCACGGGCGAAGCCGCGCAGCTGGCCAGTATCCTGGCGCGGCACCACGCCCTTGGGGACCTGGCCGAACAGCCAGATGTTCAGCCCGACCACGGTGACGAAGCCCAGCAGCATCGCCGGCAGGAAGCGCAGGGTGGCGTCCAGCGAGCCGAGGTAGCCGTCGCGGATCCGGTCGAAATGACGCGTCGCGAAGCGCGCCAGCGGATTGCGCGCGGGCGGCGCATCGTTGGCGGCGGCCGCATCGCGCCGGCGCAGCAGGCGCGCGCACAGGCTGGGCGTGAGGCTCAGCGAGACCAGCAGCGACACGCCCATCGCCGCGACCAGGGTGATCGAGAACTCGCGGAACAGACGCTCGACGAAATCGTCCAGAAACAGGATCGAGATGAACACCACGGCCAGCGCGATGTTCATCGACAGCAGCGTCGCGCCGACCTCGCCGGCGCCGCGCAGTGCGGCCTGCAGCGGCGGCTGGCCCTGCTCGAGATGCCGCGAGATGTTCTCCAGCACCACGATCGCATCGTCCACCACCAGCACCGTGGCCACGATCAGCGCCATCAGCGACAGCGTGTTGAGCGAGAAGCCGAGCATCCAGATGATCGCCAGCGCGCCGGCCAGCGACACGGGAATCGCGAAGGTCGGCAGCAGCGCCGCGCGCAGGTTGCCGAGGAACGCCAGCACCACCAGCACGACCAGCGCGATCGCCAGCAGCAGGGTGACCTGGGCCTCGCGCAGGGTGGCGCGGATCACCGGCGAGCGGTCGACCACCACGGTCATTTCGGCCGCAGCCGGCAGCAGCGCGCGCAGCACCGGCAGCTGCGCGTGGATCGCATCGACGGTCTCGATGATGTTGGCCTGCGGCTGGCGGTTGATCACCAGCAGGATCGCGTCGCGCTCGTTGTGGAAGCCGGCCGCGTAGCGGTCCTCGGTGCCTTCGCCGACATTGGCCACATCGCCCAGCCGCACCGGGCGGCCGTCGCGCCAGGCGATCAGCAGGTCGCGGTAGTCCTGCGCGGTGCGCAGTTGCAGGTTGGCCTCGATCTGCCAGCGGCGTTGGCCTTCCTCGACGCTGCCCAGCGGACGCAGCGCGTTGGCGTCGCGGATCGCACCGGCCACTTCGTCCAGCGCCAGGCCCTGGTGATTCAGGGCGTTCGGATCCAGCGACACACGCACCGCCGGCAGCGAGCCACCGCCGATGTTGACCTGGCCCACGCCGGGAATCTGCGCCAGCTTCTGCGCGATGATCGTGGCGGCCACGTCGTAGAGCTGGCCGCGCGACAGCGTGTCCGAGGTCAATGCCAGCGCCATCACCGGCGCCTGCGAGGGATTGATCTTGCGGTAGGTCGGCAGGCCGGGCATGCCGCTGGGCAGCTGGCTGCGCGCGGTGTTGATCGCGGCCTGCACGTCGCGCGCGGCGTCGTCGATGTCGCGGCCCAGGTCGAAGCGCAGGTCGATCCGCGCCGAGCCCTGCGAACTGCTGGAGCGGATCTCGGTGACGCCGGGGATCGTGCCCAGCGCGCGCTCCAGCGGCGTGGCCACGCTGGCGGCCATCGTCTCCGGGCCGGCGCCGGGCAGGCGCGCGTCGACGTTGATCGCCGGGTAGTCGACCTGCGGCATCGGCGACACCGGCAGCATCGCCCAGGCCAGCGCGCCGGACAGCAGCACCGCCACCGCCAGCAGCACGGTGCCGACCGGGCGTTCGATGAACACGCGCGACAGGTTCATGCCGCGCTCCGGCGCAGCGCGTGGGCGTGCGTCATGCCGGCTCCAGCCCGGCGTCGGACGTGGTGCGGCGGCGCCTGGAGAGACGATCGAAGAACAGGTAGATCACCGGCGTGGTGAACAGGGTCAGCACCTGGCTGACGATCAGGCCGCCGACCATCACCAGGCCCAGCGGCTGGCGCAGCTCGGCACCCGAACCGCTGGACAGCATCAGCGGGATCGCGCCGAACAGCGCCGCCAGCGTGGTCATCAGGATCGGCCGGAAGCGCAGCAGCGCGGCCTGGTGGATCGCCTGCTGCGGGGCCATGCCCTGTTCGCGTTCGGCCTCCAGCGCGAAGTCGATCATCATGATCGCGTTCTTCTTGACCAGGCCGATCAGCAGGATGATGCCGATCACCGCGATCAGGTCCAGGCTGCGGCCGCTGAGCAGCAGCGCCAGCAGCGCGCCGACGGTGGCCGAGGGCAGGGTGGAGAGGATGGTGATCGGGTGGATGTAGCTCTCGTAGAGCACGCCCAGCACGATGTACATCACCACCACCGCGGCCAGGATCAGCCACAGCGTGGACGACAGCGAGTTGCGGAACGCGTCGGCCGCGCCCTGGAAGCGCAGCTCGATGCTGGGCGGCACGTCCATGTCGGCGCGCACGCGCTCGACCGCGGCCACCGCCTCGCCGAGCGAAGCACCGGGCGCGAGGTTGAACGACACCGTCACCGCGGGGAACTGGCCGACATGGTTGACCAGCAGCGCGGACGACTGCTCGACCACGCGCGCAATGCCCGACAGCGGCACCTGCTGGCCGTCGGCACCCGGCACGCGGATGCGGCCGATCGCATCGGGACCGAGCTGGAAGTCCGGCCGCGCCTCCAGCACCACCCGGTACTGGTTGGACTGGGTGAAGATGGTCGAGATCTGGCGCTGGCCGAAGGCGTCGTACAGCGCATCGGCGATGGAACGCACGCTGACGCCCAGGCGCGCGGCGGCGTCGCGGTCGATCTCGATCCAGGCCTGCAGGCCCTGGTCCTGCAGATCGCTGGCGACATCGGCCAGCGGCCCGGCCTGACCCAGCTGCTCGACGATGCGCGGCGTCCACTGCGCCAGCAGCGCCGCGTCCGGCGTAGTCAGCACGAACTGGTACTGGGTGCGGCTGATCCGGTCCTCGATGCCCAGCTCCTGCACCGGCTGCAGGTACAGGGCAATGCCCGGCACCTGTGCCGCGCGCCCGCGCAGGCGTTCGATCACCTCCAGCGCACCGGCATCGCGGTCGGCGTGCGGCTTGAGTTCGATCAGGAAGCGGCCGCTGTTGAGCGTGGCGTTGCTGCCGTCCACGCCGATGAAGGACGACACGCTGGCCACGTCCTCATCCTGCAGGATCGCATCGGCCAGCGCCTGCTGGCGCTGCGCCATCGCTCCGAAGGACACCGACTGCGGCGCCTCGCTGATGCCCTGGATCATGCCGGCGTCCTGGATCGGGAAGAAGCCCTTGGGGACAGCCAGATACAGCAGCACGGTCAGCGCCAGCGTGGCGACGGTGGCGACCAGCATCGTCGGCTGGTGGCGCAGTACCCAGACCAGGCAGCGGTCGTAGAACCCGATCACGCGGTCGAAGTAATCGCCCTGCTGGTGCGACTCTTCATGCGCTGCATGTACATCGCCGTCCTCGCCGTCGCGGCGGGTGGCGTGGCCGGCGCGCAGGAAACGCGCGCACATCATCGGGGTCAACGTCAGCGACACCACCAGCGAGATGCCGATGGCCACCGCCAGGGTGATCGCGAACTCGTGGAACAGCCGGCCGACGACATCGGCCATGAACAGCAGCGGGATCAGCACCGCGATCAGCGACAGGGTCAGCGAGATCAGGGTGAAGCCGATCTGTTTCGCGCCTTTCAGCGCCGCGTCCATCGGCTTTTCGCCGCGCTCGATGTGGCGGGCGATGTTCTCCAGCATCACGATCGCGTCGTCGACGACGAAGCCGGTGGCGATGGTCAGCGCCATCAACGTCAGGTTGTTGAGCGAGAAGCCGGCCAGCAGCATCACCCCGAAGGTGCCGACCAGCGACAGCGGCACCGCGATGCTGGGGATGATCGTGGCCGGGATGTTGCGCAGGAACACGAAGGTGACCATCACCACCAGGCCGATCGCGATCACCAGCTCGTGCTGGACGCCGCGGATCGAGGCGCGGATCGATTCGGTGCGGTCGCTGAGCACCTCGACGTCGACGCCGGCCGGCAGCGTCGCCGACAGCTGCGGCAGCAGCTCGCGCACGCGGTCGACCACCTCGATCACGTTGGCGCCGGGCTGGCGCTGGATGTTCACCAGGATCGCCGGGGTGCGGCCCGACCACGCAGCCAGGTGCCGGTTTTCGGTGCCGTCGGAGATCTCGGCCACGTCGCCCAGGCGCAGCGGCGCGCCGTCGCGCCAGGCCAGGATCAGCGCGCGGTATTCCTCGGGCGAGGCCATCTGGTCGTTGGCGTCGAGCAGGATCTGCCGCACCGGGCCGTCGAAGCTGCCCTTGGGCGCATTGACGTTGGCCGCGGTGATCGCGCTGCGGATGTCGCCCATGCCCAGGCCGTTCGAGGCCAGTGCGGTGGGATTGACCTGCACGCGGACCGCCGGCCGCTGGCCACCGGCCAGGCTGACCAGGCCGACGCCGGGCACCTGCGACAGGCGCTGGGCCATGCGCGTGTCGACCAGGTCGTAGACCGCCGGCAGCGCCATCGTCTCCGAGGTCACCGCCAGGGTCAGGATCGGGGTGTCTGCCGGATTGACCTTGCGGTACACCGGCGGCGTCGGCAGGTCGTTGGGCAGCAGGTTGCCGGCGGTGTTGATCGCCGCCTGCACCTCCTGTTCGGCCACCGCGAGCGATACGTCCAGCGAGAACTGCAGGGTGATCACCGAGGCGCCGGTCGAACTGGTCGACGACATCTGCTTCAGGCCCGGAATCTGGCCCAGCCGGCGCTCCAGCGGCGCGGTCACCGCGCTGGTGGTCACGCCCGGGCTGGCGCCCGGATACAGGGTCAGGATCTGGATGACCGGGTAGTCCACCTGCGGCAGCGCGGCCACCGGCAGCAGCCGGTAGGCGATGACGCCCGACAGGGCCAGCGCGAGCATCAGCAGCGTGGTCGCCACCGGCCGCAGGATGAACGCGCGCGAGAGGTTCATGCGTCGCCCGCGTCGGCCGGCGCGGCGCTGTCGGCCGGGTCCTCGACGATCTGCACGTCGGTGCCGTCACGCAGGTTGTCCAGGCCTTCCAGCACCACGCGCTCGCCTGCCTCCAGGCCTTCCAGCACCGAGATCTTTCCGCTTTCCGACGCGCCCAGGCGCACCGTACGCATGGTCGACTTGCTGTCCTCGCCGATCACGTAGACGAAGGTGCCCCTGGCGCCGAACTGCACGGCCGCATCGGGAATCACCAGCGCCTGGCGGTCGCTGACCTGCAGCCGGATGTTGACGAACTGGTTCGGGAACAGGCGCTCGTCGGCGTTGTCGAAGCGCGCGCGCAGGCGCAGCGTGCCGGTGGCGGTGTCGATCCGGTTGTCGAGGCTGGCGAGGGTGCCGCTGGCCAGCAGCTGGCGCTCTTCGCGGTCCCAGGCTTCGACCGGCAGGGCGGCATCGGCCTGCACCGCATCCAGCACCGCCGGCAGCTCGGCCTCGGGAATGGTGAACAGCACGCTGATCGGCGTGGTCTGGGCGATGGTGGCGATGCCGGCTTCGTCGCTGCTGCGGACCAGGTTGCCGACGTCGACCGCACGCAGGCCGACACGGCCGGAGACCGGCGCGGTGATGCGGGTGTACTGCAGCTGCAGGCGGGCTTCGTCGACGGCGGCCTGGTCGCTCGCCTGGCGGCCCTCGAACTGGCGCACGCGCGCCTCCTGGTTGGCCAGTTCCTGCGCGGACACGTAGTTGCCCTGTTGCAGGTCGCGGTAGCGCTTGAGCTCGCCGCGCGCGTTCTGCAGCTCGGCCAGGTTCTGCTGCTGGGTGCCCTCGGCCTGGGCCAGCTGGATCCGGAACGTGCGCGGGTCGATCTCGGCCAGCAGGTCGCCGGCGTCGACCCGTTGGCCTTCCTCGAAGCGCAGCGCGACCAGCTCGCCGTCCACCCGGCTGCGGACCGTCACCGTGTTCATCGGGGTCACCGTGCCCAGCGCCTTCAGGCGGACCAGCAGCGGCTCCTGCGACACCTCCGCGACCCGGACCGGGATCGCGCTCCGGCGCCAGTCCGGGCGTTCCGGGGTCTGCGTCCGGGTCTTCTGCCAGCCCCAGGCCACCAGTGCGATCAGGACGATGGCGATGACGGGCTTGAGCCAGCGGCGGGAGCGGGTGGTCGGCGGTACTGCAGGCGTCATGAAGGTTCCTGTCCGCCGCGAAGGCGGGCATCTGGGCCGGAAGGTGGGCGCCGCGCATGCGCAGGACGGTGTCGGACCGGGGGCACGACGGTGCTGCGGCTGGAAACGTGGCAACCGGCGATGATACAGCGGGGTCATGACACCGCTGGCCTGCCATTGGTACTGGTCAACCGCGGCGCGCATCACGCGTTGGGGCGAGGCGGCACGCCCCCGGATGCAGTGCTTCGATCACGTCGATCGTGGTGATACCGGTGTCAGTCTTGGATCAATGCCGTATTCATTTTCAGCCGTGAAAACAGCCCAAATTGAACCGCCGGGTGTTGTTTTGCACTGCAGCGTGCAAGGCTTCGGAGCGTGGGTCACGATGGCCCCGCATCCCGACGTGGGGGAGGGAGCAGGCCCGCTGGCAGTTCGCTGCAAGCGGGCTTTTTTATGCCCGGCATCCAGCGATGCCGGCTGCAGCCGGCATGCCACAATCGGCCGATGAGCGAGACAGCCCAGGCCCCCGCAGTGATCGACCGTCTTGGCGCACGTGCGCTGTCCACCCTGGGCAGCGCGTCGCCGCGGCACCAGGCGCTGCTCGCCGACGCCGGACTGGCCGCGCGGGTAGCCCGGGTTGCGGTCGCCAGCGAGTTCGCGATCGACACGCTGCGCCGGCAGCCGGCCCTGCTCGAGCACCTGGCTGCGCCCGACCCTGCACCGCTGCCCGCGCCGGTGCTCGACCCGGCCCTGCCATCGGCCTGGCCGAGCCAGCTGCGGCTGTGGCGCGCTGCCGAATCCACCCGCCTGGTCTGGCGCGACGTGCTCGGGCTGGACGACGTCGACGACACCCTGGCCGGCGCGACCCGGCTGGCCGAAGACTGCCTGCAGCTCGGCCTGCAGGCGCTGGAGGTCGAGTTCGCCTCCCGCCACGGCGTGGTCCGCGACGGCGAGGGCGCGGTCGCGCGGCTGGTCGTGTTCGGGCTGGGCAAGCTCGGCGGGGGAGAGCTGAACTTCTCTTCCGATGTCGACCTGGTCTACGCGTATCCGCACGACGGCGATTCCGACGGCGCCCGGCCGCTCGCGGCCGAGGACTACTTCGCCCGGCTCGGCCAGCGCCTGGCCCGCCTGCTGGACGAGGTCACCGGCGACGGGTTCTGCCACCGGGTCGACCTGCGCCTGCGTCCGTTCGGCAATGCCGGCCGCGTGGCCTGGTCGTTCGCGGCGATGGACCAGTACTTCCAGCGCGAAGGCCGCGACTGGGAGCGCTATGCCTGGCTCAAGGCGCGTCCGGTCGCCGGTGACATCGCCGCGGGCGAAGCCTGGCTGGAGACGCTGCGCCCCTTCATCTACCGGCGCTATCTGGACTACACCGCGCTGGACGGGCTGCGCGGGCTGAAGGCGGCGATCGTGGCCGAGATGCAGCGCCGCGACATGGTCGACGACCTCAAGCGCGGGCCGGGCGGCATCCGCGAGATCGAGTTCCTGGTGCAGTCGCTGCAGCTGATCCGCGGCGGGCGCGAGCCGGCGCTGCGGGGCCGCCAGCTGCTGCCCGCGCTGCGGGCGCTGGTCGAGGGCGGGCAGATCGCCACCGGGGACGGCGACGCGCTGGCCGAGGCCTATCGCTTCCTGCGCCGCCTGGAGAACCGCGTGCAGATGCTGCGCGATGCGCAGACCCACGCGCTGCCGGACGACCCCGAGATGCGCCTGCGGATCGCGCTGGGGCTGGGCCATGAGACCGTCGACGCGCTGGAGTCTGCGCTCGCGCAGCGCCGCGCGCAGGTGTCGGCCGAGTTCGATGCCCTGCTGGTGCCGCGCCGCGGGCAGGCCGCGCCGGACGCGCTGAGCCATTACTGGCGCGCGCTGCCACAGGGCGGCGAGGCGACGACGCTGGCCGATGCGGGCTTCAACGACGCGCAGGGCAACGATGCCGCGCTGCGCGATTTCGCCCGCGGCACCGGCGTGCGGGCGCTGTCCGACGCCGCGCGTGCGCGGCTGGACCGTGTGGTGCCGGCACTGCTCGCCGCGGCGGCGCGCTCGGCCCAGCCGGATGCGGCGCTGCGCCGGCTGCTCGGCCTGCTGCAGGCGATCCTGCGCCGGGCCAGCTATCTGGCGCTGCTGGACGAGCAGCCCAGCGCACTGGCGCGGCTGGTCGACGTGCTCGCACGCAGTGCGCTGCTGGCCGAGCGCATCGCGGCCTATCCGCTGCTGCTGGACGAACTGCTCGATGCACGCGTCGCCGGGCCGATGCCCGACGCCGAGAGCGTGCGCGCGGCCTGTGCCGCGGCGCTGGCGTTCGACGATCCGGAGAACGCGCTGCGCGCGCTCAACGAGGCAAGGCAGGCGCTCAGCTTCCGGGTCGCACTGGCCACGCTGGACCAGCGCCAGCCGGCGCAGGACAGCGCCCGCCAGCTGGCCACGATCGCCGATGCGGTCGTGCAGTCGGTGCTGCGCATGGCCTGGGCCGAGGTGGCCGGCGCGCATGGCGCGATCGCCGGCGGCCGCTTCGCGGTGATCGGCTACGGCAGTCTCGGCGGGCAGGAGCTCGGCTTCGGTTCGGACCTGGATCTGGTGTTCCTGTACGACGCCGACCCGAGCGCGCTGTCCGATGGTGCGCGGCCGGTCGAAGCCTCGCGCTGGTTCACCCGCCTGGCGCAGAAGATCGTCGCCCTGCTCGGCGCGGTCACCAGCGCCGGCAGGCTGTACGAGACCGACATGCGCTTGCGCCCCGACGGCGGCAAGAGCCTGCTGGTCTCGACCCTGGCCAGCTACGAGGACTACCAGCTGCATCGCGCGTGGACCTGGGAGCACCAGGCGCTGGTGCGCGCGCGCGCGATCGCCGGCGATTCGGCGCTGTGCGCGGAGTTCGAGCGGGTGCGCAGCGCCACGCTCGCACGGACGCGGGCGTCCGCGGCGCTGCAGCAGGACGTGGTGCAGATGCGCCGGCGCATGCGCGCGCAGCTCGATCGCAGCGATGCGGCGCGTTTCGACCTCAAGCAGGGCGCCGGCGGCCTGGTCGATCTGGAGTTCCTGCTGCAGGAGGCGGTGCTGGCGCGTTCGGTGGCCGCACCGACCCTGCTGGTGCCGCGCGATACCGGTGGCCTGATCGACGCGCTGGAAGTCGATGGCGGGCTCGCGCCCGACGAGGCCGCGGCGCTGCGTGGCGCGCATGCCGTGCTGCTGGATGCCGGGCTCACCTGCACGCTGGACCGGCGTCCGCGCCTGACCGCCGAGACCACCGGCCTGGCGCAGGCGCGCGCGGCGATCGCCGCGGCCTGCCGCGCGCACGGGCTCGACTTCGATGCGGCCGTCGAGACCCAGCCGATCGGCTGAATCCCGCCGGTGGATTCGCGGAGTGCGGCTGCGGCGCTGATCAGCTAACAGCTACCGGGTGCGGCTGGGCGATGGCACCCAGGATGCATCGTCGCCGCGCTGGATGGCGCTGGCGCCGGCGCGTCATCGGCAGGACCACGCATCGGCGGTGCGGTGCGCCGTGCGGATGTCGTCGCAGCGGGCCCGGAAGCGGTCGCGCCGCAGGCAGCACCGTCGACCGGCAGCGGGCCGCACGATCGGCGGCCACGCCAGCCGTCCCGGCAACGGAGGTGTGCGGGGATCAGCGATCGGGCAGGGGCAGCCGCTGCCGGATCTCGGCCGCCACGCGCGCGGTCTCGCGCAGTGGCTGGACCGCGAACGGCAGCAGGTCCGCGGAGAACGGCGCGATGCGCGCGCGCGCCTGCAGGTCGTCGATGAAGCGGCGCAACCTGCCGCGCGTGCCGTGCGGATCGAGCACGTGCACCGGGACTTCGGTCGCGCAGGCCTCGGACAGCATGTTGACCGAATCGGGCGTGCAGACGATCGCATCGGCCCAGGCCAGCAGGCCGGCATAGGGGTTGGTGCCCTGGCCATCCCAGCACTCGCCCGGATGCCGCGCGGCCATGTCGCGCAGCGCGGCCTGGACCGGGGCCGGCGTGCGTCGCGAGGTCGTCGCCAGCAGGCTGCCGCCGGCCTGCCGCAGCCGGGCATCGAGCGCGGCGAGCAGCCGCTCGAACGCGGATCGGTCCCAGGGAGCGTTGCGGGTCGGTCCGCCGACCAGCACCGCGATGCGGGGGCTCGGCAGCGCAGCGAACATGGCGAACGCCTGGCGGCCGGCGGCCAGCCACACCGCGTCGACCGGATGCAGGCTGCCGCTCAGGCCGATCACGTTGCCGCCGGACAGCCGGTCATGCGCCGGGGCGATCACCAGGTCCCAGTGCGCCGGATCCAGGCGTGGATCCAGGATCTGGATCGTGCGCGCGCCGGCCTCGCGCAGCAGGCGCGTGGCCAGCGCGCCCTGGCGGCCGCAGCCGATCGCCAGCTGCGGCGGCGTCGCAAGCGCGGCATGGAAAGTCGCGCCGAATGCGCGGCTGTCGCCCGGCAGCCGGCGCGGCGCGAACCAGCGCCACGGCGCGGCCGGCGCGAGCACGGGCGATTGCGAGGGCAGCCCCAGCGCCCGCGCGAGCGCCCGGGTCTGGCGGCGGTTGCCGGCATGGCCATCGGTGAGCAGCCATGTGCCCGGGCCTGGATTTTGTTTCGAAAACGGCACCAATTCGTTTCGATTCGGGTTAGCGCAACGGTCGCTGCAACACTCTACACTGGCCGCCAGATCCAGGGTGCCGACGCCGACCATGTCGCGGATGGAGACCCCACTGCCAGCAGGATGCCCATGATGTCGCAGCCCTTGAACGACGCCAGCCTCGACCAGTTGTTCCGTACCGCCCGCACCGCCAACGCCTTCCTGGACCGGCCGGTCGAGGACGCGCAGCTGCATGCGCTCTACGATCTGCTCAAGTGGGCGCCGACCTCGGCCAATACCAGCCCGGCGCGCTTCGTGTTCGTGAAGTCGGCCGAGGCCAAGCAGCTGCTCGCTCCCGCGCTGGACGAAGGCAACCGCGCCAAGACGCTGGCCGCGCCGGTCACCGTGATCGTCGGCTTCGACGAGGATTTCCACGAGAAGCTGCCGTACCTGTTTCCGCACGTCGACGCCAAGGCCTGGTTCGACGGCCCGCGCGATGGCCGCCATGTGCCGGCGTTCCGCAACGGCAGCCTGCAGGGCGCCTACCTGATCCTGGCCGCGCGCGCGCTGGGACTGGATGCCGGGCCGATGTCCGGCTTCGACAACGCCAGGGTCGATGCCGCGTTCTTCGCCGGTACCGCGGTCCGCTCCAACTTCCTGGTCAATCTCGGCTACGCCGACCCGGCCGGAACGTTCGCGCGCTCGCCGCGGTTGTCGTTCGACGAGGCCGCGCGCATCGCCTGAGCGGTGCGGCGTCCTTCGCTTCCTTCCGTCGTACCACCCACCCACGCTCCGGAGTTTCCCGCATGAAGACCACCCGCACCCTGCTGCTGCCGCTGGCCATCGCCCTGGCCGTCGCCGCCTGCGCCAAGCCGGCCGACGACGCCGCTGCTCCGGCCGCCGACGCGGCGCCTGCCGCCACCGCTCCGGCCGCCGAGGCGCCGGCTGCGCCGGCGACCGACGCCGCGCCGATCCAGGCCGCTTCGGGCACCTACACGATCGACCCGACCCACACCGACGTGCTGGCCCAGTGGACCCACTTCGGCTTCTCCAACCCCAGCGCGCACTTCGGCGCGGCCGAGGGCAGCATCGTCTATGACGCCGAGGATGTGACCCGGTCGTCGGTGCAGGTCACCCTGCCGCTGACCGGTCTGAACAGCTTCGTCAAGGATTTCGACGATCACCTGCGCAGCGCCGATTTCTTCGACGCCGGCAAGTTCCCGAGCGCCACCTTCAAGAGCACCAGCGTGCAGGCTGCCGGCGCCAACAAGCTCACCGTCACCGGCGACCTGACCGTCAAGGACATCACCAAGCCGGTGACCCTGGACGTGACCCTGAACGGTGCCGGCGAGCACCCGATGAAGAAGGTGCCGGCGATCGGCTTCGACGCCACCGCCACCATCCTGCGCAGCGACTTCGGCGTCGGTGCGTACGCGCCGAACGTCAGCGACGAGGTCAAGCTGCGCATCACCACCGAGGCGACCGCGGCGAAGGCCGAGTAAGCCGACGCGATCGACCGATGTGCCAGGACGCCGGTTCCGCATGGAGCCGGCGTCTTCGTTTACGGCGCTGGAAATGCCCGGCGCTGCTAGAATCCGTCCCAGCTTCCCGCCACGAACGACCCGCCATGACTGCCACCGCCACCGCGCCCGCCAATGCCGAAAAGCGCTACACCGTGCACCGCGCGGACCTGCCGCTGAGCTGCCCGACCCCGGAGATGGCGCTGTGGAACTCGCATCCGCGGGTCTACCTGCCGATCCAGGACGAGCCCAACGGCGAAGCGCTGTGCCCGTACTGCGGCGCGGTCTACGTGCTGGTCGACTGAGACCGCGCCTGGTGTCTGGCGGCGCCTGCCAGCCGGCTTCCGGGCGGTCCCCGACCGTCGCGTCCACCGTGTACGCGTCACGCCGCGCGCGGGCGCATGCCGCAGGCCCGGACCTGATCGTGGCCGTGGCCGGTCGATGCGCCGCCTGACCGTGGTGCAGCTGCTGCCGGCGCTGGACGCCGGTGGTGTCGAGAAATCCACCATCGAGATCGCCGCCGCGCTGGTCGCGGCCGGCCATCGCGCGATCGTGGTGTCCGCGGGCGGCCGCCTGCTTCCGGTCCTGCAGGCCACCGGCGCCGAACACCTGGCCCTGGACATCGGCCGCAAGTCGCTGCTGACGCTGCGGCATGTGCCGGCCCTGCGCCGGCTGCTGCGGCAGGTCGATGCCGACATCGTCCACGCACGCTCGCGCCAGCCGGCCTGGCTGGCGCGGCTGGCGTTGCGCGGCCGCCCCGCCGGCGCGCGGCCGCATCTGGTCACCACCGTGCACGGGCTCAACTCGCCCAGCCGCTACAGCGCGGTGATGGCCAGCGGCGAGCGCGTGATCTGCGTGTCGCAGACCGTCCACGACTACGTGCTGGCGCATTACCCGCGGACCGACCCGGCCCGGCTGCAGGTGATCGCGCGCGGCATCGATCCGGCCCGCTTCCCGCGGCACGCCTGGCCCGATGCGGGCGCGCGCGCGGCGGTCGCCGCGCGCCATCCTGCGCTGGCCGGGCAGGGGCCGCTGCTGCTGCTGCCCGGGCGTGGCACCCGGCTCAAGGGACATGCCGACGCGCTGGCGCTGCTGGCACGGCTGCGCGATGCCGGCAGCGATGCGCGGCTGTGGTTGCCGGGCGCGCGCCAGTCCGGGCGCGAGCGCTACATCGATGAACTGGAACGGCAGGCGGTGCGTCTGGGCGTCGCGCAGGCAGTGGCGTTCACCGAGCCGACCGCGGCCATCGTCGAGGCCTACGCCGCCAGCGACCTGGTCCTGCAGCTGTCACGCAAGCCGGAGGCGTTCGGGCGGACCGTGATCGAGGCGCTGGCGGTCGGCCGTCCGGTGCTGGGCTGGCGCCATGGCGGCGTCGGCGAACTGCTCGACGCACTGCAGCCGGCGGGTGCGGTGGCGCCGTTCGATGCGGATGCGCTGGCGGTCACGGCCACCACCCTGCTGCGACACCCGCCGGCGCTGCCGCCGGCCATCCCCCATACGCTGCAGGCGATGCAGCAGGCCACCCTCGATCTGTATGACCAGCTCGCCCGCCGCTGAACCACGCAGCCCTGCGCCGCGCTGGCTGCCCTGGTGGCTGCTGGCGATGGTCGCGCTGTGGCCGGTGCCGGGCATCGCCGAAGGCGTGCTGGCGCTGGGCGCGCTGGCGCTGGCGCTGCAGTTGGGCGTGCGGCGCCTGCGCGGCTGCCCCGCCACGCTGGGTGCGGGGCTGGCGCTGCTGACACTGGCGCTGTTCCTGGCGTACTGGCTGCCGCAGCTGCTGTCGGCGCCCGATGCGCTCGACGCGCGCCGCGCCTGGGGCGAGGTCGCCGGCGACCTGCGCTATCTGCCGTTCCTGTGGGCGGTGGCGCTGGCGGTCTCGGAACCGCAGGGCCGCGCCCGCGTGTTCACCGGCCTGGCGCTCATCGTCGCGGCCTGGGCGCTGGATGCGCTGGTGCAGGCGCTGTCCGGCACCAGTCCCTGGTTCTGGGCGCTGGATGCACTCGGCCGCGGGCTGGGATCGGATCCGTTGTGTCCGCTGCGGGAGGCCACGGCCGGCCGGCTCGGCGGCGCGCTCGGCGACTGCAATCCCAAGCTGGGGCAGGTCCTGGCCAGCCTGTCGCCGTTCGCGCTGTGGGTGGCGGGGCGGCGGCACGGCGCGGTCGCCTGGCTGGCCATGGCCCTCGCGGTCGGCGTGGTGATCCTGCTGGCGGGCGCGCGCGCGGCCTGGGTGACCTATGCCCTGGTCCTGCTCTGCAGCGGCTGGCAGCGGTTCGGTGCGCGCCGGACCCTGCTGCTGGCCGCGGCCGGCGCGCTGGCCGCCACCGCGCTGGCGCTCGCCTCGCCACAGATGCAGCAGCGGCTCGAGCGGACCGCGCAGGGATTGTCCGGCGATGCGGCCGGCCTGGATGCGGCGCTGTCCGGGCGCATGCGCATCTGGCAGGCGTCGCTGTGCATGGTCCGCGAACATCCGCTCAACGGCGTCGGCGTGCGCGGCTTCCGCGTCGCCTGGCCGGCCTGCGATCCGGCGGCGGAGCAGGCGCCTGCCTGGGGGGCGGGCGGCGCGTTCCATGCGCACCAGCTGGTTCTGGAGATCCTCGCCGAAACCGGCATCCTCGGCCTGCTGCTGTGGCTGGCCGGCGCGGCCACGGCCTGGCGCGCGTGGCGCCGGTCGGCGCCCGCGCAGCGCGAGCAGGCCCATCCGGCGATGCTGGCGCTGGGGCTGACCCTGTTTCCGTTCAATACGCACCTGGCGGTCTATTCGACCTTCTGGGGCGGCGTGGTGCTGTTGCTGGCCGGCCTCTATGCCGGCAGCCTGCTCGGGCCGCGCCATGCTCCGCTGCGGGACGCGCGCTGATGGCCTGCCTGCATGCCCGCTCGATGCGCGTGGTCGGCCGCCTGCTGGCCCGGCTGTCGCCGCGCGCGACCGTGCGCCTGGGCCGGCTGCTGTCGCGGATCCCGATGTTGAACGCCCGCCGCCGCCGGATCGCGGCGGCCAACATCGCCGCCTGCTTCCCGGCGCTGGACGCGGCAGGCCGACGCGACCTGGTCGCGCGCACGCTGGCATCCAACACCACCGGCGTGCTGGAAACACTGCAGGCCTGGTTCGCGCCGCCGGGACGGCTGGCCGGGCGCGCACGCATCGACGGTCTCGAGCACCTGCACGCGGCGCTGGCCGACGGGCACGGTGCGGTCCTGGTCTGTGCGCATTACGACGGCGTCGAACTGGCGGGACGCCATGTCGCCGAGGCATCGGGGGTACGGATGGTCGCGCTGGTGCGCCGCTACAACGATCCGTGCATCGAGGCCGAGGTGTCGGCCGGACGCAGCAGCTACGGCGGTGCCACCTACGACAAGAAGGACATCGCCGGCTTCGCCGACGAGGTCAGGGCCGGGCACGCGGCCTTCTACGTGCCAGACCAGGATGCCGCGCGGCGGACGGTGTTCGTGCCGTTCTTCGGCGTGCAGGCCGCGACGCTGGGAGCCATCGGCGGCGTGCTGCGCCGCAGTGGCGGCCGCGTGCTGCTGATGTGGTGCCACCGCGAGGACGACGGCCGGCAGCGGATCGCGCTGCAGCCGGCGCCTGCGACGTGGCCCTGCGACGACGATGCGGCCACCGCCGCCGGCTACATGGCCTGGGTGGAATCCTGCGTGCGGCAGGCGCCGGAGCAGTACCTGTGGGTCCATCGCCGGTTCAAGACGCGGCCGCCCGGCGAGCCGCCGTTCTACCGGTAGAGCGCGTTGTCGTCCTGGTCGGGCTGGCGCTTGAAGCGCCGGTGCAGCCAGAGGTACTGCTCGGGTGCGGCCCTGACCATGTCTTCGATCGCGGCCATCACCCGTGCGGTGTCGGCGGTCGCGTCTTTGGACGGAAACCCGGGGAAGGCCGGCGACAGGGTCAGTGTGTAGCTGCCGTCGTCGTGGCGGACGTGGGCGAAGCTCATCACCGCCGCGCCCGACAGCCGCGCCAGCTGGTGGGTGGAGGTGAGGCTGTAGGCCGGCCTGCCGAAGAACGGCACGTAGACGCTGTCGCCGCGCCGCGTGTCCTGGTCGGGCGCGAACCACAGCAGGCCGCCCTGCTTGAGATGCTTGAGCGCCGGGCGCAGCTCCTCGCGGGTGAACATCGCGGTGGCGTAGCGCAGGCGGCCGTGCAGCACGGCCCACTCCATCGCGCCGGTCTCGTGCGGGCGGTACATGCCGGCCAGCGGCGCGTGGTCGCACATCAGCCGTGCGGCCAGTTCCAGGGTCACGAAGTGCCCGGAGATGATGATCACGCCGCGGCCGCCGGCCCGCGCCGCGGCCAGGTGTTCCAGGCCTTCGACCTTGACCCGCCCCCGCATCGGCTCGACCGAGCCCCACCAGGCGCGCGCGAACTCGAACAGACCGATGCCGAACTGCTCGAAATTGCGCCGCAGCATGCGCTGCTGCTGGTCCGCGTCGAGGTCGGGATAGCACAGTTCGATGTTGCGCAGCGCCACCTTGCGGCGGCTGCCGAGCAGGCGCATCAGGACGATGCCGATGCCGCGTCCCAGCCCCTGCTGCACCGGCCATGGCAGCCGTGCGAGCAGGGCGCCCAGGCCGATGCCCAGCCAGGTCGGCCATTCGCGGGGCCCCAGCGGTGGGCGGGAGCCGGACAGGTGCTGATCGTTCGCCATGGTCCCGATTTTAGAGGCTGCGACGCGCGATGAGGTGAGTGCGCGGCGCCGGCACCGCCAGATCCCCACCCGCGACCGCCGACCACGGCATCGGCGTGGGTGCATGCACGGCGCCATGCCGGGCTCCGCTATGCTTCCCCGATGCGAAACGACATTGCCGAAAACGTACTGCGCGATCTCTATTCGGCGATGCTCTATGTGCTGTCGCCGCTGACCCTGTACCACCTGGTCTCGCGCGGTTTCCGGGTGCGCGAGTATTTCCGCCGCTGGGACGAGCGCTACGCCGCCTATGGTTCGGCCTGCCGCCCGCCCTGCGTGTGGCTGCATGCGGTCTCGGTCGGGGAGGTCAACGCCGCCGCGCCGCTGGTCAACGCGCTGCGCGCGCAGCGTCCCGACATCCGCTGGGTCATCACCACGATCACCCCGACCGGCTCGGAGCGGGTGCGCGCGCTGTGGGGCGACAAGGTCCGCCACGTCTATCTGCCCTACGACCTGCCGGGCAGCGTCGGCCGGTTCCTGCGGCATTTCCAGCCGAGCCTGGCGCTGATCATGGAAACCGAGCTGTGGCCCAACATGCTGTTCGGCTGCCGCGACCTGCGCATCCCGGTGTACATCATCAATGCGCGGCTCTCGGCGCGTTCCCTGCGCGGCTACCGGATCCTGCGGCCGCTGATCAAGCGCGCGCTGCGCACGGTCAAGCGCGTGGCCGCGCAGTCGGTCGCCGATGGGCGCCGCTTCCAGAAACTGGGTGCCGCGCCCGAGCAGGTGGAGGTGCTGGGCAACCTGAAGTACGACATCGACGTCCCCGACGGGCTGGCGGCGCTGCGGACCGCGTTCGGCGCTTCGCTCGGCGGTCCGCGCCCGGTCTGGATCGCCGCGAGCACGCACGAGGGCGAGGAAGCGGCGGTGATCGCGCTGCATCGGCGGCTGCGCACGCGCTGGCCCGACCTGCTGCTGCTGTGGGCGCCGCGGCATCCGGAGCGTTTTCCGCGGGCGCGGGCGCTGGCCGCCGATGCCGGCTGGCAGGTCGCCACGCGCCAGCGCGAGGGCTGGCCTTCCGCACGCAGCGACGTCTTCGTGGTGGACACCCTCGGCGAACTGATGGGCTTCTACGCCTGTGCCGATGTCGCCTTCGTCGGTGGCAGCCTGCAGGCGATCGGCGGGCACAACCTGCTGGAGCCGGCCGCGGTCGGCACGCCGGCGGTGACCGGGCCGCATCTGCACAATTTCGCGGAGATATCGCGGCGGATGGACGAAGCCGGGGCGGTGTCGATCAAGGCCGACGTGCAGGCGGTCGGCGATGCGCTCGAGCACCTGCTGGCCGATCCGGAGGCGCGCGCGCGCATGACCGGGGCCGGCAAGGCGTTGATCGACCAGGGCCGTGGCGCGCTGCAGCGCACGCTGGCGCTGATCGATGCGGACCTGCCGCCACCGCTGGCCGCGCCAGACCCCGGAGCCAGCGACGCGGACGCGCCGGCTGGCGCATGAAAAAACGGGCGCGCATCGCTGCGCGCCCGTCCTCGATTGCTCGTGGTGCCGGACCCGCCCGCGACGCGGGCCGGAACCGGCTGCACCGATGCCTTACTGCTGCGTGGCGCCGTTGCTCAGCTGCGATTCGGCGTCGACCGTCAGCAGCTGGTTGACCTCGCGCAGCTGGTCCACGCCCAGATCGCCGGTCGCCTGGCCGAGCAGAAGCCGGTTGAGCAGGAAGCTGTACTTGGCGCGGGCGTACTCGACCTGCGCCGAGAACAGCGTGCGCTGGTTCTGCACCACGTCCAGCACCGTGCGGGTACCGACTTCCAGGCCGACCTGCGATGCGTCGTAGGCGCTCTGCGCGGACACCACCGCCAGGCGACGCGCCTCGACCTCGCTGATACCGGCGACCAGCGCCTGGTAGATGTTGCGGGTATTGCGGTCCAGCAGGCGGCGCTGCTGCTCGTAGCGGTCCTGCGCGATGTCGCGCTGGGCGATCGCCTGGCGCACGCGCGACTGGGTCGCGCCGCCGGAGAAGATCGGCACGCTCAGCGACAGGCCGATGCTCGAGCCGGTGGTGTCGCCCGCGCCGCTGCCGGTGCTGACGGTGTCGCCCCAGGCCGCGTCCTTGCCGTAGCTGCCGCTCAGCGACAGCGTCGGCAGGTGGCCGGCGCGTGCGGTCTGCACGCTGGTGTTGGCGGCATCGGCCTGCAGCTGGATCGCGCGCAGGGCCGGGTTGTTGTCGATCGCGGTGGCGACCCAGGCGTTGGCTTCGGTGTGCAGGGCCGGCAGCTCGGGGCGGAAGTCCTCCGGCAGCGCACGCAGGTTGCGGACCGGCTGGCCGGTCAGCGACGCCAGCGCCTGGTAGGCATCCTCCAGCGCGTTGCGGGCGAGGATGGTGTTGGCGCGCGCGTCGTCGTACTGGGCGCGGGCCTCGTGCACGTCGGTGATCGGGGCCAGGCCCACTTCCAGGCGCTTGTCGGCATAGTCGAACTGGCGCTTGCCGGCCGCTTCGTTGGTCTCGGCGGCGGCCAGCGATTCGATCGCCACCAGCACGTCGAAGTACGCGCTCGCGGTGCGCACCATCAGGTCGTCGTTGGCGGCATCCAGGGTGAAGTCGGCGGCCTGGCTCAGCGAACGCTGCGCGCGCAGGGTCGAGAACTGGCCCCAGTTGAACAGGGTCTGGCTGGCGCCGACGCTGTAGTTACGGCTGGTGCTGGTGCGGGTGCCGGAAAGCCCTTCGAACTCGGTGCGGCTGCGGCGGAGGGTCGCATCGCCGGACACCTGCGGCAGCAGTGCCGCGCGGGCCTGCACGGCACCTTCCTTGTCGTTGAGCGAAGTCGACTCGGCGATCGCCAGTTCGGGGTCGCCGCTGCGGGCCATCTCGTAGGTCTGCAGCAGGTCGGCGGCGCTCGCGTAGGCGGGGACCAGGGCGGCCGCCAGGGCCAGGACGAGGGAACGGCGGATCATTGCGGCTTCCTTTCTAGGAGATGCGGCCCGGCAGCGGGGCGCCGGGATGGGGACGGGACGCGACCGGCGCTGCGCCGGCCTCAGAAGCGGAACTGCGGCACCGGCTCGGCGCCCTGCAGGTAATCCAGTTCGGTTTCGAACAACGATTCGACGGCCGCCGCGTTGACATCGCCGCCGTGGCGGACCAGCACCGCTTCCATCACCGGCGCCTGGCCGCGGACCACGAACAGGCGGCCACCCGGGCGCAGCCACTGCAGGAAACGGGCCGGCAGCTGGGCGACCGCAGCGGTCACGCAGACCACGTCGAACTGGCGGTCGGTCGTATACTGCAGCGCGTCGGCGACCTCGACCCGGACATTGGTGCCCAGGCCGGTGGCGTCGAGGCGCGCGCGCGCGGCGGCGGCCAGTTCGGGATGGATCTCGAGGCTGACGACCTCGCGTGCGAGCGCGCCCAGGCAGGCGCTGAGATAGCCGCTGCCGGTGCCGATCTCGAGCACGCTCTCGCCGCCCTCGACCTTCAGCGCCTGCAGGGTGCGGCCCTCGATCACCGGCTTCATCATGCGCACGCCGTGACCCAGCGGCAGTTCGATGTCGGTGTAGGCCAGCGCGCGGTGCGCGTCCGGCACGAAGGCTTCGCGCGGCAGGCGTGCGAGCACGTCCAGCACGCTCATGTCCAGCACGTCCCACGGGCGGATCTGCTGTTCCACCATCAGTTCGCGGGCGTGGGCGTAATCGATCGTCATGGCAAGGGTCATCCAACGCGGGAGGCCGGGCATTTTACCGGGGCCGGGCCCGTCTGTACGGATACAGCATGGCCGCCGCGACGGGCGGCCACGGAGTGCCGGAAGTCACCGCGACCAGGGGCAGGGCGCTCAGCCGGCATGGGCGCGCAGGAAGAAGTCCACCGTGGCGTCGATATGCCGCGCCACCTGCTCCGGGCCATGGTCGATGCACAGGCCGCAGGTCAGCATCGGATGCAGTTCGCCCTTGAGCAGGCAGAAGAACTGCGAGGAGGCCAGCGGCACGTCGTCGATCCGCAGCTGGCCCTGCTCGACCCGGTCCTGCAGGAAGCGCGCGAACACCTCCTGGGTGCGGCGCGGGCCGGCCTCCCAGAACAGCTCGCGCAGGCCGTTCTCGGCGGTGCCGGGCATGCTCATCATGCGGTGCATGCTGATCGCCTCGTCGCTGGTGATCAGCATGAAGAAGGCATGGCCGATCGCCTTGAGCTGGTCGCGCAGCGAGCCGGTGGGCGATGGCAGGAACAGGTCGTCCGGCAGCACTTCCTGGCATTTGGCGACGATCGCCGCCGAAAACAGCGAATCCTTGTCGCCATAATGGCTGTAGACGGTGAGTTTGGAGACCCCGGCCGCGGCCGCGATCTGGTCCATGCTGACGCCCTGGTAGCCCTGCTCGAGGAAAAGGCGCTTGGCCGCTTCCAGGATCGCGGCGCGCTTGCCCATGTCCTTCGGGCGGCCCGGGCCTGCCTGCCTGGCAGGCGTGCTGGCGTCGTTGGAGGTCGGCTGGCGAGTCATTCCGCTAATACTAGACTGTTTGGTTTTCTATTTATACCATACCGGCCGGTTCAAATATTAACCCCGCCCAAGGTGGCTCGTCATGAACAAGGGATTTCAGTCGGGTGGCAGGATGCTGGTCCTGCTCGGTGTCGCGCTGCTGGCCGCCTGCGGTGGTGAGGCGCCGCAGGCCGAGGAGCCGCGTCCGGTGTGGGTGGTGCAGCCGCAGGACGGCGTCGGGGCCGGCGAACTGGCGTTCCCGGGCGAGGTGCATGCACGCGAGGAAAGCCCGCTGGCGTTCCGGGTCGGCGGCAAGCTGGTGCGCCGTCTGGTCGACGCCGGCGCGCGCGTGACCGAAGGCCAGCTGTTGGCTGAACTCGATCCGCAGGACCAGGCGCTGCAGGCGCAGGCTGCGCAGGCGCAACTGGCGGCGGCCGAGGCCGAGCGCGTGCGCACCCAGGGCGATCTGGAGCGCTACCGCACGCTGGCCGCCCAGCAACTGGTCAGCCAGTCGGCGCTGGCCGCGCAGAAGACCGCCTACGAGGCCGCGCTGGGCCAGGAGCGTGCGGCCCGCGCGCAGTGGGAAGTCAGCCGCAACCAGTCCGGCTACACCGCGCTGCGTGCACCGACTGCGGGCGTGATCGCCAGCCGCGAGGCCGAGGCCGGGCAGGTCGTGGCTGCGGGGCAGACCGTGTTCACCCTGGCGGCCGATGGCGGCCGCGAGGTCGCGATCCACCTGCCGGAAGACCGGATCGAGACGTTCAAGGTGGGGCAGGCGGCGCAGATCGAGATCTGGGGCCGCGCCGGCGGGCGCCTGGCAGGCACGGTGCGCGAGATCGCGCCGGCGGCCGATCCGCAGACCCGCAGCTATCCGGCCCGGGTCGCGTTCGACGATGCGTCCGAGGCGGGCGACGAACTCGGCCGCAGCGCGCGCGTGCACCTCCAGGCGAGCACCGCGCCCGGCAGCCTGTCGGTGCCGCTGGCCGCGGTGCAGCGCGGCCAGGGCGATGCGACGGCCGCGGTGTGGGTGGTGCGGCAGGGGCGCCTGATTTCCGTGCCGATCACCGTGGGCACCTACGGCAGCAGCACCGTGCCGGTGGTCGGTGGACTGACCCAGGATGACTGGGTGGTCGCCGCCGGTGGCCATCTGCTGCGCGCCGACCAGGCGGTGACGCCGGTCGACCGAGACAACCGCCCGGTCGCCGCGGCGGCCGCACCGGCGAAGGCGGACTGAGCCATGCGCGGCTTCAATCTCTCCGAATGGGCGCTGCACAACCGCGGCCTAGTCCTGTACACGATGATCGCGCTGGCGCTGATCGGCTTCTGGTCGTACCGCGACCTGGGCCAGAGCGAGGACCCGCCGTTCACCTTCAAGGCGATGGTGGTGCGCACGATGTGGCCGGGCGCGACGGCCGAGGAAGTCTCGCGCCAGGTGACCGAGCGCATCGAGAAGGCGGTGATGAACACCGGGCAGTACGAGTTCGTGCGCTCGTACTCGCGCCCGGGCGAATCGCAGGTGATCTTCATGGCGCGCGATTCGATGCATTCCAAGGACGTGCCCGCGCTCTGGTACCAGGTGCGCAAGAAGGTCGGCGACATCCACGCGACCCTGCCCGAGGGCGTGATCGGCCCGTTCTTCAACGACGAGTTCGGCGACACCTACGGCAACATCTACGCGCTGACCGGGCCGGGCTTCGACTACGCCGCGCTGAAGGACTACGCCGACCGCATCCAGCTGGAACTGCAGCGGGTCAAGGACGTCGGCAAGATCGAGCTGATCGGCCTGCAGGACGAAAAGGTCTGGGTCGAGATCTCCAACGCGCGGCTGGCGACGCTGGGCATTCCGCTGGCGGCGGTGCAGCAGGCGCTGTCCGAGCAGAACGCGGTGTCGCCGGCCGGCTACTTCGAGACCGAAGGCGAGCGCGTGCAGCTGCGGGTCAGCGGCGAGTTCGCCTCTGTCGAGCAGATCCGCGAATTCCCGATCCGCGCCAACGGCCGCACGATCCGGCTCGGCGATATCGCGCAGGTGCATCGCGGCTTCGCCGATCCGGCCGGCCCGCGCATGCGCTTCATGGGCGAGGACGCGGTCGGCATCTCGGTGGCGATGAAGGACGGCGGCAACATCATCAGGCTCGGCGAGGCGCTGCAGGTCGAGTTCGACCGCCTGCAGAAGACGCTGCCGGCCGGCATGGAGCTGCGCAAGGTCTCCGACCAGCCGCATGCGGTGCGTGAGTCGGTCGGCGAGTTCGTCAAGGTGCTGGCCGAGGCGGTGACCATCGTGCTGCTGGTCAGCTTCTTCTCGCTGGGCTGGCGCACCGGCATGGTGGTGGCGGTGTCGATCCCGCTGGTGCTGGCGATGACCTTCGCGCTGATGCACTACTTCAACATCGGCCTGCACAAGATCTCGCTGGGTGCGCTGGTGCTGGCGCTGGGCCTGATGGTCGACGACGCGATCATCGCGGTGGAAATGATGGCCATCAAGATGGAGCAGGGCTTCGACCGCCTGCGCGCGGCCAGCTTCGCCTGGACCTCGACCGCGTTCCCGATGCTGACCGGCACCCTGATCACCGCGGCCGGGTTCCTGCCGATCGCCACCGCGGCGTCGAGCACCGGCGAGTACACGCGCTCGCTGTTCCAGGTGGTGACCATCGCGCTGCTGGTGTCGTGGGTGGCCGCGGTGCTGTTCATCCCGTACCTGGGCGACAAGATGCTGCCCGACCTGGCCCATCCGCAGCCGCCGAAGCCCGGCAGCCTGGCCGCACGCCGCCGCGCCTGGCGCGAGCGGCTGGCCGACCGCTGGCCGCAGTACGCGTCGGTGCTGGCGCCGGCGCCGGTCGGCCATCACCATGATCCGTACCAGACCCCGTTCTACCAGCGCTTCCGCGGCCTGCTCGACGCCTGCCTGCGCCATCGCTGGCTGGTGATCGCAGCCACGGTCGGCCTGTTCGTGCTGTCGCTGCTGATGTTCCGCTTCGTGCCGCAGCAGTTCTTCCCCGATTCGACCCGGCCCGAGCTGATGGTCGACATGGAACTGGCCGAAGGCGTGTCGCTGCGCGCGACCGAAGCGCAGGCGAAGAAGCTCGAGGCGCTGCTGCAGGACCGCCCGGGCATCACCAACTACGTGGCCTACGTCGGCACCGGTTCGCCGCGCTTCTATCTGCCGCTGGACCAGCAGCTGCCGGCGACCAATTTCAGCCAGTTCGTGGTGCTGGCCGACGACATCCAGGCGCGCGAGGAACTGCGCAACTGGCTGCTGCGCGAGGTCGCCCCGCAGTTCCCCGAACTGCAGATGCGGGTGACGCGCCTGGAGAACGGCCCGCCGGTCGGCTACCCGGTGCAGTTCCGCGTGTCAGGCGAGCACATCGAGCAGGTCCGCGCGATCGCCCACCGCGTCGCCGAGCAGGTCCGCGCCAATCCGCATACCACCAACGTCAATCTGGACTGGGACGAGCCCAGCAAGGTGGTGCGGCTGGAGCTGGACCAGGACCGCGCCCGCGCGCTGGGCGTGAGCACCGCGCAGCTCTCGCAGCTGCTGACCGCGCAGCTGACCGGCTACGGCGTCAGCACGTTCCGCGACGACAACGAGCTGGTCCAGATCCTGCTGCGCGGCGATGCCGACGACCGCGGTCGGCTGGAAGCGCTGGGCAGCCTGGCGGTGCCGACCGGCGATGGCGGCAGCGTGCCGCTGTCGCAGGTCGCGCGGCTGGAGCAGGGCTTCGAGGACGGGATCATCTGGCACCGCGACCGGCTGCCGACGGTGACGGTACGCGCCGATCTCGGCGACACCCTGCTGCCGGCCGCGGTGACCGCGCAGATCGACCCGACCCTGGACGCGATCCGCGACACCCTGCCGGACGGCTACCGGCTGGAGGTCGGCGGCTCGGTCGAGGACTCCAAGCGTGGCCAGGATTCGATCGGCGCCGGCATGCCGCTGTTCCTGCTGGTGGTGACCACGCTGCTGATGCTGCAGCTGCGCAGCTTCTCGCGTACCGCGCTGGTGCTGGTCACCGCCCCGCTGGGCCTGATCGGCGCGACCTGGTTCCTGCTGCTGTTCCGGATGCCATTCGGCTTCGTGGCGATGCTGGGCACGATCGCGCTGGCCGGCATGATCATGCGCAACTCGGTGATCCTGGTGGACCAGATCGAGCAGGACATCGCCGCCGGCCACGACCGCTGGCACGCGATCATCGACGCCACCGTGCGCCGCTTCCGCCCGATCGTGCTGACCGCGCTGACCGCGGTGCTGGCGATGATCCCGCTGTCGCGCAGCGCGTTCTACGGCTCGATGGCGGTGGCGATCATGGGCGGCCTGATCGTGGCGACCGCGCTGACCCTGCTGTTCCTGCCGGCCCTCTACGCGACCTGGTTCCGGGTGCGGCCGACGGAGGCCACGCCGGGCTGAGCCGGCCCGTGGGAACGGACGACGCGTGCCGCCGCAGGCACGCGTCGTCATGTGACCGGTGCCCCGTTTTTGGCATCATTGCCGGACCTGATCCGGGGGTCCGGTGTCCCGTCCTGCCTGTCGAACCGTCCGCCTGACGCTGCGCCGCCTGTTGGGGCTGGCGCTGCTGTGCCTGTCGCCGGCCGCGCTCGCGCTCGATCCGCAGCGCAGCGTCGACGAGTACACGGTGACCGCCTGGACGATGGAGGACGGGCTGCCGCACAACCTGGTCCATTCGATCGGCCAGGACCAGGCCGGCCTGCTGTGGATCGGCACCTGGGAAGGCGCGGCGCGCTTCAACGGCCGCCAGTTCAGCGCCTTCGACGCCACCACCGTGCCCGGCATGCAGATCGCCGGCGTGCGCAGCATCCTGCCCGAGGCCGATGGGAGCGTGCTGTTCGGCACCGCCCAGTTCGGCGTGCTGCAGCGTAAGGCCGGCCGCTGGACGCGAGTCGCCGAAGCCGCGCTCGGCGGACTGGCGGTGTCCACCCTGCACCGGGACCGCGCGGGCGAGCTGTGGATCGGCACCGAGAGCTCGCTGTTCCGGCTCGATGCCCAGGGGCGGGTGCAGGAACCCGGACAGGATCCGCGCCTGAACGGGGCGCTGACCTACGTCCTGCTGCAGGACACCGACGGCGCGATGCTGGTCGGCAACAGCCGCGGCCTGTTCCGGATGACCGCCGGCGGCATCGAGGATCTCGGGCGCCGCGTCGGCCTGCCTGCCGAGGCCGTGCGCGGTCTGGTCCGCGCCCGCGATGGCGGCCTGTGGGTCGCCGGCGATGGCGGCGTCTGGCACCTGCACGACGGGCGGGCGGTGCCGCTGCTGCGCGAGCGCGTGGAAGCGGTGCTCGACGACCGCGACGGCAACCTGTGGATGCTGCGCGCGGCCGGCGGTCTGGTCCGCCGCGGCGCCGACGGGCTGCAGGTGCTCGGTGAGCGCCACGGCCTGGTCGGACGCGGTTCGCCGGCGCTGTTCGAGGACCGCGAGGGCCTGATCTGGGCCGGTACCACCAACGGCCTGTTCCGGATCTCGGACGGCGCGGTCTATGGCATCGGTACCGCCGGCGGGCTCGGCGACGATTACGTGCGCACCATCCTGCAGGCGCGCGATGGCGGGATCTGGATCGGCCATGCCAGCGGGCTCGACCTGTGGCGCGACGGGCAGCCGCAGCGCGTGCGCCTGGCCGCCGACGGGCAGCCGCAGCCATCGGTGATGGCCTTGGCCGAGGACGCCGGCGGCCGCATCCTGGTCGGCACCTACGACCAGGGCGTGCTGGGCGTGCTCGCCGGCGACGGGGTGCGGACCCGGATCGACAAGGCATCCGGGCTGCCGTCCGACCATGTCCGCGCGATCCTGCAGGACCGCGATGGCAGCGTCTGGATCGGCACCGGCGGCGGCCTGGTGCGCTGGCGGGACGGACGTCCGGAACGGATCTATGGCGAGGCCGACGGCCTGCCCGCGCGGTTCGTGCGCACCCTGTACCAGGCCCGCGACGGCACGGTGTGGATCGGGACGTCCGGCGGCATCGCCGCGTTGCGGCGCGACGGCACGCTGCGTGGCTGGCGTCCGGCGGATGGGTTTCCCGCGGTCGGCAGCTTCGATTTCCTCGAGGACGCCGACGGCACGCTGTGGATCGCCAGCGACCGCGGCGTGCTGCGGATGCGCGACGGGCGCTTCAGCCAGTACGACCATCGCGTCGGCCTGCCGCGCGACACGGTGCTGCGGATCCTCGACGACGGTGCGGGCAACCTGTGGCTGTCAAGCAACTACGGCGTGTTCCGGATCCCGCGCGCAGGCTTCGACGAGGTCGACCGCGGGACGCGGACGCAGCTGGTGGTCGAGGTGTTCGACCACAACGACGGCATGCCCAGCAGCCAGGCCAACGGCAGCAGCGCACCGGCCGGCTGGCGCATGCGCGATGGCCGGCTTTGGTTTCCCACCGCGCGCGGCGTGGTGGTGATCGACCCGACGGTGGCCAGCCGCCAGCGCGCCCGCGACACGCCGCTGTTGATCGAGGCGGCCGAGGTCGACGGCCAGCCGCTGCCGCTGGACGTCACCCCGGTGCTGCCGCCGGACGCGCGCCGCCTGACCGTGCATTACGCCGCGATCAGCCTGCGTGCGCCCGGCAAGCTGCGCTACCGCTATCGGCTGTCCGGGTTCGAGCACGCCTGGGTCGACGCCGGCGGCGGTACCGAGGCCGCCTACACCAACCTGCCGCCGGGCCGGTTCCGCTTCGAGGTGCAGGCGACCAACGCGCCGGCCGACTGGAGCGGTACCGTGGCCAGCGCCGGCTTCGACCTCCAGGTCGAGCCGCCGTTCTGGTACCGCTTCTGGTTCCTGCTGTCGTGCGCGGCGGGCCTGGCGGTGCTGGCGGTACTGGTCCATCTGGGCATGACCGCGCGCCAGCGCGCGCACCGCCGCCGTCTGCGCGCGCTGGTCGAGCAGGGCACGCGCGAACTGCGGCTAAAGAACGAGGCGCTGGAACGCTCCGACCGCGAGCGCGAGGCGCTGATGCAGCAGCTGGCCTGGCAGGCCACCCACGACACCCTGACCGGGCTGCCGAACCGGCGCGCCGGCGACCAGCGGCTGGACCAGGCGATCGCCGCGGCGGAGGCCACCGGCGCACCGCTGTGCGTGGCCTTGATCGACATCGACCACTTCAAGCGGGTCAACGACCGCCATGGTCACGCCGCCGGCGATGCGGTGCTGTGCCGGGTCGCGGCGACGATGGGCGAGTTCGCGGAGCGGCAGGCGATCTTCATCTCGCGCCATGGCGGCGAGGAATTCCTGGCCTGCATGCCCGGCCGGCACCTGGCGCAGGCGGAGGCGGCGATGGCCATGCTGGCCGCCGCGATCGCCGGCCAGCAGCTGCGCCTGGACGACGGCGCCAGCCTGCACTGCACGGTCAGCGCCGGCGTGGCGGCACTGGTTCCCGGCCAGAGCGCGCACGCGCTGCTGGCGGTGGCCGACCAGCGCCTGCACGAGGCCAAGCAGCAGGGGCGTGACCGGATCGTCGCCGGCTGAGGCGTCGCTCAGGCGCCGTGATCCGGTGCGCTGCCCGGTGCCGGATCGGCATGCGCGTGCAGCAGCGCGGCGAACGCCACGGCCGCGCGCGACAGCGTGCGCCCGCCATGCACGACCACACCCAGTTTCCGTTCCAGCGCCACGCCGGGAACGGCCAGCACCCGGACCTGCGTGTCGACCATGGTGTCCGGCAGCGCGCTCCACGCCAGCCCGACCGAAACCATCATCTTGATCGTCTCCAGGTAGTTGGTCGTCATCCGCAACTGCAGCGACAGGCCGCGGCGGGCGAAGGTGTCGGCGACGATGCGGTGGGTGAAGGTGCCCGGGTCGGGCAGCACCGCCGGATGCGCGGCGATGTCGGCCAGACCCACCTTCGCGCGGCGCGCCAGCGGATGGTCGGGCGCCACCACGAAGCGCAGCGGATCGTTCCACAGCGGTGTCGCCTGCAGCGGCGGCTCGGTCGGTCCCAGCGTGGTCACCGCCAGTTCGGCCTCGCCCTGCAGCACCTGCGCATAGGCCTGCTCGGAATCCATGAAGCGGATGTCCAGCGCCACCTGCGGATGCGCGCCGCTGAACCGGCGCAGCAGGTCGGGCAGCCGGTGCAGGCCGACATGATGGCTGGTGGCCACCCGCAGGCGGCCGCCGATGTCCTGGCCGAGATCCTGCAACGCGCGCCGGGCCGCGTCGGCCTCGGCCAGCATCCGCTGCGCGCGCGGCAGCAGCAGGCGACCGGCCTCGGTCAGCACGATCTGGCGGCCGAGCCGGTCGAACAGGCGCTGCTCGAGCGACTGCTCCAGCAGGGCGATGCGCTTGCTCACCGCCGGCTGGGTCAGGTGCAGGTGCTCGGCCGCGGCGGAGAAACCGCCGTGCTCGGCGACGGCGACGAAGGCGGTCAGGCCGGTCCAGTCCATCCGGATTCCAGTTGGGAATCGAATGGATGAAAAATATGCATTTGAGTAATCGAAGGCAAGCCGGCAGGATGGCCGTCCAGCTGGCGGGAAGCGCTCCCGCGCGCCAGACACGCACCGAGGCAGCACGATGGCCGGCAAGACCCTGTACGACAAGCTGTGGGAGATGCACGAGGTGAGCCGTCGCGACGATGGCTCCTCGCTGATCTACATCGACCGGCACATCCTCCACGAAGTGACCTCGCCGCAGGCGTTCGAAGGCCTGCGTCTGGCCGGCCGCGCGCCGTGGCGGATCGACGCCAACATCGCTACTCCCGACCACAACGTGCCGACCACCCGCGCCGAGCGTCAGGGCGGGCTGGAGGCGATCGTCGACGAGGTCTCGCGGCTGCAGGTGCAGACGCTGGACGAGAACTGCGACGCCTTCGGCATCCTCGAGTTCAAGATGAACGATGCGCGCCAGGGCATCGTCCACGTGGTCGGCCCGGAGCAGGGCGCCACGCTGCCGGGCATGACCGTGGTCTGCGGCGACTCGCATACCTCCACGCATGGCGCGTTCGGGGCGCTGGCGCACGGCATCGGCACCTCCGAGGTCGAGCACGTGCTGGCCACCCAGTGCCTGATCGCCAAGAAGATGAAGAACATGCAGGTGCGTGTCGAGGGCACGCTGCCGTTTGGCGTCACCGCCAAGGACATCGTGCTGGCGGTCATCGGCCGCATCGGCACCGCCGGCGGCAACGGCCATGCGCTGGAGTTCGCCGGCAGCGCGATCCGCGATTTGTCGGTCGAAGGCCGGATGACGATCTGCAACATGGCGATCGAGGCCGGCGCGCGTGTCGGCATGGTCGCGGTGGACGAGAAGACCATCGACTACGTGCGCGGCCGTCCGTTCTCGCCGAAGGGCGCGGACTGGGACGCGGCCGTGGTCCAGTGGCGCGACCTGGTCTCCGACCCGGACGCGCACTTCGACACCGTGGTCGAGCTGAAGGCCGAGGACATCCGGCCGCAGGTCAGCTGGGGCACCTCGCCGGAGATGGTGCTGGCAGTGGACCAGAACGTGCCGGACCCGGCACGGGAATCCGATCCGGTGAGGAAGGATTCGATCACCCGCGCGCTGAAGTACATGGGCTTGCAGGCCAACCAGCCGATCACCGCGATCCGGCTGGACCGCGTGTTCATCGGCTCGTGCACCAACTCGCGGATCGAGGATCTGCGTGCCGCCGCCGAGGTGGCCAGGGGCCGCAGGGTCGCGGCGAGCGTGAAGCAGGCGCTGGTGGTGCCGGGCTCGGGTCTGGTCAAGGCGCAGGCCGAGGCCGAGGGCCTGGACAAGGTGTTCCTCGAGGCCGGTTTCGAGTGGCGCGAGCCGGGTTGCTCGATGTGCCTGGCGATGAACCCGGACAAGCTCGGCAGCGGCGAACACTGCGCGTCGACCTCGAACCGCAACTTCGAAGGCCGCCAGGGCGCCGGTGGCCGCACCCACCTGGTCAGCCCGGCGATGGCGGCCGCCGCGGCGGTGGCGGGCCACTTCGTCGATGTGCGCGAACTGATGCAGGCCTGAGGAGCAGACCATGAAAGCCTTCACCACCCACACCGGCCTGGTCGCCCCGCTGGACCGCGCCAACGTCGATACCGACCAGATCATTCCCAAGCAGTTCCTGAAGTCGATCAAGCGCACAGGCTTCGGTCCGAACCTGTTCGACGAATGGCGCTATCTCGATGTCGGCCAGCCCGGCCAGGACAGCAGCGCACGCCCGCTCAACCACGAGTTCGTGCTGAATTTCCCGCGCTATGCCGGCGCCAGCGTGCTGCTGGCACGCGAGAATTTCGGCTGCGGCTCCTCGCGCGAACACGCGCCGTGGGCGCTGGACGAATACGGCTTCCGCACCGTGATCGCGCCGAGCTTCGCCGACATCTTCTTCAACAACAGCTTCAAGAACGGGCTGCTGCCGATCGTGCTGGCCGATGCCGAGGTCGATGCGCTGTTCGCGCAGGCCGAGGCGACCGAGGGCTATACGCTGACCGTCGACCTGGCCACGCAGACCGTGACCCGCCCGGACGGCGTGCAGTACCGCTTCGAGATCGATGCCTTCCGCAAGCACTGCCTGCTGCACGGCCTGGACGACATCGGCCTGACCCTGCAGGAACGCGATGCCATCGCCGCGTTCGAAACCCGCCACAAGGCCGCCAGCCCCTGGCTGTTCGGCGCGATCCGCTGACAAGGAACACGTAGACAATGAGCAAGAAGATCCTGGTCCTGCCCGGCGACGGCATCGGTCCTGAAATCGTCGCCGAGGCGGTCAAGGTGCTGGAACTGGTCGACGCCCGCGACGGCCTCGGCCTGAGTCTGGAGTTCGACGACCTGGGCGGCGCGGCCTACGACCGTTACGGCACGCCGCTGGCCGACGAAACCCTGGCGCGCGCGCGCGCCGCCGATGCGGTGCTGCTCGGTGCGGTCGGTGGCCCGAAGTGGGACACGATCGACCCGGCGCTGCGCCCGGAGCGCGGTCTGCTGAAGATCCGCTCGCAGCTGGGCCTGTTCGCCAACCTGCGTCCGGCGCTGCTGTATCCGCAGCTGGCCGGCGCGTCCACGCTCAAGCCCGAGGTCGTGTCCGGCCTGGACATCCTGATCGTGCGCGAGCTCACCGGCGGCATCTACTTCGGCGCGCCGCGCGGGACCGAAGTGCTGCCCGACGGCCAGCGCAAGGCCTACGACACGCTGCCCTACACCGAGAGCGAGATCGCCCGCATCGCCCGGGTCGGCTTCGACATGGCGCGCGTGCGCGGGAAGAAGCTGTGCTCGGTCGACAAGGCCAACGTACTGGCGTCGAGCCAGCTGTGGCGCGCGGTGGTCGAGGAGGTCGCGAAGGACTATCCGGACGTGGCGCTGTCGCACATGTACGTCGACAACGCGGCGATGCAGCTGGTGCGCGCGCCCAAGCAGTTCGACGTGATCGTCACCGACAACATGTTCGGCGACATCCTGTCCGACCAGGCCTCGATGCTGACCGGCTCGATCGGCATGCTGCCGTCGGCGTCGCTGGATGCCGACAACAAGGGCATGTACGAGCCCTGCCACGGCTCGGCGCCGGACATCGCCGGCCAGGGCGTGGCCAACCCGCTGGCGACGATCCTGTCGGTGGCGATGCTGCTGCGCTACAGCCTGGGTGCGCCGGCCAGCGCCGATGCGATCGAACGCGCGGTCGGCCAGGTGCTGGATGCGGGCCTGCGCACCGCCGACATCTGGTCGGAAGGGACCCGCAAGGTCGGCACGGCGGAGATGGGCGCGGCGGTGGCCGCCGCGCTCTGATCGAACGGGAAACGGGTGCGCCGTGCCCGTGCGGGACGGCGCGGACCTCGCGCCGGCCGCCGCGTCGCCCGGCTACGGGCCAGCGCGTGGGACGGATGCTCGCACGCGACTGCCGCAGTGTGCCGGACATGCAGCAGCACGGCAGCCGGATGCGCGGATGCAGTCCGGTCGCGAACGGTGCGGAAGCGTACTTGCTGGCAGATGCGGTCGCGTGGCAGCACGCAGCCGCATCAGGGCAGCGTCAGGCCGGTGCGCCCACAGCGAACGATGCGGCGCTGGAGCCGGTGGACGCATCGCGGGCGTCCGCCACGTCGCCGGCCGTCGCGGCCGGGCGGAGGATCACGGTGGACCCGCTGTGCGGGTAGGGCGTATCGGACAGCCGGCGCGAGAGGGCACGGTGCACGGCCGCATCGAAACTGAGCGTGGCGGCCTGGGTACTTTCGGGGAGCGGCATCGACAACGATCCTCTGGACGGCCCCCTATGTAACCGGGTCCGCATGACAACGGCGTGGATGGATCCGCCCGCTGCGCAGGCCGCAGCGGCAACAGGAGGGAACGGCAACGCGCCCACGGCCGGATGACCGTGGGCGCGGAACAGCGGACTCAGGCGGTCGCGGCTTCCACCGCCACGCCGCGCCGCTGGCGCAGCAGGCGGTTGGCTACGTCCAGCCAGGCCAGCGCGCTGGCCTCGATGATGTCGCGGCTGGTGCCGGTGCCTTCGAATTCCTCGTCGCCCTGGCGCACGCTGAGGCTGGCCTCGCCGCGCGCGTCGGCACCGATGCCGACGCTGTGCACCTGGTAGCTTTCCAGGCTCAGCTGCACGCCGGTGGCCGAGGCCAGCGCGGCGAACAGCGCGTCGACCGGGCCGTCGCCTTCGGCCGTTTCCGACACGCGGCGGCCGTCCGGATCGGACAGTTCCACGGTGGCGCTGGCCTTCTGCCCGCGGTCGCTGACCGTCATCGACGCCAGCCGGTAGCCCTGGCCGTCCTGGCCATCCTGCATCAGCGTCTGCAGGTCGGCGTCGGTGACCACGCGCTGCTGCTCGCACAGCGCCTTGAAGTCGGCGAAGACCAGATCCAGGTCGCCTTCCTCCAGGTAGTAGCCGAGCGCGCGCAGGCGCGCCTCGACGGCGGCGCGGCCGCTGTGGCGGCCCAGCACCATCTGCGTGTCCGGCCAGCCCACGTCCTGCGGACGCATGATCTCGTAGGTGCCGCGGTGGCGCAGCATGCCGTGCTGGTGGATGCCCGACTCGTGCGCGAATGCATTGGCGCCGACCACGGCCTTGTTGCGCTGGACCGGCATGCCGACCAGACGCTGCAGCAGCTGCGAGGTCGGCACCAGGCGGCGGGTGTCGATGCCGCTGTCGGCATTGAAGAAGGCGCTGCGCACCTTCAGCGCCATCACGATCTCTTCCAGCGCGCAGTTGCCGGCGCGCTCGCCAATGCCGTTGATCGTGCACTCGACCTGGCGCGCGCCGCCTTCGATCGCGGCCAGGCTGTTGGCCACGGCCAGGCCCAGATCGTTGTGGCAGTGCGCGCTGAAGATCACCTTGTCCGCGCCCGGCACGTTGGCGATCAGGCGCTGGAACAGGCCGCGGATCTCCTCGGGCGTGGTGAAGCCGACGGTGTCGGGCACGTTGATCGTGGTCGCACCGGCGGCGATCGCCGCGGCGATGACCTCATGCAGGAAGTCTTCTTCGGTGCGCGTGCCGTCCTCGGTGGAGAACTCGATGTCGTCGATGTGGCGTTTGGCGTAGGCCACGCTCTCGACGATGCGGTCCAGCACCTGCTGCCGCGTCAGGCGCAGCTTGTGCTCGCGGTGCAGCGGGCTGGTCGACAGGAACACGTGCAGACGCGGGTTGGCGGCGGCTTCGAGCGCGCGCAGCGAGATGTCGATGTCCGACTGCAGGCAGCGCGACAGCACGGCCAGGGTCGGGCTGCGCACCTCGCGGGCGATCAGGGCCATCGCTTCGCGGTCGGACTGCGAACTGGCCGGGAAGCCGGTCTCGATGACGTCCACGCCCAGGTCGGCCAGGGCGCGGGCCATCACCAGCTTCTGCGGAGGGGTCATGCTGCAGCCGGGGGACTGTTCGCCATCGCGCAGCGTGGTGTCGAATACGCGGACGCGGGCCGGGGCTCCCCCCTCGGGGGTGGCGGTGTTAATGGGCGCGTTCACCAGGTGAGTTCCTCTTCGCTGACGGTCTGCGGGGCCGCTTGGGGCGCCGCGGGAATGACGGTGGAATGGGGGGATGGAGCGATGGTAGCCGCTTGCGGGGGCTTTGCCTTGGTCCCGGGTTCGAGCGGCTGCGGTCCGCTGGTCCGGCGGCGCGGTTTGCGCGGCGGCCGGGGCCGGACCTCGGACAGCAGGGTGGCCAGCGCGCCGGCGTCGATGTTGCCACCGGAGACCACCGCGCACTTGCGCTTGCCGTTCACGCGGCGGCCGGCGGCCAGGGCCAGGGCGCCGGCGCCCTCGGCGATCAGGTTCTCTTCCAGCGCCAGCCGCACCAGGGTTTCGCGCAGCTCGGCCTCGCGCACGATGACCACGTCGTCGAGCAGGCGCGCGCACAGGCGCCGGGTGATGAAACCGGGGACCTTCACGCGGACGCCGTCGGCCAGGGTCCGGGCCGGGTCCTGGGCACGGGTGTCGCCCTTGATCGCGCGGGCCATGGAGTCGACGCCCTCGACCTGGGCGCCGACCACGCGCACGCCCTGCGATTTCAGCGCCAGCGCCACGCCGGACGCCAAGCCGCCGCCGCCGATCGGAACGATCACCACGTCCGGGGCATGCGGGGCGATCTCGATCCCGATCGTGCCCTGGCCGGCGATCACGTCCGGGTCGTCGAACGCGGACAGGAAGCGGTAGTCGTTCTGTTCGGCGAGCGCCCGGGCGAACGCGTAGGCTTCGTCGTAGCTGTCGCCATGCTGGCGCACCGTCGCACCCCAGTGGGCGACGCCGGCGATCTTGGTCGCCGGTGCGCCATGCGGCATCACCGTGATCGCCGGCACGCCCAGCCGGTAGGCGGCCCAGGCCACGCCCTGGGCGTGGTTGCCCGCCGAGGCGCAGATGACCGGCCGCCGGTCGCCACGCTCGCGCGCGGCCAGCAGGGCATTGAGCGCGCCGCGCACCTTGTAGGAGCCGGTGCGCTGCAGGTTCTCGAGCTTGAGCCACACGCCGAAACGCTCGGCATGGTGCAGCGGGGTGACCGGCAGGTAGCGGCGCAGCCGCGCCTGCGCGGTCAGGACATCGGCGACACTGACGTCGACGTCGCCGACATCGGGGTCTCCGCTGGAGGCGCTGGACAGGCCGGCGTCAGGCATCGCCTGGTCCTCCTGCGCGATCGCGAAGAAGGCACCTCCGCACCCGTGCCGCGACCGGAGCCGGGCGACGCGGGAACGAGGGGCCGGCCGCAGGCAGACTCATGCCGCGGCTCCGCTGACGGCGTCGGCGTCGACCGCGACGATCTCGACCGCCTCGACGTCGTACACCTTCTGCAGCTGGCGCTTCAGGGTTTCGGCCGGGCGCACGCCATCGACCACCACCTGCAGGCGCCAGCGGCCATCGTCGCCGGCGAGCGCGCCGGACAGCGACCGGGCGGCGAAGCCGCGACGCTCGACCATGCCGAGCACGCGCACCAGGGCGCCTTCGGCCGGTTTCAGCACCAGGTCAAGCCGGTATCGCATGCTGGGCCTCCGCGCGCTGTTCGTTGGGATTGCTGTCCAGCATGGTGCTGTTGGCGTTGTTCGGCGGGACCAGCGGCCAGACGTTGGCGCGTGCATCGATGGTCACGTGCAGCAGGCCAGGGCCGGGCGATGCCAGCAGCGCGGCCAGCGCGTCCTCGACCTCGGCACGCTGCGTGACGTGGCGTGCGGGGATGCCGCAGACCTGGGCGAGCGCGGCGAAGTCCGGGTTGTCGGACAGGTCGATCTCGCTGTAGCGCTTGTCGAAGAACAGCTCCTGCCACTGGCGCACCATGCCCAGCGAACTGTTGTCCAGCAGCACCATCTTCACCGGCAGCTTGCAGCGGGCGATGGTCACCAGCTCCTGCACGTTCATCATGAAACCGCCATCGCCGTTGACCAGCACCACGGTGCGGTCCGGGCAGGCGAACTGCGCGCCCATCGCCGCCGGCAGGCCGAAACCCATCGTGCCCAGTGCACCGGAGGTCAGGTGGTTGCGCGGATGGTTGAAGCGGCAGTGCTGGGCGACCCACATCTGGTGCTGGCCGACGTCGCAGGCGATCACCGCATCGGGCGCCAGCTCGCTGACCCGCTTCAGCAGCGCGGGCGCGTAGATGTCGGTGCCCGGCGCGTCGTAACGGGCCGCGTGCTTCTCGCGCAGCGTCGTGCAGCGCCGGCGCCAGTCGTCCTGCGTGGCCGATGCGCTCGCCGACGGACCGGCAGCGACCAGTGCGCGCAGGCCGGCGGCGACGTCGCCGGGCAGGGCGATGTCGGCGGTGCGCAGCTTGGAGATCTCGTAGGCGTCGGCATCCAGGTGGATCACGCGCGCGAACGGGGCGAACTCGGCCAGCTTGCCGGTGGCGCGGTCGTCGAAGCGCGCGCCGACCACCAGCAGCAGGTCCGACTCCTGCACGGCGATGTTCGCCGCGCGGGTGCCGTGCATGCCGAGCATGCCCAGGTACTGCGGATGGTTGGCCGGCAGCGAACCCAGGCCCCGCAGGGTCAGCACGGTCGGGATGCGGGTGGCTTCGACGAACTGACGGAACTCCTCCACCGCATCCGCCAGGCCGATGCCGCCGCCACCGTAGACGACAGGCTTCTCGGCGGCGGCGATCGCGGCGACCGCCTCGGCCAGCGCGGCCTGCGGCGGCGCCGGTTCCGGATCGACCTGCGCCGGCACGTGCACCGGCAGGTGCGTGGCCGGACCGACCTGCACATCCTTCGGCAGGTCGATCAGCACCGGGCCGGGCCGGCCTTCGCGCGCGATGCGGAAGGCCTCGGACAGCACGCGCGGCAGGTCGTCGACGCTGCGCACCAGGAAGCTGTGCTTGACGATCGGCATGGTCATGCCGAACACGTCCAGTTCCTGGAAGGCATCGGTGCCCAGCAGCGGGGTGGCGACCTGGCCGGTGATGCAGACCATCGGCACCGAATCGAGCATCGCATCGGCGATGCCGGTGACCAGGTTCGACGCACCGGGACCGGAGGTGGCCACACACACGCCGACCCTGCCGCTGGCCCGCGCGTAGCCGTTCGCGGCCAGCGCCGCACCCTGCTCGTGACGGACCAGGATGTGGCGCAGCCCCGAATCCACCAGCGCGTCGTAGAACGGCATGATCGCGCCGCCCGGATAGCCGAAGAGCGTGTCCACGCCCTCCGCTTCCAGGGCGTGCGCGACCCAGGCCGCGCCATTGCGCGCCCCGGCCGTCACCGCGGTGGAGGCGTCGGCGTTCATGCGGCGGCTGTCTTGTCGGTATCGGCCTTGGCATTGGCCTGCAGCCACACCATCTTGGCGCGCAGTTCCTGGCCGACCTTCTCGATCGGGTGGTCCTTGTCGGCCTGCTGGAACTTCTTGTAATTCGGCAGGCCGGCGTCGTACTCGGCCTTCCAGTTGCGGGTGAAGGTGCCGTTCTGGATGTCGGTCAGCACGTCCTTCATGCGCGCCTTCACCGAGGCGTCGATCACGCGCGGGCCGCTGACGAAGTCGCCGTACTGCGCGGTCTCGGAGATGAACTCGAGCATGCGGGTGATGCCGCCTTCGTAGAACAGGTCGACGATCAGCTTCAGCTCGTGCAGCACTTCGTAGTAGGCGATTTCCGGCTGGTAGCCGGCCTCGACCAGGGTCTCGAAGCCGGCCTGGACCAGCGACGAAGCGCCGCCGCACAGCACGGCCTGCTCGCCGAACAGGTCGGTTTCGGTCTCTTCCTTGAAGGTGGTCTTGATGATGTTGGCGCGCGCGCCGCCCAGGCCGCCGGCATAGGCCAGCGCCAGCGCTTCGGCCTTGCCGCTCCTGTCCTGGTGCACAGCGTAGATGCAGGGCACGCCGCGGCCGATCTCGTACTCGCGGCGGACCAGTGCACCCGGGCCCTTCGGCGCGACCAGCACCACGTCCAGGTCCTCGCGCGGCTTGATCATGTCGAAGTGCACGTTCAGGCCGTGCGCGAACAGCAGGCAGGCGCCCTGTTTCAGGTTCGGGGCCAGCACGTCCTCGTACAGCTTCTGCTGGACCATGTCCGGGGTCAGCACCGCGACCAGGTCGGCGTCCTTCACCGCTTCGGCCGGTGCCTTGACCACGAAGCCGTCGGCCTGGGCCTTGGCTTCGGTCGGGCCGCCCGGGCGCAGGCCGACGATCACGTCGAAGCCGGAGTCGCGCAGGTTGAGCGCGTGCGCGCGGCCCTGGCTGCCATAGCCGATGACGGCGATGGTCTTGATGTCGGCGTGGGTGGAGGTGCTGCTGGTCATGGTGTGGTCCTGTGCGATGGGGCGGTTGGGAATGGAGTAGTGCTGGAAACCGGTCAAAAAAAACCCCGCTACCTTCCGGTGCGGGGTTTTTCGAATCTGCGTGGTTTGTTGCTTACACGCTGGTTCGTCCCGCACCTGTTGGCGAGGTAATAAGGACGAGGACGAGAACCGGTGCCGCGGCGATGCCGGCGGTCGAGAGGTTCATCAGGGGCGTGTGGCGCTGCAACATGGTCCGTAGAGAACCACGGTGATTTGGTGCTTGTCAAGCAGGTCCGTGACGGTGAGGATGATTGCACCTGAAACCGAGAAAACGCAGCACAATCGGCTGCTTTCGTACCCCCCCGCCAGCCGCGTTGTCCGCCAGCGCACAGTACGCTTTCCCCATGCCCGACTATCGCTCCAAGACCTCGACCCACGGCCGCAACATGGCCGGCGCCCGCGCCCTGTGGCGCGCCACCGGCATGAAGGACGACGACTTCCACAAGCCGATCATCGCGATCGCCAACTCGTTCACCCAGTTCGTGCCCGGGCATGTGCACCTGAAGGACCTCGGGCAACTGGTTGCGCGCGAAATCGAACGCGTCGGCGGCGTCGCCAAGGAGTTCAACACGATCGCGGTCGACGACGGCATCGCGATGGGCCATGACGGCATGCTGTATTCGCTGCCCTCACGCGAGATCATCGCCGACGCGGTCGAATACATGGTCAACGCGCACTGCGCCGATGCGCTGGTGTGCATCTCCAACTGCGACAAGATCACGCCCGGCATGCTGATGGCCGCGCTGCGGCTGAACATCCCGGTGGTGTTCGTGTCCGGCGGGCCGATGGAAGCGGGCAAGACGAAACTTTCCGAGCACGGGCTGGATCTGGTCGATGCGATGGTGGTCGCGGCCGACGACAGCGCGTCGGATGAAAAGGTCGCCGCCTACGAGCGCAGCGCCTGCCCGACCTGCGGCTCGTGCAGCGGCATGTTCACCGCCAACTCGATGAACTGCCTGACCGAGGCGCTGGGCCTGGCGCTGCCCGGCAACGGCTCGACCCTGGCCACACATGCCGACCGCGAGCAGCTGTTCCTGCGTGCGGGACGTCTGATCGTCGAGCTGTGCCACCGCTGGTACGGCGCCGAGGATCCGGCCGCGCTGCCGCGTGGCATCGCTACATTTGAAGCCTTTGAAAATGCGATGACGCTGGACATCGCGATGGGCGGTTCGACCAACACCATCCTGCATCTGCTGGCCGCGGCGCAGGAAGGCGAGGTGCCGTTCGACCTGCGCGACATCGACCGCCTGTCGCGCAGAGTGCCGCAGCTGTGCAAGGTCGCGCCGAACATCCAGAAGTACCACATGGAAGACGTGCATCGCGCCGGCGGCATCTTCTCGATCCTGGGCGAACTGGCGCGCGGCGGCCTGCTGCACACCGAGGTGCCGACCGTGCACAGCCGCACGCTGAGCGAGGGCATCGCGAAGTGGGACATCACCCAGACCGACGATGACGCGGTGCATACCTTCTTCAAGGCAGGCCCGGGCGGCGTGCCGACCCAGGTCGCCTTCAGCCAGGCCACGCGCTGGCCGACGCTGGATATCGATCGCGCAGGTGGCTGCATCCGCAGCGTCGAACATGCGTACTCGCAGGAAGGCGGCCTGGCCGTGCTGTACGGCAACCTCGCGCTGGACGGCTGCGTGGTCAAGACCGCGGGCGTGGACGAGTCGATCCACGTGTTCGAAGGCAACGCCAGGGTCTTCGAGAGCCAGGATGCAGCGGTGAAGGGCATCCTCGCCAACGAGGTCGTCGCCGGCGATGTGGTGGTGATCCGCTACGAAGGCCCGAAAGGCGGCCCCGGCATGCAGGAGATGCTGTACCCGACCTCGTACCTGAAGTCGAAAGGCCTGGGCAAGCAGTGCGCGCTGCTCACCGACGGCCGCTTCTCCGGAGGCACCTCGGGCCTGTCGATCGGCCACGCTTCGCCGGAAGCGGCCGGTGGCGGCACGATCGGCCTGGTCCGCGACGGCGACAGGATCCTGATCGACATCCCCAACCGCGGCATCAATCTGCTGGTCTCCGATGAGGAACTGGCAGTGCGCCGCGAGCAGCAGAACGCCATCGGCTGGAAGCCGGCGCAGGCGCGTCCGCGCAAGGTCAGTACCGCGCTGAAGGCCTATGCCCTGCTGGCGACCAGTGCCGACAAGGGCGCGGTGCGCGACAGGGCGTTGCTGGACGGGTGAGGTGCGCCCGTAGGACGGGCCGGCTGAGTGCTTCAGAATTCGTGAAAGCGGCGTGATGAGTTTTTGCCGCTTTGTGCGGTAACCCCTATGGGGAAACGGACGATGCGCTTCCCCCGGCCTGTCCAAAGGGGAACTTCATCATGCCGCAGTCGCATTCGCTCTTCGTCACCGAAGCGGCCTGCCAGACGCAGGACCGCACCATCGCCGTCCCGGCGGGCGCTTCCGCGCCCGCGATCCGCCTGCTTGGCGCGCGCCGCATGGGGTGCGGCACGCGCGAGGTCGCGCTCCAGTATCGCAAGGGCTGGGCGTTGCTGACCTACCTGGCGATCGAACGGCAGCGCCACCAGCGTGTCCAGTTGGCCAGCCTGCTCTGGCCCGAGCTCGGCGAAACCGCGGCGCTGACCAACCTGAGGCAGGTCCTGTCCGATCTGAACCGGGCCATGAGCGCGGCAGTGGGCGACGGCGTTCTGCAGGTCGATCGCGAGTCGGTCCGGCTGTGCCCGGTCCGGGCACACGGGCTGTTCGACATCGACCTGCTCGAATGCGGCATGGATGGAAGCAGGCCGGGGGAGGCGCAGTCCTGGTTGCACGATGCCGGAGAACTGCTGGAGGGCATGGCGCTGGACAGCTGCGCCTCGTACGCGGAGTGGCTGTCGTGCACGCGCGAATGGATCGGCCGGCGCCTGGCCGACGCGCTTGCGGTGCTGCGCGATGTCGCCGCCGCACGTGGCGCCCGGCGCGAGGCGCTGCTGGTGGCGCGCCGGCTGATCACCCAGGACCCGTTGAACGAACTCCACCACCGCGCACTGATGCGGCTGCACGCGCAGCTCGGCGAGGCCGGCATGGCCCTGGGCTGCTACCGTACCCTGGCACACCGGCTGCAGAGCGAACTGGGCGAACTGCCATCGCGGGAAACGCGCGACCTGGCCGAGAGCATCCGGGTGACGGCGCAGCATCGGGTGCCGACGGGCCAGGCTGCCAGCGCGCGCGTACGGCTGGCGCCGGCGCGGCAGAAGCTGGTGCTGGCGGCGGATGTCCTGGCGGGCTGACCATACAAGGCGGCTCGCCGGGACCGGATGTGTCATCGATGCCATAGGCTGCGCTTCCGGGGGAAGCGTCTGCGTTCCGGCGCCTGGACGATGTCCTGCAGCGCACTGCAGCCGCCATGACCACTTCCGTTCCCGTCGCATGCATACGTCGCTGCAGTCGGCGCCTGGCGAGCAACGTGATCACCCGAAGTGGTGGAGTTCGCGGTCACGTCCGTCTCAGGGCGTACTGCCGCCGTATTCGAAGGCGCGGGCAGTGTCGCGTGTGGCTGCGTCGGGGAAGCCGCCGAGAATATCTGCACGGCGTGCATCGGCCACGATCCCTCTTTCCACGTCTTTCGCCTTGCCGGGGAAGTAGGCGGCGAAGGTGTCGCGATGGCCTTGGGCAGTGCTCCAGTAGGTGGCGGCCGACGCCTTGGCGACACCCGCCGCGATGACGCTGCCGACCGCGGTGCCGATGCTGCCGCTGGCGATGCCCACGCGCCAGTTCCAGCCGCCATAGGTATCGAGCATTTCGGCGATGGTATCCAGCGTCTGCGCGGTGGTATTGACCATCTCTGCGGTCGCGTCGATCAACGCGACGGTGGCGTTGTGGTTGTTGGCATCACCCAGCGCCACCATGATGTCCAGCTGGATCTTGGTGTTCTCCATCACCGGCGTCGTCAGGCGTGCCGCCATCGCCACATTGGGATGCGCATACACCGCGGGGCCATAGCTGTCGCCGCAGCGCAGTCGCGTCCACAACTGGTCGATGCCCACCGCCAGCACCCGGTCGTTGTAGGGCGTGACGCCGCCCTGGCGTGGGCGGCGCGGCGAATGGAAGGCCAGCGAAGTGTCGGTATGCTCGGCAGTCGCGGTCAACGGATCGGTGATGGCCAACGCGTAGGCGACATTGCCAGCGATCCGTTCAGGCTCCAGTTCGCGCCGGGTATGCAGATGGTCCATGCTCGCCGGCAGCAGCGCAGCACTGCGGATCGCATGGCAGAAGTCCAGCGTGTTCAGCCACAGTGCGGGATTGTCGGCACAACTGGCACCGTCTGGCAGGTGCTGGCAATTGTTCCAGGGCCTGACCTCGTGCATCGGTGCGATGTTCTGCGAATTTCCGGTCACCTGGAGCGGCTGCGCACGATCCAGATTGCCCGCCGTCAGCACCGCCAGGTCCGCATCCAGTGGCGTATCGACGTTGATCACCCGTCCTGTCTCGCCACTCGCGGTCGCGCCGCGCCAACCCGCCAGCGGCACACTGCCGCTACGACGCAGCACGCCGTAGCGGATGCGTTGCGCGCGCGCGTCCGGCAGGCCCACGGTCAGGTAAGGCAAGGTGCCGATCGCACCGGAAGCGCAGTTCTCATGGCCGTCGGCATCTGTATCCGGGCAGGGCAGGCGCGACCGGATCGCCGCGAAGCCCATCACGGCATCGTCGGCGCGCTGCAGCAGGTCGCGCTGCGCCACCTGTTGCTGCTCTTCCTGCTGCAAGCCTATCCAGCGCACCAGCAGGATGCCGATGATGCCGAGGATCACCAGAGCCACGGCCAGTTCGACCAGCGAAAAGCCGCGCTGGCGGTCGGTGTGGGACCTGCTCATGGGTTCAATCCTGCATTGTCCATACGGATGGCGTGGCTGCTGGACTGGTCGTACAGCACTTGAATCCGGTTCCGCTGCGCCGTCACCAGGACCAGTCGCTCCCTGGCGTCGGCGACGCCCTGGATGGCTTCCTGCAGGCTCTTTTCGGCCTCCACCAGCGATTTGATCGCCTCGGCCATTGCTTTGACGGAGGTGACCAGCTGCTTGATGCCGGCGGAGATCGTCACGCCATCGGGCGGCCAGCCGGAGGCCATCAGGGTAATGGCGATGGCTTCATTGGTGATCGATTCGGCCAGCGCATACGCGGCCAGGTCGCGGGTGGTCCTGGCCAGGGCTTCGGTGGTCTGCGCGATCTTGATGTCGAAGTCGCGGAACTCGACGTTGAATTCGGTCAGGCGCAAAGCGCTGTGCGCGGCAAACGCTGCCTGTGCGCTGCCCTGGGCCCGCGCCAGGCGCTCGGGGCAGGACAGGCGCACCGACAGTTCACCGCTGCCGGCGGCGACCGCCGCATGTGCCGAGCGTTCACTGTCTCCGCGGCCCGGCATATGCTGACCCGATTCGACCCAGCCATCCTTGATCGCGACCAGATCGTGCCCTGCGACCCCGGCATGGCCCAGGTAATAGGCCACCGGCGTGCCCAGCCCTCCCAAGGTGATGTTGTCGCGCTGGTTCAGCAGCAGGCGCATGCAGAAGTCCAGCGTGTTCTGCACCGGCGTGTGCTGCGTATCGCCGGGCAGCAGCGGGTGGAACAGGCTGCCGGGGGCGGACGCCAGACCGGTCTGTACCTGGTAGCGGATCCGCATCCGCGATGGCAGGCCCAGATCGCTGACCGGTAGCCATGGCCCCAGCGCGCCGTCGTTGGCCTCGCCGTCGCCATCGCTGTCGGCGGCGGGCAGCCGGCCATGTGCGCGTGCGTAACCCAGCAGGGCCTGTTCGGCCTGCGCCAGCTCATGCAGTTGGCGCTCGCCTTCGACGACCCGGTTGCCAAGCGGCAACAGGGTGAAGAGCAGCACCCCCAGCAATGCAGCGATCACCAGCGCGACCGACAGTTCGACCAGCGACCAGCCCAGCTGACGACGGTATGCGTGGCTCATGGCGTCGTTCCCAGTTCCTGCGGACCGACCGAGCCGCGTGCGTCGGCCCGCTCGAGTGCGGGTTCGGCGCCGAAGCCGATGTCGATCTGGGCACCGCCGCTGGGATCGTTGTTCGCCCGCTTCAGATTTTCGTACTCGGCAAGCAGGTTCTCGTACTGCGTGTCGAGGTCGTCATAATTCCTGCGCGCCTCGTCGGCGCCGATCTTGGCCCGGCGCCAGTCCTCGAACGCACGGTTGAACGGATAGCGCTGGCAGTACAGGCCCATGCTGTAGGCCGAGCCCCAGCCCCAGGGATTGGGCCAGGTCCAGTTCGCGCCATTCCAGACGCGACCTGTCCAGAACGAGCAGAAGTCCTTGCTTGCAAGTTCGAGTTTGTCGGTGACCAGTATCGGCTGCGAGCCACTGCCCCCATAAGGCTCGGGTGCGTAGTAGGGCAGTTGGCGTGTCCGGGTCTGCCATTCGATGCGGGTGGTCGGCGGGTCCGTGCTGTCGTCGGTGATTTCTACCTGGACCTGGTAGCTCTCCCAGAAATACGCGCTGGAGGTAGCCGCTTTCCAGTCGTAGCTGAGTGGGTTGCCGTCGGCATCCTCGGTCACTTCGATCGCATGGGTGAACCAGCCGTCCGGATACTGGATAAACGGTGAAGGCATCCCGCCATAGGCATCTGCTGCGGCGCTGCGGTTTCCCGCCAGTGCGCTCTGCTCATTCCGCAGCTCATCCAGCTGGCTCTGCATGTAGGGCTTGCAGGCCGCTTTCAGGTTGCTCTCCATTTCGTACTGGAGCACGCCGCCCGCGTACACCGGTGCACCACTGGCATCGGTCATGGGCTTCCTGCATTCCTCGACGTAGATCACCGCCTGCCTGGCGTTCTCGCACTTCTGTTCGGTCGTGGCGGTTCTCGGCGAGGCACCACAGTGCTGCGCGTCGTCCCGCTGGCCCTGCATCTTGCTGAGGATCGAACTGCTGCCCACGAACCAGGAGTCGAAGTTCTCCTCGGCCAGATTGATCTCACGCTCAAGCTCCTCTTCGCGCAGGTTGTAGCCAGCCCATTCCTGGGCCTTGTTGCGGCGTGCGATCGCATCGGCGACTGCCAGCTCGCGGTTGAATTCGATTCTCCTGCGCTCCACGCGGTGGTAGGCGCCGAGCTTTGTGGTAACCGGCTGCTCATCGACGATGTCGGTGCGGCTGCCGACGTACACGCAGTCACTTCCACGGTGGTCATACTCGCCGTTGCCCTGGCCGACATGGTTGCAGTCGATGTAGAGCACCTCCTTCGCATAGCGCCCGCCCTCGATGGTCTGGTAACCGGTGTCGAGGACACGCTCGTTGATCCGACCGTTCTCGACCAGACTGTCGACCGTGTTGCCGTTCGCGTCGGCATTGCTGTTGACGCTGATGCCCCAGGGTGCCAGCCGATGCTGCTCGAGCAGGTCCACCTGCTCCTGCAGGATGTCCCACTGGGTCTTGGCGTCGCGCCGACGCTGCTCCAGGCTGGTCGGGGTCGCGCCGGCCTTGTAAGCGACCTGCCAGATTTCATCTCCATTGCTGTCGACCAGTTGCCGACCATCGCTGCCGAGCACCGGGATCCGGTTACCGGACTCATCCAGTTCGTAGACGACCCGGTACTTCTTGGACGGGTCGTCGATACCCTCGCGGTAGTCGGGGTTCTCTTCGGTCAGCACCGTGCTTTCGTCGGTGCAGTTGCGGGCGAACAACGTGCATTCCATCTGTGCGATGGCATCATCCAGGCTCGCCGCCGGAGGCAAGCTCGCCTTCCTGGCCATGTCGCGCGCCTTTATCGAGGCATCCAGTGCCAGGGCTGCGGGCACCAGTGCGGCGGCCTTCTGCGCCAGGGTCACGCCCTTTGTGCCGAGGCCGGCGATCGAGGTCCCCAGGGCAGCTGCCTTGACGGCCACCTCGGCGCACGAGGCACCGAGCGAGGCGATGCAGGTGATGATCGCCCGGGTCAGGCTGACCGCGGTGGTGACCACGGTCGTGATCTGGTCGGACAGGCTGGCGGCCGTGGTCACCAGCTTGAACACGATCGAGATCTGCGCGTTGCGCGCGCTGTCCACGGCTGATTCCGCCGCTTTGAGGTTGCTGGCCTGCAGTTCCTCCAGGGCATCGTGCAGGGTGATGGACGCGGCCAGCACGTCCATCGCGGCCAGTGACACGTTGTAGGGCGTGGTGTCGACGGCGAGCGTGGACGCGCCCGAGAAGGGAGCCACCGCCAGCGAAGCGCTGGCGGTATCGCCGCTGGCAGCCTGCAGCCTGCAGCCCAGGCTCTGCGCCATCGCATCGAAACTGCGGACCCGCACCCGGTCGTCGTAGCCCGAGGTCCACTCGCGCCAAGGTGCCTCGAGGGTGCCGGCGGTGCCGGCATTGGCATCGTCCAGGCGCCTGCTGCCCGCGTCCGGGCCTGCTGCGGCGATGCCATAGGCGACATTCTGCCTCACGCCGTTCTGCGTGGTGACGTTGGCCAGGGCGGCCGCGCCGCCCGCTGTTTCGGCCAGCTCGAGCGCATGGCACAGGTCCAGGCCATTGATCGCCTCGAACCGGCGCCGGCCGGTCTCCTCGCCATCGCTGTCCCTGCTGATGATCTCGCGGATGCTGCCATCCAGCATCGGCGGCTGATAGGCATTGCCCGGGCGGGTCAGGTCCAGGTGGGCCGATTCGCTGCCGCGGTAGACCATGTAGGCCATCGGCCCCACCTGTGGCGCATTGCCCGAGGCGCCAGCCAGACTGCGCAGCGGCAACCAGCCTTGGGCGCCGACGCTGCAGTCCTCCTCGCCGTGCACGCTGGATGCCGGACAGGGCAGGCGTGCGTTGGACGAAGCGAATGCGGCAATCGCTTCGTCGGCCCAGCGCAGCCCCTGCTCCTGGCTGACTGCCTGCGCGGGTGCGCGCTTGGCCTGGAGCAGTAACGCGCCGGCGGCCAGCGCACTGGCGACGAGCAGCAGGATCAGCAGGGCCTGGACCAGTCCGATGCCGGCCTGGCCTCGATGGGGCGACGGAACCGGGTGAATGGAAGCAACGCGATGCGTCATGCTCATGACCGATGTCCTGTGCAGGCGTGGATTCCGACCGGTGGAATCACTGGTTCATCCTGATGTAGGCGGACACCGTGGGGATCACGGCATCCGGCGCTTCGCTGATCTGGCGTTCGTTGCGGCTCCAGGGACCCTCGGTCGGCGGGCTGCCGGGACCACCGGTGAAGTTCTGGCTGTCGACTTCGCGGAGACGACCGAAACGCGCGTCCACCCGACCGTCGATGCGCGTGTCGAGCTGATGCGCCAGCTCCGGGCTCAATCCTCTCAACAGCATGACGTTGCGGCTGCGCAGCGCGTAGGTCGTGCCACTGGACGGCTCCGCCCAGTTATCGACATTGACGAAGCAGACCTCCAGCTCCTGCGGCTGGCCGTTGCTGTCCTGGTAGACGTAGCGGGTCTCCAGGCCTTCGGCACGGCCTTGCGGCAGGCTGATGCCGCGGGTCAGCATCATCTCGCGCAGGTCGTTGTTGCACAGCTCGGTATTGGCCGCGTTGCGCACGCGGCCGCTCGGGTCCACGAGGCTGTCGCCGGGCACTACGCCGACCTGGGCGACATAACGGTCGTAGGCGACCATCCAGCCCTGGACGAACTCGCTGCCGATGCGTTCTGCCACCGCGCTGCGGTAGAGGTCGCGGCCCACGCTGACCGCGCCGATGATCAGGGCGATCACCACCAGCACCACGGACATCTCGAGGATGGTGAAGCCGGTCTGCCGGTGAGAGACAAGGGGATTGCTGTACATCGCACTCATTCCTAGAAGGTCGGCGAAGTGATCGCCTGCTGCACCAGGTCGTATACCGGCAGCAGCAGGGCCACGATCAGGAACACGAACATGCCGCCGGCCAGCAGCACGACCACCGGCTTGATGACCTCCGACAGGTTGGTGATCAGGCGTTGCAGGCGGGTGCTGTACTCGCCGGACAGGCGTGAGAACTGGGCATCCAGGGTGCCGGTCTCTTCACCGACCCCGACCATGCGCACCATCATCGAGGGAAAGCCGCCGACCTGGCGCATGGCGGCGGAGAAGCGGTCGCCGCGCTCCAGCACCTGGCGGATCGCGATGATGCGGTCGCGGTAGTACTCGTCGCGCATCGCCCGCTCCATCACCTGCAGGCTGCTGACCATGTCCACGCCGGCCTTGATCAGCAGCGACATGTACTCGGTGAAGAACGCCAGGCCGGACGAGACCATGATCGTTCTGGCGATCGGCAGCTTGTGCATGGTGTAGTGCACGGTCCGCCGGAACGTACGGCTGTAGCGCCAGGTCACCCACAGCGCGAACGCGGCCACGACCAGGCCGATCAGGATCATGCCGATATGACCGATCAGCCATTCCGAACCGGCCATCACTGCGATCGTCAGCGGCGGCAGCTTGGCGTTCATCTGCTTGAACAGGTCCGACAGGTTCGGGATCACGTAGTAGATCCAGAAGCCGCCGGCGGCGAAGATCGCCGAAAACACGAAGGCCGGGTAGATCAGTGCCTGCCGGGTGTCGGCGGTCATTTTCGAGATGCGCTCGATGTGGTCGGCCGCCTCCATCAGCATCCGGTCCATCGTGCCGGTCTCGTCGCCGATCAGCACGAGGTTGCGCACGGTCTCCGGGAACGCATCCGGGTAGCGCGAGAACGCGTCGCTGAGCGAGGCGCCGGCGTCAAGTTCGTCGAGCAGGCGCCGGGCGAGCTTGGCCGGGTTGGAGGTGCGTCCCTGCCCGACCTCGTTGGCGACCGCACGCAGCGCCTCCATCACCGGGATGCCGCTGCTGGTCATCACCCCGAGGTCGCGCAGCATGCCGGCCAGTTCGATCGGTCGGATGCTGGGCTTGACCAGGTGGCTGAGCGAGCGCTGGGTCTCGGCCAGCCAGCCCGGCAGCCGGTACAGCGTCAGCACCACGGCATCGAAGTTCTTTTCCAGCCACATCCTGGCGGAGGCGTCCTGCTCGACGGCGAGCTGGGCGACGCCGCTGGTCACGCGCCCGCTGGAGAGCAGCAGCCGGTAGTAGTAGACGTTCATGGCGTTGGCCCCACGCCGACCACGCGCAGCACTTCCTCGGTCGTGGTCTGGCCATTGACGATGCGGGTCCTGGCGATCTGCTCGATGCTGCGGAAGCCGGCGTTCATCGCCATGTTGCGCTGCGCCTCACGGCCGGCGTCGTCGGCGATGCTGTTGGCCAGCGCCTCGTCGACCAGCATGATGTCGTAGACCGGAAGGCGGCCGTAGTAGCCGCTGCCACGGCAGCGCTCGCAACCCTGGCCACGACAGCCGGTGGCTCCGGGTGCGAGTTCCAGCCAGATCCGCTCGTTCTCGGTGAACGGCACCTCGATGCTGCAGAAGGGACAGTTCTGCCGGACCAGACGCTGGTTGACAACCGCCAGCAGGTTGTCGGCGATCACTTGCGCTTCCAGACCGAGCGGACGCAGGCGGGGGACCACGCCGAACACGCTGGTCACGTGCAGGGTCGACAGCACGAGATGGCCGGTCGCCGCCGCCTCCAGCGCGGCCTGCGCGGTTTCGGCATCGCGCATTTCGCCCAGCAGGATCACGTCCGGGTCATGACGCAGGAAATGGCGCAGGGCCGAGCCGAACTCGTAGCCGGCGCGGCGGTTGACCTCGGTCTGGCCGGCGCCGGGGACGCGGTACTCGATCGGATCCTCGACGGTCAGCACGTTGCGTTCGATCAGGGACTGCATGCGCAGCGCCGCATGCAGCGACGAACTTTTGCCCGAACCGGTCGGACCGGTGATCAGGACCAGGCCGGCCGGCTTGGCGAACAGCCGCTCCAGCACGGCGACGTCTTCCGGGAAGAAACCGAGTTCGGCCAGCCCGGCCAGGTCGCTGTGTTCGGGGAGCAGTCGCATCACCGTGCGCTCGCCGGCGTCGGTGATGATCGTGGACACGCGTACCGTCAGCGCCGAGTCCAGCACCACCGCGCGGAAGCTGCCGTCCTGCGGCCGGCGCTGCTCGGAGATGTCCATTTCCGCGGCCAGCTTGATATAGCCGAGCAGGCGGGTCAGCTGGGTCGGCATCGCGAACATCGGCCGCAGAACGCCGTCGACCCGGAACAGCACATGCAGGCTCTTCTCGGACGGCGAGATGTGGATGTCGGTGGTGCGTTCGCGCACCGCGTAGTGCAGCAGGTAGTCGAGCAGCTTCTCCGGGCTGTAGGCGTGGTCGCTGTCGGACGACAGCCGCTTGATCTCGCGTTCCAGCAGGCTTTCGACCGGATTCTGCGCGAAGTAGTAGGTATGGCGGATCAGCCGCGCGACCTTGCCGTACTCGCCCTGCAGGAAGCGGCAGCGCAGTCCGCAGCGCTGCAGCACCAGCTGGGCCACGGTGGGAGGGTCGGCATCGCCGAGCAGCACTTCCAGCGCGTCGTCGGCGCGCCGCAGCGGCAGGAACTGGCGCAGCTGGCACAGCTCCCGGTTGAACATCGCCAGCACCTGCGGCTCGGCCACCGGCAAGGTGTCGACCGCCACGTAGGCGATGTCGTTCATTTCCGACAGCACCTGGACGATGTCGGACTCGTTGGCCAGGCCGTGGTTGATCAGGATGCGGCCCAGGCGCTGATGCTCGACCTCGTTCTTCTGCAGCGCGTACTGCAGCTGGGTCTGGTCGATGAGCCTGCGCTCGAGCAGGCGCTCGCCCAGCCGGAGCGTGGGCGCATTGCCGTTTGTACCGGCGGGGGATACGCGTGGATCAACCGTTGCCATGGGCGTCGTGCCGTGTCGCGGTGTGGGGGGTGGCGGCATCGGGCGATGCCGCCAGGGTGTCGAGCAGCAAGAGCGTGGCCGGGTCCGGCGAGCCGGTCGCGGACAGGCCGTTGCGCTGCTGGAAGCGGGCGATCGCCGCATGCATGCGGGGCCCGTACAGGCCGTCGAGCTGGCCGTCGTAGTCGCCGTGCCGCAACAGCGTGGACTGCAGGCCGCGGACCAGGTCGTCCCGTCCGGCCAGCGGCAGGAAGTCCTGTGCGGCGATCGGTGCCGACCAGGCCGCGGTCCAGTGACCTGCCTCCTCGCGCAGGCACACATCACCGCGCGCGGTGATCCGCGCCGCCAGGCCGGCATCGACCTGCTGCAGATGGGTCGGTCGTCCGGCAAGGCGCTGCAGGCAGCGTTCCCAGCCGGATGCGGACGCGGCGACGGCGGCCGTGTCAGCGGCGGCCGGCATGGTGGCCGGCGGGGTGGAGATGCGGGGCTCGGCCGCCTCGGCCTGCGGGACCGGACTGTGCAGCGCAAGCCCGATCATGCCCGCGCCGAGCGCCAGCCCCAGCGAGGCGGCGACGGCCCAGCCGCGGCGTGGCGCCGCCCGCCGCACCGGGTGTGCGCCGGACTCGGCCGCCGCCCGCCGGACCAGTGACGCGCCGATCACCCGGCGGCCTTCCGGTGCGTGGTAGAGACCGTACAGGCAGCGGTCCATGATCAGGTGGATGCGGCGGGCGTTGCCGTCACTGGCCGCATGCAGTGCGGCGGCGCCGGTGTCGTCCAGGCGGATGCGGCCGGCGGCTCCGGCGACCGCCAGCCTGAAGTCGACGTAGCGCTGCGCCTGGCCGGCATCCATCGGCGACAGGCGCACGTGCTTGCAGATCCGGCTGGTGAGCTGGCGGATACGCGGCTGATCCAGGGTCTCGCGCAGCTCCGGCTGGCCGGCCAGCACGATCTGCAGCAGCTTCTCCTGTCCGGTTTCCAGATTGGTCAGCAGGCGCAGCAGTTCCAGGCTCTCGAACGTCAGGTTCTGGGCGTCGTCGATGACCAGCACGCAGGGCGTGTGCGCCTGCCAGCGCTGGACGAGAAACCGGTTCAGGGCTTCGATGTCGGCGGCGGGATTTCCCTGCGGCGCCAGGCCGAAGTCGCGCAGCACGGCAGCCAGCAGGTCGCCGCCTTGCAGGAAGGTGTTGAACACCAGCGATACCACCATGCCGTCGGCATCCAGCACCTGCAGCAGACGCCGCAGGAAGGTGCTCTTGCCGGTACCGACTTCGCCGGTCAGCAGCACGAATCCGGCCCGCGTACGCAGGCAGTGCGCGGTCTCGACGAGCTCCCGCTCCAGTGAGGGCGTCTGGAACCAGGCTTCGGCGTCGGGCGTGGGCGGGAACGGAACCCGTCCCAGGCCGAGCGTGGCCAGGTGCTGGGACAGCGCGGGATTCATCGTGCCTGCGCCTCGATGTCGGCCAGCGCGCGGGCGACCAGTGCCGACCGGTTGTGGCGGCCGGCGAGACGGGTCAGGCGCAGGCGTGCATCCTCGACGTCGCCACGTCCGGCCGAGAGCAGGGCGATGTTGACGCCGGCGTTCTCGTCGTCCGGCACGCGTTCGGCGATGCGCAGGTACAACTGCTCTGCCGAGGTCATGTCGCCGCCACGATGCGCGACCCAGGCCTGCATCCGCAGCAGGGTCAGGCTGCTCGACGGCAGCAGCGCTTCGAGTTCGGTCAGGGCCTGCCGGGCCCGCGCGGTGTCGCCGTCGGCGATCGCGGCTTCGATGGCGGAAATGGTGGCCGGCACCGACGTGTCGTCCGGCGCGGGTGCGGCGGTCCGGGCTCCGTCGCCGCGGCGCTCGACCTTGATGCTGATCGGCTGCGGCTCTTCCTGTGTCTGCCCCATTGTCGCCATCGGCGCGGGCGTCGGCGCTGCCGGAGGCATGGTGTCGGGCGTGGCCGCGGGTGCGGGCAGTGCGACCGGCATGCTGGCCTGCACCTGCACCTGCATCGGTGCAGGTGGTGCGGCGGCAACGGCCGGCGTCGGCGGTGCCGCGGTTGCCACCGTCGCGACCAGTATGTTCGCCGGTTCGATGCTCCCGGGAGCCGGCATGCCGATTGCCACCGGCATGGAGGGCGGGTCCATGGACACCGTGGGTGCATCGGCTGAGGCAGGGGCGGGCGCCACAGGGGGACGCGCCGCCGCGACCTCGGTGACCGGCGCTGAGGCCACGCGCCCTGACTGGCCCGCTGCCAGGAAGGCCAGCGGCGCGGCGATCAGCGCGCCAGCAGCCACCAGCATGCCGTTGCGATGCTGCAGGGACTGCCGCGACCACCACGACGCGCGCGGGGTCGCGGCCGGTGCCATCGCAACGGGACCGGACTGCCGGCTGAGCGCGTCGTAGATCAGGCTCATATCACCTTCACCCGCAGGACCAGCACCAGCTCGCGCGTGTTCTGGGTCGTGCCGCGCGAACCGAACAGCTTGCCCAGGCCGGGGATGTCGGACAGGCCGGGGATGCCGGCGTCGCTGAGGCTGGAGTTCTGGTCGATCAGGCCGCCGAGCACGACGGTGTCGCCATCGCGCAGGTTCAGCGTGGTGGTGATGCCCTTGACGTTGATCGTCGGCAGGGTCACTGCGTTGCCGTTCGGGAACTCCACCAGCCGCAGCGTGCCGGGCTCGACCTCGGTCTGCATCGGATGCACCAGCAGTTCCACCGAGCCGTTCTCATGGATGATCGGCGCCACGCCGATCACCACGCCGGAGAACAGCGAGTCGGTCTGGATGTCGGACGAGGTGTTGAAGCCACTGCCCGCGCTGGAGAAATTGGTGGTGGACTTGGTGACGTAGCGGATGTTGGAACCGACACTGAGATACGCAGGCGCACCGTTGCGCACGCGGACGCTGGGATTGGACAGCACCTTGACGTTGCCGAAGCCGCGCAGTGCGTTGACCGCGGCCGAGAAGGTGTCGCTGACGTAGCTCAGGCCCGCGGCGCGGCCGAGGGCCGAACCCAGGGTCTGGTTGGGGAACAGGATCGAACGGTCCTGGTTGCCGTAGCGGTTGCCGGCAAAGTTGCTGCCCTGGCCGTTGTATCCAAGCAGGTTGGGGTTGGTGTCGGTGCCGGGGATGGGCGCGATGGTGGCCGGCGAATCGCCGTAGAGGCCGGCGACGCGGTTGCGCAGCAGGTTCCAGTCGACGCCGTACTGGAAGTTGTCGTTGAGCGACACGTCGAGGATCTGCGCCTCCACCAGCACCTGGCGGCGCATCTTGGAGGTGGTGCGCTCGATCAGTTCCTCGACCGCACGGACCTGCGAGGGCCGGGCCCGGACGAACAGCGTGCCCGACGACGGATCCAGGCTGTGGCGCGGCTGCTCCGGTTCGGGTGCCGCGTCCGGGCCCCGCGCGGCCTGGCCGGCCTTGTCGGGTGCCAGGATGACCTGCAACGCGGCCTCGAGCTGCTTGTACGGGTCGTTGTCCTTGCCCACGCTGCCGCTCATGGTCAGCGTGCCGCGCAGCGACTGGCCGCCGCCGCCACCGCCCTGCATACCGGCGCCGAACACGTCGCCGCCGGTGGTCAGGTCGAACGAGGTGTTGGAGTTGAGCAGGTCGACGTTGAAGATGCGCTCGCGCAGCTGGCTCACCACCAGCGCGCCGCCCCGGGTCTCGCCGTGCAGGTCGAAGGCGTCGAGGATGTGGTTGTAGACCTCGCGTGCGCTGACGTTGCGCAGGTGCATGCTGGTGCGCTGGCGCTGCTCGAGCACGCGTGGGTCGACGATCAGGTTCATCTTCAGCTCGTCCGCCAGCGCCCACAGCAGCTGGCCGACATCGGCATTGAACATGCTGATGCTGACCACGCTGTTCTCCAGCGGGTCGTATGCGGGCGCCACCGGTGCGGCGGCCGCGGCCAGCGCCATCGAGCGTTCGATCTGGCTGCGCAGACGCTCGTTCTGTGCGGCCAGCTTCGCCGACTCCTCGATGATCGCACCGCCGGTCTTCTCCAGCGCGGCGTGCTCGACCGGAGGCAGATCCTTCACGCTGCGCGGCGGCATGTTGGCGCAGGCCGCCAGCGACAGCGCGCAGGCGGCGGCGAGGAGGCCGGCCACGGGGCGACGCATGCGCAGGCCAGTGGTGTTGAGGTTCGGATTCATCTCGTTCTGTGCCTTGGAAGGATTCATGGGAACTGCGGCGTTCAACGTGTGGTCGCGGTCAGCCAGCCGAGCAGGGCGGTTGGACTTTCGGCAACGACGACGTCGTCGTTGCCGCTTGCCTGTGGTTGATCGGGCGACGCCACGCACTTGCTGGCGCCGGCGGCGAAGGCCTGATGGATGCCATCGAAACCCGCGTGGAGGCTGCCCATCCCATCGCGGTCGGTGGCGGGCGCCACCAGCACGAACGCGGGGTTGATGAGAGTGATGCCGGTGCCGGGACTGGAGCCCGCGTCGCAACTGTTCTCGACGCTGCGGCCGGTGACGTAGTACGGCCGCGCGCTGGAGGCGACTGCGGACGCGGCGCCGGTCAGCGCCGTGCTGAAGCCGCCGAGGCCATCGATGTCGATACTGTCGGCGGCGCCGTGCCGGGGCGCGACGAGATCGGTTGCGGCTGCGCCGCGATATACGCCGTAGCGCAACCGCGACGCACGCACCGGGATCGCCAGGCCCAGGCTTTCGTATGGCAGCCAGCCGACATCGACGCCGGCGCCACAGGCGGCACCGGCACCTTCACGGCCGCTGTCGCCATGGGTGGAGGTGTCCGGGCAGGGCAGACGCTTGTTGCGCAGGGCGAATGCGCGCAGCGCCTGCCGGGCCGACTCCGCATCGGCGCGGGCGCCATTGTGTGCGCGTGCCTGCTGGAGACCGTCGAAGGACGACGTCATGGCAACGGCAAGCAGGCCGATCACGCCCAGCACCGTGGCCAGCTCGACCAGGGTGAAACCGTCCTGCCGCCCTCCTTGCGTTGCATGTCGGCTGCGGATGCGATGCATGTCATTGCGCCTTCGCCGGTATCACGGACCCCGCTGCGCCCGGGCCAAGGTCGTAACGCAGCTGTCCTTGGAGCGTCTGCAGTTCATTGATGATCGCGTCGTGGCGTTGCCTCTGCTCAGGCGTATCGGCCCGTTGCGCGGTCTCGGCCAGTTCCAGCGCGAGGACCTGCGCGCGCCGGGCGATGGCCAGATTGCTGCGCAGCGCTTCGAGATTGATGTCGGGCGGGACCTGTCCCGAGCGCTCGGCCTGGTCGAGGTCCCGGAGCAGCCCATCGATCCTGGCGGTGTTCTGCTGGGCCTGCAGGCGCACGCCGGCAACGGTCTGGTCCACGGCAGCCTGCGCGGTCACAGGCCCGGTGCCGCGGGGAGCCTGCACCGAAGACAGGCTGCTGGTGGTGCCGGCGACAGCAGGTGCCTGCGCCCAGGGGGGGGGGGCGTCGCTTCCCGTACCGGTCGCGGCGGGGATGTCGTTGCCGGCACCGGGTCGTGCCGGTGCCGGCTGCGCGCCATGGACCTGTGGCGACGATGCAGCATCCGTTCCTGTCGCCAGACTGCGGACGGCCAGGATCACGAGAACACCGACGGCGATCGCCGCGGCAGTCCACAGCAGGGGCTTGTAGCGCGGGTTCATTGCGCGGTCCTTCCGGCCTGGTCGTGCTGCTGGAACGGCGAGCGCACCTGGTGCACGGTGGGGACACCGTCGAGGCCGATGATCCGGACCCAGTCCGGACCGATCGCCTGGATCAGGGAACCATCGGCGAGGCGCATGCCCGCACGTGCCCGCTGGCCGTCGATGACCGCGGTGCGACGGCCGTCGGCGATCATCACCAGCGACACAGCGTGTTCGCCCTGGAGCGCGTTTCCGGCGGCGGTACCTGCGCCGGAGACCGGCTGGCCGACCGGTGCGGCCACCGCGATCAGCTGCGTGCCGATGCCGACCATCGCACTGTGGCGCAGCGGTGCGATCAGTTCCTGTGCCTTGGCGTTGCGCGCGATCGCGTTGCGCAGTTCGGCCATCGCGGCGGTCTCCTCGGCCTGATTGCCCAGGTGCAGGACGGCCGGCTTGGCGATGACCATCGTCGCCAGCCAGCCGGTGACGGCCAGCCAGGCGATCAGGGCGACGATGGCGGTGTACTTCATCTTCATGGCGCGGCTCCCGGTGCCGATGCCGGCGTGCGCTTGAGCAGGTAGGAGAAGAAGCCGCTGGACGCGCGCGCGCCCGCGCCTGCCTGCGGATCCAGCGGGACCGGGTCATAGCCCGCGCGGCGCAGGCGTTCCACGAAGCCCGGCACCTGCATGCCGGGAGTTCCGCGACCGGGATCGACGATTCCGTCTACGCGCAGCGTCGGTTCGGCGAGTTCCGGTCCTGCATTGGCCGTCTGCTGCCGCCGCTGGGTGGTGGGTTCCTCGATCCGCACGCGCAGGATCCGGACCTCGCCGGCGGCGGCATCCCGCACCAGCGCCAGGCCTTCGACAGGGTCGATGCCATGGTTCATGCTTTCTGCGCGCTCGACGAAGGCCAGGGTGGCGGCGAAGCCATCCGGCACAGCCTGTTTGCCCTGCAGGCCGGCAATGCGCTCCTCGATCGCGCTGATCTGGCTGTCGAGCTGTGCCGAGCGCTGGTCGGCCTCGTTGGCGCTCAGCGTCCAGCGCGCGCCCAGCGTGCCAAGGGCCACCGCGAACAGCAGCGACGCCGCACTGGCCAGGGGCAGGCCCCATTCGGCCATGTAGGCGGCCCGGCTGAGCGGCGGATTCACCGCGATCGTGGGCGCCACCACCGATTCGATCCAGGCGATGCCGCTGCGGTACTCCTGGCCAGCCTCGTCACGGACCAGGCGGGTGGGGACGGACGTGACCTGCAGGCCGCTGCGTGCCGAGAAGATCTCCCGCAGCGTGTCGTCGGCCCAGGGCAGACCCTCGGCCGGGCGCGGTACCAGCACCGGGCACCAGCGCATGCTGAGCGGGTCCAGATTGTCCTGCCCACGGCCCAGATCGTCGGCGACCTGTTCGGCCAGCGCGCCGACGGTCATCGCCAGATCGTCGGGGTCGTCGCTGTAGGCCAGTGAGGAGCGGTAGAGGATGTCGTGCTTGAGCAGGGCCAGCACACTGACCCGCCGGCCCGCCTGCAGGACCACACCCTGGCCGGTGGCCAGCGCATGCCACAGCAGGGAGGTGGCCGGGATCAGCAGGCAGTGGTCCGGCTGCGCCTCGGCCCAGGCGTAGGCCTGCTGCCAGGTCTCCAGCGGCACCGCGGTGAACAGGGTCTGGTAACCCGCGCCGACGGTACGGGTCTTGTGGACCAGGATCTTGCTTTCGCTGTCGATCAGGCCATCGGCGCGCAGGCGGCGTTCGATCAGGGCGACCGCGTGGGCGGCACTGCCTTCCAGCGCGATCACGTCGCTGACCGCGCCGTCGAAATCGCTGATCACCGCCGCCGCACGCTGCGGCTTCGGCCGTGCGCTGCTGATCTCGACCATCGCGCCGTCGAAGCTCAGCCACTGGCCCTGTTGCTGGATCAGATGGAGCAGGCTCATGGCAGCACTCCGCTGGCATCAGGACTCGACACGGCGCCGGTGCGGAACACCAGGCTGCCGCGCAGGGTGAGGGACAGGGGGGCGGGCCGGCGGTCCAGCATGTTCGGGACGTCGAACAGACCTTCCTCCTGCTGGGTGACCGACAGTTCGAACGCCTCCGCGCCGAACAGCAGATCGCTGCTGCGCGTGACCGTACCGACCATGGCCGCCGCTTCCTCGCGGCTCATCTGGCTTTGGCGTAGATTGATCAGCCGCTCGCCCCAGGCGTTGGGCTGCAGGCCATGGGCATGCGCGTTGCTTAGAAGCTGCCGGGCGGACTCGGCGTAGTCGACGCGCAGCCTCGCTTCCTGTTCGCGCACCTGGGCCTCGGAGAGCATCTGGGTGCGGGTGCCGAGCCGGGCATAGGCATCGGCCAGTCCGGAGCGCGCACTGACGAACCAGGCCGCGGCCACCACCAGCGTAGCCAGCGTGCCGGCGAACAGCAGCAGCGAGGTGCGCCGCGATTGCCGCAGGTGAACGAACAGGAGCGAGGGTTTCATGGTGTGCTTACTGGTTCATCTTGTAGTGGGCGACCAGGGTCATCACCTGCTCGATGTCCGAGGTGGAGTCGTCGTTCAGATCGGCGGTGCCGGCGGCGCCGCCGGTGCCGGTCAGGCGCTGGGTGTTGTTGCCTTCCCACTCCAGACCGACGCTGTTGGCATCGGCAGCAGAGCCGGTACGGGCCTGGATGCCTTCCTGGCGGAAGGCGCCGTTCTGGGCGTCGGGCTTGCCATCGATCATCTGGTCCAGGGCGCGCGCCAGGTCCGGGGTCAGGCCGCTGATGACCATCACGTTGCCCGAGCCGGAGCCGGTGCCTGGCGGATTCCACTGGAAGCAGATCTGGATTTCCTGCGGGTTGCCGTTGGTGTCCAGGTAGACGTAGCGGTCTTCCATGCCGTCGCCGCGGCCGGGCGGCATGGTGATGCCGGAGCGGCGCATCATCAGGCGCAGGTCGAACTGCTCGCCGGCCTCGAAGCTGCCGCGCTGCATGCCGGGGCCGAGGTTGCCGCGGCAGATCGCCGCAGGGCCGGTCTCACCGGACATGTCACCACCGGACAGCGTGCCGGCGTTGCCGTTGTAGTTGGCGCCATTGACCATCAGGCGCGGTGCGCTCTGGTTGTCGCCGACCGGCGAGCCCATGCGCTGGTTGTAGGTGTTGTATGCCACCACCCACTGGTCCATGAACTTCTGCTTGATGCGCGTGTATTCGGCGTTGCGCTGGACATCGCGGCCGATCATGACCGCGCCGATGATGACGCCGATGATGACCAGGACCACGGCCATCTCGACCAGCGTGAAGCCGCCCTGGCGGCGAGTGCGATGAGCTTGCATCTTGAACCCCTGATGTGTGCGGTGGACACGGAACGGACGACGGACCGACCCCTCGATCCGCGTGACTGGCGAGATAGATACGGGGCGACCGTAAGCGGGTCGTAAGAGAACGTAAGAAGCCGCATGCGCCCGGGTACGGAGCAGGCACTCCGGTGCGCCGGAGTCCCTGCTGGATGCGCATGCGTTAAGGTTCGGACTCCTGCCGCCGCATCGACCGTCCATGAAGCCTCGCGCCACCCTGCTCCTGCTCTCCGGTCTGCTGATCGGCACCTGCCTGCCCGCACCGGCCGCCGCGGCCGACCGCATCACCGGGCACACCTTCGCCACCCGCTCCGAGGTGATCGCGCCGAAGGCGATGGCCGCCACCTCGCAGCCGCTGGCCACCCAGATCGCGCTGAACGTGATGAAGTCAGGCGGCACCGCGGTGGATGCGGCGATCGCCGCGAACGCCGCACTGGGCCTGATGGAGCCGACAGGCAACGGCATCGGCGGCGACCTGTTCGCCATCGTCTGGGACCCGAAGACGCAGAAGCTGTACGGCTACAACGGATCGGGGCGTTCGCCGAAGTCGCTGACCCTGGCCGAGTTCCGCCGTCGCGGCTTGACCGAGATCCCGGCCACCGGCCCGCTGCCGGTGTCGGTGCCGGGTGCGGTCGATGGCTGGTTCGCGCTGCACGAACGGTTCGGCCGCAAGCCGATGGCGGAGAACCTCGCGCCGACCATCCGCTACGCGCGCGACGGGCATCCGGTCTCCGAGGTGATCGCCTACTACTGGGACCGCTCGGTGCCGCGACTGTCGCCGCAGCCGGGATTCAAGGAACAGTTCACCATCGATGGTCGCGCGCCGCGCAAGGGCGAGCTGTGGCGCAATCCCGGCCTGGCCGACACGCTGCAGAAGATCGCCGATGGCGGTCGCGACGCGTTCTACACCGGCGAGATCGCGCGCACCATCGACGCGTTCTTCAAGGCCAATGGCGGCTTCCTCAGCTACGAGGACATGGCCAGCCACCACGGCGAGTGGGTCGAGCCGGTCAGCAGCAACTACCGCGGCTACGACGTGTGGGAGCTGCCGCCCAACAGCCAGGGCATCGCCGCGCTGCAGATCCTCAACGTGCTGGAGGGATACGACTTCTCGAAGATCCCGTTCGGCTCGGCCGAGCACGTGCACCTGTTCGTCGAGGCCAAGAAGCTGGCCTTCGCCGACCGCGCACGCTTCTATGCCGACATGGCCTTCCAGCCGGCGCCGGTGGAGCGACTGATCTCCAAGGAGTACGCGGCGCAGCGGCGCGCGCTGATCTCGATGGGCACGGCGATGAAGACCGTGCAGCCCGGCACGCCGAAGCAGCTGGAAGAGGGCGACACGATCTACATGACCGTCGCCGACGCCGACGGGATGATGGTGTCGCTGATCCAGTCCAACTACCGCGGCATGGGCAGCGGCATGGCGCCGCCGGGGCTGGGCTTCATCCTGCAGGACCGCGGCGAGATGTTCGTGCTGCAGAAGGACCACCCGAACGGCTATGCGCCGGGCAAGCGCCCGTTCCAGACCATCATCCCGGCGTTCATCACCCGCGACGGCAAGCCATGGCTGTCGTTCGGCGTGATGGGCGGGGCGATGCAGCCGCAGGGCCATGCGCAGATCGTGATGAACCTGATCGACTTCGGCATGAACCTGCAGGAGGCCGGCGACGCGCCGAGGATCCAGCACGAGGGCTCGACCGAGCCGACCGGGCAGAACACCGCGATGACCGACGGTGGCGAGGTCAACCTCGAGACCGGCTTCCCGTACGAGACCGTGCGTGCGCTGATGCGCAAGGGCCATCGCGTGGTGTTCGCCGATGGCCCGTACGGCGGCTATCAGGCGATCCTGCGCGACCCGGAGACCGGCGTTTACTACGGCGCCTCCGAGAGCCGCAAGGACGGGCAGGCCGCCGGCTACTGAGTGGCGTCCGGCGGCGAGGGCGGCGGCCTCGCCCTCGCGCGTGCGTCGGCAGGTGCCGTGAGCCGATGCGGCGGGCGGGCATCGCCGTCGCGGTCGTCTCGACGGAGGCGCCCGTGTCGGCGCGGCCTTCACTGCAGGAGCGTGCCTGCACGACCCCGCCGCTTTCGTCGTGCGCTTCCGTCGCGGCGCCTGGCTGCCGCGTGACGGCATCGGTTCCATGTCATTCGGCCCGGTGGTCCGGCGCCCCGGGTCCGTCATCGCAGAGGGCGGTTGCCAGCAGTGCGTTGGCGACACTTTGCGCTCAACGCGCGCCGCCCTTCCGCAGGGATGCGACCACATTCGTCCCACACCTCAGCACCCGGCAGCGCCCCACGTGCCGCCAGCCGCGGTTCAATCCCAGACCCGGCCGGCCGATAACGACGGTGGGAGAAAGGGAGGGGACGCTGCGATGCAGCCGTGTTTCGAAGTACCGTCCGGACAGGACGGGATCGGGCCGATGCTGCCCGACGCACCGGTCGCGCTGCTGCGGCTGGACCAGGCGCGGCGCATCGTCGCGGTCAACCGCGCCGCGCTGGATCTGCTCGGCAGCGAGCCGGCCCTGATCAATGCCGGCTGCGAGCGGCTGTGGGGCATGCCGCCGGAAGCGCTCGGCGATGCCGAGGGGGTGTGGTGCGCGGCTGGCGACGATCCGGCCTGCCGGGTCCGCCACCAGCGCGACCGTGATGGCGACGGCTGGCTGCTGTCGCTGCCGCATCCGGAAACGGCACAGCTGCTGCGCGATCCGCCCCCGTCCGCGCCCGCACCGCTGGATGCCGCGTCCGCCCAGGCCTCGGACGATGCGGCATTGCTGGCCCATGTCGGTGCGCTGCTTGGTGGCTGCGACCTGGATCTGGTGCTGCCCGAGCAACAGCGCGACAGCGCGATCGGGCGTCGCCTGGGCGCCGGGTTCGGCAATCTGGCCGAGGCCATCCGCCAGGCGGTCGCACTGTCGGTGCAGATCGCCCAGGCGGTGCCGCAGGTGGTCGAGGAGAACGGCGAGCTCGCCCGCCAGGCGCAGGCCCAGGCCGATGCGCTGCAGTCCGTCCTGGAAGCCACCCAGCGCCTGCTGCAGGGGCTGCAGGCGGTCGGCGGCGACCTCGATGCGGTCAAGGGCGTGGCCGCCAGTGCCGACGAGAGCGCACGCGAGGGCGGTCAGGCGGCGCGGGCGCTGGCCGAGGCCATGCAGGAAGTCGAGCGCCGGGCCACCCGCGCGCACGACGTGATCGAGGTGATCGACGCGGTCGCGTTCCAGACCAACATCCTGTCGATCAACGCCAGCATCGAAGCCGCGCGTGCCGGGCCCGCCGGCCGCGGGTTCGCGGTGGTGGCCAACGAGATCCGCAGCCTCGCCGACCGCGCAGGCACGGCCGCGCGCGATGTCCGCGGCATCATCGGCGAAACCGTGCAGGCGCTCGGCGACGGCGCCGCATCGGCGCGGCGGACCGAACAGGTGCTCGACGGCATCGGCGTGCTGCTGGCACGCGCAGGATCGGCGATGGAGTCGGTCGCCGGCCGCGTGGCGGGCCAGGGCGAGGAGATCCTGGCGATCGACCGTGCGGTCGAGCGCGCGGCGGAACTCGGGCGCAGCAATCTGGAGCACGCCGCGCACGTGGCCGAGCGCAGCCAGGCGCTGGGTGAGGCGGCGGGCACGCTGGCCGATTGCGTCGGCCTGTTCCGTCTGCCCGATGCGCCGCTGCAGCAGCCGCGGCACGCGCGCGTGCATGCGCTGGCCACCGCGACGGCCGGACGCATCGGCGCGCTGTTCGAGGATGCGCTGGCGCAGCGGCGGATCACGCCCGACGCGCTGTTCTCGCAGGAGTACCGCCAGATTCCGGGCATCGATCCGCCCAAGTACCGCACTCCGTTCGACGCGCTCTGCGACGAACTGCTGCCGCCGCTGCAGGAGCCGCTGGCGGCGGCGGAGGACTGGATCGTGTTCGCGATCTGCGCCAATCCCGACGGTTACGTGCCGACCCACAACCTGCGTTTCAGCCAGCCGATGACCGGCGACCGCGCGCGCGACCTGGTCGGCAACCGCACCAAGCGGATCTTCGGCGACCGGGTCGGGCGCAGCGTGGGCGCGCACACCGATCCGTACCGGTTGCAGGTCTACCGGCGCGATACCGGGCAGATCATGTTCGACCTGTCGGTCCCCGTGTACGTCGGTGGCGAGCACTGGGGCGGATTGCGCGTCGGCTACACGCTGGAATGATGACACCACGGCCGGTGCCGATGCCGGCCGGTCATCGTGTATCGCCCCGATCCGGCGCGGCATCGGACCGGGCCGGGCCGGGCCGGGCGGGTGCATCGCGCCATGCCGCGGAAGCCGCTCAGCGCAGCGGCGAGCGGCCGTCGCGGAGCGCGGCAGACCAGGTCGTGGTCCAGAGCGCCATCGGCGTCGGGCAGGCTGGCGTGGAATGCCGCGCGCGCCTGCCCGGCGTCCCTCCCGGCCCGCAAGTCGCGTCCGATACGGGCTGCCCTCCGGCAGCTTCACCACGTTGGACACCGGCGCGACGAGGCCGGCCTCCACGTTGCCGTGGAAATCGAAGAAGTGCCGATCCTCGAACAGCGCGTCGAGCCGTGCGGTGCCGAGGCATCCGAAGATGCGGTCGCAGAATGACGTGCCGGTCAGGATCCGGCAGTCGAGGTCGCCGAACACGCGGACGGTGCCGTTGGCGATCACCACGCGGGCGCGCAGGTTGCCGCTGACGATCAGGCTGGCGATGTCGTCGACGAACAGGCTGGCGCAGGTCAGGTCGCCGATGACGACCAGGACGTTCACGTCGAACATCAGCTCCCGTCCATGATGATCGGACCGTCGCAGGCATGGAATCCGTCGGGAGCCTCCAGGAAGCGCAGATGATCCCGGCCCCCGGGCAGCGCGTCTGCAGGGCGGCAGCCTCCGCGTCGGTGGGCGGGCGGCGGGTGATCGTGGATGCCATGCCAGGTGAACTCCGTTCGATGCAGGGCCATCGCGTGCGTGGCCGCGGCCGTTCCCGGATCGATCACCCGTGTCACCGAGCGCGATGCCCGGATGCATGCGGGCCGGGCGTTGGGCGCCGGGCGGGTTTCGTGCTCTAATCCGCGCCGAAGCGGGGGTACCTGCGGCCATGCGGCCAGCCGGTTGAGACAGTCCCTTCGAACCTGACGCGGCTCATACCGCCGTAGGGAAGCTTCGCAGCCGTGCCACCGCGTACCCGTGTTCCGGGTGCGTGCGTGCGTGGTGTGCGCCGCCGCTTCGTCCCGCCCGCCAGGGCCAGCCCAGGACGAAGTCGATGAATGCAGTGCCCAGTACCCTGATCCAGCAGACCGAGCAGCTTTCCGAGTCGGTGACGCGGCCGATTCCCGGTTCGCGCAAGATCCATGTCGCCGGCTCGCGTCCGGACCTGCGGGTGCCGATGCGCGAGATCGCGCAGACCCGCACGCCGACCATCTTCGGTGGCGAGGACAACCCGCCGATCACCGTCTACGACACCTCCGGCCCGTACACCGATCCCGATGCGCGCATCGATCTGTCCGCCGGCCTGGCGGCACTGCGCGCGCAGTGGATCGCCGAACGCGGCGATACCGAGGTGCTGGCGGGGCTGAGTTCGGAGTTCGGCCGCGCCCGCGAGCACGATCCGAAGCTCGCCTCCGTGCGCTTCCCGGGCCGGATCCTGCCGCGCCGGGCGAAGGCGGGCGCCAACGTCACCCAGATGCACTACGCGCGCCGCGGCATCGTCACGCCGGAGATGGAGTACGTGGCGATCCGTGAGAACCAGCGGCTGGACGCGGTCCGCGATGCCGGCCTGCTGATGCAGCATCCCGGTGAATCCTTCGGCGCCTCGATCCAGAACATCATCACCCCCGAGTTCGTGCGCGAGGAGATCGCCCGCGGCCGCGCGATCCTGCCCAACAACATCAACCACCCCGAAAGCGAGCCGATGATCATCGGTCGCAACTTCCTGACCAAGATCAACGCCAACATCGGCAACTCGGCGGTGTCGTCGGGCATCGCCGAAGAAGTGGAGAAGCTGGTCTGGGCGATCCGCTGGGGTGGCGACACGGTGATGGACCTGTCCACCGGCAAGCACATCCACGAGACCCGCGAGTGGATCGTGCGCAACTCGCCGGTGCCGATCGGCACGGTGCCGATCTACCAGGCGCTGGAAAAGGTCGACGGCCGCGCCGAGGAACTGACCTGGGAGATCTTCCGCGACACCCTGATCGAGCAGGCCGAACAGGGCGTGGACTACTTCACCATCCACGCCGGCGTGCTGCTGCGCTACGTGCCGCTGACCGCCAAGCGGGTCACCGGCATCGTCTCGCGCGGCGGCTCGATCATGGCCAAGTGGTGCCTGGCGCACCACCGCGAGAGCTTCCTGTACACGCATTTCGAGGAGATCTGCGAGATCATGAAGGCCTACGACGTGGCCTTTTCGCTGGGCGACGGCCTGCGCCCGGGCAGCATCGCCGACGCCAATGACGCCGCGCAGTTCGGCGAGCTGGAGACGCTGGGCGAGCTGACGAAGATCGCGTGGAAGCACGATGTGCAGACCATGATCGAAGGCCCCGGCCATGTGCCGATGCAGCTGATCAAGGAGAACATGGACAAGCAGCTGCGCGAGTGCGGCGAGGCGCCGTTCTACACGCTCGGCCCGCTGACCACCGACATCGCGCCCGGTTACGACCACATCACCAGCGCCATTGGTGCCGCGATGATCGGCTGGTTCGGCACCGCGATGCTCTGCTACGTGACCCCCAAGGAGCACCTGGGCCTGCCCAATCGCCAGGATGTGCGCGACGGCATCATGACCTACAAGATCGCCGCGCATGCCGCCGACCTGGCCAAGGGCCATCCCGGTGCGCAGGTGCGCGACAACGCGTTGAGCAAGGCGCGGTTCGAGTTCCGCTGGGAGGACCAGTTCCACCTCGGCCTGGATCCGGAGAAGGCCAAGGAGTTCCACGACGAGACCCTGCCCAAGGACGCGCACAAGCTGGCCCACTTCTGCTCGATGTGCGGCCCGCATTTCTGCTCGATGAAGATCACCCAGGATGTGCGCGACTTCGCCGCCGAGCATGGGGTCGACGAAGCAGCTGCGCTGGAGGCCGGCATGGCCGAGAAATCCGCGCAGTTCCTGGCCGAAGGCGCGCAGGTGTACCGGCCGGAATGAACCGGCAAGGTGGTGCCGGGGTGGCTGCACGCCGCCCCGGCAACCACCGTGCTAGCGTCGGGCCGGGTTTCCACATCGGGAGTTCCGCCATGACTGCATCCCTCTTCCTGCGCGGCCTGGTCATGGTCGCCGTCCTGTCCCTGCTGGCTGCCTGCGCCACCGGCCCGCGGATCACCGCCGAGGCCGATCCGCAGGCCGACTTCAGCCGCTACCGGACCTTCGCGTTCTACTCCCCGCTGGCGCTGGAGGCGCGCGGCTACGCCACGCCCACCAGCGAGCGGGTCAAGGCGGCGGCGCGTGCCCAGCTCGAGGCGCGCGGCTACCGCTACCAGGAGCGCGATCCGGACCTGCTGGTCAACCTCAACGGCTACCTGCAGGAGCGCACCGACGTGCACGTGATGCCGGAAGTCGACTACGCCTACTACTACAGTTACCGCGCGCGGGCCTATGTCGCCTCGCCGTACTGGCGCGACCGGACCAGCGTGCACCGCTACACCGAGGGCACGCTCAACGTCGACATCGTCGACCGGGCCCGCAACCAGCTGGTCTGGGAGGGCGTGGCGGTCGGTCGGGTCGGACGGATGCCGGCGGAGGAGCGGCTGGCCAGGATCGACGGCGTGGTCGCCGATATCATGGCCCGCTATCCCGCCCGCGCCGGCGCGCCCTGACCCGGGCCCGGCCAGCCCAGGAGCTACGGCCAGCGATGAACCGGACGCGTATCGAACGCCTGCGCTGGCTGGTCCGCGCACGCAGGAATCCCTCGGCGCTGCTGCTGGCGGTGCAGCTGCTCGGCGTACTGCTGTATCCGGTGATGGACGAGGCCGCCGCCGGGCGCGCGCTGTTCGGCGCGTTCGGCATCGTGGTGCTGATGCTGGCCGTGTGGGTGGTCAAGCGCAGCCCGGCGCTGAGCTGGATCGCCTGGTGCCTGGCGCTGCCATCGGTGCTGCTGTCGGTGGCCGCGGCGCTGTCCGGGCCGGCGTGGCTGGCCGCGGCGGCGCAGGCGCTGGAAAGCCTGCTGTACTTCTATGCAGCCGGCGCGCTGATCGCGTACATGCTGGCCGACCATGAGGTCACCAGCGACGAGCTGTTCGCGGCCGGCGCCACCTTCACTCTGCTGGCCTGGGCCTTCGCGTTCGCGTTCTCGGTCTGCCAGACCGCGCAGCCGGGCAGTTTCGCCGGCATGGGCCAGGCCGGGCAGCGCAGCTGGATGGAGCTGTTGTCGCTGAGCTTCAGCCTGCTGTCCGGGGTCGGCCTGAGCGACGTCGTGCCGATCCGGCCGCAGGCGCGGGCGCTGGTGATGCTCGCCCAGTTCGCCGGGGTGATGTACATCGCCCTGGTCGTCTCGCGGCTGATCGGACTGACGATCCTGCGTCGCCAGTCCGGGGCCTGAGCGGTCAGCCGGCCTCGGCCGGCACTGCGTTCAGCGATTCGGCCAGCGCACGCCATTCCGGCAGGCGGCCCAGCACGCCGCTGCGCGCCAGGTAGGCCTCGTCCGGCTCCTCGCCGCTGGCCAGGGCCATGGCGACGTGGACCGCACCGGTGACCCAGAAGCTGCGCGTGCTCGACCGGGCCGGCTGGCGATGGAAGGCGACCGCCTCGATGATCGGCATCGGCAGGCCCCACAGGCCGAGCAGGTAGGCGCCGGCTTCGGCGTGGCCCGGGCGGGCGTCGTCGTCGGTCGCCGGTTCGCGGTCGTCGCGGATGCCGGGCAGCAGCAGGCCGATGTCGGCCAGCAGCGCGGCGGTGGCGCCGAGTTCGGCGCTGGTGTCGGGCAGCATCTTCTTGGCCAGGCGCGAGGCCAGCAGGGCGCGCTGCTGCAGGGCCGCGCGGTCGCTGCTGGCCATGCCCGGCAGCGAGAACACCTCGCTGGCCAGGACCAGGTCGCGCAGCGTGGAGATGCCCAGGCGGGTCACCGCGCTGCGCAGGTCGGTCACGGTGCGGCCGTTGGAGAAGTAGGCGGAGTTGCACAGCTGCAGCACCTTGGCCGCGATCGCCGGGTCGCCGGAGACCAGGCGGGCGATGTCGGTGGCGCTGGTGTGCTCGTCGGCTTCCAGCGCGTGCATCAGGCTCAGGTACAGCTGCGGCGGCGAGGGCAGCTGCTCGACGCGGCCGATGCGCGTGCGCAGCTCGGGGTTGTCCAGCAGCTCGCGCAGTTCCTCCAGGCTGCCGACCGCCTCCAGCAGCAGTTCCGGTGCCAGTGGTGCGGCGACGAAGCGATGGGCCAGGCCGATGATGCGCGCCGCCGGCGCCTGGCCGTCGGCGATGGTGGCGATGCGCGAGGTTTCGGGGCGCAGGGTGCGGATCTGGCCGAGCAGGGTGGCGGCCGGCATGTCGGCCAGCTCGGGCGCGACGATGACCACGTCCAGCGTGATCACCGCGGCGTGGGCGATCGCGGCGGCGCCGTCGTTGCAGCGCTCCACCTCCCAGGCATCGCCCATGTCCGCGACCAGGTCGACGAGATCGTTGGGAAAGATGGCGGTATCGCCGACGAACAGGATGCGCACGTGGACTCCTCGATGTGACGGGTAGGGCGCCGGACGAACGGGCAGCCATCGACCGTATCGGGCACCACGGGCAGGAATTTAGCCTTGTGAAGGCCTTGTGTACGACGGATGTGAAGAACTGTGGACCAGTTCCGTCCGGAACGTGCGCGCGCGCGGGCTGCGCGCGCGCCGGTCCATTGGATCAGCCTTCCTTGCTGGCGCGGGCGATCGCGTCGAGCAGGATCTGCTTGGCTTCGGCGGCATTGCCCCAGCCGTCGAGCTTGACCCACTTGCCCTTCTCCAGGTCCTTGTAGTGCTCGAAGAAGTGGCCGATGCGCTCCAGCCAGTGCGAGGACACCTGGTCGATGTCGTTGACGTGCGCGTAGCCCGAGAACACCTTCGACACCGGCACCGCGAGCAGCTTCTCGTCGCTGCCGGCTTCGTCGGACATCTTCAGCACGCCGACCGGACGGCAGCGGATCACCGAGCCCGGCACCAGCGGCAGCGGCAGCACCACCAGCACGTCGGCCGGATCGCCGTCGCCGCACAGGGTGTTGGGAACGTAGCCGTAGTTGCAGGGGTAGCGCATCGGCGTGGACAGGATGCGGTCGACGAAGATCGCGCCGCTTTCCTTGTCGACCTCGTACTTGACCGGCTCGGAGTCCTTCGGGATCTCGATGACGACGTTGATTTCCTCGGGCGGGTTCTTGCCGGAATTGACCTGGTCCAGGCCCATGCGATGCTCCGATGTCACTGCGGTGGTGGGACCCGGGATTTTACGTGGTTGGCTGCTGCGGAGCACAAACGGCCGCCGCAGGACCGGCCGCGGCACGGGCCGTGATGCCGCCGCCGCGGCTTCACCGCGCCCGCGCAGCGTGGCATGATTGCGAATCATTATCATTTGATCGCCCGGCTATTCCTCTCTTTTTCCTCCGTCCCGTGTGTCCGCCGATGCCCCGGGTTCCGGGAGCCGCGCAGCAGCGGCGTGGGCGCCGGTGCCCGGCCGGGCGCACTGGCTGCGGCATGCCAGCGGTGGCCGTGGCGCCCACCGCGTCGGGACGTCGTGCGGACGTCATCGCGCTGGATGGTCTGGGGGACAGGCCATCGCTGGACGTCTCTCCGGGAACACCCGTACGCCGGCCGTCCAGCGACAGCCGGGCGGGGCGTGCTCCTCCCCCGACCACACCTGCTCCCATGACCGCCATCCCCGCCGCAGCCTCCCGCAGCCAGCGCCTCAAGGCCGCCACCCGCTCCACCCATGAATCGCTGGACACGCGGATCATGTCCGAGGACATCTTCGCCAGCCGCGCGCGCTTCGCGAAGTTCGTCCGCGTCCAGTACCGCTTCCATCGCGACGTCGACGCGCTGTACGCACGGTCCGCACTCGATGCGCTGCTGCCGGGTCTGGCCGCGCGGCGACGGCTGCCGCAGATCGCCAGCGACCTGGGCGACCTCGGCCAGCCCCTGCCGGCGGAGGCGCCGGCCACGCTGGCGGCCGATATGACGCTGCCGGCCGCGCTCGGCTGGCTGTACGTCGCCGAGGGATCCAATCTCGGCGGGACCGTGCTCTATCGGCTGGCGGCGGCGCTCGGACTGGATGCCGGTTTCGGTGCCCGGCACCTGGCCGCGCATCCGGACGGGGCCGCCCGTCACTGGCGCCGCTTCACGGCCGTGCTCGACGGGCTGACGCTGACGCCGGAACAGGACGCCGCGGCGGTGGACGCGGCCAACGCCGCGTTCCGCACGGTGCGTGGCTACGTCGAGGAGGAGTTCGCATGAGGCCGGTGGCCATCCTGCGTGCCGCACCCGGGCCGGTACCGATGGCGCGGCCGATGTCCCCGCACGCGTGCGCGCCACGCAGCGGCGTTTCCCTGCTGAGCGCTGGTCGGCCGTTCGGTGGATGGCGCCGCTGATGCGATGGATGTGGTTCTGCCTCGGGTGGCTGATGGTCGCGCTGGGCGTCATCGGCGCGCTGCTGCCGGTGATGCCGACCACGATCTTCCTGATCCTGGCGCTGGGCTGCTTCTCGCGTTCGTCGCCGCGCCTGGAGGCCTGGCTGCTGCGCCATCCGCGCTACGGCCCGGCGCTGCGGCTGTGGCGCGAACAGGGCGCGGTGTCGGCGCGCGGCAAGCGGTATGCCTGCCTGGGCATGGCCCTGGGTTTCGTGGTGTTCCTGGTCGGCGCGCGGCCATCGCCGCTGCTCTGCCTCGGCGTGTCCCTGTTCTTCATCGCCAGCGCGGCCTACGTGCTGAGCCGGCCGTCACCACGGCGCGGCCCGGCGCCGACGCGGCACGCACGATGCTGACCCCGGTGCGCTCCGATGCCGATTACGCCACGCATCTGCGCGGCGCCGGCCTGCGTGTCACCCAGCCGCGCCTGCTGGTGATGCGCGCCATCGCGGCGTTGCCGACCGGTGGCGGGGCGCCGCTGCAGCAGCGGTTGCAGCACGCGCTCCAGATCCAGGGCAGGCCGCTGCCGCCATCGACCATCCACCGGGTGCTGCGCGACCTGGCCGCGGCGGGACTGCTGCGGGCCGCGCCGGTCCCGACCTGCCCGTCCGCCGGCCGCACCGCCGGCGAGTGCCCTTTCCCAGATGATCCGGATCCCGATGATGTCTCCTGATGTTTCCCTGCTGCCCGCCACCCACGCGTTGACGCCCTGGGGCATGTACCTGGCCGCCGACTGGGTGGTGCAGTCGGTGATGGTCGGCCTGGCGCTGGCCTCGCTGGCGACCTGGACGGTGCTGATCGCCAAGGCCTGGGAACTGGCCTGCACGGCGCGTGCACTGCGCGCCGCGCATGCCTCCCTGGAAGCGGGCGCCGGTCTGGACGATGTTGTCGCCCTGCCGGTGGTCGCAGACGGCCTGGCGCGGCAGATGCTGGACGCGGCCCACGCCGAACTGAGGCTGTCGGCCGATGCGCAGGGCAGCGATGGCATCAAGGAGCGGCTGGCGTCGCGGCTGGAGCGCATCGAGCTGGCGCATGCACGGCGGCTGCGCAGTGGCACCGGCGTGCTCGCCACGATCGGCGCGACCGCACCCTTCGTCGGCCTGTTCGGCACGGTGTGGGGGATCATGAACAGTTTCATCGGCATCGCCGAGGCCAACACCACGAATCTGGCGGTGGTCGCGCCCGGCATCGCCGAGGCGCTGCTGGCGACCGCGCTGGGTCTGGTCGCCGCGATCCCGGCAGTGGTGATCTACAACCATTTCAGTCGCCGGCTGGCGGCGATCCGCGGCGCCAGCGGTGATGTGTCGGCCTGCGTGCAGCAACTGGTCTCGCGCGACCTGGATCGCGGCCGCGCATTCGCGGCAGGCGTGGGCCGGGGCTGACATGGGGATCAGGACATCGCGCAGCGACGACGACGCGCTGGACGAGCAGCACGAGATCAACGTCACCCCCTTCATCGACGTGATGCTGGTGCTGCTGATCATCTTCATGGTCGCCGCGCCGCTGGCCACGGTCGACATTCCGGTCGACCTGCCGGCCAGCGCCGCGCAGCCGACGCCGCGCGAGGCCGAGCCGGTGTTCCTGACCGTGCGGGCGGACCTGTCGCTGAGCGTCAACGACCGTCCGGTCGACGCCGACACGCTGCCGACAGCGCTGGAGCAGGCGACCGGCGGCGACCATGCACAGCGGATCTTCCTGCGCGCCGACAAGGGCGTGCCCTACGGCGAGCTGATGGAGGCGATGAACGCGCTGCGCCGCGCCGGCTACCTGAAGGTCGCGCTGGTCGGTCTGGAGCAGGCCGACCCATGAGCCGTTCCGCGCGTGATGGCCTGCGCTGGGGTGGCAGCCTCGGCCTGGCCCTGCTGCTGCACGCCGGCCTGGTCGGCGGCGGTCTGTGGTGGCATGCGCGCAGCGCACCATTGCTGTTGGACGAGCAGCCGATGGAAGCGGTGATGGTCGACCTGGCACCGGCGCCGGAAGCGCCACCGGCCCCGCCGACCGAGATCCCGCCCGGCCCGCCGCAGCAGGAACAGGCGCGGTCCGAACCGGAACCGGCGCCCAGGCCCGAGCCGAAGATCGAACTGCCGCCGGACGTGGTGCCGGAGGTGATCGATCCGTACCACCCGCCGCAGACCGAGCAGCAGGACGACCCCTCGGACGAAGCCAACGTCGACCGCACCCTGGCGCCGCCGGACGTGCAGGCAGCCTCGGCTGCGCGCTACGCCGCGCGGCAGACCACGTCGGGCACCAGCGGCCGAGCCGCCGCGACCTGGCAGGGACTGTTGCTCGGCCATCTGGAAAAGTACCGGCGCTATCCACGCTCGGCCGAGCGCCGCCGCGACGAAGGCGTCGCCTACGTGCGCTTCAGCGTCGACCGCCAGGGCAATGCGCACGAGGTCCGCATCGGCCGCAGCAGCGGACACCCGCTGCTGGACGAGGAAACGCTGGCCACGGTGCAGCGGGCGACGCCGATGCCGCCGCCACCGCCGGAACTGGAAGGCGAGCGGATCGAGGTGATGGTGCCGGTCGAGTTCTTCATCCGGCGGCGCTGACGGCCGCGGAGCACGGGCGGAGATATGGCGTTCCCGATGCGGCGGCCGGACGTGACCTCCCGGTCCGAGTCCAGCGACGCCGCTGCGGCGATCCGCACAGCGCCTGCGCCAGACCCGGATCGAACGTTCAGCGCCGGCGGATGTGCCGTCCGCGTTGCCGCCCTGCACGGAGCGGCGACCGCGACATGTCGATGATGACGCGGCGAATCCCGGCTCTGCCAGTCCGCCGGCTGTTTCGCCTTCTCACTGCGGGAGGAAAGGGCAGGTGGCGCGCGGGACACGCTTCCAAGGAAGCCGTGTTGCGCCTCGATCAGGGCATGAAGCGGGCCGGCAGCCGGCCGGGCCTGTTCGATGCGAGGCGTCTACTCCGCATGTCCATGCCATGCGCGCGCGACCTCGCCCACGCGGGCCGGTGCGCCTCCTCATCCCGGTCGGGACGGGATGAAGAGGCGGAACGCGACACTGCGCCTTAGAGCAGCGGCACCAGCAGCAGCGCGACGATGTTGATGATCTTGATCAGCGGATTGATCGCCGGGCCGGCGGTGTCCTTGTAGGGGTCGCCGACGGTGTCGCCGGTGACCGCGGCCTTGTGCGCCTCGCTGCCCTTGCCGCCGTGGTGGCCGTCCTCGATGTATTTCTTGGCGTTGTCCCAAGCGCCGCCGCCGGTGGTCATCGAGATCGCGACGAACAGGCCGGTGACGATCGTGCCGATCAGCAGGCCGCCCAGCGCCTTCGGGCCCAGCAGCAGGCCCACGATCACCGGCACCACCACCGGCAGCAGCGAGGGCACGATCATTTCCCGGATCGCCGAGCGGGTCAGCATGTCCACGGCCCGGTCGTACTGCGGCTTGCCGGTGCCCTGCATGATCCCGGCGATCTCGCGGAACTGCCGGCGCACCTCTTCGACCACCGCACCGGCGGCGCGGCCGACCGCCTCCATCGCCATCGCACCGAACAGGTAGGGGATCAGGCCACCGATCAGCAGGCCGATGATCACCGTGTGGTCGGACAGGTCGAACGCGAACACCTCGCCCGGATTGCTGGCCTGCAGGTTGTGCGTGTAGTCGGCGAACAGCACCAGCGCCGCCAGCGCGGCCGAGCCGATCGCATAGCCCTTGGTCACCGCCTTGGTGGTGTTGCCGACCGCATCCAGCGGATCGGTGACGTTGCGCACTTCCGGCGGCAGCTCGGACATCTCGGCGATGCCGCCGGCGTTGTCGGTGATCGGACCATACGCGTCGAGCGCGACGATCATGCCGGCCATCGACAGCATCGCCGTCGCCGCGATCGCGATGCCGTACAGGCCGCCCAGCGCATGCGCGCCCCAGATCGCCGCGCAGACCGCGATCACCGGCCACGCGGTGGACTTCATCGACACGCCGAGCCCGGCGATGATGTTGGTGCCATGCCCGGTGGTGCTGGCCGCGGCCACGTGCTTGACCGGCGCGTACTCGGTGCCGGTGTAGTACTCGGTGATCCACACGATCAGGCCGGTCAGCAGCAGGCCGATCAGCGCGCAGAAATACAGGTTCAATGCACCATGCGCGTTGTCCGGCATCAGCTGCACGGTGATCGGATAGAACGCGACAGCCGCCAGCACGGCCGACACGATCACGCCCTTGTACAGCGCGCCCATGATCGAGCCGCCGGGCTTCACCCGGACGAAGAACGCGCCGATGATCGAGGCGATGATCGACGCACCGCCCAGCACGAGCGGATACAGCACCGCGTTGGCGCCGACCTCGGCCATCATCAGCCCGCCCAGCAGCATCGTCGCGATCACCGTCACCGCGTAGGTCTCGAACAGGTCGGCGGCCATGCCGGCGCAGTCGCCGACGTTGTCGCCGACGTTGTCGGCGATCACCGCCGGGTTGCGCGGGTCGTCCTCGGGAATGCCGGCCTCGACCTTGCCGACCAGGTCGGCGCCCACGTCGGCGCCCTTGGTGAAGATGCCGCCGCCCAGCCGCGCGAAGATCGAGATCAGCGAACTGCCGAACGCCAGACCGACCAGCGCGTGCAGGTTGTCGGCCATCGACAGGCCCAGCCGGATCAGCAGCCAGTGGTAGCCGGCGACGCCGAGCAGACCCAGGCCGACCACCAGCATCCCGGTGATCGCGCCGCCACGGAACGCAACGTCCATCGCCGGCCCCAGGCCACGCCGCGCCGCTTCGGCGGTGCGCACGTTCGCGCGCACCGACACGTTCATGCCGATGTAGCCGGCCAGCCCGGACAGCACCGCGCCCAGCGCGAAGCCGACTGCCGTGTACCAGCTCAGGAACACGCCGACCAGCACGAACAGCGCCACGCCGGCGATCGAGATCGTGAGGTACTGCCGGTTGAGGTAGGCGCGTGCGCCTTCCTGGATCGCCGAGGCGATCTCCTGCATGCGCGGGTTGCCGGCTGGCTGCGCCAGGATCCAGCGGGTGGAGACGATTCCGTAGAGGATCGCGAAGACGGCGCACAGCAGCGCCAGCGGCAGACCGTATTGCTCCAGCATGACCCCTCCCAAGGTTGATGGAAAACCGTCCAGCACCCAGCCGGATCCGGTCCCACGCCTTGCGAGTCTGCTGACACTGGAACCGACCCGACCTGAGTGGCCGCATGCGGCCGGTGGCGCGTCACCGTGTTCGACAATCGCTGGAGCGCCCCGAGTATGCGCCCGCCCGCGCGCATCCGGCTACACGCGGTTCACATCTGCGCTGCCACGCTTCGCGCATGAGTCGAGATGCATCGCTGCTCCATCGCCGCCGCTTCCGCCACGCGCGCACCGTCGCGGTCGCGCGTTCGCTGAGTCCCGCCCGTTTCCGGATCGAGGTCCTGGTCGTGCTGCTGATCGCCGCGCTGGCGGTGGCTTCGCCGCTGAAGGCCGATGAGCCGGCGCCGGAACGGCAGCGGGAGACCGGCGCCGCACAGGCCAGCGGCACGTTGCACACGGTGCGCCAGATCCCCGAGGCCTGCACCCGCATCGAAGGCGTGTTCACCGGCGACTCCGCGCAGCCGTACCGGATGACGACGGTACGCACGTCGCCGTCATGCCAGCCGCGCGCGCGTTTCGTCGAGGCCGGCCAGGCCGCCCCCACGCAGGCAGCGGGCTGGATCCTCAACGACGTGATCCGCGTCCCCTCTGCCAGCTGCCCGTCGCAGCAGGCGGTCACGCGGGTCTGGCGCAAGCCCGGTGCGGCCGCCCCTGCACGGGATGGACAGGGCCAGTCGCGCGTGTATCTGGAAGACGCGAAGCGCCAAGGTGCTCAGGCCGCGGCGTTGCCCCAGTTCACCGCGGTGCTGTCGGTCGAAGGCGAAGGCTGCCGCTGACACGGATGCGGCTGGACCGTGGTCCGGCACGATGCGGCCATCGACCTGAGGGGTGTGGGCGACTCCAGCGCCACCCGGGCGCTGTCGTCCAGTTCGCGAGCGTGTGGCGTTGTCGATACAGGCCGCCAGCGGCCCGACGCCGGCTCAGCGCTGGTCCACCGTTTCCAGCAGCGGTGATGCGAAGATCGCCGCCGGCGAGATGACCGGCTCGTGCAGCGGAACCTGGTTGCCATAGCGCTCGCGCAGCTTCACCCGCACCGGTGCCGCATCCAGATCGAAACTGCCGAGCGTGGCCAATGGCGCCAGCTCGATGCCCGCCGCCGAGCGATAGAGCTTCCACACCAGTTCCGAGCAGTAGATGCGCTCGTCCGACCATTCGAAGGTGAGGTCGTAGGGTTTGCCCAGATACCGCGCGGCCTGCTGCTGGAGGCCGGCGGCCGCTTCCGCGGACAAGGGAGCACGCGGTCGCTTGACCACGTAGCGCCCCTGCCTGCCGCGGTCGAGCCAGGCCTGCAGCGGCGTGTACCCGACCGGTTGCACGGCTTCCAGCACGTAGGGCCTGCCGTCGCGCAGCATGACGATGCCCATGTGGCTGTAGGGCGAACGGGTCGCGGCCTGCACCGCCACGCTCTGGCTGGAGGTCGAGGTGTGGAAGACGATGTCGCCGGTCCGCGGCACGTAGTCGCGCGCGGACGCGGACGCGGCGAGCAGCAGGCCGATCAGCAGGGTGGCGGTGCGTTTCAGGGGAGGCTCCGTGCAGCGTGATTCGGACGGTGAGGTGAGGCCGCGCCGGTGGCGTACGCGCATTGCGGCGGCAGGCAGCCGGTCCATCGCCATGGAGCGCGCGCCTGCACTGCGCGAAACCGCGGCCTGGTGCGGCCGGCAGCACGCCGCGGCCGATGTCCGTGATGCCGCGGCGTGCAGGCGCCGGCTGTCCGGCGCCGTGGATGCTCAGCCGTCCCAGCCGGGCAGGGTCTTCTTCACCGCCACGTTCTTCAGCGTCACGTACTTCGGCAGGCCGTCGCGGCCCCACGGCAGCGGCGCCTCGCCCCGGATCAACGGTTCGAGATAGGTGCGGGCGCGGGCGGTGATGCCGAAGCCGTCCTTGCGGATGAAACCGGCCGGCATGGTCTTCTCGTGGTTGGCGACCTTGTGCAGCGGCGCCGCATCGATCTTCCAGCGGTACGGCGCATCGCTGGCGCGCACGATCACCGGCATCGTCGCGTTGCGGCCGGCCAGGGCGAACCTGACCGCCGCACGGCCCACCGCCTGCGCCTGCTCCCAGTCGGTCTTCGAGGCGACATGGCGGGCCGAGCGCTGCAGGTAGTCGGGCACGGTCCAGTGCACCTTGTAGCCCAGCGCATCCTTGACCCGGCCGGCCAGGTGCGAGGCCACGCCGCCCAGCTGGGTATGGCCGAATGCATCGGTGCCGCCCCCGGCATCGGCGACGAAGCGGCCATCGGCATCGCGGATGCCCTCGCTGGCCACGACCACGCACCAGCCGACCTTCTTCACGACCTTGTCGACCTGGGCCAGGAACGCTGCCTCGTCGTAGGCGCGCTCGGGGAACAGGATGATCTGCGGTGCATCGTCGGGCGACTGCCCGGCCAGACCGGCGGCGGCGGCCAGCCAGCCGGCGTGCCGCCCCATCGCCTCGTAGACGAACACGCGGGTCGAGGTGTCGGCCATCGCCGCCACGTCCAGCGCGGCCTCGCGCACCGACACCGCGGTGTACTTGGCGGCCGAGCCGAAGCCCGGGCAGCAGTCGGTCACGGCCAGGTCGTTGTCGATGGTCTTGGGCACGCCGATGCAGGTCAGCGGGTAGTCGAATTCCGCGGCCAGCTGCGAGACCTTCCACGCGGTATCGGCCGAATCGTTGCCGCCGTTGTAGAGGAACCAGCGCACGTCGTGTGCCTGCAGCACCTGTAGCAGGCGTTCGTACTTCGCCCTGTCGGCATCCACCGACTTGAGCTTGTAGCGGCACGAACCGAACGCGCCGCCCGGCGTGTGCGCCAGCGCGGCGATGCTTGCCGCCGATTCCTTCGAGGTGTCGATCAGGTCCTCGCGCAGCGCGCCGAGGATGCCGTTGCGCGCCGCCAGCACCTTGATCCTGCTGGCGCGGGCCTCGGCGATGACGCCGGCGGCGGTGGCGTTGATGACGGCGGTGACGCCGCCCGACTGGGCGTAGAGCAGGGTGCCTTGGGCCATGCGTGGTCCTCCTTCCGGCAGCGGGACAATTCTGGGACAGTGTCACGGGATGCGGTAAGCTGCACCGCGTTGGTGCGGCGCAGCGTGGCCTGGCGTTCAGTCTAGCCCGGCGCCGCCTTCTGATATTTCCGTCTGGGAGCGATCGATGCGACTGGTACTACTGGGCCCACCCGGTTCGGGCAAGGGAACGCAGGCCGCGCGCCTGAAAGAACAGCTGGCTGTCCCGCACATTTCCACCGGCGATCTGCTGCGCGCCGAAGTGGCCGCCGGCACCGAGCTGGGCAAGCAGGCCAAGGAAGTGATGGACCGCGGCGACCTGGTGTCCGATGCGATCCTGCTGGGCATGCTCGAGTCGCGCCTGGGTCGCGAGGACGCGGCCAACGGCTTCATCCTCGACGGCTACCCGCGCAACCTGGCCCAGGCCGACGCGCTGGATGGGCTGCTGGGCCGCATCGGCCAGCCGCTGGACGCGGTGGTGCAGCTGGATGTCGCCACCGAACTGCTGGTCGAGCGCATCGCCGGCCGCGCCCAGGCCGAAGGTCGCGCTGACGACAATCCCGAATCGGTGCGCAAGCGCCTGCAGGTCTACAACGATTCGACCGCCCCGGTGATCGGCTTCTACGAGAAGCGCGGCACCCTGGCCCGTATCGATGGCGTGGGCAGCCTGGACGAGGTCTCCGCCCGCATCGCCGCCGCGCTGAAGGGCTGAGCGGCCAGGCAGCGTCGGCTGCAAAGAGAAACCCCGGCCCGCGTTGCGCGGACCGGGGTTTCCGTGGTGTCGGCGGTTGGGCTTGCTCAGGGCCCCGCAGCATGAGCGCTTCCGGGGATCGGCCACTTGGGGAGTAGGACCGGGAAGGCACTGCGACCGACGCGTGTAGTGTGGCGTCGGCGCGCGCCGACCGCAGTCGGGGATATCCCGACGTTTCGCATCATCCGCATCCCGTAGCGTTCCGCGGGTGCAGCCGATCGGCGACAATTGCGCCGATGAGCAGACTCCACATTCTCGGTATCGCCGGCACCTTCATGGGCGGCGTGGCGGCGCTGGCGCGCGAGCTCGGCCATGCGGTCGAAGGCAGCGACCAGGCGGTGTATCCGCCGATGTCCACCCAGCTCGAGCGGCTGGGCATCTCCCTGCGGCAGGGCTACCAGCCCGGCCACATCGGCGCGGACTGCGACGAGGTCATCGTCGGCAACGCGCTGTCGCGCGGCAATCCGGCGGTGGAGCAGGTGCTCGACGACGGCCGCCGCTACACCTCCGGCGCGCAGTGGCTGGCCGAGCACGTGCTGCCCGGACGCGAGACCATCGCCGTCGCCGGTACCCACGGCAAGACCACGACGACGACGATCCTCGCCTTCCTGCTGGACGCGGCCGGACGCGAGCCGGGCTTCCTGATCGGCGGCGTGGCCGAGGACTTCGGCGTATCGGCGCGGCTGGGCGCAGGCCGCGAGTTCGTGGTCGAGGCCGACGAGTACGACACCGCGTTCTTCGACAAGCGCAGCAAGTTCGTCCACTACCGGCCGACGGTGGCGATCCTCAACAATCTCGAGTACGACCACGCCGACATCTTCCCGGACGTGGCCGCGATCCAGCGCCAGTTCCATCACCTGGTGCGTACCGTGCCGCGCCGTGGCCGGCTGCTGGTCAACGGCGAGGACGCGCATCTGGCGCAGGTGCTGGCGATGGGCTGCTGGACGCCGGTGGAAACCTTCGGCATCGCCGCCGATGGCGCCAGCTTCGACTGGGCCGCCCGCCTGCTGGCCGACGACGGCAGCGCCTTCGTCGTGCTGCACCAGGGCCGCGCACTGGGTGAGGTGCACTGGCCGCTGCTGGGCCGGCACAACGTGATGAACGCGCTGGCGGCGCTGGCCGCCGTGCACGCGGTCGGCGTCGCACCGGAGACGGTGATGCCGGCGCTGGCCGGATTCCGCAGCGTGAAGCGGCGGATGGAAGTGGTCGGCGACGCCAACGGCATCACCGTCTACGACGACTTCGCCCACCACCCGACCGCGATCCGGACCACGCTGGAAGGTCTGCGTGCGAAGGTCGGCGCAGCGCGGATCGTCGTGGCGATGGAGCCGCGCAGCAATTCGATGCGGCTGGGCGCCCACGCGGATGCGCTGGCGCCATCGCTGGACGGCGCCGACGTGGTGCTGTTCCTGCACCGGCCGCAGCTGGCCTGGGATGCCGGCGCGGTGGTCGCCGCCGTACGCGGCCAGGCGCAGACCGCGCCCGACACCGACGCGCTGCTGGACGCCCTGCAGGCGCAGGTGCGGCCGGGCGACCATGTGGTGTTCATGTCCAATGGCGGCTTCGATGGTGCGCCGCGCCGCTTCGCCGCGCTGATCGGCGCGCCGGCCTGAACCCCTCCGGCAGGTATCGCTGCATGCGGCCGTATTGACGCGTTGCCGGGCTGGACGGAGTACCCTGCGCGTTCCTCCTGCATGGCGACACCGTGTCGACACCGAACGAGTTCCTGCCGCTGTTTCCACTGCACACGGTGCTGCTGCCGGGTGCGCCGCTCGGCCTGCGCGTGTTCGAGCGGCGCTACCTGGACCTGGTCGCCGAGTGCGGCCGCAACGGCAGCGGGTTCGGTGTCTGCCTGATCCTGAAGGGCGAGGAGACCGGTGAACCGGCAACGCCGGCCACGCATGGCGTGGAGGCGCGGATGGAGGACTTCGGCACCGACCGCAACGGCCTGCTGACCCTGCAGGTGCGCGGTGCGCGCCGGTTCCGGATCGTCCGCACGCGGGTGCGCGACAGCGGCCTGCTGGTCGGCGACGTGCACTGGTACGACGAGCCCGCTGCCACGCCGCTGCGCCCCGAGCATGCGGTGATGGCGACCCTGCTGGCCGAACTGCTGGAAAAGGTCGGCGGCCAGTACGCGGCGGTCAACCTGCGCCAGCTAGAGGATGCGGACTGGGTCGGCTGGCGCCTGGCCGAACTGCTGCCGATCACCGACCCGCAGCGGCTGGTGCTGCTTCAGGAGCAGGACCCGCACCGGCGCCTGGATCACCTGCTGCGCTGGATGGACGAGTAGAACCTGTCCGCGCCGAGGTGCGGATCGGATCGCCCACCCGCACGCCATGCCGGCAGCGTCTTGCGCCCGCATGGCGACTGCCGCCGAGGCGGCGCGCATCCTTGCACGATGTTGCTCCGTACGCCCGGATGGAGCGGTCCCGGGTGCGCGGGCCGGCGACTGCGCCGTTCCGGTTCGCAGGGGCGGTGTGAGGCGGATGCGCCGTTGCGAGCGACGGGCGGGAGGCGCCACGCGCCACATCGTCGTGATCGCACAGTGCACCGGGATGCGTCCCCGGTAGCCGTGCGCTGCGACCGGGCTGCCCGTGAAGCCGCCTTCCTCCGGGTCCCGCGCATGCGCACCACGCGGTGTGGGGGCATCCCGGCGCAGCGGGCGGCAATGCGGCCAGCCGACGAAGCCCTGCCAGCCACCGGCAGCCTGGTGCCAGGCTGCCGGTGTGATCAGTCCGCGGCCGGCGCCTGCAGCGGCGCCACGTCGGTGCGCAGGCGCAGCGTCGGCAGCTGCGATGCCGGGTGCGGGGCGACCAGATGGGTCAGGTCGCCGACCGACTTCAGCAGCTGTTCGAGGGCGGGGTCGGCGCCGCGCTGCGGGCGCCAGCTGCCGATCAGGCCGAAGCTGTGCGTGTAGTGCAGGGTCTGCACGGTGCCGACCCACAGTGGCGCATCGCCGGGCTGCAGGCGGGTCGGGCTGGTCCACAGGCGCAAGGCGTAGCGCACGCCGTCCTGTTCGCCATCGCGGACCATCAGCAGCGCCTCGGTGCGCGCATCCAGCGTGGCCGGCAGCACCGGCACGCTGCCCGGGTCGGCGTCGGTATCGAACAGGTTGAGTGCGTCTTCCCAGCGCGCCTGCGGCTGCACAACCCAGCCACCGGCCTCGAGCCGGGACTGCAGCGGCGCCAGCGGGCCGGCCACCTGTACGTCCAGCGGCCAGCGCAGCTCGTCGTCGAACTCGTTGCGGCGCGCGGGCTGCAGCGCCCAGTCGCGCTGCCACCAGGCGGCCAGGTCCGCGGCGACCGCCGGTGGCGCCGGCGGCTCGAACTTGGCCAGCTTGACCTCGACGTTGCGCGGCGCGTACCACAGTGCCGCGGCCAGGAAGCTGCCGTAGAAGATCCAGGCCAGCGGCGTGATCCAGAACGAGCGGTTGTAGCGGCGCCGGTAGGCGATGCCCAGCACCAGCAGCCAGGCGATGCCGAACAGCATGCCGCCGACCACGTCGCTGAGCCAGTGCGCGCCCAGGTAGAGGCGGGCGAAGCCGATCACCGTCACCACCGCGCCCGACAGCAGGTAGGGCCAGACGCGGGTCCGGCCCGGCAGCTCGCGTGCGATCAGTACCGCGAAGAAGCCGAACACCACGGTCGACATCGTCACCGCGATCGAGGGGAAGCCGAAGCCGCTGCCCGCGCCGGGCGGGCGGACCACGTCGACGGTGGCGCCGAGCAGGGTGGTCAGGGCCAGGCCGAACGCCAGCGCGGCCAGCCAGTGCGCGGCGGCCATCCAGCGCTGGCGCCAGATGAAGTAGCCCAGCACCAGCGCACAGGCCGGCACCAGCACCGGCCAGTCGCCCAGCGAAGCCAGCGCGGCCATCGGGTAGTCGGCCAGCGGATTGCGCAGGGCCAGCATCAGGTCGTGCACGGCCAGGTCGAGCGTCAGTGGCTCGCCATGGCCGATCACCGCGATGGTCAGCGCGAACCAGCCCCAGCCGATGGCAAGCAGCAGCACCGCCAGCAGCGCCAGCGGCACCGATTCGCGCCGGGCCGGGTCGAACACCGCGAGCGAGTAGCGGCCCAGCACCGGGTGCCGACCGGACCAGTCGATCGCCCGGCTCAGCAGCGCGTCGGCGTGGTCGGCGAACCAGCGGTAGGTGTAGAGCACCAGCGCCCAGACCAGCGCCAGCGCGGCGATGAACAGGCCGACCACGGTGACCAGATGCCCGGCCACGCCCGCGACCGCGTCGTAGGCCTCGCCCAGCACCCAGCCGGGCAGCAGGAACAGCACGCCCCAGGACACGCAGGCCAGCGCGCTGGGCATCGCGTAGCGGCGGAACGGCATCTTGGCCATGCCGGCGATGGCCGGCACGAACGGCCGGATCGCACCGACGTAGCGGGCGACGAGGATGCTCTTGAAGGCATTGCGCCGGAACAGCAGCTCGCCGCGGTCCAGCAGCTGCGGGTAGCGGCTGAACGGCCAGACCCCGCGCAGGCGGTTGCCCCAGCGGTGGCCGACCCAGTAGCTCAGGGCATCGCCGGCGAACGCGCCCAGCGAGGCGCAGGCCACCGCGTACGGGCCGGAGATCTCGCCCATGCCGATCAGCATGCCGACCGCGAACAGCAGCGGCAACGCGGGCACGATGGCACCGAGAATGATCACCGCGTCGGAAAACGCGATCGCAAAAATCACCAGGCCGGCCAGATGCGGGTGTTCCCCGATCCAGGCCAGCATGCGGTCCATCCAGGAGGCTTCCATCGCGGGATTATAGGTGGCCGATCCTTGCGACTGGCTTAAACCATGGTCCGGGCCGCTGTGTCGTTCATGCCCGGTGCCCGGCGCGCGCGACCGGCCTAGAATGGCGCGATGGAGAGCAGCATCGCCGCGACCGACGTGATGAAGTGCGACACGTTCGGGCGCATCGTGCTCGTGCGCGGGGCTGGCGACGCCTTCATCCGGCGCGACCTGTCCGGCGCGCCGTGGTGGTCGAGCCGGCTGGCGGCCTGGCTCGCCGGCCGCGAGGCGCGCGCGCTGCGGCAGCTCGACGGGCGGGCGGACACGCCCCGGCTGCTGGGGTGGAATGGTATCCAGCTGGACCGCAGCTTCATCGCCGGCGCGGCGATGTACCAGCGGCCGCCGCATGGCGACCTGGCCTACTTCCGGGCCGCGCGCCGGCTGCTGCAGCACCTGCACCGGCAGGGTGTGGCCCACAACGACCTGGCCAAGGAAGCCAACTGGCTGGTCCGCGACGATGGTCGCCCGGCGCTGATCGACTTCCAGCTCGCCATACGTGGCGATCCACGCGCGCGCTGGATGCGGCTGCTCGCGCGCGAGGATCTGCGCCACCTGCTCAAGCACAAGCGCCGCTACTGCCCGGCTGCGCTGACCCCGGTGGAGAAGCGTGTGCTGGCGCGCCGCTCCTGGGTCCGGAACCTGTGGTTCGCGACCGGCAAGCCGGTCTACCGGATGGTCACCCGGCGCCTGCTGCGCTGGGAGGACAACGAGGGCCGGGGGCCGCGGCCGTGAACGTCCGTGCGCACGGACATCACGCGGACGCGCATGGAGCACGCCCGTGGCGGTGATGCCGCCGGACAACGCGTTGCAGCAGCGTCTGGCCGGTGCCAGCTTCGTGCACTGCGCGGCGATCGCGCTGCCATCGCGGCCGGCGTCGGCGCTGCAGGTCTACCTGGACATGGCGCGGCTGGCGCCACGCTGGCTGGAGGCGCTGATGGCGCTGCGCAACCTGGGCATGCGTCTGGCCGGAATGAAGCACCTGGGCCGGATCGCGGATGTCGATACGCCGCAGACGGGACGACCCGGCGAGCGGATCGGCATCTTCACCGTGCTGCGCAACGATGCCGACCAGCTGGTGCTCGGCGACAGCGACCGCCATCTGGAGGTGGCCCTGGCGCTGCAGCTGCGGACGACCGCCGCCGGCACATCGCTGCATTGCGCCACCGTGGTCGAGCGGCCCACGCTGTTCGGCCGCCTCTACATGCTGCCGGTCGCGCCCCTGCACCGCTGCATCGTGCCGCTGCTGCTGCGCCGCTACGCGCGCGGCCTGCGGGCGCAGGCGCACCGTCATCACGCGGCCGGCGACGGCCCGACCTCCCGGAGCCCATCATGACGTCGCTTGCTGGCAAGACCCTGTTCATCACCGGCGCCTCGCGCGGCATCGGCCTGGCCATCGCGCAGCGTGCCGCGCGCGACGGCGCCAACGTGGCCATCGCCGCCAAGTCCTCGGTGCCCAATCCGAAACTGCCCGGCACCATCCACAGCGCGGCGGCGGCGGTGAACGACGCCGGTGGACGCGGCTTGGCACTGAAGTGCGACATCCGCGAGGAGGACCAGGTGCGCGCCGCCGTCGCGGCCACGGTGGATGCGTTCGGCGGGATCGACATCCTGGTCAACAACGCCAGCGCGATCTGGCTGCGCGGCACCCTGGACACGCCGATGAAGCGCTTCGACCTGATGCAGCAGGTCAACGCACGTGGCAGCTTCCTGTGCGCCCAGGTCTGCCTGCCGCACCTGCTGCAGGCTGCCAATCCGCACATCCTGACCCTGGCGCCGCCGCCTTCGCTGGATCCGAAATGGTGGGGGCCGCACACCGGCTACACCCTGGCCAAGATGGGCATGAGCTTCGTCACCCTGGGCCTGGCGGCCGAGTTCGGCCCGCAGGGCGTGGCGGTCAACGCGCTGTGGCCGCGGACCCTGATCGGCACCGATGCGCTGAACATGATCCCGGGTGTCAGCGCCGCCAACGGGCGCAGCCCGGCGATCATGGCCGATGCCGCGCATGCGGTGCTGGTGCGCCCGGCGCAGGGCTTTTCCGGCCGTTTCCTGATCGACGACGAGGTGCTTGCCGAGGCCGGCGTCACCGACGTCTCCGGTTACGCGGTCGATCCCTCGCAGCCATTGCTGCCGGACCTGTTCCTGGACTGAGGGCGGCGCCGCGCCACCGCGCGTGGTAATCGGCCTTCCCGAAGAGGGGATGTGAGCACGAGCAGCCTCCTGCAGGTGGCGCCTCCATTCTCGTAGGAGGGGCCACAGCCCCGACCGTGGTCTTTGCGTCGCGACCGATGCATCACCGCGCATGGCGGCTTTCTGTAGGAGGGGCCACAGCCCCCGAGAACGGTCTTTCCGTCTCGACCAGTGCGTCACCGCGCAGGGCGGTTTCCTGTAGGAGGGGCCACAGCCCCGACCGCGGTCTCTGCGTCGCGATCAATGCGTCACCACGCATGGCGGTCGGCCTTCCCGAACAGGGGATGCGAGCACAAGCGGCCTCCTGCGGGTGTCGTCATGCACGCCTGCGGTCTGCATCAGCTGCGTCGTACGCCCAAGCTGCGCAGCCGCTGGGGCCATGCCAGCGCGAGGCCCACCCCGGCGCCGATCAGATGCGCGAGGTGGATCACCGGGAATGCAGACGTTTCCGCCGCTGCAGGGGACAGTTGTTCCCAGGCCAGCTTGGCTGCCAGCAGCGCCAGGCCGGTCCACATCGCGACGCCGCCATGCCGCAGCAGCAGCCACGCGGCGCAGGCGTGCAGCAGACCGGAAAGACCGGCGTACCACTGCAGGCCAGGCGAGAGCAGCAACAGGCTGGCCGACAGCAACGGCATCATCCACAGGCTGGAGACCAGCAGCGGCCCCAGCTGCCGCATGCGTGCGGCGATGTGCATCAGGACTGCCAGTGCGGTGATGTTGATCGCCGCATGCAGGGCATCCAGATGCAGCAGATGTCCGCTCCACAGCCGCCACAGCTGGCCGTCGAGCACGCCGTCACGCTCCAGCAGCAGCGCGTCGGCCACGGCCGGCCAGTGCAGGCCGGCCGCGCTGATCGCGACCGCGGCGAGGATCAGCCCCGCCTGCGTGCCAGCAGCAATAGGCCCAGCGCTGCCAGCAGTGCGCCCAGTTCCCATGCCTGCATGCTCCCGCCGCCGCCGCGGCCCTTCCAGCTGCCGCCCGACTGGCGGTCGACCAGCTTGACCTGGCCCTCGGTGCGCACGCGTTCGCTGAAGCTGGTGATCGCGCCATCCAGATTGGTGGTCATGTCCGCCATCGCCGCCTGGAAGCTGGCGCGGCTGAGCGCGTCGCGCGCTTCGTTGGCGCGGATCGCGGTGGAGTCGGCATCGCGCTGGTCCTGGCCCGGTGCGCGCAGCAGCAGCGTGCGCGAACCGACGTCGAACACGGTGGTCTCGACGAAGGTGCTGACCTGGTTGCGCGTGGCCGGCACGGTGTAGGCGCCGATGATGGTCCAATACAGGAACGAGGCCGCGGTGTCGCCGGTGTTGGCGACCTGGTCGTAGGAGACCAGGGCGACGATGTCGAAGCCCTGCAGGCGCGCGACCTGTTCCAGGTTCTCGAAGCCGCCGCGCGGGCGCAGGTAGCTGTCGGGCACGATCTCGATCCGCTCGATGAACGGCTGCGCCTTGAACGTGTCGCGCACCTTCTCCAGCAGTTGCAGGCGGTCGGCGGTGGTCAGGCCCGCGGGCGTGCGCGACGACGGCACGAACATCAGCCCGACGCGCGCCGGCAGGCGGACCTCGGGCACGCCTTCCTGCGCGGCTTCGAACTTCGTGCCGGGCGGATACAGGTAGTCGACCACGCTGCTCGACACGCCCGAGCGGCTGCCGCCGCCGCTGAAGAACGAGGTACAACCAGCGATGGCCACGGTGACCAGGGCGATGGCGAACACGCGCGCGAGGCGACGCGCGGTGGAGGAGTGGCGCTTGTCCATGCGGTGCTTTCTCTTCGTGGTGTCGTCGGGCGACACGGCGCGCGGACTATAGCCCAGGCGGCGCGTGCCGGCCTCGATGCCGGGATGGATGCGTGACCGCGTTCGCGGGTGCCGATGCAGCGCGGATGCGAGCGCAGCGGCGTGGCGCCGCCCGCGTTGGTCCTGCCTGCGCCGTGGTGTCGTGAGACCGCCGCGGCGCCGGTCCGGATCCGCGCCGGGGCGGATCCGGATGCAGGCTCAACCCTCGGCCAGCGCCTGTTCCAGGTCGTCGATCAGGTCCTGTACGTGCTCCAGCCCGACCGACAGGCGTAGCAGGCCCTTGGGCGTGGTCGAGGCCGGGCCTTCGATCGAAGCGCGATGCTCGACCAGCGATTCGGTCGAGCCCAGCGAGGTCGCATTGGTGAACAGGCGCAGGCGACCGGCGACGGCCAGCGCCGCCTCGGCACCGCCGGCGACCTCGAACGAGAGCATGCCGCCGAAGCCACGCATCTGCGCCGCGGCGATCGCGTGCTGCGGGTGGCTCTCCAGGCCGGGAAAGTGCACCTTCTCCACCCGTGCCTGCGATTCCAGGAAGGTCGCCACCAGCTGCGCGTTGCGGCAGTGCCAGGCCATCCGCGCCGGCAGCGTACGCACGCCGCGCATGATCATCCACGCCGCGAACGGCGAGGCGGTGGCGCCGGCCAGCAGCCGCAGCTGGTGACAGGCGGCCGCGTGTTCGCCGTCTTCGCGGAAGGCGAGCACGCCACCCATCACGTCGCCGTGGCCGCCCAGGTACTTGGTGGCCGAATGCAGCACGATGTCGGCACCGCGCGCCAGCGGCAGCTGCAGCACCGGCGGCGCGAAGGTGCCGTCGACCAGCAGCTGCGCGCCGGCGTCGTGCGCGATCGCGGCCAGTGCGGTGATGTCGCAGACCTTGAGCAGCGGGTTGGACGGCGTTTCCGCCCACAGCAGCCGCGTCTCCGGGCGCAGTGCGGCGCGCACGGCGGCCAGGTCGGTGAAGTCCACCAGCGTGCAGCTCAACCCCCAGCGCGGGAACTGCTGCATCGCCAGCGCCCGGAACGAGAAATAGCTGTCGTCGCACAGCAGCACATGGCTGCCGGCCGGCAGCGCCTGCAGCGCGGTCGCGCCGGCGGCCATGCCGGTCGGGAACAGCAGCGCCCGCGCGGCGCCGTCCAGCGCCGCCAGCACCTGCTCGGTCTCGTGCTGGGTCGGGTTGTCGTAGCGCTGGTACAGATAGCCCTGCGGCAGCTGCCCGTCTGGCGTGTGCTCGAAGGTGGTGGCCAGCTGGATCGGCGGCGACAGCGCACCACTGGTCGGGTCGGGTGCGCTGCCGGCGCGGGCGGCGAGGGTTTCGATGCGGGACATGGGAGGCGTAGGGGTATTCGGAAACGCGTCCGATTCTACGCCGGGCCTGAGCCCCGGACGCTGCGGCTGCGTAAGGAGGGAATGGCTTCGTCGCCTGCCATCGGTTCCTGTCCTGGCGGACGCCGACATCGCGTGCAGCCGGTCATCATGCGTGCGTCCGGCGGACAGGCTAGACTTCCCGCCGCCGGGACGGGCAGGGGACATGCCTGACCCGGCGTGAGGGGACGCCGGTGGTTTTTCCGGTTTGCATGATGAGGCGGCAACGCCGCTTCCAGCATCCGGTCAATCAGGGGAGTGTGCGAGCGTGGAATCCGTTGCTTCGGCCATGGCCGGAACCGGCTGGTCGTGCGTGACTACCGTGGCGTCGCCCAGCGCATGAGCCGCGTCGGCGATGCCATGGCCCGGTCTGCGGTGCGTGGAGGGCTGTCCGTCTGCCTGCTGCTGTGCGGTGGCAGTCCGCCGCTGGATGCGGCGCCGGCGGCAGGGACGGAACTGGCGTTCACCAATCTCGGGCGCGTCGTCCACCTGGTTCGACAGGAGAACGGAGACGCGCTGGTGGACAACGGGACGACGATCCCGGTACGCATGGCGGACCGGCTGCTGGTCCGCAGCTTGCCGACGGTGGATGCCGGTGCCCTGCAGCAGGCAGTGGCGGGCGGCGCCAGCGCCCGCCAGCTGGCCCGCCTGAGCGATTCCACGCTCTGGATGCTGACCCTGGACAAGACCGGGCCTGCTGCGGCGATGCATGAGCTCGAACGACAGCCCGGCGTGCTGCATGTCCAGCCGGATCTACTGCAGCTCCGGCAGCCGGCGGGCGCGCCGGGCGAGCCTGATGGGAGCGGCAGCGCCGTGCCCCGAATGGCGACTTCGTCCGACGACAGGCCGCAGAGGGCGGCGCGGGTCGCGGTGATCGACGATGGTTTCGACCTCACGCATCCGGCCCTCGCCGGTGTCGATCTTCTGCTGCAATACGACGCGGACCGACACGTCGCCGATGCGACCCCTGCCGTCGGGATCGACCGGCACGGCACCCAGGTCGCTGGGCTGATCTTCGCCGATGCCGATGCCGGCCATCCCGGCGGGCTGGCGCCGGGCGCCGGGCTGATCGCGATCCGCCAGGTGTCGACCTGGACCTCCGACATGGTGCTGGCGTTCTCCGTCGCGCGGATGATGCGGGCCGACATCGTCAATGCCAGCTGGACGCTGGCCTGGCTGCCCGAGCCGGTCTACGCCCTGCTGTCCGACTGGCAGCGCGATGCGCAGCCTCCGTACCTGGTGGTTGCCGCGGGCAACGCACATGGCGACGCCTGCCGCCTCAATGCGCTTGCAGCCGTTCCCGGCGCCTGGCTGGTGGGCGCACGCGGGCCGGACGGGCGCACGCTGCGATATTCGAACCACGGCCCCTGCGTCGATCTGCATGCGCCTGCCCGCTTTACCAGCACCCTGCCCGGACAGGCCTATGGCAGCTTTACCGGTACCTCCGCCGCGGCCGCTCATGTAAGTGCGGTACTGGCACGCGAGGTCGGGCGCGGCGCGCGGCCGGATCTGCGGGCGGTCCAGGCACTTGTGCGGGCGGAGACGTCGTCGGAGGCAGCGCCCTGATGGCGACCTCAGGCAAACCACCCTCCGTGGCAGAAGAAACGGCCCGCGCGGCCGATACCGGCTCCATGGAAATGGATTTCAGCGCCGAGCACTCGTCCAACCTGCCTGTTCTGCTGGAGCGGCTGGATATCGCGCTGGCCTTCACCTCCTACCAGGCCGGCCGGCTGATGCTGGTACGCAGCGCTGGCGGCCAGCTGGACGTCAACTACAAGAGTTTCCCGCGGCCGATGGGGCTGACGGTGACGCGTGACAGCCTCACCCTGGGCATCTTCACCCAGGTACTGAAGTTCCAGCGCGAGGACGGCCTGCTGGCGCAGATCAAGCAGCCGCTGCCGCCGATCGAGCAGGACATCACCGCACCCCGGATCCGGCCGAAGGAGGCGGCGGGCGACGCGCCAGCCGATGCCGACGCTGCCGCGCCACCTGTCGACGATAGACTCGATGACGTCCAGCGTGCACGGCTGGAGGCGGAGCGCGCGCGCTGGGAAGCCTTCGAGCGCGCGCAGATGGCGCCGGTGGATGCACGGGTCGATGCCTGCTTCATCAGCCGCAGTGCGCACTACACCGGGATGATCAACATCCACGACATCGACTGGGGCGATGAAGGGCTGTGGGCGGTCAACTCCAGCTTCTCCTGCCTGTGCACGCTCAGTCCGGATGCCAGCTTCGTCCCGCGCTGGAAGCCGCACTTCATTTCCGAACTGGTGCCCGAGGACCGCTGTCATCTCAACGGGATGACCCTGCGCGACGGCCGGCCGGCCTACGTGACCACGTTCTCGACCGCCGACCAGGCCGGCATGTGGCGCAGGGGCGAGCGCTTCGACGGCACCCTGATGGATGTGCAGCGCAACGCGATCCTGTTGCGCGGTCTGGCGATGCCGCATTCGCCGCGCTGGTATCGCGGCCATGTCTATTACTGCAATTCCGGTGAAGGCCAGCTCTGCCGCTTCGACCCGGCCAGCGGCCGCAACGAGGTGCTGGCCGAGCTGCCCGGGTTCACCCGCGGCATGGATTTCCATGGCCCGCTGCTGTTCGTCGGCCTGTCCAAGGTGCGGCGCAGCGACGTGACCGCCACTGCACCGCTGGCCGACAGGCACGGCGACACGTTCTCCGGCATCTGGGTGTTCAACCTGGACACCCTGCAGGTGGCGGCCACGCTCAGCTTCACCGGCAACGTCGACCAGATCTACGACGTGGCCGTACTGCCGGGCTGCCACTTTCCCGAACTGATCGAACCGTCGCATCCGCGGATGCGCAACCACTTCAGCTTCCCGCCACTGGCAGCCCCTGCTGGTGACCTCATTTCCGCCAGGTCCACCTGATGAACAGCCTCCTGAAAAAGACCACCCTCAAGGCGCTGCTGCCTGCGCTGCTGCTGGCCCAGCCGGGCTTCGCCTCGGTGCGCAGCAGTTCGGTCTCGCGCGGCCGCAGCGCACGGGCGGTGGTGGCGGTCAAGCCGGTGGACGCGCCCGCGGCGGACACGACGCAGACGGTGCCGCGTCCGGTCCAGGCCAATCCCTTCGCCGCGTTCGGTCCGGCGCGCACCAAGGAGGAGCCCCAGCAATCCGGGCCGGCGGCCGATGCACTGGCATTCCTCGCCGGACAGGGGCTGCTGTCGCCGGCAGGTGCGAGCAGGGCCGGGGAGTCGGGCGAGAATTTCGAGGGCAGGAAGGAATTCGCGGCGTTTCCGGGGGGCAGCGGCCTGGTCACTTGCGCCAATCCTGCACGTCCGGCGTCCTATGTCACTTTCACTTGGGATATGGGCGGCGGAAACTGGTGCTACGTCTGGAATGGATTGAGCCAGGTTCTAGGCAAAGCCGGCAACAGCTTCGCTGTCTGCCAGGCCAAGTACGACGTTTGCATGGGTGCTTCCAACAACGCGCCGGTGAACAACGTTGCGCCGGGCATCAGCGGGACGGCCGCCACGGGCAATGCGCTTTCAGCCACCTCGGGTACCTGGAGCGATCCCGACGGCGACCCGCTGACCTACAGCTACCAGTGGTACCGGGCTGACAATGCGGGCGGGGCCAATCGCGCCTTGATCGCGGGCGCCACCGGCGCCAGCTATACGCTGACGACCAGCGATGCGCACAAGTTCGTCCAGGTGGTGGTCACGGCCAGCGACGGCAACGGCGGCACCCAGTCCGCCACCTCGGCATATACCCAGATCATGAACTCGGCACCGGTCAACAGCACCGCGCCCAGCATCAGCGGCACCGCCACCGTGGGCAATGCGTTTTCCACCAGCAATGGCACCTGGAACGACCCGGACGGCGACGGACGTACCTATTCCTACCAGTGGTACCGGGCCGATGACGCCGGCGGCACCAACCTGGCGGCGATCGCAGGTGCCAGCAGCGCGAACTACACACTGACCACCAGCGACGCCCACAAGTACCTGCGGGTGACGGTGACGGCCAACGACGGCCAGGGCGGCACCTCGAGTGCAAGTTCCGCATTCAGGGAGGTACTCAACTCGGCGCCGGTCAACAGCGTCGCGCCGAGCATCAGCGGCACCGCCAGCGTGGGCAACGCGCTGTCCACCACCAATGGCACCTGGAGCGACCCGGACGGCGACGGACGGACCTACTCGTACCAGTGGTATCGGGCGGACGACGCGGTCGGCACCAACCCGGAGGCGATCGCCGGTGCCACGAGCGTCAGCTATGTGTTGACCAGCAGCGACGCCCACAAGTACCTGCGGGTTGTGGTGACCGCCAACGACGGGCATGGCGGTACGCAGACTGCAGGATCGGGCTACATGCAGGTTCTGTCCGCTCCGGCGGCACCGACCATCGGCGCCGCCACGGCCGGCGACGGCCTCGTATCGGTGGCGTTCACCGCGCCGGTCAACAACGGCGGCTCGGCGATCACCGGCTACACGGTGACCTCCAACCCGGGGGGCATTACCGCCGGCGGCAACGGCTTCACCACCTCGCCGATCACCGTGACCGGGCTGACCAACGGCACGGCCTATACCTTCACCGTGACCGCGACCAATGCGGTCGGCACCAGCACCGCATCGGGGGCTTCGGGCAGCGCCACGCCCAAGGGCAACCAGACCATCACCTTCACCAACCCCGGCACACAGAACTTCGGCACCAGCCCGACCTTGGCTGCGACGTCAACCTCGGGACTGGCGGTGACCTTCAGTTCGTCCACCACGGGCGTGTGCACGATCACTTCCGGCGGGGAACTGACCTTCGCCACTGCCGGCACCTGTTCCGTCGACGCCGACCAGGCCGGCAACAGCGCGACCAACGCGGCTCCCACGGTCTCCCAGACGTTCAGCGTCAATGCCATCGTGCCGGGTGCGCCGACCATCGGCACGGCCGTGGCCGGCGACAGCCAGGCGGATGTGAGCTTCACCGCGCCGGCGTCCAACGGCGGAGCGGCGATCATCGGGTATACGGCGACCGCCAATCCGGGCGGGTTCACCGGCACAGGTGCCGGCTCGCCGATCACGGTGACCGGGCTGACCAACGGGGTGTCGTACACCTTCACCGTGACCGCCACCAACAGTGCAGGTATCGGTGGACCCTCGGGCGTGTCCAACAGCATCACGCCGGCCTCGCCGCAGATCATCACTTTCGCCAATCCGGGGGCGCAGAGCTACGGCACCGCACCGGACCTGTCGATCCTGGGCGGTGGCGCCTCGTCCACCTCCGGCCTGACGGTGGCGTTCACCTCTTCGACCACCGCCGTGTGCACGGTCACCCCCGGCGGCATCCTGACCTTCGTCACGGCCGGCACCTGCACCATCAATGCCAATCAGGCCGGTAACAGCGCCTACCTGCCGGCGCCCCAGGTCCCCCGCTCTTTCACGGTCACCCCGATCGTGCCCGACGCGCCGACCATCGGCACGGCCACCGCTGACGACGGGCAGGCCAGCGTGGCGTTCACTGCGCCGGTCGACACCGGTGGCACCACCATCACCGGTTACACGGTGACCGTCAGCCCGGCCGATGTGGCGCCGGTCAATGGCGCGTCCTCGCCGATCGTGGTGACCGGCCTGACCAACGGCCAGACCTATACGTTCACCGTCACCGCCGACAACGTCGCTGGCACCGGCCCGGCCTCGTCGGCCTCCAACCCGGTCACGCCCGCAGCCACGCAGACGATCACGTTCGTCAATCCCGGTGCGCAGAACTTCGGCACCACCCCGACCCTGACCGCGACCTCCGACTCCGGCCTGACCCCGACGTTCACCTCGTCCACGACCGGCGTGTGCACGGTCACCTCCGGCGGCGTGCTGACCTTCGTCACCGCCGGCACCTGCACCATCAATGCAGACCAGCCCGGCAACGGCAGCTACCTGGCGGCAAGCCAGGTCAGCCGCAGCTTCACCGTCAACGCGGTGCTGCCGGGCGCACCGGTCATCGGCACGGCCACGGTGATCGGCGCCGGCCAGGTCGCGGTGTCGTTCACCGCGCCATCCAACACGGGTGGTGAGGCGATCACGTCCTATACCGTCACCTCCAGTCCGGGTGGACTGAGCGGTACCGGCAGCGCATCGCCGATCACCGTCAGCGGCCTGGCGCCGGGGACCAGCTACACCTTCACCGTGACCGCGACCAACAGCGCCGGCACCGGCGCGCCCTCGGCCGTCTCCAACC
>NZ_JACVAP010000005.1 GCF_014851915.1 Xanthomonas sp. XNM01
TCTCGCGCTGGGCAAGGCGGGCATGCTGGCGAGCCACCGGCTCGCATGACCGCCGCGCGCCGCGTGCGCTGCACGTGGCCGGGGATCCGGCGCGAAGCCTTACTTGCTGCTGACGTACTTCTCGCGCTGGGCAAGGCGGGCATGCTGGCGAGCCACCGGCTCGCATGACCGCCGCGCGCCGCGTGCGCTGCACGTGGCCGGGGATCCGGCGCGAAGCCTTACTTGCTGCTGACGTACTTCTCGCGCCGGATCGCAGCCGGTCCGAACCCCGCCGCGCGAAGGGTCTCGAAACAGGTGTCGACCATCGCCGGGTTGCCGCACAGGTAGGCGATGTCGCCGGCCGCATCGGGCGCGAACTCGGCCAGGTGCTGCTGCACGTAGCCATGGCGCACGTCGGCATGCGCGTGCGCCGAACCGGTGGCCGGCAGCTCGCGCGAGAAGCAGGGCACGAAGCGGAAGCCCGGATGCGCGTCGGCGAAGGCGCGGAACTCGTCGCCGTACAGCAGCTCGGCCGGGGTGCGCGCGCCGAACAGCAGCACGACCTCGATCCCGCGCCCGGCCATCGCCTTCTCCAGCAGCGGCAGCATGGAGCGGTACGGGGTCACGCCGGTGCCGGTGGCGATCAGCAGGTAGCGGCGGTTGCGGTCGTTGGGCTGCAGGCAGAAGCGGCCGAACGGGCCGCTGGCCTGGACATGGTCGCCGATGGACAGCCCTTCGAACAGCGCGGTGGCCGCGCCGCCGGGGACGAAGCTGACCGCGATCTCCACCGCCTCGCCCGGGCCCAGCGCGTGGTCGTGCAGGGTCGCCAGCGAGTAGCTGCGCCTGGTCGGGGTGCCGTCGGCGTAGTCGAAATGGACCTGGATGAACTGGCCGGGGGCGAAGTCCAGCGGCTGGCCGTCGTCGCGCGCCAGCGTGTAGTGGCCGATGGAGGGCGCCAGCATGCGGCGGTCGACGAGGCGGAGCGGGAACTGGACGGGCACGGGGGCGGTTTCGCAACGGAGTGTCGCCGGGGTGGGTCGCGGCGGGCACCTATAATACCGGCAGCTCCATCCGGCGCCGTGCCCCGGCGCGAAGGCCCCCATGAATTCCGCGGTAACCGAAGCGGCGCCCCCGGCGCTGCGCGTGCGCGAACTGCGCAAGACCTACGACAACGGCGTGCAGGCCCTGCGGGGCGTGTCGCTGGACGTGCTGCCCGGCGATTTCTTCGCCCTGCTCGGCCCCAACGGCGCCGGCAAGTCGACCCTGATCGGCATCGTCAGCTCGCTGGTGAACCTGTCCGAGGGCACGGTCGAGGTGTTCGGCACCGACCTGGTCGCCCGGCGCAGCGACGCGATGCGCCTGATCGGCCTGGTGCCTCAGGAGATCAACTTCAACCTGTTCGAAAAGCCCATCGACATCCTGGTCAACTACGCCGGCTTCTACGGCGTGCCGCGCGAGCAGGCGCTGGCCCTGGCCGAGACCGAGCTGCGCCGCGCCCACCTGTGGGACAAGGCCAACGTGATGAGCCGGACCCTGTCCGGCGGCATGAAACGCCGGCTGATGATCGCCCGCGCGATGATGACCTCGCCGCGGCTGCTGATCCTGGACGAGCCGACCGCCGGCGTGGACATCGAGATCCGCCGCGACATGTGGCGGGTGCTGAAGGAGATCAACGCCGCCGGCACCACGATCATCCTGACCACGCACTACCTGGAAGAAGCCGAGAGCCTGTGCCGCAACCTGGCGATCATCGACCGCGGCACGATCGTGCAGCAGGGCCCGATGCGCGCGCTGCTGGCCCAGCTCGACGTCGAGGGCTTCCTGTTCGACATCGACGGCGACCTGCCGGCGCAGCTGCCGGCGATCGAGGGCGCCACCCTGAGCGTGATCGACGGCCACACCCTGGACCTGGACATGCCGCGGGCGATGGATCTGAACCGCGTGTTCGCCGCGCTGGATGCGTCCGGCATCCGGGTGCGCTCGATGCGCACCAAGAGCAACCGGCTGGAGGAACTGTTCGTGCGCATGACCGGGCAGCAGGAGAGCAAGGCATGAGCGGCCCGTCCAACACCGCCCGCAACTGGGTCGCGCTGGGCACCATCGTGCGCCGCGAGGTCTCGCGCATCCTGCGCATCTGGGGCCAGACCCTGGTGCCGCCGGCGATCACGATGACCCTGTACTTCCTGATCTTCGGCGGCCTGATCGGCTCGCAGATCCGGCAGATGGACGGCTACAGCTACATGCAGTTCATCGTGCCGGGCCTGGTGATGATGAGCGTGATCCAGAACAGCTACGGCAACATCAGCTCCTCGTTCTTCGGCGCCAAGTTCGGCCGCCACGTCGAGGAGCTGCTGGTCAGCCCGATGCCGAACTGGGTGATCCTGTGGGGCTACGTGGCCGGCGCGGTGCTGCGCGGGCTGATGGTCGGCGTGATCGTGCTGGCCATCGCGATGTGCTTCACGCCCGTGCGCATCCCGCATCCGCTGGTGACCCTGACCACGGTGCTGCTGGGCGCGACGATCTTCTCGCTGGCCGGCTTCGTCAACGCGGTCTACGCCAAGAAGTTCGACGACGTGGCGATCGTGCCGACCTTCATCCTGACCCCGCTGACCTACCTGGGCGGCGTGTTCTATTCGGTGAAGCTGCTGCCGCCCTGGGCCGAGGCGGCCACCCACGCCAACCCGGTGTTCTACATGGTCAACGCGTTCCGCTACGGCCTGCTCGGCACCAGCGACGTGCCGATATGGGTGGCCTATGCGCTGATGCTGGGCTTCGTAGCGCTGCTCAGCACGCTGGCGCTGTGGTTGCTGCGGCGTGGCGTCGGCCTGCGCAGCTGAAGCAGGAGCCCGCATGATGCGCATCGAGGCGATCGCGCCCGGACAGATCCAGCCGTTCCGTGCGGTGAACGCACTGGCCGCGCTGCAGCTGACCGGCATTCCCTCGCTGGAGGCGCTGCTGGTCTTCCTCGAGCAGCAGCGCGCCGCCGACCCCGCGCTGCGCGTGCTATGCACGCTCGACGACCTCGGCCAGTGCGGCTACACCAGCATGCACGCGTCGATGGACGACAGGATTTACCTTGAAGAGCATGACGTCGAGGACGAGAGCCCGGCCGCCGAGCATGCGCGTGCGCTGCACCGGCTGGCGCACGTCGCCGCGGTGCTGGACGCGGACGCGCATCGCGTCGACTGGACCGCGCTGGCCGGCACGCTCGAATGCAACGACGCCGACATCGACGCACTGGCGGCGATGAATGCGGCGCCCGATGCCGTGCTGGACGACGAGGTGCATGTGCTGCGCGTGCCGGTGGCGCGCGACGACCTGCTCATCGCCGGCCTGCCCAACGGCTACTTCCGCTTCGACTGGGACATCTTCCAGAACCACGCGCTGGCGCGCCGCCTGCAGGACGCGCACGGCTACCGGCTGTTCGGCATCGGTGCTTCGTGGCTGGGCTTCGTCGGGGCGCAGCCGCTGGCCGCCGCGGCGGCGGACGCCCTGGTCGCCGACCTGCGGCTGGTCTACGGCCCGGCCGGCAGCGAGCAGGCCTGGCAGGCGCTGGCCACGGCGGTGCGGACGCGACGCACCCTGCTGCTCGGCTACACCGGCAACTTCGCCGAACGCGACTGACACGGCCGTGCGGTCCGCGCGGCCGACGACCCGCAACGAGGACACCCTGATGCGCATCCTGATCCTTGGCGCCGGCGGCACCGGCGGTTACTTCGGCGGACGCCTGGCCCAGCACGGCGCCGACGTCACCTTCCTGGTACGCCCGGCGCGCGCGGCCCAGCTCGCCGCCGACGGCCTGCGCCTGCGCAGCCCGCTCGGCGATGCCGCGTTCCCGGTCGCGCACGTCACCGCCGACGCGCTGCCGGCGCTGGCGCAGGCGCGGCCGTTCGATCTGGTGATCCTGTCCTGCAAGGCCTACGACCTGGACAGCTCGATCGACGCGATCGCGCCGGCGGTCGGCCCGGGCACCACGGTGCTGCCGATCCTCAACGGGCTGCTGCACTACGCGGCGCTGGATGCGCGCTTCGGCCGCGCGCAGGTGCTCCGCGGGCTGTGCTTCATCAGTGCGGCCAAGGGCGAGGACGGCACCGTGCTGCACCTGGGCCGCCCGGCCTCGATCACCTTCGGCGAGCGCGATGGCGGCGACAGTGCACGCGTCGCGTCCTTCGCCGCGCTGTGCGCGCAGGCCGGCATCGACCACAAGGCCAGTGCCTCGATCGCGCAGGAGCAGTGGAACAAGTTCAGCTTCCTGGCGACGCTGGCCGCCGGCACCTGCCTGATGCGCGCCAGCGTCGGCAGCATCGTCGCGAGCGCCGGCGGTGCCGCGCTGATGGCCGCGCTGCACGACGAATGCCTGGCGATCGCCGCCGCCGCCGGCACGCCGGTCGGCGACGCGGCGCGCGAGGCCGCGCGCGCCGGGCTGACCCAGCCCGGTTCGGACGTGAAGGCCTCGATGCTGCGCGACCTGGAGGCCGGCGCGCGGGTCGAGGCGGCGCACATCGTCGGCGACATGGTCGCGCGTGCGGCCGCGGCCGGACTGCCGCATCCGCTGCTGCAGGCGGCCTGGGTGCACCTGCAGTGCTACCAGGCGACGCTGGCGGCGCGGTGAACACCGCCGCCGCCGCGAGCGGCCCGGTGCTGGTCTTCGGCCTGGGCTATACCGCCCGGCGGATCGCCGCGGCGCTGGTGGCCGCCGGCGTGCCCTGCACCGGCACCACGCGCGCGGTCGCGGCGGTACCACCGGACGACGGCATCGCGCGGCTGCCGTTCCCGGCCGACGACCGCCATGCGCTGCGCCAGGCCGCCGCGCAGGCGCTCGTGCTCCTGTCCTCGATCCCGCCCGATGCCGATGGCGATCCGGCGGCACGCTTCCTTGCCGCATCGGGCATCGCGCTGCCGCGGCTGCGCTGGCTCGGCTACCTGTCCTCGACGGCGGTGTACGCCGGCCGCGATGGCGGCAGCGTCGATGCCGACACGCCGGCCGATGGCACCGACGCCACCGCCCGCGCGCGGCTGGCGGCCGAGGCGCAGTGGCGCGCGCTGGCTGCCGCGCAGGCGGTGCCGCTGCACCTGTTCCGCCTGGCCGGCATCTACGGTCCCGGCCGCAACGCGCTGGTGCAGCTGGCACAGGGCCGCGCGCGCTGGCTGGACCGGCCGGACGTGCTGTTCAACCGCATCCACGTCGACGACATCGTCGCCGCGGTGCTGGCCGCCCTGGCCGCCGGCCTGCCCGCCGGACCCCACGTCTGGCCGCTGGCCGATGGCCACCCGGCCACGCAGCGCGCGGTGCTGGAACATGCCGCTGCGCTGTCCGGCCTGCCGATGCCGCCGGCACTGGCCGAGGACGATCCGCAGGTCTCGCCGGCCCTGCGCCGCTTCTACGCCGGCAGCAAGCGCATCGACAGCCGCCATGCGCGGCAGCGGCTGGGCTGGGTGCCGAGGTTCCCCAGTTACCGGGAAGGTCTCGCGGCGGCCTGGGCCGACATGTCCGACGGCGATGGTGGAAGCGTGCCGCCCGCCACGCCTCCGGTCGCCGGCATCGGGTAGGCTCGGCCCGCGGCCGGATCCCCGGCCAGGACGGGAGCGAACGGATGCGTGTGCGTGACTGGATGATCGGAAGTGCATTGCTGCTGGCGTTGTCGGCCTGTGGCGACAAGGGAGCCGATACGGCACCGACGGATGCGGCGCCTGCGGCCGATGCCCCCCAGGACGAGGCCGCGCCTGCCGCGCCCGATACGGATGCCGCGGCGCCTGTGCCCGCCGCACCGGACGCGCCCGCCGGCCTGCAGGACCGGGACGGACAGCCGGTGCCGGAGCTTGCGTTCGATCTGGACAGCGTGCCGCTGAGCACGCAGACGCTCGGCGCGCTGCCGGTGATCGCGCTGCCGGCCGGCTATGCGCCGATCAACCGCGCGCACCTGCGCGCATGGGCGCGCTTTCCGTTCCGCCTCGGCGACGGCGTGCACTGGGTCGAGGGCCGCAGCTGGTCCGCCCACATCAGCGTGGAGCGCAACAACCGCGACAAGGAATACTCGGGGCTGGAACTGCGGCGCAACCTGGAGGCCGTGCTGAAGCAGGCCGGGGCGGTGCAGGTGTTCGACGGCCCGCTCAACCGCAACATCTACTACGGCCCGCAGCTGGAGGACGAGATCGGCGGCGGCTTCATCGACGCGGTCAACATGAGCGCGACCACGCCGACCCAGGTCCACGTGATCCGCCTCGCCGACCGCAGCATCTGGTTCCAGATTTCCTACGACAGCCGCAGCGCCGGCATGGCGGTGGTCGAGCAGATCCCGTTCGAGCCGACCGCGCGCTGGTCGCCGGCGTTCCCGCACCTGGCGATACCGGCCGGTTACCGCGAACGCAACCGGCCGAAGTCGCGCGACTACGACATGTTCCCGTTCTGGACCGGCAGCGCGTTCGAGCAGGTCGAGGGCCGCACCTATGAACTGGATTTCGGCAAGGACGACGACGCGTACTCGCTGCACGAGGTCCGGCGCAACCTGGAGGCGACGATGGCCGAGGCCGGCGGCACGCTGGTGTTCGCAGGCCGGATCCCGAAGGAGGCATCGGACAGCGTCGACGAGTCGGTCAAGCAGAACTACAGCCACGCCGCCGGCTTCAGCTGGCATGAGGACGAGGTCCGCGTCTACCGCGCCGACCTGGCCGATGGCCGCCAGGTCTGGGTGCATGCCAACCTGGGCTACATGAGCGCCGGCTACGTGGTGGCCGAGCGCCAGGGCTTCGTGCAGACCGCCGGCCTGCTGCCGGCAGAGGCGCTCAAGGCCCAGCTCGATGCCGCCGGCCGCGTCGCCATCCAGGTCAACTTCGCGGTGGACAAGGCCGACATCCTGCCCGACTCGCAGCCGCAGCTGGACCAGGTGCTGGCGCTGTTGCAGCAGGACCCGGCGCTGTCGCTGTCGATCGAGGGCCATACCGACGACAGCGGCGCGGCCGCGCACAACCGCAGCCTGTCGCAGGCGCGTGCGCGGTCGGTGGTGGCCGTGCTGACCGGCAAGGGCATCGCCGCGGACCGGCTGGCGGCCGTCGGCTTCGGTGCGGACAAGCCGGTCGCCGACAACGCCAGCGAGGACGGCCGGGCGAAGAATCGCCGGGTCGAACTGGTCCGCCGCTGAACCCGCCATCGCCCGCCCGCGGCCGCCGGCCGTGGGCGGTGCCGGCTCATGCGGTCGCGATCACCGGCGCGCCGCGGCGCTCGCGCCGCGCCATCACCCGGTAGTACAGCACCGGCAGCACCACCAGGGTCAGCAGCATCGCCGAGACCAGCCCGCCGATCACCACGATCGCCAGCGGCTTCTGGGTCTCGGCGCCGATCGCGGTCGAGGTCGCCATCGGCACCAGGCCGAACATCGCCAGCAACGCGGTCATCAGCACCGTGCGCAGGCGCTGCAGTGCGCCTTCCACCACCGCCTCGTACAGCGGCATGCCGGCCTCGCGGAGCTGGCCGAAGCGGGTCAGCATCACCACGCCGTTGAGCACCGCCTGGCCGAACAGCGCGATGAAGCCGATCGCCGCCGACACCGACAGCGGCGTGCCGGTCAGCAGCAGCGCGAGGATGCCGCCGATCAGCGCGAACGGCACGTTGACGATGATCAGCGCGGCGCTGGTGACGTTCTTGAACGCGTCGAACAGCAGCACGAAGATCAGCAGCACCGACAGCGGCACCACCCAGGCCAGGCGCGTCATCGCGCGCTGCTGGTTCTCGAACTCGCCCGACCACACCACCTCGTAGCCCTGCGGCAGGGCCACCGTCGCCTCCACGCGCTGCTGCATCTCGGCGACCACGCTGCCCATGTCGCGGCCGGCGATGAAGATGCTCACCGCCCGCACCCGCTGGCCGTTGTCGCGCGAGATGTTGATCGCGCCGCTGGTGGTGCGCAGGGTGGCCACGTCGCCCAGGGTCACCCTGCGGCCGTCGCCCAGGTCCACCGGCACCGTCGCCAGCCGCTGCAGTTCGCGGTCGGCGTCGGCCAGGCGCACGGTGATCGGGAAGCGGCGTTCGCCTTCCCAGAACTCGCCGACCTCGCGCCCGCCGATCGCGGTCTCGATCACCTCGTCGATCGCCTTCATGCTCAGGCCGTAACGCGCCGCGCGTTCGCGGTCGATGTCGATGCGCAGCTGCGGCAGGCTGCCCTCGCGGTCGATGAAGGCGCTTTCCACGCCGTCCACGCCGCGCACCTCGGCAAGCACCTGCTGCGACAGCCGGTCCAGCTGGGCCAGGTCGTCGCCGCCGATCTTGATCACGATCTGGCCCTTGATCTGCGAGATGCCCTCCAGGATGTTGTCGCGCACCGGCTGCGAGATCGAGAACTCCGGGCCGGGGATGCGCGATTCCAGCGCGTCCTGGATCTGCCGCACCAGCAGCGGCTTGCCGATGCCGCGGGTCCACTCCTTCTCCGGATGCAGCGCCACCAGCGACTCGATCTGGTTGGCGCCCTTGGCGTCGGAGCCGTCCTCGGGCCGGCCGAGCTGGGAGACGATGGTCTGCACCTCGGGGAATTCGCGCACGATCGCGCGGATCCGCGAGGCCTGCGCCTGCGCCTCGCCCAGGCTGACGCTGGGATCGAGCGTGGCGGTCAGCCAGATCGAGCCCTCGTCCAGTTCCGGCAGGAACTCGGTGCCCAGGCGCGTGCCCAGGCCCAGCGTGAGCACCAGCAGCGCCAGCGCCACGCCGACCACCCGCCGCGGCCGCACCAGCGCCCACAGCAGCACCGGCCGGTACCAGCCGGTCAGCCGCGTCATCACCGGGTTCTCGCGTTCGGCCCGCTTGCGCCGCCCCAGCCACCAGTAGCACAGCAGCGGCACCACGGTGAGCGCCAGGATCAGCGCGCCGATCAGCGCCGAGGTCACCGAGAACGCCATCGGCGCGAACATCCGGCCCTCGTGCCGCTGCAGGGTGAAGATCGGGATGTGCGCGGCAACGATGATGATCATCGAGAAGAACGTCGGCCGCCCGACCTCGCGGGTCGCCTCGAGCACCGTGCGCAGGCGCGTGCCGCGGTCGGCGCCGGGCGGCAGCAGGCCGAGCCGGGCGACGATGTGCTCGGTCACGATCACCGCGCCGTCGATGATGATGCCGAAGTCCATCGCGCCCAGCGACAGCAGGTTGGCCGGCACGCCCCACAGGTGCAGGCCCAGGAACGTGGACAGCAGCGCCAGCGGCATCATCGCCGCCACGATCAGCGCGGCGCGTGCGTTGTACAGGAACAGCCACAGCACCAGGAACACCAGCACCGCGCCTTCGACCAGGTTGCCGAACACCGTGCGCAGCGTGGTCGAGACCAGCCACGAGCGGTCGTAGAACGGCTCGATCGTCACCCCGGGCGGGAGCGCGGTGGCCTGGATGTGTTCGATCCGTGCGTGCAGCGCATCGAGCACCAGCGACGGGTTCTCGCCCTTGCGCATGCGCACCATGCCGTAGACCGCGTCGTCGTTGCCGTCGTGGCCGACCAGGCCCTGGCGCGGCAGGCCGGTGTCGATCACCGTGGCCAGGTCGCGCACCAGCACCGGCGTGCCGCCGCGTTCGGCCACCACCACCGCGCCGATCTCTTCGGGGTCCTGCATCAGGCCGACGCCGCGCACCAGGTACTGCTGCTGGCCGACCTCGACGTAGCCGCCGCCGGCGTTGGCGCTGCCTTCTTCGAGCGCGCGCACGAAATCGTCCAGCCCGATCCCGGCGCCGCGCAGCCGGTCCAGGTCGGGCGCGACCTGGAAGGTGCGCAGCCAGCCGCCGAAGCTGACCACGTCGGCCACGCCAGGCACGGTGCGCAGCTGCCGCTCCATCACCCATTCCTGCAGCGTGCGCAGTTCGGTCGAACTCAGGTGGTCGCCGCGCAGCACGTAGCGGTAGATCTCGCCGACCGCCGAACTCATCGCCTCGATGCCCGGATGCACGCCATCGGGCAGGTCCACGTCCTGCAGCCGCTCCAGCACCTGGGCGCGGGCGAAGTAGTCGTCGGCACCGTCGTCGAAGGTGATGATCACCATCGACAGCCCGAACTGGGTATGGGAGAACACGCGCACCGCGTGCGGGATGCCGGTCAGCGCCACCTCCAGCGGCATCGTGACCTCGCGTTCGACCTCCTCGGCGGCGCGGCCCGGATGCAGGGTGACCACGGTGACCTGGGTGTCGGAGACGTCCGGGAAGGCTTCGACCGGCAGCTCGCGGAACGCCAGCGCCGAGGCGCCGACGAACAGCAGCAGGCCGATCATCACCATGACCGGCTGGCGCAGGCAGTAGGCGACCAGGCGATCGATCATGGCGCGCCCTGCGCGTCGTCGACGCCGCCGGTGCCGCCCTGGTCGAGCAGCTGCTGCAGCAGCAGGCTGCCATCGACCACCACGCGCGCATCGGCGTCCAGGCCCGCGGCGATGCGTGCGCGGCCACCGGCCAGCAGCTGCGCCTGCACCGGCTGGCGCCGGTAGCGGCCCGGCGCCTCCTCGACGAACACCACCTGGCGGCCATCGGCCTGCAGCAGGCTGCGGCTGGGCACGGCCAGGCCGGCATCGTCCGCCAGTGTCACCCGCGCGCGCAGCAGCTGCCCGGCCTTGAACCGGCGTGCGGCGTTGTCCAGCTCGGCGCGCGCGGCGACCACGCGCCGCTCCGGGTCGATGTGGTCGGCCACGTGCTGCAGGGTCGCCTGCAGCGGCTCGCCGCCGGCATCGACGCGCACGCGCATCCCGGCCTGGACCGCGCCGGCCAGGTGTTCGGGAATGTCGACCAGCAGCCACAGCCGGGCGGGATCGCCGACCACCACCAGCGGCGCCTCGTCGTCCGGGCCGACGGTCATGCCGGGGCTGAGCCGGCGTTCGAGCACGGTGCCGGCCAGCGGCGCGCGCAGCGGCAGGCGCGGGTCGTTGCCGCTGCCGCCACCGAACGCGCGCAGTCCGGCGGCGCTGCGGCCGTGTTCGGCCTCGGCGGCGGCCAGCGCGGTGCGCGCCTCGTCCAGTTCGCGCCCGGAGGCGACCCCGGCCGCGTGCAGTTCGCGCACGCGCGCCAGTTCGTTGCGCGCCTGCCGCAGTTCGGCGTCGCCGCGGATGCCGTCGGCGCGCAGGCCGGCGTAGTCGGGCGAGGCGATCCAGGCCAGCACCTGGCCGGCCTCGACCCGGTCGCCCGGCGCGGCCTCGATCGCGGCGACCACGCCCGGCACGGCCGCGCGCAGGTAGCCGGTGCGGGTGTCGTCCCAGGCCAGGCGCGCCGGCAGGTCGAGCTCGGGGGCGGCATCGCGCGCGGCCGGCGCGCTGTGCAGCACGCCCAGCTGCGGGCTGTCGGGCGCGAACACGATGCGCTCGCCCTCGATCCGCGGCGCGGCGACCGCGTCCTCCGGCGCACGCTGGCAGGCCGCGGCCATCAGCAGCAGGGCGCTGCCGGCCAGCAGCAGGAGGGGCCGCATCTGGCGCGGCCGACGGCGGGAATCAGGAATCATCGGACGCTCTCGTCTGCGGTGTCGGTGGTGCGGGTCGCCGCCTGCCACTGCGCCAGTGCCAGCGCATGGGCGGCGCGCGCCTCGATCAGGTCGAGGTCGGCCTCGCGTGCGGCGCGGCGCGCATCGAGCAGGTCGGTCAGCGACGCGGCGCCGCGCCGGTAAGCCAGTTCCATGCCCTCGCGCGCGGCCTGCGCGGCGGGCGCCAGGGCGTCCTCGTAGTCACGCAGGCGCGCATCGGCCTGGTGCAGCGCCTGGCGCAGCCGCTGCAGCTCGCGGGTGGCCGCGTCCACCGCCACGCGCTGCTCCAGCGCGGCCAGGTCGTAATCGGCCTCGGCACGGACGATCTCGCCGCGGTAATGGCCCGGGCCATGCAGCGGCACGCTGATCGACACGCCCCAGGTCAACCCGGCCACGTCGGTCGGCTCGCGCTCGGCCTCGATGCCCAGGCCGATGTCGCGCCTGCGCAGGCTGCGCGCCAGCGCCCGCCCGCTGTCGGCGGCCTGGACCCGCTGCGCGGCCGCGCGCAGGTCGGCGCGCCGTTCCAGCACCGCGGCGGTATCGGCCTCGGACCAGGCCTGCGGCTGCGGCCATGGGTCCTCGGCCTGCAGCTGCTGCGGGTCGATCCCCTCGCCGAGCAGCAATGCCAGCGCCTGCTGCGCGTCCAGCAGGTCGAGCATCGCCGCGCGCTGCGCGCTGGCCAGTTTCAGGTCCTCGACCTGCAGGCGGTCGCGCTCGATCGCCGCCACCGCGCCGACCCGGACCTGGTGCGCGATCGCGGCCATCGCTTCGGCCGACTGCGCGCGGTCGGCCTCGGCCACCGCCAGCGTTTCCTGCGCCGCCTTCAGCCCGAAGTAGGCCTCGCGCAGGGCCAGCCGCTGCAGGCGTCCGGCATCGGCCAGGTCGAGCGCGGCCGCGTCGAGCAGCGCGCCGGCCTGCTGCAGGCGCAGCCGGCGCTTGCCGCCGCGTTCCCAGGTCCAGCCGACGCCGGCGGTGCTGTCCAGCCGTTTGTCGTGCAGGCGCCCGGGGCCGAGGCCTTCGATGCGGCTGTACTTGGACGTGCCCAGCGCGAGTTCGGCGACCGGGCGACGGCCCGCGGCGACCAGGTCGCCCTGGCTGCCGCGCAGCTCGATGCGCGCGGCGGTCAGCGCCGGATCGTTGGCCAGCATCAGGCGTTCGGCATCGGCCAGGCGCAATGCGGCGGCAGGCAACGGCGCCAGCAGCGCCGCGCACATCAGCAACAGACGTGGGGAATTCATCTGCGGCACGGTAAGGTGCCGCCCTTGCCTGAAACTTTCCCGTGCCTTGCGCGAAGCTTGCAATGCGGATCCTGCTGATCGAGGACGACCTGGAACTGGCCAACGGCCTGCGCCGCGCGTTCGCCCAGGCCGGGCACGCCTGCGACCACCTGGCCGAAGGCCGTGGTGCGGCGGCGGCGGTGGCGATCACCGGCTACGACGCGCTGGTGCTCGACCTCGGCCTGCCCGACATCGACGGCCTGGACCTGCTGGCGCAGCTGCGCCGCGACGGGCTCGCCGCGCCGGTGCTGCTGCTGACCGCGCGCGATGGCGTGGAGGACCGCATCCGCGGTCTCGATTCCGGCGCCGACGACTACCTGGCCAAGCCGTTCGCATTGGGTGAGCTGGAAGCGCGCCTGCGCGCGCTGGTGCGGCGCGGTGGCGGCGGCACGCCGCTGGTGCAGTACGGCGCGCTGGCGTTCGATGCGGCCGCGCGCGAAGCGCGGGTCGGCACGCAGCGGCTGGAGCTGACCGCGCGCGAGCTGGCCCTGCTGGGGGCGCTGATGCAGCAGCCCGGGCGGGTGGTCTCCAAGCAGCGGCTGTACGACGCGCTGTACGACTGGCACGCCGATACCGGCCTGTCGGTGATCGAGGTCCACATCAGCCGGCTGCGGCGCAAGCTCGAGGCGGCCGCGGCCGACGTGGGCGTGCGCGCGCTGCGCGGCCTCGGCTACCGGCTCGAACCGGTCGCCGGGGCATCCGGCGGCCCCGATGCGGTTTGAGCGTCCCGACAGCCTGCGTGCGCTGCTGCTGCGCCGGCTGTGGCTGCCGCTGCTGCTGGTGATGGCGCTGGGCGCGGTCGGCTCGTTCGCGCTGGCCCGCCACTACGCCGAGGAAGTGCACGACCGCTGGCTGTGGGATTCGGCGATGTCGCTGCAGCAGGCGCTGCCCGCCGATGGCCCGGCAGCGGGCTGGACGCCGGCGCCGGCGCTGCTGCGGATGCTGGAATGGGACAGCGTGGACCGCATCTACATCGACGTGCGCGATGGCGCCGGCGCGCGCGTGTTCGGCACCGCCGCGCTGCCGGCGCCGGCAGCCGGCGGACACCTGGAGCGGCGCTATTACGACGCGGTGGTCGATGGCCGCAGCGTGCGCGTGGTGCAGGTGCAGCTGGAGGCCGGCGGCCCCAGCATCCGCGTCGCCGAAACCCGCCAGAAGCGGCAGCGGCTGGAGCGCAAGCTGCTGCTGTCGAGCATCCCGCTGCAGGCCGCGCTGTTCCTGCTGGCCGGCCTGCTGGTGCGGTTCGGCATCGGTGCGGCGGTGCGCGCGGCCAACCAGGCCGCGCACCGGCTCTCCGAGCAGGGGCCGACCGGCCTGCGCGGGCGCCTGGATCCGCGCGACACGCCGCGCGAACTGCTGCCGGCGGTGGACGCGTTCAATGCGCTGATCGACCACCTGGCCCAGGCCCAGCAGGCGCAGCAGCGCTTCGTCGCCAACGCCGCGCACCAGCTGCGCACGCCGCTGGCCGCGCTGCAGGTGCAGCTGGAAAGCGCGCTGCGCGAGGCCGAGGGGCCCGCGCGCCAGGATGCGCTGCAGCGGGTCGGGCAGGGCCTGGCGCGGCTCGGCCACGTCACCCACCAGATCCTGATGCTCAACCGCAGCGAGTCCTCGCCGGACGATGCGCTGCCGATGGCGCGGCTCGACCTGGCCGCGCTGTGCCGGCAGGCGCTGGAACGCCACGCCGACGATGCGATCGCGCGCGGCGTCGATCTCGGCTACGACGGACCCGATGCCGGCGTGTGGGTCGACGGCGATCCGCAGCTGCTGCGCGAGCTGGTCGCCAACCTGGTCGACAACGCGCTGCGCTACGGGCGTCCCGCCGGCGTGGTCACCCTGTCGCTGGCGACCGCGCCGGTGGTGCTGTGCGTGGACGACGACGGCCCGGGCATTCCCGAGGACGAACGGCCGCGCGTGGTCGAGCGCTTCTACCGCCGCGCGCACGACGGCGCCGGCTGCGGCCTGGGCCTGCCGATCGTGCGCGAGATCGCCGCGCGCCACGGCGCCGGCTTCGTGCTCGCGGCCTCGCCCAGCGGCGGCGTGCGCGCGCTTGTGCGGTTTCCGCCCGCCGGGGATGCGCCCGCGCCCGGATGACGTGCCGGCATGGGCGCCGCGGCCCGACGCGTTAGCATCTGCGTCCCGCCACCCGTCCGACGTCCGCATGAGCGCGCCAGGCATCGATACGCCCGCCACCCGCATCGCGCGCCTGCGCGCGGCGATGCGCGACCACGGCATCGATGCGCTGCTGGTGCCGACCGCCGATCCGCACCTGTCCGAATACCTGCCACCGCGCTGGCAGGCGCGTGCCTGGCTCAGCGGGTTCGACGGCTCGGCCGGCACCCTGGTGGTCGGGCTGGAGCAGGCCGCGCTGTTCGTCGACAGCCGCTACACGGCGCTGGCGCAGCGCCAGCTCGACGGCAGCGGCATCGCCGTGATCGAGCTGCCGGCCTCGCGCGCGCCGGTGTGGATCGACTGGATGTGCGGCCTGGCTGGCGCCGGTGGCCGCATCGCCGTGGATGGACAGGTGCTGGCGCGGCGCGAGCTCGGTCCGTTGCAGGCGGCCGCCACGCGCCACCGCCTGCAGCTGGAGACCGCGCTGGACCTGGTCGATGCGGTCTGGCAGACGCGTCCGACGCGTCCGTCCACGCCGCTGCTGGCGCTGCCCGATGGCGTGCAGGGCCACGACCGCGCGCGCCGCCTGGCCTGGGTGCGCGAGCGCATGCAGCTGCGCGGCACTGGCTGGCACCTGCTGTCGAGCCTGGACGACATCGCCTGGCTGCTCGGCCTGCGTGGCGCCGACGTGGACTACAACCCGGTGTTCCTGGCGCATCTGCTGATCGGGCCGGAGCAGGCCTGGCTGTACGTCGACGCCGCGCGCCTGACGCCGCCGATCGACGCGGCGCTGCGTGCCGATGGCGTCGTGCCGATGGCCTATGCCGGCATCGAGGCGGCGCTGTCGGCGCTGCCGGCCAGCACGCGGCTGCTGGTCGACCCGGTGCGGACCACGGCCGGCCTGCTGCAGCACTGCGCCGACGGCGTGGCGCTGGTCGAGGCGACCAATCCCTCGCAGCTGCTGAAGGCAGTGAAGAGCCCGGCCGAGATCGCCGCGCTGCGGACCACGATGGAACACGACGGTGCCGCGCTGTGCCGTGCGCTGTGCCGGCTCGATGCGCTGCTGGCCGACCGCGCCGCGCTCACCGAACTGGACATCGACACGCTGCTGGCCGCCGAGCGCGCACGCCAGCCCGGCTACGTCGGCCCCAGCTTCGCCACCATCGCCGGCTTCAACGGCAACGGTGCGATGCCGCATTACCGCGCAACGCCCGGGCATCACGCCGCGATCGCCGGCGACGGCCTGCTGCTGGTCGACTCCGGCGGGCAGTACCACGGCGGCACCACCGACATCACCCGCATGGTCGCCGTCGGCATGCCGACGCCGCAGCAGCGGCAGGACAGCACGCGGGTGCTCAAGGGCATGATCGCCTTGTCGTCCGCGCACTTTCCGGACGGCATCCGTGCGCCGCTGCTCGATGCGATCGCGCGTGCGCCGCTGTGGAAGCATGGGCTGGACTACGGCCACGGCACCGGCCACGGCGTGGGCTGGTTCCTCAACGTGCACGAAGGGCCGCAGAGCTTTTCGTACCGCGGCGACGCGCATGCCGATACCGCGATGCGCGCCGGCATGGTCACCTCGGTCGAGCCGGGCCTGTACCGCGACGGCCAGTGGGGCGTGCGCTGGGAGAACCTGGTGCTGGCCGTGCCGGCGGGCGAGGCCGGCTTCGGCGACTTCCTGCGCTTCGAGACGCTGACCCTGTGCCCGCTCGACCTGCGCTGCATCGACGTAGCGCTGCTCGACGCCGACGAAATCGAATGGATCGACGCGTATCACGCACAGGTGCGCGCACGCCTGCTGCCGCTGCTGGAGGGCGAGGCCGCCGCCTGGATGCAGCGGGTCACCGCGGCGCTGCGGCGCTGATCGGGGCCGCAGCGCCGCGTCCGCTGCCGTGGCGTCCACGGCAGCGGTGCCGATGCGATCTCAGTGCGTGCCGTCCGCAGGCACCGGCCTGCGTCTGAAGCGCCGCGTCATCCAGTGGCCCAGGTCGTCGACGACGGTGAACGCGGCCGGGATCACGATCAGGCTCAGCAGGGTCGAGGTGAGCAGGCCGCCGATCACCGCGATCGCCATCGGCGCGCGGAAGCTGGAATCGCCGGCGAAGCCCAGCGCGATCGGCATCATGCCGGCGCCCATCGCCAGCGTGGTCATGATCACCGGCTGGGCGCGCTTGCGGCAGGCGTCGACCAGCGCATCGTGCTGGCTCAGGCCGTGCTCGTCCTCGGCGATCACCGCGTAGTCCACCAGCAGGATCGAGTTCTTGGTGGCGATGCCGATCAGCATCAGCAGGCCGATCAGCGCCGGCAGCGACAGCATGTTCTGGGTCAGCAGCAGCGCGCCGAACGCACCGCCCGCGCACAGCGGCACCGCGGTCAGGATGGTCAGCGGCATCAGCGCATGGTTGAACAGCAGCAACAGCACCATGTAGATGCAGACCAGGCCGGCGACCATCGCCACCGCGAAGCCGAGGAACAGTTCGACGAACACCTCGGCATCGCCGGTGTTGAGGAAGCTCACCCCGGCCGGCAGCGTCTGCAGGCTGGGCAGGGCCTGGACCTCGCCCATCACCTCGCCCAGCGGGCGGCCGTTGAGTTCGGCGGTCAGGGTGACGTTGCGCTGGCGCTGGTAGCGCGAGATCTGCGACGGCCCGCTGCCGTCGCGGATCTGCGCGACCGCCGCCAGTGGCACCGGACCGTTGCGTCCGGGGACCCGCAGCTGGCCGATCAGCGCCGGGTTGGACAGCGTGGCTTCGGCGAAACCGACCCGGATCGGGATCTGCCGCTCGGGCAGGTTGAGCTTGGCCATGCGCTGTTCGTAGTCGCCGGCGGTGGCGATGCGTGCTGCTTCGGCGATGTCCGCGGTCGACACGCCCAGGTCGGCGGCACGCGCCGGGTCCGGCACGATCTGGATCTCCGGGCGCAGCAGCGAGGCCGAGGAGGTCACGCTGCCCAGTCCCTTGACCTGGCGCAGGTCGCGCTCCAGCGCGGTCGCTGCCTCCTGCAGCCGCTGCGGGTCGTCGCCGGCCAGGACCAGCTGCAGCAGCTCGCCGGGCTCGGTGCTGGCATAGCTGACGCGCACGCCGGGCAGGTCGGCCAGGCGCCGGCGGACCTCGCGCTCAAGCGTCTTCTGGTCGCGCTCGCGGTCGTCGGCGTTGCCCCAGTCCAGCACCAGGGTCGCCTTGCGCGGCTCGCCCACGCCGGTGCGTGACGGGTCGCCGAGGTCGAGCACGCTGCCGACCGTGGTGTAGACCTGCTTCAGCTCCGGCATGTCCTGCAGGAGCGCGCGGGCGCGCTCGGACACCGCCACCGTCTCCTGCAGGCGGGTGCCCGGCGGCAGCTCCAGGCTCAGGTTGCTGCGGCCCAGGTCGGAGAAGGGGATGAAGGTGGTCGGGATCAACGGGATCAGCGCCAGCGAGGCGACGAACAGGCCGGTGGCGATCCACAGCGTGCGTGCGCGGTGGCGCAGCGCCGCGTCGACCCAGCCCAGGTACCAGGTCATCAGCCGCGACTCGGGCTTCTCCTCGCCGTGCGGCTTGAGCATGTAGGCCGCCATCATCGGCGTCAGCAGGCGCGCCACCAGCAGCGAGAACAGCACCGCGGTGGCCGCGGTCCAGCCGAACTCGCGGAAGAACTTGCCGGCGATGCCGGGCATGAACGCGACCGGCACGAACACCGCGGCCAGGGTCAGCGAGGTCGCGATCACCGCGGTACCGATCTCGCCGGCAGCCTCGCGCGCGGCCTCCATCGGCGGCTTGCCCATGCGCAGGTGGCGCACGATGTTCTCGATCTCCACGATCGCGTCGTCGACCAGGATGCCGACCACCACCGACAGCGCCAGCAGGGTGATCATGTTCAGGCTGAAGCCGAACCAGTGCATCACCGCGAAGGTCGGGATGATCGACAGCGGCAGCGCCACCGCCGAGACCCAGGTCGCGCGCCAGTCGCGCAGGAACAGCCACACCACCAGCAGCGCCAGCAACGCGCCTTCCCACAGCATCGTCATCGACGAATCGTAGGAGCGGTGGGTCTCGTCGATGACGGTGGTGACCAGGCGGAAGTCGATGTCCGGGTGCTGCGCCTTCAGCGCGTCCAGTGCGGCATGCACGCCTTCCTCGACCTCGACCTCGCTGGAGCCGCGGGTGCGCGACATCGAGAACGCGACCACGTTCTGCCCATCCAGCATCGCCGCCTCGACCGGATCTGCCGCCGCATCGGCCACGCTGGCCAGCGCCGACAGCCGCACCGCACGGCCGTCGGGCAGGCTGATCGAATAGTCGCGCAGCGCCTGCGCGTCGGCCACGGTGCCGACGGTGCGGATCACCTGCTGCGCGCCCTGCAGTTCGGCCTTGCCGCCGGCGCGTTCGACCTGGATCGCGGCCAGCTGCCGCGACACGTCGCCGGCGGTGACGCCGAAGGCCTGCAGCGCGTTCGGATCCAGGTCGACCCGCACCTGCCGCTGCACGCCGCCGACGCGGGTCACCTGGGCCACGCCCGGCACGCCGTACATCGCCTTGCTGACCTCGCGGTCGACGAACCAGCTGGCCTCATCCGGGGTCATCTTCGGCGCGACCAGCGCGTAGCTCATCAGCGAACCGCCGATGTCGACCTTGGAGATCACCGGTTCCTGGATGTCCTGCGGCAGGTCGGTGCGGATCCGGGTGACCGCGTCGCGGGTGTCGTCCAGGGCGGTCGCCAGGTCGGTCTCGAGCTGGAACTCGATGCTGGTGGTGCTGACGCCCTCGCTGACCGAGGACATCACCCGCTTGATGTTGGGGATGGTGGCCACCGAGTCCTCGACCCGGCGCGTGACCTCGGTCTCCAGCTGGCTCGGCGAGGCGCCGGGCTGGGTGATGGTGACCGTGGTCATCGGGAAGGCGATGTCCGGGAAGCGCGCGACCGGCAGCTGGTGGAAGCCCCACAGGCCTGAGACGCACAGCACGAAGAAGATCATCAGCGCCGGCAGCGGCCGGCGGATCGCCCAGGCCGAGATGTTCATGGCGTGGCGGCCCTGCCCGCGGCCGGCGCGGCGCCGTCCCCGACCACGCGCACCGTGTCGCCGTCGCCGAGGAAGCCGGCGCCCTGGGCGACCACGCGTTCGCCGGCGGCCACGCCCTCGACGATCTCGGTGCGGCCGTCGAGCGCGCTGCCGGTGCGGACCCGGCGCCGGTGCGCGACGCGCTGTTCGTCGACGGTGAACACGTAGCTGTGGCCGTCGCGCTGCACCACCGAGGCGCTGGGCACCATCAGCGCCTGGCCGCTGCCGGTGACGATCCGGCCTTCCAGGTAGACGCCGGCGCGCAGCGGGCCGGGCTCGGGCAGGTCGGCGTAGATGGTGCCGGTGCGGGTCTGGCTGTCGATGCCGGGCGTCACTGCGCGGATCCGGCCGGCGATGGTCTGGCCCTGGTACGGCAGCTCCACCACCGCACCCGGCTCGACCCGCATCAGCTCGGCTTCGGGCAGCTCGGCGCGCCATTCCAGGCGGCCGTCGCGGATCAGCCGCAGCAGTTCGGTGCCGGCCGAGACCACCTGGCCGGGCTGCACCAGCCGCCGCGAGATCACGCCGTCGGCCGGTGCGCGCAGCTGCGCGAAATCGCGACGCAGCCGGGCCGCATCGCGGCTGGCCGCGGCGGTGTTGCGGCGGGCCTCGGCCTGGGTGCGCTGCGCGCGCAGCTCATCCAGCTGCGCCGCGCTGATGAAGCGGTCGGCCACCAGGGGTTCGGCGCGGGCGACATTGGCGCGGGCCAGGGCCACGCCGGCCTCGGCCTCGGCCAGCCCGGCCTGGGCCTGCTGCAGGTCGCTGTCGAGCGTGCGGTGGTCCAGTTCCAGCAGTACGTCGCCGCGGCGTACCGCCTGGCCGACATCGACGTTCAGCGCGGTCACCCGCGCGCCGCTGATCTCCACGCCCAGCTGCATCTCCTCCCAGGCCGACACCGGCCCGGACACCAGCAGGCTGCGCTGGATGGTCTGCGGCTGCGCCGCCACCAAGGTGACCGCTAGGGTCGAGGCGCCGTCCTGCGCGTCCTCGTCCGCGTCCTTGCCACCGCAGGCCGCCAGCCCCGCGGCCAGTCCGGCCATGCACACCATCACCCGCAGACGCATCGACATACGTTCGGAACCAGAGAGGGCCGGAGCGGCGCGGCGCAATTCTACTGACAGGCCGCGGCCGTGGCGTCATGGCGGACGCGCGGTCCGCAGCGCACGACGGGGACCCCGCCTGGACCGTACGGCGATCCTTTCAGCGGGATGGAGCGCCGTGCCGTTCCGGGCCTGCGGCCGGCAGGCATGCCGGGTCGGGAACGCGTGCGGGTCGTGTCCTGCATGCGATGCGGGAGAGATGCCGACCAGCCAGTGCGCGCGTGGTCGGCATCACCCATGTCACGCGTGGCGGCAGGCGCGATCCTGCCAGGTCTCGCATCGACTCGCTGTCGACTTCGATCCTTCCCCCGCCGTGTCCGCGCGCACAGTCGTCAGCCTGATCGCGGCCGCCCGCATGCCGTTGGCCGCAGCGCCTTCGTCGCGGTCATGCCGTCCGGCAGGTGGGGGATTCAATGCGTCACAGCGCGACTGCACGACGCGGGCGGACGGCGTCCGTCGGGTTCCGTTCCGCATCCCGCATGCGTGGGCGCAAGACCGTGGCGCATCCGTGCCGGCTCAGCAGACGCCGCACCGCCATCGTTCAGATCGACGCGGCAGGCATCGAACGACACGCGGTGCGCACCCTCATCCAGCGCGCATCCCCCGACCGCCGCGGCATCGGGAGCGGCCTCAGCCGGGCGCAGGCAGCCCGAAGAAACGGCAGGCGGCGTCAGTGGACGCGGCCGCGGTGACGGCCACGTCCTCGCCACGGTCGCGGGCCAGTTCCTCCACGATGTGCGGCAGGAACGCCGGCTCGTTGCGGCGGTCCCTGGGCATCGGCTTCAGCGTGCGCGGCAGCAGGTAGGGCGCATCGGTCTCGACCATCAGCCGGTTGGCCGGGATGTTGCCGACGATCTCGCGCAGGTGCTGGCCGCGGCGCTCGTCGCACAGCCAGCCGGTGATGCCCACGTACCAGTCGCGGTCGATGTAGTCGAACAGCTCGGCGCGGGTGCCGGTGAAGCAGTGCACCACCGCCGGGCCGAGCTTCCCCTCGAAGTTCTTCATCATCGCGATGAAGTCCTCGTGCGCGTCGCGCTGGTGCAGGAACAGCGGCTTGGGCGTGCCGGCGGCGACCAGGTCGGCGGCCAGCTGCAGCTGGCGCTCGAACGCGCGCCGCTGCGCCGGGCGTGGCGAGAAGTCGCGGTTGTAGTCCAGTCCGCACTCACCCACCGCGACGACCTCGGCATGCCGGTGCAGCGCACGCATCTCCGCGTCGCATTCGTCGGTGTATTCGAGCGCGTGGTGCGGATGCACGCCGGCGGTCGCATGCAGCACGCCCGGATGCGCCAGGGCCAGGGCCAGTGCCTTCGGCGAATGCTCGCGGCTGGCACCGGTGACCACCAGCTTCGCCACGCCGGCATCGCGCGCGCGCTGCAGCACCGCATCCAGATCGCGGTCGAAGGATTCGTGGGTGAGGTTGGCGCCGATGTCGATCAGATGCATGGGGCAGGGCGTGGAACCGTGGGAGGCGCGCATTGTAGTCGCTGGCCGGTGGATGCTCCGGCCGCCCGCGGCAGCGACCGGGCCGATGCCATGCGTCCGGATGTCGCCGCGAACCGGTCCAGTGTTCCGTTGCACGTATCGGCCGACGCGTGTGCTGTCGGTGAGCAGGTCGCCATGGAGGACGGTCTCCATCCGCGCCGTGCTGCGGTCCCCTCGCCCCGACGTGCGATCCGGCTGCATCGCGACAGCGTTGGAGCAGGTGCTGCGTGCCTGCAGACTTCCGATGTCCTGCAGGACTCGCCGTGCCGGGCGATGCCGGCACGGCGGGTGCGGTCAGGCCGGCTCTGCGCTGCCGATCGCCTCTTCGAGGTCGCCCAGTTCCAGCCGGGTGGCGCTGGCATCGTCGCCATCCAGCATCGCGCGCTTGACCGCGCGGCGGGTGGCGCGGGTGACCAGCGACTGCAGGTCGCGGCCGGAGTATCCCTCGGTGCGGTCGGCGAGCTGCGCAGTGACCGCGGCCGGGTCGAAGGCCAGCGGCTTGCCCGACAGCTGCAGCGCGATGATCGCCGCACGGCCTGCGCGGTCCGGCAGGCCGATCTCGACCTTGCGCTCCATCCGCGACAGCAGCGCGCTGTCGATGCGCTCGGGATGGTTGCTGGCCGCCAGCAGGAACACCTGGCCGTCCTTGCTGGCCACGCCATCGAGTTCCTGCAGCATCTGCCCGACGATCTCCTGGCTGAAGCTGTCGCCGCCGCCATCGCGCGACGGCGCGACGATGTCGATCTCGTCGATGAACAGGATGCACGGTGCCTGCGCGCGTGCCTTCTCGAACAGCGCCTTGACCTTGCTGCCGGACTGGCCGATGTAGTTGGCCTTCATGTCCGAGGTGGTCGCGGCGACGAAGCCCAGCCCGGACTGGCTGGCCAGCACGCGCGCGATCTGGGTCTTGCCGGTGCCGGGCGGGCCGTACAGCAGGATGCCGCGCGGCGCGGGGATGCCAAGGCTGGCCAGCTGCTCGGCGTTGCGCAGCTCCTTGCCCAGGCCGACGAACTCCTCGCGGGTGGACGGCGGCAGCACGATGTCGTCCCAGCCCAGCGCCTTGACCCGGGTCGAGCCCTTGCCGCGGATCCGGCGCACCGCGGCCAGCAGCGCGTCGGCATCCGGCACGCCATTGAGGTGTTCGGCGACGATCGAGGCGACCAGCGTGTGCAGGTCGCGGCCGGACATGCCGCTGGTCTCGGTGACCAGCGCATCGGGGATGACCAGGGCGATCCCGGCCTGGTGCAGCTCGTGGGCCAGGATCCGGCGCCGTGCCTCGGCGTTGGGCAGGCCGATCTCCACCATCGTGGTGAAGCGCGACACGATCGCGTCGTCGATGATGTCGCGGCGGTTGGTCGCGCCGATCACGAACACCTTGCCGGCCGCCTGCGCGATGCCGTCCCACTCGGCCAGGAAGGTCTGCACCAGCTCGTTGCCGAACTGATCGTTGTCGACGCCGCCGCGGCGCGCGAACGCGCTTTCGCACTCGTCGACGAACAGCAGTGTCGGCGCGTGCTTGCGGCAGCGCTCCCAGATCGCCTTCACCTTCGGGCCGGTGTGGCCGATGTGCTGGCCCTTGAGATCGGCGATGGTCACCGACTCGAAATGGCAGCCTGCGTGCCGGGCCAGCTTGCGCGCGATCAGGGTCTTGCCGGTGCCGGGCGGGCCGTACATCAGGATGCCCTTCGGCGCCGGCTTGCGGCCGGAGACGAACAGGTCGACCAGCTTCAGCACCTGGTCCAGGACCGGGGCGTCGATCGCCACGTCGGTCCAGTTGGTCTGCACGTCATGCAGCGTCTTGACCCGGCGCTGCAGCGCCTGCACCTGCGCCTGCTGGCTGCGCAGCGCCTCGGCATGCACGGCCAGTTCGCGGATCGGCGCAGCGTGGGCGGCCAGCGCCGCGGCGCCGCGCTGGGTCAGCAGGGTGAGCCACTGCCACTCGTGCGGCGCCTGCTGGCCCTTGATCGGCACCAGCACGGGTTGCCCGTCCAGCCGCAGCAGGCTGTGCAGCGCGGTCTGGTCGGCCGGCAGGTGGAAGCAGGCGAAGGTGGCGCCGCGCATGTCGCCATGGCCGGCATCGATGCGCCAGCTGTCCAGCACGTCGCGTTCGGGCCAGGGCGCGCGCGTGGCCGGGTAGGGATAGGCGTCATCGCCGCTGTGCTGCGTGGCGAACTGCATCAGGCTGATCCGCGACGTCCCGAACGCCTGGATGAGCGCGCGCGACTGGGTCGTGTTGCTGCGCGAGAGGCGGTAGCCGCCGAACTTGACCAGCCCGGCATAGAGCAGCGCCCACGGCAGCAGGTTGGCCAGGTAGAACACCAGGCCGCTCAAACCCCAGTGCCAGGGCTGGGACAGGAACGACAGCCATTGCAGGAAGGGCATCGGCGTGCCGAACAGCGGCAGCAGTTTCAGCGTCAGCCACGGACCGATGCCGAGCAGGGCCAGCCACAGCAGCAGGCCGGTCTTCCAGCCAGCGCTCACCGCACGCAGCGACAGCGCCTTGCCGCGCACCGAGCGCCGGGAATCCTGCAGGATCACCGCGGTCTGCTCGCGGACCGTCTCCCGCAGCGCCTGCTGCATCGCCTCGGCCGCCCGTTCGCAGGCGGGGTAGTGCTGGTCGAGGTCGGCCCGGATGGCCTGCAGCCGGGCGTCGGCGGCAGCCAGGTCGGAGACGGCCTGCGCATAGTTCTGCTGGAGGTAGCCGCTGTTCGCAGCAGGAAGCGGTGGAATCATGGACAGGCTGGCCCGGCACAGGACGAAGGTCGCCACATTATCGGCCACCCTCGGTGGTTCATGAGCGGCGGGCGCGACCGGCACGCGCCAGCCCGTATCCTTGCCGCGCATGAGTACGCCCGCCTTCCCGATCTCCCCGCTGCTGCCGCAGATCCGCGACAGCCTGTCCGCACACCCGCGGCTGGTGCTGGAAGCGCCGCCCGGCGCCGGCAAGACCACCCAGGTGCCGCTGGCGCTGCTGGACGCGCCGTGGCTGCAAGGCCGGAAGATCGTGATGCTGGAGCCGCGCCGGGTCGCCGCGCGCAGCGCCGCGCTGTTCATGGCACGCCAGCTCGGCGAGGAGGTCGGCGGTACCGTCGGCTACCGGATCCGCTTCGAGAACAAGGTGTCGGCGCGGACCCGGATCGAGGTCGTCACCGAGGGCATCCTGACCCGGATGCTGCAGGACGATCCCGAATTGGGAGGGAGCGGGCTGGAAAGCGTCGGCGCGCTGCTGTTCGACGAATTCCACGAGCGCCATCTGGCCGGCGACCTCGGCCTGGCGCTGGCGCTGGACGTGCAGGCCGGCCTGCGCGAGGACCTGCGCATCGTGGTGATGTCGGCCACGCTGGACGGCGAGCGGCTGGCCGGGTTCCTCGAGGCGCCGCGGCTGAGCAGCGCAGGCCGCAGCCATCCGGTCGAGATCGCGCATTTCCCGGCGCGCCGCGACGAGGCGCTGGAGGCGCAGCTGCGGCGCGCGGTCGAGCAGGCGCTGGCGGCGCATCCTGGCGACGTGCTCGCCTTCCTGCCCGGCCAGCGCGAGATCGCACGTGCCCACGCCGCGCTCGACGCGGCTGGGCTGCCGGCCGACGTCGAGGTGCTGGCGCTGCACGGCGAGCTGCCGGTCGACCAGCAGGCGCGGGTGCTGCAACCGGCCGCCGATGGCCGCCGCCGGGTGGTGCTGGCGACCAACGTCGCCGAATCCTCGGTCACTCTGCCCGGCGTGCGCGTGGTGATCGACAGCGGCCTGGCGCGTGAGCCCGCCTACGACCCGAACAGCGGCTTTTCGCGGCTGGAGGTCGGCCTGGTCTCGCAGGCCTCGGCCGACCAGCGCGCCGGCCGTGCCGGCCGCGTCGCCGACGGCTGGGCCTGGCGGCTGTGGCCGCAGTCGCAGCGGCTGGAACCGCAGCGGCGCGCGGAGATCGCCCAGGTCGAGCTGGCGTCGCTGGCGCTGGAACTGGCCGCCTGGGGCAGCGACGCGCTGCGTTTCCCCGATCCGCCGCCGCCGGGTGCGCTGGCCGCCGCGCGCGACCTGCTGCAGCGGCTGGGCGCGCTTGATGGCGATGCCCGCATCACCGCCGCTGGCCGCCGCATGCTGGCGTTCGGCACCCATCCACGGCTGGCGGCGATGCTGCTGGCCGCGCGCGATGGGCGCGAACAGGCGATCGCCTGCGACCTGGCCGCACTGGTCGAGGCACGCGATCCGCTGCGCCAGGGCGGCGATGCCCTCGCCGCCCGCTGGCGCGCGCTGGCCGCGTTCCGCAGCGGTCGCGCGCCGGCGGATGCCAACCGCAGCGGCCTGGCCGCGATCGACGCCGCCGCGAAACAGTGGCGCCGCCGACTGCGCTGCGATGCCGCGCCGCCGCCGGACATCGAAGCGCATGTGCTCGGCGACCTGCTCGCCCACGCCTTCCCCGACCGGATCGCCGCGCGGCATCCGAGCGATCCGCTGCGCTACCTGCTGGCCAATGGCCGCAGCGTGCGCCTGTTCGACAGCAGCGACCTGCGCGGCGAGCCGTGGCTGGTCGCCAGCGAGCTGCGCCACGAAGCCCGCGACGCGCTGCTGCTGCGCGCCGCACCGGTCGACGAAGCGCGCCTGCGCGCCGACTTCGCCGACCGGTTCGTGCAGGAGGACGTGGTCCGCTGGGATGCGGAGAAACGCGCGCTGGTCGCCCGTCGCGAATCGCGTTTCGACCGCATCGTGTTCGACAGCCGCCCGGCCGGCCGGGTCGACCCGGCGCATGCCGCGCGCGCGCTGACCGACGCGGTGCGCGAGCTCGGCCTGGACGCGCTGCCGTGGACCGAGGGCCTGCGCCAGTGGCAGGCGCGTGCGGTCGCGCTGCGCCAGTGGATGCCCGAGCTGGCGCTGCCCGATCTGTCCGATGCGGCGCTGCTGGCCACGCTCGATGCCTGGCTGCAGCCGGCCTTCGCCGGCAAGACCCGGCTCGACGCACTGGCCGAGGATGAACTGGGCGAGGCGCTGAAATCGTCGCTGCCGTGGGCGCAGCGGCAGCTGCTGGACCGGCATGCGCCGAACCGGATCAGCGTGCCGTCCGGCATGGAGCGGCGCATCGACTACGCGCTCGACCACGATGGCAGCCCGCGTCCGCCGGTGCTGGCGGTGAAGCTGCAGGAACTGTTCGGCCTGGCCGACACCCCGCGCGTCGCCGACGGCCGCGTGCCGCTGCTGCTGCACCTGCTCTCGCCCGGCGGCAAGCCGCTGCAGGTCACCGCCGACCTGCGCAGCTTCTGGGACAGCACCTACGCCGAGGTGAAGAAGGAGATGAAGGGGCGCTATCCACGACATCCCTGGCCGGACGATCCGTGGAGCGCCACCGCCACGCACCGGGCCAAGCCACGCGGCACTTGAGCGGTGAACGTCGTCGCCTGATCCGCCGGTCGTCGATCACGTGACGTGACGTCGTTGACGACGCTGCCGATCCGCGCTGCGCGGGCAGGCCGATGAACCGCGACCGTCCATGCCCGGCGCCTGCGCCTGCATCGGTCCGGGTGCTGACGTATCGTCCACAGGCCGTCGCCGACACTGGCGGCGTCTTCCTCCTTCCTCCACGGGGTCCAGCATGAGCAAGCTCACGATCATCACCGACCGCGCCCTCGAACTGGCCGGCCAGGCCGGCACCGGGCTGCGTCATGCCGGCGCCAGCCTGCGCGGGGCCGGCCACGACGCGGAGAAATGGCTCAAGGCCGGCGCCGCGCTCGGCGCCGCACGCACCGGCGCCAAGGTCGCCACCACCATGGTCCGTCGCAATCCGGTGGCCGTCGCCGCCGCCGCGGCGGTCGTCGGCGCCGGTGTGCTGGCCTACTTCGTCTATCGCAAGCGTCGTGAGCAGGTGAACGCGCAGGGCGAGCCGATCGAAGGCCAGGCCCGCAAGGTGACCAGCACGCGCCGCGCACCGGCCCGCTCGCGCAGCCGTCGCAGCGCCGCCTCCGAGTAAGCGTGCTCCACCAGTAAGTGGGCGCCACCGGCATCGCCCCGTCGTTACCGGCGGGGCGATGCCGGTCCGCGCTGTTCGCGACGCATCGCGCTGCAGCTGCGAACATGCCGGCGCTGCACACGCAGCGGACGTGCGTGCGGCTCGCCTCGATGCCGTTGGCGCCGCGTCAGCGCCGGCCGGGAAGCACGGCGATGCCATCCTTCAGGCACGCGCACGCCAGCCGCGATCCTGCGGATGCGGCCTGTCCGCCGATGCGGGATGAGAAAAGCGGTCACGCGGCGCCAGGAGATGGCGGCGCCATCGTTGTGCATGACCATTCCGTACAGGCGACGCTTCGTCCGGTGCACGTGCATCGGCCGCGTCAGGCCAGCATCCCCACGGTCATCCCACCGCGCCGGTCCGCATCGTCGCGGTGGTTCAGTCCAGCCGCACCCAGTCGCCCGGCGCCAGCCATCCACCCTCCGCGCCGCGCCCGGCCAGCCTGTGCGCACCGATCGCCACCCGCACCAGCCGCAGCGTCGGCAGTCCGACCGCGGCGGTCATGCGTCGCACCTGGCGGTTGCGGCCCTCGCTGATCTGCACTTCGAGCCAGGCATCGGGCACGGTCTTGCGGAAGCGCACCGGCGGCTCGCGCGGCCACAGCGGCGGCGCCGGATCGAGCCGATGGATCTTCGCCGGCCGGGTCGGCCCATCCTTCAGCACCACACCTTCGCGCAGCGCCTGCAGCTGTTCGGCCTGCGGGTCGCCCTCCACCTGCACCCAGTAGGTCTTTGGCTGCTTGTGGCGGGGATCGGTCAGCCGGTGCGCCAGGCCGCCGTCGTCGGTGAGCAGCAGCAGGCCTTCGCTGTCGTGGTCGAGCCGGCCGGCGGGGTAGATGCCGGCTGGCAGGCCGAACTCCGCCAGCGTCCTGTGGCCGGTGGCGCCCCGGTCGGTGAACTGGGTCAGCACCCCATACGGCTTGTTGAACAGGACGAGCATGGACGGCGTGAGGGTGATCGTTGAATGCGGGAGTGCGGAACGCTGCAGTGCCGGTCGAACGCATCGGCGCGGCGCGATGGGTGCGGACTCAGGCGCCCAGGCCGTGGCCGCCGAGCGGCCGCGTCTCCACGTGCGATTCGAAACCGGCGATCAGCGGCCGGCCGCGGGCGATCACATCGCGGACCGAGGGCAGCGTGAGCGAGGCTTTGTGGCTGTCGGCATCGGTCCAGACCTCGGTGATCCACAGCGCGTCGGCATCGGCCGGATCCTCGGCGACCACGTAGCTCAGGCAGCCGGGCATGCCGGCGACGCCGTCGAGCAGGATCGCGGCCAGCGCCGCGCGTTGCCCGGGCCGGGCGCGCATCTTTCCGATCAATCCGTACATGGGAGTGGCTCCAGACAAGGCGGATGCAGGCAGCGCCAGTGACGCCGCGCCGGCGACCAGCAGGGTGAAGAAACGGCGGCGCTGCATGGCGGGCCCGATGGTCTCGATGATCGTGCCATGGTGCAGCCGCCGGGCCAGTGCGCAGCGGTCGATCCCACGGCTCACGCAACGCGTGCCACGGGCCCGCGCCGGGCCCGCGGCAGCGCAGGGCACCCGGTTACGGGCGCGGCTTCACGAAGCGCAGCGTCATCCGGTCGCTCTCGCCGATGGCCTGGTACTTCGCACGGTCGGCCTCCGGATGGTTGTTCGACGGCGGCAGCGTCCACACGCCGTTCGGATGGTCCCTGGTATCGCGCGGGTTGGCGTTGACCTCGCTGCTGCCGGACAGCTCGAAGCCGGCGGCACGGGCCAGTGCGATCACCTGGTCCTGGCCGACGTAGCCGCTCTTGTCGTCCGCGGCCACATCGGCCTTCGCGCGGTGCTCGACAACGCCGAGCACGCCACCGGGCTTGAGCACGTCGAAAAAGCCCTGGAACATGCCGGCATCCTGGCCGGACATGCGCCAGTTGTGCACGTTGCGGAAGGTCACCACCAGGTCGGCCGAGTCCGGCGCGCCGAACACCGGTGCCTTCGGGTCGTAGGCGACCACGGTGGCCTTGCCGAACTGCGCCGGCGCCGCGGCGAACTTCGCCTCCAGTCCGTCCTTCGCGCGCTGCTGGTAATCGCGGCCGCGGCCCTCGGCGACGGCCGCCGGGTCGACCACCGCGGCGACGTACTGGCCGCCATCGCGCAGGTAGGGGGCCAGGATCTCGGCATACCAGCCGCCGCCGGGGGTGATCTCGATGACGGTCTGGGTCGGCGCGATGTTGAAGAACGCCAGGGTCTGGCCAGGGTGCCGGTGCGGGTCGCGCAGCGTATTGGCCGGGTCGCGCCAGCTGCCGTCGATCGCAGCCTGCAGCGCGGCATCGGGGGCGGGCAGGGTGGCGCTGTCGGCCGGCTTCACCGCCAGCGCGGACGGAATGGCGGTGCACAGCGCCAGCGCCAGCAGGCTGGCGCGCACGAACGGAATGCGGTTCATCGTGAACTCCCGGGTTCGAAGTGCCGCGAGCCTAGCACGCGTGCGCGTAGACGATTCGCTGCACTGCGGTGTTAGATCCCGGTTAGTCCGCAGCGCATCCGCGGAACACTGATTTCGCACCATCCGCATCGGCCTGCGGCAGCGCACTGACTATGCTGGTCCGCCGTGCCGTGGAGACTGCGATGACCACCCGACGTGAACTCGGCCGCTCCGGTCTGACGGTCGCACCGCTGGCCTTCGGCGGCAACGTGTTCGGCTGGAGCGCCGACGAAAAGACCGCGTTCGCCCTGCTCGATGCGTTCGTCGATGCCGGCTTCAACCTGGTCGACACCGCCGACGCGTACTCGGCCTGGGTGCCGGGCAATGCAGGCGGCGAGTCGGAAACCATCATCGGCCGCTGGCTGGCCCAGGGCGGCGGCCGCCGCGACCGCATCGTGCTGGCGACCAAGGTCGCCAAGTGGCGCGAGCGGCCCGGCCTGTCGGCCGACAACATCCAGGCCGCGGCCGAGGACTCGCTGCGGCGCCTGCAGGCCGACGTGATCGACCTCTACCAGGCGCACGAGGACGATGCGTCCACGCCCCTGGAGGAAACGCTCGGCGCATTCTCGCGCCTGGTCGAGCAGGGCAAGGTGCGTGCGATCGGCGCGTCCAACTACAGCGCCGGCCGGCTCGCCGACGCGCTCGAGGTCTCGCGCCAGTTCAACCTGCCGCGCTACGAGACCCTGCAGCCGGAGTACAACCTGTACGACCGCGCCGGCTACGAAGACGAGCTGGAACCGCTGGCGCGCGAACACGGCCTGGGCGTGATCAACTACTACGCGCTCGCCAGCGGCTTCCTCTCCGGCAAGTACCGCAACGCCGACGATGCGAAGAAGAGCCCGGCCCGCGGCGCCGGCGTGGTCCGGAAGTACCTGGACCCGCGGGGCCTGCGCATCCTGGCCGCGCTGGATGCGGTGGCCGCCGCGCACCGGGCCACACCGGCGCAGGTGGCGCTGGCCTGGCAGATCGCCCGACCCGGCATCACCGCGCCGATCGTCAGCGCCACCAGCACCGGGCAACTACGCGAACTGCTCGGCGCCGCGGCGCTGTCGCTGGCGGCAGACGAACTCGCCGCGCTGGAGACGGCCAGTGCCGACGATGGCGTCTGAGCCGCCGACCGGCCTGCACCACCTTCGCGCTGCGTCCTGCTGTACCGCCTGGAGTGCAGCCGCCGTGCGCACCAGCACGCTGCCGGTGCCGCGATGCGCCGGGCGCCCGGCTGTTTCGACACGCTGTGGCGCCACCGCAGCGACACCCCGGCCCAGTGCGCGCTGCGGATGCTGACCCGCGTGTTCGTGCCGTCCGGTGGGCTGGAGCAGGTAGTGGGCGTCCCCGAACAGCGGCAGGGCGTGCCGGCCGATGACGGGGTTCCGTTCCCCGACGCCGGCCTGCACCTGGCGACGCCGGGTTCCTTGCCCGCTGGTCGGGAGCGACATCGCGAGCGCGGCGCCGTTCCGCCCGACCGCAGGCACCCGGCTGGTCGATGACGTCCGCCCGTACCACGCGTGGCTGGTCGCGGCCGGCGCGCGGATCATGGTCCCGCTGCGACCACTGCCGCGTTCGACCCGGTCCACCCGGACGGCACCGTGGTCGAGTACCTGCATCACCGTCAGGACCGGTCCGGCCGCCGATCCCATGCCGTCCGCGCGCCAGGTTTGGCGGCCGGCACACACGCCGCCGGCGATCATGCGACGGCACCCCACCGCCGCATCCGTCCGCGGCGCAGCCGACCTCGCTGCGCCCGGCGAACGAAGGAGACCTCGATGAGCACCGACAGCCCCCGCAACCGCCGTATCGTCCTCGCCGCACGCCCCAGCGGCGAGCCCGGTCCGGACAACTTCCGCATCGAGGACGTGCCGTTGCCGCAGGCCGGACCGGGGCAGGTCCTGCTGCGCAACCGCTTCCTGTCGCTGGACCCGTACATGCGTGGTCGCATGGACGAGGGCCCGTCCTATGCGCCGCCGGTGGCGCTGGGCGAGGTGATGGAGGGCCGCACCGTGGCCGAGGTGGTCGAGTCGCATCATCCCGGCCTGGCCGCCGGCGACTGGGTGTTCGCGCCCGGCGGTGGCTGGCAGACGCATGCGGTGGCCGATGGCGCCAGCCTGACCCGCCGGCTCGATCCGCACGACGCGCTGCCGCCGAGCACCGCGCTGGGCGTGTACGGCATGCCCGGCTTCACCGCCTATGCCGGCCTGCACGAGATCGGCAAGCCGCAGCCTGGCGAAACGCTGGTCGTGGCCGCAGCCAGCGGCCCGGTCGGCGCCACGGTCGCGCAGCTGGCGAAACTGCAGGGCCTGCGCGTGGTCGCGATCGCCGGCGGGCCCGAGAAGGTGCGCTACCTGCGCGAGGAGCTCGGCGTGGATGCCGCGCTCGACCACCGCGCAGACGACTTCGCCGCGCAGCTGCGCGCCGCGGTGCCGGACGGCATCGACATCTATTTCGAGAACGTCGGCGGCAAGGTGTTCGACGCGGTGCTGCCGCTGTTGAACGATTTCGCCCGCATCCCGGTCTGCGGCACCATCGCCACCTACAACCGCCGCGGCGAGCTGCCGCCCGGGCCCGACCGCATGCCGGCCCTGCTCGGCCAGATCCTGCGCCAGCGGCTGACCTTCCGCGGCTTCATCCAGCGCGATTTCATCCGCCTGTATCCGGAGTTCCTGCGCGAGATGGGCCAGTGGCTGCGCGAGGGGACGATCCGCTACCGCGAACATGTGATCGACGGCCTGGAGCACGCACCGCAGGCGCTGGTCGAGCTGCTGCGCGGCGGCAATTTCGGCAAGGTGGTGGTGCGGATCGATCCCTAGCCACGCAAGCGGGTTCATCCGTAGGAGCGGCCCCAGCCGCGACCGCCATGCCCGGTCACGCACCGGCCGCGCCGGGATGCAGGGAGGTCGTGCTCAAGCGCGCTCCTACAGGGACGCGTGCGGCGCGAATGGGGCGATCCGTAGGAGCGGCCCCAGCCGCGACCGCCATGCCCGGCCACGCACCGGCCGCGACGGGATGCGGGGAGATCGCGCTCAAGCGCGCTCCTACAGGGGCGCATGCGGCGCGAATGGGGTGATCCGTAGGAGCGGCCCCAGCCGCGACCGCCATGCCCGGTCACGCATCGGCCGCGCCGGCATGCAGGGAGGTCGCGCTCAAGCGCGCTCCTACAGTGACGCATGCGGCGCGAATGGGGTGATCCGTAGGAGCGGCTTCAGTCGCGACCGCCATGCCCGGTCACGCATCGGCCGCGCCGGCATGCAGGAGGTCGCGCTCAAGCGCGCTCCTACGGGGGCGCGTGCAGCGCGAATGGGGTGATCCGTAGGAGCGGCCCCAGCCGCGACCGCCATGCCCGGTCACGCATCGGTCGCGCCGGCATGCAGGGAGGTTGTGCTCAAGCGCGCTCCTACAGTGACGCGTGCGACGCGAGTCGGTTCATCCGTAGGAGCGGCCCCAGCCGCGCCCTCCCGCCGAAGCGCCCGTCGTCCGCACGCGCGCAACGGCAGCGCGGCTTCAGGCCAGCCGCAGCGATGCCGGATAGGGCGGCGTGTCCGGCCAGTCGTTCTCGCGCAGGCGCGCCTGCAGTTCGCGCCACCATTGCGCCTGGAACAGGCCGGCCTGCGCGTGCTGCACGGCTTTCAGCAGCGGCGCCGGCAGCCCCATGAACAGCGCGAAGCGCTCCGGGAAGACATCGTGCGGGCCGACGTGGAACCAGGCGTCGTCGGCCAGCCGGTCCTGGTCGTCGCGCGGCTGCGGCCAGTCGCGGAACTGCAGGTCGGTGACCGGCTCGACCTCGTCGTAGTCGTAGAACACCACGCGGCCGTGGCGCGACACGCCGAAGTTCTTCAGCAGCATGTCGCCGGGAAAGACGTTGCTGCGGGCCATGTCGGCGATCGCCCGGGCGTAGTCGAGCGCGGCCTCGCGCGCACGCTCGGGCGTCTGCTCGCGCAGGTACAGGTCGAGCGGCCGCAGCCGGCGCTGCACGTAGCACAGGTGCACGACGATGTCGGTGCCGTCCTCGCTGACGCCCGTGCTGCAGCGGGTCAGCAGTTCGTCCAGCAGCGCCGGATCGAAGCGCGCGCGCGGGAAGCGCAGGTGGCGGTAGGGCTGCGCGTCCAGCAGGCGGCCGACGCGGTCGCCGGTGAACACGCGCGCGTAGCGTTCCTCTACCTGGGCGCGGGTGACCTGCTTGGCCCAGCGGTCGCGGATCACCTTGAACACCAGCGGCTGCCCGGGCAGCGTGAACACCGCCATCACCGTGCCCGGCGTGCCCTCGGCGCGGACCAGGCGCTCGTCGGGGTGCGCGGCGAAGTAGCGGAAGAAGCTGCGGTAGCGTTCGGTCTTGCCCTGCTTGGCGCGGCCGAGCACGGTGTAGAGCTCGTCGACCGGCTTGTTCGGCAGCAGCGAGCGCAGGAACACCACCGCGTCGCCGACGGTCGGCAGGTCGGCCTGGAAGTAGCTGCGCGACACGCCGAACAGCTGGGCCACGTCGGCGCGCCGTGTCAGCACCGCCTCGGCGCGGATGCCGGCGTCGTCGTTGACCAGTGCGATCACGCAGGGCGAGAAGCGGTGTTCGCCGAACACGCGTCCGACCAGGTAGGCGCGGCGCTCGCGGTAGAACACGGTGTCCAGCAGCTCGATGCCGCGGACCGGCTGGCCGCTGCCCCAGTGCGCCAGGTCGTCCTGCAGGCGCACCGCGATCGCCGCGGCGCAGCGGGTGCGGTGCGCGTACGGCACGTCGAAGCGGACGTGCTCGAGCACGCGGTCGAAGGTCTCGGTCGGGCGCAGTTCGGACACCGCGTAGCTGCGCCGCGCGGCCGGATGGGTGATCGCGTCGGTCGGTGCGATGTCCAGCGCGACGAACTCGATCGCCGGGTCCACGCCGCGGGTGCCGAAGAAGCGCCGGGTCAGGGTGTTGTAGAAGGTCTTGTACAGCTCGCGGTCGAGCTGCGGCTCGATCAGCGTGGCGTAGGCGTCGCGGATGGCCGCCCACAGCGCCGGGTCGTGCGCGTCCTGGCCAAGGGTCCGCTCGAGCCGCTCGCGGCAGGCGTCGATGCAGTGGTCGTAGAGGCCGATGCGTTCGGCGGCGTCTGCACGGGCGGCGGCCCAGTCGCGGGTTTCGAACCGGCGCCTGGCACGCGCGCTGATCGCGGCGAACCCGGCGTGGTAGGCGACGAAGGCGTCGTGGATCGCCTGCGCGACGCGGTCCGCACGCGGTCCGGCCGCGGCCGCGCCGTTCATCGTTGCGGACACCGCTTGGGGCCGATGTGGCCTGCCGGCCGTGCCGCCGTCGTCCGCAGCGTGGCATCTGGCATGCGTGCGCCTCTCCGAAGCCGTATCGGGCGAGGATGCATGCCGCTCCGGCGACGTTCAAGCCGCACCGGCGACGGCGCCGACCGGCCCGTGGGCCGGCCGGGATCCGGCGCGCCGCGCCGCCGCGTTCCACCAGCCGGACACGCGAACGGCCGGTTGCCCGGCCGTCCGTGGTGCCGTCGGGCCCGCCCCGTGGAAGCGGCGGGCCGTCGCGCGATCAGCCCTTCAGCGTCGCCAGCGCGGCGTTGAGGGTGCTGCTCGGGCGCATCGCCGGGCCGGCCTTGGCCAGGTCCGGCTGGTAGTAGCCGCCGATGTCGACCGGCTTGCCCTGGGCGGCGACCAGCTCGGCCAGGATCGCGCTTTCGCCGTCAGCCAATGCCTTGGCCAGCGGGGCGAAGGTCGCCTTCAGGCCGGCGTCCTGGTCCTGCGCGGCCAGCGCCTGCGCCCAGTACAGCGCCAGATAGAAGTGGCTGCCGCGGTTGTCCAGCTCACCGACCTTGCGCGCCGGCGAGCGGTTGTTGTCCAGGATCAGGCCGTTGGCCTGGTCCAGCGCGGTGGCCAGCACGCCGGCGGCGGCGTTGTCGTACTGCTGGGCCAGGTGCTCGAGCGAGGCGGCCAGGGCCAGGAACTCGCCCAGCGAATCCCAGCGCAGATAGCCTTCCTCGACGAACTGCTGCACGTGCTTGGGGGCCGAACCGCCGGCGCCGGTTTCGAACAGGCCGCCACCAGCCATCAGCGGCACGATCGACAGCATCTTGGCGCTGGTGCCCAGCTCCAGGATCGGGAACAGGTCGGTCAGGTAGTCGCGCAGCACGTTGCCGGTGACCGAGATCGTGTCCTGGCCCTTGCGGATGCGCTCGATCGAGAACTGCGTCGCCTCGACCGGCGACAGCACGCGGATGTCCAGGCCGGCGGTGTCGTGGTCCTTCAGGTACTGCTCGACCTTGGCGATCACCTGGCGGTCGTGCGCGCGCGCGCTGTCCAGCCAGAACACCGCCGGGGTGCCGCTGAGGCGGGCGCGGGTGACGGCCAGCTTGACCCAGTCCTGGATCGGCGCGTCCTTGGTCTGGCACATGCGCCAGATGTCGCCTGCCTCGACCGCATGCTCGAACACCACCGCGCCGCTGGCGTCGGTGACGCGCACGGTGCCGTCGGCGGCAATCTTGAAGGTCTTGTCGTGGCTGCCGTATTCCTCGGCCTTCTGCGCCATCAGGCCGACGTTGGGCACGCTGCCCATCGTGGTCGGGTCGTAGGCGCCGTGCGCCTTGCAGTCTTCGATCACGGCCTGGTACACGCCGGCGTAGCTGCGGTCCGGGATCACGGCCTTGGCGTCCTGCAGCTTGCCCTGCGCGTTCCACATGCCGCCGGAGTCGCGGATCATCGCCGGCATCGAGGCGTCGACGATCACGTCGCTCGGCACGTGCAGGTTGGTGATGCCCTTGTCCGAGTTGACCATCGCCAGCGCCGGCGCCTGCGCGTAGACGGCGTCGATGTCGGCCTTGATCGCGGCCTGCTGGGCGTCCGGCAGGCTGCCGATGCGCGCGTACAGGTCGCCGATGCCGTTGTCGGCGTCGAAGCCGACCGACTTCAGCGCGTCGGCGTGCTTGGCCAGCGCGTCCTTGTAGAACTCGTTGACGACGACGCCGAACATGATCGGGTCGGAGACCTTCATCATCGTCGCCTTCAGGTGCAGCGAGAACAGCACGCCCTGGGCCTTCGCATCGGCGATCTGCTCGGCGATGAACGCGGCCAGCGCCTTGCGGCTCATCGTGGAGGCGTCGACGATCTCGCCGGCCTTCACCGCGGTCTTCTCCTTCAGCACGACGGTCTTGCCGTCGGCCTGGACCAGCTCGATCTTCAGGCTGCCGGCCTCGGCGATCGTCGCCGACTGCTCGCTGCCGTAGAAATCGCCGCCGGCCATGTGCGCCACGTGCGACTTCGAGTCCGCACTCCACGCGCCCATGCGGTGCGGGTGCTTGCGGGCGTAGTTCTTCACCGACAACGGCGCGCGGCGGTCGGAATTGCCCTCGCGCAGCACCGGGTTCACCGCGCTGCCCTTGACCCGGTCGTAGCGCGCCTTGACGTCCTGCTCGGCGGCGTCCTTCGGCTCATCGGGATAGGCCGGCAGCGGGTAACCCTGCGCCTGCAGCTCCTTGATCGCGGCCTTCAGCTGCGGCACCGAGGCCGAGATGTTCGGCAGCTTGATGATGTTGGCTTCCGGCTTGGTCGCCAGCTCGCCCAGCTCGGACAGGTGATCGCCGATCTTCTGCGCATCGCTCAGTTTGTCCGGGAACTGCGCCAGGATGCGGCCGGCCAGCGAGATGTCGCGGGTCTCCACCGCGATGCCGGCGGTGGCGGTGAACGCCTCCACGATCGGCAGCAGGGACTGGGTGGCCAGGAACGGGGCTTCGTCGGTGAGCGTGTAGATGATCTTCGGCGTGTTCGACATGGTCTGCAGGGACTCTCTCTTGCGGTTCGACGGAATGAGGCGCTGCGCGCATGGTCCGGGCGTGCGCGGCGGCAGGCGCGGCGGGTGGGGGACGCGTGCAGTGAAACCCCCGCATTGTCGCGCGTTTCGGCCGTGCCTGCGCGGTTGCATGGGCAACCAAGCCGACGCCGCCCATGCGCCCGGGTACGGCCTGCACGGCGGCGCTCGCGGCGGCCGTACAATAGCCCGATGACGAATTCACTCCCCCTCGTGCGGTTGAAGAACGCCTGGCGTTCCAACCATCCCTGGATCTTCCAGAAACTGGTCGAGAAGCCCGCGCAACGGCCGCGTCCGGGCGAGATCGTCGACGTGGTCAACGTCGACGGCGACTGGATCGGCCGCGGCTTCTACAACGGTCACTCGCGCATCGCGCTGCGGATCCTGGAAACCGACCCGGACGTCACCGTCGATGCCGGCTGGTTCCGCGACAAGATCGCCGCCGCGGTCTCGCTGCGCCGCGACGTGCTGCAGCTGGACCGGGTGTCCGACGCCTGGCGCGTGGTCCATGCCGAGGGCGACGGCCTGTCGGGCCTGGTCGTGGACCGTTACGCCGACCTGCTGGTGGTCGAGTTCTTCAGCGCCGGCATGTACCGCCACCGCGAGTGGATCTACGCCGCGCTGCGCGAGCAGTTCGATGGCGCACGCATCTACAGCTTCGCCGAAGAACACGTGCAGAAGCAGGAGAGCTTCGACTACCGCCCGGTCTACAGCGAGGGCGGCAGCCCCGAGCCGGCGGTGATCACCGAGCACGGCGTGCGTTTCCGCGCCGATCCGGCCGGCGCGCACAAGACCGGCTTCTTCGCCGACCAGCGCGACAACCGCGACTGGTTCTCGCAGCAGGTGGCGGGCCGGCGCGTGCTCGACCTGTGCTGCAACACCGGCGGTTTCGCCGTGTACGCGGCGGCGCGCGGCGCCGCCGAGGTCACCGGCGTGGACATCGACGAGGCGGTGATCGAGATCGCCAAGGGCAACGCCAAGCTCAACAACGTGCGCCCGAAGTTCGTCCAGGCCGACATCTTCCCGTGGCTGCGCGATGCGGCCGCGCGCGGCGACCTGTACGACGCGGTGATCCTGGACCCGGCCAAGATGACCCGCGACCGCGACCAGGTCATCACCGCGCTGAAGAAGTACCTGGACATGAACAAGCTGGCGCTGGGGGTGGTCAAGCCCGGCGGCCTGTTCGCCACGTTCTCCTGCACCGGCCTGGTGGCCGAGGACCAGTTCCTCGACATGCTGCGCCGCGCGGCGTTCTATGCCGGCCGTACCGTGCAGGTGCTGAAGGTGTCCGGCGCCGGCGCCGACCACCCGTTCCTGGCCCACGTGCCGGAATCGCGCTACCTCAAGGCGGTGTTCTGCCGCGTGCTGGACTGAGCCCGGCCGGGGTCCGGACGCGGCGTCACGTCCGCGTTCACGGTCCGGCCTACACTGGGGCCGGACCCGCTGCGGCATGAGGGAGTCGCGTGAGCCAGCCCCGACCTGCGCCAGACGACCGCGAGACGCAGCGCCTGGCGCGCCTGCACGGCCTCGATGTCCTCGACACCGCCGCCGAGCCGTTCTTCGACGCCCTGGCCGCCGCGGCCTGCGCGATCGCCGGCACCCCGGTGGCGCTGGTCACCCTGGTCGATGCCCGGCACCAGTGGGCCAAGGCCCGCGCCGGGGACGTCGAGCTGACCCAGGTGCCGCGCGAGCATGCGTTCTGCACGCACACCATCGAAGGCGACTCCGTGCTGGAAGTGCCGGACGCGACCGCCGACGCCCGCTTCCAGGCCAACCCGCTGGTCACCGGCGGCCCCGCCATCCGCTACTACGCCGGCGCGCCCATCGTGATGCCCGACGGCCTGCGCATGGGTGCGGTCTGCGTGATCGACCGGCAGCCGCGCCGGCTCCGCCCCGACCAGCTCGCCGCGCTGGCGTGCCTGGCCGACGTCGCCGCCGAGGGTCTGGAGCAGCGCGGGCGGGTGCTCGAGCGCGCCCGCGCCGCCGACGAGCTGGAGCAGCGGGTCCGGGCCAGCGAAGCCTTCCTCGAACGCACCGGGCGCATCGCCGGTGTCGGCGGCTGGCAGCTGGACCTGGAGAGCAACGCGCTGCTCTGGTCCCACCAGACCTGCCGCATCCACGACCTGCCCGACGGCCACCAGCCCAGCCTGGAGGAGGCGATCGGCTACTACGCGCCCGATGGCCGCGAGGCCATCGCCCAGGCCGTGGCGACCGCGATCGCCGAGGAGCGCGCCTGGGACCTGGAGCTGCCCATGGTCACCGCGCATGGCCGCAGCATCTGGGTGCGGGCCAATGGCACCTGCGAGCAGCAGGATGGACGCCGCATCCTGATCGGCGCGCTGCAGGACGTGACCGAGCGGCGCCAGGCCACCCAGGCGCTGGCCGCCAGCGAGCGCAAGTACCGCAAGCTGTTCGACAACAGCCTGGGCCTGATCTGCATCCACGACATGCAGGGCACGCTGCTCAGCGTCAATCCTGCCGCGGCGCGCTCGCTCGGCTACCCGGTCCGGGCGCTGGAGCAGCGGGCGCTGCACACGCTGATGCCGGTGCCGCAACAGGCCGCGCTGTCCGCCTATCTGGCCCGGTTGTCCGCCGAGGGCTCCGCATCGGGCGTGATCGGCCTGCTGGCCGACGACGGCGGGGTGCGCTACTGGAAATACCACAGCGCCCTCGACACCGATCTCGATACCGGCCAGCCGCAGGCGCTCGTGCACGCCCAGGACATCACCATCGAGCACGAACAGGGCAAGCAGCTGCTGGAGTGGTCCTTCACCGATCCGCTGACCGGCTGCCGCAACCGCCGCTACCTGGCGCAGATCGACCGCGACCGCGGTCCCGATGCCGGCTGGGGCTGCATCGCCTTCGACCTGGACGGCTTCAAGCAGGTCAACGACACCTGGGGCCACCAGCGCGGCGACGAGGTGCTGACGGCCACCGCACGCTTCCTGTCGGCGCCGTTGCATGGCGAGGACGTGCTGGTGCGCCTGGGCGGCGACGAGTTCCTGCTGCTGCTGGCGCAGGCCGATGCCGCGCTGCTGGAGCGTGCGGTCCAGGAGTATCTGGATCGCGCCGCCATCGCGCCGATCGCCTTCAGCCTGGGCACCGCGCTGCAGGCGCCGGGCGAGGCGCTGGGCGAGGCGCTGGTCCGCGCCGACCACGCCCTGTACGCGTGGCGGCGGGCGCGCCGCGGGCAGACCGCGCGCCGGCACGACGACTGAGTGGTGACAGGCGGCGGGTGATCGCGGCCTGGCCGCTGCCTGCGCGGGCTCACCGCGGAGACGGCTCCTGCGAGGCGCCGCCCGGTGCCGGCTCACACACCGGCTGCAGACGACGCGCGGCGCTTTCGTGCACGGGCCGCCGGTGTGCATGGCCTTGCATCCACGCCTGGCATGTCGCGGTGCAGGAAGGCGGTGCGGCACGCGTCCGGTCGCGATCCCTGAGACCGCCGCCGCTACACTGCACGCATGACCGATACCGCACTGCTCTACCTGCTCACCGGCCTCGTCCTGGCCGTGCTCGCTTTCCTCGTCGCGCTGCTGCTGCGCCGCCCCGACAGCGGCGTCGACCGCCTGCGTGCCGCATTGGAAGAGGCGCTGCGCGCCGAGCAGCGCGAGGGCCGTGGCGAGCTGCGCCAGCAGCTGGACGCGCTGGGCGCGCGCAGCGATGCGCGCCTGGACCAGCTGCGCGACGGCCTGGCCGAGGACGCGCGCAAAGGCCGCGCCGAGAGCGCGCAGGCGCAGACCGGCCTGGGGGAGCTGCTGTCGCAGCGGATGACCGAGGTCCGCAGCCAGCTGGACCTGTTCGGCCGCCAGCAGGATGCGCGCATCCAGGCCTTCGGCGAGCAGCTGGCCGCACTGCGCGCCAGCCTCGCCGAGGACGCGCGCGTGGCGCGCCAGGAAAGCCAGGAGTCGCAGCAGCGCTTCGCCGAATCGCTGAACCTGCGCCTGGCCGAACTGACCCAGCGCAACGAACAGCGCATCGGCGAGATGCGCGCCACCCTGGAACAGCAGCTGCGCGCGCTGCAGGAGGACAACGCGCAGAAGCTGGAGAAGATGCGCGAGACCGTCGACGAGAAGCTGCAGAGCACGCTGACCACGCGGCTGGATTCCTCGTTCAAGCTGGTCTCCGAACGGCTCGAGCAGGTCCAGCGCGGCCTGGGCGAGATGCAGCAGCTGGCCACCGGCGTGGGCGACCTCAAGCGCGTGCTGAGCAACGTCAAGAACCGCGGTGGCTGGGGCGAGGTGCAGCTGGACAACATCCTCGAGCAGACCCTGACCCAGGAGCAGTACGCGCGCAGCGTGCGGGTCCGCCCCGAATCGGCCGAGGCGGTGGACTTCGCCGTGCGCCTGCCCGGGCGCGGCCAGTACGACACGCCGGTGTGGCTGCCGATCGACGCCAAGTTCCCGCGCGAGGACTACGAGCGCCTGCTCGACGCGCAGGAACAGGCCGATGCCGAGGCGGTGAAGTCCGCCGCCGCCCAGCTCGAACGGGCGATCCGGGTGCAGGCAAAATCGATCAGCGACAAGTACGTGTGCCCGCCGCACACCACCGATTTCGCGGTGATGTTCCTGCCGACCGAAGGCCTGTACGCGGAAACCATCCGCCGCGCCGGCCTGGTCGACCTGCTGCAGCGCGAGCATCGCATCGTCATCGCCGGCCCGACCACCATCACCGCGCTGCTCAACAGCCTGCAGATGGGCTTCCGCACGCTGGCCATCGAGCAGCGCTCCAGCGAGGTCTGGCAGGTGCTGGGCGCGGTCAAGGCCGAGTTCGGCAAGTTCGCCACCGTGCTGGAGAAAGCCACCTCGCAGCTGGGTACCGTGCAGAACAGCATCAAGGCCGCCGGCGTGCGCACCCGCGCGATCGAACGTCAGCTGCGCGGCGTCGAATCGCTGTCGCAGGAGCAGAGCCAGCAGTTGCTGGGCGATCTGGGCCCGGAGCCGGAGAACGACGGCACGACCGATGAGGATGCCGCGCGCGACTGATGCATGCCCCGCCGCGCTGACGGCGGCGCGCTTCTGCAGGAGCCGCCTCAGCCGCGACTGCCCTGCCGGGGAACGCATTGGCCGCCACCGGCACGCGGGTGGTCGCGCTCGAGTGCGCTCCTGGGCGTGTTGCGACGTCGTCCGGAGCACGTGCTCCCGCAGGCGCGCCCGTCATGAGTGAACCGCGGTGGCCGCCGCCGTCGCGCAGGCGGTCGCGTTCGCGCGTTCCTACGACGGCATCGCGACGCCGCATGGATCGCCCGCTCGCGCCGGAGCGGCCGTCGCCGCGACCGCATGCACGGGACACGCATCGACCGCGACCCTCACGCTGGCGCCCATGCCCGGACCTCACACCCGCGTCGACGGCGGACACATGGACCGCATGCAGACGCGCCGGCGTCCATGCTGTGGACCGTTCAGCCGCGCGCGGCCCTGTGCATCGCATCATCGCGGTGCGGCGGTGTCGCCGCTTCCCATCGCATGGAGTGCCCCGATGCAGCATCGCTGGACCCTGATTCTCCCGCTGGCCCTGATGCTCGGTCTCGCCGCGTGCAGTACCGGCGCGGGTGCGCCGACCGCCAGCCCCGATGCGACGCCCGCGGCCACGACCGACCTGCAGGCGAGCTGCGCCGCGCAGGGCGGCGTGGTGCGCGCGCTGGGGCGGCTGCAGCGCGAACAGTGCGTGGTGCCGTACGGCGATGCCGGCAGGGCCTGCAGCAGCAGGAGCGATTGCGCCGGCCAGTGCCTGGCGACCGCGCCGGTGCCGGCAGGTACCGCCGCGCGCGGCGTCTGCCAGCGCGATGCGAGCGAGCACTTCGGCTGCCGCCAGCGCATCGAGGGCGGCGTGGCCCAGGGCACGATCTGCGTCGACTGAAGCGCCGACCGCCGTCGCCCCACCGCACCGAAGCGCGCACCGGCACATCCCGCCACCGCCCGACCCCGGCGACGGGACCAGGCCGCGCGTCACGCCGCCGGGCTCGAATCGTCCGCGTCGTGCACCTGTCGTGCGCATGCGCCTAAGCTGCGCGCTCCGTTGTCCCGCACCCGCACCCCCAGGAGCCCCCGCCGTGAGCCAGACCCTGCAGCAGATTCCGTTGACCACCATCGACGGCCAGCCCGCGACCCTCGGCGATCACGCCGGCAAGGTGCTGCTGGTGGTCAATGTCGCGTCCAGGTGCGGCCTGACGAAGCAGTACGAAGGCCTGGAACAGCTCTACCGCCAGAAGCGGGACGCCGGCCTGCAGGTGCTCGGCTTCCCGGCCAACGACTTCAAGGGCCAGGAGCCCGGCAGCGAGGCCGAGATCCAGCAGTTCTGCCAGCTGACCTACGACGTGACGTTTCCGATGTTCTCCAAGATCGCGGTCACCGGCGAAGCCACCCATCCGCTGTACCAGGCGTTGATCGCCACGCAGCCGGCCAGCACCGGCGAGGGCCCGTTCCGGGAGCGGCTGCAGGGTCTGGGCATCGAGATCAACCCGCAGCCGGGCGTGCTGTGGAACTTCGAGAAGTTCCTGATCGGACGGGACGGCAGCGTGGTCGGCCGCTTCTCACCCGATGTGACGGCCGAGGATCCGCGCCTGCTCGCCGCCATCGACACCGCGCTCGCGCAGTGAGTGGCGGCCGGTCCGCGCGACGCGCGGCGGCCCTGATCGCCGCTGCGGTGTCGCTGTCGCCGCTCGCGGCGCTGGCCGCACACGGCACGGCCAGCGTGCCGGAACGGTTCGTCGGCCAATGGGCCGGCAGTCCCGAGGCCTGTGGCTCCGACACGGACGACCTGGTCCTGCGCATCGCGCCCGGGCACATCACCTACTGGGAGAGCGACGGCCCGATCCGCGCCGTGGTGGCACGTGCCGACGACGAGATCGCCCTGATCGCCGAGCTGTCGGGCGAGGGCGAAACCTGGTTGTCCCCGGTGCGCTTCAGGTTGTCGGCGGATGGACGCCGCCTCATCGACGAAACTCTGCTACCCGGCAGGGAGGTGGTCCGCTACCGGTGTCCGACGGCGGCAGGCGCTTCGTCCGGCCACGGGTCCGGGCGGTCGCCGCGGTGATGCCGCATCCGTCGACCGCGGAAGCGCCGGCCCGGCCGGGCCGCGCCCTGCTGGCTGCCGCCGCCGCGTTCAGCGCGATGGCGGCGGTGCTGCACCTGGCCTGCCTGGCGATCGGTGCCCCGATGTTCCGGCTGATGGGCGCCGGCGAGCAGATGGCGCAACTGCACCTTGCGGGGCACTGGTACCCGACCGTCGTCACCTTGTTGATCGCGGCCGTGCTGCTGGGCTGGAGCGCCTATGCGCTGTCCGGCGCCGGCGTGATCGGTCGCCTGCCGCTGCTGCGCACCGCACTCTGCGCCATCACCACCCTGTATCTGCTGCGCGGCGTCGCGGTGGTGCGGGTCATGGCGTACTTCCCCGGCAACAGTGCGGCGTTCTGGTGGGCGAGCTCCGCGCTCTGCGTGCTGATCGGCCTCGTCCACCTGGTCGGGCTCCGCCAGTCCTGGGCGCGGCTGTCGCGGACCGCCGGTTGATCGGTTGCGTTGCGCGGTCGCCCGTCGCGGCCTGATCCAGTCCGAGCGGCGTGTCGGCGCCTGCGCCATGGGCGCTGCGGCACCGTCGGTCGTGCGCATCGGGCGATGGCGGCGGCGTGCCACCCACGCCCTCGGCGATGCGTCGACGCACGGCCCGCGCCGCATGCGTTCCCGCCGTGCAGCCGTGCCTGTCCCGGCAAACGACAAGGCCCGGGATCGCTCCCGGGCCTGTCGGTGTCGCATGCGATCGCGGCGTGCGGCCGCGCCGGCTCAACCGCCGGGAATCGGCATCGCGCCGGCCGGCACCATCGGGTCGCGCTCGTCCTCGTCGCGCAGGTAGTCCGGCAACTCGTCGTCGCGGGTGCGGCGCAGGTCCATCTGGATCTGGTAGTTGCGGCGCTGCAGCCAGGCATCGCGCACCAGCACGTAGTCGTCGGCGGCGCCTTCGCGCAGCGAGTCGATCGACAGCAGCTGCGCGCGGGTATCGACCAGCTGCAGGCCCTGCAGCCCGTAGCGCACGGTGTCGTCATCGACCTGGCGCGTGGCCGACAGCGGATAGTCGCCGGCCAGGCCGAACACGTCGCGCAGCGTGCGCGGGCCGAAGAACGGCAGCTCCACGTACCGCGAGCGGCGCCAGCCCCAGGTGCCCAGGGTCTGGCCGAAATCCTCGCTGCGGCGCTTCATCTTCAGATCGCTGGCCGGGTCGAACACGCCGCCGATGCCGAGCGTGCTGTTGACCACGAAGCGGCCCAGGGTCTGCACCGCATCGCGCGGGCGGCCCTGCAGCAGCTGGTTGACCATGGTCAGCGGCGAACCGAGGTTGTCGAAGAAGTTGGTCACGCCCAGCCGGACCGGCTGCGGCACCACCGCCACGTAGGCGCGCGCCAGCGGCCGTGCGACGCCGCGGTCGACCACGTTGTTGAACGCGTGGATCCGGCGGTTCATCGGCTCCCACGGATCGTAGGCGGCCGCGGCCGGATCGGTCCCGGCGGTGGCCGAGGCATCGCCGTACAGCGCCGCGTAATCGTCCTCGGCCTCGCTGACCGGCAGGTCGGCGGTGGCCGTGGCGTCGCCTTCGACGGGCGCGTCCACCACAGGCGCCGGCGCCGGATCGGTCGGCGCGGGGACGGCCGGCCCGTCGGACGGACCCTGCGCGGCGGTGCCGGTCACCACCTCGGCATCGGAGGGCATCGCGGTGCCGGGCCTGGGTGCGCTGGCGCAGCCGACCAGGCCGAGGAGCACGAGGGCGGCGAAGGGGAGGGGGAAGCGCACGTTCATGGGGTGTTGGCCACGTAATCGAGGGTGTCGCCGAGGCGATAGGCGGCGCGCAGGTCGGCCAGTCCGTCCGGATCGCCGTCGATCCGCAGCGGGCCCTGCTGGCGCAGGCGCGCGGCCAGCTCGGCCAGCAGCGCCAGTCCGGCGCTGTCCAGACGGACCACGCCGGTCAGGTCGAGCACCGCGGCGCCCGCCGCCTGGCGCTCGAGCGCAGGCCACAACGCGGTCGCCGAGGCGCGGTCCAGCGCGCCGGCGATGCGCAGGCGCTCGCCGGCGCGCGTGACCGACGCCGGCTCAGCGCGGTTCATTGGTCTGGATCGCGCCGCTGCGCAGGTCGGCGGCGACCTGCGCGATCGACTTCTGCCGCAGCGGTGCGTCGAACTGGGTGCGGAAGGTCTGCACGTACGACACGCCCTCGACCGACACGTCGAAGATCTTCCAGCCGCCGTTGTCGCGCACGAAGTAGTCGACCGGGATCGGGTTGCCGCCTTCGCGCAGCAGCTCGGTGGACACGCGCACGCCGCGGTTGTTCGGCAGCGGCGTCTCCGACTTCAGGCGGATCCGCGGCTTGCCGTCGAACGACAGCAGCGCCGCGCCGTAGCGCTGCATCAGGTTGTCGGTCATCGCATCGGCGAACAGCTTGATGTCCGCATCCGAGGCGCCGCGGCCGTGCGCGCCCAGCACCAGACGGGCGGCGTAGTCGCGGTCGAAGCTGGAACGCAGCTCGCCGTCGATGAACGACTTCAGCGCGGCCGGGCTCTTGCTGAACTCGGCGCGGCGCTGCTGCAGCGTGTTGAGGATGCGGGTGCCGTTGTCGACGACCTGCTGGCCGGGCTTGGCCGCGGTCTGGGTGGTCGCGGCGGCCTGCGCCTGGGCGGGTGCCGGAGCGGTGGCCGCCAGGGCGGCGGTCAGGGCGAGTGCAAGGATCATGGGCTTCATTGCGGGGCTTCCTCCGTAGGCGTGGCCGGTGCGGGTGCAGGATCGCTGCTGCCCGGCGCACCGCCGCTGAACATGTATTTGCCGACCAGCTGCAGCAGGTCGATCGCCGGCTGGGTGAACGCGATCTCGTCGCCGTCCTTCAGCGGTTCGGGATCGCCGCCCGGCTGCAGGCCGATGTAGCTCTCGCCGAGCAGGCCGCTGGTGAAGATGCCGGCCGAGGTGTCGCCGGGCAGGTCGACGTACCTGTCGTCGATGGCCAGGGTGACGATCGAATCGAAACGGACCGGATCCAGCTCGACCTTCTCGACCCGGCCCACGACCACGCCGCCGATCTTGACCGGCGCCTGCAGGCGCAGCTGGCCGAGGTTGGTGAAGCGTGCGGTCAGCGCGTAGCTGCCGCCGCCGAGGCCGAACTGCCGGTTGGTCGAGGCGAAGGCCAGCACCAGCAGCGAGGCCAGCGCCAGCACCAGGAAGGCGCCGACCGCCAGTTCGAGTCTTGGACCACGGAGTGCCATGGGCGGTTACCTGTCGAAACGTTCTGAAAGGGGATTGCGGTGTTGCGGGGACCACACTTGCGGGCCGGGCTGCGCATCGGTGCGCGGCATCCGGCAGTGCGCCGGCCTCACTGGAACAGCAGGGCCGACATCACGAAGTTCAGCATCAGCACCAGCAGCGAGGCGTTGACCACCGCGCGCGTGGTGGCCACCGAGGTGCCCTCGATGGTCGGTTCGGCGTGGAAGCCCACGTACGAGGCGGTCAGCGCGGCGGTACCGCCGAACACGGCCGACTTCAGCATCGCCACGCCGAAGTCGTCCCAGAAATCGACGCTACCCTGCAGTGCGGCCCAGAACGTGCCGTTGTCCAGGCCGAGCACCTTCACCGCCTCGAACCAGCTGGCGCTGATCGCCAGCGAGCAGAAGAAGCCGGTCAGCAGCGGCACGCACAGCACCGCGGCCCAGAAGCGCGGTGCCACCGCCTTGGCGATCGGGTCGATCGCCATCAGCTCCAGCGCCTTGATCTGGTCGGTGGCGCGCATCAGGCCCAGCTCGGCCGAGATCGAGCTGCCGGCGCGGCCGATGAACAGCAGCGCGGTCAGCACCGGGCCCAGCTCGCGGTACAGCGACAGGCCGAGCAGGGTCGACAGCGCATCGGACGCACCGAACGTGGTCAGCGTGCGGTAGCCCTGCAGGGTCAGCACGAGGCCGACGAACGCGCCGCCAACGGCAATGATCGGCAGCGAACGGCCACCGATCTTGTAGATCTCGCGGGTCAGCTCGCGGAAGAAGTCGGCGGTCGGCTTCGAGGCGGCGAACACCGACAGCGAAAACAGGCCGGCGCGGCCCAGCGACTGCAGCGAAGCGGCCACGGCCATCAGGCCACCTCCCGGGTGCGGGTGCTTTCGAACGGGATCGGGCCGTCGGGCGCGCCGTGCAGGAACTGGCGCAGCAGCGGGTCGGCGCTGGCTTCCAGCGCGGCCGGGGTGCCGTCGAAGACGATGCCGCCGTTGGCGATCACCACCGCCTGGTCGGCGATCGGCAGGGTCTCGCGCACGTGGTGGCTCACGATGATGCTGGTCAGGCCCAGGCTGCGCGACAGGCGCTCGATCAGGCTCATGATCACGCCCGAGGCGATCGGGTCCAGCCCGGTCAGCGGCTCGTCGTAGACCATCAGCGGCGGGTCCAGCGCCAGCGCGCGGGCCAGCGCCACGCGCCGGGCCATGCCGCCGGACAGCTCGCGCGGATGCAGGTCGGCGGCCGAACGCAGGCCCACCGCGTTGAGCTTCATCGCCACCAGCCGCTGCAGTACCGGCTCGGGCAGCGTGGTGTGGGTGCGCAGCGGCAGCGCCACGTTCTCGGCCACCGACAGGTCGGTCAGCAGGCCGTTGCCCTGCAGCAGCACGCCGATGCCCTTGCGCATCTCCAGCAGCGCGCGCGGGCTGCGCGGCACCGGCTGGCCGAACACCTCGACCGTGCCGGTGGCCGGCACCAGCTCGCCGGTCAGCGCCGCCAGCAGGGTCGACTTGCCGGTGCCGGACGGCCCGAGCACCGCGGTGATGCTGCCGCGCGGGATGGTCAGATCCAGGCCACGCAGGATCGTGCGCCCACCGCGATCGAGGCGGGCGTCGGACAGATGCACGGCGGGAACGGATGGGGTCATCGCGGGGGGGCTTGGGTCGAACAACGGGCTAGCTTCGGTGCGGGGCACTGAACAAAAGCGAACCGGAGCGTCCAATAATCTCACAGCCACCGCGCTGCAGGCAGTGCAGGAAGTTGGGATTCACCATCCCTGGAGCGGCGCACGACGTGCATCGCAGGCGGCCGGTGCGGCCGGAAACGGGCCGCGACCGCTGGCTGGCGCGGCAGCGCGGGGAGCGCATGCGGGATGCAGGCACGCGGATGTTGCCGTCTCCGCCGGCTCATGGCGGCGCAGCGGCCCCGATGCCCTCTGCAGGAGGCCGCTGGAGGCCGACCACCACTCGCGCGAAAGGTCCGGTCGCCGTCGCATGCCGCCGCGCCATCACACCGGCCTTTCAGGCATTCGCCGACTCCGCGCCATTGCCGCTCGCCAGCCGACGCAGTTCCCGCAACGATCCAGGTTCATCGGCGAACGCGACCACTTCGCGCAGGCTGCGGTAGATCCGCTCGGCATAACCCTGGTCGTTGAGCAGCGATCCGGCCTGCAGGCCGTCGAGGGTGCCGGCACGCACCTGGGCGAACAGCTGCTGGCGGAAGCGCGCATCGAACGCGGCCGCCTCGGCATCCAGCACGTCCAGTCGCGCGTGCAGCTGCGGCGCATCCGGCAGCGCATGGCCGAGCGCGTACAGCGCGTGGATCTGCGTGAACAGGTGCCGGCGCAGCTCGACGTAGATCGCGCGCAGCGCCGAATCCGGCTCCTGCAGGCGCAGGCCCAGGTTCTTCTGCAGGTGCTTGGCGCCCTTCACCGCGTTGACCATCTGCAGCGCGGCCAGCTGGCTGCCGGACCAGAAGCGCTGGTGTTCCTCGTCCAGCGGGATCTCCAGCCGGCCCATGAAGGCCAGCAGATCGCCGTATACGCCCTTGACCCGGTGCTGGTACAGCATCTCGGCATCGGCGCAGGCCACCGGCTCGGCATCGAGCAGGGCGGTGTCGGCCTGTTCGGCCTCCAGCTGCGCCTGCGGCAGGCACAGCGCCTGGCAGATCACCTCCAGGCTCAGCTTGCCGAGCCGGCGCAGTTCCAGCGCGACCGCCGCCGCCGCCGCATCGGCCGACTCCAGCGCCGGTCCGCTCAGGTGCACCGCGCGCAGGCGCTCGTCGGCCACCGGCACCACCACCGTGACCGGCGGTTCGGCGTGCTCGGGCAGCCAGCGCTGCAGGCGCGCGGCCAGCTGCGCCTGCCACGGCCAGAACAGCAGCACGCCGCCGGCGTTGAACGTGGTGTGGAACAGCGCCAGCTGCAGCAGCGGGTTGTCGCCGAAGCCGGCCAGGCCCGACGCCGCCTTCACCAGCCAGGTCAGCGGCACCAGCAGCACCAGCGCCAGCACCGCGGTGACCGCGTTGAACAGCACGTGCGCCAGGGCCAGGCGCTGGCCGCTGCGGTTGCCGCCGAGCATGCCGACCACCGCCGTGCTGACGCTGCTGCCTACGTTCGAGCCGATCGCGATGGCCAGGCTCTGCTCCAGCTGCAGCTGGCCGCCGGCCAGCGCGGCCAGGGTCAGCATCAGCGTGGCGTGGCTGGACTGCAGGATCACCGTGGCGACCAGGCCGCCGGCGACGAACAACAGCGTGCCGGCCACGCCCGCGCCCTGCACCGCGGTGACGTCCAGCCCGCCGAAGGCCTCGAAGCCGGCCTTGATCTGGTCGATGCCCAGAAAGATGAAGGCCACGCCCAGCACCACGCGCCCGGCCGCCTTGCCGGTCGCGCCGCAGAACCCGGCCAGCACGCCGAACACCAGCAGCGGCAGCGCCAGCGGCGACAGGCTCACGTTCTGACCGGCCAGCGCCAGCAGCCAGATGCCGCTGGTCGCGCCCAGGTTGGCGCCGAAGATGACGGCGATGCCGCCGGCCAGCTGGATCAGCCCGGTGCTGATGAAGGCGATGGTCAGCAGCGACACCAGCGTGCTCGACTGCAGCAGCGTGGTCCCGCCGATGCCGAACAGCAACGCCCGCGTCGGGGTGCTGGTGCTGCGCGCCAGCAGCTGCTCCAGGCGGCCGCCGGCCAGCTGGCGCAGGCCTTCCTCCAGGCACTGCATGCCGAACAGGAAGATCGCCAGGCCCGCGCACAGCTGCAGCCAGCCATCGCTGTTCCAGAACGACCAGCCCAGCGCACCTGCGGCCAGCATCGCCAGCAGCATCCGGTAGTTCATCGGCGGCCATCCATGGGGAACAGGGCGCGCATTATCGACGCGCACCTGTGCCGGACGCACCCGGCCCCGCTCGCCAGGGCGTGCAGGCGAGCGCGGCGGGGCCGTTCCCCATCGAAGCCGCCGATGCATGGCGTCGGCGTGGTTCCGGAAGCGCTGCGGTCCACGCTTCTCCAGCATGCGTCGCGAACGGGCTCGATCCGCGCATCCCGCAGCCCGGCTCATCGCCGGCAGGCGCTGCGCGAATCGTGCCGTCCTGCATCCATGCCGGAGCGGGCGTATCCAGGCATGGTGGGCCTGGCTGCGGCCACTCCCACGGGAGCCTGGTCCACGGCGCACCGCATCCGCTGCAGGAACGCGCTTGAGCGCGACCGCCATCCATCCTTTCCGGATCGTGCGTATCCAGGCATGGCGGTGATGGCTGCGGCCACCCCTGCGGGAGCCTGGTCCACGGCGCATCGCATCCGCTGCAGGAGCGCGCTTGAGCGCGACCGCCATCCATCCTTTCCGGATCGTGCGTGTCCAGGCATGGCGGTCGTGGCTGCGGCCCCCCCTGCGGGAGCCTGGTCCACGGCGCACCGCATCCGCTGCAGGAGCGCGCTTGAGCGCGACCGCCATCCATCCTTTCTGGATCGTGCGTATCCAGGCATGGCGGGCGTGGCTGCGGCCCCCCACGGGAGCCCGGCCCACAACGCACCGCCTCCGCTGCAGGGGCACGTTCTAGCGCGACGCCTTCCACCGGTCGCAGGCGATCCAGAAGCGGGCGTGGTCCCCGCGTGCACGCATCGACGGGCGCGTCCCGAGGTCGCCATCCTCCTGATGTCTCGCCTGCTGCGATACCGCTGCGGCAAGATGGCGCGATGACCGCAGCCGCTTCCGACTTCCGCCTCTATCCGTCCAACGCGCTGGAGGTGCTGGCCGGGCTGCTGGCGGCCGAGCTGCGCCAGCCGGTGCCGGGCCGCTCGATCCTCGAGCCCGAGGTCGTGCTGATCCCGCAGGTGGCGATGCGGCGCTGGCTGCAGGCCACGCTGGCGGCCGAGCACGGCGTCGCCGCCAACCTCGAATTCCTCACCCCCGGCGAGTTCGTGCGCCGCGCGCTGGACGCCAACCTCGGCCCGGTCAGCGACGAACTCGATGCCGATACGCTGCACTGGCGGCTGTACGCGGCGCTGACCGACCCGCAGCTGCTGGCGCGTCCGGCGCTGGCGCAGCTGGCCGCCTATCTGCGCGACGACGATGCGCTCAAGCCCTGGGCGCTGGCCGGTGAACTCGCATCGGTGTTCGAGAAGTACCAGGCCTGGCGCCGCGACTGGCTGCTGCGCTGGGAGGCCGGCGCCGATCCGCAGGACCCGCAGGCGCTGCTGTGGCGGCACGTCGCCGCCGGCCACGCCTACCGTGCGCGCCGTCTGCAGGATTACCTGGACCGTTTCGCCGGTGAGCGCAGCGCGCTGCCGCAGGGCCTGCCGCCGCGGCTGTTCGCGTTCGCCACGCTCAACGTCTCGCCCGACGTGCTGCGGGTGCTCGCCACCCAGGCCCGGGTCGGCACGCTGCACTTCTACCTGCCGACACCGGCGCAGGGCTATTGGGGCGACCTGCAGACCCTCGGCGCGCGCCGCCGCGCGATCGCCGCCGGCGATGATGCGCCGCTGCTGTACGACGAGCGCCTGTTCGCCGGCAGCGGTGGCGACAACCGCCTGCTGCAGGCCTGGGGCGCGGCGGGCCGCGATTTCATGGCCCTGCTCGGCAGTTACGAGGTCGTGCACCCGCGCGCCGAGATCGAGGTCTACGCCGACCCGCTCGATTCCGGCCAGCGTCCGCTGGCCCGGGAGGGTCTGGGCGACACCCTGCTGCGACGGATGCAGAGCGACCTGTTCAGGCGCGTGCCCCCACGGCGGCCTGCGCCGCGCGCCGCGCTCGATCCGTCCGATCCCAGCCTGCAGGTCCACGCCTGCCACACCCGCCTGCGCGAACTGCAGGTGCTGCACGACCAGCTGCGCGGCCTGCTGGAAGATCCGCGCTTCGAGCCGCCGCTGCAGCCGCGCGAGATCGCGGTGCTGGCGCCGGACATCGATCCCTACATCCCGTATCTGGACGCCGTGTTCGGCGGCAGCGGCGATACGCCCGGCACGCGCATCCCGTATGCGCTGGCCGATACCAGCCCGCTGGCCGGCGAACCGCTGGCCGAGGTGTTCGTGCGCCTGCTCGGGCTGTCGGTGTCGCGCTTCGGCCTCAACGAGATCCTCGACCTGCTCGCCAGCCCGCCGCTGGCCGAAGCCGCGCAGCTGGATGCCGCCGCGTTCGAACGCCTGCATGCCTGGTTGCAGGCCGCCGGCGCGCGCTGGGGCCTGAATGCCGCGCACCGCGCCCAGCACGCCGCGCCCGAGGACGACGCCTACACCTGGGCGTTCGCGCTGGAGCGCCTGCTGCTCGGTCACGCCAGCGGCAGCGAGGCCGACATCGCCGGCGTCGCGCCCTGGCCGGCGCTGGAAGGCCGCGCGCTGGACGCGCTCGATACGCTGATCCGCCTGCTGCGCGCGCTGGAACGCTTCCAGCGCACCCTGCGCGACGCGCTGCCGCCCGCGCAGTGGCGCGAACGCCTGCTCGGCCTGCTCGACGCGCTGCTGCCGGAGACGCCGGCGTCTGCCAGCACCCAGCGTGCGCTCGACCGCCTGCGCAGCCTGATCGACGACTTCGCCGAACACGCCCGCCGCGCCGGCGTCGACACCGAGGTGCCGGCCGAGGTCGTGCGCGCGCATTTCGCCGCCGTGCTGTCCGAGGCCGACACCCGCGCGCCGCTGCTCACCGGCGGTGTCAGCGTCGGCCGCATGGTGCCGATGCGGCTGCTGCCGTTCCGGGTGATCTGCCTGCTGGGCATGAACGACGGCGACTTCCCGCGACGCGATCCTGCCGCCGGTCTCAACCGCCTGACCGCCGAACTGGGCACCGCCACGCGCCGCCACGGCGACCGCTCCACCCGCGAGGACGACCGCTTCCTGTTCCTGCAGCTGTTCGCTTCCGCGCAGGACGTGTTCTACGTCAGCCATCTCGGCGCCGACCCGCGCGACGGCAGCGTGCGCGAGCCTTCGGCGCTGGTCGCCGAACTGATCCAGGCCGCGGCCGATTACCACGCCGATCCGGCCGCCACCGCGAAGGCGCTGACGGTGCGGCACGCGCTGCAGCCGTTCGCGCCGGCTGCGTTCGGCGCCGAGGGCGACCCGCGCCGCTTCAGCTACCGCGCACAGTGGCAGCCCGCGGCCGGCCGCATTGGTGGCACCCGCCAGGCGCTGGCGCCGTGGTTCGCTGCGCCGCTGCCTGCGCGCGTGGTCGATGAGGACGGCGACGGCAACGACGCGCTGCAGCTCGACGCGCTGCGCCAGTTCCTCACCGCACCGGCCAGGCAGTTCCTGCACCAGCGCCTGGACCTGCGCCTGGCCGACGAGACCCTGCTCGGCGACGACGTCGAGCCGCTGCTCGCGCCCGGCGGCGGGCTGGAGAAACAGCAGCTGCAGCAGCAGATCTTCGAGGCGCTGCTCGGCGGCCACGAAACCGGCCTGTACGAACGCCTGCGCGCCCGCGCGCTGCTGCCGTCCGGTCCGCTCGGTCGGCGCCAGCTCGACGCCATGGTCGATGTGCTGCGCCCCTACGCGCAGGCCTTCGCCGGCTGGCGGGGCGGTGCCGTGCCGGACGCGCCGCGCATCGTGCTGCCGCTGCCTGGCCTGCAGCTGCATGCGCGGTTGAAGGACGTCTACCCGCATGGCATCGCCCGCGTGCGCTTCGGTGCCGCCAACGGCCCGTCCGCGATCCGCGACGGCCTGGACTGGCTGCTGGCCAGCGCCGCTGAGCTGCAGATTCCGCTGGTGCAGTTCCACGATGGCGGCGACGCCGGCATCGGCCCGTTCGTGCGCGAGCCGCTGGATCCCGCGCTGGCCCGCGCCGCGCTGCAGCGGCTGCTGCAGTTGCGCGGCGAAGGCCTGGCCGCACCGCTGCCGTTCGGCCCGTACAGTGGCTGGGAATACTTCAGCACCGACGACCCGGACAAGGCGGTCAAGGCCGCGACCGCACGCTGGCGCGGCGGCGACCGCCAGTGGGGCGAAGGCACCGGCGACGCCTACCGCCTCGCCCTGCGCGGCCGCGATCCCTTCGCCGACCCCGCCCTGCTGCGCCAGTTCGCCGACATCAGCTACACCGTGTTCGCCGCCGTCCAGCACGGCGCCCTGCACACCTGCTTCGACGACGGCCGCCACTTCACCGTCGATGCCGACGAGGAGGCCGAGGCATGAGCACGCCCGTCACCGCCGCGCTCCCGCGTCGCGCACCAGAAACCCCACGCGATCCCGCCGTGCTGCGGCTCCCTCGCAGGAGCGGCCCCAGCCGCGACCGCCATGCCGGGCCATGCATTGGCCACGACCGGCCGCACCGCGGTCGGCCTCGAGCGGCCTCCTACATCGACCCGGTCGCCGCACACGCCACCCCCTGTAGGAGCGGCCCCAGCCGCGACCGCCATGCCGGGCCATGCAATGGTCGCGACCGGTCACACCACGGTCGGCCTCAAGCGGCCTCCTACAAGGTCCCGGCCGCCGTGCACGCCATCCTTTGTAGGAGCGGCCCCAGCCGCGACCGCCATGCCGGGCCACGCAATGGTCGCGACCGGTCACACCAGGGTCGGCCTCAAGCGGCCTCCTGCATCGGCCGGGCCGCTGCGCACATCACCTCCTGTAGGAGCGGCCCCAGCCGCGACCGCCATGCCGGGCCATGCATTGGCCACGACCGGCCGCACCACGGTCGGCCTCAAGCGGCCTCCTACAAGGTCCCGGCCGCCGCACACATTACCTCCTGTAGGAGCGGCCCCAGCCGCGACCGCCCCGCCGGGCCACGCACCGGCCACGAACGGCCGCACCCGGGTCGGCCGGGTACGGCTTCCCGTGGCCGCCATGTCATCACTACGCCGTCCGCCGGAAGGGCCGCATGACCGTCGCCGATCCCTTCCTCACCCTGCCGCTCACCGGCACGCAGCTGATCGAAGCCAGTGCCGGCACCGGCAAGACCTTCACCCTGGCCACGCTCGTCACCCGGCTGGTGGTCGAGCAGCGCCTGCGCATCGGCCAGGTCCTCGCGGTCACCTTCACCGAAGCGGCGACGCAGGAACTGCGCAAGCGCATCCGCGAGCGCCTCGCGCTGGCCGCGCGTCTGGTCGACACGCCGCCGGCCGACGGCGAAGCGCCCGACACCATCCTCAGCCGGGCGCTGATCGCCGCGCACCTCGATGCCAGTGGCGAATCCCCGGCGCAGCTGCGGCAGCGCCTGCAGCTGGCCGCCGACGAGATCGACCTGGCCGCCATCTTCACCATCCACGGTTTCTGCGCGCGCGTGCTGCGCGAACATGCGCTGGAAAGCGGCCAGGCCTTCGCGGCTCCTGAACTGCTGGCCAGCGACCGCGCGCTGCGCGACGAACTCGCCTCCGACCTGTGGCGCGTGCAGGCGGCCGATGCCGAGACCGCGCCACTGCTCGCCACGCTGTGGAAGGGCGGCCCGGACGCGCTGGCCGCCGATCTGGTCGAGCTGATCCGCCAGCCGGTGCTGCTGCCGGAACCGGGCGAACTGCCGGCCGATCCACGCCCCGCGCTGGCCGCCGCCGCGCAGGCGCTCGCCCAGGCCGTCGGCGCGCATCTGCCGGTCGCGCGCGATGCCATCGTCGCCGCGTTCGACAACAAGGTCTTCGACGGCCGCCGCGCGCGCCGTCCCAGTTTCGAGAAGGCGTTCCAGACCCTGCAGGCCGGGCGCGTGTCGTCGGCGTGGGTGTTCGACGACAAGAACCACCTCGACAAGCTGCTGCCCGCGCGCCTGCTGGAGTTCTGCAAGGACGGCGAGCAGGGCAAGGTGCCGTGCTCGCCGGTGTTCGATGCGCTGCAGGCCTGGGCCGATGCGGCGCAGGCGATGGAGGCCTGGCAGGAGCAGGCGAAGACCGCCCTGCTGCACCGCATCCGCGATGACGCCCGCGTGCGCCTGGCGCTGCGCAAGCAGCAGCTGCGCGTGCAGACCTACGACGACCTGATCGACGGCGTCGCCGATGCGCTGGCCGGCCCGCAGGCCGAGGCGCTGGTGCAGCGCCTGCGCGCGCAGTACGCCATCGCCCTGGTCGACGAATTCCAGGACACCGACGCGCGCCAGTGGAGCATCTTCCACACCGTGTTCGGCGACTCGCCGCAGGTGCGCGAGGCCGGGCTGACGCCCGCACTGTTCCTGATCGGCGACCCCAAGCAGGCGATCTACGGCTTCCGCGGCGGCGACGTGCAGACCTATCTGCTGGCCGCCGATGTCGCCGCGCGCGCGCCCACGCTGGACCACAACTTCCGCTCGCGTCCGTCGCTGCTGGCCGCGATCGAAGCGCTGTACACCCAGGCGGGCGCGCGCGCCTTCGTCGACCCGCGCATCCGCTTCCACCCGGTGTCGCCCGGCACGAAGCGGCACGATGCCGACTACGCGCGCGATGGCGGTGCCGCGCCCGCACTGACGCTGTGGCAGGCGCCAGCGCCGCCCGTGGACGACAAGGGCAAACGCAGACCGCACAGCGCCGGCCGCGCGCGCGAACTGGCCACCGAGGCCTGCGTTGCCGCGATCCACGCCGTGCTCAGCGATGCACGCGCCGGCACCGCCACGCTCGACGGCAGGCCGGTCCAGCCCGGCGACATCGCGGTGCTGGTGCGCAAGCACGGCGAGGCCACGCGCATCCAGCAGGCGCTGGCGGCGGTCGGCATTCCCGCGGTCGCCGCAGGCAAGCAGAGCCTGTTCGCCACGCCCGAGGCGCACGAGCTGCTGACCCTGCTGCTGGCCCTGCTGCACACCGCCGACGACGGCCGCCTGCGCGCGGCGCTGGCCACCGTGCTGCTGGGCGTGGATGCCACCGGCATCGCCGCGCTGGAAGACGACGGCGCCGGCCACCGTGCCTGGCAGCTGAAGGCGCTGGCCTGGCGCGAGCGCTGGCAGCGCGGCGGCCCGCTGGCGCTGGTCGGCGACCTGTGCGCGGACAACGCCGAGCGCCTGCTCGGCCTGCTCGACGGCGAGCGCCGCCTCACCAACTACCTGCAGCTGGGCGAGCTGCTGCAGCAGGCCGATGCGCGCGCGCTGGGCCTGCAGGGCCTGGTTGACTGGCTGGGCCAGCAGATCGCCGGCGCCGACCCCAACGACGAGGCCCAGCTGCTGCGGCTGGAATCCGATGCCCGCCGCGTGCAGATCGTCACCCTGCACAAGAGCAAGGGCCTGGAGTACCCGCTGGTGTTCCTGCCCTTCGTCGGCATCGGCGGCAAGGCGCCGGACCCGGGCAATGCCTGTGTCGTGCCGACCGACGACGGCCGCCGCGCGCTGCACTGGAAACTGCAGGCCGACACCTCCGGCTGGGGCGCCGCCCGTGCGGCGTGGATCGAGGCCCAGCGTGCCGAGGACGCGCGCCTGCTGTACGTCGGCCTGACCCGCGCCGAGCATGCGCTGTGGATCGCCACCGGCGACTTCTACAACGCCGGCCAGACCGCGCTGGCGCCCATGCTCGACGGCCTGCCCGACGCGCCCGGCATCGTTCGCGATGCCAGCCTGCCGCCGGCGACGCTGCCGTGGTTGCCGCCTGTCGATGAAGGCGTGCCGCCGGCCGCGCGTCCGGTGCGGCGCCACATCGCGCCGGACTGGTGGGTCTACAGTTTCACCCAGCTGGCCAATGCCGACAGTGGCCAGCAGGACGCATCCACCCGCGCCACCGTCGCCACCGCCGGCGGCAACGACGAGCCCGATGCCGACCCCGCACAGGACGCGCCGCAGCCGGTCGACACCTACGATCCGCGCTTCGCCGGCAACCGCTTCGGCGTGGTCCTGCACGAGGCGCTGGAGAACGGCGACTTCGCCGCCTGGCAGGGCTGGCGCAGCGGCGATTCCGCGCCCACCGGCGAGGTCGAGGTGATCGAGAAGGCGCTGCGCAGTGGTGGCTACTCGGCCGAGGACATCGCCGACGGTGTCGCCGTGCTGACCGACCTGATCGGCCGCACCCTCACCGTGCCCCTGCCCGAAGGCCTGCGCCTGTGCGCGCTGCCGGCGCAGGCGCGGCGCGCCGAGATCGAGTTCCAGTTCGCGCTGCAGCCAACCGCGGTCGAGGCGCTGCTCACCCTGTTGCACCGCCACGGCGTGGTCGCCGACCGCCAGGCGTTCGGCCTGCGCCGCACCCTGGAAGGCCTGATGACCGGCCTGATCGACCTCACCTACACCCACGATGGCCGCTGGTACGTGCTCGACTACAAATCCAACCGGCTGCCCGGCTACGACGCCAGCGCGCTGCAGCGGGCGATGGCCCACAGCGAGTACGACCTGCAGGCGTTGATCTATACCCTGGCGCTGCACCGCTGGCTGCGTTTCCGCCTCGGCGACGCCTACGACTACGCGCGCGATTTCGGCGGCATCCGTTACCTGTTCTGCCGCGGGCTGGAGCCCGATGCCGACCCTGCGCCCGATGCCAGCGCCCCCGGCGTGTTCGCGCATCGCCATGCGCCCGAACTGATCGACGCGCTGGACGCGCTGTTCGCCGGCGCCACGCTGGAGGCTGCCGCATGATGCCGCCCCGCATGCACCGCCCAGTCGCACCAGTACATGCCTCCGTTCGCAGGTGCGGCCGGCATCCGGTGCGAAAGCAGGGTCGCGTAGGCGGCTGCCCGACGATTGCAGCCGGCATGCGTCCCCGCTTTCCAGCCCGACCGATGGCTGCCGATGCCGGCATCGGCAGAAGGCAGGGGCCCCATCGCATCGCCTGGTGTGACCGCCTCGACACCATTCGTTCTCCATGCAGCGAGCCGCGGTTCGCTGCACGCTCACCGATGTCGCGTGCGATCGCCGGCCATCGTCTGGTCGAAGCGGATGCGTATCGCGGCAGCAAGCCCGGTGCTTCTGCCCATCGCGACATTGCGTGGTTGAGCGAACCGGTTCACGCGCCGTCCGCCGGCGTCACGCAGGAGGCTGGCGCATGAGCCTGCTCGCCGATCTGCAGCGCCAGGGCGCGCTGCGCACCCTGGACCACGCCTTCGCCCAGAGCCTGCGCCGGTTGCAGCCGGACACGCCCGATGCCGTGCTCGCCGCCGCCGCGCTGGCATCGCTCGCCGTCGCCAATGGCCACGCCGGCTTCGACCCCGCGCGCCCGCGCCTGCTGGTCGATGCCGACCTGGCCTGGCCCGATGCCGACAGCTGGGTGCAGCAGCTGCGCGCTTCGCCCTGGGTGGCGAGGCCCGACGATGCGCTCGCCGCATCGGCCGAGGACGCGCCCCTGGTGTTCGAATCCGTCGCTGGCGACGCCGGCCTGCTGTACCTGCGGCGCTACCGCGAGTACGAAGCGCGCCTGGCGCACGGCCTCAAGCGCATCGCGGCGCACCCGCTGAGCAGCGGCGACATCGCTGCCGTCGGCGATGTGTTCGCGATGCTCTTTCCGGGTGACGCCTTCCCGATTTCGGGTGAGGAGGCGGGTGCCCGAAGGGCGGAAGACGGGGGACTGGGCGAAGACCGCCAGGCCCGCGCCGCCGCGCTCGCCCTGCGCCGCGCGCTGCTGCTGGTCACCGGCGGCCCGGGCACCGGCAAGACCACCACCATCACCCGCCTGCTGGTACTGCGCATCGCGCAGGCGCTGCGTGCCGGTCTTCCACCGCCGCGCATCGCCCTGGCCGCACCGACCGGCCGCGCTGCCGAGCGCATGGCCGAAAGCCTGCGCCGCGCGGTGCAGGCCATGGTCGCCAGCGGTGTCGAACCGGCGCTGTGCGCCGCGCTGCCGGACACCGCCAGCACCGTGCACCGCCTGCTCGGCACGATTCCTGATTCACCGACGTTCCGTCACCACGCCTACAACCCGCTGCCGCTGGACGTGCTGGTGGTCGACGAAGCCTCGATGGTCGACCTGCCGCTGATGTGCAAGCTGGTCGACGCCGTCGCCGATGGCACCCAGCTGATCCTGCTCGGCGATGCCGACCAGTTGCCCTCGGTGGAAGCCGGTGACGTGCTGGCCGCCATCCTCGGCGCCGCCGGCCCCGGTCACGCCCTGCAGGCCGATGACGCCCACGCGTTGCAGCCGCTGCTTGGCGCTGCCATACCGGTCGATGCCGATACAAGCGGCCTGCGCGGCCACCGCGTGCAGCTGCTGCGCGGCTACCGCCAGGACGCCGACTTCGATCTCGCCCCGCTGGCCGAAGCCGCCCGCGAAGGCGATGCGGACACCGCGCTGTCCCTGCTGCGCGGCGGCCGGCTGCGCGGCGTGACATTCCACGAAGACGTGCTGGATCCGTTCGAGGTCCGCCGCGATGCCCTGCTCGCGCATTGGCGCAGCCTGGCCGACGCGCCGGATCCCGCCACCGCCCTGGGCATGGCCCAGCGCCTGCGCCTGCTCACCGCCGTGCGCGCGGGACCACAGGGTGCGCGCGGGCTCAACGCCCGCATCGAGGAACTGCTGTCCGGTCGCCGCACCGGCCCGGCGCCGGCGTACTTCCACGGCCGCCTGCTGCTCATCACCGAGAACAGCTACCGTCACCGCCTGTTCAACGGCGACATCGGCATCTGCCTCACCGACGCGCATGGCGTGCTGATGGCCTGGTTCCCCGGCGACACCCCGGGGGAGGTCCGCGCCTTCCACCCGGCCGCGCTGCCGCAGCACGAAAGCGCCTTTGCGATGACCGTGCACAAGGCCCAGGGCAGCGAGTTCGACGAGGTCTGGCTGCAGCTGCCGCGCACCCCCAGCCGCGTGCTCTCCCGCGAACTGGTCTACACCGCCATCACCCGCGCCCGCACCCGCCTGCACGTGGCCGGCAGCGCCCAGGTGCTGCGCGAGGCGCTGGCCCGGCACGCGGTGCGGATGTCGGGGCTGGGCTGGCGGCTGGGAAGGGACGAAGAGCCTGCCGTCCTCGCACCAGCTGCGGAGTCCTTGCGTGGCGAAGGCACGGGCCAGCCGCTGCAAGGTGCCTTGTTCTGACCAACGGCCCTTCGTCCGGGAATTGCCACCCCAAGACACATTGCAGCTGAATGGCTGCCCATGACGGGTTGCGTCATATAACGAATCCCGTTATGGTTCGTGCGTGATCAGGAACTTCATCGACAAGGAAGCCGAGAAGATCTGGTTGGGCGAGCGCTCCCGCCGGTTGCCGGCCGACATCCAGCCGGTCGCGCGCCGCAAGCTGCGCATGCTCAATGCCGCGGCTCATCTGGACGATCTGCGCATCCCGCCCGCGAACCGGCTGGAAGCGCTGAGAGGCAACCGCCGCGGCCAGTACAGCATCCGGATCAACGACCAGTGGCGCATCTGCTTCCGATGGACGGAAGGCGACGTCACCGATCTCGAAATCGTCGATTACCACTGAGCATGAGGCATCCGTCGATGGCACCCCTGCCCAACATCCATCCCGGCGAAGTGCTGCTCGAGGAATTCCTCGAGCCGATGGGCATCAGCCAGAACGCGCTGGCCCGCGCCACCAGCGTGCCGCCGCGCCGCATCAACGAAATCGTACTGGGCAAGCGCGGCATCACCGCCGACACCGCCGTACGCCTGGCCGCGGCGCTCGGCACGACCGAACGCTTCTGGCTCGGCCTGCAGGCCGACTACGAACTGGAAGAAGCGCATCGGGCGTTGGGCGATCTACCTGCACGCATCGAGCGGCTGGTGGCGTGATGGCCGCGCTCCGTGCGGGACGGCCTTTCGCCGGCTGATGCGGAGAGGGGGCGACCCTGAACCCACCATTCGGAAACTCCGAGCAGTTCAAATCGTGCTGCGACCCACCCGGACCATTCTGCCGACGCCGGGAGAATGGTGGGCTCAGCTCCTGGCCGTCGCCTTCTCCGCCAGCTCCTTCAGCTTGAGCACGCGCGCATGCTCGGCCTTGCGCAGGCCTTCGCGCGCTTCCTTGATCACTTCCTGGGCGAGGCTGTGGCTGGTGTGGTGTCGCTTCATGTCGATCGCCGCATCCAGGCGCTGGCGTGCCGATGCCACGCCCTTGTCGACGCGGAACAGCGGGTCGTGCGGGTTGGTGGCCAGCGGTGGATCGTAGGTCTTCTTCATCGGAGGCCTTCATGAGCAGGGCGGAACGATAGCCGGACCGCGCCGGTGGCGCACCTGCGCCTGCCCCGGTGGCAGCCCCGGACCGGAACTCACCGCATCGGCCGGGACACACGCCCCGGCCCTTGCGGCAGGCCGGGCCGCTTACCTGTTGGCCTTCTTCTCCTGCTTGGCCGCGCGCTTCTCCTTCAGCGTCCTGGCAGGTTCCTTCTTCTGGTTCTTCTTCTGGTCCATCCCCTTGCTCATGACACCCTCGCAGTTGGCTCGATCGCGCCGGAAGCGCCACGGATGTGGCGTGCGTGACCACTCTACGCCTGGCTCGGGAGCGGCGTCAGCGGCCATCCATTCGGCGGATCGCGTGACGGGCGGTCCGCGGCCCCGGAAGTCCGCGATGCCGGTGCGATGACCACGCCGGCTCCCCGCGCACCGGCGGCTCCTGGCGGGAGATCCCTCCGGTCGCGTGCCGATCGGGCGTCCTCGAATGTGCGCCGCATCACATGAATTCGCATGGCGAGGCGGCAGGAAATCTCCAGACCGCCGCGGCCGCAAAAGGCGGTGATAGCCTTCCCGCCGCGAGCTCACCGTGGGGTGATCGCCAAGGGTGCGCCGTCACCGGCGCAGGTGCCATTTCTGCTCAGGGAACAATCGATGAACTTCCGTACCATGACCGCCGCCGTGGCCGTCGCCATTGCGTCCGTCGCCGCCATCAACACCGCTGCTGCCGCCACCTGCGAAGAGAACTTCGTCGTCGAAGGCTCGTTCTTCAAGGGCAAGCAGTTCAAGACCTGGGCCGAGCACACCGGCAGCAACTACGACACCGCGTTCCGCAAGGTCGCCCAGGAAGTGGCGGCCGGCGGTTTCGGCGCGGTCAACAGCAGCAAGGACACCGGCGTGATCACCGCCGGCCAGGCCGTGACCATGGGCAACGGCTCGGTGGCGCCGGTCACCGCGATCGTCAGCGAGCGCGATGGCGGCGTGATCCGCGTGGAAACCAGCTTCAGCATCGCCGGCATGCAGACCACGTCGCAGGACACGGTCAAGACCGGCCTGTGCAAGATCGCCAACGCACCGGGCAACTGAGGGACAGGCGGCTGCGGCCCAGGCTGCAGCCGCCTCACGGCACAGGTCTTTCCTGGCTTGACCCGCTGCATTGCCGGGCGGGTCATCGTGGCGGCCGCGCACAGACACGTGGCCGCTTGCTCCGCCGCCGCCGCATCCACATCCGCCCGCGACAGGCGCGCCATGCATCGAAGTCCGGCAGCCCGATGGCGATGCCGCGGCACACGTGCCCTGAATCAGCGGGCGAACCGGTCGCCGCCGCCCGCGGCGGACACACCCCACGGCGCATCAGCGTCCGGCGGGCCGCGCATCGATCCCTAGCGCCGGGGCGAGTACGCGCACGGCTTCGTTGTCGCTGGTCAGCGTCATCCAGCCGGCGAACGCGTCGCTGCCGGTCTCCCAGGTCCACAGCGTGTAGCCGTCCAGGCGCAGCTGGTCGTAGGCCGTTTCGAGCAGTTCGCTGGCCGTCGTGCCGGCGAGGAAGGCTTCGTCGGTCGGGTCTTCCACGTCCCAGTCGATGTCCAGGTTGAAGCGGGCGGCGAGCTGGGTGAGGCAGTCGATCAGCGTGCCGGTCTCGGTTTCCTCGACATGGAAGCCCGACTTCCAGTCGGTCACGTCCCGCAGCAGCGCCACCACGTCTGCTTCCTCGGGGTCACCACCGCCCAGCGCCTCCTGAAACGCGCCGAACTGCTGCAGCGCCGCGTCCTCGTCGCCCGGATTGATCGCCAGCAGCAGCTGCCAGACCAGCACCTCCACCCCGGCATCGTTGTCGACTTCGGCGGCTTCGGCATCGTCGGTGTAGTTGTCGTCGGGGTCGAACTCGTCGGGGAAGGTCATTGCGTGCGTCTCTGCAGGGGGGCGTGTGGGGAAAGTGTGCCGCAAGCACGGGGCAGCGGCACGGCGGCGATCATGCGCCGACCGGCTGAGGCGACGAAAGTGAACCTGCGCCCCGAGCAGTGCACAATGCGACGCCCCAAAGAGATCTGGATGCGTCATGGATATCGAAGCCATTCTGGATGCCGCGCTGCGTGAAGCGGGCTATGACGCGGACACCATCGGCTCGGCGATGCCGCGAATCCTGCGCATTCTTGAAGCCGAGGACGTGCGCATCGAAATCGGCCGCCGCCTGTCGCGCAAGGAACGCGAGTACGTCCGCCTCCAGCTCGAGCTGGGCCTGAGCGTGTCGGAAGTGGTGGCCGGCTTGAGGAAGTGACCCAGCCCATCGCGACAGCGGCACAAAAGAAAACTGTCCCCGGCACCTTTCTGTTTGTCACATTCTTTCGCCAGGCAGTCTGCTGGCTTGTATCACCCAGTCGACGAACCTGCCCTCGTCCAACGTATCGCCTTCATGGATGTCGAGATAGCGCACATCATTCTGCGTGGAGCTACCGGGCGGCTCAGGATCGAGTGCCATGCCGCGAAAGAAGGCGACCTTTACGTAGCGCGTGAGGCAGTGGAACCCAAGAAACCAGATGCCCTTCTCCAAGCCATACAGCGGAGAGTTCCATTTCACGGCTTTCTCTACGTCCGGAACAGCCTTCACGATCAGCCGGTCGAGTCGCTTCCCGACCTCGCTTTTCCATCCGGGCATCGCGGCGATGTACTTCTGGACGTGGCCATCCCCATACCCCTTCGCGATGCGAGGATTGCCGCCCGACAACAGGACGACACCCTCTTCCGGGACGGACCGTACGCCGGCCTCAGGCTTGAGCATGTTTGACGGCTCTTTCCTGCGTCGACCAGAAGGCCTGTCCTTACGTCCGGTCATGGCCCGGCTCCGTCGCGTCCGGGTTCTTGTGCGGACCTCTTTCGCAGCCAAGGCTGGAAGAACATGTAGAGCCCGCTTGGGACCAGCAGCGACAACGGAACGAGCGGCAGCATGTAAAGCCACTCCACCTGCCGGCCACTGGCTACGGCGATGATGTTCGCGACCACCGTTACTGTGAACGCCATCGACAACCAGCGATGGGCCCACCTGACGAACTCGCTCCAGCGCATCGATCGATCCTCCCGCATGTGTTTGAACGTCATCCCGGTAAAGGGCCCTTCGAGCCTGGTGTCGCTCGGTGCATGGCCGCATGGCATCCGTCGTGCCGCAGGAATCAGTTCGGAGTGCCGTCTTCATCGGTGTTCTTGATGAACTCCACCATCGCCTGCAGATATCCCTCGGGTTGACGGGTCGACACCCGCTCACCATCCGCATCGGCTTCGAACTCGTACATGCCATGGTCCGCCAGCGGAAACACGAGGGTGGCGACAGGACGCCCGGCATGCTCGAGCGCCTCCAGCCTGCGCAGCGTTTCAAAGGGGGGCGCGTCGCGATCCTGTCCACCGAGGATCCACAACTGCGGCACGTCGAGGCTGGAAAGCACCGGCATCGGATCGTAGTGCGCGGGCACGCCTTCAAGCAGCGCGGGAAAGTCCCTGCGGGCTACTTCCTCCGGAGTGGACAGCAGGTACGAAGTGAAGTTGCCGCGCACGAACCGGAACCACGGTTCCTTCCCGTACCGTTCCTTCACCGCATCGAGCCGGTCGAACCCGTCGGTGAAGTCGCTTTCGATGATGGCGGCCGTGGCATCGGCCACTTCCGCGGCCTTGCGCTGCACGTCCGGGCCGAAACCGGCGCGCTCCATGTCGAAAGCAATCGCTTCACGGTCCTCTTCGATCGGCGACACCGCAAGACCGAAGCTCACGATCACGAAGTCCACAGGCTCGATGCGTGCGGCCAATGGCGCCACCCATCCTCCCTGGCTGCCGCCCTGGTACCCGATGCGTCCCGCACGCGCACCCGCGAGACGCCGCGCTTCGCGCATGGCATGGATGGCATCGGTGGCCAGGGTCAGATAGTTCTGCGTATACCGCCCCGCCGAGCGCCCCGTGCCGCGCTTGTCGTAGGCGAATACACCGATTCCCTGGCCCGCGAACTCACGCTGGAGGGAATACGCGTCCACCGCCGAGGAACGTTCCGCGCCATGCACGAGCACGACAATCGGTACCGGGGCCTCGCCTGGCGGCAGCGTCAATCTCCCGTTCAACGCTACGCCGCTTCCCTGGAAGCGCGTGTCCACCTGCACGAACGTCTGTCGCGTTCCCACGACATCGTCGAAGCGGATCCGGCCCGACGCGCAGTCCGCCGGGCTCAACTGATGGCCATCGGGGCGCCCGGTCCAACCCAGCGTGCTGACCCAAGTACCGTCGTCCTGGTGAGTCAGTGCGCCGGTTCGGCCATCGGGACGCCGCCAACGAAGCGCACCCGGCACCCCTGGCCCGATGTCCAGCAACTCGCCGTCCGTCATGCGATAGCTGCCTGTAAGGCAGGACGGGGCCTGCGGCTGCGATGCATCCGGCTCGTTCGCCCTTGCCGCGGGCTGGAGCACGGCCATCGCGAAGAGCATGGCGAACGGCAGACTGTGCATGTGCACCTCAATTAGGTTAATGTTTACGTAAACAATGACGCTTCTGGCCGGAGGCGTCAATCCCGAAAGGAACAGGCGACATGACAGACTTCATTCAGCAGCAGGGTCCCGCGTTTCTCGCGCACCTCCTGCGCCGGCTCGCAGACGAACTGGTGCATGGCGCAGCCGACTGGTATCCGACCGTTGGCGTCACCGCGCCGCCACGCACGATATCCACGCTTCTCGCTCTGGACGCGCACGGTCCGCTGGGAGTGACCGAGCTGGCGGGGCTACTGCGGCAGTCGCATCCGCTGGTGATCGTCTGGATCAGGGAATTGACCAGGCTGTCGCTGGTGAAATCGAGCGACGATCCGGCCGACCGGCGCAGGACCCTGGTGGCCCTGACGAAGAAAGGGCGGAACGAGCTGGTACACATCCGCGAAGCGCTTGTAGTCATGGAGCAGGCATCCAGCGAACTGCTGGATACGGCTGGAGAGGACTCGCTTCGGATGCTGTGGGCGCTGGAGCGCAGCTGTCGCGAGCTGCCGTTCCTGGAGCGGCTTCAGAGAACGAACCAAAAGCCCGCGCCATAGCACTCTGGAATGGAGCCAGCTTCGGCCTGCCTCTCGTCCGGCAACCTCAGGCTACGTACGATGGCGGCTGTCCATTGAGGTATCCAGCCAGATGACCGTTGAACGTGCCATCCGCGATGGCATCGTCGCGAGCCGTCTGCAGCTCCCGCCGGGGCCATGGAAGACGGTCTTTGACGCGTTGCGCGCCCGCTTCCCGGAAGTGGACGCCGCCACGTGGCAGAACCGCTTCGCGCGCGGCTGCGTGCTGGATGCCGACGGCCAGCCGCTCGATGCATCTGCGCCATATCGCATCGGTGCCGAAATCCAGTATTTCCGCGAGGTCCCGGACGAGCCCGTCATCCCCTTCACCGAAACGGTGGTGCATGCCGACGCGCATCTGGTCGTCGCCTGCAAGCCGCACTTCCTGCCGGTGGCACCGACTGGCGCGTACGTGCGCGAGACCCTGCTGACCCGGCTGGTGCGGCGCTTCGGCAATCCGGATCTGGTGCCGCTGCACCGCATCGACCGCGACACCGCCGGGCTGGTGCTGTTCTCGGCCTGCAGGGAGACGCGCGGCATCTACCAGGCGCTGTTCCGCGAGCGGCGCATCCGCAAGCATTACCTGGCGGTGGCGGCGCCGCTGCCGGGGCTGAGGTTTCCGTATGTGCATCGCAGCCGGCTGGAGCCGGGCGAGCCGTTCTTCCGGATGCGCGAAGGCGCGGGCGCGCCGAACAGCGAGACGGTGATCGACGTGGTCGCACGCGGTGCGGAGATGTGGACCTACCGGCTGGAGCCGGTCACCGGGCGCAAGCACCAGCTACGCGTGCACATGGCGGCGCTGGGCGCGCCGATCCTGCACGACCGGTTCTATCCCGACCTGGAAGACGAACGGCCGGACGATCCGGAACGGCCGCTGCAGCTGCTGGCCGAAACGCTGGCATTCGACGATCCGCGCGATGGTGAGCCGCGTTGCTTCACGGCCCGCTCGCGTCTGTCCGCCGCCTGGTCTCCACCCGGAAGCGCGCAGATGCAACAAGGCGCGGAGCACGGACCGCACGATCCGTGACCTGCCTGCGTCAGTGTCGTCCGGTCTTCCGTTAGGATCGCGACAGCCGCGACGCGCGTTGCGGATGAGGGAGCACTCGATGCGATCCATGGAAGAACCGGCAGCCACGTGCACAGCGCGACTGCGTCCCGGGCAGACACCGGCGACGTCGGCGAAGGCGGGGACGCCACGGAGCGCCGGCACACGGCTGGCGCTGGCCACGCGGCGGCTCACGGCGATGCTTGCGATCGCGTTGTTGCCAGGTCTCGCGTTGGCCTGCGCCCCGACCCAGGGACTGGACGGCGCATTGACGATTCCGCAGTGCGCTGCGGCATCGCCCGCGGAGGACTGCACGGCCGGATCGCAGGCCTTGTTCCTGGCGCTGAACGCCTTCGAGATCCCGCAGGTGTTCACCATCGGCGTGCAGAGCAGCCCGTGGCGGATGTACGACGGTGAGGGCCGGATCCTGACGGTGGACGAGGTGGCTGCCGCGGTCCGGGCAGGGCGGCCGGAGAGTGACCGGCGCGTGCGCCTGGTCGGCTCATGGACGTCGGCGCGTCCCGATGGCGGCACCGATACCCTGGCGCGGCGTCTGTCCGCAGCGCTCGACGGTCTGCCGGTCGACGGCAGCGATGGTTTTCTGTGGTTGAGCCAGGACGGCAGTGCGATACGCAGCACGCGCCAGGCGGCGTCGATCAGGACCTCCGGCCAGTACCTGGTGCCCGCGGGCGAGGACGTGATGATGGCGCTGGTGCACGGCGTGCTGGTCGACGAGGAAGACCAGTTTGTGGAGCAGGGCAATGCCGACGGGGTGCTGCACGCCGGGATCGGGCACGACGTGTTCCTGCTGTGCCCCGAGCGTGCGCTGGCTGCCTTCAAGCAGGCCGCGGAACTGGGCAGCGCGATTGGTGCGTACAACGCCGGGCTGATGCATGCCGATGCGGGCGAGCAGGGAGATGCCGAGGTCTGGCTGAAGCGGGCCGTGGCGCTGGGCGAGCCGAAGGCTGCCGCGGCACTGGACCGGTTGGGCGGTCGCCGGTAAGCGCACTCCAGCACAGGACGGACAGAGGCCCAGGCCGCCTGCCGAGCTGACACCGGCGCCGACCGCTGACGGCCTCACGCGGACAGGCGCAGCCTGCCGTCATCGAACGGGGCGTCGCCGGTGCGGCGTGCCGTGCCGGTTCGCTTCAGTGCCTCAGCGCGCCAGCAGCCGCAGCCCGAAGCCTTCGCGTTCGCCGCCCCAGCCGTCGATCACGCGCAGCCCGGCCTGCGCGGCGAGGGCGGCGAAGCGCGCGTCGCGGTACTTGTGGCTGTACTCGACCAGCATCGCCTCGCCGTCGGCGAACGCGATCCGCTGGCCGGCGACGGTCACGGTCTGTGCGCGGCGGCTGACGATGTGGGTCTCGATGCGCTCGCGCAGCGGCACGTAGCGGGCACGGTGCGCGAAGGCGTCCAGGTCGAAGTCGGCGCCGAGCTCGCGGTTGAGCCGCGTCAGCAGGTTCAGGGTGAACGCGGCGGTGACGCCGGCGGCATCGTTGTAGGCGGCCTCGATCCGCGCCGGGTCCTTGACCAGGTCGATGCCGACCAGCGCCATGCCATGCGTGCCGCCTTTCCCGGCAATCGTGGCGGCCATCGCCTTGAGGATCGCCACCGCCTCGGCATCGGCGAAGTTGCCCAGGGTGGAACCGGGGAAGAACACCAGCACGCGGCCGTCGCCGGTGGCCGGCGGCAGCGCCAGCGGGCGGGTGAAGTCGGCGCACAGCGGGCGCATCGCCACGGCCGGGAAGCGCGCGTGCAGGCGCGCGACGCTGGCGTCCAGTGCGCTGGGCGAGATCTCCACCGGGGTGTAGGCGCGCGGGGCATCCAGGCCGTCCAGCAGGGTTTCGGTCTTGAGCCCGCTGCCGCTGCCGTACTCGACCACGTGCGCGCCGGCGCCGACGCGCGCGGCGATCGCCGGCATGCTGCGCGCCAGCAGCTCCAGCTCGGTGCGGGTCAGGTAGTACTCGGGCTGCCGGGTGATGGCGTCGAACAGGGCCGAGCCGCGCGCGTCGTAGAAGTACTTCGACGGCAGCCGCTTCGGCGTGGCGCTCAGGCCGGCCAGCGCGTCCTCGCGCAGGGTGGCGGCGGGATCGGGCAGGCGGATCGGGGCGACGGCATTCATGCGGGGTTCCTTGCCAGACGAAGGCCGGCGAACTGCCAGCGCGTAGCCGGCGGGAAGAAATTGCGGTAGCTGGCGCGCACGTGGCCTGCCGGGGTCGCGCAGCTGCCGCCGCGCAGCACCCACTGGCTGCACATGAACTTGCCGTTGTATTCGCCGGTGTCGTCGTTCCACGGGCGATAGCCGGGATAGGCGGTGTAGGCGCTGGACGTCCATTCCCAGACATCGCCGTACAGCTGCAGCAGGCCGTCGCCGGGCTGCGCGGCCTGCGGTTCCAGCAGGCCGTCATCCGCGAAATGTCCCTGCACCGGCTGCTGTGCGGCGGCGCGTTCCCACTCGGCCTCGGTCGGCAGGCGCGCACCGGCCCAGCGCGCGTAGGCATCGGCTTCGTAGTAGCTGAGGTGGCAGACCGGCGCATGCGGGTCCAGCGCCCGCACCCCACCGAGGCTGAAGGCGTGGGCCAGGTCCGGCTGCCAGTACAGCGGCCGCTCCCAGCCCTGTGCCTGCACCGCGGCCCAGCCGTCGCTGAGCCACAGCGTGGAAGTGCGGTAGCCGCCGTCCTCAATGAAGGCGCGGTACTCGGCGTTGCTGACCGGGCGGTTGGCCAGCGCATGGGCAGGGACGAGCACGCGGTGCCGCGGCGACTCGTTGTCGTAGGCGAAATCCGGCGCGTGCTCGGGCCAGCGCGGCGCACCGATGGAGATGATCGATTCCTCCGCATCGACCCAGCGCAGCGGCACCGCGCGACCGGCGCGCTGCTGCAGGTCGTCGCGGTAGGCCGGCTGCAGCGGGTTGCAGCCCAGCGCGTGCTTGATGTCGGTCAGCAGCAGCTCCTGGTGCTGCTGCTCGTGCTGCAGGCCCAGCAGCAGGCGCCGGCGCAGCGTGTCGTCGAAGCGGCCGGCAGCCAGGCCGTCGTCGATGCGGGTATCGACCTCGGCGCGGTACAGGCGCACCTCGTCCAGCGTCGGTCGCGACAGCAGGCCGCGCCGGGGCCGCGGATGGCGCGGGCCGGCGCTGTCGTAATAGCTGTTGAGCAGGTACTGCCAGTCCGGCCGCGCCGGCGCATCGCCGGCGGCCTGCAGCACGAAGTGGTCGAAGAACCAGGTGGTGTGCGCCAGGTGCCATTTGGCCGGGCTGGCGTCGTCCATGCTCTGCACCATCGCGTCCTCGGCCGAGAGCGGCGCGGCCAGGCGCCTGCTGGCCGCACGCACGTGGGCGAAGCGCAATGCCAGGGGATCGGTGGCGGCCGGCGGCGCGGCCGGCGGGACAGGAATCGCGTGCATGGCCGGCACCGTAGCGACGGGGGCATGAGCGTCACGTCATCGATGGGTGAATGCGGGCGTGAAGCCAGGAGCCCATTCCCGTAGGCCGCCATGCGGCCGTGGTCCGGTGATGCCCCGCGCTCGCTGGTCGTGCACGGCGTCCTATCGGGGACGCCCGGCCTTCTCCGGCGTCTCGGTATGCGCACAGGCCAGCCAGCGGCCGTTCTTCCGCACCCAGGTCGTCGTGTCGTACACCACCATGTCGTGGTGTTCGCCGTTCACGGTGAACGCCTGCATGGCCCCGTACGCGGCGACGGCGACATCCGGTGCAGGAAAGATGACCTGTTCATCGAAGAACGCGAAGGCGGTGATCCGCCCGTTGCCGGACTGCGCCATCGCACGGTACTGGTCGGGTGCGAAGCGGACGACGCCGCGCGCGGCGACCGTGATCGAAGGCGAATCCAGCAGCGACACCGCCGTCTCCATGTCCATGTCCTGCATCGCCTGCCAGAACTGGCGTTCCAGCGTCATGATGTCTGCGTGCGTCGTCATCGGGCATCCCGCACGGTAGTGGATACACGAACGGTCGCATGTTGCCCGCGGTGGCGATGTGCGGGCGCGCCGCCTCCGCATCGGTGCATGAGCGGCGGCGTCCGGTCCGTAGCGCCGCTGCGCATCGCAGTGGCGCTCGCCTGCAGCGCAGACAGCCCGGGATCCGCTTTCGAGAATGGAGCGGTCGCCAGCATCGTCGACCACCGCTGGCGGCAGGGCATGCGCACGGCGCTGCTACGATGCGCGCGTGCACCGGCATGTTCCTTCATCGCTCTTACCGCAGCTGGCGCAGGTCCGCGGCATCGTCCGGTGCCACCTTGGCGATACGGTCGTCGCGGTCCATCTGTTCGGTTCCGCGGTGCAGGGCGGGCTGAAACCATCGAGCGACATCGACCTGCTGGTGATCGTGCGCGCTGCGCCGGACGCGTCCGTGCGCCACGCGTTGCTGGTCGATCTGCTGTCCGCCTCGGCGCCGCCCGGCACCTGCGCGACGCTGCGGCCGCTGGAACTGACGGTGGTCGCGCACGACCGTATCGTTCCATGGCGTCATCCGGCGCGCCGCGAGCTGCAGTTCGGCGAGTGGCTGCGCGCCGACATCGCAACGGGCCGGTTCGAGCCGCCGATGCCCGATCACGATCTGGCGATCCTGCTGCGGCAGGTCCGCGAGCATGGCATCGCGCTGGTCGGGCCCGGTCCCGTCGATCTGGTCGCACCCGTGCCCGACGCGGACATCGCCCGCGCGCTGCAGGACACGATCGCGCAATGGAACACGCCGGACGACTGGGCCGGCGACGAACGCAACATCGTGCTGGCGCTCGCCCGGATCCGATACACCGCCGCGACCGGCCGCATCGCCTCCAAGGACGTCGCCGCGGACTGGCTGCTGCCCTTGCTGGATGCGCGGCACCGGCCGGTCCTGGCGACGGCGAGGGCGGCGTACCTGGGGCGGGGTGGCGACACGCTCGCCTCGCATCCCGACGCCGTCGCCGCCTACATCGCGCATGTGCGCACCGAGGTCGCGCACATGCTGGATGCGGGCATCGGTGCCCTGGCGCGGCCGCAACAGGGATAGCGCAGGCGCACGCACGGCCCCAGGCACCGCGGTCGCGCATCCGGCATGGCATCGGGCGGTGGGCGCGCCACCGGCACGCGGCTGCGCGAGGCCGGCGGGTCGTGCCGGGTCGTACGCCCGTCGCGCACGCAGCCGGGGCGACCCGCATGCCGGTCAGCCCTCCCGCATGCGAGCAGGCATGTACGAGCGGCCTTTTACCGGAACCGGCCGCCCGCCTCCTCGTCGAAACGCCGCGTCCACCAGTCGGTGAACGCCATCTCGTCCACGTCATGGGGCACGCGCAGGTAGGGGCGCTCCCAGTGCGCGAGGCGCAGCGGCCGGAGGAAGGCATTGACCGCGCGGTACGCGGCCGGGGCGCCGCCGTTGTCGAGGTCGCCGAGCACCGGCATCGCGCCGGCCTGGAACACGACGCCACCATCGTAGGGATGCAGGACGACCGCATCGCCGAGCGCGGCACGTGCGGCATCGAGGCCGCCGACGCGGGCGAGCAGGGCATCGTCGATCGCGGTCAGCCAGTTCACGTCGCGGATCGCGTCGGTGCGGTGGCGGATCTCCATGCCGAAGTGGGTGCCGTCCTCGTACAGCAGGCCGGGAAAGCGGCACAGGACCGGATGCGCCCGCTCCGGTGCGCTGCTGGCGTAGGTGGCGAACAGCAGCGACAGGCCGGACACCGCGTAGAACACCCGCAGCTCCCGGCAGGCATCGACGAAGAAGCGCACCACGCCGGCCGGGTCGCGTGCCAGCTCGGCCAGCCGGGTCTGGTACAGCAGCCGTCCATTGCCGCCGCGGTAGCCGGTGCAGGGCAGCAGGGTGGTGAAGTAGTCGTGCACCGGTTCGCCCGAGCGCAGCGCGCCCTTCGGCCGGTGCCGGAGGTAGAAGCCGGCGGTATTCGACGCGTCGAGGTACGCCGGCTGGTCGAAGTAGTCCACCAGCACCTGCTTCGTGCCCAGCCGCTTGGAACCACCGTCGAAGGCCAGCACGTTGGTGTTGCCCTCGGCCAGGTCGTAATAGCGCAGTGCCAGCCCGCGCATCGCCTCGCGCGTGCGGCGCGCATCGCCGTCGGCGAAGTACAGACCGGCGGCCAGGCCGTACAGCCAGCGGATCGATTTGTCCGCGGGCAGGCCGATCTCGTCGAGCCGTACGAGCGCGTCGTTCGCTGCGTGGGCGGCCATCGTGTCCAGCAGTGCATGCATCTCCATGCGGGCACCCTAGCAGCCTGCGATGCGCCGCGACGTCGTCCGCGTGGCCCCCGGCCCTCCATCTTCCGGCACCACGCGGGTGATTTCGCAGGATGGTCCGGTGGTCGCGGGCACGTGGCCGGCCTGTGCCCGACGTGTCCGGGCAACAGTCTGGCCGTGCGCGGCAGCGGTCGCATGCACGGCCGGAGTCGGCTGCGTCCATGTGCGGCTTCACGATCGCCCGGCATGGCCGCTCCTGCCATCGCGGGGTGCGATGGCCGCCGCAGCGTCTGTCATTCGCCTTCCGGCAGCCCTGCTGCAGGGCGGCGTACCCGGCGTGCGCGATCCGCGCCGCCACGGACGCTGTCCGGCCGCGCCGCCTTTAACGCGGCCGGAACGCCGGCTGCCGGGAGATGCGCTAGGCTCCGCGCCATTCTTGGCAGGAGCCGGTGATGGCCGCAGCAACACAGGATCTGGAGCGCTTCGTCCGCGACGCGCTGACGCAGGGGCAGTCGCGGACGCGGATCGAGGCGGTGCTGGCGCAGGCCGGCTGGCCGCCCGAGCAGGTGCGCAGCGTGCTGTCGGTGTATGCCGATGTCGCCTTTCCCGTGCCGGTGCCGCGCCCGCGGCCGTATCTGTCGGCGCGCGAGGCGTTCTTCTACCTGGTGCTGTTCGCCACGCTGTACCTGTGGGCGTTCCACGTGGGCAGCCTGCTGTTCGACCTGATCAACCACGCGTACCCGGATCCGGGCGTGCAGTACAGCTACTGGGCGCGGGGGCACAAATCGATGCGCTGGTCGGTGGCCTGGGTGCTGATCGCCTATCCGGTGTTCCTGCTGGTCGCGCGGATGCTGGCGCGCGAGCTGGCCAGCAATCCGGTCAAGCGGCTGTCGGCCGTGCGGCGCTGGTTGACCTATCTCACCCTGTTCATCGCCGCGACCACGCTGCTGGTCGACATGGCCGTGCTGGTCTTCAACGTGCTGGGCGGCGAGCTGAGCGTGCGCTTCCTGCTCAAGGTGCTGGTGGTGGCACTGCTGGCCGGCGGCATCTTCGGCTACTACCTGCTCGACCTGCGCCGCGAGGAGGTGGAGGCATGAACGCACAGACCCTGGGCCGTGTGCTGCTCGTCGCCGCCACGGTGGTGGTGATCGGCACGGTGGCCGCCGCGATCGTGGTGATGGGTACGCCCGCGCAGCAGCGCGCCCTGCGCTTGGACGAGCGCCGCGTGTCCGACCTGCAGCGCATCGTCGACGCCGCGCGTCAGCACGCCGACCGCAACGGTGCGCTGGCGCCGGACCTGACCACGCTGGCCAGCCGGCCCGGCCTGCGCCTGTCCATCACCGACCCGGACACGGCGCTGCCCTATGTGTACGAAGTGCGGCAGGCGAAGACGTTCCGGGTGTGCGCGACCTTCGCCACCGATACCGCGGTCGACGAGCCCGACCAGCGCCGCCTCGACGAGGACGACTGGCTGCATCCGGTGGGGCGGCACTGCTTCGACCGCAGCTGGACGCCGACGCCTGCCTCGGACGCAGGCTGAGCCAGGCGCGGCAGCGACCACATGGAGATGGCATCGAACGCGATCTCCTGCGGCGCGACGGCATCGACCTGCCACCGCTACCGGCCGAATGCCGGCACCAGCGCTGCGCGACGGGTTGCAGCGCGCCATCGAAGACCAGTCACCGGGTGAGGACACATGCGCGGGACCCTCGTTGCGACCATGTTGGGATTGGGCCTGTGCGGTCCGCTGCATGCGGCCGGACCCACCGGCCAGGCGCCGCCGGAGAATGCGTTCGGCATGGCCGGGCTGTGGATCGGCCAGCCACTGGAGGAGGCGCGCCGCGCGATGCCGTCGCTGCGCTGCGAGGCCGCGTGCACGGCCGACGACGGCCGCTACCTGGAGCAGCCGGGCCGCTTGTGGGTCGGCCAGCGTGACGGCCGGATCGACCAGCTCGGGTTCCGCTTCGTCCCGACGCTGGAAGGCGATGCCCGGGCCGCGGCCCGCGCCCGCATCGTGGACGCGCACGGCCCGCCGACGACCCATCTGGGCCTGGACGGCTGCGACGAGTGGACGCTGGAGAGCGGTTACCTCGCGGTCTGCCTGACCGACGGGTTGTCGCATGTGACGTGGAACAGGATGTCGCGACGCGACGTCAACGCCGCGCGCTGAGCGCGGCGCGCGGCCGGTGCCAGTGCGATGGCGGCCGCGGCGACCAGTGACGGCATTCGACACGGCTGTGATCGAGGCAGGGCGGTCGGCCTCCAGCGGCCTCCTACAGGCGTGTGGTGCTGCGTTGGCGGGATGTTTCGTAGGGGGGCGGCGGCCGCCGCGACTGCCCTGTGACCGCATTCGACACGGCTGCGATCGAGGCAGGGCGGTCGGCCTCGAGCGGCCTCCTACAGGCGTGTGGTGCTGCGTTGGCGGGACGTTTTGTAGGAGCGGCGGCCGCCGCGACTGCCCTGTGACCGCATTCGACGCGGTTGCGATCCAAGACCGGCTGCCGGGCAGACGCAGCCATCGGCGAAACACTCAGCGATACGGGCCCGGCCCACGCCAGACCTGCTGGCCCTGTTTGTAGACCGAGACGATGGTGATGACCTCGCGGGCGTCGCCGATGGCCTTCATCTCCGGCGACGAGGGGTGCAGCAGGCGGCACTTGCTGGAGCCGCGCTCCAGCGCGACCTGCAGCGGGCAGACCATGTAGTACTCGGTTCCGGGCAACGGCAGCGACAGCTCGGTCATGCCGCCGGCCATCCATTCGCGCACCTGGTTCTCGCCGCGCAGGTCGTAATAGACCTGGTAGCCACCGATCTCCATGCTGCCGTCGGTGCCGGCCATGTCGTTGCGGTTGCCGCGGCTGACCATCGGGCTGCGCGACAGGCCGGCGTTCTCCGGCGCGGTGTCCTCCTCGATCAGGCCCGGCGGCCGCCCGGTCCAGCGTTCGGGATGGCGCTGCGGCTCCACCGTCGGTGGCGGCGAGGAGGCCGCGGTCCGCTCCGGTGGCGAAGGCTCGGGCTCCTGCACGCTGGGTGGCTCGACCGGTGCCGGCGGCGCTTCGGGCGGCACCGGGTTTTCCGCCTGCAGCACCAGCGTCGAGCGGGTCGGCGCGGCGGTGGGGCGTGGCCGCACCGGCCGCGGTGCCTCGGACGGGCGCGGGCTCGGTGGCGCCGTGGTCTGCAGTTCGGGCTGGCTGGTCTCGCCGACGAAGTCCACCCGCATCCGGGCGCCGCCGCCGGCCGCGCCTTCGGGCGAACTCACCACGGGCGGCGACGCCCACTGCAGGAGCAGCACCATCAGCACATGCAGCAGCGCGCTCAGCAGCGCGGCCAGCCATGGCTGGAGGCGGTCGATCCTGGGGGTTGTCCCGGTCTGCGCGCGGGTCGACGCCTCGCTCATGCCGGCGGAGGCGCGTCGTGGGGGCGGGACGTCATGCAGCTTCGGGGGAAGGGGCAGGGGAGCCCCGCATCGTAACGCGGACCGGCGACCGGCCCGTGACCTGCGGGTGGCGATGACGGATGGAGGTTCAGAAAGTGACAACCGGCACCTGATCCGGCGCGCCGCCGGGCGCAGGCTGTCCACACACCCACCAAGGACGTCCGCCATGCCCGCTCCCGCCGCCGCCGCACCGCTGATTCCCTACCTGTCGATGGCGGCCGTGGGCTTCCTGGTCTATCGGCGCGCACGCAGATCCTTCGGCGTCCAGGTGTGGAAGCCGGGCGCCGCGGTCGCGCGTTTCACCCTGCTGGCGCTGGTGATGGCCTCGCTGGCGTTCGCCGCCTACGGCCTGGCCGGGGTGGCACCGGGTATCGGGCTGGGCACCCTGGCCGGCACCGCGCTGGCGGTGCTGTCGCTGCGGCTGACCGACACGCAGTGGCGCGACGGCCAGGGCGTCTACACGCCCAACGCCTGGATCGGTGGTGCGTTGATGATGCTGCTGGTCGGCCGCCTGGCCTGGCGCTGGGCCGATGGCGCCTTCGGCGGCGGCAGCGCCGGCGCGTTCCAGGCCAGCCCGCTGACGATGGGCATCGCCGCCACCGTGGTCATGTACTCGCTGGTGCAGGTGGCCGGGCTGTGGTGGCGGATGCGCCGGCTGCGGCAGGCATCGGGCACGGCGGTCTGAGGCGGGGGCGCATGCCGGCCGGCATGTGCCTGCTTGAACGGGCGGTCCTCGCCCGGACCTGCCGGCCGCCAGCAGCGGAGATCCTGCAGCTCACGTTCGAGTTCGCCCATGCCATCCGGCCCGGCTTCGGTCGGGAACGGCCCCGACAGCAGACGCCGTGCGCGCGGCCTTGCCGAGAAGTCGTGCACGCCCACGAACGAGGCCAGCGCGGTGTCGAACAACGGAGTGTCCGTGTCCGCCGATGCGGCAGCGGGCCGGTCCAGCGACACCGCCACCTCCGCGAGCAGGCGCAGTGCTTCGACCGCGTGCTCGCGCCGGTGGCTCGCATCATCCGATCCGCGATTCATCTCGCCGCCCCTGACGGCGGCCGCGCATCATCGCGGCAGTGCCGGTCCCGGCCGACTCACACCTGCGAGCGGATCGGAATGATGAGCTTCTCGGCCAGCTTCTCGCGCAGCGGACGGGCCAGCCAGCGTTCCAGCGTGTAGCGCTGCGCCTGCTGCAGGTCGCGCTCGAAGATGCCGGTCATGCAGGCAGCCAGATCGCGGTCGTAGACGTTGAGGCTGGCCTCGTCGTTGAGCCGGAACGAACGGATGTCGAAGTTGGTCGAGCCCACCGACACCAGCAGGTCGTCGATGATCAGCAGCTTGGTGTGCAGCATCGTCGGCTGGTACTCGTGGATCTCGATGCCGGCGCGCAGCAGCGGGCCCCAGCTGGCGCGCGAGGCCAGCCGCACCGACAGCGCGTCGATGTGCGGGCCGGGCAGCAGCACGCGGATGCGCACGCCGCGTTCGCGGGCTTCCAGCAGCGAGCGGGTGATCAGCGCATCGGGCACGAAGTAGGCGGCGGCCAGGTCGATGCAGCGCTCGGCCGCGGCGATGGCCATCAGGTACATCAGGTGCATGCTCTCGCTGCCGCCGGCGGGCGAGGCCACGAACAGCTGCGCATCGCTGTCGCCGGCCGCGTCCAGCTTCGGGAAGTAGTCCGCGCCGTTGAGCACGCGCCCGGTGGTCTTGATCCAGTTGTCGTTGAACGCCGCCTGCACCTGCGCCACCACCGGGCCTTCGATGCGGTAATGCGTGTCGCGCCAGTGCTCCGGGTCCTGCGCGTCGCCCATCCACTGGTCGGCCACGCCGACGCCCCCGGTGAAGCCGATGCGCCCGTCGACGACCAGCAGCTTGCGGTGGGTGCGGTTGTTGGTCCGGTGCAGGGTGTACCAGGCCAGCGGGCGGTAGCGGTGCACCTCCACGCCGGCATCGGTCATGCGCCTGACCAGCGCCGGGTCCATCTTGAGGCTGCCGCCCCAGTCGATGGTCACCCGCACCTCGACGCCGGCGGTGGCGCGCGCGGCCAGCGCCTCGCTGAATTCCCTGCCGATCTCGCCGGACCAGTAGATGTAGGTCTCGAAGGTGATGCTGCGCTGCGCGCCGCGGATCGCCTCCAGCATCGCCGGGAAGATCTCGTCGCCGTTGTTGAGGACCTGCACCCGGTTGCCGGGCAGGATGGTCGGGCCCAGCAGCACCGACATCTCGCGCTTGAACAGCGGATCGTGCACGCCGTAGCAGTGCGCCGGGATGTGCTGCAGCTTCTTTTCCGGGGTCGCGAAGTTCAGGGCGATCAGCCCGCCCAGGAGCGTGGCGACGACCGCCGCCACGATGATCCACGCCATGTCGCCGACTCCCGGGTTCCGTGCAGGCCTGCTCCTGCGAGCGCGCATTCTGGTGCGGGCGCCGGCAAAGGCGTGGTGAAGATCGTGCGACAGCGGATGGAGGGGAGGCCGGCGTTCGGTCGACGCTCCCCTCGCACCTACTCCGACCCCGACGAGCGTGGGCCACGCTCCGTCGCAGATGGCGGTCGCCGCTGGGGCGGCTCCTACAGGGGCGGTGCGCGATCCGCAGGGTCGGTCGCGATGTTGGGCGTAGGAGCGGGCTGGACCGCGACCGCCATCGTTCGGTCGACGCTCCCCTCGCGCGGGCTCCGAGCTGGTGGCCGACGAGCGTGGGCCCACGGCCCGTCACACATGGCGGTCGCCGCTGGGGCGGCTCCTACAGGGGCGGTGCGCGATCCGCAGGGTCGGTCGCGATGTTGGGCGTAGGAGCGGGCTGGACCGCGACCGCCATCGTTCGGTCGACGCTCCCCTCGCGCGGGCTCCGAGCTGGTGGCCGACGAGCGTGGGCCCACGGCCCGTCACACATGGCGGTCGCCGCTGGGGCGGCTCCTACAGGGGCGGTGCGCGATCCGCAGGGTCGGTCGCGATGTTGGGCGTAGGAGCGGGCTGGACCGCGACCGCCATCGTTCGGTCGGCACTCCCCTCCGCACCGGCTCCGCGCTGGCGGCCGGCGAGCGTGGGCCACGCTCCGTCACACATGGCGGTCGCCGCTGGGGCGGCTCCTACAAGGGCAACGCGCGATCCGCAGGGTCGGTTGCGATGTTGGTCGTAGGAGCGGGCTGGACCGCGACCGCCATCGTTCGGTCGACGCTCCCCTCGCACGGGCTCCGAGCTGGTGGCCGACGAGCGTGGGCCACGCTCCGTCGCAGATGGCGGTCGCCGCTGCGGCGGCTCCTACAGGGGCGGCGCGCGATCCGCAGGATCGGTCGCGATGTTGGTTGTAGGAGCGGGCTCGACCGCGACCGCCATCGTTCGGTCGACGCTCCCCTCCGCACCTACTCCGACCCGGCGGCCGACGAGCGTGGGCCACGCTCCGTCACACATGGCGGTCGCCGCTGGGGCAGCTCCTACAGGGGCAACGCGCGATCCGCAGACGCGGCACCATGTTGGTTGTAGGAGCGGGCTCGACCGCGACCGCCATCGTTCGGTCGACGTCCCCTCGCACGGGCTCCGAGCTGGTGGCCGACGAGCGTGGGCCACGCTCCGTCACAGATGGCGGTCGCCGCTGGGGCGGCTCCTACAGGGGCGGCGCGCGATCCGCAGGCGCGGCACGATGTTGGTCGAATGCGCCATCCGCAGGGTCGGTCAGGCTAGGGCGGCTCCTGCAAGGGCGGCGCTGCGATCCGCGCCTCCTTCGGGGTGCTACTCCATCAGTTCGGCCAGCGCCCAGGTGTCGAGGAAGGCCACCACCCGCACGATGTGGCCGCCCTCGAGCTGCATGTGCCAGGCGTAGTGGTTGCGGTAGGTGCCGCCATCGCGGGCGGTGGCCGTTCCCTGCCAGAGCACCACCACCGCATCGCCCTGGGCGACCACGTGCTGCACCTCCGGCACGATCGGCGTGGCCAGGCGTGCGGTGATCGGTGCCACCGCCTGGTCCAGGAAGGCCTGCCGCGAACGGTAGACGCCGGAGACCGGGCTGGTCCCGGCGACGGTCCACTCCACGTCGTCGGCGAGCAGGTCGAACACGCTGCCGCGTCCGTCGCGCCAGGCGTCGAATGCGGCCCGCACGATGGCGGCGTTGTCGTGCGCCGATGGCGATGCAGGCGAAGCGGCCATCGCGATGGATGGCAGTAGGGCGGCCAGGCCCAGCAGGGCGATGGCGGCGCTGCGATGGATCGGGGACGTAGAACGCATGACGATCTCCTGTCGAAGAAGGGAATGAAGCGAGGGAGCCTGGTCGCCAGCCAGCCAGCCAGCCGTGCCAGGCGCGACGTGCAGCTGCAACGCGGTGCCGGCGGTCCGGCCCGCAAGGGTGCTCACGGGCCGGACGGCGACGCTGCCTGTGGTCCAGGCGCCTGCCATGCAGCCGTCGGAGCACAGCTGCCGCGCCGTTGGTCGCCAGCGCCTGCCGCATCGCACCACCTGCCGGGTCCACCCCGCCGGTTTGCGGCGGAACGCCGGCATGCGCCAGCGACCGCACGCTCCTGGCCGCGCCGATCGCACCGCAGGCGATGGAGCGCCGGTGCGCGCCCTGCGGGGCCTCGCGCCAGCGCCGGCCAGGCCATCGCCGTGCGGTGCCGGCTCAGGCCGGATGCGCGACCGGACGCACCACGATGTCGGTGGTGTCCACGTCGGCCGGCTGGGCGATGGCATGCGCGATGGCGTTGGCGATCGCCTCCGGCTTCAGCGCCACTTTGCGGAAGCCGGCGATCGCCTCGGCCGTGGCCGGGTCGGTGATGGTGTCGGCCAGTTCGGACTCGACCACGCCCGGGTAGACGCAGGTCACGCGCAGGGTGTCGTTCTCCTGGCGCAGGCCGTCGGAGATCGCCCGCACCGCGAACTTGGTCGCGCAGTACACCGCCGCGCTGGGCATCACGTACAGCCCGCCGATCGAGGCGACGCTGATGATGTGGCCGCTGCGCTGGGCCTGCATCGTCGGCAGCACCGCGGCGATGCCGTGCAGCACGCCCTTGATGTTGACGTCGATCATGCGGTCCCACTCGTCGACCTTCAGCGCGGCCATCGGCGCCAGCGGCATGATGCCGGCGTTGTTGACGATCACGTCGATGCGGCCGAAGCGGTCGAGCGCGTGGTCGGCGAAGGCCTGCACGTCGGCGCGGTCGGTGACGTCCAGCCGGCGCGCGATGGCGGTGCCGCCCGCGGCGGTGATGGTGTCGACCAGCTGGCGCAGCCGCTCGGTGCGGCGTGCGCCCAGCACCACGCGTGCGCCATGCGCGGCCAGCACCGTGGCGACGGCTTCGCCGATGCCGCTGCTGGCGCCGGTGATCAGGACGACCTTGTTCTGGATGGTGTTCATGCGGTGGTTCCTCGTGTGGTGAAGGACTGGAATGCGGGGGAACGACGCGCTGCGGGATGCGTCCGGTCGAAAGGCGTCGGCGCGGCAGCGAGCGCGACGACGTACCAGGTGGATGCAGCAGGTGGTGCGGGACGGTGGGGTACTGCCGGTCCGCGGGTGCGTCGGCGGCCGTTGTCGCGTTTCGATCACCAATGCCGGCATGCTTCGCATGCGCGTCGCGGAGGCGATTCCGCGATTCCGCGATGTCGGCATGCGGCGGTGGCGCCGCCCGTTCGTGCTGTACGCCGACGGTGCGTGGCGCGGGATCACCTTCCTGCGCGGCGACGCCTCTCCCGCGACGCATGCGGCGCGTGTCCCGAGGGCGACGCGCTGCGGATGTGGTGGCGTCTGCGTCCGGCAGGCTCAGTTGCGCGGCGGTGGTGATGCGGTGGCCGGCCGCTCCCGCCGCAGCACCATGCCGCCGTGGTACAGCACGTCGTTGACGAACTTGCCATCGGCGGTGAACCCCGTGTCGTCCACGTAATCGATGTGGTCGCCGCTGATCACGTAGCGGCCCTGGTAGGCGCTGCGCGTCCGGCCGCGGGCTTCGTCGTAGCGGCCGTCGGGCAGCAGTTCGTGGCGGATGTAGCCATCGTCGGTCACCCACATGCCGAGGTAGCGCTGCGGGTCGGTGGGCGGCGCGGGGTCGGCGGCGACGGCCGCGCCGGCCAGCAGCGCCGAGGCGAGGACCGCGCCCGGGGCGCGGCGCGGAAGACGGGAGCTGGACTGCGGCATGGCGGTGTCTCCTGTGCGGTGGGCGTGTGGACACGGTAGGCAGTGCGCGCTGTCGAGAGAATCCCGTCACTGCTGGACGCATTGGTTAGACTTTCTAACCAATGCAGCCGGATGCGACCGCATGGACCTCGATCTCAACCTGCTCCGCGTGTTCCAGGCCGTGGCCGAGGGCCACAACTTCCGCGCCGCCGCCGACCGCCTCGGCGTGACCCGCTCGGCGGTCAGCCAGGGCATCCGCCGGCTGGAGGACGGCCTGGGCATCGCCCTGGTGCAGCGTTCCACCCGCAGCGTGCGGCTCACCGAGGCCGGCGAGCGGCTGTTCCGCCAGGTCGCGCAGCCGCTGGCCACGCTCGGTACCGCCCTGGACGAGGCGGTCGACGACGGCCCGCCGCGCGGCCTGCTGCGGGTCACCGCCACCTCCATCGCCGAACGCTTCCTGTCCGGCCCGCTGATCGCCGGGTTCATTGCCGCCCACCCGGGCATCACCCTGGACGTGACGGTGAACGACGAGGAGTTCGACATCGTCGCCGCCGGCTTCGACGCCGGCGTGCGCCTGGGCGAGGTGATCGAGCAGGATATGGTCGCGGTCCCGGTCACCGGCCCGCAGCGCGAACTGGCCGTGGCCTCGCCCGCCTACCTCGCCGCCCACGGCCGCCCCGGACACCCGCGCGAGCTGGTCGGCCACCGCTGCATCGGCTGGCGCATGACCCCGGCGATGGCGCCGCATCGCTGGGAGTTCGTGGAAGACGGGCGCGCGTTCGATGTGCAGGTCGAGCCGCAGGTCACCAGCAACGACATGTGGCTGATGGTCCGCACTGCCCTGGCCGGCGGCGGCATCACCTTCGGCATCGAGGAGACCTTCCGCCCCTGGCTGGACCGCGGCGAGCTGGTCCCGCTGCTGCAGGACTACCTGCCGCCCTTCCCCGGCTTCTTCCTGTACTTCCCCAACCGCCACCACCAGCCGCCCAAGCTGCGCGCGCTGGTCGAGCACGTGCGTCAGTACCGCGAACGGACCGAACCGCGCTGACCGCTGCCGAGTCCCGCCACCTGCCGTCGCTCCTGCAACGTCGGTGCGATCGCCACGCGCCACGCCCCACCCCCGTAGGAGCGGGCTTGACCGCGACCGCCATCCGTCCGGCCCCGGCCAACGCCTCCCCACGCACGGCTGTCGCGGCTGCGGCCGCTCCTACACAAGCGATCAGCGCCCCAGGCGAGGTCAAGCCCTGCCCCGTAGGAGCGGGCTGGACCGCGACCGCCATCCTTCCGGCCCCGGCCAACGCCTCCCCACGCATGGCTGTCGCGGCTGCGGCCGCTCCTACAGAGGCGGCAGCGCTCCACACCCGGGCAATCCCCGCCCCAACCAATGGCACCCGCCCCTGGTCTCCGCTGCAACTATCCTGTCCGGTCATGTCGGCCACCGTGCCGCCGCTTCCGGAGACGACCTTGAAGAAGACCCTGCTGACCGCCGCCACGCTGCTGGCCCTCGGTATCGCCGCCCAGGCCACCGCCCACGAGCGCCATGCCTGCGCCGACGACACCTGCAGCCAGCAGTGGCTGTTCGAGGCCGGTGAGGCCGCTGGCGGTGGCGACACCATCGCCGCCACCCGCTATGGCACCTGGGGCATCGACACCGCCGGCATGGACCGCACCGTCTCGCCGGGCGCCGATTTCTTCGCCTACGCCAACGGCACCTGGGCCAGGAACACCCCGATCCCGGCCGACCAGTCCAGCTACGGCTCGTTCCGCGTGCTGCGCGACCTGTCCGAAGCCCGCGTGCATGCGCTGGTGGAAGGCTATGCGCTGGGCAACCCGGCCACCGACGGCGACAGCGCCAAGGTGGCTGCGATCTACCGCGGCTTCCTGGACGAGGCGGCCATCGACAAGCTCGGTGCCGCGCCGCTGAAGGCCCCGCTGGCCCGCATCAAGCAGGCCGACAGCCACGCCACGCAGGCCCAGCTGATGGCCGCGCGCGACACCTTCGGCGTCACCCTGTTCGGCCTGGGCGTGTCCGACGACCAGCGCGACCCGGACCGCTACACCCTGTACATGAACCAGTCCGGCCTGGGCCTGGGCGACCGCGAGATGTACCTGCGCGAGAACTTCGCCCCGCAGCGCGAGCGCTACCTGGCCTACATCGCGCAGATGCTGGAGCTGGGCGGCTGGAGCGACCCCAAGGGCAGCGCTGAGGCCGTGCTGGCCTTCGAGACGCGCGTGGCCGAGGCGCACTGGACCCGCGCCGAGAGCCGCGACCGCGACAAGACCTACAACCCGGTGACCTTCGCCGAGTTCGACGGCTACGCGCCGGGCTTCCCGTGGGCCAGCTACTTCACCGCCGCCGGCGTCGACCATGGCGACCGCGCCGTGGTCCGCCAGCGCACCGCCATCCCGAAGCTGGCCGCGATCTTCGCCGACACCGACGTCGCCACCCTGCAGGCCTGGCAGGCCTTCCACGCCATCGACGACGCCGCGCCGCTGCTGTCGAGCGATTTCGTCACCGCCCACTTCGAGTTCCGCGACAAGTTCCTGTCCGGCCAGCTGGAGCAGCGCGAGCGCTGGAAGCGCGGCGTCGAACTGGTCGAGCGCAGCATGGGCGAGGCCATCGGCCGCGACTACGTCGGCCTGTACTTCCCGGCCGACGCCAAGGCCAAGATGGACGCGCTGGTGGCCAACGTGAAGGCGGCCATGGGCGCGCGCCTGGACACGCTGGACTGGATGAGCCCGGCCACCAAGGCCGAGGCCCACGCCAAGCTGGCCGGCTTCGGCCTGAAGATCGGCCACCCCGACACCTGGCGCGACTACAGCGCGCTGCGCATCGCCAACGACGACGTGGTCGGCAACGCCCTGCGCGCCAGCGTGTTCGAGTGGGATTACCGCCGCGCCCGCCTGGGCAAGCAGGTCGACAAGGCCGAGTGGGGCATGACCCCGCAGACCGTCAACGCGTACTACAACTCGGTCAAGAACGAGATCGTGTTCCCGGCCGCGATCCTGCAGCCGCCGTTCTTCGACCCCGATGCCGACCCGGCGGTGAACTACGGCGGCATCGGCGGCGTGATCGGCCACGAGATCATCCACGGCTTCGACGACCAGGGCCGCAAGTCCGACGGCAAGGGCGTGCTGCGCGACTGGTGGACCGCCGACGATGCGGCCAAGTTCGAGGTGCAGGCCGCCAAGCTGGGCGCCCAGTACGAGGCCTACACCTTCCCGCAGCTGCCGGGCATGCACATCAACGGCCGCACCGCGATGGGCGAGAACATCGGCGACCTCGGCGGCCTGACCATCTCGCTGGAAGCCTACCGCCGCTCGCTGGGCGGCAAGCCGGCGCCGGTGATCGACGGCTTCAGCGGCGAACAGCGCCTGTTCCTGGGCTGGGCGCAGGTGTGGCGCACCCTGTGGCGCGACGACGCGCTGCGCCAGCAGCTGGTCAACGGCACACACTCGCCGGGCCACATCCGCGCCTTCGCCCCGCTGCGCAACATCGATGCCTGGTACGACGCCTTCGGCATCAAGCAGGGCGACCCGCTGTACATCGCCCCGGAAGACCGGGTGCGGATCTGGTGATATAAGGCACTGCACAGGAACCCCGCTTCGGCGGGGTTCCTGCTGTCTGGATGTTCACTCTGGAATCGCAACGAGGGGAGTGCGTGATGAAGCACTGGACGTACGCATCGGCGATGGCCGCCTGCCTGTCGGCCGTCATGGCGTTGCCGCAGGCCGCATCGGCCCAGGACCTGGCGATCACCGGCGCGCGCGTGATCGCCGCACCCGACGCCGCGCCCATCGAAAACGGCACCGTGCTGGTGCGCGATGGCCGCATCGCCGCGGTCGGTACGCGCGCCGAGGTGCGCGTGCCCGAGGGCGTGCCCGTCATCGATGGCAGCGGCGGCACCCTGGTGGCCGGCTTCTGGAACAGCCACGTCCATTTCCTCACCCCTGAAACCCGCACCCCGGCGACCACCCCGGCGGACGTGCTGGAAGACGCGCTGCAGCAGATGCTGACGCGCTGGGGCTTCACCACCGTGTTCGATATCGGTTCCTTCGATGGCGTCGCCGCCGGGCTGCGCACGCGCATCGCCGCCGGCGAGGTGCGCGGGCCGGACATCCTCTCGGTCGGCCTGCCGTACTTCCCCGAGAACGGCACCCCGTACTACGTCGCCGAGCTGTTCGAATCGCTCGGGGTGCGCAGCGCCGAGGTGGCCGATGTGCCCGCGGCGAAAGCGCGCGCGGCCCGTGAGCTGGCCGACGGTGCCGATGGCGTGAAGCTGTTCGCTGGCGCGATCGTCGGTGGCCCCGTCGACGTGCTGCCGATGCGCGTGGACATCGCCACCGCCCTGGTCGAACAGGCGCATGCGGTCGGCAAACCCGCGTTCGCGCACCCGACCAACCGCGAAGGGCTGGAGGTGTCGCTGGCCAGCGGCGTCGACGTGCTCGCCCACAGCGCCCCGCAGGCCGGCGCCTGGGATGCGGCGCTGGTGCAGCGGCTGCGCGCCGCGGACATGGCGCTGATCCCGACCCTGGCCCTGTTCGACGTCGAGATGCGCCGCGAAGGCGCACCCGAAACCGCCATCGACCGCGTCGTCGGCCAGGCCGTACAGCAGGTCCAGGCGCTGCACGCAGCCGGTGGCGAGATCCTGTTCGGCACCGACATCGGCTACATGCATGAAGCCGACACCACGCGCGAGATCGCACTGCTGGCGCAGGCCGGCCTGGACTGGCGCGCGATCCTGACCAGCCTGACCACCGCCCCGGCCACGCGCTTCGGCCAGGCCGACCGCAAGGGCCGCATCGCCCCCGGCCTGCAGGCCGATCTGGTGCTGCTGGATGGCGACCCGACGACGGATGTGGTCGCCTACAGCAACGTCCGCCAGACCTTCCGTGCGGGTGTGGCGGTTTACCGGAAGCCCTGAGGGGGCTGGACGCCCAGCCGACCAAGCAGACCAGCAGGCGCCAAGCCTCTGTATGCCCATCTCCCACCCACGGGAGATGGGTTTGCGGGGTGGATGTCCCGAATGGGACGATGAATGCGGATCAGAGTAGGACCCCGGGCACGCAGCGTGATCTTGGGCCATGCCTGATGCAGCTGCCTCCCGTTTTCCGCCTTCAGTAAGCCAGGCGGCGTTACTGGTCCGATACGACCTGAATCATCTCGTCGTAGTGTTTCTTGTCCACTTCTTCCATCCATTTGAAGATGTCACTGATAACGCTGTGACCTTCTCCGGCAAGGTTCTCCGATGACTCATCCGTTATTTCGATGACATCGCCATGAGAATATTTGTTGATGAAGCGATAGATCTTCTCTTTTGTTTCCGGGGTCGTGACAACGCAACCTTTCACACCATCATCCATCAATTGGCTGATGTTCCCCCGGCGCTTAGGGAACTTAAATGTAAAGAAGGACTCAACAAGCTTCCTAGATAAGTTGGCTGTTAAAAAGGCCTCATCTCTATCAAGGCTGGCGTATGTCTTATATTCATAGAGTTTCTTGAATATGTAGTGATACTCGGAGCCATAGTTTTTCAGTGAGTCATTGGCGTCAACAAGTTTGGAACTACGAGGCAAACTGGACGAAGCTTCGAGTTGATAGAAAAAGCTAACATCCGGCTTATCTTTTCCCTTGTTCTTTCCGGAAAACCAATCCCTTACTAGTTTGAAGTAGGTGAAATTGTGAGTCAGCACGAACAACTGCTTCGCGTCTTGGCACTGAGTTCGCAAGAAAGAGTAAGCATGGAAAAGATGATTGGAGTCGAAACTTGATACGGGGTCGTCTACAACGACTATGGTGTCTGAGATCTTATTTCCGTTCTCACGAAGCTTGGTAATGAAGTAGACAAACGCGATTGCAGTCTTTTCGCCCTCACTCAAGTTTCCGTCATGCTCGCCGATGCCGTTCCGGATGATTTCGTATCCTTTCTTGATCTTATTAAATCTGAGTCGAAGCTCAGACCGCCCGATAAATCGATGCAAAGTATCATTGAACTCGTCCGCTCCGATCGTCTCATTGGAGAGCGAAGCTTCGATTGTTCCGATATCCTGCCTCAATTTTGCGATATCTTCGCCGGCTGCCTTCGCCTCCACCTCCAATTCTTGAGACTTCAATTCGTTTGCAGAGTAGTCAAACTCTTGGACCTCCGCGGCAGCGTAGTGAAGCTCCAGCGCTCGCTTGCTCTTTGTCGTCTCGGCCTTGAAGTTGTTAGTTTTGTTATTGTGCTTCCCAATAACCGAAACGATCGATGCCAACACGGAGTTGAACTGCAAAAGGTCGACATCTGAGACGTCAGTAACGGCTATATCCGTCTTCTTGGGATCTTCTATTTTGGATGCAAGCGCTCCTCACCATGCCGCGACTTGCGTATTAATCTTCTCCACAACAGCTTCGTACTGGCCTCTCAAAACATCAAAATCCGCGGAGAACTCCTTGTAGAAATCAGAAGCTGCGGGCAGTTGATTGGAGGGCGCACCTTGCGACTCGATCCAAGTTGCAGCGCTCTCTAGCCTGCCTTGAAACTCCGTAAACTCTTTACTGAAGTGAGCAGCAAGGGCTTCAGCACGAGCTGCTGTGAACGGAGAGGAGCAGAATTCACACTTTTCTGATCCGTGGATCTTATGAATCTCCAAGCCCACCTGCACCCAATCTCGAATGTCAGGGTTATCTGCGAGTCTTTGAATTGCTTGGTTCTCGGCGGTTGTTCCGATCAAGTTCCTGATCCGTTCCGCTGCCTTCTTAAAGTAAGTTAAATCAATTACATTTGACGCGAATACTATTGCGGCCAATTGATCAGGCTTGGCTGCATTTGTGAGATCTATGACCTGGGCCTCATCAAGGACTGACTTGGCATCAAGTACATCAGCCTGATGATCTTTAATAAAGGACGCGAGCTTGCGGCGATCATAGTTCAAGTAATAGCTGTCACTGGTATCAATAGACTGAAGCCCAAGTTTCATTTTCTTTGCAGAATTCGTCATGAACTTTTCAAGCGCATCACGAATCTTCGCAGCTTCACCACTTTTCTCGCCATGGAACTTGCTTTTCTGCGCAAGCTCAGCCTTTAAATTGTCAAGCTTTCGAACATCCTCGATCTTCTCTTTTGCGATGAGGAGAATGCTCTTTACCGCCTTGTCCCATTCAATGTTCTGATGAATGAAACTTTGATTGAAGGTTTGAATGTTTAGTGACGTTCCAGAGACGTTTTTATCCGTAATCATGGATCCGTCTTCGAGAGACAAAGAAAACTGCCCGCCCCCGAATCTTGGCAGAACTGCCCGTAGCTCAATGGAAGAGAATAGGTTAGACAGAGTAGATTTTCCCGTTCCGTTCCAGCCGTATATAAGGTTGTAACGCCCGAACCTTTTTATTTTGGTGCCATCGAAATCTCTGAAGATTCCAAAGTGCCTGAGATGATTGATGCCGACAATCATTTTTTAATTCCTTTCGTGAAATCGAATATCCCTAACTTCAGTGCCGTGGAAAACAGAAGAAAAAAAGCGAGGACTAATTCAGGTTCACTAATCCAGTCCCCCGGCACTTCGGAAACTGGCTGCATCCGAGAAAGCCTTCGCCGGTTCGGCGATTGATCCGCTGCACCAGCGCGCTACCGCAGCGTGGGCAGAAAAGTGCTGCGGTTGGCGCAGCCGTGACGGCCGCAGGCCCAACCACCGGTTCGATCCGCGCCTGCGATGAAGGCAACGTGCCGCCCTCCCGCTGCACCGCCCGGATCATCTCCAGCAACTGCTCCCCACCAACCAGCTCGATCGGCTTGCCTTGCGCAAACCGCTCGGCGTCGTGTGTGTAGGAGCCAACGCAGACGATCTTCACTGCATCAGCATGATGGTGCGCCAGCAATCCAGCCATCTCACGCACCACGCTGACGCCCACCTGCTGGCGCTTCCATTGCTTGCATTGGACGAGCGTGCGGCGGCCGTCCTTGCGCAGGATCAGATCGATGCCGCCGTCCGGGCCGCCCAGGCCGGTCTCTTCGACGCTGTAGCCCTGGCGGCGGAAGGCCTCGCCCACCAGTTGCTCGAACCGACGCCAGCCGCCTGCAGCCAGGCTCTCCAGCGTGGTGCGCGTGTCCAGGAAGCGCCGTTTGCGGCGTGCACCCAGCCATGAGAACAGCGCGGCCATCCAGCAGATGCCGAGTAGAAGCCACGCCAGTGGTGCGAATATCGATCCCGACTGCCGGGAAAATCCCTGCGCCAGCAATCCGCCCTGATCGGACAGCCACCAGACGACGCCGTAGCGCACCGCGATGAAGCCGGCGATGCCGGCAATGACACCCACCGGCCACGGCATCGCGGCCAGCGCGTCGAATCCGCTTCCCTTCCTGCGTCCCATGCAAGAACCCCCGTTCCGACCTGCAACATAGCGCCGGGGCAGGGATTTGTCAGTATGTATCCAGCGGCGAATGTCCGGAGCGCGTGTCAGGGACAGTGCCTTCAAGAATTGGACATGCCATCGCTTTCTCCAGCACCCGAACGGTTTCGCCAAAGCGCGGCTTCTAGAACGTGAAAAGGACCTTCTCCTGCTCCTGACTCCCGACCAAGGCTAGACTGCCTCCACCATGTGATCGTGTGCGCGGGCCATGTTTGCGCGCATAACAGCAGAAGGAGCCGTCGTAATGGGCTGCGTCCCACGTGTCCCGCATCTCATCGCTGCTCCATTGGTACTGGCAGCGCTTGTGGCAGCGTGCAAACCGGCCGCATCGCAGGACACTGCGCCCACCGCAACTGCACCGGCACCTCAGGCACACGCATCAGCGGTGACTTCGACTGCGACGGCTGAAGAGTTCGCCTCGTTGCCACAGCCTCCTGCAACGTCGCCGCAGCCGTGGGTCCCCTACGTGGTGGAGAAGGCGATGGGCGCGCAGTGGTGCCCGGAAGATCCCAACGACAGCACGATGCCCAGCGAGCGCGCGCGCAGCACAGGCCTGATGCACAAACCTTGCCTTGGGCTATTGCCACGACACCTCGCCCAGGTGCTGCTTGCCATCCCCGACGAAGACATTTTCATTCCAGCCGCGGAGCGCGTAGCACTGGTTCTTGAGCCGCAAGGCTATTTGGCCATACCGGGAAGCGGTACCCGGCCCGACTTCCTGGGCACCGTGGATCTCCTCGAAGGCATTACCCTGCGCTCATTTGAAGGCAAGACCGCCGCGGATACGGTCTACCTTGTCCTGGGGCCTTTCCGCTGCATCGATGACACCCCTGATATCGCAGCCGAAGGCTCCTACCAGCTTGATGCAGCAGCTTGCAGGTCGGCCTTGGCTGATATCCGCCTTTACGCGTGGTCCGGCAGCGGCACGCTGACCGATGTCACTGCGCACTACCTGCCTGCTCCGCAGTTGACACTTTCCGAGCGTGCCGCAGCCGAACCTGGATCATTGCAGCTCGACCTCAGCCACATGAGCCAGGTACCGGCACTGCGCTGGACGGCGCTGCTCAGGAACCGCAATCCGGGCAGTGGCCATGACGACTACGACCCCATTGCCATGCCGACAGACGTCCCTGCCGACCGGCGCCTGGGCGACGCCCTGCATTTCGGCTTTGTCATCTGGGACGGCAAGGCCTTCCAGTATCACCAGCGGGTGCCGCGTGCGCAGTGGCCCACGCCGCATTGTGGTGCAGCACGGCCGGACCCTGGCTGCGATGCGGATGCGAAGGAAGCTGGCCGCTACGCGGACCCTTTTGTTGATGAGCAAGCCATGCCGGCGAGGAGCGGATCATGACCAGGTATCGGGGGTCAGTTTTAGTTTCCCTGCTTGCGTGACATATCGGCGGCACGGCACTCACACCGTGCGAGTGCGCGCACCCTCGGTCACGACGACCACAGTCGGTGCGCGTCCGACATGGGCAAGGCCACGGGCATCATGGATACTCGCCGCGCCGCGCCCGGTGCGGCCCATCACCTTCAGCGAACGGATACACATGAAGACAGCACTCCTGGCCATCGCGCTTGCCGCATCCATTCCCAGCGCATTCGCCGCCGAGCCCTTCTGCGACACGGGCAAGCCGCATCCGATCGATCTCCAGCTGCGGCGCGATCTCGATCAGTCCGGTGGCGTCACCGTCGACATCCGCGAGGCGCAGGGCACGGCCTATCAGGGCTGGGACAGGGAACTGAACCGCGAGTACCGCGAACTGATGGCGCTGCTGTCCGAGGCCGACAAGCCGCGCCTGCGCGACGCGCAGCGTGCCTGGCTGGCGTTCCAGGAACAGGAGAAGGCGCTGTGGTGGTCGGAGATTTCCGGCGATGGCGGCACGCTGCAGCCCATCGTCGTGTCCGATATCGGCCTGGGGTTCCTCCGCGAACGCGTCTGCCGCCTGGCGCGCTACAAGGCGGCGCTGCAGTGAGCTGATCGCGCCTTCGCGGATGCCTGGCGATCGGCAGGCGGGGCCGGAGGTTGCCGGCGGCGTGGGATCGCGCCGTCGTTCAGCCGAAGGTGGCCGGCTCGCGCCTGAACACGCGGCACGAACCGGCACGGCATTCCGGGATCGCATCCCGCATCACAGCGGTTCGGGCCGCGTCGCCAGCACGGCCCTCTCGGCGCGTTCGGCGATGGCCTTCGGATCGATTTCCCCGGCGCGGTTGACCAGCACCACCGTGGTCCGCTGCGCAGGTGCGTCGTGGCGCAGGTAGGCGGTGAAGCCGGCCGTGCCGCCGCCGTGGCCGACGATGCCGCGTGCCGCGTCGACGACTTCCCAGCCCGCGCTCCAGCCCGCGGTGCCGCCGCCGCGCAGAGGGGTGTCGGTCCACATGGCGCGCAGGCTGTCGGCACGCAGGATGCGTCCGCCCTGCAGGCCCACCGCCAGGCGTTCCATGTCGCGCAGGCTGGCCAGCAGGCTGCCGGCCGCCCAGCCGGACCCGGCGCCCATCGGCGGCGGCCGCAGCCAGTGTCCGTTCAACAGCAGGTGGCCGTCGGCGATGGGACGTGCATCGGATGCCGTGCGCGGTCCGGCGTCGTCCATGCCGAGTGGTGCCAGCAGCCGGCTGGCGAGGCACTGCCAGTACGGCATGCCGGCGGCGTTTTCGATCGCCAGTGCGGCCAGGATGTAGTTGGTGTTGGAGTAGGCGTGCCGGGTGCCGGGCGCGAAGTCGAGCGGCCGCTCCGACACCATCGCCAGCAGCGTGCGTGGCGTCGGGCTGGTGGGCATCAGGCCGATGAAGTTGCCGGCGTCCAGGTAGTTCGGGATACCGGAGGTGTGGCTGAGCAGCTGGCGCAGCGTCACCACGCGCCAGGCCGGCGGCAGATCCGCGACATGGCGCGCGAGCGGGTCATCCAGCGCCAGCCGGCCGGCGTCGCGCAGCTGGAAGACCAGCATCGCGGTCAGGACTTTGGTGACCGAGCCGAGTTCGAACACGGTCCGTTCGCCCACCGCCACCCGGCGTTCCGTATCGGCATGGCCGGCGACCGCACGGGCGATCACGGTCGCGTGTTCCACGACGACGGCGGCGATGCCTGGCTGCCGTTCCGCCTGCAGCGCCTCCCGCAGCTGCACGCTGGCGTCGACCACCTGCGCGGCCCGGGCAGGCCGGCAGACCAGCGGTGCCGCGCCCAGCACCAGCAGGCCGGTCAGGCACCGGCGACGGGAGAGACTGGGAGGAGCGCGGTTCGGCATCGGGGTGGGCGGCTTCGACGTGTCGGGCATCGTAGCGTGCGTGCCGCGCCCTGGAGGAAGCGTCGATGGTCATGGTGTCCATCGGAGAGCCCCAACGCGGCGTGGCATCGCACCTGCGGACCGCGCCTCTGAAGACCGGTGATGGCCCGCGGTGCTTGGCGACCGCACACACCCGCGCGCATCATGCGCGCAGTTCCACGGATGGCATCCCGGCCCGCATGTCCCGCACCGCATCGAAATGCTTCTCCGTCGTCGCATCCGTGGTCGCCTCGACGCTGCTCGCTGGCTGCGTGCCGTATCCGGTCTACAAGACGCTGCAGCCCGAGGCGCAGGTGACGGTGCTGGCGCCGTCCGGACAGCCGATCGCCGGTGCGGAGGTGCAGCTGATCGCCAGCGCTTACCCGTACGGGCGCGAGCGCAGCCGTGAGACGGCCACGACCGGCACGGACGGCCGCGCGTGGTTTCCGGCCAGGCGCGAATGGCGCACCGAGGCGCTGGCCCTGCACGGGGCCGAGGTCTATTTCTGGAACTGGTGCATCCGCGCGCCGGGATACCGCACGCGCGAGACCACGCACGGCAGCGCCGCGGAATTCGAGGGCACGCTGGTCGCGCGGATGGACACCGGCGAGAGCACGCCCTGCCAGGCTGCGGTGGAGCCGGGTCGGGCGCCGTGACACGGTAGGCAGCCCGCGGCCGATGGCCGATACTCGGCGCTGCGCCACCTCCGGCGCCAGAGCGGAATGTGCGACTCCATGATCACCCTCGAGATGCTGCAGACGTTCTTCGCCGACACGCGCGAGAAGAACACCACCGCCAACGGCACGCCCTGGAGCATCGACGACGTCTGCCGCTGGTCGTTCTTCTTCGTCGACGAGGATGGCGATGCGCTGCTGCCGGTGGCCCGGCACATGGAGTCGCTGGGCTACGAGTTCATCGGCATCGCCGAGCCGGACGATGACGACGAGGATCCGTTCTTCTACCTGCAGGTGGACAAGGTCGAGCAGCACACGCCGGAATCGCTGCAGGCGCGGGTGGAAGCGCTGTACGCCATCGCCGAACAGTTCGGGATCGCCGACTACGACGGCATGGACGTGACCGCGGCCTGAGGCAGTGCGGGCGGCATCGGGCGTGTTCCGATGCCGCCCCGCCCGCCGCTCAGGGCAGCAGGTCCGCCGGCAATGGCCCGTCGGCGGTTTCGATGATCCCGACGTTGGACACGATCCACCAACGTTCGCCGTCGTTGAGCAGCTGGAAGTGGTTGAGGCCGCGCATCAGCGGCTCGGGATCGGCCAGGCGCAGGCGCACTTCGAAGCTGCTCATCACCGAGGCCATCAGGCCGTGCTGCTCGACCCGGGTGGCCAGCGGGATCTCGTGGAAGCCGGTGGCGGCGTAGGCGGCATCGGTCTGGGCGATCAGCTCTTCGGTGTCCATGCCCATGATGCCGGCGCCGATGCGCGAATCCATCGCCACCGACATGCGCGCGCCGTCCAGGAACAGGGCGCGGAAGCGGTCCCAGTCGCGGGTGGCGCCGGCGTCGGCGGAAATCGTTTCGTACAGCGCGTCGACGATGGCCTTCGGCGATTCCCAGTCCTTCGGGCCAGCGTGGGCGGTGCCGGCCAGGCCGAAGGCGAGCGCGGCGGCGAGCAGGCGGGGAAAGCGGCGGGTGGTGCGGGTCATCTCGATTCTCCTTTCGGGGCGATGGGCATGCAGGACCGCGGGCGCTTGCGCCGGGCTGCGTGCGGGGAACGACGGCACGCTCACTGGGGTTCGCCCTTGAGGCGCGCGAGTGCGGCGTGGTCCAGGACGCGGCCGTCGAGGACGACCGCGTGGATGGCGCGGGTGTGGGCGATGTCGGTGAGCGGGTCGGCATCGAGCAGCAGCAGGTCGGCCTCATGGCCGGGCGCGATGCGGCCCAGGCGCTGGCCGGCACCGAGCGCGTCGGCGGCGTTGCGGGTGGCGGCCTGCAGCAGATGCGCGGCCGGCACGCCGGCATCGGCCAGCAGCTGCAGTTCGCGGTGCAGGCTGATGCCGGGCGCGACCCAGGGGTTGCTCATGTCGGTGCCGACGGTCATGCGCGCATCGGTGGCATGCAGGCGCACGGCCATGCGCTGCACCTTCGGCCACACCGCGCGGGCGCGTTCGAAATCCGCCGCCTCCCAACCGATGGCGAAGGTGAACCAGTCGTTCCAGTGGGCGAGCAGACGCGGGTGCGCGTAGCGGCGTGCATCGTCCTTGTAGGCGTTGTCCTGGTCCTGCACGAACGCGGCATGGAAGGCGACCAGGGTGGCGTCGAACACCGGGCGATGGCGCTGGTAGGCGGCGACCACGCGGTCGGCATGCGCGCCGTCCGGGTCGAAGTGCTCCCACCACTCGAAGAACGCATAGGTGCCGGCGCGCGCGCTGGACTGCCATGCGCCGCGCTGTTCGGGCGTCAGCAGGTCCGGGCTCAGCGGCATCAGGTGGACGAGGCCGTCCAGGCCCATCTCCAGCGCGTCGGTCCAGGCGATGCCGTCCAGGTGCGCGACCGCTGGCCGGCCGTTGCGATGCGCCGCGTCGATGCCGGCCTTCAGCAGGTCCGGCGACAGGCCGGTGTAGAGCTTGATCCAGTCCGCGCCGGCGGCCACCTGCGCATCGACCACGCGGGCGATGTCGGCCGGGCTGCGCGCCGCTTCGGCCAGGCCGGGCAGCTCGGCGGTGTTGATCACCGGGCCGGCGTCGAAGCTTTCCGGGCCGGTCAGTTCGCCGGCGGCGCGGCGTGCCTTGTAGCGGGCCGCGGCGGCGAGGTCGCCGCCGGGGTTGCGGATCGTGGTCACGCCGAACGCGACCAGGCGCGCGGCGTTGTGCACGGCGATGGCGTCGTCGGGCAGGGCCTGCATCACTGCGCGGCCGCGTTCGCGCTTGAGCTCCATCGGCCCCAGCGTCAGGTGCGCATGCATGTCGATCAGGCCGGGCATCAGGTAGCGGCCCGGCAGCTCCATCACCTTGGCACCGCGCAGGCAGGCGGCATCGCCGGGGTCGCTCACCCGGGCGATGCGGGCGCCTTCGATGCGCACGCAGCGCGGTGCGGTCGTGCGGTTGTGCTCGGCCTCGACCACGTGCACCTTGTCGAGTGCCAGCACCGTGTCGGTCGGGCTGGCCGCTGCCGGTGCGGACACCAGCAGGCAGGCGAGGGCGGAGGACAGCAGCGGGGGCGTGCGGCGGGCGAGTGGCATCGGGGTCTCGTTGCGAGGGAGATGCCAGACAAGTCACCGGCGGCAGCGGATTCCTTACGCAGCAAAAAATCTGTCCGACGCTGTAAGAAATCCGCATCGGCCCGCGACTTGGTAAAGAGATGACGGGCCGTTCCCGGCCGCCGGACACGGACACGCATGCATTCACTCTGGCCCCAGGTCCAGGCCTTCCACCCACAGCTGTGGCGCGCGGTGTGCGGCTATGAACTCAACCCCGCCGTGCGCGAGGAGCTGCTGCAGGAGGTGCTGCTCGCGATCTGGGAGAGCCTGCCGCGGCTGCGGGATCCGGCGACGCTGCTGGCCTTCGTGCTGCGCATCGCGCACAACCTGGGCGCCAGCCACGTGCGCTCGGAAACGCGCCGGCCGGCGCCGGTGCCGTTCGACCCGGCGCTGCATGACGTGGCCGACCCGGACGCCGGCGCAGGCTGCGCGCGTACCGAATGGCTGTTCGAGGCGCTGGCCACGCTGCCCACCCACCTGCGGCAGGTGCTGATGCTGCAGCTGGAAGGATTCGACTACCAGGACATCGGCGACATGCTCGGCATCAGCGCCGAGAACGTCGGCGTGCGCCTGCACCGCGCCCGCGCCCGCCTGAAGGCGCTGTCCAGAGAAGAGACCGACGCATGAACTTCGACGATCTGCTGAAGGATGCCTGGCAGGGCCAGGCCCGTTCCGCGCCACTGCCGGATCTGACCCGGCGCGTGCACCGCCGGCGCTGGCGCATGCGGCTGCTGCGCGGCGTCGAGATCGGCCTGACCGTGCTTGCGGTACTGATCTTCGGCCGGGCGCTCGCGGGTGGTGCGCCCGGTCCCGAGCACTGGCTGCTGCTGCCGTTCTACGCGGTGTTCCTGCCCGCCGTGTGGCTGATCACACTGCGTGCGCCGCGGTGCCGCGGCGGGGACGCCAGCGAGCGCATCGACATCTATGCGCGCCTGCGCCTGGCCCAGCTTCGTACCGGCCTGCGCGATCTGTGGCTGGCGCGCATCGTCGCCTGGTGCCTGCTGGGGTATGCAGCGCTGGTGGTGCTGGGTACCTGGTGGCTGACGGATGCGAGCTGGCGCAGCGTGGCGCTGCTGCTGGCGGGCTATGCGGTGGCGTGGCTGGGTGCCACGTTCTGGGTGAGCCACCGCCTGCGCCGTCGCTGGCTGCGCGAGTACCGCGTGGTGCGGCAGCTGGTCGCATGAGCGGACGGCCGGGCCTGGAACGCAGGAGGCACCTTGCGCCGCATCGGCACGGCTCCTACTGTCGACGTCCGTGCCGCTCCAGGAGTTGAAGTGAAACCCGCATTCGCGTGTCTCGTGTTCTCCATCGGCATCCTCGGTTGTGCGGGGGTGCCGCGCGCCACCGTTGCGTCGCAGGCAGGCGATGCCTTCGACGGGACGTGGTCGGTGGCCTGGTGCGACCGCAGCCGGCCCCAGCTGGACTGCGGCGGGTTCTCGGTCACGCTGGTGCAGGACGGCGACCGGATCTGCGGCGAGTTCGGTGGCGCGCTGGTGAACCTGCGGCAGTTGGACGACGGCACGGTCGTGGGCCATGTGGACGGCGACACGGCACGGCTGGATGTGACCAGCGGACGCAACGACGAAGTGGTCCGCGTGCATGCCCGACGGATCGACGGACAGCTGCACTGGCGCCAGGCGGAGGAACTGCGGCGCGGCAATGGCGACGTCAGCGTGATGGCGATCGACGAGGTGCTGGCGCCGGCGGCCGGCCCGTCGGTGCCGGTGGTGTGCGACATGCCGGTGGACTGAGCGGGCGCACGGCGCGGCACGCCGGTGGCGGCGATGCAGCCGTCAGTCGAGCCGCATCCGCGCCCGCGGCAGCAGCATCACCAGTTCGGCGTCCTCTTCCTCGTTCCTGTCCACCGGCTTGAAACCCAGCCGCTCGTACAGGTCGCGCGCCGGATTGCCCTTCAGCACGTTGAGGGTGACGTCCTCGCCGGCGGCGTGGGCGTCGCGGATGAAGTCCATCAGCAGCCTGCGGCCCAGGCCGCGGCCCTGCAGCGCCGGCGCCAGCTGGATCTGGATGACCTTCCATGGCGAACACGTGCGGTCGCTCTTGAACAGGCCGACGATGCGGCCGTCCTCGACCAGCACCTCGGCCTTGTCGAAGGCGCGGCGCACCTTGTCCATCTGGTGGGCGTCGGAGGTATCCACGCCCGCGGCACGCATGTGGTCTTCCATCGTCTGCCGGCGCAACGCGAGCAGCGCGGGAATGTCGGCCTCGGTGGCGGGGCGGCGCTGCAGGGTGTCGGGCAGAGGCATGGCGGTGGCATCGCGGATGTGGAGCGCGAGCATGTGCGCGGCGGCGTGGTGGCCGTGTCGTGAGTCGTACATCTCCAAGTGGAGTGATCCGCGCGGAGGAGGAGCTTCATCACGCCGCCTTTACTTTGCGATGCATGCGTTCATCTGCGAACCGCGTCCGCACTGCCGTGCAATCCATGGAGGCTGTGGCTAGGTTCGGTGGACTGTCGATCCAGGGACCCGGTCATGGTGCGTGCGCCCGCAGGACTTGCTTTCGCGACATCGATGGCCATCAGTGGCTGGACGGCATCGCCGCAGAGCATGGCGACACCCGCGACATCGGCAGCGTCCACCGGGAACCGGTCGGTGGAACGGTGCGACCACCGCCGGCCGGATCTTGAATGCAGTGGCTTCCCGGTCAGCCTGCTGCAGTCCGGTGATCGTGTCAGCGGCGGCAGCCCGGACTGGACCGGCGGAGCGCCCGCGCACAGATGGGCGGCGCGCAGGCGCACCAACGTTCCGAATTCCCGCGATGCCGGCGCCGGCAGGTGAGACTGCGCGGATTGCCCGTGTGCGGTGAATCGAAGTCCACTCCGCGGAGTGGCGCAAGTGCGGCGTACGCTGCCCTGCATGTGTCGTGGTGCTATCGTCGCGCCCATGGTCAAGGCCGGCACCAGCATCCGTTTCCGGAAAACACTGCGGCGTCCTGCAACACCAGAGGATGCCGACTGGTGTTTCGTGGTACTGCCGCAGGCGGCCAGCGACAGGCTGCCCACGCGGGCGATGGTCAGTGTCGACGGCACGCTGGCCGGCCATCCGTTCCAGGCAACGCTGGAGCCGGACGGAAAGGGGGGGCACTGGCTGAAAGTGACTGCCGAGCTGTGTGGGGCTGCCGGTGTCGCACCTGGCGACAGCGTGGCGTTCGCGATGATGCCGGTCGTCGAAGAACCCGAACCGGTCCTACCCGACGATCTACGCGATGCGCTGGCCGACGTGCCCGCCGCACGCGCCACCTGGGACGACATCACCGCGGTGGCACGCCGCGACTGGATCTTCTGGATTGGCTCGGGCCGGAAGGCGGAAACACGGATCAAACGCATCGCCACTGCCTGCGACATGCTGGCCAAGGGCAAGCGCCGTGCCTGCTGCTTCGATCGCTCCGGCCTCTACAGCAAGGCATTCTCGGCGCCGGTGGCGGCGGAATGAGCGTTGCTCATCCGGAAGGCGCCCGCACGCAGGCCGGATCTCTGGAGCACTGCATCACGCCGGCCCAACCGCATCGGCACCGCGATGACTGAGCATGGGCAGACGGCGGGCGACGCCGCTTCGCCGTCGATGGCCCGCAAGCCACCCGCCACCCGGCTGTACGCGCTGCTGGCACGCGATGCACGTATCGGCGTGGTGTTCCGGCGCGGGCCGAGCCGGCAGGTGCAGCTGATCCGCTGGGACCTGCGCGACGACAGGTTCGAGCACGGCCAGTGGTTCAAGGGCCGCATCTACGAGCGTCGCTGCGATCTGTCGCCCTCCGGCCGGCTGCTGGCGTATTTCGCGGCGACCAACCGTGCGCCGCATCTCAGCTGGACCGCGCTGTCGCGGCCGCCGTACTTCAGCGCGCTGGCGCTATGGCCCAAGGGCGATGCCTGGGGCGGCGGCGCCGTGTTCGAGGACGAGCGCACGCTGCTGCTCAACCACCGCTTCGGTGGCGAGCGCGCCGAGTCGGTGCTGGCCTCGCAGTTCCACCTGCCGCACGACATGCAGGTCAGGCCGTTCGGCCTTCACTCGGGCGGTGGCGAGGACGAGCCGATCAATGGCGTGCTGCGCCAGCGCGACGGTTGGCGCCTCGTCGATGAAGGCGAGGGTGAACGTGGTGGGTACCGCAGCGGCGTGCTGTACCGCTTCACGCGCCCGCAGCTGAGCGAAAAAGCGGGAAAGAACGGCCTGCGCCTGCAGGCGCTGCTGCACACCGTCGGTGCGCGCAACGCCGCGTGGTACGGCATCGACCATCGCGTGCTCGATCGCGATGGGCAGCTGCTGCTGGACCTGCCCGGCAGCGACTGGGCCGACTGGGACGGCGCCGACCTGGTGTTCGCACGTGATGGTGGCCTGCATCGCGTGCGCCGCAGTGCGCTGGTGGCCGGTGCTGTCGCCGCCGATGCGGTCCAGCTGCTGCACGACTTCCGCGATGCGCGCTTCAGCGTGCTCGCGCCGCCGGCAGAGGCGATGAAGTACTGAGATTCCGCCTTGTCTCCAGTGGCGGCTGCCAGCTGGCGTGGGACGAGAGCGACTTCGTGAGTGCCCAGGCCGCCGCGTGGCCGGCACTCCACCGCGATCATCCGCCGATGCCCGCGGCCGACGCTGCGCAGATGATCAAACGGCGCCAGCCGGGCTCAGCCGCCGAACCACCAGACCACCAGCGCGACCGCCAGCAGGACCAGCACCACCCACATCCAGGAGTCGCTCGCGGTATCGCGCTGCACGGTCGGGCCGTGGCGCGGACCGGCCGATGCGGACGCCGGCCGCACCGTCTGTGCCGCGGGAGCCGCGCCATCCGTCGTCTGCGCGCTCCCCTCCAGCCGCGCATCCACCCAGGCTTTGGCCTGGCGCAGATCCATGTCGGTGACCTTGTGCAGCAGCTGGATCACCTGCAGCTTCTCGCCTTCCTGCAGCAGGCGGTCGATCATTGCCAGCGATGCCTGGCTGTGATGCGGCTCTGCCGGCAGCGCCGGAGCCGCGGGATGCGGCAGCGTCTGGATGCCCACCGTGTAGGCTTCCACCGCATCCCTGGCTTCGCGTAGGCCGATCCCGTTGTCCTCGCGGACGTACTTGATCGCCTCGACCTTGCGGCCGCGCCGGATCGCGTCGATGGCCTTGGCCGAGAAGTGCAGGTCATCCGATGACAGGGTGCAGGTTCCAGTGGCGGGAGCGGCGTGGGGTACCGCATGCTAAACGTGGCTGCGCACAGGCGTCGAGGCATGCCTGCTGAAGCGGAAAAGGCGTTCGATGCGCGTGAAAAGGTGGTGACGGAATTGCATTCCATGACGTCGTTCACGGCTTCACGCACCTGCTGATTGAACGCGCCCGCCATCCGTTGGATGGTCGCCTGATGGACACGCCTACGCCGCCGCAGCGCCGGCCATCGCACTACACCCTCCGCGACACCGATACGCTGGCCACTGTCGCCGAACGCCATGACGTGACGCTGCAGATGCTCGACGCGGCCAACCCGGAGCAGCAGCTTTCGGTGCGGCGGATCGACGCCGGCCAGACCCTGGTGATTCCGCCCGCGCCGATGAGCGCCACCGAGGCGCTGCCCGGCCGGAACGCCACGGCCGGCAGCGTGGGATCCAATGCCGCCTTCATCACGCCGAGCACCGCTTTCAGCGTGCGCTCCGAGGTCGGTGGGCAGAGCCGGACCTGGGAATGGAATCCGGGCGCCGGCAGCGTCAAGGGCGCCGCCGAAAGCGGAGCACCGCTGCCCGGCCTGCGCGATCCCCGCGTGCAGGGCGTTGCCGGCGGCAGCCTGGAACACGCGGTGGCGCAGGGGCCGGATGGCCGCTTCACGGTGAAGCTGACCTCGCAGGCCGATGCCGGTGTCACCGCCGAAGACAGGCGCAATGGCCTCGAGGTGGAGGCCGGCGCGCGCGCGGGCACGCGCGTGCAGTACGCGGTCGCGCTGCCGGCAGACGGGCTGGACCGCGCGACCGCAGCACAGGCGGCGGCACGTGTGGACCCGTTCAATCCCTCGACGCTGCCGGTCGGCGGCACCGTGACGATGAACGGGCAGGATTTCAGCGAGACCTCGCTGCAGGCCTCGTTCAAGCGCGCCGGCACCGGTCTCGGGCCGATGACGCGCAGCACGGTGCTCGATGCGCAGGGCACCGGTTATGCGATCACCCGCACCGACGGGAATTCGGTGCAGGTGGTGGTCGGGCCGAACCGGGCGATCGAGGCCTACAACGGCATCGGCATCACCTCCAGCGTCGCCACCGCAATGGCGGGACGGCAGGACACGCTGGGCAGCGCGGAGCTGCAGACCGCGCGCTTCGATGTGTCCACGCCGGATGGTCAGGCGGCCTTCACCCGGTTCCTCCGCGACGGCGAGATCCAGCCGGACGCACCGGGCGTGTCCGGCATGAGCCGGATCGAGCGGGTCGACTTCTCGTCGTCCTCGCGCCTGGATCTGGGTCTGGGACCCGAGCAGCTGCGCCTGCAGGCGCAGCTGGCGGGGCCGGAGAACAGCGGCAGCAGCATCCGCACGACCTACCCCGACGGTTCGTCCAGCCTGCTCTCGAACCTGCAGTACGGCGGCGGCGTGCCGCTGCGCGTGGAACAGCGCTTCGACGCCGGCGGCAACGAACTTGGCCACCTGCGCAGCTACCAGTTCGAGGTCGATACCCGTCGCCCCGAGTACGGGTTCGTGGAACGCTGGCTCGGGCGCGACGGCGAGGCCGAATCGCGCAACATGGCCGGCAACCTCAATGCGGCGCTGCGTGGCGACGCCGGCGCGCAGAACGGTCCTGTGGCGGCGGGCGACAAGGTGACGCTGGCCTTCGACGAACGCCAGATGCGCACGCTGATGGCCCAGACCCGCGCCGGCGACGACGCGCGCCAGGGCGCTGGCGGCTGGGACTGGCTGCAGACCCGCGAGGCCAATGGCCAGCCGGTGGACACCATGGAGTTCGCGGTCGCGATGGCGCGGCGGATGGACGGTGATCCTTACCGGTTCGCGCAAAGCCTGTACGAAACCGCCGACCGTGCGGATGGCCGTCAAGCGGACGGCAACGTGGTGCCGCTGGATGCCCGCGTGCTCGGCGCGGATGGCCGTGTGCTGCACGCACCGGCCCGCGCGGCGATGCCGGAGGACGCAGGGGCCGCCGGGCCGGCACCGCTCCGCGACGGCGGCGATGCGTCGGCCATCGTCGAGCGGCTGCGGGTCGGGGCGCAGGACGGGCCGGACGCGTTCCGGCAGGCGCTGGAGGACATCCGCGCGACCGGGCTGGGGCGCCAGTTCGAGGAGCGCGCGCAGGCGCGTGCGCAGGAGGAACGACGCGCCGAGGACGCGCGTTCGCAGGACCAGGAGCAGGCACGCGAAGAACGGTCCGCCCGGCAGCCACAGGAGCCTGTCCGCGCGCCTGTCCAGGACGCGATGGCGCGCGGCTGAGCGGGACGTCGCGCCGGTCCGGCGTCGCCCGGCGCGGTGCCTGGAACCATCGATACGCAGCGGGGCGCGGCATGTTGCTGCATGCGCAGCGCGGCGTGGGAAAGGAAGCATAGGTGACGAGACGATTGCTGGAGGACATGTCGGTCGTGGCGGCGTCGGTCCGCTATCGCGACCTGGCGTATCTGGTGTTGAGCGACGACGGCATCGACCCCGGCATCGGGCATTCGCACATCTTCTCGTGGGATCTGCAGGACGACCCGGACGATCCGTGGGGATATGCCGGAGCGACCTACTGGACGACGGTGGACATGGCGATCAGCCGCCATCCGTTGCAGCAGATGATCGCGATATCCCCGCACGGCGAGGCCAGGCTGTTCGGCAGCCACGACGAGCGCGACGAGCGGATCGTGGCGGCGGACGGCGACCCGCGCGCGCGCGGCCACCTGCGTGCCGTCCGCACCATCGGCGAACACACCTTCGTGGCCGGCATGGGCCGCCAGGTCTACCGGCGTGACGCCGTCGACCGGTGGGTCTGCCTGGACCGGACGATCCGCCCCGCGGTCGGCGAGACCAAGGGCTTCGAAGGCATCGACGGCGTCCACGAGGAGGACGTGTACGCGGTGGGCTGGGACGGCGAGATCTGGCATTGGGACGGGGCGGCCTGGCGGCAGCAGCCGGGCCCGACCACGCACGTGCTGACGGGGGTGCGCTGCGGCAGCGACGGGCAGGTCCATGCGTGGGGGCGGCGAGGCCTGATCGTCACCGGCCGCGGCGCCGACTGGCGCCTGCTCCCGCAGGATCCGCTGGTCGGCGACATCCGGGACATGGCCTGGCACGACGGCGACCTGTACGTGGCCACCGGCAGCGCCCTGTACACGCTGGTGGACGGGATGCTGCAGCCGGTCGGCTTCGGCGACGACGTACCGACCGGCTTCGGACGGCTCAGCGTCTCCGACGGCATGCTGTGGTCGATCGGCCCGAAGGACATCATGGCGCACGAAGACGGCCGCTGGCGCCGGATCGCGTAGTCCTGGCCCGCCCGCCGGGAGACGCATGCGGCGGCCGCCGACAGGCCTGAGGCCGCGCTCGGATCCGCGCGCGGCGACGCGCAGCCGCTATGCTTGCGCGCTGCCCCGATCCGCGCGGTCCGCCCCGGCCGTTCCTGTTCCATCGCTGTTCCGGACACGGCCATGTCCCTGAAGACCTTCCTGCAGTCACGCGACATCGAGTTCTCGCTGCGCCGCTACGGCATCGACGCGCTCAACTACATGACCCTGGGCCTGTTCGGCTCGCTGGTGATCGGCCTGATCCTGAAGACCGTCGGCGGCTGGACCGGGCAGGACTGGCTGGTCGAGACCGGCACGATGGCGCAGCAGACGATGGGCGCGGCGATCGGCGTCGGCGTCGCCTACGGGCTGAAGGGCCCGCCGATCGTGATATTCGCCAGCGCGGCGATCGGCATGCTCGGCGCGAAGCTGGGCGGGCCGGTCGGCTGCTTCGTCGCCGTCGCGGTGGCGACCGAGGCCGGCAAGCTGGTCCACCGGACCACGCCGATCGACATCATCGTGACCCCGGCCACCGCGCTGGTCGCCGGCTTCCTCACCGCGCACGCACTGGCGCCGCTGATCGGCAACGTGCTGGCGGTGACCGGGCAGACCATCGAGTGGGCGATGACGCTGCAGCCGCTGCTGATGAGCGTGCTGCTGGCGGTGGCGATGGGCATGATCCTGACCGGCCCGACCTCGAGCGCGGCGCTGGCGATCTCGTTGAACCTCGGCGGCCTGGCCGGCGGTGCGGCCACGGTCGGCTGCGCGGCGCAGATGGTCGGCTTCGCGGTGATGGGCTGGCGCGAGAACCGCTGGTCCGGCCTGCTCGGCCAGGGCCTGGGCACCAGCATGCTGCAGCTGCCCAACATCGTGCGCAATCCGCGCATCTGGATTCCGCCGACGCTGGCCGGCGCGGTGCTTGGACCCATCGCCACGCTGGGCTTCGGCATGCAGAACGTGCCGACCGGCTCGGGCATGGGCACCAGCGGCCTGGTCGGCCAGGTCGGCACGCTGGCGGCGATGGGCGACGGCGCCAGCGTGTGGTGGTCGATCGGCCTGCTGCACTTCCTGCTGCCGGCGCTGCTGACCCTGCTGTTCGCCTGGCCGCTGCGGCGGCTCGGCTGGATCAGGGCCGGCGACCTGAAGGTCGACAAGGGCTGACACGGGATCGCCGGTCCCCGTCCGGAGACCTGCACCCGCAGCCCGGGTCCCGGCCCACCGTGCTCCACCGATGCACCCAGGACGGCGATGACGCTGGCGCCGGGAAACGCATGGGCGCGGACCGGACGGGCGCAATGGAATGCGTGCGCCTTCCGCCGGTGCGCCGTGTCAGGGCCGGCATCGCCCGATGCGCCGGCGGAAGCGGTGCGGATCGGCAACGGTGCGGACCATCGACGCACGCCGGCGCACTGTCCGCCGTGCGTGCCATCGCCCTGCAACATCGATTTCTTAACGTGCGTGCGCCGCGGAGCAGACCGCGACCGCACCGCCGGCCACGGGCTGCCGCACGGAACCGCATCCCTGTGCCCGGAAAGGATTTCCCATGCCGTACCCCGAGTTTCCGCGTTCCCGTCCCGCGACCGCCCTGCCGCGCCGTCATGCGCTGGCGGTGGCCTGTTCCGGCCTGCTGCTGGCGTCGCTGGCCGGCGCCGCCTCCGCGCAGGATGCCGCCGCGCGCGCCGACACCGTCGCCTCGCTCGACACCATCACCGTGACCGCCGAGCGCCGCGAGCAGAACCTGCAGGACGTGCCGGTGTCGGTCGGCGTGGTCCAGGGCGAGGCGATGCGCGACTACACCGCCGGCGGCGACGACACCCTGCTGGCGCTGTCCGGCCGCGTGCCGGGCTTCTACGCCGAGACCACCACCGGCCGCATCTTCCCGCGCTTCTACATCCGCGGTCTGGGCAACATCGACTTCTACCTCGGCGCGTCGCAGCCGGTGTCGATCATCCAGGACGACGTCGTGCTCGAGCACGTGGTGCTGAAGTCCAACCCGGTCTACGACGTCGACCAGGTGGAAGTGCTGCGCGGCCCGCAGGGCACGCTGTTCGGCCGCAACACCACCGCCGGCATCGTCAAGTTCGACAGCATCAAGCCCAGCCAGGACAGCAGCGGCCGGGTCAGCGCCAGCTACGGCAGCCACGGCACCGTGGCGATCGACGGCGGCTTCGGCGCGGCGATCAACGATGTGGCCGCGTTCCGCGTCTCGGCCCTGTACCAGCACCGCGACGACTGGGTGGACAACACCTACGACGGTCCCAGCGCCGATGGCACCCGCACCCCGCGCAAGGACGCGATGGGCGGCTACGACGACCGCAACCTGCGCGTGCAGCTGCTGCTCGAGCCCAGCGACCGCTTCTCGCTGCTGGCCTCGGCGCATGCGCGCGACTACGACGGCACCTCGACCCTGTTCCTGCGCGAGGCGGTGACCAGGGGGAGCAACCGCGTCGACGTGCCGCGCGACCAGGTCGCCTACGACGAGGCCGGCGACAACCCGCAGGCCTACAAGACCCAGGGCGGCTCGCTGAAGGCGGTGTACGACTTCGGCAACGTCTCGCTGACCTCGATCACCGCGTTCGAGAGCACCAGGGGCTACAGCCGCGGCGACACCGACGGCGGTGCCGCGGCCGACTACCCGGTCAACGGCGTGCCCAATGGCTACGGCCAGTCGATGGGCCAGGTGCGCGACCTCGACCAGTTCACCCAGGAGCTGCGCCTGGCCTCGGAAACCGATGCCGCACTGCAGTGGCAGGTCGGCGCGTACTGGTTCGATGGCCGCGACACCACCGACTTCTACCAGCGGGCGTGGTTCCTGCAGGGCCCGGCGCGCAACCCGAACAACTGGGTGCGGCTGCGCAACACCAACACCTCGTGGGCGGTGTTCGGCCAGGCCAGCTGGCAGGTGAGCGACGCGCTGACCCTGACCGCCGGCCTGCGCCAGACCGACGACAGCAAGCGCACCCGCCTGCTGAAGACCGCCGACACCGCCGCCGGCGCGGTCACCTACCGCGGCCGTACCGATGTGTCGATGTCCGACAGCACGCCGAGCTGGGACCTGAGCGCGATGTACGCGCTCAGCGACGACGTCAGCCTGTACGCGCGCGTCGCCCGCGGCTTCCGCGGCCCGACCATCCAGGGCCGCTCGGCGGTGTTCAACTCGGACTTCACCACCGCCGACTCCGAGACCATCCTGTCGTGGGAGGCCGGCATCAAGAGCAGCCTGCTCGACAACCGCCTGCGCCTGAACGTCGCCGGCTTCACCTACACGGTCAACGACATCCAGCTCAACGGCAACGACTCCAACGGCAACGGCGTGCTGTTCAACGCCGACAAGGCCAGCGCCTACGGCATCGAGGCCGACCTGGACTGGCGCCCGATCCCGAACCTGTCGCTGAGCGCCGGCGCCAGCTGGCTGCGCAGCGAGATCAAGGACGAGCGTGTCTATGCGCAGGTCTGCGCGCTCAACGGCGTGGTCGTGTGCACGGTCAAGGACCCGACCATCCGCGTCGCCGGCCCGTTCGGCACCAACACCTTCGCGCAGATCGATGGCAACCCGCTGCCGAACGCGCCGGAGTACACCCTCAACCTGGCCGCCCGCTACGACATCCCGTTCGGCGACGATGGCGCGTTCTTCATCGCCACCGACTGGAACAGGCAGGGTTACACCAGCTTCGTGCTGTACGACTCGGTCGAGTTCAACGCCAACGGCAACGTCGAGGGTGGCCTGAAGATCGGCTACACCGGCGGCTACGGCGCCTGGGAAGTGGCGGCGTTCGCCCGCAACATCACCAACGAGAAGAACCTCAAGGGCGCGATCGAGAACTACATGGCCGCGGTGTACAACGAGCCGCGCATCGTCGGCGTCTCGGTCAACGTGAACTGGTGAGCCGATGACGGTGCGGCCGGGCTGCGATGACGGCCCGGCCCCTCGCCACGCATCGCCGGCAGCCGCCTGCGATGCGTGGCGGCCCGCTCAGATCTGGTCGACGGTCATCCAGCCGACCAGCAGCACCGGTGCCTGCAGCAGGGCAGCGACGGTCCTCAGTGGATGGCGTCGCGCACGCCGGTCGCTGTAGACCGACAGCGCCAGCGCGAGCGGGCGTTCGCTGCGGGCCGTGGCCAGCAGCGTGTCGCGGTCGTCCAGGCGCAGCGCCTGCCCGCGCGAGGAGAAGCTCACCGCGTAGTAGCGTGCCTTGCCCTCGTCCAGGCCGCAGGCACGGCGGTCGAAGCGGTACCACAGCGCCGGTGCGGGCCTCGGATCGGCCGGGTCGATGTCGATGGCCTGCAGCCGGTACTGCGTGGCCAGTGCCGGACTGACGGCATCGGCACGCAGCAGCAGGCTGTAGCTGCCGTCGAAGCGGCTGCCCGGCTGGCCTGCGGCATCGCGTTCAAGGAACAGGTCGCCGCGCATCTCGGTGCAGACGACCTGCTGCCGCAACGGGCCGTCCATCAGCGCGCGGTAGGCGGCGAACGCGGCCGGCTCCAGTGCGTAGTCGCGGTCGCGGCCGAGCAGGTACAGCGTGTCGTGCGAGACGAAGGCGCCGTCGATCCGGTCCCATCCGCGGGTCAGCGTCGATTGCGGCGCGGTGCCGGCGCAGCCGGCGAGCAGCGAGGCCAGCACCAGGCCGGCGATCGTCGTCGATGGGGAAACACCTCGGCGCATGCGCGGCCGCACCCGATGGAAGAGGACGCGACACTGTACCGCCGCGGCGATGGCCCGTTGTACAGTCGCCGGCCCGACGTGAGGAGCCGACACCATGCCGCCGCTCGACCGTGTGGTGCCGGTCCGCCTGGCCACCGTGGCCGACATCCCCCGGATCTTCGCGGTGCGCACCGGCGTGCGCGAGAACCATCTGTCGCTCGCGCAGCTTGCGGCGCTGGGCATCACGCCGGACACGATCGCGTCGATGCTGCAGACCGCGGACTGCGCCTGGGTCTGCGCCTGCGATGGCGACGTGGTCGGGTTCTCGATGGTCGATCTCGACGATGGCGTGCTGTTCGCCGCCTTCGTGCTGCCGGAGCACGAAGGCCGCGGCATCGGGCGCGCGCTGGTGGAGGTCGCTGAAGCGGCACTGTTCGCCCGGCATGCCACGATCGGCCTGGAGACCGCTGCCAGCAGTCGCGCTGCAGGCTTCTACCGGCATCTTGGCTGGCAGGTGGTCGCGTCGCTCGATGGCGGCGATGTACGCATGCAGCGGCACCGCGCACCGCGCTGATCCGGGCAGGCGTCGACCTGCCGGCGAGGTCGCATTCGCGGTGGACGAGCGATTACCCTGAGCGGCCTCCCTGCACACAGCGGCCATGCCCACTCCACTCGCCTTCCTGTTCGGCTCGGTCCCGGTCAGCTTCCGCAGCGCGCATCCGCTGCAGGATGCGGTCGAGCGCCTGCGCGCAGCGACCACGCCGCGCACGCTGATCGGGCCCAGGCAGCCGGCGATGCTCGGCCGTGTCGAGCCCGATGACGTCGCGCTGTCGTACAAGATCCCGATGGTGCACAACGCGTTCAAACCGGTGTTCCGCGGCCGCTTCGAGCAGGATGCGGACGGTGTGGCGCTGGTCGGCCGCTTCACGATGCAGGGCGTGGTGCGTGCGCTGCTGGCGCTGTGGTTGGGCTTCGGGCTGCTGTGGACGGGGGGTGCGCTTGCCCTGATCCTCAGTGGTGCGGCGGTGGTGGCGATGGCCTGGCTGTTTCCGCTTGCCGGCGTCGGCCTGCTGCTGGTGGGGCTGGGTCTGGTCCGCCTTGGCCAGCACCTGGGCCGGCACGATGCGGATGCGATGTCGCAGCGGATCCGGGCGGCGCTGGGCAGCTAGACGCGTGCCCATGGCCCGGTCGCCGATGCCGTGCGCTGCGATCCGGGTGAAGGCCGTCTCCACCGTCGACATGGATGGCCTGGATCAGGCCGGCTCCAGGCTGCGCAGATGCCCGGCCAGCAGTGCATGCAGCACCGGCGGCATCGGCATGTCGCGTTGGCCGTCATCCCAGCGCTGCAGGAACGGCGCCAGGAAATCGCGCGCCCATGGGGTTGCCTGCCTGCGCTGCTGCTGGCGGCTCCGCAGGCGGTCGACCAGCGCCGACGCCGCGCCCTCCTCACCGTGCTCCAGATGATGGAACACGAAGGCCAGCAGCAGGCTGTCCGGGCTGTCGAACAGCACATGCTCGGGCACGATGCCGTTCTCGTCGCCTTCTTCGAGCAGGTGCAGCAGGGTGTCGACGTCGTGCCCGAACAGCCCGAACAGCGCCGGGACGCTGCGGTCGATGAAGCCGAAGTAGCGTTCATCGAGCCCGGGCAGCACCTCGACCAGGCGATCGATCGCGGCCGTGAGCTGCGCTTCGTTCTTCGTCGGATCCAGTGTCCAGCCGCCGAAGGCGCCGACGTCCTTGCCGTCGCGGACGCCATCGGGCATGAAGCCGGCGGCGATGTGCTGGAAGTGCAGCGCATGCAGGTCCTCGGAGGGCGCGCGCCGCTCCCAGCCGAGCAGCCGTGGATGCTGCAGCCCGAGCTGGACCATCAGCACGCCGAGCGCGGCCTCCTGGGTGAACCAGATGCACTGGCGGCCACCTGCGACGTCGCGCATCCAGCGCCATTCGCCGGGCGTGTCATGCACGACCGGGCGCCAGCCGGCGCTCTGCAGCAGGCTGCCGATGCGCTGCTCGACCAGCGACGGAATCAGCTGGCTGATGCGGGCATGCCGTTCGCGCGCCTTGTCGCGTGCCTTCAGCAGCGCGCTGGTGGAGCGTTTGAGCTCCAGGAAGAAGCGCAGTGCGAATTCCCGCTCGACCTCGCCGGGCTCGAGCTCATCGGCCAGGCGCGGCAGTGCGAGATCCTCGCGTGCGTCGCGCCGGCGCTTGAACGCGTTGCGCGCGGCGAGGGCGCGGATCGCCGACAGCGTCGGCGAGGCGAGCAGGCCGTCGAGCGTGCCGGGCAGGCCGTCGGCCGCATCCAGGCTGCCGTCCAGCCAGCCATTGACCAGCAGGCCGTACCAGTCGTTGCCCAGGGCGGCATCGCCCTCGGCCTCGGCCAGCTCTAGCACCGCCAGGAACAGTTCGGCCAGCGGCAGCGGCTGCTCGAGGGGCGCCTGCCGGTAGAGCAGCGATGCGCCGTCTTCGACCTGCAGATACCAGGCGGCATCCCCGTGTTCGATCCAGACCGGTGCGTCGGCGGCCAGCGCCCGGGCACGCAATCCGGCGTCCTCCAGCGTCGCCACCGGCAGGCGCTGCAGCACGCCATGCCGCAGCAGGATGTCGGGCAGGCGGAACCAGGTCAGGCTGGTGTCGTAGCGCTCCTGCAGGCGCAGCAGCGCGTGCATCAGCGTGGTCCTGCGTGCGGCATCCAGCGTGCTGCGGTCGACCAGATGGATCGTGTCCTCGACCAGGTCTTCGATCGCGTGCTGCGACATCGCCGGGGTCCATCCTCATGTGTGCGGGATCGGACCGATTATCCGCAGCCTCCGTGAACGCATGTGACACGGTCGATGCACGCGGTCATTGCACTGGCGGCGTGCCCTTCAGCGAGCGGGCGTAGCTGCGCAGGTCGCCGAGCAGGTCCACGAACGGTTTCATCCCGTCGCTGCACACCGAGGTGTTGGTGAACAGGACGATGCCGACCCCTTCCGCCGGGTCGAACAGCATCTCGGTCTTCAGGCCCGGATCGGAGCCGCCGTGGCCGACCAGGGTCGCACCGAGTTTGGTCGACCAGAACAGGCCGCTGTTCCTGCTGGCCGGGTCGAGGTTGGCCGGATGGTGCGCGGCATCGAACTGCAGGCGCAGCATCTCCCGCGCCGAGGCTTCGCCCAGGATGCGCCGGCCATCGTGCGCGCCGCCGCCGAGCAGGGCCAGGAAGAAGCGGCCGAGATCGTTGACCGAGCTGCGCACGCCGCCGTCCGGGTAGGTCGCCAGCCCGTACCAGGGCAGCGGGATCGCCAGCCCCATCTGGCGCACGTACAGGCGCGCCTGCCGCTCCGGCGGCACGTCGGCCAGGCGCCAGACGGTGCTGTCCATGCCGAGCGGGGCGAAGAGCACCCGGCGCGTGTAGTCCGGCAGCGGCTCGCCGGTGGCGCGTTCGACGATGTAACCGGCCAGCGCCGCGCCGATGTTGGAGTAGGCGTGATGGGTGCCGGGTGCGTGCGGGGCGAAGTTGCGCGCCGGATCGGCACCGGTGGTGGCGTCGAAGTAGTCGGCCAGGAACGCGGCGAGCGTGACCGGGCTGTCGCCACCGTAGTGGTAGCCGGTGGCGTAGGCGTCGCCGCGGTCCTCCAGGCTGGAGGTGTGGGTGGCCAGCTGGCGCAGCGTGATCGGCACGTCCGGAAACGCAGGGTTGGTCACCGCGAACGGCAGGTAGGCGTTGATGTCGCGATCCAGTTCGAGCAGCCCGTCCTCCACCGCACGCATCATCGCCGCGCCGGTGACGGTCTTGCTGATCGAGGCGATGTTCATCACCGTGTCCGGCGTGAAGGCGATCCCGCGCTCGCGGTCGGCCCAGCCGTGGCTGCCGGTCCAGCGCACCTGACCGTCGATGACGATCATCGCCGCCATGCCGACCATGCCGCCTTCCTGCATCCGCGTGGCGATCTGCTGGTCCAGCGCATCCACCGCCGCCGGTGCATCGCGCGGCTGCGACGCGATGGTCAGCGCCGGCAGCAGGGCGAGCAGCAGCGCGAACGCGGAGGCACGGCGCGCGTGCGGGTGGGGGCGGGTGGCAGGTCTGGGCATCGGTGCGGGCGTCCCTGGGGATGTCGCAGCAGGCTGCGCGCGCGCCGGCGGGAGGACAAGCCCGATGCGACGGAGCGCCGGTTCCGCCGACCGAAGCATCGGTGCGGCTGCCCGGACGCCTGCCGCGCAGCGCGCATGCGTGGGGCCGATGCGCGGGTCGCGCACCGGTTCCGGTCGCCGCCACCCGCGTTTCGTCGGCGCCCGCGGGCTCTGGTCGCAGCGCGCTTGTCCGCGCGCGGTACGCCTCGCATGCTGGGCACCGATGGCCTGCGGGCCGATGACGGAGCACCTCGCATGAAGACGCTGATCGCCCTGCTGGGGTTCTGCCTGCTGTTGGTCCTGTGCTGGCCGCTGGCGGTACTGGCGCTGCTGCTGTGGCCGCTGGTCTGGCTGCTGTCGCTGCCGTTCCGCCTGGTCGGGATCACCTTCTCGGCGGCATTCGCGCTGCTGGCGGCGGTACTGACCCTGCCGGCGCGCCTGCTGGGCTGGCGTCCGCGCACGGTCGCCGCCGGCTGAGGCAGGGCCGCCGGTCGCCGCGGTGCGATGCCGGCCACCCGGCATCGGCAGCGCTCAGCGCTGGCGGGCCTGGTGGTCCTCGGAGGGCTGCGCGATCGAGGGGATGAACCAGAACGGGATCAGGTACTCGCGCCTGCGCTGGATGCCGCTGTCCTCGCTGGCGGCATTCCAGACCAGCGCCAGGTCATGGCGGCCGGGCGCCTTGCCCTCCAGGTCGATGTAGCCGACCAGGCCGCGCATGCCCAGGTCGCGCCGTTCCAGCGGCACGAAGTGATCGATCGGCACCGGCGTGCCATCCAGGCTGACGCTCCACATCGCCGCCAGGCAGGCGCTCGCCCGTGCGGCCGCCTCGGCGCCCTCGGCGGTGTTGCGGCCGTGGTCCAGGCCCGGGCAGCGCTCGCGCGCCAGGTCGTTGTCGAGGCGCGGGCGGTGCGGAATGAACAGGCGCAGATGGGTCTCGGCGATGCGGTCGGCGGTGATCATCGGATAGCGCAGCATCACGTCGTCCGGCGACCGCATCGACTCGTAGTGCGCGCTGAGCATGCCGTGTTCGACCGCCTCGGTGGTCAGCACCTCGTAACGGCTGAGCATGGAGAAGCGGAGCGAGTTGACGATGTGCACGGCGCCGATCAGCAGCGCGGCCATCAGCACGATCAGGTAGACCGCGGTGAAGCCGCGGTTGCCCAGGTTGCTCTGCAGGGTGAACTGCACCGGCACGATTAGCCGCTGCGGCACCACGAGGGTCAGCACGCGCAGCAGGACGCGCACGCTGCGGGCCAGCAGCGGCGAGGGCCTGCGCGCGCGTTCGCGGCGCGTCACCAGCTTGTCCAGCGCGATCATGGTGACGCTGCTCACCATGAACAGCACGTACAGCACGCCGAAGGCGATGAACGCGATCCGGTCGCCATCGTCGAACAGCAGCGACAGCGCCGTGCTCGGAATCATCAGCAGCAGGCCGAGCAGACCCGACCAGGCGATGGTCAGCGCGATCAGGATGGTCATCGCGAACAGGATCGACGCGGTGCGGTCGACCCGGTCGATCACCTCGCCGAGGTCGCCGACCATCTCGCGGTAGAACCCGCGCGCGACCGAGCCCATCAACGGCAGGCGTTCCCACTGGATGCCGGCGGGGAAGGTCGACTTCAGGCCGACCAGGCCGACCCAGTAGCCGCGGATCGCCAGATGCACGACGAAGGCCAGGCCCAGCGAATAGCTGAAACCGACGCCGATGGTGAAGGCGAACTGCAGGCCCTGCGCCAGCGCGCCCTCGACGTGGACGTCGTTGCGCGCCCACGCGTCGAACAGGCGGCTGGGCACGGTCAGCAGGGCGAAGGCCAGCAGGCCGGAGATCAGCAGCTCGAGCTCGTCGGTGCGCTCGCGCAGGCGCTCGAAGGCGATGCGCCGGCCGGGAACGGGCGTGGCACCTTCCGGCCGCGGCTCGGCCGGGATCTGATCGCTCATCGTGAAAGGCTTCCCCCGAGGCAGGCATGGAGTCTACGGCCGGCGGGGCCGTCGTGCAGCGTGGGCATCGGCGGTGGTGACGCACCGGCTGCGGCCACGGGAGTGGAGGGCGCGGCGACGCGCGTGCCGGCCGCTCAGCCGCCCGCGTAGCGCTCGACCAGCGCCACCGCGGTGGCCAGCCCGTCTTCCCGGCGCATGCGGGTCCCGATGTCCGCAGCGGCCGCCCGTGCCGCCGGGCTCTCCGCGTGGGCGATGGCGCGCGCCAGCGGCGCTGCGCGCAGCGTCGCGCCCTTGAGCACGGCGGTGGCGATGCCCGCTCCGCGCAGGCGCGCGGCCCAGAAGAACTGGTCGCCGGCGAACGGCACGATCACCGAGGGAATGCCGGCGCGGCAGGCCGAGTGGGTGGTGCCCGAGCCGCCGTGGTGGATCGCCAGCGCGGTGCGTGGCAGCAGCCAGTCGTGCGGGGCGGGGCCGGTCACGTGGATGTTGTCGGGCAGCCCGTGCGGATCGATGCCGCTCCAGCCGGGCTGGAACACGGCCCTGCGCCCGTCCACCGCCGCGACGATCGCCTCGCGCATGCGCACCGTGTCGAAGCCGCCCATGCTGCCGAAGCCGACGTAGAGCGGCGGCGCACCGGCGGCGAGGAAGGCCAGCAGGTCCTCCGGCGGCGACCACGCCGGCGCCGGCGGGATCCACTGCCCGCACAGGTGCGCGTTGTCCGGCCAGTCGGCCGGGTGCGGCAGCAGCGTCGGCGATACGCCGTAGAGCATCGGGTGGGTGGTCGACAGTCCACGTTGCGGCGCGAGCCCGGCGCTGGCGCGTGCGCGATTGGTCGCCTGCTGGAACAGCCGCCAGCTGGCCTGGCCGAACAGCACGTGGCTGCCGCGGTTGAACAGCCGGGGCGGGGTGAACGGCAGGAACGGCGAGGCGAACGCGGACGTCGGCGAGAGCGGGATCAGCATTGCGCCGATCGCCGGCACGCCGAGCGCCTCGGCCACCGAGAGCCCGACGAAGGCGGTCAGGCCGGACACGATCACCGCATCGCAGCCACGGCCGGCCTCCAGCGCCTGTTCCATCCACGCGCCGGTGTGGGCGATGGTCAGCCTGGCCAGGGCGCGGGTGATGTCGCGCATGCCGTCGTCGCGGGCGATGGTGGCGCGGATGTCGCCGGCCAGTGCGGTGCAGGGCAGGCCGAGCGCGCGCGCCACGTCCAGGGTCGAGCGGTCGGCGAGCAGATGCACCGCATGTCCGGCCTGCAGCAATGCGTGGCCGAGCGCGGCCAGCGGGCGGGTGTCGCCCTCGGTGCCGTAGGTGAGCATCAGCAGGCGCATGCGAGGGGTCCGAAACGCCGGCGGAATCGGCAGGCCACACGATGCCGGCGAATCCGCCCGCGCTCAACCGCGGCGCGCACGCGCCGAACGCTCATGAGCCGGCGCTGCCAGGTGCCTTCGATCGGCCGCACCGCGCAGGCGGTACCCGCACCGCTCAGGCCGGCGCGACCGTCTCGTCCTCGACGATGCCGGCCATCTGGTACTCGATCGCCTGGTACTGCGCGGACTGCATCAGCAGGCGTTTGGCGCGCACCGCGACCAGGCCGGCCGCATCGGCCACCAGGAACTCGCGGTAGGGATGGAAGTAACGGCCCTCGACCACCAGCACCCGGCGCGCATGCAGGCGCAGCGCATGGTGGAAGGCAGACTCGCCGCGCGAGGTCACCGGGGTGACCATCACCGCCTGCGCCCCGCCACCGATGAATTCGATGCCGCACTGGGTTTCCAGCGAATCGACGCGGCAGCGCATCCAGCGCACCAGTCCCAGCCGCCAGGGTTTCTCGCGATGGCGGTAGGCGATCAGCTCGCCGGCCACCAGCGGATAGCCGCTGCTCTCGCCGGTCAGCAGCAGCCCGGAATGGCTGACGTTGGAGACGCTGAAGATCGCCGGCGTCTCCGGCGTCGGCAGCGCCTGCGGCTGCTCCGGCAGCGCAAAGCGGCGCTCCCAACCGGCTGCTGGCGGATCGGCCCGGTCGCGGTCGAGCAGCGACCAGCAGTGGCGCATCGCCGCGACCATCTCCACCTGCTCGCTGCCCGCGCGCTGGCGCCTGCGGTGGCGCCGCTGCGGCGGCTGCACCCATTCCTGGCGGATCCGTGCGATCAGCTGCACCTGGCGCGGCGCCGCCACCGGTGCGGCCTGCAGCTGGGCGATGCGCCGGTCCAGCGCCCGCGCCATCGCCTCGGTCTCCAGCTGGACCAGGCCGGGCGTGTCGAACGGCCAGGCGTCGACGAACACCGGCGGACCGTCGGCTTCGGGCCGCAGCAGGAAGCCGCCACCGGCCGGCGCGGTGCCACGCAGCGGGCGCAGCTCGAGATGTTCTGCCTCGTCGGCGATCAGCTCCAGCAGCACGCCCAGCTGGCGTGGCTCGTAGCGGTTCACGCCGGTCATGCCGAGCAGCAGCAGGCGCCGGTACAGGGTGCCGATGGTCGGCTGGCCGGCGCCACCGGCGCGGTCCTGCCAGCCCTGGGCGAGCGCATGCGCGTACAGCTGATGGCAGCCGGCCCAGAAGCCGCGCGGCAGCAGCCCGTAGGCATGCGCGCTGGCGCCACCCAGCCGCCACGCGCTGTCCAGCGCCAGCGCCAGCAGCTCCTGCGCGGGCTTCTGGCTGGCGAACAGGCCACGGATCTCGCCGGTGTCCTCCACCGCCTGCAGCAGCCCGCGGTGCAGCACCAGCAGCAGCTGCTGGGCCAGGCGTGCGGCCCAGCGTGCCTTCTCCGAATGCACCGGGCCGCCGGCATGCATGCGCTTGAGCAGCGCCGGCAGCAGCGCGTACGCCTCGTCCTGGCGGGTGCGCAGCGCGGCCAGCCGCACCGGCAGCGCCGAGGCCGTCTTCCTGCGTCCGGCGGCCTCGAGCTGGCGCAGCACCCTGGCGAAGGTCGGATCCGCGCGCAGCGCCTCCAGCGATGCCGCGTCCTCGCCCTCCAGCAGGCTCGGCACATCCGGGAACACGCTCGGGGTCAGGATCGGCATCGTCGCGCGGTCCGCAGCAGGCAATCGGACATTCTAGGAAAAACGCGGCGCGTGGCGCGATCCGGTCGACACGGGCGGTCCCGGCCGAAGCGATGCCCGGCTCACGCGCCGGGTGTGTCCGCGAGCGCGGCATCCTGCGACGGCGTGCCACCGACGCGCTGCAGGCAGCCCAGCGCCTCCAGCACGTCGACCGCCGCATCGGCACGGCAGGTCTCGGCCACGCTCACCGGTCCGGCGATGTAGCCGGACCAGCGTCCGCGTCCTTCGGCCTTGGCCCGGTACAGTGCCGCATCGGCCACGCGCAGGCTCAGCGCCCAGTCGCCGGCATGCTGCGGCCACGGTGGCAGCAGCGACGCGCCCATCGACACGTGCAGCGGCACGCTGCCGGTCGGGCGTACCAGCGGCTCGCGCTGCAGCTGCTGGCAGATCCGCCGGAACAGGCGCGCGGCCTCGGCCATCGAGGTGTCCGGGCAGATCCACAGGAACTCCTCGCCACCCCAGCGGGCGACCACGTCCGAACCGCGGCTGCAGCCGCGCAGGATGTCGGCGAAGTGCATCAGGGCGTGGTCGCCGCCCTCGTGCCCGTGCTGGTCGTTGATGCGCTTGAAGTGGTCGATGTCCAGCAGCAGCATCAGCACCGGTTCCGGGGTGCGTCCCTGCGCCAGGGCCTCGCGTTGCGTCTGGCCGAGCTGCTCCAGCCAACCCTGCACGTAGCGGCGGTTGCGCAGGCCGGTCAGCGCGTCTTCCTCGCTCTGGCGGCGGATCGTCGCGGTCAGCTTCTCCAGGTCGCGATGCGCCGTTTCGATCTCGCCGTTCTTGCGCGCCAGCTCGCGGTTGATGCGCTTGCGGACCCGGCTCTCGCGGATCTTCAGCAGCGCCAGCACCGCCAGCACCAGCACCGCTGCCAGCAGGCCGTACACGGTCAGGCGCTGGCGCTGGTCGCTGGCGGCCAGCTCGGCGAGCGTGGCCTGCTGCGCGGCGCGTTCGCGGCCCAGCTCGGCCAGCTCGCCCTCCTTGCGTGCCAGCTCCACCGCCGACTCCAGTTCGGCGATGCGGGTCTTCGACTCGACGTTGACCACCTCGTCGCTGGTCGCCTTGAACTCGCGCATCAGTTCCAGCGCCTCGCGGTGCCGGCCCAGCGCGTCGAGGTTGTCGATCATGCGCGGGTACAGCTCGAGCCGGCGCGGCACGTTGTCCGCGAGCCGGAACAACGCACGCGAGCGGGCGAAGGACTCGGCCGCGGCCGGGTGCTGGCCCAGGTCGGCCTGGGTGGCGCCGATGTTGGAGTGGACGATGGCCGCCTCCTCGTTCTTGCCCGCCGCTTCGATCTGGCGGGCGGCGTCGGCCAGCATCGGCAGCGCTTCGCGCTGGCGGCCGGTGCGGCGCAGCACGTTGCCCAGATTGTTGAGGATGTCGCCGGTCGGGCGGCCCGCCTCGAGTGCGGTGTCCAGCGCTTCGCGGTACAGCGCCTCGGCGCGTTCGTAGTGCTCGGCGCCTTCGTGAGCCGAGGCCAGGTTGTTGAGCACCGCCTCCCGGGTCAGCGACGGCCGCGGCTTCTGGTCGTAGCTGGCCAGTGCCCGTTCGCCGTACTCGATGGCGCGATCGAATTCGCGCGCGTAGACGAACACCGCGGTGGCGTTGTGCAGGAAGCCGGCATCGAGCGGGCGGTCAAGCGCCTTGGCCACGCGTTCGACTTCCAGCAGGGCTTCGATCGCCTCGGGATGACGGCCCTGCTGGGCGGCCACCAGGAAGATCAGCTGATTGGCGTTGTACTCGACCAGATGCGGGTGCGTGGGCACCTTGGACAGGGCGAGCCGGGCCAGGCGCTCCGCGTTGGCGCTGTCGCCCATCAGCATGTAGGACGCGGCCAGCTGCCGCCACATCTCGGCCAGCGATTCCTCGCCGGGCAGCCTGGCTTCCAGCCGCTCCATGTCGCGCTCGAGCTCGGCGATCCGCGATGCGGTGCGCGGCTGCCAGATCACGCCATTCAGGCGTTTGAGCAGGCGCAGCTGCTGCTCCGGCGTGAGCCGGTCCATCGTCTGCGCGCGCAGCGGCGCGCCGATCTCCAGCACCCGGTCCTGCCGGCGCAGCGCATTGGCCGCATCCATCAGCTCCAGGCCGAGTTCGATCACGGTCCGCTTGTCGGCGGCCGCATCGAAGACCGGATCGCCCAGGGCGAGCGCGGCGGCAGGGTCGGACTCGCGCAGCGCCTTGACCCGGGCCAGCACGTCGTCCGGCGACGCTGGATCCGCAGGCCGGAAAGCGCTGGTGGTGGCCGGCGCGGTCGGTGCCGCCATCGCGCAGGCATGAAAACAGAACGCCAGCAGTGCCATCGGCACGGCCAGCCGGTACCGCACGGAAAATCCCCGGTGCATCTCGAACTCCGAGCCGCGACCGGCATGGCCGCGGCATCGACATGCGCACCCGGCACGACGACGCCCGCTTCCTCGGGCATCGGCACGCTGGACGCAGCCCCCTGTGTCCGCGACCTCCCGTCCACCGCCCTTCCGGGGGCGGCGCGACGGGCTGCATGAATGGCGCCGGCCGGACCGGCCGGCGCCGAGGTCGATTATCGACCGGATCGATGCCGTTCTGCAGGCCCCCGACCTGCAGGACGGCGCGCGGCGGTCAGGCCGCCTTCTTCGCGGCGATCCACTGGTCCACGCGACGCTCCAGCAGGTCCAGCGGCAGCGCGCCGCCGCCCAGGATCACGTCGTGGAAGCCGCGGATGTCGAACTTCCCGCCCAGCTCGGTCTCGGCCTTCCTGCGCAGCTGCTGGATCCGGATCATGCCGACCTTATAGGCGGTGGCCTGGCCCGGCATGATCAGGTAGCGGCGGATCTCGGACTGGATCGCGGCCTGCGGGATCGAGCTGTTCTGGCGGAAGTAGTCGACCGCCTGCTGCTCGGTCCAGCCCTTGGCATGCATGCCGGTGTCGACCACCAGGCGGATCGCGCGCCACATCTCCGACATCAGGCGGCCGTACTCCGAGTACGGGTCGGTGTAGGTGTCCGGCATCTCCTTGGCCAGCCACTCCGAATACAGGCCCCAGCCCTCGGTGTAGGCGGTATGGAACTGCTGGGTGCGGAAGGTCGGCACGCCGGTCAGTTCCTGCGCGATCGAGATCTGCATGTGATGGCCCGGCAGGCCCTCGTGGTAGGCGATGACCTCCAGCTCGGTCTTGGGCATCGCGTTCATGTCGGACAGGTGCGCGTAGTAGATGCCCGGGCGCGAGCCATCCGGGGTGCCCGGATAGTAGTGCTGGGCGGCGCCGGGCTGCTCGCGGAACGCCTCGACCCGGCGCACTTCCAGGCCGGCCTTGGGCAGCAGGCCGAAGTACTCGGGCAGGTGCTTCTTGATGTTGTCGATCGCCGCGGTGGCGTCGTCGATGTAGGCCTGGCGGCCGGCATCGGTGTCCGGGTACTTGAACTGCTTGTCGCTGTCGATGAACGTGAAGAACGCCTGCAGGTCGCCCTGGAAGCCGACCTTGTCCTTCAGCGCCTCCATCTCGCCACGGATGCGCGCCACCTCGTCCAGGCCGAGCTGGTGGACCTCGTCGGCGGTCATCGCGGTGGTGGTGTTCTCGGCCAGCTGGTACGTGTAGTACGCCGCGCCATTGGCCTGGGTGGTGCCGACGCCGGCCGGATTCACCAGCGCCTTCGGCAGCTCCTCCTCGCTCCAGGCGATGATCCGCTCGTAGCCGGGCTTGAGCTGTTCGACCAGGGCCACGCGCGCTTCTTCCTTCAGCTGGTCGGCGCGCTCGGCGGTGATGACCTTCTTCTCGACCAGGGCATCGGCCTTGGCCTTCAGGTCGGCCCACAGCGCGCTGTCGGCGCCGTCGTCGAACGGAGCGCCGGTGATGATCTTGCGCGACTGGTCGATCACGCCTTCGAACGCGAACTTCGGCGCGCGGATGTTCTGCGCCGAGGCGGCGCGGCCGCGTTCGAGCAGCTGGTCGAACATCACCGGGGCCGCCTTCAGGCGCGCGATGTAGGCCTGGTAGCCCTGCTCGTCCTCGGCCTTGTGGATGCTGATCATGAAGGTCGGGAACGCGCTGTGCATGCCGTTCATCTGGTCGAACACGTAGCCGTTGGCCAGGAACGGCATGCCGTCGCGCATGCTCTCGTACTGGCGCTTCCACAGGTCCCAGGACAGCCTGGTCTCGTCGTCGAGCGCGTCGTACTTGAATCCGGCCTCCATCTCCTTGACCGAGGCTTCCAGCCACGCCAGGCGGTCCTTCGTGGCCTGCTCGGACATGTCGTCGAGCTTGTCGTTGTGGTCGGAGCGGCCGAGGAAGCTCAGCTGGGTCGGGCTCTGCTGCAGCAGTTCCTCGTACTTGGTCTCGAACCAGGCATTGAGACGCGCGGACTCGTTCTCCGCCTGCTGGGCGGTGCCGGTGGCGGCGTTGTCGCTGGTGGAAGGCTGCGGCGAGCAGGCCGCCAGGGCCAGGGCAAGCGCAAGGGTGCTGCAGGCGAACACGGGACGCACGGGCTTCTCTCCTCGGGGCGGTGACAGGCCCGCATTCTGGGCATGCCGGCCTCGCGAAGGCCAGTGCGGGATGTCATGGCCCGCGCTCTGCCGGGACAGCCTGCGCCGTGCGCCCGGATGTCGCGCCACCCGGCCCCGCCGCGCCAAGCGCGCGTTCTGCCAGACTGGCGGCCACCCGATGCGCCAGGAGCTTCCATGCAGGTCGCGATGCAGCCGTTCGGCCCGGCCGTGGACTGGTTCCACGGCTCGGCGATCGTCGAGGTCCACCACGGGGTGTCGGGGTTGCGCATCGTCGCGGCCGCGCCGCACGGCGTGGACCGCTACCTGGAGGTGCATTTCGCGTTCGCCAATGCGTTCCAGGTGATGGACGAGGGCGACATGCTCGATTACTGGGCGCCGCCGTATCGACCCGACGGCCATCTGGTGCACGAGGTGCTGGAAGGCGGCTGGCGGCCGCGCGTGCAGGGCCGGCTGCTGTCGATCACCGGTGCGCACGACGGGCTGCGCGAGTGGCTGGTGTCGACGGTGGACCTGTGCGTGAGCGTGATCGCCGCCGAAGCCCCGCACGTGCGCGAATACGGCTGAGTCCTGCTCAGTCCGCCAGCGGCAGGCAGGCGATCCATTCGGCGTCGCCGGCCGCCACGTCGGGGAACAAGCGCAGGCGTTCCAGCAGCGGCGGCGCATCGCGCAGCGTCTCGCCGCTGGCCGGCAGCCAGTGCCCGTACAGCCAGGCGAATGCCGCGGCCATCGCTGCGTCCGAGCCGCGCCCGTGCAGTTGCGCGACCCGCCCGCCGTGGATCACGCCGGCGACCACGCCTTCGGGATTGGGCGCGACCGCCTCGGTGGTCGCCGCGCACAGGCTCATGCGGGAGTCGTCCGGCGCGACGTCGTCCGCCGTGTGGAACAGGTTGAAGGTGCGGCTCCGCGAAGGCGGCAGCCGGTGCGCGCGGCGCCAGGCGATGAAGCGGCGCAGGCTCCCGTCCAGGTGTCGGGGATCGCCGCGGTGTTCGAGCATGGCGACGGCGATGTCGGGCTGATGGACGATATCCACCGTGTGCGACGGCGCGGCGTCACGCATGGTCGGACCTGAGTTGGCGTCGTGAGGAAAGGCATCGAGTGCGACGAAGGCGTCCCGCCAGCGCGCCGGGTCGGGTGCGCGACGGAATGCGCCCGGGCTCTGGCCGAGCAGGTGCCGGAAGGCGCGGCCGAACGCATCGGGCGTCGCATAGCCGTGGGCCAGCGCGATCGTGGTGATGCTGTCCCGACGGTAGGCCAGCGCGTGTGCCGCGCGCTGCAGGCGCCGCAGCTGCACGTAGCGCCCCACCGGCATGCGGTACAGCGCGGTGAACAGGCGTTGGAAGTGGAACGGCGACAGTGCGGCGATCGCGGCCAGCGTGAGCGCGTCGAGCGGCGCATCCGGATGGGCGTCCACATGGGCCAGCACGCGTTGCATGCGGGCGTGCAGGTGACGCGATGGCGGGGCTGTCTGATGCATGGCCGCAGCATAGGCGCCGCTGCTGGTGCCCGCCCTGCAGATCCTGCGCAGTTGCTCCGGATGCCGCCGCGCGCATGCATGCGGCGGAGAAGCTCGGATCCGGCCGGCTGCCAGTGCTTGCTCGACCTGGCGCACGGCTTTCAGCAGCCGGATGCGTGTCTGTCGTCGCAGTGGATGCCCGCGCCTGCGCGCCGCCGACCGCAGCCGGTGGCGTGGTGATGCGGCGTTCCGGTGTCCGCCGCGGCGCTGCGCAGCCTGCCACCGGGCGTGGAGGTGTCGTTGCCGGGAGCAGGCGGGCGCAGGATGGAGATGGCGGTGTGCAGGCACTGGACGACCAGTTCGACGCGACCTGTCCGAACGCACGCCGAGCCCGGGGCGTAAGCTCCGCGGCGCGCAAGGCGTCGACGGCGAGTCAGGCCGAGGGAGCCCGCCGGGCGGACTGACGTCGCCACAGGGTGACGTACTGGTTTTCCTGGCTCGCCAGCGTGCGCGTCATCGCCTCCCGGTCGAACCCGTCCAGCGCCGCCAGTGCGGCTACTGCCTCGTCCGCCCCGATGTCCAGATGCGGGAAGGTGCAGGCCACTGCGTCCTGCGCGTCATGGAGCGACCACCAGATATCCATCGCGTCGAGCGGGCTGGTATAGGTGGTGTCGAGGGTCACCGCGTGCAGATCATCCCAGCGCACCCCGCGCTGGCGGCCCACCGCATCGATCACCCGCACGCCGTACGCATCGATCTCGACCTGCCATGCCGGGTCGTAGTGGGTCGGCGGCGGAGCCGCCTTGCGGAACCATCCAAACATCGCGCACTCCTTCTGCCGCCACCCTAACCGATCGGGCGGTGGGTGGCGGCTCGGCGGCCAGCGCCGCGTACTCGGCGCCGTGAACAGCCGCGAGCGGACCAGGAGGCGCACGCCTTCGCCGTTCTCCAGCGAGAACATGCCGCCGCGGCCGGGCACCACGTCGATGGTCGGCCGGGTGTGCTTCCAGTACGCGAACTGCGAGGGACTGATGGGTGCGCCGCACCACCGGTCTCGCCCAGACGGAGGTCGCGGTCGCCGAGGATGAAGTCGCCAACCGGGTAGCGCATCGGCGAGGACCCGTCGCAGCCGCCGCCGGACCAAGGTGGAACAGCACCTGTCCATGCCGCGCCTGCAGCGTCGCGACCAGCTGCAGCGCCGCCGGCGTGGCGGTGACCTGCAACGGCGGTGCGGCTGCGGATGCCGCCATGTCGGTGGCGGGCGTGCCGGACGGGGCGTGCCTGCGGACCTCCAGTGGACGGGTGTTCGGGCGGCGGCGGTGGGGCTGTTCCGGCGTCGAACGTGCCTGCGTCGCAGCATCGGACGCGTGGAGTGCATGCGGTCCGTCGCGTCGACTGCCGTCCGTACCCGGCGCCCTGCCGGCCGGGCACGGCACTCCAGGCGCGACGGCTCAGGCGTTCATGTCGAGCACGATGCGGCCCTCGATGGTGCCGGCATGCATGCGCGCGAAGATGTCGTTGATGTTCTCCAGGCGGTCGCTGGCGACGGTCGCGGCGACCTTGCCCTGCGCGGCGAACTCCAGCGACTCCTGCAGGTCCAGGCGGGTGCCGACGATCGAGCCGCGCACGGTCACGCCGTTGAGGACCAGGCCGAAGATGTCCAGCGGGAAGTCGCCCGGCGGCAGGCCGTTCAGCGACACGGTGCCACCGCGTCGGACCATGCCGACCGCCTGTTCGAAGGCCTTCGGCGAGACCGCGGTGACCAGCGCACCGTGCGCGCCGCCGATCTCCTTCTTCAGGTAGGCGACCGGGTCGGTGGTCTTCGCGTTGACGGTGACCGTCGCGCCCAGGCGCGTGGCCAGGTCGAGCTTGGCGTCGTCGACATCGACCGCGGCCACGTTCAGCCCCATCGCCTTCGCATACTGCACGGCCATGTGGCCCAGGCCGCCGATGCCGGAGATCACCACCCAGTTGCCCGGCCTGGTATCGGTGACCTTCAGGCCCTTGTAGACGGTGACGCCGGCGCACAGGATCGGCGCGACCTCGATGAAGCCGACGTTCTTCGGCAGGTGGCCGACGTAGCCGGCGTCGGCCAGCGCGTACTGCGCGAAGCCGCCGTTGATCGAGTAGCCGGTGTTCTGCTGGCTCTCGCACAGCGTTTCCCAGCCGCCCAGGCAGTGCTCGCAATGGCCGCAGGCCGAGTACAGCCACGGAATGCCGACCCGGTCGCCTTCCTTGACGTGATGCACGCCGGCACCGACCGCGACCACGTGGCCGACGCCTTCGTGGCCGGGAATGAACGGCGGGTTGGGCTTCACCGGCCAGTCGCCCTCGGCGGCGTGCAGATCGGTGTGGCAGACGCCACAGGCTTCGATCCTGACCAAGATGTCGCCGGCACCCGGCCGCGGTACCGGTACTTCCTCGATCGCCAGCGGCTTGCCGAACTCGCGCACCACCGCGGCCTTCATCGTCTTGTCCATCGCATCGCTCCTGCAGGGGGAAGGGCGTGGCCGAGGCTACGCCGACGGCCCGGCGGCGCCTTGATCGGCGTCAATCGACGTGTGGCCGGCACCGTGGCGCCCGGCCGCAGCGTGGGCTGATCGCAGCCGCATGCAGGAGAGTGCGCAGGCGACGCCGCCATCCACGATCAGCAAGGGTGCGTACTCATGCCCATCGGCTATATCCACGTGCCGAACCGTTGCCAGGCAAACCGGCCCGGATAACCGTTGTTTCACCACAATCCGCTGCCGGCCCGGTATCTCTGGGTCCGGTCCACCGGAGGGGACAACGCATGCGGATCACCATCATCGGCGCCGGCTTCAGCGGCAGTGTCCTGGCCACGGAACTGGCGCGCGGCGCAGCCGCCGGGACCGAGTTGTACCTGGTCGGCGTCCCGGACAGTTATGGCCGCGGCGTGGCCTATGGCGAGGCCCGGGCCGAGCATCTGCTCAACGTGCGCGCGCGCGACCTGGGCGCGACGATGGACCATCCCGGCGAGTTCGCCACCTGGTTGAACCTGAGCAGGCGGGCCGAGTCCAGCTTCCTGCCGCGGCTGGTGTACGGCGAGTACCTGTACTCGCGGCTGCAGGGCGCGGCGCAGACCTCGCTGGCGGCGTTCAACCAGATCGCGCAGGAGGCGATTGCGGTCGAGCGCGAAGGCAGCGGCTTCCGCGTGCTGCTGGCCGACGGCGAGGACTTCTTCAGCGACGCGGTGGTGCTGGCGGTCGGCACGCTGCCGCCGCAGCGGCTGCACGGTGTGGGCCCGCGCCTGCTGGTCGATCCGGCCTACGTGGCCTGGCCTTGGCAGCGCAGCCTGGCCGGCGTGGACGCGATCGACAGCGTCGATGCGGATGCCCGCGTGCTGATCGTGGGAACCGGCCTGACCATGGCCGACACCGTCGCCACGCTGCAGCGCCGCGGCCATCGCGGCGCGATCACCGCCCTGTCGCGGCATGGCCTGATGCCGCGCGCGCACGTGGCCGAACCCGGCACGCCGATCGCCCTGCCGCCGACCGTGCTGCATGCACTCAACAGCGGCGACGTGCGCCTGCTGCTGCGCGCGCTGCGCGCGCTCGTGCCGATCGTGCCGGACTGGCGCAGCCTGGTCGACGCGCTGCGCCCGTACACCCAGGGCTACTGGAAGACGCTGCCCGATCCGGAACGCGCACGCTTCCTGCGGCACCTGCGCTCGTACTGGGAGATCGTCCGGCACCGGCTCGCGCCGAGCCTGCACCAGGAGCTGGAGCAGCTGCAGGCGGACGGACGGCTGCGGATCCGCGCCGGGCGCCTGCTGCGGGCACGGCGGGGCGAAGGCGAGCGCGCCGTGGAGGTGCTGATCCGCGAGCGCGGGCAGAGCCATGCCTCGGCCGAGCAGTACGACGTGCTGATCCGGGCCACCGGCCTGGACACCGATGTCGAACGCACCAGCCATCCGCTGCTGGCCCAGCTGCGCGACGCCGGGCTGGTCAGCGCCGACCCGCTCGGGCTCGGCGTGCGCGCGTCGGCCCGGTTCGAATCGCTGGACCGGCATGGCGCGGCGGTGCGCGGCCTGTACTGCCTCGGTCCGCTGCTGCGCGGTCAGCTGTGGGAGATCACTGCCGTCCCCGAGCTGCGCGTGGCCGCGCGTGACCTGGCCGCGCAGCTGCTGAAGGCGCCCGGCGTGGTGGCCCGGCCGGTGCGCGAGATGTCGCCGCGGCCCGCGCTCAGGGCGCGTTAGCCGCGGCCGGGGTGGTGCGCCTGGCGGACCGCCTTCGCCGCCGTGCCGCGGCCGCTCACACGTCGCCGCCGTCCTGCCAGCCTTCGCCGCTGCCGCGCTGGAACACCGCATCGTCGTCGCGCACCGTGCCGGCCGGGATCGATTCCTGCCGGGCCAGCCGCGCATAGATCGGGGTGAAGTCCGGCGCGGTCGCGGCCATCAGCTGCTCGAAGCTGTCGATGACGAAGTAGGTCTTCTGGAACGTGTCGATCCGGTAGCGGGTGCGCATGATCCGCTCCAGGTCGAAGCCGATCCGGTTCGGCGCGGCCGACTCCAGCGAGTGCAGCGATTCGCCCTTCGACGAGACGATGCCGGCGCCGTAGATGCGCAGCCCGTCGGGCTGGCGGATCAGGCCGAACTCCACCGTGTACCAGTACAGCCGGGTCAGATGCTGCAGCGCGTCCGGGCCGATCGCGTGGGCTTTGACGCCGCCGCGGCCATAGGCCTCCATGTAATCGGCGAACACCGGGTTCATCAGCAGCGGCACGTGGCCGAACAGGTCGTGGAACAGGTCCGGTTCGGCGATGTAGTCGATCTGCTCGGGGCGCCGGATCCACCAGGTCACCGGAAAGCGGCGGTTGGCCAGATGGTCGAAGAAGTCCAGCTCCGGCAGCAGGCCTTCGACCCCGACCAGGGTCCAGCCGGTGGCGGCGCCCAGCACTTCGTTGAGCTGGTCGAAGCGCGGGATCATGTGCGCGTCCATGCCCATCGCGTCCTGCGCCTGCAGGAATTCGTCGCAGGCGCGGCCGACCAGCAGCGCGCGCTGGCGCTCGTACAGCGTGCCCCAGGTGGCATGGTCGTCAGCGCTGTAATCGTGCCAGGGCTGCTCGACCACGGCGGTGGTGTAGACCGGCACGTAGCCCTTGTCGGTCTGTTGGTGTTCGACGCGGCGTGGGGTCGGGGTCTGCATGGCGGGGCTCCAATGACCGGTTTCCCAGCGTACGCGCGCACCGGCGCAACAGGCTTGCGAAGTTGCGCGGGCGCAGCCTTCTGGCGCAATGTTGTTGCGTCTTTCGATGTTGCAGGGCAACAAATGGCCGATACCATCGCGCTGGACCGCACCGATCTGCGGCTGCTGGCCCTGCTCCAGCAGCAGGGCCGCACCAGCAATGCCGACCTGGCCGCGCAGATCAACCTGTCCGCCTCGGCCTGCCTGCGCCGCACCCAGCGGCTGGAGGCGGCCGGCGTGATCGCCGGCTACGCGGCGCGGCTGGAGCCGAAGGCGGTCGGCCTGGGCCTGCAGGCCTTCGTCCGGGTGCAGCTGGAGAAGCACGGACAGCCGGGCATCGAGCGCTTCGTCGCCGGCGTGCTGGAGTGGGACGAGGTCGTCGCCTGCCATGCGCTGACCGGCGACATGGACTACCTGCTGCACGTCTACGTGCAGGACCTGGAGCACTTCTCGCGCTTCCTGCTCGACCGCCTGCTCAATGCGTCGGGCGTGGCCGACGTGAATTCCAGCTTCGTGCTGCGCACGGTGAAGGCGTTCACCGGACTGCCGCTGCCGCGCGGCTGACGCATCGATGGCTGCGGGTTATGCTCGGCCGCCGTGACAGCCAGGCCCGCGTAATGAACGACCCGAAGGATCCACGCCGGCAGCGCGCACAGGGCATCGGCATCGCGATCGGCACCGCACTCGGCGTCTCGATCGGCCTGGCGATGGACAACATCGCGCTGGGCATCGCGATCGGCATCGGGGTGGGCGTGGCGCTGGGCCAGGTCGGTGGGCGCAGCGGCGGTCCGCCGCCGTGAGATGCGCCGGTGTCGCAGGCGATGCATCCACGACCGTCCATGCGCTGCGCAATGCGAGGACGTGCTGAATGAACCCATGGTGGCTGCTGGCGCTGGTGCCGATCGGACTGAACCTGATGGCCAGCCGCGCGGTGCTGCGCACGCCGCTGGCGACGCCGTTGCAGCGCAGGCTGCAGCTGGCGGTGATCTGGCTGCTGCCGGCGATCGGCGCCGTGCTCTGCCTGGTGTTCACCGCCTCGCAGGACGGCACAGGCCGGCCATCGCCGGCCGACGCGGGCGATGGCGCGGGCATGCCGTACGCGGTGCTGCCGGCCGACGACGGCGGTGCATGCGGCGTTTCGTCCGATACCGGTGGTGGTTGCGGTGGCGGCGATGGGGGTGGCGGCGACTGAGCCGGCGTGCAGCCGGACGCGTGGGCCGTCACCGTCGTGACCGGATCGTCCGGTCCCGCCGTGCAACGCCTCGCCGACGGATCGGTGCGCTGCCATCGTCGCCGCGGACGTGGAACGCGTGCCGTCCGGTGACTTCCCTCATGCGGTCGAAACCGCTGCCCGACGGCATGGCTGCGTCGCGGCCGCGTCCGCTACCATCCAGACCCCGCCCAGCACAGGACGCATCCGGATGAGCACCACCTATCGGGGAAGCTGCCATTGCGGCCGCGTCGCCTTCCAGGTCAGTGGCGAGATCGACGGCGCCCTGGCCTGCAACTGTTCGATCTGCAGCCGCAAGGGTTCGCTGCTGTGGTTCGTGCCGCGCGCGCGGATGACGCTGCTGACCGACGAGGACGCCGCGGCGTCGTACACCTTCAACCGGCACGCGATCCGCCACCGCTTCTGCCCCACCTGCGGCATGCACCCCTACGGCGAGGGCGTGGCGCCCGACGGCCAGGTGACCGCGGCGATCAACCTGCGCTGCATCGAGGGCATCGACCTGGATGCGATCCCGGTGCAGCACGTCGACGGGCGCGCGCTGTAGGCGGCCCGGTCCGGATGCTATCGTCGCCGCATCGCAAGGGTGGCGACGCGCCGCCCGGCCAGGGAGGCACCGATGTCGATCGTCGCACTTCTTCTTTCGCTGTCCGGCACGGTCACGCCGGCGATCCCGCACCTGCACGAACCGGTCGTCTCCAACTCCGGTGATCTGGTGTCGTGGTGCAGACAGGCCGCCGAGGCGCGCTACGTCGCCGCCGGAGTGAACACCTACCAGTGGGCGGCCAGGCACAGCGACCGCGGCAACATGCTCAGCGTCGAAGGGCGGCTGCGCGTGGAGAAGCGCGACGTCAAGGTGAACTGCCGGATCGCCCGCGGCGCGCACGTCGGCGCGATCACGGTCGAGATCGACGATCCAGGCCCCTGACCGCAGCGGCGTGGCGCCTTTCGAGGACCGGCGCCGCGGTCCGATGATCCGGTGCGGCAACAGCGACGCGCGGATCGGAAGGCCGACCCGCCACAGGCCGCGACCAGCGGGAGGCGGGCCGCCTCGATCCGGAGGGATGATGCGCCCCGGCGATCCGCCTGCCCACCCGGGAGGCGGCGCTCCGACCTGATCGGGACGCGCACATGCAACGCGATGCCGCCGTGGCGCGGCCGCGGCACGCCGTTGACCGGCGCACCGCCACCGATGCCCGGGCTGCTCAGAAGCGGTTGTCGCCGTCCAGGATCCGGCCCAGTCCGCCCAGCACCGAGCCTTCGCCGCGGTTCTGCCCGCCGCCCTGCGGTGCGGCCATCCACATGCGTCCGGCCAGGCGCGAGAACGGCAGCGACTGCAGCCAGACCTTGCCGGGCCCGGTCAGCGTGGCCAGGAACACGCCTTCGCCACCGAAGAACATGCTCCTGACCCCACGCACCGCGCGCACGTCCATGTCGACGCTGCCGTGGTAGGCGACCACGCAGCCGGTGTCGACGTCGATGCGCTCGCCGGCGGCCAGTTCGCGTTCGACCACGGTGCCGCCGGCATGCACGAACACCCAGCCGTCGCCTTCGAGCTTCTGCATGATGAAGCCCTCGCCGCCGAACAGGCCGGTGAGGATCTTGCGCTGGAAGTGCACGCCGATCCGCACGCCGCGCGCGCCGGCCAGGAAACTGTCCTTCTGGCAGACCAGGCGGCCGCCGTGCTCGTCCAGCTTCAGCCCCAGCACCGTGCCCGGATAGGGTGCGGCGAAGGCCACCTTCGCCTTGCCGTGGCCGGTGTGGGTGAACAGCGTGGCGAACAGGCTTTCGCCGGTGATCACGCGCTTGCCGGCCGACATCAGCTTGTCCATCAGGCCGCCGCCCTGGCCGCTGTGCGAGCCGTCGCCGAACACGGTGTCCATCTGCACGCTGGCATCCTTGTACATCAGCGCGCCGGCCTCGGCGATCGCGCTTTCGCCCGGGTCCAGTTCGATCTCCACGAACTGCATGTCGTGGCCGACGATGCGGAAATCGACCTCGTCGCTGCCTCCGCGCCGGCCGCCCTGGCCCGGCAGCGGCGGCAGGTGCGGCGGTGCGCCCGGCGCGGCTGCGGACAGCTCGGCAATGCCACGCACCGGCTTCCATTCGCTCATGCCCTCGCGCCAGCCCAGCAGGCCAGGGCTGCGCTGCGCCTGCGCCCGCGCGGCGTCCTCGTCCAGCGGACCGGTGCGGCTGTTGTCGGCGGGGTCGTGCAGGTACCACTGGGTCATGGCGGCATCCAAGGCGGTGGGGAAACGTGCGCGAGTCTAGCGCCGGCCCACGGCGTCCGGATGCGCCGGAGGTCGCTGTTGCTTCCGGTGGTCATCGTCCGTTGCGTCTGGCCGTCCGTGCCGCGTGCGCGGACATGCAGCGAGGTCCGGGGCGGGGCGCAGGCGCTGGCCACATCGTGCCGCGACGGCAGGTACGGGCCGATCCAGGAGCGCGTGCAGGCGCGCCGTCGCTGCAGTGCGGGCATGCAGGGCCGCGCCCGCATGACGACGTGGCCGTGTCCGCGCCGATCGCCGCGGGTGTGACGGCAGTGGTTCCGGTCGGTCGGACCTGCGCGGTGGGTGCCGACGCCGGGCGTCGACGTGTATCGATGGAGGCGGGGGCCGTCGGCAGGCGTCGCACGGGCCATGCCCGGTCGATGCGGATGCCGACCGTCGTGTATGGATGTCGGCACCAGCGCCAGCCCGGCGACAGGGTTGCGGCCTGGCCGGCCGGATGCGGCGGCTGGGCGTGCCTGGCTTGGTTTGGCGTGACGTGGCGTGGTGACGCAGGGATGCGGCGGCGGCCCGCCATGCGGGCACTGCCGGCGATGCAGCGCTGTTGACGACGGCGGGGCGTGGAGGCTTCCGCCGCCGTCCGGCCGCGGCGAGGCCGTGCTACAGCGCGCCGGGCACCGGCCGCGCCAGCGCGGACGCTTCGGTCGCGCAGTCGCGCGAGGTCGGCGTGCGACCGGCGGCGCGAGCGCGCCGGATCTCGTCGGTCGCGGCGGCCATGTCGGCGGCAAATGCCGGCTCGGCATGCAGCCTGGCGACGGTCGCCGCGCCGAGGAAGCGGCCCTGCAGCACGTCGCTCTGCCAGTGCACGTTGCAGACCAGGCGGCTCTCGCCGTACTGGCGACCGCGCAGCAGCACGGCATCGGCGCGCTCGGGCGCGGCCTCGGCCAGCAGCAGCGCCCAGCTCCAGCCGATCGCGGTGTGCCCCGATGGATAGGAGCCGTTGGTGCGCAGGCCGGTCTCGCTGTCGGGCGTGCAGGTCGGCGCGCCGTTTTCCGTGAACGGGCGCGCGCGCTGGTACTGGTGCTTGGCCGCGCGCACGCTGCGGGCGGCATCGGCCAGCGAGCGGCGCAACAGCCGCACCAGATGCGGCGTGTGGGTGTCGTCGATCTCCACGCCCAGCGCGCAGGCGAAGGTGCCGGCCGCCTGCGGAAACACCAGGTCGGCATCGCGGGTGGCCTGCTCCCAGCGCGGGCTGCCGCGCAGGACCAGCGCCGCGGCAGCCACCGCGTGGTCCTGCGCCAGGGCCGCGCTGCCGGCGACCGGTGGTGCCGGCACCAGCGCCAGGCTGTCGGGCAGGGCGGCATCGTCCAGATAGCCCACGCTGATGCCGGGACGGACTTCGGGCACCGGTGCCGGATGGCGGTCGCCGGGACCGGCACAGGCGGCGAGGGCGGCGGCAAGAACCAGCGCCAGGGCCAGGCGGGCCACGCCGAGGCGGTGGCGGGATCGGGCGGCGGCCTGGGGCGGCCGGGCGGGCATCATCGTGCGGACTCCTGGGACGGACGCGGCCAGCCGCGCGCTGCCTGGCAGGTCAGCGGATGCGGTGGCGACGGAACAGGCGCCGCATGATGCCTGCCTGTCGCCGCCGGCGCATCCCGCCTTCGGTCGCTGGCGGACGATCGATGCCTGCGTGCGCCGCTCAGTCGCGCGGCTCGGGCGGGGTCTGCGGACGCTGCGTCGGGAATCGCAGCACCACGCCCCGGGTCGGCGGCTGCGCGTCGCGATGCCACAGCACCGGGACCTCGCGCGGCGCTGGCGGCTCGAGCTCGTCGCGCTCCTCGGCCGCCAGCGTGTCGGCGTCGTCCTCGTCCTCCCAGCTGTAGCGCTGGCGGGGCGTCATCGGATCCAGCCGCCGGAACAGCAGGCCGGCGACCAGGCCGCCGATCGCGCCGCCCAGATGCGACTGCCAGGAAATGCCGGGTTCGTTCGGCAGCACGGTCATCAGCATGCCGCCGTAGAACAGGAAGCCGATCATCGCAGCGGCGATCGAGGACCGGTCGCGCCGCAGCAGGCCGAGCGTGCCGACCATGAACATCAGCCCGTGGGTCACGCCGCTGGCGCCCAGATGATGGCTGCCCGGCTCGCCCAGCAGCCACGCGCCGATGCCCGAGCCCAGCCACATCAGCGGCAGCGACCACAGCGTGGCGCGTGGATAGACGCTGCCGGCCAAGGTGCCCAGGATCAGCAGGGCGCCGGCGTTGGCCGCCAGATGCTCGAACGAGCCGTGCAGCAGCGGCGCGGTCAGCAGGCCGAGCCAGTTGCCGGTGTCGTGCGGCGCGACGCTGAGTCTGCGCAGATCGAAATCCGGCTGGGCCGAGTACACCACCAGCAGCAGGAACACGAAGGCCAGGCTGAGATTGAACGCGCGCAGCAGGCGGCGCCGGTCCTGGCCTGGGGCGGCTGCCTCATCGGGCTGGTGTGTGTGGTCGCTCATGAATCATGGGATGGCGGCCGCAGGCAAGCGAATCAAGGCCGGGTGGCCCGGGATGCTTCATCCCGCGGGCGGGCCGGTGCGCGATGGTCGCCACCCGCTCATGGCGGCGTGGCAGGCAGGGTAGCGGCGAGCTGCCGCAGTTGCGTGGCGTGGCGGGTGTTCAGCTCCGCGATGCAGTGGCTGGCGCATCGCCAGGCCCGTCCCGATCGCGCCGCCGCCCCGCGACCGGGCCAGCACGCCGTGCGCGGCGCGGTAGCCGGCGAAGGCCGTGTTGTCGGTCGGCAACCGCTGCCTGGCCCGATCGCGATGCATCGCGTCCTCGTCCCAGCGGTCGATCGCGGTGGCCAGCGCGGACGCTGCGTCGAGCAGCTCGCGTGCGCTGGCCTCGGCGACCCGCTGCAGGCAGTCCAGACGATCGGCCTGGGAAGACGCGTCGCAATCGTCAGCGGCCGCATGCAGCGGCAGTGCGGACAGCAGCACACCTGCGGCGAGGACGCTGCGCCAGCGGTGCGTGACGGGTCGCGCCGGATGGATGCCGGCGGGGCATGTGTCGCGCATCGGCCCGCGATCCTGCCTTGGAGAAGATCGGATTCTCGCCGGGATGCAGCGCGGCCGGGCACCGATGCGGTGGAACGAGCGAGCGGCGCATACGGCTGGAACCGGCTGCCGTGCAGCGACAGTTGATGTGCTCCTGCCCCTGGCGCGTGTCATCGCCGCCGGCGCGGAACAAAAAAACGGGCGCGGTTCGCACCGCGCCCGAACATGCTCACCCTGCTGGGAGAGAGACAGAGAGAGAGCCCTTGCTACGTCACCTGCACCTGCTTACTTCACTTCGAACTCGCGGGTCTGGACGACGCTGCCGTCCCACGCGATCTCGACCTTGTACTTGCCGGCCGGCAGACCATCCGGCTTGCTGATCTGGAACGAGGTGGTGCCGTCGCCGGTCAGGGTCAGCTGGCGGCTGTCCTCGTGCACGGTCTGGCCATCCTGGTAGGTCCACTTGGCCGACAGCGTGCCGGGCACGCTGCCGCTCGGCTCGCTGGTCCGGGTGGCGACCGAGGCGAAGATCGTGTCGGTCGGTGCGAACGTGGTCGCCGGCGTCGCGACGCGGTTGTCGGCGCCGACCGCATTGCCCAGGTCGACCGAGGTCACGCTCGCGCTGGTGGTGGCCGGAGCCATCGGCGCGGCGGCCGCCGGCGTGGACGGTTCGGTCAGTGCGGGCGACGGGGCCGGCGCCGGCGCTTCTTCGGGCTTCTTGCAGGCGGCCAGGGCCAGCGTGACCGAGGCGCCCAGGACGAGCAGTGCGGAACGGGAACGGATCATTGGCGTGTGCTCCTGTGGGTCGGGTCAGCTTGCCGGCGGGATGCGCAGCACCTGGCCGGGCTGGATCCGGTCGGGATCCTCGAGCTGGTCGCGGTTGGCTTCGAAGATGCGGGTCCAGGCATTGCCATCGCCGTAGATCTGCTTGGCGATCCTGGAGAGGCTGTCACCCTTGACCACGGTGTAGATCTGGTCGGCGTTGCCGGCCTCGGTCGAGCGCACGCCACCCTGGACGTTGGAAAAATCCGGGCGCTCGGCTTCGGTACTGCGGACGCCGCCCTGGACGTTGGAGAAGTCGGGGGACTTGCCGGTGCTCATGTGCGGGACCTGGCGGGAAGGCGCGGCCAAACTCGCACAGCGACTGTTAACGACCCATCGCAGGGTCGTGAAGCATTTATTGGAGCGGCGACCGGCGTTCATCACCCGTCCGGAAAAGCGCCCCGGTGTGGCGTGCGGTTGCACCAGTGCGGCGGCCCCAACCGCGACACGTGCATCGTTGGCGCACCTGCCGCAGGCCTCATGGCGCCACAGCGCCGGCAACGCGCATGGCGTCTGACCTCGTCGTCCCGGTCGCCGCCACCCTGGAGCGGACCTCGCCGTCACTGCCGGCAGTGCGCGACGATCACCCGCGGCGTCGCGGTCCAGGGACGCGGTCGCGCATCGTCAGGCGGTGGATGCCACACCGCCCATCGCCCGCCCGCGCCTGCATCGAAGGCCGTTGCCGCGCCAGCCTGCTGCAGGCGTCGGCGTCGGCGTCGGCGTCGGCGTCGATCGCCTACTGCCGCTCGTCGCGCAGGGGGGCCGGCGCGTCCAGGCCGGGCGAACCGCGCCACGGATTGATGTCCAGGCCGCCGCGGCGGGTGTAGCGGGCTTCGACCGACAACCGCTGCGGCGCGCAGCGGGCGAGGACGTCGAGGAAGATCCGTTCCACGCACTGCTCGTGGAACTCGGCATGCTCGCGGAAGCTGACCAGGTAGCGCAGCAGCGCGGCACGGTCGATCCGCGGGCCCCGGTAGTGCAGGTGTACGCTGGCCCAGTCCGGCTGGCCGGTGACCGGGCAGTTGGACTTCAGCAGCTCGGACACCAGGGTCTCTTCCACGATTACGCCGGCGTCGGCATGCAGCAGCGCCGCCTGCGGCGGGCCGTAATGGTCGATGGCCACGTCCAGCGCATCGATCAGCGTCGCCGCCGCCGGCGCCTCCGCCAGCGGCGGCAGGCCCGGGGTCACCAGCACCGGCGCGCCGGCGCAGCGCGACAGGTCCGCCGCGATGCGGGTGTGGACCGATGCGGCGTCGTCGAAGCGGGCGCCGTTGAGCGAGTTCAGATAGAGCTTCAGCGACTTGGATTCGATCAGGTGCGGCGAGTCGGCAGGCACATGCAGGGTGGCGGTGCCGGCCTGCGGCTTGCCGCGCCCGTCGAGCCAGCCCAGCTCATAGACATGCCAGCGGTCGTGGCCGACGAAGGGCAATGCGGCATCGGCGATGCCGAGTTCGGCGCGCGCGCCGGCGCGCGGGATCGGAAACAGCAGCGTGGCGTCGTAGCGGGTCGGATAGGCGACCTCGCGCCCGAGGCTGGAATCGTGGGGCGTGTTCATGGCGCCATTCTACGGACTGCGCGCGGCGCGCCGGCGCGGCATGCGTCGATCCTCGCAGCCGGCGTTCAAGCGCGCAGGGTGGGCGGCGGCCCGGACGGTGCGGCAGCACCCTGCGCGATGCCGGCACCGGGCGCGACCGCGCCCTGGCGTTCCTGCGGCGCGGCGATGCGCCGATGCCAGGCGGCAGCGTCGGGCGCGGCTCCCGCCCGGAGACCGGCGCAGCGGTGGACCCGTCGCGCGGACCGGCGCGGCTCGACGCTGCCGGTCAGGCCGCGGAGCCGGGTCAGAGCCGCTGTACCGGGCGTCCGCGAGCGGCATGCAGCCGGCGCAGGTTCCACAGATGCGCGGCGGCCAGCGCCAGCGAGCCGGCCACGGTCAGCGGTGTCTCCAGTGCATGCAGCGGCCAGCCCACGGCGCCCAGCGTCAGCAACAGCAGTCCTGCGGTCGCCAGCGCCACCACTGCGGCCGGCAACGGATGCCGGCGGTGGCTGCGCCGCAGCGCGGTCGCGGTCAGCGGCAGGGCGATCGCCACGAACAGCAGGTGCACCCATTCGGCCTCGGCCCAGGCCGACAGCAGCGGCAGGAACGCGGCCGCCAGCGGCAGCAGCAGGCAATGCACGACGCACAGCCCGGACAACCCGATCGCGGCGTGGTCGAAAGCGTGCGTGCGCGACAGCGGAACAGGCATGGACAATCTCCGGAATCTCGTTACAGTTATAACATAACACAAAGGAGTCCTCATGGCCGTTTCGTCCGACCCACGCCTGCCGGTGACCGTGCTCTCCGGCTTTCTCGGCGCAGGCAAGACCACCCTGCTCAACCACGTGCTGCGCAACCGCGACGGTCTGCGCGTGGCGGTGATCGTCAACGACATGAGCGAGATCAACATCGACGCCCAGCTGGTCCGCGACGGTGGCGCCGCGCTGCGCAGGACCGACGAGACGCTGGTGGAATTCAGCAACGGCTGCATCTGCTGCACGCTGCGCGACGACCTGCTGCAGGAGGTGCGGCGGCTGGCTGCCGAAGGCCGTTACGATTACCTGCTGATCGAATCGACCGGGATCGGCGAGCCGATGCCGGTGGCCGCGACCTTCGCCGTGCGCGACGAACAGGGCGTCTCGCTGTCCGACGTGGCGCGGCTGGACACGATGGCCACCGTCGTCGACGCGGTCACCTTCATCGACGGCATGGGCTCGCCCGAGCGGCTGGTCGACCGTGGTCTGCAGGCCGGGCCCGATGATGCACGCGCGCTGGTCGACCTGTTGATCGAGCAGGTCGAGTTCGCCGATGTGATCGTCGTCGCCAAGTGCGATCTGGTCGATCCCGAGCGCCTGCGCCTGACCACGACGGTGCTGCGTGGGCTCAACCGCGATGCACGCATCGTTGAATCGCGCGGCGCCGATGTGCCGCTGGCCGAGCTGCTGGACACCGGCCGCTTCGACTTCGACCGCGCGCGTCTGGCACCGGGCTGGCTGCAGGAGCTGCAGGGCATCCACACACCGGAGACCGAGGAGTACGGCATTGCCAGCTTCACTTATCGCGCGCGTCGCCCGTTCCACCCGGCGCGCCTGGCCGCGCTGCTCGACCACGGGCTGGAGGGCGTGATCCGCAGCAAGGGCTGGTTCTGGCTGGCCTCGCGGATGGACTGGGTCGGCGAGCTGGCGATCGTCGGTGCGGCCACCCGGACCAGCGCGGCCGGATTCTGGTACGCGGCACGCGAGCGGGTCCGTGCAGGCCGCATCGGCCTGCTGCCGGAGGCGGCCTTCCTGCACGCACCTCTGGCGTTGTCCGGGGATGGGGCGGCGCGCTGGCAGGCGGCGGCCTGGTCGGCGCCGCAGCCTTCGCCGCTTGAGCTCGGGGATGCGCAGGAGCACGCGGCGCTGGCGCGGCTGTGGCATCCGCTGTGGGGCGACCGCCGGCAGGAACTGGCGGTGATCGGCGTCGGTACGGATGAGGCGCAGCTGCGCGCGCACCTCGACGCCTGCCTGCTGGACGACGACGAGATGGCCGCCGGTCCGGCGGTCTGGCGCGACCTGCCCGATCCGTTTCCTACGTGGCAGCGCTGACTGCCACGTTCCGCCGCCGGTCATGGCGGTGTGGTGGCGAGGCAGCGCGACCACCGGCGCAGGCCCGTCGCTGCCGTCTCCATGGGCGCCAGGGGGGCTGCTGCCATCGGCAACGCGGACCGGCGCGGAGGCCGTGCAGCAGCGACGGGCCGGCCTGTATGGCGCAAAGCAGTGCGGCCAGGCACCGTGCCGGCAGCGCTGCGTCCGCTGGGGCGTGCGATGGTGGGTTGCGGTGTGCCGTGGCGCAGGCCCGGGACCGCTGCGGCGGTGGCCGGCGCGGTTGTCGCAGGATGTGGTTTCGGCGGCTGTGCGGTGGGTCCCGCGGCTGCGGCCTGCTGGCAGATGACGGTGTTGCCTTCAGCCCGCGCGCTGCCGTCGCGCGCATGACGCGATGGTCAGGGCGCGGTCGCGATCACCGCGATCGCCGCCACCGCCAGCACGATCGCCGCGCGGTTGAGCCAGGAGGTGCGTTCGCCGAAGGCCAGCATGCCGACGGCGGTGCCGAGCAGGACCACGCCGATGTTCATCGTCGCGAACACCACTGCCGGGCTGTCGTGCAGCTGCTGGTGGGCGCGCACGTAGAAGACGATGTTGCCGAAGTTCAGCGTGCCCAGCAGCAGGCCGGCGCCGAGGTGGCGCAGGTCCAGCCGGGTGCGGCCGCGCGCCTGTCGCCACAGCTGGGTGCCCAGCATCAGCACGAAGGCGATCGAGAACGCCGTCAGCAGCGAGGCCGACGATGGAATGCCGGCCTGGGCGATGGTCTTGAGCATCACGTCGACCAGCGCGAAGCCCGCCCACACCGCCAGCAGCAGCCCCCAGCCGCCGGGCGCCTGTCCGGTGGCGCTGGCGGCTGGATCGGGGCGGGCGACGATGCCGGCCACCGCGACCAGTCCCAGCGCGAGCCCGGCCAGCTTCTGCATCGAGGCCTGTTCGCCGAACAGCGCGAACGCGGCCAGCAGCGACAGCAGCAGCGACAGGCGCTGGGCGACGTCGGTACGGACGATGCCGGCCCGGCGCACCGCCGCCGCCAGCACCAGGAACAGCGATGGCAGCACCACCGCCAGGGTCAGCAGCGCGGCCCACGGCGCCTGCGGCGAGCGCAGCGGCTCCAGCGGCGGACGCAGCAGGCCCAGGCACAGCGTCGCTGCGGCCAGGTAGTTCCAGGTCACCAGCTGGCCTGCATCCAGGCGCCAGCGCGGGGCCAGCTTCAACAGCACGCCGACCAGCACGCTGCAGGTGACGCTGAGCAGGATGTAATGCATGCGGACCGGGTGGCGTTCGGGGGCGCCATTGTAGGCATGCACCACCTGCGCACCCGCGGGCGCGGCACCGCCGCGACGCAGCGTCCCGCCGCCGTGCGCGGTACATCGCGGAGGCTGCACGGGCGCAGCGGCTATCATGTCGCCCATGCACGATCCCGCCTTCCCCACTGAATCCGGCGGCCTGATGCTGGACGGACCGGCCGGTCCGCTCGAGCTGGCCATCGACCTGCCCGATACCGACGTGGCCCGACCGCTGGTCGCCATCGTCTGCCATCCGCTGCCCACCGAGGGCGGCACGATGCACAACAAGGTCGTCACGATGGTCGCGCGCAGCCTGCGCGAACTCGGCGCCACCTGCGTGCGTTTCAACTTCCGCGGCGTCGGCGCGTCGTCCGGCAGCTTCGACGAAGGCCGCGGCGAGCAGGACGACCTGCAGGCCGTGGTCGACTGGGTACGCCGCCATCGCCCCGAGGCCAGGCTGTGGCTGGCCGGTTTCAGCTTCGGCTCGTATGTGAGTCTGCAGGCGGCGGTGAAGCTGGAGGCCGACGCAGTGATCTCGATCGCGCCGCCGGTGTCCGGCCGCGGCTGGGACTTCAGCGGCATCGCCCTGCCGCAGGTGCCGTGGCTGGTGATCCAGGGCGATGCCGACGAGATCGTCGACGCCCAGGCGGTCTACGACTGGATCGACGGCCTGGAGCAGCCGCCGCAGCTGGTGCGGATGCACGACACCAGCCACTTCTTCCACCGCAAGCTGATCGACCTGCGCGGCGCGCTGCAGCACGAGGTCAAGGCGTGGCTGCCGGAGGCATGAGTCGGACCGCCCTGGCCGCCGATGCCACGCCCTCGCAGCGCTACGACGCCGGTGTCGCCAGTGGCGAGATCACCGACGACCCGGCGCAGCGTCCGGCGCTGGCCGAGCTGGACCGCATCCACGCCGCGCTGCTGGCCCCCACCGGCGGCGGCCTGCTCGGGCGGCTGCTGAAAAAGACGCCCGAGCCGGTGCGCGGCCTGTACTACTGGGGCGAGGTCGGCCGCGGCAAGACCTTCCTGGTCGACCTGTTCTTCGACGGCCTGCCGATCGAGGGCAAGTACCGCACTCATTTCCACCGGTTCATGCGCGGCGTGCACGAGCGGCTGCGCGCGCATGCCGGCCAGTCCGATCCGCTGGCGAAGATCGTGCGCGAGTGGCGCGGCGAGCTGAAGCTGCGGGTGCTGGTGCTGGACGAATTCTTCGTCACCGACATCGGCGACGCGATGCTGCTGGCGCGGCTGCTGGAGCGGCTGTTCGCCGAGGGCGTGACCCTGGTGACCACCTCCAACACCGCGGTGGAGAACCTGTACCGCGACGGGCTGCAGCGCGACAGTTTCATGCCCGCGATCGCGCTGCTGCAGCAGCACTGCGTGGAGCTGCGCTCGGACGGCCAGGAGGACTACCGCCTGCGCGCGCTGACCCAGTCGCCGGTCTACCGCGCGCCGCTGGATCCGCAGTCGCCGGCCTGGCTGGAGGAACGCTGGAAGGCGCTCAGCGGCGGCGAGCCCGCGCAGGCCGGCAACATCGAGATCGAGTCGCGCAAGATCCCGGTGCGCGGCCGCGGCAAGAGCATCGCCTGGTTCGATTTCACCGCGCTGTGCGAAGGCCCGCGCGGCACCAGCGACTACATCGAGATCGCGCGCGAGTTCAACACCGTGCTGGTCGGCGGCATTCCGCATTTCGACCGGCTCAACGAGGACGCCGCGCGTCGCTTCGTCAACTTCATCGACGAGGCCTACGACCGCCAGGTCAACCTGGTGTGCACCGCCGCGGACGCACCGCCGCTGCTGTACACCGGCACCCGGCTGGCCGGCGCGTTCGAGCGCACCGCCTCGCGCCTGATCGAAATGCAGAGCGCCGAGTACCTGGCGCGGCCGCACCGCAGCTGAGGCGTCAGCGGCTGGCGGCGTCGGTCGTCCGCGTGTCGCGCCCTGCATCGCGGCCTGTGGCCGGCAGCGAACGCAGGCGCAGCGCCACTCCGCACAGCCACAGCAGATACAGCGCGATCACCGCCTTCTGCGAGGCGCCGCGCGGCAGCTCGCGCCACAGCGCATGCAGCCACAGGCCGGCGAACGCCAGGGCCGCCACCGCCAGCAGCGGCGCCGCCACCGGGCGCCAGTACGGGTCGTGGCGCAGCACCGCCGACTGCAGCAGCATCGCCGCGCCGACCAGCAGGAACGCCGCCATCGCCGCCAGCCCATGAACCAGCGCGCCGGCATCGCTGACCGGATGGCCCGGACTGGGGCCGGGCCAGTACGCGGTCGCGATCAGCGCCAGGCCGCCGAGCGGCAGCAGCACCGACACCAGCTGCCGGCGTGCGGCCGGGGCCAGGGCGGCCCACAGGCTGGTCGCCAGCACAGCCATGGCCAGACCCAGCAGCGCGTACGCCAGCCGCAGCCAGCCGCTGTACGGGCCGGACAGATAGAAGCTCAGCGGCGCCTGCCACCAGTCGTGCTCGATGCGCAGCAGCTGTACGCCGACCCCCGCCACCGCGAAGCAGGCCAGCGCCACGAGCGTGAAGGAGGCGGCGCGGGCGGGGGAGACGGCGCGGAGCATGGACATCGGTCCAGTCTGGCCGATGCGCCGGCCCCGCGGCAAAGCCTCGCGGCCGGGACGCTTTGCCGCAGGGCGGAGCTGCCCGGGTCCCCGAAAGTGATGCCGGTCACCCAACCGTGCATCCCCGCATGGCCGGCACCGGGGCCGGGTAACGGGTTGGGCCGGACGGCCGGAGGATGTTCCACAGGACACCCCCGGACATCGCTGGCGTGGAACCGGATGAGGGCGAAAAAAGCGGCTCCGGCCTTGACACGGAATTTACACTTTGACCGCGATATATCGCGTTGACTCCCCTTCGACACCACACTATCTTGTGCCGGTTGGTTCCGGCAGCCCCGCTCCCGGAATGCGCGCGACCCCTGCCGCGCCGTTTCCCCGTCGGAAGTGACAGTCCTGCAGTAACCGGCGCGGTGTCCGTGCGTTCCGGTGGCTGTGGCGACCTCGCTTCCGGCCGCGCCCACCGTTGGCCGTTCCGTGCGTCGGAGCGGCTGCGTGCACCACACATGGAGGAGGATGCATGAACCCCGAAGACACCCTCGCCGCCGAGGCCGGTTCCCCCGCCGTCGCGGCTGCCGCCACCCCTACGACCCCGTCGGCTCCGGCCCAGACCGCGCCCGTCGCCGTCGACCCGTCAGACGTGGTGCCCACGCCCCGCCAGGCCTCCGCAATGCCCGCACAGATCGAAGAACAGAACGTCTCCACCTGGATCACCAAGGAAGCCGGCAACCGCCGGATGCCGTTCGAGCGCGAGCGCCTGGACCGCAGCATCGACCAGATCCACGCCGAATTCCCGCAGCTGGACATCGCCGACTACAAGCGCTCGGTGTTCGGTTTCATCGAGCGTAAGGACAGTGTCAACGCCGACGACCTGGTCGACCACCTGATCCGCGAGGCCGAGGCCCGCGTCGATCTGACCGCGCCGGAGTGGGAGTTCTTCGCCGCGCGCCTGTACCTGCGCCGCCTGTACAAGCGCGCCAGCCGCAACCGTTTCTACGACGCCAGCCAGAAGTACGGCTCCTACGTCGGCCTGCAGGAATCGCTGGCCGACCGCAACGTCTATTCCAACGACATCCTGCGCGCCTATTCCAAGGAAGAGCTGCAGGAAGCCGGGAAGATGATCGAGGCCGAGCGCGACAAGCTGTTCGCCTACAACGGCCTGTACCTGCTGGCCACCCGCTACCTGGCCACCGACAACTCGCGCGGCGTGTTCGAGCTGCCGCAGGAGCGCTGGCTGACCATCGCCCTGTACCTGATGCAGAACGAACTGGGCGCCGGCCGCGGCAACCGCGAGCGGCGCATGCAGCTGGTCGGCGAGGCCTACTGGGCGCTGTCCAACCTGTACATGACCGTGGCCACCCCGACGCTGCAGAACGCCGGCAAGGTCGGCGGCCAGCTGTCGAGCTGCTTCATCGACACCGTCGACGACAGCCTGCAGGGCATCTACGACTCCAACACCGACATCGCCCGCGTCTCCAAGGGCGGCGGCGGCGTCGGCGCCTACATCGGCTACGTGCGCTCGTCCGGCTCGGCCATCCGTGGCGTGCCGAACTCGTCCGGCGGCGTGGTGCCGTGGATCAAGCAGCTCAACAACACCGCCGTCTCGGTGGACCAGCTGGGCCAGCGCAAGGGCGCGGTCGCGGTCTACCTGGACGTGTGGCACCGCGACATCGAGGCGTTCCTGGACCTGCGCCTGAACAACGGCGACCAGCGCCTGCGCGCGCACGACGTGTTCACCTCGGTCTGCATCCCCGACATCTTCATGGAAGCGGTCGAGCGCCGCGGCGACTGGTACCTGTTCGATCCGCACGAAGTGAAGCGGGTCAAGGGCTGGTACCTGCAGGACTTCTTCGACGAGAAGAAGGGCGACGTCAACGGCACCTTCCGGAAGAAGTACGAGGAGGTGGTCAACGACGAGCGGATCAGCCGCAAGACGATCAAGGCGATCGACATCTTCAAGCGGATCATGGTCAGCCAGCTGGAGACCGGCAACCCGTTCATGTTCTACCGGGACGAAGTGAACCGGAAGAACCCGAACAAGCACGCCGGCATGGTGTACTCGTCCAACCTGTGCACCGAAATCCTGCAGAACATGAGCCCCACGCGCATGATGCAGGAGATCATCTCGGGCAATCAGATCGTCACCACCAAGCAGGCCGGCGACTTCGTCGTCTGCAACCTGTCGTCGGTGAACCTGGGCCGCGCGGTGATCCCGCAGGAAGGCCAGGGCGACCTGATCACCGACGTGCTCGAGCGCCTGATCCCGATCCAGGTGCGCATGCTGGACAACGTGATCGACCTCAACGACCTGCCGGTCCCGCAGGCCACGATCACCAACCAGAAGTACCGCGCGATCGGCCTGGGTACCTTCGGCTGGCACCACCTGCTGGCGCAGAAGGGCATCCACTGGAATTCGCCGGAAGCAGAGGACTTCAGCGACACCCTGTACGAGCGGATCAACTTCCTGACCGTGCAGGCGTCGATGGAGCTGGCCAAGGAGAAGGGCACCTACACCGCCTTCCCGGGCAGCGACTGGCACACCGGCGCCTACTTCCGCGACCGCGACTACAACAGCCCGCAGTGGCTGGACCTGTCGGCGCAGGTGGCGGTCAACGGCGTGCGCAACGGCTGGCTGATGGCGGTGGCGCCGAACATGTCGACCGCGCAGATCGCCGGCTCCACCGCGTCGATCGACCCGATCTACTCGGCGTTCTACTACGAGGAGAAGAAGGACTTCCGTCGTCCGGTCGCCGCGCCTGGCCTGTCGCTGGAAACCTGGCCGTACTACGAGAAGGGCGCCTACAAGGTCGACCAGTTCGCGTCGGTGCGCCAGAACGCGCGCCGCCAGCGCCACGTCGACCAGGCGATCAGCTTCAACTTCTACGTGCCCAGCACCATCCGCGCCAGCACCCTGCTGGACCTGCACATGACCGCCTGGCGCGAAGGCATGAAGACCACGTACTACGTGCGTTCGAACGACATCGACATCGCCGAGTGCGAGTGGTGCAGCAGCTAAGCGCATTCGCGCTTAGCTTCCACGGTTTGCGACGCAAACCGTGGACCCTGCTTCATCGGCATCCAGACCCCCGCGCCTTCGGCGCGCCCCCCTGACTCAGGGGGGCTTTCCTCCAGATTGATGCGCCGCGACTTCGTCCAGTACGTGCGCGGCGCCCGGAACACGAGTAGAAGCCATGTCCGCAACACCGCTTGATCGCATCAAGATCCTCGAGCCGCGCCATCCGAACCGGTCGACCGGCATCATCAACGGCAAGACCAGCGGCATCCTCAACTGGAACGACATCCCGTACCCGTCCTTCTATCGGGCGTACAAGGAGCTGTCGACCAACTTCTGGATCCCGGACGAGGTCGACATGAAGGGCGACGCCAAGCAGTACGGCGAGCTCTCGGCGCGCGAGAAGAACGCCTACGATTCGATCATCGGCCTGCTGGCCACGCTTGACTCGCCGCAGACGCGCTTCATCTACAACGTCGCCGAGTACATCACCGACCCGGCCGCGCACGCCAACGCCGCGATCATCGGCCAGCAGGAAGTGATCCACAACGAGAGCTACAGCTACGTGCTGGCCTCGATCACCGACCTGCAGAACCAGAACCGCGTGTTCGAGATCGCGCGCACGCACCCGACCATCCTCAAGCGCAATGCGCCGATCATGGAGTCCTACAACGACTTCATGCGCGAGAAGACCGCCGAGACGCTGCTGCGTTCGCTGATCCAGTCCTCGATCCTGGAGGGCATCAACTTCTATTCCGGCTTCGCCTACTTCTACAACCTGGTCCGCCAGAACCGGATGACCGGTACCGGCAAGATCATCAGCTTCATCAACCGCGACGAACTGGCCCACACCAAGTTCATCAGCGAGGTGATCCGCGCCATCATCGGTGAGAACCCGGAGCTGCAGACCAACGAACTGACCGACTACGTGCACAAGGCCTTCGCCCACGCGATCGACCTGGAAGTGGAGTGGACGGGCGAAGTGCTCGACGGCATCGACGGCATCGACGTCGACGAGATGATCCGCTACGTGAAGTACCGCGCCAACAAGATGTCCGGCATGCTCGGCATCGAGAAGCTGTACTCGGAGACCACCGACAACGTGATGCCGTGGATCAAGGCCTACGCCGACAACTTCACCGAGACCAAGACCGACTTCTTCGAGATGCGCAATGCGTCGTACAAGAAGACCAACTCGGACAACGGCTTCGACGACCTGTAAAAGGCAGTCAATGGAGAAGGGTGAATGGCCAGACAGGGCCGCTGCCGTTCCCCTTCTCCGGTTTCGTCTTCTCCAGTGACGGCTTCCATGAACATCCTGATCGCCTTCGCTTCGCTCAGCGGCAACACCCGCGATGTCGCCCGCGCGATCCGCGCGCGCTGCGAGGACGCGGGGCACACGGTGGCATGGTTGGAGACCGGCGTGCAGACCCTGGCCGACGTGGCGCCGGACCCGCACGGCTTCGACCTGTTCCTGCTTGGCGCCTGGACCGACAACGCCGGGCGCACGCCCAGCGAGATGAAGCACTTCATCGCCGAGCTGGTCGCCGCGCGCGGCAAGCCGCCGCGGGTGGCGGTGTTCGGCACCGGTGAGACCCAGTGGGGGCAGGAGTATTATTGCGGGGCCGTGCACCGCATGGCGGTGTTCTTCGACAGCCCGTTCCCGCGTCTGCTGATCGAGCAGATGCCCCATGGCGACCGCGACGCGCGCGCGATCGTCGAATGGACCGACCAGGTCCTGTCCCTTTGCAAGACCGATGACCCCGATGCAGACCATTACCGCCACGTCGCCTGACGAGTACACCGCCGCCTTGGCCGCGCATCCGCGCCTGCTGGTGGATTTCCACAAGGACAACTGCCCCGGCTGCAAGATGCTGGAGATGTCGCTGCAGAAGTTCGCCGCCACCGAGGCCGCCAACGGCGTGGTCCTGCTCAAGGTGAAGATGGAGACCGTCGGCGAGGAGCTGTTCCGTGGCCTCGGCCTGCGCCAGACCCCGACCCTTGCGGTCTTCAAGGAAGGCGCCGAAGTGGCGCGCCTGCCCGGCTTCCAGAGCCCGGCCCAGGTCGAGAGCGCGGTCGGCACGCACCTGTAATCGCAGCCGCCTTGTCCGCGCGGCCCCGGGCCGCAGCGGGCTCGCGGTGACAGACCGCTCCGGGCATTTCGCGACGTGCTGCGATGCGGTGACGCCTCCGCTTGAAGCGGCCTCCGGCACGGCGCTCTAATGGCCCATGCCACGCCACCCTGCCGATGCCGTCCTGCACCGCTCGCGCCGCCACCTGCTGGGCGCCTGCTTGGGCGGGGCCGCGCTGGGCCTCCTTCCGCGTGCCGCCCTCGCCGTGCTGCCTGCAGGCGAGCGAGGGAGCTGGGTGCCTTCCGCCGATCTGCTGGCCGACCTGCCGCGGCAGATGCACGCGCTGGGCGTCCCCGGCGTCGGTATCGCGGTGGTGGAGGGGGGCGAGCTGGTCTGGTCGCAGGGCTTCGGCCTGCTGCACGCCGGCCGCGATGCACCCGTGACGGACGGCACGCTGTTCGAGATCGCCTCGCTGAGCAAGCCGGTGTTCGCCTACCTGGTGCTGCAGCTGGTCGATCGTGGCGAGCTGGCGCTGGACCAGCCACTGGTCGACACCCTGCGCCCCGAGTACCTCGGCGGCGCTGGCCCCGCGGCCATCTGGGCCGAGGCGATCACCGCGCGCGACGTGCTGCGCCACTCCACCGGTCTGCCGAACTGGCGCGCCGATCCTGCACGCGAGCGGCTGGTACCGATGGCAGCGCCCGGCACGCGCATCGACTACTCCGGCGAGGCCTTCGTCTGGCTGCAGCGCGTGGTCGAGACGATCACCGGCGAGAGCCTGGACCGGACCATGCAGCGGCTGCTGTTCGGGCCGGCAGGCATGCGCGACAGCAGCTACGGCTGGAGCGCGGCGCTGGGCGCGCGCTCGGTGTACGGACATGCCGCGCCGGACGTTCCCGGCAAGGAGCTGCCGCAGCAGCTCCTGCGCGAGCAGTGGCAGGCCGCGCAGCCGGTGGCCGAGCGGATCGGCAGGCCATTGTCGGACTGGCGCTACGAGGACGCGGCGCGGGCATTGCCCGAAGTCCTGGCCGGCGCGCCGGAGGGACTGGTCCACTGGCCCGGCGACATCGTCGCCAATGCGGCCGCCAGCCTGCGCTGCTCGGTGGCCGACTACGCCCGTTTCTTGGCGCTGATGGTGCATGCGCGCCGCGCGGACTGGGAACTGCGGCCGGCCACGCGCATGGCGATGTTGCAGCCGCAGATCGAGATCCCCGGACGCTGGAGCGAGAAGACCCTGGGCTGGAACCTGGAAGCGACCACCGCCGGACCGGTGTTCTTCCACGCCGGCAGCAACGGCGGCATCTTCAAGAACTTCGCCATCGGCGATGCGCGCCGCCAGCGTGCCCTGGTGGTGGCGACCAACGCCGCCCAGGGCAACCTGCTGTACCGGCGCGTGGTACGCGCGGCCACCGGGATCGACCTGCTCGCCTTCGACGTCTGAGCACCGGCGGGAGGCGGCACCGGGTGCGCGTGCATCGGCCGCCGCGTACGCGCCGATCCGGCATCGCCTGCACGGACGTGGCGCCGTCGATCGGTCGGTCACGGGCCTGCCCGGCAGGCGACGCGCGGAGGCCTGCCGGCCGCCTGAGCACGCCAGCGGCAGGCCATGCGTGCCGCGCCTTCGGCAGTCGCGACGGGCGCGCAGCGATCTTCCCGCCATGCCGGCATGCGCTACGCTGCCGCGATCCTCCCCTGCCGGACCGCGCCATGAGCGACGCCCCGACCCCCGAAACCCCGCCGACCGAGGCGCGGTTGCTGCACATGGTCTTCCCCGACCACACCAACCACCTGGGCACGCTGTTCGGCGGCCAGGCGCTGGCGTGGATGGACATGGCCGCCTTCATCGCCGCCTCGCGCTACGCGCGCACGACCGTGGTCACCGCACGCTCGGAACAGGTCGATTTCAACCTGCCGATCCACAAGGGCGACCTGGTCGAAGTGATCGCACGCGTGGTCAAGGTCGGCCGCAGCTCGATGCACGTCGATGTCGACGTGATCACCGAGGACCTGCTCAGCGGTGAGCGCAAGCTGTGCACGCGCGGGCACTTCGTGATGATCGCGTTGGATCCGCTGGGCCGGCCGACCGCGGCACCGCCGTTGCCGGCCTGAGCACAGCCTCAACGGTCTGCGCGGTATCACGCGCCTCGAAGTCCGCTTCATGGCGTGTCTGATCCGATGGAGATACGCGTCTGATGTCCGATGCATCGCTGTTCGCCGGCAGATTCCGATCGAAGCGAAGCAACGACCATCGATGCATGGAGCCAGCGCCGTCGTCGGCTTACCATCGCCGCCTCCTTTCTGGCTTCCGAACCTTTCATGGACGACACGCCGCGCATGACCAACCTGTTCCTGCAACTGGGGCTGGAGGCCGATGAGCAATCCATCGCCGGATTCATCGTCGATCACCAGCTGCCGACCGAGCTGTCGATTCTCGAGGCGCCGTTCTGGAACGAGGGCCAGCGCCAGTTCCTGGCCGAGCAGCTCAAGGCCGATGCGGCGTGGACGATCGTCATCGATCAGCTCAACGAATACCTGCACGAGGATGCCGTCAGGCGCCGCACGGGGCTCTGATCCGGCTTGGCCGGCATGGCCGTACCGCGGCCCCGGCGTGGCGGTATGCTGCGGCGATCACCGCCCGCCGGAGCACATCGATGTCAGCCCGCATCCGCATGCCAGTTCTGTACGCAAGCAGTGCCGTCGGTCTCGGGCTGCTGCTCGTTGGCTGTGTCAGCGACCCGGGCCCACGCATCTCCGGCAGCGGTCAGTGCCGTGATGCGACGCTGGGCTGGGCGGTGGGCCAGCCGGGCGACGAGGCGACGCTGCGGCGGCTTTCCAGCGAAAGCGGCGCCGGCCTGGTCAATCCGGTGGGTCCCGGCAGCGCGTTGCGGCACGACAGCCGCAGCGACCGGTTGCGTGTGTACCTGGATGCGGACAACCGGATCACCGCCGCGCGCTGCGAGTAGGCGGCGCGAACCGTGCGGTCAGCCGCTGTCGCGGCCCTGTGCGCTGCGTTGCGCCTGTCGCGCTTCCCACGCAGTCAGATCCAACCGGTACTGCGCCATCGCCTCGGCGTGCAGATCGTGGACGCAGATCGGACAGCCACTGTCGCAGCACTCACTGGGGAGCGGTGCATCGGGTGCGACCGGTCGCGGATCAGTGTCGTCGGGCGCGATCGGTGGGTGCGGGGTCTTCATTGCCCGCGCAGCGTAGCAGCGTGCAGCTGAGCGGAGGCATGCCCGTGCAGGCGATGCCACCTGTTTCCGGGCCGCTGTTCCCGGATGCGTCCGGTGATCCGTCGCGTTTCTCCGTTGAGCGGGCGTGCGCCGCATGCAGGCGCCTGTACCCGGCAGGGTGTCGCTGCGGTGCTGTGCGCACCTGCGGCACCGCGGCGGTGTGGAACAGGCGAAACTGTCCAAACGGCAGTGTTCGTGGCCGGTGCATCGGTGCGCTACATGTGGCTGTTCTATCAAGCAGCGTGCCCGCTGCTGCAGCCTGCGCTCATCCGTCGATCGCGATACCGGCGGCGTCCAGCGCGTCGCGGGTCGGCGCATCGCCGTCCGGGCTCACCGGCCGCGTCAGCGACCACAGGAAACGGACCCGGAACCCGGCCGCCAGCGCGTCCTGCGCGGTCCACAGCACGCAGTAGTCGCGCGCCAGGCCGCAGACATGCACCTCGGCGATGCCGCGTTCGTGCAGCCAGCCGGCCAGGCCGGTCGGTGGCCGCGTGCCGTCGGGGCCGTGGTTCTCGCGGAAGCCGCTGTAGGAGTCGACCTGCGGCGTGCCGCCCTTGCGCAGCACCAGGTCCAGCGGCGTCCAGTCCACGCGCGGGTCCAGTGCAGCGCCGGGCGTGCCCTGCACGCAGTGATCCGGCCACAGCGTCTGCGGATGGCCATGCAGCGTGATCTGTTCGAACGGCTGGCGCCCCCGATGCTGGCTGGCGAACGAGGCGTGCGTGGCCGGATGCCAGTCCTGGGTCGCGACCACGGTGCGATAGCGGCGTGCGCGCAGCAGGGCGTCGATGCCCGCAACGATCGCATCGCCGTCATGGCAGGGCAGCGCGCCGCCGGGCATGAAATCCGGCTGCAGGTCCACGACGATCAGCGCGGTGTCGTTGGAGGGCATGGTCGTGACCGGGTCGTGCATGGCGGGGTGTCATCGCGGGACGAGCCGGCATGCTGGCATGTCGCCGCGGCGAAGACGAGTGCGGATGCATCCGCGCTGCTTGCACGCCCATGGGCGCGCGGATGCCGTTGCACGCGTTTCACAGGGCGGCGATGCGACGCGCGCGTGGACCAGCCCGCGGCAGACATGGAAAGGCCGGCACAGGGCCGGCCTTTCCGCAGCGGTCGGCGGGCGTCGGACCTCAGGTGATCGACGCGCGGTAGATCGATTCGATCGCCGCATCCAGGGCCTGGTCGAACTCCGCGTCGCTCTGCTGCGCGCTCAGGCCTTCGGTCAGTGCGCGGCTGAAGCTGGCGACCACGCCGGGATTCTTCGCCAGCCTGGCGTTGGCATCGTCGCGGCTGTAACCACCGGACAGGGCGACGACCTTCAGCACGGCGACGTGGTCGACCAGCTCCTGGAAGTAGCCGTCCACGCTGGGCAGGGTCAGCTTCAGGATCACCGGGGTCTTCGGATCGATCTTGTCCAGGCGGGCCAGCAGGCCCTGCTTCAGGGTCGCCTCGATGGCTTCCTTGTCGGCGGCCTTGATGTCCACTTCCGGTTCGATGATCGGCACCAGGCCGGCATCCAGCACCTGCTGGCCCAGCGCGAACTGCTGGTCGAGCACCGCGGCGATGCCGGCGGCGTTGTTGGCCTTGATCACCGAGCGTTCCTTGGTGCCGAACACGCCCTTGGCCCTGGCCTTGGCCAGCAGCGCATCCAGACCGGGAATCGGCTTGAGCAGCTGGACGCCGTCGGCCTCGTCTTCCAGACCCTTGTCGATCTTCAGGAACGGCACGACCTGCTTGGTCTGCCACAGATAGGTCGCCGCGTCCTGGCCGGCGAAGCTGTCGTCCAGGGTGCGCTCGAACAGAATCGCACCGAGCACGCGCTTGCCGTTGAATGCGGCGCTGGAGACGATGCGCTCGCGCATCTGGTGGACCTTGGCGAACATTTCCGCGTCGCCCGAATACGCCGACTCGTCGACGCCGTAGAGCTTGAGCGCCTTGGGCGTGCTGCCACCGCTCTGGTCGAGCGCGGCGATGAATCCCTGGCCCGACGCGATCCTCTCCAACTGCTCCTGATTCACTGCCACGGCTGCTTCTCCTGTGAGGTCGATATGCATGGAACCGGCATGGCCAGTCAGCGTGACATGATACCCGTGACGGACGCGGCGACGTCCCGGAACAGCGCAGATACGGCGCCGTTTTCGGCGGAAATTCAGCCTGGCCGATGGTGTGCTCGGAATGTCATGCGCTGTCAGTCGCGCGCCGCGCGTCGCCACGGAGTTTCAAACCCGGTCGTTCACCATCCGCGGGCCGCGCGCAGTGTGGCGGTTGCAGTCGCGCAGCGAAGGGAGGCCGTCGCAGTGCACCCGCCTGGACACGCGTTCGCGCCTGCCGATCCCGAGCACGTGGGCCGAGCCGCCACTTCTGCGTCAGGTGTCGTTCCGGTCGCCGATTCCCGAGGGCGTGCCGCCGCGCGATGGCCGCGGTCGTCGATCTGGTGCATGCCGTTCCGGCGCGCCATGCCGGCAACCTGCAGATCATCCCGCAGCCATGCGCGTGCCGGAGGTGCAGGTCGAAGCACATCGTGCAGCGGATACCGCGTCCGGTGCGGTCTCCCTGCTGCCGGCGCGGGCGGACCGGCGGCTGCGGTCGTGTTCGCAGTCGACCTCGGCCGCGCGTACGCCTGCGCGGAACGCAGGTTTCCTTTCCCCCTGCGCGGCGGGTGTGGTGCGCAGGGCGGATGCCGGCGTGTGGAAGAAGATGGTGCCGTCGATGCCGGTGGCCAGCAGCGTCTCCGTCAGGACGCGGGCACGCCATGCAGCGGGAGTGCAGCAGCGAAGGAACCGGCACCGGCAGGATGCAGGTGCCGGGGCGCTGCACGGAAAGCGCCTCGCTGCGACGGGAACCCGGCTCGCCCGGGTTCCCGCATCACACCATCAGGCCGCCCGCGCGCGTCCAGCACGCAGGATGCGGGCCGCTTCGACCATCCGCTCCAGCGCGGTGCGGACTTCCGGCCAGCCGCGGGTCTTCAGGCCGCAGTCCGGGTTGACCCAGAGCTGCTCGGGGGCCAGTACCGCACGCGCCTTCTCCAGCAGGCCGACCATCTCCTCGACCGTGGGGATGCGCGGCGAATGGATGTCGTACACGCCCGGGCCGATCTCGTTCGGGTACTGGAAGCGCACGAACGCGTCCAGCAGTTCCATCCGCGAGCGCGAGGTCTCGATCGAGATCACGTCGGCGTCCATCGCCGCCACCGCCTCGATGATGTCGTTGAACTCCGAGTAGCACATGTGGGTGTGGATCTGGGTCGCATCCGCCACGCCGCTGGCGCTGATCCGGAAGCTGCGCACCGCCCAGTCCAGGTAGGCGCGCCAGTCGTCCCGGCGCAGCGGCAGGCCTTCGCGGATCGCCGGCTCGTCGATCTGGATGGCCTTGATGCCGGCCCGCTCCAGGTCGACCACTTCGTCGCGCAGGGCCAGCGCGATCTGCAGGCAGGTGTCGGCGCGGGGCTGGTCGTCGCGCACGAACGACCACTGCAGCACCGTCACCGGTCCGGTCAGCATGCCCTTGACCGGCGCTGCGGTCAGCGACTGCGCGTAGTGCGACCAGCGCACCGTCATCGGCGCCGGGCGGACCACGTCGCCGAAGATGATCGGCGGCTTCACGCAGCGGCTGCCGTAGCTCTGCACCCAGCCCAGCTTGGTGAAGGCGAAGCCGTCCAGCTGCTCGCCGAAGTACTCGACCATGTCGTTGCGCTCGAACTCGCCATGCACCAGCACATCGAGGCCGATCTGCTCCTGGAAGCGGATGCAGCGTTCGGTCTCGGCGGCGATGAAGGCCTCGTAGTCGGCGTCGGCCAGCCTGCCGGACTTGTGCTTCGCCCGCGCCTCACGCACGTCCAGCGTCTGCGGGAATGAACCGATCGTGGTGGTCGGGTACAGCGGCAGCTTCAACGCATCGGCCTGCAGGCCGCGGCGCAGCGCGAACGGGCTGCGGCGCTCGGCATCGGCCGGCGTCAGCGCGGCCAGGCGCGCACCGACCTCGGGGCGATGCACGCGCGGCGACGCACGGCGCGCCTCGATCCGCTGGCGCGCATCGTCCAGTGCGGCCTCGGCACCGTCGCGGCCGTCCAGCGCATCGGACAGTACGCGCAGTTCGCCGATCTTCTGCTTCGCGAACGACAGCCACGACTTCAGGTCGGCCTCGAGCGCCTTCTCGCTGTCCAGGTCGACCGGCACGTGCAGCAGCGAGCACGACGGCGCCAGCCACAGATTGCCGGCGCCCACCCGGTTGCGGGCGTAGCGGGCCAGCAGCAGGGCGTTGTCCAGGCGGCTGCGCCAGATGTTGCGGCCATCGACCAGGCCGGCCGACAGCACGCGGTCGGCCGGCAGCGCGTCCAGCACGGTCTCCAGCTGTTCGGGCGCACGCACCAGATCGACATGCAGGCCGTCCACCGGCAGCGACGCGGCCAGCTCCAGGTTGTCGCCGAGTGCGCCGAAATAGGTGGCAAGCAGCAGCTTCGGCCGGTCGGCGTTCTCCAGTGCGGCGTAGGCGCGGCGGAAGGCGTCGCGCACGTTGTCGTCCAGGTCCAGCACCAGTGCGGGTTCGTCGATCTGCACCCAGTCGGCGCCGGCCGCCTTCAGCCGCGCCAGCAGTTCGGCATAGACCGGCAGCAGCCGCCCGAGCAGGGCGAAGCGGTCGCTGCTGTCGGTGGTCTTGGACAGCCACAGGAAGGTCACCGGCCCGATCAGCACCGGGCGCGTGGCGTGGCCGAGCGCCCTGGCTTCCAGGAACTCGGCCACCGGCTTGTCGTCGCGCAGCGCGAACTGCTGGTCGGCATGCAGTTCGGGCACGAGGTAGTGGTAGTTGGTGTCGAACCACTTGGTCATTTCCAGCGCACGCAGGTCGATGCCGTCGCGCTGCACGCCGCGGGCCAGCGCGAAGTAGCCGGCCAGCGGCTCGGCATCGGCCAGGGCGCGGTAGCGCTGCGGGATCGCATCCAGCAGCCAGGCGGTGTCCAGCACCTGGTCGTACAGCGAGAAGTCGTTGCTGGGCAGCAGCTGTGCGCCGGCGTCGGCCTGCAGCTGCCAGTGGCGCTGGCGCAGTTCGCGGGCGACGGCGAGCAGCTGGCTGGCGTCCAGTTCGCCGCGCCAGTGCGCCTCCAGCGCGCGCTTGAGTTCACGGCGTCCGCCGATGCGGGGGAAGCCGAGATTGGTGACGATGCTCATTGATGCGATTCCTCATTCGTTGGGCGAAGAGGAACGAAGGAACCGCGCACCCGCGCGGCCGGATCCGGCCGATCGTGCACGCCAGCGACCTTCGCCCCCGCGGGCGAACCGGAGCCATCGCGGAGAGGCGGACGCAGGCGCGCGCCCGCACCGGGCGGTACGGACGACGGCCCCGGCCATCCCCCCGCGGGGATTCCAGGTCGAACATGCGGAGGGGCACCTCCACACGGCCAGGGCAGGTCTTCGGGCTCGTGGACGCAGTGCCGCGTGACGCCGGCACCTCCTACTGTCCGCCGCTTCCCGGCCGGTTTCCCGGCCAGTGCTGATGGCGAAGGTCGTTTCCACCTACCGCTGCGGGGCAGCGCCGGCATTGGACCCGTGGGTCCGCACAGGCTTCCCTTTTAATCCATCGCATCATGCGGATGAAGCGATGAAACCTCGGCAGGCGGCACGTTAGCCGGTGGCCGGGCGGTGCGTCAACCGCGTCTGCCGTGGGGTGGCGGGCAGGTCGCGGAGCGACGCGCGCGGTGCATGCAGGCGTGGGGTCCCCGCGCCTGCGGATCGACGTGCGGCTGAGCAGCGGTCTCGTGCGAGAAGAACGACGCGCGTGCGGATGCAGCTCCAGGGGCTGCGCGCGCATCGTCGCCTCACAACGGCATGGGATGTCCGAGCGCCGGGCTGGCCCGGGATGTCGGGCGGCATGACCGGACGTCCTGCAGGCCTGCGATGGGGCTGTGCGGCGCCGCTTTCACCGCTGCCGGAGCGAGGGAGCTTGCGCGTCATCCAATGGCCGCGACCGGGAGGGCGACAGCCGGCGGGTCGTCGACCACCTCGCGGAAATTGCATGCGGGCCACTGGGAGGACGTCGCGCAAACCGTTGGCACGGCTTGCAGCCGGCCGCGGACCACCTCCGCCGCTGCGCACGGCCCCGGACCTGTCTGGTCCATCCCTGCACCGCATCGCGTCTACAGGCATGAATCGGAGCCCACGTCGCGCTTGCGATCGAAGAGAGGGCATGCGTGTCGGTGCGCGATGCCTTCGGTCCCCAGGCAACCTTGGTCGAAGAGCAGGCGGTCGCTGCCGATCGCTTCCGGCACCTGAGCGGCGGATGGAATAATCGCGGCATGACCGATGCACCTCCGACCCTGCTGGTCGTCATTGCCTTCCTGTTCGCGATCAGCGGGATCTACATCGTTCTCGTCGGCCTGGTCTTCGACGTCTGGATGGAACGTCGGCATCGGCATCGCACCAGCCTGCCCCTGGTCACGCCGCCTGCATCGGTGCCACTGATGACGCCGTTCCAGTGCGGTCTGGTCCTGCTGCTGCCCGGATACGCGCGGGCGCGCGACCAGCAGTCGAGCATCCATCTGGCGCGTCCGCTGTGGCGCTGGCTGGCGATCGGACACGTGTCGATGGTGATCGTCTTCAGCCTGTCCCTGCTGGGTGCGCTGTGGCTGCTGCCCGGTCGCTGAGGCCGGCCTGACGCGCCGCTGGACCGGCCCATCGACGAGGCGTCGCGCGTGCGCCGCCGCCGCGCTCACTGGCATGGCGGCGCCGGTCGAAGGTCTGCAGGACGGACGCGGATCGGCGTCGGGCTGTCCGTATCGCACGCGCGGCCGGTTTCCGTTTCCGGCGAGCCGGACGGGGCAGCCGGACGGCAGCGGCGGACGACCGCGACACAGCGATCCACCCACCGCCTTGCCGGATGAGCCCGGGGCGGGTGCAATGCCGGCTTCCCCCGCTGCCCCGTCCGCCATGAGCCTGCTGTTCTCGCCGTTGACCCTCGGCCCGCTGACCCTGCCCAACCGCATCGTGATCGCCCCGATGTGTCAGTACTCGGCGCACGCCGGCGTGGTCAGCGACTGGCACCACATCCACCTGGGCCAGCTGGCGCTGTCCGGCGCCGGGCTGCTGATCCTGGAGGCGACCGCGGTGGAGCCGCGCGGCGGCATCAGCCATGCCGACCTGGGCCTGTGGAACGACGACCAGGAAGCCGCGCTGGCCGCGCTGCTGGCCTCGCTGCGGCGCTGGTCGCCAATGCCGCTGGGCATCCAGCTGGCGCATGCCGGGCGCAAGGCCTCGACCCGGCGGCCCTGGGAAGGCGGCGGCCAGATCGAGGCCGGGCATCCGCAGGGCTGGAGCACGGTGTCCGCCTCGCCGCTGCCGTTCCGCGAGGGCGATGCCGCACCGCTGGCGCTGGATGCGGCCGGGATCGATGCGCTGGTCGCCGACTTCGTCCAGGCCGCGCGGCGTGCCGAACGCGCCGGCCTGCAGCTGATCGAACTGCACGCCGCGCACGGCTACCTGCTGCACCAGTTCCTGTCGCCGCTGAGCAACCAGCGCGACGACGCCTACGGCGGTTCGCTGGAGAACCGGATGCGGCTGGTGCTGCGGATCTTCGACGCGCTCCGCGCGGCGGTGTCGCCTGCGGTCGCGGTGGGCGTGCGCATCTCCGCCACCGACTGGGTCGCCGGCGGCTGGGATCTGGAGCAGAGCGTCGCCCTGTCGCAGGCGCTGGACGCGCGCGGCTGCGACTTCATCCATGTCTCCAGTGGCGGCCTGGATCCGCGCCAGCAGATCGCCCTCGCTCCGGGTTACCAGGTGCCGTTCGCCGCGGCGATCCGGGCGCAGGTGCGCACGCCGGTGATCGCGGTCGGCCTGATCACCGAGCCGCAGCATGCCGAGTCGGTGCTGGCCGAGGGCCAGGCCGACGCGGTCGCGCTGGCCCGCGGCATCCTCTACGACCCGCGCTGGCCGTGGCACGCGGCGGCGGCGCTGGGCGCCACGATCGCGCCGGCGCCCCAGTACGAGCGCTGCGAGCCGCGCTCGGCGCGCGGGCTGTTCGCGCGGCCGGCCTGAGCGGGGCGGTAACGCCTGAAACCGCCCGCCCGCCGGGCGGTCCGCTCGCATACCATGTCGCCCCTATGCGAAACGACTACATCCTTGCGCTTTCCTGCCCGGACCGGACCGGCATCGTCTACCGGGTCAGCGGCCTGCTGTTCGGGCTGAACTGCAACATCGTCGACGCCCAGCAGTACGGCGACGAGGAAACCGGCCGCTTCTTCCTGCGCGTGCACTTCGAGCTGCCGGCCAGCGACACCCTGGCGCCGCTGCAGGAGCGCTTCGAGACGCTGGCCGCCGAGTTCGGCATGGAGTGGCAGATCCACGATGCGCGCCGGCGCGCGCGGCTGCTGGTGCTGGTCAGCCGCCAGGGCCACTGCCTCAACGACCTGCTGTTCCGCACCCACAGCGGCCAGCTCAACGTCGACATCGTCGCGGTCGCCTCCAACCATGCCGACTTCGCGCCGCTGGCGCAGTCCTACCAGGTGCCGTTCCACCATCTGCCGGTCGATGCCTCCAACCGCGATGCGCAGGAACGCGCACTGCTGGATCTGGTCGAGCGCGAGCAGGTCGACCTGGTGGTGCTGGCCCGTTACATGCAGATCCTCTCGCCGGCGCTGTGCACCGCGCTGGCCGGACGCGCGATCAACATCCACCACAGCTTCCTGCCCAGCTTCAAGGGCGCCCAGCCGTACCACCAGGCGCACGCACGCGGGGTCAAGATCATCGGTGCGACCGCGCACTACGTGACCTCGGATCTGGACGAGGGCCCGATCATCGAGCAGGACGTGGCCCGCGTGGACCATGCGATGACCCCGCGCGACCTGGTCCGGGTGGGCAGCGACATCGAGTCGCAGGTGCTGGCGCGCGCGGTGCGCCGCCATGTCGAGCACCGGATCCTGCGCAACGGGCACAAGACCGTCGTGTTCCGCTGACCGCCTGCGGGCGGTACGCGGCGGCGTGGCGCCAGAACAGCCGCGCCGGCGCGGCCAGCCAGACGGCGGCGAGGGTCGCCAGCAGCACGCTGGCCACCGCCGTGGCCGTGCGGACGGCCACCTTCGGCCAGCCTGCGATCCGCGCCACCAGCGCCGTCGGCCGCAGCGCCATCCACGGGGCCGCCACGCCGGCCGAGGCCAGCAGCAGGGTGGCGAACACCCCCATGCGTTCGCCGCCGGCGTGCAGATTGAAGCCGGACACGAGGGACAGGAACAGCCCGACGCCCAGCCAGGCGGCCGTCTCGACCAGGCCTGCGAGGAAGGGACGTGCAGGCGATGCGGGCGTGGTGTGGAGCACATGGCGATGGAGCAGCACGCCGCAGGCGGGCAGGACCAGCAGCGGGAACGCCGGCGCGAAGCCCGCCATCGCACCGATGCCGATGCAGGCCAGCGGCATGAGCAGGCCGGCCGGCAACGCCGCCGGCGTCACCGTCGCGATCCGGTCCGCCATGCCGCACGCGCCGTGCGGGATTACAGGCCGGCCCACTGGCGCAGCGGATGCGCCGGATCGGCCAGCAGGCGTACCGCCAGCAGCACCGACACCGTCACCAGCAGCGGCTTGATCAGGCGCGCGCCGGCACGCATCGCGAAGCGCGAGCCCAGCTGCGCGCCGATGAACTGTCCGGCGCCCATCACCAGGCCGACCTTCCACAGGATCGCGCCACTGAACACGAACACCACGAACGCACCGACGTTGGAGCCGAAGTTCAGGAATTTGGTGTGCGCGGTGGCCTTCAGGATCCCGTAACCGGCCAGGCTGACGAAGCCCAGCATCAGGAACGAGCCGGTGCCCGGCCCGAACACGCCATCGTAGAAGCCGATCACCGGTACGAAGCCGAGCGCGAACGCGCGCGGGCTGATCCGCTGCTGGCGCTCGACCTCGCCGATGCCCGGCTTCAGGCCGAAATAGGCGGCGATGCCGACCAGCACGAACGGCAGCGCCGCCTTCAGCGCATCGCCCGGCATCAGCGTGGCCAGCAGCGCGCCGAGCACCGCGCCGAGCGCCGCACCCAGCACCATCGGCAGCTGCCCGCGCAGATCGACGTGGCCATGCCGGGCGTAGGCCCAGCTCGCCGAGCCGGAACCGAACAGCGACTGCAGCTTGTTGGTGCCCAGCGCCTGCAGCGGCGGAATCCCCGCCAGCACCATCGCAGGAATGGTGATCATGCCGCCGCCGCCGGCGATGGCATCGATGAAGCCGGCCAGCAGCCCGGCGAGGAACAGCAGCAACAGGACCTGCAGGGCGAACTCGGGCACGGTGGTTCCGGAAAAGTGGGAAAAGCGCACGCGCCGTGCGTGGCGGGGCGTGCCATTCTAGGTGCGCGAGCCGGGCAGGGTGCACCGGCATGCGAGGGAGGCTTCAATGAGGCTGCACGGATGGCGCAGGCGGATCGGCCTGATCGGGCTCGGCGCACTCTCGATCGTGTTGGCCCTGCCGCTGCAGGCGCAGCCACGCAGCGCCTCGGGCGCCTACGAGGCGAAGGACTATCCCCTGTGCGCACGGCTGTACGCGGTGCAGGCCGACCGCAGTCCGCCGGTCCAGGGCGCCGCCTACGCCGCGGCCAGCTGCCTGGCCCTGGCAGGCGAGGCCGACGCCGCGCTGGAGCGCCTGCAGCGCGCGCCGTCCGACCAGCTGCGCAGCCAGATCGCGGAGGATCCCGACTTCGTCACCCTGCACGACGACCCGCGCTGGGATGCGCTGCTGGCCCGCTACCGCACCGACATGCAGGCCGAGCTGGAGGATCTGGACCACGCACTGCTGGCCGACCTCGAACGTCGCGTCGATCGCGACCAGGCGCTGCGCAACCGCTCGATGGCGGCGCCGTCCGACCCGGCCATCAACGAGGAGCTGGGCCGTGTCGACGCCGACAACACCGCCTGGCTGAAGGCTTACCTGTCCGAGCATGGCTGGCCGCCGTATGCGCTGGTCGGACGCAGCGGCAGCCAGGGCTTCTGGCTGCTGGCCCAGCATGCCGATGCCGATCCGCAGTTCCAGGAGCAGGTGCTGGTGCTGCTGGGCGAGGCCGTCGCGCGCGGCGAAGCCTCCGGCATCCACCTGGCCTATCTGACCGACCGCGTGCGCGTGGCGCAGGGGAAGCCGCAGGTCTACGGCACCCAGTTCTGGCAGGTCGAAGGCGTCCTGCAGCCGCGCCCGCTCGAGGATCCGGATGGCGTCGATGCGCGACGCGGCGCGCTCGGCATGCCGACCCTGGCCGAGTATGCGGCGACGATGGAAGACCTCCACGCCAGCCCGCACTGATCCGTCCCACGTTTTCAAGGAACCGCTCATGCCCATGCCGTCGCCGCTACGCCTGTCGCTCGTCGCCGCCCTTGCCGTCCTCGCGCCGGGTGCCTTCGCCCAGGACGCCGCACCCGCGCAGCGTCCCGACGTGACCAGCGCTGCCAGCGCGTTACAGGCGCAGGTGGTCGACTGGCGCCGCCATTTCCACCAGCACCCGGAACTGTCCAACCGCGAGGAGCAGACCGCGCGCAGGGTCGCCGAGGAACTGCGCGCGATGGGCCTGACGCCGCGCACCGGCATCGCCCATCACGGCGTCACCGCGGTGATAAAGGGCGGACTGCCCGGCCCGCGCATCGCGCTGCGTGCCGACATGGACGCGCTGCCGGTGACCGAGCGCAACGACCTGCCGTTCGCCTCGAAGGCCACCGCGACCTATCGCGGCGAAACCGTCGGCGTGATGCATGCCTGCGGCCATGACGCGCATACCGGCATCCTGCTCGGCGTGGCCAAGGCACTGGTGGAGATGCAGGACCAGCTGCCGGGCGAGATCCTGCTGGTGTTCCAGCCGGCCGAGGAAGGCGCACCGGCGGGCGAGGAGGGCGGTGCGTCGCTGATGCTGGCCGACGGCCTGTTCAAGGACTTCAAACCCGAGGCGATGTTCGGCCTGCATGTGTTCTCGTCGATCCCGGTCGGCCAGATCGGCGTGCGCCAGGGGCCGCTGATGGCCGCGTCCGACAGTTTCAGCCTGAAGGTGGTCGGCCGGCAGACGCACGGCTCGCGGCCGTGGGGCGGGGTCGACCCGATCGTGGCGATGGCCGACGTGATCGGCAGCGCCCAGACCATCGTCAGCCGCCGCACCGACATCTCGAAGCTGCCGGCGGTGGTGACCTTCGGCGCGATCAAGGGCGGCATCCGCTACAACATCATTCCCGACGACGTCGAGGTGGTCGGCACCATCCGCACCTTCGACGAGGGCATGCGCGAGAAGATCTTCGCCGACCTGAAGAACGTCGCCACCCATGTGTCCGCCGCGCACGGGGCGAAGGTCGAGGCGCACGTGCCCGATACCGACGGCAATCCGGTGACCTTCAACAACGTCGCGCTGACCGCGCGGATGACGCCGAGCCTGCAGGCGGTGGTCGGTGCCGACAACGTCATCACTCCGCCGCTGCAGATGGGCGCCGAGGACTTCTCGTTCTACGCGCGCGAAGTGCCGTCGATGTTCTTCTTCGTCGGCGCCACCGCCAGGGGCATCGATCCGGCCACCGCGCCGGGCAACCATTCGCCGGAGTTCATGCTCGACGAAGACGCGCTCGACGTCGGCCTGCGCGCGCTGCTGCAGGTGACGCTGGATTACCTGCATGGCGCGGGTGCGGCGGGCTGAGCGGAAGTGTCCCGCCGCGCCTTAGCGCGGCGGATGCGGCTTCTTGCACGCCGCGCAGAGGGGCGCCGGTACCGGCTTCGCTCTTCCGGCGCCTTCGCCTGGCATATCGGAACGGGGCGGCGTGGAGCGGATCACCGGCGGTCGGCCCGCGGCATTGCTGCAGCCGGCGCCGGACGACCTGCAACGCGCCGGTCGCGTTGATCCGGCAGGCGTCGCTCTGCCAACGCATCACTGCCCGGTGACACTGCGTCCGTCGTTGCAGACACGGCGCCGGCCGCGCAGCGAGGCACCTGCGAAGTCCTGCAGAAAGCGGACGTCGTTCCTCGAAACGGATGCAGGCTAGCGCGCCGCGACAGGTTCGGCATGCCCCGCCGTCGCGTGCGCGGAATCGCGCTGGCCAACCGCCGAGCATGCGTTGCCGCCGTGGTGTCGCCACGCGGAGGCTCGGGCTCCGGTGGCATCCAGCAGATGACGCGTGCGCGGTTCGCGCAGGGGCGGCTTCAGACGCGACCGCCGCTGGCTCACCGTGGCGACCGGATCACCCCGTCATGCCGCTGCCCATCCCGCCTGGGACGCACGATCGGCGCGCCCTGTTCCAGAGCCGCGCGTCGACGCGTGCCGGGGCGCAGGCCGTTCGACACACGTGTCAGAGATCCAGTCCGATCAGCAGCGGATCGTGATCCGAGCTGCGCCACGGACCGGGCACGTTGCGGTCCGCGTAGCCGGCTTCGTCGGCCTCGTCGGCATTGGTATGCCACTCGGCCGCGCCGCGCAGGAACGGCGCCAGCGCCGGGCTCAGCAGGGCGTGGTCGAGGCGGCCGCTGAGGCCGTCGTAGACATAGCTGTAGGGACGCGCGCCGCCATCGGTCGCGGCGAACGCGTCGACCCAGCCGCCGTCCTCGCGCATCCAGCGCACCGGGTCTTCCATCGCATAGGCGTTGAAATCGCCCAGCAGCACCGCGCGCGCGCTGGCGCGGCCCAGCGGTTTCTCCTGCATCCAGGCGTGCAGGCGCTGTACGGCATCCAGGCGCGAGGCGTTCCAGCAGGCCTGGCCGTCGCGCTGGTCGGCGTCGGCGCCCTCGGCCTCGCTGCAGCCCTTGGACTTGAGGTGGTTGGCGACCACGACGAACGGCGTGCCGCCGCGGCGGGCGAAGGTCTGCGCCAGCGGCACGCGGCTGCGCGTGTCGAACGGACCGCCGTGCAGCGTCGCCGGCTTGCCGCGCGTGCGCACCCGGTCGGCGCGGTAGATCAGCCCGACCCGGATGTCATCGCTGCCGGGACCTTCGCCTGCATCGACGAAGCGCCAGCGCGCGCCGTCGGCGTTGAGCGCCTGCACCAGCTGCGCCAGCGCGGAGTCCGGTCCGTAGCCGTCGTTCTCCAGTTCCATCAACGCGGCGATGTCCGGGTCCAGCGCGTGGATCGTGGCCACCAGCTTGGCCCGCTGCGCTTCATGGTCGGCCTGGCTCTTCGCGCCGCGCCGGGTCGGAAAGCCGCCGCCCCGGCCATCGCCGTTGAACAGGTTTTCCAGATTGAAGGCGGCGACCCGCACCTTGCCTTCGACCTGCGGTGGCTGCGGCCGGGCGGCCGCCGTGATCGTCGGTGGCGCTGTCAGCTGCAGGCGCCAGCTGCCGAGCCGATGCTCGACGATGCCTTCGGCACCACGCACGGTGCTGCCCACGCGCGGCGTCGCATCGTCGGGCAGCCAGGCGATCGTGGCCGGGTCGCGCTGCTGGCTGGCGTCGTCCAGCAGCAGGCGCTGGCGCGCGTTCTCCGCGGTGAGCCGGGCATGGGCGTCGCTGCCGGGCCGTTCGATCTCGCTGGGCTGCCACTGGCGGCCATCGAAGCCGACCGCGAGTTCGCCGAAGCGGCGCAGTGCGTGGGTCGCGGTGACCGTCAACGGTGCGGTGACCTGCACGCGCATGCCGGTCAGCGGCGCCCAGTCGGCCGGCAGCGCATCGACCACGACCGGTGCCGGCAACGCCTGGCCGGGCGTGCAGCGTTCGATCCGGATGTCCTGCAGTGCGGTCATGGTGGTCGGGCTGCGCCCCGTAGCCAGTTCGGCCACGCGTCCACCGATCCGGCAGCGCATGCCCACCGCCAGCGCGGCCGTCGGCAGGTCCTCGCCGGTCTGCACGAACAGCGCGTCGGAGGTGGCGGGGTCGCCGTCGCCGCCGTCCTGCAGGTAGACGCCCTGCAGGCCGCTGCGGAAATCGGCGGTGACCACGCCCTCGACCGTCACCTGCCGCCCCTCCAGCGCACTTCGGGTGCCGCCCCCCTGGATCTGGCCGATGGGCAGATGCGCCGTCTGGCGGGCATCGGCCGGCAGGCCGGCGACGAGCAGCGCGGCCAGCAGGCCGGTGGAGAGCAGGGAGTGGCGGGGCATGGCGGCATCCGGAAATGGAGCGGAAACGAAAACGCCGCCCGGAGGCGGCGTCTTCGCATGATGGCACGGGCTTACTTCAGGTTGTCGAGCATCCAGTCGACCGTGGCCTGGACCTGTTCGTCGGTCAGGCCCGGGTTGCCGCCCTTCGGAGGCATGATGCCGCCGTCCGGGCCGGTGAACCCGTCGATCGCGTGCTTGTACAGCGTCTCCTTGCCCTGCGCCAGGCGCGCATCCCAGTGCGCGTGATCCAGCGTCGGCGCCTTGCCGACGCCGTTGGTGTGGCAGGCGCCGCACAGGTTCTGGTAGATCACCGAGCCGTCGGTGGTGCCGCCGTAGGCGACCGACGACGCGGCGCGGGCGGCGGCCGCAGCGGCCGCAGCGGCCTGCGCGGCGGCACCGGTGGAGCCGGCATAGACCGCGCCGGTCGGCGCGATGCGCTGCTCGGTGCGCGTGGCCGCGGTCGGCGAGACCTCCGGCGGCACACGGCCGTGCAGGTACATGGCCAGAAGGATCAGACCGAGGGTGACCAGCGCAAGCAGGCCGATCACCATCGAGAAGCGCTTCAGGAATTCCAGGTCGTAGTTACGCACGTTGCATCCCTATGGCGAGTGGCCCTGCCGGCCACAGCTGGCGCCGATTATAGAGCATGGCCCCCGGCGCTTCGGAAGCGGACAGAATGTCCCGGCGCACGCCGCCGGCAAGCCGCGACCGGGACCGCCCTGCCGAGGCCGCGCGCGACCCACGCATCGCAAAAGGCTGTTGCGACGCAGCATGCTATGGCGTCCGGCACGATGCGCGCCGTGCCCGGCGACGGCGTCGGACCACAACGTCCGGCCGCGTGTGGCCAGATACGGCGGGCGATTCGCCGCATAGGCCATCGTCCAGCTGCCGTCCGGTGCGTCCGCACGCCCGTTGGATTGCTGCACACGCGGTTGACAGCGCTGCCATTTGACGGAAGCCTGCCCGGGTCCAGGGCGTCCGCCATGCGGTGCGCCCTTCGCAATTGGAAGATCCTGGAGGACGAATGAAGGACACCACCATCCGCAGCGCCCCGGCGCCGCGCATCCGTTTCGGCGCCCTGCTGGCCGGTGCGATCAGCCTGTCGCTGCTGGCCGCCTGTGGCGACAAGGACGGCGAGGCGCCGGCCGCGCCGACAGCCGGCGATCCGGCGGCCTCGGCCACCGATGGCAGCATCAACCCCGAGCACTGGCCGCAGGTCGAATGGCCGCTGCAGCGCGATCCTGCGATGGAGCAGAAGATCGATGCGCTGCTGGCCAGCATGACCATCGAGGAGAAGGTCGGCCAGCTGGTGCAGGGCGACATCGCCAGCATCACCCCGGACGACGTGCGCAAGTACCGCCTCGGCTCGATCCTGGCCGGCGGCAACTCCGATCCGGGTGGCCGCTACGACGCCGCGCCGGCCGAGTGGCTGGCCCTGGCCGACGCCTTCTACGAAGCGTCGATGGACACCTCCGGCGGCGGCAAGGCGATCCCGATCATCTTCGGTATCGACGCCGTGCACGGCCAGAGCAACATCGTCGGCGCGACCCTGTTCCCGCACAACATCGGCCTGGGCGCGGCGCGCAACCCGGACCTGATCCGCGAGATCGGCCGCATCACCGCGATCGAGACCCGCACCACCGGCATGGAGTGGACCTTCGCGCCGACCGTGGCCGTCCCGCAGGACGACCGCTGGGGCCGCACTTACGAAGGCTATTCCGAGCATCCGGAGATCGTCGCCAGCTACGCCGGCGCGATGGTCGAGGGCCTGCAGGGCAAGCCGGGTTCGCCGGAATTCCTCGACGCCCACCACGTGGCCTCGTCGGTCAAGCACTTCCTCGGCGACGGCGGCACCACCAACGGCAAGGACCAGGGCGATACCCAGGTCAGCGAAGCGGTGCTGCGCGACGTGCACAACGCCGGCTATCCGCCGTCGGTGGCCGCTGGCGCGCAGATCGTGATGGCCTCGTTCAACAGCTTCCACGGCGTCAAGATGCATGGCCACAAGCCGCTGCTGACCGACGTGCTGAAGGGCCGGATGAACTTCGACGGCTTCGTCGTCGGCGACTGGAACGGCCACGGCCAGATCCCGGGCTGCAGCACCGAGAACTGCCCGGCCACGATCAACGCCGGCCTGGACATGGCGATGGCGCCGGACAGCTGGAAGGGCTTCTACGAGACCGCGGTGGCCGCGGCCAAGTCCGGCGAAATCACCGCCGAGCGCCTGGACGACGCGGTCCGCCGCATCCTGCGGGTCAAGTTCCGCCTGGGCCTGTTCGAGGCCGGCAAGCCGTCGGCGCGCGCGCTGGGCGGCAAGTTCGAGCTGCTGGGTGCGCCTGAGCACCGCGCCGTGGCCCGCCAGGCCGTGCGCGAGTCGCTGGTGCTGCTGAAGAACCAGGACAAGGTGCTGCCGCTGTCGCCGAAGGGCCACATCCTGGTCGCCGGCAGCCACGCCGACGACATGGGCCTGATCTCCGGCGGCTGGACGCTGAACTGGCAGGGCACCGGCACCAAGCGCGCCGACTACCCGAACGCCGACACCGTCTGGGAAGGCATGTCGCGCGCGGTCAAGGACGCCGGCGGCAGCGCCGAGCTGGCCATCGACGGCCGCTACACCCGCAAGCCCGACGCGGCCGTGGTCGTGTTCGGCGAGAAGCCCTACGCCGAGTTCCAGGGCGACATCGCCACCCTGCTGTACAAGCCCGGCGACGAGTCCGACCTGGAGCTGCTGAAGCGGCTGAAGGCCGAGGGCATTCCGGTGATCGCCGTGTTCATCAGCGGCCGTCCGCTGTGGGTGAACCGCGAGATCAACGCCGCCGACGCCTTCGTCGCCGCCTGGCTGCCGGGTTCGGAAGGCGCGGGCATCGCCGACGTGCTGCTGGCCAAGGCCGACGGCAGCGTCAACCACGACTTCAAGGGCAAGCTCAGCTACTCGTGGCCGCGCACCGCCGGCCAGTTCGTCAACAACGTCGGCATGGAGGGCTACGACCCGCTGTTCGCCTACGGCTTCGGCCTGACCTACGCCGACGACGGCAACCTGGCCGCGCTGCCGGAAGAGCCGGGCATCGACAACGTCCAGGCCGCGACCGGCGTGTATTTCCAGCGCGGCGAAGCCTCGCCGGGGACCCGCCTGATGATCGGTGCCGGCGATGGCGGCGCGACCACGCCGGTGGCGACCGTGCCGGCCGCGCTTGCGGGCGACGCGCTCACCGTGCGTGGCGTCGACCACAAGGCGCAGGAAGACGCCCGTCGCTTCGCCTGGGCCGGCAAGGGCCGGGCCAGCGTGGCGCTGGTCGCCGACCAGCCGCAGGACCTGAGCCGCGAGAGCAACGGCGACGTGCTGATCGCACTGACCCTGCGCCGCGAGTCCGAGGTGCCGAAGGACCTGGTGGCCCGCGTCGGCTGCGGCGAAGGCTGCGAGGCCAGCGTGCCGGTGGCCGATCTGCTGGCCAAGGTCCCGGCCGACACCTGGACCACGGTCGGCGTGCCGCTGCGCTGCTTCGCCGGTGCCGGTGCCGACATGACCAAGCTGCAGACCCTGCTGCGCCTGGAGACGGCCGGTGCCCTGCAGCTGTCGATCTCGCGCGCCGAGCTGGCTACGATCGACGTGGTGGAGCATCGCCTGAGCTGTGCGCCGCCGACCGGCGGCTGATCCCCCCGCGCAGGACGTCAGGACGGCAGGCCGCCGCGTGCGGCCTGCCGTTTTTTTGTGCCCGACGATGGTGCGGCCCTGCGCAGGCATCGCCCATTTGACGGACGCTGTCATGCCTTTTGCGGCATGGGACATCCTGTCCAACGGCATAGCGGAGATGGGGTCGTCGGTGGTCAGCATTGCACCACCATGCCCGGCGGTTCGACCCAAGTCTTTGAAAAGAAAGGCCTGGGACGGGCGCTCTGCGGCTTTCGAGCGAGCGCACCAACCTGGTGCGGACGGTCGAGATCCGGTGGAAACGGCACATCGGAAACGGTTTTTGTTGCACTGCAATTTGACAACGCTGTCAGCGAAACCGTCCAATGCGCCCGCCCCAACAGACGGGGAGGGGGTCCGCTGCGTGCGGACCCATTCGTACACACCCGGGTAGGAGAGGACCCATGAAGCAACGTCATAACTCGATGCCGAACAAACGCGTGCTCACCGTGGCTCTGATGCTGGCGATCGCCGCACCGGCCATGGCCCAGGAAGCCGGCCAGACCGCCGGCCAGGACGATGCCCAGACCCTGGATACGGTGACCGTCACCGGCATCCGCGGCAGCCTGCTGTCGTCGATGAATCTCAAGCGCGACTCGCAGGGCGTGGTCGACGGCATCGTGGCCGAGGACATCGGCAAGTTCCCGGACACCAACTTGGCCGAATCGCTGCAGCGCATCAGCGGCGTGTCGATCGACCGCTCGCTGGGCGAGGGCTCGCGCATCACCGTGCGCGGCGTCGGCCCCGACTTCAACCTGGTGCTGCTGAACGGCCGTCAGATGCCGGCCTCGAGCATCATGGACACCAACAACTCCAGCTCGCGCGCGTTCGACTTCGCCAACCTGGCGTCCGAAGCCGTCTCCGAGATCGAGGTCTACAAGACCGGCCGCGCGTCCAACCCGACCGGCGGCATCGGCGCCACCGTCAACATCCGCACCACCCGTCCGCTGGACAACCCGGGCCTGCACGCCAATGTCGGCGTCAAGGGCGTGTTCGATACCTCCGGCGACGAGATGCCGGTCGGTTACGACCTGTCGCGCCTGACCCCGGAAGTCTCGGGCATCTTCAGCAACACCTCGGCCGATGGCCGCTTCGGTGTGTCGCTGAGCGCCAGCTACCAGGAGCGCGACTTCGGCTACAGCCAGGCCAACGTGGGCGCCGGCTGGCGCAACCACACCGGCGCGGACACCGGCTGGAGCACCCTGGCACCGGGTTCGGACATCGAGAACCGCCCGGGCGCGACCGACGTCTACGGCCTGCCGCAGAACTTCGGCTATTCGATCACCGGCGCGCAGCGCCAGCGCACCAACGGCCAGCTGACCCTGCAGTACGCGCCGACCGAGCGCGTCACCGCGACCCTGGACTACACCTACGCCGAGAACAAGATCCAGCAGCAGCGCAACGAGCTGTCGGTGTGGTTCAACTACGGCCCGGGGTCCAGCGCGTGGACCGACGGTCCGATCGCCGGCCCGATCCACTACGGCGAGTACATCGCCAACGCCGACAGCGACATCGCGATGGCCGGTGGCAAGTTCGCGACCAGGAACGAGAACAAGTCGGTCGGCTTCAACGTCGAATGGGACGTCAGCGATTCGCTGGAACTGGCCTTCGACATGCACAAGTCGACCGCCGAATCCGGCGCCGACAGCCCGTACGGTTCCAATGCCACCATCGGCACGGCCGCCTTCGTCCGCGGCAACACCGTGGTCGACTTCAGCCGCGACCTGCCGCTGCTGAGCATCACCCTGCCCAACGGCCGCACCGCGGTCGAGGCATCGGACATGCAGGTCACCGGCTCGTCGTTCCGCAACAGCTACATGAAGTCCGAGGTCACCCAGTTCCAGGCCAGCGGTACCTTCCACTTCGAGAACTACTCGCGCCTGGACTTCGGCATCGGCCATACCGACGTCGACAACCGCACCGCCTACGGTTTCAACGACCGGACCACCTGGGGCGGCCTGCCGGGCCGTGGCCCGGCGGACTACCCGGATGCGCTGTGGACGGCGGACAACATGAACCGCTACTTCAAGAGCTTCGGCGGCTACATCCCGGCCGGCCGGTTCTTCACCTTCGACTTCGACGCGATGCGTGACCTGGCCGCGCAGCTGGACGATGGCAGCACCTACCTGGCGCCGACCACGTTCACCACCGACCAGCGCACCAACGAGAAGTCGCGCAGCGCGTACATCCAGTGGGGCAACACGTTCGACTTCGGCATGCCGCTGCATGCCACCGTCGGCGTGCGCTACGAGGAGACCGACGTCACCGCGACCGCGCTGGTGACGGTCCCGACCGCCATCCAGTGGGTGTCGAACAACGAGTTCTACAACGTGATGGGCGAGTCGGAGTTCCAGACCCTGCGCGGCAAGTACGACTACTGGCTGCCGAACCTGGACCTGCGCCTGGAGCTGCGCGACAACCTGATGCTGCGCGGCAGCTACGGCCGCAGCATCGGCCGTCCGGGCTGGAACGACATCCAGGGTGGCCTGGTGGTGACCCCGAACGGCCGCATCGATTCGAGCGACGCGCGTCTGGGCGACCCGGCGCTGAAGCCGCTGGAATCGGACAACTTCGACCTGTCGCTGGAGTGGTACTACGGCGAAGGCAGCTTCGTGTCGGCCGGCTACTTCCGCAAGAACATCGACAACTACATCGGCACCACCACGCTGACGGAAACCCCGTACGCGGTCACCACGCCGGCAGGCGGCGCCTACTTCAACGCGGCCGTCGCGGCCGGTTGCGGCGGCGCCGACATGACCTGCATCCGCAACTACATCTTCACCAACTTCAACGGCCAGCCGGGCGTCGTGCGTGGTCCGGATGACAATGCGGGTAATCAGACCGGCACGATCACCGGCATCGCCGGCGACCCGATCGCGTCGTACCGCGTGACCGTGCCGACCAACGAGCGGTCGGCCTCGCTGGACGGCTGGGAATTCAACGTCCAGCACATGTTCGGCGAGAGCGGCTTCGGCGTGTCGGCCAACTACACGATCGTCGACTCCGGCCTGACCTACGACAACGCCGGTCTGGGCTCGCAGTTCGCCCTGGTCGGCCTCAGCGACTCGGCCAACCTGGTCGGCTTCTACGACAAGGGACCGTGGCAGGTGCGTGCGGCCTACAACTGGCGCGACGAGTTCCTGTCGGCGACCGGCGACGGCGCAGGCGCGAACCCGCAGTACGTCGAGGCCTATGGCCAGTTCGACCTGAGCATCGGCTACGCGTTCAGCGACAGGCTGAGCCTGCAGCTGGAGGGCATCAACCTGACCGACGAGACCATGCGCGTGCATGGCCGCCACGAGAACCAGCTGCTGTTCGCCACCCAGACCGGTCCGCGTTACATGTTCGGTCTGCGCTACAAGTTCTTCTGATCCGTGTTCCGGCCGGCGTCCTCCCACGCCGGCCGGAACCGGGCAGGAGATCGCATCATCGAAAGGGCGCCCTCGGGCGCCCTTTTTTCCTGCGCCAACGATGCCGGCTCAGCGGTTCAGCCGCTGCAGCAGACGGGCGCGCAGGTCGCGCGCGAGCGTGTCGTCGAAAGGGGCCAGAACGCGACGGGCATGATCGGGGACATGCGCCGCGGTGTCCGCATCGGCCTCGAACACGTAGTGGCGGAACGTCTCCTGCCAGATCGCACGCTGCTCGGGTGGCAGGTCGCGCAGCGTCATCAGCGCCAGCATCAGCGCGTTCATCGGCGTATCCATCCAGCCCGGCGTGCGTCGCCACCAGTAGTTGACCAGCACGTTGATCTCGCCCAGCCCCTCCATGTGATGCCACCACATCGAAGGGATGAACACCGCGTCGCCGGGCGCGAGCTCGGCGACCTGCGCATGCGCCAGCGCCTCGGCGAAGCGCGGGAAGCGGGCGAGATCCGGCGCCGTCGGATCGGCCAGGCTGACCGGCTGCCCGGCAGGGGTGACGTCGAGCGGGCCGATGTAGAGGTTGCGCAGCTGGCCGGGCGGAAACAGTGTCACCCGTCGCCTGCCGGCGACCACGCAGGCGATGTTGTCGGGCAGGTCCTGGTGGGTCGGGATGCGGCTGCGGTTGCCGATCCAGATGCTGGCCAGCGGCGCGGCGTCGGGAATCGGCAGGCCGTTCTCGCTGTTGAATCCCGGCAGGTAGGAGTCGATGGTGCTGGAGCCGACGTAGAGCGTGGGCACCGCCGCCTGTCCGGCCATCGCGAGCAGCGCATCGAGGATCTGCGCCAGCGGCCGCTGCTCGTAGTGGAACGTGAAGCCGGTCAGCGCGTCGTTGTGGGTGAGGCGCCCCGCCGCTTCCGGGGGCGCGACCATCGCCGGCACCGTCGCGCCGCGATCGAAGCGGCGCAGGTAGTCGACCGCTTCGCGGTCCGAAGCCGCACCCGCCTGCGCCGCCGGCCAGTGCGCGACCAGGCCGCGCAGGACAACCGGCATGGCGCGTTCGGCCAGCCCCTCGGGCAGGCCGCCGGAGGCGTCGATCGCGGCGATCGGTTCAGTGGTCATGACGGCGGGCGCGTGCGATCAGGACATCGACATCGTCCAGCGTGGCGATGTCGGCAGGATCGACGGTAACGAAGTGGGTGGCGCGCATCGAAGCGATTCCAGTGGCTGCGGGATGCATGTCAGGTGCGGCATCTTGCCAGCCGCGGCAACCCGCGGCGAGCCTGCACGAAATGCTGCAATGCAGCGGAAAAAAGCGTTTGACAGCGTTGTCAGGCGGGTTTAAAAAAGCCCCGGAATCCGCGCCGCCGCTTCACCACGACGTCGAGCCACGACCATCTCCGGGGAGGGAGCAGATCGTGCCATCAGACCGCCGGTCCCACCCGCCAACCGCACGCGACGCGAGCCGCGTCCGCCTGCATTTCCGCGCCGTGGCATCGCCACGCATCCGTCGATCCAACGGAACCCACGCATGACTCTCTCAGCGCTCGACACCGGCATCGTCCTGGTCTATCTGGCCGGCATCTTCATCCTCGCGCAGTGGGTCTCGCGCGAGAAGGCCGGCCACCAGAAGTCGGCCAGCGACTATTTTCTGGCCAGCAAGTCGCTGCCGTGGTGGGCGATCGGCGCCTCGCTGATCGCGGCCAACATCTCGGCCGAGCAGATCATCGGCATGTCCGGCTCGGGCTACGCGATCGGGCTGGCGATCGCCTCCTACGAATGGATGGCGGCGCTGACCCTGCTGATCGTGGGCAAGTTCTTCCTGCCGATCTTCCTGCGCAACCGCATCTACACGATGCCGCAGTTCCTCGAGCAGCGGTACGGGCCGAGCATCCGCACGCTGATGGCGGTGTTCTGGCTGGGCCTGTACGTGTTCGTCAACATCACCTCGATCCTGTGGCTGGGCGCGATCGCGGTGAACCAGGTCACCGGCATGGACCAGATGACCGCGGTCGTGCTGATCGGCGTGTTTGCGCTGATCTACCAGCTCTACGGCGGCCTGAAGGCGGTGGCGATGACCGACATCGTCCAGGTCACGCTGCTGGTGCTGGGCGGTCTGTTCGTCGCCGGCCTGACCCTGAACCAGATCGGCGGAGGCGAGGGCGTGGTCGCCGGCTTCAGCCGCCTGTGGGCCGAGCATCCCGGCCACTTCGAGATGATCCTCAGCAAGGACAACCCGTTCTACAAGGACCTGCCGGGCATCAGCGTGCTGATCGGCGGCATGTGGATCATGAATGTCAGCTACTGGGGCTTCAACCAGTACATCATCCAGCGCGCACTGGCCGCCAAGGATCTGCGCGAGGCGCAGAAGGGCGTGCTGTTCGCCGCGTTCCTGAAGCTGCTGATGCCGGTGATCGTGGTGGTGCCGGGCATCGCCGCGGTGATGCTGGCGCCGGACCTGACCAGGCCCGACCAGGCCTACCCGACGATGATGGGCCTGCTGCCCACCGGCATCCTCGGCCTGGTGTTCGCGGCGCTGGTCGCGGCGATCGTGGCCTCGCTGGCGTCCAAGATCAATTCGGTGGCGACGATCTTCACCCTGGATTTCTATGCCAAGGCTCGCCCGAGCGCCGACCAGCAGAAGCTGGTGCGGGTCGGCCGCATCGCCGCCGCGCTGTCGGTGCTGATCGGCATCCTCACCGCCAAGCCGCTGCTCGGCAGTTTCGACCAGGCCTTCCAGTACATCCAGGAGTACACCGGCTTCTTCACCCCGGGCATCGTGGTGATCTTCGTGCTGGGCCTGTTCTGGAAGCGCGCCAACGAGGCCGGAGCGCTGGCCGCGGCGATCGGCTCGTTCGTGCTGTCGATCGTGCTGAAGCTGGCCTGGCCGTCGCTGCCGTTCATCGACCGCGTCGGCCTGGTGTTCCTGCTGGCGCTGGCGCTGGCGGTCGGCATCTCGCTGCTCACGCGCCAGCGCGCCGGCTCGGACCTGATCCGCACCGACGACATCGACTACGCCACCGCACCGGGCTTCAACATCGGCGCGGTCGGCGTGATCGCGATCCTGACCGCGCTGTACGCGCTGTTCTGGTGAGTCGTCGCTAGCTGCGGCCCCATGGAAGGCAGGACGGACTGATGCGCGCGAGGATCGAGGACGTGGCCGCGGCCGCGGGTGTGTCGATGAAGACCGTCTCGCGCGTGCTCAACGCGGAGGCGGGCGTGCGCCAGTCGACCCGCGAGCGCGTGCTCGAGGTGGTGCAGGCGCTGAACTACCGGCCCGACCCGTCGGCGCGCCGGCTGGCAGGCAACCGCTCGTACCTGGTCGCGCTGCTGTACGACAATCCGTCGCCGAACTACCTGATGGAGATCCTCAGCGGCGTGGTCGAGGCCTGCGAGGCACAGCACTACGGCATGGTGATGCAGCCGGTGTCGTATCGCAGCCCGGACTTCGTCGCATCGGTCGACACGCTGCTGACGGTGTCGCGCCTGGATGGACTGATCCTGACCCCGCCGCTGACCGACAGCGCCGAGCTGCTCGACCGGCTCGACCAGCACGGCGTCCCGTTCTCCTCGATCTCGCCGCGCGAGCGCGACGGCCGCATCGGGGTGACGCTGGACGAGCACGACGCGGTCTGCGAACTGGTCGCGCATCTGGTCGGCCTTGGTCACAGCCGCATCGCGCATGTACGCGGTCACCCTGACCACGGCGCGGGCGAATGGCGCATGGCGGGCTACCGCAGCGCGCTGCGCCGGGCCGGCCTGCGCTACGACCCGGATCTGGTCATGCCGGGCGAATTCTCGTTCGACTCGGGCCTGGACGCCGGGCGCCGGCTGCTGCAGCTGCGCGAGCGTCCGACCGCGATCTTCGCCGCCAACGACGACATGGCCGCAGGCGTGATGCGTGCGGCCAGCGAGCTCGGGCTGAAGGTGCCGCGCGACCTGTCAGTGGTCGGCTTCGACGACACGCCGATCTCGCGCCAGATCTTCCCGGCGCTGACCACGGTGCAGCAGCCGACCCGCGAGATGGGGCGCACCGCCACCGAGCAGCTGCTCAAGGCGATCCGCGACCGCGGCGCAGGGCGGATGGTACGCATGCCGTATGCGTTGCAGCTGCGGCAGTCGACCGGGCCGGCGCCGCGCGTCGAATGAGGCCGCCCGGCGATTCCTGAGGATCCTCCGGCGTCGCGCCAGGAAGCCACATCGTTCCTGTGGGCTCCGCGCCGGCCGCTCGGCGTCGTGTTGCGGGATCCCATCGGTGGAAGTCGGACGCGTCCCGCGGTCCGCCATCGCAATGACCGGCCAGCGCCGCTTCGGCGGACCTGACGCAACCGTCGTGGGACGCGGGTCGGCACCATCGTCGCCGTGCCGAGGTCAGGAACAGAAGATCCGCGCCTCGAAGCGAGACGCCTGCACAGACGCATGCGTACTCGCTCCGGCTGGAGCGGGGATGGGCGATGCGCGATACGCCGCACGGTGCAGGCCCGGCAGCCATCGGCCGGCGGCTGCGCTGCCGGAACACGGCGCCGCGCGCCGTGTCCAGGCAAGGCCAACGCTCAGGCCGCTTCGATCCTGACCAGGCGCAACGGGTTGTCCCATTCCTTCAGAAGTTCGGCCTCGCGCGCCTTCGCCGCGTGCAGATGCGCGTCCTTGACGTGGCCGTAGCCGCGGATCTGCTCGGGAATGCTGGCGATCTGTGCGGCCAGTTCCGCATTGCCGTGATCCAGCGTCGGCAGCAGGCGCTCGATGGTGGCAATGTAGTCGGCGATCAGCTGCCGCTCCATGCGCCGTTCGGCGGTGCGCCCGAACGGATCGAACGCGCCGCCGCGCAGCACGCGCAGCTTCGCCAGCCAGCGGAATGCGGTCAGCACCCACGGGCCGTATTCCTGTTTCTTCAGGCGGCCGTGCTCGTCCTTCTTCGCCAGCAGCGGCGGCGCCAGGTGGAAGCGCAGCGTGTAGTCGCCTTCGAACTGCTGCTGCAGCCGGCGCTGGAACTCGCCGCTGGTGTACAGGCGCGCGACCTCGTACTCGTCCTTGTAGGCCATCAGCTTGAATGCATAACGGGCCACGGCCTCGGACAGCGCGCTGGAACCGGGGGCGCGCGCCTGCTCGGCGCCGCGCACGCGATCGACCAGCTCCGCGTAGCGACGTGCGTAGGCGGCATCCTGGTACTCGGTCAGGAAGGCGACACGACGCGCGATCAGCTCGTCAAGGCTGCGCGACAGGCGCAGGTCGTCCAGCGGCAGTGCCGCGATCTCGCCGGTGGCGGTGTCCAGCGGCGAGGCCGGCGACGGGCCCGCCTGCGCACGCTCGGGCAGGCCACGCCAGTCGCGCGCGGCTGCGGTCGGCTGCGGCGCGCTGGTGCTGCCCCATTCGCTGCCTTCCCACTCGCCCGGCGGCAGCGGATGCAGGCCATCGGCGAGCGTCTCGCTGGCAGTGGTCGGGTTGCGCACCAGGCCCGCCGCAGTGGCCACGGCCTGTGGATCGACCGCGGCCAGCCGGCCCCAGGCGAACGCGCTCCGGTTCATCTCGACCGCGGCGCCGTTGAGTTCGACCGCACGCATCAGCGCCTCGAACGACAGCGGTACCAGGCCCTGCTGCCAGGCGTAGCCGAGCATGAACAGATTGGATGCGATCGCATCGCCGAGCAGTGCGGTGGCCAACTGGGTGGCATCGAGCAGCAGCGGCTCGCGCCCGCCGAGCGCGACGCGCACGCCGGCGATGATGTCGCTGGCCGGGAACTGCATGTCCGGCCGTGTGGTGAAGGTGCCCGGCATCGCCTCGTAGGTGTTGAGCACCACTTCCGAGCGTTCGCCGCGGACCTTGGACAGCGCCCAGTAGTCGTTGACCACGACCATGTCGCAGCCCAGCACCAGGTCGGCCTCGCCGGCGGCGATGCGTACGGCGTGGATGTCGGCCGGTGCGCGCGCGATGCGGATGTGGGTGGTGACCGCGCCGCCCTTCTGTGCCAGGCCGGTCTGGTCGAGCACGGTCGCGCCCTTGCCTTCCAGGTGGCCGGCCATGCCGAGCAGGGCGCCGATGGTGACCACGCCGGTGCCGCCGACGCCGGTGATCAGGATGTTCCAGGGCTGGGCCAGGTCGCTGCGGAACACCGGTGCGGGCAGGGTGTCGAGCAGCGTTGCCGCATCGATCTTGCGACCCTTGCGCGGCTTGCCGCCGTGCACGGTGACGAAGCTGGGGCAGAAGCCTTCGACGCAGGAATAGTCCTTGTTGCAGTTGGACTGGTCGATCTCGCGCTTGCGCCCGAACTCGGTCTCCTTCGGCAGCACCGATACGCAGAAACTCTTCCTGCCGCAGTCGCCGCAGCCTTCGCAGACCAGCGAATTGACCATCACCCGCTTCTGCGGGTCTTCCAGCCTGCCGCGCTTGCGCCGGCGCCGCTTCTCGGTCGCGCAGGTCTGGTCGTAGATCAGGATCGACACGCCCTTGATCGTGCGCAGGCGCTTCTGCACGTCGTCGAGCTCGGCGCGGTCGAAGAACTCGACGCCGGGCGGGAACAGCTCGCGCCGGGACCACTTCCCGATCTCGTCGCTGACCAGCACGATCGTGTCGATGCCCTCGGCCCGCATCTGGTGGGCGATGTCGGGCACGGTCAGGGTGCCGTCGACCGGCTGGCCGCCGGTCATCGCGACCGCGTCGTTGTAGAGGATCTTGTAGGTGATGTTCACCTTCGCCGCGACCGCCTGGCGGATCGCCAGCGAGCCGCTGTGGAAATAGGTGCCGTCGCCCAGGTTCTGGAACACGTGCGGGGTGTCGGTGAACGGCGCCTGCCCGGCCCAGGTCACGCCTTCGCCGCCCATGTGGGTGAAGGTGTCGGTGGCCCGGTCCATCCAGGTCACCATGTAATGGCAACCGATGCCGGCCAGCGCGCGCGAGCCTTCGGGCACCACGGTCGAGGTGTTGTGCGGGCAGCCGGAGCAGTAGTGCGGCACGCGCGGGAAGTTGGCGCGTGGCAGCGCCATCTCCGCTTCCTTCTCGTCCATCCAGCGCAGGCGCTGCTCGATCGACTCGGTGCTGAAGAAACGCTGGATGCGGCGGCCGATCACGCCGGCGATCGTGGCCGGGGTCAGCTCGCCGGTGGACGGCAGGATCCATTCGCCTGCCTCGTCGTACTTGCCGACGATGCTCGGGCGGCGGCCGGCGCTGGCCGGCCAGTTGTAGAACTGTTCCTTCATCTGCCGCTCGATGAAAGCACGCTTTTCCTCGACGACGATGATGTCCTCGAGTCCCTGCGCGAAGCGGGCGATGCCCTGCGGTTCCAGCGGCCAGGTCATGCCGACCTTGTAGACGCGGATGCCGATGTCGCGGCAGGCGGTCTCGTCCAGGCCCAGGTATTCCAGTGCCTGCAGCACGTCGAGGTAGCTCTTGCCGGTGGTGACGATGCCCAGCCGCGCCTGCGGCGCGTCCATCACCACCTTGTCGACGCCATTGGCGCGGGCGAACGCCTGCGCGGCGGCCACCGCGTAGCGGTGCAGCCGCATCTCCTGGTCCAGCGGCGGGTCGGGCCAGCGGATGTTGAGCCCGCCCGGCGGCAGTTCGAAGTCCTCCGGCAGCACGATCCGGCGCGCGAACGGATCCACATCCACCGAGGCGGACGACTCGACGGTCTCGGCGATGGTCTTGAAGCCGATCCAGCGGCCGGTGTAACGGCTCATCGCCCAGCCGACCAGGCCCAGGTCGAGGATGTCCTGCACCCCGGCCGGGTTGAGCACCGGCATCATCGCGCTGACGAACTCGTCCTCGCTGCCGTGCGGCAGGGTCGAGCTGCGGCAGGCATGGTCGTCGGCGGCCAGCGCCAGCACGCCGCCATGCTTCCAGGTGCCGGCGGCGTTGCCGTGCTTGAACACGTCGCCGCAGCGGTCCACGCCCGGGCCCTTGCCGTACCACATGCCGAACACGCCATCGACATTGGCGCCGGGAAACAGGTTGGTCTGCTGCGTGCCCCAGACCATGGTCGCGCCGAGGTCCTCGTTGAGGCCGGGCTGGAAGCGCACCTTCGCCGCCTCCAGGTGCTTGCGCGCACGCCACAGCTCCAGGTCGAAGCCGCCCAGCGGGCTGCCGCGGTAGCCGCTGACGAAGCCGCCGGTGTCGAGGCCGGCGGCCTGGTCGCGCAGCCGCTGCATCAGCGGCAGGCGCACCAGCGCCTGCACGCCACTCAGATAGATGCGGCCGTTGCTGCGGGTGTACTTGTGCTCGAGACCGTAATCGAGGTCGAGCTGCGGGAAGTCGGCGGAGTCTGGCGAAGTCAATGCTGCGGTACTGGTCATGGCTGGCCCTGGCGGCTGGCAGGCCGAACGAGGCCGGCCATGGACGCGCGCGATGATATCAAGTCGGCCCGTGCAGGCCGCGGACACGCCGCGTGCCTGCGCTGGTATGGTGTGGGCCAGGCCGGGGAGGCCTCTACTGTCGGGGGACATGAGTGAAGACGTTGCGGATCCCGCTTGCCTTCGGGTTGGCGCTCTACTGCATTCTCGGGCACGCGCAGACGCTGTCGGAGCCCAAGGAGTTCTATTTCGACCAGGACGCGAGCACGACCCGCGCGATCGTCGCAGTACCGGGAGAAGGGGATGCGGTCGTCGACCGGCTTGCCGCTAACGTGCAGCGAAGGCCGCAGGATGCCGAATCCCGGGCCCAGCTCGCCCGGATCGCGATGCAGGACGGACGCCAGGAACTGGGGGGCGAGCTCTACCGCGCCGCGCAGCAGGTGGCACGCGGCAACGCCAGGATGCTGCGTGCGGTGACCTGGAACCATGGCTGGGACCTCTACCGTGCAGGGCAGCCGCAGGCCGCGCTCGACCAGTGGGCGATGCTGCTGGGAGGGTGGCCAACGGCGCCCGCATGGCAACCGCCGACGCTGGCGCTGGTGCTTTGGACGCTTGGCCGGCGCGATGAAGCGGTCCGCTGGTATGCGGCGGCCGCGCGTACCGAGCCGACGGCCTGGCGCGATCCGGCGAACTTCCCCTCTCTGCTTCCCGGATGGACGGACGAGGAACGCAAGGTGCTCGGCGAAGTGTTCGAAGCGTGGAACGCCAACCCGCCGACATGGCCCTGAGTAGTTGACATTGCGACCGCTCGCGGCCGTCCCGGGTGGCGGCCGCAGTCGGTGTCCGTCGCATGACGCCGAAGCCCACGATGATCGCCGGCTTGCGGTGCGTCCTCGGGGCCGCGCAGACTTCCGCTGACGCACACGGCGTCGCCCGACCGGATCCGTGTCCCGATGGCGCTTGATGCCTTTGCCCTGATCCTGGCCATGCTGGCGCTCGGCATGGCCATGGGGCGCACCTCGCTGTTGCCCGGCAACGCGTCCGAGGTGCTCAACCTGGTGGTGCTGTACGTCTGCCTGCCGGCGGCGGTGCTGCTCTACGTGCCGCGCCTGCAGATGCACGCGTCGCTGCTGGGCGTGGCCGCCACGCCGTGGCTGCTGATGATCGCGACCTGGGGGCTGGTGTGGCTGGCCGCGCGGCTGTGGGGATTCCGCCGCGACGCGTACGCGGTGCTGCTGCTGTGCGTCGGCCTGTGCAATTCCAGCTTCATCGGCTATCCGATGATACGCGCGCTGCTGGGCGAGGACGCGGTGCAGTACGCGGTGGTCTACGACCAGTTCGGCACCTTCGTGCTGCTGTCCACCGTCGGCCTGTACGTCTGCGCCCGCTACAGCGGCGACACCCCGCCCGATGCCCGCACGATCCTGCTGCGCATCGTCCGGTTCCCGCCGCTGTGGGCGCTGCTGCTGGGGCTCACCGTGATGCCGGCGCAGCCTCCGGACTGGATCGGCGCGGGCCTGCGCCGCCTGTCCGAGGCGATGCTGCCGCTGGTGATGCTGGCGGTGGGCCTGTCGATCCGGCTGCGGCTGCCACGCGAGGAGCTGGGACCACTGGCGACCGGACTGGTGCTGAAGCTGCTGGTGATGCCGGCCATCGCGCTGCCGCTGTCGCTGCTGTTCGGGATGCAGGACCTGATGCTGCGCGCGAACGTGCTGGAGTCGGCGATGCCGACGATGATCTCGGCCGCCGCGCTCGCGATGGCGCATGGGCTGGCGCCACGTCTGGCCGCCGCGCTGGTCGGTTATGGGATCGTGCTGTGCCTGGTCACGCTGCCGGCGTGGGCCTGGCTGCTGGCACGGCTGCCCGGTTGAGCGCTGCCGCACGCACCCGTTTGGGCCGGGTGCTACCGTCATCGCATGCACTGGACAAGGCGTCGGTGGATGGGGGAACAGGGCATGCGGCGTCGACATGGGATGCTGGTCGGATGCATCGCCGCGTTGCTGATCGCGGCTGACGCTGCGGCGTCTGATCCGGTGGTGCCAGTGGCCGCGCCAGTGCACGTGGCGCCGGCAGTGGGATCGGCGTCCGAAGATGATGCGCTGCCGCCGCTGCTGATTGAATGGCAGACAGCCCATGCCGAGGCGGTCTGCGCGCATCTGCGTGGGTTGGCCGCCGCAGACGATGCGCGCGGCCTGGCGGTTGCGGCACTGCTGTCGCCGATGGCGATGGCGCCCGATGGCAGCAGCGAGGAGCTGCCGCGGGACGTCTGGCTTGCGCGCGCCGTGACGCTGGGAACCGGCGATCCGCTGGTGCTGTGGCTTCAGGCTACCCGCTGCAGCACCGATCCGGCCTGCGATCAGGAGACTGTCCTGGCCGCGCTGAAGGGGCTTGTCGGCGAGGATCTGGACGTGCGGCTGTTGGCGCTGTCCGCGGCAATCGGGCGCGGCGACGCGTCCGCCGCAGCCGCGCATCTGCATGCGGCCGTGGAGAGTGACCGCGTGCTCGATCCGTTCAACGGCTGGACGCGTCTGCTGTACGCCGAACTGCTGGCGATGCAGGCACCTGCACCGAGTCCGGAGGTGGCCGGGATGGCGGGCGAACTGTTCGATTTCGGCCGCCCGGTGACGGTGGCAGATGTCGCTGGTGTCAGCGCGCTGGCTGTTGCAACGGCGTTCGTTCTCCCCGCCACCGCGCACCTGACGCGGTTCTGCCGGGCCGACGCGCAGGAGCGGCGCGACGATTGCCTGCGCGTGTATGCGCGTCTGGCGGAAGGTCGTTCGCTGATGGAGGCATCGATTGCCGTGGTGTCGGGCGTCGAGCTCTCCGGGTTGCAGACCGACCAGGCGGATCGGCACGTCTGGCGCGAGCGCCTGCGGCAGAATGCCTGGCTGCGTCAGCACGTGCCGGTCGTGCCTGGCGAGGTCCTGCCGTTGGACTACTTCGAACGTTTCATCGAGGCCGGCGAGCTTGCCGCGCTGGGCGATCGCCTCGCAGCCGCCGGTCTGCCGCGTCAGGCGCCGGACGGTTGGCTGCCTGACGATGCACGCCTGCGGAGGCTGATCGTCAAGGGGCGCGAGTCGGAACCCGAGGCGGCGCGGGGCGATTGAGCCGCGGCTGCTGGCCGGCATGGCGCCGGCCAGCGCCCTGCCGGCGTTCAATCCGCCGGTACGGTCCGCTCGGCCGCCCAGGCGCGCAGCGCTGCGACCTGTTCGGCCATCACCACCGACAGCGGCCGCGTGCTGCGCAGTTCGTCCATCAGCAGCGGGGTGTCCAGCAGCCGCTGTTCGGCGTGCGCGGCGTACAGGCCGGAGACGATGGCCTGCTCGATCTCGGCGCCGGAGAAGCCGTCGGCGGCCGCGGCCAGCGCCGGCAGCTGGAAGCCGTCCGGATCCAGTCCGCGGTTGCGCAGATGCAGGCGCAGCAGTTCGACCCGGGTGTCGGCATCGGGCAGGTCGACGAAGAAGATCTCGTCGAAGCGGCCCTTGCGCAGCAGTTCGGGCGGCAGGTGCTGGACCTGGTTGGCGGTGGCCACCAGGAACACCGGCGTCCTGCGCTCGGCCATCCAGGTCAGCAGGTAGCCGAGCACGCGCCGCGACACGCCGCCATCGCTGTCGCCGCCGTCGCCGGCCAGGCCCTTCTCGATCTCGTCGATCCACAGCACGCAAGGTGCCAGCTGGTCGGCCGATGCCAGCGCATCGCGCAGGTTCTTCTCGGTCTCGCCGTGGTACTTGGCGTACAGCGTGCCGAAATCCAGACGCAGCAGCGGTACGCCGAAGCCGCCGGCGATGGCCTTGGCCAGCAACGACTTGCCGCAGCCCTGCACGCCCAGCAGCAGCACGCCCTTCGGCGGCTCCAGCCCGGGCGGCGGACTGGCCGCGGCGAACACCGGCCGGCGCTGGCCGATCCAGCGCTTGAGTCGCCGCGCACCGGCGACCTCGTCCATGCCGGCAGTGTCGTATTCGTAATGCAGGTGGCCGCTGCGGTTGAGCAGCTCGAACTTCAGCTTTGCCAGCTGCGGCAGGTCGGAGGCGGTCAGCGCGCCGTCGGCATGGATCAGCTGGCGGGCGATGCGGCGCGCATCGGTCAGGTCCAGGCCCTGCAGGTGGCGCACGATCTGGCGGACCGCGTCCTCCTCGGCTTCGACCCGGCGTCCGCCATGCTCGCGCGCGTAGGCGGTGGCCTCCTCGCGGACCATCTTCAGCAGCGCGTTGGCATCGGGAAGACGCGGCACGAAGCGCACCGCCAGCGGTTCCAGGTCGGCCGGCAGCTCGACCTTGCGCCCGACCAGCACCACCACATGCGGCTCGCAGCCGCGGCGCTGGATGATGTCGCGCAGCAGGCGCTGGTGGCTGGCGTAGCCCAGGTAGGGGTGGAAATCGAGCAGCAGGTAGATGCCGCGCTGCGGCGCCTGGCGGATCGCGTGCAGCGCGTAGCTCGCATCGGGCGGGCCCTCGGCGGCGTCCTCGCGGTCCAGGTCGAGGCGGCGCAGGCCCTCGGTGATCGTCCAGCGGTGCAGCGCGCGCCAGGTCTGCATCAGCGCCTGCCGGAACAGGTCGACCACCCGGTCCTCATCGAGGGTTTCGATGACGATCAGCGCGGTGTTGGCGCGGATCAGGGCGGTCAGGTCCTGCAGCTGGCTCATGGCGCATCCGGTGCGTGGGGCGGCCACGATAGCAGGCCGGCCGGCCTTCCTACCGCCCTCACCGGCCGCGGTGTACCCTGCGCCCAGCCTGTCCGGAGAACCCGTAGATGAAGACGATCCTGGTGGCCGGTTCCAAGGGCGGGGTGGGCAAGACCACCATCGCCACCCATCTGGCGGCGCACTCCGCGCTGCAGGGCCGACGCACGGTGCTGGCCGACGCCGATCCGCAGCATTCGGCCACCCGCTGGGCCGAACGCCGGGCCGCCCTGGACAGCGCGGTCCTGCCGATCGACGCCAGCCGCCGGCGCGCCTGGCGGACCTGGCTGCCGGACGACGCCGACCAGGTGGTCATCGATGCGCCCGCCGGCGCGCTGGCCGAGGACCTGGAGCACTTCATCGAACATGCCGACGCGATCGTCGTGCCGGTCCAGCCGTCGGCGCTGGACATCGAGGCCACGGTCGGCTTCCTCAACACCCTGGCCAAGGTGCAGCGCGTGCATGCGCGCAAGCTGCCGGTCGGGCTGGTGCTGAACCGGACCAAGCCCTGGACCAACGCGTCCCAGCAGGCGCTGGAGATGCTCAGGACCTGGCCATACCCGGTCGTGGCCCAACTGCGCGACACCCAGGCGTACGTGGTGCTTGTCGGCCTGGGGCGCAGTCTGTTCGACTATCAGTCGGCCCACGTGCGCGATCATCAGGCGGACTGGGAGCCCTTGCTGAAATGGCTCGCCAGGGCCTGACACGATTTCTCGGAGAACCTGCATGCGTCAACTGATCCTGCTGCGCCACGCCAATGCCGAACCCGCCGGTCCCGGCCAGGCCGACCTGGACCGCCCGCTGTCGCCGCAGGGGCTGGCCGAGGCCGAGGCGGCCGGGCGCTGGCTGGCCGAGCAGGGCCTGCTGCCGGACCGCATCCTGTGCTCGCCGGCGCGGCGTACCCGCGAAACCCTCGAAGCGGTGCTCGACATCAACGGCTACGTCGAGCAGCGCCTGGAGCCCTCGATCTACGAGGCCACGCCCGGCACGCTGATGGGGCTGGTCGATGCCCACCGGGACGTCGAGCGGCTGCTGCTGGTCGGCCACAATCCCGGCATGGAACGGCTGGTGGCGCTGCTGCACAGCGGCCAGTCCGGCGACTACCGCGGCATGCCCACCGCTGCGGTGGTGGTGCTGTCGCTGCCGGCGCAGGCCGCGATCGAACCGGGGATCGGACGCCTCGACGCCTTCTGGTGGCCCTGATCCCATGCGGATCGCGCTGGCCTGCTGGCTCGCCCTGCTGCCGGGGCTTGCGGCGGCCTCGGCCGAGCCGGCGCCACTGCCGGTCGAGCGGATCGACGAGACCCGCAGCACCCTCGGGTTCGAGGTCAGGACCCGGCTGGGACAGCGGCTGGAAGGTCGCTTCCCGCGCTTCGAGGGCAGCGTGGACACCTTGCCTGACGGCCGGCATCGGGTACGCTTGCGCATCGCCACGGCCGCGGCCGAGATTCCACGCGGGCCGCGTTACACCGACTGGATGCGCAGCGACCGCTTCTTCGACACGGTCCGCCATCCGTGGATGGAGTTCGTCTCCGACCCGTATCCGGCCACGCTGCTGCGCACCGGCGGCGAACTGCGCGGCACCCTGACCCTGCGCGGCATCCACAAGGAGGAAACCCTGGACATGCAGCCTGCGACCTGCGCGCGGCCCGGCCACGACTGCGACGTGGTGGTCGAAGGCGACATCCGCCGCAGCCGCTACGGCATGGACGACTGGCAGCTGGCGCTGTCCGAGCGCGTGCGCTTCGTGATGCAGGTACGGCTGGCGGAGCGCGCGACGCCGTGAACCCGATCCTCCGCGTCCTGGTGCTGCTGGCGCCATTGCTGGCCGGTGCGTGCAGCACCCTGTCGACGGCCGAGCGCGAGCGTGCGGTCGCGATCGCGGTCGAGGCGCGCGAGACCGCGCTGACCTGCGATCGCGCCGACCGCTGCGCCGAGCGCTCGCCGCTGCGCACCCTGGCCGGGCAGGCCTTCGCCGATTCGACCACCGCCCAGCCGCGGCATTACGCGCTGATCCTGGACGAGGGCGGCGACGCGCTGCTGGCGCGGCTGAACGTGATCCGCAGCGCGACCCGCCGGATCGACCTGCAGACCTACATCTTCGACAAGGACGACAGCGCCCGCCTGGTGCTGGACGAACTGATCGCCGCGGCACGGCGCGGCGTGCGCGTGCGGCTGCTGATCGACCAGCTGTCGGCGATCGCCGACCTGAAGATCCTCGGCGCTCTGGCCGGCACGCACCGCAATCTCGAACTGCGGATCTACAACCCGACCTTCGACCTGGCCACGCCGAACTACCTGCATTACTCGGCCAGCGTGCTCTGCTGTTTCCGCCGGTTCAACCAGCGCATGCACAACAAGCTGCTGGTGGTCGACGACGCGATCGGCATCGCGGGCGGGCGCAACTACCAGGACGACTATTACGACTGGGACGGCGAGTACAACTTCCGCGACCGCGACGTACTGGTGGCAGGGCCGGAAGTGCATGCGATGGAGCGCAACTTCGACGCCTACTGGAACGACCCGCGCAGCGTGCCGGTCGAACGCCTGCGCGACATCGGCCGGCTGCTGCTGGACTCCGGCGTGCCGGCCATGCCAGAGGCGACGCCGCGCCGCCCGGGCCGGCTGGCGCGGATGTCGGCGCTGGCCAGCGATCCGCAGGTGGTGCACGAGCGCCTGGTCGCGCATGCGCTGCCGGTCGGTGCGGTCGAGTACCTGGCCGACCTGCCGCAGAAGCACCATGACGACCCGACCCCGGAGAATGCCGGATCGGCCGGGCTGGGCGAACTGATCGCGCAGGCGCAGGACGAGATCCTGCTGCAGACGCCCTACCTGGTGCTGTCCGACCATGCCCGCGCGCTGTTCGGGCAGCTGCGCGCGCGCGAGTCGGCGCCACGGGTCCGGGTGTCCACCAACAGCCTGGCGGCCACCGACAACCCGATCGTCTATGCGCTGACCTACAAGTACAAACGCCGGCACGTGCGCGAGCTGGGGTTCGACATCTTCGAGTACAAGCCGTTTCCCGAGGATCCGCCGGTCGACCAGGCGCTGGCGGCCTGGCAGCCGGGCGACGAGAGCGAGTCGAGGGTGGCGCGCAGCGAACTGCCTGGCGGCAGCGTGGGCGGCAGCCGCGGGAGCGGTGGTGGCGAGGACCGCCAGGTGCAGGACAAGCTGCGCACCGAGACCCGGCCGTCGTTCCTGCGCGCCAGCCGGCCGGCGAACCGGCCGGTGCCGGTGACCCGCGATGGGCCGCGCATGGGCCTGCACGCCAAGTCGCTGGTGATCGACCGCCGGATCGGCATCATCGGCACCCACAACTTCGATCCGCGCAGCGAGAACTACAACACCGAGGCGGTGGTGGTGATCGAGGATCCGGCGTTCGCGCAGGCGCTGGCGGCCAGCATCGAGCGCGACATCGCGCCGGGCAACTCCTGGACGATCGCGCCGCGGGTCAAGCCGCCGGTGCTGTCGGGGCTGAACTACAGCATGGGCAAGGTGCTGGAGGCCTCGCCGGTGCTCGACATCTGGCCATGGCGCTATGCCACCAACTACGCGTTCGTGCCCGGCCCGGACTGTCCGCAGCCGCTGCCGCGCCGCGATCCGCGGTTCCACCAGTGCTACCAGCCGGTCGGCGATTTCCCCGAGGTGCGGATGGGGCCCAAGACCCTGTTCACCCGGATGCTGACCGCGTTCGGTGCGGGACTGGTGCCGATCCTGTAGCGCGGCGTTGGGCGATAATCCCCGGCTCGCCGCTTCCCGGATCTTCGCGATGGCCTTTCTCGCTCCCGTTTCCGTCGACGACCTCAACCGCCTCTCGCAGGGGACGCTGATCGAGCATCTGGGCATCGTCTTCACCGAAGCCGGCAGCGACTGGCTGCGCGCGACGATGCCGGTCGATCCGCGCACCCGCCAGCCGTACGGCCTGCTGCATGGCGGCGCGTCGGTGGTGCTGGCCGAGACCCTGGGCAGCAGCGCCGGCAACCTGTGCCTGGATACGCGCGAGCGGATGGCGGTGGGCCTGGAGATCAATGCCAACCACCTGCGTGCGGTGCACGAGGGCATCGTCACCGGCACCGCGCGCGCGGTGCACGTCGGCCGCAGCACCCAGGTCTGGGACATCCGCATCGAGGATGCGCGCGGCCGCCCGACCTGCGTGTCGCGGCTGACCCTGGCGGTGGTGCCGATGGCCGGTGCGGCCTGACCGCGCCGCGCCGGCGCCGCGTGGGGACATGGCCGATACGCAAGCCGTCGGCCATCCGGTATCGTGCGTGCCCATGAACCAGCCCCCCACCCGCGCCGCCACCGCTGGCGGCGTCATGCGTCCGCTGCGCTATCTGCTCCGCCTGCCGCTGCTGGCGCTGCACCTGCTGGTCTGCCTGCCGTTGACGCTGCTGTGCCTGCTGCCGCCACTGGCCGCACGCCAGGTCGGCGACGAGCGGCTTGCCGACCGCGCGGTCAGGGCGTGGTCGAGCGGGCTGATGTGGATCTTCGGGTTCCGCCTGCGGCGGTTCGGAACGCCGCTGCAGGGTGCCGCCCTGTTCGTCGCCAACCACGTCAGCTGGGTCGACATCGAGGTGCTGCACAGCCAGCGGATGATGGGGTTCGTGGCCAAGCGCGAGATCGCCGACTGGCCGGTGGTCGGCTGGCTGGCCACGCAGGGGCAGACCATCTATCACCAGCGCGGCAGCACCGACTCGCTCACCGGCGTGCTCGAGCAGATGGTCCAGCGCCTGCGCGAAGGCAAGGGCGTCGGCGTGTTCCCGGAAGGGCGCACCCGCGGCGGCGAGGAGGTCGGTCCGTTCCATGCGCGCATCTTCCAGGCGGCGGTCGAGGCGCAGGTGCCGGTGCAGCCGGTGGCGTTGCGTTACGGCGTCGACGGCAGCGCGCAGACCGTGGTCGCGTTCGGCCCGCGGGAGAGCTTCTTCGCCAATTTCCTGCGCCTGCTCGGCGAGCCGGCGCGGTTGACCGAGGTGCACTTCCTGGCGCCGATCCCGCCGGGCGAACTCGATGGACGCCGACGCATGGCCGAGCTGTCGCGCGAACGGATCCTGGCGGTGATGGAACGCTGAACCGCACGGCGGGCACTTGCGGCGCGCGTGGTGCGGTGCAGTAATGACGGCTTACGTCACGGAACGCCGCCCATGCTGAATGCCGCCGACTACCGGCCGCCACGTCTGCTGCGCAACCCGCACCTGCAATCGGTGCTGGGGTCGAGCAGCCTGCGGCGCCGGCGCGGCCTGCAGGCGCTGGCCGAACTCGGCGCTTCGACCAGCGACCACATCCTCGACGGCGGTGGCGATGTCCGCCTGCAGGGGTGGCACAGCACGCTGCCCGGGCGCACGCCGCGCGGGATGGCACTGCTGCTGCACGGCTGGGAGGGCAGCGCCGAGTCCGGTTACATGCGCCTGACCGCCGCACGCCTGCTGGCCGATGGCTTCGACGTGTTCCGGCTCAATTTCCGCGACCACGGCGACACCCACCACCTCAACCGCGACCTGTTCCACTCCAACCGCATCGACGAGGTCGTGCATGCGGCGGCCGACATGGTGCGCCGCTTCCGCGTCCACGACCTGGTCGTGGCCGGCTATTCGCTGGGCGGCAACTTCGCGCTGCGGCTGGGCCTGCGCGCGGCGGTGGCCGGCCTGCCGCTGCGCAGGATCGCCGCGGTCTGCCCGCTGGTCGACCCGGCGGCGACGATGCTGAGCATGGAGCAGGCGCCGCAGATCTACGACTGGTACTTCCGCCGCAAGTGGCGCAGCTCGCTGCTGCGCAAGCGCGCGCTGTTCCCGGACCTGCACGCCTACGACGATGCGACACTGGCGTTGGACATGCGCAGCCTGATGGGCTGGCTGGCGCAGCGCCACGCCGGCTTCGCCAGCCTGGACGCCTACTTCGACAGCTACTCGATCGCCGGCGAACGCCTGCGCGAGCTGCAGGTGCCGGCCGACATCCTGATGGCCGAGGACGATCCGGTGATCCCCTGCGACCATTTCCGGAGCTGGACGCTGCCGGAGGCGGCCCGGCTCGAGGTCGCGCACTGGGGCGGCCATTGCGCCTTCGTCGAAAGCCTGCGTGGCGACGGTTTCGCCGAACGCTGGGTCGCCGAGCGCCTGGGCGCGGCCTTGCCGGCGGGTTGAGCGGGCAGGCTACACTGCGGGTTTTCAGCTTGGAAAACCCGGATGCAGGACAGAGTTCGCGACGCCCTCCAGCGCGGCGCCATCGACGAGGCGCTGGCCACGGCGAGGGGTTGGGTCGATACCGCACCCACCAGCGTCGATGCACTGCGCGGGCTGGGCATGGTGTTGGCGGAGGCCGGCCTTGGCGAGGAGGCCCTCGCCAGCATCGACCGTGCGATCGAACTGGCGCCCGACGACGCCGGGCTGCATCTGCAGCGCGGCGCGCTTCTGGCCCGGGTAAGAAAGCTCGATGATGCGCAGGCAGCGCTCGCTCACAGCCTCGGGCTCGATCCCAACCTGTTCCCGGCCTATGTGGTCAAGGCGCAGCTCGCGCTTGCGCGTGGCGACGTCGACGAGGCCGAACGTCTTGGAACGGTCGCCACCCGGATCGCCCCTGGCGATCCGCAGTTGATCTCCATCGATGCGGCCATCGCGCTGCGACGCGGTGATGTCGACCGTGCCCTGAAGCTGGCGACATCGAACATGGAGGCGCTCGGGAGCGATCCGCAATTGCTGTCGATTCTGGGTGCAGCCTATCTTGCGAAGCGGCACTGGGCGTTCGCCGAACAGGCGTTCCGGCGTCTGCTGGAAGCGCGCCCCGACCAACATGCGGTGCGTGCGGTGATCGCGCGTCTGGCGCAGCTGCAGGGCCGTCCGGCCGAAGCGGCCGATCTGCTGGGGCCGCTGCTGCAGGCAGACGCCGGCGATGCGGACGAACTGCGCCTGGTCGCGGTGTCCTACGAACTCCAGGCGGGCCGCACCGCGCAGGCGCTGCTGCATCTCCGCCTCCTGCTGGCACGGCACCCGGGCGATCGCCGCGTGCTCCAGACGCTGCTGGCGGTCTGGCGTCTCGAGGGTGGACAGGAGGCGCAGGCAACACTTGAGGCTGCGCTGGCCACGCATGCGACGGTTTCCGACCTCTGGGCCACGCGCCTGCTGCTCGAAGTGCCGGGAAGCTCCGCGGCGCTGGACGTGGTGCGGCGCTGGAATACGGCGATGCCCGAGCATGGGCCTGCACTGGAGGCTGGCCTGATGTGCGCCGGTCACGCAGGCGACGCGTCGGAGTCGGAGCGTTTCGCACGTGCACTGGTCGCGCTCGACCCCCGCCATGTAGTGGCCGAACAGGTCATCGTCGAATCGATGATGGCCGCCGAGCCGGATGCCGCGATGGAACGTGCGGATGCGCTGATCGCCGGTACCTTGGCCGACGGCGTGCACGATCTCCGCAGCTGGAAAGGCTGGCTGCTGGACCGGCACGCACGTACCGCGGATGCGGTACGCATCTGGGCCGCGCAGCATCGCGAGCCGCTGGGACAGCGGATGGCATTGCCGACGATCACGCGTGCCGACATGGCCGGATCTGCCCCGGCAGAGGCAATGTCGGGGCCGACGCGTACCTTGCTGCTGTGGGGCGCTCCGGGGTCGGGCATCGAGCGGCTGGCCGATGTCATGGGTCGCCTGGGGGCGCCGGTACTGGTCGACCGCTTCGGCCCGTCGTCTCCTGCCGACCCCCTGCAATGGAAGGAAACCGCGCAACGCCTGGTGGATGGGATGCTGCGTGGTGACGAGGTGCTGGCGCAGTGGCGCGATGGTCTGCGCGCGCGTGGCGCGTCCAGCGATCACGTCATCGACTGGCTGCCCTGGTGGGACAATGCGCTGGTGCCGGTGCTGCGCGAGGGGCTCCCCACCGGTCGCCTGCTGACTGCGATTCGTGATCCGCGCGACATGCTGCTCGACTGGCTGGCCTTCGGCAGCCCACTGCCGTTGGCTCCCGGTGAGCCGCCAGCGGCGGCGCACTGGCTGTCGCAGGCGCTGACCCAGCTGGTCGATCTGGAGCAGTGCGGCGCGTATCCAGTGACGATCCTGCGCGTCGACGAATCGCTGCTGCATCCGCAGCTGCTGATCAACCAGCTGGCCGAAGTGCTGGGTGCCGGAGTGCCGGACGTGCCGGCGCTCCCGCCACAGCGGCGCCTGCCGCCCGGTCGCTGGCGCGCCTACGGCGCCGAGCTGGGCGATGCGTTCGCCGTGCTGACGCCGGTCGCGGTGCGGCTCGGCTATTCCGATACCTGATTCCGAGGAGAAGACCATGCATATCTGGAGCGACAGTTTCGAACCCCGCGGCCCGATCGCGGCCGAATTCGCCGCCGGTGGTCCCGACGGCTTCGCCGGCAACCGCAACCCGCACCTGGCCTGGGACGAGGTCCCGGCCGGGACCCGCTCGTTCGCGCTGCTGTGCATCGATCCGGACGCGCCGACGGTGCCCGAGACGGTCGGCCGCGACGACCTGCAGATCCCGGTCGAGCAGCCGCGCGGCGACTTCGTGCACTGGACCGTCGTCGATCTGCCGGCCGACCTGCGCACGATCGCCGCGGGCAGCTGCAGCGCTGGCTTCACTGCGCGCGGCAAGCAGGCGCCTGCCGGGCCTGCCGGCGCACGCCAGGGCCTGAACGACTACACCGGCTGGTTCGCCGGCAACGCCGACCTGCAGGGCGAGTACCGCGGCTACGACGGTCCGTATCCGCCGTTCAACGACCTGCGCCTGCACCGCTACTTCTTCCGCCTGTTCGCGCTGGATGTGGACCGGCTGGAGGTGCCGGAGCGCTTCACCGCGGCCGACGTGTTCGCGGCGATGCACGGCCATGTGCTGGCCGAGGCGACGGTGTACGGGACCTACACGCTCAACCCGGCGGCGTCGCCGGCGTGATGGATGCCGGGCACGCGCGGCGGCGCCGCGCATGCCCGGCCGATGGGGGCGCAGCCGGCCTGCTCCTGGCTGCGCTCGGGCATGCCGCATCACGCGATGATGCGCACCGCGTCGACCTGCGCGACGGCGCGCGTTCTGCAGGACGGTCGCCGTCGATGGGCCGCCTTCGGGTCGCGTGTGCCAGGTAGCGGCTGCCACCGCACCGATGTCCAGCAGCGGCATGACCGCCGGCATGCGCATCCACGGTGCGCACGCCGGCCCGCTCGTTGCACGGACGTGCCAGCCGAAACGTGACGAGCGCACCGGCAGAGCAGGGGTTCCTTCTCCCCGCGGCAGCGGCTCAGCGCTGGACGCTTTCCGACTCCACCACCATGTCGAGCACGTAGGCATGGCGCGAGGCGTCGGCCGGCACGTCGGTGCGGGTGTAGCGGTCGACGCGCAGCACGTTGCGGATGCCCGCTTCGTGCGTGTACCCCTCGATCGGCTCGTAGAAATGCTGCCAGTCGCCCGGCTCGCCGGCCTTCAGCCCGTTGTCGTCGTAGCGGAGCTCGCGCACCTGCAGGCACTGGCTGTCGGGAATCAGCGGATGGCTGCACGGCTTCGTCTCGGCCGCCACCTCCAGGAACAGGCGTTCGGGTGTGCCGCCGAAACGCGTGGCCGCGGTGGGGTGGCCGGCGAAGACCAGGCGCTCGCCGGCGCCGGTGACCAGAGTCAGGCGCGGCGGCTCGCCGGCAGAAATCTGCGCGGTGACGGTGCCCTCCAGGCGCTGCCCGACCGCGGCGTCGAGCGCGTTGATCGCCGGATCGGCGCAGGCCATCTGGGTGGCGGCCATCGCTGCGGTGGTCAGCCGTTCGCCGTCCAGGGTGTAGGCGCCGGACATCCGGTTGCAGGTATTGGACACCCCGACGCGGCCGTCGACGAAATCCAGCTGCACCGGCGCGTCCGGCCGCACCAGCAGCGCGTCGATCCGCGTGCCTGCGCGATCGCTGGCCTCGATCAGCCGCCAATGGTGGCCGCCGAGCAGCGCGGCCGTCGCGGCGGTCGAGGCCGCGGGCACGGCCGCTGTCGTTGCCGGGGCGGAGGCGGCCGGCGGTGTGGCGGGGGCCGGATCGCCGGACCCACCGCAGGCCGTCAGGACCAGCGGCAGCAGCAGGAGCAGCGACGGAAACGGGGGCAGCGTCTTCATGGGTGTCTTCTCGCAGGACTGGCACCGCAGTGCCGACAGGGAGACCAACGGCCGACCGGCCCGGAGGGGGTTGCCAACGGGTGCCGACGCCGGGCCGCGGTCAGCTGCCGGCCGGCATCAGCAGCAACAGCAGCGCGCCGAGCACGATCCGGTAGAGGGCGAAGCCGGTGAAGCGGTGTGCCTTGATGTAGCCCATCAGCCAGCGCACCACGATGAAGCCGGTGATGGTGGCGGCGACGAAGGCCACGGCGACGTCGCCCCAGGCCTCGTCGCCGAGCGTGCCATCCACGGCCAGCTCCAGGAAGGCGTAGCCGCTGGCGGCGAACATGGTCGGGATGCCGACCAGGAATGCGAACTCCGCTGCCGCCGAGCGCCGGCTCAGGCCCAGCAGCATCGCCAGGAAGATCGTCGTGGCCGAGCGCGAGGTGCCGGGAAACACGCCGGCGACCACCTGCGCCAGGCCGACCGCGATCGCGACCTTCCAGGTGATCACCGCGCTGTCTGGCAGCTTGCCGGCGTAGTGCTCGGCCGCCAGCATCCAGATGCCGCCCAGGATCAGCGCGATCGCCACCGGGGTCACCGTCTCCGGCAGCTCCCAGCCGGCCAGCCGCACCGGCAGGCCGACCAGGGCGGTGACCAGGAACGCGACCGACAGCTTGAGCGCGTAGTCGCGCAGCACCGGGTCGTTCCAGCCGGTCGCCAGGCCCCACAGGCGGCGGCGGAACACCAGGGTGGTGGCGAGGATCGCACCGGCCTGGATCACGATGTTGAAGAAGTCCGAGCGCTCGCCCAGCCAATGCTGGGCGATCAGCAGGTGGCCGGTACTGGACACCGGCAGGAATTCGGTCAGTCCTTCGAGGATGCCGAGCAGCAGGGCCGCGAACAGATCGTGCATGGAGATGGGGCAGCGAAAGGCGGCGGCCAGCATACGCCAGCGTCCATGAACTTCAATGTGCACCAAAGTGGGGCGTACGGCGCCCGCATGGAGTGCGCCAAGATGGTGCATCGGCACCAAAGCGAACGGCATCATTCATTCAAATCAATGACTTGTGCATGCCGGAAAGTTGGCACGGGCCGTGCTACAGGGTTCGTACCCATCAACCCGAGGTTGTTAGCGATGTCCGTGGAAACCGTTGAGAAGCTGATCAAGGACAACAAGGTCGAGTACGTCGACCTGCGTTTCGTGGACATGCGCGGGGTCGAGCAGCACGTGACCTTCCCCGCCAACATCGTCGAGCCGGCGCTGTTCGAGGAAGGCAAGATGTTCGACGGCTCCTCGATCTCGGGCTGGAAGGGCATCAACGAGTCGGACATGGTCCTGATGCCGGATGCCGACAGCGCCTACCTGGATCCGTTCACCGCCGATCCGACCGTGGTCATCACCTGCGACATCCTCGACCCGGCCACCATGCAGGGCTACGGCCGCTGCCCGCGCGGCATCGCCAAGCGCGCCGAGGCTTTCCTGAAGTCCTCCGGCATCGCGGACCTGGCCTTCTTCGGTCCGGAGCCGGAATTCTTCATCTTCGATTCGATCCGTTTCGCCAACGAGATGGGCCACACCTTCTTCAAGATCGAATCCGAAGAAGCGGCGTGGAACACCGGCACCGAGTACGAAGGCGGCAACAGCGGCTACCGTCCGGGCGTGAAGGGCGGCTACTTCCCGTGCGCGCCGACCGACTCGCTGCACGACCTGCGCGCCGAGATGTGCAAGACCCTGGAAGAAGTCGGCATCGAGGTCGAGGTCCACCATCACGAAGTGGCGACCGCCGGCCAGTGCGAGATCGGCACCAAGTTCAGCACCCTGGTCAAGAAGGCCGACGAGCTGCTGCGGATGAAGTACGTGATCCGCAACGTCGCCCACCGCAACGGCAAGACCGCCACCTTCATGCCCAAGCCGATCGTCGGCGACAACGGCAGCGGCATGCACGTGCACCAGTCGCTGGCCAAGGACGGCAAGAACCTGTTCTCCGGCGACGGCTACGGCGGCCTGTCGCAGCTGGCGCTGTGGTACATCGGCGGCATCTTCAAGCACGCCAAGGCGATCAACGCCTTCACCAACGCCGGCACCAACAGCTACAAGCGCCTGGTCCCGGGCTTCGAGGCGCCGGTGATGCTGGCCTACTCGGCCCGCAACCGGTCGGCCTCGTGCCGCATCCCGTGGGTGTCCAACCCGAAGGCGCGCCGCATCGAGATGCGCTTCCCCGATCCGCTGCAGTCCGGCTACCTGACCTTCGCTGCGCTGATGATGGCCGGCCTGGACGGCATCAAGAACCAGATCGACCCGGGCGCGCCGAGCGACAAGGACCTGTACGACCTGCCGCCGGAAGAAGAGAAGGAGATCCCGAAGGTGTGCTCGAGCCTGGACCAGGCGCTCGAGGCGCTGGACGCCGACCGCGACTTCCTCAAGGCCGGTGGCGTGTTCTCCGACGATTTCATCGACGGCTACATCGCGCTGAAGATGCAGGAAGTCACCAAGTTCCGCGCGGCCACCCACCCGCTGGAATACCAGCTGTACTACGGCAACTGATGCCGTGAGTGAGGCATGGACGGCTGGGGAGCCGTCCATGCGACGTCCGCAGCGGCAGGTGCCGGTGCGGGCCGCGGGAGAGAGAAGCAGCACAGGGGAAGAGAGACGATTCAAGGGCCTGCCAGACCTCCCCCACAGAAGTCGCATGCAGCCTGCGAATCAGTAAGCCGCCGCCAGCACGGGGCGGCCATGTTGGACGGAACACCAGGCCCACCGGGCCTGGTCGACCGTGGCCGATGTTCCGAATCGCCCGGCCCGCGCGGCCGGTCCCACCACCATCGGGATATGAACATGAAACTGATCACCGCCATCATCCGGCCGTTCAAGCTCGACGAAGTGCGCGAAGCACTCGCCCAGGCTGGCGTGTCGGGCATCACCGTGACCGAAGTCAAGGGCTTCGGGCGCCAGAAGGGCCACACCGAGCTGTACCGCGGCGCCGAGTACGTCGTCGATTTCCTGCCCAAGATCAAGATCGAAACCGTCGTCACCGACGACCGCCTGGACGCGGTGCTGGAAGCGATCCAGCAGTCGGCCGGCACCGGCAAGATCGGCGACGGCAAGATCTTCGTCACCGCCGTCGAGCAGGTCATCCGCATCCGTACCGGCGAAATCGGCGCCGACGCGATCTAACCATCACCCGGAGTGAGCCCATGAACATCCGTTTCCTGGCCGGGTGGAAGACCCGGTTCTATTCCGTCTGCCTGCTGATGCTGGTGACCGCGCTGGCGACCACCGCATTCGCCGGCAACGCCGTCGCCCAGGAGGCCAGCGCGCCGCCTGCCGAGGCCGCCACCGAGGCTGCCGCGGAGACCGCGGACGTCGCGGCCGATGCGGCGGTCGCCTCCGCCGAGGTTGCCCAAGCGGCAGCGGCCGAGACCGTCGTCGCGGCCGCCGAAGCCACTGAAGAAGCGGCCGCCGAAGCGCCGGCCTTCGACAGTGGCAACGTCGCCTGGATGCTGACCTCGACCCTGCTCGTCCTGCTGATGGTCGTGCCCGGCCTGGCCCTGTTCTACGGCGGCATGGTCCGCTCGAAGAACGTGCTGTCGGTGCTGATGCAGGTGCTGGTGGTGTACTCGGTGGTCGTGCTGGTCTGGGTGTCCTACGGCTACAGCGCCGCGTTCACCGAGGGCAATGCGTTCTTCGGCTCGTTCACCGAGAAGGCGTTCCTGAAGGGCATCACGCCCGACACCGATGCCGGCGGCCTGCCCGAGTTCCTGTTCATCGTGTTCCAGTCGACCTTCGCCGGCATCACCACCGCGCTGATCGTCGGTTCGTTCGCCGAGCGCATCAAGTTCAAGGCCGTGCTGTTCTTCTCCGTGCTGTGGGTCACCTTCGGCTACCTGCCGATGGTGCACATGGTGTGGAGCGGTGAGGCCGGCTTCCTGGCGCACAAGGGCGTGATCGACTTCGCCGGCGGCACCGTGGTCCACATCAACGCGGGCGTCGCGGGCCTGATCGGCGCGTACTTCCTGGGCAAGCGCCTGGGCTACGGCAAGGAAGCGCTGAAGCCGCACAGCGTGCCCTACACCTTCATCGGCGCCTCGCTGCTGTGGGTGGGCTGGTTCGGCTTTAACGCCGGCTCGGCGCTGGCCGCCGACGCCGCCGCGTCGCTGGCGATGATCAACACGATGGTGGCCACTGCCGCCGGCGTGGTCGGCTGGACCCTGGTGGAAGCGATCGCCAAGGGCAAGCCGTCGGCACTGGGCGGTGCCTCCGGCGCGATCGCCGGCCTGGTCGGCATCACTCCGGCCGCCGGCAGCGTCGGCCCGATGGGCGCGATCGTCATCGGCCTGGCCGCCGGCGTGATCTGCGTGTGGGGCGTCAACGGTCTGAAGCGCCTGCTGGGCGCGGACGACAGCCTGGACGTGTTCGGCGTGCACGGCATCGGCGGCATCGTCGGCGCGGTGCTCACCGGCGTGTTCAGCGATGCCTCGCTGGGCGGCACCGGCATCGACGTGTCGATCGGCGCGCAGGTGTGGGCGCAGACCTTCAGCGTGCTGGTCACCATCGCCTGGTGCGCCATCGTCACCAGCGTGATCATGCTGCTGACCAAGGTGCTGTTCGGCCTGCGCGTCAGCGAGGAAGCCGAACGCGAAGGCCTGGACATCAGCTCGCACGGCGAGCGGGCCTACGAAGGCTGAGCGACATCCGGTCCGTGGCCCCGACGCCACGGACCGGTCCGAGTCTGGAGGCCGCGGCCCGGTGCCGTGGCGTCTCCAGCGCTGTGTGCCGCAGGGGGCGCATCCGCCATCCGCCGTCGCGAGGTGAGCTCCATGACGACCGACCGCCAGCATCCCGGTACCGGCCCTGGCCGGCGCCGCAGGACCCTGCGTCCCCGGCACCACCGCACCGGTGTCGGCGGGGGTCCGGGTGCTGCCCGAGCGGGCCGGCCGGCCTGTGGATGCCGCTCGCTGCGCGCGCCCGAATGCACTAAGTTGGTGCAATGAGCGACATGGCCGAGCTTCCCGCCCTCAATCACCTGACCACGCCGGTCGCCTGGACCGACGGACAGGCGCGCATCGTCGGCCTCAACCAGGCGTTCCCGCGCTGGCTCGGCGTCGGCGCGCGGCGCCTGCTCGGCCAGCCGCTGGCCGCGCTGGAGCTGGAAGGCGAGTCGCTGGCCCGCTTTCTCGACCAGAACGACCGCGAAGTGCTGCGCCTGCACAGGACCGCGATGGGCATGCCCGGCGAGCAGCCGTGTTTCGCCGATGGCTGGGTGACCCGCTTCGGCGATGGCTGGCTGCTGGAGGCGCATCCGGTGGACGGGTTTTCCACCGACGATCCCGCCCAGCGCCTGCCCGGCGCGCTGCAGGCCGCGCTCAAGGGCCTGGCCCACGAACTGCGCAATCCGCTGGCCGGGCTCAAGGGGGCGGCGCAGTTGCTCGCACGCCGCGCCGGCACGCGGCACGACCAGGACCCCGGCGAGCGCGAGCTCATCGACCTGATCGGCGCCGAGATCGACCGGCTCAGCCAGCTGGTCGAGCAGCTGATGTCGCCGTCGCCGCAGCGCCCGCATGCGCCGCTGAACATCCACGCCGTGCTCGAACGCGTGCTGCGCCTGGCCGAGACCGAAGGCGGCTGGTCGGTCCGCGTGCAGCGCGACTACGACCCGTCCATTCCCGAGCTGGCCGGCGACGCCGACCGCCTCACCCAGGCGGTCTGGAACCTGGTCCGCAACGCCCTGCAGGCCGGCGCATCGACCATCGTGCTGCGCACCCGGGTCGAGAGCGGCCTGCACATCCGCGACCACCTGCACGCGCGCGCGCTGCGGGTGGAGATCGTCGACGACGGCCGCGGCGTGCCCGAGGAACTGGCCGAGCACCTGTTCCTGCCGCTGGTCAGCGGCCGCGCCGAGGGCAGCGGCCTGGGCCTGGCCCTGGCCCACCAGGTCGCACGCGAGCACCGCGGCTCGCTGACCTTCCGTTCCCGTCCGGGGCATACCGTCTTCACCCTGCTGCTGCCGCAGGCCGAACCCGATGCAGGAGGCATCAGCGCATGAATTCCGACAACCGACGCGTCTGGGTGGTCGACGACGACCGGTCGGTCCGCTTCGTGCTGGCCACCGCGCTGCGCGACGCCGGCTACGAGGTCGACGGCTTCGAGAATGCCTCCAGCGCGCTGGCCGCGCTGCGCGTGCGTGGCGCGCCCGACCTGCTGTTCACCGATGTGCGCATGCCGGGCGAGGATGGCCTGGTCCTGCTCGACCGGCTCAAGGCGGCGCATCCGCAACTGCCGGTGATCGTGATGTCGGCCTATACCGACGTCGCCAGCACCGCCAGCGCGTTCCGCGGCGGCGCGCACGAATTCCTGTCCAAGCCGTTCGACCTGGACGACGCGGTCGCGCTGGCCGCGCGCACCCTGCCGGCCGAGGACGCGGCCCAGGCGCCGGCCGAACCACCGCCGGTGGTGCTGCCCGACGGTGGCGCGGACCTGATCGGCGACACCCCGGCGATGCGTGCCCTGTTCCGCGCGATCGGCCGGCTGGCGCAGGCGCCGCTGTCGGTGCTGATCACCGGCGAGACCGGCACCGGCAAGGAACTGGTGGCCAGCGCGCTGCACCGCGAGTCGCCGCGCGCGAAGGGGCCGTTCGTCGCGCTCAACACCGCCGCGATCCCGGCCGAACTGCTGGAAAGCGAGCTGTTCGGCCACGAGGCCGGCGCGTTCACCGGCGCGCAGCGCCGCCACGTGGGCCGCTTCGAGCAGGCTGATGGCGGCACCCTGTTCCTGGACGAGATCGGCGACATGCCGGCCTCGCTGCAGACCCGCCTGCTGCGCGTGCTGGCCGAGGGCGAGTTCTTCCGCGTCGGCGGGCGCGAGCTGATCCGGGTCGACGTGCGCGTGATCGCCGCGACCCACCAGGACCTCGAGGCGCTGGTCCAGCAGGGCCGCTTCCGCGCCGACCTGCTGCACCGGCTCAACGTCGTGCGGCTGCAGCTGCCACCGCTGCGCGAGCGGCGTGGCGACATTCCGACCCTGGCCGACACCTTCCTGCACCGCGCCGCGCGCAAGCTCGGCGCGCCGGCCAAGCGCTTCGACGCGGCGGCGATGCGCGCGCTGCAGGCGCTGGAGTGGCCCGGCAACGTGCGCGAGCTGCAGAACGTGTGCTGGCGCCTGGCCGCGCTGGCCCCGGGCGAGACCATCACCGTCGAGGACCTGGACGGCATCCAGGCGCCGGTCGCCGCGCTGCCGCCCAGCAGCGCCGGCCCGGCCGAATGGGACCGGCAGCTCGGGCAATGGGCGCTGGCCTGCCTGCAGGCCGGTGCCCGCGACCTGCATGCCGAGGCGCGCGACCGCTTCGACCAGGCGCTGCTCGGCGCGGCCCTGCAGCACACCGGCGGGCGGCGCACCGAAGCGGCCAGCCTGCTCGGTGTCGGTCGCAACACGGTCACCCGCAAGCTCGGGCCCGGCCGTCGCCGTCGCTGACCGCCGGCTGCCGCACCCCGTCCGGCGCGATCGTGAACGCGCGATCAGCCGGCGGCACCGGCTTCATTCGCCCTGAACCGGTGCCTGGCCTATCCTCGCCGACCATGTCTTCGTGAAGAGATAGCGCCGCATGCGTCTTGCCGTCGTCCCGATCGTCCTGGCCCTGGCCGCCTGCGGCACCACGCCGCCGGAGCGACCGGCCGCTCCGCCGCCGCCGCCCGCGGTGAGCACCGCGCAGCAGGCGGTGGTGGTGCTGGCCTCCGCCTCCGGCAGCCGGGTCAGCGGACGTCTGGAGATCGCGCCGATGGGCGATGGCGTGCACATCGCCGGCGAGGTCGGCGGCCTGCGGCCGCTGGGACGGTTCGGTTTCCACGTGCACGAACGCGGCGACTGCAGCGCGGTCGACGCCAGCAGCGCCGGCGGCCATTTCAATCCGGCCGCGGCGCCGCACGGACGCGCCGGGCACGGCGCCCACCATGCCGGCGACATGGACAACATCGAGGCCGACGCCGAGGGCGTGGCGCGGGTCAACGTGCACCTGCGCGGCGTGACCCTGGGCGGCACCGCCGCCAACGACATCGCCGGCCGCGCGGTGATCGTGCACGCCGATCCCGACGACTACCAGAGCCAGCCCACCGGCAACGCCGGTGCGCGCCTGGCCTGCGGCCTGGTCCGCGTCACGCGCTGATCGTCCGTTCTCGCGGAGACTGCGTTCTCCGCTGGTTTTCCCCCATCGCAAGGAGCTTCCGATGCGCCAGATCCATACCGCCCTGTTCGCCGCCCTCGTCGTCGCCGGTCTCGGCGCCTGCCAGCAGCAGGAGCCGGCGCCTGCGCCGCAGCCGGGCGCCACCGCCGACGCCCCGGCAGTGCCGGCCGAGGCCGGCAGCAACGTCACCGCGGCCGGCAACACCGCCACCGCCGAACTGGCCCCGACCGAAGGCAGCCAGGTGCGCGGCAACGTCACCTTCACCGTGGTCAACGGCCGCGTCCATGCCAACGGCGAGATCACCGGCCTGGCCCCGGACAGCGAGCACGGCTTCCACATCCACGAGAACGGCGACTGCAGCGCCCCCGACGGGAGCAGCGCCGGTGGCCACTTCAACCCGGCCGGCCTGGCCCATGGCAGCATCGACGCCGCCCCGCATCACGGCGGCGACATGCCGAACCTGAAAGCCGACGCGCAGGGCGTGGCCAAGGTCGACACGCCGATCGCCACCGACGTGAACATCGGCGGCGATGCGGCCTTCGACATCGTCGGCAAGGGCCTGATCGTGCATGCCGACCCGGACGACTACGCCACCCAGCCGACCGGCAATGCCGGCGCGCGCCTGGCCTGCGCGGTGATCGCCGCCGGCGAAGTCGCCTCGCGCTGAGGATTCAGCGGCGGACGCCCGCGACGGGCGTCCGTTGTACAGCGGCAGCGTCCCGGCGAGCTGGCCGGCAGACATGCGCGTCCGTTCTGCCGTGTCCCGACGTGCATCAGGTAGGCGATGACGATCCTGGACGGTCATCGCACCGGCCAGCGCGCAGGCGCGGCGACGTCATGGTCCGCCACGCATGGCAGTGCAGGACGCCATGGTGGCGCGCCGCAATGGCTCATGCCCGCAGCGCTGGCTGGTTGGCGATCGCGTCCGTGCGAATGGTCAGGGCATAGCCTCGGCGCTCATCGCCTGCGCACAGGCAGCGGAGGAGCGCGTGACCGGTCGTTGACGTGGCGCCTGCCGCCCCACCAGGCGTGGGGCGGTCGGCGATTCAGGCCTGCAGGGCCTGGCGCGCGTTCTGGCCGCTCTCGGCATGCACGTACAGCACCGGGATGCCGTGCGCTTCGAGCACCGCAGCCATCTGCCGCTGCCGCATCAGGTACTGCTCGTAGATGCCACGCAGGCGTTCGCAGTCGTCCTTGCCGTGCGCGTAGTAATCGCACCAGCCGGCCGGGTCGAACAGCGCCATCCGCACCTCGCCGTCGTGCAGGCGCAGCAGCGGTTCGGGTGCGGCGTCGAGCCATTCCTCGTTGCCGGGGGCGAGCAGGGCCGACTCCACCAGATTCCACAGTGGCGCCAGGTTCTGGTGGTCGTACTGCATGGCCATCATCGCGGCCAGATCGTGTGCGGTCAGGTAGCGCGCATGTTCGATGCTGGCGCCGAAGCCTTCCTGCGCCAGCAGCGCCGTGTCGGCCTGCGCCATGCCGAACTGCAGCAGCTGCTCCTCCAGCGCCTCGCCGACCTCGGCGACGACGTCGGCCGCGCCGCTGAGCAGGAACGGCAGTACGCGCAGACCGCCACCGACCAGCGCCGGTTCGGCCTGGAACGGCAACGGCACCTCGCCCTCGGCATCGGCGCCGAACGCCAGCACGCGCGGGCCCTGCTTCTGTCCGGGGGCGCGCACGCGCAGCTCCTGCAGCCGCTGGTGCAGCGGCCAGCCCGGGCGCAGCGCTTCGGCGGGGTCGAAGTGTGCGGCGGCGAAACTCAGGTCCAGCGACTCCACCCCCTGCACCAGCCGGGCGAGATCACGACCGACGCGCACCGCCAGTTCGCCGGCGAGGCCGGGGCTGAGCGCGTGCCTGCGCGGCGACTCGCCGTTGGCCAGTTCGAGCGCGAACACACCGCGCACATGCGCGTCAGTCATGGCGGCGGCTCCACGGGGACAGGGAGTGGCACGGGAAAGAGAAAGGGCGGACGTCGTTCATGCCTGGGAAAGTCTGGGTCATTGGCCGCTTGCCGGGTGGAGGCTACACTGCGGACATTATGCATTCGGTCGCGTATGCAGGCCGTCCACGAACGGAATCCAGTCGAGGTCACTCCATGCCAGTCGCCCGTCCCGTCGCCATTCTCGGCGGTGTCCGCATCCCGTTCTGCCGCCAGAACACCGCCTATTCGGACGTCGGCAACCTCGGCATGTCGGTACGCACCCTGGGGGCGCTGGTCGAGCGTTTCGGCCTGCACGGCCAGCAGCTGGGCGAAGTCGCGATGGGGGCGGTGATCAAGCACGCCTCGGACTGGAACCTGGGCCGCGAGGCTGCGCTGTCCTCCGGCCTGTCGCCGCTGACGCCGGGCATCACCCTGCAGCGCGCCTGCGGCACCAGCCTGGATTCGATCATCACCGTTGCCAACAAGATCGCGCTGGGCCAGATCGAGGCCGGCATCGGCGGCGGCTCGGACACCACGTCGGATGTGCCGATCGTGTACGGCAAGAAGCTGCGCGCGCGGCTGCTGGCCGCCAATCGCGGCAAGACGTTCAAGGACAAGCTGGGCGCGTTCCGGGGCTTCAAGCTCGGCGAGCTCAAACCCGAGTTCCCCGGCGTGGCCGAGCCGCGCACCGGCAAGAGCATGGGCGAGCACTGCGAGGACATGGCCAAGGAGTGGAACATCTCGCGCGACTCGCAGGACGAGTGGGCGGTGTCCTCGCACCGCAAGCTGGCCGCCGCGTATGAGCGCGGGTTCTTCGACGGCCTGATCGCGCCGTTCCGCGGGGTCGAGCGCGACAACATCCTGCGCCCGGACACCACGCTGGAAAAACTGGCCACGCTGAAGCCGGCGTTCGACAAGGCCTCCGGCCGCGGCACCCTGACCGCGGCCAACTCCACCCCGCTGACCGATGGCGCCGCCGCCGCGCTGCTGGCCAGCGAGGAGTGGGCGCGCGCGCATGGCCTGGAGCCGCAGGCGTACCTGCGCGATGCGCACGTGGCGGCGGTCGACTTCGTCCACGGCGAAGGTCTGCTGATGGCGCCGACCGTGGCCGTGGCCGAGATGCTGGCACGCAACGGCCTGACCCTGCAGGACTTCGACATCTACGAGATCCACGAGGCCTTTGCCGCGCAGGTGTTGTGCACGCTGCGCGCCTGGGAGAGCGAGGACTACTGCCGCAACCGGCTGGGTCTGGAAGTACCGCTGGGCCGGATCGACCCGGAGAAGATCAACCCGGTCGGCTCCTCGCTGGCCACCGGCCATCCGTTCGCCGCGACCGGTGCGCGTGTCATCGCCACCGCCGCCAAGCAGCTGGTCGAGCGTGGCGGCGGGCGTGCGCTGGTATCGATCTGCACCGCCGGGGGCATGGGCGTGGTCGCGATCGTCGAGCGCTGAGCTGGTACCCCGCACCACCGCGGCTGCTTCCGTGTCCGATGCCGCCGTGCCCGACCCGATGACCCGCGACGTGCGCGACCAGCTGATCGCGCCGGAGCACGCCGCGCTGGTCCGCTGGTGCCAGGGCGACCCGTCCGGCTATCTGGCGATCAGCGCCGAGGACGTGGTGTCTACGCCGCGTTCCAGGCCAAGCGGATCGGCGGACTGGTCGCGCTGACCGCCTGTTACGACGAGGCGCCCCGGGGCAGGTGCGTGCGGCCCGCTTCGAACTGATCGTTCCGGATGTGCGGCAGATCGGCGACGCCGCGGTCCTGACCCTCAACGTCGCGTCGTGGGACGACGACGGCGCGCATTGCTGGAGCGGCACCGGGGTGTTCCGTATCGAGGCCACCAGCGCTGGCGCCTGATCCAGACGCACGGGTCGTTCACCCTGCTCCGGCTCGCGCCTGACCGGCAGTGCCGCGGTGACGTGCAGGATCGCCGTCCAGACCGCTGCAGCCGGCGCTAGTGCTCCAGCAGCACGACCGGTGACGCCGGCAGCGGCACGGGTTCGCCGCGGCTGGCCCGCAGCGCGTTGGCATAGGCGGTGCGCGCGCCGGCATCGTCGCCGGTTTCGGCCAGACCGTCGCCCAGCGCCTCCCAGGCCGGCGCACCGGCGCCCAGCGCGATGGCCCGATGCAGGAATTCGCGCGACTGCTGCCACTGGCCCTGCTGCGCGGCCAGACGGCCGAGCGACAGCAGCAGGCCCGGGCTGTCCGGATGCGCCTGCAGCCACAGCTGTGCGCTGGCACGGCGCGAGTCGACATGGTCGATCGGCAGGCGACCGTGCAGCACCGCAAGCGATTCGTCCCATTGCGTGTCCAGCGCCTGTTCGATGCTGTGCAGCGCGGCGTCGCGCCAGCCCAGCGCCGCCGCGCGTTCGGCGTAGGCGGTCACCACCGCCGGTGCCGTGCGCAGCGGCTTGGGCAGACGTTCCCAGTGCTCGGCCAGCAGGTTGGCATCGTCGGCCTCGCGCAGCGCGCGGGCGGCCAGGTCGATCTCGAGCGCGGCCAGCGCCGGGTCGGTCAGCGCGCCCTGCTGGCGCAGCGCGCCGAGCAGGCCGTAGGCCTCGCTGGAGTGGCCGATCGCGATCAGGGCCTGGGTGCGCAGCAGCAGGCCGCGCGGCGGCAATGGCTGCGCGTCGGCGACATCGAGTGCGTTGATCGCGTCGACCGGGCGTCCGCGCGCGAGCAGGCGCTCGGCCGCGAGCACCGCATGGGCGACCGGATCGCGCTGCGCCAGCGCCTGCATCCTCGCCTCGGCCACCGCCTCGTCGCCACGCGCGTCGGCGCTGCGCACCGCGGCGGCCAGGGCGACACCGCCGGTCTCGCCATCGTCGGCCGACGCCGCGAGCAGCCGGTCGGCGCGCTGCCAGTGGCCGGCCTCCAGCGCCTTGAGCCCATCCAGCAGCTGCGCGCGGCCGCGACGGCGGCGATAGCGGATCCAGGTACGGAACGGCAGCCGCAGCAGCATCACCAGCAGCGACAGCAGCAGCCAGCCCAGCACCACCAGCAGCGCGGCCTTGGGCAGCGTGGTGCTGTAGTCGTAGCCGCCGCCACGGACGATGACGCGGCCCAGCGCCTCGGCGTCCTGGTAGGACAGCCATTGCGCGCCGAGCACGCCGAGGCAGGCGACGACCAGCAGCACCAGCAGGGAACGGAACGGCTTCATCGGATCATCCTTCCATCGCGCATCGCCCGCAGCTGCTGCAGGGTGCTGTCCAGCACCGCCACGTCCGGCTGCAGCGGCAGCGTGCGCAACGCATCGAGTTCGCCACGAACTTCACGCAGTCCGGGTGAATCGGGCCACAACCGCAGCAGCCAGGTCTGCACGCGGTTCAGCGCCGTGTGGAAGGCGTCGACGTCGCCGCGTTCGAGCGCGGCGCGGGCCAGGGTCAGTTCGACCTGCATCGCGTCCTCGCCCTGGTGGCGCTCGGCGGCGGTCATCAGCGCATGGCCGCCGCTGGGCTGGATCTCCAGCAAGGGCGCGAGCAGGCGCTGCCATGCCGGCCGGGCAGCGAGTGCGGCCGGGTCGTGCGGCGTGTCCCGGGGCAGGGTCCCCAGGCGCTGGCCCAGTGCGTCCAGGCGGGTGGCGACCGCGACACGTGGGCCCGGCCCCAGCGCATCGAGCGCGAGGCGCTCCTGCGCCAGCGCCTGGCGCAGGTTGAGCAGGGCGGGTTCGTCCAGCCCGTCGAGCACGCCGGCGGCCAGCGCGTAGGCGCGCCGCGCGCCATCGAGATCGCCGGCGATGCGCAGGCGCTGCGCGCCCATCACCAGCAGCAGCTCGGCTTCGTCCAGCTTCACCGCCTGGCTGGCCTCGCGGCTGCCGACCGCCAGCCGGGCCACGGTTTCCTCGAGCAGCGCGTTGCGCTGGCCCAGGCCGAGCACTTCGTCGCGCAGCACGCGGTTGGCCGACGCGGCGTCCTGCAGCAGCCGGCCCTGCGCGCGCAGATCGCCGCGCAGCGTGTCCATGCGCTGCATCAGCGCGTCGAGCTGGCGGGTGTCGGTCTCGACCTGGGCGAGCGCGCGCAGCTGCCGCGCCTGCCACGCCGACCAGCCCGACCAGGCGGCCAGCACCAGCAGGACGGACACGGCCGCAAGCAGCGGATAGACCCAGCGTCGATGCGGAGGGGAGGGGGAGGTCTCGTTCACGGCAGCAATCCTTGTCCGGCCGTCGCACCCGCCGGAACCGTCATCGACGTTCCGCGTCCGGGAGGAGGCCGCCGGCAAAGCATCGCTTGGCCCCGCCTGCCCCGCAAGCGCGACGAAGGGCGTGGATGCCGGTCCGCGGAGGTGCCACCGGTGGACTTCGCGGACGGCTCAGTCGGACGCATGCATCGCCGCGCGTGCGGCGTCGACCAGGTCGGCCGGACGCGCGCTGTCGGCAAGGGTGGCGGCACCGAAGCCGAGTTCGCCGGCAACCGCGGCAAGACGCGCGCTGGCCGCCGCCACCCGGCACCGCCGCAGGATCGCCGCGACGTCTTCGGGCACGCGCGCCAGCACCGTGCGCAGCGCTTCCTCGCTGCTCAGCGCGATGCAGGCAGGCACGTCGAGCGCACGCAGCCCGGCGAGGGCGCGGCTGGACGGGGCCACCGCCACCCGCGCGTAGACGTCGGCGCGCACCAGCGCCGCGCCGCGTCTGGCCAGTTCGGCCGCGATCATCCCGCGCCCGCCCGGCGCGGTGACCAGCCCGACGTGCGCCGGGGCGGCGAAGGCTGGAAGCGCCAGCAGGCCTTCGCTGTCCATCCGCTGCGGCGCCAGCGGATGGGCCACGCCGTGGCGGCGCAGTGCGGCGGCGGTGCCGGCGCCGACCCCGGCGCAGGTCCGCTGTGCGCAGGCCGGTCCGAGCGGCCGCAGGGCCGCGGCGGCGTGCACCGCGGCCGGGCTGGTGAACAGCACCACGTCCGCCTCCAGCGCCGCGTCCAGCACTTGCCGCGTCGCCGCGTCGGTGCGCGGCTGCAGGCGCCACGGCGACAGCGCCAGCATGCCGATGCCGTGGCGCGCGGCCACGCGGCGCAGCGGTGCGTGCCCGCCCTGCGGACGCAATGAGACCAGGCACCAGGCGCGGCGACGTGTCGTATCCATTGCGGCATTATGCGGCCGGTGTCGTCGCCGGTCCGCCGTGCGCGCGGCGCGCCATCGCTTCTGCCGCAGGAGTCCGCCCGATGTCCGTCCCGATGCCGTCCACCCCTCCGCACGATCTGCTGGAACCGCTGCGCGGCCACTACCGCAGCATTCCGCAGGTGCTGGCGATGCAGGTCGACGTGGCCGGCTATGCCGATGGACGTCTGCGGCTGACCGCGCCGCTGGCACCGAACATCAACGACAAGGGCTCGGCCTTCGGTGGCAGCCTGGTGTCGCTGCTGACCCTGGCCGGCTGGGGACTGACCACGCTGCAGCTGTCGCAGGCCGGGCTGGAGGCCGATGTCTTCGTCGCCGACAGCGATGTGCGTTATCTGGCTCCGCTGTACGCCGCACTCGAAGCGGAGGCCGAGCTGGAGGACGGCGACTGGGCCGGCTTCGTCGCCACGTTCCGGCAGCGCGGCCGTGCGCGTTGCCGCATCCGTGCCCGCATCCTGCTGCCCGATGGCGGCGAGGCGACCACGCTGAGCGGCCGGTTCGTGGCCCTGGCGCGCAGCTGAGCAGCGTCCACGGCCGGCCCTCCGGTCACGGGACGGCGCTGCCGGCATCGCCATGGCGCACCAGCACGGCGTCTGCCCGCCGCACCGTGCGATCCGCGTACCCGCGCGCTGCATCGCGCGGGCCGGCACGCCGTGGCGGCCTGCTAGGATGCGCCGATCCTGCTCCGGGGAATGGCCAATGCGTCCGCTCGTGATCCTGCTGTCGCTGCTGTGGATGCTGGCCGCCTCCGCGCCCGCCGAGGCGATGAACGCGCGGCAGAAGCTGCGCCTGGAGCAGGTCCAGAACGCCTGGTCGTCGGCGCTGCGCTGGAGCGACTACGAGGGCGCCTGGCAGCTGGTCGATCCCGCCGAACGCGCGGCGCGGCCGCTGACCGAACTGGAGCTGGAGCGCTACCGGCAGCTGCAGGTGTCCAGCTACCGCGAGGGCGGCAGCGGCGAGCTGGAGGACGGCCGTGTGGTGCGCGACGTCGAGGTCGGCGTGATCAACCGCCATACCCAGACCGAGCGGATCGTCCGTTTCCAGGAGCGCTGGCGCTGGGACCGCGAGGCCAAGCGCTGGTGGCAGGACGGCCGCCTGCCCGATTTCTGGGCCGGGGAATGAGTCACCGATCGCCCGGGACAGCCCGGGCGGCCGCATGTGCGACAATCCCCGCCCGCTTCGACCACCCGATCCTGAGCTGCCGTGAATCTCGAAACCCTGATGGCCTTCTTCGGCCGCCACCCGATGCTGTCGCTCGGTCTGCTCGGTCTCACCCTGGCCATCGTCTACACCGAGATCGCGCGCCTGATGCGCGGCTACAAGAGCCTCAAGCCCGCCGACCTGACCGTGCTGATGAACCAGCAGGGCGCGCTGGTGGTGGACCTGTCGGCCACCGCCGACTTCGAGAAGGGCCACATCCCCGGCAGCCGCAACGTCATTCCCAGCCAGTTCGACCCGCAGTCGAAGCTGCTGGCCAATGCCAGGCAGTCGCCGGTGGTGCTGGTGTGCCGCAGCGGCAACGCCTCCGGCGATGCCGCGTCCAAGCTGAAGAAGGCCGGCTTCGAGCAGGTCAACGTGCTCGATGGCGGCATCAACGCCTGGCAGGCCGCCGGCCTGCCGCTGGTCAAGGGCCGCGCCTGAGTCGTCTCCGTCGTGCCTTGAACGGCGTGCGATAATCCCGATTTCCTGTTCGATCGCTTCAGATCGAACCCTCATCCTTCCGGAGTTGTGAAATGTCCGACGAAACCACCAACGGCGCCGCCGTCCCCGCCCAGCAGGAAGCCGCTGGTCCCGTCTTCAGCGTCGAGAAGATCTACGTCAAGGACGTTTCCTTCGAGTCCCCGAATGCCCCGGCCGTGTTCGGCGAGTCCGCCCAGCCGGACCTGCAGCTGAACCTCAACCAGAGCGTCCAGCGCCTCAACGAGAACCTGTTCGAGGTCGTGCTCAAGGTCACCCTGACCTGCAAGGTCGGCGACAAGACCGCCTACGTGGCCGAAGTCGCCCAGGCCGGCCTGTTCGGCCTGGCCAACCTGCAGCCGCAGGCGGTCGACGTGCTGCTCGGCACCCAGTGCCCGAACATCCTGTTCCCGTACGTGCGCCAGCTGGTCGGCGAGCTGATCCAGGCCGGTGGCTTCCCGCCGTTCCTGCTGCAGCCGATCAACTTCGACGCCCTGTACGCCGAGACCGTGCGTCAGCGCCAGGCCCAGGCTGAAGGCGGCAACGCCGACATCGCCTCGGTTGAACCGGCGGGCAACGCCTGAACCCGGCGCACGTCCCGATGAGCGCCGAGCGATCCTCCATTGCGGTCCTCGGCGCCGGCTCCTGGGGCACGGCGCTGGCGACCCTGACAGCGCGCAACGGTCATTCCACCACGCTGTGGGGCCGTGATCCGGCGATGGTCGAGGCGATCGACCGCGACCATCGCAACCCGCGCTACCTGCCGGACATCCCGCTGCCGGACAGCCTGCGTGCGACCACCGACCTGGCCGCCGCCGTGCGCGACGCCGGCTGGGTGCTGGTGGTGGTGCCCTCGCATGCCTTCACCGAAACGCTGAAGCTGCTGGCGCCGCTGCTGCCGGCCGGTGCCGGCGTGGCCTGGGCGACCAAGGGCTTCGAGCCCGGCTCGGGCCGGTTCCTGCATGAGGTCGCCGGCGACATCCTCGGTGTCGACGTGCCGCTGGCCGTGGTCACCGGTCCCTCGTTCGCCAAGGAAGTCGCGCTCGGCCTGCCGACCGCGGTGACCGTGCACGGCGAGAACCCGGCGTTCGCCCAGACCGTGGCCGATGCGATGCACGGGCCGGCCTTCCGCGCCTACACCGGCAACGACATGGTCGGCGCCGAGCTCGGCGGCGCGATGAAGAACGTGCTGGCGGTGGCCACCGGCGTGGCCGATGGCATGGAGCTGGGCCTCAATGCCCGCGCCGGCCTGATCACCCGCGGCCTCAACGAGGTGCTGCGCCTGGCCGCCGCCATCGGCGGTCGTCCGGAAACCCTGATGGGCCTGGCCGGCCTCGGCGACCTGGTGCTGACCTGCACCGGCGACCTCTCGCGCAACCGCCGCCTGGGCCTGGCCCTGGGCCGGGGCCAGCAGATGGAAGAGGCGATCCGCCAGATCGGCCAGGTGGTCGAGTCGGTGCAGACCGCCGACGAGGTCATGCGCCTGGCCAACCGGCATGGTGTCGAACTGCCGATCTCGGCCGGTGTGCAGGCCGTCCTGCATGGCGAGATCACTCCGGTCGACGGCCTGCGCCAGTTGCTGGCGCGCGAGCAGAAGCCGGAATACCCGGACACGCTGTTCCGCTGAGCGGATCGGACGATCGTGAATGGGCAGAACGCCGCCCCAGGGCGGCGTTCTTCTTTCCACGCCTGGCCGGGCGTCGGCGGCGTAGGCCGCATGCCGGTCGGTCGGTTGCGCTCCTGCGCCATGCGGGCTGCCCCGCGGGTGGTGGCGTGCACTGGAAACGCCAATGCGCGCATCCCTCGCGTCGGCGGCGTATTGCCACAGCGCACAAAGAAAGAGCCCGGCTTGCGCCGGGCTCCGGAACTGGCGTGGAGGGAGGGAACACGCCAGTGGTTGGCAGGAGCAGGGAGAGAGGTCCGCTCCTGCCGGGGGACACTTACCAGCTGAAGCGCGGGCCGACGAACCACTGGGTGTCGCCGTCGACGAACTTCACGTCGCCCGACACGCCCCAGTTCTGCGCGAACTTCACCTGCGCACCCAGGCGGCCATAGAACTCGCCGTCGTAGGTGTCGCCGTCTTCGTAGCCGGCCATCGCATAGCCTTCCAGGTTGCGGGTCAGCGCGCCGCGCACGCCCACTTCCGCGCTCCAGCCGTCGTAGTCGAAGCCGTGGCCGGCGTCGAACTTCTCGTAGGCCACGCGGGTGACCAGGTCCGCAGCGCGGCCGATCTCGCGGTTGTAGCCGACGCCGACGCGCCACTGGTCGAAATCGACGCTGCTGTGGTCGATTTCCTGGTTGCTGTAGCCGCCGAACAGGTGGAAGTTCGGCGCGATCGCGACCGAGCCGTTCACGCCGAAGCCATCGGCATCCGGACCGCTGGCGTTGGTGGCGACGTAGCCGCCTTCGACGTAGTTGTAGGAGATGCCGTCGGCAGCCGAAGCGGCGAACGGAGCGGCGACCAGCAGGGACAGGGCAATCAGGGACTTCTTCATTTTCTTATTCGACTCTCTTGTCGTTTGTTGTGGCCGGGCCGCGTCGGGGGAGGCGCCTGCCTCGGCTGTGGTGAATTATCGAGATGTGAACGCAACAGCCCCTGAATACCAAACTGAGCGGTATATAAATTTCAGGCGCGCGCAGGGAACTTCCATGCGGACACGGGCGTGGTAGGTGACCCACGATGGAAAGGCGCGCCGGGCGGGACACGGCGCCGCCAGGGACGGTGCGGGCGCGCGTGTCAGCCGGCGCCGGCGAAGCCGCTCTGGCGCCATGCCTCGAACACGACCACCGCCACGCTGTTGGACAGGTTGAGGCTGCGGTTGTGCGGGCGCATCGGCAGGCGCAGGCGCTGTGCCTCGGGCACGGCGTCGAGCACGTCCTGCGGCAGCCCGCGGGTTTCGGGCCCGAACAGGAAGGCATCGCCATCGCCGTACTGCGGGTGATCGTGGCGCACGGTGCCGCGGGTGCTGAGCGCGAACAGGCGGCGTGGCTGGATCGCCGACAGCGCGCTGGAAAGATCCGGATGGACGCGGACCTGGGCGAACTCGTGATAGTCCAGGCCGGCGCGCCGCAGCTGCTTGTCCTCCATCACGAAGCCAAGGGGCTCGATCAGGTGCAGGCGCGCGCCGGTGTTGGCGCAGAGCCGGATCACGTTGCCGGTGTTGGGCGGGATCTCGGGCTGGTACAGCAGGACGTCGAAAACAGGGGATTCCATGCCGCGGATTCTACTGGCAGCCGCAGCGCTGCACGGGTCATGCGGGTGGCGCCGCCGGGCGGCTGCAGCGGATCAGCGCTGCAGCGCCTGGGCTTCGGCGGCCAGGGACACCGCAGCCTGGGACGCCATCGCCTGGGCACGTTCGGCGGCGACGACCGCGGCACGCTCGGCCAGCTGCTCGGCGGTGGGGCGCACGTAGACGGTGGCCAGGGTGATGATGTTCTCGTTGAGCATCTGCTCGGCGGCCAGGAACGCGGCACGCTCGGCGCGCTGGGCGGTGGTCGGGCGGACGACGACGGCGTCGAGGGTGACGATGCGCTGCTGGGATTCGACGATCGCGGCGCGCTCGGCCAGCTGGTCGGCGCTCGGACGGACCTGGACGGCCGGCAGGTCGACGATGCGGTCGGAGGCGTTGGCGGCAACGGCGGTCAGGGACAGGGCCAGGCTCATCGCGGCGGTCAGGATCTTGGCGTTCATGGTGTGCTCCGGTGTTGGTGATCAGTGGTGTGGTAGTAAGGTAGTACACCGATTCGGGTGACGCAAGCGCGGCGTTGCATTCTTCGACTTGTGTTCAGCTTTTGTTCACTTACTGCTCGGAAGCGCTGGCGCACTCCGACCCGACGCATGACGCGTGCCAGCAGCAAGTCATTGAAAATTCATGGGGTTGAGCGGGTTTTGCGGGTGTCCGCGTGCGTCCGGACGTCCGCCTTCAGCTGAAGCGGACGCCCCTCCGGTGCTCAGGACCGGGATCTGCGCCGCGCCTCAGCACCGCGGAACGGTCGGGTCGGCCGATGTGGCGACATGCCGGGCACGCGGACACCGTCGCGACATGGCGACGCGGGGTGTCAGGTCTCGGGTGGGCGCTGGCGCGCCCGGCTACCAGGGCAGGGGCTGGCCCCGCCAGTCGAGGAAGCGGACGTCGCCGGCCACCGCATCCAGCCGCTCGATCACCCGCAGCAGGCCGGCGACCGCCTCGGCCGGCGCCACCGGCGCCTGGTCGCCGCCCATGTCGGTGGCCACCCAGCCCGGGTGCAGCGCGACGACCCGGATGCCGCGTTCGGCCAGCGCGTGGCCGAGCTGCACGCTGGCCATGTTCTGCGCGGCCTTGGCGATGGCGTAGCTGGGCGTGCCAAAGCGGGTGCAGGCGCCGATCGACCCCAGCTGCGAGGACAGGTTGGCGACCACGGCCGGGTCCGGGTCGCCGGTGTCCAGGCCGGCCAGCAGCGGGGCCAGTGCCTGCACCAGCAGCAGCGGGCCGACGGTATTGGTGCGCAGGGTGTCCTCGAGCACGCCCGCATCGAGGTGGCCGAAGCGCTCGCCGCCATGCAGGACGCCGGCATTGTTGATCAGCAGCTGCAGCCGCGCGCCGTCCAGGACCAGGGCCAGTTCGCGGGCCAGTTCGGCCCGGCTGCGCGCCTCGGTCACATCCAGCGGCAGCACGTGCAGGCGGCCGGGGTGTTCGGCGGCCAGGCGGTTCAACGCGGTGGCGCGGCCCGGCTGCCGGCAGGTGGCGATCACGCGGCAGCCCTGGCCCAGCAGCTGGCGGGCGAACTCCAGGCCCAGGCCGCGGTTGGCGCCGGTGACCAGACAGTGGCGGACGGGCATCGGTGCGCTCCTGGAGCCATGGCTTGTGGCCTAGTGTAAAGACCGCCGGCCACCGCTAGCATCCCCGGTCCACCTGTATTGCAAGGAGTGCCGCCGATGATCGGTTCCCGCTGGCCGCGTGCCGCCACGCTCGCCGTTGCCCTGTCCTGTGCGCTGGGCACCGCGACGTTCGCCCTGCCGTCGGAGGCCGTGGCCAGGAGCGCGCAGCGCGCCGCTCCGGCGGTCGACATCGCCTACGAGGAGTTCACCCTGCCCAACGGCCTGCGCGTGGTGGTCCACACCGACCGCAAGGCGCCGATCGTGGCGGTGAACATCTGGTACCACGTCGGCAGCAAGGACGAGCCGGCCGGCCGCAGCGGCTTCGCCCACCTGTTCGAGCACCTGATGTTCCAGGCCAGCGAGAACCACGACGGCGAGTTCTTCGAGCCCTTCAAGCAGGTCGGCGCGACCGACCAGAACGGCACCACCAACACCGACCGCACCAACTACTTCCAGAACGTGCCGACCACCGCGCTGGACATGGCGCTGTGGATGGAGTCCGACCGCATGGGCCACCTGCTGGGCGCGGTCGACCAGGCGGCGCTGGACGAGCAGCGCGGCGTGGTCCAGAACGAGAAGCGCCAGGGCGAGAACCAGCCTTATGGCCAGGTCTGGGACAAGCTGAGCAGCGCGCTGTACCCGAAGGGCCACCCGTACCACCACGGCGTGATCGGCTCGATGAACGACCTCAACGCCGCCTCGCTGGACGACGTCAAGCAGTGGTTCCGCACCTGGTACGGCCCGAACAACGCGGTGCTGGTGCTGGCCGGCGACATCGACCTGGCCACGGCGAAGGAGAAGGTCGCCCGGTACTTCGGCGACATCCCGGCCGGCCCGACCATGGCCCAGCCGGAAGTCGACGTGGCCAGGCGCCCGGCCTCGACCCGCGAGACGATGACCGACAAGGTGCCGCAGCCGCGCATCTACCGGGTCTGGAACGTGGCGCAGGTCGGCACCGCCGACATCGACCAGCTGCAGGTGCTGGCGCGCGTGCTCGGCGGCAGCAAGTCCTCGCGCCTGGACCAGCGGCTGCTGCACGGCGAGCAGCTGGTGGACAGCGTCAGCGCCGGCGCCTGGCCGTCCCAGCTGGGCTCCAACTTCGGGATCATCGCCACGGTCAAGCAGGGCGTGGACCCGGCCAGGGTCGAGGCGATCATCGACGAGGAGCTGAAGAAGCTGATCGCCGAGGGCCCGACCGCCGACGAGCTGACCCGCGCCAAGACCATGCTGCGCGCCGGCTTCGTGCGCGGCATCGAGCGCATCGGCGGCTTCGGCGGCAAGGCCGACGCGCTGGCCGAGTGCGCGGTCTACACCGGCGACCCGGGCTGCTTCCGCGACTCGCTGGCGGTGATCGAGGCGGTGACCGCCGCCGATCTGCAGGCCGTCGGCCGCACCTGGCTGGGCGTGGGCGACCACACCATCGTGGTCGAGCCGGGCGAGCGCGTCGCCCTGGAGGAAGAGCCGGCGGCCACCCCGGCCGGCTTCACCCTGCCGGCGCCCGACCCGAAGTACACGACCCTGCCGGCCGCGGTCGACCGCGGCGCCGGCGTGCCGAAAACCGCCAGCTTCCCGGAGCTGAAGTTCCCGGCGCTGCAGCGGGCCACGCTGAAGAACGGCACCCGGGTGATCCTGGCCGAGCGCCACGACATCCCGGTGGTGCAGTTCAGCTACGAATTCCCGGGCGGCTTCACCGCCGATCAGGGCCGCAAGCCGGGCACCGCCAACTTCGCGATGGGCATGCTCGACGAGGGTGCCGGCGAACTGCGCTCGCTGGCCTTCGCCGATGCCGCCGAGAAGCTCGGCGCGCACATGACCGCCGGCGCCTCGCTCGATGGCGGCAACGTGTATCTGTCGGCGCTGAAGGAGAACCTGGACGCCTCGCTGGACCTGTACGCCGACATGCTGCGTGCGCCGCGCTTCGACCAGAGCGAGATCGACCGGATCAAGGCGACCTGGATCGCCGGCATCCGCCAGGAGAAGGTGCGCCCGGGCAGTGTCGCCATGCGCGTGCTGCCGCCGCTGCTGTACGGCGAAGGCCACCCGTACGCGATCCCGTTCACCGGCAGCGGCACCGAGGACGGCATCGCCGCGCTGACCCGCGCCGACCTGGCCGACTTCCACGCCGACTGGCTGCGTCCGGAGCAGGCCACGCTGATCGTGGTCGGCGACACCACGCTCAAGCAGATCGTGCCGCTGCTGGACAAGCACCTGGGCGACTGGAAAGCCAGCGGCGCCTCGCCGAGCGTGGCTGCGCCGGCCGAGGTCGCACGCCCCGACCGGGCCCGCGTCTATCTGATCGACCAGCCCGGCGCGGTGCAGGCCAACCTGTTCGCCGGCCAGGTGGTGCCGTCCAGCGGCGACGCCGGTGCGACCCGTTTCGACATCGCCAACGGCGTGATCGGCGGCGATTTCACCTCGCGCCTGAACATGAACCTGCGCGAGGACAAGCACTGGTCCTACGGCGCGCGTACCTCCGTGTCGTCGGCCCTGGGCCAGCGCCCGTGGCTGGCCAGCGCGCCGGTGCAGATCGACAAGACCGGCGAGGCCCTGGCCGAGATGCAGCGCGAGATCGCCGAGTTCGCCGGCGGGCAGACCCCGCCGACCGACGCCGAGGTCGCCCGCATCCGCAACATCCAGACCCTGAGCCTGCCGGGCGCCTACGAGACCTCGGCCGCGGTGATGGGCACCATCGGCGGGATCGTCCGCTACGGCCGCCCCGACGACTACGTGTTCAAGCGCAAGGCCGAGATCGAGGCGATGACGCCCGCCCAGGTCCGCGAAGCGGCCGCCACGCTCGATCCGAAGACGCTGACCTGGGTCGTGGTCGGCGATCTCAGGCAGGTCGAGGCGCCGGTGCGCGCTCTGGGCCTGGGCGAGGTCGTGGTGATCGACGCCGATGGCCGTCCGGTGACCTCCGACGCCCGGTGAGTCCGGACCCCGGTCGGCGCGCCATGCGCCGGCCGGGCGTCGCCGGCTGTTCATCCGCCGCGGTGCAGGCTGTGCGCCGCGGTTCTTTATTTTCCGTTCCCACACCCTGCTGGAGCGCCTCGATGCCGACCCCCCGCCTGCTCGTCCTGACCGCCGTCCTGCTGCCGCTGGCCGCCTGCACCTGGGTGCCGATGAAGCCCGAAGCCAAGGCCGTGCAGGTCATCGCGGCCGGCCAGGCGCCGGCGGGCTGCACCAAGCTGGGCGACATCGAGGTCTCGGTGAAGCACAACATCGCCTTCTACGAGCGCAACCAGCTGCGGGTCCGCGAGGAGCTGGAAACCCTGGCCCGCAACGAGGCGCCCGGCCTGGGTGCGGACACCCTGCAGCCACTGGGCGAGCCGCTCGGCGGCAGCCAGCGTTTCGCCGGCTGGCGCTGCCGGACCTGAACCGATCGTCTGCCAACGCCCCGGTCCAGCGCGCAAAGATGCGGTGAATGCGCCCAGCCGCTAGAATTGACGCCCCTTTCGCCGGACCGGCGCGGATTCCATGCTCTTCAAGAACGTCTCCATCGCGGGGCTGGCGCATATCGATGCGCCGCATACGCTGACCTCGCAGGAAATCAACGCCCGGCTGCAGCCGACCCTTGATCGGCTCGGCATCCGTGCGGACGTGCTGGGCGACATCGCCGGCATCCACGCGCGGCGCATGTGGGACGACACCACCCAGGCCTCCGACGCCGCCACCCTGGCCGCGCGCAAGGCGCTGGACGACGCCGGCATCGGCATCGAGAAGGTCGGCCTGCTGGTCAACACCTCGGTCAGCCGCGACTACCTCGAGCCGTCGACCGCCTCGATCGTGTCCGGCAACCTCGGCGTCAGCGACGAGTGCATGACCTTCGACGTCGCCAACGCCTGCCTGGCCTTCATCAACGGCATGGACATCGCCGCGCGCATGCTCGAGCGCGGCGAGATCGACTACGCGCTGGTGGTCGATGGCGAGACCGCCAACCTGGTCTACGAGAAGACCCTGGAGCGCATGTCCGCCCCGGACGTGACCGAGCAGCAGTTCCGCGACGAGATGGCCGCCCTGACCCTGGGCTGCGGCGCCGCCGCGATGGTCATGTGCCGCCGCGAGCTGGCCCCGGACGCGCCGCGCTACAAGGGCGGCGTGACCCGCTCGGCGACCGAGTTCAACAAGCTGTGCCGCGGCAACCTGGACCGCATGGTCACCGATACCCGGATGCTGCTGATCGAGGGCATCAAGCTGGCGCAGAAGACCTTCGTCGCGGCCAAGGTCGCGCTGGGCTGGGCGGTGGACGAGCTGGACCAGTACGTGATCCACCAGGTCAGCCGCCCGCACACCCAGGCCCTGATCAAGTCGATCGGCATCGACCCGAAGAAGGTCATGACCATCTTCGGCGAGCACGGCAACATCGGCCCGGCCTCGGTGCCGATCGTGCTGAGCAAGCTCAAGGAGCTGGGCCGCCTGAAGAAGGGCGACCGCATCGCCCTGCTCGGCATCGGCTCGGGCCTGAACTGCTCGATGGCCGAGGTGGAGTGGTAACACGGCGCCGCGTGCGCCGACCGGGCGTGGGCCGCGCTGCGGTCCCGCCCGGAGGCCTCTGATCCGATGACGAAGGCGGCCCGGTTTCCCCGGGCCGTCGCGCATTCAGCGCACCGGACGGCCCCGGCCGGCCTGATCCCGGCCGCGGCGTGCCAGGGGGGAAGGCGAGGCGGCATCCGGCGCCGGATGCGCCGCGTTCCGTCCGATGCGCTGCCCGGCGTGCGATCGGTACAGCGGAGGCCAGCGGACGCGGCTGCCGGTCACGGCCTGCCCGCGCCGGATCGGACCTGGCAGGCGAGGCGAACGCCCCGCCCGCCGCTGCGACGCATCAGCCGCCCGGCGCTGCCGATGCGGCCCCGGTCGCCGCGGGCCGCGGCCTCACTCCGTCCCGCAGCACTTCTTGTACTTCTTCCCGCTGCCGCAGCTGCACGGATCGTTGCGGCCCGGCGCGTCGTCGCGACGGATCGGCGTGCGCGGGGTCAGCGCGTGCACGCGGTGGTGGTTGAGGTCGGCCAGCATCGACGGCAGGTCGATGACGATCGCCAGGCGCTCGCGGTAGTCCACCGGCGTGGCCGGTGCTTCCGGATCCTCGGGATTGATCGCCTCGCCGCTGGCCAGGCGGTCGAGCCGGTCGAAGATCTCCTCGATCCACTCGTTGTCGTCCAGCCACTGGTCCCACTCGGCCTCGCGCAGCATCACCGCGGTGAAGAAGCCCAGCGCCCAGTCCTGGCCGACGTCCAGCTCGTCCTCCTGCAGCGCATCCTCGCCGCTCAGCTCGGCTTCTTCGGGCAGCCACAGCAGCGGTGCGAGGTGGTCGGGCAGATCGTCCTCGTCCAGGCGCACGCGGGCGACGCACATGTTCCAGTGGCCCATCAGCAGCTGCTGGACCTCGGCGGCCTCGGCCGCGTCGTCCCAGCGCGGCGCCTGGCCGCCCCAGACCACCGGCTGCCACTCCTCGGGCGCGACCGGCGACGGCGAGACCGCCAGTGCGGACAGCAGCCCGTCCAGCGCCTCCAGGTTGAGTCCCTTGAACGGCACCGCGCGCTGCTCCAGCAGCGCCGACAGGCGTTCGATCTGGGCATCGTCGAGATAGGACGGAGCGGAAGCGGGCGTGGTCATGGCGGTGTGCATCGGCGGGCGGGTGCGCATGGTAGTCGCTGCGGGGCCGGGCCGGGTAACGCGGCGCCCGGATCGCGACGCGCGCGGTGTGAAGGCGTGAGGTCCACGACGGGCCCAATGCCGCGGCGGCCGCGGGGGCCATGGGTACAATGTCCGATTCGACGCCGAGCCTGCTGCCACGTGGCCTATCCCGACTACGAGTTCACCTCCCATCGCCTGGAAGTGCGTCCCGGCATCCGGATGCATTACCTGGACGAAGGCCCGCGCGACGGCGAGGTCGTGGTGATGCTGCACGGCAATCCGTCGTGGAGCTATCTGTGGCGCACGCTGGTGGCTGGCCTGTCGGACCGCTACCGCTGCATCGTGCCCGACCACATCGGCATGGGCCTGTCGGACAAGCCCGATGACGGCGAGCGCGCGCTGCCGCGTTACGACTACACCCTGCAGTCGCGGGTGGACGACGTGGCCACGCTGCTCGATCACCTGGGCATCGACGGCCCGATCACCCTGGCCGTGCACGACTGGGGCGGCATGATCGGCTTCGGCTGGGCGCTGTCGCACGCCGCGCAGGTGAAGCGGCTGGTGATCACCAACACCGCCGCGTTCCCGATGCCGGCGGCCAAGGCGATGCCGTGGCAGATCGCGCTGGGCCGCGACTACGTGCTGGGCGAGCTGGTGATCCGCGGCTTCAACGCGTTCTCCGGCGGCGCCTCCTACCTGGGCGTGGAGCGGAAGATGCCGGCCGACGTGCGCCGCGCCTACGTGGCGCCGTACGACAGCTGGGCCAACCGGATCTCCACCGTGCGCTTCATGCAGGACATCCCGCTGTCGCCGAAGGACCGCGCCTGGCCGCTGCTGGAAGCGGCCGGCAAGGCGCTGCCTTCGTTCGCCGACCGCCCGGCCTTCATCGGCTGGGGCCTGAAGGATTTCGTGTTCGACGGGCACTTCCTGGAGCGCTTCCGCGCCGACCTGCCGCAGGCCGAGGTCATGAGCTTCGACGATGCCGGCCATTACGTGCTGGAGGACAGGCACGAGGTGCTGGTACCGGCGATCCGCCGCTTCCTGGACAGCCACCCGCTGTAGGCGGCGGACGTCGCGCCGCCGGCGCCGTCAGCCACGCCGGCGATCCGGTGTGCGTGGAGTCGAGCGATCCTTTCTGGCCGGATGATCGCGCTGCGGCCGCGACGCCCGTCGCGGCGCACCCGCGATGCAGGGTCACTGCGGGTGCGCTGCGGACGTCCCGCCGCCGGACCGCCGATTCCGCGCCCCCATGATCCGCGCGTGCCCGCATCGGTCGGGCCGCCGCGCGCTGGCCGGCGGTCAGGCCGCGATCGGCGTTGGAGGCGGAGGCGAGGGCGGACTGCTGCCGGTGTCGTCCGGATGGTCGTCGTCGTTGCCGGCCGCATCGCGCCAGCGCCAGTCGGCGGCGGTCAGGGCCGGCAGGCCATGCGCGGCGCGTGCGCGGTCGCACTGGTCGCTGGGCGCGCCATGTTCCCAGGACGCATCGACCTCGCGGCACACCGACGGGCGCCGCGGGTGGATCGTGCAGCGCGAGTACGCCCCGATCCGCGCATCCAGCGCCACGCAGCGGATCGGCGGCGCGTGCGTGCCCCGCATGCACAGCCGGTGCGGGTCCAGCGGTTCGGTCAGGTCCGCCGGCACCCCGCCTTCGGTGGACGCGTCCGATTCCAGCCAGTGGAAGGCGACGCGGAAGTGGGCGCAGCAGGCGCCGCAGCTCAGGCAGGGATGCGGCATCGACGCGAACGCCGGTGGGAGGGATGCGGATTCTTTTCCGGCGGCGGTGCGTCCCGCAAGTGGCCGCCGGTGCAACGCTCCGGGGCGATGGCCGGCATGTGCGGCGCCGCCGCCCGGGCCCATGATGACCGTCCCTGTCAGTCCACCGGAGAGCACCATGTCCGACACCGTCCGTGTCCAGGCCCGCACCACCGCCACCGACTTCGTCGTCGCCCTGGACGACCCGGCCGGACACCACTGGCAGGCCGACGAGCCAGCCGCGCTCGGCGGCGGCGACACCGCGCCGACGCCCTACCAGCTGGCGCTGTCGGCGCTGGGCGCGTGTACCGCGATCACCCTGCGGATGTTCGCCGCGCGCAAGCAGTGGCCGCTGCAGGACGTGGCGGTGCAGCTGGAGCTCGAACCGGCGGCCAGCGCGGGTGCGGGTACCGACATCGTCCGCCGGATCACGTTGAGCGGTCCGCTCGACACGGCCCAGCGCGAACGTCTGCTGCAGATCGCCAATGCCTGTCCGATCCACCGCCTGCTGACCGGCGAGGTGCGGATCGCGACCGACCTGGTCGACTGAGTCCGCCGGTGCGCAGCGTGGCGCCCGCATTCAGGGCGTGCGTCTTCGGCGGCGCCCCATGCCTGGGGTGCATGCCGGAAATCCGCCGCGCTGCGGGGCCGTCCGGCCGGCGCGCGTGCCTCAGCCGCGCGCGGCGTCCAGCCCCATCTGCCAGAAGTCCGCCTCCAGCCGCGCCGCCTTGGCGAAGATCGCGACCAGCTCGTCGAAGCGGGCCTCGCTGGCGTAGCGCCGGCCCAGGTCGTCGAGCCACGCCTGCGTCGCCTGGCCGACCTGCTGGAACGCGGCGCCGGCGTACTCGCCGATCCATTCGCGGTACGGATGCGCGGCGCCCAGCGCGTCCACGCCCTGCGGCGCCAGCCGGCGCCCGATCTCGGCATAGCCCAGCGTGCACGGGCTCAGCGCCACCTGCAGGTCGAGCAGGTCGCCGGACATGCCGATGTCCAGCACCCAGCGGGTGTAGGCCACGGTGGCCGGATGCTCGGCGGTGGCCTCGACGTCGGCGGCCGACAGTCCCCAGCGCTCGCACAGGCGCAGGTGCAGCTGCATCTCCACGTCGACGATCGCGGCCAGCCCGTCCTTGGCCGCGCGCATGTCGGCCAGGGTGCGGGCCTTGTACGCCGCCAGCGCATGCGCGCGCGCGAACTGGATCAGGAACAGGTAGTCCTGCACCAGGTACTGGCGGAACGCGGCCTGCGGCAGCGTGCCATCGCCCAGGCCACGCACGAAGGCATGGTCGACGTAGGCGTTCCAGTCGGCTGGCGCCGCCTGCTTCAGGCGTTCGAACAGCGACATCTCAGGCCTCCGTCGCGCTGTAGGCGGCATCGAAGAACGCCAGCTCCAGGGCGACCGCGCGCTGGAAGAAATCGCGCGCCAGCGCCTCTTCCGCCGGGCCGACCCGGTCCAGTTCCTCGCGCAGGAAGGCGACGAAGTCGCGGAAGAACGGGTTGTCGTGCCGGGTGATCCACTCGGCGTGGATGAAGTTGGACGGCAGCGGCGCCGGCGCGCGCGAGGCCCAGTCCAGGTACAGCCACTCGGCCACGTTCAGCACCGCCAGCGTCGCCGCGTAGGAGCGGGTCGCGGCGGCCTCGCGCATGATCGCCTGGAAGCCGGCGGTCGGCGCGCTGTCGGGGATCGCGGCGCGGCTGGCCGCGTCAACGCCCAGCGCCTCGAACGCGCGCAGGAAATAGGTGTTCTCCTCGCCGCTGACCATGCCCACGAAGCGGCCCAGGCGCAGCCGCGCCTCGAAGCTGTCGCTGCTGGCGATCGCCGCGCCCAGCAGGGTCAGGAAGCTGTCGAGGAAGCGGTGGTCCTGGACCAGATAGGCGGCCATCACCTCGTCGGCGATGCGGCCATCGAGCAGTTCGCGCACGAAGCGGTGTTCGACGGCCTGCGACCAGGTGGGTTCGGTGGACGCGCGCAGCGCCTCGGTGAAGCGGATCGACATCGGAAGGCTCCGGGAACGGGATGCGCGCAGGGCGCGGATGGGCTGGCGCTGCGGGGCATCGTGCTGGCGGGCGTGGGCCGATTGTCGTGCAGCCCGGTGCATGGCGTCCATGCGGCGGCATGGCATCGGGTCGCTGGCCGCGCTCGCCATGCCTGCGGGCCTGGTCGGAATGCGCGCCGTAGCGGGATGCTGCAGGCGCCGGTCGCGTGGCGTGATCGCAGCATCCTCCACGCACCACCGCAGGCCGCCACGACCTGCGTCACGCGGTGCCCGGGAAGCCGGCGCGCCGCATCGGCGATAATCGGCGCATGACTTCGCCATGCAACATCGCCGCGGTCCTGCCGCGGCTGGCCGCCGAGCGGCCCGACCAGCCCGCGATCCGCTGCCCCGGCCGCCGTGCCGCCGGCAGCGGCCTGGCCGCCTACGATGTGGTGCTGAACTACCGTGACCTGGACCTGCGCAGCGACGCGATCGCCGCCGGCCTGGCCCGCCACGGCATCGGCCGCGGCACCCGCACCGTGGTGATGGTGCGGCCCTCGCCGGAGTTCTTCCTGCTGATGTTCGCGCTGTTCAAGGCCGGCGCGGTGCCGGTGCTGGTCGATCCGGGCATCGACAAGCGCGCGCTGAAGCAGTGCCTGGACGAGGCCCGGGCAGAGGCCTTCATCGGCATCCCGCTGGCCCAGTTCGCACGGCGCCTGCTCGGCTGGGCGCGCTCGGCGACGAAGATCGTCGCGGTCGGCGGCCGCTTCGGCTGGGGCGGCACCACGCTGGCGAAGGTCGAACGCGCCGGCGCCGGCGCCGGCCCGCAGCTGGCCGACACCGCGCCGGACGAGGTCGCCGGCATCCTGTTCACCAGCGGCTCGACCGGCGTGCCCAAGGGCGTGGTCTACCGCCACCGGCATTTCGTCGGCCAGATCGAGCTGCTGCGCAACGCCTTCGGCATGCAGCCCGGCGGCGTCGACCTGCCGACGTTTCCGCCGTTCGCGCTGTTCGATCCCGCGCTGGGCCTGACCAGCATCATCCCGGACATGGATCCGACCCGCCCGGCGAAGGCCGAACCGGCGCGCCTGCACGCGGCGATCGCGCGCTTCGGCGTGACCCAGCTGTTCGGCTCGCCAGCGCTGATGCGCGTGCTGGCCGACTACGGACGGCCGCTGCCGACGGTACAGCGCGTGACCTCGGCCGGCGCACCGGTGCCGCCGGATGTGGTCGCGCGGATCCGCGCGCTGCTGCCGGAGGACGCGCAGTTCTGGACGCCGTACGGCGCCACCGAATGCCTGCCGGTGGCGGTGATCGAAGGCCGCGAGCTGGAATCCACCCGCGCCGCCACCGAAGCCGGCGCCGGCACCTGCGTCGGCCGCGCGGTCGCGCCGAACCAGGTGCGCATCATCGCCATCGACGATGCCGCGATCGAGCACTGGAGCGGCGTGCGCGAGCTGCCGGCCGGTCAGGTCGGCGAGATCACCGTCGCCGGGCCGACCGCCACCGACAGCTATTTCGGCCGCGAGCAGGCCACCCGCAACGCCAAGATCCGCGAGACGCTGGCCGACGGCGGCGAGCGCATCGTCCACCGCATGGGCGATGTCGGCTACTTCGATGCCGACGGCCGGCTGTGGTTCTGCGGGCGCAAGACCCACCGCGTCGAAACCGCCGACGGCCCGCTCTATACCGAGCAGGTGGAGCCGGTGTTCAACGTGCATCCGCAGGTGCGGCGTACCGCGCTGGTCGGCATCGGCGACGCCGGTGCGCAGCAGCCCGTGCTGTGCGTGGAGCTGCAGCCCGGCGTGCCGGCGGCGCGCTTCGCCGCGATCGAGGCCGAGCTGCGCGCGCTGGCGGCACCGCACGCGCAGGCCGCGCGCATCGGCCGCTTCCTGCGCCATCCCGCGTTCCCGGTCGACATCCGCCACAACGCCAAGATCGGCCGGGAAAAGCTGGCGGTATGGGCGGCGCGGCAGGCCTGAGCCTGCCATCGCGCCGCTGCGTTCGCCGCATGTCGCGGGGCGCGGCAAGGCGCTTCCGCTGGCCGTGCCCGGCGGTTGCACGCGTCGACGTGCAGGGGCGGCGGCTGCGGGATGTGCGGGGTGCACGCAGCGCCGCTGGCGCGGCCTGGTAAGGAGCGGCCGTTCGTGGTCCGTGGGCGCGGCGGCGCCGGGCTGGACGATGCGCAGGCGAAGCGGCGGGCGGCTCCGTCGCGCGATACCGCGGCTGCATGACCGCTCGCCACCCGGATACGCACCGCACCTGCACTATCATCGGGATTTCCGGCAACACGCCGAAAGCGCCTGCCGATCAGTGGCTTGGAGCACTACCACCCCGGTGTGAGGCGTATCCGCCGGCGGTCCGCTTCGCCATCGACGCCGGCGGCCGGTATCGTGTGCGGCCCTGAAACGCGTGGAGTCGGCAATGCGGATCCTGGTCACCGGTGGCGGCGGTTTCCTCGGCCAGGCCCTGTGCCGCGGCCTGGTCGCGCGCGGGCACGAGGTCGTCAGCTTCAACCGCGGCCACTATCCGGCGCTGGCTGCGCTGGGCGTGGGCCAGGTGCGCGGCGACCTCGCCGATGCCGAGGCGGTCGGGCATGCGGTGGCCGGCGTCGATGCGGTGTTCCACAACGCGGCCAAGGCCGGTGCCTGGGGCAGTTACGACAGCTATTTCCAGGCCAACGTGGTCGGCACCCGCAACGTGATCGCCGCCTGCCGCGCGCACGGCGTGGGCCGGCTGGTCTACACCTCCACGCCCAGCGTGACCCACCGCGCCACCCATCCGGTCGAGGGGCTGGGTGCGGACGAGGTGCCGTACGGCGAGGACTTCCAGGCGCCGTACGCGGCGACCAAGGCGATCGCCGAGCAGGAAGTGCTAGCCGCCAACGACGCCAGTCTGGCGGTGGTCGCGCTGCGTCCGCGCCTGATCTGGGGCCCGGGCGACAACCAGCTGCTGCCACGCCTGGCCGAACGCGCGCACGCCGGCCGCCTGCGGTTCGTCGGCGACGGCAGCAACCGCGTCGACACCACCTTCATCGACAACGCCGCACAGGCGCACTTCGATGCGTTCGAGCACCTGGCGCCGGGCGCGGCCTGCGCCGGCAAGGCCTACTTCATTTCCAACGGCGAGCCGCTGCCGATGCGCGAGCTGCTCAACAAGCTGCTCGGCGCGGTCGGTGCGCCGCCGGTGACGAAAAGCATCTCGTTCGGCACCGCCTATCGCATCGGTGCGGTGTGCGAGCGCCTGTGGCCGCTGCTGCGGCTCAAGGGCGAGCCGCCGATGACGCGCTTCCTGGCCGAGCAGCTGTGCACGCCGCACTGGTACAGCATGGAACCGGCCCGACGCGACTTCGGTTACAGCCCGGCGGTCTCCATCGACGAGGGTCTCACCAAGCTGAAGGCCAGCTGGAAACAGGACTGATCCGTCACCTGGCGTCGATGGCCGGATGCGCAAGATGGCTCCCGTACCGCGCGATCAGGCGCACTACACAGGGAGTTCCACCATGCTGCACTACGCCGTCGTCTTCTTCGTCATCGCGATCATTGCCGGTCTGCTGGGTTTCAGCGGCATCGCGGGCACCGCGTCCAGCATCGCCTGGATCCTGTTCGTCGTGTTCCTGATCCTGGGCGCGATCTCGCTGCTGCGCGGACGAAAGGTCTGACGCCGCCACGCGCGGACCGGTCCAGCCACGGGCGCGTTCATCGCGCCCGTGGCGTTTCCGGCGTCCGGCACCCGGCGGCGCGCCGTACGCCCTAGAATGCGCGCATGCCTTCGCCCTTCGATGCCCTCAAGCCGCTTGCCGGCCGCGCCCTGGAACGGGCGCTCAACCGCGCGCTGACCCTCGATCCCGACGTCCAGGCCGGCCTGGTGCCGCTGGACGGTCGCCGCGTTTCGCTCGCCCTCGAGGCGCCCGCGCTGGCGCTGGAGATCCGCGTCGCCAATGGCTACCTGCAGGTCGGCCCGCCGCTGGGCGAGGCCGATCTCGCTGTGCGCGGCACCATCGGCGGACTGCTCGGCCAGCTGCCCTTCGTGGCAGCCGCCCGTGCCCGCAGCAATGGTGCGCCGACCGGCCGCCTGAACATCTCCGGCGATGCCGATCTGGCGCGTCGCCTGCAGCAGCTGGCCAGCCGCTTCGACCCGGACTGGCAGCAGCCCTTCGTCGAGGTGTTCGGCGAAGTGATCGGCGTGCAGGTCGCGCGTGCGGTCGCCACCGGCCTGCGCCAGGCCCGCGACACCGCCGGCGCGCTGGCCCGCAACGCGGCCGAATTCGTCACCGAGGAATCGCGCGACGTGGTCCCGCGCGGCGAGCTGGCCGCCTTCCACGATGACGTCGATGCGATCCGCGACGACGTCGAGCGCCTGGCCGCGCGCGTGAACCGGCTGGCCGCGCGTGGAGCCGGCGCATGAAGGCGGCGTTGCGCGCATGGCGCATCGGGCGGGTGGTCCTGCGCTACCGCCTCGACGCGCTGGTCGACGGCACCCCGGCCGAACGCTGGCTGGCGCTGGCGCGGCCGTTCGTACCGCGCGCATCGGCCGACGTCGCCGCGCAGTCGCGCGGTGCGCGTCTGCGCCTGGCGCTGCAGGAACTGGGCCCGATCTTCGTCAAGTTCGGCCAGATCCTCTCCACCCGCCGCGACCTGGTGCCGCCGGACGTGGCCGAGGAGCTGGCCCTGCTGCAGGACCAGGTCAAGCCGTTCGACGGGCAGGCCGCGCGCGCCATCGTCGAGGAGGCGCTGGGTCGCCGCATCGACGAGGCCTTCGTCGCGTTCGACACGGTGCCGCTGGCGTCGGCGTCGATCGCGCAGGTGCATGCGGCGACGCTGCCGGACGGACGCGAGGTCGTGGTCAAGGTGCTGCGCCCGGACATCGAGCGCAAGATCGCCTCGGACATCGCCCTGCTGCGCTCGCTGGCCTCGCTGGTCGACCGCACCCATCCGCGCGCCGACAAGATCCGCCCGCACGCGGTGGTCGACGAGATCGAGACCACGCTGGCGGCCGAGCTGGACCTGCAGCGCGAGGGCGCCAACGCCAGCGTGATGCGCCGCTTCTGGCAGGACTCGCCGGACATGTACGTGCCGGAGGTGTACTGGAGCCACACCGCAGAGCGCGCGCTGACGATGGAACGCGTCAGCGGCATTCCGTCCGACGACATCGCCGCGCTGGACGCGGCCGGCATCGACCGCAAGGTGCTGGCGGCCAAGGGCGTGCGCGTGTTCTACACGCAGGTGTTCCGCGACAACTTCTTCCACGCCGATGCGCACGCCGGCAACATCTGGGTCGACGCCGACCCGGCGCGCCGCCACGATCCGCGCTTCATCGCGCTGGATTTCGGCATCGTCGGCCAGCTCTCGTCCGAGGACCAGTACTACCTCGCCGAGAATTTCATGGCGATCTTCAACAAGGATTACCGGCGCATCGCCGAGCTGCACGTGCAGGCCGGCTGGATGCCGCCGACGGTGCGCATCGACGAGCTGGAAGCGGCCACGCGCGCGGTCTGCGAGCCGTACTTCACCCGCCCGCTCAGCGAGATCTCGCTGGCCGAGGTGCTGGTCAAGCTGTTCCGCACCGCGCAGCGCTACCAGCTGACCCTGCAGCCGCAGCTGATCCTGCTGCAGAAGACCCTGCTCAACATCGAGGGCGTCGGCCGCCAGCTCGACCCGCGCCTGGACATCTGGGCGGTGGCGCGGCCGGTGCTCGAGCGCATCCTGCGCGAGCGCTACAGCCCGCGGCGCCTGCTGAAGGAACTGCGCTACCGGCTGCCGGAGATCGTCACCCAGGCGCCGGACATGCCGCGCCTGGTCCACCAGTGGCTGCAGCAGCAGGTCGAGGGCCGCCACCAGATGGCGATCCGCTCGGCCGACCTGGCCGAAGTCGCGCGCACGCTGCAGGTGATGCAGCGGCGGTCGGTCGCCGCGATCCTCGGCAGCGGCCTGCTGATCGTCGCTGCGGTGCTGTTCGCGCTGGAAGCGGGCGGCCCGAGCCTGCTGTCGATCCCGGCCGCGTCGTGGATCGCGGGCCTGGGCGGCATCTGGGCGATCCTGGCCGCGATTCCGCGGCGCTGACATGGGCACGACCGAGGCGATCGATGCCGATGCCGCGTCGGCCGTGATGCTGCCGGCCGTGGTCACGCTGCAGCCGCTCGATCCGGCGCGGTTGCCGTTGTTCGCCCGGCTCTGGCAGTTCTATCTGTACGAGGCCTCGGGCCGCGATGCGCTGGAGCTCGATGCCGACGGCCGCTTCGACTGGGACGAGGCGCTGTTCACCGGCATCGCCCACGGCGACGGTGGCGAGCATGATGCCGATGCCTGGCTGATCGAGTGCGAAGGCCAGGTGGCCGGCCTGCTGGTGACGATGCAGGTGCAGCTGGCCGGCGCTCCGATCCGCGAGTTCGCCGATCTCTACGTGTTGCCGCGCTTCCGCGGCCGTGGCGTCGCCAGCGCGGTGATCCAGCAGGTGATCATCGAGGGCGACCTGGATGCCTGGCTGGTCGCGGTGTTCCGCAACGATCCCAATGCCCTGGCGTTCTGGCAGCGCACGTTCGTACGCATGCCCTTCGCGGCGTGGCGGGACGTGGAGCCGTCGGAGCTACCCGACTTCCACGAGTTCGTCGTCGACACCGCAGCGTCGCGGCCGCGTTGACGCCGCTGCGCCTGCCGCGCGTCGGCCGTGCATCCGCTCACATGAAAACGGCCGGCCCATGCGGGGCCGGCCGTTCCTTCTTCATGCAGCCCTGGATGGACTCAAGGCGTGGACGCGGGTGCGTCCTTCGCCGCGGCCTGCTTCGCGAAGTCGCCAGCCAGGAACACGCTCAGCGTCTCCGGCGTGATGTGGCGGGTGATCGCGGTGTTGACCTGTTCGACGGACAGCCCGGCAATGCGCTGCTCGTAGTCGCTGGTCCACTGCATCGTGCGGTCCAGGTACAGGTCGCGGCGCAGCGTGCCGGCCACGTTGCCGTCGCCGGCGCGCGCGTTGGCGTAGGCGGTCAGCAGGCCATCCTTGGCGTTGGCCAGTTCTTCGGCGGTGATGCCCTGGGCAACGAAGCGCTCCAGCTCCTCGCGCATCGCCGTTTCCAGCCGGGCCATGTTCTCCGGCGCGGCGCTGGCCTGGATCAGCAGCGAGCTGTCGTCGTCCAGGTCGTCCACGCCGATCCGGCTGCCGACGCCGTAGCTCAGCCCTTCCTTCTGGCGGATCCGGTTGCCCAGGCGCGAGGCCATGCCGCCACCGCCGAACACATGGTTGGCCACGGCCAGTGCGGCGGCGTCCGGATGGTCGGCGTTGAGCGCGAAGTTGCTGCGCGACAGCAGCACCGCGTTGGCCTTGTCCGGCGTCTCGAACGAGGCGCGGGTCGCGGCGACGGCGTGGTAATGGGTGGGGATGCGCGCGAACGGCCGCGGCGCCTTCCAGTCGGCGAACAGCGACTGCAGCACCGGCTTCAACGCGGCCGGATCGATGTCGCCGACGATGGCGATTTCGCCGTCCGCGGTGCCGTAGAAGTCCTGGTGGAAGCGGCGCACATCCTCCAGCCGGATCGCCTTGATGGCGGCAAGCTGTTCGTCCAGCGAGCGGAACGCATACGGATGCCCGGCCGGCCAGCGGTCGAAGTGCTTCTGCATCGCCTCGCTGGCGAAACGCGACGGCTCCTGGCGGTTGGCTTCCAGGCCGGTGATGGCCTGGGTCCGCAGCTGCTCGAATTCGGCCTCGGGAAAGGCCGGATTGCGCAGCACGTCGGCGGCCAGGGTCAGCACTTCGACCAGGTTCGCGCCGGGTGCGGTCAGCGAGATCGACGCGTACTGGTTGCCGCCGCTGATGCCGATCTGCGCCTTGAGGTCGTCGAAGCGCTTGTCGATCTGTTCGCGGCTCATGCTGCGGCTGCCGCGCATCAGCAGGCTGCCGACGTAGCCGGCCGCATCGGTCCGGCCGGTGATGCCGGCCTCGTCGCCGAAGCGGAACATCAGCGTGGCCGTGGCCATCCCGCCGCGGGTCTTCTTCGGCAGCAGCGCCACCTTGAGCCCGTCGCCAATGGTCAGCGTCTCGGTGCGCGCCTGGATGTTGGCCGGCGTGGGGTCGAATGCCTCGCCGGCGCTGATCGCCGCACGCCCGGTATAACCGTCCACGAGACTGGCGACGCTGGGCGCGGTGCCGATCCCGGCGCGGCGCGGCTCCGGTGTCGGGATGAAGCGGGCGAGGGTGCGGTTGGACGGCAGCAGGTAGGCCTGCGCGACCCGGTTGACGTCAGCGGTGCTGACCTTCGCCAGCGCATCGCGCTGGATGAACCACAGCCGCCAGTCGCCGGCGGCGATCGCCTCCGACAGCGAGGTCGCCACCCGGTTGACGTCGTTGAAGGCCAGCTCCAGCGCATTGCCGATCCGCTGCCTGGACGCATCGACCTCGGCGTCGGTGAACGGCGCCGCCGCCAGGCCCTCGACCTGCGCGAGCAGCACTTCTTCCGCCTGCGCCGGCTCGCTGCCCTGTGCGGGCACGGTCATGAACACGGCCAGCCCCGGCTCGACGAAACTGTCGACGCTGCCGCCGCCACCGGCGGCCAGCTTGGTTTCCACCAGCGCCTTGTGCAGGCGGCCGCTCGGCGTGTGGCCCATGATCTCGGCCAGTACCTTCAGCGGCGCGTTGTCCGGATGGGACGCGGCGGGCACGTGGTAGGCCAGCCCGACCAGGTTGAGGTCGCCGACCCGGCGCACGTTGATCTCGCGCTCGCCGTCCTGGACCGGCTCGACCGTGTAGCGCACCGGCAGGGTGCGGGCGGGGCGCTCGAGCTTGCCGAAATGGCGCTGGACCATGCCCAGCACCTGGCCCGGGTCGAAGCGGCCGGCGACGATCACCGTCGCGTTGTCCGGCTGGTACCAGGTGCGGTAGAAGGCCTGCAGCCGCTCGATCGGCACGTTCTCCACGTCGGCGCGGTTGCCGATGGTGCTCTTGCCGTAGCTGTGCCACAGGTAGGCCTGCGAGCGCAGGCGCTGCATGAAGACGCGGCTGGGGTTGTTCTCGCCGATCTCCATCTCGTTGCGGACCACGGTCATCTCGCTGTCGAGGTCGCTCCTGGCGATGTGCGAATTGACCATGCGGTCCGCCTCCAGCGCCAGCAGCCAGTCCAGGGTCTGGTCGTTGGCCGGGAACGAACCGAAGTAGTTGGTCCGGTCCAGCCAGGTGGTGCCGTTGTAGCTGATGCCCCGCTTCTTGAACTCCTCGGGGATGTTGGCCACCGTCGGCGTGCCCTTGAACACCAGGTGCTCGAGCAGATGCGCCATGCCGGTCTCGCCGTAGTTCTCGTCGGCCGAACCGACGCCGTAGACCACGTTGACGGTCACCGTCGGTTTGGTCGGGTCGGGGAACAGCAGCACGCGCAGCCCGTTGCCGAGCGTGTACTCGCTGATGCCTTCGACGCTGGCGCCTGCGCTGACGCCTTTGGGCAGGGCCGGCGCGGCGTCGCCCGGTGCTGGAACGGCCAGCGTCAGCGACAGCGCGAATGCGAGAATGAGGCGTCTGGGGATCATCCTTGGTCTCCTTTTGTGGTGTTGGCTCCGGCTCTCCGCCGGAACGTTCGAGTGTCGCAGATGCAGCCACGGGCTGCAGCAGGAGCAGGACGATGCAGTTGCCGGTGGTGTACGCGGACCAATGGCTGGCGGTGGTCGACAAGCCCGCCGGATTGATGGTGCACGACAGCGTGCTGGCCGCCGACGAGACCGACTTCGCCGCCGACCGCCTGCGCGAACAGTTCGATCGTCCGATCCATCTGGTCCATCGGCTCGACCGTGCCACCAGCGGCTGCCTGCTGCTGGCCTTCGACCGCGACACCGCGTCCGCACTGGGCAAGGCGGTGATGGCGCACCAGCTGGACAAGCGCTACCTCGCGATCTGCCGTGGCTGGCCGGACGAGGCGTTCGAGATCGACCATCCGCTCGATGGCGGCCCCGGCAAGCCGGTCAAGAAGCCGGCGATCACCCGCTTCCGGCGGCTGGCCACGGGCGAGCTGCCGATCCCCTCCACCGGCTTCGAGACCTCGCGCTACGCGCTGGTCGAGTGCATGCCGCAGACCGGCCGCTTCCGCCAGATCCGCCGCCATCTCAAGCACGCCTCGCACCACATGATCGGCGACACCAGCCATGGCGACGGGCGTCACAACCGGGCCTTCCGCATGCTCGGCGTGCACCGCATGCTGCTGCACGCGTGGACGCTGGGCTTTCCGCACCCGCAGACCGGCGCCACGGTGCGCGTCACCGCGCCGCCGGCGGACGAGTTCGCCAAGGCGATGGCGCTCTTCGGCTGGGCGCTGTAGCCACCAGCGCGACGCGATCCGGTCTGCAGGCAGGCGGATGCGTCGGCCGCGAACCGGCCGCGCCTGTGCGGGCGGCCCGCCGCTGCCATCGCAGGCGCAGTCGTTGTCCGGTGGCCGGCAGCGGTGAGGGCCGTGCCGCCGACGCGCGTCGCCTCAGTGCGCGTGCCCGTCGTGCGCGTCGCCGGTCTTCCTGAGCAGCTGTTCCAGCTCGGGCTGCACGGTCAGGGTGACCGCCTCCATGATGTTGCGCATCAGCGTGCCCTGCGCGGCGATCACGCGCTGGCCGGCCGGGCTCTCGTAGAACGTGATCATCGCCGCCACGTCCTCGGCGCTGTAGGTGCGCCGGTAGATGTCCAGGTACATCGGCAGCATCCGTTCCCAGGCCATGATCCTGCGGATGTCGGCCTGGGTGCTGGCCATCTCGCGCTCGGCGGCGGCGATCCGCTCGGGCGAGGCGTCATCGGGAATGGCGCGCAGCGCCAGGTCGCGCTGCATCTGCTCGAACTGCGGGATGAAGGCCTGGTACTCCTGCTCGACCCGGGTCAGCTCGAACAGGCGCTGCAGCTGGGCATCGGTAGGCGCGGCGGCATGCAGCGGAGCGCAGGCGCAGAACGCGAGCAGCAGGGCGGCGAGGCGGAGTCCGATCATGGGCAGGGTGCCTCCGTGCGTGGAGATGCCTCCATGCTAGCCGATGGCGTGAGCCGACCGGCCGTCACGCATGCCGATGCCGCCGCTCCATTAGAATCCGCCGCATGTCCGCCGACGTCATCACCGTCTCGCCCAGCCTGGCCATTCCCGAATCGGAACTGGTCGAGCGTTTCGTGCGCGCCAGCGGCGCCGGTGGGCAGAACGTCAACAAGGTGTCGACCGCGGTCGAGCTGCGCTTCGACATCGCCGGCTCGCCGACGCTGCCCGAGCCGCTGCGCGAGCGCCTGCTGGCCCGCCGCGACCGGCGGGTGACCGCCGAAGGCGTGCTGGTGATCGATGCGCAGCGCTTCCGCACCCAGGACCGCAACCGCCAGGACGCGCGCGAGCGGCTGGCCGGCTTCATCGCCGCCGGCCTGGCCGTGCCCAAGCCGCGCATCGCCAGCAAACCCACGCGCGCGTCCAAGCAGCGCCGCCTGCAGGGCAAGCGCGAGCGCGGCGAGATCAAGCGCGGGCGCGGCACCCGCGACTGGGACTGAGCCCGCATGCCGCACCGCGCCCCGCTGCTGCCCGCCATCCCGCCCAACATGCCGCAGGTGCGGCGCAACCGCTTCACCCGCTGGCTCGGCCGCACCGTGCTGCGCCTGGGCGGCTGGCGCGTGGTCGGCACGCTTCCCGACGTGCCCAGGCTGGTGCTGATCGCCGCGCCGCATTCGTCCAACTGGGATGGCATCTGGGGCATGGCGGCCAAGATGGCGCTGGGCTTCGATGCGCGCGTGCTGGGCAAGGCCTCGCTGTTCTGGTGGCCGCTGGGGCCGCTGCTGCGCGCGCTCGGCGTGATTCCGGTGGACCGCACCCGCGCGCAGGGCGTGGTCGACCAGGCGGTGGAGCTGTTCCAGCACTCGGAGCGGCTGTGGTTCGCGCTGGCACCGGAGGGTACGCGCAAGCCGGTCGAGCACTGGAAGGCCGGCTTCTGGAAGATCGCCTCGCGTGCGCAGGTGCCGGTGCTGATGGCGTACTTCCACTACCCGGAAAAGATCATGGGCCTCGGTCCGCTGTTCCACACCGGCCCGGACATGCAGGCCGACATGGCCGCCATCCGCGCCTGGTACCGGCCGTGGATGGGCCGCAACCGGGGGACGGTCTGACATGCAGCTCGCCCTGGTCTGGTTCCGCGACGATCTGCGCCTGGACGACAACCCGGCGCTGCGCGCCGCGGTCGAGCGCGACTACCTGCCGTTGCCGGTCTACGTGCACGCGCCGCAGGAAGAAGGCGAGTGGGCGCCCGGTGCCGCCTCCGATGCCTGGCGGCGGCACGCGCTGACGCGCCTGGATGCCGCGCTGCGCGCACGCGGCTCGCAGCTGCTGGTGCTGCAGGGCGACAGCCTGAGCTGCCTGCAGCAGCTGGCGGACCGGGTAGGTGCGGAAGCGGTGTTCTGGAACCGCCGCTACGAGCCGGCCATCGAACAGCGCGACACCACCATCAAGCGCACGCTGCGCCAGTCCGGCCTGCATGCGGAGAGCTTCAACGGCGCCTTGCTGTTCGAACCCTGGGAACTGGCGACGAAGCAGGGCGATCCGTACAAGGTGTTCACCCCGTACTGGAAGACCGCGCGCGCCTCATGGCGCACGCCGCGGCTGTGGGACGCCCCCGACCGGCTGCCGTCGCCCGCCGCGCTCGACCTGCCGGAAAGCACGACGATCGATGCCATCCTGCCCGCGCCGTCGCCGGCGTGGGACAGCGGCTTCTGGCAGCGCTTCACGCCGGGCGAGGAGGGCGCGCGCGCCGCGCTGTCACGGTTCGTCGAGGATGTGCTGACCGGCTACGACGCCAGCCGCGACGTCCCGTCGGTCCGCGGCACCTCGCGGCTGTCGCCGCACCTGCATTTCGGCGAACTGTCGCCGGGCCGCGCGGCCGCCGCGGTGCTGGAGGCCGGCGACGCGATTCCCGACGCCGACCGCGACCGCTTCCTGGCCGAGCTGGGCTGGCGCGAGTTCGCCCATCACGTGCTGCACCATTTTCCGCGCGTGCCCACGCAGAACCTCAACCCGCGCTTCGACGATTTCCCGTGGGCCAGCGTCGACCCGGCCGCGCTGCAGACCTGGCAGCAGGGGCGCACCGGCGTGCCGATCGTCGATGCCGGCATGCGCGAGCTGTGGCACACCGGCTGGATGCACAACCGCATCCGCATGGTCGTGGCCAGCTGGCTGACCAAGCACATGCGCCTGCACTGGGAGCACGGCGCGCGCTGGTTCTGGGACACCCTGGTCGACGCCAACCTCGCCAACAACACCCAGGGCTGGCAGTGGACCGCCGGCACCGGTGCCGATGCCGCGCCGTATTTCCGCGTGTTCAATCCGGTCAGCCAGGCGCAGAAGTTCGATGCCGCAGGCGACTACATCGCGCGCTGGGTGCCGGAGCTTGCGAAGCTGCCGGCCAAGGCCCGGATGGCGCCCTGGGAGCACGCCGACCTGCTGCGCCGGCTGGCGCCGGACTACCCGCGCAGGCCGATGGTCGACCTGGCCGAAGGCCGCAAGGGCGCGCTGGATGCCTTCGCCGCGTTGAAGGCCGACGCCGCGCGTTGACGCCTGACAGCGCCGGGCGGTCCGGTGCCTGCGAGCGCATGCCACGCGTCGCGGCCGGCCCATGCCTGCACCCGGTCCGGCAGCCGCTGCGCGGCCACCAGGGGCGCCATCATCGCCGAGCGGGGCGGCGCCGGAAGATGTATCCCGCCGCGGCTGCGTGCATGCGCGGCGGCTGGCGGCTGCCGCCGCACGCCAGCTCAGCCCGTGCGTGGTCGCGCCACCCGGTAACCGAGCAGCGCGGACGGGATGTAGGCGCAGGCGAGATCCAGCACGACGAACCACGCCGGTGCGGGGATCATCCCGGCCGCCATCACCCCGCCGGCGAGGAAGAACACGCCGACGGTCAGCGCGACCGCGGGCCGGTGCCGTGCCGCGATGCGCACGGCGACGCACGCGCCCGCGAACGTACCCAGCGCATGAGCGAGGAACGGGAACAGGAAGTGGCGCGGCTGCAGCGACGGCAACGCGGCGCCGATGCCCTGCGCCGTCTGCATGTCCGCGCCGGGCGGCACCGGTATCAGCAGGCCACCCAGCAGGATCAGGCCCATGTTCACCGCACTGCCGACGATCAGGCCCAGCACGACCGCCAGAACCGCTCTCAGGATCGACATCCGCTTGCTCCCCGGACAGACCGCATGGGTGGCGCCACTCGCGCAGGAAGAGGGGCGGCGCTCACCGGCACGCTACGCTGCGTCGCAACGGCGGACAAGCGGGTTGAAGAATCGGCTGGGACCAGGCGGGGTGCGAGTGCGGCCGGCCCGGACCCGCGGCTCAAGGCCGCGGCTCTGAACACGAATTCCCGTTCGAACAGCACCCGGCCGTCCGCGCTGCAGGGCGTGGCCTGGCGCATGTCCTCCCCGTCCACACTGTCGTGCATCCGGTAGAGGATGTACTGCGGGAAATAGTGCCCGTCGCCCGGATCCAGCGTGATCCCGTAGGACGTGCTGCCGACGTTCTCGCCGGCGATGCCGCCGGGATTGCCGTCGGTGACCGGTTCGGACGTCTGGCTGGTGCATTGCAGCGCCTGCCCGTCCCTGGCGCCCCGGTAGTCGAACTCGACGCCGACCCAGGTGCAGGGCAGCCGCCGGCCGTCGAACGTGTAGCGGCCCTGGCCGGTCACCAGCACCTCGGTGGTGGTGGGCTGGCAGACCCAGCCGCCGCTGTCGCCGCGTGGCGATGGCGTACCGCTGCAGATCAGGCCGGTGCGCACGTTGGACGCCTCGATCGCGGCCACCGGCAGCGGCGCGACCAGGAGCGGGGCGATCAATGGAAGACGCATGCACCTCTCTCGCCCGGTGTGATGGATGGAGCGCTGTCGCAGGGAACGACGCATCGATACCGGCAGGCCGCAGCGCGTCGCCGGTGCGACGCCGTGGGTGGCTGCCTTGGTGCCACGAGGCTCGCGCTGGCATGTCATCCCCACGGCGCGCCCGCGGACGATCTGCGACTCAGAGGGGCCGTGCATCCGTACGGCAGCGGCCATCCAGACGGATGTTGCTGAGCACGGCGTCGTTGGGATGGACGTACTTGAACTCGAGCGTCACGAACACCTGCGTTCCGCGCGCGCCGGGATACTGGAGCCCGCAGTAGGTCCAGGCGAGCGGGGCGCTGAGCGTGGGGTGTCCCAGCTGCTGCTCCACCTGCTGCCTGGTCATGCCCTGCCGCACGCCATGACCAAGATCGGGCCGGCTGGCATCGGCGCGGCCGTAGGCGTCGATCTTCGGATACAGCCCTGCGATGACGACGGACGATTCCCTGGAGACCGCGAATGTGGCGTGCAGCCTGGCGTAATGCAGCCACGTCGCGCCGGATGTCTCGGCCACATCGTCCGCCGGTCCGAGGCTGCGCACGAGTTCGGTCTTCGACATCCCGACATAGGCATGAACCGGCCCCTCGCTGCCGTCCGCCGGCCGGACCGGATCGGTGGCGCACGAGGACAAGGCCATCATGGCGAGCACCGCAGCCCCTGCGATGCCTGCGGCCCTGCTGGCCATCTTCGGCATTCCCATTCCCACCCCCTGAACTCCTTGCTGCAGACGCGCGCGGCCGCCTTCGCTCTGCGCCACCGGCCGGCCATGCAGGCCATCGTGCAGCGTCGCGCGATGTCGGCCACCCGATCGATGCCGGTCACGGCACGCGGACGGCATCCACATTCAAGACCGATGGATCGGGAGCGGACTGCGCGGCTAGTCATCGCCCGGCGGCACCGCCTCCGCCGGGTCGGCCAGCCGGAATGCATCGCCGTTGCTGGCGATCAGCATCCCGGTGCCCATGCTGCGCAGCTGCCACTGCCAGGTGTCGTACGGCGTCCGTAGCGTGCCCTGCGCGACGCACGGGCCGTAGAGGAAGAAATCGTGCTCCTGGCGCGCGGACACGACGATCGCCTTGTCGAGGAAGGCACGTACCTGGTCGGCGGTGACTACGAACGCCGCACAGTGCTCATGCGCCGGTCCGATGCCGGACTGCTCGACGACTATCTCGCTCACCGGTCCGATCGGGCTGGCGGCGGCGGGGGCACAGGCCAGGACCAGTGCGGCGCCGAGTGCAGGCAAGTGGATCGAACAGCGGAACAGCATGGCGCTCCTCATCATCGGCAGGTGCAGTGTGACGCGTGTCTTTCCGGCTGGATCCGTGACGCGCGGCGCGGCGATGCCGGTATCCACGCAGTCACAGGACATGCCTGGCCAGCATCGCGCCGAGCACGAGTACCGCGCCACCGATGGTCGCGACATCGGCCTGCCGCCAATGGCCGAACGCAAGCAGCGCAAAGCCACCGGCGCCGGCCAGGTCGCGCAGGAGCAGCCCGTAGAACACGAAATCGACGAGCCTCGCCGCCGCGAACAGCATGAGCATCGCCGTCAACACACCGCGTCTTGTCGCCATCCCGGGCTCCATCTCCATCTCGATCAGGGCATGCCATCCACAAGCCCCAGGCTGCCGCACGCGATGCAGGTCGCCGCCAGAGGCGCATGGTGTCGAAGTATAGGGCGGCGTGCGGCGGTTTCGCGCAGGAACGGATCCGTCCCGCGCGGCTTGAATGATGAGATGGACTCCTCCCGCGTCGCCACACGGCCTCGCGGGCCACACTGAAGCTTGCGGGTTTCAGTCACGGGATCACGAGAGGAGTCCACGCCATGCATGCTACGACCGTTGCGA
>NZ_JACVAP010000006.1 GCF_014851915.1 Xanthomonas sp. XNM01
GTGGTTGATAGGTCAGGTGTGTAAGTACAGCAATGTATTGAGCTAACTGATACTAATGATCCGTGTGGCTTGACCATATAACCTCAAGTGGCCTTGGACTCGACGTACACGTCGATGGAATCCAAATTGCCCGCTACATTCCAAGACCAAATGCGAGACGGTGCGGTACCCGTTGTTCAGGGACACCAGCACGCTCCAACCGTCTCCCTGGTGAAATTAGCGTTGTGGAACCACCCGATCCCATCCCGAACTCGGAAGTGAAACGCAACTGCGCCGATGGTAGTGTGGGATTCCCATGCGAGAGTAGGTCATCGCCAGGGTTTTATACCCGCAACCCCCCCAGCTCACGCTGGGGGGTTTGTTTTTGTGCGCTCGAAACTTGCTGGTCAGTGCGCCGCCTGCAGCCAAAGACACGCACACGTGTCATGCCCGTGTCGGGACGCAGCGAATCCCGCTGGCGATGGCCAGGGACCGGCCGGGACAGCAGGCTGTCTCGATCACGGATGGATCGCAGAGCCTGCGGAATGCATCGGTGCGCGCTTGTCGCGATGATTGGACGCCCCCCCGGCACCGCGGATCGCCAGCCCGGCCGATGCGACGGCTGTTCCACGAGGCCAGTGCTGCAAGTCTCGATCAGCCTTACTAGCCGCGCTCTGACTTCGCTCGACCGGGTTTTACTGGCTGAGCTCACCGTCCCGCCGGAACGGCTGTCCGGCGTCTGTGGGCAACTCCGTGGTCGCGGCGGCGGACAACACGGCTTTCCTGCGGAGCAGAGCCCTTGTGCCATGCGTTCGACGCAGTGTCCTGCCAGGACGTGTGGCGGCATGCGCTTGGTGATGCCTGGAACGCAGCAGCATCCAGTGACACGCAGGCACCGGACCTTGAGTGGGGAACCCCTGGCGACGTGACATCGAGCACATGCAGCGTGATGCCACGGCTGCGGGTTGGTTGTGGGACTTCGCTACTGGCGGGAAATGCCTGCGAACAACGCGACACCTGCTCCATCATGGCACCTGGAGCACGTGCGGAATCCTGATGAGGGACGGAGCGGCGATCAGCGGCGCAGGCCAGAGATGATCCACAACGGGCGGCAGGCCACGAACAACACCGACCACGCCGATCCAGTGTGGCTGGACCGCACGCAGGCCATCGTGACCAGGAGCCGCACGCTCGGAGAACCGTGCATGCTCCAAGGATTGCCTGACGGCGGAACACCACGACGTTCTGATCCACACGGGGCGTGGTACGCGATGGCGCTGCAGACCTGCTGGTTGCCCTTCATCACCGTGTTCCTCATGCCGGGAACACGGGGCCGACATGCTGCACGTGATGACGTCAGCGAGCCTCAGAGACCAGGCCACAGCGTGCTGGCGATGGCGGGGTGCCTCACATGCTGCTGCTGCGCCAGTCGCATCGGCAGCGGGTCTCGGCAGCTTGCCGATGGCCTCACCTCGCGCATCTGGTCTTCCGCGCCTGGGACTGGTGGAAGGCCGCTGCAACACGGAACGACGTGCGCGCTGCCGGCCACTTCCGCTGCGATGACGAATGGATGTGTCGGTGCGCTTCGGTGCGATGCACCGCGAGGATGGCTTCCCGCCATCCGCCGCAGCACGACGCCGCTTCCACCGCTGGCCCTCCAATCGTTGGCTCTCGATCACTGAAGAACCCGGCAAGCATGGTGATGCCACGTTGCCGGGTGAAGGGCTTCGATCTGCGCGTGGTCAGAACCAGAGACGGACGCCGGCGACGAAGCGGGTATCGCGCGCCGCCTCTCCCGCTTCCTGGCGGTAGTCCGCGGTACCGCCGAAGCTCCGCTCGTGGACCACGCCTATGTATGGCGCGAAACGCCGGTTGATCTCGTAGCGCAGGCGCAGGCCGGCTTCCGCCGACGACAGGCCGCTGCCGACATGACGCTGCGGGTCGTCCTTGCCGCTGACATCCAGCTCGACGACCGGCTGCAGGATCAGACGGTTGGTCAGCAGCATCTCGTACTCGATCCCGAGATGCGCAGCTGTCTGACCGGACTCACCAATGTACGCGGTGGCCGAAACCTCGAACCGGTAAGGAGCCATGCCGATCAGTCCGATCGCCGCCCAGCTCTGGCTGTCTCCACCGAGCGCGAGATCATGGCGGACACCGGCGACCACATCCCACCAGGCCGAGATGCCCCGGCCGTACAACACTTCCAGGTCTGCCGACTCCGTTCGCCCGCCCTCGCGTTCGCCACCGCTGCGCAGCCACAGGCGCTGCACGTCGCCGCCGATCCAGGCATCCGCCTCCCAGGCCTGCCCGCTGTCATGATCGGCGTCCCAGCCTTCGAGCCGGTTCAGCCTGACCAGACTGTTGATCGTCGCCCCATGCGACATGTGCCCATGGTGCAGCTCCGGGAATGCGGCGGCGCGGTCGGCATCGGTGATGGCCGGGATTGGTTCGCGGGGTGCGGCGTCGGCGCTCAGATCTGCGGCGTGACCTGCATGCAGGGCGGCGCCATCGCCGTCTGGCATGGCATGGCCAGCGTAGGGATCTGCGGGCGCCATGTGTCCTGCACGCGGATCGGGTGTTCCGGCAACGGCTGGCCCCTGGTGATGCGCGTGCGCGCTGCCGGCAGCAGCGGCATGGTGCGCGGAGTGGGGATCGGCAGCACCCCCTGCGGCCCCTGCGTGCGGGCTGCGATGGCCGGCATGGGGATCCGGTGCCAGTGCCGGTTGGTGCGCCGTATGCTTTCCATCAGCCGCAGCGCGACGTGCCGCATGCGGATCCGCCGTCGGATGCTGGATGTGAGCGGCGTGATCAGCGGCTGCCGCCGGCGTTGCATGACCTGCATGTGGATCGGACTCAGCTGCCCGGTGTGCGGCGTGCGGGTCGTTGTTGGTCGCATCAACCGACACGGGGTGTGCGGCGTGGGTGGCATGGCCTGCATGCGGGTCGCCCGCACGCCCGCCACTGCCATCGCTGGGCGTGTGCCGCGTGTCGTGGCTGGTCGTTGACGGCTGGTGACCTGCATGGGGATCCAGTGGGCCGGCGGTCTCCACCGTGGCCTCATTGGAAGGTGCTGGTATGGCCTGGCCATGCGTGTGATGGGCATGCGTGCCGTCCTGCGCGCGTCCGATCACGGGTGCCATCAGTGCGAGCGCGGCAGCCAGTGCGGTACTCGGCATCGAGCTTCTCATGCCGACTCCTCCACGCGTACTTCGCGCATCATGCCGCCGTCCATGTGGTAGAGCAGATGGCAGTGGAAGGCCCAGCGGCCGAGCGCATCGGCGCGCACGCGGTAGCTGCGTCGGGTGGCCGGCGGCATGTCCACGGTGTGCTTGCGCACCTGGAACCGGCCGTGCTCGTCCTCGAGGTCGCTCCACAGGCCGTGCAGGTGGATCGGGTGCTGCATCATCGTGTCGTTGACCAGCACGATGCGCACCCGCTCGCCGTAGTTCAGCCGCAACGGCTCGGCGCTGGCGAACGGGATGCCGTTGAACGACCAGGCGAACTTCTCCATGTGCCCGGTCAGGTGCAGCTCGATCTCGCGCCCCGGCGTGCGTCCGTCAGGATCCGGGAACAGGCTCTCCAGGTCGGCATAGGTCAGCACGCGCCGGCCGTTGTCGCGCAGGCCGATTCCCGGGTCGTCCAGGCGCGGACCGCTGGGCGAGGACTGCATGTCGACCAGCGGATTGCCGGTTTCGCTGGCCGGGTGGGTGACTGCGGCGCCGGTGCCGTGGCTCCCGTGCCCCATGTGCGCACCGCAGCCGCCCATCGCCGCCCCGCAGCCGCCTTCGCTGGTGGCGGCATGCGAGCCGCCGTGGCCCATGTCGTCCATCGTCAGCAGTGGACGCGGATCGACCACCGGCACCGGCGCTTCCAGCCCATGACGCACGGCCAGCGTGCCGCGTGCGTGGCCGGTGCGGCCCATGTCCTGGGCGAAGATGGTGAAGGCGTCCTGGCCGCTGGGCTCGACGATCACGTCGAAGGTCTCGGCGACCGCGATGCGGAATTCGTCGACGCTGACCGGATGGATGTACTGGCCGTCGGCGGCGACCACGGTCATCTTCAGGCCGGGAATGCGGATGTCGAAGTAGGTCATGTTCGAGGCGTTGATGAAACGCAGCAGGACCTTCTCGCCCGGCCGGAACGTGCCGGTCCAGTTCGAGGCCGGGGTCACGCCGTTCATCAGGTAGGTGTAGGTGTGCGCGTTGACGTCGGACAGGTCGGTCGGCGTCATCCGCATCCGGCCCCACATCGCGCGGTCGGCGATGGTGGCCTTCAGCCCGTCGCGGCGTGCGTCGCGGACGAAGTCGCCGACGGTGCGCTGGTAGTAGTTGTCGTAGTACGGCGCCTTCTTCAGCCGGCGGAACAGCGCGGCCGGATCCAGGTCGGTCCAGTCCGACAGCAGCACCACGTGCTCGCGGTCGTAGTGGTACGGCGGTGGCTCCAGCGGATCGACGATCAGCGCGCCGTAAAGCCCGGCCTGTTCCTGGTGCAGCGAGTGGCTGTGGTACCAGTAGGTGCCGGATTGCTTCAGCGTGAATCGGTAGAGGAAGGTCTCGCCGGGATAGATGCCGTCGAAGCTCAGCCCCGGCACGCCGTCCATGTTCGACGGCAGCAGGATGCCGTGCCAGTGGATCGAGGTCTGCAGGCCGTCGGACAGGCGGTTGGACACGCGCACGTTGACGGTGTCGCCTTCGCGCCAGCGCAGGATCGGGGCGGGCAGGCTGCCATTGATGGTGACGGCGGGCCGCGGCCGGCCGGTGAAGTTGACGCGCATCGCGCCGACGGCGAGATCGAATTCGGTGCCGCGCAGGGTGGGCACCGCGTGAGGCGTCGCCGCAGCGCGTGCCGGGGCGGCCAGCAGGCCGCTGCCGGCGGCCAGGCCGCCAAGGCCCAGGCCCTGCACGAAACGCCGGCGCGTGAACGCGGCACCCGATGCGCCGTCTGGATGATCGAAAGACATGGAAGATACCGATGAGCGCCCGCAGGCTGCGGCCTGTGCAGGACGAGGAACGGGGCGGTCGAGTGCGACCGCCGGCAGTGCGCCATCCGGTAGGGATGGCAGCGACACCGATCAGCTGATTGGAGGCCGGCTCAGGCGTGCGGGCAGCGGCCCGTGCCGCGACAGGCTGCCAGCCGGCCGCCACTGGCCATCGGGGGGCCGGGAATCGGCGACCCAGCGTTGCTGGACCATCGCTGCCAGCAGGTGCTGGCATGCGCAGTCGCAGGCCTTCTGCTGGGTGCAGTCGCCGGGGTCTGTGCAGTGGGCGGTGTCCGCCGGAGGTGCCTGCTCCGTCTGCCTCGCACCGGCTTCATGGCAGTCGCCGGTCGCCATGCCCGGATCGGGCGCGGTCGCTCCGACATCCCCACTGCCAGCCATCGCCAGCGCCGAGCCGCTGCCGGCCGCGGCGAACAGCAGGCACAGGCAGAGCAGGCAATGCAGCAGGACGCGGAAGGAGGGCATGGCGATGCGGTTCGAGGGCGTGGACACGGTAGAACAAGGCGGCACGGCGTTCAACGCGACGTCCGCGCCGATTGAAACCCCGGACGCAGGTCCAGGGTCAAGCCGGACCGGGATCGCCGACGCCCAGGCTCACCCGCCGGCCTGGCCGTGGCGTTCGACGGCCGCCGCATGCGCCGCCAGCCAGGCGCGCAGCGAGGCCGGCTTCACCGGTTTGGTCAGCAGCCGGTAGCCGCGTCCGCGCGCCAGACGCTTGAGGTCGTCGCGCCCGTCGGCGGTCAGCAGCGCGCCCGGGATCGCCCCACCGGCCTGACGCAGCGCATCGAGGGTATCGAGCCCATCCAGGCGGTCGTGCAGGTGGTAATCGACCAGCATCACCTGCGGCGCGCTGTCGGCCATGCGCTCCAGGGCCTGGTCGACCGTGCTGGCGACGATCGCCTCGGCCTGCCAGCGGCCGAGCAGCACGCGCATGCCGTCCAGGATCTCCTGGTCGTTGTCCACGCAGAGCACGCGCAGGCCGGCCAGCGAGCCGGAAAGCAGCGGGCTCGGTGCGCGTTCGGGCATCAGCTGCACCGACTCGGCGCGCGGCACGTCGATCGAGAACATGCTGCCCTGGCCGACCCGGCTGCGCGCGCCCAGGCCATGGCCGAGCAGACGCGAGATGCGCTGGCAGATCGACAGACCCAGGCCGAGGCCGCGCTCGCCCCAGTCGAACGGCTGCTGGTAGCGATGGAACTCGTCGTAGATCTGGCGCATGTGCTGTTCGGGAATGCCCGGGCCGGTATCCCACACCTGCAACGAGACGGTGTTCCCGCGCACGCGCATGCCGATCACGATGCGGCCCTGGCGCGTGTAGCGCAGCGCGTTGGCCATGAAGTTCTGCAGCACGCGCCGCAGCAGCCGGCGGTCGCTGCGCACCGGGCACGGCCGCGCATGCACGCGCAGCACCAGGCCGCGGCCGGCCGCGACCGGCGCGTACTGCGCGGCGAGTTCGCGCAGCAGTTCGTCGGCATCGAACTCGCGCACGTCGGCGCGCAACGCGCCGGTGTCCAGGCGCGACACGTCGAGCAGGCCGTCCAGCAGTTCCTCCGCCGCCCGCAGCGAGGCGTCGACGCGCTCGGCCAGATGGCGCTGCTCGCCGGTCTGTTCGCTCTCGCGCAGGGCCGAGGCGAACAGGCGCGCGGCGTTGAGCGGCTGCAGCACGTCGTGGCTGATGGCGGCCAGGAACCGGGTGCGCGACTGCTGCGCCGATTCGGCTTCGCGGGTGCGGTCGGCCACGCGCTGCTCGAGGTTCTCGTTGGCCTCGCGCAGCGCCTGCTCGGCATGCTTGTACGCGGTGATGTCGTTGTAGCTGGTGACGTAACCGCCGCCTGGCAGGGCCTGGCCACGCATCTCGATCACGCTGCCGTCGGCGCGCACGCGCTCGAACACGTGCGCGCTGCCGTTGCGCATGTGCTCGATGCGGCGTCCGATCTGGTCCTCGATGTCGCCGTCGCCCAGTTCGCCGCGCTCGGCGTTGTAGCGGATCAGGTCGGCGACGGGCCGGCCGACGTAGAGCATGCCGGTCGGGTAGCCGAACATTTCCTGGTAGCGGCGGTTCCAGGCGACCAGACGCATGTCCGGATCGACCACGCTGACGCCGGCGCTGATGTTCTCCAGCGTGGTCGACAGGATCTCGCGGTTGAAGCGCAGCTCCTGGCCGGCTTCGTCCAGCAGTGCCATCACCTCGCTCAGGTGCATGCCCGAGCCGCGCAGCACGCTGGTGAGCACCAGGCGCGCCGATGCGGCGCCGATCGAGGCGGCCAGCAGGCGCTCGGTGAACTGCACCCACATGCGGTCGGCCGACACGGTCGGCTGCAGTTCCCGGTCCAGCGCCGCCGCCTGTTCGGCGAACGCCCGTCGCGCATGGCGCTCGCCGACGATGCGCACGGCCAGCGCCTGCAGGTCGCCGACGCTGACGTTGCCGGGCCAGCCACCCTGGACCAGGGTCTGGCGCTCGGCGTAGGGATCGAGGAACGGCGCGATGCGCAGGCGTTCGTCGACGCTCGGCCGCCAGCGCGCCGAGACCACCATCATCACGCCGCTGTTGAGCAGAAGCGACCAGAACGTGCCGTGGGTCAGCGGGTCCCAGCCGCTGAGCCCGAACAACTGCTGCGGTCGCAGCCAGTCGATGTTGAACGGACCGGTATGCAGCCAGGCCGAGTCGATCGAACCGGCGGTGGCCAGGGCCGGCAGCAGCAGCGTGTAGATCCAGGTCACGAAGCCGACCAGCAGGCCGAGTTCGACGCCGCGGCGGCTGGCGCCACGCCAGTACAGGCCGCCGATCAGGCCGGGCGCGAACTGGGCCACCGCCGCGAACGCCATCACGCCATAGGCGGCCAGCGTGGTGTCGCCGCCGATCCAGCGGTAATAGCCGTACGCGCACAGCGACAGCAGCAGGATCGCCACGCGCCGCACCCACAGCACCAGCGAGGCGACGTCGGCCGCGGCGTGGCGGTCGCCCCAGCCGCGGCGCAGCAGCACCGGCATCACCAGATCGTTGCTGACCATCGTGGCCAGCGCGATGCTGGCCACGATCACCATGCCGGTGGCGGCGGAGAAGCCGCCGATGTAGGCCACCAGGGCGAGCGCATCGCGGTTCTCGGCCAGCGGCAGGGCCAGCACGAAGGTGTCGCTGGCCACGCTGCCGGCGCTGCCGAACAGGGCCACGCCGGCCGAGGCGATGGGCACCACCATCAGCGAGATCAGCAGCAGGTAACCACCGAACATCCAGCGCGCCTTGCGGATGTCGCCGACATCGCCGCACTCGACCACCGCGACCTGGAACTGGCGCGGCAGGCAGACGATGGCCAGGAAGCTGAGCACGGTCTGGGCGACGAAGCCGACCGGAGGCGCCTGCTGGAACAGTTCGCGCGCCGAATCGGCGATGCGGACCGAGTGCCCGCCCAGCCATGCGTAGGCGAACACGCCCACCGCCACCATCGCGATCAGCTTGATCAGCGACTCCAGCGCGATCGCCAGCATCATGCCGTGGTGGTGCTCGGTCGCATCGACCTGGCGGGTGCCGAACAGCGCGGCGAACAACGCCATCAGCAGCGCCACGTACAGCGCCGGGTCGGCGAAGACGCCGACCTGCTCGGCGTTCTGCCCGGACAGCACGTTCAGGCTCATCGCCACCGCCTTGTACTGCAGGGCGACATAGGGAACGACGCCGACCAGTGCGATCACCGTGACCAGCGCGGCCAGCCGGCGCGAGCGGCCGTAGCGGGCAGAGATGAAGTCGGCGATCGAGACCGTGTTCTGGCTGTGCGCGATCAGCGCCAGCCGTTCGATGATGCGCCAGCCGAACAGGAACAGCAGCAGCGGGCCCAGATAGATCGGCAGATAGCCGGCACCGCTGCGGACCGCGCTGCCGACCGCGCCATAGAAGGTCCAGGACGAGCAGTAGACCGCCAGGGCCAGGCTGTAGACCGCCGGCCGGAGCCAGGGATGGTTCGGATACACCGGCCGCCGGTCGCCCCACCAGGCCACCACGAACAGCAGCACGGCGTAGCCCAGCGAGACCAGCAGCAGGATCCAGCTCGAAACCAAGGCCGCCCTCCTGCAGCACGATGGCCGAGTGTACTTCGCTGCGCTGCGGCGTGCCCCGGAGCGCCTTGGCGGGCAATCTGTCCAGCGCTGTCAAATGCCGCTCGATGGCCAGTCCGCCGGCGGTCCGAATCGAACCAGCTGGACCATCCGGGGCGCAGGGAGATGCAGGAGCAAGGGCAGGGCACGACGGTCGCGCGACCGGCGCGGGCGCAGGACGGCCGGACCGCACGCGGGCGTCCGGGCTGGGGCGAGAAGGCCGGCTACGGCGTCGGCGATTTCGGCTTCAACCTGTACTGGGCCAACATCTCGGCGTTCCTGCTGTTCTTCTATACCGACGTGATGGGGCTCGGTGCGGCCGCGGTCGGGACGATGATCCTGGTCACCCGCCTGATCGACGCCTTCACCGACCCGCTGATGGGCGCGATCGCCGACCGCACCGGCAGCCGCCATGGACGCTTCCGCCCCTACATCCTCTACGGCGCGGTGCCGCTGGCGTTGACCGGCGTGCTGACCTGGACCGTGCCCGATCTGGATGCCGGTGGCCGCCTCGTCTGGGCCTACATCACCTTCAGCCTGATGATGCTGGCCTACACCGTGGTCAGCATCCCGTACTCGGCGCTGTCGGGGGTGATGACCGCCGACAGCCAGCAGCGCACCACGCTGATCAGCTTCCGCTTCATCGCCGCGTTCGCCGGCACCACCGTGGTCAACTGGCTGACGCTGGACCTGGTGCGCTGGCTCGGCCGCGGCGACGATGCGCTCGGCTGGCAGCTGACCCTGGGCGCGTACGGCATCGTGGCGGTGGCGATGTTCGCGATCGTGTTCGCCACCACGCGCGAGCGGATCGCGCCACCGGTGCAGCAGCAGCGCACGCCGGTACGCCAGGACCTGCTCGACCTGCTCCACAACCGGCCGTGGCTGGTGCTGTTCGCGCTGGCGCTGATCATCATGGTCACCATCGTCATGCGGGGTGGCTCGGTCGCCTACTACCTGAAGTACCACGTCGAGCGCGCCGACCTGACCGGCGCCTTCCTCGGCGTCTATTCGATCGCGCTGGCGCTGGGGGCGGCGCTGACGCCGCTGATGACGCGCTACGTGGACAAGAAGCGGCTGATGGTCTGGCTGATGGCCGGCGTGGGCGTGCTCAGCTGCGCGATGTTCTTCGTACCCAGGGACGCGATCTGGGCGCTGTTCGCGCTCAACGCCGCGGTCGGCCTGCTGCTCGGGCCGAAGTCGCCGCTGGCGTTCTCGATGTATGCCGACTGTGCCGACTACACCGAATGGAAGACCGGGCGCCGCGCCACCGCGATGACGTTCTCGGCGGCGACGTTCTCGCAGAAGCTCGGCGGCGCGCTGGCCGCGGCGGTGATCGCCTGGACACTCGCCGGCATGGGCTACGTGGCCAACCAGGCGCAGTCCGACGCCTCGCGGCTGGGCATCGTGCTGCTGCTGACCGTGATTCCCGGCCTGGTCGCGTTTCTGGCGGCCTGGGTGATGCGCTTCTATCCGCTGGACGACACCGTGCTGGCCCAGGTCCAGGCCGACCTGCAGCAGCGACGCGAGGTGAACACGTGAACGCCCCCATTCCCTGCCGCTTCCTGGACGACGGACGTCGGCTGGTGCTGGACAGCCCGACCGCGATGCCGCAGGCCAGCACCTTCCTGTGGAACCGGCGCATGCTGCTGCAGCTCAACTGCCGCGGCTTCGCCACCGCGCAGTTCATGCAGCCCGAGCCGGCCAAGTACGCGCATGCGCCCACGCTCGAGGCGCGCACCTTCATGCAGCCCGAGCAGCCGTACTACGCCCATCACCCGGGCCGCTTCTGCTACGTGAAGGATGAAGAGGACGGGGCCCTGTTCTCGGTGCCGCACGAGCCGGTCCGGCGCACGCCGGAGACCTTCGCGTTCGTGGCCGGGCTGGGCGATGCGGCCTGGCAGGTGCGCAACGACGGCATCGAAATCGACTGGGGCGTGGCGCTGCCGGTCGACGACGTCGCCGAGCTGTGGACGCTGCGCGTGCGCAACCGCAGTGGCCGCGTACGCCGGATCAGCGTGTATCCGTACTTCCCGGTCGGCTACATGTCGTGGATGAACCAGTCCGGCGCGCACCGCGCGGACCTGGGCGCGCTGGTCTGCGCGAGCGTCACGCCGTACCAGAAGGTCGAGGACCACTTCCGCCAGCGCGACTTCAAGGACCGCACCGTCCTGCTGTACGACCGCGTGCCGGATGCGTGGGAAGCCAACCAGGCCGTGTTCGAGGGCGAAGGCGGCCTGCATGCGCCGTCGTCCGTCACCGGGCAGCCGGTGCTGGGCGGGGGCGACGCGCTGTACGAGATGCCCACCGCCGCGCTGCAGTACCGTCTTGCGCTCGATCCGGACGAGGTGCGGACGTTCCGCTTCGTGTTCGCGCCCGCACGGGACGATGCGGAAGTCCGCGCGCTGCGTGCGCGCCTGCTCGGTGGCGCGGCCTTCGCCACCGCGGCGTCCGCCTACGCCGGCTACCTGCGGGGGGCCGAGGGCTGCCTCCGGATCGAGACACCCGATCCGTGGCTGGATGCGTTCGCCAACCACTGGCTGCCGCGGCAGGTGTACTACCACGGCGACGTGAACCGCCTGACCACCGATCCGCAGACGCGCAACTTCCTGCAGGACCACATGGGGATGGCGTACCTGGCGCCGGCCACCGCGCGCGCTTCCTTCCTGCACGCGCTGTCGCAGCAGGAACCCAGCGGCGCGATGCCGGACGGCATCCTGCTGATCGCCGGCGCCGAACTGAAGTACATCAACCAGGTGCCGCACACCGACCACTGCGTGTGGCTGCCGGTCTGCCTGCAGGCCTACCTGGACGAGACCGGCGACGATGCGCTCCTCGATGTCGTCGTGACCGATCGCCACGGCGTGCCGGCCAGCGTGGCCGAACGCATCGACCGCGCGATGCGCTGGCTGCTGCAGGCGCGCGACGCGCGTGGACTGAGCTACATCGCGCAGGGCGACTGGTGCGACCCGATGAACATGGTCGGGTGGAAGGGCCGTGGCGTCTCGGGCTGGCTGTCGCTGGCCAGCGCGCATGCACTGCGGCTGTGGGCCGACATCCGCGGGCGGCAGGGCGATGCCGAGGCGGCCGAGGTGTTCCGCAGTGGCGCGGCCGACCTGTGCGCGGCGGTGAACGCGCGCCTCTGGGATGGCGACTGGTACGGCCGCGGCATCACCGACGACGGTGTCGTGTTCGGCGTCCGCGCCGATCGCGAGGGGCGCATCTACCTCAACCCGCAGAGCTGGGCGATGCTGGCCGGCGCCGCCGACCCGGCGCAGCAGGCACGGATGCTGGCGGCGGTCGACGCGCAGCTGGTGACGCCCTACGGCGTGACCATGCTCGGCCCGGCGTACACCGGCATGCGCGACGACGTGGGCCGCCTGACCCAGAAATTCCCCGGCTCCGCCGAGAATGGCGCGGTCTACAACCACGCCGCCGCGTTCTACCTGCATGCGCTGTACCGCGCCGGCGAGGGCGACCGCGCCTGGCAGGTGCTGCGCGCGATGCTGCCCAGCGGCGAGGTGCAGGACTGCCTGCAGCGTGGCCAGCTGCCGGTGTTCGTGCCCAACTACTACCGCGGCGCGTGGCACGAGCATCCGCGCACCGCCGGCCGCTCCAGCCAGCTGTGCAACACCGGCACCGCCGCATGGATGTACCGCTGCCTGATCGAAGGCCTGTTTGGTCTGCGTGGCGATGGCGCGCTGCTGCGCATCGCCCCGCAGCTGCCGTCGCACTGGCCGGCCGCGCGGGTGCTGCGTCGCTTCCGGGGCGCCGAGTGCGAGGTCGACTATGTGCGCGTCGCCGGCCACGGCCGGATGCGGATCCTGCTCGACGGCGTGCCGCTGGAGGGCGATGCGTTCCGGCCACGGCAGGGACAGCGCCACCGGCTGCGGGTGGAACTGCCTGCATGAGCGCGACGCGGATCGCGGTGGTGATGGGCGTGTCCGGCAGCGGCAAGAGCACGCTCGCGCAGGCGTTGTCCGTCGCATGGCCGGGCACGTTTCTGGATGCCGACGACGTGCACAGCGCGCGTGCACGTGCGCGGATGGCATCCGGCCTGCCGCTGACCGATCGCATGCGCCTGCCCTGGGTGCGCAGGCTCGCGGCCGAGCTGCAGCGGCGCGACGCCGCGGGCGAGCGCGTGGTGCTGGCATTCTCCGGCCTGCGCCGGCGCCACCGCGACATGCTGCGCGCCACCGGCCTGCCACTGCGGTTCCTGTTCCTGCAGGGCGATGCCGACCTGATCGCGGCACGGATGCGCGCGCGGAGCGGCCACTTCATGCCCGGCACGCTGCTGGCCAGCCAGTTCGCGGCGCTGGAGCCGCCGCTGCAGGAGGCGGACGTCGTGCCGATCGCCGCCGATCTGGCGCCGCCGGCACAGCTGGCGCGCGCGCTGGCCGCGCTGGCGGCGCGCTAGCGCGGCACCGCGCGCGTCATGCCTGGCCGAGCAGGTCGACGGCGATCTGTTCGGCCTGCACGCGCAGTTCCGGCACCGCGATGGTTTCCCACAGGTTGCCGATGCGCAGGCTGCCGATGACCCGAAGCGCGGGCTGCGGGCGGCCGTCCGCATCGATCAGTGCGCCGTCCGGCGCGCTGGCCAGGCCGATGCCATGCGGGCCCGGGCGCACCAGGCCCCGGCCCACCAGGGCTTCCAGCAGCGGGTTGCGCATCGCCTGGATGCGCAGCTCCAGCCCGGTGGCATTGATCACCGTTTCCACGTCCAGGTTCAGGAAGCTGCCATCCGCCCGGCGTGCGCCGACCTGCACGCAGCGCTGGCCGGCGGCGACCATGTCCAGTCGCCCGCGGTGCAGCTGCAGCTGCCCGCTGTCGCGCAGCGCCTGCATGCGGGCGTGGACCTCGGGGGCCACCCGGTGCCGATGGACGTCCCAGTAACGGACGACATGGCGCAGGAAGCGCCGCTGTTCGTGCTCCGGCAGCGAGCGCCACAGCGCCTGGCCGTGCGGACGCAGCCGCTCCATCACCGCCTGCCAGGGCAGGCCCTGCGCGGTGGCCGCGCGCGCCAGGCGCCGCAGCTGGCGGACCCGCGCGCGCAGGTCCATCGCCAGCAGGCCGTCGATGTCGACCTCGACGCTGCCCGGCGCGGTCGTGTGCGCCAGCGGCAGCAGCGCATGCCGCGACAGCAGGTGGATGCGCCCACGATGCCCGTTGGCGGCCAGGGTGAGGATCGCGTCGACCATGCTCAGGCCGGTGCCGACGATGCAGACATCGGCGTGTGCGGGAATGGCGGCCACGCCGGCGTAGTCCCAGGCGTCGACCCTGCGTGGCGCGGCCAGTGCGCTGGCGCCGCGCGCGGGGAGCGGACGCGGCGTGTTGCCGGCCGCCAGCACCACGCGCGTGGCGCGGAGCGTGGCTCCGCTGTCGAGGGTCAGGACGGTGCCGTCGGCGTCCCGGTCCAGATCCAGCACGCGGGCGGCCACATGGTCCAGGCGCGTGCGCGCAGCGGCGATCGCCTGCTGCAGGCGGTCCTGCAGGTACAGCCCGTACTCGCGCCGCGTCGCGTAGGTGGCGGCCAGGGTGTCGCGCGGGATCCGCGGCGCGCGCGCGGCGATGAACGCCAGGAAATCGTCCGGCTGGCCGGCGAACGCGCTCATCTTGCCGGTGGGCACGTTGAGCAGGTGTTCGGGCTGCCGGGTCGAATACGCGACGCCCTGGGCCAGGGTGTCGCCGGGCTCGATCAGGACGATCCGCGTGGAGGCGTCGGCGCGTGCGAGCAGCTGGATCGCGACCAGGGCACCGGCCGCGCCGCCGCCGATGATGGCGATGTCGTGCGATTGCATGCGCCGATTCTACCGCCCGGGCCTGCCGGCACGGGTCACATGAACGAGTCGGCCAGCCGCGCCAGCCCTTCCAGGCTGCGGCGCCAGGCCGGCCGCCTGCGCCACTGCGCGAGGTCCAGCGCTTCGGCATCGGCCAGGTAGTCGTCCTCGATCGCGCGCATCCGCGCGACCACGTCGCGGTCGTAGCAGACCAGGCCGATCTCGGCGTTGAGCGCGAACGAGCGGATGTCCAGGTTGATCGAGCCGACCAGGGCGATGTCGTCGTCCACGCTGAGGTGCTTGGCGTGCAGGAAGCGCGGCCGGTACAGCGCGATCTTCACCCCGGCCAGCAGCAGTTCCTCGTAGTACGCATGCTGGGCCCAGGCGGTCAGGCGCTGGTTGTTGCTGGCCGACAGGATCAGCTGCACGTCCACGCCCGACAGCGCGGCGATGCGCAGCGCGCTGAGGGTGGCGTCGTCGGGAACGAAGTACGGCGTGGTCAGCACCAGCCGGCGCTGGGCCAGGTGGATCAGCGCGTTGACCGTGTCGCGCGCGTTGCCGAACGGGTAGGCCGGGCCGCTGGGCAGCAGCTGCAGCGCCACGTCGTCGGCGTGCACCGGGCGCGCGGTCGGCACCGGCAGCGCGTCGCCGGTTTCCAGGTACCAGTCGCTGGCGAACACCGCTTCCAGGTGCGACACCGCCGGCCCGCGCACGCGGGCGACCAGTTCGCGGTTCGGGTGGCCGGGCACGAAGCGGGCGTCGGCCAGGTTCTGCGAACCGACGTAACCGACGTGGTCGTCGATCACCGCGATCTTGCGATGGTTGCGCAGGTCCATGCGCCCGCTGCGGCGCCAGCGCAGGCCGCCGGGCAGCATCTCGTGCACGTCCACGCCGGCCCGCCGCAGGCGGTGCGCGTAGCGGCGCAGGCCGCGCTTGGCGCCGACGGCGTCCAGCAGCACCCGGCAGTGGATGCCGCGCGCGGTCGCCCGCAGCAGGGCCTCGACCACCGCGTCGCCGACCGCGTCGTCGAACATCAGGTAGTACAGCAGGTGCACGCGCTCGCTGGCGGCATCGATGTCGGCGATCAGCGCCGCCAGCGAGGCGTCGTAGTCGTCCAGCAGCTCGACCGCATTGCCGCGCACCGGCATGAAGTCGCCCAGGCGCTCGATCAACGGCGCCATCTCGGCGCTGGCGCCACCTGGCGGCGTCCAGCGCAGCGCCTGCTGCGGAGCCTGGCCGATGCGGATCGCCTGCGAGGCCTGCGCCTGGCGCAGGATCCGCTCGCGCGACAGCCAGGGATGGCCGAACAGCAGGTACAGCGGCAGTCCCAGCAGCGGCAGGAAGCCGACCAGCAGCAGCCAGCTGCGCGCCGCGGCCGGGGTGCTGCGGGTGGGGATCCAGAACAGCGCGGCGACCCGGATCAACCAGTCCAGGATCAGCAGGATCAGCGGCAACCAGTCCGGGGTCATCCGATGGCCGGGGAGAGGGGCATGGCCCGATTCTGCCTGCATGCGCGCAGGTGCGCCGTCATGGTCCCGGTCCGTGCCGGATGCTGGACGTTGCTGGTCCGGCCGCGATGCCGACGCGTAAGCACTGCGTACCCATGGACAGCGGGGCTCACGACATCCGACGGCGGGCCATCGCGCGTTTCCGGCCGCGTCGGCGGTGGGGGCGGCGCTGACGCAGTGAGTGATCTGCCTGCCTGTGGCTACCGGAATCGCGGCATGCAAGGTCCGGGAGCGCCTGTGTCGCACCAAGGGCAGCCGAACGGTGTCCTGCATGTATCCGGAAGCCACACTCGAAGCGTGTGATCTGGCTGCGCCTGTCCGGTCGGGTCCGGCGGCTTCGGCGATCCGTCATGCCGACATCAGGATGCCGGCATGCAGGCAAAGAAAAACCCGCCGTGAGGCGGGTTCTTCATGCGTACCGGAAGGCGACCGGTCTTACTTGATCTTGCCTTCCTTGTACGGCACATGCTTGCGGACGACGGGATCGTACTTCTTGATCTCCATCTTGCCGGGCGTGTTCTTCTTGTTCTTGTCGGTGGTGTAGAAGTGGCCGGTGCCGGCCGAGGAGATCAGGCGGATCTTGTCGCGCTTGGAAGCCATGGTCGATTACTCCTCAGATCTTCTCGCCGCGTGCACGCAGCTCGGCGAGGACGGTGTCGATGCCGTTCTTGTCGATGGTGCGCAGCGCAGCAGCGGAAACACGCAGCTTCACCCAACGGTTCTCGGAGGCCACCCAGAAGCGGCGCTCGTGCAGGTTGGGGAGAAAGCGGCGGCGGGTCTTGTTGTTTGCGTGCGAGACGTTGTTGCCGGTCTGCACGCCCTTGCCGGTAACTTGGCAAACGCGGGACATACGCACCTCGAAAGGTCTGATTGTCGCCCATAGCCCGGGAGACGGCGGCCCAGCGGGCAATCCGGAAGGCCGGATGCGCCGCGCGCGAGTCGGTGGGAAATCGCCGCGATGCGGCCGGTCGTCGCGCTACCGGCAGCGACCCGGAGACGATCCGGGCGCAGCGAGCCGGGCATCATGCCAGAGGCCGGCCCACAGGGCAAGTCGTGCCCGATGCCCGGTCCAGGCGCCGGGACCGGGACGGTGGCGGCCTCCGTCGCCAGCCCGGGCCGGGCCTGCGGGCGGCAGCGCAGGCCGCGGCCAAGACAGGGGGCCTGGCCTGCGGGTCCTGCAGCCGCGTCGCTCAGGGCGCCTTCGGTGCCTCCGGCGCGGCCTGGCGGGCGTTGGCGATGAACGCGCCGATCCGCTCCTCCAGCACCGGCAGGGTCACCGAGCCTTCGGCCAGCACCGCGTCGTGGAAGGCCTTGATGTCGAAGCGGTCGCCCAGCTCGCGCTCGGCCTGGGCGCGCAGGCGCACGATCGCGATCTCGCCCAGCTTGTAGCTCAGCGCCTGCGCCGGCCAGGAGATGTAGCGGTCGACTTCGGTGGTGACCTCGTGCTCGCTCAGCGCGGTGCGGTCGCGCAGGTAGGCCAGCGCCTGCTCGCGGCTCCAGCCGTAGTGGTGCACGCCGGTGTCGATGACCAGCCGGCTGGCCCGCCACATCTCGTAGGTCAGGCGGCCGAAGTCCTCGTAGGGCGTCTCGTAGATGCCCATCTCCTTGCCCAGCTTCTCGGTGTACAGCGCCCAGCCCTCCCCGTAGGCGGAGATGTAGCTGTCGCGGCGGAACGCCGGCAGCGCGCCCTGTTCCTGGCTCAGCGCGGCCTGCAGCGAATGCCCGGGCGAGGATTCGTGCAGGGTCAGCGCCGGCAGGTTGTACAGCGGGCGCGAGGGCAGATCGTAGGTGTTGACCCAGTAGGTGCCCAGGCCGCCACGGCCGGCGGTCCAGAACGGAGCGATGTCGTCGGGCACCGGCACGATGGTGAAGCGCCCGCGCGGCAGGGTGCCGATGTACTGGCCGATCACGCCGTCCACGCGCTTGGAGATCCACGCCGCGCGTTCGAGCAGGCGCTGCGGCTCGGTCGCGTAGAACTGCGGGTCGGTGCGCAGGAACTGCAGGAAGTCGGCGAAGCGCGTCTGCGGACTGCGGCCGGTGAAACCGATCTGGTCGATGATCGCGTCCATCTCGGCCTGGATCCGGGCCACGTCCTCCAGGCCGATGCGGTGGATCTGTTCCGGCGTCAGCTCCAGCGTTGTGTACTTGCGGATCTGCTGGCGGTAGAACGCCTCGCCGTCGGGCATCGCTTCGGCGGCCAGCGTGGTCCGCGCCTGCGGCACGTACTCCTCGCGGAAGAACGTGCGCAGCGTGGCGTAGGCGGGGATCACCGACTGCGCGATCGCGCGCTGCGCCTCCTGCTGCAGCGCGCGCTGCTCGGCCGCCGGGATTTGCGCCGGCAGCCGCTTGAACGGCGCGTACAGCGCGGCCTCGGTGGGGTCCTTCAGGTCGGCGACCGCGGCGATCGAGCCCTCGCGGCCGTCCAGCACCGCGCGCGGCACGCTGAAACCGCGGGCCAGGCCGGCACGCATGTTGTCGGTCTGCTGGGCGAAGTAGCGCGGCACGTCGTCCAGCCGCGCGATGTAGGCGCGGTACTCGGCCGGCGTGCGCATCGGCCGGCGCGCCATGAACGACAGGTTCGACCAGAACGAGCTGTCGGAATTGAACGGCATCTCGTAGGCGCGCAGGCGCACCTCGTCTGCCAGGTCCAGCACCTGCGCGCGGTAGATCGCCAGGTTGATCCGGTTCTCGGCCGACAGCGCCGCGGTGTCGAGCGCATCGAGCTGGCGCAGCACGTCGTCCCAGACCTGCAGCCGTGCCTGCTGCGCCTGCGGGCCGACATCGGGCAGGCGGGTGCTGGCGCCGCCGCCATCGCTGTCCTCGTCGGCCGCGCCGGTCTGCGCCTGGCGCCAGGCCCATTCCTTGCCGTAGATGGCTTCGAAACGCTGGTCGGCGCGGGTGGCAGCGGCGGCTGTGGGCGCGGCGGCCTGCGCGGCGGGCGGCAGGAGCACCGACGACAGCGCGACGGCCAGGGCGAGGGCGAGCGGGGATTTCACGATGGCGGATCCGGACGGCGGATGAAGCGCCGATCATCGCATCCCGACGCCATCCGGCCATGGGCCGAAGGTCCCTGCGGGCCACCGGCGCGCGTCCGGCGCATGCCCGGCGGCGTCCGGATCAGCTGTTGCGTCGGTACGCTCGAAGCAGGGCGTCTGGCCGGTCGACGCGGAACGCCGTCGTGCGGTCGCTAGTGCTCGGCCTTGTCGCGGTTCCAGCCGCGGTGCCGGATGTCCAGGCGCAGGCTGTAGAGCGCGGTGAAGGCCGGGAACAGGTTCTGCAGCACGCCCACCGAGTCCTGCTTGGCCGAGAACAGGAAGTAGCTCAACGTCATCAGGCTGCCGACCACGCTCATGTACCAGAACAGGCGCGGGATCACCGGCTTTCCGGCGCGCCGCGAGGCGATGAACTGCACCAGCCAGCGGCCGCCGAACATCAGCGCGCCGGTGTAGCCGATCAGCTTCCAGCCGGTGACGTGCAGGCCGGTCCAGTACAGCCACTCGATCGGCTGGTCGAGCCAGTGCAGCTCCATCTCAGACCTCCTCGACCGCGGTGCGCCTGCTGCGCGCGATCAGCCAGGCCACCCCGCGCAGGTCGCGGATGCCGACCAGCGCGCGGTTGAGGTTGTTGTACTTGGACACGCCGGCGGTGCGGTGGCGGTGGTTGACCGGCACGCTGACGGTCTTCCAGCCGGCGCGCTGCATCAACGCCGGCAGGTAGCGGTGCATGTGGTCGAAGTAAGGCAGGTCGAGGAAGGCGGCGCGCTCGAACAGCTTGATCCCGCAGCCGGTATCGGGGGTGTCGTCGTGCAGCATCCGCGCGCGGATCGCGTTGGCCCAGCGGCTGGCCCAGCGCTTGCTGCCGCTGTCGCGGCGCTCGACCCGCCAGCCGGCGAACAGCCGCACCTGCGGATCGGCGGCGGCGCGCGCGGCGAGCAGCGTCGGGATGTCGGCCGGGTCGTTCTGGCCATCGCCGTCCAGGGTCGCGATCCACGGCGCGCGCGCGGCCTTGACGCCGGTGCGCACCGCCGTGCTCTGGCCGCTCTGGGTGACGTGGTGCAGCACGCGCAGCTCGGGCGTGGATGCCTTCAGCGACCGCAGCACGGCCAGGGTGTCGTCGCGCGAATGGTCGTCGACGTAGACGATCTCGAACGGCAGCCGCCCGCGCAGCGCGGCGACGATCTCGCCCACCAGCGGCGGCACGTTGTCGCGTTCGTTGAAGACCGGGACGACGACGGACAGGAGAGGTTCGGTCATGGCGTCCTGCTCTGGGTGGGGCGTGCGGGATGTGGAGCTGTTCAGGCGCGCTCGCCGAAGTAGTCGCGGCACCAGTGCACCACCGGTGGCAGACCGGTGTCGATCGGAGTGCGCGGCTCGAAGCCGAACGCGGCGTGGGCACGGCGCGTGTCGGCCATCGTCTCGATCATGTCGCCCGGCTGCAGCGGGCGGTGGATCCGCTGCGCGGGACGTCCGGCAGCCTGTTCGATCACGTCGATGAAGCGCTCCAGTTCGACCGGGGTGTGGTTGCCCAGGTTGAACACCTGGTGCGGAACCGCCTCGGCAGAGGGCGTGTCCAGCGCGCCGAGGATGCCAGCGACGATGTCGGAAACATGTGTGAAGTCGCGGCGCATGCGGCCCTGGTTGAACACCTCGATCGGGCGCCCGGCCAGGATCGCGCGCGCGAACAGCAGCGGCGCCATGTCCGGCCGGCCCCATGGCCCGTAGACGGTGAAGAAGCGCAGACCCGTGGCGTGCAGGCCGTACAGCTGCGCGTAGCTGTAGGCGAGCAGTTCGTTGGCGGCCTTGGTCGCCGCGTACAGCGAGCGGGGCTTGTCGACGCGCTGGTCCTCGGAGAACGGCGGGGTGGCCGAATCGCCGTACACCGAACTGCTCGACGCGTAGACCAGGTGCCCGACGCCGCCGTGCCGGCACAGTTCGAGCAGGTTGACGAAGCCGACCAGGTTGCTCTGCACGTACGCATGCGGGTTCTGCAGCGAGTAGCGCACGCCGGCCTGCGCGGCCAGGTGCAGCACCCGTGCCGGGCGGTGGCGGTCGAACAGCGCGGCCAGGCCGTCGCGGTCGACCAGGTCCAGCTCGGCGATCTCCACGTCCGGGCAGAGCGCGGCGACCCGGTCGCGCTTGAGCGCCGGGTCGTAGTAGTCGTTGAAGCTGTCCAGTCCGACGACCGGCAGGCCGGCATCGCGCAGCGCGCGGCAGGCGTGGGCACCGATGAAGCCGGCAGCGCCGGTGACGACGATGGTCATGGGACAACCCGGTTGGGATGCACCCGATGGTGCCGGAGCAGATTAAACGGAACCTGCACGCGCGGCCATGCCGCGCGGATCAGCCCTGGCGGTTGCGCAGCCGCTCGAGCACGCCGTCCAGCGTGTCCAGGTCGGTGTAGTGGATCACCAGCTTGCCCTTGCCGCCGCGCCCATGGGCGATGTCGACGCGGGTGCCGAGCGATTCGGCCAGCTCGGTCTCCAGCGAAGCGATGTCCGGCTGCTGGGCGGCGCGGCCCGGACGGGCGCGCTTGTGCCCGCTCACCGGCACCTTGCCGGCGGCGAACTGCTGCGCGCGGTGCTCGACCTCGCGCACCGACCAGCCCTGGTCGGCAGCGTCGGCCGCCAGCTTGCTGGCCAGTTCCGGCGACAGCGTCAGCAGCGCACGGGCGTGCCCCATCTCCAGCCGGCGCGCCTCGACCAGCGCGCGGATCGCCGGCGGCAGGTCGAGCAGGCGCAGCAGGTTGGACACCGCCGCGCGCGAGCGGCCGACCGCGGCGGCGGCCTCGGCGTGGGTCAGCGAGAATTCGTCGATCAGCCGCTGCAGCGCCTGCGCCTCTTCCAGCGGATTGAGGTCCTCGCGCTGGATGTTCTCGATCAGCGCCATCGCGATGACGGTGCGGTCGTCCAGCTCGCGCAGGACCACCGGCACTTCGACCAGGCCGGCCAGCTGCGAGGCGCGCCAGCGGCGTTCGCCGGCGACGATCTCGTACTGGTCCGGGCCGAGCTGGCGGACCACGATGGGCTGGATCACGCCCTGCGCCTGGATCGAGGCGGACAGCTCCTCGAGTTTGTCCGGATCCATGTCGCGGCGCGGCTGGTACTTGCCCGGCTGCAGCAGGCCGACCGGAATCGTGCGCAGCACGTCGCCCGGCTGCGGCGTTTCGACCGTCACCGCCGGGCCTGCGACGTCACCGGCGCCGGCGCCCTTCGGGCCGAGCAGGGCTTCCAGGCCGCGGCCGAGGCCGCGCTTCTTGGCGGTGCTCATGCGCCGGCCTCCATGTCGTACTGCGGGACCGGCACGGCGGCCGGGCGCTGGCGCTCCTGCTGGCGGCGGATGACCTCGCCGGCCAGGCCCAGGTAGGCCACGCCGCCGCGCGAGGCGGCGTCGTAGCCGACGATGCTCTGGCCGTGGCTGGGCGCCTCGGCCAGGCGCACGTTGCGCGGCACGATGGTGCGGAACACGCGGTCGCCGAAGTACTCGGTCAGCTGCGCCGACACGGCGTTGGCCAGGTTGTTGCGGATGTCGAACATCGTGCGCAGCACGCCTTCGATCTCCAGCGCCGGATTGAGCTGCTGGCGCAGCGCCTCGATCGTGTCGACCAGCGCGGTCAGGCCTTCCAGTGCGTAGTACTCGCACTGCATCGGTACGATCACCGAATCGGCGGCGGCCAGCGCGTTCAGGGTCAGCAGCGACAGCGCGGGCGGGCAGTCGATGATGATGAAGTCGTAGTCGCCGCGCAGCGGCTCCAGCGCGGTCTTCAGCCGCTGCTCGCGGCCGCTGACTTCCATCAGCTGGATCTCGGCCGCGGTCAGCTCGATGTTGCCCGGCAGCAGGTCGAACTCCTCGGGCGCCCTGACCACGGCCGCGCGCGCCTCGACCTCGCCCAGCAGCACGTCGCAGCTGGAGGCTTCCAGCTCGCGCTTGTCGATGCCGCTGCCCATGGTGGCGTTGCCCTGGGCGTCCAGGTCCACCAGCAGCACGCGCATGGGCGCGCGTGCCAGCGCGGCGGCCAGGTTCACGGCTGTCGTGGTCTTGCCGACGCCGCCCTTCTGGTTGGCGATGGCGATGATGCGGGCCATGCGGGAGCTGCCTCGAAGAGGGACGCCTAGGGTCCGGAACGGGCCATTATGCGTCTTTCACGCCGCCCGGCCCACCTCGACCAGATGGCGCTCGGCGTCCAGCCCCGGCACGGTCAGCGGATGCACCGCCACCGCGGTCCAGCCGGCCGGCAGGGCGGCGATCTCCTCGGCCGGATGCATGCCCTTCATCGCCAGCAGGCGCCCGTGCGGGGCCAGCAGGTGGCCGCCGACGTCCAGGATGCCGGCCAGGGTGTCCAGCGCGCGCGCGGTGATCTGGGCGTAGGCGCCGGGTTCGTCCACCGCCTCGGCACGCGACTCGGCCACCCGCGCGTTGCCCAGCTTCAGCTGGCGCACCGACTCGCGCAGGAAGCGCGCCTTCTTGCCGTTGCTCTCCACCAGGGTCACCCGCAGGTCCGGGCGGACGATGGCCAGCGGAATCCCGGGCAGGCCCGGGCCGGTGCCCAGGTCGGCCAGCGCGCCGGGCTGCACGTAGGCATGCATGGCCAGCGAGTCGAGCAGGTGCCGGGTGACCATCTCGTCCGGGTCGCGGATCGCGGTCAGGTTGTAGGTGCGGTTCCAGCGCAGCAGCAGCGCGAGGTAATCGAGCAGCGGGCCGGCCAGGGCCGGATCCAGCTGCAGTGCGGCCAGCCCCTGGTCGAGGCGCTGGCGGACCGAATCGGAAAGGGGAGCGTCCATGCCGGCGATTATCGCCGATGCGGATGCCGGTCGGTCCGGTGCGGGCTGGTTCCGATCACAGCCGGCATGCAGGAAGACGGGGCGTCGTCCGCGGCCCTGCCATCGGTCGCCGCGCAGGCGACGGTTCGCGCATCGCTTCTGGCACGGCGGCGCGTCGGTTCCGGTCGCCCACGGGAGCCGGTGGCCGGCCCTGCGGAGCGCGGACGCGACCGCGGAGTCAGCCCATGCCGCCAGCCGGGTCGGGTGCCTGGTGCGTGATGCCCGTCCGCGTCTGCCATGCACCGCAACCGATGCCGCTTACAGCGGATGCCAGGCCAGCGCGGCGCGATAGCCGGCGTCGGGCGACCATTCGTGCAACTGCCAGTCGCCGGGGCGGCCCAGGGCCGGGTCGCAGGTCTCCAGCCGCAGCGGCGCATCGGCGCCGGCGTGCTCGGGAACGAAGCGCAGCCGCTCCAGGCCGAAGGCGATGCCACGGCCGTGCGCCTTCAACACCGCTTCCTTCGCGCACCACAGGCGGACGAAGGCTTCGCCCTGCAGCGACGGATCGAGCGCGTCCAGGCGGTCGGCCTCCTGCGGGTCGAAGAAGCGTCGTGCCAGTTCGAGCGAGCGCGGTCGCGACCGCAGGCGTTCCAAGTCCACGCCCAGGCGGACGTCACGCCCGCAGGCCAGCAGCAGCAGCTCGCCGCTGTGGCTCCAGCTGGCATCGCGGTCGGCGAACGGCGCCTGCAGGCGGGGCCGGCCGTGCGCATCGCGGACCAGGGGCAGCGCGGCGTCCTCGACCGCCAGCCAGCGCCCGAGCAGGCCGCGGACCTGGGGTTCGCCGCGCAGTCCGTGCCGGTGCGGCAGCCGCTGCACCTGGACCGGGCCGAAGCGCCACTGCACCGGGTCGCCGGACCCGTTCAACGCCGCGTCTCCTGCAGGCGGACGCTATACGGCCGCTTCACGGGCCGGCGCGTCTGATGGCGGCGTCCACCCTGGTTGCAGGGGTGCATTTCCCCGAGAGAGGAGGCAGACGGAATGGGCATCATCATCTGGTTGATCGTGGGCGGTATCGTCGGCTGGCTCGCCAGCCTCATCATGCGCCGCGACGCGCAGCAGGGCATCCTGCTCAACATCGTGGTCGGCATCGTCGGCGCGCTGATCGCCGGCTGGCTGTTCGGTGGCGGCATCAACGAGGCCATCACCATCCGCACCTTCCTGTTCTCGCTGATCGGTGCGGTGATCCTGCTGGCGATCGTCAACCTGTTCACGCGCGGTCGCGCGCGCTGAGGCAGGTGCAACGGGCAAGGGGAAGGGCCCGGCTCCGGCCGGGCTTTTCCTTGTCCGGAGTCAGGCGCCCAGCTCGATCCACGCCGGCGCATGGTCGCTGGGACGCTCCCAGGTGCGCGGCTCGCGGTCGATGCCGGCCGCCACCACGCGCCCGCGCAGCGCGTCCGACACCAGGGTCAGATCGATGCGCAGGCCGAGGTTGCGACGGAAGCCGGCCTGGCGGTAATCCCACCAGCTGAACACGCCGGCGTCCTCGTGGAACAGGCGGAAGCCATCGTGCAGGCCGAGCGCGAGCAACGCCTTCAGCGCGTCGCGCTCGGGCGTCGAGGTCAGGATGTGGCTGTCGTTCCACACCTCGGGATCGTGCACGTCGCGCGCATCCGGGGCGATGTTGAAGTCGCCCAGCACCACCAGCCGCGGATGCCGGTCGGCCTCGTCGGCCAGCCAGCGCTGCACCGCGGCCAGCCACTCCAGCTTGAACGCGTACTTGTCGGTGCCGACGTCCTGGCCATTGACCACGTACAGGTTGACGATGCGCACGTCGCCGATGGTCGCGGCGATCGCGCGCTTGTGTTCGTGCTCGTAGCCGGGCACGCCGATCTGCACGTCGCGCGGCTCCTCGCGCGAGAGGATCGCCACGCCGTTGTAGGTCTTCTGGCCGGAGAACACGCTGCGGTAGCCCAGCGCGGCGATCGCCGCATCGGGGAACTTGTGGTCTTCCAGCTTGGTTTCCTGGATGCCGACCACGTCCGGGCCGAAATCCTGCAGCCATTGCAGCAGGTGCGGCAGGCGCACGTTGAGGGAGTTGACGTTCCAGCTGGCGATTTTCATGACGCGGATTCTAGGCGAGGACGGCCGCGCGGGGCAGGTCTCCGGCCCCGGCCCCGTCACTCGCGGTCCACGTCCACGCGGATGTGCGGGAAGTGTGCGGCCAGGTCGCGGGCCCATTGCGTGGCGTCGTAGGGAACGCCGCGTTCGGAAGGAAAGTGCAGCAGCGTGCCGTCCGCGCGGTACATGAAGATCAGGTCCGCGCTGTCCTCGGGGCGCCGCACTTCGATCCGTGCGACCTCGCCCGGGCCGACCGCGTCGTCCCACCACCACAGCGTGCGTGCGGCCAGATCCAGGCGGCTGCCCCATCGGCGTGCATGCACCAGCATCGCCAGCGCGCAGAAGAACAGGACGATGCCCATCCCGAACGCGATCGGGACCAGCCACGGCGCACACTGTCTGCCGCTGGCGTCGCAGTTGCCGGCCGGATCCACGGTCAGGCCGGCATAGGTGAACACCGCGCCGACCAGCAGCATGCCGTAGACGGTGGGATCGCGGCGGCTGCTGGTGCTCTGTCGGAGTCTGCGCATGGCGTCAGCGGATCAGGGCGTCGACGAGCCGGGCGATCCTGCGATAAGGCGGCTTCAGCAGATCGCTGCCGGCCCATCGCGGTTGCCACAGCACCGGCAGTGCCTTGCTCATCGCGTCGAAGCCGGCGCGACCGTGGTAAGCGCCCATGCCGCTGGCGCCGACGCCGCCGAAGGGCAGGGCGTTGATGCCGAAATGCAGCAGCGTGTCGTTGACAGTGACGCCGCCGGCGAGCGTGGCCTGCAGCAGGCGTTCGACGTCGCTGCGGCTGCGACTGAAGGGATACAGCGCCAGCGGGCGGTCGCGCGCGTTGATGAAATCGATCGCCGACGCCAGCGTGTCGTATCCGATCACCGGCAGGATCGGGCCGAAGATTTCCTCCTGCATCACCGCCGCGTCCGGCGCAGGATCCAGCACCACGGTGGGCGCGAACACGCGCTGGCCGGGATCGTGGCGGTCGATCAGCCGGATCACCGCATGGCCGCGCGCGCGCGCGTCGTCGAGCAGGCCCTGCAGGCGCGCGAACTGCGCATCGTTGATCACCCGCGTGTAGTCGACCGCATCGGACAGGTCGCCGTAGCGCGCCCGGGCCTGTGTGCGCAGCGCCTGCACCAGCGCATCGCGGCGTGGCGCATCGACCAGCACGTAATCCGGCGCGATGCAGGTCTGCCCACCGTTGAACCACTTGCCCGACGACAGCCGCGCGGCGGCCTGTTCGATCGGGAAATCCGCGCAGACCACCGCGGGCGACTTGCCGCCCAGCTCCAGGGTCAACGGCGTCAGGTGGGGTGCGGCGGCGGCCATGACCCTGCGCCCGACCGCGGTCGAGCCGGTGAAGACCAGGTGGTCCAGCGGCAGGCCGGCGAAGGCGCTGGCCAGGTCGGCTCCGCCGGTGGCCACCGCCACGCGCCCGGGCGGGAACACCTCGGCCAGCAGCGTGCGCAGGAATTCGCTCGTGCGCGGCGTGTGCTCGGAGGGCTTGAGGTAGACGTGGTTGCCGGCGGCGATCGCGGTGGCCAGCGGTACCAGTGCCAGGTTGACCGGGTAGTTCCACGGCGCGATCACCCCGACCACGCCGACCGGCATCGGCCGCAGTTGCGCGCGCGCCGGCCAGAAGCGCCAGCCGACGCCCACGCGGCGTGGCTTCATCCAGCCGCGCAGATGCGCGAGCAGGTGGTCGATCTCGCCCAGCACGGTCATGCCGTCGGCGATCAGGCTCTCGGCCCGGACGCGGTGGCCGAAATCGGCGGCGATGGTGTCGGCCATCTGCGGCAGCCGGGCCTTCAATGCGCTGCGCAGGCGCCTGAGGTCGTCGCGTCGCTGCGCGTGATCGGGTTTGGCGGCCTGCCAGGCCTGGCGCAGGCGGGACAGGGTCGGGGCGAGGTCGGCGACGGAAGAGTCCATGCGTCGGCAGTGTAGTGCGGCGCCCGGAGCCGGTGGCGGGCGGGTCCATCGACAGCCATGCAGCCCGGTCCACGGCAGAGCGTCGGGCGCTGCGGATAGAAAAAGTTGGCTCTGAATATGCCGGGACGTACTTCCACCTTTTTCTCCAGCGGCCAGACTGCGACCAGGTGAGGAGGGTCACTGTGCGTAGCAAGCTGTTCGTGCCGGGCGTGCGTCCGGAACTGTTCCCCAAGGCGCTGGCCGGGGAAGCGGATGCCATTTCGCTGGATCTCGAGGACGCCGTGCCCGAGGCGGGCAAATCCGCCGCGCGGGCGCAGGTGGCGGCGCTGCTGCGCTCGGAGGCCGCGCGTGCCTCGGGCAAGCACCTGATCGTGCGGACCAACGGCTTCGGCTCGCCGCATCTGGAGCAGGACCTGGCGCAGGTGGTGGTGCCGGGCCTGGACACGCTCAACATTCCCAAGATCGAGTCGGCGCAGCAGGTGCTGCAGGTCGCCGCCTGGCTGGATGCGCTGGAGCCGGCCGCCGGCATCGCACGTCCGCTGGGCCTGCTGCTCAACATCGAGACGCCGCGTGGACTGCGCATGGCGGCCGAACTGGCCGGGGCGCATCCGCGCGTCCGTGGCCTGCAGCTGGGCCTGGCCGACCTCTACACCCCTTACGGCATCGCCCGCGACACCGCCAACGTCCATGCCGCGATGCACGCGCTGCGGATGGCGGCGGCCGAGGCCGGCATCGTCGCCTGCGATGCGGCCTACCCGGATGTGACCGACGACGCCGGCTTCCTGGCCGAAGCGGAGATGGCCGCGAGGCTCGGCTTCGTCGGCAAGAGCTGCGTGCATCCGCGCCAGGTCGCGCTGGCCAACCGCGTGTTCCGGCCCGATCCGGACCAGGTCGCGCAGGCGCGCCGGATCGTCGCGGCGGCGGTCGAGGCCGAACGCGAAGGGCGCGGCGCCTTCCTGGTCGACGGCCAGATGGTCGACCTGCCCTACCTGCGCCGGGCACAGGCGCTGCTGTCCGCGGTTGCCGCGGCCGGCACCAGCGCATGACCCTGCCGCGGCAGTGGCCGCTTCCTTCATCATCGGCAGCGGCGGTCGCCCGCTGTCCCGTTACGAGCCTGTCCGCCATGACGTCCACTGCCGCGTTTCCGTCGCCACGTTCTTTCCGCGGCATGCCCTTTCTTGTGCTGCTGCTGTGCCTGCTGGCCTGGCTGCCGCTGCTGGCGCAGGCCGACAACCTCACAGAACTGAAGGACGGGCTCCTGCCGTCGCCGGAGGGCGGAGCGGTCCAGGCGCTGGAGACGCTGCAGGGCCAGCCGGTCGCGAAGACGGCCGATGGCCGCTACTGGCGGCTGGCGCCCGGAACGGAGGCGTGGCGGGCGCTGCAGGCGCCTGCCGGTCTGGAACTGGCCGGCGCCGCCACATTGGGTCGTTCGGCCTATGTCCTCGATACGCAGGAGGGCCAGGCCAGCACCCTGCTGCGGGTGACGCTGGAAGGCGATGCGGTGGCGGTCGCGCCGGTGCTGGCGCTGCCGCAGCCGCTGACCTCGGCGCGTGTGGCCGCGTCCGGCGATGCGCTGGAAGTGGTCGGTCTGGCCGCCGACGGCAGCCCGCAGCGTCAGCGCCTGCAGCCCGACACCGTGGCACCGGCATGGAGCGCGCAGCCTGTGTGGTCCGGTCCGGGCACGCCGGTCGCGCTGCTGGCGCAGACCCGCGCGCTGTATCTGGTGCTGGCCGCGCCGGAGGCCACGCGCCTGCTGCGCTGGAGCGCCGATGACGGCTGGCAGGAGAAGCCCGCGGTGCCGGGCCAGCCGATCCCCGGCGGCGTGCGCGCCACCGGCCAGGCGCACCTGCTGTTCCTGCTGGCGCAGCCCGATGGCGGGCGCCGGCTGCTCAGCTACCACACGATCACCAGCGCCTGGGCCGACCTGCCGGTGCCGGCGCGGATCGACGGCGCTGGCGTCGCCACCGGCTACGGCAACGGCCTGGTCTGGACCGGTCTCGACGGCGACCTGGCCACCACCCGGCTGCAGGCCGGCAAGCACCTGCTGGGCTGGATCGACTGGACGGTGATCATCGTCTACCTGGCGGCGATGATCGGCATCGGCGCGTTCTTCTACATCCGCGAAAAGCGCGGCTCGACCGCCGACTTCTTCGTCGGCGGACGCAGCATCCCGTTCTGGGCCGCCGGCATCAGCCTGTACGCGACCAACACCAGCTCGATCAGCTTCATCGCGATCCCGGCCAAGGCGTTCGAGACCAACTGGCAGTACCTGACCAACAACCTGGTCGCGGTGATGGGCCTGATGTTCGTCGCGGTCTGGGTGGTGCCACTGCTGCGCCGGCTGGACCTGATGTCGGTGTTCTCCTACCTGGAAACCCGCTTCCATCCCGCGATCCGGATGCTGGCCAGCGCGTTGTGCATCGTGATGCAGGTCGGCTCGCGGATGAGCGTGATCCTGTTCCTGCCGGCGCTGGCGATCGCCACGATCACCGGCATCGACGTGGTGCTGAGCATCCTGCTGATGGGCGTGTTCACCATCGTCTACACCGCGATGGGCGGGATGAAGGCGGTGATCTGGACCGACTTCGTGCAGGTCTTCGTCAAGATGGGCGGCGCGCTTTTCGCGATCGGCTACATCGTCTACTCGCTGGACGGCGGCGTGGCCGAGTTCCTGACCACCGCCGCGGCCGAGGACAAGACCAAACTCCTGGATTTCAGCTTCGACCTGACCAAGGCCACGGTCTGGGGCTTCATCTTCCTGGTGGTGTTCGACGTGGTGCTGACCTTCCCGAAGGACCAGGTGCTGATGCAGCGAGCACTGTCGACCAAGTCGGACAAGGACGCCGGCCGTTCGATCTGGGCGTTCGCCGCGATCATGATCCCCGGCGGCTTCATCTTCTACTCGATCGGCACCGCGCTGTTCGTCTATTACAAGAGCCATCCCGAGCGGCTCAATCCGGTGCTGCCGATCGACGCCACCTTCCCGCTGTTCATCGCCGCCGAGCTGCCGCCGGGCGTCACCGGCCTGATCATCGCCGGCATCTTCGCCGCGGCGATGTCGACGCTGTCGAGCATCATGAACAGCGTCGCCACGCTGATCTCGGTGGACTTCTACGAGAAGCTGGCGAAGAAGCCCAGCCAGAAGCGCAGCGTGCTGTTCGCCGAGGTCACCACGGTGCTGGTCGGCATCGCCGGCATGGCGCTGGCGCTGGTGATGTCGCGCTACGACATCCACTCGCTGTTCGACGTGTCGATCGAGCTGGCCGGCCTGCTCGGCGGCGGTTTCGCCGGTGCCTACACGCTGGGCATGTTCACCCGGCGGGCGAACTCGAAGGGCGTGGCGATCGGCGTGGCCGGCAGCATCGTGCTGACCTTCATCGCCTGGACGATGGACCTGGTCCACCCGTACTTCTACCTGGCGATCTCGATCTTCCTGTGCATCGTCATCGGCTACGTGGCCAGCCTGCTGTTCCCGCCGCCGGAGCGGTCGCTGGAGGGGCTGACCATCTACAACCGCGACAAGCCGGCTGCCCCGGCCGCAGGCGAGGGCAGCGCCGGATGAACGCCCGCCCCGGCCGGCGCGCATCGGCCGAAAGTGATATCGCCAGCCGCATCGGCGTCGTGTAGCGTCCGCGGCGGACCTGGAGGGGGACCGTGGACACGCAATTCCTGAATACGTTCGTGACGGTGGTGGACCGCGGCTCGATGGCGGCCGCGGCCCGTGTCCTCAACATCACCCCGGCCGCGGTGGCCCAGCAGATCCGCACCCTGGAACGGGAGCTGGGCGCGCCGCTGATCGCCCGGGTCGGGCGCACCGTGAGCATGACCGGCGAAGGCGCGCGGATCCTCCAGCGTGCCCGCGACCTGCTGCGCGACGTCGCCGACATGCGCAGCGTGGCCAACGACAACGCGGTCTCCGGCGAGCTGCGCCTGGGCGCCTGCCCGACCGCGCTGGCCGGCATGCTGCCGGACATCCTGGCGCGCATGGTCGCCACCTTTCCGCAGATCAACGTCTTCATCAAGCCGGGCTATTCGGCCGACCTGTACCGCGCGGTGGAGGAGGGCGAGGTGGATGCGGCGGTGGTGCTGCAGGCGCCGTTCGCCCTGCCCAAGACCTGCGACTGGCAGCTGCTGCGCGAGGAGCCGCTGGTCGTGCTGGCGCCGGAGTCGATGGCCGGGCGCGATCCGCACGACCTGCTGCGCAATGAACCGCTGATCCGCTACGACCGCAACCAGTGGGGCGGGCGACAGGCCGAGGAGTACCTGCGCAGCGCGGGCATCGTGCCGCGCGAGCGTTTCGAACTCAACGCGCTCAACGCCATCGCGGTGATGGTCGACCGCGGCCTGGGCGTGTCGCTCGTCCCGGACTGGGCGCAGCCGTGGCCCGAAGGCGTGCGCCTGGTCAGGCTGCCGCTGCCGCTGCCCTGCGTGCCGCGCTGCATCGGCCTGGTCTGGTCGCGGTCCACCGTGCGCATCCGGCTGGTCAACGTGCTGCGCGAGGAGAGCCGGATCGTGGCGGCGACGGCCACCCGGCAAGCAAACAAAAACTAGGGTCTGAACATACGCCGCCGCGATTCATCGCCGCGTGGCCGCCGCATAGCCTGTCGCCAAGCCGGAATGAATGCATGGCGCCTGGGAGGGGGCCGACGTAACGCGGCGGTGGGGCGGTGCGCGACGCACCGAATGCAGCATCGGTCCCGAAGACGCCGACACGGCGCGGGCCGGTCATTCATCACGACTCAGAGACACGACCATGATCAAGCCACTGTGCGCCGCCATCGGCGCCATCCTGCTGTCAGGCGCCTTCGGCGCCGACGCGCAGGCGCAGCAGACCAGCAGCTCCGCGGACCAGGCCAGCACCGTCGACCTGGACAACGTCATCGTCACCGGCACCCGGATCGCGACCTCGATCGACAAGATCCCGGGCGCGATCAGCGTGGTGTCCAAGGAGAAGGTCGAGCACACCCTGGCACTGACCGAGGATGCGACCGCGGTGCTGGCGCGCACGGTGCCCGGCTACGCCGAATCCTCGCAGGCGATGAGCAACTCCGGCGAGACCCTGCGCGGCCGCATCGCGCTGCGCCTGTTCGACGGCATCCCGCAGGGTTCGCCGCTGCGCGAGGGAAACCGCAACGGCACCTTCACCGACATGGGCCTGATCGGCCGGATCGAGGTCATCAACGGCCCGTCCGCCTCCGAGGGCATCGGCGCGGCCGGCGGCATCATCAACTACCTGTCGAAGGTGCCGACCAGGGAAGGCCACGAAACCACCATCACCACGCGCTACTCCAGCCAGTTCGGCACCGACAGCGCCGGCTGGAAGCTGGGCGTGAACCACGCCTACAAGAGCGAGGATTTCGACGCGCTGCTGAGCGCGGCCTACATCGACCGCGGCATCTCCTATGACGGCGACGGCCGCCGGATCGGCATGAACACCTCCGGCTCGGTCTCCGATTCCGAGGCGCGCAACCTGTACGCCAAGGTCGGCTACAACTTCGGCGAAGGCGGCGAGCAGCGCCTGCAGCTGAGCGTCAGCGACTTCAGCATCGAGGGCAAGGGCAACTACATCCAGGTCGAAGGCTGCCGCCCGGATCCGGTCGAGTGTCCGGTGCCGACCACCAACACCTCCGAACGCGGTTCGATCTACGGCTCCAAGACCGAGTTCAACGACTTCCGCCAGGTCGCGCTGAACTACAGCCACGGCGACCTGTTCGGCGGCACCTTCGCGGCCGACATCTACTGGGCCGACCAGGCCATGCGCTACCTGCCCGAGGATGGCGACGACCGCCAGCTGGTCAAGGTCGACGACGACTTCGACGAGACCCAGCGCATCTTCGACCAGTCCGAGATCACCTCGAAGAAGAAGGGCCTGCGCACGTCGTGGGCGCGCGGCGACCTGTTCGGCCTGTACGGCCTGCAGCTGCGCACCGGCATCGACATCGTCGAGGACGAAGCCGCGCAGCGGCTGGCGCTGACCGACCGCCTGTGGGTGCCGCCGATGGAGTACTCCAGCGTCGCCCCGTACGCGCAGCTGACCTGGGACGTCGGCCCGGTGACCGTCAGCGGCGGCTTGCGCCGCGAGGACGGCGAGCTGCATGTCGACAGCTACACGACCACCGCCTACCGCGACAAGGTCTTCGTCCAGGGCGGCACGATGAGCTACACCGAGACGATGAAGAACTTCGGCGCGATCTGGCGCATCAACGACCGGCTGTCGACCTTCGCCTCCTATGGCGAGGGCTTTGGCCTGGCCAACGTCGGCATCCCGCTGCGCAACATCAACGCCCGCAGCCCCTGCAGGGAAGTGTCCTGCGTGGCCGACCTGCAGCCGATCGTGGTCACCAACAAGGAGGTCGGCTTCAACTGGGTCGGCGGCGGGACCTCGTTCGGCGCCTCCTACTACGACTCCAAGTCGCCGTTCGGCTCGTCGCTGTCGATCGACCCGATCACCAACGACTTCGTGATGACCCGTGCGCCGGTGCGGATCAAGGGCTTCGAGGCCAATGGCGAGTACCGCCTGAACGAGCAGTGGAAGTTCAGCGGCATCTACTCGCGGATCCGCGGCAAGACCTCGTTCTGGGCTTCGGCGCCGAACGGCAGCTACGGTGCCGGCGGCCTGAACAAGCCGATGGGCGTGCTGGACGTGAATCCGGACAAGATCGCGGTGTCGGCCACCTGGAAGTTCCTGCCCAACGCCGATGCGACACTGGGAGCGACCATGCTGATGGACCGCCACCTGCGTGGGTCCGACGTGCGTCCGCACGACGGTGCGACCTATTCGTACACGGAGGACACCGAGGGCTACACGCTCTGGGACCTGGGCGTGAACTACCAGCTGGCGCGCTACGGCAAGATCACCGTCGGCATCGAGAACCTGCTCGACAAGCAGTACATCCTGAGCTGGTCGCAGGTACCGGGCTGGCAGAACTACTGGGCCGGCCGTGGCCGGATGACGTCGCTGACCTATACGGTCACGTTCTGATCCAGCCGTGGGGATGCGGCCGGTTGCCGCCGGCCGCGTCCGTGTCGTCCCCAGCATGAGCTCCGGTGGTGGAATGAAGAGGGTGTCGCGTGGTGTGCTGTGCGGTCTGTGGCTGGGCCTGGTGGCCGGCCTGGTGCCGGCGACCGCTGCGGCGCGCTGCGAGGGCCGCTGGCAGCCGTTGCAGGTATTCGTGGATGACGCCGCGGCGGCCGGCTACCCCGGTGCGGTGGCAGTCGTGGGCACCGGCGACGGCGCCACGACCACCTGCGTTTCCGGCCATGCCGACCTGCGGCGTCGCCATCCGATGCGCGCCGACGCGATCTTCCGCATCTACTCGATGAGCAAGCCGCTGGCCTCGGTCGCGGCGCTGACGCTGGTCGAGGATGGCCGGTTGTCGCTGGATGCACCGGTGGCCGCGCTGCTGCCGGAGCTGGCCACGCTGCAGGTGCTGGGCGCGGACGGCCGGTTGCGCGCACCAGCGCGGCCGGTGACCCTGCGCCACCTGCTGACCCATACCGCCGGCTTCGCCGTCGATGGTCCTGCGCTGGCCGCACGCGAAGCGGCCGCGCCGCAGCGCGCCGCCGACCTGGCCGCCTTCGTGCAGCGCCTGGCGCAGGCGCCTCTGGCGGCCGATCCCGGCACCGTGTTCGCCTACGACGGCGCGGCCACCGAGGTGCTGTCGCGGCTGGTGGAGGTCGCGTCGGGACAGGACTTCGACAGGGTTCTGCGCACGCGCCTGTTCGTGCCGCTGGGCATGGTCGACACCGGCTTCGAGGTGCCTGCCGGGCAGCGCCACCGCGTCGTCGAGCTGGTCGCCGGCGATGCCGGTGCGTTGCGCCCGGCCGACACCGGCAGCGCCCGTTCACCGGGGAGCCGGCTCAACGCCTACGCCAGTGGCGCCGGCGGGCTGTACTCCACCGCCGCTGACTACCTGCGCTTCGCGACGATGCTGCGCGATGGTGGCCAGTACGCCGACAGGCGCTACCTGCGGGCGGAGACGGTCGCGGCGATGATGGACAACCAGCTGCATCATCTGGCCGCCGCGCATACCTCCTTCAGCGAATACGAGGGTTTCGGCTTCGGCCTGTCGGTACAGCTGGATCCGGCCGCGCGCGGCCGCCTCGGCGCACCGGGGCAGGTCGGCTGGTCCGGTGCCGCCGGTACCTATTTCACGCTCGATCCGGCACATGCCGCGGTCGCGCTGCTGCTGACCCAGTATCTGCCCGAAGACGCGCAGGCACCGCTGCCGAAACTGGCCACGCCGTTCTACAACCTGGTGCAGGAGACGCTTGCCGATGACTGACATGCGGAATACAGGCGTGCTCGTCGCCGGTTCGGCCAACCTCGATTTCGTCGTCCGCGCCGGGCAGATCCCGACGCCGGGCGAGACCGTGCTCGGCCGTGATTTCTCCACCCATCCCGGTGGCAAGGGCGCCAACCAGGCCGTGGCCGCGGCCCGCGCCGGCGCTGCGCCGACGCGGATGCTGCTCGCACTCGGCGACGACGCCCAGGCGCTGCCGCTGGAACGCTCGCTGCGCGAGGCCGGGGTGGCGCTGCACATCCGCCGCAGCCCGGAGCTGCAGACCGGCGTCGCCTTCATCTGCCTGTCGGATGCGGGCGAGAACGCGATCACCGTCGCGCCCGGCGCCAACGATGCGCTGCAGCCCGACGACCTGCCTGCGCTAGAGGGCGTCTCGCATCTGCTGCTGCAGCTGGAAACGCCGCTGGCGACGGTGGCCGCGCATGCGGCTGTCGCGCGTGCGCAGGGCGTGCGCGTGGTGCTCAATGCCGCGCCGGCGCGTGCGCTGCCGGAGCCGCTGCTGGCCACGCTCGATGTGCTGGTGGTCAACGAAGGCGAACTGGCCGCGATCGCCGGTACCGACGGCGGGCTGCTGGCCGCGCTGGACCGGGTGCCGGTGTCGACCGTGGTGGTGACCCTGGGCGCGGCCGGCTGCGTCGCCCGCGCCGACGGCCGGCTGTGGTTGCAGCCGGCGTTCGCGGTGCCGGTGCTGGATACCACCGCCGCCGGCGACACCTTCTGCGGCGTGCTGACCGCCGCGCTGGCGCGTGGCGCCGCCTTGCCCGCCGCGCTGCGCGAGGCGGCGGCCGCCTCGGCGCTGGCGGTGACCGTGCTCGGCGCGCAGTCAAGCATCCCGTGCGCCGACGCGGTCCAGACCCTGCTGCGCACGCCCGACGACGCGGCTGCACTGGCCGCGCTGGCCGCACGCTGCGGGCATGATCCACGCCTGCTTTCCCCGACTTCTTCCGCGGTCCCCGCATGACCCAGCCCTACCAGATCCAGGATGATGCCGCCCCGGCCGATTACGGCCGCACGCCGGTCGCGACCGAGTACAGGTTCTCGCACGTCACCACCGGCCGATACCTGCCGACGCCGGGCAAGGCGCCGACCTGGCCGTTCGCCGACATCGGCAGCTGGATGATCGATGCCAATGCCAGCGCCGCCGACTGGCTGGCCGAACTGAAGGACTGGCGCCGCGAGCATCTGGTCCGGATCGGCTACACCGATGTCAACTACCGGCGGCCGGAGCTGCAGTGGGCGCAGCGCAACTTCGTGCACGCGCAGATGATGGTCGAGGACCGCTACTTCTACGACGTGGAGACCAGCCGCTACACGGTCGACCGCTACCTGGACGATCTGGTCGAGCGTTTCGGCGGGCTGGATTCGGTGCTGATCTGGTACATCTACCCGAACATCGGCATCGACGACCGCAACCAGTTCGACCTCGCCCACAGCCTGCCCGGCGGCCTCGATGGCCTGAAGGCGGCGGTGCAGGCATTCCAGGCGCGCGGGGTCAAGGTGTTCCTGCCGGCCAAGCCCTGGGACCATGGCACCCGCGACCCGGGTTGCACGCACTGGGACGGCATGGCGGAGATCGTCCGCGCGGTCGGCGCGGACGGCATCAACGGCGACACCTTCAATGGCGTGCCGCGCGCGTTCTTCGACGCCTGCGACGCGCTGGGCACACCTGTCGTGGTCCAGCCCGAGTCGACGATCAGCTCCGAGGAGCAGCTGATCTGGAACGTGCAGAGCTGGGGCAAGAAGGCGCCCGACGGCCCGGTGCCGCCGGTGTCGAAGTGGAAGTGGCTCGAGCCGCGGCACATGGTCAACTACGAGAACCGCTGGGGCCGCAACCGCAACCACGACCTGCAGTACTGCTTCTTCAACGGCATCGGCTACAACGCCTGGGAGAACATCTGGGGCATCTGGAACCAGTTCACCGAACGCGATGGCGAAACCCTGCGCCGGATCGCGGCGATCTACCGCGGCTTCCCGCAGCTGGTGGTGTCGATGGAGTGGGAGCCGTACCAGGTCTGCCTGCAGGCCGGCATCTTTGCCAGCCGCTTTCCGGTCGACGGCCTGTGCCTGCACACCTTCATCAACCGCAACGAATACGCGGTCGATGGCGAACAGATCCTGCTGCCGCATGCCGATGGCACGCGCTACTACGACCTGTGGCACGGCACCGCGCTGGCGCCGCTGATCCGCGATGGCCAGGCGGTGATCGCGCTGCCGATGGAAGCGCGCGGCTTCGGTGCGCTGCTGTCGGTCGCCGATGGCGTCGTGGCCGAAGGGCTGGACGCGTTCCTGGCCGCGGCCGCGCAGCGTGCGGCCAGGCCGCTGAACAGCCATTCCGGCGCGTGGAAGGCGCTGCCGCAGACGCTGGTCGACATCGCCGCGACCACGGCCAGTGCCGACGCACCGGACGGCATGGTCGCGATCCCGGCCGGCGAGTTCGTGTTCGCGGTCGGCGGCGTGGAGATCGAAGGCTTCAACTGGGCCGGCCAGGACGTGCAGTACCCGTGGGAGGACTGCCCGCGCCGGCATCACCGCCAGCGCATGCAGGTGCCGGCGTTCCACATCGACCGGCATCCGGTGACCAACGCGCAGTTCAAGGCCTTCATCGACGCCAGCGGCTACCAGCCGCGCGATGCGGTGAACTTCCTCGTGCACTGGCACGCTGGCGCGCCGCGTCCGGGCTGGGAGCACAAGCCGGTCACCTGGGTCTCGATCGAGGATGCGCGTGCCTACGCGGCCTGGGCCGGCAAGCGCCTGCCGCACGAGTGGGAATGGCAGTACGCGGCGCAGGGCGATGACGGTCGCGTCTATCCCTGGGGCAACGACTGGGACGACAGCCGCGTGCCGCGGGTCAACCGCGGCCGCCGGATCCTGGCACCGGCCGATGTCGGTACGCATCCGCAGGGGGCCAGCCCGTTCGGGGTCGAGGATCTGGTCGGCAACGTCTGGCAGTGGACCGAGGAGTTCGCCGATGCGCATACCCGTGTGGCGGTGCTGCGCGGCGGCTCCAGCTACCAGCCGCAGACCTCGCACTGGTATTTCCCGCAGGCCTATCGGCTCGACCAGCACGGCAAGTACCTGCTGATGGCGCCGGCCAAGGACCGCAGCGGCATGCTCGGTTTCCGCTGCGTGGTGGACGCGGCATGAGGGCGGTCCTCGTCTGCGGCCAGCAGCTGGTCGCGCCCGCGTCGGTGCGGCTGGATGGCCCGTTCGGGCAGATGCTGGCGGCCAACCGCAGCGGCCGGCTCAGCCACTTCATCGTCGATGAGCACAGCCCGTCGATCGGCATCTTCGGCCAGGCGCACAAACAGCAGAACCAGGAAGGCGACTGGTATGGCGAGCATGCGGGCAAATGGCTGTCCGCCACCGCGCGCGCCGTTGCCCAGGGCGGGCAGTCGCAGCTGGAAGCCAACCTGCGTCGCGTCGCCGACTGGCTGATCAGCCAGCAGGACGACGACGGTTATCTGGGCACCTACGCCGCCGAGCGCCGCTTCACCGTGCCGCAGCCGCCGAAGCCGGAAAGCTGGAACGGCGAGCCGGCGCTGCGCACCTGGGACATCTGGACCCACAGCTACCTGATCCTCGGCCTCCTCGAGACCTGGCGCGCGCTGGGCGGGGCGCAGTACCTGCAGGCCGCGCGCCGCATCGGCGACCTGTGCTGGCGGGCGCTGCAGTCGGGCATCGACATCACCACGCTGGGCAACCACCACGGCATGTCGGCGACGGTGCTGCTGGACCCGGCGGCGGACCTGTACCTGGTCACCGGCGAGCCGCGCTATCTGGCGCTGGCCGAGACCATCCTGCAGCAGGCCAACGCCAATCCGCGCCTGGCCCTGCTCGACAAGGGCATCGCCAACGAGGATGCCGCGTTCATCGCCACCGGCAAGGCCTACCAGCTGTCGTGGAACCTGGTCGGCCTGGCCAAGCTGTACAAGGCCACCGGCAGGGCCGAGTACAAGCTGGCCGTCGACAACCTCTGGAACAACATCCGCGAACAGCACCTGACCCTGGGCGGTGGCCCATGGGGCGGCGTCGCGCACCGTTCGCGCGAAGTGTTCAACGCGCCGCGCACCTTCTTCCCGCAGGCCTACGTGGAAACCTGCTCGGTGCTGGCCTGGATGCAGCTCAACCGCGAGCTGCTGGCGATCACCGGCCACGCACGCCATGCCGACGCGCTGGAGCGCAGCGGCTACAACGACCTGGCCGCGGCGATGGCGCCCGATGGCGAGGACTGGTGCTACTACACCTATCCCAACGGCCGCCGCGTGCACACCACCTACTGGCGCTGCTGCAAGTCGTCCGGGGCGATGGCGGTGGAGGAGCTGCCGCCGGTCGCCTATGGCATCGCCGCCGACGGCGGCCTGCGCGTGAACCTGTACGGCGCCGGTGAGGCCACGCTGCCGCAGGCCGATGCCGGCGCGGTGCGTCTGGTCCAGTCGGGCCGGTATCCGTTCGACGGCGACGTCGTGATCGACGTGCATCCGCAGCGCGAGGCGCGCTTCGCGGTCGGCCTGCGGATTCCGGACTGGGCCGCGTCGGCGCGGATCACGGTGGCCGGCGTGGCGGTCGAGGCGGTGCCCGGCGAGGACGGCTTCGTGGCGATCGAGCGGCTCTGGCGCGCTGGCGACCGGATCGTGCTGTCGTTGCCGATGCCGCCGGTGCTGCACCGTGCGGCCAACATCAACGTGCAGGAATCGCGCGCGCCGGACGGTTCGCCGGTGGCGCAGGAGGTGCTGCGCTGGGAGTACGTGGCGCTGAGCCGCGGCCCGCTGGTGTATGCGACCCCGCTGGTGGACGGCTACAAGACCGACGAGACCCTGCGCCTGCCCGCCGCGCCGGTCGCGGACTGGGTCGGTGTGGGCGCCGACGCCGGCGAGGGTGCGACGCTGGAAATGCGCCCGCTGGGGCGCGCGCCGATCATGTTCGAGCCGTACTACCGCTGCGGTGGCCGGGTCGACGGCGCCTGGCGCCTGACCTGGCTGTCGTTGGCGCCGGAGCAGGTATGACGGTCCGCGTCGTGCGTCCCCGTCCGTCGCGCAGCATCCGTGACCGCGCGCACGCCGCGCCGCGCTGCATGCAAGTTTTTGTCGTGACAGAAATCAGGCCGCCGCGCTGTTTCCTCCACGCCGGATCGGCAAGACTGGCGGCCGGGACGGCAATGCGAGGAGAGGATGCGCGACATGGATGAACGGTCACCTTTCGACCTGGTCCGGCGGGACGGACCGGCCGGACCGCTGAGCGGGATCCGGGTGCTGGACCTGAGCGCCTACATCGCCGGCCCGTACGCCTGCTCGCTGCTGGCCGACCAGGGTGCGGCGGTGATCAAGGTCGAGTCGCCCGATGGCGACAACCTGCGCAAGTATCCGTCCACGCTGCAGAGCGAGAGCCGCGCCTTCCTCGGCGTGAACCGCAGCAAGGCCGGCATCGTGCTGGACCTGAAGGATCCGCACGGACTGGCCGCGCTGCTGCGGCTGGTGCGCGAGGCCGACGTGCTGGTCCACAACTTCCGCCCGGCGGTGCCCAAGCGGCTGGGCATCGACCACGCACGTCTGAACCTGGTCAATCCGCGCCTGATCTACTGCGCGGTCACCGGCTATGGCGAGGACGGCCCGATGCGCGAGAAGGCAGGCTACGACCAGGTGCTGCAGACGATGACCGGCATGTGCACGCTGCAGGGCAAGCGCGGCGGCCCGCCGGAGATCCTGTACGGCTCGGTGGTGGACTACTACGCCGCAGCGCTGGCCGCCGCCGGCATCGCCTCGGCGCTGTACGAGCGCGAGCGCAGCGGTCGCGGCCAGTTCGTCGGCATCTCGCTGCTGCGCAGCGCACTGACGATGCAGTCGGCGCGGATGATCTGGGCCGAAGGCGAATCACTCGACATCGGCCGCGACATGCGCTCCGGTGGCGTCACCGGCATCCATCCGGCGCGCGACAGCCACCTGTATCTGTCGGCGAACACGCCGCGCTTCTGGCAGGCGCTGTGCGAGAAGGTCGGCCTGCCGCAGCTGGCCGCCGATCCACGCTACGACAGCGTACGCAAACGCGCCGAGCACGCCGACGAGATCGTGCCGCTGCTGCATGCCGCGCTGGCGCAGCGCAGCGCGCTGGAATGGGAACAGGTGTTCGGCGAGGCGGTGCCGTGCGCGGCCGCGCGTCGGGTCGAGGACATGTTCGAGCACCCGCAGGTGCTGGCCGAGGACATCGTCGCGCCGATCGCGCATCCGGTCGTCGGCAGCTACCGCGGCGTGACCCGGCCGGTGGTGTTCGGGCGCACGCCCGGCCCGCAGCCGTTCGGTGCGCCGGTGTTCGGCCAGGACACCGATGCGCTGATGGAACTGCTCGGCACGCCGCAGGACTGAGCATCCGCGGTGCGCCGTACAATCGGCGCATGAAAAACCTGCGTCCCTTCCTCGATACGCGCCCGCAGCTGGGCGAACGGGTCTATGTGGACCCTGCGGCCACCGTCATCGGCGATGTGGTGCTCGGCGACGACGTCTCGGTGTGGCCGGGCACGGTGATCCGCGGCGACGTGAACGTCGTGCGGATCGGCGCGCGCAGCAACATCCAGGACGGCACCATCATCCATGTCAGCCACGAGAGCCCCTACAACAAGGGCGGCTACCCGACCCTGATCGGCGAGGGCGTCACCGTCGGCCACGGCACCATCATCCATGCCTGCACGATCGGCGATTACTGTTTGATCGGCATGGGTGCCTGCGTGCTCGATGGCGCGGTGATCGAGGCCGAGGCCTTCATCGGCGCCGGCGCGGTGGTCGGCCCCGGCAAGCGCGTGCAGCGCGGCGAGCTGTGGGTCGGCAACCCGGCGCGGCCGGCGCGCACGCTCAGCGACAAGGACATCGAAGGCCTGCACTACTCGGCCGACCATTACGTGCGTCTGAAGGACCGCTATCTGGGCATGGGCTGATCCTGTCGCTGCCAAGCCCCGCGTCGCGGGGCGCTGCCTGCGTGGACCGGCATGCCCGGGCAGCGCACGGCGGCGGCACGTTCCGGCATCGTTGCAGCCGCGAGCCGTGCGGCGAGGGAGCTGGTTGCGACGAAGCCTCCTGCGTCTCGCCCGTCGTCATCGTTCTTTCACAGGGTGCACGGGCGCGACCGTGTCCCTGCGGCGATCGGCCTCAGGGGGCGGTGGCGGTCTCGAGCGCGCCGAGCCAGCGCATCGCCTCGGCGCGGCTGGCGCCGCACATTTCCGGACCGGGACGCAGCGAGGCGCAGACTGCCGGCCGTTCCGGCCGGCCGAACAGGCGGCAGTGCAGAGCGGCGTCCAGCTGTACGCAGGGAACGCCGGCCGGCTTGCCCTGCGGCATGCCCGGAATCGGCGAGCTGATCGAGGGCGCCGTGCAGCAGGCGGCGCAGCCACTGCGGCACGTGAAAGCGGAAGGGGACATGACCGGGGCAGTGTGCGCCGGCTGGGCAAGCGGCGCCAGCGGCGGTTAGAGTGCGCGGGCAAGGAACCCCACAGGATGCACATGCCCCCACAGGCAGACGTCCGGCAGGACCGCCGGACGACCGCGACCGCATCCGCCGCGCAGAGCCTGCCGGCGCCGATGCTCGACACCTATCGCGAGGTGGTCACGCCCGAAGGCGTGGCCCTGCACCTGCCGGCCGCCGGCCCGGTGCCGCGTGCGCTGGCGTGGGCGATCGACTTCGCCGCGCGCGGCGCGATCATGCTGGTGATCGGCATGCTGCTGGGCGTGATGGGCAAGTTCGGCCAGGGCCTCTACCTGGTCGCGATGTTCCTGGTGTTCTGGGCGTATCCGATCGTGTTCGAGGCCGCCTGGCACGGCCAGACGCCGGGCAAGCGCGCGCTCGGCCTGCGCGTGGTGTCCGGCGATGGCGCACCGCTGGGCTGGCTGCCGGCGATCGTGCGCAACCTGCTGCGGACCGTGGACATGCTGCCGTTCGGCTACGCGGCAGGGCTGGTGTCCTGCCTGTGCGATCCGCACGGCCGGCGCCTGGGCGACCGCGTCGCCAATACCGTCGTGGTCCATGTCCTGCCGCACCGTGACCCTGCGCGGGTACCGCTGGCGCCGTCGCAGGCGCCGGCCCAGCCGCTGCTGCTGCCCGAACAGGGGGCGGTGGTGGCGTTCGGCGAGCGCGCCCCGCGGCTGGCGCCGGCGCGACAGGCCGAACTGGCCGACCTGCTGTCGCCGTTGACCGGTGCGCGCGGGCTGGCCGGCGCGCGCCAGCTGCTGGGTATGGCCAACTGGCTGCTGGGGCGGCGATGAGGCAGGAACAGTTCGTCGCCCGCCACGAAGCGGAGTGGCATGCCTTCGACGCCTGGCTGCGCCACCGCGGCGGCAGGCGCGATGGCCGGGCACCGGCGCTCGACGTCGCCGAGGTCCCGGCGCGTTACCGGCGGTTGTGCCAGCAGCTCGCGCTGGCGCGCCGGCGCGGCTACAGCCAGCCGCTGGTCGAGTCGCTGCAGGACCTGATGCAGCGCGGGCATGCGGTGCTCTATCGCGCGCCGCCGCCGCGCTGGCGGCTGGCGCTGCGCTTCCTGGTGGCCGGCTTCCCGCAGCTGGTGCGCAGCCAGGCGCGCTGCATGTGGGCCTCGGCCGCGCTGTTCTGCGTGCCGCTGATCAGCCTGTTCGTGCTGCTGCAGTGGCAGCCGGAGACGATCCACGGCCTGCTCGATCCGATGCAGATCGCGCAGATGGAGCAGATGTACGACCCGAGCGACGAGCGCCACACGCTGGGCCGCGACAGCGGCAGCGACTGGCAGATGTTCGGCCACTACATCATGAACAACATCAGCATCGGCCTGCGCACCTTCGCCAGCGGCCTGCTGGCGGGCGTGGGCACGATCGCCGTGCTGGTCTTCAACGGAGTGTTCTTCGGCGCGGTGGCCGGCCATCTGCACGTGGCCGGCTATGGCGACCCGTTCTGGCGCTTCGTCGCCGGGCATGCGCCGTTCGAGCTGACCGCGATCGTCATCGCCGGTGGCGCCGGCCTGCGCCTGGGGCTGGACCTGATCGCACCCGGCCAGCGCCGGCGCGGCGACGCCCTGATCGAGGGCGGCCTGATCGGCGCGCGGCTGTGCCTGGGCGTGGCCTTCATGCTGCTGGTGGCGGCCTTCATCGAGGCGTTCTGGTCCTCGATCGGCTCGATCCCGGCATGGATCAAGTACACCGTGTCCGGTGTGCTGTGGACCGGCGTGTTCGCCTGGCTGTGGTGCGGCGGGCATGGCGACGCGGAGCGTCCCGATGCGCCCTGAGCACCTGGACGTGAACCTGCGCCCGCGCTCGTCGTGGGAGGCGATGGAGCTGGGCACGGCGCTGGTCCGCCGGCATGCGGCGGCGATCTGGAAGCCGTGGCTGCTGTTGACCGTGCCGCTGTTCGTGCTGTTCAACGCGGTCGGCTGGGCGCTGGACATGCTGTGGCTGGCCGGCCTGCTGATGTGGTGGCTCAAGCCGCTGTTCGCGCGGCTGCCGCTGTACGTGATCTCGCGTGGCGTGTTCGGCCAGGTGCCCGGCACCTGGCAGACCCTGCGCGCGCAGGCGGGATTCGGCCTGCGCCTGATGCCGGCGTATCTGCTGTGGCGCCGGCTGGGGCCGGCGCGCGCGCTGCTGATGCCGGTCGACCTGCTCGAAGGCACCGCACCCGAGCAGCGGCGTCTGCGCCGGCGCGTGCTCGGTGGGCCGGCCTACGGGCAGGGCTGCCTGCTGACCTGGACCTGCTGGCATTTCGAACTGGTGCTGGCGTTCGGCTGCGTGGCGGCGGTGTTCCTGATGATTCCGACCGAGTTCCTGGCCGGCTCGTTCCAGTCGTTCTGGGCGCGGCTGGAGGACGGCATGCCGCTGTGGATGCAGCTGGCCTGGAACGCGTTCGCCTGGGCCGGCGTCTGCGTGATCGAGCCGTTCTACGTCGGCGCCGGCTTCGGCATGTACCTCAACCGGCGCACCGAGACCGAGGCCTGGGACGTGGAGCTGGCGTTCCGGCGTCTGCGCGACCGCCTGCGCACGCCGCTGGCACCGCTGCTGCTGGCGCTGGCCGTGGCGGCGCCGCTGGCCCTGCTGCCAACGGCGCCCGTGCACGCGCAGGTGCCGAGCAACACCAAGGATGCGTTCCAGGCCGCACCGGAGCCGCCCGGGGCGGAGTCCGAGGCCGAGGCCGGCGTCGAGCCGGACGCGCAGGCCGACACCTCGTCCGGCGTCGATCCCGACGTCGAGTCGCCGGCCGATCCCGAGGCCGATCCAGCGCAGGAGCAGGCGGCGACGCTGGAGGGGGTGTTCGATGGCGCGGTCGCCGACGACGCCGGCTTCCGCTCGGCCGCCCGCCGGACCTATGAGGACCCGCTGCTCGGCAGCAGCCGCACCGTCAGCGAATGGCAGCGCAAACCGGAGGCCGAGACGTCATCGCAGACCAGCCGGCCGGACCTGGGCGACTGGGCCTTCATGGACACGCTGGTCACCCTGTTCGCGCTGGCGGCCGAGTGGGGCATCTGGGTACTGGTGGGCGTGCTGGTGATCCTGGCGCTGGCGACGATGCGCTACTGGCTGCCGTGGATCCGTGGCTCGGCACGGCGCGCTCCGGCGCCCGAGGCGGCCGCGCCGCGGACCGATGCGCTGGTGCTGCCCGAAACCCTGCCGGACGATGTGCCTGCCGCCGCGCGGCGCCTGTGGCGCGAGGGCCGGCAGCGTGCGGCGCTGGCGCTGCTGTATCGCGCCAGCGTCGAGGCGATGGCCGAGCGGACCGCCGCGGTGCTGCCGCCGGGCGCGACCGAGGCGCAGTGCCTGCGTGTGTCGCGCCGGCTGGAGCAGGAGCCGGCCCGCACCCTGTTCGCGCGCATGGTCCGCACCTGGCAGTACGCGGCCTATGCCGGCCAGGTGCCGGACGAGGCCGAGTTCGAGGCGCTGCTCGAAGCCTCGCGCGCCGAGTGGAGCTGGACCGCATGAGTGCCGCCACCGTCCGCAACAGCCTGCTGGCGATCGCCGCGGTCGGCCTGGCGGTGATCGTCGCCGCCTGGTTCCTGGCCACGCACGAGCGGGTCGAACGCGAGGTACCGGTCCCGCCCAGCGGCGAGGCGGCCTGGAATCCGCTGTACGCGCTGCAGCAGACGCTGCGCGGCGACGGGGTCGAGGTCCAGGCGCGGCAACGCCTGGATCTGGCGCAGATGAAGCTCGGACCGGGCGACACCCTGCTGCTCTACAACGATCCGGGCGTGCTGCATCCGCGCGAGGTGCGCGCGCTGCTGGCCTGGGTCGGTCAGGGCGGCCACCTGCTGCTGCGCACGCCGGCCGGTCGCCGTGGCGACAGCGAAGCGCCGCTGCCGCCGATGCTGCAGGCACTGGGCATGCATGCCGCGCTGCGGCCGTCCGCCTGCGCGACGCTGCAGGTCGCCGGCCAGCCGCAGCACGTCGAGTTCTGCCAGGGCCAGCGCTTCGAGGTCTACGAGCTCGAACCGTCGCTGGCCTGGGGCGATGACGAGGACGGCTATGTGTTCGCACGGCTGCCGCAGGGGCAGGGTCTGGTCGACCTGCTCGCCGATTTCGACTTCCTCGACAACGACGCGTTGGACGAAGCCCCGCACCAGGCGCTGGCGCGGCAACTGCTGGCGCCCAATTACCGCGACGGCACGGTGCATCTGGTCTATGCCGCGCGCATGCCCTCGTTCTGGCGCACGCTGTTCGAGCGCGGCTGGCCGGTCTGGGTGCCGCTGGTGCTGCTGCTGGCGGCCTGGCTGTGGCGCCGGATGCAGCGCTTCGGGCCGCTGCTGCCGGGACCGCAGACCGAGCGCCGCTCGCTGCTGGAGCATGTCCGCGCCAGCGGCGAACTGCTGTACCGCCACGACCAGGCGCCGCTGCTGTACCGCGCGGTGCGCGAGGCCTTCCTGGCACGCCTGCGCCGGCGGATGCCGGTGGCCGCCGCCCTGGAAGGCCAGGCGCGCGCGGCGGCGGTCGCCGAGCGCCTGCAGCTGCCGATCGACCATGTCCGCGCCGCGCTGGAGGAACCGGGGCCGCGCGACCGGCACGTGTTCCTGTCGCGCGTGCGTACCCTGATCCAGATGAGGAACCGTCTATGAGCGAAACCACCACCACGCTGGCGCCGATCACCGGCGATGCCCTGGCCGAGCGCACTGCCGCGATCCGCGACGAGGTGGCCAAGGCCTTCATCGGCCAGGCCGAGGCGCTGGACCAGATCCTGGTCGCGCTGCTGGCCGGCGGCCACGTGCTGATCGAGGGCGTGCCCGGGCTGGGCAAGACCCTGCTGGTGCGCGCGCTGGCGCAGGCGCTGGAGCTGGGCCACGCGCGCGTGCAGTTCACGCCCGACCTGATGCCCAGCGACGTCAGCGGCCACGCGGTCTACGACCCGAAGACCGAGAGCTTCAAGATCCGCCGTGGCCCGGTGTTCACCAACCTGCTGCTGGCCGACGAGATCAACCGCGCGCCGGCCAAGACCCAGTCGGCGCTGCTGGAGGTGATGCAGGAAGGCCAGGTCACGATCGAGGGCAAGCCGTTCGCGCTGTCGCCGCCGTTCATCGCCTTGGCCACGCAGAACCCGGTCGAGCAGGAAGGCACCTATCCGCTGCCCGAGGCGCAGCTGGACCGCTTCCTGCTGAAGGTGCTGATCGGCTATCCGGCGCTGGCTGACGAGACGCGCATGGTCGATGCGATCACCACCGGCCGCAGCGCCGCCGACTTCGACCTCTCGCAGGTCCAGCGCGTGGCCGGCGCCGCCGAGATCGTGGCGATGCAGCAGGGCACCGCGATGATCGCGGTGGATCCGGCCGTGGTCGACTACGCGGTGCGGATCGCGGTGGCCACGCGCAGCTGGCCGGGCATCGCGCTGGGCGCCGGTCCGCGCGGCAGCATCGCGCTGGTCCGCGCGGCGCGCGCGCAGGCGGTGCTGGGCGGGCGTGATTTCGTCACTCCCGACGACGTCCGCGAGATCGCCACGCCGGCGCTGCGCCACCGCATCATGCTGGCGCCGGAACTGCAGATCGACGGACAGTCGCCGGACGACGTGCTGCGCGCGCTGCTGGCCAAGGTCGAGGCGCCGCGCAAGTGAGCATGCGTCTGTCCGCCATCGACCGGGACGGCGACCCCGCATGAGGCCGGCACCGCCGCTGCTGGCCGTGCTGGCGCTGTGGGCCGTGCTCGGCATCGCGCCGGCGCTGGAGCTGGTGCCGATCGCCTGGTGGTGGGGCGGCGCGGCGCTGGTGGCCGTGCTGCTGCTGGTGGACCTGCTGCGCCTGCGGGCGTGGCCGACGCCACAGGTACGCCGGGTGCTGCCCGAAGCGCTGCCGCTGGGCAGCACGCGCCAGGTCGAGCTGGCGATCGAGGCCACCCGGCGCACCCGGCTGGAGCTGTACGACCTGCATCCGACTGGCTGGAGCGTGGAAGGCCTGCCGCGGCGGCTGCAGCTCGCCGCGCAGACGGTGAGCACCATCGACTACCGCGCGCGGCCGATGGCGCGCGGGCGGTTCGACTTCGAGGGCGTGCAGCTGCGCATCGCGTCGCCGTGGCGGCTGTGGCGGCAGTCGCGCCGTGCGGGCGAGCGGCAGAGCGTGCGCGTCTATCCCGATTTCGCGCCGCTGACGCGGCTGGCGCTGTTCAGTGCCGAGCAGGCCTCGCGCCTGGTCGGCGCCCACCTGAAGCGCCGCCGCGGCGAAGGCACCGACTTCCAGCAGATGCGCGAATACCGGGTCGGCGACAGCCTGCGCCAGATCGACTGGAAGGCCACCGCACGCGCGCGCAAGCTGATCTCGCGCGAGTACCAGGACGAACGCAACCAGCAGCTGCTGCTGGTGGTCGATACCGGCCGGCGGATGCTGGCCAGCGACGGCGGACTGTCGCATTTCGACCATGCGCTCAACGCGGCGCTGGTGGTCGGCTGGCTGGCGCTGCGCCAGGGCGACGCGGTCGGGCTGATGGCCGTCGGCGGGCAGTCGCGCTGGATCCCGCCGCGACGCGGACCGGGCGCGATCGACGACCTGCTGCGCGGCAGCTACGACCTGCAGCCGCAGCCGGTGGCCACCGACTATCTGGCGCTGGCCAGCGAACTGGCCATGCGCCAGCGCCGGCGCGCGCTGATCATGCTGGTCACCAACGTGCGCGACGAGGACAGCGACGAACTGCTGTCGGCGATCCGCGTGCTGCAGCGCCGGCACCTGGTCTGCGTCGCCAGCCTGCGCGAGAAGGTGCTCGACGATGCGCTGGCGGAGGAGGTCGACGACCTGCCCGGTGCGATCCGTGCGGGCGCGGTGGCACGCTACCTCGACCAGCGTGGTGCCGCGCACGAGGCGCTGCGCCGCAACCGGGTGATGACCCTGGACGTGGCCGCCGCCGACCTGCCTGCGGCGCTGGTCGAACGCTACCTGGCGGTCAAGCGCGACGGCCTGCTGTAGCGCGGCCAGCCGCTGGCGCTCGCTCGCTGCCCGAGTTCTGCTGCCTCGGTTTGCGCGCGTGCCGGCAATGCATGCAGCCGGCGCATGCGGTGTTCCGGAAGATCGGCCGGCGCGCTGACTGCTGCCCGGTTGCGGTGTGGCAGGGGCGCTCGCGACCCGGGCAGCCGACAAGTCCGCCTGCGGCTGAACCGGCCTGGTCGATGCGCTTCCATCGCCGGGACCGCATCGGCTCGCGGTGATCGCTGCCGCGATCGAACGACCGGGGCGCCGCACGCCCGGCGGCATTCGCGTTGGCGGCCGATCTCGAGGTCGCGACCCGTCCAGCCGCGCGCGGCCCGGTCGCCTCCTGCGGGTGTCCGCCGACGCTGCCCGCCCGCGCCGCGGCCGTGCCGGCGGTGCCATCGGGTGGGATGACCTCTTTCACTGTCGGTCACGCCGCGCGCGGGCAGGATGGACGCATCACCAGCACAGCGAGGATTCCAGGCATGGGCAACGGACAAGGCACGGCCGGCAACGTCATCGCCGCCATCTGCAGTTTCATCGTGCCCGGGTTGGGCCAGCTGGTGCAGGGGCGCCTGCTCTCGGCGCTGCTGTGGTTCGTCGCCGCGTGCGCGGCCGGTGCGGTCACCTGGCTGCTGACGCTGTCGCTGTTCCCGTTCGGCTGGTTCCTGGTCAGCGTCTTCGCCTGCATCAACGCCGCGCTCTACCGGCGCGCCTGATCCGGGAGCATCGGAGCGCCGTCGCCGGAGTACCCGGCGACGGCGGCGATGGCCGGGCTCAGTCGGCGGTGACCAGCGAGCGTTCGCGGCCGCGCAGCATCGCGTAGACCGGGTCGGTCTCGGGGCGCACGCCGTGCCACAGCGCGAAACTCTCGGCGGCCTGCTCGACCAGCATGCCCAGGCCGTCGACCACGTCGCGGCAGCCACCGGCCCGCGCCCAGGCCAGGAACGGAATCGCCGCCTCGCCGTAGTTCAGGTCCACCGCCAGGGTGCGGCTGTTGACCAAGGTGAAAGGCGCATGGAAGCCAGCACCGGCCGAGCGTCCGGCCGAGGTCGCATTGATGATCAGCTCGAAGTCGCCCTGGTCGGCCAGGTCGTCCCAATAGCGCGTATGCGCGCGTCCGGGGACGCCGAGCGCATCGACCAGCGCATCGGCGCGCTCCGGCGTGCGGTTGACCACGACCAGTTCCAGGATGCCGGCGTCGAGCAGCGCCGGTGCGACCCCGCGCGCGGCGCCGCCTGCACCGAGCAGCAGCGCGCGGCGGCCACGCAGATCCAGCCCGCAGCGGTCGGTCAGGTCGCGGACCAGGCCCGGGCCGTCGGTGTTGTCGCCGTGCCACTGGCCGTCGTTGCGCACCAGCGTGTTGACCGCACCGGCAAGGCGCGCGCGGTCGCTGGTGCGCGCGCACAACGCGAACGCGGCCTCCTTCAGCGGCATGGTCACGTTGGCGCCGCGACCGCCGTTGGCGGCGAACGCGTCCAGTGCCGCACCGAACGCCGCCGGGTCGGCATCGATCGCGGTGTACTCCAGTGCGATCCCGAGCTGGGCCGCGAAACTGCGGTGGATCTGCGGCGACAGCGAGTGGGCGATCGGATGGCCGAAGACGGCGTAGCGGGAATCGGGCATGGGCATTCTCGTGGTGTGCTCAGGAAGGCATGCGACGGCGCGGTCGCGGTGTCCCGTCGCCGGTCCCCGCCGCCCCGGCTGCAGCGCAGCCGGTCCGCTCCGTCGTCCGGGCCAGTCTACTCCCGGGCCGCGGACGCAACGTGATCTGGATCATCCGGCGGTCCGCATCCCCGGCGCGGCGGCGCCATGCCGGATCGCGCTGCGGCCGCGGCGTCATCGCGCATCGTCGTCCCCCGCGCGCTGCAGGCATGCGCGCGGCGGACGCGCCGATGCAGCGCGTGCATCCGCAGTCACATTCCGTAGCGGCGCGCTGGGCGACACTGGCGCGCGTGCTGTTCGCCCGTGTCTCCTGCCGGGCGGCAGCAGTCCGCATCTTCGTCGCCAGGCTGATGGATATCCCCCGCATGCACACCCGTTGTCGTTCCCTGCCGCTGGCCGCCGGCCTGCTGATCACCCTGCCGGCGCTGGCCGCTCCCGAGGCCGGGGGCGAGGCGACCACGCTGGACCGTGTCGTGGTCACCGCCACGCGCCTGGAGACCGTGCAGGGCTTCGACGTGCCGGCGTCGGTAGGCACCATCGCCCTGGACACGCTGGATGCGCGCAGCAACGCGAGCGTGTCAGAAGCGCTGGATGGGGTGCCCGGCCTGCTCGCACGCGAGCGCCAGAACCTGGCCCAGGATACGCAGCTGTCGATCCGCGGCTTCGGCGCGCGTTCGACCTTCGGCGTGCGCGGCCTGCGCCTGTACGCCGATGGCATTCCGGCGACGATGCCGGACGGGCAGGGCCAGGTCTCGCACTTCAGCATGCAGGGCGCGGACCGGGTCGAGGTGCTGCGCGGCCCGTTCTCGGCGCTGCACGGCAATTCCTCGGGCGGCGTGATCCAGCTGTGGAGCGACATCCCCGACGATGGCCGGCACGACGGCCGCGTCCAGCTCAGCGCCGGCGGCAACGACACCACGATCCTCGGCGCGCGTGTCCGCGGCGGCGACCGCGGCTTCGGCTACAACGTCGCCGCATCGCGGCTGGAGACGGACGGCTACCGCGACCACAGCGCGGCCACGCGCACCTCGGTCAACGCGAAGCTGCGGTTCGGCATCGGCCAGGCCGGCAAGCTGGACGTGGTCGCCAACCACTTCGACGCGCCCGACGCACAGGATCCGCTCGGCCTGACCCGCGCGCAGGTACGTGCCGACCCGACCCAGGCCACCGCGGTGGCACTGCAGTACGACACACGCAAGTCGGTCAGCCAGGACCAGCTGGGCCTGGCCTACGAACATGCGTTCGGCGCCAGCACGCTGCGGGCGATGGGCTATGCCGGTCAGCGCAGCGTCGAGCAGTACCTGCCGCTGCCGGCGACCGCGCAGGCCAATCCGTTGAACTCCGGCGGCGTGATCGACCTGGACAACGACTACGGCGGCGCCGACCTGCGCTGGTCCTGGAACGGCGAACTGGGCGGGCGCCCGTTCGAGGCCAGCCTCGGCCTCAATGCCGACCGCCAGCGCCAGCACCGGCGCGGCTACGAGAACTTCATCGGCAGCGACGTCGGCGTGCGTGGGCGGCTGCGCCGCGACGAGCGCAACCAGGTCTCCAACAGCGACCAGTACGCGCAGCTGTGGTGGCGTTTGGCCCCGCGCTGGTCGCTGCTGGTCGGCGCGCGCCACAGCGAGGTCGCGTTCCGCTCGCGCGACCACTACGTGGTCGGCGCCAATCCCGACGACAGCGGCCGCGTCGAATACTCGGAAACCACGCCGGTGGCCGGTCTTGTCTTCGCGCCGCTCGACAGTACCCGCATCTACCTGTCGGCCGGGCGCGGCTTCGAGACGCCGACCTTCAACGAAGTCGGCTACCGCGCCGATGGCGGCGCCGGGCTGGCGTTCGACCTGAAACCGGCGGTGAGCCGCAACCTGGAGCTGGGCGCGAAGTGGCGCGGCGACAGCGGTGCGCATGTCGATGCCGCGCTGTTCCGTGCCGACACCGACGACGAGCTGGCGGTCGCGCGCAACGTCGGCGGTCGCAGCAGCTTCCGCAATGTCGGCAGTGCGCGCCGGCAGGGCGTGGAGCTGGCCGCCGGCCTGCCGCTGGGTGCGGCGTGGAGCGCCGAGCTGGCCTACACCTGGCTGGACGCGACCTTCCGTGACAGTTTCCCGATCTGCACCGCCAGCGGCTGCACCGACCCGAACGTGCTGGTCGCCGCCGGCAGCCGCATTCCCGGCGTGGCCCGCGAGCAGCTGGCCGCGCGCCTGCAGTGGCGCGAAGGCCCGTGGCAGGCGGCGGTGCAGGCGGTCGCGGTCGGGCCGGTGGTGGTCAACGACAGCGCCACCGAGACGTCGCCCGGCTATGGCCTGCTGCACCTGCAGCTGGGCCGCGACTGGCGCAGCGCGCACGGCACGCTGCACACCTTCGTCCGCGTCGACAACGCGCTGGACCAGGCGTACATCGGCTCGGTGATCGTCAACGAGGGCAACGGCCGCTTCTACGAGCCGGGCCCGGACCGGACCTTCGTGCTCGGCGCGCGCTGGCAGTGGGGCGGCTGATGGCTTGACGCTCGCCCGGGAGCGCGGAATGCTGCCGGTACGGAACCGGGAGTCTCCGGGTGGCCCGTTCCGTCGCCCTGCGCAGGCAAGCAGGACATCGTCCACCACGGAACAGGGGACAACCGATGAAGTCGATCACACGCAGCCTGCCGCTGCTGCTGCTGCTGCCTGCCATGCACCTCCATGCCCAGTCCATTTCACCGGCCTGGGACGCCTACATGAAGAAGCAGGCCGCGCCAGCCACTACCACCAAGGCGCAACCAGTTACCGACCCGGGCCAGTCGCAATCGCAGACAACGGCGTCCGACGTGGTCGCACCGGTCGCCCCCCCGGCCCCGCGTCCCGCGCCCCGCGCCGAACCGCGTAATGCAGGTGGATTCTTCGTCGCCGTCCATGGCGGCAAGGGCTGGCTCTACGAGGATGCGGACCAGACCGCCAAGGCCGTTTCGGCGGGATACCGCTGGGATGCCGGCGATTTCACCCTGGTCGGCATCGAACTGGCGGGCGACTGGCCGCGTCCAGCGACCGCGATTTCCTGTATCCCGAAATCCGTTTCGACAGCATCGGTGCGACCACGCGCGTGAACTTCGGTCGCAGCCGCTGGTTCGGCATCGCCAGGGCCGGTTACTTCAGCGCGACCCAGAAGGACGAGGACGGCTACGACGACACGGTCGACGGCGCGTATGTGGGTATCGGCGTCGGTGTCGATGTCGATGTGAATCGACACCTCAATCTCAGTCTGGCCTATACCGCCTACGTCTATGGCACGACGTACTACTACGGTTATGGCTATGGCTACTACCAGGCGACCGATGTCAGCCGTGCCGACATGCTGCTGCTGGGCGCGGAACTACGCTTCTGACAGGTCAGGAAGGCAGCGGCTGCGATGGCCGCTGCTTTCCCCGCACGCCGGTGATCGTGCAGCGGCCGATCAGCGCTCGCGCAGCCAGCGCGCCGCGTCGAGCGCGTAGTAGGTCAGTACGCCGTCGGCGCCGGCGCGCTTGAACGCGGTCAGCGCTTCCAGCGCGCAGGCGCGTTCGTCCAGCCAGCCATTGGCGGCGGCGGCCTTGAGCATCGCGTACTCGCCGCTGACCTGGTAGGCGAAGGTCGGTACGCCGAAGGCGTCCTTGACCCGCCGGATCACGTCCAGGTACGGCAGGCCCGGCTTGACCATCACCATGTCGGCGCCTTCGGCGATGTCGAGTTCGACCTCGCGCAGCGCCTCGTCGGAATTGGCCGGGTCCATCTGGTAGGTGAACTTGTTGCCCTTGCCGAGGTTGCCGGCGCTGCCGACCGCGCTGCGGAACGGGCCGTAGAACGCCGACGCGTACTTGGCCGCGTACGACATGATCCGGGTGTTGATGAAGCCGGCCGCTTCCAGCGCTTCGCGGATCGCGCCGACGCGGCCGTCCATCATGTCGCTGGGCGAAAGGATGTCGGCGCCGGCGGCGGCGTGCGCCAGCGACTGCTTGACCAGCGCGGCGATGGTCTCGTCGTTGAGGATGTAGCCCGTCTCGTCGATCAGCCCGTCCTGGCCGTGCGTGGTGTAGGGGTCCAGCGCCTGGTCGGTCATCACGCCCAGCTCGGGGAAGCGCGCCTTCAGCGCGCGGATCGCGCGCGGGATGATGCCGTCCTCGGACCAGGCGATGGCGCCGTCGGCGGTCTTGGCCGCCGCATCGGGCACGCCGAACAGGTCCAGCACCGGCACGCCCAGCTCCAGCGCCTGCTCGCCCACGCGCAGCAGCTCGTCGATCGACAGCCGCTCCACGCCCGGCATCGACGGCACCGGCACCCGCCCCTTCTCCTCGTGCACGAAGACCGGATAGATCAGGTCGTTGGTGGTCAGCACGTGCTCGCGCATCAGCCGGCGCGAGAACTCGTCGCGACGCATGCGGCGCGGGCGGATATGGGGATAGGTCATGCTGGGGGCTCCTTGCAGGCTGCGGAAATGATACGCCCCGGCTCCCGGACGGTCCCGTCGCGCGGGGCGGACCGATTGTCCCGGCGTGCCGTCGTGGTGTCCGTATCACCACGCCAGCTGCCGTTGCGTGGTGCGCCGTTCCGGCAGTGGTGCCGGCGCCGGTTCGCAGCCGGTTCACCCGGGCGGGCCGAAGATGGCGCCATTCCGTCCATCGCCTCGCGCCGGGGTCCGTCATGCGCCGCCTGCTCGCCGTCCTCACCGTCTCGTTGGCCCTGGCCGGCTGCGCCAGCACGTCCAAGGTCATGCTCAACCCGGCGCGTGCGCCGATCGATCCGGCCCAGGTGCAGATCTATTCGGTGCCGCCGCCGGGTTCGCAGGACATCGCCCAGCTTGAATCCTCCAGCGCGGTCGGCTTCGGCACCCAGGGCCAGACCGATGCGGCGGTGGCCCGGCTCAAGCGCGAGGCCGCGGCCCTGGGTGCGAACGGCATCGTGCTGATGGGCGTGGGCTCGTCCGGCTCGCCGGTCGGGATGTCGGTCGGCGCCGGCAGCTACGGCCGCCACAGCGGCGGCGGGCTCAGCGTCGGCATCCCGACCACCCAGAAGAAGGCGGCCGGCATGGCGATCTGGGTGCCGCCGGGCGCGGTGGCCGCGCCTGTTCCCCCGCCGCGTCCAGCCCAGGACTGACGCCCGCGGCCTGGGCAACCGCATCCGGGACCTTCGCCCGCCGTGCTGCAGCCGTGGGGGCCCCGCTCAGCCGCCCTTGGTGTTGCGCTTCGAGGCGGCGTCGATCCGGTTGCTGGAACCGGTGTCGGAGGACCGCTGGCCGGTCCGCAGTGGGATCGTCTCTCCGCCCTCGACCACCGCCTCCAGCGTGGTGTACAGCCAGCGGCCGTCGACGCGCCCGGCTTCGACCACCAGGTCCGCCTGCCCGTGTGATCCACGCAGCGGGATGCGCAGGTCGGCTTCGCCGGTGCCGCCGCTCCGGGTCGCCACGTTGCCGCTGAAGAACCAGCCCGGCTCGATCGGTGCGCCGATCGCGGCGATCAGCGTCGGGTCGCGCTGCGCGGTCTCGACCGCGACGCGGTAGGCGTCGGAGGATTTCATCGTGCCCAGCAACGCGGCGACGAACAGCGCGACGACGGCGATCACCAGCAGCAGGCCGGTGCCGGCCAGCGCCGGCACCGCCCATTTCCAGTGTCGGCGCCACCAGCCGCCAGGTGCGGGCGGTGGCGGACCCGGCAGCGGCGGGATGACGCCTGCGGACGTGGGATCCATGTGATGTGCTCCGTGCGCGGGAAGTGTCGGATCAGCGCGTCAGGCAGCGGGCGAAGAAATCCTCGCTCAGCCGGTAGCGGTGCAGCGCGTCGCGGCCGCTGAGGCCGTGCTTGGCGCCCGGGTAGGTCATCAGTTCGAAGGCCTGACCACGCTGCTGCAGCGCGCTCATCACCGCGGTGGCGTTGGTGAACAGCACGTTGTCGTCGGCCATGCCGTGGATCAGCAGCAGCTTCGGCGCGTCCGGCCCGACCAGGCCGTCGACGTGGGTCAGCACGCGCGCGTCGCGGTAGCCGTCCGGGTTGGCGTCCGGCAGGTTCATGTAGCGCTCGGTGTAGTGGGTGTCGTACAGCGCCCAGTCGCTGACCGGCGCACCGGCCGCGCCGCAGGCGTAGGCCTTGGTGCGGGCCAGCAGCATCAGCGTCATGTAGCCGCCGTTGGACCAGCCATGCACGCCGATCCGCTGCGGATCGACCCACGACTGCGCCTTCAGCCACTCCACGCCCTTCAGCTGGTCGTCGACCTCGACCGTGCCCTGCACACCGTACAGCGCGCCGACGAAGTTGCGGCCGCGGCGCGGGGTGCCGCGGTTGTCCAGCGAGAACACCACGTAGCCCTGCTGGGCCAGGTACTGGTTGAACAGCGCATCGGCGCGGCCGGGCCAGGCGCGGGTCACGGTCTGCGCGGCTGGGCCGCTGTAGACGTAGACCACCACCGGGTACTTCCTGGACGGGTCGAAGCCTTCCGGCTTGATCAGGCTGTAGTGCAGCGGGGTGCGGCCGTCGGCGGCGGTCAGCGTGCCGAACTCGACCGGGCGCTGCGCGTCGCGGTAGCGCGCATACGGGTGCTGCGGATCGGCCAGGTCGTTGCGCAGCAGGGTCGACAGCAGGGCGCCGTCGTTGCGGCGCAGTTCGATCTGCGGCGGCGTGGTCGGGTTTGACCAGCTGTCGACATAGACGCTGGCGTTGCGGGCGAAGCTGGCCGCGTGCATGCCCGGCGCCTGCGACAGCTTCTCCACCGCACCGCCGGCCAGCGGCACGCGGTAGACGTGCTTCTCCAGCGCCGAGTCCTTCGTGCCGCTGAACCAGACCAGGCCTGCGGCCTCGTCCACGCCCAGCAGTTCGTCGACCATCCACTCGCCCGCGGTCAGCGGCGACAGGGTGGCGCCGTCCTCCGAGGCCAGGTACAGGTGCTGGAAGCCGCTGCGTTCCGAACCCCAGACGAAGCGGCCATCCTTCAGGAAGCGCAGGTGGTGGTGCAGCGGCACCCAGGTCGGCGAGGTCTCGCTGGCGAGCACGCGCTGGCGGCCGTCGGCGAGCGTGGTCTCGATCAGCTCAAGGCGCTTCTGGTCGCGCGACTGGCGCTGGAAGGTCAGGCGCTGCGGGTCGCGCCAGTCGACGCGGGCCAGGTAGATGTCGGTCTCCTTGCCCAGGTCGATCCAGCGCGGCTTCGCGTTCGCCTTCGGCGCGATCGTGCCCAGCCGCACCAGCACGTTGCGGTCGCCGGCGGCCGGATAGCGCTGCTCGATCACCTCGGTGCGGTCGGCGTACATCTCGTAGCGCTGCTGCACCGGCACCGGCGATTCGTCGATGCGGGCGAAGGCGATCGCGCTGTCGTCCGGCGCCCACCAGTAGCCGGTGTGGCGGTCCATCTCCTCGTCGGCGACGAACTCGGCCACGCCGTTGCCGATGGTGTTGCTGCCGTCGCCGGTCAGACGGATCTCCCTGCCGCTGGCCAGGTCGATCACCCACAGGTCGCGGGCGCGGATGAAGCTGACGTAGCCGCCCTTCGGCGACACCTTCGGGTCGGTCGCGAAACCGCCGCCGCTGGTCAGCTTGCGCACCGCCTGGCCGGCGGGCGCGTCGAGCTGGTACAGGTAGAGCTCGCCGCCGAGCGGGAACAGCAGCGTGCGCGCATCCGGTGCCCACTGGTACTCGACGATGCCCGAGTAGGCGGCGATGCGCTGGCGCTCGCGCCGCGCCTTCTCCTCGTCGCTGAGGGTCTCGGTGCCGGGCAGGACCACGCTGGAATCGGCCAGCAGCCGGGTCTGGCCGCTGGCGACGTCGTACTCCCACAGGTCCAGCCGGTTGCGGTCGTCGTCCTTGCCGCGCAGGAAGGTCACGCGGCTGCCGTCGGGCGCGACCTGCGGCTTCATCAGGGTCGGGCCGGACAGCGGCGCACTGCCGGTGATGGCCTCGAGCGTGAGTTTTTCGGCGTGGACGGGCATGACGATCGTGCTCATGAGAATGGCGGCGCACAGCAGCAGGCGCATGGGGTCTCCGCGGATGAAACCGGTTGGCCGCACAGTCTAGTGGCAGAGCCCTGGTTGCCAAGTGCGCTCTGGCGTCGTGGAGCCGCCACTGTGCGAAGATGCGGACGCGCGAATCAGCCGACGCGTCCGTGCTGACAACGGGCGTTGGCATACGGCCCTGGGAGGGCGCGGTCGGAGTCCAGGAGGAAGGCCATGAGACGTGCAGGCGGCAGTTACCCCGTGATGGCGCTTGTTATCGCCGCAATGACGTGCGGCGCGGTGCAGGCAGGGACATCGCCGGACTATCCACCCGATTCGGAGGTCCCCGAACTGGGCACGGCGTTGATCATGGTCGACAGGTCCCCGGATGCACGCATGCTGGCAGGTGGCGCTACATGCGAACTCATCGCCGGTGTGCTGGGGGACGGCATGGTCCGGCCGGAGGGTGGGCTACTGCTGTACCGGCAGGGCCGTAACACGCCATTTATGGATGCGAAAGCGCGCGATGACGGACTGGTTGTCGCGCACTTCCGTGCGCGCCCGAACGAGCTCATCGAAGGGCGCGCATATCAATTCCTGCAAGGCGGCACGGTCCAGTATGGCGAGAAGGCGGGCGTGATCTGCCGGTCCGGCAAGGTGAGGCTCGGGGATGTGGAACCGGTCGGATCCCCTGGACCGTGAGGGCGGTATCCGCGCTTCCGGCTCAGGCCTTGGTCGCGCCCTGCCCGAACAGCAGCTTCTTCTCCTCGTCGCTCATCGGCTTGCCGGCGTCCGGGTTCACCTGCGCGGCCAGCGCATACGCGCGCTGGGTGGCCGGGCGCGCGGCGATCGCGGCCTGCCAGCGGCGCACTTCCGGATACGGCTCCAGATCCAGCGGCGCCTTGGCGTAGGGCGCGATCCACGGATAGCTGGCCATGTCGGCGATGCCATAGTCGTCGCCGGCGATGAAGGCGCGGCCGGCCAGGCGCGTGTCGAGCACGCCGAGCAGGCGTTTGGCCTCTGCGGTATAGCGGTCGATCGCGTAGCCGATCTTCTCCGGCGCGTAGACGGTGAAATGCCCGTACTGGCCGGTCATCGGGCCCAGGCCGCCGACCTGCCAGAACAGCCATTCCAGCGCCTGGATCCGCGCACGCGGGTCGGCCGGCAGGAACCGGCCGGTCTTCTCGGCCAGGTACAGCAGGATCGCGCCGGACTCGAACACGCTGACCGGGGCGCCGCCGTCGGCCGGGGCGTGGTCGACCAGGGCCGGCATCTTGTTGTTCGGCGAGATCGCCAGGAACTCCGGCTTGAACTGGTCGCCCTTGCCGATGTTCACCGGCTTGAGGGTGTAGGGCAGGCCGGCCTCTTCCAGGAACAGGGTGACCTTGTGGCCGTTGGGGGTGGGCCAGTAGTGGAGATCGAGCATCGCGGCGCTCCGGTGCGGAAGGAACAGGGACGCCGAGTGTAGGGCCGCTCTGTTGCCGGGCCGTGCAGGGTGGATGGATCGCACTGTTGCAGGCGCCAATGCAGCCGTCCGGGCGGGCCGATCGGGACCGCTTGGCAGCCCGCCGCGCCGCCGCTACGCTGCGCCGTCCCTCACTCTGACGCCTCCCATGTCGACCGCCCGCCTGAGTCCGTTGTCCACCCTGATCTTCGCCTCGCGCTGGCTGCAGCTGCCGCTGTACCTGGGCCTGATCGTGGCGCAGTGCGTGTACGTGTTCCTGTTCGGCAAGGAGCTGTGGCACCTGATCCACCGGTCGCCGGGCCTGGGCGAGCAGGAGATCATGCTGATCGTGCTCGGCCTGATCGACGTGGTGATGATCTCCAACCTGCTGGTGATGGTGATCGTCGGCGGCTACGAGACCTTCGTTTCGCGCCTGCGCCTGGAGGGCCATCCCGACCAGCCGGAGTGGCTGAGCCACGTCAACGCCTCGGTGCTGAAGGTGAAGCTGGCGATGGCGATCATCGGCATCTCCTCGATCCACCTGCTGAAGACCTTCATCGCCGTCGGCACGCTCGGCGGCCTGCCGCTGTGCACGCCGGAGCAGCTGGCCGTGATGAAGGCCGAGATGGCGATCACCAGCACCCAGTGCTCGCAGCTGACCGCCGACGGCGTGCTGTGGCAGACCATCATCCATTGCGTGTTCATCCTGTCGGCGATCGGCATCGCCTGGACCGACAAGCTGATGAACGGCAACAGCGCCAGGCACGACCACTGAGCGCACCGGATACGCGTGAAGACCGGAAAGGGCCGCCCGCAGCGGCCCTTTCCTTTTCAGTGCCATGGTTCCGATGATCGTGCGCATTGTTCTCAGGGTTTGAGCGCGGCCCCGGTAGAATGGCGGCATGGATGTTTCCCACCTGATCGACGGCCTCAATCCGGCCCAGCGCGAGGCCGTGTCGGCCCCTCCCGGCCACTACCTGGTCCTGGCCGGTGCCGGCTCCGGCAAGACCCGCGTGCTCACCCACCGCATCGCCTGGCTGAACGAGGTCGAGCACATTCCGACCCACGGCATCCTCGCGGTGACCTTCACCAACAAGGCGGCCGGCGAGATGCGCGCGCGCGTGGACCTGCAGCTGCGCCACGGCGCGCGCGGGATGTGGATCGGCACCTTCCACGGCCTGGCCCACCGCCTGCTGCGCCTGCACTGGAACGAGGCGAAGCTGCCCGAATCGTTCCAGGTGCTCGACAGCGACGACCAGCTGCGCCTGGTCAAGCGCGTGGTGCAGCAGCTGGAGCTGGACGACAGCCGCTACCCGCCGCGCCAGATCGCGTGGTGGATCAACGCGCAGAAGGACGAGGGGCGACGCCCGCAGCACATCCAGCCGGGCAACGATCCGTGGACCGAGGCGCTGGTGCGCGCCTACGCGCTGTACCAGGAGCGCTGCGACCGGGCGGGTCTGGTCGACTTCGCCGAGCTGCTGCTGCGCGCGCACGAGTTGCTGCGCGACAACCAGGGCCTGCTGGCGCATTACCGCGCGCGTTTCCGCGACCTGCTGATCGACGAGTTCCAGGACACCAACGCGATCCAGTACGCCTTCGTGCGCGTGCTGGCCGGCGACACCGGCCGCGTGTTCGTGGTCGGCGACGACGATCAGGCCATCTACGGCTGGCGCGGCGCCAAGGTCGAGAACGTGCAGCAGTTCCTGAAGGACTTCCCGGGCGCGCGCACGATCCGGCTGGAGCAGAACTACCGCTCCACCGCCAACATCCTGGGTGCGGCCAATGCGGTGATCGCGCACAACCCCGACCGCATCGGCAAGCAGCTGTGGACCGACAGCGGCGAGGGCGAGCCGGTCGACGTCTACGCCGCCTACAACGAGATGGACGAGGCGCGCTACGTGATCGAGCGCGTGCGCCAGTGGGTGCGCGACGGCGGCAGCTACCGCGAGGCCGCGGTGCTCTACCGCAGCAACGCGCAGTCGCGCGCGCTGGAAGAAGTGCTGCTGTCCGAACAGGTGCCGTACCGCGTCTACGGCGGCATGCGCTTCTTCGAGCGTGCCGAGGTCAAGGACACGCTGGCCTATCTGCGCCTGCTGGCCAACCGCGACGACGATGCGGCGTTCGAGCGCGCGGTGAACACGCCGGCGCGCGGCATCGGCGACCGCACCCTGGACGAGGTCCGCCGCTGCGCGCGCGAACAGTCGCTGTCGCTGGTGCGCGCTGCCGGGCAGCTGGTGTCGCAGAACGTGCTGGCGGCGCGCGCGCGCAATGCGGTCGCCGGTTTCCTCGGCCTGATCGAGGCGCTGGATGCGGAAACCACCGACCTGGCGCTGAAGGACCGGGTCGACCACGTGCTGGCCCGCTCGGGCCTGCGCGAGCACTGGGCCAGCGAATCGCGTGGCCAGCTCGATGCCGAATCCCGGCTGGAGAACCTGGACGAACTGGTCTCGGTGGCCTCGCGCTTCTCGCGCGCCGAGCTCGACGACGACCAGCAGAGCATGAGCGAGCTGGTCGCGTTCCTGTCCTACGCGGCGCTGGAGGCCGGCGAAGGCCAGGCCCAGGCCGACGAGGACGGCGTGCAGCTGATGACCCTGCACTCGGCCAAGGGCCTGGAGTTCCCGCTGGTGTTCCTGGTCGGCGTGGAGGAGGGCGTGTTCCCCAGCAGCAAGTCGCTGGACGAGAGCGGGCGGCTGGAGGAAGAGCGGCGCCTGGCCTATGTCGGCATCACCCGCGCGCGGCAGAAGCTGGTGATGACCTACGCCGAGAGCCGGCGCATCCACGGCATGGACATGTACGGCATGCCGTCGCGCTTCCTGCGCGAGATCCCCGGCCACCTGCTCAACGAGGTGCGCCCGCGCGTGCAGGTGTCGCGGCCGATGGCCGCCGCACCGGCGCGCAACGCGATGCCGGCGCTGGAAAAGCCGGCGTTGAAGCTGGGCCAGGCCGTTACCCACGCCACGTTCGGCAGCGGCACCGTCGTCGACTACGAAGGCAGCGGGGCGCATGCGCGCGTGCAGGTCAACTTCGACGACGTCGGCAGCAAATGGCTGGTGCTGGCCTACGCGAACCTGCAGCCGGTGTGAGTGCCGGCACGAGCGGCGGCCTGTTCCGTCCGCGCTGACACCCTGGATGGGTGCCCTGTCCCGGATGCGCGGCAGGGCGCGACGTCCGGCACGACGATCCACGATCCCGGCCATGTGGCATCTGCGCCCGCGGAAGCCGGCCCCCGCCCGGCGCCGACCTCCTGCAGCGTGCAGTCCACATGCAGTGGGAGCGGCGTGAGCACGCTGCATGCTCGCGCTCGGCAGCCAGTGCCGGCGCGGGACGATCCCCGACCGGCAGGCGGATGCCTGCATCGCGGCAGGCGCATGGCACGACCGGCGGGAACTCCGGCGGCAGCATGGTCTTGAGGTGGTCCCCGGTCGCGCGGAATGGTGTCCAGCGTCAGGGCGCACGCTGTGGAGTACGGGCCAGGACGCGGCGCTTGCGCACGATCAGTGCAGGGCGTTCGCGGGCGCTGTGTTATTCACTCAGGGCGAGTCCGCGCCCGAACGGAGACTGCCATGTTCACCCGCATCCTGATCGCCACCGACGGTTCCGAGCTTGCCGGAAGAGGGCTGGAGCACGGTCTTGCGCTGGCCGCCGCGCTGCGGCTGCCGGTGACCGTGCTGACCGTCACCGAGCCATGGGCGCCGGCGTTCGACGATGCCATCGCCCTGTCAGCCGATCCCACGCTGGCGGCCGACTACCGCAAGGGCTGCGCCGAAAGCGCGCAGCAGATCCTCGATGCCGCCGCGGCGCGCGCCGCGGCCTCGGGGGTCGCCTGCGACACCCTGCATGTGCCCGATGGCTATCCGTCCGACGCGATCGCCAAGGCGGCCGAGGACGTCGGTGCCGGCCTGGTGGTCATGGCGTCGCATGGGCGCCGCGGCCTGGGCAAGGTGCTGCTGGGCAGCCAGACCCAGACGGTGCTGTCGCATTCGAAGGTGCCGGTGCTGGTCGTGCGCTGAGACCCCGACACCGGATGCGACCGCGGTCCATGGAAGGCGAACCGCGCGCTGCGCAGCGCAGTCTGCCCGCAGGCAGTGCGGGACCCGGCGCTGCCCGATGCCTCCGGACCGGAAGCGCGGCCCGATTCCGCCCGATTCCGCCCGCGTGCGACCGGCAGGTGCGGTCGGCGCACGATGCCGCAACCGGCCATGCCGGCGGCCACGACGCGCCGGCTCAGGCCGCGCCGCTCAGGTGCTCGTAGAGGATCACCGAGCCGATCACGATCAGGATCACGCCGCCGATGATCTCGGCGCGCTTGCCGGCCATCGCGCCGAGCACGCGGCCGAGCATGATGCCGGTGGTCACCATCACCAGCGTGCACAGGCCGATGACCGCGGCGACGAGGCCGATCGGCGCATCGAGGAAGGCCAGGCTCACGCCGATGGCCATCGCATCGATGCTGGTCGCGAAGCCGGTGGCGGCCAGGTTCCAGAAGCCGTGCCGCTGCGGGCGTTCCTCGCCCTCGGCCTCCGGGCGGAAACCGTTCCAGATCATGTGCAGGCCCAGCGCACCGAGCACGCCGAACGCGATCCAGTGATCCCACGCGGTGATGTACTGCGCCGCGGCGCTGCCCAGCAGCCAGCCGATCAGCGGCGTCACTGCTTCGATCACACCGAAGATCAGGCCGGCGCGCAGCGCCTCGGTGAAGCGGGGGCGCTGCATGGCCGCGCCCTTGCCGACCGCGGCCGCGAAGGCGTCGGTCGACATCGCGATGCCGATCAGGAGGATGGAAAGCAGGTTCATTCTGGCGTACCGGGCTGGAAGGCGGACACGGCCCGCCAGTCGCCCGGATGCGGGCGACTGAAGCAGGCCGTTGGTCTCGCCAACCCGGAGGTGTCCGCACCACGGCCGCAAGGCCGAGCATGTTGATGCGGACGCGTCGCCGCATTGCGCGGCGAGGCAGGCTACTCCCCAAAGGGGCGCGCATCATAGCACGCAGGCTGCAACCGACCCGCTCCCTTCGGCTTCGCTGCGGCGTGCAGGGGCTTGCTTCGAATCCACCCCAGCCCCGCTGCCCACCGCACGGTGCGGCTGCGGGACCGGAGCGGCGAGAACGCGATGGAGGGCGCACTGCGGACGATGCTGCGTAGACGCCCGCATCGCGGCAGAGCCGGCTGCGCCGACGGCTGCTGCGCGATCAGGCTGTCAGGACGCCGATTGCCGGGCCTCGGCGGACGCGATGCCGATCGCGTCCAGCACGGCGATCGCGTCGGGAGGCAGCACGATGTCGGCGACGGCCAGGTTCTCGCGCAGATGCGCCGGCGAGGACGTGCCCGGGATCAGCAGGATGTTCGGCGCGCGCTGCAGCAGCCAGGCCAGTGCCACCTGCAGCGGCGTGTGCCCGAGGCGCTGCGCCACGGCCGACAGCGTCGTCGACTGCAGTGGCGAGAAGCCGCCGAGCGGGAAGAACGGCACGTAGGCGATGCCGTCCGCGGCCAGCGCGTCGATCAGGGCGTCGTCGGCGCGGTGTGCCAGGTTGTAATGGTTCTGCACGCAGACGATGTCGCACAGGCGGCGGCCCTCCTCGACCTGGGCCGCGGTGACGTTGCTCAGGCCCACATGGCGGACCAGGCCGCGCTGCTGCAGTTCGGCCAGCGCGCTCAGAGGCGCCTCGATGGCACCCTCGACCGGCCCATGGGTGTCGAACATCACCCGCAGGTTCACCACCGGCAGCATGTCCAGCGCGAGATGGCGCAGGTTGTCGTGCACCGCCTGCTCCAGGCTGGCCGCGTCGTCCGCGCGCAGCCATTCCCCGGCCGGACCGCGGCGCGCGCCAACCTTGGTGACCAGGGTGAGCGCCTCGGGATAGGGCGCGAGCGTGTCGCGGATCAGCTGGTTGGTCAGGTGCGGGCCGTAGAAGTCGCTGGTGTCGATGTGGTCGACGCCGGCGTCGATCGCGGCGCGCAGCACGGCGCGTGCCTGGTCGGGGTCGCGCGGCGGGCCGAACACGCCCGGACCGGCCAGTTGCATGGCGCCGTAGCCCAGGCGGTGCACGCTGCGGGTGCCGAGGGAAAACGTGCGGGTGACGGTCTGCATCGGAAGATCCTCCAGTCGGGAGCGACAGCCTAGTCGGCGTCGTTTGCCCCGATAAGCGCCTATGATCCGCACGGGCTGTACGGAACGCCGCACAATGGATCCCGATCTGAACGACCTCGCCGCCTTCGTCGCCGTCGCCCGCGCCGGCGGCTTCCGCGATGCGGCGCGGCAGACCGATACCAGCGCCTCGCGGCTGAGCGACGCGGTCCGACGTCTGGAGGCCGGGCTCGGCCTGCGCCTGCTGCATCGCACGACCCGCAGCGTGACCCCGACCGAGGCCGGACGCAGCCTGCTCGATCGCCTGTCGCCGGCTCTGGGCGAGGTGAGCGCGGCGCTGGATGCGGTCAACCGCTTCCGCGACCGTCCCTCCGGCACGCTGCGGCTGAACGTGCCGGTTTCGGCCGCGCGGCTGGTGCTGCCGTCGATCGTGCCGGCCTTCCTCGCGCGCTATCCGGACATCGTGCTGGAGGTGGAGACCGAGGAGAGTTTCGTCGACGTGCTCGCCGCCGGCTGCGATGCCGGCATCCGCTACGGCGAGCGGCTGGAGCAGGACATGATCGCGCTGCCGATCGGTCCGCCGGTGCAGCGCCTGGCCACGGCGGCGGCACCCGCCTGGCTGGACCGCAACGGCCGCCCGTCGCATCCGCGCGACCTGCTCGGCCAGCCCTGCCTGCACGGCCGCTTTCCCAGCGGCCACCTGCCGCCCTGGACCTTCGTGCGCGGCGCCGAGACGGTGGAGATCCACCCGTCCGGCCCGCTGCGGGTACGCATCGGCGGCGGCGTCGACCTGCTGGTGGAGGCGGCCATCGCCGGGCTCGGTTTCGTGCATCTGTTCGAGCAGTGGCTGCAGCCGCATCTGGACAGCGGTGCGCTGGAGCCGGTGCTGGTGGACTGGTGGGAAGCGTTCCCTGGGCCGTTTCTCTACTACCCCGGCCGCCGGCACGTGCCCGAGCCGCTGCGCGTGTTCATCGAGTTCGTGCGCGCGTCGAATGCGGGAGCGCAGTAGCGGTGCCACGCCCCGACACGACGGCGGTGGGGCCGCATGGTCCGCCGGTCGAAGCGTCCACACAGGACGGCCGTCCGCGACCACGTCGCCGCACCTGATCGTCGCCGGCCATGGCATCGCGCGCATGCAGGGCGGTGTTGCGTGGCACGGCCGCAGCGCATGTGGCACTGCCGCACCATGCCGCCCTGTGTCGCGCCCGGCATGCGCCGACGGGATGACGGGATGGTCGATGCGTTCGGCGCGGTGCCGTTGCCGCACGCATGGCGTGCTTCGCACCGCGTTTTGATGCCGCGGCGCGTCCCGCCGTATGCTGCGGACGATCCGGCATGACGGTCCGCCCGGCAGCAGGGGCGGATGATGCGGATCCCGGGCCGATCCTGCATCGGCCAGTGCACGATCGTTGTCCCGCCATTGCCCGCCGCCGTCGCCGTTGGCGAACGATCTGGCGCGGCGTCGTTTCCGCCGCGGCATTCGCCGGGCCCCCGAACAGGAGCCGTCCCATGTACTCGCGTCGCGATTTCCTCGCCACTTCCATCCTCGCCGGCCTCGGCCTGGCCACCGCCGGCAGCATCGGCAGCCTGTTCGCGGCTCCGCCCGCCGCGCGCGCAGGCAGTGGCCTGCTGACCCGGCCGATCCCGTCCACCGGCGAAGCGCTGCCGGTGATCGGTGCCGGCACCTCGGGCAGCTACGACGTCGCCGTCGGCACGCCCGAGTACGCGCAGCTGCAGGACGTGCTGAAGATCTTCTTCGACGGCGGCGCCCGCGTGATCGATACGGCCCCCAACTATGGCAAGGCCGACGCCACGCTCGGCCAGCTGCTCACCGATGGCGGCTGGCACGACAGGGTCTTCCTGGCGACCAAGATCGCCGCCGACAGCGCCGAAGCCGCGCAGGCGCAGTGGGCGCAGTCGCTGGCGAAGCTGCAGACCGACACGGTCGACCTGCTGTTCGTGCACAACCTGCGCGACTGGAAGCGCCAGCTGGGGTATGCGCGCGAACTGAAGGCGCAGGGGAAGACCCGCTATGTCGGCGTCACCCATTACATCGACAGCGGACTGCCGGAACTGGAGCGGGTGCTGCGCAGCGAAAAGCTCGACTTCATCCAGATCCATTATTCGGTCAACGCCACCGCCGCGGCACGGACCGTGCTGCCGCTGGCGCAGGAGAAGGGCGTGGCGGTGCTGATCAATCGCGCGTTCGACGACGGCAAGCTGTTCGCCCAGGTTCGCGACCGGGCACTGCCGGGCTGGGCGGCGGAAGCCGGCATCACCTCGTGGGCGCAGCTGTTCCTGAAATTCGCGATCAGCCACCCGGCGGTGACCACCGTGATCCCGGCGACAGGCAAGCCCGACCGCCAGCTCGACCAGCTCAAGGCCGGCATCGGCCCGCTGCTGAGCCAGCCCCAGCAGCAGGAACTGGTGCGCAGTTTCGCCGGCTGAGCGCTGCATGGCGTGGGCGTTGCGACCCGGTCGCGGCGCCTCACCGCGCTTACGGGAGAGGCGGGCAACGCCGGTCACGCATCGTGCCCGGCGTCGATAACGGCATCGACGCATGGACGCCGGGCGGCCTTCGGCACGCGGGTGGCGTCGCGGGAGCGATCCCCGCGCACGGGACGGACCTGACCGGCAATCGATAGCGGGCCTGCGGGGTGTGGCGCCGGCCAGCGTGCCGCCATCGCCGGCGTCGCTGCGGATTCGCTTCGACGCGGTGGCCGTACCGCCTGGCATCCGCGCGGGGCGGTGCGGCCAGCGGACACCGGTCGCGTTGTCGCCGCAGCGGACGACGCGGCGACGACCGCTGCACGCGATCTCGGTCGGCCGCCACGGCCCGATCACGCCACCCGCTGCAACACTGCATTGCGGAGCGGCGGCTGGTGGAGCGGACGGCGCGCCCGCATGTCGACCATCCGCTTCCCCCAGTCACAAGGTTCCCCATGTCCTCGTTGTTCGATCCGCTGACCGTCGGCGCCTGGCAGCTGCCCAACCGCGTCGTGATGGCGCCGCTGACCCGCAACCGCTCGCCCGGCGCGGTGCCGCGCCCGATCACCGCGACCTACTACGCACAGCGCGCCAGCGCTGGCCTGTTGATCACCGAGGCCACCGCGATCAGCCACCAGGGCCAGGGCTACGCCGACGTGCCCGGCCTGTACGCGCCGGAGCAGCTGGAAGGTTGGCGCGCGGTCACCGACGCGGTGCATGCCGCCGGTGGACGCATCGTCACCCAGCTGTGGCACGTGGGCCGGATCTCGCACACCGAACTGCAGCCGGACGGCCAGGCGCCGGTGGCGCCCTCGGCGATCCGCGCCAAGGCCAAGACCTTCCTGGTCGATGGCGAGGGCGGTGGCCGCTTCGAGGACACGTCCGAGCCGCGCGCGCTGCGTCTGGACGAGCTGCCCGGCATCGTCGCCGACTACCGCCGCGCGGCGCGTGCCGCGGTCGAGGCCGGCTTCGATGGCGTCGAACTGCATGCGGCCAACGGCTACCTGCTCGACCAGTTCCTGCGCGCCGGCAGCAACCATCGCGACGACGCCTACGGCGGCAGCATCGAGAACCGCGCGCGCCTGCTCGACGAGGTGCTGACCGCCATCGTCGAGGAGATCGGCGCCGAGCGTACCGGCATCCGCATCTCGCCGGTCACCCCGGCCAACGATGCCTTCGACCCGCAGCCGCAGCCGCTGTTCGAGCACGTCGCCCGCCTGCTGGCGAAGCATGCGCTGGCCTACGTGCACGTGATCGAAGGCGCCACCGGCGGCCCGCGCGATTACGTGCAGGGCGATGCGCCGTTCGACTACGCCGCGCTGCAGGCGGCCTATCGTGCCGCTGGCGGCCGTGGCGCGTGGATGGGCAACAACGGCTACGACCGTGCCTCGGCGCTGGCCGCGGTCGAGCGCGGCGAGGCCGACCTGATCGCGTTCGGCAAGGCCTACATCGCCAATCCCGACCTGGTCGAGCGGCTGCAGGCCGATGCGCCGTTGAACACGCCGGATACCGCCACGTTCTACGGCGGCGGCGGCGAGCGTGGCTACACCGACTACCCGACGCTGGCCGGCTGAGGCCGGCGCATCGCCCACGCCCGGTGGTTCCGGGCGTGGGGATGTCGTGGGGTTGGCGCGCAGGTCCGTGACCGGATGACGCCGCCGGACCGGGCACCACCGCAGCCGTGAGGTGTGGCGGTGTGCCGGCGTGATGCCGCCGCGGCGCGGTGACCGCTCAGCCTTCGTCCAGGAACCCGCCGGACTGGCGCTGCCACAGCTGCGCGTACAGGCCGCCCTGCGCGAGCAGCTGCTCGTGCGTGCCCTGTTCGACGATCCTGCCCTGGTCCATCACCACCAGACGGTCCATCGCCGCGATCGTCGACAGCCGGTGCGCGATCGCGATCACCGTCTTGCCCTGCATCAGCCGGTACAGGTTTTCCTGGATCACCGCCTCGACTTCCGAGTCCAGCGCCGACGTCGCCTCGTCCAGCACCAGGATCGGCGCGTTCTTCAGCAGCACGCGCGCGATCGCGATGCGCTGGCGCTGGCCGCCCGACAGCTTCACGCCACGCTCGCCGACCTGGGCGTCGTAGCCCTGCCGGCCCTTGGCGTCGACCAGCGCCAGGATGAAGTCGTGCGCGTTGGCCTGGCGCGCGGCCTCGATCATCTCCGCCTCGCTCGCGTCCGGTCGCCCGTACAGGATGTTGTCGCGCACCGTGCGGTGCAGCAGCGAGGTGTCCTGGGTGACCACGCCGATGCTGGCGCGCAGCGATTCCTGGGTGACGGTGGCGATGTCGGTGCCGTCGATGCGGATGTGCCCGGCCTCGCGGTCGTAGAAGCGCAGCAGCAGGTTGACCAGGGTCGACTTGCCGGCGCCGGAGCGGCCGACCAGGCCTACCTTCTCGCCGGGCCGCACGTGCAGGTCCAGGCCTTCGATCACGCCGCCCTGTTTGCCGTAGTGGAACGACATCGCCTCGAAGCGGATGTCGCCGCGCACCGCGACCAGCGGCTGCGCATCGTCCGCGTCGTCGACCATCGGCGGCAGCGCGATCGAGTTGATCCCGTCCTGCACGGTGCCGATGTTCTCGAACAGCGCCGACATCTCCCACATGATCCACTGCGACATGCCCATCAGGCGCAGCACGAAGGCGATCGCCACCGCGATCGCGCCGACGCTGACCGCATCCTGCATCCACAGCACGATGCCGAGCGTGGCCACCGCGAACAGCAGCAGCATGTTCAGCACGTCGTTGCTGACGTTGACGAAACTGGCCAGCCGCATCTGCCGGTGCACGGTGCCGAGGAAGCCGTCCATCGACTCGCGCGCGTAGTCCTCCTCGCGCCGCGAGTGCGAGAACAGCTTGACCGTGGCGATGTTGGTGTAGCTGTCGACGATGCGGCCGGTCATGGTCGAGCGCGCGTCGGCCTGCGCCTGGGCGACCCTGTTCAGGCGCGGGATCGCGTAGCGCAGCAGCGCGCCGTAGGCCAGCATCCAGCCCAGGAACGGCAGCATCAGGCGCCAGTCGGCCGAGGCGGCCACGATCAGCGCGCCGCCGAAGTAGACGACCACGTAGTTGCCGACGTCGAGCAGCTTGATCACCGTCTCGCGCACCGCCAGCGAGGTCTGCATCAGCTTGGTCGCGACCCGGCCGGCGAACTCGTCCTGGAAGTAGCTCATCGACTGGCGCAGCAGGTAGCGGTGCACCTGCCAGCGGATCCGCATCGGGAAGTTGCCGAGCAGGGTCTGGTGGATCACCAGCGCGCTGAGCAGGTTCAGCGCCGGCATCAGCACCAGCACCACCAGCGCCATCAGCGCGAAGTTCCAGCCTTCGGCGGCCAGGAAGGTGTCCGGCGTGTGGCTGGACAGGCGGTCGACGATCGAGCCGGTGAATGCGTACAGCAGCACCTCGGTCACGGCGATGGCGGTGGTCAGCAACGCCATCAGCACCAGCCACGGCTCGGTGCCGCGGGTGTAGTGCCGGCAGAACGCGTACAGCGTGCGCGGCGGCTGCACCGGGGCCTCGGCCGGATACGCGTCGATCCGGCGCTCGAACCAGCGGAACAGGGCGCTGCGGCGCGGGGGGCGGGCGGTGGTGGTCGGGTCGGGGCGTGCGTCGGTGTGCTGCATGGGAGCTTGGTGTGCGCCGCTCAGGCGGCGATGCGTTCGTAGGGGGACAGCAGGCGGGCCTGGTGCAGGGCCGCGGCCCACCAGTGCAGGCGGGCCAGCGCCAGCCGCATCGCCTCGGTGGCCGGGTGGCCGGCAGCCAGTCCGCCTTCGGCGTCGAACTGGTCGCGCGCATGGGCGAAGCTGACGCCATCGCGCAGCGGCACCGCGTGCAGGCTGGCGAACACCTGGCGCAGCTGCTCGACCGCACGCAGGCCGCCGGACAGGCCGCCGTACGAGACGAAGGCGACAGGCTTGGCCTGCCACTGGGTGTAGACCGCGTCGATCATGGCCTTCAGTGGCGCCGGATAGCCGTGATTGTACTCCGGGGTCACGACAAGGAAGGCATCGGCCTCGCGCACGCGGCGCAGCAGGGTCGGGGTGTCGCGGCCGGCCGGTGTGGCCGGATCCAGGCGCTCGATGCTCCAGCCGCCGTAAGCGCTGGCACGCTGCAGCGCCCAGCCGGCGACGGTGTCGCAGAAGCGCAGCGGGCGGTCGCTGCCGTAGAGCAGGGCGAGGCGGAGGGTAGGCAGGTGCATGTCGGGACCAGCGGTGCGGAAGAGGTGTGGCAGGCTAGGACCTCAACCTAAGTCGAGGTCAAGCCGGCGATGGCGGAACAACGGGAACGGCGGGGCGGCTGGCTGTCGGTCGGGCAGGTCGCCGCGCGCAGCGGCGTCGCCGTCTCGGCGCTGCATTTCTACGAGGCCAAGGGGTTGATCCACAGCGAGCGCAATGCCGGCAACCAGCGCCGCTACGGCCGCGACGTGCTGCGCCGGATCGCGGTGATCAAGGTCGCCCAGCGCGCCGGCGTGCCGTTGGCCGAGATCGCGCGTGCGCTGCAGGCGCTGCCGGCCGGTGCGGCACCGGACCGGGCCGACTGGCAGCGGCTGTCGCGGCGCTGGCGGGCGGATCTGGATGCGCGGATCGCCCAGCTGACCCGACTGCGCGATCACCTGGACGGCTGCATCGGCTGCGGCTGCCTGTCGCTGCGCGAGTGCCCGCTGCGCAATCCGCAGGACGTGCTGGGCGAGGAGGGGAGCGGACCGCGGCTGCTGCAGCCGGATTGACGCCGGGCGGATCCATGCCGCTGCACGGTTCAGCGCTCGCGGCTCAATCCGCGGCGGGCCACTGGCGGAAGGTCACGCAGACCGTGGTCGGGTCCAGCATCGCGAACTCGCGGGCGCCCCACGGCCGCAGCGCGATGCGGTCGGCATTGGGATGCAGGAACTGCGGGGCGCGCGCCGACAGTTCGGCGAACACCGCATCGATGTCGTCGGTGTCGATGCCCAGATCGGGGCGCTCGCCGCCTTCGTGGCCGGGACTGCGGACCAGATAGGCCTTGGCCCCATCGCGCTCGACCACCGCCATGTCCGCGTCCTGGTAGCCGACCCGGAAGCCGAGCCCGTCGACGAAGAAGGCGAGCCCGGTCTGCAGCTCGTCGTAGAAGATCTTCGGGATGAGGTTCCTGAACATCGGACGATTCCAGGCGGACGGGCGACGGCGACCGCGTGACGTGCGATCGCCGCTCAGGCGGTCGCCGCGCGGCTCACCACTGGAACAGCTGCCAGTAGGTGGCCGGCACGTCGTCGCGGTCGCGATCCAGGCTGCCGTCGCCGTCGCGGTCGTACAGGTAGTAGGCCGGGCCGCGCGGCGGGGTGATCTTCACCATCCGCAGCTGGCCGCCGACGCGGTATTCCTCGACCACGTCGCCGTTGTCCATGGTGCGGCTGGCCACATCGGCGCCGGCCACGTCGACCGGCGCACCGCCGGTGGTGGCGCAGCCGGCGAGCGACAACACCGCACCGAGCGCGGCGGCCTGAAGGAACGTCCTGGTCTGCATGGCGGTGTCTCGCTCGTTGCGGGAGTCCCGATTATGCGCCCGCCGGTGGTGGCCGTGGCGTCGACGTGGGTGCAGGTCGGCTCACGTAGAATCCGCGCATGACACGACTTGTCCTGATCGACGGCTCCAGCTACCTCTACCGCGCCTTCCACGCGCTGCCGCCGCTGACCAACGCCCACGGCGAGCCCACCGGCGCGCTGTTCGGCGTGGTCAACATGCTGCGCGCGACGCTGAAGGAGAAGCCCGACTACGTCGCCTTCGTGGTCGACGCGCCCGGCAAGACCTTCCGCGACGATCTCTATCCGCAGTACAAGGCCAACCGCCCGCCGATGCCCGACGACCTGCGCGCGCAGGTGCAGCCGATGTGCGAGATCGTGCAGGCGCTGGGCATCGACATCCTGCGCATCGGGGGCGTGGAGGCCGACGACGTGATCGGCACCCTGGCGCTGGCCGCGTTCGGCGATGGCATCGCGGTGACCATCTCCACCGGCGACAAGGATTTCGCCCAGCTGGTCAGACCGGGCGTGGAGCTGGTCAACACGATGACCGGCAGCCGCATGGATTCGGACGAGGCGGTGATCGCCAAGTTCGGCGTGCATGCCGCGCAGATCGTCGACCTGCTGGCGCTGATGGGTGACACCGTCGACAACGTGCCCGGCGTGGAGAAGTGCGGGCCCAAGACCGCGGCCAAGTGGCTGTCCGAGTACGGGTCGCTGGATGGCGTGATCGCGGCCGCGCCGCAGATCAAGGGCAAGATCGGCGAGAACCTGCGCGCGGCGCTGGAGCGGCTGCCGCTGAACCGCGAACTGGTCACCATCCGCACCGACGTGGCCCTGTCGCAGGGCCCGCGCGACCTGCAGCTGCGCGCGCCCGAGACCGGAGCGCTGCGCACGCTGTACGCGCGCTATGGCTTCAACCAGGCACTGAAGGAACTCGAGGGCGGCAGCGGTGGCGACGCGCCGATGCTGGATGCCGCGGTCGCCACCGCGCGCACCGAGCCCGGCCGGGCACGCAGCACCGGCTTCGTCGCTGCCGCCGCGGCGCCGTCCGTGGCGGTCGACCCGGCCCTGTCGGCGCCGGGCGCGTACGAGGCGATCACCGAGGCTGCCCAGCTCGACGCCTGGATCGCGCGCCTGCGCGCGGCCGGCCAGTTCGCGCTCGATACCGAGACCGACAGCCTGGACGCGATGCAGGCCAACCTGGTCGGCCTGAGCTTCGCCGCCGAGACCGGCCAGGCCGCCTACCTGCCACTGGGCCACGACTATCCCGGCGCGCCGGCGCAGCTGGATCGCGCCCAGGCGCTGGAACGGCTGCGTCCGCTGCTGGAAGACGCCGGCGTGCGCAAGCTCGGCCAGCACGGCAAGTACGACCTGCACGTGCTGCGCCGGCACGGCATCGCGCTGGCCGGCTACGCCGACGACACGCTGCTGGAGAGCTTCGTGATCGAGTCCGGCACCGCCCGCCACGACATGGACAGCCTGGCCCGTCGCCATCTCGGCTACGAGACGATCAAGTACGAGGACGTGGCCGGCAAGGGTGCCAAGCAGATCCCGTTCTCGCACGTCGGCCTGGACGAGGCCACCCGGTACGCCGCCGAGGACGCCGACATCACCCTGCGCCTGCACCGGGTGCTGGCGCCGCGTCTGCAGGCCGAGCCGGTGCTGGAGGCGGTCTACCGCGACATCGAGATGCCGCTGGTGCAGGTGCTGGCCCGGATCGAGGCCAACGGCGTGCAGGTCGATGCCGACGAGCTGCGCCGGCAGAGCGCCGACCTGTCGCGGCGGATGCTGGCCGCCCAGCAGCGCGCCACCGAACTGGCCGGGCGGACCTTCAACCTGGATTCGCCCAAACAGCTGCAGGCGCTGCTGTTCGACGAGCTGAAGCTGCCGGCGGTGGTGAAGACCCCGAAGGGCCAGCCATCGACGAACGAAGAGGCGCTGGAGGCGATCGCCGACCAGCACGAACTGCCGCGGGTGATCCTGGAGTACCGCGGCCTGGCCAAGCTGCGCAGCACCTACACCGACAAGCTGCCGGAGATGATCAATCCGGTCACCGGCCGCGTGCACACCAGCTACCACCAGGCCGGCGCGGCCACCGGGCGGCTGTCCTCGTCCGATCCGAACCTGCAGAACATCCCGATCCGCACCGACGACGGCCGCCGCATCCGTCAGGCCTTCGTCGCTCCGGCCGGGCGCAGGCTGGTGGCCTGCGACTACTCGCAGATCGAGCTGCGGATCATGGCCCACCTGTCGCAGGATCCGGGTCTGGTGCGCGCGTTCGAATCCGGCGCCGACGTGCACCGCGCGACCGCGGCCGAGGTCTTCGGCCGCGCCAGCATCGACGAGGTCACCGGCAACGAGCGGCGTGCGGCCAAGGCGATCAACTTCGGCCTGATGTACGGCATGAGCGCGTTCGGGCTGGCCCGCCAGCTCGGCATCGGCCGCGGCGAGGCGCAGGACTACATCGCGCTGTACTTCAGCCGCTACCCGGGCGTGCGCGACTACATGGAGTCCACCCGCCAGCAGGCGCGCGAGAAGGGCTATGTGGAAACCGTGTCCGGCCGCCGCCTGTATCTGGACTACATCAACGCCGGCACCCAGGGCCAGCGCGCCGGCGCCGAGCGCGCGGCGATCAACGCGCCGATGCAGGGCACCGCGGCCGACATCATCAAGCGGGCGATGGTGTCGGTGGACGCCTGGCTGGGCGGCCACCGGGAGCGCGCACTGATGATCCTGCAGGTGCACGACGAACTGGTGTTCGAGGCCGACGAAGGCTTCGTGCCGGAGCTGGTCGAAGCGGTCACCGCGCGCATGTCGGGCGCGGCGGAACTGAGCGTTCCATTGGTCGTCGATACCGGGATCGGCAGCAACTGGGACGAGGCGCATTGAGCACAAAAATGAATGCCTGGCGGCGCCGCCAGGCATTCATCTGCATTAACCACTTCAGGCGTGGCGCGTGTTTGCAGCGTTGCACGCCGGTCGAATGAATCCGCCCTAAATCCAATGGGTTTTTAACCGGATCCTTCACGAACTATCCATGTTGGAAGTGGTCATATAGTTCGCGACAGGTGCAACGCCTGTCGCAGATCTCTCCCTTCCCCTGGAGCAGATCGACTGGAGCGGGGTTACTCCCCAAACTTCCGCTCCCTGGCCCCGCCGACCTCCCCCTGGTCGGCGGGGTTTTTTATGCCCGCCGACCCGGTTGCCGCGCCGTCGCCGCGCAGCTCAGCTGCCCGATCCGGCCAGCCAGTCGCGCGGAACCAGATACTCCTTCAGGCGCGCCTCGGCGCTGTCGGCCGCGGGCTCGTAGGCGTACTCCCAGCGCACCCGCGGCGGCAGGCTCATCAGGATCGATTCGGTACGGCCGCCGCTCTGCAGGCCGAACAGGGTGCCGCGGTCGTAGACCAGGTTGAACTCGACGTAGCGGCCGCGGCGGTAGAGCTGGAACTCGCGCTCGCGCTCGCCGTACGGCGTGTCGCGGCGGCGCTCCACGATCGGCAGGTAGGCATCGAGGAAGCCGTCGCCGACCGCGCGCATGTAGGCGAAGTCGTTGTCGAAGTCGCCGTGCAGGTCGTCGAAGAACAGGCCGCCGACGCCGCGGGTCTCGCTGCGGTGGCGCAGGTAGAAGTAGTCGTCGCACCAGCGTTTGTGGTCGGGATAGCGGTCCGGGCCGTACGGCTCGCACAGCGCGCGGGCGGTACGGTGCCAGCCGGTCACGTCCTCGTCGAACGGATAGAAGGGGGTCAGGTCGAATCCGCCGCCGAACCACCAGGCCACGGTACGGCCATCGCGCTCGGCGCGGAAATGGCGGACGTTGGCGTGCGTTGTCGGCAGATACGGGTTGCGCGGGTGGAACACCAGCGACACCCCCACGGCCCGCCACGAGGCGCCGGCCAGTTCCGGCCGGGCTGCGCTGGCCGAGGGCGGCAGGCGCGCGCCGGAGACGTCGGAGAAGCCGATGCCGGCCTGCTCGAACACCGCGCCATCGCGCAGGATCCGGGTGCGGCCACCGCCGCCCTCGCTGCGCTGCCAGAGGTCCTCCACGAACCGGGCGTTGCCGTCGGCCTGTTCGATGGCCTGGCAGATGCGGTCCTGCAGACCGGTCAGATAGTCGCGTACGGCAGTGAAATCGTCCATGCGCGGGATTGTAGCCGGGGGCCGCCCCCCGGCCTTGATCGCGATCAAGCCGCCGGGGCGCGGAACTCGGCCCTGACCCCGGCGCTGCACAGCTTCCAGACGATCCACACGTGCAGCACCGCCATCGTCAGCACGCCGACCGCGCTGGTGGCCATCGACATGACCCGGCTGGCCTGCATCTGGGCGATCAATGCCTGGCCGTCGGCGGAGTGCAGGAACTCCTGCGGATACATCGCGATCATCGCGTCGAACATCTGCCCGACCAGCAGCAGGCTGAGCAGGTTGGTGACCGCGCTGACCAGCAGCAGGGCGATGAAGACCCGCCGCGCCCATTCGCGGCGCTTCAGCAGGCCCCAGGCGGTGACCAGGGTCAGGACCGACAGCGCCAGCATGCCCAGCGACAGCGGCACCCGGTGCACCAGCGCCCAGATCAGCCCGGCGGGGATCGGCCAGTCACGGGAGGCGAGGAGGGTCACCCAGTCGTCGGACACCAGCAGCGCGATCAGCCCCTGGACCAGCGACCAGGCGACGCTGAGGCCGGCAAGGATCAGGGTGATCTTGGCCAGCACGCTGACGAAGCCGGCGCGCGGCGCGGGGGGAAGAGGCAGCTGCATCGTGGAGCGGTCCCTGCGGGTGGTGGAAGCCCCGCATTGTGCCGCAGGCGCTGGCCCCGGCATCGCCCTCAGGCGCCAGCGGGGTGGTCCTGCAGCGCGGCCGGTCCGGGACCGCCCGCCGCCAGCGCCGCGCATGCGGCCGGCAGGATGTGGCCGGCGCTCAGCGGGGCCACCGGCACCGGGTACGGTGGTCGTGGCGCGATCCAGGCCAGCTCGGCGATCTCGGCGCGGGCGGCCGGGCTGCCTTCGACGTCGGCCAGGAAGGCCTCGGCGCGGACCCGGCGGCCGGGTTCGTTCACCGCCACGTCCTCGAACGTGCCCAGCGCGACGGCGCTGCCGGCGCGCAGCTGCACGCCCAGTTCCTCGTCCAGCTCGCGGGCCAGCGTGGTCAGCGCATCCTCGCCCGGCTCGCGCTTGCCGCCGGGCTGGATGAAGATCGTCGAGTCCTGCTTGCGCACCAGCAGCACGCGCCCGGCCGCATCGCGGATCACCGCGGCCACGGTCAGGATCGGCGCCACCGTCGCGTCCACCGGCGATGGCGCGCCGGCCCCGCTCACTTCAGGGTGCGCTCGTACAGCTTGAGGATGCGCTTGTACTGGTCCAGCCAGGAATCGGCGCGGACATAGCCGTGGCGCTCCAGCGGATAGGCGGCCAGTTCCCAGTTGTCCTTGTGCAGCTCGATCAGGCGCTGGCTCAGCACCACCGAGTCGCGGAAGAACACGTTGTCGTCCATCATCCCGTGCGCGATCAGCAGGTGGTCCTGCAGGCCCTCGGCGTACTCGATCGGCGAGGACGTGGCGTAAGCCTGCGGGTCGAGTTCCGGCGTGTTGAGGATGTTGGACGTGTACTCGTGGTTGTACTGGGTCCAGTCGACCACCGGGCGCAGCGCGGCGCCGGCCTTGAACGTGCCCGGTGAGCGGAACAGCGCCATGAAGGTCATGAAGCCACCGTAGCTGCCGCCGTAGATGCCGGCGCGGTCGCGGTCGCCCTGGCGCTGCTCGACCACCCAGTCCAGGCCGTCCAGGTAATCCTCCAGCTCCGGATGGCCCATGTTGCGGTAGATCGCGGTGCGCCAGTCGCGGCCGTAGCCTTCCGAGGCGCGGAAATCCAGGTCCAGCACCACGTAGCCCTGCTGCACCAGCAGGTTGTGGAACATCTGCTCGCGGAAGTAGTTCGGGTAGCGGTCGCTGACGTTCTGCAGGTAGCCGGCGCCGTGCACGAACATCACGATCGGGTACTTGCGGCCCGGCTCGTAGTCGGCCGGCCCGTAGAACTTGCCCCAGACCGTACCGGCGCCGTGCTTGGACGGCACCTGCACGTACTCGGGCTGGATCCACGTGCGCGCCTTGAACGCGGCGCTGCGGGTGTCGGTCAGCTGGCGGGCCTGGCCACCGGCCAGCGGCTGCACCGACAGCTGCGGCGGCAGGTAGCTGGCCGACCAGCGCACCAGCAGCTGGCTGCCGTCGGGCGAGACGCTGAAGTCCTCCACGCCCTTCAGCGCGGTGACCTCGCGCAGCGCGCCGCCGGCCAGGTCCAGCGCGCAGACCTCGTAGACGCCGGGGCGCTCGCGGTTGCACAGGAACAGCAGGCTGCGTCCGTCGGCGCCCAGCTGCGGCTCGGAGGCTTCCCACGTGCCGGAGGTGCGCTGGCGCGGCCTGGCGGCACCGTCCTGGGTATAGACGTGCGAGTACCCGGACTCCTCGGACAGGAACCACAGCGTGCGGTTGTCCGGCAGCCAGCCGAAATCGTTGAAGTTCCAGTTGATCCAGGCGGCGTCGGTGAGGCGGTGGCGCGGCAGCAGCTGCGCGCCCTTCAGGTCGACCGCCGCGATCCAGCGGTCCTTGTTGTCGACCGCGCGCAGCATCACCGCGGCATTGGCGCCGTCGTCGCTCCAGCTGATCGACGCACCGCCGCGGCCGGTGCCGACGCGCACCGCGCGCTGGCCCTTCAGCGGCTCCTTGCCGGCGGCCTTGCGCAGCGCGGCCAGCGGATCGGTGCCGATGCCCGGCAGCACGTCGGTCTTCAGTTCACGGACCTGGCCGGTCTGCGCGTCGACCAGCCACAGCGCGTGCGGGGTCGGGTCGTTGCGGCCGACGCGCACGCGCACGTCCTCGAACTCTTCGTAGCCGGACTCGGTCACGTACAGCGGCATCTTGCCGCGCTGGCCGGTGTCGGCGCCCTTCTTGCGGGTGACCACCAGCAGGTGGCGCGCATCCGGCGACAGGCTGGAATCGACGATCTCGACCTGGTCGCCCAGCCAGACCGGGCCGGCGGCGCGGGTCGGGTCGGCCTTGCGCCAGGTCTCTTCCTGGCGACGCTGTTCCTCGCGCTGGTCGCGGTCGCGGCGCAGCGTGGCGATGGTGCGCAGCTGCTGCTCGCGCAGCGCGTCGGCCTTCGGCGCGGCGTCCGGGTCCTTCTCGGCCTTCAGCGTGGCGATCTGCGCGGCGCCGGTCGCGGCGGTCCAGTGGAACCAGTCGTTGCCGGCGCGCCAGACCACGCCGCCGTCGCGGGCGAAGGCCACGCGCGATTCGGCCGCGGCGGTGCGGGTCAGCTGGGTCAGCGCACCGGTGGACAGGTCGCGTACGAACACGTCGCCGTTGCGGACGAAGGCGCTGCGGCGGCGCTGGCCGTCGTAGACCACGTCGGCCACGTCCAGATCGGCGCGCGCGGCATCGTCGACGCGCTGCAGCGCGCCGCCGGCGATCGGCTGGCGCCAGGTGTCGCGCACCGCGCTGCCTTCGCGCTTGAGCTGCAGCTGGGCCTCGCGGCCGTTCCAGCTCCACCAGGCGCTTTCGACCGGGGCGCCGATCCAGTCCGGGTCGGCCATGGCCTGTTCGATCGTGATCGGCGTGGACGCCAGGGTCGGGGCGGCGAACAGCAGCAGCGCGAGGGGCAGCAGTCTTGGCATGAGGAGGCGGCCGTGGTCTGTAAACCGGGCAGGGTAGCAAGCCGGGCGTCGGCTGGCCCGGGCCACTGGTCATGCGCTGCCGGTGGCCGCCGCGCAATGCGACGCACCCGGGCCGGGACTTGTCGCTCGCACCCCGGCCGGTCAAGCTACCGGCCCATGCCCGGCGGACAGGTTTCGCTGCGCCTTCGATGCCCAGCGGAGACCGCATGTCGGCCGATCCCCAGTTCCAGCCGGACGCCATCGCGTCCGCCCGCCCGGCCGCGATCGGCGCGGGGACACGCGCGTTCTGCTTCGAGGCCGGGGCCACGCGCACGCTGGAGGAGTTCCTCGGCCATGTCCGCGGGGTGGCCGCCGGCCTGCCCGGCGCGCGCCATGTGGTGAACCTGTGCGAGGACCGCTACCGCTTCCTGGTCGCCTTCTGCGCCGCGGCGCTGCGCGGCCAGACCACGCTGCTGCCGCCATCGCGTGCGCCCGAGGTGGTCCTGGCCACCATGGCGACCCACGGCGACGCCTACTGCCTGGGCGATGACCCCGGCCTGCTGCCCGAGGCGCTGGCCGAGACGCAGCGCCGGCTGCTGCCGCCGGTCCTGCCCAGCGAGGAGGGCGCCGCACCGCTGCTGGCGACCGACTGGCCGGTGGCGATCGGCTACACCTCCGGCAGCACCGGCCAGCCGCAGGCGCACGTCAAGACCTGGGCGTCGTTCATCACCAGCACCGCGCAGAACCTGGCCGCACTGCAGGACCTGTGGGGCCAGGCGCAGCCGCAGGTGGTGGCGACGGTGCCGCCGCAGCACATGTACGGCATGGAGCTGTCGGTGCTGCTGCCGCTGCTGGGCGGCGCGGCGGTGCATGCCGGCCGGCCGCTGTTCCCGGCCGATGTCGCCCAGGCGCTGGCCGACGCGCCCGCGCCGCGGCTGCTGGTGACCACGCCGGTGCATCTGCGCGCGCTGCTGCAGTCCGATGTCGACCTGCCGCCGCTGGCCGGCATCGTCTCGGCGACCGCGCCGCTGGCGCCCGAGCTGGCTGCCGCGGCCGAGGCCCGCTACGGCTGCGAGGTGCGCGAGGTGTTCGGTTCCACCGAAACCTGCGTGTTCGCGCGGCGGCGTACCGCCGCCGATGCGCTGTGGACCCCGCTTCCCGGCGTGCGCGTGGTCGCGCGCCCGGACGGTGCGCTGGTGCACGCCGCGCACCTGCCGCAGCCGGTGGCCCTGGCCGACCTGGTCGAGGTGGAGGCCGACGGGCGCTTCCGCCTGTGCGGCCGCCAGGCCGACCTGCTCGAGATCGCCGGCAAGCGTGCCTCGCTTGGCGACCTGACCCGCCGCCTGCTCGCGGTGCCCGGCGTCGAGGACGGCGTGGTCGTGCAGCTGCCTGCCGACGGCAGCGGCGGCATCGGTCGCATCGCCGCGCTGGCGGTCGCGCCGGGCCTGTCGCCGCAGGCGATCGTCGAGGCCCTGCGCGCCGGCGTGGACCCGGTGTTCCTGCCGCGTCGCGTGCGCCTGCTCGACGCGCTGCCGCGCAACGCCACCGGCAAGCTGCTGCGGCATGAGCTGCTGGCATTGCTCGACGAGGCGGCGGACCGGCATTCATCCGCGGGCGGGGACGCTCCCGCTGCCAGCCCGTAGAATCCAGCCCGCCGCGCCGTCGCGGCTGCCTCGACTGCCGATGCCGTGAAGCGATTCCGTCCGCTGCGTTCCTGCCTGCCGTTGCTGGCCGCCGTCCTGATCGCCGCCTGCGGCGGGACCCGGTCCGATCCGCCGCCGCAGACCGCGGTCGTGCCGCCGGCCGCGCAGCCCGACCCGACCGTGCCCAGGGTCCGCATCGGCCTGGCGCTCGGCGGTGGTGCGGCCAAGGGCTTCGCCCACATCGGCGTGATCAAGATGCTGGAGGCCAACGGGCTCAAGCCTGACGTGGTCGCCGGCACCAGCGCCGGCAGCGTGGTCGGCGCGCTGTACGCCAGCGGCATGGATCCGTTCCAGCTGCAGGAGAAGGCGGTGGCGCTGGATGAAGCCAGCATCCGCGACGTGCGCCTGTTCGGCGGCGGCCTGGTCCAGGGCCTGAAGCTGCAGGACTACGTCAACGACCAGGTCGGCAAGCGCTCCATCGAGCGCCTGCCGCGGCCATTCGCGGCGGTGGCCACGCGCCTGGAAACCGGCGAGCGCACGGTGTTCGTGCGCGGCAACACCGGCCAGGCGGTGCGTGCGTCCAGCAGCGTGCCCGGCGTGTTCGAGCCGGTCACGATCGGCCAGTACCAGTACGTCGACGGCGGCGTGGTCAGCCCGGTGCCGGTCGATGCCGCGCGCCAGCTCGGCGCCGACATCGTCATCGCGGTGGACATCTCCAGCAAGGCCAGCGGGCGCCGCCCGGACGGCATGCTCGGCATCGTCAACCAGTCGATCGCCATCATGGGCCAGCGCCTGGGCGAGCAGGAGCTGGCCCGCGCCGAGGTGGTGATCCGCCCCGACGTGCTCGACTACGGCTCGGCCGACTTCACCAGGCGCAACCAGTCGATCATGGAAGGCGAGAAGGCCGCGCTGGCCGCGCTGCCGCAGATCCGTGCCGCCGTGCAGAAGCTGCACGCCGAGCGCGTCGCCGCAGCGCGTACCGCCGCCGCCGCGACCGAAGCGGCGCGTGCGAAGGCCGAGGCGGCCGAGCGGGCCAGGCTGGAATGCGAGCGCTCCGGCCGCTGGAATCCGCTGCGTCGCAAGGACTGCGGGGCCGACTGAGGCCGCCGGCAGTCGCACTGCGACGCCGGCCGCACGCTGCGGCCCCGGACCCGGGAACTGTCTCGACGACACCGCCGGCACGCCACCCGACGGAGGCGATCCCGCGCTGGACGCCGGCGCTGTCTCAACCGCCGGGCGTGGCGTCGACCGGGCCGTGCACGCCGTCGATCTCGACCTGCAGTTCGCGCCGGCAGACCTGCGCGTGCAGCAGCAGGCGCGGCACCGCCGGCGCCAGATGCGCATCCAGGCGCGCGGCCACCGTGGCCGCATCGGCCGGGTCGCGCACATAGACCTTGAGCGGACTGCCCGCATCGAGCCGGGCCGGCAGGTCCGGGCGCTGCCGGCGTGCGCCGTCGATCAGGCTGTCGATGTTGGCCAGGGTCTCGTCGACCTGGGCCGCGACGTCGCCGGCATGCAGCGAGACATGGCCGACGATGGCCGCGGTGCCCGACAGCAGCAGCGGCACCTGCGCGCCGGCCGGCGGCAGCATCGCGCGGGCGAAGCTCGGCGACTGCGGCCCGTACTGGCGCGGATAGCGGTAGGCGCTGATCTGGCGCGGGTTCTCCAGCGGCGTGCCCGCGGCCTGCGTGGACAGCCAGTAGACCTGCAGCCGGCGCACGCCGTCGCAGCGACCGATCGCGGTGGCGGCCGGCAGCCGGGTGACCTCGAACCGCCCGAGGCCGGCGACGCGGCCGACGCAGAAGCGGCGGTAGCGCTCTTCGTCGCCTTCGCCCCGGGTGATCGCATCCATGTAGTTCCAGATGCGCAGCAGCTCGGGCATCGCGCTGGTGGAGACGAAACCGAGCATCCGCGCATAGGCGCCGGTGGCGGCCGCCTCGATGTCCTCGCCGTCCGGCTCGTCGATCTCCAGTGCGCCGAACAGCAGGCGGCCGTCGCTGGCCCAGGCGATGTCGCCGTCGCGGCCGCACGCGACCGGGTGGGGCGTGCGCCAGACCTCGATCACGTCCTCGCCGGCCAGCGGCTGCAGCGGCACCTGCAGATAGCGCGGGTCGTCGCTGCCGGGGCGCGCGCCGGCCCCGAAGCCGAGCACGGCCAGGACCCGCGGATCGGCCAGCGCCGCGGCCAGGGTCGAGGCCGGTGCATAGCGCACGTCCAGCTGCGGCGCGGCGGCGGAGAAGGGCATCGGGCTGCTCATGGATTGCCGCCCTGCAGGGTGTCGCCGCTGAAGCGCTCGCCGACCTGGCGCCGCCGGCGCAGCCAGCCGCGCAGCGCGTCCGGCGCCATCCGCAGCGCGGTCATCGCGTAGATGAAGCGGAACACGCGCAGGCGCCAGCGCACCCCTGCGTTGTCGAACACGTCGCCGGCCAGCATCGAGATCACCGCCTGCTCCAGCTGCAGGTGGTTGCGCGGCTCGGCGAAGAGCTTCTCCATCACCGGGGTGGTGAAGCGGTAGATGAACCACGAGAAATAGCGCAGGCCGCGGCGCAGACGCCTGTCCATCGCGCGGTGCTCGGCCGCCTCGCGCGACGGGTCGCGCAGGATCGCGTCGACCGTCTTCGCCGCCTGCTCGCCGCTGTTCATGCCCAGGTAGACGCCGGAGGAAAACACCGGGTCGATGAAGGCGAACGCATCGCCGGCCATCACCCAGCCCGGGCCGGTCATGCGGCTGCAGGTATAGGAATAGTTGCCGGTGGCATGGACCGGGGCGATGCGCTGCGCCTGCTGCATCCGCGCCCACACCGACGGGGTGTCGCGCAGGGTCTGCATCAGGAAGGATTCGTTGTCGCCGGTGCGGGTCTTCAGGTACTCGGGGAAGCACACCGCACCGACGCTCATCACGTCGTCGCGCAGCGGGATCAGCCACATCCAGCCGTGCGCGAAGCGCTCGACGGTGATGTTGCCGGCCGCTTCGCCCTCGCGCCGGGTGACGCCGCTGAAATGGCTGAAGATCGCCGCCGACTGGTGCGCGGGGTTCTTCTTCTTGAGCTTGAGCTTGCCGCCGAGGAAGGTGTCGCGGCCGCTGGCGTCGACCAGGTAGCGCGGCAGGAACGCCAGCGCGTTGCCAGCGGCGTCGCGCGCATGCACGCGGTACGGCCGCCCGTCGTCGCCGAACTCGACCCGCTCCACCTTCACCTGCTGGCGTGCGTCGACGCCCGCGGCCAGCGCGTTGTCGAACAGCAGCGTGTCGAACTCGGCGCGCTTGACCTGGTAGGCGTGGCCGAACTTGGGGTCCAGCGCCCGGTCGAAGCGGAACACGTTGACGCTGTCGCCGTCGCCGCGCATCGGGAAGTCGGCACCGGGCTTGTACACGCCGATCGCGCGGACCTGGTCGAGCACGCCGAGGCGTTCGAGGATCGGCAGGTTCATCGGCAGCAGCGATTCGCCGATGTGGAAGCGCGGATGCACGTCCTTTTCCAGCAGCGTCACCTTCCAGCCGGCGCGGGCCAGGAAGGTGGCCGCGGTGGTGCCGGCCGGGCCGCCTCCGATCACCAGCACGTCGACGTGCGCGTCCGTCGGCACATCCGTCGGCACGGTGGGTGCGGACGGCGGGTGCTGCGGCTCGGCGTGCGTCATGCGGCGGGACCGGAAACGGGAGGCGGGGCGGCATGATACCGCGCGGACGCACGGCCCCGTTCACGGTTCCGGGCTTGCATGGCGGCGGCCGATGCCGGATCGTTCCCTCTCTTATGGGGACGTACGCGGAACTCTGACGATGTCGCAACAGACCGAGGCCGAGCGCGAGCTGGCCGAACTGCTGGTGGAAAGCCTGAACCTGGAAGACGTGGAGCCGCAGGCGATCGACCCGGAAGCGCCGCTGTTCAACGAAGGCCTCGGCCTGGACTCGATCGACGCGCTGGAGCTGTCGCTGGCGATCGGCAAGCGCTACGGGTTCCAGCTGCGCTCGGAAGGCGAGGACAACCGTCGGATCTTCGGCTCGCTGCGCGCGCTGTCGGCGCATGTCCAGTCGCAGCGCACCGCCTGAGGCCGGACAGGCGCCGGGGCTGGATGCGCCGGTCGTCATCGCGGTGCTGCTGGCGGTGGCGTATCCGTTCCTGGCGCACCTGGCCAGCGTGCGCGAGGACGGCACCTGGGCCTCGCTGGCACTGGCCGACCTTGCCCTGATGCTGCTGATCGCGCCGCTGCTGATGCGGCGCTGGTGGGCGCTGGCCACGCTGGCGGCGACCCTGCTGCTGCTGTGGTGGATGGCGCACACGCCGTGGGCGCTGCTGTCGCTGCTGGCGCCGCCGGTGGCCTTCACCGGCTGGCTGTCGTGGTGGTTCGCGCGCAGCCTGGCGCCCGGGCGGACCCCGCTGGTCGCCCGCATCGTGGCCGCACTCTATGCGCAGGCCGGCTGGGAGACCTCGCCGGCGCTGCTGGCGTATGCGCGCCAGGTCACCGCCGGCTGGGCCTGGGTGCTGGCCCTGCTGACCGCGGCCAACGCCGGGCTGGCGCTGTGCGCGGTGCCTGGCGGCGTACTCGACGCGCTGGGGCGCACGCCCTGGATCGTGGTTCCGCACGCATGGTGGTCGTGGTTCGCCAACCTGCTGAACTACGGCGTGGTCGGCGGCTTCATGGCGGCCGAGTTCCATTACCGCAAGCGGCTGTTCCCGAGCCGGCCCTACCGCAACGGGCTGGAGTTCGCCCGCCAGATGGCCACGCTCGGCCCGCGGTTCTGGCGCGGCCTGCTCGGCTGAACCCCCGGTGCCGGCCCTGCCCGCGGCGGCGGTGCGGCGGCTATCCTAGGCACGATGCGCTTCACGATCCCGCCCGACCATCCCTGCCTGCCCGGCCACTTTCCGGGCCATCCGGTCGTGCCTGGCGTGGTGGTGCTGGAGCAGGTGATGACGGCGATCGCGTCCGCCGACGCGGTCCCCGCGCCCTGGCGGCTGCCGCAGGTCAAGTTCCTGGCGCCGCTGCTGCCGGGGCAGGAAGCCGAGGTGCGGATCGAGGGCGCCGCGCCGCGCTGGCGGTTCGAGGTGCGCCACGCCGATGCCGTGCTGGCGCGCGGCGAGATCCGGAGCGCTGCTGCATGAATGCGCCGGCGGCGTGGAAGCAGCGTCCCGAAGGCGGCGGGCGCCGGGCGATCGCGTTGATCGCGGCGATCGCACGGCATGGCGGGCGCGGCATCGCGCGGCTGTGCCTGTATCCGATCACGCTGTACTTCCTGGTGATGCGTGGCCCCGAGCGGCGCGCCTCGCGGGCCTGGCTGAGCCGCGTGCGCGGCCGTCGCGCCGGCGTGCTGGCCGTGGCCCGGCACATCCACTGCTTCGCCTCGACCATCCTGGACCGGCTGTTCCTGCTGGGCGGTCAGCTGCGCCATTTCGACATCCACGTGCATGGCCTGGCGCCGCTGGAGGCGCTGGTCGACCAGGGCCGCGGCGTGCTGCTGTTCGGCTCGCACCTGGGCAGCTTCGACGCGCTGCGCATCCTCTCGCGGCGCCGGCCCGGGCTGGTGGTGCGGATCGTGCTGGACCGCACCCAGAACCCGGTGCTGACCGAGCTGTTCGACCGGCTCGATCCGGTGCTGGCCGCCGGCGTCATCGACGGCAGCCAGGATGGCCCGTCGATCGCGCTGGAGATCCAGCGTTCGCTCGAGGACGGCGCGCTGGTCGCGCTGCTGGTCGACCGCTCGCAGCCGCACGAGGACACCGTGCCGGTGCCGTTCGTGGACGGCACCGCGCGCTTCCCGCTGACGCCGTGGCGACTGGCCGTGGCGCTGCACGCGCCGGTGCTGCTGTGCTTCGGCCTGTACGCCGGCGGCAACCGCTACGACCTGTACTTCGAGCCGTTCCTCGAGGGCGGCACCGCGCACCTTCCGCCTCGCGCGCAGCGCGCGCGGGTGCTGGGCGAGTGGGTCGCCCGCTACGCCACCCGGCTGGAACACCATGCCCGGCGCGCACCCACCAACTGGTTCAACTTCTTCGACTTCTGGAATGCCGATGTCCCCGACGCCGCCCCGCATGCCGCCCCGCGCCCCGTGCCGCAGGATCCGTCCCTGGACGCTGCTGCTGTGCGCGTTCGCACTGCCGAGCGCAGCGGCACCTGAGCCGCTGGATGCCGGCTGGGTGCTGCAGGCGGTGGCGCGTCCGGCGCCCAGCCGCACCGCCTTCGTCGAGCTGCGCCAGTCGGCGATGCTCAAGCAGCCGCTGCGGCTGCAGGGCGAGTACCGCAGCGAGCCCGGCGGCCGTCTGGTCCGCGAGGTGACCGCGCCCTACGCCGAGACCACCACGCTGGCCGATGGCCAGGCGGTGATCGTGCGCGGCAACCGCGCGCCGCGCACGATCAGCCTGCAGCAGGTGCCGGAGCTGGCCGCGGTGCAGGCCGGATTCGGCGCGCTGCTGTCCGGCGACCGCGCCCTGCTCGAACGCACCTACACCGTGGACGCCAGCGGCGCGCGCGAGCGCTGGACCCTGCGCCTGGTGCCGCGTGATCCGCGTCTGGCCGCCGCCCTGCAGCGGATCGACCTGCATGGCCGCGGCGCCGAGCTGCGCTGCGTGGAGAGCGTGCCGGCCAAGGGCGAGGCGCAGCGCACGCTGATGGCCGGCGCCGCCGCGGCGGCGGTCGGCGTCGACGACCCGGCCGCGCTGGCCGCGCTGTGCCACGGCGACCGCGGCACGCCATGACCGGCACCCCGGCGGGACGGACCGCGCTGGCCCTGGTCTGGCTGGCGCTGCTGGGCATGGCCGGCTGGTGGCTGGCCTCGCAGCTGCGGATGGAAGAGGACCTGCGCCGTTTCCTGCCCTCGCCGCGCACGCCGGCGCAGGTCCTGCTGGTCGACGAACTGGGCGAAGGCCCCGGCTCGCGCCTGCTGCTGGCCGCCGTGCACGGCGCGCCAGCGGAGGTGCTGGCGGCCCGCTCGCAGGCGCTGCGCGCCGCGCTGCAGGCCGACCCCCGCATCGCCCTGGTCGCCAACGGCGACGACAACGGCCTGGATGCCGTGCCCGGGCACCTGCGGCCGTACCGCTACCTGCTGTCGCCGACCCTGGATACGCAGGCGCTGGATGCGGCGTACCTGCAGCAGGAACTGCAGGCGCGGCTGCAGGACCTGGGCTCGCCGGCCGGTGACCTGGTCGAACCGCTGCTGCCGTCCGATCCCACCCTGGAAATCCTGCACCTGGCCGAGGCCTGGCAGCCGGCGCACGCACCGCAGCGCCTGCACGGCGTCTGGTTCGATCGCGACGGCGCGCAGGCGTTGCTGCTGATCCAGACCCGCGCGGCCGGCTTCGACAGTGCCGGCCAGCTCGAGGCGGTGGCGGCGATCGAGGCGGCGTTCGCCGGCGCCGCCGCCGGCCAGGCCGACGCGGCGCAGCTGGAGCTGTCCGGCCCCGGCGCGTTCGCCGTGGCGATCCGCGAGCGCACCGAGCGCGAGATGACCTGGATCGGCACGGTCGACACGATCGGCCTGCTGCTGCTGCTCGGTCTCGCCTATCGGCGCTGGAGCATGCCGCTGCTGGGCGCGCTGCCGCTGGCCAGCGCCGGCCTGGCCGGCCTGCTCGCGGTGGCGCTGGCCTTCGACGGCGTGCACGGCATCACCATCGCCTTCGGCTTCACCTTGATCGGCGTGGCCCAGGATTACCCGATCCATTTCTTCAGCCACCTGCGTCCGGGCGTCTCGCCCTGGCACAACGTGCGCGCGCTGTGGCCGACCCTGATCACCGGCGTGGCCGCCACCTGCATCGCCTACGCGACCTTCCTGTTCTCGGGCGTCGAAGGCCTCAAGCAGCTGGCGGTGTTCACCATCGTCGGCCTCGGCGTGGCCGCCGCCGCGACCCGCTGGCTGCTGCCGGCCCTGGTCGGGCCGACCCGCCGCGATCCGGCCCATTCGGCGCTCCTGGCGCGGCTGTGGCACGGCATCGCCCGGTTGCCGCGACCGCGTCGCGCGCTGGCCGGCCTGGCGGTCGTGGCACTGGCGGCGATCGCCTTCGCACCGGGGACGTTCTGGCAGAACGACCTGTCGCGGCTGACCCCGGTGCCGCCGGCCGACCTGCAGCGCGATGCGCAGCTGCGGGCCGAACTCGGTGCGCCCGACGTGCGCTACATGCTGGCGCTGCAGGCCGCCGATGCCGATGCCGCGCTGCAGGCGTCCGAACGGCTGCTGCCGGTGCTGGCGCAGGCGCGCGCCGACGGCCTGCTCGATGGCTACGACCTGGCCGCGCGCTACCTGCCCAGCGCCGCCACCCAGCGGGCGCGCCAGGCGCGGCTGCCGGAGGCGGCGACGCTGCAGGCCGATCTGGAGCAGGCGCTGGCGGACAGCCCGTTCCGGGCCGATGCCTTCGCCCCGTTCCTGGAGGACGTGGCGACCGCGCGTACGGCCGCGCCGCTGACCGCCGCCGCCCTGGCCGGCACGCCGCTGGAACTGGGCGTCGGCAGCCTGCTGCTGCAGGGGACCGACCACGCTACCGCGCTGGTGTCGCTGTCCGGGCTGCACGATCCGGCCGCGCTCGCCGCGCGGGTCCAGGCCTCCGGTGCGCAGCTGCTCGATCTCAAGCAGGCCTCCGAATCGCTGGTCGCGCAGTGGCGGGTCCGGCTGCTGGCCGCGTTGACGGTGGCCGCGCTGCTGCTGGTGGGCGTGGTCTGGCTGGCGCTGCGCTCGCCGCGGCGGGTGCTGCGCGTGGTCGCGCCGATGGCGCTGAGCACGCTGCTGATCGTGGCGGTGCTGCGCGTGCTCGGGGTCGAACTCAACCTGTTCCACCTGGTGTCGCTGATCCTGGCCGCCGGCCTGGGCCTGGACTACGCGCTGTTCTTCGACCACGCCGGCGACGACCGCGACGACCAGCTGCGTACGCTGCATGCGGTCATCGTCTGCAGCCTGACCACGCTGCTGGTGTTCAGCCTGCTGGCGCTGTCCTCGATCCCGGTGCTGCGCGCGATCGGCGGCACCGTCGCGCTGGGCGTGCTGTTCAACTTCGTGCTGTCGCTGTTCATCGCCCGGGCCGATGCGCTGGAGAAGGCGGCATGAGCCGGGTCGACCGCGACACGATCCTGTCGCTGGTACCGCACCAGGGCCGGATGTGCCTGTGGGACGAGGTGCTGGAATGGGAGGCGGGGCGCATCGTGCTGCAGACCGGCGCCCATCGCGATCCGGCGCACCCGCTGCGCAGCGGCGGTGTGCTGCACGCGCTGCACCTGTGCGAGTACGGCGCCCAGGCGATGGCCGTGCATGGCGGCCTGCTGGCGCGTGCACAGGGCGGCCGCGCCGCCGACGGGATGCTGGTCGCGCTGCGCGACGTGGCCCTGCAGCTGGCGCGCATCGACGATCTCGACGGCCCGCTGCGCGGCGAGGCCGAGCTGCTGCTGGCCGCGACCGGCAGCCAGCAGTACGGGTTCCGGATCCTGCACGACGGGCGCGAGATCGCCTCGGGCCGCGCCGCGGCGATGCTGTCGCCGTAGCGCGCGCCGCGCGGTCCGTCCGGTCCGGGCGGCTCCCGCCGCGACCGCCCTCTCCGGGCGACGCACCGGCACGATCGAATGACGCGGTTCGCCTCGCCGCATCGGCCGCCGCCGCTATCGAAGCCGCCGCATGGCGCGCGCTCCCCCGGCGGCTTCTACAATGCGCGCATGACGAACCCCACTTCTCCACGCCGCGCCCTGGTCACCGGCGGCAGCGGCGACATCGGCGGCGCGATCTGCCAGGCGCTGGCCACCGCCGGCATGCAGGTCATCGTGCATGCCAACCGCCAGGTCGAGCGCGCCGAGAGCGTCGTCGCGGCGATCCGCGCGGCGGGCGGCCAGGCGCAGGCGGTGGCGTTCGACGTCGCCGATGCCGAGGCGGTCGGGCCCGCGCTGGACACGCTGCTCGGCGAGGGCCGGATCGACGTGGTGGTCAACAACGCCGGCATCCACGACGACGCGCCGATGGCCGGCATGAGTGCGGCGCAGTGGCAGCGGGTGATCGACGTGTCGCTGCACGGCTTCTTCCACGTGACCCAGCCGCTGCTGCTGCCGATGGCGCGTGCGCGCTGGGGCCGGGTCGTCAGCGTGTCCTCGGTGGCCGCCGTGCTGGGCAACCGCGGCCAGACCAACTACGCCGCGGCCAAGGCGGCGCTGCACGGCGCGTCGAAATCGCTGGCGCGCGAGATGGCCAGCCGCGGCATCACCGTCAACGTGGTCGCGCCGGGCGTGATCGCCGGGGCGATGGCCGATGCGCAGTTTCCGGCCGAAATGGTGAAGCAGATCGTGCCGGCCGCGCGCGCGGGCCGGCCCGAGGAGGTCGCCGCCCTGGTCGCGTTCCTGTGCTCGGAGCAGGCCGGCTACATCAACGGCCAGGTGATCGGCATCAACGGCGGCATGGGCTGAGACCGCGCCGACGGCCGGGCCTCGCCGGCGTCGTCATCGACCTCGAAGCGGGACCGGCGTCTGCGCCGCAACCCTCCGGCAGGCGCCACGGCGATGCGGGATCGACGGTGTCCCGTGATGGTCCTGCGCCGTGACGGCCGCGGCCGCACGCCGCTCAGCGCCCGTCGTCGACCTGCGGCTGCTGCGCCCGCACCCGCCCGTACTCGCGCCAGACGTCGCCGTGGGCGATGACCTGGCGGACCACATGCGAGGTGATGCGGTACAGGTCGCGCAGCGGGCGGAAATGGCTGCGGCGGAATCCCTTGCCGTCCTCGGCGCGGTAACGCGTCTCGATCGGGATCGACACCGCGCGCACGCCGAGCCGGCGCGCTGCCGAGATCAGCAGCTGCGCCTCGAACACGAAGTCCTCGCCAGGCACCTCGCCCATCGCGCAGACCGATGCCGGGTAGTAGCGCTGTCCGCTCTGGGTGTCGGCGATGCGGTAGCCGGCGGCCCAGCCCACGCCCCAGTCGCCGAAGCTGTTGGCCAGGCGGCGGTGGGTCGGGCACTGCGCGCGGTGACGCAGGCGCGCGCCGATCACGATGTGGTGCGGATGCCGTTCGGCGGCGGCGATCAGCCGCGGAATGTCGGAGGGATCGTGCTGGCCGTCGCCGTCCATCGTCACCACGCCACGCGCGCCGGCGGCCACGGCCGCGGCGAAGCCGGTCCGCAGCGCGGCGCCCTTGCCGCGCCGCTGCGGGTGGCGCAGCAGGTGCACCGGCAGGCCATCCAGGCAGCCGGCGGTATCGTCGCTGGAGCCGTCGTCGACCACGATCACCCAGGGCGCGTGCCGCAGCACCTGCTCGACCACCTCGCGGATCCGCAGCGATTCGTTGAGTGCGGGAATCACCACGGCCACGCCGCCGGGATGGGACTCGGAGGTGTTCAGCACGATCGCATCAGTCATGGTGCAGCCCGATCCGCAGGACATGGTCGCCGCCCGCCGGCAGCAGGGTCTGGTCCGCCCCGGCGGCCAGCGCGTCGAACAGGGCCAGCATCGGCAGCGAGGCGTTGCCGTCGCCGATGCCGGGCACCGGGGCGGTGGCCACGCCGGCGCGGCTGTCCACCGTGATCCCGACCCGGCCCGGCGCGGTGCCGCGCGCGAGCACCAGCGCGGCGCCCAGCAGGCCGGCGCTCGGCGCGACCTCGTGCAGCGGCCCGGGCGACGGGCCGTCGTAGCCGACCAGCAGCACGGCCTCGGCGCCTTCGGCCAGCTGCGCCAGCGCGTCCAGCAGCCCCATCGCGAACCCGGCCGGGCCGGCGCTGAGCGCGGTGGCCGGCTGCATCGCGCCGGTGCCGATGGTCCAGTAGCCGGCGGCCGCGTTGTGCACCGAATTGTGGAAGCGGGTGGGGGAGACCTCGGTCGGCGCGCGCGCCAGGGTCTCGCACAGGTGATCGGTGATCGACAGGTCGCCGTAGGTCGAGGCGAACACCGACGACAGCGTCGCCGGTGCGCGTCCGGCCATCGTGCAGGCGGCCTGCGCGGCCTGCAGCGCGACCAGCACGGTGTCCGGCGCGCGGCGGCGTTCGTTGGCCGGCAGCAGCGCCGGCGCCGGGCGGCGGATTGCCGGGTCGCGCGCGGCCTGGCCGGCGCGGATCGCCCGGAACGCGTCCCAGTCGGCGACGCCGTCGGCCCACAGGCCGATGCCTTCGATGGTCGCGCTCAGCGGAATGGAGGCGGAAGCAGTCATGCGCGGCCGAACACCAGGGAGCAGTTGTTGCCGCCGAAGCCGAACGCGTTGTTCATCGCGTGGACGATCGGCCGCTGGGCATTGTCGAAGCGGATCTGCGGCCCGCACGCCGGGTCCGGCGCGTGGCTGTTGAGGGTGCCCGGCAGCAGCCCGTCCTGCAGCGCGATCAGCGCGAACACCGATTCGACGATGCCGGCCGCGCCGAGCGTATGCCCGGTCCAGCCCTTGGTCGATCCGGCATGCAGCGTGGCCGGGAACACCCGCGCCACGGCCTGGGCCTCGACGCTGTCGTTGGCCGGGGTCGAGGTGCCGTGCAGGTTGAGATAGCCGATGGCGTCCGGCTCCAGCCCCGCGCGGGCCAGCGCATCGCGCATCGCGCGCTCGGCGCCCACGCCTTCCGGGTGCGGCGCCGACATGTGGTGCGCATCGCTGGATTCGCCGTAGCCGAGCAGCCGCAGCGTCGCCTCGGGGGCGGCCGCGGTGCGCTCGATCAGCGCGTAACCACCGGCCTCGCCCAGCGACAGGCCGTCGCGGTCGCGGTCGAACGGGCGGCAGGGCTGCGCGGACACCAGCTGCAGCGCGTTGAAGCCGTACAGCACGCTGCCGCACAGCGTGTCGACGCCACCGACCACCGCGGCATCGGCGACGCCGGCCGCGATCAGCCGCGCCGCATGCGCGAACACCTTGGCGCTGGACGAGCAGGCGGTGGCGATGGTCATCGTCGGTCCGGCCGCGCCGGTGGCCAGGGCGACGAAGTCGCCCAGCGCATGCGGGGAATGGACCTGCCTGCGCGCCAGCTCCGGCGGGAAACGCCCGTCGGCCAGTGCCTGGTAGGCCAGTTCGGTCTCGCCGATGCTCGAGGTCGAGGTGCCCATCACCACCGCGACCCGCGCCGCGCCATGGCGTGCGACCGCCGCGGCGACCCTGTCGCGGAAGCCATCCTGCTGCAGCGCGTGCCATGCCAGCCGGTGGTTGCGCGAGTCCCAGGTCGACAGCGCGGCCGGCAGGGCCTCCTGCTCAAGCCCGTCGACCCGGCCGATCCAGCAGTCCAGGCCGCGCGTGTCGAAGTCGTTGCGCCGCAGGCCGCTGCGCCGGTCGCGCAGGCCACTGCGTTGCGCGTCGATGCCGGCGCCGAGGGCGGTGGTCGCGGTCCACGCGCTGATGGCCAGCGGGGCGATGCGGGATCGGTTGGGCGGGGACAAGGTGGCGGCGGCGGCGAATGGTCCGGGAGTATAGCCACAGCCCATGTCGTCGCTGGTCTTGATGAAGATGAACCTGCCGCGGCCGATAAGCACCGTCCTTCCGTGTGCGCCGGTTTTCCGACACAATCCCCCGATTCCCCCGGTGCAGGGCGCCGCGCGCTCGCATGCAAGCCTACGTCTACAAGAGCCTGCGCAAGGCCGATACCTACGTGTTCCTCGCCGAGCGCGAGGGATTCACCCGCATGCCCGATGCAGTCCGGCAGCAGCTCGGTGAGCTGTCGTTCCTGCTGGAGGTGGCACTGGATGCCGGGCGCCGGCTGGCGCAGTCGGATCCGCAGGTCGTGCGCGCCAACCTGCGCACCCATGGATTCCACGTGCAGTTCCCGCCGACGCTGACCGGAGCGGTGCGTCGCGATGGGTGACGCCACCGCCCGCCGCCTGCGCGCGGTGCCGGTCGCCGCTGCGGGCGCGGGTGCGCTGCTGGCGCTGCTGACCGGATTCGGCGGCGTGGCCGCCTGGATCGGTGCCTGCCTGGCGCAGCCTGCGTTCGCGCTGGCCGTCGCCTGGGGCCGCGGCATGCGGGAACCCGCGACCAGCTGGCCGCGCGCCGGCCGCGCGCTGCTGCCGCTGGCGCTGGTCTGGGGCGGCGGCCTGCTCGCCACCGGGCTGCTGCTGGCCTGGCCGCTGCGCGCGCTGCTCGACAGCGGCAGCCTGGGTGCCGCGCTCGGCCTGAGCGCGATGGCCAGCGCCGCGCTGCTCGGGCTGTGGCGGACCTGGCCGCTGTGGCATGCGCTGGAACGGCGCGGTGGCCGCCTGCCGGCCCTGTGGCAGCGCCTTGCACGGCAGGACACCGGTGGCTGGCGCGGCCTGCAGGTGGCATTGCCGGTGCTGGCACTGCTCGGTGGCGCCTTCGCGCTCGGCTGGCCGGACCTGGTGCCTGATGCCTGGCGCTGGCCGGCGGCACTGGCCTATGCGCTGTTGTCGCCGCTGCTGCACCTGGCCCTGCAGCGTGTCCCGGCGCCGGAAGAGATCGCGGTGCCGCTGGATTTCCTGGCGACGGCCGAGGCCCCGGCTGCGAGGCCGGCCAGCGTCGAACCGTTGCCCACGGACGAGGCCCTGGTCGCCGACCTGTTCGCCGCCGCGCGCGTGGGCCGGGTCGACCGCGCGCTGCAGTTGCTGGAGGCAGGCGCCGATCCCAACGCGGCCGCGCCCGCCGATGCGCGCGACCAACGCAGCCTGGCGGTGCTGGCCTCGGTGCTGCCCGACCTGCGCCTGCTGCGCGCGCTGATCGCGCGTGGCGCCACGCTCAATCCGCAGGCCGACGCGATCGCGCCGCTGCTGGCGGCCACCCGCGACAGCTGGCATGGGCGCCCCGAAGCGGTGATGACGCTGCTGGCCAATGGCGCCGATCCGCGCGCGACCGATGCCGACGGCCATACGCCGCTGCATCACGCCGCACGCAGCACCGACCCGGCCGTGGCCGCGCTGCTGCGCGACGCCGGCGCCGAGATCGACGCGCTCAACCACGATGGCTTCTCACCGTTGGGCGTGGCCTGCATGGCCGGCAACTGGCGGATGGCCAGGTTCCTGCTCGAGCGTGGCGCGCGTGCCGAACCGTCTGGCGGGCAGCCCGCGCTGCTGGCCGCGGCCGCCACCGAGGAAGACGACGCCGCCGGCGTGCAGCTGCTGCTCAAGAACCGGGCACGGGTGGGCACGCCCGGTCGCAATGCGCGCACCGCGCTGCACGAGGCCGCGCTGGCCGGTCATGCCGACATCGTCGCCGCACTGCTGGCCGCCGGCGCCGACCCGCAGCTGCGCGACGCGGCCGGCCGGGCGCCGTGGATGGAAGCCGTGCGCGCCCTGCACGCGGGCGTGTTCGAGCAGCTGGTCGAGCACCGGATCGACGTCGCCATGGTCGATGCCGAAGGCCGCAACGCGGTGATGCTGGCGGTGGCGGGCGAGCGTCCCGCGCTGCCGCTGGTGCGGCGCCTGCTGGAGCTGGGCGTCGACCCGGCGCAGCCGGACCGGCATGGCCGGCGCGCGGTCGACCTGGCCGCCGAATCCGGCCGCTGGTCGATCGTGGCCGCGCTGGACCCGGAGTACCCGCTGCCGGTGGCGGTGGCCGAGACGATCGCCGACGGCGCCAGCCAGGGCGACGAGCGCCCGCCGCTGGCGCTGCTGCGCGACGGATTGCGGGCCGGTCGCCTGGACGGCCTGCCGGCGCTGGCGCGCCTGTGCGCGCCGGCCGAACTGGGCGGGCTGCTGCACGACCCGACCCTGCGCGGCCAGCCCGCGTCGCTGGCGTGGCTGCTGGCGCACGGCGCCGACCCGGACGTCCTGCATGAAGGCAGCACGCTGTTCGCGCGCCTGCTCGGCGACGGTGGCGAGGCCGCGGCCTGCCTGCAGGTGCTGCTCCGGCAGGGCGTGTCACCGGCCGGAAGCGGCGGGCTCGCGCGCTTCCTGGCCAGCTGCGTGCAGCGCGACCAGGCCGCGCGCGGGCACGAGCAGCTCGCGCTGGACCTGCTCGGCGCCGGCGCCGATCCGTTCGCGGCCTCGGCGGCCGGCGACCCGCCACTGTCGCTGGCGGTGCGGCTGGGCTGGCTGCGGCTGCTGGCGGCACTGCTGGAACTGGGCGTGGACCGCGAAGCCCGTGACAGCCACGGCATGACCGCGCTGCATCTTGCCGCCGCGCTGGGCCGCGAATCGGCGCTGCGCCGGCTGGTCGCGCACGGCGCCTCGCCCGACGCGCGCGCCGCCGACGGGCAGACGCCGCTGGGCGTGGCCCTGGCCAGCGGGCGCCGCGATCTCGCCGACTGGCTGGACTGGCGCGGCTGGCCGCTGCCGCGGCGCCCGCTGCGGGCCTCGGATGTGGTCGCCGCGGCGATGGCCGGCGATGCCGATGCGATCCGCCGGCTGCTCGAACTCGGTTTCCCGGTCGATGCGGTCGATGCCCAGGGCTGTACCGGCCTGCTGCGTGCGGCCGGTGGTGGCCATGCCGCGGCGGTGGACCTGCTGCTGGCCCGCGGTGCCGATCCGCAGCATGCGGCGCAGAGCGGCGCCACCGCGCTGTCGGCCGCGGTGAGCATGCGCCAGACCGCGATCGTGGCCGCGCTGCTGTCGGCCGGTGCCGACATCGAACATCGCCTGCCGGGCGGCGTCACCGTGCTGATGCTGGCCTCGGCGCTGGGCCTGGCCGACATCGCCGCGCGCCTGCTCACCGCCGGCGCCGACATCCATGCCGGCGACGGCCAGGGCCTGGCGCCGCTGCATTGCGCGGCGCTGTACGGCTTCACCGGCCGCGACAAGCAGCGCCTGCTGGCCCTGCTCGACACCCTGCTGCTGGCCGGCGCCGAGCCGGACCAGTCGGCCGCCGGCGGCGTCACCCCGCTGCTGCTGCTGCTCGGCGCGCGTGCCGAGCCGGGCAGCGCCTGCGACGAGGCGGTGGTGCTGGCCGGCCTGGAGCGGCTGCTCGAGGAAGGCGTGGGGCTGGACACCCAGGATCCGCGCGGCTTCGGCCCGCTGCACCTGGCCGCGCTGCACGGGCTTGGCGGCGTGGTCCAGCGCCTGCTCCGCGCCGGCGCCGATCCCGACCTGCGCGACACGCTGAACCGCACGCCGCGCGAGATCGCGGTGATGCGCGGGTTCATCGATGTCGCCGCCGAGTTCGCACCGGTCGTGCCCGGGGTGTCGTCGATGGCGCGCTTCCTGCGCGAACCGCGCGCCTGAGCATCCCGTGCGCATCGGCCGGTTGCCCGGCCGGCGCGCGCGGGGCAGGGACGTCCGCGCTGGACCGATCGGACAGCGCGCGTGGCACGCGCGTGCTCAGGGTGCGCGTGCGGTCGCTGCGTCCGGTGGCGTCCCGGTGTCCGGCGTCTCGCTCGAATCGGCCTCGAACAGGTCCATGAGGTCCTGCCGCGCCTGGCGCGAGCTCTGCACCACCGCCGCGTCATCGTCGTAGACCAGGTACTGCTCGCGCAGCAGCGCCTCGTCGTGTTCGCGGAAGCGGGCCACGTGCGCGTCGGCCACGGCGTCCGGCTCGCCCAGTTCCCGCAGCACCCTGGCGCCCATGTCCAGGCTGCTGCCGAACAGCTCGCGCACCGGCTCGGCGGACAGGTCCATCAGGCGCCAGGCATGCTGGCGGTTGCGCGCCCGCGCCAGCACCCGCGCGTGCGGATACAGGCGTCGGATCAGGCGCACCGTGCGCAGGTTGGTGTCGGGATCGTCGATGCAGACCACGAACACGCGCGCGTGCGCGGCGCCGGCGGCGCGCAGCAGGTCCGGCCGCGACGGGTCGCCGTAGTAGATGCGCCCGCCATTGCGGCGCACGTCCTCGACCTGGGCCGGGCTGTGTTCCAGGGCGACATAGGGGATGCGCCGGGCCGCCAGCAGCCGCGCGACGATCTGGCCGAAGCGTCCGACGCCGGCGATCAGCACCTGCGGCTGCAGACCGGCGTCGGGCGCATCGTAGGCCGGTGCCTGCGGCGCGGCGGCGCCATGCGCCTGGCGATGCCGCATGCGCCGTTCCAGGGCCAGCATCAGCAACGGCATCAGCGCCATCGACACGCCGACGATCGCCACCAGGCGGTCGTGGTTCTCGCCGCCGATCAGGCGCACGCGCAGCGCTTCATGGAACACCACGAAGGCGAACTCGCCGCCCAGCCACAGCGTGCCGCCGAGCAGCAGCGCATTGCGCAGCGGCAGTTTCGCCGCGCGGCCCACCGCGACCAGGACGCTGAACTTCACCACCAGCAGCAGGGCGACGCCGCCGCCGATCAGCAGCGGCTCGTCGACGATCCGGTCCAGGTCGATGCCCATGCCCACCGCGATGAAGAACAGCCCCAGCAGCAGTCCCTTGAACGGCTCGATCTGGGATTCCAGTTCGTGCCGGTACTCGGAATCGGCGAGCAGCACGCCGGCGATGAACGCGCCCAGGCCCGGGCTCAATCCGGCCTGCTGCATGATCCAGGCGCTGCCGAGCACGGCCAGCAGCGTGGTCGCGGTGAACACCTCCGGCGCCTGCGTGCGCGCGACCATGCGCAGGCCGCGGTGCATCAGCAGGCGCCCGCCGAAATAGACCAGGGCCAGCGCCCCCAGCGCGTGCAGCACCATGCTCCAGGTCAGGGTCTCGTCCTTGGCGCCGCCCAGCAGCGGAATCACCGCCAGCAGCGGGATCGCGACCAGGTCCTGGAACAGCAGCACCGCGAACGCGAGCCGGCCGTGCCCGCTGCCCAGTTCCTTGCGTTCGGCCAGCAGCTGCAGTCCGACCGCCGTGGAGGACAGCGCCAGGCCGAGGCCGGCGACCAGCGCGCCCTTCCAGTGCAGCCCGAAGGCGAGCAGGGCGCCGCCCAGCAGCAGCGCCGACACCAGCACCTGCGCGCCGCCGGCACCGAACACCGGCCGCCGCATCAGCATCAGCCGCGCGGGCGACACTTCCAGGCCGATCACGAACAGCAGCATCACCACGCCGATCTCGGAGGCGCCCAGGATCCGGTCCGGATCCTTGACCACGCCGATCCCGTCCGGGCCCAGCAGCACGCCGGTGGCCAGGTAGGCCAGCACCGCGACCAGACCGAGCCGGCGGAACAGCGGCACCGCGATGATCGCGGCGATCAGCAGCACCAGGGCCAGTTCGAGGCTGATGCCGGTACTCATGCGGGGGTGTCCATCGGCGGAATTATGCGCCGTGGATCAAGCGGCAGGAGGCGTTTTCGGGCGCGTGCTCAGCGCCTGTTGCGGACCGACGCTCCGAGCGCGCGGCACACCATGAGAATCATTCCCCGTTGCGAATGGTTTCCATCCATGGTCGAATTAACGACGATTTCACATGGCGGATCATTCCCGCCCCCGGCCAGCCGACGCCACGCCGCCTCCCTCTTCAGATCCGGAGTGCCCTGCATGCGTGTCCGTCGTTCCCGGCTTGCCCTGGCCGTGCTGTGCGCGTTGCTGCCCGTCGCGCCGCTCATGGCCCAGCAACGCGCGCCCGAGGGTGCCGTGGACCCGGCCACGCTCGGCACCGTCCTGGTCCGCGGCGAGAAGACTGAACGCAGCCTGCAGGAGACGGCCGCCAGCGTCGCGGTCACCACCTCCGTGCGGATCGAGCAGGAAAACCTGCGCAGCCTGGCCGATGTGCTCGAACGCACGCCCAACGTGGCCGAGTCGTACGGTGCCCGCGACTTCACCATCCGCGGCATCGGCAACGCGGGCGGCGAGGTCAATCCACTGGCCACGATCTACCTGGACGGCGCGGCGCTGGCCACCCAGGTCACCGGCAACGGCCCGACCGAGCTGTGGGACGTGGCCCAGGTCGAGCTGTTCCGCGGCCCGCAGTCGACGATCCAGGGCCAGAACGCGCTGGCCGGCGCGATCGTGATCCGCACCGAAGACCCGACCTTCGACTGGAACGGTCGCGCCCGGGTGCTGCTGTCCGACCCGTCGGATCGCCGCGTCGCGTTCGCCGGTGGCGGGCCGCTGATCGCCGACGAACTGGCGTTCCGCGTCGCGGTGGAGGACCGCAACTTCGACGGCTTCACCCGCAACATCACCCGCAACACCGGCGAGGACGCGGCCGAGTCGACGTTGTCGCGCGCCACCCTGCTGTGGACGCCTGCGGCGATCGAGGGCCTGCGCGTGCGCCTGTCCTATACCCATGACGAGCGCGAGGGGCCCTACATGTACGCGTATGCCCGCAGCGACGTGCCGGACTACTACGACAACCGGATCAATACCTCGGACCATCCGAACACCACCCGCGCCCGCACCGATGTCGGCACGCTGGAGATCGATTACGCCTTCAGCGACGCCTGGTCGCTGAGCGCGGTCAGCGGCTGGAGCGATGCGCTGATGCGCCGCAGCTACGACAACGACAACAGTCCGGTGCCCGAGCAGTACGGCAGTACCCATGAGCCCTACAAGGTGCTGTCGCAGGAGTTCCGCCTGCACTACGCCGGCGATGCGCTGCGCGGCCTGGTGGGCCTGTACGGCGCGCGCCGCAGCTACGACCGCAGCCAGATCAGCAACATCCGCATCGCCACCCCGGTGGCCACCATCGCCGGCGTGCTGCAGGGCGCCGGCCTGCCGGCGGCCAACGCCAATGCGATCGCCGGGATGTACGCGGCCGCGCTGCCGTCGATTCCAGTGGCCTACGACGCGCGCAACACCGGCGAGTCGGAGAACCTGGCGCTGTTCGCCGATGGCGAGTACCGCTTCAACGACACGTGGGCGGCGATCGCCGGCTTCCGCTACGACCGCGAGACCTACGGCTTCGAGTCGCTGACCGAGGCCGGTTTCACCGGCACCCTGCCGGATCCGGCCGCATTCGGCAGCGCGCTGGTCCCGGCGATCACCGGCATCAACAACGCGGTGCTGGGCATGGTCGCCCAGGCCGGCGCGCGCACGCCGTGGAACGACAGCGAATTCACCGCCTTCCTGCCCAAGGCCGGGCTGCGCTGGTCGTGGCATGCCGACCGCTCGCTGGCGTTCACCGCGCAGCGCGCCTACCGCTCCGGTGGCACCAGCTACAACGTCGCCCGCAGCCAGCCCTTCGCCTACGACCCGGAGTACACGCTCAACTACGAGCTGGCCCTGCGCACGCAGTGGCTGGACGGGCGGCTGCAGTTCAACGCCAACGCCTACTACATCGACTGGAAGGACAAGCAGACCTACGTCTATTTCGGCCTGAACAGCTACGACTACCACGTGGTCAACGCGGGCAAGGCGCACCTGTATGGCCTGGAGGCCGAGCTGCGCCACCGGGTCACGGCCGCATTCGACTGGTACGGCGCGGTCGGCTGGTCGCGGACCCGCTATGACGAATTCACGCTGGCGGCGGGTGCGCTGCAGACCGACTACGCCGGCAGCGAGTTCGCCTATGCGCCGCGCTGGACCGCGGCGCTGGGCGGCAACCTGCGCTGGAGCGAGGGCTGGTTCGCCAATGCGAACGTCAACTTCCGCGACCGGGTCAACGTGGATGTGGGCGCCGGCAACAACGTGCTGTCCTCGCGCACCCTGCTCAACGCGAAGCTGGGCTACGAGAACCTGGACTGGAGCACCTACGTGTTCGGCAGCAATCTGCTGGACCGCGGCTACACCCAGTACGCGTGGCTGGACGATCCCAACGTCACCCTCGGCGCGCCGCGCGTGGTCGGCATCGGATTCGAATACCACTGGTGAACAAGGTGACCGGCTTCGGCCGACACTGCCGGGTCTCCGACCCTGGCGGGCCGGCCCGTGGCGACCGCGACCGGATGAACGCGGTCGCCTGATGCGTGCTCGTATTGCGAATGGTTCGCATGTGTGATCGAATTAACGCCGATTTCACATTGTTGGTCGCCTTCGCGACCCGGCCAGCCGACGCCACGCCGCTCTTCCCACGTTCCGTCGTCCGGAGTGTCTTCATGCGTGTGCGTCGTTCCCGGCTGTCCATCGCGGTGCTGTCCTCGTTGCTGCTGTCCTCGTCCGTCCTCGCCCAGTCCGCGCCGGACGGCGCCGACCCGGCCACGCTGGACACGGTGCTGGTCCGCGGCGAGAAGACCGAACGCACGCTGCAGGAGACGACCACCAGCGTCGCGGTGAGCACCTCGCAGCGGATCGAGCAGGAAACGCTGCTGACCCTGTACGACGTGCTCAACCGCACCGCCAACGTGTCGCAGATGTACGGCGACCGCGGCTTCACCATCCGCGGCATCGCCGACGAGGCCGGCGCGCCCAATCCGCTGGCCACGATCTACCTGGATGGCGCGGCGCTGCCCAGCCACATCGCCGATGCAGGCCCGACCGACCTGTGGGACATCGCCCAGGTCGAGATCCTGCGCGGCCCGCAGTCGACCATCCAGGGCGAGAACGCGCTGGCCGGCGCGATGGTGCTGCGCACCGAGGACCCGGGCATGGACTGGAGCGGGCGCGCGCGCGCGCTGCTGTCCGATCCGTCCGACCGGCGCATCGCGTTCGCCGGTGGCGGTCCGCTGGTGGCCGACCAGCTCGCGTTCCGGGTGGCGGTCGAGGACCGCAGCTTCGACGGCTTCGTCTACAACCCGACCCGCGGCGCCATGGAGGATGCGCGCGAGTCGACGATGGCGCGGGCCAAGCTGCTGTGGACCCCCGCCGGCATCGACGGCCTGACCGCGCGGCTGACCTTCACCCGCGACGATCGCGCAGGCCCGTACATGTACACCTACGCGCGCAACGACGTGCCCGATTACTACCGCAACCGGATCAACACCTCCGACTACCCGTCCCGCAGCGATCTGCTGGCGAAGGTGGCCACGCTCGAGGTCGATTACGCCGTGTCCGATGCGTGGTCGCTGGGCTCGGTCACCTCGCTCACCGACGTGGCGATCACGCGCAGCTACGACACCGACCTCACCGCGCGCCCGGATGCGCACGGCGACACCGACGAGCAGTTCGACACGGTCTCGCAGGAGTTGCGCCTGCACTACAGCGGGCAGCGACTGCGCGGCCTGGTCGGTGTCTACGCCTCACAGCGCGAGATGGACCGCGACCAGCTCAACCGGACCAACGTGGTGACACCGGTCGGCACCATCGCCGGCGTGCTGCAGGGCGCCGGCCTGGACGCGGCCACCGCGGGCTTCGTCGCCCGGACCTACGCGCAGGCGCTGCCGGTGATCCCGGTCGACTACACCGCCACCAACCGGTCGCGCGCCCGCAACCTGGCGCTGTTCGCCGATGGCGAGTTCGCGCTGACCGACCGGCTGTCGCTGCTGGGCGGGTTCCGCCAGGACCGCGAGGAGTACCGCTTCGGCGCCCAGGCCACCGCGCTGTTCGCCGGCACGCTGCCCGACGCCAGCGCCTTCGGCACCGCGCTCGCGCCGGCCATCACCGGCATCAACCGTGCGGTGCTGGCGATGGTCCAGCAGGCCAACAGCCTGACCCCGGAAAGCACGCGCCGTTTCGATGCGTTCCTGCCGAAGCTCGGCCTGCGCCAGGCCTGGACCGATGACGTGTCGACCGCCCTGGTGATCCAGCGCGGCTACCGCTCCGGCGGCTCCACCTTCAACATCGCGCGCGGCCAGAACTTCGCCTACGACCCCGAATACACCTGGAACGCCGAGCTGTCGCTGCGTTCGCAGTGGCTGGACGACACGCTGACGCTCAACGCCAACCTGTACTACATCGACTGGGAGGACAAGCAGGTCGGCGCGCTGTTCGGCATCAACGAATTCGACTCCCACACGGTCAACGCCGGCAAGGCGCATCTGTACGGCTTCGAGCTGGAGGCCAGCCACCGCATCGGCACCGCGTTCGACTGGTACGGCTCGGTCGGCTACTCGCGTACCCGCTACGACGAGTTCCTGGCGGTCGCTGGCGCCCAGGTCGACGATTACGCCGGATCGGAGTTCGCCTACGCGCCGCGCTGGACCTTCGCCATCGGCGGCAACCTGCGCTGGGCCGAACACTGGTTCGCCAACCTCAACCTCAATCACCGCAGCCGGGTCAGCCCGGACATCGGCGCCGACGCGAAGTGGCTGCCGGCCCGGACCCTGCTCAACGGCCGTTTCGGTTACGAGAACCTGGACTGGAGCGCCTACGTGTTCGGCAGCAACCTGCTGGACGAGCAATACACCCAGTACGCCTGGTCCGACGGCAGTCCGAACGTGATCCTCGGCGCGCCGCGCGTGGTCGGGATCGGCTTCGAGTACCGCTGGTGATCACAGCACACGCAGCCGAGGCCGCCACGATGACCGTGCTCTACCTGCTGCTGGCCATGTTCGCCGGCATCGCGTTCTACCTGGCCAGCGCGCACCAGCGGTTGCGCCCCGGCCTGCGTGCGCGCAGGCGCGCGCTGCGCGTACTCGGATGGTCGGGCAGCGTGCTGTCGGCCGCCGCGGCGATCGCCGCGCTGGGCGTCTGGGCCGGGCTGTTCGCCGCGCTCACCGCGCTGATGCTGGCGCTGGTGCTGCTGCCCTGTGTCGATGCGTGGTGCCAGCAGCGTGGAGGGCGCGCCGATGTGGGCTAGGTCACTCGCCGCCGCACTGCTCGGCCTGCCGCTGACGGTGGCGATCATCGGCCTGCTCGCCCTGGTGTGGCCGGGCGATCCGACGCGCACCACACTGCCCTGGCTGCTGCTCTCGTTCCCGCTGTGGACCGCGGTGATGTCGCTGGCGTTCATCGCCCGCAGCGGTCTGCGCGCCTGGCTGTGGATGGGCGGCGCGACCCTGCTGTGCTTCAGCCTGATCCACGTGGTCAAGCTGCTGGGCTGGGTGGAGCTGCCGGCATGAAGGCGTCGACGCTGCGCACCTATCTGTCGGTGCATACCTGGGTCGGCCTGATCGCCGGGCTTGGCCTGTTCATTGCCTTCTACGCCGGCGCGCTGACCGTGTTCGTGCATGAGCTGCAGGACTGGGAGCGTGCAGGCAAGCAGACGCCGGTGGAGGTCTCCGCCATCGAGGGCCACGCACAGGCGCAACGGCTGCTCGACGCCGTGCTGGCCGCGCATCCGGCGTCGGCGCACAGCGTCTATCTGGTACTGCCCGGCGAGCACGGCCCGCAGCCGACGCTGTACTGGTACGACGAAGTGGCTGCGGTCCAGCACAGGTTCTCCCTCGATGCGTCCGGCGCGCTCCAGCAGGCGCCGGGTCGCTCGGGCTTCGTCGACTTCATCTACGACCTGCACTTCACCGCCGGCCTGCCGCGTACCGGTGGCATGTACCTGTTCGGCGTGTTCTGCGTGCTGTACGGCCTGGCCCTGGTCAGCGGCGTGGTGCTGTACGCGCCGGCCTTCCTGAAGGACCTGTTCGCGCTGCGTGTCGGCAGGAACATCAAGCGGATGTGGCAGGACGCGCACAACGTGATCGGCGTGCTGTCGCTGCCGTTCCATGTGATCTTCGCCTGGTCCGGCGCCGTGCTGACCATCGGCTTCCTGCTGCTGGCGCCGTTCCAGTTCCTGGTCTACGACGGAAAGCTGCTGAAGCTGCTGGAGTCGGACTTCGACATCGCCCCGCATGTGGAGCCCGCCAACGTCGCCGCGCCGATGCTGCCGGTTGCCGAGCTGCTGCGTCGCGCCGAGCTGGCGTTGCCGGGCATCGCGGTCGAAAGCCTGTCCTACCACGACGCCGGCGATGCCAACGGCCAGGTCACCCTGCGCGGCGAACTGCCGCAGCGGCGCCTGAACCACATGGGCGGCGTGGCGCTGAACCTGGCCAGCGGCGAGGTGATCAACGCGCTGGGACCGAAGGACTATCCGCCCGGCATGGCCTTCCTGCGCAGCCTGCAGATGCTGCACTACGGCCACTTCGGCCAGGCCGCGGTGAAGTGGCTGTACTTCGTGCTCGGCCTGGCCGGCGCCTTCCTGTTCTATACCGGCAACCTGCTGTGGATCGAGGCGCGGCGCAAACGCCGCCAGGTGCAGCAGCCGCGGCGCACCCGCTTCGTCGCGTCGCTGACGCTGGGCGTGTGCCTGGGCTGCGTGGCCGGCATTTCGGCGTTGTTCGTCGCCGACAAGCTGCTGCCGGGCGCACCGGCGGATCTGGTCTACCACGCGGTGTTCTTCGCCTGCCTGGCCTGGGCCTGCGTGCGCCGTCCCGCGCATGCAGGCCATGAGCTGCTGCTGCTGTGCGCGCTCCTGACCGCGCTGGTCCCAGTTGCCGGCATCGTCGCCAGCGGCGCGCTGCCGTTGAGTGCGCTGTGGCACGGCGACTGGACCTTCCTGCTGGTCGACGTCACCGCGCTGCTGATGGCCTGGGGCTTCTGGCGGATGGCACGCGCGACCCTGCGCCGTGGCCGCTGCGGAGATCCGAACAGTCTCTGGGCGCTGCCCGCCAGCACCGCCGGGGCCGGTCGGTCCGCGACGCGCTAGACTGCGGCCGACTCCACTGCCGGGGAAGGATTCCCATGATGCGAATGGCGTTCTGTGTCCTGATGCTGCTGTCCTGCCTGGCGGTCGCCTCGCCACGCAGCCAGCTCGAGGCCAGCATGCTGGTCGAAGGCGAGATCGACGTGGACGCGCAGGGCGGTGTGGAACGCTACACCCTGAGCCAGCGCGAGAAGCTGCCGCCGGATGTCGTCGATCTCATCGATGCCCACATCGCCACCTGGCGCTTCGAGCCGATGCATGTCGATAGCCGGCCGGTGGCGATCCGCAACAAGATGGGCCTGTTGCTGGTGGCGGTGCCCAGCGGCGAGGGCCTGGTCAGGATCGAGATGCGCAACCTGAGCTTCTACCCGGTCGAAGAGCAGGGGCATGAGCTTGAGGTGGTGTCCATGGCGGCACCCGTCTATCCCAGGACGGCGGCCGATAGAGGCGTCAGCGGGACGGTCTACCTGGTCCTGCGCATCGGCACCGATGGCCGGGTGGAGGATGCCGCGGTCGAGCAGGTCAACCTGCGGGTCGTTGCCTCCCGGGTGGAGATGGAGCGCTGGCGCGGCGTGCTGGCCAGAAGCGCGGTCGACAAGGCGCGCACCTGGACCTATCGCCGCGCGATACGCGGGGAGAAAGCAGGCAGCACCGAACCTGTATTCGCGCGTGTGCCGGTGGCGTTCTCGCTGGATCGGCGGGAGCCGCGCTACGGCCGATGGCAGGCCTATGTTCCAGGTCCGCGTCAGCCCGTGCCCTGGCTGCCGGCCGATGACGGGACGCCGCCGGATGCACTCGCGTCCGGCGGTCTGTATCCGATCGGCAAGGAGGGTGGCCTGCGCCTGCGGGACGCACCGGGCGGTTGATAAGCCGCCGGAGGGCACCCGCCGATCCGTTCAGACGGAAAAGGCCCCGCGCGCTGGCGGGGCCTTTCGTGTGGTGCTGCCGGAATGCGTTCCGGGTCAGCGCCGCATCGAGCCGAAGAACTCGTCGTTGGACTTGGTGTTCTTCATCTTGTCGAGCATGAACTCCATCGCGCCGATCTCGTCCATCGGATGCAGCAGCTTGCGCAGGATCCAGATCTTCTGCAGCAGGTCCGGCTCGATCAGCAGGTCCTCGCGGCGGGTGCCCGAGCGGTTGATGTCGATCGCCGGGTACACGCGCTTCTCGCCGATGCGGCGGCTCAGGTGCACTTCGGAGTTGCCGGTGCCCTTGAACTCCTCGTAGATCACCTCGTCCATCTTGCTGCCGGTGTCGATCAGCGCGGTGGCGATGATGGTCAGCGAGCCGCCTTCCTCGACGTTGCGGGCCGCGCCGAAGAACCGCTTCGGGCGATGCAGCGCGTTGGCGTCGACACCGCCGGTCAGCACCTTGCCGGAGCTGGGCACGACGTTGTTGTAGGCGCGGGCCAGGCGGGTGATCGAGTCGAGCAGGATCACCACGTCCTTCTTGTGCTCGACCAGGCGCTTGGCCCGCTCGATCACCATTTCGGCGACCTGCACGTGGCGCGCGGCCGGCTCGTCGAAGGTCGAGGAGATGACCTCGCCGCGCACCGTGCGCTGCATTTCGGTCACTTCTTCCGGACGCTCGTCGATCAGCAGCACGATCAGGTGCACGTCCGGATGGTTGCCGGTGATCGCCGAGGCCACCTGCTGCAGCATCATCGTCTTGCCGGCCTTGGGCTGGGAGACGATCAGGGCGCGCTGGCCCTTGCCCTGCGGGGCGATCAGGTCGAGGATGCGGCCGGTGATGTCCTCGGTCGAGCCGTCGCCGCGCTCCAGGCGGAAGCGCTTGCGCGGGAACAGGGGCGTCAGGTTCTCGAACAGCACCTTGCCCTTGCTCGCTTCCAGCGGCTCGCCGTTGATCGTGTCGACGATGTTCAGCGCGAAGTAGCGCTCGCCGTCCTTGGGCCAGCGGATGCGGCCGGAGATGTGGTCGCCGGTGCGCAGGTTGAAGCGGCGGATCTGGCTGGGCGAGATGTAGGTGTCGTCCGGGCCGGCCAGGTAGCTGGCCTCGGCCGCGCGCAGGAAGCCGAAGCCGTCCGGCAGGATTTCCAGCACGCCGTCGGCGGCGACGCCTTCGCCGTGGCGGGTCAGCACCTTGAGCAGGGCGAAGATCACGTCCTGCTTGCGGGCGCGGGCCACGCCTTCATGGATCTGCAGCTGCTCGGCGATCTCCAGCAGCTTGTGCGCCGGCATCCGCTTCAGGTCGCCGAGCGAGTACTGCGGGAAACCTTCGGGCACGCTCGGATGCGGGCGGGCGACGTGCGGCTGCTGATGGCCGCCGTCGTCCTGCATGCCGCCATCGTCGCGGCGGCCACCGCGCTCGCGGTCGCGGCGGTTGCGGAAGCGCTCGCGGCGGTTCTGGCGGTTGCCGCCTTCGCGGTCGCGCTGTTCGCCATCCTGGCCGGACGGCTGGCCGCCGCCGGCATTGCCGGATTCGGCGGAAGGGGCGGGCGGGGGGGCATCAGCGCCGGGCGCTGGCGCCGCCTGGGTGGAGGCGGGCGCGGCCGGTGCAGGCGCTGCGGGCGGGGTGTCGGTGGCGACGGTTTCCGGAGACGTCTTCGGGGCGCGCTGTTTGCGCACGCGCTTCTCGGCGGGTGCGTCGTCGCTCCCGGTCGCTTCAGGCAGGGTGTTCTCGGACAAGACTGCGATTCCTCGCTGGAAGATGCGAGCGCCCAGAACGGGCGGATGGACTCGTGGGTAGGAAAAACCGGGATTCCGGAGAAGCGGATCCAGGCAGGTGCGGCCGCGGTGGCGAACCGGATCCACGCGACACTATCATCGCGCCGCGGCTGGCGGCAAGCGGAGTGTGGCGGCGGTTCAGGCGGCGCTGGGACGGCGCGAGGGCCGTCCGGCCGGGGCTCAGGCGGCTGCCAGGCCCTTGTCGATCATCTGGGTCAGCTGGCCCTTGCCGACGGCGCCGACCTGGGTCGCCTGGACCTGGCCGTCCTTGAACAGGAGCAGCATCGGGATCGAGCGCACGTGGTACTTGATCGCCAGCGCGCGGTTCTCGTCCACGTTCACCTTGGCGACCTTGAGCTTGCCGTCGTAGGCGTCGGCCAGATCGTCCAGAACCGGGGCGATCATCTTGCAGGGACCGCACCATTCGGCCCAGAAGTCGACCAGGACCGGCTCGCTGGACTGCAGCACGGCGGCGTCGAAATCGGCGTCGCCGACGTGCATCACCTTGTCGTTCACTTGCTGTCTCCGTGGGGTTGCTCGTGCACGGACGGCGGGGCAGCCCGCGCATTGGGTTAAACTGGGGCGTTCCGCGGATAAGTCAAGAGGGGTTGGGACCCCGCCGACGACCGCACGACCCGGCGCCGCGCGCAGTGTGCTGCGGCCGGGAAACCGATGCAAGGCCAGCGCCCGTGTCCCGCGGTGGTGGCCATCAAGAAGACTGGATGATGAGCGACAAACCGCTGACCGATGTGACCTTTTCCTCGTTCGACCTGCACCCGACCCTGCTCGCGGGGCTGGAGGGCGCAGGCTTCACCCGCTGCACGCCGATCCAGGCGCTGACCCTGCCCGTGGCGCTGCCCGGCGGCGATGTCGCCGGGCAGGCCCAGACCGGCACCGGCAAGACGCTGGCGTTCCTGGTCGCGGTGATCAACCGCCTGCTGACCCGCCCGGCGCTGGCCGACCGCAAGCTGGAGGATCCGCGTGCGCTGATCCTGGCCCCGACCCGCGAACTGGCGATCCAGATCCACAAGGACGCGGTCAAGTTCGGTGCCGACCTGGGCCTGCGCTTCGCCCTGGTCTACGGCGGCGTCGACTACGACAAGCAGCGCGAACTGCTGCAGAAGGGCGTGGACGTGATCATCGCCACCCCGGGCCGGCTGATCGACTACGTCAAGCAGCACAAGGTGGTGTCGCTGCATGCCTGCGAGATCTGCGTGCTGGACGAAGCCGACCGCATGTTCGACCTGGGCTTCATCAAGGACATCCGCTTCCTGCTGCGGCGCATGCCCGAGCGCGGCACCCGCCAGACCCTGCTGTTCTCGGCCACCCTCAGCCACCGCGTGCTGGAGCTGGCCTACGAGCACATGAACGAGCCGGAGAAGCTGGTCGTCGAGGCCGAGACCATCACCGCCGCACGCGTGCGCCAGCGGCTGTACTACCCGGCCGACGACGAGAAGATCCCGCTGCTGCTGGGCCTGCTGTCGCGCAGCGAAGGCGCGCGCACGATGGTGTTCGTCAACACCAAGGCCTTCGTCGAGCGCGTCGCGCGCGCGCTGGAGAAGGCCGGCTACCGGGTCGGCGTGCTCTCCGGCGATGTGCCGCAGAAGAAGCGCGAGACCCTGCTGCGCAAGTTCCAGGCCGGCCAGCTCGAACTGCTGGTGGCCACCGACGTGGCCGCCCGCGGCCTGCACATCGATGGCGTCTCGCACGTCTACAACTACGACCTGCCGTTCGACGCCGAGGACTACGTACACCGCATCGGCCGCACCGCGCGCCTGGGCGCCGAGGGCGACGCGATCAGCTTCGCCTGCGAGCGCTACGCGATGGGCCTGCCGGACATCGAGGCCTACATCGAGCAGAAGATCCCGTCCGAGCCGGTCACTGCCGAACTGCTGACCGCGCTGCCGCGCCCGGAGCGCGTGCGCGTGGAAGGCGAGGAGGGCGACGACGCCGAAGAGAGCGTCGGCGAGATCTTCCGCGAGGCCCGCGCCCAGCGTGCGGCCGAGGAGGAAAAGCGTGGCGGCGGTCGTCGCAGCGGCAGCAGCGGTGGCCCCGGCGGCCGTGGCCGTGGCGAACGCCGCACCGATGGCGAGCGTCCGCGCCGCAAGCCGCGTCCGGCACCGGGCGAGGCGACCGAGGCCGGCGCTGCGGTGCCGCCGCAGGCGGCCGATGCCGTCGCGCCGGTGCCGAAACCGGCTGCGCCGGCGGTGGAGGCGGCGGCCGACGGCGAGCGCGCACCGCGCAAGCGGCGTCGCCGTCGTCGCGGCAAGCCGGTCGATGGCGCCGCTCCGGCGGCCGGGCAGGAGCAGGCCGGTCCGGGCAACGTGCCGGCACACAAGGTTGCGCCCGCCAAGCAGGCACCTGCGGCGTCGGCCGGTACCGGCGGATCGTTCCTGGCCCGTCTCGGCCGCAAGCTGCGCTCGCTCGTTTCGGGGCACTGAAGCGCAGCCGTCCTGCCGCGTGCCGGCGGGATGCCCGCGATGGACGCTGGCGGCCGTTCTGCGCTGCCAGCTGACGTGCCATGACAGGCATGCGACCGCATTCGTGCGGCCGGCATGCCGTTCGTGCACGCGCGACCACCGTCCGTGTCATCGCCTGTCGCGCCGCGCAGGGTGCGCCTGCATAATCGGCGCATGAGCGTCCTGCGATTCGAGAACGTCAGCAAGCAGTATCCGGGTGGCCACGAGGCGCTGACCGATGTCAGCTTCACCGTGACGCAGGGCGAGATGCTGTTCGTCACCGGCCATTCCGGTGCCGGCAAGAGCACGCTGCTGAAGCTGATCCACCTGTCCGAGCGGCCCAGCCGCGGCGCCGTGCTGTTCGGCGAGCGCAACCTGCAGCGCGTGCGCGGCGGCAAGGTCGCCCTGCACCGGCGCGAGGTCGGCGTGGTCTACCAGGACCATCGCCTGCTGCACGACCGCAGCATCGGCGAGAACGTCGCGCTGCCGCTGATCCTGCGTGGCACCCATCGGGCCGAGATCGGCAAGCGTGTGCGTTCGGTGCTGGAACGGATGGGCCTGGGGCATCGCGAGAGGGCGCTGCCGTCGCAGCTGTCGGCCGGCGAGCAGCAACGCGTCGGCATCGCCCGCGCGATCGTGGCCGAGCCGGCGCTGCTGGTGGCCGACGAACCCACCGGCAACCTCGACCCGACGCTGTCGGGCGAGATCATGTCCCTGTTCGCCGAGCTGCCCGCCCGTGGCACCAGCGTGCTGGTGGTCAGCCACGACCTGCCGCTGATCCGGCGGATGCGGATGCGGGTGCTGATCCTCGATCACGGCCGCCTGGTCGACGACATCTCGCCGGAGGACCTGGCCGAATGAACAGCCGCAGCATCGCCTCGGCGCCGTCGCGCCTGCGCGTCTGGTTCGACCAGCATCTGCACAGCATCGCCTTCAGCCTGGGCCGCGCGCTGCGCAAGCCGTGGGCCACGCTGCTGACGGTGGCGGTGATGGGCGTGGCCCTGGCCCTGCCGCTGGGGTTGTCGATCGTGATGGACAACCTGCGCCATTTCGCCGGCAGCGTGCAGCAGTCGCGCGAGATCAACCTGTTCCTGAAACTGGAGGTCGCGCCGGCCGCGGCCGAGCGCCTGGCCACCACGCTGCGCAGCCGCGGCGACGTGGCGGCGGTCGAGCTGCGCACGCCCGAGCAGGCGCTGGCCGGCTTCCGCGAGAGCAGCGGGCTGGGCGATGCGCTCGACGCGCTCGGTGAGAATCCGTTGCCCACGCTGCTGGTGGTCACGCCGCAGGGCGATGACGATGCGCGCCTGGCGGCCAGCCTGGAGGCATTGCCGGAGGCCGACCTGGTCCAGCACGATGCCCTGTGGCGCCAGCGCCTGGACAACTGGCTGCAGTTCGGCCAGCGCGTGGTGCAGGTGCTGTCTGCCCTGCTCGGCCTGGGGGCTGTGCTGGTGGTCGGCAATACGGTGCGGCTGGACATCCAGTCGCGGCGCGAGGAGATCGGCGTCCTGCAGCTGCTCGGCGCCAGCGATGGCTTCATCCGCAGGCCGTTCCTGTACCTGGGGGCCTGGTACGGATTCGGGGCCGGGCTGCTCGCGCTGGCCCTGCTGGCCGCGGCGGGCACCGCGCTGCGCGAGCCGCTGGCCGCGCTGAGCGCCAGCTATGGCAGCCAGTTCGCGTTGAAGGGACTGGACCTGTTCCACTCCAGCTTCGTCCTGCTCGGCACGGTCGTGCTGGGCTGGCTCGGCGCCTGGGCGGTGGCCGGGCATTTCCTGCGACAGACACGGCCGACGGAGACCTGATGCCCGCGCAAGAGCTCAAGTTCCTGATCAGCGATGCGCCGCGGGTCATGGTGGTCGACGGCTCCAGGCTGGTGCGCAAGCTGATCGCCGACGTCCTGCAGCGCGAGCTGCCGGATGTGGAGGTGGTCGGCTGCTCCAGCATCGCCGAGGCGCGCGAGGCGCTGGACGCCGGCGGCGTCGACCTGGTCACCACCGCGCTGTCCCTGCCCGATGGCGATGGCCTGGAGCTGGCGCGCGGCGTGCGCGAGGCCTCCGGCCAGGCCTATGTGCCGGTGATCGTGGTGTCCGGCGATGCGCAGCAGCACCTGGTCGAGCGGCGCTTCACCGAGTACGTCACCGATTACTTCGACAAGGCGCTGGGGCACGAGGCGCTGGCCGAATTCATCCGTGGCTACGTGCAGCCGCAGCCGATCGCCGGTGCGACCGTGCTGTATGTCGAGGACAGCCGCGTGGTGGCCGAGGCGACCAAGCGCATGCTCGAGCGCCAGCAACTGCGGGTGATCCACGTGCTCAGCGCCGAGGAGGCGTTCGCGCTGCTGACCGCCGAGTCGCTGGGTCGCACGCCGCAGCGGATCGATCTGGTGCTGACCGACGTGACCCTGAAGGGCGAACTGAGCGGACGCGACGTGGTCGAGCGGATCCGCATCGATTTCGCGTACGGCAAGCGCCGCCTGCCGGTGCTGGTGATGACCGGCGACGCCAACCGCCGCAACCAGTCCGACCTGCTCAGGGCCGGTGCCAACGATCTGGTGCAGAAGCCGATCGAGGAGCGTCTGCTGATCACCAAGGTGCTGTTCCAGCTGCGCCTGGCGCGTCTGGATGGCGCCGGACGGGCGACCGCATGAGCGCGGGCGAAGAGCGGATCCGCCTGGAGCCATCGTGGAAGGCGCGCATCGGCGACTGGCTGTTGCGGCCGGAGATGCAGCAGCTGTCGGCCTTCCTGCGCGAACGGCATGCCGCCGGCGCACGCATCTACCCACCCGGCCCGCGCATCTTTTCCGCGTTCGACGCCACCCCGTTCGACGCGGTCAAGGTGGTGATCCTGGGCCAGGACCCGTACCACGGGCCGCGCCAGGCGCATGGTCTGTGCTTTTCGGTCCTGCCGGGCGTACCGGTGCCGCCGTCGCTGCAGAACATCTACAAGGAAATCGAAAGCGACCTCGGCATCGGCCGCCCCGATCATGGCTGCCTGCTGCCGTGGGCGCAGCAGGGCGTGCTGCTGCTCAACGCGGTGCTGACCGTGGAAGAAGGGCGTGCGGGCGCGCATCAGGGCAAGGGCTGGGAAGGCTTCACCGACCACGCGATCGAGACCCTGGCGCGCGAGCGCGAAGGGGTGGTGTTCCTGCTCTGGGGCAGCTACGCGCAGGCCAAGGGCAAGGTCATCGATCCGCGCAGGCACCGGGTGCTGAAGGCGCCGCACCCCTCGCCGCTCTCGGCGCATCGCGGCTTCCTCGGCTGCGGCCACTTCGGCGCCGCCAATGCCTGGCTGGAGCAGCGCGGGCAGGCAGCCATCGACTGGTCGCTGCCTCCGCGCAGCGTGGTCGAGGCGATGCTGGCCGGCTGAGCCGGTACGGCACGCGCGCTCAGCGTGCGTCGATCGCCGTGGCGCGCGCGACCGCGGCCTGCTCCATGCGCGCGACCGGCAGGCCACGCGCATGCCAGGCTTCGAAACCGCCCGTGAGCGGGCGCACGTTGCGGAAGCCACGCGCATGCAGCTGCCGCGCCAACCATGCGGCCGAGGCCTCGTCGGGGCAGTCGCAGTAGACCACCACGTCCTGCTCGGGATCGAATGCCAGCGTGCCCAGCTCGGCCATCAGCACCGCGCCGGGAATCCATCCGGAGGCGTCGCGCTGCTGCGCCGGGCGCACGTCCAGCACCTGCGGGGTCCGGCCGTCCTCGAAACGCTGCTGCAGTTCGTCCACCGAGATGCGCGCCATCCGCAGCAAGCGCAGGAAGCGCTGCCGCTGCCAGAGCTTCCAGGCGATGAAGCCGGCCAGCGCGGCCAGCAGCAGCCCCAGGCCGATCCGCCCCAGCGATTCCAGCTCCAGCAACAGCTCGCCGACGGCGTCGTCGAACACCACGCCCAGGGTCACCGCGGTGCCTGCCCAGAGCAGGGCGCCGAGGCCGTCGTGGAAGGCGAAGCGGAACGCGCCGGTGCGCATCTGGCCGGCCATCACCGTCGCCAGTGCGGCGAAGCCGGGGATGAACTTGGCCACGATCAGCGATGGCGCGCCCCAGCGCGCATAGATGCCGCGTGCGCTGCCCGAGCATGAATCCGGCGACAGCGACAATCGGCACATCAGCCGCAGCAGCACGCTGCCGTAACGGCGCCCGGCTGCATACCAGAGCCCGTCGGCCACCAGCGAGGCGGCGACGGCCACGGCGAGCAGCGGCCAGACCGGCTCGCCGGCCTGCGCCGTCATCGCGCCGGCGACCACTAGGACCGGCACCGCCGGAACCGGCAGGCCGCCCTGATCGGCCAGCACGGCGAACAGGACCACCCAGAGACCGTAGTGCTCGATCAGGTGCAGCAGGGCGTCCATGGCGTCGCCAGAAGGAAGAAGCGAGAGGGCCGCCAGTGTGCGCCGCCGCGGGCGGGGCGGGCAGGGCGGCGTGGCGGACAGCGCGTTGCACGGGTGGCGTGTCCCTGCAACGGCGCGGCAACCCGCCGCGCTTTGTGGTTAAAATAGAACGATAGTTCGTTATTTTGGCTATTTATCTCGTTTGTGTGCTGAATCATCATGCTCGCCATCGCAGGGCGCCTGTTCGAGCCGCAACACGCGAGTCCCGCCCCGGACGGAGAGACGTCATGAGCCACCTGTATGCGCTGCTGGGCCGTATCGGCCTGTCCTCGATCTTCATCGCCTCCGGCTGGAGCAAGCTCGGCGCCTACGCCGGCACCCAGCAGTACATGGACGCCATGGGCGTGCCGCCCGTCCTGCTGCCGCTGGTGATCCTGCTGGAGGTCGGCGCCGGTCTGGCCGTGCTGGCCGGCGGGTTCACCCGCAGCGCCGCGTTGTCGCTGGCTGCGTTTTCGGTCGCCGCCGGCGTGCTGTTCCATGCCGACCTGGCCGACACCAACCAGTTCATCCACCTGATGAAGAACGTCGCCGTTGGCGGTGGCCTGCTGCTGCTGGCCGCGCATGGCGCAGGCGACTTCAGCATTGATGCCTGGCGCCGTTCGCGCCAATCCCCCCTTTCTCCCGCCACCCAAGGAGGTGCCCTGTGATCACCCTGCGTCCTGCCGCCGCGCGCGGCCATGCCAACCACGGCTGGCTCGATTCCTGGCACAGTTTTTCCTTCGCCGAGTACTACGACCCCGATCACGTGCACTGGGGCCCGCTGCGGGTGATCAACGAGGACCGCGTCGCCGCCGGCCAGGGTTTCGGGACCCACGGTCACCGCGACATGGAAATCATCAGCTACGTGCTCGACGGCGCGCTGGCGCACAAGGACTCGATGGGGCATGTGCAGACCATCGAGCCTGGCGAGGTGCAGCGGATGAGCGCCGGCACCGGTGTGACCCACTCGGAGTTCAACCACAGCCAGACCGGCGCCACGCACTTCCTGCAGATCTGGATCATTCCCGAGCGCACCGGGATCGAACCCGGTTACGAGCAGACCCGCTTCGACGACAGCGAAAAGCGCGGCCGCCTGCGTCTGGTGGTCAGCCCCGATGGTCGGGACGGGTCGGTGCGCATCCATCAGGACGCCCGGATGTACGCGGGCCTGTTCGATGGCGATGAACGCGCCGAACTGGCGCTGGCGCCTGGCCGCCTGGCCTATGTGCATCTCGCCCGCGGCCACGCGGCGGTGAATGGACGTGCGCTCGCGGCCGGTGATGCATTGCTGTATCGCGACGAGGCGTCGGTGCTGATCGAGGCCGGCGATGGTGCCGAGGTGCTGGTGTTCGATCTGCCGCAGGCCTGAACTCGCTGCAGCCGCACCACGCGACCGTGATCCCGTCAGGGACCACGGTCGCCTTCGATGCGCGTCTGCACGCTCCACGACCGCCTGTATTCAGGCGTTCAGCATCTCGATGATGGCGTGCGCGACCTGGCGTTTTCGCGGTGGCATGCGCCGCAGCAGCGACAGGATTTGTTCTTCCTGCGTCGGCTGTTCGGGTTGCGGGGGCGGTGCCGGGGGCGACAGGTCCGCGCCGCCAGCGGGGCGCCCCGGTCCGCGGCCGGTGGCCAGCCATTCAAAGTGGACCCGGGTCACCACGGCGATGCGTGCCAGGTTCTGCACGCTGGGGCAGGTGCCCCCTTCACGTTCCCATTGGGCGACGGCACTGCGGCATACGCCGGTCTCCAGTGCCAGCTGCGTCTGCGACAGGCCGGCCGTGACCCGTGCTTTCCTGATGCGATCACTCATCGTCACCATTCGCTCACCTCGTTCCGTTCGAGTGGTAAGTGATACTTCCCTGCGAGCAATACTTTTCGGGGATGTACAGAATCGCTTGCGACGCATGATGGGAACTGCGTTCGCTTCTGCACACATTCGGCACCCGACAGCAAGAATAACCCGACTTCGCGCCGACTTCATTTGACGCGATCCGGGCGTGCGGCTTTATTCGCCGCAGAGCCGGATCGACGCAGCCACCGCGCCTCCGGCCGACACACCACGGATGGTGGAGTCTTCCGCCATCGCGATGCGGCGACGCTCGGATGAGCGCGGGGGACGGCATGCACGAGGCGGACCGGATACAGACTCCATCACGTCGCTGGTGCGCGCTGCTGCTCGTGATGCTGTGCGCATGGACGATGTTCAACGGTTCAGCCGCGGCGCAGAGCGCGTGCACGTCGGCCGCCTGTGTGAGCGCCGGTCCACGGCTGGTGTCGGTGGACAGCAGCCAGAGCCCGGTCCTCAACCTGTTGTTCGGAGCGCTGCTGCCGGGCACCAATGTCACGCTCACCGCGGTCGACTGGAACCACCTGGCCGGCGCCAACATCAACCTGAATGCACTGATCACCCGGCTCAACAGCGGCGTGGTGGTCAGCGATCCCAGCCAGGTGCTCAACAGCAGCATCGCGCTCGGGACCTTCCGTGCGGCGATGGTTTCGGTGCTGCAGGCCGACGGGCAGACCGCCGCGGCGAACGTGCTGAACGCCTTGCCGTTGGGCGCATCGGGTGCGAGCGGGACGATCCGTCTGGCCGATCTGCTGCAGATCCAGCTGCCGACCGGATCGCTGACGAACATCCGCCTGAACGTGCTGGACCTGCTGACCGGCGGCGTGCAGCTCTACAACTACTCCAACGTGCTCACCACACCGACGCCGATCACGGTGAACACCGCGGCGCTGGGCCTGACCGGCATCGCCAACGTGCGCCTGTGGCTGCAGGTGGTGGAGCGGCCGGTCTACGTGTGCGGCCCCACCGGTACCGCATTCCACAGCGCGGCGATCCGCACCAAGCTCGATCTCGACCTGGTGCAGGGGCTCAACCTGGCCGCACTGACCAGCCTGCTCACCAACCTCAATGTGCTGGGCCTGGCCAAGGTCAACGTGAACAGCCTCAGCGCCAGCGTGCTGCACCTGCAGGTGTATGCGGACGTGGCCCGTGCCGAGGGCACCATCCAGGCGGTCAACCTGGTGGGCAGCGCGGTGACGCTGCAGGCGCGTCCCGGCCTGGTGAACCTGTACGTCGGCCAGATCAGCGATGCGACGTTCTTCAACCGCAACACGGTGCTGACCGAGAGCGCGCTGTCGTCCGCGGCATTGACCTCACTGACCCTCTCGGTGCGCGTGTCGACGCTGCTCAACATCAACGTGGCGGACATCAGCGTGCCACTGACCGTCAGCGTGCGTGCGTTCGCGACCGCCACGCCACCGCTGCAGACCGTCAACTTCACTGGCCCGTTTCCGCAGACACGCACGCTCAGTGCGGGCACGGTCAGCGCGTCCACCATGGTCTCCACGCTGATCAACTCGCTGGAGATCCAGGTCACCAGCGGCAACCCCACGGTCGCGCTGCTCGGTGCGCTGCCGTTGCCGCTGCCGGTGGCGGACCTCGTCAACACGCTGGTGTCGACGCTGTTGACGCCGATCCGCACCCAGGTCAACGCCCTGGTCGCGCCGATCCTGACCACCCTGCTCGGCGGCGTGGTCGACAACGTGCTCGGGCTGCTCGGCATCCGCATCGGCCAGGCGGTGTTCACCGTCGAGGGCATCGCGCAGGCGTGCGCGGCGACCTTGCAGCTGGTGAAGGAGCTGCAGCCGACCTCCGATACCGGACGATTCAATCTGGCCGTCACCTACAACGGCACCACGGTGTCCTCCGCCAGCAATGTCGGCAACAACGGCAGCACCGCAGCGGTGATCACCGTGCCTGGCGGCAGCTACGTGATGGCCGAAAGCGCCGCATCGGGAACGACCCTGGCGCGCTATGTCAGCTCGTGGTCGTGCGCCGACCAGAACGGCAACGTGGTCAGCAGCGGAAACGGCAACACCTTCACTCTTGCCGCGCCCGCACTGGCGCCGCAACCGCTGACGCTGGTCTGCCGCATCGTCAACCGCACGCGTCAGGCCGATCTGTCGATCACCAAGACCGACGGAAGCGGCACCTATACGCCCGGAGGCAGTGCGTCCTACACGCTGCAGGTGAGCAATGCCGGCCCCGATCCGGTCGTGGGTGCGCTGGTCAGCGACACCCTGCCGGCGGGCGCGACGCTGTCCGGCGCCTGGAGCTGCAGTGCCAGCGCGGGCAGCACCTGCAGCGCGGCGAGCGGCGGCGCTGCAGGTGCCAACCAGGTCACCGTGAACGTGGACCTCGTCAATGGGGGCCAGGCCACGATCACGGTCCCCGTCACGTTCAGCAGCAACCCAGCCAGTTACTGACCGGCGCATCGCCGGTTGCAGGAGCCGTGCCCCGGATGGGGCGTGTCGTCAGGAAGCGGTGTCATGGCGTCGCAGCGCGTCGGCATGACAAGGGTCACGAGGAAGGAACGCATGGCAAGTGCCAGGGGCCAGACCAGTCTCCATGCCGCGGCAGCCACGGCGACGCGCAGTGCCTGTCTGCTGGCATTGCTGCTCCTGCCTTCCGCGCCGAGGGCGCAGACCTATCCCAACCCCCTGTCCAACACGGCCCAGGTCGCCACCCCGGCCGAGATCGGCGACCCGATCCCGGGCAACAACAGCGCCACGGACAGCAACGCCCTGGCCCTGCAGGCACAGCTGAGCGTCAGCAAGACCATCCTCACCGCCACGCCCGCACCAGCCACGTCCACGGTGCAGTACCGCATCGTGGTGAGCAACATCGGCCCGTCCACCGCCGTCGGCGTCGGTGTGGTGGACAGCGTGCCGGCCCAGCTGTCCAACGTGAGCTGGGTCTGTTCGGCGTCCGGCACAGGCTCCGCATGCGGGAGTGCCAGCGACACCGGCAACGCCATCAACACCGCGGTCGACGTCGGTGTGGGCGGCAGCGTGACGCTGGTGGTCAGCGGTACCGCGCCCGCCACCACGCCATCCACCATTCCGGCCAACACCGTCACTCTGGTCCTGCCGCCGGGCACCACCGACCCGACGCTGGCCGACAACACTGCCACCACCACTCCGATCACCGTGCAGCCGCGGCAGCTGACCGCGAGCGCCGACGTCTTCACCTCGCCGATCTCTTCGCTCAGTGGCGGCACCACCCCATCGGTGCTGACCAACGACACCCTGGCCGGTTCCCCGGTGGTCGCCGCCGACCTGCTGGTCGCGCTGACAGCTGCTCCGGCTGGCTACACCATCGATGCGGCGGGATCGATCAGCGTCCCTGCGGGAGCGCCCGCCGGAGCGCAGCAGGTGACCTATCAGATCTGCGAAGCCGCATCGCCGACCAACTGCTCCAGTGCGGTGGCGAACCTGATCGTGGCACCGCGTGCGTCCGAGGACAGCTTCAACGTCAACAGCGGCGCGCTCACGTTCACCGGCAATCTCGCACTCAATGACAACGTGCCGGCGGGCTCGCCCTACTCCCTGAGCGGTGCGGCCGTGGCTGGACTGGTCATCGCGCCGACAGGTGGAAACTTCACCTACACCCCGGGCGGCGGCATCAACGCGCCGCTGACCTTCCAGTACCAGGTGTGCCTGCCGGCACCCAACGCGACGACCTGTTCGATCGCCTCCGCGCACCTGGTGCTGGACGCCAACCCCATCGTCGCCAGCAACGACACGCTGTCGTTCATCAGTGCGCAGACAGGCGGCACCACCACCACCGGCGTGCTGGCCAACGACACCTTCTCCGGTGGTCCGGTGCCGCTCGGCGGGCAGGTGACCCTGGCGCTGGTGTCGCCACCGTCCGGCTTCAGCATCAGCCTGGCCGGCGATGGCGCCATCACGGTTCAAGCGGGAACGCCGGCCGGCGTCTACACGCTGGCCTACCGGATCTGCGAGGCCGCCTTCCCGACCAACTGCGCCACTGCCACGGCGCGCGTGCCGGTCGCGCCCGATGCGATCGACGACCTGTTCGATACGCCGGGTGGTGGTCGTGTGCTGACAGCCTCGGTGGCGAACAACGACAACATCACGCCCGGCGTGGAGTACGCGCTGACGGCTGGGGGCGCGCCGGCCAACGGCTCGGTGGTGCTCGACGCCAATGGCGTGTTCACCTACACACCCAACGCCAACTACACCGGTCCGGATGCCTTCACCTACCGGGTCTGCCTGCCGGCACCGGACGCGACCGCCTGCGATACCGCCAGCGTGCAGATCGTGGTGGCCGCCAATGCGGTCGATGCGGTCGATGACATCTTCGCCACGCCGATCCCGTCCACCGGCGGTTCGACGCCAGACCTGCTGGCCAACGACACCCTCAATGGTCAGCCGTTCCCGCCCGCCCTGGCGACCATCACGCTGATCAGCGCGCCGACCGGGATTTCGCTCGGTGCGGGTGCGACACTGAACGTCGCCCCGAATGTGTCGGCCGGCGCCGCCGCGTTCGCCTACCAGCTCTGCCAGGCGGGCAGCTGCGACACGGCCAGCATCCGCCTGGTGATCGCACCGGACGCCGAGCCGGATGCGTTCACCGCCACCGGCGGCGTGACGATGCCGGGCAACGTGGCGACCAACGACAACGCGCCCGCCGTGTCGGTGTTCTCGGCACTGACCACGCCCACCCGGGGCACCCTGGTGTTCAACGCCGATGGCTCGTTCACCTACACGCCGCTTGCCGGTGCCGTCGGTGCGGATGCCTTCGACTACAGCGTATGCCTGCCGGCGCCGGACAATGCCGTCTGCGACGTCGGCACGGTGACGATCAACGTCTCCGCGGCGCCGATCGACGCAGTGGACGATCCGTTCCGTTCGGTACCGGTGCCGCCGGGCGGGGTGAGCGCCAGCGTGCTGGTCAACGACACGCTCAATGCCGTGCCGGTGACGCCTGCACAGGTGAGCTTCAACCTGATCAACGGCTCGCCGGTCGGCTACGCGCTCAACGCGGCCGGTGAAGTCGTGGTACCGGCGGGTGCGGCCTCCGGTCCGGTCACGCTGACGTATGAACTGTGCGAAGCCGGGACGGACAACTGCGACACCGCCACGATCACGCTGTTGATTTCACCGGACGCGGAAGACGACGCCTTCACGACGGTGGCCGGACGCGCGCTGTCCAGCAGCGTCGCCATCAACGACAACGCGCCGGCCGGTGCCACCTTCAGCATCGTCGGCGGCACGCCGGCCGGCCTGGTGTTCACCGGCAACGGCAGTTTCGACTACACACCGGCGTCGGGCTTCACCGGTGCCGTGCCGTTCACCTACGAGGTCTGTCTGCCCACACCGGACAACGCGGTGTGCGCCACAGCGCTGGCGACCATCACCGTCAACGCCGGCAGCCTGGCCGCCGCCGATGACGACTTCCGCAGTGTGGTGATCAATCCGGTCTACGGCGGCACTACCGCCAGCGTGCTGGCCAACGATGGTCACAACGGTGCAGTGCCGCCGGCACCGGGCGATGTGCTCCTGAGCCTGATCGGTGCGCCGGCCGGATTCACCATCAACGCCAACGGCACGATCTCCATCGCGGGCGGCAGCGTCGCCGGCGAGCAGAGTTTCCAGTATCAGATGTGCGAAGCCGTCCTGCCGGGCAACTGCGTGTCGGCCGCGGTGCGGGTGCTGCTGGGGCCGGTGGCCGTCGGCGACATCCTGAGCACGCCGGTCGGCCAGGCGCTGAACGGCGACGTGGCCGCCAACGACACGATCGCGCCCGGGTCGTTCTTCAGCGTCACCAGCACCATCCCGCCCGGGTTGGCATTCGACCCCGACGGCACCTTCACCTACACGCCGCCGGCGGGCACCAGCGGCCAGGTCGGCTTTGCGTACCAGGTCTGCCTGCCCGTACCGGACGATGCGGTGTGCGCGTTCGCCAGCGTCGCGATCACCGTCAACGCCGGCACCCTGCTGGCGGTGGACGATGACTTCCGCGCCAGCGTGATCGCTCCGCTCAGTGGCGGTGTGACCGCCAGTGTGCTGGGCAATGACAGCCTCAACGGTACGTCGCCGCCCCTGGCCTCCAGCGTGTTGCTGGCGCTGACCAGTGCGCCGCCAGGGTTCCAGCTCGATACCGACGGCACGATCGCGGTGCCACCGGGCAGCGCCGCTGGCGCGGTGACGGTCGCCTACCAGGTCTGCGAAGCCGCGCTGCCGGGCAACTGCGCCGTCGCGCAGGCCCAGCTGGTGATCGCGCCGGTGGCGGTCGACGATGCCCTGTCCACCCCGGTCGGCCAGCCGGTCGCCGGCAATCTCGGTTTGAACGACAACGCCCCCGCCGGCGCGGTCTACAGCGTGGTCGGCGCCACGCCCGATGGCCTCGATCTCGGAGCCGACGGCAGCCTGATCTACGCGCCCCCGTCAGGCACCAGCGGTGCCGTGACGTTCATCTACCAGGTCTGCCTGCCTGCGCCGAACAGCACCGTCTGCACGACCGCCACGGCCACCGTCAACGTCAACGCCGGCACGCTGCTGGCCGTGTCCGATGATTTCACCGCGACGCCGGTCGATCCGGTGACCGGCGGCGTCACTGGAAGCGTGCTGGGCAACGACGCGCTCAATGGCGCCTCGCCACCGCTGCCCGCGCTCGTGCAGCTGTCGCTGATCGGCGCACCGGCCGGCATCGGGATCGATGTCGACGGCACGATTCAGGTCGCCGCAGGTTCGCCGGCGGGGCGCCTGGACGTCACCTACCAGATCTGCGAGGCGGCACTGCCCGGCAACTGCGCAACGGCCACGGCCACGCTGCTGGTCGATCCGCTGGCGGTGACCGACAGCTTCTCCACGCTCGCCGGCGCGACCCTCATCGGCAACGTCGCCAGCAACGACAATGCACCGCCCGGCGCGTTGTTCAGCGTCACCGGCGCATCGCCCGACGGGTTGCTGTTCAACGCGGACGGCACGTTCGCCTACACGCCGCCCGATGGCACCAGCGGCGCGATGAGCTTCGCCTACCAGGTATGCCTGCCGCCGCCGTTCAACGCCTTGTGCTCGGACTCGAGTGCGACCATTACCGTGCAGGCCGGTGCGATCGTGGCCAACGACGACGACCTGCGTGCCACGCCGATCGATCCGGTCACCGGTGGCACGACCGCCAGCGTGCTGCTCAACGACAGCCTCAACGGCGTCTCGCCGCCGTCGGCGAGCAGCGTGATCCTGAGTCTGGCTGCGCCACCGCCCGGCATCAGCGTCGGGCCTGGCGGCGTGATCAACGTGGCGCCGGGCACCACCGCGGGTGCCATGACGCTGGGTTACACCCTGTGCGAGGCAGTGCTGCCCAGCAACTGCGCGACCGCGACCGTGCAACTGCTGATCAGCCCGGCGGCGGTCGACGACCTGCTGTCCACGCCGGTCGGCCAGGTGCTGATCGGCACCGTGGCCGGCAACGACAACGTACCGCCGACGGCGCAGTTCTCGCTGATCGGCCCGCCACTGACCGACCTGGCGTTCAATGCCGACGGCACGTTCACCTACACACCGCCCATCGGCACCAGCGGCCAGGTCAGCTTCGACTACCGGGTGTGCCTGCCTGCGCCTGATACCGCAGCCTGCGCGGACGCGACGGTGACGATCAACGTCAATGCGGGCACGCTGGCCGCCGTCGCGGACGACTTCAGCGGCGCGCCGATCGATCCGGCCACGGGCGGCACCACGGCCAGCGTGCTGGGCAACGACACGCTCAGCGGCACCACGCCGCCGCTGCCGGCCACGGTACTGCTGGCATTGGTCGGCGCGCCGACCGGCTACGCGATCAACACCGACGGCACGATCGTCGTGCCGGCCGGTGCGGTCGCAGGCAGCGTCACCGTGACCTATCAGGTCTGCGAGGCCGCGCTGTCGTCCAACTGCGATTCGGCCACCGCCACGCTGGTGGTATCGCCGCAGGCCAACGACGACGTCGTGGCCACGCCCGTCGGACAGGCGGTGAACGGCAATGTCGCCTTCAACGACAACACGCCGGTGGATGCGGTGTTCGCGGTCAGCGGCGCCGTGCCGGCCGGGCTGCAGTTCAATCCCGGTGGCAGCTTCACCTACACCCCGCCCGTGGGCACCAGCGGCCCGGTGAGCTTCATCTACCAGGTCTGTCTGGCCGCCCCGAACGACGCCGCGTGCGCCACGGCCAGCGTCACCATCAACGTCAATGCCGGTACCCTCGTGGCTGGCGACGACGACTTCGGCGCGTCGCCGATCGATCCGTCCGTAGGCGGTACCAGCGCCAGCGTGCTGCTCAACGATGTGCTCGATGGCGTGCCGTCGCCGGCCGACACGCTGGTGCAGCTGAGCCTGGTCGGTGCGCCTGCCGGCGTGAGCATCGCGGCCGATGGCACCGTCAATGTCGCTGCGGGCACGGCCGCGGGTGGGATCGATCTGACCTACCAGATCTGCGAGGCCGCACTGCCGACCAACTGCGATACCGCGTCCATCCGCCTGGTGATCGCCCCGTCGGCGCTGGATGACGTGATCTCCACCCTGGTCGGTCAGCCGGTCAGTGGCACCGTCGCGGTCAACGACAACGTGCCGTCCACCGCGACGTTCACCATTCCCGGCGGTGCGCCGGCCGGGCTGGCGTTCAATCCCAACGGCAGCTTCACCTACGCCCCGCCGCCGGGCAGCAGTGGCACGGTGATCTTCACCTATCAGGTCTGCCTGGCAACGCCGGATTCGGGGGTCTGCGACACCGCCAGCGCCACCATCGATGTCAACGCAGGCACTGTTCTCGCCAGCGACGACGATTTCAGCACCACGCCGATCAGCGCGCTGCTCGGTGGCAGCACCGCCAGCGTGCTGGGCAACGACAGCCTCAACGGCACCACGCCTCCGCTCGCGGCCGATGTGCAGCTGAGTCTGGTGGGTGCGCCGTCTGGCGTCAGCATCAGTGCGGCAGGCGGCATCACCGTGGCCCCGGGCACGCGTGCCGGCGCGCTGACGCTGAGTTACCGGCTCTGCGAGGCGGCGCTGCCCACCAACTGCGACACCGCCACGGCGGTGGTCGTGATCGCACCATCGGCCGTGGATGACGTGCTGTCCACGCCGGTCGGCCAGCCGGTGACCGGCAATGTCGCCACCAACGACAACGTGCCGGCAGACGCGGTGTTCGGCGTCACCGGTACCTCGCCCGATGGCCTGGTGTTCAACGCCGATGGCAGTTTCACCTACACGCCGCCAGCGGGCACCAGCGGTGCGGTGGGCTTCACCTACCGGGTCTGCCTGCCTGTCCCCAACGATGGCGTGTGCGCGGACGCCGCGGTCGGTGTCAACGTCAATGCCGGCACGCTGCTGGCGGTGGCCGATGATTTCAGTGGCGTGCCGATCGATCCGGGCAACGGCGGCACCACGCCGAGCGTGCTGGCCAACGACAGCCTCAACGGCACCACGCCGCCGCTGCCGGCCACGGTCCAGCTGTCGCTGGTGGGTGCGCCGACCGGCTATGCGATCGATCCCGATGGCACCGTCGTCGTGCCGGGTGGCGCCGCGGCCGGTGCGGTGAGCCTGACCTACCAGGCGTGCGAGGCCGCGCTGCCCACCAACTGCAGCACGGCCGGCATCGCCCTGGTCGTGTCTCCGGTGGCGAACGACGACGTGGTCTCCACGCCGGTCGGCCAGCCCGTGAGCGGCAACGTGTCGCTCAACGACAACGTGCCGATCGATGCGGTGTTCAGCACCAGCGGCATCGAGCCGGGTGGTCTGGTGTTCAACACCGACGGCAGTTTCACCTATACGCCACCGACAGGGACCAGCGGGCCGGTGGCCTTCGCCTACCGGGTGTGCCTGGCCGCCCCGAACGACACGACGTGCGACACGGCGTCGGTGACCATCAACGTCAACGCCGGCACGCTGCTGGCAGTGGACGATGACTTCAGTGCCTCCGTGATCGACCCGGTCACCGGCGGCGTCCTGCCGAGCGTCGTGCTCAACGATACGCTCAACGGCGCCATGCCGCCGCTGCCGGCGCAGCTGCAGCTGTCGCTGGTGGGTGCGCCCGCGGGCGTCGCCATCAACGCCGATGGCAGCGTGAACGTGGCCGCCGGCAGCGCGGCCGGCCGGACCACGCTGACCTACCAGGTCTGCGAAGCGGCCCTGCCGGGCAACTGCGACAGTGCCGACATCATCATGGTGGTCGCACCGCAGGCCAACGATGATGCGGTGTCCACGCAGGTCGGCGTCACCCTCAACGGCAACGTGGGGGCCAACGACAACGTGCCGCCGGGCGCGCAGTTCAGCGTCAGTGGCACGGGCCCGGCCGGCCTGGTGCTCAATGCCAACGGCAGTTTCAGCTTCGCGCCGCCGGTCGGCATCAGCGGGCCGGTGACGTTCGCCTACCAGGTCTGCCTGCCCGCGCCGGATGACGGTCGCTGCGCGACGGCCGATGTCACCATCAGCGTCAACGCCGGTACGGTGCTTGCGGTCGCCGACGATCTGCGTGTGCCGGCCATCGACCCCGCCACGGGCGGCGTCACTGCCAGCGTGCTGGCCAACGACAGCCTCGACGGCGTGACCTCGCCGCTGCCGGCGACGGTGCAGCTGTCCCTGGTGACAGCACCGGCCGGCTACAGCATCCACACCGACGGCACCATCGTCGTTGCGGCCGGCGTGCCCGCGGGCAGCACCACGCTGACCTACCGGATCTGCGAAGCCGCCCTGCCGGCCAACTGCGGCAGTGCGGCGGCCACGCTGGTCGTCAGCCCGGCCGCCGTGGACGATGCGGTATCCACCACGGCTGGCCAGCAGGTCGCCGGCAACGTGGGCACCAACGACAACGTGCCGGCGAATGCCGTGTTCTCGGTCAGCGGCGCCACACCGCAGGGCCTGGTGCTCAATGGCGACGGCAGCTTCGAGTTCACGCCGCCTGCCGGCGTCAGTGGTCCGGTGGACTTCATCTACCAGGTCTGCCTGCCTGCGCCGGACGACAGCGTGTGCGCGACCGCCTCCGCGGTCATCAACGTCAACGCCGGCACGTTGCTGGCCGTCGACGACGACTTCCGTGCCAGTCTGGTCGATCCGCAGGTGGGCGCCAGCCTGCCGGTCAGCGTGCTGGCCAACGACACGCTCAATGGCACCACACCGCCGCCATCCGCTGCCGTGATTCTGAGCCTGGTTGCTCCACCGGCCGGCGTGAGCATCGATGCCAGCGGCATCATCAGCGTGGCGCCCGGGACGGGTGCGGGCGCGCTGTCCATCACCTATCAGACGTGCGAGGCGGCACTGCCGACCAACTGCGATACCGCGACCATCCGCCTGCTGGTGTCGCCGGTGGCCGTGGTCGACATCGTCTCGGTACCGAGCGGACAGGTGCTCAACGGCAACGTGGCCGGCAACGACAACGTGCCGCCGGATGCCGTGTTCTCCGCGACTGGCCCCGCACTGGCCGGTCTGGCGCTCGAGAACGACGGCACCTTCGTCTACACACCGCCCGTCGGCACGAGTGGCACGGTCGGCTTCACCTACCAGGTCTGTCTGCCGGCACCTGAAACCACCATATGCAGTACGGCGTCGGTGACCATCAACGTCAACGCCGGCACCCTGATCGCCAACGACGACACGTTCGCTACCACGCCGATCGATCCCGCTACGGGCGGCAGCACCGCCAGCGTGCTGGTCAACGACAGTCTCAACGGCGTCGCGCCGCCGCCGGCGGGGACGCTGCAGCTGACGCTGGTCGGCGCGGTGCCCGCAGGCGTCGGCATCGGCGCCACGGGCGAGATCAGCGCGGTGGCCGGGACCGCGGCCGGCTCCTACCTGGTGGTCTACCAGGCCTGCGAGGTCGCGCTGCCCACCAACTGCGATACGGCCGACGTGCGTCTGCTGATCGCGCCACTGGCGGTGGACGACGTGGTGACCGGCCAGCTCGGCCAGCCGACGGTGGGCAACGTGGGCGACAACGACAACGTGCCGATCGATGCGGTGTTCTCGGTCAGAGGTGCCACGCCGCAAGGCCTGACCTTCAATGCCAACGGCACGTTCCTGTACGCGCCCCCTGTCGGTACGACCGGTCCGGTCACGTTCGACTACCAGGCCTGCCTCCCGGTGCCGTCGAACGACGTCTGCGGTCTGGCCGGCGTCACCATCAACCTGGTGGCCGGCACCGTCGATGCGGTGGACGACGACTTCCGCAATGCGCCGATCGATCCGGTGACTGGCGGCAGCATCGTCACCAGCGTCCTGGCCAACGACAGCGTCCTTGGCGCCGCGCCGCCGTTGCCAGCGAGCGTGCAGTTGTCGCTGGTGGGGGCGCCTGCAGGGGTCGACATCGACGGCACCGGCATCATCAGCGTGGCGCCGGGCACGATGGCCGGCGCGCTGACGCTGACCTACCGGCTGTGCGAGGCCGCGGTGCCGACCAACTGCGACACCGCCAGCGTCGCGCTGCTGGTGCTGCCGGTGGCGGTGGCCGATACGGTGTCCACACCTGCCGGGCAGGCCGTCACCGGCAACGTGTCGACCAATGACAACGTGCCGGGCGGCTCGGTGTTCACCATCAGCGGCACCACGCCACCGGGGCTGACGTTCAACACCGATGGCAGCTTCAGTTATGCGCCGCCAAGTGGAACGTCCGGACCGGTCTCGTTTGTCTACCAGGTCTGTCTGCCCATGCCGGACAGCGGCGTCTGCGCGACCGCGGCGGTCACGATCACTGTCGGTGCCGCGATCAATGTCATCGAGGCGTTCGACGACGATTTCAGCGCCACGCCGATCAACCCGACGACCGGCGGCACGACCACCGGCAGCGTGCTGGACAACGACCGCTTCAATGCGACCACGCCGCCGCCGACGAACGCCGTGATCCCGTCGCTGTCCTCGCCACCGGCGGGCATCACCATCCAGCCCAACGGGACGCTCGCCGTTGCGCCCGGTACCGCGTCCGGGCAGTACACGCTGGGCTATCGGATCTGCGACGCCGCGCAGCCCGGCAACTGCGCGACCGCCCAGGTCACGCTGCGCATCCAGAGCCCGGCGGCAACGCTGCTGGCGTTCGACGATGTCGCCTCCGTGCCTGCAGCAAGCGGTGGCAGCAACGTCGTCAACGTGCTGGAAAACGATACCTACGGCGGCCTGACGCTGGACCCGGCCCTGGTGGTGTTCACGCCGGTGCCGACGCCGGCGCTGTCCTTCGGCAGCGATGGCGCATTGAACGTCGCCGCCGGGTTGCCGGCCGGCACCTACACCACGACGTACGCGATCTGCCTGGTCAGCGACCCGTCGGTCTGCGCGACGGCGACCGTCAGCGTCACGCTGGTGGCAACGGCGGGTGTGCTGTCGGCCAATGCCGACACGCTGCCGTCCGTGCCGGGGACCGGTGGCAGCAACCTGCTCAACGTGCTGGCCAACGATACCTACAACGGCGCGCCGCTGGACCCGGCACAGGTGGTTTTCACACCGGTCCCGACCGCGCAGCTGAGCTTCGATGCCGCGGGCAACCTCAGCGTCGCGGCGGGCGTGGCGCCGGGGACCTACACCACCAGCTACGCGATCTGCCTGGTGGCTGACGGCTCGGTGTGCTCGACCGGTACCGTCAGCGTGACCGTGGTAGCCGCCAACGTGGTCCAGGCGGTCGACGACGACTTCGGTGCGCTTGCGATCAACCCGGCCGTCGGCGGTGCGACCCCCAGCGTGCTGGAAAACGACCGCTTCAACGGTGCGGTGCCGCCCGCCGGCAGCGTGGTGCTCAACCTCGTCGGGCCGCCGCCCGGCTTCTCGTTGGCTGCGAGCGGCGCGATCCTGGTGTCCGCGGGCACCGCCCCCGGTCTCTATCCGCTGACCTACCGGCTCTGCGAGCGTGCAGCGCCCGCGAACTGCGTGCAGGCGGTGGCGACGGTACGGGTGCAGGCACCGGCTGGCTCGCTGGCGGCTTTCGACGATGTCGTCGCCTCGGTGCCGGTCACCGGTGCCGGCAACGTGCGCAACGTGCTGGCCAACGACACGCTCGATGGTGCGGCACTCGATCGCTCGGCCGTGGTGTTCACTCCCGTCACGACCTCCGCGCTGGGCTTCGACACGGCCGGCAATCTCAGTGTCGCGCCGGGGCTGGCGGCCGGTGTGTACACCACGACCTACAGGATCTGCCTGGTTGCGCAGCCGGCCGTGTGCGCTACCGCGACGGTCCGGGTGACGGTGGTCGCCGCCACGACCCTGCAGGCCATCGACGACGACTTCGGCGCCGTGCTGATCAATCCGACCACCGGTGGCGCGACCCCGAGCGTGTTCGGCAACGACCTCTACAACGGTGTCTCGCCGCTGCCCGCAGGCAACGTGACCGCAAGCCTGGTCAGCGGCCCGCCCGGCGTATCGCTCACCGCAACCGGCGCGATCCTTGTACCCGCTGGCCTGGCGCCAGGCGACTACCGGGTGACCTACCGCATCTGCGAGCGGTCGGTGCCGGCCAACTGTTCCCAGGCCGTGGCGAGGGTGACGGTGCGCGCGCCTGCCGGTGCGCTGGTGGCCTTCGACGACGTGGTGGACGCGGTGCCCACCGCCGGCGGCGGCAACGTCCGCAACGTGCTGGCGAACGACCTGTCCGACGGTGCCGTGCTGGACCCGTCGACGGTGTCGTTCAGCGCCGTGGCGACCGCGGCACTGCGTTTCGACGCGGCCGGCAACCTGAGCGTCGTGCCGGCGCTCGCGCCGGGGACGTACAGCACCACCTACGCGATCTGCCTGCGTGCACAGCCGACGGTCTGCGCCACCGCGGCGGTGCGGGTCACGGTCGTCGCCGAACGGGTCGAGGCGACCGATGACACCTGGATGCTGCCCACCAATGCGAGCCTGATGCTGGACGTGCTCGCCAACGATCGCGAGAACGGGCTCGCAGCCAGCGCGGACGCGATCACGATCACCATCACCAGCCAGCTGCCTTACGGCACCGCCAGCGTCATGTCCGGTGGAACGGTGTGGGCCGCGCTCACCACCTGGTTCAGCGGTACCCAGAGTTTCGACTACCGCATCTGCCTGATCACCGATCCGTCCGACTGCGCCACCGCCACCGTCACGCTCATTGTGCCGGCGAACACGCTGGTGCTGGCCGATGACACGGCCGCGGTCGCAGCGGATGGCGAAACCACGATCGACGTGCTGGCCAACGATGCGGTCCGCGGCGCGCCACTGGATCCGGACTCGCTGTGGATCGCGATGGAGCCCACCCGCGGCAGCGTCAGCTGCGAGGGAGGGTCATGCATCTACCGCGCGCTGCGTGCGTTCGGTGGCGCCGACCAGTTCCGTTATGGCATCTGCGATGTCTCCGTGCCCACCCCCGCGTGCGCGGAAGCCACCGTGACGGTGGCTGGAAGCGGCGGCGAGACGACCCTGCGCCTGACCAAGGCGGCGGCCACCCGGACCGCGCAGATCGGCGACCTGGTCCGCTACGTGGTGACCATCGACAACGTCGGCGACCTCGATGCGCGTGGCGTCTCGCTGCTCGACACGCTCCCGCCGGGCTTCGTATTCGTGCGTGGCGGCTTCGAGGTCGGCGATGCGGACAACGCCGCGCGCGCATCGGGCGTGCAGCCGCTGCGCATCGACGGGATCGACGTGGCCGTCGGCGACACCGCCACCGTCGTCTACTACCTGAGGGTGGGTGCCGGCACCGGCACCGGCGTCCACACCAACCGGATCGTGGCCGTCGACGCGCAGGGCGGCAGCATCTCCAACGTCGCCCATGCCGACGTGGAGATCGTCGCCGACCCGCTGCTGGAAGAGAGCCTGGTCGTCGGCAGCGTGTTCGACGACCGCAACGGCAATGGCGTGCAGGACGCCGGCGAGCGCGGCATTCCGGGTGTCCGCATCGCCGCGGTCGAAGGGCTGCTGATGGAAACCGATGCATACGGCCGCTACCACCTGCTCGGCATCCCGGGCGGTGGCGACCGCGGTCGCAACTTCATCCTCAAGGTGGACCCGGCGACGCTGCCATCGGGTGCGGACTTCACCACGCCCAATCCGCTCGTCCGCCGCATCACTCCGGGCTTGCCGGTGCGGTTCGACTTCGGCGTGCGCCTGCCGGCCGGCGGCCTCGCCCCGGTGGCCAGTGCGCACATCGCATTGGCGGCAGCGGTGTTCGTCACCGGCGAGGCCGCGATCCCGCCGGCCCATGCGCCGGTCCTGGACAAGGCCGCCGAGGCCCTGTCCGCCCGGGGTGGTGGCCGCGTCCGGATCGGTGTCGACCCGGGCGGCATGGAACTGGGTGGGCGTCGCGCCGAGGCCATCCGCACGGCACTGGCCGACCGGCTGGCGCCGGCGGTGGCGCTCAACACACGGATCGAGTTGGTGGCGGCCGATGGTGGCACCGTCGCGACTCTGCCGCTGGCGGCGCAGCCGGTTCCAGCGCCGGGGAAGGCGCCGCCGGTCGGCACCGTGCAGCCCGAAACGGAAGGGGAGTGAGGACGTGCGCATGATCCGGCTCCGCATCCTCGCATTGGCACTGGTGACGCTCGTTCCCGTCGCGTCCGCGCAGACCGCGGCCCCGGCGCCGGTCCGCTGCGGTCCGGAGCGTTGTGACAGCCAGGACGGCACGCTGCTCACCCTCCACGGAACGCCGGCGGCCGGCACAGCCCCGGCCACGCCGGACCCCGGCGGAGCGGCAGGTGGATTCATGGCCGAGCTGCCCGGCGGTGGCGTGGTCTGGGCGACCGAAGACCCGAGCATGGTGCCGCCCAGCCTGAGCGTGCAGTCCGGCTCGACCGTGGCGTTCGAGGATGGTCGCCTGCTGCGGCCGCTGCGCTTCCACAGCTACAACAACTACGCGTCCTTCATCGAGCGCATCGAGGTCACGCTGTACCGCGGCAGCGACATCGACCTGGTCAGTCCGCTGGCCCGGATCGCGCTGCCGGCCGATTACGTGGCCGAAGGTGAGTGGGACGGGCAACTGCCCGTCGGCGTCAGCGCGCGGGTCGGCGACGAGCTGCTCTACGTCGCGCGCGCCTATGGCGCGGGCGGCGCCTTCGACGAGACCCAGGTCCAGCGTATCCAGCTGGTGACCCCTGCCGATTTCGAGCGCGGCCTGCAGTTCACGCGCGACAGCGTGCAGCGCACGCTGGGGCAGGCACTCGGCGGCGAGGACGCGCAGGCGCTGCAGGTCAGTTCCGGTATCTACGGGCAGAGCATGCTGCGCCTGCAGAACATCCCGATCCACGGCTCGCGGGTGCGCCTGCATGGACGCAACCTGGAGCCCGACAGCCGGGTCACGATCAACGGGCAGAACTTCCCGGTGGACCTGGAGCAGAAGTTCGCGGCCGAGTTCATCGAGCCGGTCGGACGCCACCGCTACGACGTGCGGGTCGAGTCGCGCGACGCGCCTGCGGAGCAGCGCCAGCTGGATGTGGAGGTCACCGGGCGCTACATGTTCCTGGTCGGCATCGCCGATCTCACCCTGTCCAGAAACAGCGCCAGCGGCAACCTGCAGCCGCTGGCCGCCGATGGCGGCGACGACGACGGCTTCCTGGGCGAGGGCCGGCTGGCGTTCTACATGAAGGGCAAGATGCGCGGAAAGTATCTGGTCACCGCGCAGGCCGACACCCAGGACCGCGAACTGCGGCACCTGTTCCGTGATTTCACCGAGGCCGACGCGCGCGACATCTTCCGTCGCCTCGATCCCGACCTGTACTACCCGGTGTACGGCGACGACGCGGTCACCTGGCGCGACGTGGATACCCAGGGCCGTCTGTACCTGCGGGTGGACTGGGATCGCAGCCAGGCGTTGTGGGGCAACTTCGCCACCGGCATCACCGGCACCGAGTACGGCCAGTACGCGCGCTCGCTGTACGGCGGCGCGCTGAGCTGGCGTTCGATGGCGACCACGCCGCTGGGCGAGGCGCGCTCGCAGCTGAAGGCGTTCGGCTCCGAGGCGCAGTCGGCCCCGGGCCACAGCGAGTTCCTCGGTACCGGCGGCAGCCTGTACTACCTGCGCCATACCGATCTGCTGCCGGGTTCGGAGCAGGTCGTGCTGGAGGTGCGCGACCGCACCACCGGCCGCGCCGAAACGCGTGTGACCCTGAGCGAGGGCGTCGATTACGAGATCGACGACATGCAGGGCCGGCTGATCCTGACCCGCCCGCTGGCGCAGATCACCCGCGAGAACGTGCGCAGCCTGACCCGCGACCGCCCGCTCGATGGTTACGACCAGCTGCTGCTCGTCGATTACGAGTACGTGCCGTCGGGCTTCGGTGCCGACGACGTGACCGCCGGTGTGCGCGGCAGGCAATGGCTGGGCGACCACGTCGCGGTCGGCGGCACCTGGGTGGAGGAGAACCGCAGCGGCGAGAACTACAGCCTCAAGGGCGCCGACCTCACCCTGCAGGCCGGGCGCGGCACCTGGGTCCGGCTGGAGCAGACCCGGACCGAGGCCACTGCCGCCCCGATCTTCTTCTCCGACAACGGCGGCCTCAGCTTCGTCCAGCGCAACCCGGACACGGCCCGGCGTTCCGGCACCGCGTCCGCGGTGGAGGCACGGGCGAACCTGCGCGAACTGGGCTGGACCGCGCAGGACTGGAGCGTGGGCGCGTGGTGGCGCGACGTCGATGCCGGCTTCTCGGTCGCGCGCCAGGACCTGGGGCGGGCGGTCGAGGAGTACGGCGCCGAGTTCCTGGGCTACTTCACCGACACCCTGAGCCTGTATGGACGTCACAGCCGTACCGAGCAGGGCGACCTGGCGCTCGAGCAGAGCCAGCTGACCGGCGACTGGCGCATCGGCGAGAACGCGCAGTGGGGGGCGGAACTGCGCCGGGTACGCGAGGAACAGGCCACGCAGACGGTCGAGGCCCTGCTGGCCGCGCTCAGCTACCGGCATCGGCTCGGCGACCACTGGGAGCTGCACGGCACCGGCCAGGTGACGCTGGACGACGACCGCGGCGCCTATCCGGACAACGACCTGCTGACCGTGGGCGCCCGCTACCTGTTCGGCGACCGCTCCAGCGTCGGGGCCGAGGTCAGCACCGGCAGCCGCGGCGAGGGCGCGCGGCTCGAGGGCGAGTACCGGATGGCGCCGGACCACACCGTCTACGGCAGCTACAGCTACAGCACCGACCGCAGCAGCACCGACCCCTTGTTCGACACCGGGCTGCAGTCGGGCTGGACGCTCGGCCAGCGCTGGCGCCTGAGCAACCGGGTCAACGTCTACAACGAGAGCCAGTATCTGAAGAACACCCGCGACGCCGGCGCCGGCCTGGTCCACACCTTCGGCATGGATTTCTACCCGGCGCAGGGATGGAACCTGGGCTTCACCGTGATGGATGGCGACCTGGACGCCAGCACCGGCCCGGTCGACCGGCGCGCCTACAGCGTCAGCGGCGGGCGCACCGATGCGGTGGCGCAGTGGAACAGCAAGCTGGAGTACCGGCGCGACCGTGGTGCCGAGGACCGCGAGCAGTGGGTCAGCACCAACCGCCTGCTGTACCGGGTCAACGAGGACTGGCGGATCGCGCTGCGCGCCAACTATGCCGATACCGACGACCGGCGCAGCCCGCTGGCCGACGCGAAGCTGATCGAGTCCAACCTCGGGTTCGCGTGGCGTCCGCACGACGACACCCGCTGGGCCGCGTTCGGCAAGGTCACCTACCTGCACGACGTCGCCTCGGCAGGCCAGGTCGGCGGCAACGTCTACGACCAGCGCTCGCGGGTGCTGTCGCTGGAGGGCATCCGCCAGCTGGGCGTGAACTGGGAGCTGGCGGGCAAGCTGGCCTCGCGCTGGGGCGATTACCGCACCGGCCGCGGCGAAGGCGCCTGGCTGGACAGCCGCGCCGACTTCGCCGCCGTCCAGTTGCGCTACCGGCTGGGCTGGCAGTGGGAGGCGCTGGGCGAGTACCGCTGGCTGAAGGTGCGCGATGGTGGCGACCGCCAGGGCTGGCTGCTGGGCGTGGACCGCCGCATCGGCGAGAACTTCAAGATCGGCGCCGGCTACAACTTCACCGACTTCAGCGACAACCTGACCCAGCTGCGCTACGAGCACCACGGCGTCTTCCTCAACCTGGCCGGCTACTACTGAGGCGGATACCCGGACGGACGACCGCTCGTTCAGCCGGCGGACGAGGTCCGGCCCGCCGGTCCCTGGCTCACGTCCGCCACGGAACTCCCGCTGCCGGACGCAAGTCGTTGATCCGGAAGGAGGGGACGTCGGCGGCATTGCGTTCACGCCGAGCCGCGGATCATGGCCGGTCTGCCGCGTGCCGGGGACAGTGCAATCGTCCTGTCACTGGAACACTGGAACTTTTCCGGACCCCGCCAGTCCAAAAGCCGGACTGCTAAGATGACCGCCATGAACCAGACCGCTTCTACCGCCCTTGTCGCCAACAACCTGCCGGTCCCCAGCCCGCTGGGGTCGCTTGAGGCCTATATCGGCGCCGTGCACCAGATCCAGGTGCTCAGCGTCGAGGACGAGCAGGAACTGGCACGCCGCTTCCGGGACCACGAGGACCTGGACGCCGCGCGTGAGCTGGTGCACTCGCACCTGCGCTTCGTCGTGCACGTGGCCCGCGGCTACAACGGTTACGGCCTGCAGCTGGGCGACCTGATCCAGGAAGGCAACATCGGCCTGATGAAGGCGGTCAAGCGTTTCGACCCGGACATGGGCGTGCGCCTGGTGTCCTTCGCGGTGCACTGGATCCGTGCCGAGATGCACGAGTTCATCCTGAAGAACTGGCGCATCGTGAAGGTCGCCACGACCAAGGCGCAGCGCAAGCTGTTCTTCAACCTGCGCAAGTCCAAGACCCGCCTGGGCTGGATGAACGCGGCCGAGGTCAGCGCGGTGGCCAAGGACCTCAACGTGTCCGAGCGCGAGGTGCTGGAGATGGAAGCGCGCCTGTCCGGACGCGACATCGGCTTCGATGCCTCGTCCGACGAGGACGACGACCACGCGCCGCCGGCGCCGGCCGCCTACCTGGTCGCCAACGACGAAGATCCGTCGATGGCCTACGAGCGCGCCGACAGCGAGGACAACCAGCTGCAGGTGCTGCGTGCCGGTCTGGCCGCGCTGGATGCGCGGTCGCGCGACATCATCGCCCGCCGCTGGCTGGACCACGACAGCAAGGTGACGCTGCAGGAACTGGCCGACGAGTACGGCGTGTCGGCCGAGCGCATCCGCCAGATCGAGGCCAATGCGCTGAAGAAGATGAAGGCGCTGTTCGCCGCCTGATCCGGTTCCACCGCCGATCGTCTCGAAGGCCCCGTTCGGGGCCTTCGTGCTTTCCGGCGATTGCGCGGATGCACGTGTTGGCGGACCATGCGCCGGCCCTGAACAGGGGGGCACTCTGGAGTACACGATGCATCGAAGCATGAACTGGATCGCCGCGCTGGCGATCGGACTGGCCACCGCCAGCGTCACCACCACGACCGAGGCACGCGACAGCGGCGCCAAGCACGAGCAGACCGGCGAGCGCATCGTGTTCGGGATCGACCGCGAGGAGTACCTGGCGCAGGCGCGTGCCGCGCTACAGGGCGATCCGGTCATCGCCGAGCGGATCGGCGCGATCCGCGAGCTCCGGCTCGACGATGCGGCCAGCCTGGCCGAGCCGGGCGAGGACGTGCTGGTCATCGACCTGCAGGGAAACCGGGGCGCCGGGCGCGTGACCGCGCGCTTCCTGACCGTGGACGAGCGCCGTGAAGCGGTGGGTGCCGGCACGCTGCGGATGGCCGACGGCAGCGAGCACCCGATCAGCGGCACGGCCGAAGAGGCCGGTGCGCTCGGGATGATGTCCTCGCTGCTGGGGCTGGGAATGGACCTGTTCACCACCCAGGCGCGCGACGCGGTGCAGCGCTACCCGGAGACCGAACGCCACCTCGGCCGGATCGAGCGCTTCGAACTCGCCACCGGCGCCAGCATGCTGGCCGGTGGCAGCGAGTCCTTCGTGTTCGACGTCACCGGCAGCAAGGGCAGCGGCCGGATCGCGGCGGATTTCATCACCGTCGATGCCGATACCGAACGCCTGGGCCCGGGCACGCTGACCCTGTCCGATGGCCGGGTGATCACGTTCGAGGGTGAGGCGCCGATGCCCGGCGAGGACGCCTCGCGCGCGGCCGATGCGGTCGACATGGATGCCACCCCGTTCGCGCAGCAGGCGCGCGAGGCGGTGCAGCGCTACGCGCCGACGGCACGGCACTTGGGCCAGATCGAGAGCTTCCGCCACAACGCCGCCGCGACCGAGGCGGCTGTGGGCATGCTGACCTTCGTGTTCGACGTGGTCGGCAGCAAGGGCAGCGGCCGTCTGTCGGCCGACTTCATCACCGTCGACGCCGATACCGAGCGCCTGGGGGCCGGCACGCTGACCCTGGCCGGTGGCCGGGTGATCCGGTTCGACGGTGAGGCGCCGTCGGCCGAGGAACTGGCCCGCGACGCCGAGCGGGAAGGCCCGTTCCTGCGCCAGGCGCGCGAGGCGGTGCAGCGCTATCCGCTGACGGCCCGGCACTTGGGACGGATCGAGAGCTTCCGTCACGACACGGCGGCGACGATGGATGCGCCGGGCATGCTGACCTTCGTGTTCGACGTGGTCGGCAGCAAGGGCCGTGGTCGCGTGGCGGCCGATTTCATCACCGTCGATGGCGATACCGAGCGGCTGGGCGCCGGCACGCTGACCCTGTCCAATGGCCGCGTGATCCACTTCGAGGGCGAGCCGCCGATGCCGGGCGAGCAGTCCGCGCCGGAGGTCGAGGAAGCCTTCGAGATCCCCGACGACAGTCCGTTCGTGCTGCAGGCGCGCGAGGCGGTGCAGCGCTACCCGCAGACCGCGGCCGAACTGGGCGACATCGCCACGTTCACCGTCGATTCGCCGGCCAGCATGAGCACCGGCGGGATGGAGACCTTCGTGTTCGACATCGTGGGCAGCAAGGCCAGCGGCCGGCTCGTCGCCGACTTCATCACCGTCGATGCCGATACCGAACGCCTGGGCGCCGGCACGCTGACCCTGTCCGGTGGCCGCGAGATCCGGTTCGACGGCGAGGCGCCGTTCCCGCAGGAAACCGCGGGCGAGCCGATGCCCGAGAGCTTCGCACCGCAGGACAGCGCGTTCGTCCGCCAGGCCGCCGAGGCGCTGCGCACGCATCCGCAGGTGCGCCGCCATCTGGGCGAGGTGCGCGAAGCGCGGATCGACCGCGCCGCATCGTGGGCGATGCCCGGCGACCAGTACGCGTTCGACCTGGTCGGCAGCAAGGGCACCGCACGGCTCGAGGCGGACTTCATCACCGTCGATGCCGACACCGAGCGGATGGGTGCGGGCACCCTGATCCTGGCCGATGGAAGTAGGATCAGTCTCGACGCGCGTTGAGTGTCATCCATGCGGGCCGTCGGAAGACGGCCCGCAGCGTTTCAGGGCGGCGTGATGCGTGGCTGCCGGCGTCATTCGTCGCCACGCGCGCTGCATGCGCGGAACGGCCGGCGCCCTGGCGGAACCGCTTGCCGCCGGCGCGACGCACCGGCAGTGGTCGCTTCCGACGCCGCCAAGTACACGGAGCGCGAATGCGCCGGGACGCGCTGGCACCGGTGCTCCATCCGCCCGGAGCCGACCGGTTGCGGCCGACGGCTCAGGCCGCGTCCGGCTTCTTCACCGCCGGTGTGGCCGCATCGTCCTTCGGGCTGCCGAAGATGATCCGCGCCGCACGCCGGTAGCTCCAGTAGGCCATCGCCCAGTTCAGCAGCACCACGATCCGGTTGCGGAAGCCGATCAGGAAGAACACATGCGCGGCCAGCCAGATCCACCAGGCGACCACGCCGGACAGCTTGAGCCTGCCGATGTGGACGATGGCGGCCATGCGCCCGATCGTGGCCAGGTTGCCCTGGTCGCGGTAGCGGAACGGCCGCGCGCTGGTGTCGCCGCGCAGGCGCCGCCGGATCGTGTCGGCCACGTGCGCGCCCATCTGCTTGGCCGCCGGCGCCACGCCGGGGATCGGGCGCCCGTCCTGCTGCAGCGCCGCCAGGTCGCCGGCGACGAACAGCTCTGGGTGACCGGGCACGCTGAGATCGGATTCGACCTGCACGCGTCCTGCGCGGTCCAGCGGCACGCCCAGGCTGGCGCCCAGCGGCGAGGCCGCCACGCCGGCCGCCCACAGCACGGTCCGTGCCGGCACGAAGGTGTCGCCCAGGCGGTAGCCGTCCGCGTCGATGTGCGCGACCGGCGTGCCGGTCACCACGTCGACGCCGAGCTTCTCCAGCTGGCGGCGCGCCTTGTCGGTCAGGTCCTCGGGGAACGAGGGCAGCACCCGCGGCCCGGCCTCGATCAGGCGCACGCGCGCCAGCCGCGGGTCGATGTGGCGGAACTCGTTCTTCAGCGTGTGCCGCGCGATCTCGGCCAGGGTGCCGGCCAGTTCCACGCCGGTGGGTCCGCCGCCGACGATGGCGAAATCCAGCCAGGCCTGGCGCGCGTCCGGGTCGGTCTCCATCTCGGCGCGCTCGAAGGCCATCAGCAGCCGGCGGCGGATGTTGAGCGCGTTGCCCAGCGTCTTCAGGCCGGGCGCATGGTCGGCCCAGTGGTCGTTGCCGAAATAGGCGTGGGTCGCGCCTGTGGCCAGCATCAGGTAGTCGTAGTCCAGCGTGCGGCCGCCGGCCAGCTGCAGCCGGCGCTGTTCCGGCAGCACCTGTTCGACCTCGCCCAGCCAGACCTGCACGTTGCGCTGCCGGTGCAGGATGTGGCGCAGCGGCGCGGCGATGTCCGGTGCCGACAGGCCGGCGGTGGCGACCTGGTACAGCAGCGGCTGGAACAGGTGGTGGTTGCGCCGGTCCACCAGGGTGATCCGCACCGGCGCCTTCGCCAGCGCGCGGACCGTGGCCAGGCCGGCGAAACCTCCACCGACGACGACAACGTGGGGCAGCGTCATGTGGGTTCGATTCCTTGCGTTCTGTCGCAGACATGATGCCTGCGCAGCCGCAGGCGCGCGTGCTGACCGCGTGATATGGCATCGTGGCGCCCACCTTTCCGCAGGATGCAACGCCGTCCATGTCCCACGCCGTCCCGCCCCCCGTCCCGGCCCAGGTCCTTCCACCGCCTCCACCCGCTCCGCCGCGGCCGTCCTCCTCGCGCGTGCTGTGGTGGGTGCTGGGTGGCGTGCTGCTGTTCGTGCTGCTGGTGGTCGGCGCGGTGGCGGCGGTGGTCGGCGGCGGCTGGCTGATGTTCTCCGGCCAGGCCCGCGCGGCCCTGCAGGCCGATCCGGTGATCCAAGAGCACCTGGGCACCATCCGCGACATGTCGATGGACTTCATCGCCACCGGCAAAGCCGAGGGATCGGACGAATTCGTGTTCCGGGTCGAGGGCACGCTGGCCTCGGGAACGGTCCGCGGGCAGTTCATCTCCGACGGGCCCAACAACGAGATCCTCGCCGATGGCGTGCTCACGCTCGCCGACGGCCGCCAGTTCGCGCTGCCGTCCGGTGGCGCCGATGCCGGTCTGGAGGGCGACCCGGTCATCACCGACGACAGCCTGTTCGCCCAGCAGGCGCGCGCTGCGGTGCAGCGCTATCCCGAGACCGCCCGCCACCTGGGCCGGATCCAGCGCTTCAGCTACGACGACGATGCGACGATGGCCGCCGGTGGCGCGCTGACCTTCGTCTTCAACGTGGTCGGCAGCGAGGGCAGCGGCATGCTGTCGGCCGATTTCATCACCATCGATGCCGACACCGAGCGCCTGGGCGCCGGCACGCTGACCCTGACCGACGGCCGCGTGATCCGCTTCGACGGCGAGCCGCCGATGCCGGGCGAGGATGCCGCCGAGGACGTTCCGGAGCATCCAGGGCAGGGCCCGTTCGAGCAGCAGGCGCGCGCCGCGGTGCAGCGCTATCCCCTGACCGCCGAACACCTGGGCAGGATCGAGCGCTTCGTGCATGTCCCCCAGGCGACCGCCGACGCCCCGGGCATGGAGACCTTCGGCTTCGACGTGACCGGCAGCGCCGGCAGCGGCCGGATCGTGGCCGACTTCATCACCGTCGACGCCGACACCGAGCGGTTGGGGCCGGGCGTGCTGACCCTGTCGGACGGCCGCGAGATCCGCTTCGACGGCGAAGCCCCGTTCCCGCAGGAATCGGCCGCCGAGGCGATGCCGGAGAACTTCGCGCCGCAGGACAGCGCTTTCGTCCGGCAGGCGACCGCCGCGCTGCGCACCCATCCGCAGGTGCGCCGCCACCTGGGCGACCTGCGCGAGGCCAGGATCGACCGCGAGGCGTCCTGGTCGATGCGCGGCGACGGCTATGCCTTCGACCTGGTCGGCAGCCGCGGCAGCGGCCGGATCGAGGCCGACTTCATCACCGTGGACGAACACAGCGAGCGCGTCGGCGACGGCGCGCTGATCCTGGCCGACGGCAGCAGGATCGCCATCAGCGGGCGGTAAGCTGGGACGGCAGGCGTCGCCCGGCTGCAGACCGAGCGATGATGACCGGTCGCCGCCATGCTCCGGCCTGCGCCGTACCGGCAACGAGGAGGAATCGAACGATGGATGCCCAGCAGCCCCGCATCGCCCTGCTGATCGATGCCGACAACGCACCGGCGGCCAAGATCGACCAGGTCCTCACCGAGGTCGCGCGCTACGGCGTGGCCAACGTGCGCCGCGCCTACGGCAACTGGAAGAACCCGCACCTGCGCGGGTGGGAGGCGGTGCTGCACGAGTACGCGATCCGCCCGATCCAGCAGTTCGCCTACAGCAGCGGCAAGAACGCCTCGGACATGGCGATGGTGATCGACGCGATGGACCTGCTGTACGCGCGCAACCTGGATGCCTTTGCGATCGTCTCCAGCGATGCCGATTTCACGCCGCTGGTGATGCGCCTGCTGACCGACGGCGTGCGCGTCTACGGCTTCGGCGAGCGCAAGACGCCGGCGCCGTTCGTCAATGCCTGTTCCAAGTTCACCTACCTGGAGGCGCTGGGTGCAGCGCCAGCCGACGATGCCGAAGGCCCCGCCGCCACCCGCAAGGACGAGAAGGCGCTGCGCGGCGATACCCGCCTGGTGCAGCTGCTGCGCGGTGCGGTCGACGCGGAGGCCGAGGACGATGGCTGGGCCCACCTGGGCGCGGTCGGCAAGCAGATCGCCAACCAGGCCTCGCTGGACCCGCGCAATTACGGGTATCGCAAGCTCAGCGACCTGGTCCGCGCGACCGGCCTGTTCGAGATCCGGCAGGACGGCAAGACCTTGTGGGTACGCGACAAACCCAAGCGTGGCGCCGCGAAGAAACCGCCGGCCTGAGGCGAGGCCGCGCGCCCACCGGACCTCTGCTGGACATCCACTGCGGACCCGGCCCCGGTGGCGCGCATCGTCCGGCAGCCAGTGCGTTCGAATCGAATGGATCCGCGATGCCGGCGTCGCGCCGTACCCAGCTGTCCGATGCGACAGCGCTCCTTTGTTGGCGCGTGGACATGACGGCGGGTGCTGCGGTACGCCGGAGCCATCGCGGCTGGTTGCGCGCGATGGCCGCGATACGTTCCTTCCTGCACCTCCATGTGCAAGAAGGAGCGCCCCCTGAAACCCGTTACCAGCTGAAACCGGCGCCTGCCGACATGCTGCGGTCCTCGCCCGAGAAACCGGCCGACAGCGAGACGCTGGCGCGCGGACCCACCAGGCGCTGGTAACCCACCGCCAGGGCCGACTGCCCCCCCTGGCTTGCAACGCCGACGCCCAGCCGGTTGGCACCGGACAGGCCGGCGGTGTTCATCGCCGCCGCGGACATCGCGCCGCCCATCGCGGCAATGCTGTCGATACGGCGGTCCAGTGCCTGGAAGCGATGCTCGGTGTCGTGGCGCAGCGCCGTGAAACGGTCGTCCAGATACTGGATGCTGCTGTCGGTGTAGCGGTTCGCGGCCTGCAGTGTCTGCGCATCGCCGTTGTCGGCATAGCGCTGGCCGATTCCAGCGTACGTGCGGCACTGGCATCGGTGTAGGTGTTGGCGGACTGGACCGCCTGTGCGGCGGCGGCGTCGCTGTAGTCGTTGGCGGCCTCAAGGTTCTGGCTCGCGGCGGCGTCGGTGTAGGCGTTGGCCGATTCCAGGGTGCGTGCGGCGGTCGCGTCGGTGTAACCGTTGGCGGCATCCAGCGTCTGCGCGACGGCGGCATCGGTGTAGTCGTTCGCCGACTGCAGCGTGCTGGCCGCGACCGCATCGGTGTAGTCGCCGGCAGCCTGCAGGGTGCCGGCATCGCCGGCGTCCATCTGGCCCTTGTTGACCGCGTCGTCCGCGGCCTGGCCATCGGCGAGGTTGCCGACACGGGTGCCACCGCTGCCGCTCAGGGTCAGCGTGGCGCCACTGGCATCGTCGTACTGCACCGCGTCGGTTCCGCCACCCGCCAGCGCGCCGAGCTGGGTGAGTCGTGTGTCGACCGCGGCGAAGGCCGCGCCGATGTCGGCATAGCTGTTGCCCTGGATCGCGTAGCCGGGCGCGGTGAGCACGCCGCCGCTCCAGCCGGCGCCGCCGCCCAGGGCGGTGGCGAACGCGCGCAGCTGGCCGATGCTGGCGGCATCGTTGTCGCCGATGCCGTCGGCCAGATGGACGACGCGGCGGCGCAGCGCGCTGCCGTAGGCGGTGCCATCGGGGCCCGGATCATCGGCGGCGTGGCCGAGCGACACGGTGTCGGCTTCGCCTGCGTACGATGCCGCACCGAGGGCGACGGCATTGTCCGCGCCGGTGGCGACCGTGCTATCGGTGCCCAGTGCGCTCGCGCGGGTCGCCTGCGCCCCGGCGGCATTGCCGAGCGCGACAGCGTAATCGCCGGTGGCGCGTGTCCGGCGCCGCTCGACGATGCTGGTGCTCTCGCTGCCGTAGAAGCCGCCGATGGCGGTGCTGTTCACGCCCGAGGCGGTGGTGAGGTATCCGAATGCGCTGGAAAAGCTGCCGGTCGCGCTGGACTGTGCGCCGAGGGCCATCGTGCCCCAGTTCGTCGCCGAGGCCAAGGCGCCGAGCGCGACCGAGTAGGGCTGGACCGTCTCGCTGAAGGCACCGATCGTGACCGAGCTGCTGCCACTGCGGGGAATGTGGGTGCCGATGCTTACGCTGCGGGAGCCGGCGACCACGTTCACCCCGATGCCGACTGCGTTGGCAGAGTTCGCGTTGACGTCGCGGCCGCAGGCGAGGCTGTTGACGAAATCCCCGGCCTCGTCGCCGGGGGTGGAGCCGCCAGCGCCGATGTCGGTGCCGTCGGGCGTCATCATCTGGCAGGCGACGCCGGCCCAGGCGGCACTGCAGGCGCCACCGGCAAGGAGAAGGACGAGGATCTGCTGGCTCAGGCGGTTCTGGCGCATGTTCGGCTCCGGAGACGGCTGGACACCCGTGTGCCCGGCGCTTCAGGGCCGGATCGTGCGCTGGCGCTGCGTAGGCGCGCCATCCCCGAAATCAGGGGGTGTGGCGCTCGCTGGCCAGGCGCATCATCGCCGGTGCGGGCAGCGGCGATGCCCGTCGCGGGCGGTGCATGGCGGCCGCCCGCGTGATCCGGTGCGTCGATCCTGCGCAGCCGATCACGTTCTGGCTGGTGGGTGGAAGCGGCCTCCGGCCGTGCCTGGGGGTGCAGGCTAGACTGCATGCGGAACCGCATGCAACGCCTGGGTCGTCGCCACGCCATGGTCATGTCTCTCTCTCCGGTCGCCTGCGACCCGGTCCTGGTCGTCGAGGACGACGCTGCATCCGCACGGCGCATGCGGCGCCTGCTGCAGGACGTGGTCGGCGGCGATGTCCGTGTCGACGTGGCCGGCGACGCCGCCTCGGCGCATGGCCTGCTGCGGGCCGGCACCTATCCGCTGGCGCTGGTCGATGTCGACCTCCCCGATGGCAGCGGCATCGACCTGATCGGCTGGATCGGCGCACAGGCGCTCGGGACCGCCGCGGTCATCGTCTCGGCCTAGGCCGCAGAGGACACGATTTTGGCGGCGATCCGCGCCGGAGCGATCGGCTATCTGCTCAAGAGCAGCGAGGACGTGGAGCTGTGCATGTCGCTGCGCAGCCTGCAGCGCGGCGGCGCGCCGATCGACCCGATGATCGCGCGCAGGATCCTGGAGGTGATGTCGGCCGTGCCCGCCGTTGCCGACCCGGCTCCGCGGCCGGAAGCGCCGGCGCTGTCGGCGCGCGAGTCGGAGATCCTGCGGCTGGTCGCGCGCGGCTACAGCAACCGCGAGATCGCCGACCTGCTGCAGCTCTCGCGCCTGACCATCGAAGGCCACACCAAGAGCATCTACCGCAAGCTGGCGGTCGGCTCGCGCACCGCGGCGGTGTTCGAGGCGCGCGCGCTGGGCCTGATCGGATGAGGGCTGTCGTGCGGCGGCTCTGCCTGCTGGCGTTGTTGGTCCTGCCCGGCGCCGCCGCCGCCGCGGTCGATCCCGATCCGCCGGCGACGCGCAGCCTGGTCCAGGCCGAAGCCGTACGGGGCGGCTGGGACCAGCAGCAGCCTCCCGAAGAAGGCTGGGAGCCGGTGCAGCTGATGGATGTGTGGACCGCGCGCTGGCCCGAGCATGACGGCGTGGTCTGGTACCGGCTGCGCTGGCAGCAGCAGGACGCGACGCAGCCGGTCGGGTTGCTGGTGGACTACCTGTGCATGGCCGGCGCGATCCAGCTCAACGGCAGCCTGATCGCGCGCGATCCGCAGCTGGTCGAGCCGCTGTCGCGCGGCTGGGTCCGCCCGCAGTACTTCCTGCTGTCGCCACCGCTGCTGCGGCAGGGCGAGAACACGCTGCTGCTGCGGGTGTCGGGCCTGTCGGCATACCAGCCGGGGCTGGGCGCGGTGGTGGTCGGCGAGCCCGCGCAGGTGCAGGCGCAGTTCCGGCGCGAACACCTGCGCCGCTACGACATCAAGCTGGTCAACCTGGCGATGGCCGGCGTGCTCGGCGCGATCTTCCTGATGGTCTGGCTGCTGCGGCGCAACGACAGCGTCTACGGCTGGTTCGCGCTGACCGAACTCAGCGGCTCGCTGTACAACGCCAACTTCATCGTTTCCAGCCCGTGGCCGTTTCCGACCACCGATGGCTGGCAGGCCTTCATCGCCGCGATGTACGTCTGCGCGGCATGCAGCTACACGATGTTCCTGCTGCGTTACTGCGAGCGCCGCTTTCCCTGGATCGAGCGCGCGATGGGCGCGGTCTGCGTGGCGGCGGTGCTGTGCGCGCTGCTGCTGCCGGGCTGGATGGGGCCTGCCCGCACGCCGTGGATCGTGTTGGGCGCGGCGTTCTTTTACGTGGCGATCGGCTTCTTCCTGGTCCATGCCTGGCGCCGCCGGCGCGTGGACACCACGGTGCTGGCGCTGTGCGTGCTGGCGCCGATCGTGGTGTCGTTCCACGACATGGCCGTGTTCATGGGCTGGCTGCGCAGCGGCACCTATCTGCTCGGGCTGACCTCGCTGTTCACCCTGGCCGGCATCGGCTTCCTGCTGGCCTACCGGTTCGTCAGCGCGATGCGGCGGGTCGAGGGGTTCAACGCGGAGCTGGAGCAGAAGGTCCGGCAGGCGACCGCCGAGCTGGCCGATTCGCTCAACCGGCAGCATGCGCTGGAACTGGCGCATGGCCGTGCCGGCGAGCGGCTGCAGCTGGTGCGCGACCTGCACGACGGCTTCGGCGGCACCCTGGTCGGCGCGATCGCGCGGCTGGAGCAGGCGCCGCAGGATCCGCCGCGCGGGGTCGTGGTGGCGCTGCTGTGCGAGATCCGCGACGACCTGCGGCTGGTGATCGACAGCACCGCGCGTGAGCATGCTGACCTGGAGGAACTGATCGCACCGCTGCGCCACCGCAGTACGCGGCTGATGGAAGCGGCGGGGATCGAGGTCAACTGGTCGCTGCGGGACCTGGCCGGGGTCGAGCTTGGCAGTGGCCGCAGCCTGGACCTGCTGCGGCTGCTGCAGGAGTCGCTGACCAACGTGTTCCGCCACAGCCGCGCACGCCAGGTCGAGGTCACGGTGGCGCGCGAGCACGGCAGCCTCCGGGTCGAGGTCAGCGACGACGGCGTCGGCGCTGCGTCCGCTGGCGCTCCGGGCGAGGGCGGGGCCGGCATCGCCAGCATGCGCCAGCGTGCGCTGCGCCTGGGCGGGCCGCTGCAGCTGGAGTCCCATGGCGGTGGCACCCGCCTGAGGCTGGAGTTTCCGCTGGCGGCGTGAGCGCTGGCGATCACGGCGGCCGATGCCGCTGCATCGCTGTGGAGTGTCGACGGCGGTCCGATACCCGCAGCCGGTGAGCGCATGACGTCAGTACAGATCCACCGGATCCACATCCAGCGACCAGCGCGCGCGCCGCGCCTCGGGCAATGCATGGATGCCGGGCAGGGCGGCGTCGAGCAGCGCGTGCAGGGCCGGGCGCGTCGGCGAGGACAGCAGCAGCTGCATCCGGTGCAGGCCGGCGCGGCGCGGCATCGGCGCCTGGATCGGGCCGAGCAGGCTGATCTGGGCCGGATTGCCGCGCGGCAGCGCCGCCTGCAGCGTGGCCTTGGCCGCACGCAGCAGGGCGGTGGCGGCATCGACGTGCTGGGCCTCGGCGCGCAGCATCGCCAGATGGGCCGACGGCGGGAAGCCGGCGGCGGCGCGCAGCGCGAGCTCGTCGTCGGCGACGCGGTCGTAGCCGCCGCCGATCAGCGCGTGCAGCAGCGGATGGTCGGGATGGTGGGTCTGCCACCAGACCTCGCCACGGCGCTGCGCGCGTCCGGCACGCCCGGCGACCTGGATCAGCAACTGGGCCAGCTTCTCGCCGGCACGGAAGTCGGAGGAGAACAGACCCTCGTCGACGCCGACCACGACCACCCGGGTCAGGTGCGGCAGGTCGTGGCCCTTGGCCAGGATCTGGGTGCCGACCAGGATGCCCGGGCGCTCGCCCAGTTCGCCGAGCAGCTTCGCCAGGCCGTCGCGGCGCGCAGTGGTGCCGCGGTCGATGCGCAGCACCGGCACGTCGGGAAAGCGTTCGGCCAGCAGTTCCTCCAGCCGTTCGGTGCCGATGCCCTGCGGCTGCAGCGCCAGGCTGGCGCAGTCCGGGCAGGCCTGCGGCCGGCTCTGGCGATGGCCGCAGTGGTGGCAGACCAGCTTGCCGCCACCGGCATGCACGGTCATCGGGCTGCCATGCAGCTCGGTGCTGCAGCGCGGGCAGCGCGCGCTCCAGCCACAGTCGTGGCACAGCAGCACCGGCGCATAGCCGCGGCGGTTCTTGAACACCAGAATTTGGCCGCCGTCGGCGAGCGCGGCCTCGATCATGCCCAGCGTGTCCGGGGCGAGGCCGGCCTGCAGCGGGCGCTTGCGCACGTCGATGATCCGCACCGTCGGCGGCTGCGCGCCGCCGGCGCGCTGGCGCAGGCGCAGATGCGCGTAGCGGCCCGCACGGGCGTTGTGCAGCGTTTCCAGCGACGGCGTGGCGCTGCCCAGCAGCACCGGCACGCCCAGCGCCTTGCCGCGCACCAGGGCGAAATCGCGCGCGTGGTAGCGGATGCCGTCCTGCTGCTTGTAGCTGCCGTCGTGCTCCTCGTCGATCACGATCAGGCCGCCGTCGGGCAACGGGGTGAACACCGCCGAGCGGGTGCCGACGATCACCCGCGCCTCGCCGCGCCAGGCCGCGGCCCACACGCGGGCACGCTCGCCGTCGGCCAGGCCGGAGTGCAGCGCATGCACCGGCACGCCCAGGCGCGCGCGGAAGCGGGCCAGGGTCTGCGGGGTCAGGCCGATCTCCGGGACCAGCACCAGCGCCTGGCGGCCGCGGGCCAGGCAGTCGGCGATCGCTTGCAGGTAGACCTCGGTCTTGCCGCTGCCGGTCACGCCTTCCAGCAGCACCGGGGCGAAGCCGGGCAGGGCGCGCAGCGCGTCGAGCGCCTGCCGCTGTTCGTCGTTCAGGACCGGGCCGGGCTGCGGCGCCGGCGCGGTGTCGGCGGCGGCCACCGCGATCCGCTCGACGAAGCCGCGTTCGGCCAGGCTGCGGGCGGCGCTGCGCCAACCCTCCAGCACGCTGCCCAGCACGTCCTCCAGCCGCGGGCCGCCGGCCAGCAGTTCGGCCAGATGACGCGGGCGGCTGCCGCGGCGCAGGCCGTCCAGGCCGGTGCGGCCGGCCTCGGTCAGCTGCCAGGCCCAGGCGTGGGTGTCGGCCAGCGGATCGCCATTGCGCAGCGCCACCGGCAGCGCGGTGGTCAGCACCTCGCCCAGCGGCGCGTGGGTGTAGCGGCCCAGCCAGCGCAGCGAGTCGAGCAGTTCGCCGGCCAGCAGCGGGACCGGGTCGAGCACGGCGATGGCCTGGCGCAGCTCGGCATAGGTGTCAGCCGGCCCGCAGGCGGCGACCAGGCCGACCAGTTCGCGGTTGCCGAACGGCACCCGCACCCGGCAGCCGACCAGCGCGTCCGATGCCGCCGTCCCGTCGGGCGGCAGGTAGTCGAACAGGCGGGGGAGCGGCACCGGCAGGGCGATGCGCAGGCAGGGAGGAGCAGGCATCGCGCCAGTTTACCCGGGCCATTCAGGACGCCGCTTCGGCCCGGCGGGCCGGCGACCGCTGCACGCTTCTGGTGCGGGCACTACCCGGCTGCGGCTTGGCGGCAGCGACGCGACATGCCGCTCACCGGGTTGCATGCCATTGCTGTGCGCCGGCTCACGGTTACGGCGCTAAACGGCCGTTGCGGAAGGACTTTTCGATTTATCCACACAAGCTGTGGATAAGCCTGTGCATCAGGCCGATGGTTCACGCCGCAAGCACGCTGCCACAAGCCACCCGCTCAGGTTGGTCAAAAAAGCGCCATCAAAAAATATCATTCAAAATCAAGTGGATATCCGTGAAACCCTGCTGAACGCAACCGGGTGGGGTGTGCAGTCGCCGCCGGATATGGCAGGGATTGCCGCTGTGCACAACCCTCGTCCCGGCCTGGGCGTACCGAACCTGACCGGAGCTGGAAGTCAAGCGCTGTCGGATCGGGCAGCGGTGGCGGCGGCGGCTATGATGGCGCCCGATGAGCAGTAGTCCATGCAGACGCGTACGTTGAACCAGGCTGCCGAGATCCCCGCCGCGCTGGTGGCCTTCCTGAAAGGAGCCGAGCGCCGCGCCTTCCTGTTCCTGTGGCTGCAGGGCGGTGACGGGGCACGCGCGGAGCGCGCGCTGGCGGCGGCGATCCGGGCCTTCCGCACCCAGGCCGAGCGCCTGCCGATGGCCGAGTGGCCCGCGGCGTTCTGGCGCCTGCTGGTGGCCCTGCCGGAGACCACGGCCGGGCGCTGGCCCGAGGGCCTGGCGGCGCTGGCCGGGATGGCCCCGGCGCCCCGGCGCGCCCTGCTGCTGCGTCTTGCCGGCGGCCTGCACGAGGACGAGGCCGCCACGATCCTGTCGGTCGAGGTGCCGGCCTATGAGCAGACGCTGGCGACGGCCTGCCCGCGGGATGCCGGCGGCAGGCCGGATGCGGTCGCCTGGCGGCGTCTGGCCGAGGGCGTGCACCAGGCCGGCCGTGATCTGCCGCCGGCGCGCCTGGCCCGGCTGGCGGCGCTGCGCGAGCAGGCGCTGGCTGCGGCGCCGGCAGGATCGCCGCCGGACTCTCTCGCCCCGACCGCAACCAAGACTCCCACCCGGGAGACGGACGCGCGGTCTGCCCGCCGGCCGCGCCGTCGCTGGCCCTGGATCCTGCTGGTCGTGCTGCTCTGCGCCGTTGCGCTGGTCGCGACCCGGGACCGGTCCTGGCCGGTCGGCCTGGCGACCCAGGACGAGGTGGCCGATCCAGACGACGTGCGCGTGCGCGATCGCGGGCCGATCCTGGTCGAGCCATTGCCGGCCTACTCGGGCCCGGCACCGGAACCGATGCTGCCGGCCGCGATGCCCGAACCGCCGGCGGACCCGGTCATCGCACGGATGGATCTGCTGTCCTGGTATGCGGCGGGCGCGCCGGCCTCGCGGCTGGAGCGCGAAGAGACGCCGGTGGAAGCGGCCGCCGACACACCGATCCCGCCGGCGCCTGCGCTGGACGTGGGAGGCGCCGGGCTGGACGCGGCATGGGCGGCGCTCGATGCGGTCGAACAGGCGCGGCTGCGCGAGAGCGCCGTCGCGTTCGATGCGCTCGATGGCGACAGCCAGCTCGCGCTGCAGTCCCGTTTCGTCGCGCTCGACCGGATGGAGCGCGCCGGCTGGCGCCTGGGGCCCGCGCTCGGGGCCGACTACCCGGCGCTGCAGCCGTTGCTCGGTTACGTCCCGGAGCAAGAGCGCGATGCGGTGCTGCTGGCGGTACGCCAGCTCGGCCCCGAACAACGCGCGCAGCTGGCGGTGCTGTCGCAGCGCACCCCCGGCCACGCCCGCGATGCGCTGCGCCGCGAGCTGCTGGCCCAGGCGCCACCGCAACGTGCGGCGTGGCTGGCGCAGCGGCTGCGCTGAGCCACCGCTCAGAGCCGGACCAGGCTCACCACCGCCAGGCCCATCGCGCACAGCATCAGCGCACCGGCATACAGGCCGCCGATGCCGAAGAACTTCAGCGTGGTCAGTGGCCAGCCCTGGCGGTAGACCCGCTTCTGCATCAGCAGCAGGTACACCGGCATCCACAGCCACAGCGCCAGTGCGACCCAGTCCAGCGCGGCGGCCAGCGGTGCGGCATGCGGCATGATCCAGCGGCCGGCCGCGACCAGCGCGAACTGCCCCAGCAGCGCCAGGCAGAGGAAGGCATGGCTGTACAGCGCCACCACCAGGTGCTCCAGGTAGAAGCGCCCGGTGGTCACGTAGAACAGCGTGAGCAGCAGCGCGAACAGCGGCACCAGCACGAACAGCGCGGTCGGCACGCTGCCCAGGAACGCGTACTTGAACAGCTCCGGATCCTTCTGCAGCCGCGGCGCGTTCTCCTGGATCCGCCGCAGCTGCCGCGCCATCCAGCCCGCGTCGTCATCGGCGACCGAGACGACCAGCGGCGCGTCCGGATCCATGCCGGCCGGCGCCTCGGCCACGCCGCCGAGGGCGACCATGCGCCGGTCCGCCGCGACATGGACGGCCGCGATGCCGCGTTCGAAGACCGGGCGCATCCGCACCATGCCCGGCCCGGCCTGGTCGCGCGCCTGCTCGAGCCCGGCCAGTGCGTCGTCGCGGATCCGCCGCACTTCCTCGATCGAGGTCGCCCGCGCCAGGGCCTGCTGGGTGCTGGTCGTGGTGGCGTCGCCGGACGCGTCGCCGCGCACCACGTCGCCGATGTTCACCGCGCCCTTGCCGACGAAGAAGGTCAGCACGCACAGGATCACGAACAGCCGCATCGGCGCGACGTAGGGCGCGCGCCGGCCGTGCAGGTAATCGTCCGCGAGGCCACCGGGCACCAACAGCCGGCGCAGGGTCCGGAAGATGCGCCCGTCCAGGTGCCAGAACGACTCGAACACCTCCTCGACCGCGTGCGCGAAGCTGCGGACCGGGCTGTGCGCGGTCTGCCCGCACTGGTGGCAGTACGCTCCCTGCAGCGGCGTGGCGCAGTTGGCGCACGCCACCGGATGGCTGTCGCTGGTGGCTGTCATGGTGCGGTCCCCGGTCAGCGGCTAAGATAGCGGCCCGCCGAGGCCCGGTGCCAGTGCTCTCCGCACGGCCGCAGCCCGCATCGTGTGTCCCTCATGTCCACCACATCCCGGCCGGCGCCACGCCTCGGCCACGAGCTGCGCGCCACCGCTTCGCTCGCTCTTCCGCTGGTACTGGGCCATGTCTCCACCGGCCTGATCAGCTTCGTCGACAACGTCATCGCCGGCCACCACGGCACCCGCACGCTGGCCTCGGTCACGGTGGGCACGGCGCTGCTGTGGCTGCCGATGATGGTGCCGATCGGCACCCTGATCGCGCTGACCGCGTCGATCTCGCAGCTCGACGGCGCCGGCCGCCGCGACCAGATCGGGCCGCTGTTCCGGCAGGCGCTGTGGCTCGGCGTCGGCCTGGGCCTGCTGATGTTCGCTTTCCTCAGCGCGGCGCCGTACGGGCTGGCCGCGTTCGGCATCGCCGCCGACATCATTCCCGGCGCGACCGCCTTCCTGCATGGCGTGCGCTGGGGCGTGCCGGCGCTGATCCTGTACTTCTGCATGCGCTACCTCAGCGAAGGCCTGCACTGGACGCTGCCGACCATGCTGCTGGGCTTCGGCGGGCTGGCGGTGCTGGCGCCGCTGGGCTACGCCTTGACCTTCGGTATCGGCCCGATCCCCGAACTGGGCGCCGGTGGTCTGGGCATCGCCTCGGCCGTGGTGATGTGGCTGCAGGCGCTGTCGTTCGCGTTGTACCTGGCCAATTCGCGCCGGTTCGCGCCGCTGGCGCTGTTCTCGCATCTGGAAGCGCCGCGCTGGAGCGCACTGCGCGGCCTGCTGGCGACCGGCCTGCCGATCGGCGTGACCGTGCTGATGGAAGGCGGGCTGTTCATCGCCACCGCGCTGCTGATCGCACGCCTGGGCGAGGTCCCGGCCGCCGCGCATCAGATCGCGATCAACGTCTCGGCGCTGTGCTTCATGGTGCCGATGGGCCTGGCCGAAGCCACCACGGTGCGCGTCGGCCACGCGCTGGGCACCGGCTCGTCCGACGGCGTGCGCCGTGCCGCCCGCGCCGGCTACGTGATCGTGCTGATCACCCAGAGCGTTTCCGCCGCGGTGCTGCTGCTGGGCCACGACGCGATCGTCGCGGTCTACACCAGCGACGTGGCGGTGGCGGCGCTGGCCTCCAGCCTGCTGCTGTACGCGGCGGCGTTCCAGTTCCCGGACGGCATCCAGGTGATGTCGGCCGGCTCGCTGCGCGGCCTGCGCGACACGCGGGTGCCGATGTTCCTGGCGATGCTGTCCTACTGGGGCCTGGGCATGCCGCTGGGCGCCGGGCTCGGGCTGTGGCTGGGCTACGGCCCGCAGGGCATGTGGACCGGCCTGATCATCGGCCTGACCGCCGCGGCCGTGCTGATGGGCCTGCGCCTGTCCTACAGCCTGAAGCATCTGCCGGCCCCGGCGGGCACAGTGACTTCAGGCGCATGAAACCCCTGGTCCCAGCCGCTATGCTGGCCCTGAATACGAACATCCAGACGTCCGTCTGCCGGAGCAATCGATGAATCCGCCTCCCCTGCGTCCCCGCAATCCCATCGCCACGTTCTTCGTGGGGCTGTGGGACGTGATGAACTTCACCCGCAGGCTGATCCTGAACCTCCTGTTCTTCGGCCTGCTGTTCCTGATCCTGATCGTGTTCCTGGCCGCGCTCGGCCGCGGCAGCGGGGTCAAGCCGCTGCAGGACGGCACCACTCTGGTGATCGCTCCGCAGGGTCGCCTGGTCGAGCAGTACACCGCCGACCCGGTCACCCGCGCCTTCACCAAGGCGCTGGGCGACAGCTCGGCCGACGAGGTCCAGCTGCGCGACCTGCTGCGCGTGATCGAGGCGGCCAAGGACGATGCCCGGATCGGGCGCGTGCTGCTGCAGTTCGACAAGTTCCAGCCCGGCGGCTACGCCTCGATGCGCGAGGTCGCGCGCGCGCTGGCCGACCTGCGCGAGTCGGGCAAGCCGGTGGTGGCCTTCGGCGAGAACATCTCGCAGTCGCAGTACCTGCTGGCCGCGCAGGCCGACGAGATCTACCTGGACCCGATGGGCGGGCTGATGCTTGAGGGTCTGGGGCGCTATCGCCAGTACTACCGCCAGGGCCTGCAGGAAAAGCTCGGCGTGGACATGCACCTGTTCCGCGTCGGCGAGTACAAGTCCGCGGCCGAGCCCTACATCCTCGACGCGGCCTCGGCCGAGTCGAAGGAAGCCGACCTGTTCTGGATGAACGACATCTGGCAGCGCTACCTCGGCGATGTCGCCGCGGCGCGCGGGATCGATGCCGCGCAGCTGGCGGCCGGTGTCGACAACCTCGCTGCCGGCATCGAGGCCGCCGGCGGCGACCTGGCCAAGCATGCGCTGGAGCAGAAGCTGGTCGACGGGCTGAAGACGCGCGAGGAAGTTGATGCGCTGATGGCCGAGAACGGCGTGGCCGACGAGGACGACGACCGCGGCTTCCGCAACGTCGACCTGGCCGGCTACATGCAGCAGCTCGATGCGAAGCGTTCGCCGGTCGACAACCGCGCGCAGGTCGCCGTGGTCGTGGCCGAGGGCGAGATCACCGGCGGCGACCAGCCGGCCGGCCGCATCGGTGGCGAGTCCACCGCCGCGCTGCTGCGCCAGGCCCGCGACGACGACGACGTGAAGGCCGTGGTCCTGCGCGTGGATTCGCCCGGTGGCGAGGTGTTCGCCTCCGAGCAGATCCGCCGCGAGGTCGAGCAGCTCAAGGCCGCCGGCAAGCCGGTGGTGGTGTCGATGGGCGACCTGGCCGCGTCCGGCGGCTACTGGATCAGCATGAATGCCGACCGCATCTATGCCGACGAATCGACCATCACCGGTTCGATCGGCATCTTCGGCCTGATCCCCAACTTCACCCGCACCCTGGACAAGATCGGCGTGCACACCGACGGCGTGGGCACCACCCGCTTCGCCGGTGCGTTCGACGTGACCCGCCCGCTGGATCCGGAAGTGGGCCAGGTGATCCAGAGCGTGATCAACAAGGGCTACGCCGATTTCACCGGCAAGGTCGCGCAGGCGCGCGGCACCAGCGTCGAGGCGGTGGACCAGGTCGCCCGCGGCCGGGTCTGGAGCGGCCTGCAGGCGCAGGAGCGCGGTCTGGTCGATGCACTGGGCGGCCTGTCCGACGCGGTCGCCGATGCGGCCGAGCGCGCCAAGCTGGGCGAGCGCGGCAAGTACCGCGTGCGCTACGTGGAAAAGGCCGGCAGCCCGTTCGAGCAGTTCATGAGCGGCTTCGCCGGCAGCCGCATGGGCGCGGCCCTGCTGCAGGATTCCGGGCTGGCGCGCAATGTGCTGGCCAGGACCATGCCGGAGACCGAGGCCCAGCTGCGCTTCGTCGAGAACGCGCTGAAGGACCGCAACGGCGCGCCGGTGAAGTCGCTGGCGTACTGCTTCTGCGGACTGTGACGGCACGCCGGACGGCGTACCGTCCGGCGGCCTGATCCCCGACGGCCCGGCCTCATCGCCGGGCCGTCGTCGTTTCCGGCGGGCCAACGGGCGGGAACGCGGCCGGCGCGCTTACCGTACTCGGGTGCGAATGCCGCAGTGCAGGGGTGACTGGAAGCCAGACCGCCCACGCGACGGGCATCGTGGAGCGTTCCGGATCGAATCGGGAATGCACAGCGGCGCGGCGTCGATGCCACGGCGGCCGCCTACGCTGGATCCGGGCATGTCCGGATGGCGGAAGTGCCGCGCCAGGCCGCTTGGAGTGAACGGGCTCAGCCGCCTTCGGCGGCGTCGATCTGCGCGCGCTGCGCGTCGGCGTTGTCCTGCAGCGTCTTCTCCACCGCACGCGCGGTGTCCTGCGGCGCCTGGATCGCATCGCGCAGCTCGGTGGCGGCCTGCGCCTGCGCCTGCGGCTCGGGCGGCTGCTCGGTGGGCGGCGGTTCCGGCCGGCACGCGGCCAGGGACAGCGTGCCGGCGAGCACGGCGCCTGCGGCGATCGAGCGGACGAGGATGGGCATCGTCTGGCACCTCCACACGGGGTCGTGCGGCTATCCTACGCCGATGACGACACCACGATGGCGACTGGACGGACAGCGTGCCCTGGTGACCGGCGCCAGCGCCGGCATCGGCCTGGCGATCGCGCACGAACTGGCCGCGCTGGGTGCCGACCTGCTGCTGGTCGCGCGCAACGAGGATCCACTCGGCCAGGCCCGCGACGAGCTGCTGGATCTGCATCCGGACCGCGAGATCCACGCGATGGCCGCCGACGTGGCCGACGACGAGGACCGCCAGGCGATCCTGGACTGGGTCGAGGACCACGGCGACGGGCTGCACCTGCTGGTCAACAACGCCGGCGGCAACGTGACCAAGGCGGCGGTCGACTACACCGAGGACGAGTGGCGTTCGATCTTCGAGACCAACCTGTTCTCCGCGTTCGAACTGTCGCGTTACGCGCACCCGCTGCTGGCCCGTCATGGCGCCGCGTCGGTGGTCAACGTCGGCAGCGTGTCCGGCCTGACCCACGTGCGCAGCGGCGTGGTCTACGGCATGACCAAGGCGGCGATGCACCAGATGACCCGCAACCTGGCCTGCGAATGGGCCGGCGACGGCATCCGCGTCAACGCGGTCGCGCCGTGGTACATCCGCACGCGCCGCACCTCCGGGCCGCTGTCGGATCCGGAGTACTACGAGGAGGTCATCGCGCGCACGCCGATGGCCCGGATCGGCGAGCCGGAAGAGGTCGCCGCGGCGGTGGCCTTCCTGTGCCTGCCGGCGTCGAGCTACGTGACCGGCGAGTGCATCGCGGTCGACGGCGGATTCCTGCGCTACGGGTTCTGATCCGCGCGCGACGCACGCGGCAGGCGGTCGGGATCTCGGCCACCCGGTGAGGCGCGCCGCGGGCCGGATGCGTCAGCAGCCGCCCGGGCGACGTGGAATGGCCGAGCACCGCGGCACAGCGGGCGGCGAACCCGGCGAAGCGCGGCGGCGGGACGCCCCCCGGACCGGTCGCCAGCCGATACCCGGTGCACGTCTCGCCGGGCTGAACGGCCGCGCCACCTGCCGATGTCGTGCGGGTCCTGGCCCTGCCGCCCGCGGCCGGTACCGGACGTTCCTGGAGGTCATCGTTCCCTCCGGACCGGCCCGGACCGCAGCGGGCGTTCGTGACCGTCCCGGCGGGCCACAGGCCTGGCCATGGCGGTAGGACCGGGGGCAACCCGCCCGACATCGACCGTTGATCACGCTTCTGGAACCGGCCAGCGCCAGGGCACTGACGCCCGGCCGGACCCTGCTCTATGATCGCCCGGCCATCGCTGCCTGGCGCTGCGGTGGCACTCCATTCCAAGGCCGAACCGCCGACGCCGGCACGGCCGACCATCAGAAGAAGGATCGACCATGCGTAGAGGGAATTCGTCGCTGTCCGTGCTTGCCGTGTCCCTGCTGATCGGCCTCGCCGCCACCGCGCCGGCGATGGCGCAGCGGGCGAGCGCCCAGCAGCAGCGCCAGGACCAGATGGCCCAGATCCCGGTGTGCCAGAAGCCGCTGGGCACGCTCTCGGTGCTCGAGCCGGAGGATTCGGTGCAGTGGTGGACCGGCCAGCAGCTGCCGGCGCCGTCGCGCCTGATCAAGGTGATGGTCAGCAAGTCGCGCTGCTTCACCCTGGTCGATCGTGGCGCGGGCATGGCCGCCGGCCAGTTCGAGCGCGAACTGGCGGCCAGCGGCGAGCTGCGCGGCCAGTCCAACGTCGGCAAGGGCCAGGTGCGCGCCGCCGACTACGTGATGGTCCCCGACCTCATCTCGCAGAACAGCAACGCCGGCGGCAATGCCGTCAGCGGTCTGCTGGGCGGCCTGATCGGCGGCGACGTCGGTCGCGCGGCCGCCGGCCTGAACTTCCGCAAGAAGACCGCCGACGTGGTCCTGACCGTGACCGACGTGCGCTCCTCCGAGCAGGTCGCGATGGCCGAGGGCAACGCGAAGAAGACCGACCTGGGCTGGAACGGCAGCGGCGCGCTGTTCGGTTCGAGCGGCTTCGGCGCGGCGGGCGTGGGCGGCTACGCCAACACCGAGATCGGCCAGGTGATCACCCTGGCCTACCTGCAGGCCTACATCGCCATCGTCGACCAGCTTGGCGGCCTGCCTGACAACGCCTCGGCCGCCGGCGCCCATCAGGCGGTCACGGTGACCAAGCCGGCGCGCCTGCTGGCCAACGCCCAGGGCACCGGCAGCGCCGTGCGCACGCTGGAGCCGGGCATGATGCTGTACCCGACCGGCAACAAGGAGGGGATGATGTGGGAAGTCGAGGACGAGCTGGGCAACAAGGGCTGGGTCTCGTCGACCATGATCGAACTGTCGAGGTGATCCTGCGGGCCGCGCGTCGGGCGCGCACCAGGTGAAGGACGGAGCCGGCGTGAGCCGGCTTCGTCGTTTCCGGGGATCGGCTGGCGTCGAGCGTGGGTGCCAGCATCGCGTCTCACCTCACTGGCATGGCTTGCCGTGCTTTTGCTTTCGCTTCGCTTTCAGTCCTTGTCTTTGTCTTTTGTGCCCCGGCCTTTCGGCTTTGCTCCGCCGCTTCTGAATTCCGGGTGCCGTGAAGCGAGCCGAGCATCGCAGCGCGTCAGGGGCGAAGCGCTGCCCTTGTCTGAGCGCAGCGAGTTTGGACAGCGTCCCCTGGTGTGCGAGAAGCACAGGGCACCGGCGTGGCGCAGCCGCGCCGGCGAGTGGACCGGCCGTGCTTTCTTCTGGTTACCTTTCCTTGCACAGGCAAAGAAAAGGGATTCGCTCCGGCCCGCGCAGCGGGTAGGGCGAAAGCGGTTGCTTCTGCTGTGGGTTACGCACTTGCTGTTGCATGGCTTTCGACGTGCGACGTGCTACAGCCAAAGCCAAAGCCAAAGCCAAAAGGCAACGGCTTCCGCGCTGTTGCGCGGCTTACTTTTGTCTTGGCAAAAGTAAGCAAAACCGCCGTCGCCGGACGCGATCCGACTGACTGCGCCAGTCGGTCCCCTGCGCTTCTCGGCTGACAGGGGACGCTGCCCAAACTCGCTGCGCTCAGACAAGGGCAGCTCTTCGCCCCTGTCATCCTGCGATGCTCGGCTCGCTTTACGGCTCGAGTGGATCAAGGGCCAAAGCCAGAGCCAGAGCCAAAGCCAGAGCACAGCAAAGGCAAAGCAAAATCACGGCAACGGCAACGGCAACGGCAACGGCAACGGCAACGGCAACGGCAACGGCAACGGCAGGACCGCCGCGGGTGCGCCGGGTCAGAGCATCCGGCTGATGGTGAAGCTGCCGTAGGCCGGCAGGTCGCGCTGGGTTTCGAATTCGCGGGTGCGGTGGTAGCGGGCGAGGGCGAACTTCCACTTGCCGCGCATCACAGCCAGGCCATAACCGCCTTCGGCCACCAGGGGGCGCTTGTCGACGCTGTGGCTGTCGCGGAAGGTATTGCCGTCCAGGGTGATGTCGCGCAGCACCCAACGGGCGTCGGTGGTCAGGAACAGGTGCATCGACCAGCCGGTCGCGCGGCCGTAGCGCGAGGGGGCGGTGTTCTCGCCGGCGGGGCGGGTGGGGGTGCTGCCGAAATCGTCGGGCAGCTTCCAGCCGAAGCGCGCCTCGCCGCCCGCGTTGAGGTGGGTGGCCATGTTGCCGACCGCACCGCCCCAGTGCGAGATGAAGTCCCAGCCCCAGCCGCCGGCGTTGCGGTCGGCATCGCCCCAGCGGCGCATCCGCTCGTGGACCAGGTTCACCAGCGGCTCGTTGTGCAGCTGGTTGTCCCAGCCCTGGAACTTCTCGTCGTCCAGCACGTCGTGCACCGCATCCTGCACCTCCTCGGCGAAGGACCACGGGCCGACCACGCCCAGCTGCAGCTGGGTGGTGCGCAGGCGGTCGCCGCTGCGCGCGTTGTAGCCGAAGCTGGCCAGCAGGATGCCGGCATACGGCCGGTCGTCCGGGATCACGTCGGTGCGGGTGAAGTCGGTCGGGGTGAAGATCGCCTGGCCCAGCGAGAACACCATGTTCTGCTGCTCGAAACCGCCCGGCTGCAGGCGTTCCAGATAGGTGTTCACCCAGCGCGCCAGGCGCGGCAGGCAGGGATCGTCGGTGTAGTCGACCAGATTGGGCGAGACCAGGGTGATCGCCGCACCGTTGGTATAGCCCTGGTCCTGGCGCTCGCCGCCGAACAGGTCGTTGTCGACCCGGAAGTTCACCGCCGGCGGGGTCTGGCTCAGCGTGCTGTCGCGACAGCGGTCGTCGGCGGTGGCGTGGAAGGCGACACCGCCCAGGGCGGCAGCCAGCAGGGCGGACAGCGTGCGCGGCGCGGACGGCATGGTGTGATCCAGTCGGGTGATGGGGGGAGGGTGCGACAGGGCGTGCGTTCACGGTGTGAGCGCGGCCGCCACAGTACGGCGGCCCGGCGACCCGGGAAAGGCCGTCCGTGCACCTTACCGTTGCAGCCTTACGGGGTCCTTTCCGGGTCCGGTTGTGCGCACGGCGCGACACAGTGGCCCGCCGGCGGGCTTGGGTTTGCCCGGTCCCGGCCCGATAATGACCGCCATGGAAATCAAGTCCGACAATCCAGAACACGGCTTCCAGTTCCCCGGCGAGTTCGAGCTCAGCGCGATGGGCACGGCCGACAAGGGCCTGGAAACCGAACTGCCCGCGGTGCTGGCCGAACTCGGCCTGGAGGTGCTGGAAGAGCGCATCCAGTGGAAGCACTCGTCCAACGGCAAGTACGTGTCGGTGCGGATCGCCTTCCGCGCGGACAGCCGCGAGCAGTACGACGCCGCCCACGCTGCGCTGCGCGACCACCCGGAAGTGAAGTGGACCCTGTAGCAGACGCGTCCGCGCCGGCCTGCGCGGTCGGCGGCCCGGCCGCGTCCGTGCCGCTCACGGCGGTGGTGCGCGACCTGGGGCGCCAGCCCTACGCGCCGGTCTGGCGCGCGATGCAGCGCTTCACCGATGCCCGCGACGAGGCCACCGCCGACGAGCTGTGGGTGGTCGAACACGAGCCGGTGTTCACCCTCGGCCAGGCCGGCAAGCCCGAGCACGTGCTCGCCCCTGGCGAGATTCCGGTGCTGCACGTGGACCGCGGCGGCCAGGTCACCTACCACGGCCCTGGCCAGCTGGTGGTCTACCCGCTGCTGGACCTGCGCCGGCTGAAGATCGGGGTGCGCGAGTACGTGTGCCGGATCGAGCAGGCCATCATCGACACGCTGGACGAGTGGAACATCGTCGCCGAGCGCCAGGACGGCGCCCCGGGCGTGTACGTCGCCGGCGCCAAGGTCGCCGCGCTCGGCATCCGGGTGCGGCGCGGCTGCACCTTCCACGGCCTGTCGTTCAACGTCGGCATGGACCTGGAACCGTTCCACCGGATCAACCCATGCGGCTACCAGGGCCTGCGGGTGACCTCGGTGCTAGACTTGGGCGGCCCGTCCGGCATGGACGCGGTCAAGCCGGTGCTGCTTTCGCAGCTCGCCCGCCAGTTCGGCCTGGACCTGCAGCCGGCCGCCGACCTCCCCGATCTCACCCCGGCGGACTGACCGCCGCCGCCGCCGCTCGAAGGCATTGCCATGACCGACTCCGTGACCCGCTCGATCCCCCTCCAGGTGCTGCCGGCCGATGCCGGCCCGGCGCCGCTGCAGACGGGCGTCAAGCAGATCGGTGGCGACAAGATCGGCCGCTCGCCGGTGCAGTTCGCCGATGCGCCGGTGCTGCGCAAGCCGTCCTGGATCCGGGTGCGGATCCCCTCCGGCAACGCGGTGGCCAACCTCAAGGCCAAGCTGCGCGAGAACCGGCTGGTCACGGTCTGCGAGGAAGCCAGCTGCCCGAACATCCACGAGTGCTTCGGCCACGGCACCGCCACCTTCATGATCCTCGGCGAGGTCTGCACCCGGCGCTGCTCGTTCTGCGACGTCGCCCACGGCCGGCCCAAGCCGCCGGACGCCAGCGAGCCCGAGAGCCTGGGCAACACCGTGGCCGACATGGGCCTGCGCTACGTGGTGGTGACCAGCGTCGACCGCGACGACCTGCGCGACGGCGGCGCCCAGCATTTCGTCGACTGCATCGCCGCGATCCGCGCGAAGGCGCCGGGCACCCGGATCGAGATCCTGACCCCGGACTTCCGCGGCAAGGGACGCATGGACCGCGCGCTGGAGATCCTGGCGGTCAACCCGCCGGACGTGTTCAACCACAACATCGAGACCGTGCCGGACCTGTACCCGAACGTGCGTCCGGGTGCGGACTACCAGTGGTCGCTGACCCTGCTGCAGAAGTTCAAGGCGCAGCACCCGGCGATCCCGACCAAGTCCGGCATCATGCTCGGCCTGGGCGAGACCATGGAGCAGGTCCAGGCCACGCTGCGCGACCTGCGCGCGCACGACGTGGACATGATCACCATCGGCCAGTACCTGCAGCCGACCGCGCACCACCACCCGGTGCTGCGTTACTGGACCCCCGAGGAGTACAAGGCGCTGGAGGTCTACGGCTACGCGCTGGGTTTCAGCCACGTCGCCTCCGGCCCGATGGTGCGCTCGTCCTACCACGCCGACCGGCAGGCCGCCGGCGCGGGCGTCGCCGCCTGAGCGCAGCGTCGCGCAGTGCGCCGCTCCACCCGGTCGCCCGGCGTCCGGGCGCCGGATCCGCACATGCCCGCCGTTCACTTTTTCGTACAGCACAGCCGCTAGCCTGCGGGTGTCCGGGCGCGTGCCCGGATGGACCGCTCCCGGGCCGGCAACTTTCGGCATTGTGATGCGGTCCCAGCCGTAGCATCTTGTGTCAGACCGGCCAGTGAGGCCCGAGCCCCCGCATGAATTCCAGACTCTCCGTTGCCCTGATCGCCTTCCTGGTGGCCGCCCCGGTCGCCCTGCTGGCGCGTGCCGACACTCCTTCGGTGGCGATCGCGCCGACCGCCGACCAGGCCACGACCTCCAAGCTGGTCCACGGCCTGCTCTCGGACAGCCGCTACGCGTATCGCCCGCGCCAGGCCGACGACGCGATGTCGGCCGACATGTTCAAGCGCTACCTCGAGTCGCTGGACGGCAACAAGCAGTTCTTCACCGCGGCCGACATCGCGAAATTCGATCCCTATCGCACGCGCTTCGACGACGCGGTGCGCAATGGTGACCCGGCGGTGGCCTTCGCCATGTTCTCGGTCTACCGCGAGCGGGTGGAGCAGCGCGTGGCCCATGCGCGCGAGCTGCTCAAGCGCAACTTCGACTTCAGCGGCAGCGACCGCTGGGAGTACGACCGCAAGGACGCTGCGTGGGCGGCCGACGATGCGGCGCTGGACGAGCTGTGGCGCAAGTCGGTCATGAACGACTGGCTGCGGCTGAAGCTGGCCGGCAAGGAGCCGGCGGAGATCCGCAAGACCTTGGACAAGCGCTACGAGCAGATCGCCCGCTCGGTCGAGCAGCTCAAGAGCGAGGACGTGTTCTCGCTGTTCCTCAACTCCTACACCAGCGCGATCGATCCGCACACCGACTACCTCAACCCGCGCTCGGCCGAGAACTTCAACCAGGCGATGTCGCTGTCGCTGGAAGGCATCGGCGCGCAGCTGCAGCGCCAGGACGACGTGGTGGTGATCCGCGAGATCATCCCCGGCGGCCCGGCCGCGATGGACGGCACGCTGAAGGCGGGCGACCGCATCGTCGGCGTCGGCCAGGACCGCTCCGGTGCGATCGAGGACGTGATCGGCTGGCGCATCGACGATGTCGTCGCCAAGATCCGCGGCAAGAAGGACACCCAGGTGCGCCTGGAGTTCATCCCGGCCGAGAACGGCATCGACGGCGAGCACCGCATGGTCACCCTGACCCGTGCGCGCGTGCAGCTGGCCGAGCAGGCGGCCAAGTCCAAGACCTACACGATCCCCGGCGAGAACGGCGGGCCGGAGCGCCGCATCGGCGTGATCGAGCTGCCGACCTTCTACCAGGACTTCGAGGGCCGCCGCCGCAACGGCGACGACTACACCTCGGCCACCCGCGACGTCGCCAACCTGCTGGCGAAGTTCAAGGAGGACAAGCTGGACGGCGTGGTCCTGGACCTGCGCAACAACGGCGGCGGTTCGCTGGACGAGGCGGTGCAGCTGACCGGCCTGTTCATCGACCAGGGCCCGGTGGTGCAGGTGCGCGAATCCGGCGGCCGCATCAGCGTCAACAGCGACCGCAAGGCCGGCGTGGCGTGGGACGGCCCGCTGGCGGTGATGATCAACCGCGCTTCGGCGTCGGCCTCGGAGATCTTCGCCGGCGCGATGCAGGATTACGGCCGCGCGCTGGTGATCGGCGAGACCACCTACGGCAAGGGCACCGTGCAGAACATGGTCGACCTGGACCGCTGGCCCAGCAGCGAAGGCCCGCGCTTCGGCCAGGTCAAGCTGACCATCGCCCAGTTCTTCCGCGTCAGCGGCAGCAGCACCCAGCACAAGGGCGTGGAGCCGGACATCGCCTATCCGCTGAGCGTGGATGCCAACGAGTTCGGCGAGAGCACCTACGACAACGCGCTGCCGTGGACCCGGATCGCGGCCGTGCCGCACACCCGCTACGGCAACTTCGCGCCGATGCTGCCGCGCCTGCAGACCCTGCACGCGCAGCGCATCGCCGACGACCTCGAGTTCCAGTGGTGGACCGAGGACGTGGCCCACTATCGGGCCGAGGCGGCCAAGAAGTACCTGTCGCTCAACGAGGCCGAGCGCCGCGCCGAGCGCGACCGCCAGGAGACCCAGCGCAAGGAGCGCCAGGCGATCCGCCGCGAGAAGGGGCTGGACCTGGATCCGCTGGCCGAGGAGACCGACGACGGCCTGACCGCCAACGAGCGCGACGTGGTCAAGGATGCCGCCCGCGAGAAGGCCGCCGAGAAGCGCCCGGATCCGCTGCAGCGCGAGTCGGCCTTCATCCTGGCCAACGCCATCGACCTGCTGCAGAAGGACCAGCCGCTGTCGGCGCAGGTGCTGCCGCAGTCGACCTCGGCGGTGCGCTGGGCCGAGTGATCGGCGCAGGCACAGGCCTGCAGCGCTGAGCCAACCAACCCCGTGTGCGCCGGGCGCCCACGGGGTTTTTTGTGGACCATGACAGACCGGTCCAGAGCGGTCGCCTCCGCGTCGAGGGCGGGAGGCGGTGAAGACAGCCGCCGCCGCGGTCGCGCAGTCTCCGTGGGGAAGGCCGGCGTCATGCCTCGCAGGCGGCCGCTTGGGGCCGGCCATCACGCCTGTGCACTGACACGCGCCGCGTACGGCATCTGCCTGGCCTCCGATGTTGCGGTCGGCCATGCGTGCGTTGCTTCGAACGGCTGCCGCAGAAACGCTGCGCGATAGCCAGATAGCCAGATAGCTTGGCAATGGTGGCTGCGACGCTCCTGCCGGAACCGCCAGCGCATCGTGTCTGTAGGAGGCCGCTTGAGGCCGAGCGCCATGTCTGTTGCACGACGCCGCGTCTGGAAGGCGCGTTGTGCCCGGTGCCTGTTGTTTACCTCAACGGCGTGGAAACGCCGCATGGCGGCCTGCCGCGAACAACGTGCTGCGGCACTGCCCGAAGCGGACTGCAGCGGCGGCAACTTATGTGGATACGGCCAACGCGTCCCACCTGTAGGAGGCCGCCCGTGGCCGACGGCGCGCGCTGCCGTCGCACACCGTCCCGTTCTCGCATGCCGGGATGGGCGGGGATGCGAGGATCCGTTCGCACGCGTGGGCCTGATGATGCGACGCCTTCAGCGCATGTGCCGCCTGTCCACAGTGACCGCGGCCTCATCGACGATCCCACCGCTGCCGCTGCCGCTGCCGCTGCCGCTGCCGCTGCCGCTGCCGCGGCTCAATGCGCACTGTCGTGATGCACGAATTTCGGCATCTCCCAGCGGAAGCGGATCGCCATCAGCCGCAGCGCGAAGCCGCCACCCAGGCAGAGCAGCGTCGCGATGTCCTGCGGGACGCGCACCTCGAGCAGCAGCAGATAGGCCGCGCCGGTCAGCAGCGATACCACCGCGTACAGCTCCTTCTGGAAGATCAACGGCACCTCGTTGCACAGCACGTCGCGCAGCACGCCGCCGAACGCGCCGGTGAGCATGCCGGCGATCAGCACGATCGGCGGCGCATGTCCGGCCTCGCGCGCGACCGCGCAGCCGATCAGGGTGAACGCGACCAGACCCAGCCCGTCCAGGACGAGGAACGGTCGCCGGAAATGGTGCATCCAGCGTGCAAGCCACGTCGCCACCAGCGCCGCGCAGATGGTGAAGCCCAGATACTCCGGATGGGCGACCCAGCCCAGCGGGTAGTGGCCCAGCAGCACGTCGCGCAGCGAACCGCCGCCGAGCGCGGTGACGCAGGCGATGATGATCACGCCGAACAGGTCCATGCGCCGTTTGCCGGCGGCGAGCGCGCCGGTCATGGCTTCGGCGGAAATGGCGATCAGGTAGATGACGGACAGCAGCATGCGCACGGCTCCGGTGGCGCGACAGGGCCGGCCACGCCGCAACCGCGCGAAGCTGCGCGCAGAGCCCGGTGACCGGTGCCGCTCCCGCTGTCCTTTTGCCTGAGAGTTCAGCGGCGTGGCCGCGTGCCCCTTCGGCGGACCAGTGAAGGTCTCTCTCCAGATCGGCGTGTCGGATGCATGGGTGACGGGGGTGCCCGCCGGCCTGAGCGATTATGGGAGCCTGCGCCTTCGGCGGGAGCCTCGCGGCTCCACTCTCCTGCATCCGCGCACAGTGTAGCGGGATGGCATGCCGCCTGAGGCATCGCGCACCGTCGGGTTCATGTGCCGGACCGTTCTCCCTGCGCGCGGCCCCGCGCGCTGCCGGGGGGGACGGGGCACTCCTCCGTGCGCCGCCTGTGGGCCTGGTCGATGGCAGTGCGCTCATTGCCGCGGGGGCTGCGGCGGGTGGCCGGCGCTTGCCGGCGCGCGTGCTGGAACAAGGCCGCCATGCCGAACGTCATGCAGTGCGTGGCGTCTCCGGACAACGCCCGCCCGATGCGCCGCCCGGGAAACGGCGGGTGCGCACCGCACCGCGTCCGGTCGCGGAAGACGGGCGCCGCAGTCCGTTTCCCGGTTTCCCTGTCCACCCGCACGCGGCTTTGACATGCCTAGTAGCGGGGTTGGGCAGACCCGGGTGTGGCGACGCTTCGGGGAGCGAACCGGGTTGTCGGGGAAAAGGCCGGGATGCAGACGTCGTGGAGCGGGGACGTCTGCGTCATCCCGCAGCGGTGCTTCGGCACGCGGTCCGTCGTGGCGCGTCTGCCTGCGTGCACACCGCGTCGCCGTGCTGCCTGGATGGCGTCCGGGACGGGAGGCGCAGGACGGTGGCGCGCCCCCACCGTGGCGTCCCTCAGTCCGGAATCGCCAGCGCCAGCGTCTCCTTCACCTCTTCCATCACGATGTAGCTCTTCGACTCGCGCACGTGCGGCAGGGTCAGCAGGCTGCTGCCGAGCAGCTTGCGGTAGGACGCCATCTCCGAGATCCGCGCCTTGATCAGGTAGTCGAAATCGCCCGACATCAGGTGGCACTCCAGCACGTTCGGCAGCTTCAGCGCGGCGCGGCGGAACTCCTCGAAGATGTCGCCGGACTTGTACGACAGGCTGATCTCCACGAACACCAGCAACCCGGCCTTCAGGTGCTGCGGATTGAGCTTGGCGTAGTAGCCCTCGATCACGCCGTCGCGTTCGAGCCGGCGCACGCGCTCGGTGCAGGGCGTGGTCGACAGGCCGACCCGCTCGCCCAGTTCGGTGAACGAGATCCGCCCCTCCTGCTGCAGGATGCGCAGGATGTTGCGGTCGATCCGGTCCAGGTCGCGGGGACGGTCGCGCGGGGTGGCGGAGCGGGGCGGCATGGAAACCTCCGTGGGTGCCGTTCTGTTCAATGGATTCGCCTATCAGGCGCCTTCAAAACAGAAAAAACAACTGCAATCCGCTTCCTATACTTCGCATCCTACACATCGGCCCAGTCCGGGCCAGTGAAAGCTCTTGTCGCGAGGCATCCGATGCGTGTTCTGGTCCTGGGCAGTGGTGTGATCGGCGTCGCCAGCGCGTGGTATCTGGCCCGCGCCGGCTTCGAGGTCACCGTGGTCGATCGCGAGCCGGGGCCGGCGCTGGCCACCAGCTACGCCAATGCCGGGCAGATCTCGCCCGGCTACGCCTCGCCCTGGGCTGCGCCCGGCGTGCCGCTGAAGGCGCTCAAGTGGTTGTTCCAGACCCACGCACCGCTGGCGATCCGCCTGACTGGCGATCCGGACCAGTACCTGTGGATGGCGCAGATGCTGCGCAACTGCACCGCCGCGCGCTATGCGGTGAACAAGGAACGCATGGTGCGGCTGGCCGAGTACAGCCGCGACTGCATGGATGAGCTGCGCGCCGAGACCGGCATCGCCTACGAGGGCCGCGAGCTCGGCACCGTGCAGCTGTTCCGCACCCAGGCCCAGCTGGACGCCGCTGCACGCGACATCGCGGTGCTGCGCGAAACCGGCGTGCCCTATGAACTGCTCGACCGCGCGGGCATCGCCCGGGTCGAGCCGGCGCTGGCCGGCGTCCTCGGCACGCTGAGCGGCGCGCTGCGCCTGCCCGGCGACCAGACCGGCGACTGCAGGATCTTCACCGAGCGCCTGGCCGAACTGGCCAGGGCGCAGGGCGTGGAGTTCCGCTACGGCGCCCGCATCGAACAGCTCGAAAGCGATGGCCAGCGCATCACCGGCGTGCGTATCGACGGCCGCGTCGAAACCGCCGACCGTTACGTGCTGGCGCTGGGCAGCTGGTCGCCGGCGCTGGTCAAGCCGCTGGGCCTGCGCCTGCCGGTCTATCCGCTGAAGGGGTATTCGCTGACCATCCCGATCACCGATGCGGCGATGGCGCCGACCTCCACCGTGCTCGACGAGAGCTACAAGGTCGCGCTGACCCGCTTCGACGACCGCATCCGCGTCGGCGGCATGGCCGAGATCGCCGGCTTCGACCTGCGTCTGGATCCGCGCCGCCGCGCCACGCTGGAAAAGGTCGTCGGCGACCTGTACCCGCACGGCGGCGACCTCGCCCGCGCCGAGTTCTGGACCGGCCTGCGCCCGGCCACGCCGGACGGCACGCCGGTGGTCGGCGCCACGCCGTACCGCAACCTGTTCCTCAACACCGGCCATGGCACGCTGGGCTGGACGATGGCCTGCGGCTCGGGCCGCTATCTGGCCGACCTGATCGCGCTGCGCCCCACCGGCATCCGCGGCGACGGCCTGGACATCGCGCGTTACGGCGCCCGCAGTCAGGTGCCGTCCGGCGATGCCGGTGCGGTTCCGGCGACAATGGCGCGCTGAATCCCGCCGTTCTCCTTCCCCTTCGCTGTCCGTAGCTGCTGCCGATGCGCCCCGCCCGTGCCCTGATCGACCTCGATGCCCTCCGCCACAACTACCGGCTGGGGCGGCAGCTGGGTGGGGGGCGGGCGCTGGCCGTGGTCAAGGCCGACGCCTACGGCCACGGCGCGAACCGCTGCGCGGCCGCGCTCGAACCCGATGCCGACGGCTTTGCCGTGGCTTTTCTCGAAGAAGCGCTGGCGCTGCGCGAGGCCGGCATTCGCACGCCGATCCTGCTGCTGGAAGGCTTCCTCGCCGCCGACGAACTGCCGCTGCTGGTCGAGCACGACCTGTGGACCGTGGTGCATGCGTCCTGGCAGGTCGACGTGCTGGAGCGCGCAGTGCTGGCTAAGCCGCTGAACGTGTGGCTGAAACTGGATTCGGGCATGCACCGCGTCGGCATCGCGGCCGACGACTACGCCGCTACCTGGCAGCGTCTGCGCGCGCTGCCGCAGGTGGCCGACATCGTGAAGATGACCCACTTCGCGCGCGCCGACGAACTCGACCAGGCGCGCACCGGCGAGCAGCTGGCCGCGTTCGCCGCCGCCACCGACGGCCTGCCCGGGCAGACCAGCCTGTGCAATTCGCCGGCATTGCTCGGCTGGCCGCAGGCGCGCGGCGACTGGGCGCGTCCCGGTCTGATGCTGTACGGCGCCACCCCGTTCCCCGCCGCGCACGATGTGGCCGCGCAGCTGCGCCCGGTGATGACGCTGGAATCGAAAGTGATCGCCGTGCGCGAGCTGCCGGTCGGCGAACCGCTCGGCTACGGCGCCCGCTTCGTCGCCGAACGCCCGACCCGCGTCGGCGTCGTCGCGATGGGCTACGCCGACGGCTACCCGCAGTTCGCCCGCAACGGCACCCCGGTGGGCATCGACGGCAACCCGGGCCAGCTGATCGGCCGCGTCTCGATGGACATGCTCACCGTCGACCTCACCGACCACCCGCAGGCCGGCGTCGGCAGCCGCGTCGAACTGTGGGGCGCGCAGGTGCCGGCCACCACCGTGGTCGCCCACAGCCAGACCAGCGCCTACCGCTTGCTGTGCGGGGTGAAGCGCGTGCCGCTGCAGTACGTGGGCTGAGCTGGGGCGGGTTGTCTCCGGCCAATGCGAGAAAGCATCGGAGTGGGAGTGCCGGAACTGGGCGCCATCGCATCGGCAGCCCGTCACCCCCGATACGTAACGCCATCCAGTCGTACCGCGAAGGGCCTTGTCCGCTCAGCTGTGGTGATTTCCAGCGCAAGGCGTGGCATGCGTTCCGATCCACAACGTATGCCGGTATGGCACTGTTACGCTTGGTGAGTTAACACTCGAAGCGCAACGCTCCGCATCGCTCTTCGATTCGTTAGACCAGTCCAGTGCCAGGAGGCGGAAGTGATCAGGACTTCACAGGTGGCGATCCTTGTTCTTGCGAATGCGCCGGTACTTGCGCTGGCGAGCGATGATTTGAACCGGGCCGCGGCCCAAACCGGCTATGCGCACGGACGATTCATGGGGCAATTTCTTCCGTACGGTGTGGCGCTGGTTGTGGCCATAGGTGTCTGGATGGGGTGGCGTGCATGGAAGTCGCGTCGCAACCGCAGGCGTGATGATGTCTAACCATTCATTCAAGCCGACGCGGTAGTTCCTTCGCGATTGGTCCGCGATCCGACCCCTTGGCAAGTGCCCGCTGTTGGCGGAGAGTGCGCGCCTGGAAACCCTGCAGGGTCGAATCCGTCCGTGATTCCGCCTGGGCCGGTGCTACTCGACAGGACGCAGCATGCGGATCATCTATCTTCTTCTCTGTATCGCGGGCACGGCCTTGCCGCTTTCGCAGTTTGTCCCCTGGCTGTCCGCGCATGGTCTCGACATGCCGCTGCTGCTGCGGGAGGCGACGTCGGACCGGATCGCGGCGTTCGCGTGGGCGGACGTGCTCGTTTCAGGGCTGGCGGTCGCGGCGTTCGTGCTGGTCGAAGGGCGCAGGCTCGCGATGCCTCGGCTGTGGATGCCGGTGTGCTGCCTCGTGGTCGGCCCGTCACTGGCGTTGCCGCTGTTCCTGCTGCTGCGCGAGCGGCATCTTGCGGCAGCCGCCGCCGCATCCGGGGCGTCGGCGCGGCGCCACGGCGGCTGACGCCTCCATCAGCCTCTTCGTGACCACCGGATGCGTGCGGTGGTCCGGGCGGCTTCCCAACATCGAGCGTGCTTCAACCATCGGGGGATTCCATGCTGAGCATCGTCACCCACCAGGAGGGCGACGTGGTCCACCTGCATGCGGACCTGGCCGGCCTGGAGGCGCTCGAACACGCGATCGCGGCATTGCGCCGGCGCGTGGCCGCGGGCGACTGCGAAGACAGCCATTTCTTCAGCGCGGCCTGGGGCGGCGACGCGCTGACCGAGACCATGCTGGCGCAGGAGCAGGCGTCCGGATGCAGGCAGGTCCATCATCTGAAACTGTTCGGGTGGACGGACGCGTGGGCGCAGCGGCATGGCCTGGCCACCGAGGTGCCGTGATCGTGCATCCTTCCCGACACAGTGCCCTTCGTTTCGAGCCCCATCGCTGCCCATGATCCGACACCTGCTGCTGTTGCTGCTCGCCGCCTCGTCCTCCGCCGGCGCCGTGGTCATCCGCGATGACGTCGACGACGCCCGTTACCGGATCGACGCCTCCGCGTTTCCCGCCCTGGTCGACATGCCCGGCGAGGGCCACGGCGTGCTGATCGCGCCGCAGTGGGTCGTCACCGCGGCCCATACCGTTCCGCCGCACGCGGCGTTGGCGCAGGTTACGGTCGGCGGCGTGTCGCGCGAGGTCGAACGGGTGGTGTTCCACCCCGGGTATCGCCGGTTGCCGCAGACGCTGATCGACCAGGCGCTGCAGAGCGGGGAGGCGATCCTGCTGCTGGTCGACCTCGCGTCCAGCGACGACATCGCGCTGCTGCGGTTGAAGGCGCCAGTGACCGATGTCGTGCCGGTTCCGCTTTATCGCGGGGAGGAGGAAGCGGGCCGGGTGGTCCAGCTGATCGGCAAGGGCGCCACCGGGACCGGCGCCGACGGCCACGACCCGCGCGGTCCCAACCGCACCACGCTTCGCCGTGCGTTCAACACCATCACCAGCGCCCATGAGCGCTGGTTCTGCCATGTGTTCGATGCGCCACCCTCGGCGCTGCCGCTGGAGGGCGTGACCGGCAATGGCGACAGTGGCGGCCCGGCGCTCATCGAGGTCGATGGTCAATGGCAGCTGGCCGGCCTGAGCGCGTGGAAGGTGGTCCAGGGCGATGTCCGCACCGCCCGGCCGGGGCGCTATGGACAGACCAGCTGCAACGTCCGCCTGCGCCATTACGCGGACTGGATCGAGACGGAGATGACGCGTCCGGAATGGGCAGGGCAGGCGGATCGTGGTGCCCGGCGTCCGGTCGGGCGTGCGGGCGGGGTGTGATGAAGGGCGGTCGCGTGGGGTGTCGATGAAACCCGGTCGCGGCGCTCCTGCCTCGGCGTGGAACGGTCCCGGGGTGCAATGCGGCATCCTGTCGAAGAGGTGTCACGGATGACAGTGCAGAACAGGCAACACACTGCAGGTGCGAGGCGCCGGGACTTTCTCCGGTTCGTCCTGGTCAACGGCGCGCTGGGTTGGGGGCTCACCACGGCCGCGCTCTCGGCACTCATTCAATGGGCCTGGACGGGTGCCCCCTGGACACCAGGAAGGCTGGTGGTGTCGTGCATCGTGTACGCCGCCGTCGGACTGCTGTGGGGGGCCGCGATGTGGGGTGTGCGCGGTCGCCGGCATCGCCGGGCGGCGCCCCGTGCCTGATCGGTCGCGGTCGGGGTGCGCGTGATGCAGCACGATGACCGGACTGTGTCCGTGCGCACCCTTGCGGCACTGTCCGGGCCTGGGTGCGGGTGCCAGAATGCTGGCCGATTCCTCGGGGAGCCAGCGGTGATCAAGGCCTGTCTGTTCGTGCTCGCGCTGGCGCCCGTCGTGGCCGCGGCGCAGCCGGTCTACAAATGCGTGAGCCCGAAGGGCGCCACCAGCTATCAGTCGATTCCGTGCGCGGAAGGCGAGACGTCCTCGCAGCGCGGGCATGCCGCGTCCGGCACCGGCCGCGCGCAGACCACCACGGTCGTACCCGCCGGGCCGGGCCAGCGACGCGTGCAGGTGCGCTACACGACCGACAGCGCCAACGCGGCCTGCGATGGTGCCCGCGCCAAGCGCACCGCTGCGCTCGGCGCCGCCGGCGGTGCGGCAGGACCGGAACTGCGCAGGCAGCTCGACCAGGACGTGAGCAACGCCTGTACCTGATCCACGTTGCACCGTGCTGGCGGTTCCATCGGTCGCAGGCCGATGCCTGCGTCGCCAGTCGCTTCGCATGTCGTACGGGTGCGTGGAGTCCTTCGGCGCCATGCCGTCCTGTGACGTGGACAGGGCGCGCGGGAGTCGATCGGGGGTGGCTGTCGATACCGTGGCCGGAAGCGTCCCGCGCGGCGATTCCGCTGGAGGTGGACGCCGGACCCGCGGCAGGGGAACGCATGCGTCGCGCGACCGGCATCGCCGCCGATCCATCGCGCGCCTCATCGGCCGGGCGGCATGAGGCTGGACCGTATCGGACCCAGCGGGTCCAATACGCACTTCGTCGCACATGGATGGCCCGATGCAGATGCAGGTGATCCGCTCCTCCCGCGTCAGGTACGCGCTCCTGCTGCTGCTCTCGCTGCCGTTCGTCGCGATCGGCGCGCTGCTGCTGAAGCGCGATCCCGCGTCGCTGGTCGGCTGGGCGAACGTGCTGTTCTTCGGCGCCTCCGCGCTGGTCTTCGCCTGGCAGGTGGTCGATCCGCAGCCGCGGCTGGTCTTCAGCGACCAGGGCGTGCTGGACCGCACGCTCGGCGTGGGGCTGATCCCGTGGGCGGAGATCGACGGCGCCTATCTCGCTTCGATGAACGGCAACCGTTTCCTGTGCCTGGAACTGCGCGATCCGGAGCGCTGGGTCGGGAAGCTCGGCCGTGTCCAGCGGGCGCTGGTGGCGGGCAACGTCGCGCTCGGCTTCACTCCGATCAGCCTCAACCTGAGCTGCATCGTCGGCGATCCGTTGACGATCCAGGCCCACGTGCTGGCCATGGCCGCGGCCAGCCGTGACCGGGGTGACCGCTGATCGCGCCGGTCTCCGCAGCGAACTTTCCGGCGAGCGCGCCTGTCCAACGACCCCCTGCAGCGGAGCGCGCGATGCGCCTGGTCCATTCCATCGTCCTGGGCGTGAGCCTTCTGATCGCAGCAGCGCCGACGCAGGCGATGGCGTCTCCGGGCACAGGCGCGCATCCGTTCGAGCTCAGCAGCACCGGCCACATCGTGGTGCCGGCGGAGATCAACCGGCGTGCGGTGTACCTGGTGGTGGATACCGGTGCGGCCGCCTCGGTCATCGATGCGGCGGCGGCCGAGTCGCTCGGCATGACGCCGGCCGCCGGCGCCGATGCGGTGGCCACCGGCGCAGGCGGGGCGGGGCTCCGCCTGCAGACCTCGCACGGCAACCAGTTCCGCTTCGCCGGCACCGAGACCAGCGACTTCACGTTCCGGATCATGGATCTGGGCCATGTGGTCAGGGCACTCGCCGCCGATGGGCGGCCGATCATCGGTGTCGTCGGCGTGGACTGGCTGGAACGGCACGGCGCGACCATCAGCTATTCCGAACGCACGATCAGCACGACACGCTAGCCCGCGACCGGCGCGCGCCATCGCGGGTGCGCACCATGGCCCGCAGTCGGGGGCGAGCACGGCCGCGCTGGTGGCGGGGCGCGCGTACACTCGCACGCGTGCGCACGGGCACGTCCGCGGAAAAGTGCATGGTGACCGGCATCAATCACGTGACCCTGGCGGTGGGCGATCTGGAGCGTGCATTCGCGTTCTACACCGGCGTGCTGCGGCTGACGCCGGTGGCGACGTGGACACGCGGCGCCTACCTGCTGGCCGGCGAGGACTGGATCTGCCTGTCGCTGGATCCCGCCGCGCGGACCACGCCGCATCCGGATTACACCCATCTGGCCTTCTCGGTTGCGCCCGGCGAGTTCGAGGCGTGCGCGGCCGCCTTGCGGGCGCATGGCGCCGTGGAGTGGAAACAGGACCGCAGCGAGGGCGCGTCGCTCTACGTCCTCGATCCGGACGGGCACAAGCTCGAACTCCACGTCGGCGACCTGCACAGCCGGCTTGCCGCGCTGGCCGCGCAGCCCTACGAGGGGCTGCGGCTGCATGTCTGATCCGATGCGCTCCACGCCCGCCTGCCCGTCCGTGCGACGCTGCCTGCGCATGACAGGCGCGTGCCGCCGATGAACGCGCTGCACGGCGCGGCCCTGCTGCTGGTGCTGATCGGCGCCGCGCACTCGGCGCTGGGCGAGCGCTACCTGCTGATGCGGCTGTTCCGCCGCGACGATCTTCCGCGCCTGTTCGGCGGTACCGCGTTCACCACGCGCACCCTGCGGTTCGCCTGGCACATCACCACGGTGGCGTGGTGGGGGCTGGCGGCGCTGCTGTGGCAGGCTGGAAGCGGCACCCTGACACCGCAGCGGGCGCTGGCCGCCATCGGCTGGACGCTGTTGCTGTCTGCCCTGCTGCCGCTGCTGATCACGCGCGGGCGCCATCTGTCCTGGCTGGCGTTCCTTGCGGTGGGCGCGATTGCGCTGTGGCATGGACGCGGCTGAGAATCGATGGCTTGGCGCAGAGCGGCCGGTGCTCGCGCCTTGCCGGCCGGACACGTGTGGCATGACCGGCATGCCGGGCGATGCGCCGGTCTTCCCCGCACAGGATCAGAGATGGATACCGACAGGCAGGACTGGACGCTGTACGACACCGATGATGCCGAGGATGGGCCGCGCGTCTGGCAGATCCGCGAGGCGTTCCCCGACGGGCTGAAGCCGGCTGCCTTCCCGGTCGCGGTGATCGTGGAATGGCAGTACGCCGACGAGGGTCTGCCGGATCCGGACACCCTGGCGGCCCTGCACGCGTTCGAGGCCGATCTGGCGCCGCTGGACGCGCCGGAGGGCGATGCCCTGCTGACCCATGTCATCCGTGGCGGCGGGATCAGCGAACTGTGCTGGTACGTGCGCGACCAGGAGGCCTTCATGCAGGGCTTCAACCAGGTGCTGGCCGGCAAGCCGCGGTATCCGCTGGCGATCGAGTTCCTGGAAGATCCCGAATGGGACTACCGCCGGTCCATCGTCGAGAACTTCGCCCATTGAGCAGCCGCTGCCGGAGCGGCGAGGGCGGACGGCCGCCGGGCGCGGTCCACGTGCATCGATCCATCGTGCCTGGAGCGCTGCACATCGATCCATGCACATCGGCACCAGGACGGCAGCACCATGACATCCACGGATGAGAAAGCGCGCCGCAAGGCGCTGGCACGCGAAGCCGCCGAGCGCGGCAGGGCGGAAGCGGTCGCGGCGATGCCGATCGCGCTGTCCCACCTGCACGCGCTGTTCGACCACCTCGATGCGGCGCTGGAGCATGGCTGCGATCACTCGCTGCGGCTGACCCGGGCGTTCCTGCTGGCACGCGGGCTGCCTGAAGCCGGCATCGTCCCGTGGCTGCTCGGGCAGGGTGGCGGCTGCGACTGCGAGGTGCTGGCCAATGTCGAGGAGGCCTGGGGCGGGCAGGCCTGACCGCTGCGCGGGTGTTCCCGCCGCCGAGCAGGTGGGCGGACCGGCCGGCAACCGGGATGTGCAGGCGGCCATCACTCCGCCCGCGTCATCCTGTCGCCCATGCCGATCCTTCCGCCCGGACGCCGCTGGCGCCCCTCGCGCGTCGCCCTGCGTCGGGCGGGTTTGGTCCTGCTCGGCGTCTACCTGCTCTATCTGCTCGCCGCCAACGTGTTTCTCAACACGTGGATCGGCGAGCAGGTCATCAACCGCAAGCCGGACCGCTACCACGCGCGCTGGGACTGGGCGCTCAGCGCGTATCCGGGACACATCCACGCGCGCGGCGTGGTGATGGGCGGGCATGCGCGGCAGAACCGGTGGTTCGTCGCCAGCCCGCGCGCCGACGGCCGGATCAAGCTGCTGCCGCTGTTGTGGAAGGAGGTCGCGTTCGGCACCATCCGCGGCCACGACGTGTCGGTGCACGTGCAGCGCGTGGCCGAGGACAAGCCGACCACGAAGCGACCCGGCAAGACGCCATGGACGATGCGCTTCGATGCGATCACCACGCCCAGTCTGCTGCGGATGGATTTCTACGGCGCCCGGGTCAGCGGCCACGGCGATGCGCGCTTCGTGTTCGAGAAGGTGCTGCAGGGCGGGCCGATGGAAGTGGGCCGCTCCACCCTGCACATGCCCGATGCGACGCTGTCGGTCGAGGGCATCGAGCTGCTGCGCGACGGCCGCCTGGACTTCGAGATCGCCATCCCCGCGCATCTGCGCGAGCGCGCGCAGGGCGAGGAGAAGGTCGCGCTGCTGGATGCGGCCGTCCGCGTCGACGGCCCGGCACCGGGCATCGACCTGGTCGCACGCGATGGACAGGCGCTGCCGATCGGCACCTCGGCCACGTCCGGGCATCTGCGCGCCGACCTGCGCATGACCCGCGGCGTGCTGATGCCGGGCAGCCGGCTGGACTGGTCCGCGCCGGTGTTCTCGCGCGATGCGCAGGGCCGGCCGCTGCGGCATCCGCTCGGCGTCGCGCTGCGGACTGAAGCAGCGGCGATCCACGTCGCCGCGCGGGTGAAGCCGGCCGACGGCGAAGCCACGCCGTGGCTGCATGCCGACCTGCGGGTCGACGACCGGCGGCTCGGCCCGGACGACTGGCTGCGGCCGCTGCGCGCGCTCGGTGGCAGCGTCGATGCGCGCTGGACCGCGGTGCCGTTGCGCTGGGTCGACCTGCTGCTGGACGACATCGACTGGCTGGCGGTGGACGGGCGCGCCGATCTCGATGCGGCGGTGCGGCTGGCGGACGGGCAGCTGCAGCCGGGCAGCCGGGTCGACCTGGACCGCGCGCAGCTGTCGGCGCACGTGCTCGACAACCGTTTCAACGGCCAGGCGCGCGCACGCCTGCGCCTGCACGGGGATGGGAACCAGGCGCCGCGCACCACGATCGGCATCGTCATGGAGCGCTTCACCCTGGCGCCCGATGCCGAGCCGGAGCGGATCGACCTGCGCGGCCGCGACCTGACGCTGGACCTCGCCTCCACCGGCACGCTGGCGGAGTTCCACAGGCACCTCGATGCGCACCTGAAGTTCGACGATGCCGAAGTGCCGGACCTGCGCAGCTACAACCGTTATCTGCCCGGCGACAGTGCGCGCCTGGTCGGTGGCAGCGGACACGCCAGCGGCGACATCCGCCTGGACAACGCCGGCGAGATGATCAGCGGCCGCATGCGGGTGCGCGGCCAGGACGTGCGCGTGGCGCTGGGGCCATCGCAGCTGTCGGGCAACGTGGACATGGACAGCCGGCTGTCGCGCGCGCAGAAGACCGGGCGCCGGTATGCGATCGACGCGCTGTCGGTGCAGCTGGACGGCGTCCGCCTGGATGGCGAGGACGCGGCGGACGACGCGCCCTGGTGGGCGCGTCTGGCGCTGGAGGATGGCGTGCTGGACTGGCAGGAACCGTTCGAGGTGTCCGGGCGCGGCACCGTGGAAATGCGCGATGTCAGCGTGCTGCTGGGCCTGTTCGCCGAGCGGTCGGTGTTCCCGCGCTGGATCGGCAACCTGGTCGACGCGGGCGAGGCGCGCGCGACCGGCCAGCTGCATGTGCGCGGGCAGGAGGTGGTGTTCGACCGGGTGCAGGCCAGCAACGACCGGATCGGTCTGCAGGCGCGGCTGCGGATCGCCAATGGCCGCCCAGACGGCGATCTCTACGCGCGCTGGGGCGTGCTCGGCCTGGGCGTCGAGCTGCAGGGGGGCGAGCGCACCCTGCACATCGCCGGTGCGCGCGACTGGTACGAGTCGCGCCCGGCGCTGCTGCCGGAGTAGCGCAGACGGCCGTCAGGCGGCCGCCGGCTCCGGCAGTTTCGCGATCACCTTGATCTCGAAGTCGAAGCCGTACAGCCAGGTCACGCCGACCACGGTGGCGGTCGGATGCGGTGCCTCGCCCCAGTAGTCGGGCACCACGGTCCAGGCGCGCTCGAAGTTGGTCGCCGGGTCCACCATGAACACGGTCACGTCGACCACGTCGTCGAAACTGCAGCCGGCCGCGGCCAGCACCGCGTTGAGGTTGTCGAAGGCGCGCCGGACCTGCTGGTGGAAATCCGGTTCGGGCGAGCCGTCCTCGCGGCTGCCGACCTGGCCGGACACGAACAGGAAGCCGTTGGCGCGGACGGCGGGCGAGTAGCGGTTGCGCTCGTACAGGGCGCGGCGGCCGGCGGGAAAGACGACATCGCGTGTTGCCATGAGGATGCTCCAACGTGAGGGCCGTGGCCGGCCGGGGACTGCGGACGGCCACTGTAGAAATCCCGCGGTGCGCGATAAAGCGGCGCCAGCCTGCATCACTGTTTGTAGAATCCGAACAATCCCTGGGCGGCATTGGAGCGGCGATGGACCGGTTCGACGCGATGCAGGCGTTCGCGCGCGTGGTGGAGACCGGCAGCTTCACCAAGGCCGCCCAGACCCTGCGGATGAGCCGGGCCAGCCTGACCCAGCTGATCCAGCAACTGGAAGCGCGGCTGCGGGTACGACTGCTCAACCGCACCACCCGCAAGGTCGCGGTCACCGCCGATGGCGCGGCCTACTACGAGCACGTGCTGCGCCTGCTGGCCGACCTGGACGATGTGGAAACCGGCCTGTCCGGTGCCGCCGCATCGCCGCGCGGGAGGCTGCGGGTGGATGCGCCCAGCCCGCTGGCGCGGTTGATCCTGGTGCCGGCGCTGGCCGACTTCCATGCGCGCTATCCGGACATCCAGCTCGATCTGGGCGTCAGCGACCGCGTCGTGGATCTGGTCGGCGAGCACGTGGACTGCGTCCTGCGTGGCGGCAGCGTGCGCGACCAGTCGTTGATCGCCCGCCATGTGGCCGACCTGCAACTGGGCATCTATGCGGCGCCGTCCTACCTGCAGCGCGCCGGCACCCCGCTCCATCCGCGCGAGCTGGAGGAGGGCGCGCACCGCATCGTCGGCTTCGTCTGGTCGCGCGCGGGGCGCACCGGGCCGTACGCGATGCGCCGTGGCGACGAGGCGCTCGAGGTGCAGGGCCGCTACGCGGTCTCGGTCGACGACGGCAATGCCTATCTGGCCGCCGGCGTGGCCGGGCTGGGCGTGCTGTGGCTGCCGCGCTACATGGCGCACGCGCCTGTGCACAGCGGCGAACTGGTGCCGCTGTTCACGGACTGGCAACTGGCGCCGATGCCGCTGTACCTGGCCTACCCGCCGAGCCGCCATGTCAGCGCCAGGCTGCGGGTATTCATCGACTGGGTGGTGGCGCTGATGGCCACGCATGCGCCGGTGACCTCGCGGCCTGCGCCCAGCGCCTCGACGCAGGGCAGGACATGACGGTGCGTCGGCTGCGCGCGCACGATCTGGACGCGGTCCCGCAACTGTGCATGCGCGCCTTCATGGCGTCGCTCGCCCCCACGCTGGGCCAGCGGGGCATCGCGACGTTCTCGTCCATCGCGTCGGCGTCCGCGTTCGCCGAGCGCATGGCCGGCGACAGCGCGATGCTCGTCCACGCGCATGCTGGCGGCGTCGATGGCCTGATCGAGATCCGCGAGGGGCGCCACGTCGCGACGCTGTTCGTCGTGTCGGCCGGCGCCTGTTCGCGGCCGCGCCGCCATCGTTCCGCGAGGACACGATCACCGTCAGTGCGTCGCTGACTTCGGTGCCGACATATCTGCGCCATGGCTTCGTGCTGGCGGGTGCCGTGTCCGAATCGACCGGCCTGCGCTACCAGCCGATGACATGGACCGCGCCACCCCCCGACGCGCCGCGCTGAACGCACGGCACGCCGCCGGCCTGCGGCGAACATGCGGCCATGCCCGACGGCTGCGTCGGGCGGTTCGACATCGCCTGGCCCCGGCGCGATCATCGCCGTCCCGGCCGCCCGCGTAGACGCCCTCGATGCGCCAGACCCACGATCTCGTCCTGTTGGCCGACTACTTCCAGTTCCGGCTGCAGGACGCATCGGCCAGCGGCGATCTGTCCGCCGCCTGGAGCGATGTAGCGGTCGAGCGCATGCTCGCGCTCGCACCCGGCGTGGTCGGCCTGGGAACCGTGCGCAACATGACCGTGCCAGTGCGGCTCGCATTGCTGGAACAGGCGCCCGGCATCGATCTCGACGCCGTCGACCATGCCGTCGAAGGCCCGCTGCAGGTCGAGAGCGGCAGCGTGGCGATCGCCGGCTGCACCGACCACCTGCCCGACGCGCTGCACCTGCCGCTGGCCTCCGGCAGCTACCGGGTACGGCTGAGCGCGCACGGACTGGACACGCTGTCGGACGATGGCCTGCATGGCGACGACCGCTATCTGGTGCAGGTCTGGCCGGCCGCACCGGGAGAGGTGCAGGTGTTGAAGCAGTGGGCGGGCTGAGCGTCCGGGTGCTGGTTCCATGCGTGCAGGCGCAGGTGCGCGCGGATCGGGTGTGCGAATGCTGGTGACCACGAGCGCCGCTGCCGTTCGACACCGGGCGGATGCGTGGCATCGGTCTGCATGCCGCGCGGCACGCGGGCCGGCATCCATCCACGAAGCGGAGACCCGCATCCGGCTACGATGTGCGCATTCCTTTCCGCACGTGTGCCGCCATGTCCGATCTTCCCTCCCTGCCTGCGCTCGCGCCAGGACTGTATCGCCACTACAAGGGCAACGATTACGAGGTCGTGGGCCTGTGCCGCCACAGCGAAACGCTGGAGACGCTGGTGGTGTACCGCGCGCTGTACGGCGAGCGCGGGTTGTGGGTGCGTCCCTACGCGATGTTCGTGGAGAGCGTCGTGGTCGACGGGCAGGCGGTGCGCCGCTTCGCCCCGGTCGAGGACTGATTCCCGCTCGGTGGGTTCCACCGGCGCGTCGGCCGGGTCCGCCATTCCATCCAGAAGGCGACGCCAGCACCTGTCCGTCGACGCGGCATGTTCAGTCCTGCTCGATCCGGGTCTGCGTGTCGGCTGGCGGCGTGGCCACCAGGTCGGCACACCGGGCCAGTGCGAGGCTGACCCGCTCCAGGGTCGGCTGCATCTCCTGCGCCTGCTCGGCGGTCAGCCGCCGCTTCAGCGCGATCAAGCCCACCGAAATCACGTTGAGCTCGTTGCGCAGGCGGTGGATCGGCCGCTCATCCATGCCCGCGGCTCCGCGCCAGCTGGTTGTGGATGGTGCGCACGCTGACGCCGAGGCTGCGGGCCGTGGCGGTCTTGTCGCCGCCGTGGAAAGCCAGGGTCCGGTGCAGCATGGCGTCCTGGATCTCCTGCAGGCTCATGCCGACCCGGAACAGCACCGAGCTGGCGTCCTCGACCGGCGGGGCGGCCATGGTGTGCGGAAGCGGCACCACGTTCACCAGATCGCCGTCGCTGACGAGATAGGCGCGTTCGGTCGCGGCCATCAGTTCGCGGACGTTGCCGGGCCAGGCATGGCGCATCACTCCGGTGCGGCAACGCGGATCGAGCCGCTTGTCGCCGCGATGCTCGCGGTTGAGCGCATCGATGAAGGCGTCGGCGAGCAGGAATACGTCCTCGCCGCGTGCGCGCAGCGGCGGCATCTCGATGACGTAGCGTCCCAGGCGATAGAACAGGTCGGGACGCAGGCCGGGATCGGTGCCCAGGGTCTGCATGCCGCGCTGCGTGGCGGCGACGATACGCACGTCCACCGGCACTTCCTCGGTGCCGCCGACCCGGACGATGCGGCGGGTCTCGAGCACGCGCAGCAGATAGACCTGCAGCGCGGGCGGCATCTCGCCGATCTCGTCGAGAAAGAGGGTGCCGCCGGCGGCCTGCTCGAAGAACCCGGCGTGCCGCGCGTTGGCGCCGGTGAATGCGCCGCGTTCGTGGCCGAACAACTGGCTGGCCATCAGTTCGGCGGGTAACGCGCCACAGTTGACGCTGACCAGGCGGCCGCGGCGTCCGCTCGCCTGATGGATCGCCGCGGCCACCAGTTCCTTGCCGGTGCCGGTTTCGCCGGCGATCAGCACGTTCAGACCGGTCGGCGCGACGCGGGCGATGTCCGCGCGTACCGCGTCCATGGCAGGGCTGAGCCCGAGCAACGGCGTGCCCGGCGGCTGCAGCCGTTGCCGGTAGCGATCCTGCGTGGTCTGCAGCAGGCGCTCGAGCACGTCCTCGCGCAGCGGCTTGCTGATGAATTCGGTCGCCGTGGTCGACACCGCACGGCGGATCGACTCGGCATCGTTGGTGCCGGAGACGAACACGATCTGGCCATGGCGTTTGAGCGGAAGCCGCTCCAGCAGTTCCAGGCCGGTACCGTCCGGCAGGGTCATGTCCAGCATCGTCAGGTCGGCATCGTTGCCGGCCAGCCAGGGCACGGCCTCGGCAAGCGAGGGCAGCAGGCGCGTGCGGATGCCGACCCGCTCGGCCACGTCCGCCAGGCAGGCGCCGAAATCGCGATCGTCATCGACTATTGCCAGCACGGGCGCCTGCACGGGTGTCTCCAGGGAGTTTTCCACCGTACAGCCTAGCGTGACGGCCGTTACCCCGCTGCGAATGCAGCGCGCTCGCGCGGAACATCCATGCAAAACCTGCGTCGGGCTGCACGAAGTGCACGGCTTGCGCGTCCAGGCAGTCCCGAATGCAGGCCGCGATGGCTGGCATGCGGTTTGCGTTGCGTGTCCGCACACCGTGGATGGAGTCCTCGCATGACGCGCCGTTACCGCCTCTGCCTCGCGCTTCCCTTGTTGTCGCTTGCCGCCTGCGGCGTCGATGTCGGCGCACCCCGCACCGCCGACGACACCGGAGCGGCACCGGCCTCCGCATCGCGGGCCGGTGCAGAAACGCCTGTTGCGGAAACGCCACGCGAGGCGGGACAGGACGCCGCCATCCTCGCGGTGTCGTCGGGCAGCCCGCTCTACCTGGTCGATGCCAGCGGCGCCTCGCTGTACCACCTTGCGGACAACGACGACGGCGGCCGCTGCGACGCGGTCTGCGAGGGCGCCTGGCCACCGGTGCTGGTGGAGCAGGCACGCGCCAGCGCAGGGCCCGGCCTGAATCCCGCGCTGGTGGGCGCGATGCGCCACGCCGGTGGTGGCGAGCAGGTCACCTACGCGGGAAAGCCTCTCTACCGCTACGCCGGCGACGCCGGTGCCGGGCGGGCCGCAGGGCACGACGTGCGGGATCGCTGGGGGCATTGGCGCCTCCTCGATCCGTTCGGGAAACCACTGGACACCATGCCCGCCGCGGAGCGGAGCGACGACCGCCCGGCATCGCCGGACGGCGCAGACGACGAACGCAGGAGCCGATCATGACCGAAGCAGTCCTCCATTCCATGGATCACACGACCAGACCCGTCACCCGCGCCACGATGGTGGATGTCGACAGCGAGCAGCAGCACTGGCGCGATGCCTGGCGCACGCTGCCGCGGGCCAGCGCGATCCGCAGCTTCAAGCGCTACTGGCCGGTGCTGCAGGCCGGCTACGACGTGTACCTGCAGCATCCGCATGCGCCCGCCACCGACATCCTGGAGCGCTTCCTGGTGCGCGAGGCCGTGGTCGCCAGTCCGTTGACCGGGCGCGATGCGGAAATGGTGTTCCGCCAGATCTGGCAGCGCATCACCGGTTGAGATGCGGGCATCACCGTGCGCGGCTTGTTCGGCGCAGGCCGGATGTGCGGATGCAGGATGTTCCGGTCGCAGTGCGTCGTCCGCAGTTTCCGCAGCCCGCACAGAAAACGGTGCACCTGCGACGTGGTGTTGACTGGCCCGGTCCGCAGAGTGGCGCGTGCGGATTCCGCCGCGCCGACACGAGACGCCCATGACCACCCGCACCCCGGACGAACGTCTGCTGATGTGGCTGCAGGATGCCTACGCCATGGAGCAGGAAGCCGAAACGATGCTCACCGCCATGGCCGGCAGGATCGAGCACTACCCGGAACTGCGCAGCCGGATCGAGGCGCACGTGGAGGAAACCAGGGGTCAGTCGGAACGGCTCAAGGAATGCATCCGCACGCTCGACGGCTCGGTCCCGGTCGCCCGCGGGATGATCGCCGACGTCATGGCCGGCATGCATGCCGCCGGCAACGCGCTGATGAGCGACGAGGTCGCCAAGGGCCTGGGTATCGGCTACGCGTTCGAGCACATGGAGATCGCCTCCTACCGGGCCCTGGTCATCGCCGCGCGCGAAGCCGGACGCAACGACATCGCCGAGGTCTGCGACGCGATCCTGCGCGAGGAGATCGCCATGGCCGAATGGCTGATCGAGCACCAGGAGAACGTGGTGCTGCGTTTCCTCGAACGCGAGTCCACCGAGGGCGAAACCGCCAAGCGCTGACCGCGCCTCCATCCAGCCAGCTGCGGCCGCGCGCCGCGAGGAGCCAGACATGTTCATCCATAACAAGCGCCTGATGTATACCGTCCGCGTCGCCCGGCCCGATCCCGACCTGGCCTCGCTCATGCTCGAACAGTTCGGCGGCCCGCAGGGCGAGCTCGCCGCCGCGATGCGCTACTTCACCCAGGCGCTGGGCGACACCGATCCGGGCCGCAAGGATCTGCTCTACGACATCGCCACCGAGGAACTGAGCCACCTGGAGATCATCGGGTCGATCGTGGCCATGCTCAACCAGGGGCCGAAGGCGGTGCTGTCGCAGGGCATGGAGGAGGCGATGGAGATGCGCAACCTCACCCGGAACAGCACCAGCCACACCCAGCAGATCCTGTACGGCGGCGGCCCGGCGCTGGTCAACTCCAGCGGCGTGCCGTGGACGGCGGCCTACATCGATTCGATCGGCGATCCCACCTGCGACCTGCGCTCGAACATCGCCGCCGAATCGCGCGCCAAGATCGTCTACGAGCGCCTGATCAACGTCACCGACGACCCGGGCATCCGCGACGCGCTGACCTTCCTGATGACCCGCGAGGTCGCGCACCAGAAGGCGTTCGAGAAGGCGTTGTACGCGATCGACCAGAACTTCCCGCCGGGCATGCTTCCGGGCGATCCGCGCTTCGTCGACACGTTCTACGACATGTCGCAGGGCCCGGGCGACATGCCCGGCCCGTGGAACCGCGGCGAGCAGTGGGAGACCGTCAGCGACCGCGAGGCCCAGGCGGCGGTGGACGGGGGCGACGGCGAGGCGGTGGTGGAACTGTCGCTGGTCGAGCGCGAAGCGGTGGCCGCGATGACCCAGCGCACGATGTCGCGGCCCGACTTCGATGGCGTCACCGGTGCCGATCTCGGTGCCGGCGTCGGCGCGGGCTCGACCACCGGGAACCCGGTCGCGCGCGAGTCCTGAACCCCTGCCTGCACCGCAGCCCGGACCGGTGCGGTGCAGGCCACCGTCTGGAGAACACCATGAAGCATGCTGCTGCCGCGCTCGCTGCGCTGCTGGCGGGCGCCTGCACGATGCAGGACGCCGCCGCGCCGGACGTGCTCCCGCCCGGGCACGCCGAGTCGGCCACCACGCGCGCGCTGGAAGCCGGCGCCAGGGCGCTGCAGGGCAACGCGCCGGTGGCGGGAATGGACATCTACGTGGTCGGCTTCCATCCGATGAAGGACGTACCCCGGATGCAGATGGAGGCGCACCACTTCTGCCGGCAGGTCAACGAAGACCTGGCCCAGTGCGCGCTGTTCGACGGCAACACCGCCGAGGCCAACCTGACCGGCATCGAGTACATCATTTCCGAGCGGCTGTTCCTCACCCTGCCCGACGGGGAACGCGGCTACTGGCATCCGCACAACGGCGAGATCCTGTCGGGCCAGCTGATCGCACCCGGCCTGCCGGCGGTGGCCGATACCGCGTTGATGCGTTCGAAGATGAACAGTTACGGCAAGACCTGGCACACCTGGCATTCGCGCCATGGCACCGCTGCCGGCGACGCGCTGCCGCTGGGCGAGGCGATGCTGGCGTGGTCGTTCAGCCGGGATGGCGAGATCGATCCGGCACTCGTGGCCGCGCGCGACCAGCGCCTTGGCATGGACACCGCGACCGTGCGTGAGCGGCGTACAGCCTTGCGTGAGCTGGCACGGCCGCAGGAGGGCGTCGATGCGCTGCGCGGCGAGTGGCCCGACGCCCAGCCGATCCCGGGCGTGGAGCAGGCTCCGGAACCCTGACGACGCGCCTGCAGCACCGCTGGAGCACTGCAGGCACGGCTCACCGCGTCAGGTCGGCCGGCAGGTCGTCCGCCTCGCGGCGGCGTGGCTGGCCGCTGCGCGCGCCGTCCTGCTCGACCGGGTCGTTGCGCGCATCGCTGCTGCGCTTGCCGGTCTGCTGGCCACGCGGCGCGTCGGTGGTGTCTGCCGGCGGCTGCCGGTCCGGATGCGTGTCACGGGTCATGCGCGTTCTCCTTCTGCGTGTGAAGGACACGCTGCGGCAGCACGCATCAATGCGCCGTGGAGGATGGGAGCGCGGCTGCGCGGGCTGCAAGGCCACGCGCACGACGCCGAGGCTGACGCACGCTCATGCATCCATGCAGGTCGCATCGGTGGCGACATGTGACATGCGACATGCGACATGCGACGCGACGGCACGCTCGCCGGTCAGCCATGCGCGCATGCGCGTCCGCAGGCGTTGCGGGGTGCCGGTGCTGCAGAAGGCGGCGGACCGACCGCGGTTCGGCGATCGAGCGACACCTGGCGTGATGGTCCTCCGCTGCACGAACCGGCATCGCTGCATCGTCGTACGAGGCGGCACGATGTCCGGCCCGCGAGACCGCCGGCGCGGCAGCGCAGGCCGGACCCCAGGTCCTACAGCACCACCGCGCCACCGGAGATCGTCAGCAGCGCGCCGGAGGTGTAGCTGGCGCGGTCGCTGGCCAGCATCACGTACGCCGAGGCGAGTTCGGCCGGCTGGCCGGGGCGACCGAACGGCGTCTGCTCGCCGAACGACTCCACTTCGTCCGGCGACATGCCGGCCGGAATGAAGGGCGTCCAGATCGGGCCGGGCAGCACGGCGTTGACCCGGATGCCGCGTTCGGCCAGCAGGCCGGCCAGGCCGATGGTGAGATTGGCCACCGCGCCCTTGCTGGTGGCGTAGGGCAGGATGTTCGGCTTGGGTCGCTTGGAGTTGACCGACGCGGTGTTGATGACGGTGCCGCCGTTCTCCAGCATCGGCACGGCCAGCCGCACCAGGTTGAACACGGCGTGGACGTTGGTTTCGAAGGTCTTGCGCCATTCGTCCAGCGTGATCTCGTCGAAGTTCTCGAAGTAGCGCTGGTAGGCGGCGTTGTTGACCAGGATGTCCAGGCCGCCGAGCTGGCCGCGGACGGTCTCGATCAGCGCGCCGGCCTGCACCGGATCGCTGATGTCGCAGGCGACCAGCACCGACTTGCGTCCCGCCTGTTCGATCAGTGCACCGATCCGTTCGGCATCGTCGCGCTCGGTGGGCAGGAAGGCGATCGCCACGTCGGCGCCCTCGCGCGCGAACGCGATCGCCACCGCCGCGCCGATGCCGCTGTCGCCACCGGTGACCAGCGCGCGCTTGCCCTCGAGCTGGCCGCTGCCGACGTAGCTGTCCTCGCCGTGGTCGGGACGCGGCTGCATCTGTCCGGTCTTGCCGGGAAAGCCCTGCTGCTGGCGCTGGAAGGGCGGGCGTGGGTAGTCGGGAAGAGCCATGGACGTGACCTCGTTGCGCGATGGACGCAGCAGTGTGTGCAGTCGCCGGTCAATGGCATGCGTAATCGGCGTCGTCGAAGGGTGATGTCGGCATGTGCGCGCGGGGATTCCGGTTGCAGCGATGCCTGGTTTCAGCTGGCCGCGGCGGCAGCGATGGACGCGGTGACGGCGCGCTGTACGGAGCGGGACGCAGGATTCGCATGCGTCGCAGGTCCGCGCCGTGTGCGTGTGCGTCGGCGGGTCTGGCCCATGGTCGGGTGTGCGGCCGGATGACCTGATTCCGGAGGTGTCGCCATCGGCACGCCGCGGTAGTCCGCAGCATCCCACCGGCGGCGTTGAGCGCAGTGGCCAGCGGGAGTGAAATGGCGGCCCCTCCATCCTCGGGACACGCGCATGGACTATCGCTATCTGGGCCGCTCGGGATTCCGCGTGCCGGCCCTCAGCTTCGGCACCGGCACCTTCGGCGGCCAGGGTGCACTGTTCAGCGACTGGGGCAGCACCGACGTGGCCGGCGCGCGGCGCCTGGTCGACATCTGCCTCGATGCCGGACTGAACATGTTCGACAGCGCGGACGTCTATTCGAAGGGCGCGGCCGAGGAGATCCTCGGCGAGGCGATCAAGGGCCGCCCGCGCGATGCGCTGATCCTCTCGACCAAGGCCACGTTCCGTGCCGGCGACGGCGAGAACCAGGTCGGCTCGTCGCGCTACCACCTGATCAACGCCGTCGATGCGGCGCTCCGGCGTCTGGGCACCGACTACATCGACCTGTTCCAGCTGCATGGCTTCGATGCGCGCACGCCGGTCGAGGAGGTGCTGTCCACGCTCGACACGCTCGTGCGTGCCGGCAAGATCCGCTACCTGGGCGTGTCCAACTTCTCCGGCTGGCACCTGATGAAGTCGCTGTCGGTCGCCGACCGCCACGGCTGGAGCCGGTACGTCGCGCACCAGGCCTACTACTCGCTGATCGGCCGCGACTATGAGTGGGAGCTGATGCCGCTGGGCGACGACCAGGGCGTGGGCGCGGTGGTGTGGAGTCCACTGGGCTGGGGCCGCCTGACCGGAAAAATCCGGCGCGGCCAGCCGCTGCCCGACGCCAGCCGCCTGCAGTCGCGGGCCGCCAGCGATGCCGGCCCGCAGGTCGAGCAGGAGTACCTGTACCGCGTGGTCGACGCGCTGGACGAGGTCGCCGCCGAAACCGGCCGGACGATTCCCCAGGTGGCGCTGAACTGGCTGCTGCAGCGGCCGACGGTGGCCAGCGTGGTGATCGGTGCGCGCAACGAGGAGCAGCTGCGGCAGAACCTCGGTGCGGTCGGCTGGGCCCTCACCCCCGCGCAGGTGGCCAGGCTCGACGCCGCCAGCGAGGTCGCCCGGCCGTACCCGTACTGGCACCAGGCCGGCTTCCGGTACCGCAACCCGGCGCCGGTCTGACCGCCGCGGGGGTTCGGTGCCGGCGGCGTGCCGCCGTCGGTCCTGCGGGTCGTGGCGGGCGGCGGTGGTGGTCGGCTGCCGACCGCCGCCACCGTGCGCATCGTCCGCGCGTGTTCGCCCTGTTCGGAGCTCCGGGCCGGGTCACCGCGACAAGGAGGCGCGCCCGCGTTCCCGAGACGGATGCGGGTGTCTGCCATGCCTCTTCTGATCGCCGCGCCGTGACCATGGCGGGAGCAGGGCGGCCGACCGCGCACGAGGCGGCGGCTGTTCCCGGCCTGCATCGCAGGCCTGCGTCAGCCGCTTCGACGGCGCAGGCCACCGGTACTCCTTGCGCCCTGCCGCGCGTCGTTCTCTTTCGCTGTAGCGGGCCAATCGCAGCAGCGCCTGCCAGCCACGGCCGCGGTGTCCGGCGTGCCTGCTGCCCCGCGGCTGGCGTGCATCGCGCCCGCATCTGCGGCAGACCGCCCGAGGTCGTCCCACGGACCTCGCCGGACGCCGTACGCATGAACGGGAAACCGGATGGAGAGCGGCGACCCCGCGTCGTGGCCGATGTCGAAGCGCCGCCCGGATGGGCGCCGCGCTCATGCCTGCCGTGTGCCCAGCTACATCCAAACGCACATCGGACATGCGGGTTTCAGCACGCCGCATGATGCATCCCGATGCGTGGCCGGTCTCCGCTGCAGGTCGGGTCCAGCAGCCCGGCACGGCGGCGCGATGATGCGCCGGACATCAGTCGTGAAGATGCAGTGAAAACGTCCCGGACGCCCTGAAAAAAAATGCTGAATCAGTCAGCATGAACGATCTGGTGGTTTGTTCAGGCGTCGCGTAGGCTCGACACGCTTCGCGCCTCACGCGCGATATCAGGACAAGGACCGGACATGGCGGCACTGCAGCAATCCACCCTCGATGCGATCCGGGCCGAGGAGGCCGAGCTGCTCGCCAGCTGGTCGGCCAACCTGGACGCCCTCGGGGCGACCCGCGACGTGCGCATCAACCAGCAGGTCGTGCAGCAGCAGACCCGTCAGTTCCTCGGCCTGCTGGTCGCGGCGCCCAACACCGCCGATGCGACCGACATCGGCGCCGCCGCGTTCGCCGACGTGCGCCGCTTCCTCGAGGACCTCTCGCGCAGCCGCGCGCAGCAGGGCTTCGATGCGCAGCACACCGCCAGCTTCATCTTCTCGCTCAAGCGTCCGCTGTTCGCGCTGGTGCATAGGCTGTACCGCAGCGACGCCGAGGCGCTGGCCAGCCAGGTCTGGGCGATCACCGAACTGCTCGACGCGCTGGGCCTGCACACCGTGCGCACCTTCCAGAAGTCGCGCGAGGACATCATCGCCCGCCAGCAGGAGGAACTGCTGGAGCTGTCCACGCCGGTGGTCAAGCTGTGGGACGGCGTGCTCGCGCTGCCGATGATCGGCACGCTCGATTCGCAACGCACCCAGGTGGTGATGGAGTCGCTGCTGCAGCGGATCGTCGAGACCGGATCGGAGACCGCGATCATCGACATCACCGGCGTGCCGACGGTCGACACCCTGGTCGCCCAGCACCTGCTGAAGACGGTCACCGCGATCCGTCTGATGGGCGCCGACGCGATCATCAGCGGCGTGCGTCCGCAGATCGCGCAGACCATCGTCCATCTGGGCCTGGACCTGCAGGGCATCGTCACCAAGGCCAACCTGGCCGACGCGCTGGCGCTGGCGCTCAAGCGGCAGGGCGTCAGCTTCGAGCGGAAGTCCTGAGGCGTGGACCGCATCCCGATCCTGAAGATGGGTGACCTGCTGCTGGTCACCATCCAGGTCGACATGCACGACCAGCTCGCGCTGCGTCTGCAGGACGACCTGACCGAGCAGATCCGCGCGATTTCCGCGCGCGGCGTGCTGATCGACATCTCCGGGCTGGATATCGTCGACTCGTTCATCGGCCGGATGATCAGCACCATCGCCGGGCTGGCCAGCATCATGGATGCGCGCACCGTGCTGGTGGGCATGCAGCCGGCGGTGGCGATCACCCTGGTCGAGCTGGGCCTGACCCTGCCCGGCGTGGAAACCGCGCTCGACGTCGACCGCGGCATGCGCCTGCTCCGGACGCCACGAGACACGCCATGATCGTCCGCGAAAGCGGTACCCACGACGTCACGGCCGAACAGCACGTCGTGCTGGCGCGCCAGCTCGTGCGCCGCCTGGCCGTGCAGTGCGGCCTGCGCCTGGTCGACCAGACCAAGGTGGTCACCGCCGCCAGCGAACTGGCCCGCAACACGGTGATCTACGGCGGTGGCGGCGCGATGGACTGGGCGATCCTGGACCGCGACGGCCGCACCGGCCTGCGCCTGCTGTTCCGCGACGAAGGCCCGGGCATTCCGAACCTCGACCTGGCGATGACCGATGGCTGGACCTCCGGCTCCGGCCTCGGCCTGGGCCTGACCGGCGCACGGCGGCTGGTGGACGAGTTCGAACTGGACAGCGCGCCCGGTGCGGGCACCCGCGTCAGCATCATCAAATGGACGTGACCTGGGCCGGAGCCGGCACCGCCTGCATCGCGGTCGAGGAGACCAGCCAGGTCGGGCAGGCCAGGCGGACCGCGCACGCGATCGCCGAGCGGCTCGGCTTCGATTCCACCGACGCCGGCCGTGCCGCGCTGGTGGTGACCGAACTGGCCACCAACGTGCTGCGCCATGGCCGCGGCGGACACCTGTTCCTGGGCGAGATCGCCGGCGACGGCGCGCGCGGGATCGAGGTCTGCGCGGTCGACCGCGGCCCGGGCTTCGACCACGCCGCCTGCCGTGTCGACGGCTTCTCGACCGGCGGCACGCCCGGCACCGGGCTGGGCGCGATCGAACGCCAGGCCGAGGTGTTCGACAGCTGGTCCGACGCACGCGGCGCGATCGTCGTGGCCCGGCTCTACGCGGGTGCCCTGCGCGCCGACCTGCCGCTGGCCGCACGCTGCGTGCCGATGGCCGGCGAGCAGGTCGCCGGCGATGCCTGGCATGCGGTGCGGCAGGACGCCTGCACGGCGGTGGCGATCATCGACGGGCTGGGGCACGGTCCTGTGGCCGGCGAGGCGGCGCAGGCCGGCATCGCCGCGTTCGCGCGCGCGCCATGCGCCGATCCGGCCGCGGGCATCGCGCGCATGCATGCGGGAATGGGCGGCACCCGTGGCGGGGCCGCGGCGATCGCCCGCCACGACGCCGACACCGGCACGCTGACGTTCTGCGGCATCGGCAACATCGGCGCGAGCCTGATCGACCCGGCCGGCTCTCGCGGCATGCCGTCGCACGCGGGCATCGTCGGCGGCCAGTTCCGTCGCACGCAGAATTTCGAGTTTCCGCACTGCCATGGCAAGGTGCTGGTCATGCACAGCGATGGGCTGCAGTCGCGCTGGAACCTGCAGGCCTATCCCGGGCTGATCCACCGCCATCCGGCCACGATCGTGGCGCTGCTGATGCGCGACTTCGACCGCGGGCGCGACGATGCGACCGTGGTGGTCGCACGACTTGGAGGCTGAGGTGAACGATCGCGACGTCGCTGACTCCGCGGCAGACCCCACCGAACTGGAACGCCTGCGCACCGAGCTCGACGCGCTGCGCGCCGAACTGGACGAAACCAACCAGGGCGTGCTGGCGCTGTATGCCGAGCTGGACATCCAGGCCGAGCAGCTGCGGCACGCGTCCGACCTGAAGAGCCGCTTCCTGTCGTACATGAGCCACGAGTTCCGCTCGCCGCTCGGCGCGATCTTGAGCATGACCCGCCTGCTCGAGGACGAGATCGACGGGCCGCTGCAGGACGAACAGCGGCGCCAGGTCCGGTTCGTCAGCGGGGCGGCGCGCGAGCTGACCGAGATGGTCGACGACCTGCTGGACCTGGCCAAGATCGAGGCCGGGCGCATCACCATCTCGCCCGCCTGGTTCGACATGATGGACCTGTTCTCGGCGCTGCGCGGCATGTTCCGCCCGATCGCCGACGGTTCGCAGGTCAACCTGGTGTTCGACGAGCTGCCGGCGTTGCCGATGCTCTACACCGACGACAAGAAGCTGGCCCAGATCCTGCGCAACTACATCTCCAACGCCCTCAAGTTCACCCAGCACGGCGAGGTGCGCGTGCATGTCGCGCTGGAGGCCGACATGCCCGGCCTGGTGCGTTTCAGCGTGACCGACACCGGCATCGGGATCCCGGCCGAACTGCATGGCAACCTGTTCGAGGATTTCGCGCAGATCGACTCCCCGCTGCAGAAGCGCCTGCGCGGCACCGGGCTGGGCCTGTCGCTGTGCAAGCGGTTCGCCGCGCTGCTCGGCGGTGAGGTCGGGATGACCAGCACGCCCGGCGTCGGCTCGTGCTTCTACGTGGTGCTGCCGGTCTCGCTTCCGGAGGAACTGCATGTCGCCTGAGAAGATCCTGATCGTCGACGACAACGACGCGACCCGCTACGCGGTGCGCCGCGTGCTGGAGCGTCATGGCTTCGGCGTGATCGAGGCCGCGACCGGCAACGACGGGCTGGCGATCCTGGCCGCGCAGCCGGTGCTGGCGCTGGTGCTGGACGTCAACCTGCCCGACATCAGCGGCTTCGACGTGGTGCGCCGGCTGCGCGGGATGGAGGCCACGCGGCTGCTGCCGGTGCTGCACGTCTCGGCCGCGTCGATCCAGAACCAGGACCTGGTGACCGGCCTGGAAGCCGGCGCAGACGCCTACCTGGTCCACCCCGTCGACCACGACGTGCTGCTGGCCACGCTGCGGGCGCTGCTGCGGGTGCGCGACGCCGAGCAGGCGATGGCGGCCAGCGAGGCGCGGATGCGCGACATCTTCGCCCATACCGCCGCGCCGATCGCGGTGCTGGACACGGCGCTGGTCGTGCAGGAGAGCAACGCGGCATTCGCCCGGCTGTTCGCGGATGCGGGCGAGGGCGCGCGGCAACCGTTCCGCTCCCGGCTCCAGCCGGGGCAGGACGCGCTGCTGGAGGCGCTCGCGACCGCCATCGCGCGCGACGTGCACTGGAACGGCGTGCTCGCGACCGCCACCGGCCGCGAGGTCGACATCCGCATCACCCCGTACCGCGAACCGGGGCTGGGGCTGATGTTCATCGAGGACGTCACCGCGCAGCGCGCCCGCGAGCGCAGCCAGCAGGCGCGCCTGGACAGCGAGATCGCCCAGCGCGAGCACGCCGACAGCCAGCTGGCGCAGCTGCAGAAGATGGATGCGCTGGGCCAGCTGACCGGCGGCATCGCGCACGACTTCAACAACATGCTGACCAGCATCATGGCCGGCGTGGACCTGATCAGCAGCTCGCTCGAGCAGGGCCGTCCCGAACGCGTGCCGCGCTTCGTCGAGATCATCACCAGTTCCGCGCAGCGCGCGGCCGGGCTGACCCAGCGCATGCTGGCGTTCGCCCGCCAGCAGCCGCTCGACCCGCAGGCCTGCGAAGTCAACGAGCGCATCCGTTCTCTGGAAGACATGCTGGCCCGGACCATCGGCGAGCACATCGTGCTGGAGCTGGACCTGGCCGACCGCGCGATGGTCGCCACCGTCGACGTCAACCAGCTGGAGAACGTGATCATCAACCTGGTGATCAACTCCCGCGATGCGATGCCCGGTGGTGGCCACATCTGCGTGTCCACGCGTGCGCAGCGCATCGCCGGGCAGGCCGACCTGACCGATGGCGACTACATCATGGTCGCGGTCGCCGACACCGGCAGCGGCATCGCGCCCGAGCTGATCGAGAAGGTGTTCGATCCGTTCTTCACCACCAAGCCGATCGGCAAGGGCACCGGCCTGGGCCTGTCGATGACCTACGGGTTCGCCCGCCAGTCGGGCGGCACCGTGCGCCTGAGCAGTACGCCGGGCAAGGGGACGCGGATCGAGCTGCTGTTCCCCGCCGGTGGCCAGGCCGCGGCGTCGCGTACCGACGGTGCGCCCGCTGCGCCCGCCACGCCGGTACGGCAGGCGCGGCTGCTGCTGGTGGACGACAACGAACTGGTGCGGCAGACCGTGGCCGACATCCTGTCCGGCGCCGGCTACGAGGTGGTGGAGGCCGGCGACGCGCAGGCCGCGCTCGCCGCGCTGGAACAGGGTCCCGCGTTCGACCTGCTGCTGACCGACGTCGGCCTGCCCGGCATCAGCGGCGCGCGGCTGGCCGACATCGCGCGCGCCGCGCATCCGCGCCTGCCAATCGTGTTCATGACCGGCTATGCCAGCGAGGTCCTGACCCGCGATGGCCCGCTCGGCGAAGGCATGTCGCTGCTGGCCAAGCCGTTTTCGATGCGCGACGTGCTGGACAAGGTGCGCGCGACGGTCGGCTAGGACGGCGGCCCGGCCGCGCCCGGCTCCTGCGCCGGCGCCAGGCCCTCGCGCTCGCGGTCTTCCCAGTAGGCCTTGACCTCCAGGATCCGCGGCAGGCAATCGAGGAACGCGGCCACCATGTCCGGGTCGAAGTGCGAGCCGCTGCTGTCGGTGATCCTGGCCACGACCTGCTCGAGCGGCCAGGCCTCCTTGTACGGACGCACGCTGGCCAGCGCGTCGAACACGTCTGCGACCGCCACGATGCGCGCCGATTCGGGGATCGCCTCGCCGGCCAGCCCGTTCGGATAGCCGGTGCCGTCCCAGCGCTCGTGATGGCTGAGCGCGATCTCCGCGGCGAGCCTGAACAGCGGCGCGGTGCTGCGGCTGAGGATCTCGAAGCCGATCAGGGTATGCCGCCGCATCACCTCCCACTCGTCCGCGGTGAGCTTGCCGGGCTTCTTGAGGATGGCGTCGGGCGTGCCGATCTTGCCGGTGTCGTGCATCGGCGCGGCCTGCTCGAGCAGCTCCGCGCGCGCCGGCTCCCAGCCCACGGTCTCGGCGATCACGCGGGCGTAGGCGGCCATCCGCCAGATGTGGGTGCCGGTGTCGGAGTCGTTGTAGTGCCCGGCGATGCTGAGCATCTGGATCGCATCCAGATAGCTCCTGCTGAGCGTCGAGGCCCGCACCAGCGACAGGTGCGTGTTGACCCGCGCGCGCAGGATGAACGGCGAGACCGGCTTGGTGATGTAGTCCACGCCGCCGCAGGCGAAGCCGGTGCGTTCGTCCGCCTCGCGGTCCAGCGCGGTGACGAAGATGATCGGGATGTGCTCGGTGCCGGGCTGGGACTTGAGTACCGAGGCGACCTCGTAGCCGTCCATGCCGGGCATCTCCACGTCCAGCAGGATCAGGCCCGGATTGTGCTTGGCCGCCGCCAGCAGCGCCTGCTCGCCGTCGCGCGCGAACACCAGCCGGTGGTCGTCGCCGAGGATCTGCCGGAACAGCGCCAGGTTGTTGGGCTCGTCGTCGACGCAGAGGATCGGGGCGTTCGGCATCGGTCAGGCGCGTCCTTCGCGTGGGGTGGGGTCGGCATCGGGTGGCAACGCCTCCAGCAGCGCGCGCGCGAGCCGTTCCGCGCCGCGGTAGTCGAACTCCTCGACGTGCAGGGCCAGGCGCTCGCGCTCGGCGCGCGCCAGGCTCGCGGGCAGGCCGGCCAGCGCGCTTTCGACACGGTCCGCGTCGTCGCTGTCCAGTGCGTCCAGCAGGCCACGCAGCGCGGTGGCGACGTCGCCTTCGCCGCCATCGTCGGCCTGCGCCGACTCGATGCCGCCCGGACCCAGGTACTGGGCGACGTCCTGCAGCGTCTCGCGCAGGCTCAGCCGCAGCAGCGGCAGCAGGTCGGCCACGTCGGCGCCCTGCCGGATCTGCTCTTCGATGTCGCTGCCGATGGCGACCACGCTGGGCATCGCCAGCGACGCCGCGGCGCCGCGCATGCGGTGCACCTCGGCGCAGGCCTGCTTGGTGTCGTGCCGCGCCAGGCAGGCCTCGATGGTATCGACGATGCCACCGTAACGGCGCGCGAACTGGGCCAGATAGCGCTTGTACGGCGCCGCGTCGCGCCAGTGGGCCAGGCCCTTCTGCACGTCGAGCAGCTCCGGATTCACGGTGTCCGCATGCGCATCCCCGGACATGGCGATGTCCGGGATGGAGGCGGCGACGTGCTGTGACTCGGGCAGTTCCGCCGGCTGCGGCACCAGCGCGGCGCGTTCGGGCGTGCAGCGCAGGATCGCCGCGACCAGGTCGGGCACCTCGAAGGGTTTGGCGACGAAGGCGCTCATGCCGGCCGCCAGCGCCGCATCCTGCTGCGGCTTGAACGCGCCGGCGGTCAACGCGATCACCGGCAGGTGCGCCAGCGCGGGGCTGGTGCGGACATGGCGCGTGGCCTCGTAGCCGTCCATCACCGGCATCTGCACGTCCATCAGCACCACGTCGAAGGCCTGCGGCGCGCGGCGCAGCCGCTCCAGCGCCTCGCGGCCGTCGCAGGCCTGGGTCACCTGCGCTCCTTCGCCTTCCAGAATGCGCTGCGCGACCTCGCGGTTGATCTCGCTGTCGTCCACCACCAGCACGCGGTAGCCGGCCAGCCGGCGCTGGGCGGGAACGCCGACGCGGGTACGCAGGCCCGGATCGCGCCTGGCCAGCACGTCGCCGATCGTGTCGTACAGCACCGAGGCGGTCACCGGCTTGGTCAGCACCGCGTCGACCGCGTCGCGGTGCGCTTCGCGGTCGACCAGGTTCCGCTCGAACGCGGTGACCATGATGATGATCGGCTGGCGCGCGCTGCGCAGGTGTCCCCGGATGCCCGCCGCCGCGCTCAGCCCGTCGATGCCCGGCATCTGCCAGTCCATCAGCACCACGTCGTAGCCGGCGTCATGCCGGTCGAGCGCGGCCACCGCGCGCTCGCCGGAGTCCACCTCCTCGGTGGTCCAGCCGAACCCGCGCACGATCAGGCTCAGGTGCTCGCGCGCCATGTCGTGGTCGTCCACCACCAGCACGTGCCACGGTCCACCGAACGGACGCGCGGCCTCGGGCGTGTCGGCCAGGGCGAAGTCCAGGTCGAAGCGGAAGGTACTGCCGTCGCCCACCTGGCTGTCCACGCACAGCGTGCCGCCCATCAGTTCGACCAGGCGGTTGCTGATGCTCAGGCCCAGCCCGGTGCCGCCGAAGCGGCGCGTGGTGGACGAATCGACCTGCGAGAACGGCGAGAAGATCATCGCCTGCTTCTCGGCCGGGATGCCGATGCCGGTGTCGGCCACCGAGAAGCGCAGGCGCACGCAGCCCGGCGGCGCGCCGGGCTGCGGCTCGACCTGCAGCGACACCTCGCCGTGCTCGGTGAACTTGATCGCGTTGCTGACCAGGTTCACCAGCACCTGGCCCAGCCGCAGCGCATCGCCGCGCAGATGCCGCGCGCCTTCCGGTGCCGGCGAGACCAGCATCTCCACCGCGCGCGTGTCGACCGCCGACGCCATCAGCGCAGCGACGTTGTCCAGCACCTCGGCCAGGTCGAACGGCGCATCCTCCACGTCGATGCGGCCGGCTTCGATCTTGGAGAAGTCCAGCACGTCGTTGATGATGCTCAGCAGCGAACGCGCGGCCTGGCTGATCTTGCGCGTCATGTCCTGGGCCACGACCGGCAGGTCGACGCGGTTGAGCAGATACAGCATGCCGAGGATGGCGTTCATCGGCGTGCGGATCTCGTGGCTCATGTTGGCCAGGAAATCGCTCTTGGAGCGGTTGGCCTGTTCGGCCGCGCTGATCGCCTGGTGCAGCTGCGCGTCGCGCAGCCTGCGTTCGGTCAGGTCAGAGGCCATCACCAGGAAGCCCGACGCGGTGCCGTGCTCGTCGCGCAGCGCGCTGACGTTGAGCGCCACCGGCAGGCGGGTGCCGTCGCTGCGCACGTAGGTCCATTCGGCGATTCCACTGCCGGCGACGGTGCTGGCGGCGGCGATCTGCGCGAACGTGGCGCCGACCGGATGGCCGGTGCGTTCGGCCAGCTCCTGCGCATGCGCGGCCAGTTCCTCGCCGTCGTGCAGCAGGTCGATGCTGACCTCGCCGCCGGTCACCGCGGAGGCGGCGTGGCCCAGCATGCGCTCGGCGGCCGGGTTGAACAGGCTGATCCGCCCGTGCAGGTCGGTGGAGATGATCGCGTAGCCGGCGTGCTCGAGGATCGCGCCGAGCCTGGACGAATAGGTCCTGAGCTGCGCGGTGCGGTCCAGCACCTGCTGCTCGAGCGTGGCGTTGAGGCGCATGATGCCTTCCTCGTGGCGCTTGCGCTCGGTGATGTCGATGATGAAGGCCAGCGCGAAGCGTCCTTCCGCGGTATGGATCGGATTGAGCCCGATCTCGATCGGGACCCGCGTCCCGTCCCGGCGCAGGCCGTAGAGGTCGCGGCCCGCGCCCATCGGACGCGCCTGCGGATGGCCGAAGTAGCTGTCGATGTAGCCGGCATGGTGGCCGCGGATGTCCATCGGCAGCAGCTGGTCCATCGGCTGGCCCAGCAGCTCTTCGCGCGGATAGCCGAAGAGTTCCTCGGCCTTGGCGTTGGCCAGCTGGACCCGGCCGGCCTGGTCGACCATCAGGATCGCGCTGGGCGAGGCTTCCACCACGCGCCGGAACTGCTCCTCCGCGCGCAGGTGCCGGGTGATGTCGTGCAGGAACAGCGACAGCCCCTGGACCCGCCCGGCGGCATCGCGGATCAGCGAGATGCTGGCGACCACGTCGGCCGTCGTGCCGTCGCGCCGGCGCAGCCGGCAGGGGCGTCCGTGCGCGTCGGCGCCGAGGTCGGTGAAGGCCGGGCGGCCCTGCTCGTCCACCAGCAGTTCGGCCATCGGGCGGCCGACCGCCTCGGCGCTGCTGTAGCCGAACGCGCGCTCGGCCGCGCCGTTCCACAGGGTGATCGCGCCGGACGGATCGCAGGCGATGATGGTCTCGGTCGAGCCGGCCACCAGCGTCGCCAGCTGCGCGTGGTCCAGGAACGCGGCCCTGCGCCGCACCCGCGCGGTGGCCACCAGGTACCAGACCGCGATGCTCAGCAGCCCGAGGCCGCCGACGGTGGCGCCCACCAGCCACGGCGACAGGATGCCGATCGAGGCGGGGAACTCGGGCCGGGCGTGGAAGCGCAGGCGCCAGTCGCGGCCGTAGATGCCGATGCGGCGCTCCGTGCGCGGCCAGGCGGCGCGCAGTGCCGCGAAATCCCGGTCGGCATAGAACGGACCGGTCCGCGTCTCCTCGGCCACGTCCGACAGCGCCAGCGCGTACGGCTGGTGCTCGGTGGTGTCGAGCCGTTCCAGCACCGCGTCGATGGTCAGCACCGCATAGGCCCAGCCGCGCGTGGCCTCCCAGCGTGCATCCTCGGTGTCGATGCGGGCGCCCGGTGCGTAGACCGGCAACAGCAGCAGGAAACCGTGCCGCGCCAGGCCGGTGTCCTGCACCAGCGTGACCGGCGGCGTCAGCGTCGCCCGTCCGCTGCGTGCGGCGGTCACCGCCGCCTGGCGTCGCGCCGACTCGGAGGCGAGGTCGAGCCCGATCGCGGCCTCGTTGCCCGCCATCGGCTCGGCATAGCGGATCACGAAGCGCTCGCCCGCGTGCGGTGTCAGCTGGCGCACGGCGAAGCCGGGCATGCCGTCGCGCTCGGCTTCCTGCTCGAAGGCGGCCTCTTCGTCGGGCGCCACCCGCTGGATGAAACCGAAGCCGCGTACGCCTGGAAACTCCCGCGCGTACTCGCGCGAGGCGCTGTAGGCGCCGAAGCGCGCGCGGCTCATCTGCGGGCCGGCGGAGATGATCGCACCGCGCGCGCCGCGCAGGCCGTGCTCGAACGTGCCCAGGCGCTCTTCGAGCATGCCCGATGCCGCGTCGGCGATACGGTCGAAGCGCTCCTGCTGGCGCTCGATGTTGGCGTGATGCTGCACGGTGCCCGCCACGGCGGCCAGCGCGATGGCCGCCAGGCAGAGGCCGCACGCCATCCAGCGGCGGTCGAACGACCGCCGAGGAACGGTTCCCTGTGTTCCGTCCTTCCCCATGTACTCCTCCGCATGTCTCCATGACATGGACCCCCGTCGCCGGGGGCCGCGGCAAGCACGACGCGGCCCACTGTAGGACAGCGCCGGACACCGCTCAAGGGACCTGCGCCACCGCCAGGTCCGGGCGGTGGCGGCCGCGGGCGCACGGCCCTCTCGGGCGCGCGCGCGGCGTCGCCGGTTGCTAGAGTCGGGCGATTCCCACCTGGAGTCCGCCCATGCACCGTCCGGCACGCCCGTTCCCGCGTCTTGCATCCTCGCTGCTGGCGATGGCCCTGGCCGGGTTGGCGGCCACCGCGTCGGCGCAGACGGTGTATGTGCGCGCCGGCCAGCTGCTGGACGTGGAAAGCGGACGCCTGCTGCCGGACCGCGCGATCCTGATCGAGGACGGCCGCATCGCCCGGATCGAGCCGGCCGCATCCCTGCCGGCACCGGCAGGCGCCATCGTCCACGACCTGTCAGGCCGCACCGTGCTGCCGGGGCTGATGGACGCGCATGTGCATCTGATCGGCGACAGCCACAAGCACGGCTACGCGGGCCTGGGCGAATCGCTGCCCGCGGCGACGCTGTACGGCGCCTACAACGCGAAGCTGACCCTGGATGCCGGCTTCACCACGGTGCGCAATCTCGGCGCGCCCGGCTATGCCGATGTGGCGCTGCGCGATGCGATCACGGCCGGCGTGCTGCCGGGCCCGCGCATCATCGCCGGCGGCATCTCGATCGGGATCACCGGCGGCCACTGCTCGGACAACAACCTGCTGCCGTACGAGGAGGGCGCGGTCGGCGATGGCGTCGCCGATGGCCCGTGGGAGGCGCGGCGCAAGGTGCGGCAGAACATCAAGTTCGGCGCCGACGTGATCAAGACCTGCTCGACAGGCGGCGTGCTGTCCAAGGGCACCGAGGTCGGTGCGCCGCAGTTCTCGCTGGAGGAGCTGACCGCGCTGGTCGACGAGGCGCACAGCCACGGCCGGCGTGTCGCCTCGCATGCGCATGGCGCCACCGGCATCCGCAACGCGCTGCGGGCCGGCGTCGATTCGATCGAGCATTCCAGCTTCATCGACGATGAAGGCATCGCGCTGGCGAAGAAGAACGGCGCGGTGCTGGTGATGGACATCTACAACACCGAGTACATCCTCGGCGAAGGCGAGAAGGCCGGCATCCTGCCCGAGTCGCTGGAGAAGGAGCGCCGCACCGGCGGCATCCAGCGCGAGAGCTTCCGCCGCGCCCACCAGGCCGGGGTGAAGATGGCCTTCGGCACCGATGCCGGCGTGTTCCCGCACGGCCAGAACGCGCGCCAGTTCTCGCGCATGGTGCGCTTCGGCATGACTCCGCTGCAGGCGATCCAGGCGGCGACGGTCAACACCGCGCGCCTGTTCGGGATCGAGGCGCAGACCGGCGTCCTGAAGCCGGGCCTGGCCGCCGACCTGATCGCGGTGGAGGGCGATCCGCTGCAGGACGTGTCGGTGCTGGAGAACGTGCGCTTCGTGATGAAGGGCGGGCGCGTGCACCGCGAGTGAGCGATACCCGGCCGGCGGGCCGGGTGCATGCCGTGAGCCGCCGCTGGACGGCAGCGGCGCGTTTGGTGGACGTGACATGGACCGGGTGGAGGAGCGGACGGTCGCTCCTTTCGGTCGCTGCGATGCCGGTCATTCCCGTCTGTGGACGTGCGGGAAAAACCGTGTGGGCAGTGGCTGCCAGTCCTGGCGATGCGCTGGCCGTGGCGAAGCGAGGAGGGCCGCGTCCGCAGATGCAGTGCGTTTGCCGGCCTGCGTGGCTGCATGCTCCGTCTTGGCGCCGGCGCCAGCGTGGAATGCGTACGAGCGCCCGCGTTGGCATCGGCACATGTCGCGCACGGGCAGTGGTGGATCGGCTCTTCACTTCGCGTTGCCGCCGCCCCGCCCAGCCTTGCGGGCATGGTCCCGATGGAGCACGGCGATGACCGATGACACCGTGAACGAGCCGACCGGCACTGGCGACATCGCCGCGCTGGAGGAACTGATCGTGCAGCTGCCCGACGAGGCGCGGGTCGAGCTGTCGCTGGACGACGGCATGACCGTGGCCGGCGTGGTCGCGGTGCGGCCGGCCCTGCAGGTGGTCCGCGATGCGCGTGGCGAGCAGGGCTTCAACGCGCTGCTACGGCTGGACGACATGGCCAACCCCGAGCATTCGCACTGGATCTGGCTGGACCGGATCGCCGGCATCCGCGACCTGGGGCCGTCGACGGAGCAGGGCGGCAGCTGAAGGAGGCGCGCGGCGTGGCGGCCTGCCCGGACCCCGCCGCAGATGCCAGTCATTGCACGGACAGCTGGCCGACCGGGATCGCGGCAGACCGCCGCCACCACGGCACCCTGGATCCAGCGGGCAGCGGGCAGCGGGCAGCGGGCAATGGTCTCGCCGACAGCCAACGGCCCGCCTGCCGCCGTCTCGACAGCGGCGATGTCGGCGGAATCGGTCTCCGGCGTCGCCGTCGCCACAGTCACGCACACGGCGGTCGACACGCGTCTGGGTATGCGTACCAGCGCGCTTACCGGGCATCCGCGTCGGGCGGCGCCGTTCCCCCTGCCGCTGGCGTGGATCGTACGCCGGTGGGCGTGCTGAACGGCCTCTCCCGGGTGGCCGGGTAGAATGGCCGGCTTTCCTGCTTCCTTCGGCCTGCCGTGGCTTCCCGTAACGACGATCCGGCGCTCGATGCGCTGATGCTGCCTTTCGCCCAGGGCCTGCTGGCCTGGCCGCAGGGCCCGGTGCTGTTCCTGCGCGCGCGCGATGGCGCGGCGTTGCGCCGCTTTCCGCTGCAGGCGCTGACCTGCGTGCAGGGCTTCCGCCCGGCGGCGCAGCGGCTGGAGCAGGGCGGGCTGCGGGTCGTGGCCGATGGCGAGGAGCTCGATCCGCAGGCGCGCTTTCCGCTGGTGCTGGTACTGCCGCCACGCCAGCGCGAGGAGGCGCGTGCGCTGATGGCACAGGCCGTGCGCCTGGCCGCACCGGGCGGCAGCGTGGTCGCGGCGATGCCCAACAACGAGGGCGCGCGCTCGGGCGAGGCCGACCTGAAGCAGCTGGCCGGCCTCGGCGGTGCGCTCACCAAGTACCACTGCCGCACGTTCTGGACCCGGCCGCTCGGCGCGGAGGTCGATGCCGCCCTGTGCGGCGCCTGGGCCGCGCTGGATGCGCCGCGCGAGATCGCGCCGGGCGTGCGCAGCCGGCCCGGCGTGTTCGCCTGGGACCGTGTCGACGCGGCATCCGCGCTGCTGGCCGGCCATCTGCCGCGCGACCTGCGCGGCGCGGCGGCCGACCTCGGCGCCGGCTGGGGTTACCTGTCGATGGCGCTGCTGGACGCCAGTCCCGGCATCACCTCGGTGGACCTGTACGAGGCCGAGGCGCGCGCGCTGGCGCTTGCACGCGACAATCTGGGCGCGCTCGACACCGCTGCGCAGCGCGGCTTCCACTGGCACGACGTGACCACCGGCCTGCCAGCGGGGCAGCGCTACGACGTGATCGTCAGCAACCCGCCGTTCCACGCGCAGGGCCGCGATGGACTGCCGGCGATCGGCCAGCGTTTCATCGAGGTCGCCGCGCAGGCGCTGCGGCCGCGCGGACGCCTGCTGATGGTGGCCAACCGGCATCTGCCGTACGAGCTGGCGCTGGCGCAGGGATTCGCCCAGGTGCGCACGCTGGCCGAGCGCAACGGCTTCAAGGCGATCGAAGCGATCAAGGCATGAACGGTACGCGCCAGACGCGTGCCGGCAACGGAGCAGGGCAATGAGCAAGTCGATGAAACTGGTCAAGCATCTGGCCAACCTGGGGTATGGCAGCCGCAAGCAGGTGGCGTGGATGTTCCGCGAGGGGCGCGTCACCGACGCCGATGGCGAGGTGCTGTATGCCGACGATCCGCTCGACCACGACACGGTGCGCGTGGACGGCGAGCCGCTGGATCCGCCGCCCGGCATGACGATCGCGCTGCACAAGCCGGCCGGTTACACCTGTTCGACCAAGGATCCGGGCCGGGTCGTCTACGACCTGTTTCCCGACCGTTTCAGCCAGCGCGACCCGATGCTGTCCACGGTCGGCCGGCTCGACCGCGACACCACCGGCCTGCTGCTGCTGACCGACGATGGCGGCCTGCTGCACCGGATCGTGTCGCCTAAGTACGCGCTGCCCAAGGTCTACGAGGTCACGCTGGCGCAGGACCTGCGCGGCGACGAGGCGGCGCAGTTCGCCAGCGGCACGCTGATGCTGGAATCGGAAACCACGCCGCTGCTGCCGGCGCCGATGGAGGTGCTGGGCCCGCGCCGGGCGCGCGTGACCCTGCATGAAGGCCGCTACCACCAGGTGCGGCGCATGTTCGCCGCGGTCGGCAACCACGTCGAGGCGCTGCACCGCAGCCGCGTCGGCGGACTGGGGCTGGACGACCTGGAAGAAGGCCAGTGGCGCCTGCTCGATGCGGCCGACCTGGAGCGCCTGTTCGCGAAGGGCGACGCGTGAACCCGATCGCGCCGCTGCCGTTCCTGCCGGAGGCGGTGATCTTCGACATGGACGGGCTGATGCTCGACAGCGAGCGCGCGATCACCGCCTGCCTGGCGCAGGCCGCGCAGGAGCACGGGCATGCGCTGGAGCCGGCATTCTGGCTGGCGATGGTCGGCAACAGCGACGCGTGCTGCCGCGCGATGCTGGCCGACCGCATCGGTCCGGTGGCGGGCGATGCGCTGCTGGAGCGCTGCCATGCGCTCTACGACGACGTGGTCGCGCAGGGCATCCCGCACCGGCCGGGCATCGTCGCGCTGCTGGACTGGCTGGTCGCCCGCGGGATTCCGCGGGCGGTGGCGACCTCGACGAAGCGGCCGCTCGCCCTGCGCAAGCTCGAGTCCGCCGGCCTGCTGCAGCGCTTCGATGCGGTCTGTACCAGCAGCGACGTCGAGCATCCGAAGCCGGCACCGGACATCTATCTGCTCGCGGCGCGCACGCTCCGCATCGCCCCCGCGCGCTGCCTGGTGCTGGAGGATTCGCCGACCGGGGTACGCGCCGCGCTCGCCGCCGGCATGACCCCGATCCAGGTGCCCGACCTGGTCGCGCCTGACGATGGGGTGCGCGCGCTCGGCCACCGCATCGTCGCCTCGCTGGGCGACGCGCAGCGGCTGCTGCAGGATCTGCACCCAGCGGGGTAGCGGCTGCGCTGGCGGCGCAGCCATCAGCGCGGGTGCGTGCTGCCGGCACGCGGGAGAACACCCGGTTCGCGTGACCGCCAGCGGTCGCCTGCGCTTGCGCCGGTGCGGAGGGGCAGCGCAGTGGTGCCCATCGTGCGTGCGAGGTGGCGTGGGCGCGGACGCACCTCGCGACGCGGCAGCCAGAAGCCGTGGAGGGCATGGCGGCGACAGCGTCCGCAGGCCATCCAGGCATGCCGACCGCGCCGGATCGGTCACTCCGCGGCGGTCGCGCTCATGCTCGCGGATGTCGGGCGGCGTGCTCCAGCCGCGGTCGAAGGCCGCGTGCGCATGGCACGCGCGGCGCTGCGCGCCGGCTCAGTTCCCCAGCAGCGTCTTCCAGCCAGCATGTCCGAGCGCGCGCAGGGTCGCGTAGTTGCGCTCCACGATCGCGTCGGCCTCGGGGAAGATCTCCACCGCGCGGCTCACGCTCTCCTCGCGCAGCAGGTGCAGCGTGGGGTAGGGCGCGCGGTTGCTGTAGTTCTCGATGTCGTCCGCCGCGCTGTCGGCGAACTGGTAATCGGGATGGAAACTGGCCACCTGCAGGTCGCCGTCCAGCTCCAGCGCCTCGACCAGCCCGTCGGCCTGGTCGAGGAAGTCGTTGTAGTCCAGGAAATCGCGCAGCACCTGCGGATGGACGATCAGCGTGGTGTCGATCTGCGCGGCCGGGGTGTCGCGCAGCAACAGCAGTTCCTCGCCCAGTTCCTCCAGCAGCTGCTCGGGCGTGGTCGCATCGCTCAGCACGAAGCGGACCTGGTCCTTGACGTACACCGCCTTGGCGAACGGACACAGGTTCAGCCCGATCACGGCCTTCTCCACCCAGCGTCGGGTGTCGGCGATCGGGTCGGCGGGGGAGGCGGGGTCGCTGTGCATGGCGGAGGGCTGTGCGCGCCGAAGGGACGCGCAGTCTAGGCGCTGTCGCCGGTGCGGGCCAGCGCAGGCGCCGGCCGCACCGCATCGCGCACGTTCAGCGCGCCACGCCCGCCACGCCCAGGTCGATCGACCAGACCGCGCCGGCGCCGGTGAGGAACAGGGTGCGGTTGTCGGCGCCGCCGAAGGTCGCGTTGGTGACGTTGGCGTCCACCGCGATGGTCGCCAGCTCGGTGCCCTGCGGATCGAACACGCGCACGCGCTGCCTGGAATGCTCGGTCGCGTAGATGTTGCCCAGGCAGTCGATCGCCATGCCATCGGGCACCTGCACGCGGGCGAGGTCGCGACCGGCGCCGGCCTTGCCATCGACGATCGGATAGGCGCGCAGCACGCCTTCCTCGCCGCCGCCGGCCACGTACAGCGTGGCGCCGTCGGGCGAGAGCGCGATGCCGTTGGGATTGGCGATGGTCTCGTCGACCACGTCGACGCTGCCGTCGGTGCCGACCCGGTAGACGCGGGTACGGTCCTGGCCGCCCGGCGCGGCGCTGCGCTGGAAATCCGGATCGGTGAACCAGATCGTGCCGTCGGTGGCGATCGCCAGGTCGTTCGGCGAGTTGAACGGCTTGCCGCGGTACTCGCCGACGATGCGCATGCGCGCGCCGTCGACCAGGTCGTAGCGCGACAGCTCCTTGAAGTCGTGCGTGGCGGCGACCAGCGAGCCATCGGACGCCAGCGCCAGGCCGTTGCTGCCGCTGGGCTCGATCACCGTCTGCAGGCGGCCGTCGGCGCCGAGCCGGCGGATGCGCGAGGGGAAGCCCTCGCTCAGCGCGAAGTCGGAGAAGTACAGATTGCCGTCGGTCCACACCGGGCCTTCGTACAGCCGCGGGGTGCCGGCCTCGGCGTTGGCCGAGGCGATGCGCGTGGCCTTCAGCTCGCCCTGCGGCGCGGTCGCGGCGCCGGCAGGACACTGCCCGGTGGCGGCGGGCGCGACCGGTGCCGGCGCGGGGGGCGCGGCGGCCTGGTCCGGTGCGGCTCCGGTCCGGTCCTCGCCGCAGGCGGCGAGCAGGCAGGCGGTGATGGCGATCGGCAGGACGCGCGGCATGCGGGGCATGGAGTCACTCGGGTCGGTCGGGGCAACCGATCCTACCCGGATGTGGCGTGAAGGTGCGCCGCGGGCCGGCGGCTACTCGGCCAGCAGCGCCCGCAGGCTGGCCTTGAGCCGTCGGCCTTCGCGATGGAAGTACGCGCGCTCGTCGCGCCAGGCCGGGAAGCGCTGCTCGACCTCATGCCAGAACGCGGGCGAATGGTTGGCCTGCAGCAGGTGGCAGAGCTCATGCACCAGCACGTACTCGAAGGCCGACGGCCGGGCCAGCACCAGCGACAGGTCCAGCGCCATGCTGCCATCCGGCGCCAGCGAGCCCCACTGCGAGGACATGATCTTCAGTTTCAGCTGGCGCGGCGCGCGGGGAAGGCCGGACAGATGGCCCGGCAGCCAGCGGCCGATGTCGGCGCGCGCCTCCGCCTCGTAGAACGCGCGCAGGGTACGCCGCATCGCGGCATCGCCGGTGCGTGCCGGCAGCTGTGCGTGGATGCCGGCCTCGTCGCGCGAGAACCCGGCGTAGCGGCCTTCGCTCCAGCGCAGCGGCAGCAGTTGACCGCGCAGCGGCAGCGCGGCGGTGACGCCGCGTTCGAGCGTGATGGCGGTGGCCGCGTCCTCGATGTGCAGCAGCTGACGGGCGAGCCAGTCGCGGTGCTCGTGCAGGAAGCGCTCGCCCGCGACCAGGCTCGCGCGCAGCGGCAGGGTCAGCCGCGCGCCGCGCTCGTCGACGCTGAGCTTGAGCCGACGCGCGCGCGGATCGCGCACGCGCGCGACCTCCAGCGTGCGGCCATCGCCCAGCGGCAACAGGACCGTATCGCGCTGCAGCGTGCGGGGAGCGAGCAGGCGGCGGGGGAGCATGTCGGCAGCATAACGCCCCGGTGCAGGCCGGGGCGTCGAGGCTGGTTCAGGAGTCGGCCCTGCTCAGCTTCAGTGCAGGCTCGAGCACCAGGAACAGGCGTCGCACCTCGGCCGACAGCAGCACGAACTGCGCATCCAGTTCGGCCTGCATGTCGTCGTGGTCGGTCGCTTCCAGCTGTTCGACCGCGTTCTCCAGGAACTTCAGCTTGCGGATGATCAGGTCGTCGCCGAGCACGAAGGACACGTGGTCGTCGAGCACCAGGGCCAGCTTGGACACCTGCTTGCCCGCCTCCAGGTGCTTGTCGATCTCCACGCAGCGCAGCTCCTGATGCTGGCATTTGACCACCGCGCCGCCGTCGACCGGATCCTTCATCTCGCACTCTTCGCCCAGGCTCAGGCCTTCGGGCAGCGGCTCGCCGGAAATCCAGCTGGTCAGCACGCTGCGCGGCGCGATCTCGGCATTCAGCGGGATCGCCGGGAAGGTGCCCATCGCGCGCCGGAGTTCCGAGGCGATGTTCTCGCCGGTCTTGCGCGAGGAGGTATCCACGGCGAGGAACCCGTTCTTCAGGTCGAGCATCGCATTGGTGCGCGAGCTCTTGACGAAGGCGCGCGGCAGCAGCTCGTGGATCAGATCGTCCTTCAGCTGCTTGCGCGCCTTGCCGCCGATCCGGCGGCCTTCCTTCTCTTCCATCTCGGCGATCTTCTGCCCGAGCAGGTCGTTGATCACCGATCCCGGCAGGATTTTGTCCTCGCCGCCGACGGTCACCCAGATCGCGTCGTCGATGCGGTGCGACATGATCTCGGCGCTGCGGCCGAACGGCGAGATGAAGCCGCGCGTGGACATTTCCAGCGGGCCGACCGGACGCAGCGCGGTCTCGGCCAGGCGTGCGTCGAGTTCGTTGAAATCGTGGGAGGTGGGAAAGCGGAACAGGGTCAGGTTGCGGAAGAACATGCGGTTACCGTTCTGGGGCGCGCGCGGAGGGACGGGCGTGCCGGTGCGGATGAAGGAGGCCGTGCCCGCGGGCACGGCCGGTCAGGAGGCGTCGGAGCCGGTGTCGGCGGGTTGCCCCGCCAGCCAGGCGTGCGCATCGGGAAGCGGCGCGTCGCCGCGCTGGCCCAGCGCCATGAAATCGAACAGGCTGCGGTCGGCCAGCTGCGAGGGACGGATGTCGCCCATCGCCCGGGCGATCTGCTCGACCCGCCCGGGGCTGTCGCGCTCCCACTGCTGCAGCATCAGGCCGACCTGCCGGCGCTGCAGGTTCTCCTGGCTGCCGCACAGGTTGCAGGGAATGATCGGGTACTGCCTGGCCGCCGCGTATTCGATGATGTCGGCCTCGCGCACGTAGGCCAGCGGCCGGATCACCACGTGCTTGCCGTCGTCGCTGCGCAGTTTGGGCGGCATGCCGGAGAGCTTGGCGTGGTGGAACAGGTTCATGAAGAACGTGGCCACCATGTCGTCGCGGTGGTGGCCCAGCGCGATCTTGGTGAAGCCGTTGGCCTCGGCATAGCCGTACAGCGAGCCGCGGCGCAGGCGCGAGCACAGCGAGCACATGGTCTTGCCTTCCGGGATGACCCGGCTGACCACCGAATAGGTGTCCTGCTCGATGATGTGGTACGGCACGCCGACCGATGCCAGGTACTCGGGCAGCACGTGCTCGGGGAAGCCCGGCTGCTTCTGGTCCAGGTTCACCGCGACCAGTTCGAACGGCACCGGCGCCTTCTTCTGCAGTTGCAGCAGCACGTCCAGCATCGTGTAGCTGTCCTTGCCGCCGGACAGGCAGACCATGACCCGGTCGCCGGCCTCGATCATGCCGTAGTCGGCGATCGCCTGGCCGACCTGGCGGCGCAGCCGCTTGGCGAGCTTGGTGTGTTCGTGCTGGGCCGCGCGCGGGTCGACGCGACGGGAGATAGGTTCGGGCAGGGGCAGGACGGCTGACATGCCGGCATTGTACCGGGCCGTCGCGGCCGGGCGTCCGGCGCCTGCCGCGGCCGTCGGCGCTGGAGTATCCTCGGCCGGGTGGAGACCCAGACCGACATTGCCGGCCAGCTGACCGTCCTGGTCCGCGAGCACCGCGACCTCGACACCGAGATCGCGCGCTGCGCCGCCAATGCCGAGGACGAACTGGTGATCAAGCGCATGAAGCGGCGCAAGCTGTGGCTCAAGGACTGCATCACCCGGCTGCAGTCGCAGCTGATTCCCGACGAGCCGGCCTAGACCACGGCGCCTGCGGATCCGCGCGGAGCCGTGCGCGCGCCTGCAGCATCCGGTCCGGATCGGCAGCGGCCGACATGCAGGTGCAGCGCGCCGGCAGCGATGGGTGCGGATCCGGAGCGCCGCCTGGCGGCAAGGCCACCCCTCAAGGCGGCACCTCGACGACCGCGCGCCATGCCGGCTCGCCGTCCACCGTCAGCGCACAGTGCCGCACCGTATCGGTATCGGTGCAGCGCAGGTGCAGGGCATGGCCGTGCCAGTCCCCCTGAAGGCCTTCGCCGTGCGAGGTCTGGTCGCCGTCGATGCGCTGCACGTGGGCCAGCCAGAGGGTGTAGCGTGCAGCGCGCCCGTCCGCGGTCTCCATGCACAGGCGCACCGGTGTGTCCGCCAGCCGTCCGGGCAGGGTGTCCTCCACGCAGACCGTCCCGGCCTGTGCAGTGACCGCCAGCGCGCCGGCTGCCAACGCCACGACCCGTCGACCGCGGCATCCGGTCATTCCTGGATGGCCGCCTCCGGCCGCGCCGCTTCCGGACTCACCCGCTCGATCGTGTGCCGCAGTTCGCGGCCCAGGATCACCTTGGCATCCTTGGCCCAGGCGTCGAGACGCTCGTCGAACAGCAGCTTGCTGTTCTCGTCCGGCCAGACCAGGCGCAGCTCGCGCATCTTCTGGATGAAGCTGCGGAACAGGCTCTTGTCGAAGAACTCCGGCGCCGCCGGCGCGTACAGCAGGCTCAGGCGCTGGGCGGCGAGCTGGCACAGGCTTTCCAGTTCGGCCGCACCGAGCGTGCCGGGACCGTTCTTCACCAGCACGGAGATCGCGATGTAGTAGCGCTCGAACGCCTGCTGCAGGGTGTGGCCGATGGCGCGCAGGCGGAACACCTCGTCGCTCTGGCCCTGGTTGCGCTGCAGGTAGCCGTCCTCGTCGTCGTTGACCTGCAGCAGCAGGCCTTCCTGGACGAAGGCATCGGCGAAGCGCTCGATGCGCTGCGCGAACTCGTCCTCGCTCCACGGCAGGAACAGTTCGGCCTGCAGGAACGGGTAGACCGAACGGCCCAGCCGCACCAGGGTGCGCCGGCTCATGCGCCGGTTGTGCTGGAAGCAGCAGGCGATCCACGACGACGCGGTGAACAGGTGCACGACGTTGTTGCGGAAGTAGGACAGCAGCACCGCGGTGTCGCCATCGACGCTGAGCACGTCGCCGAGCGGATGCGCGGTCCGTCGCAGCACGCCGATCTCCTCGCCGTGGGCGATGATCTCCTCGGGGCTGTGCGGGGTCATCGTGACCCGGTCCGAATACGGCATCTCGGCGAGCAGCTTCTTGGACAGCGCGATCTGCGCCAGCAGGTCGCCTTCGCCCATCGCGTGCTTGGGCGTGGACAGCAGCGCCAGCGCCAGCAGGTTGATCGGATTGACGTCGGCGGCCGCGTTGATCCGGATCTGGATGTTCTGGGCCAGCGTGTCGACGGTGTCGGCCAGCCAGGACGGCTTCTGGTCCTCGGCCAGCGGCCGGCCGTCCCAGGACGGCGCGTGCTCGCCGAGCATCGCGCTGAGGTGGATCGGCTCGCCGAAGTTCACCACCACCTGGCCGTAGTTGCTGCGCAGCACCTTGGGGATGCCCCACAGCAGCGACCAGATCGATTCCTTGGTCTTGGCCTTGCCGGACAGCTCGTCCAGATAGCTGTTGCCCTCCATCAGCTTCTCGTAGCCGATGTAGACCGGCTGGAACAGCACCGGGCGGGTCGGCTGGCGCAGGAAGGCGCGCACCGTCATCGCGATCATGCCGCCCTTGGGCTGCAGCAGGCGGCCGGTGCGCGAGCGCCCGCCTTCGATGAAGTACTCCAGCGAGTAGCCGCCGGAGACCAGCTGGGCGACGTATTCGGTGAACACCGCCGAGTACAGCGGGTTGCCGCGGAAGCTGCGGCGCATGAAGAACGCGCCGCCCTTGCGCAGGATGGTGCCGACCACCGGCAGGTTGAGGTTGATGCCGGCGGCGATGTGCGGCGGCACGATGCCGCGGTCGTACAGCAGGTAGGACAGCAGCAGGTAGTCCATGTGGCTGCGGTGGCTGGGCACGTAGACCACTTCGTGGCCCGGTGCTGCCTCCTTCAGCTTGTCCAGGTGGTGGACGAGCACGCCGCGGTAGATCCGGTTCCAGATCGGGGTCAGGATGAAGCTGGCCGAGCGCACCACCGGGTGCGAATAGTCCGCGGCGATCTCCCAGGCGTAGGCATGCGCCTTGCGCCAGGCGTCGGCCGGCTTGCTCTGGTCGCGGCGGGCCTGGTCGGCGATCGCCTCGCGCACCGTGTCGGCCGCCAGCACCTTGTCCACCAGCAGGCGCCGGGTGGACAGGTCGGGGCCGATGATCGCGGCGCGGATCCGCCGGAAGTGGGCGCGCAGCACCCGCGAGATCTTGCGCACCGTGCGCTCGGGCGGCAGACCTTCGTCGACGTTGTCGCGCAGCGAGATCGGCTCGGCGAAGCGCACCAGGGTGTCGCGGCCGTTGAGCAGGATCGCCAGCAGCCGGCGGAAGCGGCCGACCAGCGCCCAGTTTTCCGAGAACAGCACCGAGAACCAGCCGCTCTGCCGGTCGGGCGCGCGCCCGACGAAGATCGACACCGGCACCAGCTGCACGTCCAGCCCGGGCTGGGCGCGGTGCGCCTGCAGCAGGCGGGCGAGCGAGTCGGAGTGGGTGCGCGCCATCGGGCGCTGGTCGGGGATCAGCGGGCTGGCGTTGCGCCGCGACAGCGCCACGTAGGCGCGCTTGCGGCCCAGCAGGTCGCCCGGCAGCGGCACCAGCGGCGAGGGCAGGCCGGCCTGGCGGCAGGCCTTGTCCAGGATCAGGGCATTGGACAGGCCGTAGTCCTCGAGCACGTAGCAGACCGGCCGCGCGTCGTCGACGCTGCGGCCGCCGAGGTCGGCCGGTTCCAGCTTCAGGTCCAGCCACGGGTCGGCCAGGCGGCCGAGCAGGCGGGCCCACAGCGGGCGCTTGGCCGTGGCGCGGGACGCCGGTCCGGCCGGCGGTGGCGAGGCCGGGGGTGGCGGGACGGCGGTGCCGGACGGCTGGCCGTCGGGGAACGGCAGGGAGTTCTGTTCAGACATGGGCGCGATTATCGCCCAGCGGCCGGTTCCGGCGCCTGATCGTCCGGTGGTGGCGGCAGTCCGGGGGGCGGCGGTGCCGGCAGGCCGTCCGGCAGCGCCGCGCCGCCGTCGGGCTCGGCCAGCAGATCGGCGGCGTGGGCCAGGTAGTCGCTCAGGTACCAGCGGCCGTCGCGCCGGGTCAGGCTGACCACCGTGTCGATCTCGGCATCGCCCAGCGGGTAGTGGATGCGGACCGTGGCCCGGTCGCCCTGCTGCTCGACCAGGCCGGTGCGCAGGTCGGCCAGGCTGCGGTCCAGGTCCAGGCCGTACTCGGCCGCGACCTGCTTGGTGTCGGCCAGGAACGGCCCGAGCCGGCGCAGGGTGTCTTCCATGCCGGCCCGGCGCAGGTCGTCCTCGCTGCCCAGTCCGGTCGCGCGCGCGGCGGCGGCCAGTCGGGCGATCGCCTCGTGGGCGTGCTTGCGGCTGCCGAGTGGGGCCCTGGCCGCCCAGCCGCTCAGGGCCTCGACCACCTGGGTGTAGTGGGCGCGCTCTTCGTCGCTGTAGTCGCCCTGCTGGCGCAGGTACTGGGTGCCGAACAGGCCCAGCGAGCGTGCGGCGTCACGCAGGGCCGCGTCCTGCCCGCCCAGCTGGCGGTCGAACTCGCGCTGCAGGCCCTGCTCGGCGCCGTCGGCGGCCAGCGTGGCCAGCACCGGCGCGATCCGGTCTTCCAGCGGCAGCTCGGTGAGCGGCCAGCGGCTGCGGTCTTCGGCCCAGGCGGCGGCCAGCTGGTTGCGCTCGGCCTCCGGCAGGGCGTCGCGGGCGAAGGCGACCAGATCGTTGCGCTGCAGGTGTCCGGCCAGCAGGCGGACGGCGCCGGCCGGTTCGGTGGCCGCGCCGGGCAGTTCCGGCGGAGCGTCGCTGCGGCCACAGGCGGCCAGCAGCAGGAGGGCGCTGAGCAGCAGGGGCCGCCAGGGCAGCGGCCTGCGGCCCGTCGCCTGGCATGCGAGGCGGGTTCGGTGCATGGATCGGGCGTCCGGATTCGTCTCCCCGGCCGGAGTGTCGCCGCTGGCGCGGTGACAGTTCAACCACGGCCCCGATGTCCGTGCACCGGCCGGTCATAAAAAAAGGAGGCCAGTGGCCTCCCCGAATCCGGCCGGAGCCGGAGGACATACGTGGTGTGGCACGTGCCGACCATCGATCGGACGGCGGCATCCTAACGCCTCACAACACTTGATGCAACACTTCAAGAAATATCGTTCAAATCATTGATTATTGGTCGATTTCCGGATCTCGTCCTGGATCGCCAGCGCCGCCGCACGCGGATCGGCGGCATTGCGGATCGGCCGTCCGACCACGATCGCATCGGCGCCGTCGGCGAAGGCCTGGGCGACGCCCACGCTGCGCTTCTGGTCGTCGCCGACCGGGCCGCCGGGTCGGATGCCGGGGCAGACGATTGAGAAACCGGCGCCGGTGGCCTGCCTGATCGGCGCGGCTTCCAGCCCCGAGCAGATCACCCCGTCGATGCCGGCGGCCTGCGCGGCGCGCGCGCGTTCGACGACGATGGCCTCGGGTTCGCCGTCGATGCCCATGGATTTGAGATCGCTACCGTCCATCGAGGTCAGCACGGTGACCGCCAGCAGGCGCATGTCGGCGTTGGCCGCATTGGCCTCGGCCGCCGCCTGCATCATCGCCGGGTGCCAGCCGTGGATGGTGCAGTAGCTGACCGGCCAGCGGCCCAGGCCGCGGATCACCCCAGCCACGGTGGCCGGGATGTCGAAGAACTTCAGGTCGACGAAGACCCGCTTGTCCCGCTGCGCCAGCGCGTCGAGCACTTGGAAATACTCGCCCGAGGCCAGCAGTTCCATGCCGATCTTGTAGAAGCGCACGCTGTCGCCGAGCCGGTCGATCCACTCCAGCGCCTGCGCGCGGCCGGGCACGTCCAGCGCGAAGATCAGCCGCTCTTCCGGGCTCAGCGCGAGCGGGGCGCGGCTCACGGGGCCACGTCCAGCGCGTCGCGCTTGGCCTGGCGGCGTGCCTCGCGTGGCTGCGACCAGTCGTTGTTGAACGCGGCCGGCTCCCAGGAGCCGTAGGTCGGGTTGGCCAGCATCCACCAGCGCTCGCCGAACCAGTCGCCGTACTCGTCCATCAGCTGGGCACGGCCCTCGGGCGTGTTGACGGTGACCTGGACGAAGTCGCCCAGCTGGTCGCCGAACTGCATCAGCACCCGGTACTGCTGGCCGGCCAGCTTGCGCCGGCAATCCTTCTCGCTGCCGTGCTGCTCGCAGCCCGGGACCACGGTGCCCAGGCCGAGGAACACGCTGTCGTCGGCGACCGGCAGGCCGGCCTCGCGCAGGTTGGCCAAGGTGGCCTCCTTCAGGTGCACAGCGCGGTTGGAGATGTACAGCAGGGTCACGCCCTTTGCGGTGGCGGCGCGGGCGAAGTCGAGCACGCCGGGGACCGGCCTGGCCTTCTTCTCGGCGACCCACTGGTCCCAGGTGACCTCGTCGTACTCCAGGCCGTCACGGACCAGGCGCGCCTGATAGGGCGAGTTGTCGAGCACGGTCTCGTCGATGTCCAGGATCACCGCCGGCTTCAGGCCGGTGTGTTCGGCATCGCGCTCGCCGGGGACCAGCGCGTCCCAGTTCGGCTCGGCCAGCGCCTGGTCGAGGCGGTCGGCGGCGGTACGGTAGGTCTGGATCGTGGTCGCCTGGTACTCGGTCGAGCGCTGCACCCAGAGCACGGCGTTGAGGTTGTCGTCCGCGTTGGACGCGGCGGCCGGCGCGGCCGGGGCGGCCGCTGCGGGGCCGGCGCTGGCATCGTCGGCCGGGGTGGAGGTCTGTTTGCAGGCGGTCAGGGCGAGCGCCACGCAGGCGCCGAGCAGGAGCGGTCGAAGGGCGGACACGGCATTCCGTCAGTGCGAAAGAGGGGTGAAAGTGTAGCGGCTGGCGACGGCGGGGGTGGCCGCACGCGGTCGCGCGCCCGTCCCGGGTGCCGCTGCGGCGCGCGCTGCCGGTATCCTGCGCGCCCGGAACCGACTGCAGCGAGACCCCATGTCCGACACCGCCGAACGCCCCGTCCTCGATGCCGTCCAGGCCCGCGTGCTGGGCTGCCTGGTCGAGAAGGAAGCGACCACGCCGGACGTCTACCCGCTGACCATCAATGCGGCGCAGTCGGCCGCCAACCAGAAGACCGCGCGCGAGCCGGTGATGAGCATCGACCAGGGCAGCGTGCAGCACGCGCTGCGGCAGCTGGAGACGCTGGGCCTGGCGCGGCAGCACTATTCCTCGCGCGCCGAACGCTACGAGCACCGGCTGCAGGCGAAGCTGGACCTGACCCGGCAGCAGACCGTGCTGCTGGCCCTGCTGATGCTGCGCGGCCCGCAGACCGGCGGCGAGCTGCTGGCGCGCAGCGAGCGCCTGCACCGTTTCGCCGACATGGAGGAGATCCGTCACGGCCTGGAGCGGCTGCAGCAGCGCGCGCTGGTGCAGGTGCTGCCGCGCGGTGCCGGCCAGCGCGAGGACCGCTACGTGCACCTGCTGTGTGGCGAGGTCGATGGCGCGATGCTGGCGGCGCGTTATGCATCGTCCAGTGCCGGTGCCGCGTCCGATGGCGGCGCGGCTGCCGGCCTGGCCGAGCGCGTCGAACAGCTGGAAGCGGCCGTGGCCGAACTGCAGGCGCAACTGGCGGCGCTGCGCGAGGCACAGGGCGGCTGAACCGATGCCCGCGGATGCGGGGCTGCGAGCATCCGTGCTTCATCGTCGCGGCGTGGTCCCGTGCACCACGACGGATCGTGCGCCTGGCCACCGTCTGCCGTGCGCTGCGCGGACGTGGGAAGCAGGGGCGCGTCCGTGCCTCAGTCCGCCGGGACGTCCAGCCTGAGCACGTAGAACGCCAGCACCGGCAGGTCCGGCAGCACCAGATCGCCGTCGCGCTGCATGCCGAGTTTTTCCAGCAACCGGATCGAGGCGGCGTTGTCGTGGTCCACGATCGCACAGACGTGGCGCAGCCCGAGCACGTCGTGCGCGTGCCCGAGCACGGCGCGGGTGGCCTCCTCGGCATAGCCACGGCCGCGCTGCGCTTCCAGCAGGGCGTAGCCGACGTGCGGCGCGGGCAGGCCCTCCTTGCACAGCAGGCCGGCGGTGCCGACGAAGTCGCCGGCGTGGGTCTCCACCGCCCAGTGGGCGAAGCCGTGCCGGGCGCGGTGTCCGGCGGCCCAGTCGTGCAGGTAGTCGCGGGCCTGTTCCTCGGTGCGCACGTGGCGGTCGCCGATGCCGCGCAGGAAGCCCGGATCGTTGAGCAGGGCCAGCATCGCCGCCGCGTCATGCAGGGGATGCAGCGGGCGCAGGCGCAGGCGGGCGGTCAGCAGCGGCGCATCGGCCATGGCGAGAGTTCCGGCGGGCTGCCCGGCAGCGTCGCCGCGGCCGGGCGCGTGGTCAATCGAACAGCGCCTGGATCGCGGCCAGTCCGGCCTTGGCGCGTTCCTGCTTGTGCTCGACATCGGCGACCGGGTCGGCGCCGTCGCGCTGCAGTTCCTCGCCGGGCAGTTCGTCGAAGAAGCGGCTGGGCTTGAGCCGGATCGCCTCACCGAAGCGCCGGGTCAGCTTGCTGTAGCTCATCCACAGCCGCTCCTTGGCGCGGGTGATGCCCACGTACAGCAGGCGCCGTTCCTCCTGCAGGTTGCCCTCGTCCAGGCTGACCTCGTGCGGCAGCACGCCGTCCTCGCAGCCGACGATGAACACGTAGCGGAACTCCAGGCCCTTGGACGCGTGCATGGTCATCATCCGCACCTGGTTGCCGGCGTCGTCCTTGTCGTTGCGCGAGATCAGCGCCAGCTGCGCGGCCAGGTCGCCGGCACTGGCGCCGCGCGGGCCGCCCTCGAACCAGCTGGCCAGTTCCTCCAGGTTGCCGCGGCGGCGCTCGAAGCCGGCGTGGTCCTTGCTCTGGCTGCGCAGCTCGTCGAGCAGGCCCGAGCGTTCCACCAGGCGCCGGACCAGGTCGGCCGCGGTCATCTGGCTGGCCTGTTCGCGCAGGTCGCGCATGATGTCGTTGAACGCACTCAGGCCGTTGGCCGCGCGGGCCGGCAACTGCTGCAGCGCACCCATCGACTCGGCCGCGCGCGACATCGGCATGTCCTTGGCCGAGGCCAGTTCGGCCAGCCGCGCCAGCGAGGCCGCGCCGACCTCGCGCTTGGGCGTCTGCACCGCGCGCAGGAAGGCGGCATCGTCGTCCGGGTTGGCGACCACGCGCAGCCAGGACAGCACGTCCTTCACTTCCTGGCGGTCGAGGAACGCCGTGCCGCCGGTCAGGTAGTACGGCACCCGCATCAGCTGCATGGCCTTTTCCAGCGGTCGCGACTGGAAGTTGCCGCGGAACAGCACGCAGAAATCGCTCCACGGCGCCTGCCTGGCGGTGGCGATGAAGCTGATCTCGGCGGCGACCTTCTCGGCCTCGTGCTCGCTGTCGCGGCATTCCCAGACGCGGATGCGCTCGCCATCGGCCTGGTCGCTCCACAGCGTCTTCAGGTGATCGTGCGGGTTGTGCGCGATCAGCGCGTTGGCCGCGCGCAGCACCCGGTTGGAACAGCGGTAGTTCTGCTCCAGCTTGATGATCTCCAGCGCCGGGTAGTCCTTGCCCATCTGCGCCAGGTTCTCGGGGTTGGCGCCGCGCCAGGCGTAGATCGACTGGTCGTCGTCGCCCACGCAGGTGAAGTTGCCGCGCTCGCCGGCGATGGCCTTCAGCAGCCGGTACTGGCAGTCGTTGGTGTCCTGGCATTCGTCGACCAGCAGGTAGCCGATGCGCTCGCGCCAGGCCAGGGTGATCTCCGGATTCTCCTCGAGGATCTGCACCGGCAGCCGGATCAGGTCGTCGAAGTCGACCGCGTTGAAGCTGGCCAGCCGCGCCTGGTAGCGCTCGTAGACCGACGCGGCCTCCAGCTCGCGGTGGCTGCGCGCCATCGCCAGCGCCTGTTCCGGCGACAGGCCGGCGTTCTTGGCCCGCGACACCAGGTTCTTCATGTCCTCGATCGCGTCGGGCTTGGCCCCGGACATCAGGTCCTTGATCTGCGCGGCCGCATCGTCGGCATCGAAGATCGAGAAGCCGCGCTTGAGCCCGGCCGCGGCGTGTTCGATCTGCAGGAACTTCAGCCCCAGCGAGTGGAAGGTGCTGATGGTCAGCGCGTCGGCCGCGTCGCCGCGGATCCGCTTGGCCACGCGCTCGCGCATTTCCTTGGCGGACTTGTTGGTGAAGGTGATCGCCGCGATCCGCTTGGCCGGGTAGCGGCCGGTGCCGATCATGTGGGCGATCTTCTCCACGATCACGCGGGTCTTGCCGCTGCCGGCGCCGGCCAGCACCAGCAGCGGGCCCTCGGTGTGCAGGACGGCGGCTTTCTGGGGGGGATTGAGGCCGTGCATCGGTCGGTCGGGGACGGGAGCGGCGTCATTCTAGCGAGCCCCGACCGCGAAAGGATCGTGCTACCGTCCAACCACCTGACGAGTATGGAGGCTCCATGGACGTGAAATGCCTGCTTCCCGGGTTTCTGTTTCTTGCACTGGGTGGAACGCTTGTCCTGCCGGTCAATTCGCTTGCGAACGAGGCACGAAGCACTCCTGTGACCGATGACATGCAGTCTGCGGGATTTCTGAACAAACACCCGGATATTCTTTACCGGCACTTGGGTCTGGATCTTCTGCACCGGGGACAGGAGGCCCGGGGGTTGCGTGCCTTGGAGCGTGCGGCCTTCTATTCCGACAAGGCGTCCCAGGCGGTCATCGCGGATGCATACTGGAGAGGTGCATTCGGGCGTCAGCGGGACAGGCCCTTGGCGTATGCGTGGATAGACCTAGCTGCGGAGCGAGGCTATCCCGAGTTGCTGGAACTGCGTGAGGCGTACTGGAGCCAGCTGTCCGCAGAAGAAAGAGAGTCAGCCCTCGCAGAGGGTGCCGGCGTGTACGCGCGTTACGGTGACGAAGTCGCACAGGCGCGGTTGGCGCGGGTGCTGCGCCGGGCGATGCGTGACGTCACTGGCAGCCGTACAGGGTCAGGAATCGGCCTGACTATCGTCGCACCTGCTCCGGGAAGCGGATCCGGTGCGCCAACTGCGAGCGACGACACTACGCTGGTGCCGATCGCTACCATCCCTGGCAGTACGTTTTACGCGCCCAGGCTTTGGCGGCCCGAGCAGTACTTCAAGCAGCAGGACCTCCAGTGGAAGGAGGCTCTTGGGCCCCAGTTGAGGGCGATGGTCAGCGTCGGTGATGTGAAACAGGTACCACCGGCCACGCAGTCCCCCCCGGCCGGAAAAACGCCTTAACGCCCCGGCTGCGCTCGCTTAACATGCGCCGATGGCCAAGCTCTACTTCTACTACTCGGCGATGAACGCCGGGAAGACCACGACCCTGCTGCAGTCCGCGCACAACTACCGCGAGCGCGGCATGCGCACGCTGATCCTGACCCCGCGGCTTGACGACCGCGCGGGGAAGGGCGTGGTCGCCTCGCGGATCGGCCTGCGCGCCGAGGGCACCGCCTTCGAGCGCGACACCGACCTGGAGCGGCTGGTCGAGCACGACCTGCGCGACCACGGGCCACTGGGCTGCGTGCTGGTCGACGAAGCGCAGTTCCTGAGCCGCAGCCAGGTCTGGCAGCTGAGCGAGGTGGTCGACCGGCTGCGCATCCCGGTGCTGTGCTACGGCCTGCGCACCGACTTCCGCGGCGAACTGTTCGAGGGCAGCCAGTACCTGCTGGCCTGGGCCGACGAGCTGCACGAGATCAAGACCATCTGCCACAGCGGCAAGAAGGCGACGATGAACGTGCGTGTCGATGCGCAGGGACATGCGGTGCAGGACGGGCCGCAGGTCGAGATCGGCGGCAACGAGCGCTACATCTCGGTCAGCCGCCCGGAGTTCAAGAAGGTGATGCGCGGCGAAGGCGTGGTCGCGCCGTTGCAGGCGCCGCTGCTGTAGCAGCAGGTCCGCCGACGACGGCCTTCACCGTCGCCGGGCGCATGGCGCGATTGCGGCCATCGTTTGCGTGCCCTTGTCGGCGCAAGGGCTGCGCCCGTCTCTTCCCGGAGTCGGTGCCTGCCATCCGGGAGGCCGGCGTTCGCAGCGCTCGCCCCCGGTGGAGAGAAGGACCGGCGTCAGCCGCCGCGTCCGTCCCGGTGGAATGCTGTCGCGGTTGCTCACACGCTCGCCACCGGCGGAGCAGACCTTGTCCGCGGCCGCCGTTCGATCGCAGCGGGCTGCACTCGACCGGCGGCCACGGTGGCCACCGGTCGGCCGCGATCAGTACAGCGTGCGCTTGTCTGGCGGCGGCGGATTCCACTGGTACAGCCAGGTCTCGGTCAATGCGCGGCCTGCGTGGCGCAGGTACAGGCGCAGATCGATCTGGCGGGTGCTGTCGTCCGGCGGCACGATGTCGAACATCGCGCGGTAGCCGTCGATCGCGTGCAGTGGCCGCGCGGACACGGTCTCGACCCGGCCGCGCGAGCTTTCGATCACGGCCTCGACCGTGGCGCCGGCCTTGAGCAGGGCGGGCAGTTCGCCGCCTTCGAAATCGACCGCAAAGCGCCACGAGAAGTAGTCGCGCTTCTTGCCGATGACACCGCCCAGGCCGGTGCGCGAGGCCACGCAGTGCGCCAGCTGCGGGCGCGCGGGCGCATCGTCGCCCCAGTACAGGCGGTAGCCGATCAGGTGTTCCTCGCCCGGCTGCGGCTTCTGCTCCGGGTTCCAGAACGCGACGATGTTGTCGAAGGTCTCGTCCACGGTCGGGATCTCGACCAGCTGCACGCTGCCCTTGCCCCAGCCGTGCTTGGGTTCGACCCACAGGCTCGGGCGCTTCTCGTAGAACACGCCGTCGTCCTGGTAATGGTCGAAGTCGCGGTCGCGCTGGAGCAGGCCGAAGCCGCGCGGGTTCTCGTCGGCGAAGGCGTTGAAGCGCAGGTGCTCGGGGTTGCCGAGCGGGCGCCAGATCCACTCGCCGCTGCCGGTCCACATCGCCAGGCCGTCGCTGTCGTGGATCTCCGGGCGCCAGTCCCAGTCCATCCGGCGGTCGTTCTCGCCGACCTGGTACATGCTGGTGCAGGGGGCGATGCCCAGCCGCTCGATCTCCCTGCGCGGGTACAGCGCGGCGTCGATGTCCATCAGCAGCGGCTCGCCGCGGGTGATCGCGAAACGGTAGGCGCCGGCGACGCTGGGCGAATCGAGCAGGGCGTACACCACCAGCGTGTTCGAACCCGGTTCCGGACGCTCCAGGTAGAACGCGGTGAAGTCGGGGAATTCCTCCGGCCGCGGCATGCCGGTGTCGATTGCCAGGCCGCGCGCGGACAGGCCGTACTGCATCGTCTCGCCGACCGCGCGGAAATAGCTGGCGCCGAGGAAGGCGGCGAAGTCGCGCTGGGTGTCGTCGGCGCCGTTGAGGCGGAAGCCGGCGAAGCCCAGATCGGCCGGCAGCCGCTTGCCGGCCAGGCCGCTGCGGCCGTAGTCGAACATCGCCGGGTCGTAGGCCAGTTCCTGCGCCTGGCCGTCGGCGACCTCGTACATGTGCACCGGCTTCTTGAAGTACAGGCCCAGGTGGAAGAACTTGGCCTGCATGCGCGCGTCGGCGACATCGCTCCACAGCGCGTGATCCTGGCGGAAGCCGATCGACTGGTACTGGTCCCAGTCCAGCGCGCTCACCGCGGACGGCAGCGTCTCGCTGCGTGCCTGGTAGGCCTGGCTGGCCAAGTGCCGTGCCTGGCCCTTGAGCCAGGCGTAATCGAAGGCGTGGCGGCGGCCCAGCGGCTTGGGACTGGCGATGGCTTCGAGGAGCGGCAGCGGCAGGCCGAGGGCCGCGAAGGCGCCGGCGGCGCGGGTCAGGAACTGGCGTCGTTGCATGGCGCGGTCTTGGGTGGGAGGCGGCGCCATCTTAAGCATTCAGACCCTGCCGGCGCTGTCGACGCACGCGTCCGCGTTCACGTTCGTCCGGGACGCGTTCAGGCACCGGCGCTGGCAGCCTGCGATGACCGGTGCCGGGATGGGTGCCGTCGTGCGGCGGCGGCGTCCGGCCCCGGCCACGTTGCCGGGCTGCTTGTGCTGTTGCGGGCGGATCGGCCGGCGTCGTGGCCATCGCCGATGGGAGGGCATGCGCCACGCGGCGCGGTCAGGGCGGCGCAGCGGCCGGCCGGGTCGCCGCCGCGCGCGCATCCTGCTGCACGCGCAGCCGGTCGCCCTGCTGCTGGAGGGCGGACAGCACCGCCTGTCGCGGCTGGTCGACACGGTGCAGCACCTGGCGGGCCTGTTCCAGACGCTGTGCGGCAGCGAGGTGCTGGCCGGCGTCGTTGTCGAGCGTGGCCAGCGCCAGCAGCGCCTCGGCGGTGCCGTCGTCGTCGCCGAGGCGCTCGCGGCGCAGCGCCAGGGCCTGCTCGATCCGGCGTCGTGCCGGCATCGGCTCGCCCAGCGCCTGCAGGCAGCGCCCGGCCTCGAGGTGGAAATCGGCGACGGCCCGCGGCTCGGTGGCTTCTGCTCGTCGGGCCACCGTCTGCAGCGGCTGCAGGCGCGCGAGACAGCGTCCAGGCGGGTCCGCTCCGCGCAGCAGCCGCGCATGCAGCGTCGCTGCGTCGAGCAGCGCCTGGTCGGACGCATCGCGGCGGGTGTCGAGCAGGGCCTGCTGCCGCGTCGCCAGGGACAACGCCTGCGCGTGGTCGCCGGCAGCCAGTGCCAGGCTGGCGGCAACGCCGAGCAGTTCGGCCCGCGCTTCGGGACGGTCGGCGAGTTCGGCTTCGCCACGCGCGGTCGCCGCCAGCAGGGCCGCCGTGCGGGCATGCCGGTTGCCGGCGGCATCGGGGTCGAGCAGGCCGGTCACCAGGCGCTGCATGACCCGGGCCCGCGTCGCGTCGTCGCGCGCGGCATGCGCCTGCCACAGCGACACGCACGCTGCGGACAGCAGCAACACGATGCCGACGCCGGCCAGCGCGCTTCCCCAGCGATGCCGCCGCAGGTAGCAGTACAGGCGATAGCCTGGCCGGGCGGGCCGCGCGTGCACCGGCGACCCCTCCAGGTGGCGCTGCAGGTCCAGCGCCAGCGCCTCGACCGACGCATACCGCTGCCGGGGCGGCTTCTGCAGTGCCCGCATCAGGATGGCGTCCAGGTCGCCGCGCAGCTGGCGTGCCAGACGTCGCGCCGCGCGCGGTGCGAGCCGGCCCGTGTCGGCCAGCCGTTGCACCGCGGCCGATGCCGCAACCGGGACGACGTCGAGGATCGAGCGCTCCCATTCGGCATCGCTCTCGCGCCGCAACCGGTACGGCTTGTCGGTGGCCAGCAGTTCGTACAGCACCACGCCCAGCGCGTAGACATCGGTCAGCGTGCCTGCCGGCTCGCCCCGGATCTGCTCGGGCGCGGCGTAGTGCAGGGTGAAGGCGCGGACCTCGCAGCGGACGTCGGCGGCGCCCTCGATCAGCGTGGCGATGCCGAAATCCAGCAGGCGGACCTGGCCATCCCGGTCGACCAGCATGTTCGACGGCTTCAGGTCGCGATGGACGACCAGGTTGGCATGCGCGTGGCTGACCGCGGCGCAGACCTGCAGGAACAGCCGCAGGCGTGCCTCCACCGGCAGCGCGTTGCGCGCGCAGTACTCGCCGAGCGGCACGCCGTCGACGTATTCCAGCGCCAGATAGGGCTGGTCGTCGCTGCCGATGCCGGCATCGACCAGCGCGGCGATGTTCGGATGGCGCAGGCGGCCGAGGATCTCGCGCTCGCGCGAGAAGCGTTCGCGCAGGTGCGGATCGGCATACCCGGCACGCAGGAGCTTCAGCGCCAGCGGATGTGGCGAGGTCCCGTCGGCACGGGTGGCCAGCCAGACCTGGCCCATGCCGCCCTCGCCGAGCAGCCGTTCGAGTCGATACGGGCCAAGCCGGGCGCCGGCCGTGGCGCCGGCACGCGGGCCGGGCAGCGGATCGTGCAGGAAGTCGTCGTGGCCGAGCTCCAGCGCCAGTACGTCCTGGAGTTCGCGGGCCAGCGCCGGATCCTGCAGCTCCAGTGCGGCCAGGCGTCGCCTGCGCTGGTCGGCGCACAGGTCGAGCAGGCCGTCGAGCAGCGGAGAGAGCCGATGCCAGCGGGCGGCGTCCATCGCGCGGGGCCCGGTGTCGTCTCAGTCCTCGCGCATCGCCGCGAGCAGGAACAGCCGCGCCTTCTGCCAGTCGCGGCGCACGCTGCGCTCGGAGCGCTGCAGCAGCTCGGCGATCTCCTGCTCCGACAGACCGGCGAAGTAACGCAGTTCGACCACGCGGGCCAGGCGTTCATCGACCGCCGACAGCTGTTCCAGCGCGGCATCCAGGGCCAGCAGGTTCTCGTCCAGGCGCAGGCTGCTTTCGGCCTCTTCGGGAATCTCGGCGATGCGGCGCAGGTCGCCGCCGCGCTTGCGCGCCATCCGGCTGCGCACGTGGTCGACGACCACGCTGCGCATCGCGGAGGCCGCGTAGGCGAAGAAATGGGCGCGATCCTGGAAACGCGCGCCACCGCCACTACCGACCAGTTTCAGGTACGACTCGTGGACCAGAGACGTCGCGTCGAGCGTGTTGCCCTGCTGCCCCGACAGCTGCCGGCGCGCCAGCGTGTGCAGTTCCTGGTAGAGCGTGCCGAGCACGCGGTCCAGCGCGGCGCGGTCTCCGCCGCGGGCGGCGTCCAGCCACACGGTGATGTCGGGTGCATCGGCCATCGTCCTCTCCACGACCGGCGATGCGGCGGACTATAGCCGGTTGTCGGCGGACCGGTGCAACGCGCCGGAATGGCCGCTTCCAACCGGTTTCTGCGTGGTCGATGCACGCTCGAAACCCGGCCCGGGTCGGTCGTGGGGTCGTCCGCAGCACGCGCAGCGTCCGGCCGATGCATGGGCATGAGCGGCCGCCTTCCATCGCGGCCGTCTGCGCACCACTGCCGCGTGAAGCCAGACAGCCTTCCTGACGGTGCGTCCGGGGATCGCACGCCTCCCAGCCGGCAAGCGCAGCAGGACCATGAACGATGTCTTCAACGCTGTCTTCAGCGCTGGCAGCGCGGGCACCAGACGCTGGCGCGCTGGCCGATGCTGGCCTCGCGCAGTTCGCCGCCGCAGCGCGGGCAGGGCAGGCCGCCACGCCCGTAGACCGACAGTTCCTGCTCGAAGTAGCCGGGCGCGCCATCGGGGCTGATGAAATCGCGCAGCGTGGTGCCGCCGCGGCCGATCGCGTATTGCAGGATCTGCCGCACCGCCGCGGCCAGCGCGACGTAGCGCTCGCACGAGACCTTGCCGGCGGCCCGGGTCGGCGCGATGCCGGCCTGGAACAGGCTTTCGGCCGCGTAGATGTTGCCGACACCGACCACGATGCGCTGGTCCATGAGGAAGGTCTTCACCGGCGCGCTGCGGCCGCGGCTGCGGGCGAACAGGTAGTCGCCGTGGAACGTGTCCGACAGCGGTTCCGGGCCGAGTTCGGCCAGCAGCGGGTGCAGGGTGCCGGCCGGCTGCCACAGCAGACAGCCGAAACGGCGTGGATCGTTGAAGCGCAGCACCCGGTCCGAATCCAGCATCAGGTCGACATGGTCGTGCGCGCGCACCGGCGTGTCCGACGGCAGCACGCGCAGGCTGCCGGACATGCCCAGATGCAGCAGCGCGCTGTCGCCGGCGTCGGTGTCCAGCAGCAGGTATTTGGCGCGTCGACGCACCGCGGCGATGCGCTGGCCCGGCAGTTCGCTGCCGATCGCCTCGGGAATCGGCCAGCGCAGCGTATCGCGGCGCTGGACCACGGCCTCGACCACGCGGCCTTCCACATGCGGGGCGAGGCCGCGGCGGGTGGTTTCGACCTCGGGCAGTTCAGGCATCGTCAGGTCACCGCGGTGGCGAGGTACTGGTCGTGTTCGTGCCAGACCCGGATCGGGCCGCCGAAGGCCTCGGACAGCGGGCCGGTGGCCAGCACGTCCTCGCGGGTGCCGTCGGCGATCACCCGGCCGCCACGCAGCAGCACGACGCGGCCGATCTCCGGCACGACCTCCTCGACATGGTGGGTGACCAGCACCAGGGTGATGCCACGCCGGGCCAGATCGCGCAGCATCGCCAGCAACTGGCCGCGGGCGACCAGGTCCAGGCCGGTGCTGGGCTCGTCCAGCAGCAGCGCCTGCGGCCGGTTGACCAGGGCACGGGCGATCAGCACGCGGCGCGTTTCGCCCAGCGACAGTTCCGCATAGCGCCGGTGCAGCAGCGGCAGCGCGCCGGTCATCGCCAGCGCTTCGGCGGCGCGTATGCGCATGTCGCCGCTGACCTCGCGGAACGGCGGGATCACGAAACTGGCGAAGAAGCCGCTGAGCACCGCGTCTTCGGCGGTCAGCTCCGGCTGCTGGCCCAGGTTGGCGCTGAAGTCGCTGGTGACGATGCCCAGCTGCGAGCGCAACCGGTCGACCTGCCAGCGGACCTGGCCCATCACCTGCACCGGCGGCGTGTCGCCGGGGCGGGCCAGTGGATACAGCTCGCGGGTGATCAGCTTGATCAGGGTGGATTTGCCGCAGCCGTTGGGGCCGAGCAGGGCGGTGTGCTGGCCCTGGTCGATGCGCAGCGACAGCTCGTGCAGCACGCGCACCTGGCCGCGGATCACGCTGGCGCGGTCGAGCTCGATCAGGGGCGGGCGGGTGGCCGCGGCGGCAACCGGTGCAGCGACGAAGGACATGGACTGGACGGCTGGCGGCGGGCGATGTGGGCGCATGAACGACATACGCGGGCGACGGGTGAAGTTTGCCGCAGATGCCCCCATCATGTCGTCATCGCGGATGACCGGTCCGCACCGTCAGCGGGAGTTCGACCATGCCAGACGCCCTGATCGACCTCCTCAGCGGGGGCCTGCTCGCACCGGGCTGGTGGGGCATGCTGCTGGTGCTGCTTGCCTTCACCCAGCTGACGATCTTCTCGGTCACCCTCTACCTGCACCGCAGCCAGGCCCATCGCGGCGTGGATTTCCATCCGGCCGTGGCGCACATGTTCCGCTTCTGGACCTGGCTGACCACCTCGATGATCACCCGCGAGTGGGTGGCCATCCATCGCAAGCACCATGCGAAGGTGGAAACCGAGGACGATCCGCACAGCCCGCAGTTCAAGGGCATCGGCACCGTGTTCTGGCGCGGCGTCGAGCTGTACCGCGAGGCGCGGACCGACCGGCCCTCCATCGCCCAGTACGGCAAGGGCGCACCGGAGGACTGGATCGAGCGGCACCTGTACACGCCCCACGCCAACCTCGGCCCGGTCGCGCTGCTGCTGATCAACGGCGTGCTGTTCGGCCTGCCCGGCGTGGCGCTGTGGGCGATCCAGATGGCGTGGATCCCGTTCTGGGCGGCCGGTGTGGTCAACGGTCTCGGCCACTGGTGGGGCTATCGCAATTTCGAATCGGCCGACACTTCGACCAACCTCACCCCGTGGGCGGTCTGGATCGGTGGCGAGGAACTGCACAACAACCACCACGCCTTCCCGAGTTCGGCGCGCTTTTCGATGCGGCGCTGGGAATTCGACATCGGCTGGGCGGCGATCAAGGCGATGGAGACGGTGGGCCTGGCCCGGGTGCTGCGCGTGGCGCCGAGCCTGGACATCCGCCCCAACATCACGGTGCCCGATACCGAAACCCTGCGCGCGCTGCTGTCGCACCGGTTCCAGGCCATGACCGACTACCAGCGCAACGTGCTCAAGCCGGCACTGCGCGAGGAGGCGGCCGCGGCGGGCGCGAAGCTGCGCCAGCTGCTGCCGCGGCGGATGCGCCGCGGCCTGGTCGACGACGGCCGCTGGCTCAAGCCCGACGCGCGCGAACAGCTGCGCGACTGGGTCGCGCAGCGCCCGCGGATCCTGACCCTGGTCGAGTACCGTGCCCGGCTGTCGGCGCTGCTGGAAGCGCGCAGCCACGATGCGGCCGAACGCCTGCGCCAGCTGCAGGCCTGGTGCCACGAGGCCGAGGCCAGCGGCATCCGTGCGTTGCAGGAGTACTCGGCGCGCCTCAAGGGCTACGCGCTGGCGCACTGATGCGGTCGACGGCGCACACGGTGTATCGGGCGGCCCGACCTCGGTCGAGCCTGCTGCTGGGCGCGTGCCTGCTGGTGCCGGCGATCGCGGTCGCGCAGGTGCAGGGCACGGCCGACTATCTGGCACGGATGGATGCCGACGGCGACGGCCGGGTCTCGCTGGCCGAGTACCTGGCCTGGATGGGCTACGCCTTCGAACGGATGGACCGCAATGGCGATGGCATCCTCAGCGCCGATGAACAGCCGGGCGGCAAGGGCGCGCCGCTGACCCGCGACCAGCACCGCCAGCGTCTGGTCGAGCGCTTCCATCGGCAGGACACCAACCGCGACGGCCATCTGGACGCCCGGGAGCTGGCCGCACCCCCGCTGTGACCCCGCTGCGCGGGGTGCCAGTCAGGACGTTGTTCGGCCTGCCGCCTGGTCTCGGCATTCACTCCGGATCGCCGCCCTGGAGGTCGGGGCGCGGCGGATCCACCAGCGGCTGTCCACGCTGCAGCATCCACAGCATGATCACCTTCTGCCGCACGTAGTTGGCGCCCACATACGCCTCCACCAGGCCGGCCCAGCCCTCGAGGAAGCCCAGGCGCAGCACGTAGCCGCGCCAGAAGCGCCAGGAGGGCGACAGCACCAGCCGGGCCAGACTGGCGCGCTTGCCGCGGGAGAAGTCGTACTCGGCCATCATCCGGGCGTAGCGCTGGTTCTTGTCCAGCAGATTGGCCAGCGACCTGTACGGCAGGTGGAGCAGGTCGCCCTCGAGGGTGACCACCGGACCGTTCACGGTCGCCTTTTCGTGGATCTCGCGCTCGCCGCGCCAGCCGCCGCGGCGGCGGTCGAACAGGCGCATCTTCCGGTCCGGGTAGGTGTTGCCGCGGCGCAGGAACCGGCCGTAGTACTGCGAGAGCCGCGCGAACTGGTAGCCGGCGGCGCGGCTGAAACCGGCGTTGCGCTCCCGCTCGATCGAGGCGCGCAGTTGCGGGTCGACCCGCTCGTCCGCGTCCAGGCACAGCACCCAGTCGTGGCGCGCCTGATCCACGGCGAACTGCTTCTGGCTGCGGAATCCGTCGAACGCGCGGACCAGCACCCGCGCGCCCATGCGCTCGGCCAGCTCGCGTGTGCCGTCGGTGGAGCCGGAATCGACCACCACCACCTCGTCGCAGAACGAAAGCGAGCTCAGGCAGTCGGCCAGGCGGTCGGCTTCATTGAAGGCGATGATGCAGGCCGACAGGGGCGTGGCCTGGCCGGGAGCGACGGAAGCGGGCATGGGCAGATCGAAAGGTCCGGGGCGGAAAGCCTAGCAGCGCCCGGGCCGCCGTCCCAGAAATGCCGGGATCGTCCTGGCGAACGGCGGCGGCCAGCGTGCATTGCCCGGCCTGGCGGTCCGGCCGCCACGGAGCCGGTGCGGCCGGGCCGCACGTGGCCGAATGCTAAAATCCGGCGCCTTGTTCCGTCAGAGCGTGTCATGTCCGAGCGACCCGTCGCCAGCGTCGTGTTCACCACCTACAACCAGCCCGACTGGCTGGAGAAGGTGCTGGTCGGCTTCTCGGTGCAGACCCGGCTGGATTTCGAGGTGATCATCGCCGACGACGGCAGCGGCGAGCAGACCCGCGAGCGGATCGAGGCCCTGCGCCCGCGCCTGCCGATGCCGGTACGCCACGTCTGGCAGCCGGACGATGGCTTCCGCAAGTGCACGGTGCTCAACAGCGCGATGGTATCCAGCGCCAGCGACTACCTGATCTTCACCGACGGCGACTGCATCCCGCGGCGCGATTTCGTCGAGACCCACCTGCGGCTGCGTGCGCCCCGCCGATTCCTGTCCGGCGGCTACCACAAGCTGCCGATGGCCACGAGCCAGGCGATCGGCCACGACGACATCGTCAGCGGGCGCTGCTTCGACGTGGAGTGGCTGCGCGCGCACGGCATGCCGGCCTCGCGTCGCGACCTCAAGCTGAGCGCGGGGCCGCGCCTGGCCGGGCTGCTCGACCTGGTCAGTCCGGCACGTGCCAGCTGGAACGGGCATGGCGCGTCCGGGTGGAAGCATGAGCTGCTGTCGGTCAACGGCTTCGACGAACGGATGCGCTACGGCGGCGAGGACCGCGAGTTCGGCGAGCGGCTCGAGAACGCGGGCATCCGTGGCAGGCGGATCCGCCATCGCACCGTCGTGCTGCACCTGGACCACCCGCGTGGCTACGTCACGCCCGAGGGCATCGCCTTCAACCGCCAGCTGCGCGACGAGACCCGCCGCAGCCGCCGGACCTGGACCGAATACGGGATCGAGAAGGGCCCGGCACCCGCCCAGGCCTGAGCGCGGCCACGGGCGGTGTCCGGCGTGGTCGTGCGGATGCGCGGCCGTGTCACGGCGCTGGCGCATGCAGCGGCGCGCCTGGTGAGCATCACGGGCGACATGCCGCGCATCGCCCACCCTCACTGGATCGCGACGGTCCGCGCCCTGCGCCATCAGGCGACGGCGCATCGCACGCGGACCGACATCACCAGCGCAGCCGTCGCCCCGCCAGGGCGCGGCTCAGCCGCGCATACAGCGCCTCGGCGTCGGCCAGCGGCAGGTAGCGAATCCGCAGCGGCGGCACCAGGGCACTGGCGCCAGCGGTATCCAGCCACAGGCTGGCCGTGCCGAGCCGGCGGTCCAGCGGCGAGCGCTGCAGGCGCAGCGCCTGCAGCTTGTCGATCTCGGCGAAGCGCCACCAGCGCGACCACCAGCCGCCGCGCACGGCCACCAGCCGCTCGTCGATCGCATAGGCCAGGCGGCGCGCATGCCGGCGCGCCAGCCATGCCGCGCACGGCAGCCACAGCAGGGCCAGCGCGCCCCACCAGCCGAAGCGCCACGCCAGGATCGCCGTCAGCACCAGGTTCAGCCCGATGCTGCCCAGGAACAGGCGCCACCAGCTGCTGCCGGGCAGGGCGATCCACTGCGGCGGCCATGCCAGCTGCGGCAGCAGGTGGGTGACCAGCCCGTCGCAGGCGGCCGGCGTGGCGATCGGTGCAAGCTCGCGCAGCGCCCGTGGATCATGGTCCGAGCCACCCACCGCGGTGTCGATCCGCAGCGCGCGGCGGCCGAACCAGCGATGCAGCAGGCCTTCCTGCAGCGTCCAGGCCTGGATCCGGCGTGGCGCCACGCTGGTCCGCAGGCGCGCGAACAGGCCGCGTTCCACCGTCAGGCGGCGCTGGTCCTCGCTCAGTCGGAATCCGTGGTACTGGGTCAATGCCAGCACCACCGACAGCAGCCGCAGCAGCGCGACGAACACCGCCACCACCGAGGCGCCGGCCAGGCTGACCCCGATCCAGCCCAGGTGCAGCTGCCCGGCATACCCGGCCGCACTGCGGAAGCTCGACTGCAGCCACTCGGCGACCAGACGCTCGGGGAACACCTGCCACATCAGGCCGAACGCGGCCGCGAACACGATCATGCCGCGGTTGGAGATCAGACCCAGGCGGATGATCTCGCCGACCGGCAGCGCCAGCAGCGTGTCGCCGCCCGCGCTCGCCCTGGCATCCACGGCCGTCGCATCCGCGGGCGCCTGGCCGCGGTGGCGCACGTCGCGTTCGAGCGCGATCGCCTGGTCCATGCCGAGCACGCGCATCTGCGCCTCCGGCTTCTGCCCGCCCGCCGCTTCCAGCCGCACTTCGGCCACGCCGAACAGCCGGTGCAGCAGCGACTGGTGCAGCACCACGTTGTGGATCCGCGCGAACGGGATCTCGCGAAGGTTCCGGTGCAGCAGACCGCTGCGGATGCTGATCCCGTCGACGCCGATGCGGTAGCGGTAGGTGAAGTACTGCAGCACCGACACCACCACCAGCACGACCACGCCGATCAGCGGCCACAGATCGGCCACGCCGTTGTCGCTGCGCCGGCTGCCGAACACCACCAGGGCCACCAGCGGCACCACGAACTGCCTGAGCTGCTGCAGCAGCACGAACAGCCACGACCACGGATGCAGGCGGCGGTCGGGCGCTGCCTCCCCGTCGTCGGCCGCGGGACCGGGAAGGGTCACAGCGCGTCGTCCGTTTCGACCTGGTGCGCCAGATGGGCGCGCAGCGCCTCGGCGTCCTGCAGCTCCAGCAGCGGCATCTTCACTGCGGCCATGCGCGTGCCGGCGGTATGCACCACCAGGGTCGCCAGGCCCAGGTGGCGCTCGATCGGGCCACGTTCCAGGTCCAGGTGCTGGACTCGCGAGACCGGCACCAGCGTCTCGCTGCGCCAGAGGTTGCCGCGCCGCGTGGCGAAGCCGTCCTGGTCCAGCTTCCAGCCCAGCCGCGCATGCCGGCGCAGGCCGATCCAGACGCCCAGCGCCAGGCCCGGCAGCAGGCTGGCCAGCGGCCACAGCCAGGCGTGGTCGGCATCGAGTGCGGACGCGGCGACGAAGGCGACCGCCGCCAGTACCGGGACCAGCCCGAGCACCGCGCCCAGTGCATAGGGCAGGGCACCACGCCGCGGCAGGGTCTGCCAGCCATCGGGAAGTCCGGAGGGCGGCGCGGCGGGAAGCGGCGGAGGCAGGTCGGTCACGGCGGAGGCCCGTGGAAGGGAAGCGCGATCCTAGCCGGATGCCGGTGCCGGCGGGAGAGGCCGCTCAGTTGCGCCCGTACGGGTTGGGCTCGCTGGCGTCCGGACGCAGCGTGTAGCGCTTGTAGGTCCACTGGTACTGCGCCGGGTCGCGGCGCGCGACCGCTTCGACCACGGTATTGAGCGCAGTCACCGCCTCGACCGGATCGGCCGCCGCGATCGCCGCCGGTGCGGACTCCACATGCAGGGCGAAGCCGGGCCCGCCGTCGATGCGCTCGCACCAGGCCACCAGCACCGTGGCGCCGGTGCGCTCGGCCAGGCGCGACAGCAGGGTCATGGTCAGCGCCGGGACGCCGAAGAACGGGGCGAATTCGCCGTCGCCGGCCTTCGGTTGCTGGTCGGGCAGGATGCCGACCGCGCCGCCGTCCTTGAGCACCTTCCACAACTGGCGCACGGCCGGGCCTTCGGCGCGCACCTGGCGCACGTTGTCCACGCCGCGCACCTGCTGCAAGAAGGCGTCGCCGACGTCGGATTCGGGTGGCCGGTAGACGATCGCGATCTGGCCGCGCGAGGCCAGCCACTGGTTCAGCAGCTCCCAGTTGCCGAAGTGCGGTGCGGCGACGATCACCCCGCGGCCAGCAGCCAGCGCCGCGTCGTACAGGGCCTCTCCATGCCGCTCGCGCAGCAGTTCGTCCAGGTTGCGCTGCGGCGTCCTGCTCCAGAGCTTCATCGTCTCCAGCGCCTGGCGCGCGGTCGTGCGCAAAATCGCGCGCTGCAGCGCCTGGCGCGCTGATGCATCCAGCGTGGGGAAGGCCAGTTCCAGATTGCGGCGCGCCACCCGGCTCTCTCGCGCGTCGATGCGCTGCCACAGCGCCGCGATGCCGTCGCCAAGCCGATACAGCACCGACCACGGGAGCCGGCCGAGCAGGGCGGCGAGGAAACGGAGGAAACGGGCCAGCGTGTTCGGCGACATGGCCGCAAGTCTAGTGTCTGCGGCCGCGGATGCCGAGCCGGCGCGCGCTGCCCGCCGGGCCGGGAGGATGACACCGGCGGGCGGCAGCGCGATCCTGTGCGGCCTTCCGACGTCGAGGACCGCCATGCTCGCCCTGATCCAGCGTGTGACCCAGGCATCGGTGGAGGTCGACGGCGTCAGCGTCGGCAGGATCGGGCCGGGGCTGCTGGCCCTGGTGGGGGTGCAACCCGGCGACGACCAGGCACGGATCGAGCGCATGACCCAACGCCTGCTCGGCTACCGCGTGTTCACGGACGAGGGCGGCCGCATGAACCGGTCGCTGACCGATACCGGCGGCGGCCTGCTGCTCGTGAGCCAGTTCACCCTCGCGGCGGACACCGACAGCGGCATGCGGCCCAGCTTCACCAGTGCCGCACCGCCGGACGAGGCTGAACGCGGATTCAACCTGCTGGTCCAACGCTGCCGGCAACGCCACGCCGGGGGGGTGGAAACCGGCCGTTTCGGTGCCCATATGGTGGTCAACCTGGTCAACGACGGCCCGGTGACGTTCCTCCTGCGGGCCTGAATGGACGCCGGCGGCAACGCCGCCAAGTCCTTGTCGCACAAGGAATCGCCCGCTCTGGTCGGGCGGGCCTGTTATAATGCTAGGTTCTCTTCACAGACCTCTACGCCGGTGGCAACCCGCATGGCCAACGAACGCCCAGCCCAGCAGTCCGAAATCAAGCAGCTCATCAGCAAGGGCCTTGAGCAGGGCTACCTGACCTATGCCGAGGTCAACGACCACCTGCCCGACGACCTCGTCGATCCGGAGCAGCTGGAAGACATCATCGGCATGATCAACGGCATGGGCATCGATGTCCATGAAGTCGCACCCGACGCCGAAACCCTGCTGCTCAACGACGGCAACACCGGCAACCGCGAGATCGACGATACCGCGGCAGAAGAAGCCGCCGCCGCGCTGACCGCCCTCGACTCCGAAGGTGGCCGCACGACCGATCCGGTGCGCATGTACATGCGCGAGATGGGTACCGTCGAGCTGCTGACCCGCGAAGGCGAAATCGCCATCGCCAAGCGCATCGAGGAAGGTCTGGGCCAGGTCCAGGCCGCTCTCGGCAGCTTCCCGTGGTCGATCGAGCTGCTGCTGGAGGAGTTCGAACTCCACAAGGCCGGCAAGAAGCGCCTGGCCGAAGTGGTCGTGGGCTTCAACGATCTCGTCGAAGAGGAGCCGGCTCCGGCCGCCGCTCCCGCGTCGGACGACGACCAGTCCGATGCCGATGGCGACGAGGACGACGAGGACGATGTCAGCGACGACGAGGAAGCCGAGGCCGGTCCGACCGGTCCGGACCCGGCCGAGGTCGCCCGCCGCATGGACGAGCTGGCCGCCGAGTACGCCAAGTTCAAGAAGGCCCACGCCAAGGCCGGCGCCCAGGCCAAGAACGTGATCAAGATGCGCGCCGACATGGCCGAGCGCTTCGTCACCTTCAAGCTGCCGCTGCCGCTGACCGACACGCTGGTCCGCAAGCTGCGCGAAGTGCTGGGCGAGATCAAGGACCGCGAGCGCCGCGTGCTGCACCTGTCGACCAACGTCGCCCGGATGCCGCGCAAGGATTTCATCCGCTCCTGGGAAGGCAACCAGACCAACCTGGAGTGGGTCGACGAGGCGCTGAAGCGCAAGCAGAAGTGGTCCTCGGCACTGCGCGACGTCAAGGACCAGATCGTCTCCGAGCAGCAGGCTACCATCGCGATCGAGCAGGCGATGTTCCTCGACCTGGCCGACATCCGCGAGATCGGTCGGCAGATGGCCTATGGCGAAACCAAGGCACGCAAGGCCAAGAAGGAAATGGTCGAGGCCAACCTGCGCCTGGTCATCTCCATCGCCAAGAAGTACACCAACCGTGGCCTGCAGTTCCTGGACCTGATCCAGGAAGGCAACATCGGCCTGATGAAGGCCGTGGACAAGTTCGAGTACCGCCGCGGCTACAAGTTCTCGACCTACGCCACCTGGTGGATCCGCCAGGCGATCACCCGCTCGATCGCCGACCAGGCGCGCACCATCCGTATTCCGGTGCACATGATCGAGACGATCAACAAGCTCAACCGCATTTCCCGCCAGATGCTCCAGCAGTACGGCCGCGAGGCCACGCCGGAGGAGCTGGCCAAGGAAATGGACATGCCCGAGGACAAGATCCGCAAGGTGATGAAGATCGCCAAGGAGCCGATCTCGATGGAGACCCCGATCGGCGACGACGAGGACTCGCATCTGGGCGACTTCATCGAGGACACCAACGTGGAGTCCCCGATCGAGAACACCACCAACATCAACCTGTCGGAAACGGTCCGCGACGTGCTCGCCGGCCTGACCCCGAGGGAAGCCAAGGTGCTGCGCATGCGCTTCGGCATCGACATGAACACCGACCACACGCTGGAAGAAGTCGGCAAGCAGTTCGACGTTACCCGCGAGCGTATCCGCCAGATCGAAGCCAAGGCGCTGCGCAAGCTGCGTCACCCGAGCCGCTCCGAGCAGCTGCGCAGCTTCCTCGACATCGAGTAAGCGGGCGTAGTCCGGGCGACCGGACATGGCGACCAGGAAGGGCCCCGCGATGCGGGGCCTTTCCGTATCTGGCTGCGGCCCGGCACGCTCCACTACACTGTCCGGCGCATGCGGGCCTATAGCTCAACGGTTAGAGCAGGGGACTCATAATCCCTTGGTTCCAGGTTCGAGTCCTGGTGGGCCCACCATTCGCTGGACTTGTCGTCGGCGCGCGCGGGCCGCTATCGCCAGCCACGCGCCCTCGGTGTTTCTGCGGAACTGGCACCTGAGGGCCGTGCAGCAGAAATCGAACAGTCGCCCGCGGCAGCGGGGCACATGCTGCAAGGTCAGCACTCGCCGGATCCGGCGTGCCTATGGCTCTCGAAGGCGATGCAGCCTGCTGCTGGCAGCGCGGTACGCCGCTGGGATAGGCAGGCGCGCGATGTCCAGCGTTGGCAGGCGGATACAGGGTGCAGTCCAGCGCATGGCGACGCTGCTGCTGCCGACGCGCGCGGGTCCCTTGTGTCTTGCGCAATCCACTTCTCCAGCCTTCTGCGGATGCGCGTTGTCGCAGCACGTGCTGCTGGCCGGAAGAACATCACACCCCACCGCCGATTCAGCCGGCTCAGGTGAGAGAACGCCCACACAAGGCAAGTGTCCCGACGGCTCTGATTGGGCGCGGGGCTCGCCTTCACGCCCCCGCCCCTGTGCATCGGAGTGTCATGGCCCCGTTGAGCTGCAGGTTGCGTGGTGCCGGGCAGCTGGGTCGGAAGTGATGCCAACTTCTCGAAGCGGGTGAGCACGTCGAATCAGGTGGCTGTCCTCACCCACCTGGTTCCCGGCTCACGGACGTCATCGGGATGGCTGGAGGACTTGGCTCCGGAAGTTGTTCCCCATGGGCTCGTATCTATCCATAGGCCTTACAGATGGGGCGAACATGTGGTGATCGCTGCTACGCCAACAATTCCCTCTCTGATCCGGATCTGCTCCGACAGGGATGACGCTACCGGAACTGGCGCCTCCGCGGGCTGACCAGGGCGGAGGGATGATCTTCGTAGGGAGGGCTTCCCTTCTTGTTCGTACTGGCCCATAATTCGCGCCCCGCTGACGAGGACTACGGTCTGAGGCGACGGGGACCGGGCCACCGGGGTGTTGCGAACTTCTCTGAAGTCGCTATACTGGGCGGCTCCCCTGAAGGGATCGGTTGATC
>NZ_JACVAP010000007.1 GCF_014851915.1 Xanthomonas sp. XNM01
CACGGTCGGTTTTGTTCCCGCGGACATAAGGCCGCACGTCGCGCGGCGGCAGCAGCCGGACCGCATGTCCGCAGGCCTGGAAGCGACGCCCCCAGTAGTGCGCGCTGCCGCAGGCCTCCATCACCACTTAATTCAAGCGTTAGGCCGCATGTTCCTACCGATCCAGCTTGTTGGACTTACAAGCAGCGACTTGGCCGACTACCGCGGCAAGAAGGTCTCGCGCATTGCGTGGCCGGCGTCGCAGTCATCCGATTGCTCGTGGCATCTCGAGCTGATCTGGATAGACGGCACGGCTTGGACGATGCGCAGTGTCCCGACAATGACGGAGTCGGGACATGAGATGGGATCGCTTAGAGTGGAGCGGATCCTTGCCCGCCTTCTGCCGATGGAGTTCGCTAAGGAGGAGGTGAGCATCGATGACTTGGAGATTGCGTCCGTCATGATCGGTACCGCATCGGAAGCGGGAGTGAGATCCGATTGCGGCATCTCGTTGGTAGATCGCGGCGGTAGTGGGTTGGCTGTTGTAACAGCACCTGCTACAGGAGCTGTCGCAGTTTTTTGGCTTGGAAAGGACCCTCCAGCAACGGAGTTCTTGCTCTCAGACTTTGTGTGGAGGTCCCTTCAGTGATCGTTGTCCCGCGGCATCCGGCTGCGTGCGGCCTAACAACGCCGTAAGGAGCTTCCCGTCAACTCCGGATGCATGATCGCCTCGCCTGAGCTTTGAGGCTTTTGCTTGGCATTGTTGTCGTGGATGTTGCGGTGGTGCCACTCGCCAGAGTGATGGGCGATCACAGCGTTGCCAGATTGCATGTCCTTAATCGGTCTTGTCGGATTGGTGTTTCTGATCCAGACCAGAATAAGAAAATCGCAACCGAATGCCTCTCTCGTTCATCGGATTCGCTCATGCACGGGGATCAGCCGTGTCAGCGGTGGCGTCACTTTGTGAGTCAGGCTCGCTCAGTGCCGCTATTCCACAGCCCAGTCGCGTCGTAAGCTGAGTCGAGTCGTCGGGCGTACTCAACCAGGCACGTCACCCGTGGAGATGGCCATGCAGCGTGTCACCGGAATCGGCGGGATCTTCTTCAAGTCGGCAGACCCCAAGGCGCTTGGCGCCTGGTATCGGGAGCATCTGGGCCTGGATGTCGCCGACTGGGGTGGCGCGATCTTCCCGTGGGGCGGCGCCGGCAGTGCGCCAGGCATGACCCTGTGGAGTCCGTTCGCGCAGGACACGGACTACATGGCGCCCGGCACCGCGTCGTTCATGATCAATTTCCGGGTCGCGGATCTGGATGCGCTGCTCGTCGCGCTGCGCGCCGAGGGGTGCAACGTGGTCGACAGGACCGAGACCTCGGAGCAGGGCCGGTTTGGCTGGGTCATCGATCCGGAGGGCAACAAGGTCGAACTCTGGCAGCCGCCGGCCGGGCAGTAGCCCGGCGCCGCTCGGCTGACCGCGCACTCCGGCCAGCGTCGCCCGCAGCCCGGGCAACGCCTGTGCAGCGCATTGCCGAACGGCATGGATGAAGACGGCGCCGCCATCGCGCGCCGATGAGCCGGCGACGCGGCGCCACTGCGCTGCTCTCCGGCCGCGCTGACGTGTGGCACCGGAGCGCGACGGCCCGGCGTTACTGCTGCTGGTTCCGCACCGAGCGCAGCGTGATCACGGTGATCTCCGACGGCACGCCGATGCGCGAGGCGAAGCCCGGCCACAGGCCGGCGCCGTTGCTGACGTAAAGCTGCATGCCGTCCACCTGGTACAGGCCGGACACGAAGCCGCCGTTGGCACGCCTGACCAGCTGGTCCATGCCGACGATGTGGCCGCCATGGGTGTGGCCGGACAGCTGCAGGGCCACGCCGCGCGTCGCATTGGCGCGTGCCGCGGTGGGGCGGTGGTCGAGCAGGATCACCGGCGCGGACGGGTCCGCCCCTTCCAGCGCCACGTCCAGGTCGGGCGGCGGCTGCAGGTAGCGCACGGCCACCGGATCGGTGACGCCGACGATGGTCAGCGCCGCACCGGCACGGCGCAATTGCAGGTGGCTGTTCTCCAGCACCAGCATGTCCAGCGCGCGGAACGCCTGCATCCAGTCGTAGTACTGGCTGTAGTACTCGTGGTTGCCGGTGATGGCGATCACCCCGTCGGTGGCGCGCAGATCGGCCAGCGGACGCACGTCGTCGGCGCGGGCGGTGGTGCTGCCATCGACCAGGTCGCCGGTGATGACCACCAGGTCCGGGTGTTGCGCATTGCCGGCGGCGACCACCTGCGCGACCCAGTCGCCGGTCAGCAGGCGGCTGGCGTGGATGTCGGTCAGCTGCAGGATCCGGTAGCCGTCGAACGCGGCGGGCAGCCCGGCGATGGTCACTTCCACCTGGCGGACCTGCGGCACCGCCATCGCCTGCCAGGTGCCGTACAGCGACAGCAGCAGCGCGACGCCGGCCGCGCCCGGCCGCAGCATCGGCCGGCGCAGGACCGCGACCGCCGCCTTGCGGCGCAGCGCCCACAGCAGCAGGGTCAGCAGGTCCAGCGCCAGCACGAACAGTGCGGTCAGCAGCAGGGTGATGAAGCCGGTGCCGAGCGTGGCGATGGCCAGCGCCGGGATCTCGGGCGAGGCCATCGTGCCGGCGAAGCTGGCGACGATGCGGTGGTGCAGCGCCATGCCGTAGACGGCCAGGGCCAGCAGCAGGCGGACCGGAACCGGCAGCCGCAGCGGCCACACCACACGGATGACGAGGAACGACGCAAGAACGACTGCAATGACACTCAGCACAGGACATCCCGGAGCATGGAACAGGAGCGACCCGCGGGGGCGGGGCGACGTGGGCCGGCCATGGTCGGCGATGTGGATGCCATGCGCCAGCGCGGGCGGGTCCGCCAGCGGGCGCCGCGGCGAAGCGGTGCCCGCGCATGCATGCCATGAGACCGCGTCCGCCCTGTGGGAACGTGCGACCATGCGCGGCCTCACAGGGATCCTCAATGCACCAGCCCGCACCGAAACTGCCCGGCCCGGCCGAGGCCAAGCGCGTCGCCGCGCTGCACGCCTACGGCATCCTCGACACGCCGCGCGAAGCGGTGTTCGAGGACATCACCCGGATCGCCTCCAACGTGTGCGGGACGCCGATCGCGGTGATCAACCTGGTCGATAGCGAGCGGCAATGGTTCAAGGCGGAGATCGGGCTGGGCGTGCGCGAGACGCCGCTGGATACCTCGATCTGCGCCCACGCGCTGCTCGAGCACGAGTTCCTGGAGGTGCCCGACACCACCTGCGATCCGCGCTTTTCCGCCAATCCGCTGGTCACCGGCGCGCCCGGCCTGCGCTTCTACGCCGGCGCGCTGCTGAAGACGCCGGACGGCCAGCCGCTGGGCACGGTCTGCGTGCTCGACGTGGTGCCGCGCACGCTGAGCGACACCCAGGCCGAAACCCTGCGCGCGCTGGCGCGGCAGGTGATGGCCCAGTTCGAGCTGCGCCGGATGCTGGCGGCCTCGGAGGAGCTGAACGCGCATCGGGCCCGGGTCCTGGCCGCGGCCGGACACGACCTGAAATCGCCGCTGCGTGGCGCGATGTACGCGCTGGGCAAGGCGGCGGTCGGCGCCAGCGAGGCCCAGCGGCAGGAACTGGACGCCGCCCAGGCCGACCTGGACCTGATCCGCTACAGGCTCGGCGAACTGATCGGCGCGGCGACCGGGCACGCCGGGGTGTCGGCCCCGGCGCTGGTGCCGACGCCGGTGCAGCCGGTGTTCGATGCGCTGGCGCGGTCCTGGCAGCGGGCCGCGGCCCGGCGCGACATCACCCTGCGCTTCCATCCGAGCGATGTCGTGGCCAGGACCAACGCGACCCTGCTGGAGATCGTGCTGGGCAACCTGGCCGGCAACGCGATCAAGTACACGCCGCGCGGTGGCGCGGTCGACTTCCAGTGCGTGCAGGATGCGGCCGGGGTGCGGATCGAGGTCGCCGACACCGGCATCGGCATGGATCCGGACGCGGTCGAAAGCTATTTCTGCGCCTTCACCCAGGCCGAGCCGGCCTCGGAAGGGCTGGGCGTTGGCCTGTGGATCGTGCGGCAGACCGCGCATGCGCTCGGCGCCGGAATCGGGGTGAGCTCCAGCCTGGGGCGTGGCACCCGCGTATCGGTGACGCTGCCGGCCTGAGCCGGCCGGCGCCGGTCGGCCCTCGCTGTGCTGCGCGGATCACGGATGGGCCGTCCCGCCTCGTGCGCCGGGCATCGCGCTGGCAGGGCCCTCGCCGACACTCAGTGCGCGACCACCTGCTGCAGCGTCGGCCGGCGGTGCGCGGCCAGGCAGGTGACCACGCTGGCGATGGCCAGGACGAACGCAGCGGCTTCCAGCAGCGTCGGCCAGCGGGCGTCCCACAGGAAGCCGTAGACCAGCGCGAACAGCGTCTCGAACAGGATCATCTGCCCGACCAGGGTCAGCGGCAGCAGCCGGCTCATCCGGTTCCACAGCGCGTTGCCGATGATCGAGGCGACCAGCGCCACGCCGGCGGACACGCCGATCAGCTTGGCCCAGGCCGCGCCGTTCTGCGGTTCGGGTGACAGCAGCACCGCCAGCGGGATCAGCGCCACGGTCAGCAGGGCGGTGACCAGGCCGGTCAGCAGGTTCCATTCGTGCACCGAGACGTGGTCCAGCCGCACCAGCCAGCGGCTGTTGCCGACCGCGTAGCAGGTCCACGACACCAGCGCGCCGACCGCGCAGCCCAGGCCGAGCAGCTGCCGCGACACCGAGCCGGACGCCGGCATCGCCAGCGCCTGCCAGCCGATGCACAGCGCGCCGGCCACGCACAGCGCCAGCGACGGCCGCAGCCGGCGCAGCGGCACCGCCCCCTGGTCGCGGCTGCCGACGATCGTCACCGCCACCGGCAGGAAGCCGATCACCAGCGAGGTCATCGCGATGCCGCCGCTCTGCACCGCGGCCGACAGCAGCAGGTAGTAGACGACGTTGCCGGCCAGTGCCAGCCACACCAGCGCCAGCCATTCGCGGCGGCCCAGCCGCGGCAGCAGGCCGCGCAGCAGCGGTGCGATCAGCAGCGCCGAGAACAGGCCGTAGAACAGGTAGCGGCCGATGGTCAGGTGCAGCGGACCGAACTCGTGGACCAGCGCCGGCGCCAGGAACACCAGGCCCCACAGCGCGCCGGCACCGATGCCACAGGCCACGCCCACCACGGTGTTGTTGCTGCCTGCCATGCCGGCTCCGGACCTCGGGAAGGCGCGCAGCGTACGTCAGCCGGATCGGCCGGTCTTGTCCGCGTCTCGCCTGGTCTGGGCCTGCTCTCCTGCCTGGCGGCGGTAGGCCGCCGGCGTCGTCCCGGTCGCATGGCGCATCGCGCGGGTCAGCGCGCTCTGGTCGGCGTAGCCGTGGCGCAGGGCGATCTCGGCGATCGGCAGGGTGCTGCCGGCCAGCAGCTGCCGTACCCGCGCCAGCCGCAGCGCCGACAGCCAGGCATGCGGCGTCTGGCCCAGCTCCTGCTGGAACAGCGCGTGCACGCGGCTGGCGCTGAGGCCGAGGTGCGCGCCCATCGTCTCCACACTCCACGCCCGGCCGGGCGCGGCCTCGATCGCCGCGACCAGGCCAGCCAGCCGCGACCGTGGCCGCGGCGCATCGCCGAGCAGGGCATCGATGAGCAGCGGGAGCCACAGCGCCAGCCGCTGCGGCGCCATTGCGCCGCGGGCCAGGACATGGCCCATGTAGTCGACCAGGCTGCCGGCCTCGGCGTCCAGCGGCCGATAGGGACGCAGCGCGAGGCGCTCCAGCACGCTGTCTTCCAATGCCCGCTGCGGCAGGTCCAGGATCAGCGCGCGGTTGACGTGCCGGCTGACCTGGTCGTGGCGCGCGCCGGCTTCCACGTAGGCGGCGGTGCTGCGGTCGACCACCGCCTCGTGCCCAGCGATATCCATGCTCAGCTGGCCCGCCAGCGGCAGCACGATCTGGGCGAAGTCATGCCGGTCCACGGTGCTGTCGGCGCCGTAGGAACGCACGTGGATCAGCGGATGGACGGCGGTCGCCATGGGTCAGGTGCCGGGGGAGAGCGACGGCTGGAGGGCCGCCAACCTGCCGCATGCTAGGCCGCGCGCGTGCACGCCGCCATCACACGAAAGCATGGGGTCGGCGCGGTGTCGGCACCCGGACCGGGCCGGTCCTGGCACGCCGCCACGTGGCGAGCGCGTTGTCACGGCGCGCACGGCAGCGGCGCACGCCACGGACCCTCACCGGCACGGAACGGCCGTGTCCGTCGTCGTGATCCGTCGCCGGGGCGTCGCGTTCAGCCGCCGACCAGGCCGCCCCCCGCCTTCCCGGGCAGCCCGTCGTCGTCTTCGTCCGGCGCGTGATCGGGATCGGCGGCGGCGTCCAGGTCGCCCAGCTCCGGGTTCAGTCCGCCGGCGGGCGGATGCGGATCGGTGTCCGTGCCTGGCTGCACGCGCTGTCCTGCGGGACCCGTCCGTTCGGTTTGATCTGCGTCGCGCGCATCGTCGCGCGCTGGATTGTGTGGGCGCATCGCTGTGTCCTCGGGTGCGGATGCGGCAGCGTGACCGGCGCTGCGTGATGCGCGTGCCTGCGGGGGGCACTGCGTCTGCGCGGGAACGCGCGGGATCCGGCATACACGTCGGCGCGGTCGCCGGCGCCGCGGCCCCTGCCTCGACGTGCGGTGGCCGATGACCGACACGATCGCGGGATCGCGGGATCGCGGGTGCGGCGCCGGCCGGGCCTCCATGCCGGCACCGTCGTGGCGCTGCGGGCGCGCCCGATCCGGACCGCCCGCGCTCCGCGCCGGCCACGCGACGCCGGCCGCGTTCCCGTGCCGTCCGAGCCCGGATGCGTCACACCGTGCTGCCGCCATGGCCGCGGCGGGAGGTGCGACAAAACGCCGCAGTGCCCGCAGCGGACCCCGCGGTACCCTGTCGCGCATTGCCCGGCGAGCCCCTCCGATGTCCCTCCGATCCGCGCGCTGCGCCGTCAGCCTGGTGCTGCCCGTCCTGCTGCTCGCCGCCTGCCAGCGCGATGCCGCCCCGGCCGACGCCGCCGCCTTCAGCCGGGTCGACGCCTGGACGCTGCCGGTGCAGGGCGAAGCCGCCCATCCCGACCTGACCACCACCCCGGCCGGCGACCTGCTGCTGGGCTGGGTGGAACCGGCCGGCGACGGACGGCACGTGCTGGCGCTGAGCACGAGCGCGCCGCGGATCGAGGCGGGTGCCTCGCCGTGGACCCCGCGCATGCGGGTGGCGGCAGGCGACGACTGGTTCCTCAACTGGGCCGACACGCCGCACGTCTACGCGCTGGAGGACGGCTCGCTGTGGGCGCACTGGCTGCGCAGCACCGGCCCGGCGCGGATGGACTACGGCATCGACCTGGTGCGCTCCACCGATGGCGGCGCGACCTGGTCGGCGCCGCAGATGGTCAACCTGGAACGCTCCAGGGGCGACCACGGCTTCGTGACCTTCTGGCGGCAGGGCGCCAGCCAGCTCGGCATGGCCTGGCTCGACAGCCGCCAGCGTGCGGCCCTCGCTGCGCGCACCGCCAACAGCGAACAGCCCGGTGCAGGACACGATGCCCATGCCCATTCCGCAGCCGACGGGCACGTCGCCCATCACGGACACGGCCGCGACGCGATGATGCTGCGCGCGGCGATCCATGACGGCACGGGCAGCAAGGTGCAGGAATGGCCGCTGGACGACTCCACCTGCGACTGCTGCACCACGTCCTCAGCGATGACCGACCGTGGCGTGGTGGTGGTCTACCGCGGGCGCAGCAGCACGGAGGTGCGCGACACCCGCCTGGTCCGCCTTGAAGGCGATGCCTGGACCGCGCCGCGCGATGTCCACGCCGACGGCTGGCTGATCGCCGGCTGCCCGGTGAACGGGCCGGTGGTCGCCGCCGAGGGCAACACGGTGTGGGTGGCCTGGTACACCGAAGCCGATGGCGTGCCGGAGCTGCGCGCCGCGCGCTCCGACGATGCCGGCGATACCTTCGCCGCGCCGGTGACGGTCGCGAAAGGCGGGCCGGTACTGGGCCGGGCCAGCATCGCGCTGGCCGACGACCACGTGCTGGTGAGCTGGCTGGAGGAAATGCCGGACCAGTCGCAGCGCATGCTGCTGGGCCGCTACGACCGTGCGCTGGGCAACGCGCGCCGGATCGAGGCCGGCACCCTGGCCGCGCGCGGCCGCGCCAGCGGCATGCCGCGCCTGGCGGTGGCCGGCGATGCGGCCTGGCTGGTCTGGACCGACGTGCGCGACGGCGCGCCGGTGCTGCGCGGCGTGCGCGCGCACTGAGGCGGTCTGCGACATTCGGTCGCAGGGGCAGGCGCGGGACGCGGCGCTAGAGTGGCCGCGCCATGGGGACCGGCGACAGCGCGGACGTGGCACCCCCACTTCCGAAGAACGCATCGCATGTCCATCCAGCATCCGCTCGCCCACGCCATCGGCGCGCTGCTTTCGCTCGCCTGCCTGCAGGCCGCCGCCCAGTCGCTGCCGGCCGCCGATGCCGGCGCCACCACCACGCTTGACACGGTCACCGTCACCGGCAGCCACATCAAGCGCGCGCAGATCGAAGGCGTCGGCCCGGTCGCGGTGATCGACGCCGAGGCGATCCAGCGCTCGGGCGCGACCTCGGTGGACGTGCTGCTGCAGCGGCTGCCGGCCTCGGCCGGCTTCGCCGGCAACCAGACCAACGCCTACTGGACCAGCAACGGCTACGGCACCTCGCAGGTGAACCTGCGCGGGCTGGGCATCAACCGCACCCTGGTGCTGCTCAACGGCCGGCGCGTGGTCAACGGCGGCACCGGCGCCAACAGTTCGGTCGACCTCAACGCGATCCCGGTCGCGCTGATCGAACGCATCGAGGTGCTGAAGGACGGCGCCTCGGCGATCTACGGCGCCGACGCGGTGGCCGGCGTGGTCAACATCATCACCCGCCGCGATGTCGAAGGGCTGGAGCTGGGTGTGCGTTACGGCCAGACCACGCACGGCGACGGCGAGGACACCGCCTACGATCTGATCTGGGGCTGGCAGGGCGAACGCGGTTCGCTGACCACGCTGCTCAGCCATGCGGAGAGCAAGGCCGTGCCGATGGCCAGCCGCGCCGCCTGCGGGCTGGGCGAGGTCGATGGCGCGCTGCAGTGCGTCGGCAGTTCGGCCACCATCGGCGGCCGCGCGCTGCTGGCGGACGGGACGATGGTGAACTTCAACCAGACCCCGGGCGGCGACGGCGACTTCTACGAGCGCTACGCGGCCAAGCACAACTTCAATTCCAACGCGATGCTCAACGCGGTCAATCCGATCAGGCGCACTAGCGCCGGCGTGTTCGGCGATGTCGCGCTGGGCGAGGACCTGCGGCTGTTCACCGAGCTGCTGTACACGCAGCGCCGGTCCAACCAGATGGCCACGCCGGGGTCCATCGGCCAGTACCGGCCGGTGGTGCTGGAGGCCGACCATCCGACCAATCCGACCGGGCAGCGCCTGACCCTGCAGCGGCGCCGTCTGGCCGAGGCCGGCCCGCGCGATTTCTACCAAGAGACCGACACCTCCCGCGCCGTGCTCGGCCTGGAAGGGCGCTTCGGCATCGGCTGGGAATGGAGCACGGCGCTGAACTGGGGCCGGACCGAAGGCGTCGACGGCTCGACCAATGTGGCCGACCTGCTCAAGGTCGCGCGGACGCTGGACACCACGCAGTGCAGCAGCACGCCGGGCGCGGCGATCCCCTGCGCCGACTACCTCGGGTACGGCGACGTCAGCCGCGAGGTGCTGGACTACATCCTGTTCACCTCGCGCGACACCGGCGGCAACGAACAACGCGCCTTCACCGCCAACCTCAACGGCCCGCTGTTCGAACTTCCGGCCGGCTGGGTCGGTTTCGCGACCGGCGTGGAGATCCGCAGGGACCGCGGCTGGCGCCATCCCGATCCGCTGATCCAGGCCGGCATCGCCAACAGCAACGCGCAGGACAGCGTGGAGGGCGAGTACACCGCACGCGAGGCCTTCGTCGAGCTGGCCGTGCCACTGCTGCAGGACCAGACCTGGGCGCGCGACCTGGTGTTCAACCTGGCCGTGCGCCACTCCGACTACGACCTGTTCGGCGCCGACACCACCTACAAGCTCGGCCTGGACTGGCAGGTCACGCCGGGTTTCAAGCTGCGCGCCAACCGCTCCACCGCGTTCCGGGTGCCGAACGTGCCCGAGCTGTTCGGCGGGCTGAGCGAAGGCAACCTGGTCACCGCCGACCCGTGCAGTGGCTGGAGCGCGCGTGCCGCGACCGACGCGGTGTACCGCAGCTGCCAGGCCGCCGGCGTGCCGGCCGGCTACGTGCAGCTGGGCAACACGGTGCTGACAACCACCGGCGGCAACATCGCCCTGCAGCCGGAGGATGCGCGCACGCTGACCATCGGCGCGGTGTGGACCCCGGCGTTTGCCGGTGGACTCACCGTCACCGTCGACTACTGGGACATCCGCATCGACAACGCGATCCAGAGCGTGGCCGGCGGCACCAAGCTGGCGCTGTGCCATGCCACGCCGGAACTGTCGCATCCGTTCTGCGGCGCCAGCCACGTCACCCGCAACCCGCTCACCGGCGAGATCGACTTCCTGTCCTCGCAGCCGGTCAATGCCGCCAGCGAACGCGCCAGCGGCGTCGACCTTGGCCTGCTGCACGCATTCGCACTCGGCGACTGGCAGCTCGCGCTGGACTGGGATGTCAGCTGGCTGCGCCGCTACGACCTGGTGCCGTATCCGGGCGGCCCGACCATCGCCTATGCCGGGCTCACCACGGGTGGCCGCGGCAGCTACCCGGAATGGCGTTCGCTGGCCTCGTTGTCGGCGACGCGCGGCGCCTGGTCGGGTGCGTGGACGGTCCAGTACATCGGGGCGGTCGACGACATCAACGCCGCCCCCGGCGACATCGGTGCGCATGCATCGGCGGTGACCTATCACAACCTGGTCATCGGCCATGCGGTGAGCGAGGCGCTGTCGCTGTCGCTGGGCGTGGACAACCTGTTCGACCGCAGGGCGCCGTTCGTGCAGAGCTATACCGACGCCAACACCGACACGATGACCTACGACCTGCTGGGCCGGCGCATGTACGCGAAGCTGAGCTACCGCTGGTAACCGGCCGCTGTCGGCCGGCCGGTTACCAGCGCATCGGCACGGACCGGCCGGCGATGCGGGGCGCTCGGGCGTCGCCGCGACCCGGCCGCGCCTGCCCCGGCTGCGACACTCTGTCGCAGATCGTCGCCGGCATCGGCTCCCTATAATCGGGCGATGACCCCGAGCAACGCCGCCTTCCTGCGCCTGCTGTCCAATCTCCGCTGGATCGCGATCGCCTGCCAGGTCGCGACCGCGACCGTGGTGATCGGTCCGCTCGGGCTGTCGGTGCCGACCCTGCCGCTGTGGGGCGGGATCGGCGCGCTGATGCTGTTCAACGTGTATGCGGCCTGGCGCACCCGCCACCCGCGCGAGACCTCGGCGGCCGAGGCGTTTGCGCACATCGCCGTCGACGTGGCGGTGCTGACCTGGCTGATCGCCTGGAACGGCGGCATCGCCAATCCGTTCACCTCGCTGTTCCTGATGCCGATCGCGTTCGCCGCGCTGGCGCTGCCGCTGCGCTGGATGTACGCCACCGCCGCGCTGTGCGGGCTGGGCTACCTGGTGTCGATGCTGGTCGGCGTGCCGCTGCCGCATGCGCACGGCGCCGCCGCCAGCGGCTTCGACCTGCACCTGTGGGGCATGGTCGTCAACTTCGTCATCTCCGCCGGCGTGGCGCTGTACTTCCTGTCGCGTCTGGCCACGGCGATCCGCGACCGCGAGCAGGAGCTGTCGCTGCTGCGCGAACGCTTCGCCCGCAACGAAGGGATCATGGGCCTGGCCACGCACGCGGCCTCGGTGGCGCACGAGCTGAACACGCCGCTGGGCTCGATGACGCTGATGCTCGACGACCTGATCGACCAGGAGCAGCGGCCGGACGTCGCCGACGAACTGCGTGGCATCCGCGCGATCGTCGACGTCTGCCGCGACCGCGTGCAGGAACTGGCGCTGCCGGCCAACGCCATCGACGGTGACGGCGACGCCAGCGGCGCGATGGAGATCGAGGGCGTGATCGACCGCTGGCTGCTGGTGCGGCCGGCCGTGCAGCTGGTACGCGGCGGCAGCATGGCGCCGCAGCAGCGGGTGCCGGTGGCGATTGCGCACCTGCTGCAGGTGCTGCTCAACAACGCCGCCGATGCCAGCCAGGCGGCCGGGTCGGCGCGCGTGGACCTGCAGCTGGACACCGGCCCGGACGGGCTGCGCGGCAGCATCCGCGACCATGGCGCCGGCCTCAGCGAACAGCGCACCTTCCTGCCCGGCACGCTGTTCTCCAGCGGCAAGCCCGGTGGCCTGGGCATCGGCCTGGCGCTGAGCCACGCCACGGTCGAGCGGCTCGGCGGTACGCTGTCGATGCGAGCGGCCGACGATGGCGAAGGCCTGTGCGTGGAGTTCGTCCTGCCACTGCGGATGGAGCGCTGAGATGCACACGGGCCTGCTGGTCGACGACGACGTGGTCTACCTGCGCACGCTGAAGCGCTCGCTGGAGCGGCGTGGCTTCACCATCGCCACCGCCGCCGACCGCGCCGAGGCGATCGCGCAGGCGCAGGCCGCACCGCATGAATTCGTGCTGGTCGATCTCAAGCTCGGCGCCGAGTCCGGCCTGGACCTGATCGAGCCGCTGCGCGCCGCGCTGCCGGACGCGATGATCGTGCTGGTCACCGGCTACTCCAGCGTCGCCACCGCGGTCGAGGCGATCAAGCGCGGCGCCGACGACTACCTGCCCAAGCCGGTCAGCGTGGACACCATCCTGCGCGTGCTCAGCGGCGGCCCGGCGCCGGACGAGGACGTCGAGCCGGCGATGACGCCGTTCAGCCGGATCGAGTGGGAACACATCCAGCAGGCGATGCAGGAGACCGACGGCAACGTTTCCGCCGCCGCGCGTCTGCTCGGCATGCACCGGCGCACGCTGCAGCGCAAGCTGGTCAAGCGGCCGTCCGGCGCGCAGGGCGGCGATATCGGCGGCTGACCGCAGGCGCCGGCCTGCACGTCCGCCGCGGCGACGGCCGCGGCCGCGGCCTGCGGTGCCACGCGCTCCTCGCTGGAGCGCGTGCCTGTCCCGGCGCTCCGGGGCGTGCAGCGGGCAATGCGTTCGGCCGGGGCGATCCACCGGCGCAGCGTCGTCGCCGTGCGATGCGTGGGCATCCAGCAGACGGGTGGCCATCATCGGTTGCGTGCGTCCCGCGCTGCGCCTGCCGACCGATGGGAGCGTCGATGCAGCGGTCAGCGAAGCAGCCGGGATCCGGCGCATGGCCGCTCCGGTCCGCCTGCAGGAGGGACCGCGTCCGATCATCGGCGTGCTGGGTCTGCCACGGCAGCGGGTCATGCATGGCAGGCCTGCTTCCGGACCGCGGCACGGGGTGCGACATTCGGTCGCAGGCCACCAGGAGGCCCCGCGGGCGACACTGGCGGTTGCCCGATGCCGGTCGGCGTGACCTGATGGTCGCGGCGCCGCGCAGCGGGCAGCCCCCTGCGAAGCCCCGTCGTCGAGGTCACCGTCCCATGCATCACACCGCTCCGGCCTGTCCGGATGTCGCGTGTGCGCGTTCCGCGCAGGCGTCCGTTCCCGCCCGCCCTCCCTTCCGGCCGCTGCTGCTGGCACTGGCCGCACTGTGCGCGCTGCTGCTTGCCGGCTGCCGTCCTGCCGCACCTGCCCAGCCAGGGGCCGAGGCGTTCCGCGGCGTCGACCTGAGCCGCCGCGGCAGCGAGCGCCAGTTCCAGCTCGAGGACGCCGACGGCATCCCGCGCACGTTGGCCGACTATCGCGGCAAGGTCGTGCTGCTGTTCTTCGGCTTCACCCGCTGCCCGGACATCTGCCCGATGTCGCTGGTGCGCGCAAAGCAGATCAAGGAGACGCTGGGCGAGTCCGCGCGCGACCTGGAGGTGCTGTTCATCAGCCTCGACCACGAGCACGACGGCGCCGCGCTGCTGAAGACCTACGTGGACGCGTTCGACCCCGGTTTCGTCGGCCTGCGCGGCAGCCGCGAGCAGGTCGATGCCGCGGTCGCCAGCTTCGATGCGGTGTACATGAAGGTGGACATGGGCGCCGGCTACTCCATCGACCACAGCACCTGGACCTATCTGATCGACCGGGATGGCAAACTGCGCGTCGGCCTGCGGCATACGCAGCCACTCGAGGACTTCGTCGCCGATGTCGGCCACCTGCTGGCCGCACCGCGCGCGGTGCCCGCCGTTACCGAGGAAGGATGACCCCGATGTACCGAACCGTGAACAGACCCCACTGGATTCCCGCAGCGTCGCTGCTTGCGCTGGCGCTGCTTGCCGGCTGCTCCGGCGGCCATGACGAGCATGCCGCGCACGCCCCGGCCGCCAGCGGGGCCGCACCCGCACAGACCGCACCGGCCCAGGCCGAAGCCGGCATCGCGGTGCGCGATGCGTGGATCCGCCTCCCGCCCCCCGGTGCGCCGGTCGCCGGCGGCTACATGACGCTGCACAACGGCGGCCCGCAGGACGATCGCCTGCTCGCCCTGCGCACGTCCGTCGCCGACCACGTCGAGATCCACGAGATGCGGATGGAGGACGAGGTGATGAAGATGCGCGAGCTGACCGACGGGCTGCCGCTGCCGGTCGGGCAGGACGTGGTGCTCGCTCCCGGCGGGCTGCACCTGATGTTCATGCAGCCGGTGGCCGACCTGCAGACGCTGCAGCAGGCCGAGGTGACCCTGGTGTTCGAGCAGGCCGGCGAACGCACGGTGCGCTTCCGCATCGGCGCCGACGCCGGTGGCGACGGACACGCGCACGCCGCGCATTGACGATCCGGGGCGCCGGGTGGGCCAAGGCCTCGCCCGGCGCCACGCCGGCGCCGCAGCGACGGCCGGCTGGACGCCGCGTCGGCTCAGATGATCCGCAGCGTGATGGCCTTCAGCACGGCGCGGGTGCGGTCGCGGGTGCCGAGCTTGTCGAGGATGTTGGACACGTAGTTCTTCACCGTGCCCTCGGCCAGGAACAGGCTGCGCGCGATCTCCTTGTTGGAATAGCCGCCGGCGAGCAGGCGCAGGATCGCGACCTCGCGCTCGCCGAAGGTGTCGGTCGGCGGGGCCTCGTCGTGGAAGCGATAGCGCGCGCGCACCGGGTCGGTGCTGACCGGCTGCAGCAGGGTGTCGCCGGCGGCGACGCGACGGATCGCATCGTGCAGGTCTTCCGGCGCGGCGTCCTTCAGCAGGAAGCCCTGCGCGCCGGCCTCGCTGGCGCGCAGCAGCAGGTCGCTGTCGTCGAAGGTGGTCAACAGCAGCAGCGGCGTGGCGTCGCCGCGTTCGCGCAGCAGGCGCAGCGCCTCGATGCCGTCGATGCCGGGCATGCGGATGTCGCTGAGCACCACGTCCACCGGCTGCTCCAGCAGGCGGTCGAGCAGGGCCTGGCCATCGTCGGCCTCGAACACGACGACAATCCCCAAACCCTGCAGCAGCGCCCGCAGGCCGGCGCGGACCAGCGCCTGGTCGTCGGCCAGGGCGACGCGGATCGCAACCCCGCTCATGCCGGCAGCCTCGCGGTCAGGTGCATGCCGCCGCGTTCGGTCCTGGCCAGTTCCAGCTGCCCGTGCAGTTCGGCCAGGCGCTCGCGCATGCCGGCGATGCCGTTGCCTTCGCGGATGCGTTCGCCACGCTGGCCGTCGTCGCGGATGTCGATGCGCAAGTGGTTCTCCTCGGTGGTGATGTCCAGCCAGACGGTATCGGCGTCGGCATGGCGGGCGGCATTGGTCAGCGCTTCCTGGGCGAAGCGCAGCACGGTTTCGGCGACCAGCGGATCGGTGACGCGCACGTCGCTGGCGATGCCCAGCTGCAGCTGCGGGCGTGGAAACGGGGCGGCGAGGGCGCGCAGTGCGGTGGCCAGGTCCAGGCCGCGGTCGTCGCGCATCGACTGCACGACGCGGCGGATGTCGGCCAGCAGCTCGGCCGACAGCTGTTCGGCCAGCACGATCTCGCTGCGCCCGGCCAGCGCCGGATCCACGGTCAGCGCACGCAGGTTGATCCGCATCGCGGTGAGCTTGTGCCCGGCCACGTCGTGCAGCTCGCGCGACAGGCGCAGGCGTTCGGCATCGCGCGCGCTGTCGGCGAGCAGGGCGCGGGTGGCGAGCAGATCGGCATTGACCCGGGCCAGGTCGTCGCGCGCACGTTCTGCGCTGCGCGCGTAATGCGCGGTCAGCGCGGCGAAGGCCTGGAAGCCGCCGTTGATCATCACCAGCAGCAGCGGCTTGCTGAAACCGGCGTCGTGCAGCAGCAGGTACAGGGCGGTGTTCAGCACGATCGCCGCGGCCAGCACCCGCCGCGGCGGCCACAGCATGCCGAGCTGGGCGATGACCACCACCAGCAGGATCGGCGTGGTGCCGATGCGTGGCTCCAGCCAGACCATCAGCAGCGCGACCGCCGCCTGCGCGGCGATCGCCGCGGCACGCAGGCGGCCGCGTTCGGTCAGGCGGTCGTGGATCAGGAACAGCGCGACGAAGGTGCCCAGCAGGCTCCAGCGGACGAGGGTCTGCCGGCCCGGCTCGAAGCCGAGCGACAGGCCGATGGCCAGCACGGTGACCAGGCCGGCCAGGCTGAGCGGGCTGATGAAGGAGCGGGGACGGGGCGACATGACGACATGCTGCACGGCGCCGTGCGCGGGCGGCAATGGGGCGGGTGCACAAAGTGACTTCCGGCACCCCGGATCGATGACCGGCGGCCCTGATCGGCGGCAGCGCCGCTGCGCAGACTGGCTCCACACCCAACGGAGACGCCGCCATGCACCGCACCGCCCTGATCGCCGCTGCCCTGTCCGCCGTGATGCTTGCGTCCGCCGCCCACGCCGCCGAGCTGCGCGTGACCCTGCACGACGTGCGCGTGCAGACCGGGCACATCAACGTGGCCCTGGTCGACGGCAGCGCCGGCTGGGACGGCAAGGCCGCGCCGGTGCAGGCCCGGCAGCTGGCACCGTCCGGCGACACCGCGCAGGTGGTGTTCAAGGATCTGCCGGCCGGCGACTACGCGGTGATGGTGACCCACGACGAGAACGGCAACGGCCAGTTCGACAGCAACGTCCTTGGCATGCCGGTCGAGGGCTACGGCTTCAGCAACAACCCCAACGTGATGCGCAAGCCGACCTTCGACGAGGCGCGCATCGCGCTGCCGGCCGCCGGCGCCGCGATCGACGTCACCCTGCGCTGAGCGCGCATCGCCCCTTCGAACCAGACGAGGCCCGCCATGGATCGCCGCCGCTTCCTCCGCTCCCTGTTGTCCGGCGCCACCACCGCCGTGATCGGCGCCACCGCGCTGCGCAGCTTCCCGGCCCTGGCCGGCGACCCGGCGCGCTTCGCCGACGGCCTGCGCGACGCGCCCTGGCTGGCCGGCTGGCGCAGCGTGACCAGCGAGACGCTGGGCCCCGCCACCGTGCAGGTGGAAGGGCGCCTGCCCGCCGGCTTCGGCGGCACCCTGTACCGCAACGGCCCGGCCTGGACCGAGCGCAACGGCTTCCGCTACGAGCACTGGTTCGATGGCGACGGCATGGTCCATGGCTGGCGCTTCAACGGCGATGGCACGCTGACCCACCACGCGCGGATGGTCGCCACGCCCAAGTTCACCCGCGAGCAGAAGGCCGGGCGCTTCCTGTACATGAGCGCGGGCACCACCGTTCCGGACATGCAGCCGGTGCGCAACAACGACGACGCCAACACCGCCAACACCTCGGTGACGATGATCAATGGCCGCCTGTTCGCGCTGTGCGAGGCCGGCTCGGCGTTCGAGCTCGACCCGGACCAGCTGTCCACGATCGGCCCGGTCACCTGGCGCCCGGACCTGGCCACGGTGCCGTTCTCCGCGCATCCGCTGGTCGACCGCGACGGCAGCGTCTGGAACTTCGGTTCGATCGCGCTGATGGGCGGCGCCGGCATCATGATCTGGCACATCGGCGCCGATGGCGCGCTGCGCAGCGCCAGCGTGCTGGACACGCCGATCTTCGGCTACCAGCACGCCTTCGCGATGACCGACCGCCACCTGGTGTTCGTGCTGCTGCCGTTCGACTACGGCGACACCGGCGGCACCTTCTTCGAGCGGATGCGCTTCGCCCCGCAGCGCGCCTGCCGGATCGCGGTGGTGCCCAAGGACGCGCCGGACACCGCGCAGTGGTTCGAGGCCGATTTCGCCGCGATCTACCATTTCGGCGACGCCTACGAGCGCAACGGCGAGATCGTGCTGCGCGCCGTGCGCCACGACGACATCGACCGTGCCCATTCGGTGATGCGCGAGGCGGTGGCCGGCGACGCCGCGCACGCGGTCAACTCGCCGTCCACCGTGCTGCAGCTGCGGCTGGACCTGCGCAGCGGCGGCGCGCGCTGGGAGGACACCGGCTTCGGCGGCATCGAGTTCCCGCTGTTCGACGCCCGCACGGCCGGCGACCGCGGCGCGCGCCTGTACGCGCCGACGAAGGAAGGCGGGGCCACCGCGCCGTACTTCAACGCGGTCGCCTCGTTCGACCTGGAGCGTGGCCGGCGCCGTGCCTGGCGCTATGGCCAGGACGTGCTGGCCGAGGAGCATGTGTTCGTGCCGCGCCCCGGCAGCCGCGATGCCGACGACGGCTGGGTGGTCGGCACCCTGCTGGACGCGAAGACCCAGCGCAGCGGCATCGCCGTGCTCGACGCGCGCCGGATCGAGGACGGCCCGCTGGCCCAGGCCTGGCTGCCGTACACGGTGCCGCTCGGCTTCCATGGCTGTTTCGCCCAGCGAGCCTGAACCGGCCGCGGCCCGACCCGCGCTGCAGCGCCGGCTGCGGCACCTCGGTCGCAGCCGATGCGGCCGGCGCCGACCCGGCCGCATCGGCACCGGCTGCGCGGACCGAGCGGGCGCCGCCGTGCCGGGAAGCGCCGCGCCAGGCGAGATCGCCCAGGTCGCCCGTTGCATCCGTCTTCGTCGCGATCATGTCGAGGCGATGCGGCGATCGGCCAGTGGTTTCCCATCTTCCGGTCCGGCCCACAGCCGCAGCGACACCTCCGCTCCGGACGCAGCCTGCTGACACCAGGCTGTCAGCAGCCCCCCGCGATCCTGTCGGCCACGTCACCGACAGGGAATGCCGCATGACTCCGCAGGCACAGGGCCCGGCCAGCGCACCGGCCACACCGCAGCACGGCGCGCACGACGGCCGCCACGATTTCGACTTCCTCTACGGGCGCTGGACGATCCGCAACGAGCGCCTGCGCGAGCGCCTGGCCGGCAGCGACGACTGGGAGGAATTTCCGGCCACCGGCGCCTGCTGGCCGGTGCTCAACGGCGTCGGCGACGTCGACGAGTTCGTGACCGACTGGGAGAACGGCTTCCGCGGCATGACCCTGCGCCTGTTCAACCTGAAGACCCGGCGCTGGAGCATCTACTGGGCCAGCAACCGCGACGGCGTGCTGGAGGCGCCGGTGGTGGGCCGCTTCGAGAACGGCGTCGGCACGTTCTACGGCCGCCACACGCTGCGCGGCCGGGCGGTGCTGGTGCGCTTCGTCTGGTCGGGCATCGCGTCCGGCCGCGCGCTGTGGGAGCAGGCGTTCTCGGTCGACGACGGCGCCAGCTGGGAAACCAACTGGCGCATGCATTTCACCCGCGCCGCATGAGCGTCATGCCCGTCCCGGTCGCCCCCGCGGATCCGCCGGTGGTCGAGCTGCGCCGCTACCGGCTGCATCCCGGCCGTCGCGATGCGCTGATCGATCTGTTCGAACGCGAACTGCTGGCGCCGCAGGAGGCGCTGGGCATGCAGGTGCTCGGGCCGTTCCGCGACCTGGACGATCCCGACCGCTTCGTCTGGCTGCGCGCATTCCCGCGGATGGACATGCGCGCCGCTGCGCTGGACGCCTTCTACCGCGGCCCCGTCTGGCAGCGGCACCGCGGCGACGCCAACGCGACGATGATCGATTCGGACGACGTGCACCTGCTGCGTCCTGCCTGGCCGGATGCCGACCTGGAGCGCTTCGTCGCCGGCGCCACGCCCGCGGCGCCGAACGCGCTGCTGGCGGTCACCGTCTGTCGCCTCGGGGTGATGCCCGGTGCGGGGGAACTGCGGTTCTTCGCGCAGCGGCTGGTCCCGGCGCTGGCGGCCATCGGCGGACGTCCGTTCGCCTGCCTGGCCGGCGATCCACGCGACAACGCGTTTCCCGCGCTGCCCGTGCACGACGACCGCCGGGTCCTGGCCTGGTGCACGTGGTTCGCCGATGCCGCTGCGCACGGGCGGCATCTGCAGGCGCTGGCCCGGCATGCCGACATCGGCGATGCGCTGCGGTCGGTGCTCGCCGCACCGCCGGAGGTGATGCGCCTGGCGCCGACGACCGGCAGCCACCGGCAGGGGCGGGCGGCGCATGCGCGTTGAACGCCCCCGTCACGGCACGCGATGATGCCGCATGCGCCGCGCCGACCGCCTGTTCTTGATCGTCCATGCCCTGCGTGGACGCCGCTCCGCCCTGCCGGCGCGCGCGCTGGCCGACTCGCTGCAGGTCTCGCTGCGCACCGTCTATCGCGACATCGCCGACCTGCAGCTGTCGGGCGTGCCGATCGAGGGCGAGGCCGGGGTCGGCTACGTGCTGCGCAAGGGCGCGGACATTCCGCCGCTGATGTTCAACGCCGATGAGCTCGAGGCACTGGTGGTCGGCACGCGCTTCGTACGCGCGTTCGGCGGCGCACGCCTGGGGCTCAACGCCAGTGCCGCGCTGCTGAAGATCGAAGCCGCGTTGCCGCCCGAACTGCGCGAGCGCGCGGCGCGCATCCGCATCTATGCGCCGGACCTGGGCGGGCGCTTCGAAAGCAGCGGCATCATCGACCGGCTGCACGCGGCCATCGAGCGGCGCGAGGTGCTGCGCTTTTCCTACCGGGACCAGCAGCTGGCCGAGACCGAGCGCGAGGTCGAACCGCTGTGCCTGGCGTTCTGGGGCGGCAGCTGGACCCTGGGCGCGTGGTGCAGGATGCGCGCGGATTTCCGCAGTTTCCGTCCGGACCGGATGGGCCCGCTCGCCGCCGCAGGCGAGATCTTCGAGGACCGGGCCGAGCGCGGCCTGGAGGCGTACATGCGGGCGATGGCGGTCGACTGAGCGGGCGCATGCGCTCGCTCGCACCGCCGGTTCCCTGCGATTGATCGCGGCGCCGATGCGCGTTGTAATCGGGTGCTTGTTCCGGCCCGGGAGCGGCCCTTGTCCCTGATGCATCGCCCTGCGCCGCTGTCCGCCGCCGGACGGCTTCGTCCCGATCGGAACGACGGCGCCATGGGCGCCCGCGCCGGCGCGTGCTCATGGCGGTAGCCGGCACATCAGCCGCGGGCACCGACGCGCTGCTGCGCCAGCTGCGCGAGGCGGTCGGCGCCGGCCACGTGCTGACCGGAGACAAGGCCACCCGCCGTTTCCGCAGCGGCTACCGCTTCGGCGGTGGCGCGGCGCTGGCGGTGGCGCGGCCGGGCACGCTGCTTGAACTGTGGCGGGTGCTGCAGGCGGTCGTCGCGGCCGATGCGGTGCTGATCATGCAGGCGGCCAACACCGGCCTGACCGGGGGCTCGACGCCCGATGGCGACGACTACGGCCGCCCGGTGGTGATCGTCAGCACGCTGCGCCTGGCCGGCGTGCAGCCGATCCATGACGGCCGCCAGGTCGTGTGCCTGCCGGGGGCGACGCTGGACGTGCTGGAACGCACGCTGGCGCCGCTCGGCCGCGAGCCGCACTCGGTGATCGGTTCGTCCTGCATCGGCGCCTCGGTGCTGGGAGGTGTGTGCAACAACTCCGGCGGCGCGCTGGTGCGGCGCGGCCCGGCCTACACCGAGCTGGCGCTGTACGCGCAGGTCGATGCGCAGGGCCGGCTGCAGCTGGTGAACCATCTGGGCATCGCGCTGGGCGACACGCCCGAGACGATCCTGACCCGGCTGCAGGCCGGCGGGTACACGGCCGCCGACATCGTCGACGATGCGCTGCGCGTGGCCTCCGACAACCGCTACGCGCACGACGTGCGCCAGGTCGATGCCGACACGCCGGCCCGCTACAACGCCGACCCGACACGTCTGCGCGAGGCCTCCGGCTCGGCCGGCCGCCTGTGCGTGTTCGCGGTGCGGCTGGATACCTTCCCGCGCGAGGCCTCGGCCGTGTTCTACATCGGCAGCAACCGCGCCGACGACCTCACCGCGATCCGCCGCCACCTGCTGACCGCGTTGCCGGACCTGCCGATCGCCGGCGAATACATCCACCGCGAGGCCTTCGACATCGGCGAGCGGTACGGCAAGGACGTGTTCCTGCTGATCGACCGCTTCGGCACCGCCAGCGTGCCGCGCGCGTTCGCGCTGAAGAGCCGCGTCGACGGCGTGTTCGAAGCGCTGGGCCTGCGCAACGTCAGCGACCGGCTGGTGCAGTGGCTGATGGACCGCCTGCCCAGTCATCTGCCGGCGCGCATGCGCCAGTGGCGGCAGCGCTACGAACACCATCTGGTGATTCGTGTCGCCCAGAGCGATGCAGCCGTCACCGGGGCCTTCCTCGCCGACCACTTCTCCGGCAGCGCCGATGGCGCGTTCTTCCAGTGCGATGCCGACGAAGGCCGCAAGGCCTTCCTGCACCGCTTCGCCGTGGCCAGCGCCGCGGTCCGCTACCGCGCCGTGCATGCGAAGCAGGTCGAGGACATCGTCGCGCTGGACATCGCCCTGCGCCGCAACGACCGCGACTGGGTCGAGACCCTGCCCGCGGCCATCGACGACGCGCTGGTGTCCAAGCTCTACTACGGCCACTTCTTCTGCCACGTGTTCCACCAGGACTACATCGTGAAGAAGGGGGGCGATCCGCTGGCGATCGAGCACGCGATGTGGGCACTGCTGGACGCGCGCGGCGCCGAGTACCCGGCCGAGCACAACGTCGGCCACCTGTACCCGGCCAAGCCGGCGCTGGCCGCGCATTACCGCGCGCTGGACCCGACCAACCGCTTCAACCCCGGCATCGGCCAGACCAGCAGGCAGCCGCACTGGGGCGGCTGCTGCAACGGCGATTCCCGGCCGTAAGGCGGACACCGGCGCGCCGCGTCGCCCGGCGGTGCCGAAGGCCGTCGTCGGAACCGGCGCTGCGAGGCCGCCCGCCGCCGGCGGCAGCAAGGCGTTACCGGCACGCAGGCGTCAGCGCCGCGTGCCTGCCGGCGACGGGGGGCGCTGCGGCGCGCCGGCCAGCGCCCGCCGCAGCAGCCACGAACTGCCGATGCAGCCGGCGGCCGCCAGCAGCCAGCCCAGCGCATCGGTGCCGATGCCCTGCACCAGCGGCTGCCACCACTGCAGGCCGTAGCGCGCGACCACCGCCACGCCGGCGAGCGCGAACACCGACAGCAGGGCGCGCGACAGCCGCCGCTCCAGCCCGCGGTCCTCGCGTGCGGCGGCGGCGGCCACCAGCGCGGCGAAGTCCGCCGGCGGCGCCGGCAGCGGCTGCGTGCGCAGCGCGGTGGCGATGTGGCGGTAGGCGGCCACATCGGCATCCTCGACGCGACCAGCCGTGCCGAGGCGCCGCCCCTGTTCCTGCGCGTCCCACTCGCGGGGATCCGGCGGTACTGGCCTGTGGCTCATGCGAAGACTCCGATGCGGGGTTCCAGGATCTCGCGCAGCCGCTTGCGGCTGCGGAACAGGTGGCTCTTGATCGTGCCCTCGGCCAGGCCGGTCATCGCCGCGATCTCGCCGATCGACAGTTCGTCCAGATGGTAGAGGGTCAGCAGGGTGCGCTGCAGCGGCGGCAGCGCGTCGATCGCCCGGTGCAGGTGGGCGTGGAGCTGGCCGTCGATCATGCCCGCCTCCAGGTCGACACCATCGCCGATCCGCTCCAGCAGCGACACGCCTTCGTCGTCGTCGCCGGCATCGGCCAGCGGGATCCGCTTCTTCTCCAGGTGCCGCAGCGCCACCGACCAGGCGACCTGCGCCACCCAGGATTTCAGCAGGCTCTCGCCGCGGTACTGGTGCAGCGTGCGGTGGATCCGCAGGAACACCTCCTGGCACAACTCGCGGGTGTCCTCCGGGTGCCGGACCATCCGCTCGACCACGCGCCAGCACAGGCCCTGGTGCGCCCGCACCAGCTCCTCGAACGCACCTGCCCGGCCGGCGAGCGCGGCGTCGGCCAGGGCGCGGTCCGCACGCAGGCGCGCGTCGATGTCGGTGGGCGGGCAGGGCATGGCATACAGGGATACGGCGACGGGCGGAACGGTTGCAAGCGGCGTGCGACCGGTCCTGTCCTGTCCGGTGCGGAACGCCGTGGACGCGGCACCGGACGGCGAGGCGGCCGCCACGGTGCAGCTCCATGCGACGCCGATGCCGGTGCTGCAACCGATCGCCCGCCGGCCGTCTCCCAGTGCACATCCACCCACACCACGCGGCCCACACATGGATCTGAACCTGCTCGTCCCCGTCGCCCTGTTCGCCTGCATCGCCTACACCATCAAGTCGGTCGTCGACTCGTTCAACCGGCGCCGGATCGTCGAGGCCCGCGGCTCGGAAGAGCTGGTGCGCGCTGTGCTGGACGGCGAAACCGCCCGTCGCCGCCTGGCCTCGCTGCACTGGGGCTGCGTGCTGGTCGCGCTGGCGCTGGGTTTCGGCATCGTCGAACTGCTGGCCACCGACCGGGTCACGCCCGGCGTGGTCGGCCTGCTGATCGGCGCCACCGGCCTGGGCAACCTGGCCTATTACCTGCTCGAGCGCCGCCTGAAGTGAACCCACCGCCGGAGGGCGCAGCGCCGCCCTCCGGTGCGTGACGCCGCACCATCCACGGCTGCGGCCACGCCGCCTTCCCCGGAGGGCCCTTCATGTCCCTGCTGCCGGCCGCCCTGACGGCCCTGGCGCTGGCATCGCCATGCGCGATCGCCGCCATGCCCGCACCGGATTTCACCGCACTCGATCGCCTGATCGAGGATAGCCGCCGTGCGACCGGCTATGCGCCCGGGCTGGCGATCATCGTCCTCCGTGATGGTCGTATCGTCCACGAAGCCTACTCCGGCCATGCCGACATCGATGCGCAGGTGCCGGTGACGCGCGACACGGTGTTCTACATCGCCTCGGCGACCAAGCCGATGTTCGCGCTGAACGCGCTGCTGGCCGAGGCGGATGGTCGGCTCGACCTGCAGGCGCCGTTGCGGACGATGTTCCCGGACGTCGCCTTCGACGGCATCGACGCGGATGCGGTGACCGCGGGCGAGCTGCTGTTCCACGCCTCCGGCGTGGACAACCCGGACCTGGCCTGGGCTGCAGCGTTCAGCGGCGTGCACGACGCCGCATCGCGACAGGCGCTGGTCGCGCGTACGCATGCCGATCCGGAGACGCCCCATCGCACGTTCCGCTACACCAATGTCGGCTACAACCTGTTCAGCGCCTGGCTGGACAGGCGTTCGGCCATACCCTGGCAGCAGCAGCTGGAGGCGCGCGTCTTCCAGCCGCTCGGCATGCACCACACCAGTGCCTCGATGGACCATGCGCAGCGTGCCGGATGGACGCTGGCGCGGCCTTACTCGCTCGGGTCCATCACACCGCAGCGGCCGCTGCCGCTGTCCAAGACCGATGCGACGATGCACGCGGCAGGCGGCGTGGTCTCCACCGCGCCGGACCTGGCCCGCTTCCTGGCAGCGCAGCTGTCCGGCGGCGACAGCGGCGGGATCCCGCGCGCGCTGATCGCACAGTCGCAGCAGCCGCAGGTGGCGGTGGACGCGCACTACCAGGACTTCGCGCGCGATGGATACGCCTGGGGCTGGTACACCGGCGCGTACAAGGGCCGGCGGCTGCTGCATCACTTCGGCGGTTTCGCCGGCTTCCATGCGCACCTGTCGTTCATGCCCGACGCCGGCCTCGCCCTGGTGGTGCTGGCCAACGAGGACGTGCTCGCGCCGCGGTTGACCAGCCTGGTCGCCGATTACGCCTACGGCACGCTGCTGCACGAGCCCGACCTGCAGGCGCGCGTCGCGGCGCGCTTCGATGCGCTGCAGGCGCAGGCCCTCGCACTCCCGTCGACGATCGCCCGGCAACGCGCGCAGATCGCCGCGCGCCCCTGGCGGCTGGCGCTGCCGCGCGCGGCGTATGGCGGGCGCTACGAAGACCCGCTGCTCGGCACGATCACCGTCACGCTGGATGCGGACGCGCGGCTGCGCCTGCGCTGGGGCGTGCTCGACGCGGTGGCCGACGGCGGCGATGCCGACGAGCAGCTACGGGTCGAGTTCATGCCCGGTGCCGGCCGCTTCCTCGACTTCGACGTGCAGGACGGACGCGTGATCGCGATCGACTTCGAGGGCATGCGCTTCCCGCGGCTGCAGCCGCTGGACCAGCCGGATCCGCGCCCGTCCGCTCCTGCCCGCTGATGCCATGGCGATGAACGGTGGTTGCCGTGCCAGGCCGTGCCGGTCAGGATGGGGCACGCCCGCGGCTGCCTGCCGTCGTGGTGTTACCGGAGGAAGACATGCAATGGATGCATCCAGGAAGGCGAAGCTTGACGCGCTGCTGTACGCGCTTGCCGCGGTCTGCTGGGCTGCCCGCGCGATGATCGGTGACAGGCCGGTGCTGTATGCGTTCACGGTGGTGTTCGGCCTGCTTGGTCTGTCCAGTCTGCGCAAGGCGCGGCAGCGGTCCGCGCACTGACCAGGCCGCTCAGCCGATGCCGGGCAGACGCTGCGCCAGCGTCGCGAAGCCGGCCCAGGGATCGGCCTTCAGGCGCCGCGCGCGCGCCAGCGCCTTGTCCGGGCTGAACGCCTGCGGCGATGCGATTCGGCCCAGTTCGTCCCAGCGCAGCGGCACCGCGACCGCCGGCGTGTCCCGTGCGCGCAGCGACCACGAGCAGACGCTGGTATTGCCGCGCCCGTTGCGCAGCCAGTCGACGAAGATCACCCCGCGCCGCTTCGCCTTGCTCATCGTCGCCACGTAGCGGTCCGGCGCCTGTGCGGCCAAGGCCTGGGCGAAGGCCTCGCTGAAGTCGCGCGCCTGCTCCCAGTCGGCTTCCGGTGCGATCGGCACCACCACATGCAGGCCCTTGCCGCCGGACAGGCGCACGAAGCTCTCCAGGCCGGCCTGTTGCAGCTTGGCGCGGATGTCGCGCGCCGCGGCGCGGATCTGGTTCCAGCCCACGCCCTCGCCCGGGTCGAGATCGAACACCAGCCGGTCGGGATGCTCGGGATCGTCCACGCCCGCGCCCCAGGGATGCAGCTCCAGCGTGTTCATCTGCACCAGCTCGAGCAGGCCGGCGGCATCCTCGATGTAGAGGTAGTCCTCCATGCCGCTCTTCTGCCGCAGCGGCACCGCATGCACGTGCGTACCGAGCGCGCGGCTTTCGTGTTTCTGGAAGAAGCAGTCGCCGGCCACGCCATCCGGGCAGCGCAGCAGCGACAACGGCCGGCGTGCGACCTCCGGCAGCAGCCAGGGCGCGATCGCGCGGTAGTAGTCGGCGACCTGCGCCTTGGTCATGCCGGTGGACGGATAGACCACGCGGTCCGGGCTGCTGATCGTGACGGTGTCGCCCGCGTCGTCCGTCCCGCGTGCGCTCGGTGCCGGCGCGGCGCTGGAGCGCTTCGCGGCCGTCCGTCGCTCGCCGGCCGATGTCGAGCGTGCGCTGAGCGCGGGCGCAGGCTGCACATCCTCCAGTGGCTTGTCCGCGCGCAGCCGCTTGAACGCGGCCTGGCGCAGCAGGCCTTCCTTGCCCCAGCCGCGGAACGCGACCTCGGCGACCAGCTCCGGCTCGACCCAGTGCACGCTGCGCAGCGAAAACGGCACATGCGCCGGCAGCGCGACCACGCCGTCCCCGCGTGCACGCGCTTCCAGCAACGGCAGCAGCCGGGCCAGCATCGCATCGTCGAAGCCGGTGCCGACCCGGCCGACGTACTGCCAGCCGCCGGACTTCCCGGGTCTGGCCATCAGCAGCGAGCCGAAGCCGCTGCGTGCGCCTTTCGGGTCGGTGTAGCCGACCACGACGAACTCGTCGGTGTTCTCGTGCTTCACCTTGACCCAGTCGTGGCTGCGCGCGCTGACGTAGCGCGCGTCGACGCGCTTGCTGACGATGCCTTCGAAGCCCTTGTCGCCGGTGGCGGCGAACACCTCCGGGCCATGCCCGAGCACGTGGTCGCTGTAGGCGAGGATGCCCGGCTCCTCGCCCAGCACCTGGCGCAGCAGCGCCTTGCGCTGCTGCAGCGGCGTGCCGGCCAGGTCCACTCCGGCCAGGCCGGGCAGGTCGAACACCACGTAACGCAGCGGCGCCTTCGAGGTGCCGTCGATCACCCGCTGCAGCGCGGAAAAATCGCTGCGGCCATCGGCGTCCAGCACCACCAGTTCGCCGTCCAGCCGGGCATCGCCGACCGGCAGCGCTTCGATGGCCCTGGCGACCTCCGGGAAATCGCCGGTCCAGGTCAGGCCACCGCGCGAGCGCAGCGTGGCGACGCCATCGACCAGGTCGGCCAGCAGCCGGTAGCCGTCCCATTTGATCTCGTGCAGCCAGTCCTCGCCGCTCGGCGCGCCGCTGCGCGCCGTCGCCAGCTGCGCGGCGAAGCCGGTCGGATGCGGGCGGTCGCGAGCACCGGGCAGGGCGAGGGCGCGCCTGTGCCAGGTGGCATCGGCGCGCCGCCGGCGCCGTGCGGCAGGTGCGGGCTTTTGGGTACTACGTCCGGCGCCGGTCCTGTTCGCGCCCGATGCCTTCCCGGCACGGCCTCGCGTCGGCGCGGAACGCCGCGGCGCGGAGTCGACCAGGTCGTCGGCCTCCAGATCCGCCGCGCCTGCGTCGTCGCGCTTGATCAGCAGCCACTGCGGCTGGCGCCCGCGCGGCGCGGTGCGCACCAGCTTCCAGCCGCCTTCGAGCTTGCCGCCATGCAGGACGAAGTCGAGCTTGCCGGCGGCGATCGCTTCCAGCGGATCGCCGTCGCAGGCCCAGGTGCCGTGGTCGAATACGTCGACATGGCCGGCACCGTAATGGCCCTCGGGGATGTCGCCCTCGAAGCCGGCGTAGGACAGCGGATGGTCCTCCACCTGCACCGCCAGCCGCTTCTCGCCGGGACGCAGCGACGGACCCTTGGGCACGGCCCAGCTCTTCAGCGCGCCATCGGCTTCCAGGCGGAAATCGTAGTGGCGCGAACTGGCGTGATGCAGCTGCACGACGAAGATCGGGCGCCGCGAGGGCCCGCCCGGCGCATCGGCCTGCGGTTCCGGTGTGCCGCCGGCGTCGAAGCGGCGCTTGCGCTGGTAGTCGCGCAGCGACATGGCTCAGCCCGCCTTGCGGGGTCTGGTGGTGCGCTTGGCGGCGGTCTTCTTCGCTGCCTTCTTCGCGGTTTTCTTCGCAGTCGTCTTCGCCGCCTTCCTGGCCGGCGCCCTGGCCGTGCTTCCCGACGCGGCACCAGCAGCGGTCTTCTTCGCCGGCGTGCGCTTCTTGGCGTCCAGGCTCTTCTGCAGCAGCGACATGAAGTCGACCACGTTGGTGCTGGCGTCCTCGTGGGTGTCGGCCACCTCGTCCTCGACCTTGGCGGTGCCGCCCTTCTGCTTGATCCGCTTGCGCAGGATGGCCTGCAGGCGGGTGCGGAACTCGTCGTGGTAGTCGTCCGGATTCCAGTCGCCGGACATCGAGTCGATCAGCTGCGAGGCCATCGCGACCTCCTTGTCGCTGATCCGGTACTTCGCCAGGCTTTCGCCGGGCAGCTTGTAGTCCTCCGGGTCGACCAGTTCCTGTGGCCAGCGCAGCAGCATCAGCACCAGGCCATCGCCGTGCGGCATCACCGCGCTCAGGTATTCGCGGGTGCGGATCACCACGCGTGCGATGCCGACCCGGCCGGAACTGCGCAGGGTCTCGCGCAGCAGCACGTAGCCCTTCTCGGCCTTCTTGCCCGGCACCAGCAGGTAGGGTTTCTCGTAGTAGCGCGGGTCGATCTGCGTCGCGTCGACGAAGGCTTCGACCTCGACCGTCTCATGGCTTTCCGGCGCGGCCGCCTTGATGTCCTCCTGCTCGAGCACGACGTAGCTGCCCTTGTCGTACTCGTAGGCCTTGACCACGTCCTTCCACGGCACTTCCTCGCCGGTGTCGGCGTTGACCCGTTCGTAGCGCACCGGCTTGCGGTCGCGCGAATCGAGCATGCGGAACTGCAGGTCGATCCGGCGCTCGCCCGACATCAGCGAGACCGGAACGTTGAGCAGTCCGAAGGACAGGGTGCCGGTCCAGATCGGGCGGGCCATGGGCGCGTCTCCAGCGACGGGACCGGCACCGTCGCATGGGCTGCGTCAGCCGTTCGTGATGTTTGCGGCGTGCCGCGCAGCGGCATCGCGCCGTCCTTCGTGGCCGGCGCGGGCTGGCGGTGCGTGCCGTCGTCGCGGACCCGGCGCGAGTGGCGGTCGGCAGGCGGCGCGGCTCAGCCGGGCAGCGTCTGCCGCAGCGCGGACATGCCGGCCCAGGGATCCTCGCGTAGCCGCGCGGCCTGCCGGAGCGCGGCGGCCGGAGCGACCGGCACGGACAGGTCGTGTCCGGCCAGCGCATCCCAGCCCAGCGGCATGGCGACGCCGATGCCGGCCGGCCCCCGCCGCAGCGACCAGCTGCAGGTCGCGGTCTGCGCCGGCGTCGTGGCCAGTGCGCGGATCCGCACGCCAAGGTCGCCGTCCCGGCCGGCGGCATGCGCCTCGATGATCGCGGCCGCGAACTCCTGCAGGGTCTCCCAGTCGACGCCCGGCGCCAGCGGTGCGACCACGTGCAGGCCGCCATCGCCGCTGAGGCGGACGAAGCTGGCCAGGCCGTGAGACTGCAGGCGCGTGCGCAGCGCGAGCGCGGCATCGGCGAGCGGTGCCGGCGCCGCGTCCAGGCCCAGCACCAGCCGGTCCGGCCCGGTCGGCTGCCCGATCGTGGCCGCGCCGGCTTCGAGTTCGAAGGCATCGGCCTGGACCAGCTGCAGCAGACCGGTGACGCCGCCGATGTAGAAGCCGGTGCCGTCGCCGCCCTGCGGGTGCCGCGGGAACGGATGCACGTAGCTGCCGAGGCCGGCGCGATGGTCCATCTGCGCGTCGGCCAGCGCCCCGTCGGGCGCTACGGCACGCAGGGCGAGCGGACGGTAGGCGGCCTCGGGCAGCAGCCAGGGCGCGACCTGGCGGTAGTAGTCGGCGACGTCGCCCCTGGTCAGCGGATCGGAGGCGAACAGCCTGCGCCCCGCGTCGAGGAACACCACGGCCTCGGCCAGGCCGTCGTCCTCGATGTCCACCGCTGCGTGCGCGCCGCTGCGTGCGCGATCGACCGACGGCAGTGCGTGCCGGCCCGTGGCCGTGCGTCCGTGGCCTGTCCGTGTGCCGAAGCCCGGCAGATTGCGTCCCATCCATCCCCCTGTTCGCGTCGATGCCGCCCTGGACGCGCGTTCGCGGGTGTACGCAGGATCGCCGGACATCATGTCCGCAGCGGCCGCGTACGGATCCTCCGCGGACGCGCCGATGTCCGGCGCTTGTTGGAACCGATCGGCGAACGTCGCATGCGGGATGTCAGCGCGGCGTGATGCCGGTCACGCCGGGGGCGCGACCGTGTCCGCAGCCGCGCGGACGATGGGGATGCAGGGCCGGAGGCGATGCCGCCGGCACCGGACGCTCAGTGCGCGCTGGCCTGCGCCTGATCGTGCTCCAGGTGGTAGCGGGTCGCCTCGGCCACCTCGTGCTTCGAGCCGAGGAACACCGGCACGCGCTGGTGCAGCTGGTCGGGCTGGATCTCCAGGATCCGGCGGCGGCCGTCGGTGGCCGCGCCGCCGGCCTGCTCGACCAGCAGGCCCATCGGGTTGGCCTCGTACATCAGCCGCAGCTTGCCGGCCTTGGTCGGGTCCTTGCGGTCCCATGGATAGATGAAGATGCCGCCGCGGGTCAGGATGCGGTGCACGTCGGCGACCATGCTGGCGATCCAGCGCATGTTGAAGTCCTTGCCGCGCGGACCCTCGCTGCCGACCAGCAGGTCGCCGACATAGGCCTGCATCGGCGCTTCCCAGTGACGCTGGTTGGACATGTTGATCGCGAATTCCTTCGTGTCCTCGGGAATGCGCATGTCGGCCTGGGTCAGCAGGAAGCTGCCTTCCTCGCGCTCCAGCGTGAACGCGTGGGTGCCGTTGCCCAGGGTCAGCACCAGCATCGTGCTGGGGCCGTAGATGCAGTAGCCGGCCGCGACCTGCTGCGTGCCCGGCTGCAGGAAGTGCTCGTCGCCGGCGCAGGCCACGCCCGGCGGGCAGCGCAGCACCGAGAAGATGGTGCCGACCGAGACGTTGACGTCGATATTGGAGCTGCCGTCCAGCGGATCGAACAGCAGCAGGAAGTCGCCGACCGGGTATTCGCTGGGTACCGGCTGGCTGTGGTCCATCTCCTCCGACGCGCAGGCGGCGAGGTGGCCGCCCCACATGTTGGCCTCCAGCAGGATGTCGTTGCTGAGCACGTCCAGCTTCTTCTGCGCCTCGCCCTGCACGTTGCCGGTGCCGGCATCGCCGAGCACGCCGCCGAGGGCGCCCTTGCTGACCGCGATGGAGATGCGCTTGCAGGCGCGCGAGACGATCGTGATCAGCTGGCGCAGTTCCGGGCCGATGCGGCCGGCCTGCTGTTCTTCGATCAGGAAACGGGTCAGCGACGTACGCGACATCGAGGACGGCCTTTGCAGCGAGGGGGCGCGTATTGTCGCCGCTGCGCACGACAAAGACGACCCGCGCGGCCGTGCTGGAGACGCTCGCCTGCGCGATGCCGCGTGCCCCGCGGCACTGACAGCGCTGACAGCATGGCGCCGCTGCTGGCCGGAGCACATCGTGCAGCACGGCCGTCTGGCGGATGCCGCCGATGGCGGAACCGATGCGCGTTCGAGCCAGGGCCATCGCGCTGGTTCGCCGCAACGAAAAAGCCGGGAGGCGTCCGCGCTCCCGGCTTCGTTCCCAGCGTGGATGCGCCGGCGCTGCCGGCCCGCCTCAGTCCTTCGAGACGGTCGCCACGGCCTGGGCCACGTACTCGAGGTTGCGCTGGTTCAGCGCGGCCACGCAGATGCGGCCGGTGCCGACGGCGTAGATGCCGTACTCGTCGCGCAGGCGGTCGACCTGGACCTTGCTCAGGCCCGAGTACGAGAACATGCCCGCCTGGCGTTCGATGAAGCCGAACTCCGGTGCGCCCAGCGCGGCCAGCTTCTGCACCAGGCCGCCACGCAGCGCGTGGATGCGCTCGCGCATCTCGGTCAGTTCCTGCTCCCACAGCGTGCGCAGCTCCGGGCTGGACAGCACGCCGGCGACCAGCGCCGCGCCGTGGGTGGACGGGCTGGAATAGATCTGGCGGATGATGCGCTTGATCTGCGACTGCACGGCCTTGGCCTGGTCGGCGCTCGGCGCGACCACGGTCAGTGCGCCGACGCGCTCGCCATACAGCGAGAACGACTTGGAGTACGAGCTGGCGACGACGAAGCTGTCGATGCCGGCCTCGACCAGAATGCCGATCGCGGCGGCGTCCTCGGCGATGCCCTTGTCGAAGCCCTGGTAGGCCATGTCGACGAACGGGAACAGCTGGCGTTCCTTCAGCAACGCGGCGACCTGCTTCCACTGCGCGACGGTGAGGTCGGCGCCGGTCGGGTTGTGGCAGCAGGCGTGCAGCAGCACGGTGGTGCCCGGCTGCAGCTTGGACAGGTCGGCCAGCATGCCGGCGAAATCCAGGCCGTGGCTGGCTGCGTCGAAGTAGGTGTAGTCGACGACCTCGAAGCCGGCGGCGGAGAACACCGCGCGGTGGTTCTCCCAGCTCGGGTTGCTCAGCGCCAGGGTGGCGTGCGGCAGCACCTTGCGCAGCAGCTCGGCGCCGACGCGCAGCGCACCGCTGCCGCCGACGGTCTGGGTGGTGGCGACGCGGCCGGCGGCCAGCAGCTCGGAGTCCTTGCCGAACAGCAGTTCCTTCGTGGCCTGGGTGTAGGCGGCCAGGCCGTCGATCGGCAGGTAGCCGCGCGGACGGCCGGCGGCGGCCAGCGCTTCCTCGACCTGGCGCACGGCTTTCAACAGCGGAATGCGGCCCTGTTCGTCGTAGTAGATGCCCACGCCCAGGTTGACCTTGGTCGGGCGGGCATCGGCGTTGTAGGCCTCGGTCAGTCCCAGGATCGGATCGCCCGGGACCAGTTCGACGGTGGAGAAGAAGGACACGGCAGCACTCGGCAGAAGAGGGGAGGAAGGCGTCGCCGTCGCAGCCGGCGGCTGTGCGGAGAGCCGCTCAATGCTAGCAGGCACGGCCGCCACGCGCCGGCCGCCGCAATGGTTTCAGCGGTGACCTCGACGGCGGCGATCGCACGCGCGCGGCCGGCCATGCAGGGGCTTCGCGCCGTTGCCGCACTGGCACGGCCGGACCCGCCGGCAGGATCTGCGGAGTTGGCCGCCACGCCAGGCACGCGCACGCCGGACGGGCCTGCGCCGGCGCGCGGGTGTGCCAGGGAATGCGTGCTCCGCCGTTCCCGCGCGCTTCGCCGGGCAGCGGCCCGGCACGAGGCGGCTGGATCGCCCACGTGCCGGGCGCGCGACCGCGATCGGCCCTGATGGCGGCACGGGCCGGCGATGCCGGTGGCCCGGCGGTTCACCGGAAAGCAGGGGCGGGCCGCTGCCGGTCGGGTACGATGCTCGCCCCCTGTCCGGGCGCCGTTCCCATGACCGACAAGACCGATCCCGCCACCCCCGTCACCCAGACCCAGGCCGAGGACGCCGTGCGCACCCTGCTGCGCTGGGCCGGCGAGGATCCGACCCGCGAGGGCCTGCTCGATACGCCGCGCCGCGTGGCCGAAGCCTATGGCGACTGGTTCAGCGGCTACGGCAACGATCCGCGCGCCTACCTGGAGCGGACCTTCGAGGAGGTCGCCGGCTACGACGAGATGATCGTGCTGCGCGACATCGAGTACGAAAGCCACTGCGAGCACCACATGGCGCCGATCATCGGCAAGGTCCACGTCGGCTATCTGCCGGCCGGCAAGGTGGTGGGCATCAGCAAGCTGGCGCGCGTGGTCGAGACCTTCGCCCGCCGCTTCCAGGTGCAGGAGAAGATGACCGCGCAGATCGCGCAGACCATCCAGGACGTGCTGCAGCCGCTGGGCGTGGGCGTGGTGGTCGAAGGCGCGCACGAGTGCATGACCACCCGCGGCATCCACAAGCGCGGCGTCAGCATGGTCACCAGCAAGATGCTGGGCAGCTTCCGCGAGGACGCGCGCACCCGCGCCGAGTTCCTGCGTTTCATCGAGACCGGCCGCCGTTGAGCACCGCCGCGCGCCAGGCCTGTCCCTGCGGTGCGGCGGCCGATTACACGCGCTGCTGCGGCCGCTGGCACGCCGGCGAGGCCGCGCCCGATGCCCCCGCGCTGATGCGCTCGCGCTACAGCGCCTACGTGCTGAAGCTGCGCGACTACCTGCTGGCGAGCTGGCACCCGTCCACGCGGCCCGGCGCGGACGAACTGCCGCTGGACGATGCGCCCGGCGCACGCACCACCTGGCTGGGCCTGCAGGTGAAGCAGCATGCGGTCACCGGCGCCGACAGCGCCGAGGTCGAGTTCGTCGCCCGCTACCGGGTCGGTGGCGGCAGCGCGGTGCGGATGGTCGAACGCAGCCGCTTCGTCCGCGAGGATGGCCGCTGGTACTACCTGGACGGCGAGCTGCGCTGAGCGTGTGTCCGCGGTGCCGGGCACCGGGCGGCGGATCGCGCGGATACGTGCGTCCTGTTCGCGCCGTGGGGCGGGCGCACCGCGGATGGCCGATCCGGGTTGCGCTTCCGGTGCGGCGCGGCACGACCGCGCCGGCGCGCCTCGCCTATGATGGCCCGCCGTGCCGCCGGACCCCACGATGACGCGATCCGCTTCCCTGCTGTTCGGCCTGCTGGCCTGCTGTGCGCTGCCTGTCGCCGCGCAGACCGCCACGTCACCGGTGGACGCCGCGACCGCCGCCATCGCGCCCGATCCGGCGTTCGCGCGCTGTCTGCAGACCCTGCAGCCGGAGGCGGTGAAGCAGGGCCTGCCGGCCGACGCCTGGACCCGGCTGACCGCCGATCTGCAGCCGGACCGCAGCGTGCTGAAGCTGCTCGACGCCCAGCCCGAGTTCAAGACCCCGATCTGGGACTACCTGGCCGGCCTGGTCGACGACCAGCGCGTCGCCGATGGCCGCGCGATGCTGGACCGGCACCGCGACCTGCTGGCGAAGGTCGAGGCCGACTACGGCGTCGATCCGGTCACCGTGGTCGCGGTCTGGGGCGTGGAGAGCGACTACGGCCGCGTCTCCGGCAAGCGCCCGCTGCGGGTGTCGCTCGCGACGCTGGCCTGCGAGGGCCGGCGCCAGGCGTTCTTCCGCGGCGAGTTCATCGCCCTGCTCAAGCTGCTGGCCAGCGGCGACCTGCGCGATCCGCAGCTGACCGGCTCCTGGGCCGGCGCGTTCGGCCACACCCAGTTCATGCCGTCGACCTACGCGCGGATCGCGGTGGACGGCGATGGCGACGGCCGCCGCGACCTGGTCGACAGCATTCCCGACGCGCTGGCCTCCACCGCCAACTATCTGAAGCGCGCTGGCTGGCGCAGCGGCCAACCGTGGGGCCACGAGGTGCGGCTGCCGGCCGGCTTCGATGCGGGGCTGGCCGGACGGACCAAGCGCCGCCCGCTGTCGGACTGGGTCGCGCGCGGTGTCACCGGCATCGACGGCAGCGCGATCGCGCCGTCCGACCAGCCGGCCGCGGTGCTGCTGCCGGCCGGTGCGAACGGCCCGGCGTTCCTGGTGTTCCGCAACTACGACGCGATCTTTTCCTACAACGCCGCCGAGAGCTACGCGCTGGCGATCAGCACCCTGGCCGACCGCCTGCGCGGCGGTGCCGGCCTGGTCGCCGCCTGGCCGACCGACGATCCCGGCCTGGACCGCGCCCAGCGCCGCCAGCTGCAGACCCTGCTGCTGGCGCGCGGCCATGCGATCGGCCAGGTCGACGGCATGATCGGCAGCGCCAGCCGCCAGGCGATCGTGGTCGAGCAGCAGCGGCTGGGCCTGACCCCCGCCGACGGCCGCGCCGGCACGAAGATCCTGGCCGCGCTGCAGGCCGAAGCGCCGCCGCCGCGCGGCACCGCGTTCACCCTGCCGGCCGCCTATCCGCAGCTGCTGCAGTCGCCTTCCCCCGCGATCCAGAGGACCGCCGTCTTGCGCGAACAGAACGTACCCGGCCTGCGCCTGGGCAGCTTCAACGGCCTGGAGGCGCTGCTGGTGGAGACCCCGCACGCGACGGCCGCGATCGGATTGTTCGGCGGCCATGTGCTGTCGTTCGTGCCGGCCGGCCAGCAGGACGTGTTCTGGCTGTCGCCGCTGAACCAGGGCCCGCCGTCGCCGACCCGGGGCGGCACGCCGGTGTGCTGGCCGTACTTCGGTCGCCAGGACCAGGGCAAGGACGTGCCCTCGCATGGCCTGGTGCGGACGATGCCGTGGCAGCTGGGCAGCGCCCGCCGCGAGGTCGACGGCACGGTGGTGCTGGAACTGCTGCCGCCGGTGTTCGACGACCTGGCGCTGCGCCTGCGGATGGAGCTGCGCATCGGCCGCACCCTGGAGCAGCGGCTGATCACCACCAACGCCGGCGCCGACACCGTGCGCTTCACCCAGGCGCTGCACAACTACTTCCGCGTCTCCGACGTGAACCAGGTGCGCGTGAGCGGGCTGGACGGGCTGACCTTCCTGGACAAGAACGACGGCTTCAACCCGCACCGCCAGCAGGGCGACTGGGTGCTGGCCGACCCGCGCGATCCCGGTCGCGCCGACCGCATCTACGGCAACGGCGGCGGCCGTTACCAGCTGCACGACCCGGGCCTGAAGCGGCGCATCGACATCGCCGTGCAGGGCAGCCGCACCCTGGTGCTGTGGAATCCCGGTGCGCAGGCCGCCGCGCGGATGGCCGACGTCGGCGCCGACCACTGGCGCGGCTTCCTGTGCCTGGAGCCGGCCAACGCCGGTCCCGAAGTGGTCGAGCTGGCGCCGGGCGCGAGCCATACCCTGGTGCAGACGATCTCGGTGACGCCGCTGCTGTAACGCGCGCCGGCCTGCGCACGGCGTCCCTGACATCCATGGATGTCAGGGCGCTGCGGCCGCGGCGCGTGCCCCGCGCGCTGCCGCTACACTCGCGCCTTCCCACCCGGCATCGCGCGCGTGACCGCATCCCCGCACCGGCCCGGCGTCCGCCGCGGGGCCCTGGTCTTCATCTTCGTCACCGTGCTGATCGACGTGCTGTCCTTCGGCGTGATCATTCCCGTGCTGCCGCACCTGGTCGAGGAATTCACCGGCGGCGACGTCGCCAGCGCCGCGCGCTGGGTCGGCGTGTTCGGCATGGTGTTCGCGGCGGTGCAGTTCGTCTGCACGCCGGTCCAGGGTGCGCTGTCGGACCGGTTCGGGCGGCGTCCGGTGATCCTGGTGTCCTGCCTCGGACTGGGCCTGGATTTCGTGTTCATGGCGCTGGCCAGCTCGCTGGGCATGCTGATGGCCGGGCGGATCATCGCCGGCATCTGCTCGGCCAGCTTCACCACCGCCAACGCCTACATCGCCGACGTGACCACGCCGGCCGAGCGCGCGAAGGGCTACGGGCTGATTGGCGCGGCGTTCGGCCTGGGCTTCGTCGCCGGGCCGCTGGTCGGCGGCTGGCTGGGCAGCATCGACCTGCGCTTCCCGTTCTGGTTCGCCGCCGGGCTGGCGCTGCTCAACGTGCTGTACGGCTGGTTCGTGCTGCCCGAGTCGCTGCCACCGGAACGGCGCGCGCCGCGCTTCGACCTCTCCCATGCCAACCCGTTCGGCGCGCTGATGCTGCTCAAGCGCCATCCGCAGGTGTTCGGCCTGGCGGCGGTGGTGTTCCTGGCCAACCTGGCCCACTTCGTCTATCCGAGCATCTTCGTGCTGTTCGCCGACTACCGCTTCGCGTGGGGACCGCGCGAGGTCAGCTGGGTGCTGGCCTGCGTGGGCGTCTGCAGCATCGTGGTCAACGCGGTGCTGGTCGGGCGCATCGTGCGCGCGCTGGGCGAGCGGCGCACGCTGCTGCTCGGCCTGGGCTGCGGCGTGGCGGGCTTCGTGATCTACGGACTGGCCGGCAGCGGATGGGTGTTCCTGCTGGGCCTGCCGGTCAGCGCGCTGTGGGCGCTGGCCTCGCCATCGACCCAGGCGCTGATCACGCGCGAGGTCGGGCCGGAGGTACAGGGCCGGATCCAGGGCGCGCTGATGAGCCTGGTCAGCCTGGCCGGCGTGTTCGGGCCGATGCTGTTCGCCGGCGTGTTCGCGGCCTTCATCGGCGACGACGCACCGGCCCATCTGCCCGGCGCGCCGTGGCTGCTGGCGGCGCTGCTGCTGGCCGGCGCCTGGGGCGTGGCCTGGTACCGTGCGGCGCGGACGCCGCCGGTGGCAGGCGACACGCCCACGGCCTGACGGCCGGCGCGGCCGCCGCGCGCCGCACCACCGCGGAGGCGGCGACCGCGCCGCCGCGTCAGTCGTTCTCGACGGCCAGGATGCGGCCGTCGTTCGGATCGATCTTCAGTTCGACGTTCTTGCCGTCCTGGCGTTCGGCATCGGCCTTCCATACGCCGTCGTCGTAGTCGACGTCATGCACCTTGGAATAGCCGGCGGCGGTCACCCGCGCCTTGATGTCCTCGGCGCTCAGGCGCGAGACGATGTCCTCGGCGTAGACCTTGCCGCTGGCCGGGTCGACGCGCACGTCCACGCGGTTGCCGTCGGCGCTGGTGGCATCGGTCTCCCACATGCCGTCCTCGAACTCGGGGTCGTCGATCTTCGTGTAGCCCTCGCTGGTCAGCAGTTCGCGGACCTGCTGGCCGGTCATGGTCGCGTCGCCCTTGCGGTCGCGCGCATCGGCGCCGGGGGCGGCCATGGACAGGCCGAGCGCCAGGGCGGTTGCAAGCAGGCTGGTGCCGATCGAAGTACGCATTGCCGGACTCCTGATATGGGAACGGGGCGCCAGCCTGCCCACGCCGACCTCAGCGCCGGGTGAACGCACCGGCGGTCCACGCGGCGCCGTTCAGCTGCATGAGCGGGACGTGGCGGGTGCGTGCCGGTACACGGACCAGCGGGACACGGCCTGCTAGGCTGGCGCCCGCCCTTCACACCACCGCACCCCATGGATCGCACCGCGCTGACCGACACGGACGCGTCATCGTCCCCGCCGCCCGGCGCCTGGGAACGGCTGCGGGAGGCGACCCGCGACGTGCACGCGGCGGTGGAGGCGCTGCCGGCGATGGCGGCCCTGCTCGACCCCGGCCTGTCGCGCGAGCGCTATGTCGACGTCCTGCGGCGGCACCTGGCGCTGCTGTCGGCCTGGGAGACGCGCTATCACGACTGGCTCGACGGGCTGTCCATCGGCTGGCACTACGCCTGGCGCACGCCGCGGCTGCTGGCCGACCTGCATGCGCTGGACATCCCGGCCGAGGCGGGCAGCGGACAGGCCATTCCCGATGCCCCGTCCGCGGCCGAGCGCTGGGGCATGCTCTACGTGATCGAAGGGTCCTCGCTCGGCGGGCGCCTGATCGCACGGCATGTGCGCGACCGCCGACCGGAACTGGGCGCGGCGCTGAGCTACTTCGATCCGCCGGCCGCACCGGCCTGGCGCGACTTCCAGACACGCCTGCAGGCGGCCCTGCCCGATGCCGCCTCGCAGCGGCTCGCGGTCGGCGGGGCCAGGACCATGTTCGGCTGTTTCCACGACCACCTGGCATGCACGACCCGATGAACAACGCTCCCGTCGACCTCGACGCCTGCGCGCGCGAACCCATCCACATCCCCGGCTCGATCCAGCCGCACGGGGTGCTGCTGGCGATCGATCCGGCCGACGGGCGCGTGATCCAGGCCAGCGCCAACGCCGCGCGGGTGCTCGGCGTGGACGACGGCGGCGTGGTCGGCCGCGACCACCGCGAGCTGCTGGCCATGGTCGGCACGCTGTCGCAGGTCGGCTCCGGCACCGGTCACGCGCATCTGCCGCACACGCCGGTGCGCCTGCGCCTGCGCCCGGATGACGCGGGCTGGGTCGCCGCCTGGCATCTGGCGCCGGAGCGCTGGCTGGTGGAGCTGGAACCGGCGCAGGGCGGCGGCCTGGTGCAGTCGGTGATGGCCGACACCGTGCCGATCCTGCGTGAGCTGGAAGTCGCGCCGACCATCGCCGAGGCCAGCCAGCGGGCGGCCAATGCGATCCGCAGCCTGCTCGGCTACGACCGCGTCATGGTCTACCGCTTCGACAACGAGTGGCACGGCGACGTGATCGCCGAGGCCCACCGCGACGGGCTCGAGAGCTATTACGGCCTGCATTACCCGTCCACCGACATCCCCGCGCAGGCGCGCGCGCTGTACCTGCGCACCCGGATCCGGCAGATCGTCGATGTGGGGTACACGCCGGTGCCGATCGAGCCAGCGCTGGACCCGCGCGACGGCCAGCCGCTGGACCTGAGCGACGTCAGCCTGCGCAGCGTCTCGCCGGTGCACTGCGAATACCTGGGCAACATGGGCGTCAGCGCGACCCTGGTGACCTCGCTGGTGGTCAACGACCGTCTGTGGGGCCTGATCGCCTGCCACCACTACGCGCCGTACTTCGTCAGCCAGGTCATGCGCGACGTGGCCGAGACCGTCAGCCGCGCGCTGTCGGCCCGCGTCGGCGGGCTCGCGGCGATCGAGCGCAGCCGCGAGGAGGAGCTGCTGATGACGGTGCGCGAGAAGCTCATCACCGCCTTCAGCGAAGCCCAGAGCATGACCCCGCAGATGCTGGCGGACATGGCGCCGGACCTGGTCGAGGTGGTCGACGCCGACGGCGTGGCGATCTTCCACGGCGACCGCGTCACCCGCCATGGCCGCCTGCCGGACGAGGACGGCCTGCTGCGGATCCGCAGCGCGATCGAGGAGGGCGGAGCGGTGGTGCCGACGTCCGGCACCATCGGCGCGATGCACACCGACACCATCGGCGAGGTCTTCCCGCTGCTGGAGGATCTGGCCGCGGAGGCGGCCGGCTTCATCTTCGTGCCGCTGCTGCCGCAGTCGCGCAGCGCGCTGCTGTGGACCCGGCGCGAGCAGGTGCGCACGGTCAACTGGGCCGGCAATCCTGACCTGTCCAAGCTGCAGGACTTCGACGGCGCGCGGCTGTCGCCGCGCAAGAGCTTCGAGCTGTGGCAGACCACGGTGCGCGGCCGCGCGCGCGCCTGGTCGGAGCTGCACCTGGAGTCGGCGCGCAACCTGCGCGTGCTGATCGAGCTGATGGAGCGCAAGCGCTACCAGAAGGACGTGTCGATGCTCGAGGCCACCCTGATGCGCCTGCGCGCGCCGGTGGGCATCGTCGAGCGCGCCTCGCCGCACGCGCCGGTCCGCATCGTGTTCGCCAATCCCGCCTTCGCCGCCGAATGCGGCTTCGACACCGGCAGCCTGATCGGATGCCGGCTGACCGCGCTGCCGGTCCGCAATGGCGCCGGCCAGGAGGCGCTGCAGCTGCTCGAGGACCGGCTGGAGCCGGGCGTGGGCCAGACCGCGGCGCTGCAGCTGCAGGATGGCGCCGGGCGGCTGCGCCAGTGGGAGATCGAGCTGGAGCCGCTGCCGCAGGAATCCTCGACCGGCGGCGCGCACTGGCTGCTGCAACTGCGCCCGGCCGCCTCCGGCTGACGCGGGCGTGGCATGCGCCGGCGGCGCATCCACGACGCCTCATGCCACCGACCTCGACGCGCCGGCCGCTCAGCGGCGCAGGGTCAGCGTGGTCTCGCCCAGCGCCACGCCGTCCGGTCCCCAGCGGCGCTCGATGACCAGCCCGCCGCCCGACCGGTCCAGCGCGACCACGGTACTGGCGCGGGTGCCGTAAACGGGTCCGCGGATGAAGGCCGACGACAGCCAGCGTTCGCGCGCCAGGCCGATCCCGGTATCGGGCAGGTCCGCGTCCGGCCAGACGGTGTCGTCGGCCAGCGCGGCGAACAGGGGCTCCAGGTCGCGCACGTCCTCGCTGCCGGTCCGCAGCCACTGCCGCATGCGCGCGGCCAGCGCGACCGTCTTCGGCCACGGCGTATCCAGCTCGGCGTTGGACAGTGCATGCACGCCGGCTGCCAGCGGCTGCTGGCGCGTGCCGGGCCGGTTGCCGAGCCAGAGGCCGTCCCGGCGGTCGAACAGCAGCAGGTTGAACGGGCGATAGCCCGACGCGGCCGGGACCAGTGCGGCGGCATGGGCGAGGGCGCCCTGTCCGCCGCGCAGCCAGTCGCTGGCCAGCAGCCCGCGCGAGAGGCCGTCCTGCGGTGCGCGCAGGTCGCGCACGTTGGTCACCAGTGCGCAGCGGCCGCTGTCGTCGACGCCCAGCCAGGTGCCGCCGGCCTCCAGGTCGCGGCCGCCGGTGATCGACGGGGCATCGTCCCAGCGCGCGAGCGGCGCGGTCGGGCGGGCGTGGAATTCGTCGCGGTTGCCGGCCAGCACCAGCCGCCAGCGCGGATGCACGTCCCAGGCGAAGGCGACCACGCACATCGCGGCGCTCCGCTCAGGCCGCGCGCTGCCCGGCGCGGCGCCGCACCGCGGCGACCCAGCGCGCCGCGACCGCCGGCGAGGTGATGCACACGGCCTCGTCGGTGACCGTGGTCACCGCGCGCTCCAGCAGCTGGATGTCGGCCTCGTGCTGGCGCGCCACGTGCGGGTCCTCGAAGAACACCGCGCGCTGGCAGCGCCGCTCCAGCACCAGGTCGGCGATCTGCGCGTCGCCGCCCATCGGGCCGCTGTGGAAGCGGTGCACCCACGGCGTGTCCTGAGGCCAGCCCTGGCTCCAGGCCATCTCGTTGAGGCGCTGGCCGGTGGTGCCGGTGGCCACGCGCCGGGAAAACCGCGACAGCACGTCGTAGTGCTCGGCGGCGAAGGCCAGCATCTGCGGCTTCATCGCGTCGTGCGCGATCAGCGCCAGGGTCTGCGACTCGAACGCGTGGAAGCGGTCGGCGCCCGGGTCCGGCGCCAGGCCGGCATGGATGCGTTCGTTCTCGATCCAGTCGCGGGCGCTGGCCACGGTGGAGATGAAGGGCTTGCCCTGGATCACGCACTGGCGCTTGAGCGCGATCGCCTCGGGGAAGATCGACGAGGGATCGACCGGATCGATCAGGTAGATCGCGCCGTCGAGCGTGCGCTCGGGCGACTCCATGCCGACGACCTCGGCGACCAGCTTCATCAGGCCGCCTTCGCGGCCGTACGGATAGCGCTTGAGGCCGGCGTGCCCGCCGAGCATGCCGGCGGCGACGATCGCATCGTAGGTGCGGCCCACCGCATGCAGGTCCAGGCCCAGCTCGCGGATGCCCTGGCCGCTGGCGCGCAGCAGGCGGAACAGCGCGGCGTCTTCGGTGCTGTGGTGCAGGCGGTTGGCGGCAAGCCCCAGGCGCATGGATCCGCACTCCTTCGTGATCACGGTGGAGCGGCCAGTCTACCCGCGCGCGATCACCTCACGCGCGCGCGGTGCCGTCGTCGGGTGCGGCGCGTCGCGGTGGCTCAGAGCACCCACAGCTCGACGCGTTCGTTGCGTGCGCGTGCGCCGGCATCGCTGCCGCCGGTCAGCGGCCGCTGCGCGCCCAGCGCGCGCTTGCGCTGCACCGCGATGCCGTGTTCGATCAGCCAGGCCGCCACGATGTCGACGCGGCTGCTGGAGGTCATCGTCGCGAACATCCGGCTGCCCGGATCCTCGGGCGCGAAACCGACCACGCTGAGCGCGCGGCCGCGGTTCTCCGGTTGCCGCATCCACGCCGCTACCCGTTCCATGTCCTGCGCCGAGCCGCTGTCGAACGGCGTGCTCAGGGAACCGAGGTTGAAGCGCAGCGCGACCGGCAGCCGGCGTGCACCGGCGACCGCGTCGCGGTAATCCTGCGGCAGCCCGGCCGGGTCCGGCGCCGTCTCCGCGGTGGCCAGCTGCAGCGATGCCAGGCCGCGCGCATGCACCACGCGCTGCGCACGCGGGGTCAGCGTATGCAGCGCGAAGCTGCGACCCAGCGCGGACATCATCTGCCCGCCATACAGGCGGTAGGCGCGCACCAGCGGATAGTCGCGGCTGCGGACGCCGGCGGCATCGGCGGCAATCGCCGTGGCGCCGTCGGAGACGGCCAGGGTGCGCGTGCCCGGCGGCAGCGGCGTGCTCAGTTCGACCACGGCCACGGCCAGCGGATCGCGCGCGACCGCGGCCGCCGCGCTGCGCAGGTCGCGGTGACGCCGCAGCGCCCCCGTCCGCGGGGCGGCCGGTGCGCCCAGGCGCTCGCGCAGGAATTCGTGCAGGCCGCCGTCGGCCGGCCCCACCTGCAGGGCCACCGGTGCGGCGCGGCCGCCCAGCTGCGACCAGTCGCGCAGCTCCCCCGCGAGCAGCGCCCGCAGCTGGGCGAGGTCGATCGCCTGCACCGGGTTGTCGCGGTGGACCAGGACCGCCGCACCGTTGAGCGCGATCGTGTACTCCTGTTCCGGCGAGGCCAGGTCGCCGAGCTGCCAGCCCGCATCGCGCTCGCGCGCATCCGGCGCGCGCGCCAGCATCGCCAGTTCCGCGTCCCCCCGGACCAGCGCGGCGAAGCCGGCGGCGCTGCCGGATCCGTCGATCTCCACCACCAGCGGCACGCCGTCGCGCACCGCATGGACCTCGAGCAGCGCGGCCGTTCTGCGCACCCGGCGGATTCCGCCGTACTCCATCGCCTGCAGCCAGTCCTCGACCAGCGCCGGCATCAGGTCGCTGCCGACCGAATGCGAGCCGTGGACACGCAGCCGCTCCACATCGTCCTGCCCCCATGCCGACGATGCCAGCGCGATGCCGGCGAGCAGCGCCATCGCGCCACGCTTGCAGAAGCCACCCATGCCGATCCCCCTGTCGTGAAGCGCGGCGAGTGTGGCCGCGGCCGATGACAGGGGCGTGACCCGCCCGGGCGTCCGCCGCGCGCCGTTCGGTACCGACGCGTGGAGCGGTGGAGTGGGACGGACGCCGGCCACGCGCGGGGGGCCCGGCGACGTGGCGGGGGGCGACTGGCGGCATGCGCGTCATGGTTCACCCGCGCGCCGCGATGGACCCGGCAGAGGCCGGACTGCATGGGTTGCCGGTTGCCGATGCATGCCGGGACGGCGCGTGGCGGCGCGATCCGCCGGCCGCAGCACGGCGCCATGGCGTTGCGCGTCTGGCGCAGTCAACCGCGTCGGACGACGTGTGGAGATGCGCCGCATCTCATGCGCAGGTCCGGCGCCGTACGCAGGTGGCAGGCATGGCGCCGCGCCGCCGCCGATGACGGACCGCGATGCGGGGACATCCTGTCCGCGTGACGTGACGTGACGTGCGTCGGCGGCGTCAGCGTCGGCGGCGCAGGGCCACGCGCACGACCACGCCCGCGATCAGGCCCCAGAACGCGGCGCCGATCCCGGCCAGGCTGAGGCCGGAGGCGGTGACCAGGAAGGTGACCAGCGCCGCCTCGCGCTCGTCCGCCTCGCGCAGCGCGGCGGCCAGGCTGCCGCCGAGCGTGCCGAGCAGGGCGATGCCGGCGATGGCCAGCACCAGCGCCTGCGGAAACGCGGCGAACAGGCTGGCCACGGTCGCGCCGAACACGCCGACCAGCAGGTAGAAGAGGCCGGCCCAGACCGCGGCCATGTAGCGTCGGGCCGGATCGGCATGCGCCTCGGGGCCCATGCAGATCGCCGCGGTGATCGCCGCCAGGTTCAGCGCGAACGCGCCGAACGGCGCCAGCGCCAGGTTGACCGCACCGGTCCAGCCGACCGCGGACGAGATCGGCACCGGATAGCCTGACGCCCGGATCACCGCCACGCCCGGCACGTTCTGCGAGGCCATGGTCACCACGAACAGCGGCAGGGCGATGCCGAGCACCGCGGCCACGCTCAGCTGCGGCGTGGTCCATACCGGGCGGGCGAGCTCCAGGCGCAGCCCCGCCACGTGCAGCGAGCCGGCGAGTGCGGCGATGCCGATGCCGGCGGCCAGGGTCAGGATCACCGCGTAGCGCGGCCACCAGCGGCGCGCGGCCAGGTAGGTGCCCAGCATGCCCAGCACCAGCGCGGGCTCGGTCTGGATCGCGGCGAACGCATCCAGGCCGAAGCGCAGCAGCACGCCGGCCAGCATGCCGGCGGCCAGCGGGACCGGAATCCGGCTGAGCATCCGCTCGAAGATGCCGGAGAAGCCGGCGATGGTGATCAACAGCGCCGACAGCAGGAAGCCGCCGATCGCCTCGCTCATCGGCACGCCGGCGGCCGAGGCCACCAGCATCGCCGCGCCCGGCGTCGACCATGCGGTCACCACCGGCATCTTCCAGCGCAGCGACAGGCCCAGGCAGGTCACGCCCATGCCCAGGCCCAGCGCCCACATCCACGAACTGGTCTGCGCCGGTGTGGCGCCCAGCGCCTGCGCGGCCTGGAACACGATGGCCGCCGAGCTGGCGAACCCGACCAGGACGGTCACGAACCCGGCGGCGATGGCGGACAGGGACTGGTCGCGCAGCAGGCGGCCATGGGAGAGGGCGTTCATGCGCATATTGTCGCCCAGTCCATCCCCGCCCCGGCAGCGTCGTGGCCGCGGCGACCGCAGCCTCGCCGTGACCGGCACGGGCGGCGAAGGAGGATCTGCCGCGGCGCGTGCCGCCGCATGCGGATCGTTCGCTGCGCGCGGCGACTGCACGCCGCCGCGCGCATCTCAGCCGACGTGGGCGGTGCTGGCCGGGATCTGCGTGCCGAGCAGCTCGGCGATGCTCTGCGCCGCGTCGCGGCCTTCGGCCACCGCCGTCACCACCAGGTCGGCGCCGCGCACGGCGTCGCCGCCGGCGAAGATCCGCGGATGCGTGGTCTGGTAGTCCAGGCGCTCGCCGCCACCGGCGACGATGCGGCCGTTCGGCGTGGCCTCCACCTGCTGCGCCTGCAGCCACGGCGGCAGTTCGGGCGAGAAGCCGAACGCGATCACCACCACGTCGGCCTCGATCACCGACTCGCTGCCCTCGACCGGCACCGCGTTGCGGCGGCCGCGCGCGTCGGGCTCGCCGAGGCGCGTCTCGACCACACGCACGCCGGTGACGCGATTGTCTGCGTCGGTCTCGATCGCCAGCGGCTGGCGGTTGAACAGGAAGCGCACGCCTTCCTCGCGCGCGTTGCCGACCTCGCGTGCCGAGCCGGGCATGCTGGCCTCGTCGCGGCGGTAGGCGCAGGTGACCTTGCCGGCGCCCAGGCGGATCGCGCTGCGCACGCAGTCCATGCCGGTATCGCCGCCGCCGAGCACGACCACGCGCTTGCCGGCCAGCTCGGGCAGCTTGATCTGGTCTTCCCAGCCGGCGATCGGCCGGCCCCAGGGATCGTTGCCACCGACGATGCGGCCGTTCTGCACCAGGAATGGCAGCGCCGGCAGCACGCCGTCGGCATCCTGGCCGGGCAGGCCGCCATCGGTGTAGCGGTAGGCGCCGGTGCCCAGGAACACCGCGTCGTACTCGGCGAGCAGCTGGTCGACGGTGATGTCGCGGCCGATCTCCACGCCGAGGCGGAACTCGATGCCCATGCCTTCGAGCACTTCGCGGCGCTTGCTGATCACCGCCTTGTCGAGCTTGAAGCTGGGAATGCCGAACTGCAGCAGGCCGCCGATCTGTTCGTAGCGGTCGTACACCACCGCCTTGATGCCCACCCGTGCCAGCCGGTCGGCGCAGCCGATGCCGGCCGGGCCGGCGCCGATCACCGCGACGCGGTGGCCGGTGGGCGTCACTTCGGAGAGGTCCGGGCGCCAGCCCTGGGCGAACGCGGTGTCGACGATGTACTTCTCGACCGCACCGATGGTGACCGCGCCGAAGCCGTCGTTGAGCGTGCAGCTGCCTTCGCACAGGCGGTCCTGCGGGCAGACCCGGCCGCAGACTTCCGGCAGCGGGTTGGTGCTGTGGCACAGCTCGGCCGCCTCGAGGATGCGGTTCTCCTGCACCAGCTGCAGCCACTGCGGGATCGCGTTGTGCACCGGGCACTTCCAGCTGCAGTACGGATTGCCGCAGTCCAGGCAGCGGCCGGACTGGTGCTGGGCCTCGGGCAGGCCGAACTTGCCGTACAGCTCGCCCCAGTCGCCGGCGGTGCGCAGCTCGAGCGGAATCCGGCGCGGCATCTCGCGCGGCAGGTCGAGGAACTGGAAAACGTGCTTGCGGCTCATCGAAGGAAATCCTGGCTGGTGCCTTCCGTCGTGGTCGGGGCCTGGGCCCACGTCGCGGCGGACGCTGCCCCGGAGGGCGGATGGGGGCGGCGGCGGGCCGCGTCCCGGTCCCTCTCCCGCGGACGGGAGAGGGTGCGCAGTCGCTGGGATCAGGCGGCGCGACGCAGCGAGTCGGCGAGCGACTCGATGCTGGCCGCCTTCGGTTTGACCAGCCAGAACTTGCCGACGTAGTCGCGGAACTCGTCGAGGATCTGCTGCGCCCAGATGCTGCCGGTCAGCTCGCGGTGGCGGCCGATCAGCGTGTGCAGGTGCTGGCGGTAGCTCTCGAAGCCTTCCGGGCTGATCCGGTGGATGTCGATCAGCTCGTGGTTGTAGCGGTCGACGAAGTCGCGGTCCTGGTCGAGCACGTAGGCCAGGCCGCCGGTGAAGCCGGCGCCGAAGTTCAGGCCGACCTTGCCCAGCACCAGCACCACGCCGCCGGTCATGTACTCGCAGCAGTGGTCGCCTGCGCCTTCCACCACCGCCAGCGCGCCGGAGTTGCGCACCGCGAAGCGCTCGCCGGCACGGCCGGCGGCGAACAGCTCGCCACCGGTGGCGCCGTACAGGCAGGTGTTGCCGAGGATCGGCGTGCTGCGCGCCTCGTAGCGGGCCGCGCGCGGCGGACGCACCACCAGGCGGCCGCCGGCCATGCCCTTGCCGACGTAGTCGTTGGCCTCGCCTTCCAGTTCCATGTGCAGGCCGCCGGCGTTGAACGCGCCGAAGCTCTGGCCCGAGGTGCCGCGGAAGTGCAGGGTCAGCGGCGACGCGTCCATGCCGTGGTTGCCGTGTGCCCTGGCGATCGTGCCGGACAGGCGGGTGCCGATCGAGCGGTCGGTGTTGTGGATCAGGTAGCGGTGCTCGCCACCGGACCTGTTCGCGATCGCATCGGCCAGCTGGATGTCCAGCTGCGTGGCCAGGCTGTCCGGCGACTCGTACAGCCGCGCGGCGGCGCAGCGGTCGGCATCGCGCGGGGCCGGATGCAGCAGCCGCGACAGGTCCACGCGCACGCCTTCGCGCGGCGCGGCATCGATTTGCGCCAGCAGGTCGGTGCGGCCGACGATCTCGTCCAGCGAACGCGCGCCCAGCAGCGACAGCCAGCCGCGCACTTCCTCGGCCATCAGCCGGAAGTAGTTCTCCACGCGCTCGGGCAGGCCGGTGAAGTGCTGTTCGCGCAGGCGCTCGTCCTGGGTGGCCACGCCGGTGGCGCAGTTGTTGAGATGGCAGATGCGCAGGTACTTGCAGCCCAGCACGATCATCGGGCCGGTGCCGAAGCCGAAGCTGTCGGCGCCCAGCAGCGCGGCCTTGACCACGTCCAGGCCGGTCTTCAGGCCGCCGTCGGTCTGCAGGATCGCGCGGTCGCGCAGGTCGTTGGCGACCAGCGCCTGGTGCGACTCGGCCACGCCCAGTTCCCACGGCCCGCCCGCATAGCGGATCGAGCTGATCGGGCTGGCACCGGTGCCGCCGTCGTGGCCGGACACGGTGATCAGGTCGGCGCCGGCCTTGACCACGCCGGCGGCGATCGTGCCGACGCCCGCATGCGAGACCAGCTTCACCGACACCAGCGCCTGCGGATTGACCTGCTTGAGGTCGAAGATCAGCTGGGCCAGGTCCTCGATCGAATAGATGTCGTGGTGCGGCGGCGGGCTGATCAGGCCGATGCCCGGTCGCGCGTAGCGCAGCCGTGCGATCAGTTCGTTGACCTTGTGCCCGGGCAGCTGGCCGCCTTCGCCGGGCTTGGCGCCCTGCGCGACCTTGATCTGCAGCACCTCGGCATTGACCAGGTACTCGGGGGTGACGCCGAAGCGGCCGGACGCGACCTGCTTGATCTTGCTGCGCTTCTCGGTGCCGTAGCGGACAGGATCCTCGCCGCCTTCGCCGGAATTGCTGCGCCCGCCGAGGCGGTTCATCGCGATGGCCAGCGCCTCGTGCGCTTCCGGCGACAGCGCGCCCAGCGAGATCGCCGCGCTGTCGAAGCGGCGCAGCAGGTCCGACGCCGGCGCGACCTGCTCCAGCGGCAGCGGTTCGGCCGCGGGCCTGAGCTGCAGGAAATCGCGCAGCGCCGACGGCGGACGCGCATGCACGGCGTCGGTGTAGGCCTGCCAGTCGCTGGTCTCGCCCGTGCGCGCGGCGCGCTGCAGGGTCATGACCACGTCCGGGTTGTACATGTGGTACTCGCCGCCGTGCACGTACTTGAGCACGCCGCCGACCTCGGGCTTCTTCAGCTCGTTCCAGGCCGCCGCACGCAGTGCCTGCGCGTCGCGGTCCAGGCGCTCGAAACCGGCGCCACCCACGCGCGAGGGCGCGCCGGTGAAGCACAGCTCGACCACATCGGATTCCAGGCCGACGATCTCGAACAGCTGCGCGCCGCGGTAGCTGGCGATCGTGGCGATGCCCATCTTCGAGATGATCTTGGACAGCCCCTTGTAGATGCCCTTGCGGTAGCTGCGGCCGACCTGGGCGACCTCGCCCTTCTTCAGCTGCAGGATGCCGCGCCGGCCCATGTCGAACAGGGTCTGGTAGGACAGGTACGGATACACCGCGGTCGCGCCGAAGCCGAGCAGGCAGGCCATGTGGTGCGCGTCGCGCGCGGTGCCGGTCTCGATGATCAGGTTGACGTCGCAGCGCAGCCCGGCGCGGCACAGGTGGTGGTGGACCGCACCGGTGGCCAGCAGCGCGTGCACCATCGGCCGGTCCTGCACCGGATAGCGGTCCGACAGCAGCAGCATGACCACGCCGTCGCGCGCGGCCTGCTCGGCCTCGCGGCAGATCCGCTCGATGCCGGCCTTCAGGCCTTCCTCGCTGCCGTACGACAGGTCGATCAGGCGATTGCGCTGTTCGTACTGCGGCATCTTCAGCAACTGGCGCAGCTTGCGCTGGCTCAGCACCGGCGAGTTCAGGATGACGTGGTTCACCGTCTCCGGGCCGGCATGGAAGATGTTGGTCTCCCGGCCGAGCTGGGTGGACAGCGACATCACGCAGTCCTCGCGCAGCGGATCGATCGGCGGGTTGGTGACCTGCGCGAACGCCTGGCGGAAATAGTCGTACAGCGGGCGCGCGCGCTGGCTCAGCACCGCCATCGGGATGTCGTCGCCCATCGAGCCGGTGGCTTCCTGCTCGGTCTCGGCCATCGGCCGCAGCACCTGCTCGACTTCCTCGGTGCTGAGCTGGAACAGCTTGTGGTAGCTGCGCAGCGTCTTCTCGTCGAACGGCTCCTCGGCCAGCGACGGGTCGATCAGTTCGGTCTGCAGGTAGGTCACGCCCTGCTGCAGCCACTGCTTGTACGGCGCGCGGCCGCGGTTGATCCGGTCCACCGCCTCGGAGTCGAGCAGGTCGCCGCGCTTGAGGTCGATGGCGATCATCTCGCCCGGGCCGAGCTTGCCCTTGCGCACGATGCGCTCGGTCGGCACTTCCCACACGCCGGCCTCGCTGGCGACGATGAAGTGACGGTCCGAGGTCAGCAGCCAGCGCGACGGGCGCAGGCCGTTGCGGTCCAGCGTGCAGGCGGCGTAGCGCGCGTCCATCGAGACGATGCCGGCCGGGCCGTCCCACGGCTCGCTGTTGAGGCCGTAGAACTCGTAGAACGCGGCCAGGTCGGCGTCCTTGAACTCCAGCGACTGGGTCGCCGGCGGCACCAGGATGCGCAGCGCCTGGATCAGCTCCATGCCGCCGGAGACCAGCAGCTCGAGCATGTTGTCCAGGCTCTGCGAATCCGAGCCGTGCATCGAGATGATCGGCTCGAACTCGGCGACGTCGAACTTCGGCGTCTTCCAGACCTTGCCGCGGGCCTGCGCCCACTGGCGGTTGCCTTCGATCGTGTTGATCTCGCCGTTGTGCGCCATCATCCGGAACGGATGCGCCAGCGGCCAGCGCGGCAGGGTATTGGTCGAGAAGCGCTGGTGGAACACGATCGCGCTGGAAGCCAGATCGGCGCGCTGCAGGTCCTGGTAGAACCGCGCCAGCTTGTCCGGCAGCACCATGCCCTTGAAGCCGATCGCGTGCGGCGACAGGCTGACCACGTAGAAGTCGGCGACCTCATGCAGGCGCTGTTCGGCGCGGCGGCGCGCCAGGAACAGGGCCAGGGTGAACGCGGCCTCGTCCTGCGCGCTGCCGGCTTCGACGTAGAGCTGCTGGATCGCCGGCAACGTGTCGCGCGCCAGCTGGCCGCAGACGTCCGGGTCGGTCGCCGGCAGGCGCCAGCCGGCGACGGACACGCCGACGCGGTGCAGCTCGGCTTCCAGCACGTCGCGGCAATGCGCAGCCTGGGCGGCGTCGTGCGGCAGGAACACCAGGCCCGAGGCGAAGCGCGCGGTGGCCTTGAGGGCGATCCCCGCTTCCTGCGCCAAAGCGCGCAGGAAGGTTTCCGGTTTGCGGATCAGCAACCCGCAGCCATCGCCGGTGAGCCCGTCGGCGGCGACGCCGCCTCGGTGGGTCATGCGCGACAGCGCGGCAATGGCGGTATCGACGAGCGCGCGCGAAGGCTGGTCGTCGAGCTGCGCGATCATGCCGAAACCACAGGCATCGCGTTCCGAATTGGGGTCGTAAAGCCCTTGGCGGTTGCGGGGGGCCATCTGTGCCTCGAGTAGCAGGCAACCGGTGCTGAGCCGGAAGCGGAGCGAAGGCGGCACCGCGCACGGTTTCTTTCGAAACCGACGCTACCTGAATGCCACCGGAATCCCGACTAGAGCACAACTTGGTGCAGTGCCGCAAGCGGCCTTTTTTCAGGCGTTTATGTGCGTCCCGCTCCGTCCTGGTGCGTATGCCGCGTCATCGTCGTGCGTGCGCTCAACCGCAACGCAGCGAGACGATGTTGCCGGCCGCGTCGACCTCGACATTCAGGCGTGCGCCGTCGAATTCCATCGTCACCGCCTGGCCCGGCGCGAGCGTGCGTGCGCGTTCGGCGCCGGCATCGACGCGCGCCTGTTCGACGGTCGCCTCGTCGCCGGCCTTGCCGATCAGTCCCTGCACCTGGGTCGCGTCGCAGGTCGGTGCCGGTGGCGGCGTGGCGGCCGAGTCGCTGGCCGGCGTGGCGGCCGAGTCGGCGGCCTGCTGCGCATCGACCAGGGCCTGTTCCTGTTCCTGTGCGTCCTCGTCCGGTGGCGTCGGTGCGCAGGCGGCCAGGGCCATCAGGACGGGCAGCAGCACGAGCAGGCGCGAGGAGTGCGGACGCATGGGACCTCCGGGAAGCAATGGGGAAAAGGAGGATGGAAGATGCCGCATTCGCGAAGCGTTAACCAGCCGGTGCCCGCGTTGACGCGGCCGCGGCATGGTCGTGGCCAGACTCGGTCCATGTCCCCCGTCGCCCGCACACACCATGCCTTCCAGTCCGCTGCCGGTCGCCGATGACGCCTCGCGCCAGGCGGCGCGTCAGGCCGGCCTGGTCTACCTGTGCGATACCGCACCCGGCATCGGCCGTCGCCGCGCCGGCCGCGGGTTCGTCTACCGCGATGCCGATGGCGCGCGGATCACCGACACCGCCACGCTGGCGCGGATCCGCGCGCTGGCGATCCCGCCGGCCTGGCGCGATGTCTGGATCTGCGCCCGGCCCAACGGCCACCTGCAGGCGACCGGCCGCGACGTGCGCGGCCGCAAGCAGTACCGCTATCACCCGGACTGGTCCAGCCATCGGGGCAGCGGCAAGTTCGAACGCATCGTCGCCTTCGGCGAGGCGCTGCCGGCGCTGCGGCGGCGCCTGCGCCGCGACCTCGGCCTGCGCGGCCATCCGCGCGACAAGGTGCTGGCGATCGTGGTGGCGGTGATGGACGAGACGCTGCTGCGCGTGGGCAACGTCACCTACCTGCGCGACAACCAGTCGTATGGCCTGACCACGCTGCGCAACCGGCACATCGCCTTCGTCCGCGACGGCCGCGCGCAGCTGCGGTTCCGCGGCAAGAGCGGGCAGTGGCACGACGCGGTGATCGACGACCGGCGGCTGGTCGCCGCGATCCGGCGCGTGCGCGAACTGCCCGGGCAGTCGCTGTTCCAGTACCGCGACGACGATGGCCAGGTGGTGCCGGTGGACTCGACCGCGGTCAACGCCTATCTGCACGAGGTGCTGGGCGAGGACTTCACCGCCAAGGACTTCCGCACCTGGGGCGGCACCCTGGCCGCGATCCGCGCGCTGCGCGCGCATCCGCCGGCCGAGGGACCGACCGTGCTGCGACGGGTGCAGGCGGCGGTCGCGCGCGAGGTCGCCGATTGCCTGGGCAACACCCCGGCGGTGTGCCGCTCGGCGTACATCGACCCGGTGGTGTTCGAAGGCTGGCGCGAGGGCCGGCTGCAGCGCTTCTGCACCGACTGCCGCGGCGAGCGGCAATGGGAACGCGCGGCGCTGGCCTTCCTGCGCCGCGCGCACCGGCAGCGCGGGCGCTGAGGCCCGCGCCGCTGGCCGCTCAGCCGCAGTAGATCGCGGTGATCGCGTTGTTGTCGCCGGTCTCGATGGTCAGCCGCGGGCCGCCATCGCTCACGGGTTCGGCCTCGGGCAGGGTGGCGCTGGCCGGGCGGTCGGGCTGCCCGGGCACGACCCGGACCTCGAGGCTGTCGCTGTCCACGCGTGCCCGCTCGACGGTCGGCGCGGCCGCCGCCAGGCCGACCGCACCGCGCACCATGTCCACGTGGCACTGCCCGGAGATCCGGCCGTCGATCGGTTCGATCGAGGCGACCCGGGTGCTGGTGCAGGCGGACAGCGTCAGCGCGGCGCCGGCACAGAGGACGGGGAGAAGGCGGTGCATGGTCGGCTCCTGTCTGGGATCGGCCACAGGCTGGACCGGCACCCGTCAGCGCACGATGAAGCCGGCACCGGCGGCGTGCTGTCCGCCCGCAGTGTCGCGATGGACGCAGGCGGTCTGCGCTGGCGCGCGTGGTCCGCGGCCGTGACAAGCCGGCGGCGCTCTGGTGTGATCGGCCGTTCGATGACGTTCCGGAGTTCCGCCCGATGGCTGCTGTTCCCGCCCCGCTGCTCGCTCTCGCCCCGCGCATGACCGCCTGGCGCCAGCGCATCCATGCCTGGCCCGAGCTCGGTTTCGAGGAGGAGCGCACCTCGGCGCTGGTGATCGAGGTGCTGCGCGGCCTGGGCCTGGAGGTGCACACGGGCCTGGGCGGCACCGGCGTGGTCGCGGTGATCGACAGCGGCACGCCGGGCCTGTCGATCGGCCTGCGCGCGGACATGGACGCGCTGCCGATGGATGAGGTCGCCGACGAGCGGGGCGAGCTGCCCTACCGCTCGCAGCGTCCGGGCGTGGCCCATACCTGCGGCCATGACGGCCACACCTCGGCCCTGCTCGGCACCGCCGAGTATCTGGTCGCGCATCCGCCGGCCACGGGCCGCGTGGTGCTGATCTTCCAGCCGGCCGAGGAGGGCGGACGCGGCGCGATCAAGATGGTCGAGGACGGCCTGTTCACGCGCTGGCCCTGCGACGAGGTCTACGCCTTCCACAACATGCCGGCGCTGCCGGGCGGCCAGGCCAGCGTGCGCAGCGGTCCGACGCTGCAGTCGCTGGCGGTGTTCGAGATCGCGGTCGAGGGCGTCGGTGGGCATGCCGCCGCGCCGCACCGCGCCAACGATCCGCTGCAGGTCGCCGCGCGCCTGGCGGTGGACATCGGCGCGATCGTCGGCCGCCACATCGACCCGATGGAAGCGGCGCTGATCAATGTCGGTTCATTGCAGGCCGGCACCACCCACAACATCATCCCGTCCACCGCGGCGCTCAGCGGCACGATCCGCTCGCTGTCGCGGGACGTGCACGACGAGTTGCTCAAGCGCCTGCGCGCGCTGTGCGAGGGCCACGCGCAGATCTCCGGCTGCAGCATCGATCTGCGGATCCCGCATTCCTGCCCGCCCTGCGTCAACGCCCCCGAACAGGCCACGCTGGCCGCCGAGGCGATCGCCGACGTGCTCGGCCGCGAGAACGTCAGGACCGACATGCGCGCCTATCCGTTCTCCGACGATTTCTCCTACATGCTCGAGCAGTGGCCCGGTGCCTACCTGTTCCTGGGCATGGACAGCGCGATGTGCCACCACCCGACCTTCCGCTTCGACGACCAGCTGCTGCCGGTGGCGGCCAGCGTGTTCGCCCGGATCGTGCAGCGCCGGCTGGGCTGAGGGCGGACGGCGACAGGAAGGTGCGTGGAGCCGCCGCGCGCCCTGCCGGTTGCGGTGGGGTTGCAGGCGGTCCGCATATCGGCCGCATGCGCTGCATCCGCGCATGGCGTCGTGCGCCAGGCCTGGCATCGCCGGGCCGCGACAAGAGGGAGCGAGTGGGTGTCCGCCAGCCGGTCCGCGGACCAGGCCGCGCGGCGATGCGATGAAGGAGTGGCGCGCCTGGAGGGATTCGAACCCCCGACCAATGGCTTCGGAAGCCACTACTCTATCCGGCTGAGCTACAGGCGCGCAGGGCGGCCATTGTAGCGGCAATCCTGCGCCCGCGCCCAGCCTTCCGATGCGGTCGACCCGCTGCGGCGGGCGGAGGCGGGCGTGCCGCGCCCGGGCGTTGCGGTTCCGGCCGGCGTGATGCATCCGCACAATGCACGCCATGGACCGCATCCGCCCCTACGAAGACCGCGACGCCGACGCCTGCCTGGCGCTGTTCGACGGCAACGTGCCGATGTACTTCGCCCGCGGCGAGCGCGCGGACTTCATCCGGTTCCTGGCCCGTCAGGCCGGAGCGGGCACCTATCTGGTGGTCGAGCGTGGCGGCGTGGTCGTGGCCTGCGGTGGGCACACCCTCGAGGAGGACGCGACGACCGCCGGCTTCTGCTGGGGCATGGTCGAGCGCCGCCTGCACCGCCAGGGCCTGGGCCGGCTGCTGACCCGGGCCCGGCTCGACGCCTGCCGGCAGGCCGGCACGATCGCGCGCGTGCGCCTGGACACCAGCCAGCACACCCGTGCGTTCTATGCGCGCTTCGGCTTCCGCGTCGAACGGATCACGCCCGACGGCTACGGGTCGGGCCTGGACCGGTGCGACATGGTCCTGGCGCTGGACGCGCCGGATGCGCGTGCACCGGGCTGAGCCGCGGCCTCAGTCCATCCCGAACACGTCGCGGGTGTAGACCTTGTCCATGACGTCGTGCAGCTGCGGCGTGACCCGGTTGGCGACGATCAGGTCGGCCTCGGCCTTGAAGCGGCCGAGGTCGTTGACCACGCGCGAGCGGAAGAAGGTGTCGGCCTCCAGAGTCGGCTCGTGCACGATCACCTCGATGCCCTTGGCCTTGATCCGCTTCATCACGCCCTGGACGCTGGACGCGCGGAAGTTGTCCGAGCCGGCCTTCATCACCAGCCGGTAGATGCCGACCACCCTGGGGTTGCGGCGGATCACTTCGTCGGCGATGAAATCCTTGCGGGTGCCGTTGGATTCGACGATCGCGCGGATCAGGGTCTGCGGCACCTGCCGGTAGTTGGCCAGCAGCTGCTTGGTGTCCTTGGGCAGGCAGTAGCCGCCGTAGCCGAACGAGGGATTGTTGTAGAACCCGCCGATGCGCGGGTCCATGCCGATGCCCTCGATGATCTGGCGGGTGTCCAGCCCGTTGGTGCAGGCGTAGGTGTCGAGCTCGTTGAAGAACGCCACGCGCATGGCCAGGTAGGTGTTGGCGAACAGCTTGATCGCCTCGGCCTCGGTCGCGTCGGTGAACAGCAGCGGCACGTCCTGGCGCACCGCGCCGGCCTGCAGCAGCGCGGCGAACCGGCGCGCGCGCGCGGAGCGCTCGCCGACCACGATCCGGCTCGGGTGCAGGTTGTCGTACAGGGCGCGGCCCTCGCGCAGGAACTCGGGCGAGAACAGGATGTTGTCGCTGCCGAAGCGTTCGCGCGCCTGCAGGGTGTAGCCGACCGGCACGGTCGACTTGATCACGATGACCGCCTCCGGCGCGATCGCCAGCACGTCGGCGATCACCCGGTCGACCGAGCCGGTGTCGAAGTAGTTGGTGTGCGGGTCGTAGTCGGTCGGCGTGGCGACGATCACGTAGTCGGCCCCGGCATAGGCCTCGTGCCTGTCCAACGTGGCCTGCAGGTCGAGCGGCCGCCCGGACAGGAACTGCGCGATCTCCGGGTCCTCGATCGGCGAGCGGCGCGCATTGATCAGCGCCACCCGCTCCGGATCGATGTCCAGCGCGACCACCCGCTGCTGCTGGGCCAGCAGCACCGCATTGGACAGGCCCACGTACCCGGTACCGACGACGGCGATCTTCATCCAGTGGTTCTCGGAAGCAATGACGGGGTGCCCGGCCGGGCGGCCCGGGCCTCCATTCTGGCGCCAACCGCACGAGTGTGGCTGCTACCCTTTACGCATGGGTTACGAACGATACGAAGCGCCTGCCAGCGCCCCGGTCCCGCGCTGGCGCGACCGGCTGGGGCAGTACTGGAAGCTGGTCCGCGGCGACCGCCCGATCGGGGTGCTGCTGCTGCTGTGGCCGACCTGGTGGGCGCTGTGGCTGGCCGCCGAAGGCACGCCGCCGTGGTGGACGCTGCTGGTGTTCACCGCCGGGGTGTGGCTGACCCGCTCGGCCGGCTGCGTGATCAACGACTACGCCGACCGCTGGCTCGACCCGCACGTCGAGCGCACCCGCGGGCGCCCGCTGGCGACCGGCGCGGTGTCCGGCCGCGAGGCGCTGGCGGTGTTCGCGGTGCTGATGCTGGTGGCGTTCGGCCTGGTGCTGACCATGAACCGGCTGACCGTGCTGCTGAGCATCGTCGGCCTGTTCCTGGCCGCGACCTATCCCTACCTCAAGCGCCACACCTACCTGCCGCAGGTCTACCTGGGGCTGGCCTTCGGCTGGGGCATCCCGATGGCCTTCGCCGCGGTGCAGGGCGAGGTGCCGGCGCTGGGCTGGCTGCTGTACTGCGCCAACATCCTGTGGGCGACCGCCTACGACACCTGGTACGCGATGGTCGACCGCGACGACGACATCCGGATGGGGTCGAAGTCGACCGCGATCCTGTTCGGCGACCTCGACCTGGTCATCCAGGGCGTGCTGTACGCGCTGGTGTTCGCGACCCTGGCCCTGGTCGGCTGGCGCGGCGGGCTGGGCGTGGCGTACTGGGGCGCGCTGGCGCTGGCGGTGCTGCTGGCCTGCCACGAGTTCTGGATGGCGCGCCACCGCGAGCGCGGCGCCTGCTTCCGCGCCTTCCTGCACAACAACTGGATCGGCGCGGCGGTGTTCGTCGGCATCGCCCTGCATTTCGCACTGGCCACGCCCTGACCGCCGGCCCGGCGGCGGCGGGTCAGGACACGACCGGCCGCGCCAGGCGCCGCATGCGCAGGGCCAGCGCGATCTGCAGCGCGCCGTAGAGCAGCGCGCCGGCGGCGATCCACACCGCGAACGTGGCCAGGCCCAGGTCCGGGCGGGCCAGGAACAGCACCCCGAGCAGGACCGCCAGCAGGCCGCTCAGCGCCAGCAGCCACTGCCCGCGCATCAGCCGGCCCAGCACCGCGGCGAACACGATCCGGGCCACGCCGGCCAGCAGCAGCCACAGCGCCAGCAGCCAGACCAGCACCGTCACCACCCAGTGCGGGTCCTTCAGGCACAGCACGCCGAAGCCGATCGAGACCGCCGCATACAGCCCCAGCAGCCAGTTCGGCAGCGGGATGTCCTTGCGGAACACGTTGACCAGGCTGATCACGCCATCGCCGAGTGCGAGCACGCCGAACCCGAATACCAGCGCCCAGGCCGTGGACTCCGGCCGGAACAGGGTGAACAGGCCGAAGCCGATGGCCAGCGCGGCGCGAAGATCAGCCAGGCGTGGCTGGAACGGAGGGCGGCGGGGGTGGACATGTCCTGCTCCTTGGCGATGCGGGGCCGTCCCCGCCGACGAATGCCACGAGCATAGCCGCCGGGCCGGCGTCCGCCAGGGCCGCAGGAGGCCCGGCCGGGCCCGCCCGCCGTCGCGGCAGGCGCCCGCCGACACGCCCCGGAGCGGTGCCCGGGACAATCCGTCCATTTGATAACAATTCTCACTTCCAGTTAAAATGGCGGACTTGTCGAAGTCCTGGCGCACCACCCCTCGGCCGTGCGCAACCCGACTCCCACCGGGCCCTACCCACGAGAGCAGTGTCGCCATGTCGTCCACGTCCCTTCCGTCCCGCACGCCCCTGTCGGCCGCCCTGGCCGCCGCCCTGCTGCTCGGTGCCGCACCGGCGCTGGCGCAGTCCTCCCGCAGCGGCGACGAGGCCGCGACCCTGGACACCGTCCACGTGACCGCGCAGCAGATCGCGCGCCAGGCGCTGGGCACCTCGGTCATCACCGCCGACGACATCGAGCGCCAGCCGCCGGCCAACGACCTGTCCGAACTCCTGCGCCGGATGCCGGGCGTCAACCTGACCGGCAACAGCGCCTCGGGCCAGTACGGCAACAACCGCCAGATCGACCTGCGCGGGATGGGCCCGGAGAACACGCTGATCCTGGTCGACGGCCGCCCGGTCGGCTCGCGGGATGCGATCCGCATGGGCCGCAGCGGCGAGCGCAACACGCGCGGCGACACCAACTGGGTGCCGGCCGAGGCCGTCGAGCGGATCGAGGTCCTGCGCGGCCCGGCCGCCGCGCGCTACGGCTCCGGCGCCTCCGGCGGCGTGGTCAACATCATCACCAAGCGTCCGACCGGCGACCTGACCGGCTCGCTCAGCCTCTACGGCCTGGAGCCGCAGCACGGCGAGGAAGGCGGCAGCCAGCGCGCCGGCGTGCAGCTCAGCGGTCCGCTGACCGACAGCCTGTCGTTCCGCCTGTTCGGCAACGTCAACAGGACCGATGCCGATTCGCTCGACCTCAACGCCGACTACCTGACCGGCGCCGGCGTGACCCCGCCGGCCGGCCGCGAAGGCGTGAAGAACAAGGACGTCAACGCGCTGCTGCGCTGGGACCTCGGCGAGGCCCACGTGCTTGAGTTCGAGGCCGGCACCAGCCGCCAGGGCAACATCTACGCCGGCGACCGCGCGGTCAGCCTGGACGGCACGCCGCTGACCACGCAACTGGCCGAGCAGGGCGCCGAGACCAACCGCATGTACCGCACCACCGGCGCGCTGACCCATCGCGGCCGCTGGGGCGACAACAGCTCGCGGGTCACCGTGGCGTTCGAGGGCACCAACAACAAGCGCCTCAACGAAGGCCTGGCCGGCGGTCCCGAGGGCACGATCGGCAATGCCGACGCCTGGTCGACCTCGCGCCTGCGCAACTACAGCATCGACGGCGAGGTGAACCTGCCGACCACCCTGGGCGGCACCGAGCACGTGTGGACCCTGGGCTTCGAGCACCGCGACAGCGAACTGGAAGATCCGTATTCGATGTCGCAGTCCGGCAGCGCCGGCGGCGGCATCCCCGGGCTCGATCCCGCCCGTGGCGGCGGCAAGGCCGACGCCCAGCTCAGCGCGGTGTTCGTCGAGGACAACATCTACCTGGGCGAGCGCTGGATCCTGACCCCCGGCCTTCGCTTCGACCACCACAGCCAGTTCGGCAACAACACCAGCCCCAGCCTCAACGCGCAGTTCGACCTGGGCAACGCGCTCAAGCTCAAGGGCGGCATCGCGCAGGCGTTCAAGGCGCCCAACCTGTACCAGTCCAACCCGAACTACCTGTACTACACGATGGGCTTCGGCTGCCCGGACAACTACCCGAGCCTGGGCATGGGCTGCTACATCCTGGGCAACGCCGGGCTGGATCCGGAAACCAGCCTCAACAAGGAGGTCGGCATCGAGTGGGCGCCGGAAAACGGCTACCACGCCTCGCTGACCTACTTCCACAACGACTACAAGGACAAGATCGTCGCCGGCTACGTGCCGATCGGCATCACCGTCGGCGGCACCGGCCGGGTGTTCGAGTGGGAGAACGCGCCCGACGCGGTGGTGCAGGGCCTGGAAGGCAACATCAACGTGCCGCTGCTCGGCGACGCCGGCGCGGTGCTGAAGTGGAACACCAACGTCACCTGGATGGTCGAGAACGAGAACAAGACCACCGGCCAGCCGCTGTCGGTGATCCCCGAGTACACGGTCAACACCTCGCTCGACTGGCAGGCCACGTCCAACCTCTCGCTGCTGCTGACTGGTACCTTCTACGGCCGCCAGGAGCCGGGTACCCGCGACATGAACAACGACGACCGCTGCAACGAGGCCGGCGCCGACTGCACCGCGCTGCGCCAGGTGCGCGACCCGTACACGGTCTGGGGCCTGAGCGGGCGTTACCGCATCACCGACACCGTCAGCCTGGGCGCGGGCGTCAACAACCTGTTCGACAAGCGCCTGTTCCGCGAATCCAACAGCCAGTACGCCGGTGCCGCCACCTACAACGAGCCGGGCCGCGCCTACTTCGTCACCATGAACATCGGTTTCTGACCGCTCCTCGCCAACCCGCCAACGCATGCCAGCCAAGACCCAGCCAACCATGCGCCGCCGTGCCGCGATGCCCGCTATCGCGGCCGGACTGGTCCTCCTCGGCAGCCTGATGACGGCGCTGCCGGCATCGGCGCAGCAGCGCAACCCGCTGCAGCGGGTCGGCCAGACCGTGGCCGACCAGCCGTCGCAGCATTACCGTTTCGAGCGCTTCACCGTCTCCAGCGCCGACGGCAGCCGCACCTGGCGCGTCGACGTCGCCGTGCCGCGCGCCGCGGCGCAGCCCGAGCGCGGGTTCGCCTCGTTCTGGATGCTGGACGGCAACGGCGCGCTGATCGAGTTCGACGAGCGCCTGCTCGGCGAGCTGGCCGCGCGTCCCGACCCGCAGGTGCTGGTGTTCGTCGGCTACGACAACGACCTGCGCATCGACTCGCCGGCACGGACCCGCGACTACCCGTTCGTCAGCGATACCCGCGAGGGCGCGCAGGGTGCGGCCGAGCAGGTCGGCGGCGGCGCCGATGCGTTCCTCGAGGCGATCGAGCGCCAGATCCAGCCGGAACTGGCGCGCCGCGTCGCCCTCGATCCGGACCGGCGCACGCTGTGGGGGCATTCGCTGGGCGGCCTGTTCGTGCTGCATGCGCTGTACACGCGCACCGGCCTGTTCCAGACCTTCGCCGCCGGCAGCCCGTCGCTGTGGTGGGGCAACGGCGCGATGCTGCGCGGCCCGGAGCGGCGCTTCGCCACGCACAACGCCGGCCGCCCGGTGCAGGTGCTGCTGTCGCTCGGCGGCGGCGAACGCGCCCGCGACACCAGCAACCGCGACATGAGCAACCCGCGCGTGCTCGAGCACCTGCGCCGGGTCTCCGCCGCGCCGCCTGACGCGGTCGAAGGCCTGGCCGGGCGGCTGCGCGCGGTGCCGGGCGTGGACGTGCATTACCGCGAGTTCGACGGCCTGACCCACGGCCCGATGTTCCGCGCCTCGCTGATGGACGCGCTGCACCGGGTGACCGGCGTGGCCGACCGCAGCGGCACCCCGCGTCCGGGCGGCGCCAGCGGCGGCACCGAATGAAGGCGGCAGGCATCCGGGATGCGCACGTCGACTATGTCGGCGATGTCGCCTATCCGGAGCACTTCCAGCGCGAGCTGATGCCGGGCTGGATGCGGTCGACGGTGCTGGCCCTGGGCCACGCGCCGCCCGACCTGGACCGACCCTACCGCTGGTGCGAGCTGGGCTGCGGCGGCGGGCTCAGCGCCCGCGTCGCCGCGGCCTGCAACCCGCGCGGGCACTTCACCGCGGTCGACATCGACCCGGCCCAGATCGCGCATGCGCGTGCGGCCGCGGCGTCGGCCGGCCTGCGCAACATCGAATTCGTCGCCGCCGATCTGCGCGACTGGGCGGCGGCCTGCGACGACGGCGCGCCGTTCGACTTCATCGTGCTGCACGGGCTCTGGTCCTGGGTCGGCGAGGACGTGCGCGAGGCGATCCTGGCGTTCGTACGCCGGCGGCTGGCCGTGGGCGGGGTGCTGCAGATCGGCTACATGAGCCATCCCGGCGCGTCCCCGCTGCAGGCCGCGCACAAGCTGATGCGCGAGGCCGCGCAGTACGCCGAGGGCGACTCGGGCCAGCGCGCGTCCGCGGCGCTGGGCCTGCTGCGGGAGCTGGCCGATGGCGGCGCCGGCTACTTCGCCGAGCATGCCGGCGCGCGCACCCAGCTGGCCGCGATGCAGCGCGAGACCCCGGCCTACCTGGCCCACGAGTTCCTCGGCGCGGCCTGGGAGCCGCAGCATTCGGCCGACCTGCTGCGGCGCCTGGCCGCCGCCGGCTGCGACCACCTGGGCAGCGCCACGCCGCTGGAGAACATCGACACGCTGTCGGTGCCGGCCGCGCTGCAGCCGCTGCTGCGCGCGATGCCGCGCGGCCCGCTGGCCGAGACGGTGCGCGACCTGGCCCGCAACCAGAGCCAGCGGCGCGACCTGTTCCAGCGCGGCACGCGCGCCCTGGACGCCAGCGCGCATCTGGCCGCGCTCGATGCGCTGGTGTTCGCCGCGCTGCCCGGCGCACCGGCCGCGGCCGAGGGCGACCTGCGGTTCCAGACCCGGATCGGACCGGTCGACGGGCCGCGCGCCTGGTTCGACCCGGTGCTGCGTGCGCTGGCCGCAGGCCCGCAGTCGTTCGCCGCGCTGCGCGCGCTGGCGCCGTTCGCCGACGCGCCGGGCCTGCTCAACCAGGTCCTGCAGGCGCTGCAGTGGGCCGGGTTCGTGCATCCGCTGCGCAGCGACGGCATCGCGGTCAACGCGCCGCCCGCCGGTGCGTTGACCAGCGCGATGCCGCTGCGGCTGGTGCCCGAGGCCGGCACCGCCGTGATCGCGCCGGAGCGGACATGAGCGTCCGCCTCTTCTTCCTTCCCCAGGCAGCGGGCGTTCCGTACAGCGGAACCTCCGTCACCCACGGATCCCGTTCGGGGTGTCGCCCCGTCACCACCCACGCTCCAAGGAGTTCGCAATGAAGCGTTCCACGTCCTTCCGCCTGCGCCCGACCCTCCTCGGCCTGTCCCTGCTGCTTGCCGCCGGCGTCGCCGGTGCGCAGGTCTTCGGCCAGCCCGACACCGATTTCCAGGGCAGCGTCCGCGCCACCACCCAGGTCGTCCTGCCCGGCACCCAGACCGGCATCGAGGGCAACGGCTTCAAGCCGGGCCAGCAGGTCACCCTGCTGCGCGGCGAGACCGTGCTCAACGCCCAGCCGTACGTGGCCGATGCCGAAGGCAAGTTCAGCGGCCAGCTGGCGATCCCGGCCGACGCGGTCGCCGGCGTGCAGCCGATCGTGGTCCGCACCGCCGGCCCGGATGCGGCCTCGGTGTTCGAGCTGAAGGTGTCCAAGCAGGTGCCGCTGTCGGGCCAGAACCTGTTCGACATCAGCAGCCAGAAGCTGAGCCAGGGCCTGTACCAGGTGGCCTACAGCGCCAAGAGCAACGCCGCGTTCGTGACCAGCGCCGTCGGCCGCCCGCCGGTCAAGCAGTCCGAGCTGATGAAGCTGGACCCGAAGACCCTGCGCGTGGTCGCCCGCGTCACCCCGGGCGAAGCCCCGGCCCCCGCCGCGCGTGCCGGCCAGCCGCCGCGCGAGGGCGGCGTCTACGCCGTCTACGGCGTCGGCGTGGACGATGCCAACGGCAACGTCTGGGTGACCAACACCCGCCAGGACACCGTGGCCGTCTACCGCCAGTCCGACCTGTCGCTGGTCAAGCAGTTCCCGGTCGGTGCGGTCCCGCACGCCCGTGACGTGCTGATCGACGAAGCCCGCGGCCGCGCCTACGTGAGCGCCGCGTTCGAGACCCATCTGGCCGTGTTCGACACCCGCACGCTGACCCAGCTGGACAACATCGAGATCCAGTCCGGCGTGCGTGGCGAACGCTTCACCACCACCAGCCTGGACCTGGACCCGGCGACCGGCAAGCTGTACACCGCCAGCCTGACCACGCCGGAGGCGGCGGTCATCGACACCGCCAGCAACACGGTGGAGAAGGTGATCCGGCTCGGCAACGCGCGCAGCGCGATCGGCGTGGCCTGGAACCCGGACGCCAGGCGCCTGCTGGTGGTCTCGCAGGGCAGCGACAACCTGCTGGTCGTCGATCCCGAGACCGGCAAGGTCGAGCACGATGTCTACGTCGGCGCCGGCGCGCTGAACGTGTCCTACGACCCGGGCAGCCGTCTGGCCTACGTCACCAGCCGCGGCGCGGGCACGGTGACCGCGGTCGACGCGGCCGGCAGGATCGTCGCCAACCTGGACGGCGGCACCTTCCCGAACCACGTCAGCAAGGGCCCGACCGGCGTGGTGTTCGCGGTCAACAAGTCGCGCGGTGCCGATGACGCCAAGGGCGACCGGATCACCCGCATCGCCGCGAAGAAGCGCTGATCCAGGCGCAGGCGTCCGGCGTGCGCGCCGGACGCCGTCGGCCCCCGCCACCGGCAAAACCGGTGCGGGGGCCTGCTCACCCGCAGGTGCCTGGCCTGTCCGCCGCGTCCGCCGCCGATACGCCTCGCACCCCCGAATCCGTGTCTCCGATCGTCATGCCGCCGTTGCCCGCCGTCCTCCTGGTCTCGCCCGTCACGTCGCTGCCGCCCTGCGCGGGAGCCGTCGCGTGAGCGCGCCGGCGCCGGACATCGCCGCGGCCAACGCCGCGCTGCGCCCGCTGGCCTTCGCCGCGCTGGCCGGCACGATGGCGATGATGGGCTTCGTCGCGGTGATCGGGCCGATCGTGCGCCGGCTCGGCCTGGCCGAGTGGCATGCCGGCCTGGCGATCGCCGTGGCCGGCATGCTGTGGATGCTGCTGGCCCGGACCTGGGGCGTGGTCAGCGACCGGCATGGCCGCAAGCCGGTCCTGCTGTTCGGCCTGGCGGCCAGCGGCGTGGTCTACGTGCTGCTGGCGCTGTTCGTCGATGTCGCGTTGCGCGAGCCGCCGGCCGTGCTGCTGTCGGTCACCGCGCTGGTCGTCGCGCGCGGCCTGATCGGCGCGTTCTACGCCGCGGTGCCGCCGACCGCCGCGGCGCTGGTCGCCGACCGCATGCCGCCGCAGGAACGCGCCGGCGCGATGGCGCGCCTGGGCGCGGCCAACGCGATCGGCATGGTCGCCGGCCCGGCCGCCGTCGGCTGGCTGGCCGGCTTCGGCCTGCACTGGCCGCTGTATGCCGCCGCGGCGCTGCCGTTGCTGGCGCTGCTGGTGCTGTGGAAGACCCTCGATGCCGGCCCGCGCCCGCAGCCGCGTCCGGGCAGGCCGCCGGCGCTGCTGTTCGATCCACGCCTGCGCCTGCCGGTGCTCACCGCGCTGGCCGCGATGAGCGCGATCGCGGTGGCCCAGGTCAACATCGGCTTCTTCGCGCTCGACCGGCTCGGCCTGGAACCGGCCGCCGCCGCCGCTGCGGCCGGCCGCGCGCTGACCGGTGTCGGTGTCGGCCTGGTCCTTGCCCAGGCGCTGGTGATCCGCCTGCGCCAGGTCCCGCCGCAGCGCTGGATCGCGATCGGCGCGGCGCTGGCCGCGGCCGGCTTCGGCGCGGTCGTGCTGGTCGATGGCCAGCCGACCCTGATCGCCTCGCACGTGCTCGCCGCCTTCGGCATGGGCATGGTGATGCCCGCGTTCCAGGCGGCCGCGGCCAACGCGGTGCAGGCGCACGAGCAGGGCGCCGCCGCCGGCACGGTGGCCTCGATGCAGGGCCTGGGCATGGTGGTCGGGCCGCTGCTCGGCACCGGGCTGTACCGCCTCGCGCCGATCGCGCCCTACCTGCTGGCCGCCGGCGTGCTGGTGCTGCTGGCACTGGTTGCGCTGACCAGCCGGAGGAGCGCCGCATGAGTCGCTCCGCCACGACCTGCCCCCTGTCGAGACCACGCAGGTGCTGCATCCCTGCCGGTGCGGTACACCACCCGGGCACGCTCCGCAGGAGCCCGCTGGAGGGCGGCCGTGGAGCGTCCGTTGGCGATGGCAAGGGGCGCATGCATGGCGGTCGCGGCTGGGGCCGCTCCTACGGGCGGACAATGCGTGGCCCGAGGTGTGGGTTCTGCCTGCGCCTTGCCGTCACTGTTGTCGACCACCGCCTGATCGTTCCCTGCAGGAGCCCGCTGGAGGGCGACCGTGGAGCGTCCGTTGGCGATGGCAATGAGGGCATGCATGGCGGTCGCGGCTGGGGCCGCTCCTGCGGGCGGGCGATGCGTGGCCCGAGGTATGGGTTCTGCCTGCGCCTTGCCGTCACTGTTGTCGATCACCGCCTGACCGTTCCCTGCAGGAGCCCGCTCAAGGGCGGCCGTGGAGCGTCCGTTGGCGATGGCAAGGGGTGCATGCATCGCGGTCGCGGCTGGGGCCGTTCCTGCACGCAGGCGATGCGTGGCCCGTCGAACGCGATCGCACCTCACCTGGCGTCCGCCTGCGCCGGTACCAAGGAGATCCGATGATTCCGTTGCGACAGACCTGGCCGGACGACCTGGCCGCCCGTTACCGCGCCGCCGGCTACTGGCGCGGCGAGACCTTCCCCGGCTTCCTGCGGGAACGCGCGGCGCAGCATGCCGGGCGCACCGCCATCGTCGGCGGCGACGTGCGCTGGAGCTACGCCGAGCTGTGGCAGCGTGCCGAACGCGCCGCGGCCGGCTTCCTCGCGCTGGGCCTGCAGCCGGGCGACCGCGTCATCGTGCAGCTGGGCAATGTGCCGGCGTTCTTCGAGGCGGTGCTGGGCCTGTTCCGCGCCGGCCTGATCCCGGTCTATGCGCTGCCCGCGCACCGGATCACCGAGCTGGCGCATTTCGCGCGCAAGGCCGAGGCCAGCGCCTACGTCGCCTGCGAGCGCTACGAGCACTTCGACTACCGCACGCTGGCGCGCGAGCTGCAGGCGCAGGTACCGGGTGTCCGGCATGTGGTGATCGCCGGCGACGCGCAGGAGTTCCATGCGCTGGAGGCGTTCGATGAAGATCCGGCGCTGCTGCCGCAGCAGGATCCGGATCCGTCCTCGGTCGCCTTCCTGCAGCTGTCCGGCGGCAGCACCGGCCTGTCGAAGCTGATTCCGCGCACCCACGACGACTATATCTACAGCTTCCGCGCCAGCAACGGGATCTGCGGCATCGATAGCGACAGCGTCTACCTGGTCGCGCTGCCGGTGGCGCACAACTTCCCGGCCAGTTCGCCGGGCGTGTTCGGTGCGCTGTATGCGGGCGCGACGATCGTGCTGAGCCCGTCGCCGGGGCCGGAAGCGGCGTTCCCGCTGATCGAGCGCGAGCGCGCGACCTGCGTCGGTCTGGTGCCGCCGCTGGCGCTGCTGTGGGCGCAGGCGGCCGCCACCAGCCAGCACGACCTGTCGAGCCTGCGCGTGATCCAGGTCGGCGGCGCCAAGCTGATCCCGGAAGCCGCACGGCGCGTGCGCGACGGGCTGGGCTGCACGCTGCAGCAGGTGTTCGGCATGGCCGAAGGCCTGGTCAACTACACCCGGCTGGACGATCCCGAAGATCTGGTCATCGGCACCCAGGGCCGGCCGATCAGCCCGGACGACGAAGTGCTGATCGTCGACGATGCCGGTGTGCCGGTCGCCGACGGCGAGCCCGGCCATCTGCTGACCCGCGGCCCGTACACGATCCGCGGCTACCACAACGACGACGCGGCCAATGCGCGCTCGTTCACCGCCGACGGCTACTACCGCACCGGCGACATCGTGCTGCGCACGCCGGACGGCCATCTGGTGGTGCAGGGCCGCGCCGGCGACCACATCAACCGCGCCGGCGAGAAGATCTCGGCCGAGGAGATCGAGGACCAGCTGCTGGCCCACCCGCAGGTGTTCGATGCGGCGGTGGTGTCGATTCCCGACGACTTCCTCGGCGAGCGCAGCTGCGCCTTCGTGATTCCGCGTGGCGAGAAACCGCGCGCCGCCGAGCTGAAGGCCTGGGTGCGCGGGCGCGGGCTGGCCGCGTTCAAGGTGCCCGACCAGATCGTCTTCGTCGAGGCGTTCCAGACCACCGCGGTCGGCAAGATCAGCCGCCGCGAACTGCGCGCACGGCTGCGCGCCGACTTCCTCGCCAGCAAGGCATGAGCCTGCCCACCGCTCCGCAGACCGCACCAGATCGAGACCACGACCCATGAACGACATCGCCCCGCTGACCCTGGACACCCTGCGCGCCGACGTGGCCGCCGTGCTCGACGAGCCCGATCTGGAGATCGGCCTGGACGAGAACCTGATCGACCTGGGCCTGGATTCGATGCGCATGCTCGGCCTGGTGCTGAAGTGGAGCCAGACCGGCATCGCGCTGGATTTCTCCGCGCTGGCCGAGCACACCACGCTGGCCGGCTGGTGGCAGGTGATCCAGCGGCTGCAGGCACAGGCCGCGGCCGCACGATGAACGCCGCGGCGTCGCCACGTCCGGATGCGCGCGCGTACCCGCTGACCGAGGCCCAGTCCGGCCTGTGGTACGCGCAGCGGCTGGACCCGGGCAATCCGGTGTTCAACACCGCGCATGCGCTGTGGATCGACGGCCCGCTGGATGTGGCCGCGTTCACCGCCGCGGTCGACCAGGCCGCGGCCGAGAGCGACGCGCTGGCGCTGCGCATGCGCGAGGACGCCGGCGGCCCGCAGCAATGGGTCGAGCCGTCCGCGCGTGCGTTGCTGCAGGTGGTCGACCTGAGCGCCGCGGTCGATCCGGACGCCGAGGCCCGCAAGGCGCTCCGCCGCGATCTGGACACGCCGCGGGATCCGACCCGCGATCCGCTGTCGGCGCAGCGCCTGTTCGTGCTCGGCGCGCAGCGCCACGTCTGGTATCTGCGCGTGCACCACCTGGCGATCGACGGCTACGGCATGGCCCTGCTGTCCGACCGCGTCGCCGAGCTGTATGCCGTGCGCCTGCGTGGTGGCGAGGCCGGCCCGGCGCTGGCGCCCTGGCAGGGCGTGCTGGACGAGGACGCCGCCTACCGCGGCTCCGACAAGCGCAACACCGATGCCGCGTGGTGGCGCGAACGACTGCACGGCATGCCCGAGGTCGCCAGCCTGGCGCAGGGGCGGGCGCAGAGCGCGCAGTCCTGCCATCACCTGATCGTGCCGCTGGATGCGGCCTGGCGGCAGCGGCTGATGGATCTGTCCGCGCGCGTCGGCCTGCCGTGGCCGGATGTGCTGACCGCACTGACCGCCGCCTACGTGCAGCGCATGACCGGCGCGGCCGAAGCCACGATCGGCGTGCCCTTCATGGGCCGGCTGGGCAGCGCCTCGGCGCGGGTACCGGCGATGGTGATGAACGTGCTGCCGCTGCGCGTGTCGGTGCCGGCGCAGACGCCGCTGGAGGACGTGCTGCGCGGCATCGCCCGTGAACTGGTGCAGTCGCGCCGGCGCGGCCGTTACCGCAGCGAGCAGCTGCGCCGCGATCTTGGCCTGCTCGGCGGCCAGCGCCGCCTGCACGGGCCGCTGGTCAACGTGCAGCCGTTCTATCGCCCGACCACGCTGCACGGTGCAACGGCCCGGCTCGAGGTGCTGCGCACCGGCCCGGTCGACGACCTGACCCTGGGTTTCCGCGGCGATGGCCAGCAACTGCTGGATCTGGAGATCGAGGCCAATCCGCATCTGTATTCGGCCGCCGCCGCGCAGGCGCATGCCGAGCGTCTTGCCGCGTTCCTCGCTGCGGCCTTCGATGCCGCAAGCCTGGACGAGGTGCCGCTGGCCAGCCCGGCCGAGGCGCAGCGCTATCTGTTCGACGTCAACGCCACTGCGCATGCGCTGCCGGACGCGACCCTGGTCGACCTGATCGAGGCGACGATGGCGCGCACGCCGGCGGCGGTTGCGCTGGAGTTCGACGGACGGACGCTGGATTACGCCGCTCTGGACCGGCGCAGCGCGGCGCTGGCCGCGCAGCTGCGTGCCGCAGGCGCCGGTCGCGACCGGCTGGTCGCGGTGGCGCTGCCGCGCTCGCTGGAGCTGGTGGTGGCGCTGGTCGCGGTGCTGCGTGCCGGTGCGGCCTATCTGCCGCTGGACCTGTCGCATCCACCCGAGCGCCTGTCCAAGGTGCTGCAGGCCGCGTCGCCGGTGCTGGCACTGGCGTTGCCGGGCGACGCCGCGGCGTTGTCCGCACATGCGCCGGTGCTGGCGACCGATGCCTGGAACGACGCGGCCGATGCGGCTGCCGACATCGAGCGCGCGCAGCCCGGCGATGCCGCCTATGTGATCTACACCTCCGGCTCCACCGGCGAGCCCAAGGGCGTGCTGGTCGAGCACCGGGCGATCGTCAACCGGCTCGAATGGATGCGCGTGCACTACGGCGTCGATGCCGGCGACCGCATCGTGCAGAAGACGCCGGCAACCTTCGACGTGTCGGTCTGGGAATTCTTCCTGCCGCTGCTGGCCGGTGCGACGCTGGTGATCGCCGCGCCCGACGCGCACCGCGACCCGGTCGCGCTGGCGCGGCTGTTCCGCGAACGCGGGGTGACCACCGCGCACTTCGTGCCGTCGATGCTGGCCGCGTTCCTGGCCGACCCGGCGGTGCGCGGACTGGCGATCAAGCGTGTGTTCTGCAGCGGCGAGGAACTGCCGGCCGACCTGCGCGAGCGCTTCCACGCCACCCTGCACGGCGAGCTGCACAATCTCTACGGCCCGACCGAGGCCGCGGTCGATGTCTCGTACTGGCCGGCATCGGCACAGGACCGTTCGCGTCCGGTGCCGATCGGATTCCCGGTCTGGAACACGCGCCTGTACGTGCTCGACGCGCAGCTGCGGCCGCTGCCGCCGGGCGTGGCCGGCGACCTGTATCTGGGCGGCGTGCAGCTGGCGCGCGGCTATCTGGGCCGGCCCGACCTGACCGCGGAGCGCTTCCTCGCCGATCCCTTCCTGCCCGGCGAGCGCATCTACCGCACCGGCGATCTGGCGCGCTGGCGCGAGGATGGCGCGGTGGTGTTCCTCGGCCGCAGCGACGACCAGGTCAAGCTGCGCGGCCTGCGCATCGAACTGGGCGAGATCGAGGCCGCGCTCGCCGGTTCCGGCCTGGTCGAACGCGCCGGCGTGGTGGTGCGCGAGGATCGCCCCGGCGACCGCCGCATCGTCGCCTACGTGCGTCCGGGCGCCGGCTACGACCTGCATGCGCTGCGCACCCACGTGGCCGCGCAGGTACCCGACTACATGGTGCCGGCCGCCTTCGTCGCGCTCGACGACTGGCCGGTGAACGCCAACGGCAAGCTCGACCGCAAGGCATTGCCGGCGCCCGACTACGGCAGTGCCGGCAGCGGCGGACGCGCGCTGCAGACCGCGACCGAACACGCGCTGGCCGCGCTGTTCGCCGAGGTGCTGGGCCTGGCCGAGGTGCCCGACGCCGACGCCGACTTCTTCGCCCTCGGCGGCGACTCGCTGCTGGCGGTGCAGCTGCTGCTGCGGATCCAGCAGCAGTGGCAGCGCGACCCGGGCCTGGGCGCGCTGTTCTCCACGCCGAGCGTGTCCGGCCTGGCCGCGGTGCTCGATGCCGGCGACACCGGCTTCGACAGCGGCCTGGCGCCCTCGCTGCGTCTGCTCGACGGCGGAAACACGCTGGCGCCGCTGTTCGTGATCCATCCGGCCGGCGGCATCGGCTGGGGCTACCGGCATCTGGCGCGCGCGCTGTCGCCGCGGCGCACGGTGCATGCGCTGCAGGCGCCGGCGCTGGACCTGCAGCAGCCGATCCCGGCCGGCATCGACGCGCTGGCCGCCGACTACGCGGCGCGGATCGTCGCGACCAGTCCGCAAGGGCCGTACCACCTGGCCGGCTGGTCGGTCGGCGGCATCATCGCCCAGGCGGTGGCCGCGCGGCTGGAGGCCGACGGACATGCGGTCGGCCTGGTCGCGCTGCTCGACGCCTATCCCAGCGAATGCTGGCGCGACGAACCCGAACCGACCCCGGTGATGGCGCTGCGCGCGCTGCTGGCGATCGCCGGCTACGACCCGGACGCGCATCCCGAGCTGGACAGCCGCGACGCCATCGTCGACTTCCTGCGCCGCGGCGACAGCGCGCTGGGCAACCTGCCGCAGGCTGCGCTGGAAGGCGTGATCCGCGTGGTCACCGACACCAACCGGCTGATCCGCCAGCATCACCACACGCGCTGGCCGGGCACGCTGACCCACATCCGCGCCGGGCTCGACCACGCCGGCCGCGACCTGCACGGCGCGCTGTGGGCGCCGCATGCCTGCACGCTCGACCTGCTCGAAGTGCCGTTCCTGCACGCGCACATGACCGGACCCGAGGCCAGCGCGCTGATCGCGCCGCTGCTGGATGCGCGTCTGGCCGCGTGGGATGCGGCCGGCACCGTCACCAACGAGGAATCGACGCCATGAGACTGACCGGCTTCCAGGACCGCATCGCCTTCGTCACCGGCGCCAGCGGCGGCATCGGCGCCGCCGTCGTGCGCCTGCTGCTGGAGGCCGGCGCACAGGTCTGCGCCACCGATCTCGACCGGGCGCGGCTGGAGGCGCTGGACGCGTCGCTGGCGGCCGGAACGCGCCTGCGCACCCATGTGCTGGACGTACGCGACGCCGAAGCGGTCGAGGCGCTGGTGGCCGCGGTGGAGCAGGGCTGGGGCCCGATCGACCTGGGCGTCAACGTGGCGGGCGTGCTGTCCGGCGACCGCGTGGTCGACACCGACGACGCCACCTGGCGGCAGGTGTTCGCGGTCAACACCGATGGCGTGTTCCATGTGTCGCGCGCGCTGGCCCGGCGCTGGACGCCGTGCGGCCGCGGCGCGCTGGTCACGGTGGCCTCCAACGCCGCCGGCGTGCCGCGCCAGGCGATGGCGGCCTACGCCGCATCCAAGGCCGCCGCCGTCATGTTCACCCGCTGCCTGGGACTGGAGCTGGCGCCGCTGGGCATCCGCTGCAACATCGTCGCGCCGGGGTCGACCCTGACCCCGATGCAGACCGGGATGTGGGCCGATGCGGACGGCGCCGCGCGCGTGATCGCCGGCTTCCCCGAGCAGTACAAGGCCGGCATCCCGCTGCGCAAGCTGGCGAGTCCGGAGGACGTGGCGCACGCGGTGCTGTTCCTGCTGTCCGAGCAGGCCGGCCACATCGCGATGGCCGACCTGTACGTGGACGGCGGCGCGACGCTGCGGGGCTGACCCGCACCGCACCGGTGCGGCAGCGCGATGGAAAACGAGAACACGATGTCGAACAGTGAACAGATGACCGGACCATCCGGCCCGCAGACGGACACCGCGGCGCGCGAAGGCGACGGCCGCGTCGCGGGTGCAGCGCCGGAGGCACCGGCCCGGACGGTCGCATCCGCCGCGGCGCGCCAGGCGGCGTTCGTGCTGCAGGACGCCGGGACCGCGCTGGTCGCCGAAGGCTGCCGGCAGGCGCTGCCGCGCGGGACCGCGGACACGCTGGCGGCGCGCGTGCGCGCCTTCTTCGCCGCTGCGCCCACTGGCCCGGCCCTGCTGGTGGGGGCGCTGCCATTCGCGCGCGAGCACCCCGACTGCCTCTATCAGCCCGACCGGGTGCGCCACGTGCAGGCAGCCGCCGGCCTGCCGCTGCGGGTCCCGTCCGGGGCCGCGCCGGCCATCGCGCGGACCGCGCTGGTGCCGGAGCCGGCGGCGGACGCCTACCACGCGGCGGTGGCGCGCAGCACCGCGCTCATGCGTGCCGAGCACGGCCGCGCCGATGCGCTGCGCAAGGTGGTGCTCTCGCGCAGCCTGCGCGTGGTCGCCGATGCGGCGGCCGACCCGTGGCAGCTGGCGCGCCGGCTGGCCGCCGACAGCAGCGTGACCACCTACCTGGCGGTGCTGCCGGGCACCGGCGACGTCCCCGATGCGCTGGTCGGGGCCACGCCGGAGCTGCTGGTGTCGCGGCGCGGCCGCAGGGTGCATTCGCATCCGCTGGCGGGGTCGGCGCGGCGCCACCGCGACCCGGTCCGCGACCGCGATGCGGCCGAGGCGCTGCTGGTCTCGCGCAAGGACCACGACGAGCACCGGATGGTGGTCGAGGCCATCCTCGACGCGCTCGCGCCGCTGTGCACGCAGCTGCAGGCGCCACCGCGCCCGTCGCTGCATTCGACCGCCAGCATGTGGCACCTGGGCACGCGGATCGAGGGCGAGCTGCGCGATGCCGACGTCGACGCGGCCGCGCTGGCCGCGCTGCTGCATCCCACGCCGGCCATCTGCGGCCAGCCGCCGGAGCGCGCGCGCGCGCTGATCGCCGAACTGGAACCGTACGACCGCGGCTTCTATGCCGGCGCGCTCGGCTGGACCGATGCGGCCGGCGACGGCGACTGGTACGTGGCGATCCGCTGCGCGCAATGGCATGGCGCCGACCTGCGCCTGTATGCCGGCGCCGGCATCGTCGCCGAGTCCGATCCGGCGCTGGAAACCGAGGAGACCTCGGCCAAGTTCGCCGCCCTGCTCGATGCGCTCGGGCTGGGCGAACCCGCATCCCCGACCCAGGAGCCCTCACCGTGACCGACCGTCCCCGCCCCGGCCTGCCCAGGATCGCCGGCTACCCGCTGCCGCAGGCGCACGAGCTTCCCGCCGCCCGCGCGCCGTGGACGCTGCAGCCGGCGCGCGCGGCGCTGCTGATCCACGACATGCAGCGCTACTTCGTCGATGCGTTCACGCCGGGCGTGGAGCCGATCAGCACGGTGCTGGTCAACATCGCGCGGCTGGCGGCACAGGCGCGCGTGGCCGGCGTGCCGGTGTTCTACACCGCGCAGGAAGGCCACCAGGACCGGCGCGACCGCGGCCTGCAGGCCGACCTGTGGGGGCCGGGCATGCGCGCGCTGCCCGAGCAGCAGGGCATCGTGGACACGCTGGCGCCGCAGCCGGGCGACCACGTGCTGGTCAAGCACCGCTACAGCGCGTTCCAGCGCAGCAACCTGGAGACGCTGATGCGCGCGCGCGGCCGCGATCAGCTGATCGTCGCCGGCGTCTATGCGCACATCGGCTGCCTGGCCACCGCGGCCGAGGCCTTCCAGCGCGACATCGAACCGTTCTTCGCCGCCGACGCGCTGGCCGATTTCTCGCGCGCGCAGCACGAGCAGGCGCTGGCCTGGGTCGCCGGCTGCTGCGGCGTGCCGCTGAGCACCGACGCCCTGGTCGACGCCCTGCAGTGAGCGCGACCGCGATCCCGCCGTCCACTGCCGCTAGCCGCTGGCCGGTGGTCGCCGCCTGCGCGGCGGTGATGCTGGTCGAGGGCTTCGACCTGCTGATCTACGGCAACGCGATCCCCTCGCTGCTGCACGACGCGGCGATGGGCATCGACAAGGCCGCCGCGGGGCGAATCGGCAGCGCGGTCTTCGTCGGCATGCTGCTGGGCGGTGTCGCGGCGGGGCGTGTCGTCGCCGCGCTGGGGCTGGCGCGCGCGCTGATTCCGGGCTTCCTGCTGTTCACGCTCGCCACCGCCGGCATCGCCCTGGCCGGCGACGGGCTGCAGCTGGCGCTGCTGCGCTTCCTGGCCGGCCTCGGCCTGGGCGTGGTGCTGCCGGCCACGCTGTCGCTGGCGCGGGCCAGCGTGCAGCCGCGGCATGGCGCGCTGGCGATCAGCATCGTGATGGCCGGGCTGCCGGTGGGCGGGATGCTGGCCGCGCTGGTCTCGCTGCAGCTGATCCCGGTGGGCGGCTGGCGGCCGCTGTTCCTGGCCGGCGGCGCGCTCGGCCTGCTCCTGCTGGCGTTGCTGGGCCCGGTGCTGGCGCGCGCCGCGCGTGGCATGGCCGCTGCCGCCGCGCCCGCAGCCGGGCGCCTGCGCGGGCTGTTCAGCCCGGCCAGCCGCCCGGTGCTGCTGATCGGCGCGCTGGCGACCCTGGCCGACCTGCTGGCCTGGTACGGACTCAGCACCTGGCTGACCCAGCTGATGCGCGAGTTCGAGATCCCGTTCGCCGGTGCGATGCAGATGATGTTCACCCTCAACATCGGCGCCATCGTCGGCTCGCTGCTGACCGCCGCGCTGGCGATCCGGCTGGGCACGCGCCCGGTCGCCATCGTCTGTGGCCTGGTCGCCGCGGTCTGCCTGGTCGCGATCGCCGCGCGCGCGCTGCCGGGCTGGGGCCTGTTCGCGGTGATCGCGGTGCTGGGGATGAGCGCGATCAGCGCGCAGAACCTGGTCAACGCGCTGGTCGCCGATGCCTTTCCCGCGCACTGGCGTGCGGCCGCGATCGGCCTGACCCTCGGCATCGGCCGGCTGGGCGCGGTGATCGCACCGATCCTGGGCGGGCAGATCCTGGCCACCGGCCACGGCCCGTCGTGGGTGCTGCTGGCCTTCGCGCTGGCCGCGCTGCTCGGCGCGGCGCTGCTGCTGGCACTGGACCCGCGCCGGATGCGCGCCTGCCTGGACAGCCTCGCGTAGGCGGCAGGCATCCGCTGCGACCTCTTACAATCGGCGGATCGCGCGATGCGATCCGGCCACCGCCCATCGCCTCCACCGAGGAACCACGACACGCCATGAAGATGATCGTCCGCACCTCCCCCCTGCTGCTCGGCGCGGCCCTGCTGCTCGGCTGCGGCCAGCCGCCGGCGGCACCGGCTCCGGCGGACGGCAACGCCGCACCCCCGGCCGCGGCGCCGGCCGATGCCGCGCCGCTGCCCGCCGGCTGGCGCCACATCGTCGGCCGCGACGTTCCCGATGCCACCGACGTGCCGCGGCAGCAGCTGCCGGCCACGGTGCGCTCGGACGACGATGTCGAGGTCACCGTCAGCGACAGCACCCGCACGATCGCCGGCGGCGACGACGTGATCGCGGTGATGGAAGCGCTGGGCCTGGACGACCAGGTCTACGCCGCGCCGGAGCGTTCGGCGACCGAGGCCGGGCGCCGGGCGCCGAAGCATTTCCTGTTCAACCGCAACACCGGCGCCGAGGGCGTGCTGAGCCTGGATGCGACGCTGTTCGTCGGCAACAGCCTGCGCCGCCACGCCGCCAGCGGCCTGGCCGCCAAGCTGCGCGACGCCGGCCTGGCGACGGTGGTGATCGACGACCTGCAGCCGGCGCCGGACAAGGTGCGCAAGACCGCCGCCGCCTTCGGCCTGGCCGCGCAGGGCGAGGCGCTGGCCACGCAGGTGCAGGCGCAGATGGACCGCGCCGCGCAGATCGCCGCCGCGCATCCGCACACGCCGCGGGTGATCCAGGTCTCGGCCAGCGGCGCCGGCGGGCAGCCGACCGTGGCCGGCCGCGACAACGCCGCCGCCGCGATCATCCGGCTGGCCGGCGGCATCAACATCGGCGACGAGGCCGGCGTGGCCAACTACTCGGCGTTGAGCAACGAGGGCGTGGTCGCCGCAGCCCCGGACGTGATCCTGGTGACCGAGCAGGATCTGCAGCTGTTCGGCGGCGAAGCCGGCCTGTGGCAGGCCTATCCGACCCTGAAGCAGACGCCGGCCGGTGCCGCCGGCCGGGTCTGGGTGATGCCCGACGTGCAGCTGAAGTCGACCAGCGTGGCCTCCGGCGCCGGCGCGGTCGCGCTGGCCGAGGCGCTGGCGGAACTGGCGGAGCAGGGCGCGCAGTGAGCCGGGGCTCGATCCGCCGGCCGAGCGGGCCGTTGCTGTTGTGCGTGGGCCTGGCGCTGCTGCTGCTGGCGATCGTCGCCTCGTTCGCGACCGGGCCGCTGAAGGTCGCGCCGGGCACGGTGCTGCAGGTGATCGGTGCCCAGCTCGGCCTGGTCGATCCGGCCGGGCTGAGCCAGCGTGACCTGTCGGTGGTGTGGAACCTGCGCATCCCGCGCGCGCTGCTCGGTGCGCTGGTCGGCGCAGCGCTGGCGATGGCCGGTGCGAGCCTGCAGGGCCTGTTCGGCAATCCGCTGGCCGACCCGGGCATCGTCGGCGTCACCCAGGGCGCCTCGCTGGGCGCGGTGGCCGCGATCGTGATCGGCGCGACCACGCTCGGCGCCTGGACCATTCCGCTCGCCGCCTTCCTCGGCGGCGCCGGCGCGACCACGCTGATCTACCTGCTGGCCCGTGCCGGCAGCAGCCGTGGCACCGCCAAGCTGCTGCTGGTCGGCATCGCGGTCGGCGCCGGCTGTTCGGCGGCGATCGGCTTCTTCACCTACATCGCCGACGACACCCAGCTGCAGTCGCTGGTGTTCTGGCAGATGGGTTCGCTGGCCCGCGCCGACTGGGCCGACCTGCTCGCCGCGCTGCCGGTGTTCGTGGTCGGCGCGCTGGCGCTGCAGCGGCTGGCCACGCCGCTGGACATGCTGGCGCTGGGCGAGCGCCAGGCCCAGCACATCGGCCTGGACGTGCGCCGCACCCGGATCGGCCTGATCGCGCTGAGCGCGCTGCTGGTCGGTGCGGCGGTCGCGTTCGCCGGCTCGGTCGCCTTCGTCGGCCTGGTGGTGCCGCACTTCGTGCGCCTGCTGGCCGGCCCGGCGCACCGCTGGCTGCTGCCGCTGTCGGCGGTGGGCGGCGCGCTGCTGATCGTCATCGCCGATACCGCCGCGCGCACCCTGGATCCGCCGGCGGAGATTCCGCTGGGCCTGTTCTCGGCCGCGCTGGGTGCGCCGTTCTTCCTGTGGCTGGTGATGCGCAGGGCGCCGCGCGGAGGCGCCGCATGAGCGCGCCGCTGCTGGTGCTGGAGCAGGCCGGGCTGCGCATCGACGGCCGCGCGATCCTGGACGGCATCGACCTGGCCTTCGCCGCCGGCACGCTGACCGCGCTGGTCGGCCCGAACGGCGCCGGCAAATCTACCCTGCTGGGCCTGTTGTCGGGCGACCACGCGCCGGGCAGCGGGCGGGTCACGCTCGGTGGCCGCGCGCTGCAGGACTGGAACGCGCGCGCGCTGGCCCGCGAGCGCGCGGTGATGCTGCAGGAGCACGCGGTGCGCTTCGCCTTCAGCGTCGAGGAAGTCGTGGCGATGGGGCGCCTGCCGCATCCGCCGGATCCGGCCGCCGATGCCGCGCTGGTCGCCTCCGCGATGGACACGGCCGATGTCGCCCACCTGGCGCAGCGCGACGTGCAGACCCTGTCCGGCGGCGAAGCGGCGCGCACCGTGTTCGCGCGCGTGCTGGCCCAGGCCACGCCGGTGCTGCTGCTGGACGAGCCGACCGCCGCGCTCGACCTGCGTCACCAGGAAACCCTGCTGCGCCGCGCGCGCGGCCTGGCCGACGCCGGCGCCTGCGTGATCGTGGTCCTGCACGACCTGAACCTGGCGGCCGGCTATTCGGATCGCATCGTGATGCTGGCCGATGGCCGGGTCGCCGCCGATGGCAGCCCGCGCGAAGTGCTGACCCAGGCCACGATCGAACGCGTCTACCGGCAGGCGGTGCGGGTGATCCCGCACCCGACCCGCGACGTGCCGCTGGTGGTCACCGCCGACGCCTGAGCGCGCGGCTGCGGCATCCTGCGACGCGTGCCGGTGGCGCGCATGACCGCATGTCGCGTCTTCAGCCGACCGCGCCCGTGTCTGCGCGCGATCGCGGTACCGCTCTGGAACGTCGAACGGTCCAAGGTGCAGGACGTGACACCCGCCAGGGCGCCGGCTCCGGTGCCGGCCTTCCTCCTGCGTGCGAACCCCGGTCGTGCGTACATCGCTGCACCCGGTCCGTCATCGGGATTCACGGCACCCGCGCGCAGACCCAGGCATCGACCCGGTGCACACCGGACAGGCGCAGCACCCTCGCGGCGGCCTCCAGGGTGGAACCGGTGGTCATCACGTCGTCGACCAGCACCACGTGGTCGGGCAGGATCGGCGCGGCATGCACCAGGTCGCGGCCGAGCGCGAACGCGCCGCGCAGGTTGCGTCGCCGGTCCGGGGCATCGAGGTCGGACTGCGCGCTGGTGGCCCGGGTCCGGACCAGGCCGTTGCGCAGCAGCGGCACGTCGAACGCCCTGGCCAGCGGCCGCGCCAGTTCGAGCGCCTGGTCGTAGCCGCGCCGCCGCAGCCGCGCCCGGTGCAACGGCACCGGCACCAGCGCCTGCGGGCGCGGCAGCCCGGCGAAGGCCTCGATCATCAGCCCGGACAGCAGCCGCCCGGCCGGCAGGTCGCGATGGAACTTCAGCCGCGGCAGCAGCCGGTCCAGCGGCGGCGCGTAGAGGAACGCGGCGTGGGCGGCGTCCAGCGCCGGCGGATGCCGCTGGCAGTGGCCGCAGACGCCCGGCAGCGGCAGGGGCAGCGCACAGCGCCGGCACGCGCTGCGCAGCACCGGCAGCGCCTGCCGGCATGCCTCGCACAGGTCGCGCCCGGCGTCGCCGGCCTCGTCGCAGACCAGACAGCGCCGCGGCAGCAGCCAGTCGCTGCGGACCAGGCGGCGCAGTCCGGCCAGCAGGCGCGGCCAGCGCGGATCGGGCGTGGGAGAGGGCGGTGGCGTCGGTCCGGACATGGCCCACAGTGACCGGCGTGTGCAGCGGCGGCCATCGGAAAACGGCGTCCACGCGCATCAGGAAACCGACACCGCGCGGCTGGGCGATCGCCGCATCCAGGCCGGACCGAGGCCACGGCGCCATGCGTCGCGGCGGTCCGCGAGGTGGAGCGGGCCGCGGCATAATCGGAGCAAGGCCGGTCCCGGGGTGGGAACGGCGCAGGAACGGCCGGCGGCAGCGTCGTCGCATGCGGAGCGCCGGCGGTCCGGCGCCCGCGGGCCGCTGCCGTCTTCGTAGGGAGGAACCGCCGGTGAGCCGCATCGACATCCACGCACGCCTGGCCGCACGGCGCCGGCTGCGCACCGCGCTGGGCCGCGGGCAGGTCCTGCGCAGCGTGAGCCGACGCGACGGGGTCCGGGTGGAGCTCGACGGCCGCTGGCTGACCGGATTCGGCGGCGACGATCATCTGGGCCTGGCCCAGCAGTTCGAGGTCGGCGCCGCGCTGCAGGATGCGGCCGCGCGCGAAGGCTTCGGTGCGAGCGCGCCCGCAGCCTGCACCGGCCGGCATGCGCTGCATGCGCAGCTCGAGCAGGAACTGGCCGACTGGCTGGGCTATCCGTGCGCGCGGCTGTTCGGCGACGGCTACGCGGCCAGCCTGGCGGTGCAGCAGGCCCTGCTCGAGGACGAGGACGTGTGCGTCCAGGACCGGCTCAACCACGCCGGCCTGGTCGACGCCACCCGCCTGGCCGGCGCGCGCCTGCGCCGGTATCCGCATCTGGACGCCGAAGGCGCGATGCGCCAGCTGCGCCAGGCCGGCAGCGGTGCGGCGATGCTGGCCACCGACGCGGTGTTCGGCATGGACGGCGATCTGGCGCCGCTGCGCGCGTTGTCGCTGGTCGCGCGCACCACGCAGGCGCTGCTGTACGTGGACGATGCCCACGGCGTCGGCGTGCTCGGTCCGGAGGGACGCGGCTGCGTCGCCGAGGCCGGGCTCGGCGTCGCCGAGGTGCCGCTGCAGCAGGTGTCGCTGGGCACCGCGCTCGGCGGCTACGGCGCGGTGCTGGTGGGCGACGCGGACCTGGTCGAGCATGTCGCGGCCACCGCGACCGCCAGCCTGCAGACGACCGCGCTGCCTCCGGCCCTGGCGGCCGCGTCGCTGGCCGCGCTGCGGCTGGCGCGTCGCGACGACTGGCGGCGCGACCGCATCGCCGAACTGGTCGCGCTGTTCCGCGCCGGCGCCGGCCGGCTGGGCCTGGACCTGACCGCCTCGTCCACGCCGATCCAGCCGATCCTGTGCGGCGACGAGATCACCACGGTGGCGATGTCGCAGGCGCTGGAGCGTGCCGGATTCCTGGTGCCGGCGGTGCGTCCGCCCATGGTGCCGGAGGGGCGCTCGCGGCTGCGGGTGAGCCTGACCGCGCTGCATACGCCCGCCCAGGTGCAGGCGCTGCTGGAGGCGGTCGCGGCCGCCCGCGAGCACCCGCCACAGGTGCGCGGCGCCGTCGCCTGAGCCGTCCCGGCCGCGGCACGCCGATGCGATCGGCGACAATGCGCGCATGCATATCGAGACCCATGGCCACGGCCGCGACCTGGTCCTGATCCACGGCTGGGCGCTGCACGGCGGCGTGTTCGCGCCGCTGCTCGAGCGTCTGGCCGACCGCTTCCGCCTGCATCTGGTCGACCTGCCCGGGCACGGCCACAGCCGCGGCAGCGCGACGCCGCTGGCACTGGCCAGCGTGGTCAGCGAGATCGGCGCACGCACGCCGCCGGCGCTGTGGCTGGGCTGGTCGCTGGGCGGACTGTTCGCGCTGCGCGCCGCCGCGACCCTGCCCACCGTGCGCGGCCTGGCGATGATCGCCAGCACGCCGCGCTTCGTGAAAGGCGGGCAGTGGGCGCATGCGGTCGCGCCGGAGGTGTTCGCGCGCTTCGGCCAGGATCTGGGCGAGGACTATGCCGGCACCCTGGAGCGCTTCATCGCGCTGGACACGCTGGGCAGCGAACAGGGCCGCGACGAACTCGCGGCGATGCGCGCGCTGCTGCATGCGCGCGGCGCGCCGGATCCGGCCGCGCTGCAGCAGGGCCTGCACCTGCTCGGGCACAGCGACCTGCGGCGCAGCCTGCCGGCACTGCGCGTGCCGAGCCTGTGGCTGGCCGGACGCCGCGACCGGCTGGTGCCGCCGGCCGGCATGCGCGATGCCGCGGCGCTGGCGCCGGGTGCGCGCTTCATCGAGATCGCCGGCGGCGGGCACGCACCGTTTCTCGCGCATGCCGACCAGGTTGCGGCGGCGCTGGCCGCTTTCGCCGACAATGACGTGCCCTGAGCCGCTGCGGTCCCGCGTTCCGATGGATCCCCTGTTCGATTCCCGCCATCTCCGCCGCGCCTTCGCGCGCGCGGCCGCCGGCTACGATGCCGCCGCCGCCCTGCAGCAGGAGGTCGGCACGCGCCTGCTCGGCTCGCTCGAGTATCTGGACGACACCGTGCCGCAGGTGGTGCTGGACGTCGGCAGCGGCACCGGCCACGCGGCCGCGGCGATGAAGAAGCGCTGGCCGAAGGCGCAGGTGCTGGCGCTGGACGTCTCGGCGCCGATGCTGCGCCAGGCGAAGAAGCAGGCCGGCTGGTGGAAGCCGTTCTCGCGCCTGGCCGCCGACGCGCGCGCGCTGCCGCTGGCCGATGGCAGCGTCGACCTGATCCACAGCAACCTGTGCCTGCAGTGGATCGACGATCTGCCCGCGGTGTTCGCCGGGTTCCGGCGCGTGCTCAAGCCCGGCGGCCTGCTGCTGTGTTCGAGCTTCGGTCCCGACACCCTGGTCGAACTGCGCGAGGCCTTCGCGCAGGCCGACCACGCGCCGCACGTCAGCCCGTTCGCGACCATCGCCCAGTTCGGCGATGCGCTGATGGCGGCCGGCTTCCGCGACCCGGTGCTGGACCGCGACCTGTTCACCCTGACCTATCCCGACCTGCCCGCGCTGATGCGCGAGCTGCGTGCGATGGGCGCGACCAATGCGCTGGCCACGCGCCGCCGGACCCTGACCGGGCGCGGCCGCTTCAGTGCCGCCGCCGCGGCCTACGAACCGCTGCGCACGGCCGGCGGCACCCTGCCCAGCAGCTGGGACGTGCTGTACGCGCATGCCTGGTCGCCCGACCCGGGCGCGCCGATCCGCCAGCAGGGCATGGACGTGGCCAGCGTGCCGGTCTCGCGGATCCCGATCCGCCGGCGCGAGTAGCCACGGCGTCCGCGCATGCCTTCCGTCCGGCCAGCCGGTTCCTTCCCCCTTCGCCTCCCGCCCCCATGATCAAGTGGCTGCTCGTCACCCTGTTCGTCGCCTCGGCGCTGCACGTGCATTACCGCGGCCGCGTCCGCCACCGGCTCAGCCGCCAGCTGCTGGACCATTCGACCTTCATGGCGCCGATCAACTCGGTGATGTACCTGTGCTCGCGGGTGCCGACCACCCCGTTCATCGATCCGGACCGCGAGTTCCCCGAGCTGCTGCCGCTGCGCACGCACTGGACCACGATCCGCGACGAGGCCCTCGCGCTGCAGGAGATGAAGAAGATCCGCGCCGCGGACGGCTACACCGACGTCGGCTTCAACTCGTTCTTCCGCCGCGGCTGGAAGCGCTTCTACCTGAAGTGGTACGGCACCGCGCATCCGTCGGCGGCGGCGCTGTGCCCGCAGACCACCGCGCTGCTGGCCTCGATCCCCACGGTGAAGGCCGCGATGTTCGCCGAGCTGCCGCCGGGCAGCGAGCTGCGCCCGCACCGCGACCCGTTCGCCGGCTCGATCCGGCTGCACCTGGGCCTGGCCACGCCCAACGACGACCGCTGCTACATCGAGGTCGACGGCCAGCGCCACAGCTGGCGCGACGGCGCGTGGACGATGTTCGACGAGACCTACATCCACCACGCGCGCAACGACAGCCAGAGCGACCGCATCATCCTGTTCTGCGACATCGAGCGGCCGATGCGCTGGCGCTGGGCGCAGGCGCTGAACCGGCTGGTCGGGCGCACCCTGCTGGCGGCCGGCGCCTCGCCCAACCAGGACGGCGACGGCACCGGCGGCATCAACCGCGCGTTCCGCTACTTCTACGTGGTCCGGCTGAAGGCCAAGGCGCTGAAGGAGCGCAACAACCCGCTCTACCAGTTCCTGAAATGGAGCCTGTTCGCGCTGGTGGTGGTCGGCATCATCCTGCTGTGAGGCCTGGCGCGCGGCGGCGGTGCGGCCCCGCCGACGCCGGACGTCTCAGGACACCTGGGCGATCCAGTCCTGCAGGTTGTAGTAGTTGCTGACCCGGGCGATGCGGTCGCCACGGATCTCGAAGAACGCGCCGCCCGGCAGCACGTAGGTCTGGCCGCGCGCCGGCGGCAGGCCTTCGTCGTCGCGCAGGTACTCGCCGTGCACGACGTACTCGGCCGCGGCCCGGTCGCCGTCGTCGCTGGCCATCACCACGATGTCGCGCAGCTGCTCGCGGTAGCTGCCGTCCATGCGCTGCATGAAGGCGGCGAAGGCCTCGCGTCCGGTCTCGCGGGCGCCCTGGTTGAGGTCGTGGGCCACGTCGTCGTCCAGCAGCGCGAGCATCGCCTCGCGGTCGCCACGGTTGAAGGCGGCGTAGTAGGCGAGCACCAGTTCGATGGTGCGGTCCTGGCGGCGGCTGCCGTCGATCTTCATGACAGGGTCCTGGGGTCCGTGCGGGGGCGCCCATGATACGGCGCCCGGCGCGATGCTCAGGCGCCCTTGGCGACCAGGTCGCGGTGGAAGAAGTAGACCTCCTGCAGCAGGAACTTCCACTGGGTCTGGAAACTGCGGAAGCGCGTGCTCGGCGTGGGCGAGCCGACCGCGTCGATGCCCAGCTCGCGGCACAGCCGCAACGCGCGCGCCATGTGCAGCGGGTCGCTGACCACGATCGCCCGGTGCAGGCCGGCCTGCTGCATCACGCTGCGCGCTTCGACCAGGTTCTGCCGGGTGGTGCGCGAGCGGGTCTCGATCAGGATCGCCGAGGCCGGGATCTCCGCGCGCAGCGCGTAGCGGCGCGCGACCTGCGACTCGGCGAAGCGCGCGCCGGTACCGTAGCCGCCGGTGAACAGCAGCGTCGGCGCATAGCCGGCGCGGTACAGGTCCAGCCCGTGGCGGATCCGCTCCTCGAACACCGGCGACGGGCGCGCATCGTAGGCGGCGGCGCCGAGCACGATGATCGCGTCGGCATCGATGGCCTGGTCGCGCTGCCCGACCCAGACGATCCAGGCCGCGACCGCGCCAAGCCACAGCAGCAGCAGCACGGTCAGCCGCCACAGCCAGCCGAAGGCGCCGCGACGGCGCTTGCCCTTCACCATGGCAGTGCGTCCAGGTCGACGTTGCCGCCGGACAGGATCACGCCGACCCGCTTGCCGGCAAAGCGCGCCGGCTCGGCCAGGACCGCGGCCAGCGCGATCGCCGAGGACGGCTCGACGGTCTGCTTGAGGATCGTCCACAGCAGCCGCATCGCGGCCACGGTGGCGTCGTCGTCCACCACCACGGTGTCCGCGCCGTGGGCCTGCAGCAGCGCGAAATTCGGCTCGCCCAGCGTACCGCGCAGGCCGTCGCAGAGCGTGTCGGGGACGAAGTCGACCAGGCGGCTGCCGGCGGCCAGCGAACGCGCGGTATCGGCGGCCCCGGCCGGCTCGGCCAGTACCAGCGCGCAGTCGGGCAGGGCGCCGGCCAGGGCCAGCGCGGTCCCGGCGGCCAGCCCGCCGCCGCCCACCGGCACCACCAGCGTGTCGAAGGGACCCTCGCTGCCGACCAGTTCGAGCGCGGCCGTGCCCTGGCCGGCGATCACCGCCGGATCCGCGTAGGGATGGACCAGCACCGCGCCGGTGCTGGCCTGGACCTCGGCGCAGGTCGCCTCGCGTGCGGCCTGGGTTGCGGCGCAGCGCCACAGCGTGGCGCCATGGCGCTGGATGTTGGCCAGCTTGGCCGCGACCGCGCCGTCCGGGACCACCACGTGGCAGGGAATGCCGCGGGTCCGTGCGGCCAGCGCCAGCGCGGCGCCGTGGTTGCCCGACGAATGGGTGACCACGCCGCGTGCGGCATCGGCCTGGTCCAGCGACCAGACCGCGTTGCAGGCGCCGCGGAACTTGAACGCGCCGCTGCGCTGCAGATGCTCGGCCTTGAACGCCAGCGTGCATCCGGCCAGCGCGTCCAGCGTGTGCGACCGCAGGACCGGCGTCGGGGCGGTATGGGGGGCGATCCGCGCAGCGGCGGCAAGGACCTGGTCGTGTCCGGGGAAGCGGGACGTCATGTACGCAAGCGTAGCGCATGCACCTGTCCCGATGCCCGTGGCGGAAGGATTAAGCACGGATTCAATGCGCGCGCGGGAAGCTGTCCACTCACGCTCTGTGGGGGGAATCGGTCATGTCGTCGCGTCGTCTCCTGGCCGGACTCGGTCTGCTGCTCGCCCTGGGCGGCTGCACGACCTACGACTACGTCGGCACCGGTGGTGGCTACTACTCCGGGCAGCCGCGCACCGAGTACCGCTATCAGGGCGGTGGCTACGGCTATCCGTACTACGCGCCCGGTTCCACGCTGGGCGTCTACTACGGCCGCAGCTATCCCTACGGGTACAACAGCTGGGGCTACCCCGGCCCGTACTATCCGGGCACCTACTACGTGCGTCCCCCGTATCCGCAGCATCCGCATCCGCCGCGTCCGCGCCCGGATGGCGGGCAGCAGCCTGCGCCGGGCGGCAACGCCGGCGGCCCACCGCCGCCGCCGCGCGGGTCGGACCGCGCGCCCTGGCGCGACCTGGAGCGGATCCGGCGCGGCAACAGTGGCCCGGACCGCAGCATGATGGAGGCCCGCCAGATGGGGCCGCGTCCCGGGCCGGCGCAGTCGGGTCCGCGGATGTCCTCGCAGCCGCGTCCGGCGCAGTTCCAGGGCCGCCCCGATGCGGGTGGTCCGCGTCCGGCCATGCAGCCCCGGCCGCAGCAGGAAGCCCGCCCGATGCAGCGGATGGAGCGCCCCATGCAGTCGCGTGAGCGGAATGAGAACCGACGCACACAAGAGCCCTGAGGGGGCTCTTGCGCTTGCCGCGATCTGGTCGCAAGCTAGGCGCCAAGCAGTGACGGACAGCGTCGCTTTCTGACGCAACCGTCCGAAGACTTCCATGTCGATGTCCGGTCGGGAAATCTGGATCCCCCCTGTTCCGGCCCTGCCGGACGTCGACGCCTCTCAGTCAGCCCGGGCATGCCCGGGCTGACGCTTTTCCGGCGTCGTGGAATCGCGCCTGCCAGCGCGGGCCGCCCGGCATCCGGGCAAAAAAGAGGGGCCGGCAGTCCCCCGACTACCGGCCCCCGCGCTTCCCCACCACGCACCTGGCTGGCCCCTGTTCCAATTCCAGCCGGCGCATCGCGCCTGTCGTGATGGGTGCAGGGGAACTACAGCAGGAAGCGTGCCAATCGTGCCGGCCGGCAGCCGCGGCGGGCGCTAGAATGCGCGCCGGCCCGTCGCGCGGCCGCACCTGCCGACGCGGCAGGCCCCGCCGCTTCCATCCGCCCGTCCCGCGCATCCGCACCGCCGCCCGCAGCCGGCAGAGAACGCCCCATGAGCACCACCGCAGACTTCCACCGCCATGACGTGATCGTGATCGGCGGCGGCCACGCCGGCACCGAGGCCGCGCTGGCGGCCGCGCGCAGCGGTGCGCGCACCCTGCTGCTGACCCACAACGTCGAGACCATCGGCGCGATGAGCTGCAACCCGGCGATCGGCGGCATCGGCAAGGGCCATCTGGTCAAGGAGATCGACGCGCTGGGCGGTGCGATGGCGCATGCGGCCGATCTGGCCGGCATCCAGTGGCGCACGCTCAATGCGTCCAAGGGGCCGGCGGTGCGTGCGACCCGCTGCCAGGCCGACCGCAACCTGTACCGGATGGCGATCCGCCGCATCGTCGAATCCCAGCCCAACCTGACCGTGTTCCAGGCCGCGGTCGACGACCTGCTGATCGAAGGCGACGCCGTGCGCGGCGTGTTGACCCAGACCGGCCTGCGCTTCGAGGCGCCCGCGGTGGTGCTGACCGCCGGCACCTTCCTGGCCGGCAAGATCCACATCGGCGAGACCCAGTACACCGCGGGGCGCATGGGCGACCCGCCGGCGACCACGCTGGCCGCGCGCCTGCGCGAACGCCCGTTCGGCATCGACCGACTGAAGACCGGTACGCCGCCGCGGATCGACGGCCGTTCGCTGGACTACGCGCAGATGGACGAGCAGCCCGGCGACGATCCGCTGCCGGTGATGTCCTTCCTCGGTGACGTGACCCAGCACCCGCGCCAGGTCAGCTGCTGGATCACCCACACCACCGAACGCACCCACCAGATCATCCGCGACGCGCTGCACCGCTCGCCGCTGTACAGCGGCCAGATCGAGGGCATCGGCCCGCGCTACTGTCCGTCGATCGAGGACAAGGTAGTGCGCTTCGCCGAGAAGGCCAGCCACCAGATCTTCGTCGAGCCCGAAGGCCTGGACGTGGTCGAGATCTATCCGAACGGCATCTCGACCTCGCTGCCGTTCGACGTGCAGCTGGAGCTGGTGCGGTCGATCCGCGGCTTCGAGCACGCCCACATCACCCGCCCGGGCTATGCGATCGAATACGACTTCTTCGACCCGCGCGGGCTGAAGGCCTCGCTGGAGACCAAGCTGGTGTCCGGCCTGTTCTTCGCCGGCCAGATCAACGGCACCACCGGCTACGAAGAGGCCGCCGCGCAGGGCCTGCTGGCCGGCCTCAACGCCGCCCGCCACGTGCGCGGCCAGGACAGCTGGTGCCCGCGCCGCGACGAGGCCTATCTCGGCGTGCTGGTCGACGACCTGATCACCCACGGCACCAACGAGCCCTACCGCATGTTCACCAGCCGCGCCGAATACCGGCTGCAGCTGCGCGAGGACAACGCGGACGTGCGCCTGACCGGCATCGGCCGCGGCCTGGGCCTGGTCGACGACCAGCGCTGGGCGCGCTTCGAGGCCAAGCAGGCCGCGGTCGAACGCGAGACCGCGCGCCTGCGCGCGCTGTGGGCGACGCCGGCCAATGCGCTCGGCCGCGAAGTCGAGGCCACGCTCGGCGTGGCGGTCAGCCGCGAAACCAACGCGCTGGACCTGATCAAGCGGCCCGAGCTGGACTACGCCAGGCTGATGACGGTGCCGGCGCTGGGCCCGGGCGTGGACGATGCGAAGGTGGCCGAGCAGGTCGAGATCGGCATCAAGTACGCCGGCTACCTCGACCGCCAGCGCGACGAGATCGCGCGCCAGCAGCGCAACGAGCACACCGCGGTGCCGCTGGATTTCGACTACGCCGGTGTCTCCGGCCTGTCGGCCGAACTGCAGCAGAAGCTGGCGAAGGTGCGCCCGCAGACCATCGGCCAGGCGCAGCGCATCCCCGGCATGACCCCGGCCGCGATCTCGCTGCTGCTGGTGCACCTGGAGCGGATCCGGCGCAGCCGGGTGGCGTGAGTGACGCGCGCTCGGCGCGACACGGCGCCGACCGCAGGGAACGGAAACGGAGGCCTGCGATGACAGGGTCGACACCACCGCAGTCCGCGCGCACGGCCGGCATCACCGAGCAGGGCGCGCTGCGCTTCTCGATCGCGACCACGCTGGCGGTGGCCGCGCTCGGCATCGTGTTCGGCTGGCTGTCGGGCTCGTTCGCGATCGTGTTCGACGGCGTGTACTCGCTGGTCGACGGGGCGATGACGATGATCGCGCTGCTGGTGTCGCGGCTGATCGCCGGCTACGCCGCGACCGGGGCGCAGGACCGGCGCTTCGCCGACCGCTTCACGATGGGCTTCTGGCACCTGGAGCCGATGGTGCTGGCGCTCAACGGACTGATGCTGACCGGCGCGGCGGTCTACGCCTTCATCAACGCGGTCGGCAGCCTGTTCGATGGCGGCCGGCCGCTGCAGTTCGGCCAGGCCATCGTCTATGCGTCGATCACGCTGCTGGCCTGCAGCGCGATGTCGGTGTTCGCGCTGCGCGTCAACCGCCGGCTGCGCTCGCAGCTGGTCGCGCTGGATGCGAAGGGCTGGATGATGTCCGGTGCGATCACCGCCGCATTGCTGGTCGCGTTCGTGGCCGGTGCGCTGGTCGAAGGCACGGCGCTGGCCTGGATCGCACCCTACATCGATCCGGCGGTGCTGGCGCTGGTCTGCGTGGTGATCATCCCGATGCCGCTGGCCACGATCCGCCAGGCGCTGGCCGACATCCTGCTGGTGACGCCGCTCGAACTGAAGCGTGAGGTCGATGCGGTGGCGGCGGCTACGGTCGCGCGGCATGGCTTCCTGTCGTATCGCGCCTATGTCGCGCGCGTCGGCCGCGGCAGGCAGATCGAGCTGTACTTCATCGTCCCGGCCGGTCTGCCCGCGCGCACGCTGGAAGCCTGGGACGCGATCCGCGACGAGGTCGGCGACGCGCTCGGCGCCGCCTCGCCCGACCGTTGGTTGACCATCGTGTTCACCAGCGACATCGAGTGGGCCGAGTAGGCGCGGACCACACGCCGGCCCGCAGGCGCCGATGGCGCTTGAACGATGCATGAGCGCATGGACTCACGCGCAGCGGATCCCTTCCTGTACGCTGCGCGCGCCGCGGCGTCGCCGTGCGCCCGATACGTGGCCGGAACAAGGAGACGATGTGCCAGGGATGCGAACCGAAGCGTTGCGCCGGTGCCACGGTGGCCTGCGGTGGCTTCCGGCAGCGGCGCTGGCGTTGCTGCTGTCCGGCTGCAGCACGATGCTGGCCTTTCCACAGAACGTGCCGGCACTCAACGACGGCTTCGGTGCGCCGCAGCTCGACCACCAGCAGCGCACCGTGGAGCGTGACGCATACCTGGCGATGCCGGGGTTCGGCGAGATCGTGCTGACGCTGCCGGCGGGGACGACGATGGGACGGCAGCCGCACGGCCGGCCGTCGGTTTCGCTGATGTACGCCAGGAACCGCGGCAAGGGCGTGACGGGCGCGCGCTGGCGCAACCTCGAGGCGCGCGGCCTTGAGCCGGACGCGCACGGCGTGCTGCGCCTGCCGGTGCCGCACGTCGCCGGCTACCATCCGATCTCGCTGTTGGTGTGGGTGCGGACGCCGGAAGCCGCCGGCGCGCAGGACATGCGCGTGGACTTCCCGCTGACCGAGACCGCCGTCGTCGACGCGGACGATGCCGACCGCCACGACGCGTTCTGGCGCGGCCAGCACGGACAGTGCATCGACCGCGGCCGCATCCAGCCGATCGAGTACGCCGACGACAAGGGCGCGACCATCGACGGCGAGCGCTATCCGTTCCGGTTCGACACCCGCTTCGAGGGCCTGTGCGTGTTCCGTCAGGAGCAGGCGCGCGCGATCGTGACGACCGGCACGCCCGGCCGCGTCCTCCGCTCGCCGGTGCGGGTGCGGATCCCGCGGGTCTACCAGGATCCGCGCTTCAGCGCCTACTGGCAGCCGCCAGCGCCGGCCGCGGCGGGCGGTGCCGAATGACGCGCTGGCCGGGCCCGCGCGCAGCACGCCTGGCCTTCGTCGCGCCGCTGCTCGCGCTGCTCGCCGGGTGCGGCATGGTCCATCGCACCGCGCTGCAGTTTCCCTCGCTCAACGAGGGCTTCGTCTACGACGGCGGCGGATTGCAGCTGCGTACGCTGGACGCGGCGCAGGTCGATGCCATGGACAGCCACGGCACCGTGACGCTGCACGTGCCCGAAGGCCTCACCCCGCGCTGCCTGCCGGCCGTGGATTGCAACGCGGTGGGCCTGGAGTACATGCGCAACCGCACCGCCGGCCCTGGCGATGCGCGCAGGCGCGAGGTGCAGATGCATGGGCGCTGGTCCGAGCAGGCGCGCACGTTCGAGATCCGCCTGCCGCGGCTGCGCCATTACCGGCTCGAACAGCTGAGCGCCCGCTTCGATGCGACCGACGACGTGCCCGGCAGGCCGGTCAAGGTGGTGAGCCTGCAGTTCGCCGACACGCCGATCGAGGATCCGCGCGACTGGCGGCGCTACGAGGTGTACTGGCTGCATCCGCAGGGCCAGTGCCTGGACCGCGGCGGGGTCCGCATCCATACGTACTACATGGAGCCGCTCAAGGACGCCGCCGCCGCTGCGGTCGCCGAGCGCTACCAGTTCGGTTTCGAGACCGCGCTCGACGGCATCTGCATGTACCGGCGCAGTTTCCACCGCGACATCATCGTCACCGACACGCCCGGCTACCGCCTGCCGGCCGGACGCGCGCTGCGCTGTCCGCGCACGCTGAAGTCGGCCTGTCGCTGGACCGGTCACGCGGCGCTAGACCCGCCGCGCTGATCCGTCGCGCATCCGCCACGCCTGAATGTGGGCGACGTGCAGCGCTGATCGTGTGGCATCCGCCGCTTTGATACGCTGCGCCGCCATGCGCGTGGCGACGCCTTGAATGCAGCGGACTGCGCCTCTTCACGCAAGAGTGGCGCGTGCCGATGCGATCCTGCAGCCATCCCGGCCACCACGCGGGCCATCAGGCAACGGAGAAACGACGCATGCGCGACGAACTCGGCATCAACCTCGAAGCGGTGCATTGCCCGCAGTGCAGTGCACGGATGCCGCCACTGCGCGTGCCGGCCGATCTGCACCAGCTGATGTGGGGCGGCTGGACCTGCCCGTCCTGCGGCACGCGCATGGACAAGTACGGCCGCCGCGTGGACGCCGACCGCCAGGCCTGACGCGCGCCGGGCGCCGGTGCCTCAGCGCGCCGCCGGCTTCGAGAACAGCAGCAGCGCCAGCCCGGTGATGATGAAGATCGCCGCGCCAGACAGCACGAACGGGTCGGCGTACCACATCGAGGAGAACTCGAAGGTGCCGGCGTTGATCTTCTTCCATTGGTTGAAGTGCTGCATGCAGGCGACGACCAGGCCGAAGACTGCGAACACCGCGGCGAACCAGCGCACAAGCCAGTGGCGCGGATCAGGCAGCAGCATCAGCAGGCCGAGCAGGCCGATGACCGTGCGCTGCGCGCGGCAGTACGGGCAGACGTAGACCAGGCCGGCCAGATCGACCGCCCAGGTGAGCGCGCTGAGCGCGACGGCCAGCAGCGCGATCAGGCGGAAGTGGCGATGCAGGGTGTCGAGCGTCGGCATGCGGGTGCTCCTGTCGGGAGGACAGGGCGGGAATGGACGATCCCGCCCGTTGAGGGCAGCGCACCGCGACACGGTGCGCACCTGGCGATCAGCCGCGGCGCAGCCCTTTCAGCGCATCGGCCATCGCGCTGTTGAACGGCGCCGCGGTCTGCTGCTGCGGACGTGCGCCGCCGCCATTGCCGCGACCACCACCGCGCGGACCGTTGCCGCCGCGGGCATCGCGCTGGTCGCGCTCGCCGCCACGTCCGGCGCGCGGACCGCTGGTGGCCTCGCCGACCGGGTCGTCCAGGCGCCGGGTCAGGGCGATGCGCTTGCGCGCCACGTCGACCTCCAGCACCTTCACCTTGACGATGTCGCCAGCCTTCACCACCTCGCGCGGATCCTTCACGTACTTGTCCGACAGCGCCGAGATGTGGACCAGGCCGTCCTGGTGCACGCCGATGTCGACGAAGGCGCCGAACGCGGCGACGTTGCTGACCACGCCTTCCAGCACCATGCCCGGGCGCAGGTCCTTGATGTCCTCGACGCCGTCGGCGAACTGCGCGGCCTTGAACTCCGGGCGCGGGTCGCGGCCGGGCTTTTCCAGTTCCTTCAGGATGTCGCGCACGGTCGGCAGGCCGAACTGTTCGTCGGTGAACTGCTCGGCCTTCAGCCCGCGCAGGAAGGCGCTGTCGCCGATGATCTGCTTCACCCCGCGGCCGCTGCCGGCAAGGATGCGTTCGACCACCGGGTAGGCCTCCGGGTGCACCGAGGACGCATCCAGCGGCTGCTCGCCATCGGCGATGCGCAGGAAGCCGGCGCACTGCTCGAAGGTCTTCTCGCCCAGCCGCGGCACCTTCAGCAGCGCCTTGCGCGAAGCGAACGCGCCGTGCTGGTCGCGATGCACGACGATGTTCTCGGCCACCGTGGCCGACAGGCCCGACACGCGCGCCAGCAACGCGGCCGAGGCGGTGTTCACATCCACGCCGACCGCGTTCACGCAGTCCTCGACGCGCGCATCCAGCGCCCGCGCCAGCCGGTACTGGTCGACGTCGTGCTGGTACTGGCCGACACCAATCGCCTTGGGTTCGATCTTGACCAGCTCGGCCAGCGGATCCTGCAGGCGTCGCGCGATCGACACCGCGCCGCGCAGCGACACGTCCAGGCCCGGGAACTCCTTCGCCGCCAGTTCCGAGGCCGAATACACCGAGGCGCCGGCTTCGCTGACGACGATCTTCTGGATCTTCTGTTCCGGCAGCAGCTTGAGCAGATCGCCGGCCAGCTTGTCGGTCTCGCGCGAGGCGGTGCCGTTGCCGATCGCGACCAGTTCGACCCCATGAACCGCGCACAGCTTCTTCAGCGAGGCCAGCGACGCGTCCCACTGGCGCTTGGGCTCATGCGGATAGATGGTGTCGGTGGCGACCAGCTTGCCGGTGGCATCGACGACGGCGACCTTCACCCCCGTGCGCAGGCCCGGGTCGAGGCCGAGCACCGCCTTCGGGCCGGCCGGCGCGGCCAGCAGCAGGTCCTTGAGGTTGTCGCCGAACACGGTGATCGCCTCGGCCTCGGCGCGTTCGCGGGCCTGGTTGAACAGGTCGAGCATCAGGTGCAGGTGGATCTTCGCGCGCCACGCCAGGCGGCAGGCGCTGCGCAGCCAGGTGTCGGCGGCGCGGCCCTGGTCGGCGATGCCGGCCTGCAGTGCGATCCGGCCTTCGGCATAGGCGTTGCCGGCGTCGACGTCGCTGCCCGGTTCCAGCTCCAGCTGCAGGAATTCCTCGCGGCGTCCGCGGAACAGGGCGAGCAGGCGGTGCGAGGGAATCTTCGCCAGCGGCTCGGCGTGGTCGAAATAGTCGCGGAACTTCTCGCCGGCGGTTTCCTTGCCTTCGACCACCTTTGCCCGGATCTGCCCGTTCGCATCGAGCCAGCCGCGCAGCTCGCCGAGCAGGGCCGCATCCTCGCCCCAGCGCTCGATCAGGATGGCGCGCGCACCTTCCAGCGCGGCCTTGGCGTCGGCCACGCCCTTGTCGGCATCGACGAAACCGGCGGCGAAGGTTTCCGGCACCTGGGTCGGGTCGGCCAGCAGGCCATCGGCCAGCGGCTCCAGCCCGGCCTCGCGCGCGATCTGCGCGCGGGTGCGGCGCTTCTGCTTGTACGGCAGGTACAGGTCTTCCAGCCGCGACTTGCTGTCGGCGGCTTCGATCTCGCCACGCAGCGCGTCGGTCAGCTTGCCCTGCTCCTCGATGCTGGACAGGATCGCCGCGCGCCGGTCCTCCATCTCGCGCAGGTAGGTCAGGCGCACTTCGAGGTTGCGCAGCTGGGTGTCATCCAGACCGCCGGTGACTTCCTTGCGGTAGCGCGCGATGAACGGCACCGTCGCGCCTTCGTCGAGCAGGCCGACCGCGGCATGCACCTGCTGGGTCTGGGCACCGATCTCCTCGGCGATGGTCTGGGCGATCTTGCGCGCGAGCGCGACGGACATCTCTGCCATGGAGCGTGCAACCGACTGCGGAAAGAACCGTCGATTGTGGGCCTCCGGGCGGTCCGATCCAAGGCGTTGACAGTAGCGTGCGCCGCGGGCGGGTTTGCCCGCCACCGCCTGGTTGCCGACAATCAGCGCCTTCACATCGCCACCGGTGACCAGCGCATGCGTCGTCCGTTGTTATCCCTGCTGATCTCCACCCTCGCGCTGGTCAGCGCCCTGGCCCAGGCGCAGCCCACGCAGGACCTGCCGTGGGTGCTGCTGCACGAGGGCGAGCCGATGGCGCGCTTCGTCGAGCACCATGACAACGCCGCCGCCTGCTCGCAGGCCCGCTTCGAGCGTGGCCGGATGAACGCCGACAACGCCTGGCGCTGCCTCGCCGACGTGCCGGCGCAGGTCGAGGCCGATGCGGCCGGCGCCCCGCTGGAACGGGACGCATCGGATATCGGCGCTTCGGTGGTGATCCATTCGAAGAACACCAATCCGCCGCGGTATCCGCCCGAGGCGTTCAGACACGGGATCCAGGGTGAGGCGCAGCTGGCGGTCCACGTGAACGGCGACGGCAGCATCGCCCGCATCGAGATCGCCGCATCGACCGGCCATCCCGACCTGGATGCCGCTGCGGTGGCCGCTGCCGGGCGCTGGGTCTATCGCCCGGCCATGATCGGCGGCCGCCCGGCGGCGGGCACCGTGTCGATCCCGGTCGCGTTCGCCCTGAACTGAGCCGGCACCGCCGCCCCCACTCCTCCAGCGCAGCGACCTCATGCATCGATCCCTCCGTCTCGCGGGTGCCAGCTCCATGCTTCCGGCTGCCGCGTTGCTGGTCGCCTTCGCCGCCCCATCGTCCGCGCAGCCGCTGCCATGGGCGCTGGTCCACGGCGGCAAGACGGTGCAGCGCTTCGTCGACGCCGACGACAATGCGCACGCGTGTTCGATCGCGCGCGCGGCACCGGAACGGCGCAGCCAGCCCGATGCCTGGCGGTGCCGGGTCGATCTCCCGCCGGCGGTCGAGCACGACACACGGGCGCCCGCGCTGAGCGGCCCGCGGGTGGGGGTGACCGTGGTGCAGCATTCGCGCGGCATCCATCCGGTGCACTATCCGCCCGGTTCGCCGATGGATGGGGTCGATCGCAGCACGACCCTGGAGGTCCACCTGGCCGCCGATGGCAGCGTGGAACGGGTGGAGGTCACGCGGTCGTCGGGCGATCCGCGGATGGACGCTGCGGCGACCGATGCGGCGCGGCGCTGGGTGTACCGGCCGGCGACGGTCGGCGGGCGGCCGGTACCGACGAGCGTGTCGTTTCCGGTCGATTTTCCGGGCGTGTCGCGCACGCGCTTCTGATCCGAAGTCCGTTCCGTCCTGGCGCCAGGCCTCATGCGGAGGCCTGCCTGCGCCAGAGAGGCGCAGGCGTCGGCTGCAGGCGTGCCCTGCGGCCGGGAAGCAGCATCGCAAGGGACGCCACGGCGTTTGATTGCCGCCGGTTGGTGGCGTCCAGACCCTGCCTTGTCCTGTCACGCCCCCTCCGGCGGCACGCGCGACAGGCCTCGAACAGCGCCTCAGTCGCGCGGCGAGGGCAGCGGCAGCGCCTCGTCGAACACCGCCACGTGCGGCACGCCGTCGGCGCCGATCCAGCCGCGGTACATGCCTTCGGTGTTGAACGGGAAGGCGATGCTGCCGTCGGCACCGAGCGCGATCGCGCCACCATCGCCGCCGGCCGCGGGAATCTCGACGTCGATCACCGCATGTGCGGCCTCGCCGACCGACTGCCCGGCCAGACGCACGCGTGCGCAGATCTCGTGCGCGGCGGCGCTGCGGATGTAGAACTCGCCCCAGCCGGTGCCGGACACCGCGCACTGCGCATCGGCCCAGGTGCCGGCGCCGATCACCGGCGAATCGCCGACCCGGTTCCAGCGCTTGTTGCTCATGCCGCCGGTCGAGGTGCCAGCGGCCAGATGGCCTTCGGCATCCAGCGCCAGTGCGCCGACGGTGCCGAAGTAGCGCAGGTCGGGGCCGTCGCCGGCGCCGGTCTTCCGTTCCTGTTCGGCCTGCAGCGCACGCTGCAGCTGCTGCCAGCGCTTTTCGGTACGGAAGTAGGACGGGTCGACCTGCTCGATGCCGAACAGCGCGCCGAAGTCCTCCGCGCCCTGGCCGACCAGCATCACGTGCGAGGACTGCTCCATCACCGTGCGCGCCAGCCGGATCGGATTGCGCGTGCGCTGTACGCCGGCGACCGCACCGGCGCGGCCGCTGGCGCCGTCCATGATCGAGGCATCGAGTTCGTTGCGGCCCTCGTGGGTGAACACCGCGCCGCGGCCGGCGTTGAACTGCGGCGCATCCTCCAGCACCTGGATCGCGGCGGTGACGCCGTCCAGCGCGGTGCCACCGACGCGCAGCTTGGCGTGGCCGGCCAGCAGCGCCGCCTTCAGTGCCTCGCGGGCTTCGGCCTCTTCGCCGGGGCCGAGGCTGGCGCGGGTGACGCCGGCGCCGCCGTGGATCACCAGCAGGGCGCGCTGCGGATCGGACATCGGATGGTCCGCGGCGGCCGGTCGCGCCGCGCAGGCGGTCAGGCTGGTCGACAGCAGGGCCGCGACGAGCAGCGGCAGGACAGGGCGTCGGGACATCGCAGGTCTCCTGTGAGCGGGCGTGGGCGGATCAGAGACCCATTTCCTGCAGCAGGTGCGGCGCCGGCTGCACGCGCGCCATCAGCCAGCGCATGTAGCGCATGTCGACGTGCACCGCGCGCTTGTAGCGCGGGTCGAACCACCAGCTGGCGCTGACCGACTCCCAGTTGCTGTCGAAGTTCAGGCCGATCAGTTCGCCGCGCGCGTTCAGCACCGGCGAACCGGAGTTGCCGCCGGTGGTGTCCAGGTTGGTCAGGAAGTTGACCGTCTGCGTGCCCAGCGCCGGATCGGCGGTGTCGCCGAAATCGCCGGCGGCGATCGCGTCCAGCAGCGGCTTGGGCGCATCGAACGGCACGGCGTTGGTGTTCTTCTCGACGATGCCGGCCACCGTGGTCACCGGCGACCAGTGCACCGCATCGCGCGGGTTCAATGCTTCCAGCCGGCCGTAGCTGACCCGCAGCGTGCCGTTGGCATCCGGATACACCGCGCGGCCCTGCTGCTGGCGCCAGGCGGTCAGCGCATGCATGTAGGCCGGCCGCAGGCGCAGCTGTTCGCCGTCGCGGGTCTTGCGCTCATGCTCCAGGCGCAGCAGCGCCGGGGTCAGCTGCCGCGCGAGCGCGATCAGCGGATCGTCCTGCAGCGCCCGGCCGGTGCGGGCCTGTTCCAGCCGCGCCAGGCGCGCCTGTTCGTCACCGAGCGTGGTGCCGGCATACAGCGTGTCCAGCGCGGCGGCGAGCTGCGCCGGCGTGCGGCCGAACGCGGCGTCGAACTCGGCCACGCGCTGCGCGTCGGGCAGCTGCTGGTAGCGGCCGAGCAGTTCGGCCAGCAGCGCCTTCTCCACCTGCGGTGCGTAGCGGCGCTGGACCTGCTTCAGCGTGCCCTCGATCTGGGCCAGGTCGCGCTGCTGGTAGCCGGTCTCGCGCTGCGCATCGGGCTTGCCCGTCTCGATCCGCAGCCGCTCCAGGGTCAGTGCCGAACGCAGCAGCTGGGTCTGCTGGGTGATCAGGGCCAGCAGCAGTTCGCGGCCGCGCACTGCCGAGGCCTGGGCCAGCACCTGCTGCAGGGCGGCGATGTCGCGCGCGTCCCGGCCGCGGGTGGCGGCCAGCATGCCGCGCTCGTCCTCGCCGCGCAGGCGCACCGCGTCGCTGCGCAGCAGGCCTTCGAGCTCGCCGGCGGCGCGCTTGCGGTTGTTCTTCAGCGACTGCAGCTGCGAGGCGTAGCGGGTGCGCGCATCGGCGTCGGCCTCGCCGGCGCGCTCGACCGTGGCGATGAGCGAATCCAGCGTGGCCACACGGGTCGGCAGGGTCCATTCGACCTGTTCGGCGAACTCGGCCGCGCTGCGGTGGCGGAACGTGGTGCCGGGATAGCCGGCCAGCATCGCGTAGTCGCCTTCCTTCGGCCCGGTGCGCGAGACCTGCAGGTGCGACGGCGGCTGGTAGGGCACGTTGTCGGCCGCGTACGCGGCCGGCTTCCCATCGCGGCCCACGTAGGCGCGCAGCAGGGTGAAGTCGCCGGTGTGGCGCGGCCACATGAAGTTGTCGATCGCGTCGCCGTAGTTGCCGATCGCGCGCGGCGGCGCATAGACCAGGCGGATGTCGCGCAGTTCGAGCTGGCGGATGCGGAAGAACTGCGTGCCGTAGTACATGTTGGCGACGCTGCAGCGGATCCCGGCCTCGCCCTCGCAGGCGGAGACGATCCGCTTGCCGGCCGCGTCGATCGCGGCGTGGTAGGCGGCGCCGGTGCGGCCGCGCGCGGCCTTGAGCACCTCGTCGCTGACATCGTCGAAACCGACGGTGACCAGCACGCGGAAATCCGGGCTGGCCGGCAGCTCGCCGGCGCGGTCGGCGGCGGTGTAGCCGTTGTCGATCAGGTTGCGCTCGCCCGAGCTGTTGTACTGGATCACGCCGTAGGCGACGTGGTGGTTGGTCAGCACCAGACCGTCGCCGGAGACGAAGGAGCCGGTGCCACCGCCGACCCGCACCACCGCATCCAGCGGCGCGGCGGTGACATCGGCCAGCGCGGCCGGATCGCCCGCGTAGCCCGCCGCGCGCAGCGCATCGCCGAGCTGCGGCAGCTGCGACGGCATCCACATGCCTTCATCGGCGCGTGCGTCGGCGGCGGCCAGCGCGATCGCGGCGGCGAGGAGCGTGAAGGGAAGGCGGCGCGTCATCGGCGGGTCCTGCAGCGGGAAACCGGCGACGGTAGCCCGCGTGAACCGCAGCGACAACCGCCGCAGGTCATGGTGGGACGCGTGCGTCCCGCGCCGCGGCCGTCCCGGATCCGGCACGCGCGCGGCGCGTGCCGTGCCGCTATTTCTCGCGTCGCCAGTTCAGCGAGCCGCGGTTCTCCACCGTGCTCGACTCGATCTCGATGTCGAAGCCCTTGCGCAGCAGGTACTTCAGGATCAGCACCTGGCCGCTGCCGACCATCGACACGCCGTAGCCGACATAGAGCCTGGGCGAGAGGTACTTGCCGACGCCGACCACCGAGCCACCGAGTGCGCGCGACTGGGTCACGCCGGCGTCGTCGAAGCCCAGGCTGGCGCCCAGGCGCGCGGCCAGCAGGCCGGTGCCGGCCGACATCGCCGCCGAGGCCGCGCTCACCTGCTGGGCCTGGTCGCTGGTCGCGCCGGCCAGGCTGCGGCCGAGCATCAGGTAGGACAGCGCCTCGGACTGCGGCATCGCCGGATCGGACCACACCACCACGCGCGGCGCCTCCGCGTTGCCGGTGACGTCGATGCCGGCGGTGATGTCGTTGATCTTGCGCTCGGCGCGCAGGTTGATGCGTGGATCGGTGACCAGATTGTTGCTCCAGGTCAGCTGTCCGCGCGAGATCGCCAGTTCCTGGCCGTAGGCCTTGTACTCGCCGCCGACGTCGAGCACGCCGGTGGCGGTCATGTCGCGGCCCGGGCGCGAGCGCACCTGCAGGCGGCCGGCGAGGGTGCCGTCCAGGCCGAAGCCGCTGAGCTGCACGCCGTCGCCGAGCACCAGCGCCAGATCCATGTCCAGCGGCGCGTCCGGTCCTTCCTCCGGATCGACCGGATCGACCACCACCACGTCGTCCGATGGCGACACCCCGGAGTCGAACCGTTCCAGGTCCAGGCGCGCGCTGGGGATGTCGACCTGGCCGCGCAGCAGCATGGTCCGGTCGACGATGCTGAACTGCAGGTCGGGCGCGGCGACCGCGCGCAGCATCGCGGTATCGGACACCAGCACGTTCTGGCCGCGGATGGCGAGCTGCAGCGGCGTGGCATCGCCGTACCACGACAGGCCGCCATCGACGGTCAGCGTGCCCTCGCCGGACTTCACCGACGCGGTGATGCTGGCCGAGCCGTCCGGCTGCGCGTCGAAGCTGCCCTTGCCTTCGCTGAGCACCAGGCCCAGCACCGGCAGTTCGCCCTGGAACTCCTCCAGTACCAGCTGGCCACCCATCGCCGGCTGGCCGCGGCTGCCGGTCACGCTGACATGGCCGCGGACGACGCCGCGTGGACGCACCAGGTCCGGCGAGAACAGCTCCAGCCAGAACAGCTGCGACATGTACATGTACAGGTTGCCGGTCAGCGGCGAGCCGTCTTCCCAGCCGGTATCGAAGCTGGCGTCGACGTAGCCGTCGCCCTGGAAGCCCACGCCGAGCCGGCCCTGGATCTTCTGCGGGTCGAAGGTGGCGTCGATGCTGAACTGGTCGTAGCGCAGGATCTCGCGGCGGGTGCGGTCGCCCAGGCGCAGGCCGCCCTCGGGCGAGGCCACGCGGACCTGGCCGGTCCAGCGGTTGCCCTGCGGCCGCAGCTGCGCGTCCAGGCTCAGGTCGCCGCGCAGCAGGATCGCGCGGCCTTCGTTGCGCGGCAGCCAGTCGTGGACCAGGGCCAGCGGCAGGCGCTCGCTGGTCACCTGCAGGCCGGCGCGCGGCCAGTCGGCCTCGGCGCAGAGGGTGGCGCTCCGGTCGCCGCTGCCGGTGGCCAGGCAGGCCGGCTGCAGCTGGTAGCGCGGGCCGTTGATGGCGAACGTGGCCGGCGCCTGCAGGGTCCAGGTGTCGCCGAGGACGGGGTCGATCCGCAGCGTGGCCACGCTGCCCTCCCAGGCCTGGCCACGCTGGCGCAGCGTGCCGGCCAGGGCGATGCTGGCCGCTTCCGGGCTGTCGACCTCGGCGTCCAGCTGCAGGTTGGCCACCGCGCCGCGGGCATGCACGCGCACGCGCTGCAGGGCGATGCCGGCCTGCAGCGCGTCGCCCTGCAGCAGCAGATCGCCGCCGTCGCCGCGCCAGGGAAGCTTGCCGCGCAGCGCGATGCGGTCGGCGCGCCAGGTGTCCCAGCTCAGCGCGCTGCCGGACAGGTCGGCGGTGATGTCCGGCGTCTGCGGGCTGCCTGCGACACGCAGGCTGCCGGCGATGCGGCCGCCCGCACCGGGCAGCAGGTCGTCCAGCTGCAGCGGCTGCAGGGTGGCGTCGATCGCGATGCGGTCGCTGCCGAAGCGGCCCTCGGCGCGGACCCGGCTGCTGCCCAGGCTCAGCGCCAGCCGGCCCTCGCCGCTGTCGCCGCGCAGCGCCAGCCGGCCGCTGCCGTCGAGCGGCCGCCCGCGCAGGCGGCCACCCAGATCCTCGATCACCACGTCGGTCTCGATGCCGCCTTCTTCGCGCAGGTGGCCCTGGCTGGCGAGGCGGCCATCGACGTTGCCCTCCCAGTCGGGCAGGAAATAGCCGGGATCGAAGCCCTGCAGGCGCGCCTGCACGTCCCAGGCCAGCTGCGGCACCCAGCCGGCCTCGCCGGTGACGTCGAGCGTGCCGGTCGGCATCGTCGCGCGCAGCGCATGGATGCGCGCGCGCTGGTCGTCGCCACGGATGTCCAGGTCCAGCGTGGCCTGCTCGGCATCGCGCTGCAGGGTGGCCTCGCCGTAGGCGGCCCACTGTTTCAGCGTGCCGGCGAGGCCGAGCGCGGCATCGACGCCGACCGTCGGCGCGTCCGGCTCGCTGCCGGTGAACTGCAGTGCGCGCGCGTTGAGCGCCATCCGGAAGCTGGCGTTCTCCGGATCGGTGAAGTCGGCGCGGCCCTGCAGCCGCACGCTGCCGTCGAATCCCTCCAGCAGCAGCGGCTCGACCACCAGCACCTGGTCTTCCAGGTGGATCTTCGACGGTGCGATGGTGACCGCCATGTCGCCCTGGCGCGCATCGCCGCCGATGTCCATGCGTCCGCCGACGCCGTCGACGGTGAGCGCGAACGCATACGGCTCGCCGCTGGCGGCCTCGCCGGTCAGCAGTGCCGGGTCCAGCCCCTCGCTGCGCGCACGCAGCTGCCAGGTCGGCGCGTCGGCATCGCCGCCCAGCACCACGGTGGCGCGCAGCGACTCCGGCGCGCGGCCGCCGATGGCCACGTCCATCCGCGACAGGTCGCCCTTGGCGATCAGGCCGAAACGCGCCGGCGCCTGGCCGCGCGGGGCCGGCAGCACCGCGGTGGCGACCAGGTCGCTGCGGTAGTCCTCGGCGGGCACGTAGTCGCCGTGGACGCTGAAGACGCCCAGGTCGCTGTCGACCTTCAGCTGCTCGGCATGCAGGCTGCCGGTGGCGATGTCGATGCCGCCGCGCAGGCTGCGGATGTCGATCAGCGGTTCATTGCCGGAGGTCACCACCAGGCCGTCGACCACGATGGTGTCGGCCTGGATCGCCAGCGGCATCTCGATCGCCGGCAGCACGTCGGGCCAGCGCGGCAGTTCGAACGGTTCGTCGCTGGGCGCCAGGTTCAGGCGCGCATTGGTCAGTTCGAACGCGTCCAGGCGCAGGCGTTTGCCCAGCAGCGGACGGATGTCCGGATCCAGATAGGCGCGCTCGGCGGTGAAGCGGTAGTCGTCGTAGCGGAAGTCCAGGCCGTGGATGATCAGCGGGCCGGCGATCGGGCCTTCGACCTTCTCCCACTCCAGGCTGGCGTTGAGCGGCAGCCGCGAGACGATCTGCGCGAGCAGCACGTCGCGTCCGGCCACGGTCTGCAGCAGCCAGTACACCAGGACCAGCAGCGCCAGGACCACGCCGAGCACCCCGACGCCCGACCACGCCCAGAAGCGGCGCCTGCGGTAGAACCGGCGGCGCGGGGCCGCGGCCGGGGTCGGCTCCGGCGCGCTCACAGGTTGGCTCCCAGGCTCAGGTACAGCTGGAACTGCGAGTCGGGGTTGTCCAGGCCGTGGCCGATGTCGATCCGCACCGGGCCGACCGGCGAGCGCCAGCGCAGGCCGACGCCGACGCCGACGCGTACGTCCATGCGGTCGTCGAAGGCGTCGCCGGCGTCGACGAACACCGCGCCGCCCCAGGGGCCGCCGCCGAGGTAGTGCTCGTACTCGACCGAGCCGGTGACCACGTTCTTGGCGCCCAGCGCGTAGTCGCCGCGGCGCGGGCCGACTTCGCGCCAGGCGTAGCCGCGGATGCTGCGGTCGCCGCCGGCGAAGAAGCGCAGGCTCGGCGCCATCGCCACCAGCTCGCTGGTCCAGGTGGTGCCGGCTTCGCCGCGCACGATCAGGCGGTTGTTCTCGCCCAGGCCCTGGAACCAGGTCGCGTTGATCTGGGCCTGGGTGAAGCTGGTGTCCGAGCCGGCGCCCTCGATGCCGCCGCGCAGGACCAGGTTGGCGCTGATGCCCCGCCGCGGGAACAGGCGGTCGTCGACGTTGACGTAGGTGCCGGTGATCTCCGGATAGACCAGGGTCGCGTAGCTGTAGCTGCGCAGCGTGGTGTCGTCCTCGGGGGTCACGCTCCAGCGCTCGCGCAGCGCGTTGATCGAGGCCACCGCGGTCCAGTGCTCGTTGATCTCGCCGCTGCGGCTGCCGATCAGGCGCACGTTGCGCAGGTCGATGTAGTCGGTCTGCTCGTCGTAGACGCTGGTCGCGGCTGCGTACCAGCCATCGAGCCAGCGGAACGCCGGGATCCGGTACTGGGTCAGGAAGCTCTTGCGCTTCTGCGCGTAGTCCAGGTCGTAGTTGAGCTTGTGGCCGCGGTCGTTGACGTAGCGCCGCTCCAGGCCGACCCGCACACCGGTGCCGCTCTCGCTGCCGTAGCTGAGGCCGTAGGTCTGGATGTTGCGCTTGGCCAGGGTCAGGTTGACGTCGATCGGCACCTGGTAGTCGTCCACCGCGTCCTCGGGCCGGATCTGGATGTCGATCACGCTGAAGTAGTCCAGCTTGACCAGCGACTCGCGCAGCCGGTCCAGCTTGCCCTGGTGGAAGTAGCTGCCTTCCTCCCAGCTGACCAGCTGCTCGAGCAGGCCGGGGCGGAAGTAGTCCTGGTTGAAGGTGGTAGGGCCCATGTCGTAGCGGGCGCCGCTGTCCCAGACCAGGTCGATGTCGGCGGCGTTGGCCGCGCGCGTCACCCGCACCTCGCGCGCATCGAAGTCGGCGTCGAAGTAGCCGCGCTCGGCCAGGCGGTGGGTGATCCGGTCGCGGTGGGTCTCGTAGACGGTGTGGTCCAGGACCTCGCCCGGCTGCGGATGGAACGCGGCGACGTCGCGCGCCAGATAGATGTCGTCCTCGGCCGGACCGATCAGCCCGACCCGCGCCTCGCGCACCCGCACCGGCTCGCCCTTGTCGACCCGGATGGTGACCACGATGTTGTCGTCCGCATCGCGCGGGGCTTCGACGGTGATCGTCGGCGAGTAGTAGCCGAACGGCTCCAGCGCCTGCCGGGTCTCGCTCTCGGTGCGGTTGATCAGGTACTCCAGCCGGGACTCGCCCTGTTCCTTGCCGACCGCGTCGCGCAGGGTCAGCGACAGGCGGATGTTCTCGCGCAGCGGCTCGTTGGCGTTGCCGTCCAGGCCGGCGATCTCGAACCGCTCGATGACACCGCGCGCATGGGCGGCAGGAGCGGCGAGACCGAGCAGCACGAGGGTGGACAGCGCTGCTGTCAGGGGGGAGAACGGACGCATGCGGGGAGGATACCGGGATCGGCCGGGCACGGGCTTAAGCCGGCGTGAGGCAGGGCGCGTGCTAGCATCGATGCCGATCTGATGACGCTCCGAGGCGCAGGTGGAGGACCCGTTTCATCCGGCGGCCGATGCACTGGACGCCGAGGCGATGCCGCTGGCCGGGCTGCGCGTGGTGGTGGTCGATGACGATGCGGAGATGCGCGCGCTGCTTGTCGCCGAACTCGACGACCGCGGTGCCGACGCCGTGGGCGTGGAGGACGCCGGCGCGCTGTACCGGCATCTGGCCGGCGAACGCTGCGACATCGTCATCCTCGACGTGATGATGCCCGGCGAGAACGGCTATTCCATCGCCGCGCACCTGCGCCGGTCCTCCGCGGTGGGCATCGTGATGCTGACCGGCCGCGGCGCCTCGCGCGACATGGCCCATGGCCTGGGGCAGGGCGCCGACGTCTACCTGGTCAAGCCGTTCGATCCCGACGTCATGACCGCGGCGCTGCTGAGCCTGCGCCGTCGCCTGACCGCCGCGGCCGCTGCCGCACCCGCCAGCGAGGAGCCACCCGCCGGCTGGAGCCTGCAGGCCGGCGGCTGGCGGCTGCGCGCGCCAAACGGGACCACGCTGGAACTCAGCGCGACCGAACGCGCCTTCCTGCAGCCGCTGTTCGCCACGCCAGAAACCCCGGTCGACCGCGAGACCCTGATCGCCGGCCTCACCGACGCGCCCTGGGACTTCGATCCGCACCGGCTCGAGGTCCTCGCCCATCGCCTGCGGACCCGCGTGCGCAGCGCGAGCGGCCAGGCGCTGCCCCTGCGCGCCGTGCGCGGCGCCGGCTACCTGCTGGTGGCCGATCCGGACTGAGCGGCGTCGCCGCTCTTCTCCCCGCCCTGCCTGTCCATCGCACGTGCCCCGGGGTGCGTGCGTGAGGTTGCGTGAGCGAACGTGACCCTCCGTTACTGACCCCCGCCCCGGTTCCCTGAAGAATCCGCGCCGCAACCGGGCCCTCGGGCCCACCGCATGCGCGCGCCCGTCGCCGCGCATGCCCCGGCACACCAGGCAAAGCCGGTCCCGCGCAGCAGCGGGAACCGGCCAAGGGGAAAACCAGCGTGATCCAACAGGACGACAGGGCGCCTTCCGCGGCGCATGGCCGGCATTCGGCCGCGTACACCACTGGCCGGCGCCGACAGGGCGCGGGCCGCGCGTGGCTGGCGTTGCTGGCAGGACTGCTGCCGATGGCAGGGGCGTGGGCCGCGGTGATTCCGCAGGAAGTCCGGCTGCCGCCCGACATCGGCCTGGCGATGACGGTCAACGCCGAGATCGACTGGAGCCGCTTGTCCGCGGGCGCCGCCGACACCATCGTCATCGATCCGCTGCCGTCCCAGCTCAGCGTCGATCCGGCGGCGCTGGCCGCCAGCGGCTGCGCGGTGTCCGGCAGCCGCGTGACCTGCACCGTGCCTGCCGGGCAGACCTCGGGGACGATCCTCCTGCCGGTGACCGGCGCGGTGCTGGGCGGCTTCAACCTGACTGCGGTCGGCAACGACGCCGGCGCGACCAGCGCCTCGCAGTCCAGCGACATCCGCAACAGCGGCGACATCAGCGTCGCCAAGAGCAAGCTGACCGCCGACGAGGACACCTTCGCCGGCAGCCGCATCCGCTTCCAGCTCACGCCGAACATCGCCACCGGCGGCAGCGACGTGCCGTCGGGCGCGTCGCTGGTGGTGGTCGACCGCCTGCCGGGCGCCGTCGGCCAGTTCACCGGCGTGACCCATTCCTCGACCGGCCTGTCGCCGAGCTGTTCGGTGAACACCGGCGCGCATGAGGTGCGCTGCGTCTACGCGGGCCCGTTCACCGCCGCGGCGTTCAACGCCAGCCGGATCTTCATCGAGGGCACCCAGGGCATCGACGGCTCGTTCTTCAACATCGCCGACATCGCCTCGCAGAACGGCCAGTACATCGACCGGGACTCGAACAACAACACCGCCACGCTGCCCTACAGCGCCACGCCGGGCACCGACATCGAGGCGCGCGGCGTCTTCGACTCCACGCCGCGCGTGGTCGGCAGCGCCGCCTCGTTCACCATCACCTACTTCAACAACGGTCCGATGGTGTCCAACGGCGGCACCGTGCGGACGATCATTCCGGACGGGTTCGGCATCGGCACCCTGCCGGCCGGCTGCTCGGCCAGCCCCGGCACGTCCTCGCTCACGGTCGACGGCACCCTCTACAGCGGCACGCTGGTGGTGTGCACCGTGGCCGGCACGGTCAACGTCGCGGCGGGGCAGTCGTTCGCGCTGCCGCTGACGATGCCGCTGACGCCGGGCACCGGCGACTTCCCGATCGTGGCCACGCCGCCCGCCGGGCTCAAGGATGCGGTACCGGCCAACAACGACACCGTGCGTCCGTGGCAGGTCGCCGAGCCGTTCGCCGACCTGGGCATCGGCAAGTCCAAGTTCGTCAACGGCACCAGCACGACCAGTGCCCCGGTCGCTCCGGGCACGCTGCTCGAAACCCGGCTGACCGTCGCCAATGCGGCCGACAGCAGCAGCGACCTGGCGTACACGCCCGCCACGCCGATCCGCGTGATCGACTACCTGCTGCCGCAGGAGATCGTGGGCGGGACCGGCGGCAGCGTCGCCATCACCCAGGGCGCGGGCACCTGGAGCTGTTCGGTCGGGCCGGTGCCCGGCAGTGCCACGCCGCCGACCCCCGCCCACACGGTGATGGTCACCTGCGCCACCACCGGCAGCGGCACGCTCCTGCGCGGAAACTCGCTGTCGCTGCGCTTCACCAGCGAGGTCGCGCCGATGGCCGACACCGATCCGCCGGTCGCGCTGCTCAACCGCGCCTGCACCGGCGGCAGCGCGCTCGCCGCACTCGGTCTGGGCCCGGCCGCCGGGCCGCAGCCGGCCGACACCAATACCGGCAACGACTGCGACGACGCCGGCACCGGCCTGGTCGCCACGCCGATCGACGACGACAGCGCCCGCGTGGACATCGTCAAGGAAGTGTCCGTCGACAACGGCGGCACCTGGGTCGACAGCGCGCTGATGCCGGCGGCGACCAACGGCATGATCTGGCGCCTGCGGATCAGCACGCCCGACACCACCGACAATCCCGCGCAGCTGACCATCCCGACCCTGCGGGTCCGCGATCCGCTGCCCGGCGTCATCAACATCGATGCCTCGCGCAGGACGCCGGCGATTCCGGTCTCGGTCACCGCCAGCAACGTCGCCTCGCACAACTGCCCGGCGACCATCACCGCGGGCAACAACCTGCTCAACTGCGCGTTCACCAGCGTCGCTCCCGGCGCCGAGATCGTCATCGCGCTCAACGTCGCGCGTCCGCTGGGCGCGAGCGTGGCGCAGATGCAGGCCGGCACCGGCGGCAATGCGCTGCTGGTCAATACCGCCACCCTCAGCTCGCCGGACGCGATCCTGACCGGCACCCTGGAAGACGACGCGGACCTGCAGCTGGAGCCGCGCCTGGACGTGGCGCTGACCAGCAAGACGGTGAGCCCGACCGAGCCGGTGATCGGCCAGATCGTGACGTTCACGATCAACGCGCAGAACCGCGGGCCGTTCCCGATCATGGACGCCGGCGACTTCGTCGTCGTCGACGACCTGTTCACCGGCACCGCCACGCTCGCGCAGCCGGCCTACGACATCGTCGAGGTGACCACCAGTTCCGCTGCGATGAGCTGCGCGACCATCCCGCATCCGTCGCTGGCCGACACCACCCGCGTGCAGTGCGCCAACGCGCAGCGCATCGACAGCAATACCTCGCATGCGGTGGTGATCCGCGCGCGCTTCAAGAAGCCGGTCCTCAACCCGAGCGACCACCCGGCCGGCCACACGCTGTACTCGGGCGTGAGCAACGTCGCCCGGGTCGAGCTCGGCGGCGGCCTGTGCGAGTGGCGCACCGACGGCACGCCGGTCAGCGCCGCCTGCGGCGACGCGCGGGCGCTGAGCAACAACGCCGATGACGCGAACTTCGACGTGAAGGTGCCGGCGATCGACCTGCAGCAGTCGAAGATCCGCGTCCTGCCCGCCGGGCAGACCCGTTTCCAGATGGGCGATGCGCTGCGCTACCGCTTCGGCATCCGCAATGCCGGTCCGTCCCGTGCCGAGCGCGTGGTGATGACCGACGTGCTCGAGCCGCTGCCGGCCGGCTTCAGCTTCGCGCTGGCCGCCGGTCCGGAGAACTACAACCAGGGCACGTCCAGTGGCGGCTTCAGCTTCGTCAACCGCGCGGTGACCTGCACCCAGGCCTCGCAGAACGCCAACATCGTCTGCCAGCTGGCGCCCGCGGTCGCGGACAGCTATCTGGACGCAGGCGAGGAGATCAACTTCGAGCTGGTGCTGAGCATGACCGGCACGGCGACCGGCCCGGTGCTGTTCGGCAATCGCGCCTACGTGTGCGCCGACGAGACCAACACCTACGAGAGCGCCGGCCGCTGTTCGGACGATGCCGCCGTGGCGGCCAACAACCTGGCCTCGGTCAACGACCTGATCATGCCGGTCGCCGACCTGGCGGTCAGCAAGAACACGGTCACCGCCGGTCCGGTCGATGTCGGCCAGCACGTCCGCTACGACGTCGTGCTGACCAACAACGGTGCCGGCACCGTCGCCCGCATGCGTCTGCTCGACACCCTGCCGAGCGGCTTCGACTGGGTGAGCACGCAGGTCCCGACCGCGGTCGCCGCCTCCGGCGCCTCGCTGTCCGGTCCGCTCGCGGTGAGCGCCACCGTGCCCGCCAACGGCACCGACAACGTCTGCTATGTCTCCAACGGCGTTGCCGCGGTGACCGCACCGGCCCAGCGCCAGGCGCTGACCTGCGACGTGGGCGGCGTCTTCCCCGCCGGTGGCACCGTCACCATCAGCCTGTGGGCGCGTCCGGTGCCCGGCGTGTACGACGGATCGGCCAGCGCGCCGTTCCTGGTCGACCGCATCAACCAGGCCGAGGTGCAGCCGGGCCGCGACGCCGACGGCAACGAGGTGTCGGTCGACAACGTCCCGGGCAACAACACCGACGAGTCGCCGGTGCAGGTGGCCACGGCCGCGCGCCTGGGTGGCCGCGTGTTCGTGGACAGCAACGACAACGGCGACCAGGACGCGGGCGACACCGGCATCGCCGGCGTCACCGTGCGCCTGACCGGCACCGACCGCAACGGCAACACCATCGACGTCAGCACCGTCACCGATGCCAGCGGCGATTACCTGTTCGCCAGCCTGCCGCCGTCCGACGCGGCGGGGTACACGCTGACCCAGACCCAGCCGGCCGGTTACGACAACGGCCTGCCGCAGCCCAACGTCGCGCGCACCGTGCGCAACGGCGTCAGCACCGGCACCACGCCGGCGGGCGCGGACTACAGCGTCGCCAACACCGCCTCGACCAGCGTCATCGGCGGCGTCGTGCTCGCCAGCGGCGCCGAGGGCGTGCAGTTCGACTTCCCCGAGTTCCAGGGCGTCTCGCTGTCCGGCGTGGTCTACGAGGACGTGGACCGCAACGACACCTACGGCGGCAGCGACCTGCCGATCGCCAACGCGACGGTGGAACTGCTGGTCTGGAATCCGGCCACGTCGGCCTACGACCTGGTCACCAGCACCACCACCCAGGCCGATGGCAGCTACAGCTTCCCGGGCCTGCGTCCGAGCAGCCGCTACGCCGTGCGCCAGCCGCTGCCGACCGGCTACGTGAACCTGCCCAGCGCGGTGAATCCGGGTCTGGTCAACGGCGCCGCCTGCGTCGGCTGCTCCGCGCAGACCGCGCAGGCCGGCGATGCGGCCAGCACCGACCGGATCGTGGGCATCGAGCTGGCGGCCGGCAACGGCACCCAGTTCAACTTCGGCGAGACCCGCCCGGTGTCCGTGGCCGGCGTGGTGTTCTTCGACGTCGACAACGACGGCGTGCAGAACAACGCCGCCGACGTCGGCATCGCCAACGTGGCCATCGTGCTGACCGGCATCGACGACCTCGGCGCGGCGGTGAGCCTGAACACCACCACCGCGGCCGACGGCAGCTTCAGCTTCGAGGGCCTGCGTCCGGGCATCTACACCCTGACCGAGCCGACCCAGCCGCCGGGCACCATCAACGGCATCACCACCGCGGGCACCGTCGGCGGCGCCAGCAGCGGCACCGCCACACCGGTCGCCACCGTGCCCAGCGCGATCGCCACGATCGACCTGAGCACGCCGGGCAGCGCCTCGGTCGACAACCTGTTCGCCGAGATTCCGCAGAACAGCTCGATCGTCGGCCGGGTCTGGATGGACGTGGACGACAACGGCGTGATCGACAGCGGCGAGCGCGGCATCCGCGGCGTGACCGTGCGCCTGACCGGCACCGACGTGTCCGGCACCCCGGTCTCCATCGACACCGTCACCGACGCCAGCGGCAACTACGCGTTCACCAACCTGGCGCCGGGCACCTACACGGTGACCGAGCCGGACCAGCCGGCCGGCACCCGCAACGGCCAGACCGTGGCCGGCAGCCTGGGCGGTACCGCCACGCCGAAGGCGACCCTGCCGTCGGCCATCGCCGGCATCGTGCTGGGCGTGAACCAGCACTCGGTCGAGAACAACTTCGGCGAGATCCCGGAGAACAGCTCGATCGCCGGCCGCGTCTGGCTGGACCTGGACAACGACGGCGTGATCGACCCGGGCGAGGACGGCATCGCCGGCGTGACCGTGCGCCTGACCGGCACCGATGCCGGCGGCAACCCGGTGTCGCTGGAGACGGTGACCGACGCGCAGGGCCGCTACCTGTTCGACGGCCTGTCGCCGGGCACCTACACGGTGACCGAGCCGACCCAGCCGACCGGCACCTTCAACGGCCAGACCGTGGCGGGCAGCCATGGCGGCACCGCCACCGCGGTGACCACCACGCCGTCGGCGATCGCCGGCATCGTGCTGGGCGCCAACCAGCAGTCGGTCGAGAACAACTTCGGCGAGGTGCGTGGCGCGTCGCTGTCCGGCCGTGTCTACAACGACAGCAACGACAACGGCCAGGTCGATCCGGGCGAGACCGGCATCCCGGGCGTGGAGATCGTGCTGACCGGCACCGACGACACCGGCGCGAGCGTGCAGCTGACCACCGTCACCGACGACCAGGGCCGCTACCGCTTCGACGGCCTGCGCCCGGGCACCTACACGGTGACCGAGCCGACCCAGCCGCCGCAGACCGTCAACGGCCTGACCACGCCGGGCAGCCACGGCGGCGACGCCACCCCGCGCGACACCGTGCCGTCGTCGATCGCCCGCATCGTGCTGCCTGCCGGTGCCGATTCGATCGACAACAACTTCGGCGAGATCGGCGATTCGCCCGACCTGCTGGTCAGCAAGTCGGTCACCCCGGAGGTGCTGCTGTCGCACAACACCGCCAGCTACCGCATCGTGGTCCGCAACGGCGGCCAGAGCGCGAGCAGCGGCGAGTACCTGGTGCACGACCGCCTGCCGGTCGGCGTGACCCTGGCCGACGTGCCCACCGGCGATGGCTGGAACTGCAGCGGCCAGGCCGGCGAGACCCGCTTCGTCTGCCGCAGCAGCGTGGTGCTCCAGGCCGGGCAGACCTCCGCCTCGCCGATCACCGTGCCGGTGCTGGTGGGCGAAGCGGCGGCCGAGGCCGGCACCGTGCACAACGCGGTGCTGGTCGAGGGCGGCGGCGAGCGCGAGTTCCGCGCACCGACGCCGGAGGAGCGCGACGCGTTCGAGAACGATGTGCCGCGCCTGCCGGTCTGCGACCCGGCGATCACCCAGAACGCCTGCCGCCTGCCCAGCGAGGTCATCCGCGCCTGGCCGGACCTGGCGGTCAGCAAGGCCGCGTCGGTGCCGGTGTTCACCGTCGGCATGCAGGCCGAGTACCTGATCCGCGTGCGCAACATCGGCGAGCGCGCGTCCAGCGGCGAGTACGTGGTCGAGGACCGCCTGCCGGCCGGCATCGTGCCGGCGGGGACGCCGTCCGGCGACGGCTGGACCTGTACGGTCGTGGCCGCCGAGCAGCGCTTCCGCTGCACCGCGGCGCGCGAGCTGGCCGCCGGCGAGATCCATCCGGTCGCGATCCGCGTGCCGGTCGAGGTCCTGCCGGAGGCGGTGGCGCTGGGCGCGGTGCACAACGTGGTGCTCGTCACCGGTGGTGGCGAGGAACCGTCGCGTGAGCCCACGCCCGAGGAGCGCGAGCGTTTCGAGCAGCGTCCGCAGGAGCTGCCCGAGTGCGATCCGGCGGTCAGCCAGAACGCCTGCCGCGTGCCGAACGAGGTGCAGCTGGCGCAGGTGCCGACGGTGCTGAGCATCGCCAAGCGCGGCGACCGTGCGGTGGCCGAGATCGGCGACAGCGTGCTGTACACCATCGACATCCGCCACGTGTCCGGCGTGGGCCTGTACCAGGTCGACGTGCTCGACCGTCTGCCGCGCGGCTTCACCTACATCGCCGGCAGCGCCCGCGTCGATGGTGCGCCGATCGCCGAGCCGGCCGGCGCACCGGGCCCGGCCCTGGCGTTCGACATCGGCCGCCTGCCGGCCGAGGGCCAGCGCACGCTGAGCTACCGCGTCCGCATCGGCGTCGGTGCCGACCAGGGCGATGGCGTCAACCGCGCCACCGCACACGGCTGCCAGCGCAACGACCACTGCGTGGATCCGGCCGGGCTGTCGCCGCTGCCGGGCAGCGTGCCCTCCAACCAGGCCGAGTACCGGGTGACGGTGCGCGGCGGCGTGTTCGCCAGCGAGGGCTGCGTGCTCGGCAAGGTGTTCGTCGACTGCAACCGCAACCACGTGCAGGACGCCGAGGAACTGGGCATCCCGGGCGTGCGCCTCTACTTCGAGGACGGCACCTGGATGATCAGCGACATCGAGGGCAAGTACAGCTACTGCGGCCTGCCGCCGCGCAGCCACACGCTCAAGGTGGACGCCTCGACCCTGCCGGTCGGCGCGCGCCTGACCACCAGCAGCAACCGCAACCTCGGCGACGCCGACAGCCTGTTCATCGACCTCAAGAACGGTGAGCTGCACCGCGCCGACTTCGTCGAGGGCAGCTGTTCCAACCCGGTGGTCGAGCAGGTCAAGGCCCGCCGCACCCAGGGTGAGGTGCGCGCGCCGGAAACCGAGACCGGGCAGCCGGCGCTGCGCTTCGACAGCAAGCCGGTGCGGAGCCCGCAGCAGGGCACCGATCCGGCCAACCAGAGACCGATCGTGGATCCAAGACCCATCGCACCTGCCGGCTCCGCCGCCGGCACCGGGGAGGTGCAGCCGTGAGCCGCCATATCCGTTCCCGCCAGCCGCGGCTGAGCCTGCTGGCCGCCGCCCTGGCCATGGCGGCCCTGCCGGCGATCGCCCAGGACGTCGCCGGCAGCCAGCGCTTCACGCCGGTCCTGGGCCGCGCCGATGCGCTCTACCCGCAGTCGCCGGCCGCGACCGCCACCGGCCCGCGCGCCATCGAGGCGCGCTCCGGCACGGTCGACTACGCGGCCAACCGCCAGATCGAGCGCGTGCTGGTCGAACTCGACCGCGACGGCGTCCCGGCCGATGGCCAGTCGGCCGTGCACGTGCGCGTGCAGGTGCTCGACGCCGCCGGCCGCCCGCCGGCCGGGCAGACCTTCGCCACCATCGAGTACAGCGGCGGCCGCGTGCGCCTGCCGGGCTCGCGCACCGACGAGTTCGGTCCGGGCGCGCTCGATGCCGACAAGGTCACGCCGGGCATCCAGCTGCCGCTGCAGGACGGCGTGGCCGAGTTCCACCTGATCGCCCCGCACGATCCGCAGGACGTGCTGCTGCGGATCACCGCCGGCGACCAGACCGCCGAGGGCGTGGTCGGCTTCCTGCCGGAAATGCGCGAGCTGCTGGCGACCGGCCTGATCGAGGGCATCGTCAACTTCCGCCGCAAGGGCAACCGCGACCTGATCGCGCCGGTCGAGCGCGGCGACGCGTTCGAGCGCGAGATCCGCCGCTGGGAGAAGCAGTTCAACAACGGCAAGGCCAACGCCTCGGCGCGCACCGCGTTCTTCGTCAAGGGCCGGATCAAGGGCGAGTACCTGCTGACCGCCGCCTACGACTCGGACAAGGAAGTGCGTTCGCGCCTGCTGCGCGACGTGCAGCCGGAGGAGTTCTACCCGGTCTACGGCGACGCCTCGCTGCGCGGCTTCGACGCGCGTTCGGCCGAGCGCCTGTACGTGCGCCTGGACAGTGGCCGCAGCTACCTGCTGTACGGCGACTTCCAGACCGGCGACACGCTGGCGACGATGACCGGTGTCGGTGGCAGCGGTGCGATCCCGCAGCGCAGCCTGGGCACCTACAACCGCACCGCGACCGGCCTGGGCTGGCATTTCGAGAACGAGCGCGTGCGCGGCAACGTGTTCGCGATCGAGGACTCGCTGCGCCAGGTGATCGAGGAGTTCACCAGCCAGGGCAGCGGCCCGTACGCGCTGCGCAACAATGCGGTGCTGGAAGGCAGCGAGCGGGTCGAGGTGGTCGTGCGCGACCGCAACCAGCCCTCGCGCATCGTCGAGGTGCGGCCGCTGGCCAGGCTGGTGGACTACAGCTTCGAGCCGTTCTCCGGCCGGATCCTGCTCAACCAGTTCCTGCCTGCGTTCGACGCCGACCTCAATCCGGTCTCGCTGCGCATCACCTACGAGATGGACCAGCTCGGCGAGAAGTTCTGGACCTACGGTGCCGATGCGCAGCTGCGCGTCACCGGCAGGCTGGAGGTCGGCGGTTCGGTCGTGGACGACCGCAACCCCTTCGCCGAATTCCGGATGGGCAGCGCCAACGCCGGCTACCGCTTCGGCGACAGCACCCACCTGGTGGCCGAGTTCGCGCGCACCCGCAGCGAGATCAACACCAACACGCTCAACCAGCTGGCCACGCCCGGCCTGCAGGACCTGAGCGGGCAGGTCGAGGGCGACGCCTGGCGGGTCGAGTTCTTCCATGCCGGCGAGCGCCTGGATGCGCGCGTGTTCGCCGCGCGCACCGATCCGGCCTTCAACAACGCCGCCGCGCCGCTGTTCGGCGGGCGTGGCGAGTACAGCGCCCGTTTCGGCTGGCAGCTGGCGCAGCGCCTGCAGCTGTACGTGGAAGGCCTGCGCAGCGAGGACCGCAACCCGCAGGGCGGCGAGCGCGACGCGGCCGGCGCCGGCGTGCGCATCGACGCCACCGAGCGCCTGACCGTGGACCTGGGCCTGCGCAGCATCCGCGAGACCGTCGGCCTGTACTCGCCGTGGTCCAGCGGGCGCCCGTTCGGCAACGCCGGCGGCCTCACCGGCGGGTTCGCCACCGGTGCGGGCGGCGGCGCGCTCGGCTACGGTGCGCAGCCGCTGGATCCGCTGACCGGCCTGCCTGTGATCGGCAGCAGCGGCGCGCACGGCGAGATCGGCAGCAGCCTGCCGGTGGGCACCGAGCTGGAGTCGGACACCGCGCGCATCGGCCTGGGCTACCGGGTCAGCGAGCGGCTGACCGTCGGTGGCGAGGTCGAGCAGGAGATCAGCGGCGAGGACCGCAACCGGCTGGCGCTGGGTGCGGACTGGCAGGCGTTCGAACGCAGCCGCCTCTACGGCCGCTACGAGAAGCAGACCGGCCTGACCAGCGCCTACGGCATCACCACCACCGACCGCGAGACCGATGCGCTGGTGTTCGGCGTGGACACCACCTACCTCAAGGACACCCAGGTGTTCAGCGAGCACCGGATGCGCGACGCCATCAACGGCCGCGACATCCAGACCGCGTCCGGCATCCGCAACACCTGGGACGTGGCCGAGGGCCTGCGCCTGAGCAGTTCGGCCGAGCACGTGAAGGTGCACGACGGCATCACCGGCGACGTCACCGGGCTGGCGTTCGGCCTGGACTACACCGCCAACCCGCTGTGGCGCGGTGCGGCCCGGATCGAGCACCGGATCTCCGGCGACGTGGCCGGGACCGAGGCCGACGAAGCCTTCGACACCACGCTGCTGCAGCTGCTGGTCGCGCGCAAGATCAACCGCGACTGGACAGTGCTGGCCCGCAACTACCTGCTGTCCACCGACTACCGCTCGCGCGGCGACGTGCTGCAGGACCGGTTCCAGCTCGGCCTGGCCTACCGCGACACCGACACCAACCGGATCAACGCGCTGGCCCGCTACGAGTACAAGCTCGAACGCGACGAGAGCGGCCTGCTGCTCGACCAGGGCCAGGTGGTGTCCGGTGCCAGCCAGGACATCCGCACCCGCGCGCACATCGTCTCGATGCATGCCGACTGGCACCCGTCGCGGCCCTGGTGGCTGACCGGGCGCATCGCCGGCAAGTGGCAGCAGGACCGCTTCGCCCACGCCGACGGCGGCCGCGTCGACAGCCGCTTCAACGCGGTGCTGGTGTCCGGCCGCGTGGTCTACGACGTGACCGAGCACTGGGACATCGGCGTGATGGCCTCGACCTTCCGCGGCCAGTCCGGCAGCGACCAGTACGCCTACGGCCTGGAGGTCGGCCGCCTGCTGCGGCAGAACCTGTGGCTGTCGGCCGGCTACAACTGGAGCGGCTTCCGCGCCGACCGCGACCTGTCCGGCTACGAGTACACCGAGCAGGGCGTCTACCTGCGCCTGCGCTTCAAGTTCGACGAAGACCTGTTCCGCAGGGAGCAACCCCGCTATCGCGACCCCGTGCACCACGGAGCGACCAACGAATGAAGACCCAGACCATGACCCTCTCCACCTCCCGCCGTCGTGCGCTGGGCCTGTCCGTGCTGATCGCGCTGGCCGGCGCCGCCGTCGCCCAGGACCAGGTGCGGCTGCATCCGCAGCAGGACCGGATCAGCGACCAGGCCGTGCACGCCGATCTGCAGAACTACGACGCCACCCAGGGCCGGATCCAGGCGCTGAACGATGCCGGCCGCCCGATCCGCGACTACCACCTGGCCAAGGCCCAGTGCTGGCTGGACGTGTCCTTCCACGAGTACACCCGCAACGACCGCAGCGCCTTCCCGCAGGAAGCGCTGGACGAGTCGGTGAAGCTGATCGTCGGCATGGAGGCCGGCGCCTCGCCGCTGCCGACCGACACCCCGCTGGTCAACGACGCGCGTCACCTGCGCGACGACCTCTGGCAGCGCCTGCGCGCGATCCACGGCACGCCCGGCTTCGTCTGCGCGCAGCAGGCGGTGGCCTGCGGCGAGGTCGAGCTGGTGCATGCCGGCAACGAGTTCAACCAGCAGCAGTGGCGGCACTCCAAGCCTTACATCCAGATCGCCGAGGATCTGGTCAACGATGCCGAGTGGCTGGCCCGCCAGTGCGGCGTTCCGGCCGGGACGCAGGCACCGCCGGTCGCGCCGGTCGACCAGCCGCTGATCGCCAACGTGCTGTTCGAGTTCGACCGCGACCAGCGCCCGGACATCCGCACCTATTCGCTGGAAAGCCTGGACCGCGCGCTGGCGCGGATCGCGCAGGAGGGCCTGACCCTGGAGAAGGTCGAGCTGGTCGGCCATGCCGACCGCATGCAGGGCCGCGGCTACGACTACAACCAGGGCCTGTCGGCGCGTCGCGCGCAGACCGTGCGCACGCTGCTGATCGGCCGGGGCGTCGCGCCGGACCTGATCGGCTACAGCTACCGCGGCGACACCCAGCAGGTGCAGCAGTGCGATGGCGTGACCCCGCGTGCGGCGCTGCACGAGTGCCTGCTGCCGAACCGGCGCGTGGAAGTGCGCTTCGTCGTCCGGTGAGGGGAGACCGGATCCGGGTGCAGCGCATCCGGATCCGGCATCGCGGTTCAGCGCGGGTCGCCGCCGTGTTTCGAGCTGCGGCCATCGCCCGGCACCGCCGATGGCCGGCGCGCTGCGCCCGGGGCGGGCTCGTCGCGTACCGGCGCCCACGACATCGGCCGGTTGCCGCCGATGACCACCCAGCCCTGCGCCAGCGCCGATTCGGGATTCTGGCGCACGCTGTACAGGTCCACGCCGCGGCCCTCGGCCAGGCCCCAGATGCCGGCCCAGGCGTTGCGCCCGGCATGCTTGGCCACGTAGAGCGCGCGGTCGGCCAGGCGCAGGTCGCCCTGCCAGCCGTCGCGGTGCTCCGACCCCGGGAAGAACGGAGCGGGTGCCACGCCGATCGAGACGCTGATGCCGAGTGTGGCGCCGCCGGGCAGGCCCAGCGGACGCCGCTCGACGCTCGCCCGCAGATGCTCGGCCAGCGCGAAGGCCGCCTCGCGGCTGCTGTCGGCACGCGCGACCAGGAACTCCTCGCCGCCCCAGCGTGCGACCAGGTCGTTGCGGTCGCTGGCTTCGCGCAGCACGCCGGCCACGTGCCGCAGGGCCTCGTCTCCCACCGCGTGTCCGTGCCGGTCGTTGATGGCCTTGAATGCGTCGATGTCGATCATCAGCAGCACGCAGCGACGGTCGGCGTCGCCCGGATGCGCCTGCAGCATCGCCTTGATCCGGCTGTCGGCCTCGCCACGGTTGATCAGCCCGGTCAGCGCATCGGTACTGCTGGACACCCGCAGCTGGCGCTGGCGCCGGCGCATGCGCAGCAGCACCGCGCCGCCGACCAGCAGCGTCAGCACCGCCAGCGCGATGCTGCCGTTGCGCATCACCTGCGCGGTGCGCACGTCCTGCGCGTTGGCGCCGCCCGGGCCGAGGTCCTGTTCCACCTCGGCCTGCATCCTCGCGAGCTTGTCCAGGGCGGCGACGCGGTCGCGCTCGCGTTCCATCGTCTGGATGCGCGCGCTGTAGCCCGCCGCGCCGGCGCTGTCGCCACGTGCGGCATGCACGGCCACCAGCAGTTCCAGCGCATCGCGGGTCTCGACCACGAAACGGCCGCGTTCGGCCAGGGCCAGCGCCTGCTCGGCCTCGCCCTGGGCGCGCTCGGGCGCGTTCTCGTCGAGCGCCAGCCGCGCCAGCCCCATCAGCGTCACCGTCTGCCCGTGGATGTCGCCCACCGTCTTCTGCGCGTCCAGGGCCTGATCGAACTGGTGCCTGGCCTGCGCCAGGTCGCCCTGTCGGCGCAGCACCTCGCCCCGATGGCTGCGGACCCGGGCCAGCAGACCGGCTTCGCCGGGGCCGGCAACCGGCGCGAGCAGCGTCTCGATCCGCTGGAACTCGGCATCGGCGCGCGCGTAGTCGTCCAGCTTCAGCAGGTTGTAGGCGAGGTTGTAGCGGATGGTGGCTTCGCGCATCGGCGGGCCATGCGGGAGCTGTACCACCATCGCGACGGCCTGCTCGAAATAGGGCAACGCGCCGGCGGCATCGTCGAGCTGCGACGCGCGGGCCAGGCCGATGCCGCTCAGCGCGTGGATCGTCGTCTGCGCTTCGCCGCGCCGACGCGAGTCGGCCAGCACCGATTCGAGCAGCGCCAGTGCGCGCGCCTGCTGCGTGGTCGACATCAGCACGCTGCCCGCGTTCAGGTGCGCATCCATCCGCAGCGGCTCCGGGATGCCGGGGGCGTCCGCCAGCGCCAGCAGCTGGTCGACGGCCGCGATGGCGTCGTCGCCGCGGCCGGCGGCCCGCAACGCCAGCGCCCGGCAACTGCGGACGATGATCTCGGCGCGATCGTCCAGGTCCGGCAGCGCCAGCAGTTCGTCTGCCAGCCGCAGCGCCTCGTTCGGGTTGAGTTCGGCACTGGCCATGCATCTGCCGACCTGGGCCTGGTGCGGGCGGGGGCTGGGTGCGACCTGCGCCACGACGGGAGCGGCCACACCGACGGCCAGGACCAGGCTGGCGACGGAACGGAGAAGCAGGGAAGGAGGCATGCGGCGTCCTTGGGGACCGGGACCGGACCGGCGGCGTACGCCGGCGACGGGCGCCACTATAGCCGCTCGCCGCAGGCCGGGCCGGAGCGGGACGCCGCCGGGTACCATGCCCGACATCCCCTGGTCAGCATGACGTTCTATCGATGCCGTTCGCTTCCGATGGCCCGTACCGCCCGCCTTCCTCGGCCTCGATGGTCTGGCAGTCGCAGGAAGCCCGGATCCTGCTGTGGGTGCTGGTCTTCTTCGGCGCCTACCAGCCGCTGTCCCTGCTCGCCGCCTGGGTGCGGCTGGGGCCGCGTCTGGAACCCCTGAGCATCGCGCTGGGCGCGGTGAATGCCTGCGTGGCCTGGGCCGGCGTATTCGCGGTCCGGCGCGGCTGGCAGCGTGGCGCCGCCGGCACGTTCGTGCTGGTGGGTGTGATCCAGCTGTGGGTGGGCTACCGCTACTGGGGCCTGCAGGCGCAGTCGCCGTTCCTGCTGCTGCAGCTGCTGCTGGTGCTGGTGGCGGGCGTGGTCCTCGGCCGCCGCGTACTGTGGGCGACCGTGGTCGGGGTGCTGGTCGGCGTGCTGTGCGGTGCGTGGCGCGATGCGGTGATGTACATGTTCGCGCGCAGCGCGATGGAGATCCTGGTCGAGCAGACGCTGCACGTCGTCGCCGGCTTCCTGGTGGTGTCGGCGGTGTTCGATGCGGCCCTGGCCACCCTGCGGCGCAGCCTCGGAACCGCCCGCCGGCACAGCGAGGAGCTGGCGCGCTCGCGCGACCGGCTGCAGCTGGAAATGCAGGAGAAGGAGCGCTCGCGCGACCTGCTCGTGCACGCGCAGAAGATGGAAGCGGTCGGCCGGCTCGCCGGCGGCATCGCGCACGACTTCAACCACCTGCTGGGCCTGGTGCTGGGCTACGCCCGCCGCGGCCAGCGCAGCGCCGATCCCGGGCAGATGCGCGAGGCGCTGCAGGGCTCGGAGTTCGCCGCCCGTCGCGCGACCGCGGTGGCCCGCCGCCTGCTGGACTTCAGCCGGCTGGAGGCCAACCGTCCCGAGGTCTTCGACGCGGCGCTGGCGCTGGAGGAAATGCGGCCGATGCTGCGCCAGTTGCTGCGGCCCGAGGTGTCGCTCGAGCTGGCGGTGGTGTCGCCGGCGGCGGTGCTGTTCGACCGCGGCCAGCTGGAGCTGATCGTGCTCACCCTGGCCAGCAACGCCAACGACGCGATGCCCGGCGGCGGGCGGCTGGCGGTGTCGGTGGAAGAGGCCGATGGCCAGGTGACGATCGAGGCGGCCGACACCGGCACCGGCATGAGCGCCGAAGCGCTGGCGCACTGCTTCGAACCGTTCTTCACCACCAAGCCGGCCGGGCAGGGCACCGGGCTGGGGCTGGCGGTGGCGCACGACCTGGTGGAGGCCTCCGGCGGGCGGATGGACGTGGACAGCGTGCCCGGGCAGGGCTGCCGCTTCCGGATCGTGCTGCCCTGCGTGGAGACCGTGGCCACGCCAGGCTGACGTGGCCGTGGCCGCCACGGGCATGACCGTCGGCGCCGATCCCGGCCGTTCCGCCAGGGGGCGTGCGGCGTCACGCGTGCCGCATGACGCGCAGGCAGGCGAGCGCAGCAGGCGGGTCCCGATGACGGCGGTCCGCGCGGGCGGCGTGGTGCGCGCGCTGGCCATCGCCCTTGCGCGGGCGATCCGACCCTTGTCGCTGGCGAACGCACCCGCAGGGCCCGCATCGCCCGTTCACGCCATGGCCGCGACCGACGCACCGCCACGCCCCGGTTCCGCGGCGTGGCGCGGGCAGGGGACGCGCCACGCGTGGTCGTCCCGGTGACGGTCCGCGGAGCGCGATGCGGCTCCGCGGACACGCGACCCGGGTGTCGGGATCAGGCCGACAGGTGCTCGATCGCCGCGACCGCGCCGAGGCGGTCGCCGAGCTTCTTCAGCAGCGCCAGGCGATTGCCGCGCAGCGCCGGGTCCTCGGCATTGACCATCACCGCGTCGAAGAACGCGTCGACCTGCGGACGCAGCGTGGCCAGCCGGGTCAGCGCCGCCACGTAGTCCTTGCCGTGCAGGGCCGCGCCGGTGTCGCCGATCGCCGCTTCCACCGCCTCGGCCAGCGCTTCCTCGGCCGGCTCGGCCAGCAGCGCGGTGTCGATGTCGCCGGGGATCGCGATGTCGGCCTTGCGCAGGATGTTGCGGATGCGCTTGTTGGCCGCGGCCAGCGCCTCGGCTTCCGGCAGCGCGGCGAAGATCCCGATCGCGTCGATGCGGCGGTCGAAGTCGTACAGAGACTGCGGCTTCAATTCGGCGACGGCGTTGAAGTGCGCGGCCGGTACGCCCTTGTCGGCGTAGTAGCCGCGCAGGCGGTCGATGATGAAGTCGTAGAGTTCGTGGAGCTCCTGCTCATTGAGCGAACGCAGGTTGAAGTGCGAACCGGACGTCTCCACCCCTTCAGCGTTCGCCATCTCCGCGGCGTCGACCTTCTTTCGAAGGATCACGTCCGACATGGCCTGCTTGGCAAGCTCATATGCGTGTTCGATGAGCGCACGCAGATCCAGATCGAACCCCGACTCGATCACCGTCCTTGCCAGACCCAGCGCATTGCGCCGCAGCGCGAACGGGTCCTTGTTGCCGGTCGGCTTCAGGCCCGCGGCGAAACCGCCGGCCAGCGTGTCCAGGCGTTCGGCGATCGCCAGCACCTTGCCCAGCGGCGACAGCGCGATGTCGTCGCCGGCGAAGCGCGGCTGGTAGGCCTCGTCGATCGCCAGCGCGATTTCGCGGGTCTGCCCGCCGGCGACGGCGTAGTGGCGGCCGGCGATGCCCTGCAGCTCCGGGAACTCGTTGACCATGCGCGACTGCAGGTCGTTCTTGGCCAGCTGCGCGGCGGTCCTGGCCTGCAGCGCGTCGGCGCCGACCTGCGGCGCGATCGCCTCGGCCAGCGCGGCCACGCGCGCGACCTTGTCGGCCACGCTGCCCAGCTTGGCCTGGTAGGTGACGGTCTTCAGGCCCTCGCCCATCGACACCAGACCCTGCTTCAGGTCCTCGTCGAAGAAGAACTTGGCATCGGCGAAGCGCGGGCGGATCACCCGCTCGTAGCCCTTGGACACCTCGGCGACGTCCTTCGACTCGATGTTGGCGATGCCGATGAACTTCTCGGTCAGCTTGCCGCCGGCATCGAGCACCGGGAAGAACTTCTGGTTGATCTCCATCGTCTCGATCAGCGCTTCCTGCGGCACCGCCAGGAACGCGCGCTCGAAACTGCACAGCACCGCCGACGGCCACTCGACCAGGTTCACCACCTGCTCGAGGTTGTCCTCGGTGATGCGCGCGCTGCCACCGGCCTGCGCGGCGGCGGCCTCGACCTCGGCGACGATGCGCGCGCGGCGTGCGGCGGGGTCGACCAGCACCCGCGCGGCTTCCAGCGAACCGACGTAATCGTCCGGGCTGGTCAGCCACACGGTCTTGTCGTGCAGGAAGCGGTGGCCGCGGCTCATCCGGTCCGCCTTCAGGCCCAGCAGCTCGGCCTCGACGACGTCCTGGCCCAGCAGGACCACCAGCCAGTGCACCGGCCGGGCGAAGGCGTGCTCGTGCGCGCCCCAGCGCATCGGCTTGGGGATCGGCATCGCGGCGATGGCCTCGCGCAGGATCTCCGGCAGCAGCTCGGCGGTGCGCGCGCCCGGCTTCACCGCACGGTGCACGAAGCGCTCGCCCTTGGCGTCGCTGGTCCGCTCCAGCTGCTCCCAGGTCACGCCGGCCTTGGCCGCGAAGCCGTCCAGCGCCCTGGTCGGCCGGCCGTCGGCATCCAGCGCGATGTTCAGGTACGGCCCCAGCACTTCCGAATGCTGCTCGGGCTGCTCGGTGGCCACGCCCGGCAGCAGCACGGCCAGGCGCCGCGGGGTCGACAGCGGCCGCGCATCACCGCGCTCCACCGCCACGCCACGCTTCTCCAGCCCGGCCAGCACGCCGTCGAAGAACGCCTGCGCCAGGCCCGGCAGCGCCTTGACCGGCAGTTCCTCGGTGCCCAGTTCGATCAGCAGGGATTTCATCGCCGACATCACGCGTTCTCCTTGGCAACCAGCGACACCAGGCCCAGGGCCGCGCGCTTCTCTTCGTCTTTCAGTACCGGGAAGCCCAGCTTCTCGCGCTGCGCGTAGTAGGCCTGGGCGACCGCCTGGGCCAGCGCACGCACGCGCAGGATGTAGCGCTGGCGTTCGGTGACGCTGATCGCGCGGCGCGCGTCCAGCAGGTTGAAGCTGTGGCTGGCCTTGCAGACCTGCTCGTACGCCGGCAGCGGCAGCCCGGCCTCGACCAGCGTGCGCGCCTCGCGCTCGCAGGCGTCGAAGCGGTGGAACAGCTCGGCCACGTCGGCGTGCTCGAAGTTGTAGGTGCTCTGCTCGACTTCGTTCTGGTGGTAGACGTCGCCGTAGGTGACCACGCCCTGCGGGCCCTCGGTCCAGACCAGGTCGTAGACGTTGTCGCAGTTCTGCAGGTACATGCACAGGCGCTCGAGACCGTAGGTGATCTCGCCCAGCACCGGACGGCATTCGATGCCGCCGGCCTGCTGGAAGTAGGTGAACTGGGTCACCTCCATGCCGTTGAGCCAGACTTCCCAGCCCAGGCCCCAGGCGCCGAGCGTCGGCGATTCCCAGTTGTCCTCGACGAAGCGCAGGTCGTGCACCAGGGGGTCGATGCCCAGCGCCTTCAGCGAGCCCAGGTACAGCTCCTGGATGTTGTCCGGGTTGGGCTTCATCGCCACCTGGTACTGGTAGTAGCGCTGCAGGCGGTTGGGGTTCTCGCCGTAGCGGCCGTCGGTGGGCCGGCGGCTGGGCTGCACGTAGGCGGCGTTCCACGGCTCCGGGCCGAGCGCGCGCAGGAAGGTCGCCGGATGGAAGGTGCCGGCGCCGACCTCGAGGTCGAGCGGCTGGATCAGCACGCAACCCTGCTCCGCCCAGTAGGCGTTGAGCGACTGGATCAATCCCTGGAAGGTCGGACCTGTCATCGGCTTTTTTGCACTGCGGAAAAGCGGGCTAGTATAGGCCCAAGCCCCGCCCCACGTGGGTTTCCGCCCCGCAGCCAGCGCCCGTGAACACTGCCCGCCACGCCCCGTTCCTGATCGTCGAAACCGGCCAGCCGGTCGACAGCCTCAAGCGCTATGGCCGCTTCCCGCACTGGATCCGGGTCGCCGCCGGGCTGGGCGCGCGCGAGGTCCGCGAGGTCAATGCCGAACGCGGCGATGCGCTGCCGCCGGTGCAGGACCTGGCCGGGGTGATCGTGACCGGCTCGGCCGCGTTCGTCACCGACCGCGCCGACTGGAGCGAGCGCGCCGCCGGCTGGATCGGCGACGCGGTGCGGGGCGGCACGCCGCTGTTCGGCATCTGCTACGGCCACCAGCTGCTGGCGCACGCGCTGGGCGGCCAGGTCGACTACAACCCGGCCGGGCGCGAATCTGGCACGGTGTTCATCGACCTGCATCCGCCGGCGTTCGAGGATCCGCTGTTCGCCGCGATGCCGGCCCGCTTCGCCGCCCACGCCACCCATCTGCAGACCGTGCTGCAGCCGCCGCAGGGCGCGACGGTGCTGGCCCGCTCCGAGCAGGACGGCTGCCATGCGTTCCGCTGGGGCGCGAACGCCTGGGGCGTGCAGTTCCATCCCGAATTCGCCACCCACCACATGCGCGGCTACGTCAACGCGCGCGCCGACTGCCTGCGCCGCCACGGCCGCTGCCCGCGCACGGTCGCGCGCGAGGTCAGCGCCGCGCCGCTGGCACGCCGGCTGCTGCGGCGCTTCGTCCAGCACGCACGCGGCGTGGCCGGACGTCCCGGCTGAACCGCACGTACAGGCGCGATCGCCGATAATCCGCCGCATCCCTGCATCACCGCCGCTGGGCGGCCCCGACCGGAATCCTGATGGACGCAACACGCAAGCTGCCGGCCTCCGCTGGCGCCGAATGGCTGCTGGGCGGCTTCGCCCTGCTGCGGCAGGCGCCGCTGGCGCTGGGAACCCTGGGCGCGCTGTGGGGGCTGATGGCCTCGCTCGCGGTGATGTTCAGCCTGGCCGCGCCGCCCCTGGCGATGGCGCTGCAGCTGCTGGTCACCCTGGCTGGCCCGATCCTGTTCGCCGGCCTGGTGTGGGCGGTGCGCGAGGTCGCGCAGGGCCGCGAGGCCTCGCCGGTGCATCTGCTGCAGGGCGCGCGCGAGGGCAAGGTCCCGTCGCTGCTGGCCACGATCCTGCCGCAGGCGGTCGCCGGCCTGGCGCTGGGCGTGCTGCTGCTGACGATGATCGGCCCCGACCAGCTGCAGCGCCTGTACTCGGTCAGCGAGGAACTGAACGCGCTGGCGCAGTCCGGTGCGCAGCCGACACCGCAGCAGGTCGAGGCACTGATCGCCGGGCTGCCCGCGGGCCGCATCCTGATGTGGCTGATGCTGGGCGTGCTGGCCGCGCTGGCGGTCTCGATCATGCTGTTCCTGTCGGTCCCCAGGATTCTGTTCGACCACCGCGGCGGGTTCGCGGCCATGGGCGACAGCCTGCGCGCCGGCCTGAACAATCTGCCGGCGCTGCTGGTGTTCTTCCTGCTGACCTTCATCGCGCTGTTCGCGATCTACTTCGGGCTCACCGTGATCGGCGTCATCGTCCAGGCGGTGGCCGGCCCGCTGCTGGCGATGTGGCTGACCCAGATGCTGCTGATGGCGGTGGTGATGCCGCTGCTGGCCGGCGCGGTCTACACCGCCTGGGTGCAGCTGTTCGCGGTCGGTGCCGACCCGGTCGCGGCGCCGGCGCCGCCGCTGCCCAGCGACCGCTTCGAGGCCTGAGCAGGCTCAGTCGGCCGGCTGTTCGCTGCGGCTGCGGCGTGCCAGCAGGCGGGCGGCGATGATGCCGGCCTCGTACAGCAGGCACATCGGGATCGCCAGCAGCAGCTGGGAGATCACGTCCGGCGGGGTGATCAGCGCGGCCACCACGAAGATGCCGACGATCGCGTAGCCGCGGCCTTCCTTCAGCTGTTCGGGCGTGACCCAGCCCAGCAGCACCATGATCACCAGCGCCACCGGCAGCTCGAAGCTGACGCCGAAGGCCAGGAAGATCACCATCACGAAGTCCAGGTACTTCGCCGGGTCCGGCGCCAGGGTGACGATGTCCGGGGTGAACATGGTCAGCGCGTGGAACACGCTGGGCAGGACCAGGAAGTAGGCGAACGCGCAGCCGGCGTAGAACAGCACGATCGCCGAGATCAACAGTGGCATCGCCAGCCGCTTCTCGTGGCGGTACAGGCCCGGCGCGACGAAGCTCCAGGCCTGGTACAGCAGCCACGGCGAGGACAGGAACAGGGCGATGAAGAACGCCAGCTTGATCGGCGCGAAGAAGCCCGAGGTCGGGTCGCTGGCGATCATCTGCGCGGCCTGGCCGGCCGGCAGCTGGGAGATCAGCGGGCGGGCCAGGTGGTCGTAGAGCTGGCGGACGAACGGCAGCAGGCACAGCAGGATGACGCCCAGCCCGACCATGCCGCGCATCAGCCGCGAGCGCAGCTCCAGCAGGTGCTCGAGCAGGCTGCTCTCGGCTTCCGGTTCAGGCGCCGCGCGATTCATCGTGATCCTGCTTCTGCTGCGTGGACGTGCTGCCCATCGAGTCTGCCGTGGCGACCCCGGCGTCCGCGGCCGGCGTCACCGCTGATTCCACGGCCGGCGGCGGGGCATCGACCGGCTTCTCGACATCGCGCCGGATCGACTCCAGCCCGTCGTGCGCCGCGCCGACTTCCTCGCGCAGCTGGGCCTCGGCCTTCTTCAGTGATTCCTGGGTCTCGCGCAGGCTGCGCTTGAGCTCCTCGGCCTCCAGTTCGCGCTCCAGATCGGCACGGACCGAGTGCCACTGCGCGCGCGCGCGGCGCACCCACAGGCCGGCGAAGCGGGCTGCCTTGGGCAGCCGCTCGGGGCCGAGAACCACCAGTGCGACCACTGCGATCAGCAGCAGCTCGCCGAAACCGATATCGAACATGCCCGCGTGACTGCCGCGGGATCAGCGCTGGGAGCGGTCGCGCTCGGACTCGGTCTCGGTCTGAGACTCGGTGCGCTGCTCGTTGCGGAGCTGGCCGGCGGGCTTGTCGTCCTCGCGCATGCCGTCCTTGAAACCCTTGACCGCTTCGCCGAGGTCCTTGCCGGCATTGCGCAGGCGCTTGGTGCCGAACACCAGCAGCACCACGACGAGAACGATGATCCAGTGCCAGATGCTCAGGCCGCCCATGGCGTACTCACGTTTCGTTGAAAGAACAGGCCCAGAGCATAACGCAGCGCGGCCTCACGCATCGGCCGCGCTGCTGGACACGATGTCTCAGGGCAGCGGTTCGGCCCGCACCGGCTGGTCATCGACCGGCTCGAAGCCTTGCTGCACGGGGGCCGGAGCCGGCTGTGCCGGTGCCGGGGCACCGTGCATGCCGCTGGTCGTGGCCGGCGGCGGTGCCGGCAGGGGCTGCGCGTAGCCGCCGGCCACCGGCGCAGGTGCGGCGGCCGGGGTACCGCCGCCGCGTGCGGCGCGTGCCGAGTAGGTGGCCTCCTCGAGCTGGTCGCGGAACGCGACCACCGCCTGCGACGGCGTGCCTTGGGCGCGCGACTCGAAGATCATCCGCGGCGTGGTCGCGCTGCCGTAGGCGGCCATGTTGGCGGCATCGTCGATCTGCAGCACGGCGCCATCCAGCGCCACGCCGGCGAACAGCCCGCGCGCGCGCGACCACGACCAGATCTCGGCCTTGAACTGGCCGTCGGTGGCGGCGGCCGCGTTGCGGCCGACCGGGCCGGCCGCAACCGCGGCATCGGCACCCAGGGTGAACTTGCCGTTGACGATGCTGTCCAGGCTGCGGTCGTTGCGGAACACCAGGACCACGTCGGAGGACTGCACGCCGACCTGGAAGCCGATGCTGCCGCCGGTGAGCTTGACGAACACCGGGTTGGACCAGGTGCCGTCCGGTGTCTTGACCGACAGCAGGCCATGGCCGCGGCGACCGCCGATCACCAGGCCGGCCTTGATGGTGTCCGGGATCACGATGATCGCGCGGCCCTCGTCCAGCAGCTTGTCCGGGATCGACTGCTCGGGAATGCGCTGGATCTCGTTGAGCACGCGCAGCGCGTTGCGCGCGCGCTCGTCCTCCTCCGGTCCGGCGACGGCATGGCCGGCGGCGAGCGTCGCGGCCAGCAGCAGGGCGATCTTGGGCAGGCGGATCATGCAGCACTCCGTGGGGCGGGACGCCCACAATTGTTCAGCGAAAAAAGTAGTGGCGGCGCGATGAATCGGGCCTGAGAGCACAACGGACCGGCGCGGGAACGAAGCCGCCGGCCTGCGGTCGGCCGCGTGCCTCTGTCAGAATACCGGCATGTCCGAACCTTCGAACACCGCGCTGCTCGCGGTCAACCTGGGGACCCCCGACGCGCCGACCGCGCCGGCGGTACGTCGTTACCTGGCCGAATTCCTCGGCGACCCGCGCGTGGTCGCGATTCCGCCGCTGGTCTGGAAACCGCTGCTGCATGGCCTGATCCTGCCGCTGCGTGGTCCGCGCTCGGCGGCCAATTACGCCAAGGTCTGGATGGACGAGGGTTCGCCGCTGCTGGTGCATACCCGGCGCCTGGCCGGCGCGCTGCAGACCTGCCTGCCGCAATGGAACGTGCTGCCGGCGATGCGCTACGGCACCCCGGCGCTGCGCGGGATCCTGCGCGACCTGCGCGCGGCCGGCACCCGCCGGCTCGTCGTGCTGCCGCTGTATCCGCAGTACTCGACCACCACCACCGCGTCGGTGGCCGACGTGGTGGCCGAGGAGACCCAGGGCCTGGATGTCACGCTGATCGAGGACTACTCCGACGATGCCGGCTGGGTGGCCGCGGTCGCAGGCTCGATCCGCGACGCGCAGGGGCCGGCCGCCGCGTACCGGCATCTGCTGTTCTCCTTCCATGGCCTGCCGCAGCGCGTGGCCGATGCCGGCGATCCGTACCCGCAGCGGTGCCAGGCCAGCGCCCAGGCGATCGCCGCGGCGCTGGGGCTGCCGGCGTCCGCCTGGTCGATGGCCTACCAGTCGCGGTTCGGCCGCGAGCGCTGGCTCGAACCGTCGACCATCGCCGAACTCGACCGCCTGGCCGCCGCCGGCGTGCGCCAGGTCGACGTGGTCTGCCCGGGGTTCGCGGTCGACTGCCTGGAAACACTGGAAGAGGTGGCGCTCGGCCTGGCCGAGCACTTCGCCGCCAAGGGCGGGCAGCTGCGCTACATCCCCTGCCTCAACGACGCCCCCGCGCACGCCGAGGCGCTGGCCGCGCTGGCGCTGCGCGCCGCCGGGCGCGAGGAGTGACGGCCGGCGAAGTCCGGTTTCCTGTCGCCTGGGGCGAACTGGCCGGGCTTCGCATCGCGCATCCGGGCGCGCCGAAGGTCATCGCGCTGCATGGCTGGCTCGACAATGCCGCCAGCTTCCTGCCGCTCGCGTCGCGGTTGCCGCCGCTGGACCTGCTGCTGCTCGACCTGCCGGGACATGGGCGCAGCGGCCACCTCCCGGCCGGGACCGAGTACGCCGCGACCACCGCGATCCATGCACTGCTCGATGCCGCCGATGCGCTGGGCTGGGACCGGTTCGCGCTGCTCGGCCACTCGATGGGGGCGGGCATCGCGGCGCTGGCCGCCGTCGCCGCACCCGGGCGGGTGGAGCGGCTTGCGCTCATCGAGACCCTGGGCCCGCTGGCGGAAGAACCCGGGCAGGCGCCGGCACGCCTGCGCGATGCGGTGGCGGCGACGCGCGCGTTGCCGGGCAAATCCCTGCGCGTGTTCGCCGACCTCGCCGCGCCGGTGCGGGCGCGCATGCTGGCCAACCAGCTGTCCGAGTCCAGTGCCCGGCTGCTGGTCGAGCGCGGCACCCGACCCTGCGACGGCGGCCTGGTCTGGAGCAGCGATCCGCGGCTCACCCTGCCCAATGCCCAGCGCATGGACGAAGCGCGGGTGCGGGCGCTGCTGGCGGCGATCGGCTGTCCGGTCCAGGTGCTCTTCGCCGAGCCGGCGCAAGCCTACTTTCCCGATCCGGTGCGCCGTGCGCGCGCTGCTGCGTTGGGCGATGGGCACGTCCATGTGCTCGCCGGCACCCACCACCTTCATATGGAGCAGCCCGAACAGGTAGCCTCGCTGCTGGGGCCGTTCCTGGCCGGTGCCGCGGAGGCGGGCCTGACGGCGATGCCTTGAGCCAATCAGTGAGGGCGCGCGGCGCCCGCCAGTCGTCGCGAACGGAGGTGCCATGTCGCTCTACCCGTTGTTTGCCGACCTCACCGGCCGCGAGGTGCTGGTCGTCGGTGCCGGCGATGTCGCCGCACGCAAGATCGGCGCGCTGCTCAAGGCCGGGGCCGTGGTCCGCGTGCATGCGCACACCGTGCCGGATCCGGAAGTCGCCACCTGGCTGCAGCAGGGGACCGTCACGCGGCTGCATGGCGAGTTCGATCCGGCCTGGCTCGATGTGGTCTGGCTGGTCGTGGCCGCGACCGACGATGTGGCCTTCAATGCCCGCCTGGCCCATGAAGCCGGCCGACGCAGACGCCTGGTCAATGTCGTGGACGATGCAGAACTCTCCACGTTCCAGGTCCCCGCCCTGGTGGACCGGTCGCCGCTCATGATCGCCATCTCGTCCGCAGGCGCCGCACCGATGCTCGCGCGACGCGTGCGCGAGCGACTGGAAACACTGCTCGACCCGGGGCTGGGCCGGCTGGCGGCGCTGTTCGGCACGCATCGCGAACGGATCCGTTCGGCCTTGCCCGACATGCGCCTGCGCAGGCGCTGGTTCGAGCGCGTCCTCGATGCCGGGCTCGAGGCGCGGCTGCGCACGGCGGAGACGGGGGAGGGAGAGGCGGAGTTCCTGGAACTGCTGGATCGGGCCGATGACGGCCAGCGCATCGGGCAGGTGACTCTGGTCGTGGCGCCGGACGATCCGGATCTGCTGACCCTGCGCGCTCTGAGGTCATTGAATGAGGCCGACACCATTGTCATGGCGGCAGGACTCGGTTCCGGCGCGCTCGAGCCGGCGCGCCGGGATGCCCACCGTGTCGCGGCTGGACCGGACGTTCCGGCTCAGGCCGGTACCCTGGCGATGCACGGCGACCGCGTGGTGGTCGCGGTTCCGCATGAGGATCCTGCACTCGCCGCAGTGCTGGAGCAGCATCTGGCCGCTTTGGGTGTGCGTTGTCTGCGGGCATCTCCGCCACCTCTATATAGAGACGCGGCAGGCGCTGGAAACGGCGCCGCCAAAAAAGATGAATAGAGGGCTTCCCTTCTTGTTCGGAGTGGCCCATAATTCGCGCCCCGCTGACGAGGACTACGGTCTGAGGCGACGGGGACCGGGCCACCGGGGTGTTGCGAACTTCTCTGAAGTCGCTATACTGGGCGGCTCCCCTGAAGGGATCGGTTGATC
>NZ_JACVAP010000008.1 GCF_014851915.1 Xanthomonas sp. XNM01
TTCATGATGGCCCGAGCGCTCCGCGCTCACCCCAAGGCCGAATACACGACTGCAACCGATCCGCTTCGCCCGTCAATGATCACGCTGTGTGCTGTTGCAAAGGGAGTCCATACATGAATTGTTAGGCCTCTGCCCGGCCATCCGCCAGATTCTGCAGCCAAGCAGCCAAGTCATCAACGGCCAATTGGACGGTCTCTTGAAACTCTGCAAGAGGAAAGATCATTTCCACAGTTCGTCCAACGTACAGGTCTTGAACGAACTCGATTTGCGGGAGGCCGGCCTCCGAGAAGCGAAGGATGCAGAGTCGTTGCCCATTGAACTGGATCTCCGAAGCGGGAGTGCACTCGGAGCCTTCAGTGATAAAGAGGGTCGCGAAAGACATGTGCTGAGGACTAACGCCTAAGTTAAGCCGCGCCGCAGCGGGGCGTGAAGCACATGGCAAACTCTACCTGCCATGTGGTTTGCGCCCCGATGCGGTGTCGGCTTGAACGCATTGTTAGGCCTTACCTGCCAAAGCAGCTCCGGCACCCTTGGCGCAGCCCGGATTGCTCAGCTCAAGCAGGATTCCTGGATCACCAAGCTCCTCGACGCGATTGGCCCCGCCTCTGGCACCGAAGCCTTGAAGCGAGTTCTCACCTCCAAAGGTTTTCGATAGCTGGGGCTGATCTGGATCACTCATGCTGTGCAGCGAAATCTCGACTAGATTGTCATCTACGGTCGCAAGCTTGACACCTAGATTGAATCCGTTGGGCAGCTCAAAAGACTTCATCTCGCCGTCAGTTACGTCCCAAGTGGCAAGATGGCTTCCGTCCCATGACAATGAAACGGCTTGCTGAGACTTGCAGCTACTGCTTTCGTCTGCGAATGCAGCAGGACACCAAACCGCCGATGCGGTAATAGCTATCAAGGCCAGCGTGCTCTTCATCTTCAGTCCTCCGATTAACCCCAAGTAAGGCCTAACGCTTAGTAGTCCGCGGTTCCGCGGGATAACGCCGAGTATTCATTCGCGTGAAGGCATCGTCAATCAGGTAAATATCGCTCTCGATCAACGGCTTGGAGGGTGCCTTGGAGCTGCGCGGGTGTCGGACCCTCCCGTGCATACGAAGCGGAATGCGGTGCGATGTCTTATCACCCCCGGAATGCGGTGCCATCCGAGGGAAGGGGAGCCACGTAAGCCGCAGCTGCACGAGCAGGTCCGGCAGCGGATCCGGGTGACGCATGACAGCCTGCGCACCGAGCGCAGCCGGGTCGCGTGGATCCGGCGTTTCATTCTGGCCAACAGCAAGCGGGACCCCGCGCAGACGGGCATTTCCAGGTCGAGGCGTTTCTCATCACACTGGCCACCGAGCGGCAGGAGTTCGCCGGTGCCCGCATCAGGCGCTGTCGGCACTGCTGTTGCGCTAGCGGGAGATGCCCGCATCGCGCTGCCTTGGCTGGAGGACGTGATCCGGGCGAAGCGACCCCACCCGGCATCATGCTGGCGACGACCTTCGTCACCGGCTCTCTGTCGTGCTGTCGAGGGCGAGGAAATCCGGCTGCTTGGTGCGTAGTGCGGCCCCCGGTCCGATCAACAGATCGCCATGCCCGTCAGGCGTCGCGCCCGAAGCGCGTGAGTTTTTCCAGCCACGCCTGCGTCCAGCGCGCGGGTGCGTCCTTGACCCGGCCGATGCGCGTGACCCTCACCGGCCCGACGCCGCAGAACTGCAGGATGGTGCGCTTGATCTGGTTGACCCCGGCGTCCCGGTAGAACAGCCGGAAGTACCAGGGCGGCGTATCCATGGTGGTGATGACGTGCGCCGACTTCCCGGTGAGATACCGGTCCCACCAGGGCGATCCCTGTCGGTACTTGAACGCGAAGCCCGGCAGGAAGACGCGGTCGATGAAGCCCTTAAGCAGCGCCGGCATGCCGCCCCACCAGGTCGGGAACACGACGACGATGTGGTCTGCCGCGGTGATCTCGGCCTGGGCGCGGACCAGATCGGCTTCCAGCGGCTGGATGCTGGCGTATCCCTCGTGCAGGACGGGATCGAAGGCGAGCTCGCGAAGGCTCAGCAGGCTGACCGTGTGGCCCGCGTCCCGCGCCCCGTGTGCGTAAGCCTGCGCCAGGGCCGCGCAGAAGCTCTGCCGGGCGGGATGGCCCTGGATGATGAGGATGCGTTTGCCCATGCGCAGTCTCCGTCGTCTTGTCCCGGTCTGGATGGCCCCCTGACGGCACTGCCCGCGATCAGGCGCCCAGCTCGGCGGCAAAACGCGACAGGAAGTCGTCGCCGGCCGCCGATTCGCTCAGCAGATAGTGCCCGGACCAGATGTCCCGGCCGGCGGCCAGCAGAAAGCCGGCGCCCTGGACGCTGGGAAAGATCTGCGAATCGAAGCCGCCGACCGGCGCGCCGACCAGCGTGCATCCGTGTCCGTCCACCAGCCGCAGCACGATCGCCAGCCAGTCCGCAGCGGGAAGATCGCCGAACTCGAGCATCTGGTGGCCGTTGGCGGCCAGATGCAGATCCATGTCCATTCCGTGGTCCCGACGCGGGCAATCGCGGAGCGTCGCCCGGATGATCGCCATGCGCAAGCGGCCTGCGCAGCGTGCGGCTGAAGATCCGCAAGAGTGCCGTACCGACACCGGCATCGGGCGGTACGGTCGGGAACGGCAGCGCAGCGCGGCGGCGCTTCCGGCACCGTCAAACGCCCTGCAGTGCCTGCAGCACGCGTCGATGCGGAACACCGACCGCGAACCAGGCCGCGCAGTCCGCCGGTTCGGGAAGCGGGTTGAGCGCGACGATGAAGTGCAGCGTCGTCGTGCGGGCGGCGGGCACGAGCGGCAGCGTGATTGCCAGCCCGTCGGCGCGGTAGGCGACGGGATAGCGATCCTCGCTGAAACCGCACTCCGGCAGCCGTGCCGACAGCGCGTCGCCGTCCTCCGTGCCGATCACGACGCGCCAGCCCGCTGCATCCCATTCCTGCGCATCCAGCCATTCGCCCGAGGCTGGACCGCCCTGCACCGCCGGCGTGCGCTCCCAGACCAGACCGACCTGCAGATCATGGAGCGCCTGGCCGGGCTGCAGCGCGACCACGACGCCGACGCTTCCGGCCACGGACATTCCGGGCGGAAGCTCTGGCGGCAGCGGGCCGCCGCGCATCGACCAGGTTCCGGGAGCCGGAGACTGGCTGCCCGCATCGATCACGCACGCCAGCACGCCGATGGGCGTGGTCACACGCAGCGAACCGCGCGACAGACACTGGACCTGGAGGTGCATCCGGCTCATGCCCGGAACACCCGATCAGCCTGCACGGGCGTCCACGGTCGCGCCGGAGCGTTCCGTGGGCTGCTGTTCCCTCGCTTGGAGCAGGGTGCGGTCACGCTGCGCCACCTGGCCTGGCAGCGCGCACGCGCAGTTGCCTCGCGTCACCGGTCCGGATCCGTGGCCGATCAGACATCAGGCGCGTCCTGGAACGGGAGGTCGATCCGGTGCTGACGAAGGACGTCCTTGTCGTGCGACAGCAGGTCCTGCAGCCTGCGATGCAGCGCGTCCAGTTCGTCCTGCGCGTCCGGACCACCGGCGCGTGCTTCGGCCGCCTGCGCACACACTGCATGCAGCGTGTCGCCCTGCACGAGGATGCCGGGGAACGTCCGCGCCGGATGCCTGAGTACGGGCATGTTGGCCTGGTCGGAATGGATCCCGACGCTTTCCATACGCATGAGCGGATGCCTCGTCTCGGATGACCACGCCACCTGAGGGTTCGGGTGGGGCGACGTCTCACGACCCACGCTAGCGGATTTCATCCGCCGCCTGTAGAGCAGCCCACGTGTCTCCCGTTGTCGCGCGGCAGGTCGGGACGCAGCCACGCGGCATCTGGTTCCCCGCCGCGAACGACGCACCGCCGCCAGCGGAGTGGTGGCCGACACCTTCGTCCGTCAGCGGGTCCGCGCTACCACGGAGGCGCCGCGTGCGTGCTCAGCCCCCGGTCGTGGGTTGCGCCGCGGCAGCCCGCGCCAGGCCGGTGACCACGCCCAGCGACGCGTCGCCCGCCACCACCTCGATGCCGGGGAACATCGCGCGCACCTCCACCGGCACGTACGGCGAACGCGACATGCCGCCGGTCAGGTAGATGGTGTCCGGGGCGTGCTCGGCGATGTCGGTCTTGGCGGTCTGCATCAGGCTGCGCAGCGCGCGCACGAACGGATCGGCGGCATCGGTCAGGGTCTGCCCGGTCAGCGGCTGCTGCAGCGCCGGTTCGATGTACTCCAGCGGCACCGTGGCGTCGACGCCATCGCTGAGGCCGATCTTGGCGCGCTCGACGCTGCGGTTCAGGCGCACGGTGTGGCCGGGCTGCTGCAGCGCCTGCAGGCGTGGTCCGTACGGCGGGTCGATGCGGTCGAAGCTGGCCTGGCGGAAGTCGCGCTGGGCGATGACGTCCCAGACCGAGGCCGCATGCGCGTAGAAATGCACCGGCGTGTTGGTGTGGTACTTGCCGAACAGCGGCATCACCCCGCGCAGGGTCAGCTCGCGGTCGACATCGGTGCCACCGACCGGCGTACCCCACGAACGGTGCACCGCCGGCAGGCGCGCGTCGCCGCCCAGATCGGCCAGCGCCATGTCGGTGGTGCCGCCGCCGATGTCGACGATCAGCACGCGGCGCTGCTCGGTGAGCTGGCCGTGGTAGCCATACGCGGCCGCGGCCGGTTCCTCGAGGAATTCGACGTGCTCGAAGCCGGCGGCGATCGCGGCATCACGGATGGTCTGCAGCGCCAGCAGTCCGCCCTCCTCGCCGCGCGAGCTGCGGAATTCGACCGGGCGGCCCATCACCACCGAGCGCACCTCGGTGCCGAACTGGGCCGAGGCGGTCTCGCGGATGTGGCGCAGGATGAAGGAGGTGATGCGCAGCAGGTCGTCGCGCACCGGGCCATCGAGGTTGTAACCCAGCATCGACTTGGGCGAGACCAGCAGGCGGCCGCCGCCCTCGTCCATGAAGGCCTGGATCGCGGCATCGCCGTACAGCGCGTCTCCGACGTCGATGCGCGCGGCCATCGCCTCGCGGGTCTGCTCGGCGCCCCATTCGCGGCGCACGGTGGCGTTGGCGGCACGGCGCAGCTGGATGTCGGTCTGGGCGCGGAAGGTCGGCACCAGCGCCAGCTGCGCGCTGCGCTGCGGCTCGGGCAGGCGCATGGCGGCATCGCGCAGGCCCTGCAGGCGCGCGGCCTGCTGGGCCTGGTCGCGGCGACCGGACTCGACCAGCCGGTCGACCCGTGCGGCCAGCTCCGGGGTCAGCTCGAACTGGGCCAGGTCCGGCAGCCTGGTCGGGAAGAACACCGCGGTGCGGAACTGCAGGTCGTCGCCGAAGCGGACCAGTTGGACCTGGCCGTCGACCACCGCGCCGGCGGCGGAATAGCTGGTTCCAAAGTCGATGCCGATCCGCATGTGCTGCCCGCCTGTCTTCAAGGAGGCGCGGATTCTGCCATCGACGCGGCCGAAGCGCAGCGTGCGCCCGCACGACATGGACAGGCCGCGGTTCAGCCCGGCCGCCACGTGCGCATGCCGGCATCCCGCGTTGGGCGCGCGCAGGATCCAAGGGGCGTCACGGGTCGCCGTTCGAACGGGCGCGCGACGGCGCGGCGCGCCACTCCTTCTTCGCCTTGCATCGCGCTGCCGGGCTCATCCTGTCCAGACCGATCGCGATGCAGCCACCGCATCGCGCGGCCCTCGTCCGCCACGCTCCACACGCTGCGCAGAAGACCGTCCCGCCGCACGCATGCCGCGGCCGGGCGATGTCGTTAAAGTGGCCTCACTGCCCGGACCCCGATCGCAATGACGCACGCTGCCGCACCGCAACCGCCCTCACCCGAGTCCGCACCGCGCATGGACAGCGCCGATGGGCATGTGTCGCACATGGATGCGGCGCGGCGTCCGCGACATGCCAGCCTGCCGCAGCGGATCGGCGCTGCTGATCGATCTGGTCATCGTGATGGTGGCCGGCGCCATCCCGGTGATGCTGCTGCCGGCATCGTTGTCGGACGATGCAGTGATGCTGGTGGCCGCATTGCCGATGGCGGTGTATCTGCTGCTGCGCGACGGCCTTCCCGATGGCCGGAGTCTGGGCAAGCGCCTGCTGCGGATCCGGGTGGTGGACGCCGACGGCGCAGCGTGCACGGTGTGGCACTCGATCGTACACAACCTGTTCCTGCTCACGCTGTCCAACCTCATCACGCTGCTGCTGGACTACCTGTTCTGCTGGCAGTCGCGCTACCGGCGCCTCGGCGATCTGGTCGCCAATACCGCGGTGGTGACCGTCGCCCTGTACGACACGGACCACCCACAGGCCGCGCAGGAGTGAGCCGCGGCGGCGGTGGACCCGCCGCACGGATCCACCCCATGACGTCGGGCGCCTGCACGCCGGGTGCCGGTTCGATGGACGCATCGGAGCCGCGCTGACCGCGGCGCGGCGGCACGTCGGTCGGCGCCGGCACCGTTCGTCGGCGGTCACGGTCGCGACGCCTGCCGGGCGTATGCTCGGGCCGGATCAAGGAGGAACGACGATGAAGACATGCATTTCCGCTGCACTGGTCTGTCTGGCGTCGCTGCTGTCGGTGGCCGACGCACGGGCCGCTGTCCCGATGTTCAACGCGACCTGCCCCGGCGGTCTGGACGTCCACGCCGATGCCGGCGGCCCGGTCTACGTGAACGGGCGGGAGACCGCGTTGAAGCGCTTCAACGAGGATTACTACGAAGCCCGCGACGGCGCCAGCGCGGTCACTCTGTCGATCAGCCGCGCACCCGACGGCACGGCGAGCGTGTCCTACACCGGTGCCAACCGCACCAGCGGCACCTGCACGCTGGCCGACACCGGCGGTCAGGCGTCGGCGATGGCGTATCGGCCCGATGACCGATCCGATGACCGATCCGATGACCGGCCCGATGGCGAGGGTGGCGGCGACGTCACCTGCGCGTCCACGGACAGGCGCCAGACCGAATGCGGGATGGATACCCGGGGTGAGGTGCGCCTGGTGCGGCAGCTGAGCCACACGCCCTGCGAGCAGGGAGTGAACTGGGGCCTGAGCCGTCACTCGGTCTGGGTGAAGGACGGCTGCCGTGCGACCTTCCGCAACGTCTCGGTGGACGGCGACCGGCATCACGACCATCACGACGCGGTGGGCGCGGGTGCGGCCGGTGTGCTGCTCGGCGCCTGCAACGTCCGCGCCGGCGACCAGGGGGTGCTGGTCACCCGCGTGTCGGTCAATGACGAGGTGACCGAGCTGATCGTCGACTACGCCGACGGGCGCTACCTGTGCATGGTCCGCAACGACGGACTGGTTCAATCGCTGACGCGGCTGCGCAAGCGCTGACGCACGCGCCCGCCTGCCCCTGTTGCAGGGCTGGCGGGCGCTCGGACATGCGGCGTCCGCGCGTGGACGGGGCGCCAGGCGCGTCGGTTGCATGCGCCGACGCGGTGCGGGGTCGCAGACTCAGCGTGTCGGAGTCGGAGTCGGCTCCGGCGGCGGCGTGGTGCTCTCGTGCGGCGCACGGCTGGCGCGCTCGGCCGCATCGCGCAGGCAGGTGTCGCGCGCATCGCCGGTCATCTCGGCGCAGAGGGGATCGCTCGGCGGCGGTGCGGCGGGCGGCAGCGGCGACTGGGCACCGGCGGGATCGGGCTCGGCCGCGCCTTCAGGCGTGGTCGCGACGCGCTCGCCAGCAGGGGTGTTGCTGCCGGCCGCGGCGGCATCGTCGGACTGGCGGCGATCGCCGCAGGCACCGAGCAGCAGCACGATCGCGATGGCGGGAAGGAAGCGATGCATGGTCGATCTCCTGTACGGATGTGGCCCCAGCCTGCAATCCGCATTGGGTCGCCTGCGTGAAGCGTGGCGCCTTTGCTGCAGTTCCTCGCCATGTCGCGTCGAGCAGCCGGCGGCGAGCATCCCGCATCGGATTCTCGACCCTGCTGTCACGCCGGGGCCGGGCATGATGCACGTCGCGCAGGACGTCAGGTCGATCGACTTCATCGCAGGCCGATGCCCGCGACGCGTCCGCCTCCATCGCTTCGGCCACCAGCTGCGCTGGTGCTGGAGCCACCTGGCCCGAAGCCGACGACACGGGCGACGGTCCGGACACCTGCGCGCCGCGGCGCGACCGGATGAGGTCGCGCGATCCGTCCCACCCTGGAGTCACCGATGAGCATCACCGACCGCGCCACCCTGATCCGCAAGCTCGGCACCGCCTGCCATGTCGAGGTCCAGGCGTTGAACCTGCTGCGGGGACTGGCGGCGGACCGGCTGCTCTCCAGCGAGATCCGCGACCGCGCCGAACTGCACGCAACCGAAACCCAGGCGCAGCTCCGCTGCCTGTCCAGTTGCCTGACCACGTTCGGCGGGCCGGCGACGCCCTGGGCCGATGTGGCCAGCCGCATGATCGCCCCGGCTGTGTCGCCCGCCGCCTGGCAGGCGCTCGAGCAGCGCGAGATCCGGATGTACCAGCAGCTGATCGCCTGCGACACGCTCGCCGACGACCAGCGCTTCCTGAACGACTGTCTGTCCGCGCTCGACGTGCAGCGCTCGGTGCTGCGCTGGCTGGACGGCATCTGCGTGCGCCCGGCCCGGATCGCCGCGCCGCGCACCGTCGTCGCGTCGGCTGATACCGCCGGTGCGAATGCGCTGGCCTGAGCTGCAGGCGGTGCGGGAGGCGTGCGCGCCCGGGTGATGCGCGGCATCGATCGATCCGCGTCGGACACCACGACACCGTGACTCGAGGGGCAGGTGCGCCGCTTTCACGTTCGGCCTGCGCCCCGGCCGATCGACGTTCCGCAGCGGAACGCGATGGCGCGCATGCCCGGGCGCGGGCAGGTGAGCGCGCCGGACGCGACGGACCCCGCACGCAGGCCGCCACACCATCCATCGTCGTGCGGCCGTCGCACGGTCGTCGCGGACGCTGGACGGACCAGCGTCTGGATCACTCGAAGCACGTCGCTGCCACAGCGCATCGCGCGGTGCGTGCGTCGCGCGCCGCTGGACACGCGGCTCACCGGACCATCAACGACAAGACCGGATGCCCACCCGGCGGAGTGGACATCGCGCTGCCTGCGGCCCGGCGTCGCGTGCGGGTGGGTGGTGGCGGTGCGGCCGCGCAACGTGCTTCTGCTAAGGGACAGGCGCCCCACGCAGCGCCTGCAGTGGCACCCGCGTCACCGCGATGTCTTCCTTGTTCACCGCGTATGCGACGTACAGGTCGCCGTTCCAGACCAGGCTCTTCGGGTAGTGGTAGCCGGGGCGTTTGTAGCGGCCTTCATGCCGCAACGCAGGCAGATCGCTGCGGCCGCGCAGCAGGAACGCGCGGTCGAATAAGTGGCCATCGGCCGACAACGTCACGGCCAATGGAATGCGCACGCGGTCGGCGTTCGGCGCGTTGACCAGGAAGGCGCTGCCGTCGGGCAGGTTGCCGGCGCTCTGCTTGGCGCGTGAGTCGGGCATCGCGGTCAGCGTCGGCGAGGTCCACCCCAGGCCGCCGTCGCAGCTTTCGCTGGCCAGCTGGCGCCAGCTGTCGGCCTGGTCGCGGAACACCATCACCGCACAGTCCCGGCCGTCGCGGCGGCGCAGGAACACGCTGGGTTCCAGCTCGCGGCTGACCCGTGGCTCGTCATGCGGATGGTTGACCATCGCGCCACGTCGCCAGCCGCGGATGCCGAGCGGATCGTCGGTGACGTGCGGTGCCACATGCATGCCGGGCCGCAGATGGAAGGCGGTGACGATGCGGCCGTCGGCCAGCCGCTGCGGATCCTGTTCGATCACGCCCTCGACCGGCGTTCCATCCGCGTCCAGCACGCGCTGCGGCGGCGACCAGTTGCGGCCGTCGCGGCTGAGCATGTACTCGGTCCAGCCACCGTCCTTGCTCTGGAAACCGGTCGGCCAGACGTTGATGTAGGCCACCAGCGTCTCGCCGTCGGTCCACCAGCCGCCGTTGGAATGCATCACGCCATCGCGGCCGGCCGGCCGCAGCACCTGCGGCGTACTCCACTGGCGGCCATCGTCGCTGTGGCTCATCGCCACCCAGGTGTCGGCCGAATCCTCGTCCTGCCGCGAGCTCTGCCACTGTGCGTACAGCCGGCCCTTGAACGCGACCAGCACCGCGCCGTTGTTGAAGCGGTCCTGGTCCGGCGTCGGCGCGAACACCGTGATCGTCTCCGTGCCCGGCGCCGGCTGCAGGCCGAGGTCGGGCGCGGCCGGGTCGAACAGGCCCGACGCGACCGTGTACAGCGGTGTCGCCGTGGCCGCGGGATCGACGCGCGCAGCATCGACTGCCGTCGTTGGAACGAGCGGCGACGCTCCGTTGCCGGCCGTCGCGGGCACGGCGGCGTACGCGCTGCCGCAGGCGCAAGCCAACAGGGCGGCCAGCATGGATACGCGACGACGCATGACGCTGCCCTCAGCGGACCGTGAAGTCGTCGAAGTCGGCATGGCCGACCCGGGTCGCGGTGAACGCCGGCGTGCCCGACGGCGCCTGCGCGAATACGCCGACCTGCGAGCCGACCCAGCGCCCGGGCGTGACCACGACCTCCCCGCCCAGCGGCTGGAAGCTGCGGCCATCCAGGCTGTAGCTGAAGCGCGCGACCGCATGCACCGCGCGCGTCATCGACGGCCAGTAGCGGGTCGGGTCGGCCGGCGGATCGATCGTCACGGTGCGCGGTTCGACCTGCACCTGCAGCCACACCGGTGCATCGCCGACCGCGACATCGGCCGCGACCACGCGCTCGTCGGCGTGTGCCGCCGCATCGACGCGGGCGACCTGGACCAGACGCACACCGTCGGCGCCGCGCTCCAGCCCGATCCAGCCATACGAGGCGCCGAACAGGGTCAGGCCCGCGCGCTCGCCGACCGCGACCGGCGCGAAGCGCAGCTGGGTGGTCGCGGTGAAGGCCATGCCCGGCAGCTTCTGGGTCAGCACGTTGCCGGCTTCCCACAGATTCACCGGAGTCGACGCCGCATTCAGGCGCAATACGCCGCGCGCGCTGCGGTCGATCCAGGCATCGGACGGGTTGGCGTTCCACTGCCAGCCCAGGTGCGGGCCGCTGTCGAAGCCATCGTCGACCACCGGGATCGCGACCGGCTGCTGCGGCAGCGCCGGCTTGCGATGGCGGAGCACCGGCTGGCCGTAATGCTGGCCCGGCTGGCGCTGGCCGATCACCGGCCAGCCGTCGCGGCCCCACTGCATCGGCTGCAGGTGCACGCGGCGGCCGTAGGAATCCGCATCGGAGAAGTGCACGAACCAGTGTTCGCCGCGCGGCGTGTCGATCCACGCGCCCTGGTGCGGGCCGTTGACCGGCGAGCTGCCCTGGTCCATCACGTTGCGGTGTTCGTACGGGCCAAGGATGTTCCGCGAGCGGAACACGCCCTGCCAGCCGCCCTTGACCCCGCCGGCGGGGGCGAAGATGTAGTACCAGCCGTCGCGCTTGTGCACTTTCGCGCCTTCGATCACCACCCACTGCTTGGGGCCGTCGGAGGTCTGCACCGGAGGCAGCGTGTCGCCGTTGATGACCACGTGTTCCTCGCCGACGGTCTTCGTGCCGTCGGCGTTGAGGCGCTTGAGCAGCACCTCGTTGATCCGTCCCGAGCGCGACTTGGCGTACGAGTACGCCAGCCAGCCCTGGCCGTCGTCGTCCCAGAACGGGGCCGGATCGATCACGCCGCGCGAATCCTCGACCAGCACCGGCGCCGACCACGGGCCGGCGGCATCGCGCGCGGTGACCACGTAGATGCCGAAATCCGGATCCGGGTAGTAGATGCGGAACAGGCCGTCGTGATGGCGGATCGCCGGTGCCCAGACGCCGCCGCCGCGGCGCGGGGTGGCGTGATGGCCGTCCTGCGGCAGCCGCGCCAGCGCGTGGCCGATCAGGCTCCAGTTCACCAGGTCCTTCGAATGCAACACCGGCAGGCCGGGCACGTTCGCGAAGCTGGAGGCGATCATGTAGTAGTCGTCGCCGACGCGGATCGCATCGGGATCGGAATAGTCGCCGGCCAGGATCGGATTGCGGTAGGTGCCGTCGCCCTGGTCGGGCGTCCACACGCCGGCGGGCATCGGCAGCACCGCGCGGCCGGCCTCCGCTGCGGGCGCGTTGGCGGCGAGCGCCGCGGTGGCCGGAACGGCGGCCGCAAGGGCCAGGCTCAGCAGGGTGGTGCGCAGGGGCATGGTCGGGCTCCGGTCGGGGCCGCTGCGGCGCGACCGCCGGCCGCCACCGAAGCGACCGCGGCCGGGCGGCGGGCGCCCGGCCGGAAGGGATCACGGTGGCGATCCCCGATGGTCTGCTCCGAACCTGTCCAGTCTCCTGCCGCGCGTGCCGGCTGGCGTGCGTGCTGCCCGGAATGCCGGCGTATCAGCCATACGCCGTGCTTCCCGCGCGCCGCCACGCGCCATCTGCCGGTGCGCGCGACAGGCCTGGAGCGGGTTCTCAGTAATCGAGCGCGCGGTAGGTGAAGTTGCGGAAGTGGACCTTGCCCTCGCCGGCGGCATAGATCGCCGGCTTCAGCGCAAGGAAGCCACCGGCCACGTTGTGGTGGTAACCGGACACTTCCATCTGCACCGGGTACTTCTCCCAGGTACGGCCATCCTTGCTGGTGTGGATGGTGACGATGTGCTGGTCGTGCTTGACCCGGATCCACAGCGTGCCGCCCTTGCCTGCCGGCAGGCCGTTGCTCGGGCGCTCCAGGCCGTAGCGGTGCATGATCGTGCGCTCGCCGTTGCTGCCGACGCCGACGTACAGGCGGTCGCTGTAGAACAGCAGCGCGCCACCGATGGCGCCCGGTTCGATCTCCATCTCGATCTCGAACTCGTAGGCCTTGTCGCCGGCGATCACGGTCAGCGGCGAAGTGTCGCGCGGGGTGCGGCCCTTGCCCTGCAGGGTCATCGCGCCGTTGCCGAACGACAGGCGCTCGTACTCGTCCTGGGTCGGGTTGAAGAACGACCACTGGTGACCCAGCCTGTCGCCGTCGAAGCGGTCCGACAGCGCCATGCCGTGCTGGCCCACCGAGGTGCCCGCCGGCTTCTTCAGCGGCTGGCCCAGGTCGCCGCCCTTGGCGACGTACCAGCCATCGTCGGTCCATTCGATCGGCTCGAGCAGCGCCTGGCGGCCCAGCGTCCAATAGCCGTTCTCGTAGCCGTGGTAGATCATCCACCAGCGGTCGTCGGTGCCCTCGATCACGGTGGCGTGGCCACGCGACCACCACGGCTCGCTGCGGTCGACGGTGCGCATGATCGGGTTGTGCGGCGAGTTCTCCCACGGCCCGTGGATCGACTTCGAACGCGCCACGATCACCATGTGGCCGGTCGGCGGACCGGCGGTGCCGCCCACCGCGGTGGTCATGTAGTACCACTCGCCACGCTTGTTGATCTTCGGGCCTTCCTGCGCGTAGGCCTCCACGTCCCAGTCGGCCGGGTACTTCCAGCCGTCGTAGACGTGCTTGGGCTCGCCGACCACGCGCAGGCCGTCGTCGGAGATCTGCACGTAGTCGCCGCCGGACAGGAACAGGTAGCGCTTGCCGTCCTCGCCCACCGCGTGGCCGGGGTCGATGTAGCGGCCCAGGCCCATGTTGACCGGCTCGCTCCACGGGCCGCGGATGTCGTCGGCCCAGACCACGTAGTTGCTGCGCTCGCTGCCTTCGGTGCCGCCGGTGCGGGCCGGGAAGTAGATGAAGTAGCGGCCGTTGTGCTTGACGATGTCCGGCGCCCAGATCGAGCCGACGTTCCTGGTGATCGCATGGCCCAGCGGCTGCCAGTTGACCAGGTCGCGCGAATGCCAGATCGGCAGGCCCGGATAGGCGTCGAACGAGGACATCGTCATGTAGTAGTCGTCACCGTCCTTGACCACGGACGGATCCGGCCGGTCGCCGGCGAAGACCGGATTGAGGAAGGTGCCGTCGCCGAGGTCGGCCTGGCGCTGGTGCTCGATGCCGCGCTTCCACGGGCTGGTCGGCGTGGCGGCGCTGGCCACGGAGGCGACGCCGGCCAGCAGCAGGGCTGCCAGCACGGGGACGCGGCGGGTGAAGGACGTCGGCAGGGCCATGGCGTTCCTTGGAGTGGGGGAATGGAGGGCGTCGACGGGATGCGGCGAGGCCGCGGATGACACCGATGGTCAGGCGACCGTACCAAACCGCGCCGATGCGGACATTCTGCGGTGCAGCAAGGCATCGTCATCGCTGCTGGTTACAGTGCGGCGCATCCGGCAGGGCCTGTGCGGCGTCGAAATGACACCGCTGGTCACCCTGCTCCGCCCGTCTCCTGTCCAACTGGATGCCTGCCGATGACTGCGCGTTCCCGCCGTTTGCTGCCCTGTCTGCCCCTGTTGATGGCCGCGCTGGTCAGCCCCGCCCTGCCGGCCGCGACGCCGGACCCGTCCACCGATCCGTCGATCCGCGAGCGCCCGGCCGTCACTCCGATCCGGGCCAGCAAGATCGTGCTGGTCGGCGATTCGACCACCGCGGTGCAGGGCGGCTGGGGGCCGAGCTTCTGCGCCGACCACGTCGCCTCGTTCGTGTCGTGCATCAACCTGGCCCGTGGTGGCCGCAGCACCTACAACTACCGCGCCGAAGGGTCCTGGGACATCGCGCTGCAGGAAATGCGCCCCGGCGCGTACCAGGAGGTCTACGTGCTGATCCAGTTCGGCCACAACGACCAGCCCGGCAAGCCAGGCCGGTCGACCGACCTGGCGCGCGAGTTCCCGGACAACCTGCGCCGCTACGTGGCCGAGGTCCGGGCCGCGGGCGCCAGGCCGGTGCTGCTGACCCCGCTGACCCGCCGCCAGTTCGCCGAGGGCCGGTTGATCGACGATCTCGCCCCCTGGGCCGAGGCGACCCGCAAGGTCGCCGCCGAACTGGATGTCCCGCTGGTCGACCTGCATGCGCGCAGCACTGCCGCGGTCCAGGGCATGGGCCCCGTGCAGGCGATGCGCTTCGCCCAGGCGCCGGCGCTGCCGATGCAGGTCAGCGCGGCGCAGGCCGGCACCACGGTCGGCGCACCGCCCGCGGCCGGTACGCCCGTCGCGCCCGGCGCCGCCCAGAACAACGCCGCCACCGAGCCGATGGGCCAGGCCAAGATCGCCTTCGACTACACCCACCTCGGCCCGGAAGGCGCTGACTTCTTCGCCGCCATCGTCGCCGACGAACTCGCCCGCCAGGTGCCGGCGCTGCGCCGCAACCTGATTCCCTGACGGCCGCCGCCGCGATTCCACACGACGACGAGGACGACATGGTCGACACCAGCCGCCGCGGCTTTCTGACCGCCACCGCCTCCACCGTGCTGCTCGCGCATCTGCCGGGCAGCGCCTTCGCCCAGCGTGGAGCCGCCACCGGCGGCGCGGTGCGGGCCGACGACGCGCTCACGCTCTGGTACCGGCTGCCGGCCCGGCAGTGGGTCGACGCGCTGCCGCTGGGCAATGGCGGCTTCGGCGCGATGGTCTGGGGCGGCACCGCGCGCGAGCGGCTGCAGCTCAACGAGGACACCCTGTTCGCCGGCTCGCCGTACGACGCCAACCCGCGCGATGCGCAGCCGGCGCTGGCCGAGGTGCGCCGGCTGATCTTCGCCGGCCGCTACGCCGACGCCGAGAAGCTCACCAACGAGAAGCTGATGTCCTCCCCGGTGCGGCAGATGCCGTACCAGGCGCTGGGCGACCTGTGGCTGGACCTGGACGGCCTCGGCGCGACCAGCGGCTACCGGCGCGACCTGGACCTGGACACCGCGACCACGACCACGCGTTTCAAGGCCGGCGATGTCACCTATGTGCGCGAGACCTTCATCTCGCCGGTCGACCAGGTGCTGGTGCTGCGGCTGACCGCCGACCGTCCCGGCGCGATCACCGGCTGGATCTCGGCGGCGAGCGAGCAGGACAACCGCGTCGCCATCGAGAACGGCGAACTGCTGCTGCGCGGGCGCAACGGCACCCGCTTCGGCATCGAGGGACGGCTGCGCTTCACCCTGCGCAGCCGGGTGCAGGCCGTGGGAGGCCGGGTCGACGGCATCGGCGGCCGGGTGCGGCTGGAGAACGTCGACGAACTGGTCCTGATCGCCGCGGCCGCCACCAGCTACGTGCGCCACGACGATGTCTCCGGCGACCCCGACGCGATCACCGCCGCGCGCGTGCAGGCGGCCGCGCGCAAATCCTGGGCGACGCTGCGCGACGCGCACGTGCGCGAGCACCAGCGCCTGTTCCGGCGCGTGCACCTGGACCTGGGCCGCACCGAGGTCGCCGCGCGTTCGACCGAGGTCCGCGTCGAGCGCTTCGCCACCCAGGACGATCCGGCCCTGGCCGCGCTGTACTTCCAGTTCGGCCGCTACCTGCTGATCGCCAGTTCCCGGCCCGGCACCCAGCCGGCCAACCTGCAGGGCATCTGGAACGACCTGCTCGACCCGCCGTGGTCGAGCAAGTGGACCATCAACATCAACACCCAGATGAACTACTGGCCGGCGGAGATGACCGCGCTGCCGGAGCTGGTCGAGCCGCTGGAGCGGATGATCGCCGACCTGGCCGTGACCGGCCGCGAAACCGCGCGCCGCATGTACGGCGCACCCGGCTGGGTCGTGCACCACAACACCGACCTGTGGCGGCAGACCAGCGCGATCGACGGCGCCCGCTTCGGCCTGTGGCCGATGGGCGGCGCCTGGCTGCTGATGCACCTGTGGGACCACTACGACTACGGCCGCGATCTGGCCTTCCTGCGCCGGGTCTGGCCGCTGTTCCGCGGCGCCGCCGAGTTCTTCGCCGCGGTGCTGGTCGAGGATCCAGCCACCGGCGAACTGGTCACCTCGCCGTCGCTGTCGCCGGAGAACCGGCATCCGTTCGGCTCCAGCCTGTGCGCCGGGCCGGCGATGGATTCGCAGCTGCTGCGCGACCTGTTCGACACCTGCGTGCGCATCTGCGCGCTGCTCGATACCGATGCCGCGTTCGCCGGCCAGCTGCGTACGCTGCGCGCGCGCCTGGCGCCGGACCGGATCGGCAGGGCGGGCCAGTTGCAGGAGTGGCGCGAGGACTGGGACATGGATGCGCCGGAGATCCATCACCGGCATGTCTCGCATCTGTACGCGCTGCATCCGTCCAGCCAGATCAACATGCGCGACACGCCTGAGCTGGCCGCGGCCGCGCGCCGGTCGCTGGAGATCCGCGGCGACGACGCCACCGGCTGGGGCATCGGCTGGCGGCTCAACCTGTGGGCGCGGCTGCGCGATGGCGAGCACGCGTACACGATCCTCGAGATGCTGCTCAGCCCGGAGCGCACCTACCCCAACCTGTTCGACGCGCATCCGCCGTTCCAGATCGACGGCAACTTCGGCGGGACCGCCGGCATCACCGAGATGCTGATGCAGAGCTGGGGCGACACGATCTTCCTGTTGCCGGCCCTGCCCGCGCGCTGGCGCGACGGCGAGGTCCGCGGCCTGCGTGCGCGCAATACCGCGACGGTCGATTTCCGCTGGAAGGATGGCGCGATCGACACGCTGTCGCTGCACAGCGGCAAGGGTGGGCGCTACACCCTGCAGCACGGCGCCGCGACCAGCGTCTGGGAGCTGAAGGCCGGCCGCCGACTCAACCTGCGCTGGACCGGCAAGGACTTCCGGCGCATCTGAACGCGCCGCATGCGAGGCCCGGCACCCGGTGGCGGTCGCCATCGGGTCGCCCTGCAGGGCAGCGCGCGCCGGCACCGGCCGACGGGTTCGTTGGCTCGGGGCTTGTGTGAAGTGATCGAGGATCGCGACCCGCATGGGGCGGCGCACCGTGATCGGGTGCGTGCGACCGGCAGCGCTGCAGCGCGCACTGGAACCGGCGTACGCGCGGCGTGGCGCACGTCGCACGAGGCCCTTCCCCACATCGCACGCGTGGGCGCCGGCGACTGGCGAAGCAGGCGTCCCGGCGTCGCGCTGCGCCGCCGCCAGGCCGCGGCAGGCGTCGTGGGCTTCGACGCGGCAGGACCCGGCGCGTTGCGCGCCGGGTCCGTCGTGCTTACTTCAGCTCGACCACGTTGTTGAGGCGGGTGACTTCCTCGCCGTCGTCATCGAGCGCGACGCGCACGCGTGCGGCGCTGCTGCCGGCCGGCACCTGCAGCTGCACGGTGGTGGTCTTCGGCACCAGGTCGCTGGGTGCGGCCAGCGCCGGCACCGCCACGCGGGACAGCTCGCGGCCGCGGGCATCTTCCAGCACCGCATGCGCGCTGCCGGTGCCGACATGGCCCAGGCTGTGCACGACGACCTCGACGCTCTCGCCGGCCACGCGCACGTCGCCGCGGCCGATACCCAGGTCCGCGCGCTGCTCGACCGGCGTGCCCGGGGTGACCAGCTCGAACTCCATCACCACGGTCTGGCCGGCCGGGAACACCACGTCCACCGAGGCGCTCTTCTCCAGCGTGAACTCACGCGTGGTCGCCTTGCCGTCGATCGTGTCGTCGCCATCCCGGTCGATGCCCGAGGTCATACGCCACTGGCCGGCGTCGATGTTCCAGCCGGTCATGCTGGCGCGCTGCGCCTTGCCGCTGAGGTTGTAGCCGATCACCTTGAAGCGGTCGCGGCGCGCACCCGGCACCAGGATCGCGACCTGCTCGGCCGCATCGGCGTTCTCGAAGCGCCAGCTCACGGTATGGCCGGGCCAGCTCTGGTTGCGCTTGAGCGCGATGCCGCCCAGGCGGGTGCGCTGCAGGAACTCGCTCGGCGCTTCCACGCGGTCCGACCACCAGTGGCCGTCGGTGTTCATGTACTCGCGCTGGGCCTTGGCCTGGATGCCCTCGGCATAGAGGGCCTCCAGGTACTTCTTGTCGCCGGTCTGCTGCCAGGCCACCACGCTCGGGAAGCCGGTGCTGCCCTTGTCGGCGGCCTCCACCAGACGCTTGCCCCAGGTGTCGCGCTTGCCGAGCACGTCGATGAAGTTCTCGCCGAGGTTGCCCAGCCCGCCCGGGCCGCCGCGATCGACGCGGTACTCCAGCGCGCGCAGGTATTTGTCGTCGCCGGTCCAGCGCCATGCGGTCCAGAACATGTGCATGGTGTCGCCGCCGCCGGAGCCGTCGAACAGCGTGCCGCCGCGCGTCTCGCCGGTCGGCCAGTGGATCTCGTTCGGCAGCTGCCAGGCACCCTTCTCATCGGTGTAGGCGTGGGCGAGGTAGCCGTCGGCCAGGCCGGTGACCAGCCTGCGGCTGGTCGGGTCGCCGTTGTACGCGCCGATCAGGAAGGCCGGGTGCAGCGCGGGGAACGAGTACGGCTTCTGCCACTGCCAGTTCGGGTCGCGGTAGACCTTGTTGCCGCCGAACCAGTTGCTCGACCACAGCAGGTGGCCCTGCGGATTGGTCAGGATGATGCGCTCGTCGTAGGCCTTGACCGTCTCCATCAGGCGCTCGACGGTCAGCGGATCGCCCCAGTTGAGGTAGAGCATCGCGCTGTTGGTGTTGATGCCTTCCTCGTAGGCGTGCAGCTCGTCGGTCTCGATCGTGCTGAGGCCGTTGCTGAACATGCCATTGGTGTACGCCGCCTCGGCAAGCGCGGTCAGCGACGCGTTGAGCTTGTCCGGGATCACGCCCATCAGGGCCAGGCCCGGCCACTGCTGGCTGAGGTCGGAGTCGTCGGAGATGCCGCCGCCGAAATCGCCGTACTCGACCTGGCGATGGTCGATCCACCACTCGATGAAGCGACGCACGTACTTGAGGTCCTCGACCTGGCGGAACGCCCACAGCGGCACGCCCTTCGGCGCGACCGGCTGCTCGAACGGCGGCTTGCCCTGGCTGTTGTAGCTGATGTAGTTCCAGTACAGGCGGCCAAGCTCGTGGTCCGGGTCGATCCGCAGCAGGTCGGACAGGTCGGCGTAGACGCGCGCGTACAGGCGCTGGCGCTTGGAGGTGGTGTGCTCCTCGACCAGGAAGCCCCAGTTGTCGCGGACCTGGTTGAAGCGGTCGGCGACGTGCTCCTTGACCGCCTCGGCGCGCTCCTTGAACACCAGCCGCACCTCGCCGCCATCGAGCGAATGCGCGTTGAAGCCCGGCGCCGCCGACGCGATCGAGATCCACATGCTGTCCGGGGTCAGGATGCGGTCGCGCACGTCCAGGAACACGGTGCGCTTCTGGCCCGGCTTGACCGACACCGACACGTCGATCATGTCGCGTGCCGGCCAGATCGGATCCTTGACCCGGATGTTGAGCGGGATCAGGCCATCGTGCGTGGCCGGCAGGTCCAGCGCCGGGATGTCGATCGCCACGCCGTCCAGGCCGTCGTACATGTTCTCCCAGCTGTGCGCCCAGCTGCGGATCAGCGGCTGCGCGGCCGGCGCATCGCTGACCCCGGACGGAATCAGGATGTGCACGATCGGCGCCGGGTCGGACGGCAGCGTGTCGGCGGTGCGGGTGCGCGAGCCGGCGCGGCCGGGCAGCGCCATCACCGTGCTGCGCTCGGCGGCGGGGAAGCGGCCGTCGATGTAGTCGCGCAGGTCGGCGATGTTGGTGTAGTCCGGCAGCACGCTGCTGTCGATGGCATAGGTCTGCTTGACCGTGCCTTCCGGCTCGGCCGCATCGGTGACGTTGTAGGCCCAGATCTCCTGGATCGGGGTTTCCTGAGCGGTGTTGGTGAAGCGCAGGTGGCCGCCCTGGCGGGTGGCGAACTGGTCGACGCTGCGGACTACGCCCTGCGCGCGCTGGAACAGCGGCGCCTGCGCATCGGCGTCGGTGCCATAGGTCATGCTGCCGAACGCGGCGCCGCGCAGTTCGATCCGGTTGAACGGCTCGTCCGGCAGCGCCAGGTCCAGCGCCATGCCGCCTTCGGCGTAGGTGTTCCAGTCCGGCAGCTGGAAGTAGTCGTTGCGGCCCGGCAGGCGCGAGCGGTTGTAGACGCCCGGCCAGGTGGTTTCGGCGATGCCGTCCGTGCCTTTCCACATCCACTGCTTCTTGTCCATCGTGTCGGCGAACTCGACCTTGCGGATCGTGGTCGTCTTCGCCTCCAGCGCCGGCGGCGCCTTGCCGTCGTCCCAGCCGTAGCGGTGCAGCCAGGCCTGGTGCGCATCGGCCTCGGCGATCGCCGGCGCGGCGCCGACCTGGGTGCGGCCCGGCGCGGCGCGGCGCGCCAGCGCGGCCATGCCGTCGGCGCCGAGCATGCGGTCGTAGACGCGGATCTCGTCGAAGTCGCTGCCACGCAGGAAGTTGTAGCGGCTCTGCACCTGGTAGGGCGCCATCACCCGGCCGGCCAGGCCGAGCTGGTCCAGGGCGGCGTCGTAGTCGGCGGTGGTATCGACCCGCGCGGCCTCCTTGCCGTCCACGTACAGGCGCACGCCGGCGGTTTCGTCCCAGGCGAAGGCCAGGTGCGTCCAGTCCTGCGGGCCCGGTGCGGCGTCGAGCTTGAACGAGACCCGGGTGCGGGCCAGGTTGGCATCGGTCACGAAGGCGTCGAAGCCTTCGCCGTTCCAGTCGATCCGCAGCCAGGCCATGTCCCAGCTGCTGTGGTCGGCGTAGCCGACGCGGAAGATCACGAACGGCGCCTCGCCGACCGGATAGCGCGAGCGCCAGAAGAACGACAGCGTGCCGCGCTGGGTGTAGATGTTGCCGGGCGCGTTCCACGACAGCACACCGTCGTCGGCCCACTCGATCGCTCCGCCCTGGACGCCGTCGGCGACGATCTTCACCTTGTCCTGGAAGTTGGGCACCGCGTCGCCGGCAGCCGTGTCGGCGACGAAGCCTTCGTCCGCGGAGACGCGGAACAGCAGTTCCGGCGCATCGGCGGCGCTGGCCAGCGGCGCGTGCAGCAGCAGGCCCAGCGCACAGGCAAGGAGGGTGGGTCGCAACGGGGTCTTGGCAGTCATCGGCTCGCTCTTTCCACAGTGTGTCGTCGTGGCCGCCGGGGCGGCCGCCGCATCAGGGCGCGCGCCCGCTCGCGCGCAGCGCCTGCTGATGGGTCTTGTACCAGCGCGGCAGCTCCTGCTGCAGCAGCTTGTCGGCCCAGCTGCCGTACCAGGCATAGCCGACGCGGCGCTCGTTGGGCATGTCGGCGAAGCTGGCCACCTGCTCGCCCTCGCGGTTCACGAACATCGGTTCCTGGCGTTCGAGGTCGTAGAAGCGCGCCCACAGCGAGGCGCCCGGCTCGGCCACGATCACCACGTCCTGGCCGGTCTCCTCGCCGGGCGCGTCGATCTTGCGCCGGGCCAGGTCGCGCATGCGGTGCGCCTCCAGCCAGCGCGCGGCGCTGTCGACCGCCGCCAGCACCTGCGGCGAGGGCTGCGGCTGGCGCATCAGCACGCGCACCACGCCGACCGATTCGGACACCGCCAGCGACGGCAGTTCGTAGGAGCGGGCCTTGGCCGGCTGCAGGGTGGTTTCGTCGTACTGCGCGGCCCAGATCGTGAGCTGGCTGCCGATCCGCACCTGGGTGGCGAGCACGCAGGCGATGCCCTTGTCGAGCGCGACCCGGGCCCGCTCTCCGTATTCGGGCGTCAGCTGCGCGAGCGCGCCCTTGCCCTCGACGATGTCCTGCAGCAGCTCGAGCACGCGGGTCATCGCGTCGTCGTTGAAGGTGATCTGGTGCCGGTACAGCGAACGGTCCGGGTAGTACTGCGGCCAGCCGCCGTTCGGGTACTGCGCGGCCAGCAGGTAGTCCACGCCGCGGCGCGCTGCGGCCAGGTAGGCCGGGTTGCCGGTGCGCTGGTGCGCCTCGAGCAGATGGACGATCTCGCGCGTGGTGGCCTTGTTGTCGATCGTCGCGTCGTCCTTGCGGTCCGGTGCGCGCAGCGCGGCGCGCTCGGCCGGGGTGAACGCGTGGTCGTAGTCGACCGCCTTGCCCTGGTGGTGCTTGGACCAGCCGCCGGATGCGGTCTGCAGCAGCAGCATGTTCTCGGCCACCGCTTCGGTGCGGGCGGCGAAGGCCGGCAACGCCGGCGCGCACAGCGCCAGCAGCAACGGCAGGCAGGCGAGACGGCGCAGTGCGGGGCTCATTCGAACGGTCTCCAGTCGCCGAGGATCGCCTCGCGCGTGTAGTGGGCGGCTTCAGTGGCGTCCAGGCCGCGCGACCAGACGACCCGGGCGCTGCGATCGGCGCCCGGCCCGCGGTTGCCGTGCTCGACGTAGTCCGCGGTGGCCCGGTTGGCGGCCTTGCCCCAGTCGTGCCAGCCCAGCACCGCGACGTGCGGGCCCAGCTGGCTGTCGACGAAGGCGACCTTGGCGTATGGGCGCCAGGGTCGGCCGAGATAGACGTGTTCGACCCCGGGGGCGGCGCTGAGTTCGCAGTCGGCGAACACGTAGCCGAACGCGCGGCCCTGCGGCGTCGCCGCGGCGGTCACGTAGCCGTTGCCGACCGAGTGGATCGTGCAGCGCTCGAACAGCGCGGTGCCGGCGCCGAAGATGAAGTCGACCGTGCCCTCGATGTGGCAGTCGCCGAACCAGGCCAGGGTGTCCTGGCCCTGCAGGTACAGCGTGTCCTGGTGGCCGAGGAAGCGCACGTCTCGGAATGCGGCGCGGGTACCGGTGACCAGCAGCGCCACGGCCTGGCCGACCGGGCCGGCATCGTTGGCGAAGGTCAGCCGCTGCGCGCTGAAGTCGTCGCTGCGCACGAACACCGTGGCCGAGCCGAAGGTGCCGAATTCCTTGCCGGTGGCCGGGTTCGGGCGCGAGGCGAAGTTGTCGAAGACGATCGTGGTCGTGGCCGCATCGTCGCCGACCAGTTCGATCGGCGGCGCGCCGGCCGGAATGTCGACCACCTCGCGGTAGGTCCCGGCGCGGATGCGGATCGTCGCCGGCTGTGCGCGGGCGACGGCGTCGTCGATCGCGGCCTGCACCGTGCGATGGGCGGCCTGGCCGCCGTCGGCATCGACCGTGATCGACACCGGCAGGCTGCCGGCCAGCGCCGGGAAGGCGATGGCCAGCAGCAGGAAGAAGAATCCGGCCGTGCCCCGCAGGCGCCTGCGCGCATGCGGGGACGACGGCCGGAGAAGCCGGCCACGTCCTGGAGAGGAGGAGCGGGGGCGCGGCTGCAACACCACGTCAGAACTTGTAGCGCGCGCCGAGGTAGTACTGGCGCCCGGTGACGGTGTAGCGGTCCTGCATCTGCAGCTGCGAATCGACGTAGCGGCTGTCCTCGGTGTCCAGCAGGTTGATCGCTTCGAAGGTCAGCGACAGCTTCTTGTTGATCCGGTAGGACATGTTGAAGTCGACGTTGCGCACGCTGTTCTTGCCGGTCACGTCCGGGGTCGGCACCAGCTTGCCGTCCAGGTCCCACACGTTCTCGCGGCTCAGCACTTCGCTGATGTAGCCGTCGCGGTAGCTGGTCGACACGCGCGCGCTGAAGCTGCCGTCGTCGTAGTACAGCGTGGCGTTGTACGAGTTCGGCGACAGGTTGACCAGGTCGTTCTCGGTGTAGGTGGTGACGATGGTGTTGCCGGTGCCCGAGCTGAACAGGTAGTTGATGCTCGACTCGACGTGCGTGTAGTTCAGCTGGATGCCGAACTTGCTCCAGAAGCCGGGCAGGAAGGTGAACGGCTGCTGGTAGGTCAGCTCGTAGCCCTTCAGCGGGCCGCCCTCGGTGTTGTAGTAGCTCTGCACGTTGAAGATCGTGTCGGCGGTGAAGCCGGCCGGCAGCAGATCCAGCGAGTAGCCCATGTCCTCCCAGGTGCTCAGCAGGCGGGTGCGCTGCACGTAGCTGTCGATGTCCTTGTAGAACACCGCGCCGGCCAGCATCGCGCCCTCGGCGAAGTACCACTCCGCGCTCAGGTCGTAGTTGGTCGAGCGGAACGGATCCAGCTTCGGGTTGCCCAGGTTGATCGAGAACGTCCGGCCGTCGTCGAAGTACTGGCTCGGGCCGCCGCTGACGCTCGGCGACATGTAGGCCAGGGTCGGGCGGGCCATCGTCTTGGCCGCACCGAAGCGCAGGACCACGTTGTCGGCCACGTCCCAGGCCAGGTTCAGCGACGGCAGCACGTCGGTGTAGCTGTGGCCGACCTCGGTGCGCACCAGGTAGCGGTCGCCCGCGGCGCTGGTGGCGTTGGCCACGCCGAAGAACGCCTCGCAGTTGGCCGAGTTGTTGGCGGCGTTGGTGGCCGCGCACGGCGCCCAGCCCGAAGCGGTGATCTTGGTGTTGACCACGCGCGCGCCGATGTTGCCGCGGAAGGCGCGATCGAGCAGGTCGGTGTTGAAGTCCAGCTGCAGGTAGGTGCCCAGGCTGCGCTCGTTGACCTCGAAGTTGTTGTTCGAGGAGCCGAAGTGGCCCAGGCCCGCCAGACGGTAGTCGCCGCCCGGGATGCCGGTGTCGCAGTTGCAGTTGATGTTCAGCAGCTCGGAGACCTTGCTGAAGTCCGGGATCAGCCAGCTGCCGGGCACGTTGCCGGAGAGGTTCTTGCCGAAGCCGTCCAGCGTGGTGCTCATGTCGCCGACGGTGACGCCGGCCGGCAGCGCCTGGGCCAGGCGGCCGTAGCTGATGTGCCGGTACTCCTCCGTGGACATGTCGTAGTCCTTGTAGGCCAGACCGGTCCGGAAGGTGAAGGTCGGATTGATGTCGAACTGCAGGTCGACCTTCGCGGTGTCGAAGGTGTTGCTGACGTAGCTCGGGTTCAGGCGCACTTCGCTGATGTTGGTGCCGCGGGCGGTGCCGTTGCTGTTGACCGGCACGGCGCCGTAGCCCAGCCACTGCCAGGCGTTCGCGTCGTTGAGCGCGAACGGGAAGGTCATGCTCGGCATGCCGCCGCCACGGCCGTCGAACACGAAGCCGTTGAGGTTGCTGTTGTCGAAGCTGACCAGCGAGAACACCGGGCGCTCGTAGTCGGACGAGGAGTGGCCGATCACGGCATCCAGGCGGACCGCGTCGTTGAAGTGGTGCTCCAGGTTCAGGCTGTACTGCTGGAACTCGGTCGACTCCTGGATCAGGCTCGACTCGGTGCGGAAGTCGACATTGTCGAACACGCCGTAGACCAGGCGGTTCATCTCGTCCATCTGCGCTTCGCGCACGATGATCTGGGTCTTGCCGCCGAGGTTGGCGGCGCGGTGCATGTTGGCGCCCAGCGAATCCTCGCGCTGGTCCTTGTCCAGCTTGGAGTACATCGCGTCGAAGCTGAGCAGGGTGTCGTCGGACACGCGGAACTGCAGCGCGCCGGTCACGCCCAGACGCTCGATCTCGTGCGCGGTGCGGATGTAGCGCGGGTAGCGCGGCAGCCAGCCGTTGGTCGCGGCCTCGTAGGCGGCGATGTTCTCCGGCGTAGCGGCCGGGCGCGGCAGGCCGGTGCCGCAGTTGTTGGCGTCGATGCCGTAGCTGCCCCAGCCGTTGCTGCGGTCCTGGTTGGCCTGGCTGCCGGTGCCGGCGGGAGTCTCGTTGGCCAGCGGGTTGCGCGGGGTCTGCGGGTTGTAGCCGACCGGCGAGCAGAAGCCCATGGTGCCGTTGTTGTTGGCGTTGGACTGGTTGGAGTTGCGGTAGTTGCCGTGCTCCCAGCGGACCGGGTTGTAGCCTTCCTCGTACACGTTGCGCTTGCTGTACGACGCCGACAGCAGCGCGCCGAAGCGGCCGTCCGCCCAGGTGTTGCTGATCAGGCCGGACACGCGCGGATCGTATTCCTTGGCCAGCTCGCCGTAGCCGACCTGGGCGCTGGCCGAGGCCTGGAAGCCCTTGAAGTCGAACGGACGCGAGCCGCGCAGGTCGACGGTCGAACCCAGCGAGCCCTCGTCCATCTGCGCCGACTGGGTCTTGTTGACCTTGACCTGGCTGAACAGCTCGGAGGCGAAGGTGTTGAAGTCGAAGCCGCGGCTGCGGTTGACGCCGGAGCTGCCGCTGCCGGCGGTGGCCAGCGCTTCCAGGCCGTTCAGACGCACGCGGGTGAAGTCCGACCCCAGGCCGCGGATCGAGATGCGCTGGCCTTCGCCGCCCTCGCGGTCGATCGAGACGCCGGCGATGCGCTGCAGCGATTCGGCCAGGTTCTGGTCGGGGAACTTGCCGATGTCCTCGGCGAAGATCGCATCGACCTGCTCGGTCGAATAGCGCTTCTCGTCCATCGACTTCTGCAGGCTCTGGCGGTAGCCGGTGACCTGCACGCTGTCGAGCTGGGTGACATCCGGGCCGGACGCGTCCTGGGCGAAGGCCACTGGCGCGGTCAGGGCGACGGCGATGGCCGTGGCGAGCAAGGTAACCGGTGTCTTCCGGACGTGGCGATTGCGATCCATGTGACTCCCTCCCAGGAGGAAACTGCTGCGTTGGAAAGATGCGGCGCCGCGGGCGCCGGCCTGGACCAGCGGAATGACACCGATGGTCAAAAGTGGGCGTACCGTAGCAGCGCCGTCACGGCGGAGCATCTTGCAGCGCAGCACGGGAGTGCCCGTTTCAGAGGCTGCGGGCTGCGCAGGCGGCAGAAAGTGGTGGGATCCACGGCTGGATCGGCAAAAAAAAAGCTGGGTCGGCAAGGCCGACCCGGCTTCGATGTTGCGATGCAGCAGTGATCAGAACTTGTAGCGCAGGCCCAGCATGTACTGACGACCGGTCTCGCTGTAATCCAGCGGCAGCCGCGAGTTGGCGCCGACCCAGGTTTCCGATGCCTCGTTGGTCAGGTTGATGCCTTCCAGGCTCAGCTCCAGCTGTTCGCTGATCTTGTAGCGGATCGAGGCGTCGATGAAGGTGTTGCCGTTCTGGCCGTGCACGTCGTTGGTGAAGCCCTGCTCGGTGCCCGGTACCTGGATCAGGTAGTCGTCACGGTTGGTCGCCGAGATACGGCCCGAGAACGCCTGCCCTTCGTAGAACAGGGTCGCGTTCCACGAGTGCTTGGACAGACCTGTCAGATCGGTGTTCAGCGAATTGCCGCCGGCCGCAGTCAGGTACTGGATCTGCGAATCGACGTAGGTGTAGTTCAGCTGGACACCGAGGTTGCTCCACTTGCCCGGCAGGAAGGTGAACGGCTGGGTGTAGTTGGCTTCCAGGCCCTTGAGATCGCCACCGGGGGTGTTGACCGGTACCGAGAACACGAAGTCGTCGTTGACGCCCGCGCCGGTGCCGTCGAGCAGGCTGGCCGGCAGGCCACTGGAGGCGTAGGAGCGCACCTCGCGGGTGGTCTGGACGAAGCTCTCGATGTCCTTGAAGAACAGACCCAGGCTCAGCATCGCGCCTTCCTGGAAGTACCACTCCGCGCTCAGGTCGTAGGTGTCGGCACGGATCGGATCGAGCGCCGGGTTGCCGCCGCTGACGGTGCGTGCGCCGCCGGCCACGTTGACCGTCACACCGGGGGTCAGGCTGCCCAGGCCCGGACGCGACATCACCTTGGCGGCGCCGAAGCGCAGCAGGAAGTCGGGCGTCAGTTCGGCGACCAGGTTCAGCGAGGGCAGCGTGTCGCTGTACTCGCGGCTGACCGTGGAGCTCACCGGGCTGCCGCTGGCGGTGGCGATGCCGGTCGAGATCTGCTTGGTGCGCACGTAGCGCACACCGAAGTTGCCCGAGAACGGAACCGAACCGAGGTCGGTCGAGAACTCGCCCTGCAGGTAGACGCCGCGGTCTTCTTCCTCGACGGTGCGGGTGTTCACCGCGCGCTCGGCGACGGCGAAGGTGCCGCTGTTGCTGTAGATGTTGTAGAACGCGGCGATCGCGTCCAGATCCGGCACCACCCAGGTGCCCGGCGAGCCGTTGACGCCCTTCAGGCTGGCCAGGTGGGTGAAGTCGACCGGCACGATCTTGTTGCCGGACGGGAAGTTCGGCGCAGCGCTCACGTTCTCGCTGCCGCGACGCCATTCACGCGTCTGGAATGCGTAGTCCTTCGCCAGCACGCCGCCCTTCAGGCGGAAGCCGGGGCTGATGTTCCAGTTGAAGTCCAGCTGGGCCGTGTCGAAGTCGTTCTTGACGTACTGCGGACGGATGCGGATCTCGGCCAGGGTCCAGCCGGCCGGATTGGTCGGATCGATGCCGTAGTTCAGCACCGGCGCCCATTTGTTGCCGCGGTAGTCGTAGCTGTAGCCGTCGACGTCCAGCTTGTCCATGATGATCGTGGTCTGGATCGGATTCTCGTGCTCGGAGGTCGAGGTACCGATCTTGCCGCTGATCTGGAAGTCGTCGGTCAGCTTGTGGCTGCCGCTCAGGCTGAGCTGCTTGAAGACCGTGTTCCATTCGTCGTGACGGCTTTCGGAGCGCACGTCGACGTTGTCGAATTCACCGTAGAGCAACGCGCCGGTCGCCGGATCGATGTAACCGTCCTTGACGATGGTCTGCGGCTTGCCACCCTGCGAGGCGCCACGGCTGAACGAGATCGCCTCGATGTAGCGCTCGTCGCGGACCGCATCGATCTTCGAGTACAGCGCATCGAGCGCGAACTCGGTCCGGTCGGTCGGCTTGAACTGCAGCGAGCCGGTGATGCCGGTCCGCTCCTGCGAGTGCTGCATCTGCGTGTAGCGCGGGAAACGCGGGTGGAACGTGTTGGGCGACAGCGCCTGGGTGAACGGCGAGGTCGGGCTGAAGCCGTTGTTGCTCGGGCCGTTGGCCCAACGGCCGGTGCCGGTGCCTTCCTCGATCCAGTTCTTCTCGGAATAGGCGACCGACAGCAGCGCGCCGAACTTGCCGTCGGCCCAGCTGTTGGCGACCAGCGCGGCCACGCGCGGGTCGGCCTGCGCGGACATCTCGCTGTAGGCGGCCTGGCCGCTGGCGACGAAGGTGAAGCCGTCGTAGTCGAACGGACGCGCGGTGCGCAGGTCCACGGTGGCACCGAGCGAGCCTTCCTCGACTTCGGCCGACGCGGTCTTGCGCACGATCAGCTGCGAGAACAGGTCCGAGGCGAACACGTTGAAGTCGAAGCCGCGGCCGCGGTTGGAGCCGCCGCTCTGGTCGGACGCACCGACCGTGGTCAGCGCTTCCATGCCATTGATGCGCACGCGGGTGAAGTCCGGGCCCAGGCCGCGCACGGAGATGTTGCGGCCTTCGCCGGCGTCGCGGGTGATGACCACGCCCGGGATGCGCTGCAGCGACTCGGCCAGGTTCAGGTCCGGGAACTTGCCGATGTCCTCGGCGACGATCGCGTCGACCACGCCGGCTTCGCCGCGCTTGATGTCCAGGGCCTTCTCGACGCTGGCGCGGTAGCCGGTGACGACGATGGTGTCGAGGTCGGTGGTCTGGGTCGCGTCCTGGGCGAACGCGCCGGGGACATGGAGCGCCAGACCGATCGCGGCGGCGAGCAAGGTAACCGGTGTCTTCCGGCGGCTGCTACGGGTATGCATAACTCCCCTCCCAAGGGTTGTGCGAAGCAAGTTGTCAGGTGTCGTCTCTGACATCGGATTGACACCGATGGTCAAACGCGACGCTAACATCAGCCCCGGGGCGCAGCATCTTGCAGCGCAGCACGTCCGACCAGCGGTCGGCGAACGCCGGCATCCGGCCGGGCCGCGGGATGACACCGATGGCCAGCCATGCCGCTCCGCCGGACGCTGCCCGTGGCACCATGGCCGCCCGCCACCAAGGGCGGACCACCCGTTAGGAGAGAGAAGATGTCGGCTCGTGTCGTGTGTTTCGGCGAAATCCTGCTGCGCATGAGCGCGCCCGGCCGCGAGCGGCTGCTGCAGTCGCCGCGCCTGGATGTCCATATCGGTGGCGCGGAAGCCAATGTCGGCGTGTCGCTGGCCCAGTACGGCCATGACGTGTCGGTGGTCAGCACCGTGGCCGACAACGCGCTGGGCGAGGCCGCGCTGGGCGAACTGCGCCGCTACGGCGTCGATACCCGGCTGGTACGCAAGGTGCCGGGCCGCATGGGCATCTACTTCCTGGCACCCGGCGCGATCCACCGCCCGGCCGAGGTCCTGTACGACCGCGCCGGCGCCGCCTTCGCCGTCGCGCCGGCCGACAGCTACGACTGGCCGGCGCTGCTGCAGGGCGTGGACTGGCTGCACCTGTCCGGCGTCACCCCGGCGCTGGGCAAGGCCACCGCCGACGCGGCACTGGCCGCGGCGCGCGCCGCGCGCAAGGCGGGGGTCAAGGTGTCCTTCGACGGCAATTTCCGGCCCAAGCTGTGGGAGGTCTGGCAGGGCGACGCCAGGGGCATCCTGTCCGAACTGATGGCCGAGGCCGACGTGCTGTTCGCCGACTACCGCGACATGGGCGTGGTGCTGGGCGGCACGTATCCGCAGGCCGAGGCGCTGGAGCGGGTGCGCGCCGGTGCGGCCGATGCGTTCAACGCCTTCCCCAACCTGCAGTGGATGGCGTGCACGATCCGCGCGCCGCGCAACGTCGACCAGCACGCGCTGTCGGGTGTGCTGACCGGCCGCGACGGCACCCTGGCGCTGGCCCCGCAGGAAGAGATCGGCCCGATCGTCGACCGGATCGGCGGGGGCGACGCCTTCGCCGCCGGCGTGCTGCACGGCCTGGTCCGCGGTTGGGAGCCCGAGCGCACGATCCGCTTCGGCCTCGCCGCCGGCGCGCTGAAGCACTCGATCCCGGGCGACTTCAACCTGGTGTCCGAAGCCGACGTGGAATCCCTGGTTGGCGAAGGGCGCTACGACGTCAAGCGCTGATCCGGCGCCAGCGCAGGCGTCATCGGAAAGGCGGCCGCACGGCCGCCTCTTCGTCTGCGCCGTGTGCGGAATGCGCGTGCCGTGTCCGTCGCGCACGATTCGCCGCGCGCGCCTGCGGCTGCGACACTCGGCGGCCCCCTCTGCAGGACCCGCAGCATGCACCTGATGATCGTCGGCGCCAGCCGCGGCCTTGGACGCGCCTTCGTCGAAGGCCTGTGCGACCCGGGCGACACCGTCGTCGGCGTGTCGCGCCGCCGGCCCGCGGCGCTCGACATTCCCGATGGCGTCGCGCTGCAGTGGATCGAGGCCGACCTGTCGCAGCCGCAGCGGGCGGCCGACACCATCGCCGCGGCCGCCCCACCGGTCTTGGATGCGCTGATCTGCAACATCGGCATTTGGGAGGAGACCGCCTTCACCGACGCCTATGCGTTCGCCGCCGAGAGCGACGCGGCGATCGCCGGCATGGTCGACGTCAACATCACCGCGACCCTGCTGCTGCTCCGGCGCCTGGTTCCGCGGCTGCTGGCGTCGTCCCGGCCGCAGTTGGTGCTGACCGGTTCGACCTCGGCACTGCGCGGCAGCGGCCGGCCGGAAGTGGTCTTCGGCGCGTCCAAGTCCGCCCTCAACGGCATCGCCGATGCGATGCGCGAAAGCTACCGCGACAGCCGCCTCGCGGTGACCGGCCTGCAGTTGGGCTACCTGAACACCGACGATCCGCTGGCGACCCCGCGCGACGCGGCGGCCGCCCGCGGCCAGGGCGGCCTGGTCCCGGTGCACGACGTGGTGGCCATGGTCCGCCCGCTGCTGCGCCTGTCCGACGCGTCCTTCGTCCGGGAACTGGTGCTGCCGGCGCTGCTGGACGCGCGCTTCTGAGCCCCTCCGGACCCGTCGCGTGAAGGCGGCGGGCGGCTGAGGGCACCCCCGGCTGGCCATGGTTCGGGTGTAAAATGGCCGTTTTTTCGCCACCAGCATGCAGGAAGCCCCGCCCCGGGCGCCCCTCAGCGGCCCGACCTTCATCCGGCTGCTGGCGCGCCTGACCGACGCCGACGTCCAGCCACCGGGCCAGACCCTGTCCGAACGGCTGGGCCAGTGGATCGACTGGACCCACGCGGTGGCGCTGTCGCGTGCGCTGGATGGCAGTCCCGCGGTTCCGGATCCGGCGGCCGACCCCGATGCCGATGCCGATGCCTGCGCGCGTGCGCGCGGCGTCGTGGCCGGCGCGATCGCCGCGCATCGCGACTGGGCCGCCGGTCTGGACGACGGCAGCGACTACGGCGCATGCCGGGAGCGCTACCTGGTGCTGCAGCGTTCGATGCTGGCCGCCACCGGCAGGCTGCGCGGCGAACTGCGCGATGCCCTGGCGCGTCGCTCGCCGGCGCTGGCGCGCCTGGCTGAAGTCGACGCACTCATGGAACGGGTGCTGAGCCCGCGCGAGCATGCCCTGCTCGGCACCGTGCCCGACCTGCTCGGGCAGCACTTCGCGCGGCTGCGGCAAGCCGCTTCCCTCCCCGACACGGCCGGCGCGCCGGCGTCCACGTCATCCCCCTGGCTCGAGGTCTTCCGCCGCGACATGCACAGCGTGCTGCTGGCCGAGCTCGATCTGCGTTTCCAACCGGTCGAAGCGCTGCGTGCAGCGCTGCACACCTCCTAACCGGCATGTCCATGCAAAGAAATGTTCTCGACTTCGTGGTGTTCGCGCTCGGCCTGGCCGCGGTCTGCTGGATCGGCGCCGGCTACGTGGGCACCAACACGCTGGCGCTCGCGTTCACCCTGCTGATCGCGGTCTGCTACATCGCCGGCGCGCTGGAACTGCACCGCTACCGCCAGGCCACCGCATCGCTGGAGTCGGCCGTGGCCGGCCTGGCCGATGCGCCGTCCAGCCTGCGCGACTGGATCGCCGCGCTGCATCCTTCGCTGCGCAACGCCACCCGGCTGCGCATCGAAGGCGAGCGCGTCGCCCTGCCGGGTCCCACGCTGACCCCGTACCTGGTCGGCCTGCTGGTGCTGCTGGGCATGCTCGGCACCCTGCTCGGCATGATGGCCACGCTGCGCGGCACCGGCCTGGCGCTGGAGAGCGCGACAGACCTGGACGCGATCCGCGGTTCGCTGGCCGCCCCGGTCAAAGGCCTGGGTTTCGCCTTCGGTACCTCGATCGCCGGCGTCGCCGCCTCGGCCATGCTCGGCCTGCTGTCGGCGCTGAGCCGCCGCGCGCGCCTGCAGGCGGTGCAGCAGCTGGATGCGCGGATCGCGACCACCCTGCACGTCCACTCGCAGTCCTTCCAGCGCGAGGAGAGCTTCCGCCTGCTGCAGCGCCAGGCCGAGCTGATGCCGGACCTGGTCGAACGGCTGCAGGCGATGGTGGCGGCGATCGAGCAGCAGAACCAGGCCGGCAGCGAGCGCCAGCTGGCCAGCCAGGAGGCGTTCCATGCCCGGACCGAGGCGGCCTACACGCGTCTGACCGGCGCACTGGAACAGGCGCTGCAGGCCGGGGTGGCCGACAGCAGCCGCGCCGTGGCGGCCACGCTGCAGCCGATGGTCGAGGCGACCCTGGCCGGGCTGGCGCGCGAGAGCGCGCAGCTGCACGACGGCATCGGCCAGGCGGTGCAGCGCCAGCTCGACGGCGTGTCCAGCGGGCTCGAGAAGAGCGCGGCTGCAGTGTCGGATGCCTGGACCTCGGCGCTGGCCGAACAGCGCCGCACCAACGAAACCCTGACCAGCGGACTGCGCGCCACGCTGGACGCCTTCGGCAGCGGTTTCGAACAGCGCGCGGGCGACCTGCTCGATGCGGTCGCCACGCGTCTGGACAGCAGCACCAGCGGCATGGCCGACGCGTGGAACGCCGCGCTGACGCGGCAGGACGCCGGCAACACCGCGCTGGCCGAACGCAACCAGCAGGCGCTGGAGGGCGTCACCGCCCGCTTCGCCACCCAGGCCGATGCGCTGCTCGCCAGTGTCGACCACGCCCACACGCAGCTGCAGGCCGCGCTGGCCGACCACGATGCACAGCGCCTGGCGGCCTGGACCGAGGCGCTGGCCGCCGCTGGTGCAGGCCTGCGCGAGGACTGGCAGCGCGCAGGCGCGCAGGCAGCCGCGCAGCAGCAGGCAGCCAGCGATGCACTGCATCGGACCGCACAGCAGATCGCCGACCAGGCGCAGGCGCAGTCCGAGCAGACCATTGCCGGGATCGCGCAGCTGGCACGGTCCATCGCCGACGCCGCACAGGCCTCGGCCGAGGCCACCGCCGCCCGCCAGCAGGCCATCTGCGATGCGCTGGCAGGCACCGCCCAGACCGTGGCGACGGCGGCGCAGATCCAGAGCGAGCAGACCATCGCCGGCATCGCGGAGCTGGCACGGTCCACCGCCGAGGCCGCGCAGGCCTCGGCCGAGGCGACCGCCACGCAGCAGCAGGCGATCTGCGACACGCTGGCGCGCACCGCCCAGGACATCACCCGCCAGGCGCAGGCGCACGCCGAGCAGACCATCGCCGAGATCTCGCGGCTGGTGCAGACCGCCTCCGAAGCCCCGAAGGCCGCCGCCGACGTGGTCGCCGAGCTGCGCGAGAAGCTGTCCGACAGCATGGTCCGCGACACGGCGATGCTGGAGGAGCGCAGCCGGCTGCTGGCCACGCTGGAGACCCTGCTCGACGCGGTCAACCATGCGTCCACCGAACAGCGTGGCGCGGTCGATGCACTGGTCGCCACCTCGGCCGACCTGCTCGACCGCGTCGGCACCCGTTTCGCCGACCAGGTCCAGGCGCAGACCGGCAGGCTGGACGCGGTGGCCGCGCAGGTCACCGGCAGCGCGGTCGAGGTCGCCAGCCTCGGCGAGGCGCTGGGCGCCGCCGTGCAGCTGTTCGGCACTTCCAACGAGCAGCTGCTGGCGCGCCTGCAGGAGATCGGCGCCGCGCTGGACCGCTCGCTGACCCGCAGCGACGAGCAGCTGGCCTACTACGTCGCCCAGGCGCGTGAGGTGATCGACCTGAGCATGCTGTCGCAGCAGCAGATCGTCGCCGACCTGCAGCGGCTGGCGGCCACGCGTGGAGCCGGGCCGGCATGAGCGCCGAAGTCGAGGGCATCCACGATGGCGATGCGGAAGCCGGAACACCGGTCTGGGCCGCATTCGGCGACCTGATGTCGGTGGTGGTCGGCGCGTTCGCGCTGATCCTGGTCGGCGTGATCGGCGTGCAGCTGCAACTGTCCAGCCGCCTCGACGAGGAGATGCGCCAGCGCCAGGCCGAAACCCAGCGCCGCAGCGCGCTCGAGCAGGCGCTGGCGGTGCCGCTGGCCAGCGGCCGGGTGACCCTGGTCGATGGCCGCATCGGCATCCGCGGCAGCGTGCTGTTCGCGGTCAACTCCGACCAGCTGCAGCCGGAGGGCCGGAGCCTGCTGCAGGAACTGGCCGGCCCGCTGTCGGCCTACCTCGGCTCGCGCGAGGAGATCCTGATGGTCAGCGGCTTCACCGACGACCAGCCGATCCACGACGGCAACCGCCAGTTCGCCGACAACTGGGAGCTGTCGGCCAAGCGCGCGCTGACCGTGACGCGCGCGCTGATCGCCGCCGGCGTGCCCGCATCGTCGGTGTTCGGTGCCGCATTCGGCGCCGAACAGCCGGTCGCGTCCAACCAGGACGAAGACGGCCGCGCACGCAACCGGCGCGTGGAGATCGCCCCGGTGCCGCGGCCGAAGACGCCCGCCGATGCGCAGTAGCGGCGACATCGCCGCGCAGCTCGCGACATGGCGCGGCTGCGCGTCCGATCGCCTGGATCCCGTGCGCTTCCATTTCATCGAGGCGCTGCAGCGCCGGGCCGCCACCCAGGAAGCGGCGGTGCAGGCCCTGCTGGCGCCACGGCTGGAGGCTCTGGTCGATGCCTATGCCGATGCGCTGGAACGCGCGCTGGCCACGGGCTGGCAGCCAGGCACGACGCAGGTCGAGGCAGCGTCGCGCCCGCGCGGCCCGCTGGCGCTGCTGGTCGGGCGGCTCGATGCCGGCCAGGAAAGCGTGTCCGCGGCGACCCCATCGCCGGCGTCCGGCGTCGGCGATGCGCGTGGGGAACCGGATGCACCGGCCGCCGATGCCTGGCAGCCGCCGTCCGCGCTGGACGAGGCACGCCAGCTCTGGTCGAAGGTGCGTATCGAGCAGCAGATGCGCGAATCGCTCAGTCATCTGCCGGAGGACGCGGGGCCGCTCAACTCGGTCGTGCTGGTGCATCGCGCGCTGACCCTGATGAACACGCTGTCGCCGGAGTACCTGCAGCACTTCCTGACCTATGTCGATGCACTGGTCTGGATGCAGCGCCTGTCCGGCGAGGGGGGCTCCGTCGCCGAGCCTGCGCGTCCTGCCACGGCGAAGAAGCGCGCGGCCGCCAAACCCCGCAAGCCGCGCAGTCCGCGCACGAATACAACGCCGCCGGCCGAGTAACCGCCGCGGTGCCCGCGGCGGGCCGTCGACGGCGCGGGGACCACCGACCGGTCTGGATCATCACGGCCGCTGCGAGGGGGGTCACGGCCGCTCCGGAGCAATGCCGGCAGCGTGGATGCAGGCCGAACCACACGGCGCTCGCATCCCGCGCGCGGTGATCCATCCAGCCGCGCCTCCATCGTCATCGGACGACGGTCGACGCCTGGTCCGGCGCAGGCAGCCATCGAGGCCGCCCGGCCACACCCGGCCATCGCACGCGAAGCGTGGTGGCTCAGCGCATCAGCCAGTGGCGCAGCAGCGCCGTGGTCGCCTCGGGCTGTTCCATCGGCGGCAGATGACCGCACGCCGGCACCGTGTGCAGTGCCGCATCGCGGATGCCGGCGGCGATGCACTGCGCTTCTGCCGGTGGCGTCATCGCATCGTCGGCACCGACCACCACCAGCGTCGGCACCGCGATCGCCGCCAGCAGCGGCCGCGCATCGGCACGGCCGAGGATCGCGGTCTGCTGGCGCAGATAGGCCTCCGGGCCGACGCGCTGGGCCATCGCCTGTACCTGCGCCCCCACCGCGCCATCGACGTGGCGCGGATGCACCAGCCGCGGCAGCAGCTGCCGGGTGACGCCGACGAAGCGACCCTGCCGCATGGCCGTGATCCCCAGCCGCCGCTGGCGCGCGCGCTCCGGCGAATCCGGCGCGGCGCTGGTGTCGAACAGCGCCAGCCTCAGCACCCGCTGCGGCTGCTGGCGCAGGATCTCGAACGCGACATGGCCGCCCATCGACAGCGCACCCAGCGCGAAGCGCTCCGGTGCGCCAGCCAGCACCCGCGCCGCCATCGCCGCGATGCTGTCATCGGCGGTCAGATCGGGCACCGATGCATCGGCGACGCCGGCCAGCGCGTCGACCTGGTCGCGCCACAGCCGCCCGTCGCAGAGCAGGCCGGGGAGCAGCAGCAGCGGGATGCGGCCGCTCACCGCCCACACCTGCCGATGACGGCGCGATCCACCGGACCGGAACGAACCAGCGACGCGGCGACACGGGGCGTCGCGCGGACGCCGAACGCGGGCGGCATCACCCGGCACGCGCGACGATGGCGCGAACCGGGGTGCGGGGCGTCAACGGTCGGCAACCGCGTGCGAGGCGGAGCGTCGTGGTCGGGGTGGTCCGTGCCTTTCCCGGCCGCGGCGAGGGTGCAGGCGTCCGCGGCAGGCAGGCGGCCCGGCGCATGACACGGTATCGGCAGGCAGGAACGCGGGTGATCCATCGGCGCGTCATCGGGCGGCGCTGCAGTATCGCGGATGCGCCGTCTCCTTGCCGTGCCGGCGTCGCGCCGTGGAGCATCGACGCCGTGCCCTGGACGACCTCCTACAGTGTGCCGCGCTGCACGAACGGCGCCTGCCGCCAGAACGCACGCTCGGCACCGCGCGGATCGTCGGCCAGCGACGACGGCGCATCGAACAGCATGGTCTGCCGCCGCGCCAGCGCGTACGGCTCCCAGCCGGGCAGGCCGGCGTGGTTCGGGTCGCCGCTGCGGGCGAAGGCCAGCAGCGCCGCGCTCATCGCATCGGCCACCGCCTGCGCCTGGGCGCCGTCGCCGGTGCGCGAACCGGGCTGGGCGATGTTGTCGAACACCAGCGGGATGTCCAGTGTGTGGAAGGCGCGGAACTTCCCGTCGTCCAGCGGCGAGCCCCAGTCCAGCTGGTAGGCCCAGGTCGGTGCCGCCGTCGATGGCTGCCGCGCGCGCGCCTCCAGCTCCTCGACCGCGCCACGCCAGGAGCGACCGGCGGTGGTCGCGGCGAAGAACACCTCCGACGGCGTGTAGTGCGGATACAGACGCCGGTACTCGGCCACCACCAGGTCGGCGCGGATGTCGACGTACTGCTGGGCTTCCAGCTTGCCCGGCAGTTCCTCCCAGCTCAGTGCGAAGTTCTTCGGATCGCCGCCGAGGAAGGCGCGGGTCTCGTCGCGGGTGTTGCCGATCACCATCGGAATCGCCGCCGACTGCGCCGGTGCGTCCGGGAAGAACGGATGCCGCGGCAGGACGTCGCCATCCATCACCGGGCCGAAGTACAAGCGCGTGTTCTCGATTCGCGAGAAGTCGCGCGCGGCGGTGCCTTCCAGCAGTTTTTCCGGCGGCAGCGCACGCAGCCGCGCGATCGCGTCGGGCGCGGCCGGGTCGATGCCGAGCGTCTCGGCGAACAGGCGTGCGCGCTGGGTCGCCGCACGCGGCCCGGCGGCAGTGACCTGCTGGCCGCTCATCGTCCAGGCGCGGTGGAACAGGCCCTTCGCCGCCGGCATCGCCATCAGCGTGGCGATCTTGGCGCCACCGCCGGACTGGCCGAACACGGTCACGTTCCCGGCATCGCCACCGAACTCGGCGGCGTGGTCGCGCACCCACTGCAGGGCCAGCACCAGGTCGAGCTGGCCGGCGTTGCCGGACTGCGCGTAGGCCGGATCGCCGAACTGGCCCAGGTACAGGTACCCGAACGCATTGAGACGGTGGTTGACGGTGATCACCACCACGTCGCCGCGCCGGCAAAGGCGGCCGCCGTCGTACAGCGCGTCGCTGCCGGAGCCGCTGTCGAAGCCGCCGCCGTGGATGTAGAACAGCACCGGCCGTTTGCGGCCGTCGCGCAGGCCCGGCGTCCACACGTTGAGGAACAGGCAGTCCTCGCTGCCGGGGCCGTCGTTGCCGCGCTGCGGCGTGGAGGCGCCATAGGCGGTGGCGTCGAGCACGCCGCGCCAGGGCTGCGGCGCGCGCGGTGCCTGGAAACGCACCGGCGCGGTATCGGCACCGTAGCGCACGCCGCGGAACACGTGCACGCCATCCTCGGTGACGCCACGCACGCGGCCGCTGCGGGTGGCCAGCAGCGGCCGTGCGGTCGTCGCCTGCGCGGTCCACGGCGCGGCACCGAGCAGCAGCGCGCCTGCACCGAGGCCGGCCGCCTGCAGCAGCTGGCGGCGCTGGGGATCGTGCATGCCGGCAGTGGCCGGCCTGGAGGGATCGGACGACATCGGGTTACTCCGGAGAAGTCGGGGAAGGGGCGCGCGCGGTCTGCGCGCGGATCCAGGCGATGGCCAGCTGCGGCCACAGCGCGAGCGTGCCGCGCGCTTCGCGCACGCCGAAGCCGTGGCCGCCGTGCGCGTACAGATGCAGTTCGTGTTCGATGCCGGCACCACGCAGCGCGGCTTCGAACAGCAGGCTGTTGTCGACGCTCACCACGCTGTCGTCCTGCGCGTGCAGCAGGAACACCGGCGGCGTGGCCGCATCGACGCGCTGCTGCAGCGAGTAGCGGTCCACCGCCGCGGCATCGGGCGCATCGCCGAGCAGGCGCTGGCGCGAACCGGGGTGCGCGTGCGCGCCCATGTCGATCACCGGATACACCAGCACCGCATAGGCCGGGCGCGGGTCGAGCGCATCGGCCGCGTCGACCGGCGCGTAGACGCGCTCGGCATGGCGGGTGGCCAAGCTGGCGGCGACGTGGCCGCCGGCGGAGAAGCCCATCACCCCGACCGTGGCAGGATCGATGCCCCACTCTGCGGCCCGATGGCGGATCAGGCGCAGCGCGCGCTGCGCGTCGGCCAGCGGCACGTCGCGCGCGTTGCGGTGGCCTTCGCCCGGCAGCCGGTACTGCAGGACGAACAGGGTCAGCCCCGCCTCCTCGGCGAAGGCCGGCACCAGCGCGGTGCCCTCCTTGTCCAGCACCACGCGCTGGTAGCCGCCGCCCGGCACCACCAGCAGCGCGCGGCCATCAGGTTTCGCTGGACGGTAGACGGTCAGGTTCGGCTGGTCGATGCGGTCGACGAAGCGGTCCGGCAGTGCGGGATCGTCGCTGCGTTCGACGGTGCGCTGGCCCAGCGCCAGGCCTTCCGAGCCCGGCGGCGTGCCAGGCCACAGCGGCAGCACGGCGCTGGCGGTCGCCACACCGGGACCGGCACGGGTGGCGGACGTGCCGGCACAGGCGCCGGCGCTCAGGGCCAGCAGGCACAGCGCGATTGCGCGCAATGGCAGTCTCATCGTGCGTCGTCCTCGTCCAGTGCCGCGTAGCCATGGCGCGGTTCCATCGTGCGCAGGTCCCAGTCGGCCTCGACGAAGGCGCGCCGCGTCGGCGCGTATTCCGGGTAGCCGCCGACCTCGTCCTGGCTGTCGATGATGCGGCCGCGCCCTGCGGCTACGTCGGCCAGGATGCGCTGGTCGATCGGATCGCGCCGCCACGGGGTCGCACCGGCACGGGCGAGCACCGCCTGCGGCACATCGGCCGCGGCGATCGGCGCCAGGGCCGGGGCCAGCGCGATCCGGGCATCCCGCATCTGCGCATGGGTGTCGTGGTAACGGCCCTGCATCGGCAGCTCGCCGCCGGCCGGGTCGAACGCCAGGTTGTCGAGCAGCTGCAGGTCGACATCACCGTCGCCGCCGAGCATGAAGAACGCCAGCGGCCCGGTCGACGGCCCGGCCCTGAGCACGTTGCCCTGCACGCGCAGGCTGCCGGCGGCATGCGGGTGGTCCGTCCACTCGGTGCCGATCAGGTTGTAGTGCACGCCACGCTGGCCGGGGTTGTAGATCAGGTTGTTGACCACCTGGCCGCTGGCGCCGCCCTTGAACAGGGGATTGCGGTCGCGGTTGTGCGCGTACAGATTGCCGACGATCAGCACCTCGCCGACGTTGTCGTGGATCAGGCTGCCCTTGGAGTGCTCACCCTTGGCGTGGGTGGCGTGCGACAGGCCTTCGGCGACCAGGTTGTTGCTGAAGGTGATCCGCTGCGAGGTCGCGGCGCGCGCGGCCTCGAGCGTGGCGTCGCCGGCGCGCCCGAAGCGCGGGCCCGATGCGGACAGACCTTCGTCGGTGGCCCAGGTCAGCGAGCAGTGGTCGACGATCACGTCGCGCGCGCCGATGGTGGAGATCGCATCGAAATCCACGCCGGCGCGCTTCGGCAGGCCGGCATCGCCGGGGCGCACGCGGATGTGGCGGACCACCACGTCGTGCGTGGCGATGTCGATGCCGCCGCGGATGAAGGTGATGCCCGGCGCCGGCGCGGTCTGCCCGGCGATGGTCAGGAACGGCTCGCGGATGCGCAGCGCCTTCAGCCCCAGGTCGATCACCCCGCCCACCTCGAACACCACCATGCGCGGGCCCTGCGCCGCGACCGCCTCGGCGAACGACCCCGGTCCGTCGGCGGCCAGCGTGGTCACCCGCAGGATGCGTCCGTCGCGGCCTCCGGGCGTGGACGCGGCCCAGCCCTGCGCGCCCGGAAACGCCGGCTCGGCCGCGGCGGCGGCGCCGGCCAGCGACGCAGCGAACAGGAGGGCGGGGAGCAGCCAGGACGGCCGGTGGGGACGGGACAGGGGCTGGGACATCGCGTTCGCTGCAGGTTCGCCGGGGATGTTGCGACGCAGCGTGCGAATGGACTTGGCCGCGTGCACATTGTGTGATGACACCGGTTTACCATATACCGATTGCGCCGCACTGTCGTTTGGCAGTGCAGCAAAGCAACACCTGCCCCGAATACTGATCAGAGGACGACGCCTTGAGCACCGCCAACGGGATTGTGGACCACACCACGGACAGCGCCGCGCTGGCCGACATCGCCGAGCGCTTCGTCGGCGCACGCCTGCGTGGCGAATCGGTACCGGACTTTCCCGGCGCCATCCCCGACGATCTGGTGACCTCCTACAAGGTCCAGGACATCGCGATCTCGCGCTGGCCCGATGCCGTGGTCGGCTGGAAGGTCGGCTACATCGCCCCGGAGAAGCGCGACGTGTCCGGCGACGACCGCCTGCTGGGCCCGATCTTCGAAGGCAACTTCTGGAATGCCACCGGTAGCATGCAGCCGATTCCGGTGTTCGCACCCGGCGGTTTCGGCGCGGTCGAGGCCGAGTACGTGATGCGCCTGGATGCCGACGCGCCGGAAGGCAAGACCGACTGGACGCCCGACGAGGCCGCCGCGCTGCCTGCCACGCTGTTCATCGGCCTGGAAGTGGCCAGCAGCCCGCTGAAGACGATCAACGAGCTCGGCCCGCGCGTGGTGGTGTCCGACTTCGGCAACAACAACGGCCTGATCCTGGGCGCCGAAGTGCCGGCCTGGACCACGCTGGACGAAGCCAGCCTGCTGGCCGAGACCCTGATCGACGGCAGCAGCGTCGGCACCGGCGGTGCCCAGCGCCTGCCCGGCGGCCTGCGCACCGCGTTCGCGTTCGCGCTGTCGCGCTCGGCCAAGCGCGGCCGTCCGCTCAAGCGCGGCGAGTACATCGCCACCGGCAACGCCACCGGCATCCACGACATCGCCCCGGGCCAGCGCGCCACGGTGGTCTTCCAGGGCTACGGCACGCTCGAGGTCGAGGCCGTCGCCGCCACTCCGAAGGAGAGCAGTGCATGAATGGCAAGCTGACCCGACGCCAGCTGCTGATGGGCGCCGGCGCACTGCCGCTGGCCGCCGCCGGGGGCGCGTTCGCCGCCGGCGACGCGGCATCCGGCAGCGCGACCCACGTGCTGACCGCCACCGACGTGCACGTGTCGGACTATCCGACCGTCGAGGCGGTGCGCTGGATCGGCGAGACCCTGCGCGAGCAGACCAAGGGCCGCCTCGACATCCGCCTGTACTACGCCGGCCAGCTCGGCCGCGAGTCCGAGGCGATCGACATGGCCCGCTTCGGCGCGATCGACATCACCCGCGTCTACTCGGGCGCGCTGAACAACGCCTTCCCGCTGACCCGCGCACTGTGCCTGCCGTACGTGTTCGACTCGGTCGCGCACATGCGCCACGCGCTCGACAGCGGCGTGGCCGAGGACGTGCTGCGCGGCTTCGAGACCCGCGACCTGGTCGGCCTGGCGATCTACGACAGCGGTGCGCGCTGCTTCTACAACACCAAGCACCCGATCGTGGAACCGAAGGACCTGCACGGCCTGAAGCTGCGCGTGGCGTCCTCGGACATGTTCATCAAGCTGGTCCGCCTGCTGGGCGCCAACCCGACGCCGATGTCGCTGGGCGACACGTTCTCCGGCATGGAGACGCACATGATCGACGGCGCCGAGAACAACATGCGCAGCTTCCACTCCAGCCGCCACTTCGAGGCCTCGCACTACTGGTCGCAGTCCGACCATTCGTACGCGCCCGACGTGCTGCTGATCTCGCGTCGCAGCCTCGAGGCGCTGGCCCCGGCCGACCGCCAGCTGCTGCTGGAAACCGCCCGCGCCTCGGTGCCGGTGATGCGCAAGCTCTGGGATGCCTCCGAAGGCAAGGCGCGCGAGGAAGTGGTCAAGTACGGCGTGAAGACCAACGACGTCGACATGGCCGCCTTCCACAAGGCCGCCCAGCCGCTGCGCGACGAATACCTGCGCCAGCCGGAAATCGAAGCCCTCTACCGTCGCATCCGCGACTTCGCCTGACACACGGAACCCCGCGATGTCCTCCGAAGCCACGTTATCCCCTCCCGGCCCCGTCCAGCGCGCGCTGGACCTGGTCGCCTCCGTCACCATCGGCACCGCCGCCACCGCCCTGCTCGGGCTGGTCGTGGTCCAGGGCTGGCAGGTGTTCGCCCGCTACGTCATCAACGATTCGCCCAGCTGGACCGAGCCGGTGACCCTGCTGCTGCTGGCCACCTGCATGGGCCTGGGCGCCGCTGCCGGCGTCCACACCAACCGCCATTTCGGCTTCTACCTGCTGCACGACCACGTCAAGCCCGGCGTGCGCCGCGCGATCGACGTGCTGGTGCCGCTGATCATCGCCAGCCTCGGCGCGGTGATCGCGTACTGGAGCGTGGTGCTGCTGGTCGACGGCCTGTCGATCAAGGCCGCCGGCGCCGACCTGCCGCAGAGCATCAACTACCTGCCCCTGGCCATCGGCGGCGCGCTGATGGTGCTGTTCTCGCTCAATCGGATGGTGCTCGCCCTGGGTGCCCCGCGTCAGGAAGGAGCCCACTGACATGGAGATCGCAGTCCTCTTCGGTGTGTTCGCCATCCTGCTGATGATGGGCGTGCCGGTCGCGTTCTCGCTGGCCGCCGCATCGCTCGCCACCCTGCTGGTGCTCGACCTGCCCTCGATCGTGATGGTCCAGCAGATCTCGGCCGGTACCGGCTCGGCGTCGCTGATCGCCATTCCGCTGTTCATCTTCGCCGGCGAGATCATGATGCGCGGCGGCATCTCCGAACGCCTGATCGCGCTGGCGTCGTCGCTGGTCGGCCGCCTGCGCGGCGGCCTGGGCCAGGTCTCGATCCTGTCCTCGCTGTTCTTCGGCGGCGTGTCCGGTTCGGCCATCGCCGACGTCTCGGCGGTCGGCGGCACGATGATCCCGCAGATGGTCAAGCGCGGCTACGACCGCGACTTCGCGGTCAACGTCAGCATCACCGCAGCGCTGGTCGCGCTGCTGGTGCCGCCGTCGCACAACCTGATCCTGTTCTCGGCCGCGGCCGGCGGTGGCCTGTCCATCGCCGACCTGTTCGCCGCGGGCATCGTGCCGGCGCTGCTGATGACCTTCGCCCTGATGGTCACCGGCTACGTGGTCGCCCGCAAGCGCGGCTACGGCGTCGAGGCGTTCCCGGGCATGCGTGCGGTGCTGGTGCGCCTGGTCTCGGCCCTGCCGGGCCTGGGCCTGGTGGCGCTGATCTTCTTCGGCATCCGCGCCGGCATCTTCACCGCGGTCGAATCGGCCGCCATCGCGGTGGTCTACGCGCTGCTGGTGACGATCGTGCTGTACCGCCAGCTCAAGGTGAAGGAGTTCCTGGAGACGGTCACCCACGCCGCGCGCAGCACCGGCGTGATCCTGTTCGTGATCGCCACCGCCGCCGTGTTCGGCTGGCTGCTGGCGTACCTGCAGGTGCCGACCGCCGCGGTGGACTTCCTGCAGTCGTTCGCGCACAGCAAGTACATGGTGCTGCTGATGATCGTGATAATGCTGCTGCTGCTGGGCACCTTCATGGACCTGGCGCCGATGATCCTGATCTGCACGCCGATCTTCCTGCCGGTCGCCCGCGCCTACGGCATCGATCCGATCCACTTCGGCCTGGTGCTGGTGCTGACCGGCGGCCTGGGCCTGGTCACCCCGCCGGTGGGCTCGGTGCTGTTCATCGGCACCTCGATCGGCAAGGTCACCGTCGGCGAGGTGATGAAGACGATCTGGCCGTTCTGGTTCGCCGGCCTCGGCGTGCTGCTGATCGTGACGTTCTTCCCCGGCCTGTCGCTGTGGCTGCCGGGCGTCCTGCGCGGCTGATCCGATGCTCCACGTCCGGCCGGTTCGCACCGGCCGGACCCGCGGATGCCGCAACGGGATCCGCGCTCTGGCTCCACCGGTACCGGGCACCGCGACCGACGCGGGCACCGGCGTTCGCTGCGACGCAGCATCCGCGTTGCCCCCGGCCGGACCGGCGTGAACCTATCCGCCCATTGGCGACACGCCCTAGAATCCCCGGATACCGTCCGTGAACCCGAACATGCCCGTGCGCAAACCTTCCGAAAGCACCGCCACCGGGCTGGCCCCGGGCAAGACGGCGACGATCAACGACATCGCGCGCCTGGCCGGGGTTTCGAAGAAGACGGTTTCCCGCATCATCAACAACTCGCCGCTGGTCCGGAAGGACACCCGCGAGAAGGTCGAGACGCTGATGCGCGAGGTCGGCTACGTGCCCGATCCGCTGGCGCGCGGCCTGGCCTTCCGCCGCTCGTTCCTGATCGGCATGGTCTACGACAACCCGACCGCCCAGTACATCGTCGACATGCAGTACGGCGCGCTGGACGCGCTGCGCGAGTCGGGCTTCGAACTGGTGGTGCACCCCTGCGACACCCGCAGCCCGGGCTACATCGACGGCGTGCGCCGCTTCGTCCAGCAGCAGAAGCTGCACGGGGTGATGCTGGTGCCGCGCGCCTCGGAAGACCAGAACCTGGCCGACATGCTGGCCGAGATGAACTGCCGCTACACCCGCATCGTGCCGCTGGGCATCCACGACGACGATGCGCGCATGGTAGTCACACATGACCGCGACGGCGCCGCCGAGGCGGCCGACTACCTGCTGACCCTGGGCCACCGCGACATCGCCCTGATCACCGGTCCGCTCGCCTACCGCTCGGCGATCGAGCGCACCGAGGGCTTCGTCGACGCGCTGACCAGGCGCGGCATCGAGGTCCCCCGGGCGCGTGTGGTGGAAGCCGGCTACACGTTCGAATCCGGCGTGGCCGCGGCCGAGAAGCTGCTGGTCGGCAAGCAGCGCCCGACCGCGATCTTCTGCGGCAACGACGAGATGGCCGCCGGCGTCTACAAGGTGGCCATGCGCGCCGGGATCAGCATCCCGCGCGACCTGTCGGTGGTCGGGTTCGACGACAGCCCGCTGGCGGCGCGTCTGTGGCCGTCGCTGACCTCGGTCCGCCGCCATACCCGCGACACCGGCCGCATCGCCGCCGGCATGCTGATCCGCACCGACAACGCCCCGAGCCCGGTGGCCAGCGTGCGTCCGCACCTGATCGTCCGCGACTCCTGCCAGCCGCCCGCCTGACCCACCGTCCGAGCCCGCGCGCAGTGGGCCGGACATTATCGTGCAGCGCAAAATGACACCGGTTTCCGCGGTCCGGTAGAATGGCCCGCACAGGCGCGCGATCCCTCGCTGGACACCCCACCAGGAGCCGACCATGTACCAGAAGACCTACTACGCGACCCATCCCGGCGCGGTGCATGGCGCCAGCAACGACGCCCTGCGCGATCTGTACCTGATCGAGCAGCTGTTCGTCGCCGGCGAGATCCGCCTCAACTACACCCATTACGAGCGCTTCGTGATCGGCGGCGCCGCACCGGTCGATGCGCCGGTCGCGCTGCCGGCGCAGACCGAACCGGCCTCCGCCACGGGCAAGCCGTTCCTGGAACGCCGCGAGCTGGGCGTGATCAACGTCGGCGCCGGCAGCGGCACGGTCACCGTCGACGGCACCGTGCATGCGCTGGGCCCGAAGGACGGCCTGTACGTGGCGATGGGCAGCGCCGAGGTGGTGTTCGCCTCCGACGACGCGGCCAGCCCGGCGAAGTTCTACCTGACCTCGACCCCGGCGCATGCGCGCTTCGAGACGAAGCGGCTGTCGATCGCCGATGCGGTGGCGCTGGAGCGCGGCGCGCTGGAGACCAGCAACGAGCGCACCATCTACCAGTACATCGTGCCGGCGACCTGCCAGTCCTCGCAGCTGCTGCTGGGCCTGACCGTGCTCAAGCCGGGCAGCGTGTGGAACACCATGCCGCCGCACCTGCACGACCGCCGCAGCGAGGTCTACTTCTACTTCGACCTGGGCGGGAACGACCGCGTCTACCACTTCATGGGCGAGCCGGACCAGCAGCGCCACATCGTGGTGCGCAACGACGAGGCCGTGGTCTCGCCGCCGTGGTCGATCCACATGGGCTCGGGGACCAGCAACTACGCCTTCATCTGGGCGATGGGCGGCGAGAACCTCGACTACACCGACATGCACGTGCTGGACATCTGCCAGCTCAAGTGACCCGCACCGGCGCACCGCGCCGGCTTCTTAGAAAAAGCACCCGAACCATCGCAGGGAGAGGAACACCATGACGAATCCATTCAGTCTCGAAGGCAAGGTCGCGCTGGTCACCGGCGCCAACACCGGCCTCGGCCAGGGCATCGCGGTGGCACTGGCCGCCGCCGGCGCCGACATCGCCGGCGCGGGCATCGTCCCGGCCGACGAGACCGCCGAGAAGGTGCGTGCGCTGGGCCGCCGCTTCCTCAACATCGAAGCCAACCTGATCAGCATCGAGCCGGTCGACCGCGTGGTGAAGGAAACCATCGAGGGCCTGGGCCGTCTCGACATCCTGGTCAACAACGCCGGCCTGATCCGCCGCGCCGACGCGGTCGACTTCAGCGAGAAGGACTGGGACGACGTGATGAACGTCAACATCAAGTCCGCGTTCTTCATGTCGCAGGCCGTCGGCAGGCACTTCATCGCCCAGGGCAGCGGCAAGATCATCAACATCGCCTCGATGCTGTCGTTCCAGGGCGGCGTGCGCGTGCCGTCCTACACCGCGTCCAAGAGCGGCATCGCCGGCATCACCCGCCTGCTGGCCAACGAGTGGGCCGGCAAGGGCGTGACGATCAACGCGATCGCGCCGGGTTACATGGCCACCGACAACACCGCCCAGCTGCGTGCCGACGAGGACCGCAACAAGGCGATCCTGGACCGCATCCCGGCCGGTCGCTGGGGCAAGCCGGAAGACCTGGGCGGCACCGCCGTGTTCCTGGCCTCCAGCGCCTCGGACTACGTCAACGGCGCGATCATCCCGGTCGACGGCGGCTGGCTGGCGCGCTGACGCCGATGCCGCGGGCCGCATGAGCGGGCCGCGGCAGGTTCCACTCCGATCCAGCGCGTCCTCCGCCGGCGGCACCGATGCCATCGGCGGACCAGTACGCGGCGCGGGACGGCAGGGCGCGATCGCGCGCGCCGTCCCGGCATACTTTTCCAAACGAGCAAGAGAGTCCCCCGATGAAAATCGCTTTGATGCAGGAATTCAGCCAGGCCGCCAAGAACCCGGTCGTGCTGGAGCAGCTCAACACCGTCGCCGCCGCGCAGGGCCATGAGGTCTTCAACGTCGGCATGGACGGCGACAACGACCACCGCCTGACCTACATCCACCTCGGCATCTGCGCCTCGCTGCTGCTGAACGCCAAGGCCGTGGACTTCGTCGTCGCCGGCTGCGGCACCGGCCAGGGCGCGCTGATGTCGCTCAATGCCTGGCCGGGCGTGTACTGCGGCTACTGCATCGAGCCGACCGACGCCTTCCTGTTCGCCCAGGTCAACAACGGCAACGCGCTGTCGCTGCCGTTCGCCAAGGGCTACGGCTGGGGCGCGGAGATCAACATCCGCTACATCTTCGAGAAGGCGTTCGCCGGCGAGCGCGGCCAGGGCTACCCGGCCGAGCGCAAGGAATCGCAGATGACCAACGCCGGCATCCTGGCCCAGCTCAAGGCCGGCGCCTCGAAGGACTTCGTCGAAGGCCTGAAGTCGATCGACCAGGAGCTGGTGAAGCAGGCCGTCGGCGGCGAGCGCTTCCAGAAGGCGTTCTTCGACAACGCCAAGGACGAGGCGATCGTCGCCTACGTCAAGGGCGTGCTCGGCAAGTAAGTGCGGCAACGGGCGCCCCCGCGGCGCCCGGTTCCATCCGACGCGGCCCCGGCATGCCGGGCCGCGTCGTCGTTCGATTCCGATGCGACCAGACCCCGGGACCCGGCCGTCATGAACCGCCTGCTGCCCCTGCTGTTGCCGGCGCTGCTCGCGCTGGGCGCGATCTCCGATGCCGTTGCCAGGCCGGCCGCCGATGCGCGCCGCGTGCTGATCGCCGGCGATTCCACCGCCGCCACCTACGGCCCCGAACGCGCACCGCGCCAGGGCTGGGGCCAGCAGCTGCAGGGCTTCCTCGACCCGGCCGTGTGGGAGGTGCGCAACCACGCGATGGGCGGGCGCAGCGCGCGCAGCTTCATCGACGAAGGCCGCCTGGACACGCTGGCGAAGGAGCTGCGCCGCGGCGACGTGCTGCTGGTCCAGTTCGGCCACAACGACGCCAAGTACGAAGATCCGCGCCGCTACGACGAACCGGTCACCGCGTACCCGCAGTGGCTGATGCGCTACGTGACACTGGCGCGCGAACGCGGCGCCACGCCGGTCCTGATCACCCCGGTGTCGCGGCGCGTGTTCGACTTCGGCTCGCTGCTCGACACCCACACCCGCTACACCGATGCGGTGCGTGCGCTGGCGCAGCGCGAGCAGGTCGCGCTGATCGACCTCAACGCCAGCAGCACCGACTGGCTGCGCGCGCTCGGCGACGCCGCCTCGAAGCCCTACTTCGAGCATGTGCCCGAGCGTGGCATCGCCGACGACACCCACTTCAGCGGCGCCGGCGCGACCATGGTCGCCTGCCTGGTGGTGCGCGACTGGAAGACGCTGGATCCCGCCCTGGCCGCCACGGTCATCCGCGACACCGACTGCGGCGCGCCCGCCAGCGCGCGCAGCGACCAGGCCGCGCAGCCGCGCCCTTCGTCGGTGGTGCACGAAAGCACGCTGGCCCGGCAACAGCCCGGCCCGCACGGCGGCCCCGGCACCACCACCGCCTATCCGCTGTTCGCCGACGCCGAAGGCCTGTCGTTCGTGATGCGCAAGCGGGTGCTGCACAAGGGCGCCGGCATCGGCCTGCACCAGCACCACAAGGACGAGATCTACTACGTGCTCAGCGGCCAGGGCCGCTACGTGCTCGACGGCCAGGTGCACGATGTCGGCCCCGGCCACGCGATGCTGACCCGGCCGGGCAGCACCCACGCGATCGAGCAGACCGGCGAGGCCGACCTGGTCCTGCTGCTGGCCTATCCCGCCGCTGTCCGCTGAATCCGATCAGCTTGCTGAAGCGGGCGACTGTCCTGTCGCCCATGCCGCCGGCGTTTGTTCCCGTTGAACGGACCTGCATCCGCACGCCTGCGCGTCGATGCCCATCGGGGGAGCAGTCATGCTGTCGACACGATCCACATCGCCCACGCCGCCGCCTGCGGCCGGCCATCGTCCACGCGCCGCACGCCTGACCATCCGATGCTGACGGCCGATGCCGGCGGCAGCGACGGCCGCCGATGGCGGACGCTGCGCCAGGGCCACCCCGCGGGTCCGGATCGACCGACCATGCGCGCCCGGCGTGCGTCCACCCGCGCGGGATGAGGGCGAGGGCGAGACGATGGCGGCGACCACCGGAACACGACGCAACTGCCTGCTCTGGCTGGGCAGGCCGCAGCCGCGCGAACGCGAGGTGCTGGCCGCCGCCGGCTGGGACCTGCGGGTGATCGAGGATCCGCGCGGGGTCTGCATCGGCCTGCGTGGCGGCGACCGGGTCGCGGCCCTGGTCGATCTGCGCCAGGCCGATCCGGCCTGGCTGGACGCCGTGCACGAACTGCTGGTGCACCACGCCGAACTGCCGCACTGCGTGCTGGGCCCGGCGCCTGGTGGCGACCCGCTGCTGGACGGCCCCGGCACGCACGCGCTGTCCGCGCCGCTCGACCTCGGGCAGGCCACCGCCCTGCACCGCCTGCTGGATGCGCCGCTGCCGCGCGACGACGCCCTGGTCGGCGACAGCCCGGCGATGCTCGCGGTCCGCGCCAGCCTGCACCGCTACGCGCCGGTCGAGCTGCCGGTCCTGATCACCGGCGAAACCGGGACCGGCAAGGAACTGGCGGCCCAGGCGCTGCACGCGCTGTCGCCGCGCGCCGGGCGTCCGTTCATCGCGATCAACTGCGGGGCCCTGCCGGCCAATCTGGTCCAGGCCGAACTGTTCGGCCACGAGCGCGGCGCGTTCACCGGCGCCAGCGCGCGCAGGATCGGCCTGTTCGAAGCGGCCGACGGCGGCACCGTGTTCCTGGACGAGATCGGCGACCTGCCGGCCGATGCCCAGGTCAACCTGCTGCGCGTGCTGCAGGAAGGCACGATCGAGCGGATCGGCAGCCACCAGCCGATCGCGGTGGACGTGCGGGTTCTCGCCGCCACCCACGTCGACCTGGAACAGGCCGTCGCCGCCGGCCGCTTCCGCCAGGACCTGTACTACCGGCTGGATGTGCTGCGCCTGCCGATGCCGCCGCTGCGCGCGCGCGGCGACGACATCGTGCTGCTGGCCCGCCACTTCCTCGCCCAGTTCCGCGCACGCCACGCGGTCCGTGCGCGCGGATTCGATGTCGGCGCCTGCCGGCGGCTGCGCACGCACGCGTGGCCGGGCAACGTGCGCGAACTGCTGAACCGGGTCCGGCGCGCGGCGGTGACCTGCGATGGCGAGCTGATCGGCGCCGACGCGCTGGCACTGGACGCGGCCGAGGCGGCGCCGGCCAACGACGCACTGGACGCCGCCCGGCTGCAGGCCGAACGCGACGCCGTGCTCGCCGGCCTGCGCGAGAGCGGCTTCAATGTCAGCGCCTGCGCACGCCGGCTCAAGGTGTCGCGGGTGACGCTGTACCGGCTGTGCCGCAAGCATGGGCTGGAGCTGGAGGCGCTGCGCTCCTGAGGAGGCCGGTCGCACCGCGCGCGTGCGCCGGGGCTGACGTATCGCGCCGCTGGACGACGCCGTTTGCGCAGCGTGCGCCGTCGCCGCCGGGCGATGCGCAGGCACCGCGCGGCCGGTGGATCCGGGTCCGCCGGCGGCCGGCATGGGCGCGCGGACCGGCGGTCCGCGCTACAGCGAGTACGGCAGCTTGAAGCCCAGGCTGAAGTCCGGCGCATCCGGCGTCAGGCCGATCCCGAGCAGGCCGACCAGGGTCGACTTCGGGCTCAGCGCGTAGGTCACGCCGAGATTGAACATGGCCGCGTTGGCATCGCTGCCGATCACCTTGCTCCACGGACCGCCCGCATAGCGGGTGCGCGCGCGCGCGCTCATCCGGTCGCTCAGCGAGATGCTCAGGCTGGTGCGCTCGTTGAAGGCGAACGCGACGCCGGCACCGAAGTAGAACGAGCGGCCCAGGCGCACGTCGCCCGGATTGACCGTATCCGGGTTGTTGTCCAGATCGTCGAAGCTGCCCTTGAACGAGTGGGTGTAACCGATGTTGCCGAACAGGATCGCCGGGTCGGTGGTCTTGACCGCCGACAACCCCAGGCTGGCCTGCCAGACACCGTTGCCGGTGGGCTGCTCGTCGGGCACCGCGAAGCGGATGAAGTCGTCGTCGTCGCGCTCGAGCACCGTCCATGGAATGCCGTAGGGCTCGCGCCCGGTCGGTGCGGTCACGCCGAGGTTGAGCACGGTGTCCGGGCGCCAGCCGCGCTCGCCGAACAGCTTGTAGTTGGCGCTGACGGTGACATCGCCCAGGCCGGTGCCGCTGGTCTCCTCCTGCGCGATCGCCGCGGCCGACCCCCCGGCGCCGCCCTTCTGGTAGACGGTCTTGCGCGCGATGTAGGGCACGTCCAGGTTCAGGGTCAGGCGCGGGCCCAGGCCCCAGCGCGCGGCGGCGTTGTAGGTCGCGGTATCGGACTCGACGTTCTCGATCGCGATGTTGCCCAGGAAGATCGCATCCAGCGCCAGGAAGCCGTTGAGGCTGAGCTGCTTGCGGTCGTAGCGGTTGTAGGTCAGCCCGTTCTCCAGCACCAGGCGCTGCTGGAACAGGGTCCGGGTCTGCTCCTTGACGTCGGCGACGCTGCGGCTGATCGCCTCCTCGCGCGCCTGCTGCGCCTCGGCGGCCGTGCTGGCGTAGCCTTCGCTCCTGGGCGGCGACGGGGCCATGGCGTCGGCCTGCTGCGGCGGTTCGGCCGCGCTGCCCGGGGCGGCCAGGTCGGGGGCGATGCCGGCCGTGGCCGGCGTGGCCGCCTGGACCCGGCCGGCCAGCCGGGCCTGCAGCGCCTGCACCTGCATGTCCAGCTCGCGCAGGCGGCGCACCTCCTGCGCATAGCTCGACTTCAGCGCGGCCAGCTGCGCGCTGAGCTGCTGCAGATCGGCGGCGTCGGCCGGGTCGGGGGCCTGCTGGGCCAGCGCCGTCGGTGCCGCCAGCACCAGCAGCAGCGCGGCGACCAGCGGCGTGTGGACGCGTCCATGGACGCAATGCGAAGTCCTGTTCACCGGTTGTCTCCCCCGTGCTGCGCTCAGTAGCCGATCGCGATGCCGCGACCGAACGAAATGGCCTGGGCGACGTTCTGCCCGAGCGGCGCGCGGGCGCTGCCGCTGCCACGTACCAGGTCGATTTCCATCCAGTTGCTGGCCACATGCCCGTCGCCGCTGAGCTGGATGGTCTGGCCCAGCCCGCTGCGGCCGATCCACTGCTCGACCGCGCCATGGCCGTCGATCTGCAGCAGCACGCGCGCCGCGTTGTCCTGCAGCAGCGCGCTGGCCTGCATCCCCGGCGCCTGCACGCTGGCGCTCTGGCTGCTGACGGGCGCGGCATCGGCGATGACATCGGCATCGCCCTGCCCGCGCACGCTGACCCGGGCGATGTTGCTGGCGCGGTTGGCGTCGCCGGCCACCTGCACGCTCTGGACCAGGCCCGAGGCGTTGGCCAGCCCGCTGGCGTCGATGGTGCGCGCGCCGTCCGGCGCCGGCAGTGGCGCATCGGCCGCGGTGATGCTGACGTGCGGCTGGAACACCAGCTTCGGCGCACCCGGTGCGCTCACGTCCAGGCCCACGCTCATGCGGCTCTGCAGCAGCTGGCCGTTCTGCGCCTGCCAGCTCGACACCATGGTGACGCCGAACCAGGCGACCGCGTTGTCGCCGACGGTGTAGCGGCCGCGCATGCCGCCCAGTTCCTCATCGCTCAGTTCGGTCAGTCCCGCACCGGGGGGGGGAGGTGGTGCCGGCGCGGCGTCCTGCGCGAAGGCAGGCAGTGCGAGCGGGGCGGCGGCCAGGCCGATGGCCAGGCAGAGCGGGTGGCGGGTGTTCATGCGCAGGTCCTCAGAACAGGTCGGCATGGGTGAAGCCGAAGTCGATCAGCTCGGCATCGGTGATCGGGCCCTGCCGGGCATACAGCGCACGTGCGCTGGGTTTTCCGGTCGGTTGCAGCAGCACGGTGTTCTTGTCGAAGTCGCTGCCGATCACGATGAACACGGCGCGCGACGGCCAGGCCTCGAGGAATTCGGGCAGCGGGATCAGGCGGTTGCCCAGGATCGGGTCGCCGACCTCGACCAGGTCCTCGCGGACCTGCTTGAGCACCACGAAGTGGCGGAAGCCGCGCACGTCCATCAGCACCAGGCCGGGGACGCGCAGCGAGCGCAGCCGGTCCTCGTCGACGCGGTAGCCACGGCCGCGCATGCCCAGCGACTCGACGTAGCGCTTGATGTCCAGCAGCGAGAAGCCGCGCTCGCGCACCACGTCCGGATCGGCCAGGGTCAGCATGCCTTCGATCACCGTGTCCTCGTCCGCGTCCAGGTGATAGGCGTAACGCAGGATCGTGGCCAGGGAGGCCGCGCCGCAGCTGTAGTCGGTCTGCTGCCGCACCAGGTGGCGGAAGCGCGCCTCGTGCATGCTCTCGACCGGGCGGGTGTACAGCGCGCCGTTGGGCAGCACTCCGGAGAAGCCGATGTCGGCCGCGTGCAGCGGCGACGCGGCGAGCGCGCCCAGCACGAGCGGCAGCCACGACAGGACGGAACGACGCATGGCGGAACTCCACGGGGCACGGCAGGAGGGATGGAAGCCCCGTCCCGCGGGGGAGGCGGGACGGGGCGTTCCGTGAGTTCCCGGCCACGGCGGATGGCCGGGAGTCACCTTGTCGCGGCGGGTGTCACTCGCCGTTGCCACCACCGCCACCGCCGCCCGTGGAGGGCTGGGCGACGGCCAGCGCCAGGCTGTTGGCCTGCAGGTTGCCGGTACCGGCGGCGACGTTGACGCCGATGTTGCCGCTGGCTCCGGAGAAGGCGCCGCCGGACAGCGACGCGGAGTTGGTCGCCGCGGCCACCACCTCGGTGCTGCTGAACATCAGCGTGCCGCTCAGGCTGGCTTCCAGGTCGGCGGTGCCCATCTCGTCGAACGACAGCTCGCCTTCCTCGCCGGTATCGAACGCGATGCCGCCGATCGGGTCGCCGTCGGCGTTGTTGCCGCGCCACGGGTTGTCCTTGGCGTTCTGGATCTCGCCATCCATGTCGATGTGGCCGGTCGCGTCGCCGCTCGGATGGTCGAGGCCGCCGTCCCAGGTATCCAGGTAGAAGTTGTCCTGCTGGTAGGCCTCGCCGCGGCCGGAGTAGCTGCCGCTGCCGCTGGACGCGGTGGTACCGGTGATCGCGCCCTGCAGCGAGATCTCCACCGACTCCTGCACCTCGCGGGTCTTCGGCGCGTTGGCCACCGCGTTGCCCTGCGAGATCTGGTTGGAGCTGACGCTGGCCTGGGCGTAGGCGCTGGTGGCCACCGAGGCCGACAGCGCGTTCTTCTGCGCGTTGTTGTTGCCCGAGGCGACGTTGACGCCGATGTTGCCGGCCGCGTCGGAGAACGCGTTGCCCGACATCGCCGCGGCGTTGCTCGTGCCCTCGTTCATCGTCTGGTTGCCGCTGCCCTGCTGGTTGACGAAGACCTCGGCATCGGCGAGGCCGAACGAGAAGCTGGCGTCGGCGGCCGACAGCGCGGCGGCGTTGTCCTGCGCGTTGTTGTCGCCGGCGGCGACGTTGAACTGCAGGTTGCCCGACGCACCGCTGGCGGTGTCCTCGCTGATCGAGGCGTCGTTGCTCAGCTCGTCGTTCAGGCCCATGTTCCCGCTGACCGACTGGCGGTTGTCGATGACGGCGATGGCGGCCGAGTCGATCTCGATGTCGCCGCTCAGGGTCGGGTCGCCGCTGAAGGAGATGTCCGAACTCAGCGACAGGTCCTTCTCCAGGTTCACCGACACGCCATGCTCGTTGCGCTCGCGCCGCACGTCGGACTGGACGTTCTCGTACTCCTCGTAGGTCTTCAGGGTCTGGTCGACCCAGGTGTTGACCGTGGTGTTGGCTTCCTCGTTGATCGTGGTGTTCCACTCGAAGTTGTCGGTGTAGTTCACCGTCTCGGTCACGTCCGAGGTGTAGCTCTGGCTGACGCTGTTGTCGATCGTGTCGGTGTAGCTGGCGGTCTGGGTGACGCTCGTATCGACGTTGGTGTTGGTATTGGTATTCGTGTTGGTGTTGGTGTTGGTGTTGGTGGTCGTATTGGTGTTGGTGACGTTGGTTTCGTAATTGCGGGTGTCGTCGATGGTGATGTCGTGGTCGACGACCAGGATGTCCTCGACGGGATCGGCCGAGGGCGTCTCGGCATTGGCGACCGAGGCGGTGGCCGCGACGATCGCGGCGGCCAGCACGGTCCAGCTCATGGTCTTCTTCATGGTGTCCTCTCTCTCTTCATTCCGGTTTGATGGATGACCGCCCCTCACGGGCCGGGCGCCACGGACAGCAACACGCGGTTGTCCGTGGCGTTGGCCGATCCCGCGATCTGATTGAGCTGCAGCACGCCCTCGAACCCGCGCAGCGCGGTGGCCTCCACGGCCACGTTGCGGCTGGCGGTTCTCCCCGCCGGGATCGCTACGGTCTGTCGCTCCGCCGACGCGACGACGGCCACGGGTCGATGCCCCGCCTGCGTCCCGCGTGTGCTCCTTCCGGCCGCCTGCAGCACCACCGCGTTGAGTTCCGCGTTGGCGCTGCCGCTGGCCTGGTTGATCGATGCGATGCCACTGGCGCCGGCCAGGGCATGGCCGCCGATGCGCGCCTGCGCATGGGCGGATACGTCGTAGTGTTCGCCGCCGCGGCGCTGCAGCGCGTTCGCGGAGGCCAGCGCGTCGCGGCCCACCGCCAGGCTGCGCAGGTTGGCCTGCTGGTTGAGGTCGCCCGCCGCCTGGTTGGCGGCGATCGCGCCGCGCGCACCGGACAGCGCGTTGCCGTCGATCCGGCTGTCGGCCAGGTAGCCCAGCATCTGCGCGTAGTCGTCGCCGGCCAGCGCCGGTCCTGCGGCGCCAGCGGCCAGCAGGACGGCGGCCGCGACCAGGCCGCGCCCGGTCACCGGCCACCTCCCGGGGTGCCGGCGCCGGCGGCCGGCGCCGCGCCGAGCGGGAACTGCGCCAGGGCGCCGGTGATGCGGTCGCCAATGCCACGGGTGGCGCCGCCGACCGCGCCCATCGGCACGCCGATCGTCCGGCCCAGACCGCTGCCGGACAGTGCGCCGCCCTCGCCGGTCGCCCGGCCGAGCGTGCCCGCCAGCGCCTGCCCGGTCAGCCGGGCCGGCACGGCGGCATCGGTGTGATCGGAGGCCAGCTGCTGGCCGGACGACAGGGCCGCGAAGTCGTCGTCGGACAGTTCGCCCGTGCCCAGGCTCTGCGCCAGTTCGCGCCTGGGCGTGGGGTCGACGATCAGGGCGATGCCGGGTGGCGCCGGGCGATACGCCGGGCGGGCGTTCACGTCGCGCAGCAGGACCATCTCACCGTGGCGGGGCTGCACGCCGACGTGGGCATCGGCCGCCAGCGCGGCCAGCGGCGCGCCTGACAGGGCGAGCAGCAGGAGCTGGGTGGGGCGTGGGCTTGGCATGGTCGGGTCCCCGCGGTGATGGCGGGAACACCAGCGCAGATCGCGTGCCAATTCTTGAAACCCATTTTTTTCAATGACTTGCATTGCCGGCTGCGCAAGCGGGCGCGGGTGGGGTGTATCACCGGCTTGCCAGCGCGGAGGGCGTCAGCGGCCGCGCATGCCGCGCCAATGCTGGCTGCATGCCCCTGTTCCAGCGCTGATACACCGCTGGCACAGCGGTTACAGCAGCACGCGAACGGTCCGGTCGCGCCGCGCCGCCGCTCCTCGGGGCCGATCCCCTGTCGGGTTCAGGCCACACGTGGAGCATGGCTTGCCGCCCCCGCAATTAGCAAGAATACTAACGAAATGAACTCCCCCGAGGATTTACGCACCACACCGCATTTCGCGCTGCCCGATGCCGCGGGCCGGCCGCGCGTGCCGATCAAGGGCCGCGGCGCGGCATCGTCGGTGCCGGGCCGGTTCGCGGTGACCACGGCACTCGAGGTCGACGATGGCTGGGACGCCCAGGACGGCGAGGAGTTCGGCCCCTCCAGGCCGCGCACCGTGGTGAGCGCGGAAACCGCGCGCAGCATCATCAGCCGCAACAGTTCGCCGGACGTAGGGTTCTCGCAGTCGGTCAATCCCTATCGCGGCTGCGAGCATGGCTGCATCTACTGCTTCGCCAGGCCGTCGCATGCCTACTTGGACCTGTCGCCGGGGCTGGACTTCGAGACGCGGATCTTCGCCAAGCACAATGCGGCGGCCCTGCTGCGCGCCGAACTCGCGCGTCCGTCCTACGTGTGTTCGCCAATCGCGCTGGGCATCAACACCGACGCCTATCAGCCGGCGGAGCGACGGCTGGGGATCTCGCGCGCCTGCCTCGAGGTGCTGGCCGATGCGGGGCATCCGGTCAGCTTCGTCACCAAGGCGGCGCTGATCGAACGCGACATCGACGTGCTGGCGGCGATGGCACGGCGCCGCCTGGTCACCGTGCACTTCTCGGTGACCACGCTGGACAACCGGTTGGCGGCGAAGATGGAGCCGCGCGCGGCGGCCCCGCACGCGCGGCTGCGCGCGATGCGGGCGCTGCACGAGGCCGGCATTCCGGTGGGCGTGCTGGTGGCGCCGGTGATTCCGATGATCAACGACCGCGAACTCGAGCAGATCCTCGAAGCAGCCCGCGCGCACGGCGCACGCTCGGCCGGTTACGTGCTGCTGCGGCTGCCGCACGAACTGGCGCAGCTGTGGCGCGAATGGCTGGAGCTGCACTATCCGGACCGGGCCAGGCACGTCATGAGCCTGGTCCAGCAGATGCGCGGCGGCAGGGACTACGACGGCCGCTTCGGCGCGCGCATGGTCGGCGAGGGCCCGTTCTCGCAGCTGATCGCGCAGCGCTTCGCCGCGGCCCATCGCCGGTTCGGATTCGGCCGGATGCCGCGCCTGGACACCAGCCAGTTCGTCCCGCCGCGGCCGACGACACCGCAGCTCGATCTGTTCTGATCCTGCTGCGCGGTCCCTGCGTGATCTCGCATGGAAGTGGCCGCCGCACGCGCGCCCGGCGTGCAGTGCGTGAGGCGGCAGCGCCGCACGCCCGGTGCCGGCACCGCGTGTCGCGGTCAGGACCGGCATCGCGTCCGCTCGACCCGTAGCGGCTGCAGACATCCACGCGCGTGCCGGTCATCGCGTCCGACGGCGAAGCGGGATACGACGAGGCGCGATCGCCGGAAGCCGCGGACGGCATCGGGGGCGACCGGCCGGCGCGATGCGGCGCCCGTGGGCACGGCCGTGCGTTCTGCCATCGTGATCCGAAGCGGGCAGGAAAGGCCGCCACGGCGATCGACCTGCCACGTCGCTGTCCCGCCACTTCTGCGTCTCGGCTTCGCTGCAGGGACATCGCACCGGACCGCCATGCGGCCGCCTACCGACCGGTCGCCAGGCCGGTCGACGATCCCCGCGTTTCGCGGATCGCCTGGCCCGGATCGCGCCGATGCAATCCGGCGCGGCCTTCCGGGACGCCAGCCCAGCGGGCGGCCGGCGCCGCGCCCTGTCGTTGACGACCGCCCGTGGCCCGGGCACTCACCCGCTTCGTGCGATGTCGTCCCGGAAGCACGCCATCGCGGTCCCGGCATCCGGGCACCGGACCGGCACCAGCGCGGCCAGGCCTGCGCGCGCCCGTGCCGCATTGCCTCGCGTCCTTCCTCGTCCTTCCACACAGCCGATGTGACAGGCACACCCGGAGACCTGCCTGCAGCAGCGTCCCGGCATCGGCCGCGCCGTGCCATCGCCGGCATCCGGCCGGCACTCTAGAATCGGCGGATGCCCGAGCCGCTCATCGACGCCTGGAACCAGCTGGTCGACCTGTCCAACCTGCCGCTGTATCTGGTGCTGGCCTGGCTGGTGTACATGGTCTGGCTCAGCGTCTGGATCGTGCTGCAGAAGCGCGAACCGGTGGCCACCCTGAGCTGGCTGCTGTCGCTGGCGGCGCTGCCCTACATCGGCTTCCTGATCTATTTCCTGCTGGGCCCGCAGAAGATCAAACGCCAGCGCCTGCGACGCGGCCGCTCGCGCTCGGGTCTGCAGCACTTCTCCAGCAGCTGCCCGCCCGACGACGGCGCCTGCGGCGAGCTGGCCCGGCTCGGCCAGGCCAGCACCGGGCTGCCGATCTCTTCGGCGACCCGGCTGGACTGGCTGGTCGACGGCGCCGCCACTTACGATGCGCTGCTCGAGGCAGTCCGCACGGCCAGGCACCACGTGCACCTGGAGTACTACATCTGGACGCCGGACCACTGCGGCACGCTGCTGCGCGATGCGCTGATCGAACGCGCCCGGGCCGGCATCAAGGTGCGCCTGCTGCTGGACGCGGTCGGTTCCTCGCGCGTGCGCCGGGCGTTCCTGCGGCCGCTGCTCGAGGCCGGCGCCGAGTTCGCCTGGTTCCATCCGACCAGGCTGCGTCCGTTCCGCCGGCCCTGGGTGAACCTGCGGACCCACCGCAAGATCGTCATCGTCGATGGCCGGGTCGGCTTCAGCGGTGGCATCAACGTCACCGACGAGCAGGACGAACGCCGCAACATCCGGGCCTACCGCGACCTGCATGCGCGGATCGAGGGCGCGGTGGTGCGCAGCCTGCAGCTGGTGTTCGTCGAGGACTGGGTCTATGCCGGCCGCTGCGATCCCAAGGCATTCAACGCGCCGGAGTACTGGCCGGACGCGCCACGCGGGCCGGTCGATGCGCAGGTGCTGGTCTCCGGGCCGGATTCGTCGTGGGAGGCGATCCACCGCCTGCACGTGGCGGCCATCCACGAAGCCAGGCGGCGGGTCTGGCTGGTCACGCCCTATTTCGTGCCGGGCGAGGCCGCGCGCATGGCGCTCACCTCGGCGGCGCTGGCCGGCTTGGAGGTGCGTCTGCTGGTCCCGCGGCGCAGCGACTCGCTGCTGGTCACGCTGGCCGCACGCTCGTACTTCGACGAACTGCTGCATGCGGGCGTGCAGGTGTACGAGTACGCACCGCGGATGCTGCATACCAAGGCGATGCTGACCGACGACGAGCTGTGCGTGGTCGGCAGCGCCAACTTCGACCAGCGCAGCTTCCGCCTCAACTTCGAAGTCTCGATGCTGGTCCGCGACACGCGTGCCTGCGCGGGTCTGGCGCAGCTGCTCGAACAGGAATTCGCCGACGCCCGCCGGGTGTCCCTCGATCGGCGCCAGGGCCTGTGGCGCCACCGGCTGCCGGAGGCCTTCGCGCGCCTGCTGTCGCCATTGCTGTAAGTCGCGGCCCCGACCGCTGGGGCGCGTCCACTGGCGATGCAGGCGTGTCATGTCGGAGACCAGGCGCCTGATTACGGTGCGCCCAGCAGACGCATTCCGCCGCGGATGTGATGCCGGCGCACGACGCGGTCCGGCAGCGCAGCGACGGCGAACAGCAGCTCCATGCGCCAGGGTGCCGCGCAACCGCGATCGGCCGGGCGCGGTGCCGGGTCGCCTGCCGCGAGGAGTCCGGCCTGCCCAGGTCACTGCGCAGCCGAAGACGGTCACCTGCGTCCAGCCCGGGAACCAGGCCTCGCCGTCGGCTCCTGCGGCGGCGGCTCACGCGCTGCACGGTGCGCTGGAAGTGCGCCCTCTCGACGGACGGTCGCGCGGCGCGATGCGTGGAGCCGAGCGCGGACGGCCAGCAGGCATCATGGCGCCATTCACGGCCTTACACTGGGCCCACCTCCGGGAGATTCCGATGCACTGGCTCTACCTGCTCCTCGCGTTCGGCACCCTGCTGCTGGCGATCTTCTCCACCAGCGGCACCCTGATCGCGCTCTGGCTGGTGGCCTCGCTCGTGCTGCTGCTGGCGTGGGCGCGCGGCTTCTATCTGGACCGGGTCGGCGGGACGGAACAGGATCCGTCCACGATGATCGATCCGGTCGAACTGCGCCGCCTGCGCGAGCTGGCCGAGGCCCGCCGCCAGCAGGCCCGACAGGCCGTGCCGGGCGCAGGAACGGAGCCGCCGCAGGCATGACCCGGCTCAGCGTCAACGTCAACAAGATCGCAGTGCTGCGCAACTCGCGCGGCGGCGGCGAGCCCGACGTGGTCCGCGCGGCGGCGGCCTGCCTGGAGGCCGGCGCGCATGGCATCACCGTCCATCCGCGGCCGGACCAGCGGCATATCCGGGCGGACGATGTGCTGGCGCTGGCCGGACTCACCGCACGGCACCACGTGGAACTCAACATCGAAGGCAATCCGTTCGCGCCGCCACGCCCCGGATATCCCGGCCTGCTGGCGCTGTGCGAGCAGGTGCGCCCGGCGCAGGTCACCCTCGTGCCCGACGACGATGGCCAGCTGACGTCCGATCACGGGTTCGATTTCGAGCATCACGACCAGGCGCTGGCCGACCTGATCGCCGCCTTCAACGCACTCGGCGCGCGGGTCAGCCTGTTCGTCGATGCCGGCGTGGCCGGACTCGAACGCGCGAGGGCGATGGGCGCGGCCCGGATCGAGATCTATACCGGACCGTTCGCGGCAGAGGCCGCCACGCAGCCGCGGCAGGCCGACGCGCTGGCCCGCTGCGTGCAGACCGCCCGCGATGCGATGGACGCCGGCCTCGCGGTCAACGCCGGCCATGATCTGGCCCAGTCCAACCTCGGCCTGTTCCTCGCCACCGTGCCGGCCGTGGAGGAGGTCTCGATCGGACACGCCCTGATCGGCGAGGCCCTCCATGCCGGGCTGGGCGACACCGTGCGTGCCTACCTGGACATCATCTCTCGGGTACATCGCCCGGCCTGAGCCGCATGCCCGCGGCGCGCAGACCTGCTCTGCGGTGCCTCGGCCTGTTCCCGGCCAGCGTGCCTGCGTTTGAAGAAGTCGCGATCGGACACGCCCTCGTCGGCGAAGCCCCCTACGCCGGGCCTGGCGACACCGGGCACGCTACCCGGACATCATCGCGCCGGTGCAGCGCCCGACCTGACCCGTGCACTCGCGGTACAGCCAACCTGTTCTGCGGCGCCTCGGCCTGTTCCCGGCCAGCGTGCCTGCGTTTGAAGAAGTCGCGATCGGACACCCCCTCGTCGGCGAAGCCCCTACGCCGGGCTTGGCGACGCCGTGCGCGCTTACCCGGACATCATCGCGGTGCATCGCCCGACCTGACCTGTATGCTCCCGGCGCACGGATCTGTTCTGCAGCGCCTCGGCGTGTTGCTCGCCAGCGTGCCGGCCATGGAGAAGGTCCCGAACGGATGCGGCCCTCCTCGGCGAGCCCTTCATGGCGGGCTTGGCGACACCGGGAGCGCCGACCTGGACATCATCGCGGTGCATCGCCCGACCTGACTTGTATGCTCCCGGCGCACGGATCTGTTCTGTAGCGTCTCGGCGTATTGCTCGCCAGCGTGCCGGCCATGGAGAAGGTCCCGACCGGATGTGGCCCTGCTCGGCGAGCCCTTCATGGCGGGCTTGGCGACACCGGGAGCGCCGACCTGGACATCATCGTGCGGGTACATCGCCCGGCCCGAGCGTGGTGCGCGCGAGATGCGGACGGAGCTGTTCTGCGGCGCATCCGCATAGGCACGTTCAACGTCACCCGGTGATGTCTCGGCGAATGCCGCACGGGAGGCATCATGCCGCTCGAACAGACGCGCTGGTTCCAGCGCCGGGCCAGCGGTGTGTGGTGTGCCCGTTACGACGAACCAGTAGGGACCCAGTGTGTCGCTGCGTTCGCCGGTCCGGGTCAGCCCGGGTGCGCGCTCGACCAGCACATGGCCGTCGGCCAGCAGCGCGATCAGGAGCCGTTCGACCAGGGCCGACTGGCCGACGATCGTGGTGGAGCGCTGGCTGATCAGGGCCAGGAAGGCGGCATGCAGATGACCGTCGCCGGACGGTGGTGGCGTCGTGTCCATGTCCCGATTCCGGCCCTGAGGCAGCGACCGTACGGGCAACGTCGACTGCCGACCGCTGGCGCGCCGGATCCTGCACGGCGTCCGCTGATGCCGCGAATCGCCACCGATAACGAAAGACACACACACGAACACGCCGCCCGGAGGCGGCGTTCTCGTTCCAGCGCATCCATCGCTCCGCTGCAGGGGGAGCGATGGCGCGACGGGGTCTTACTGGTTCACGAACTCGATCTTCTTCATGTCCGCGTTCTTGGCGGCTGCCAGGACCTTGGCCATGGTTTCGTACTGCGAGTCGGCGCTTGCGTCGATACGCAGGCTCGGCTGATTGGTCGGGTCCTTCTGGACCTCGGTCTCCATCAGCTGCTGCAGGTTGTTCACGGACACCGGGCCGTTGTTCCAGAACACCTGGCTGCTCGCGTCGACCCGCAGGTCGATCGGCGGCGGCGGTTCACGCAGCTGCGGCGGCGGGTTGATGACCCGCTGCGGCAGGGCCACGTCGATCGGATAGGTCATGATCGGCGCGGTCACGATGAAGATGATCAGCAGCACCAGCATCACGTCCACGAGGGGCGTGACGTTGATGTCGGCCATGGGGCCCTTGTTGGAACCGGAACTGAAAGCCATGGCTTACGGACCCTTCTCTTTGGTTGCAACGAAGCCGATGTCCAGCATGCCCTGGTTCTGCGCGATCTTCGTGATCTCGTTGATCGTGCCCATCCGCGTGGTGCGGTCACCACGCAGATTCAGCGGCGGCTGGGGGGTCTGCTGCGCAACGCTCGACAGACGCGATTCCAGGATTTCCTTGGTGATCGCCTCGTCGTTCCAGTACAGGGAACCGTCCTCCTTCACCGCGAGGGTGATCGGCGGAGCGCGCTTCTCGGCTTCCTCTTCGTTGCGATCGAGGTTGGCCTGCGGAAGCTCGACCTGAACCTTGTGCGACATCAGGGGCGCCGTGATGATGAAGATGATCAGCAGCACCAGCATCACGTCCACGAGGGGCGTGACGTTGATGTCGGACATGGGTCCGCCGCTGTTGTCCGAACTGAAGGCCATGCTACGGGCTCCGTTGTCTGTCCTGGAACGACGCTTCTAGACCGCGACTCAGCGAACGCGCGAGCCGGTGGCGAAGAAGTCGTGCAGATCGTGCGCGAACGAATCGAACTTGGCGATCGTGGCGCTGTTGATCTTGCTGAAGAAGTTGAAGGCGAACACGGCCGGGATCGCGACGAACAGACCGATCGCGGTCATGATCAGCGCTTCACCCACCGGGCCGGCGACGGCGTCGATCGAGGCCGAACCGGTCGCACCGATGCTGATCAGCGCGCCGTAGATGCCCCACACCGTACCCAGCAGACCCACGAACGGCGCGGTCGCACCGACGGTGGCGAGCAGGATCATGCCGGACTGCAGGCGGGCGCTCTCGCGGGTGACGGCCTGGCGCAGGGCGCGGTCGACGAACTCCGAACGGGTCAGGGTCTCGCCCAGGCCGGTGCTCGCGCCTTCGGTGCGCTGGTGGTGGGCGGCAGCCTGGGCAGCGTCCAGGGCGATCTTCGAGAACGGCTCGCTACGCGGCTGCTCTTCCATCACGCGGATGGCTTCCTGCGCATTCGGGGCTTCCCAGAACGAGTTGACCACGCGGTCGGCGGCCGACTTCAGACGCGAGTTCTTGATCGTGTTGAAGATGGTCCAGTACCAGGAGGCAGCGGACATGAACACCAGGCAGAGCAGCACGATCCAGGAGACGGCGAATTCGCCCGGCTTGGCGGCCATCTCCGAGATCATGTGGTCGAAGCCCATCTTCGAGAGGCCCGAAGCGTTGCCCCCAGCAGCGGCGGCGATGAAGAGTTCCTGCAGCATGACGCTTACCTTTGTTTGATTAAGGAGATTAAAGAGGCGGAAGACCTTGGGCCCGGTTCCGCCCGGGGACAACTTTGATCAATTCAGGGTGAAATTCACCGGGACGCGCACGCGGCCTGCGGCGGGGTTGCCACTGCTGTCCTTGCCCGGGTTGAAGGTCCAGCGACGAGCGGCTTCGATCGCGGCGCGGTCGAGGTCACGGTTGCGGCTGGACTTCTCCACCGACACGTCGGTGACCTTGCCCGAGGCATCCACGGTGATCACCAGGATCACCTCACCCTCGATGCCCGAACGGGCGGCGGCGGGCGGGTAGCGCGGCGGGTTGCGGTTCTTCGACGAGATGTCGACGCTGGCCTCGATGCTGGTCACCGGGGCCGGCGGAGCCGGCGGGGCCGGTTCCTGGTACACGTCGGTCGGACGCGGTTCGGCGACGTCGATCGGCGGCGCTTCCGGCGGCGGCGGCACCGGCGAGGGCTTCGGCGGCGACAGCTCCTTGATCGGCGGCGGCGGCTTGTCCTGCGGCGGCGGCGGCGGCGGCGGCGGGGGTGGCGGCGGCGGGACGTCGACCAGCGTCACGATGATGTTGCGCTCCTGCTCCACGGCGGCCTTGGGGGCCACGGCGGGAATCAGCAGGAGCATGAGCGCGGCAAGATGCAACGCGATCACGAACGCAATACCAACGATACGCGGCCAGCTCAGCCCGCTGTCTTCGTTTTCTTCGTAGTTCCTGTGAACGATCAGCTGTTCGGTCATGCGCCAGAGGCTCTGTGTGGGGCAGGGCTCCGAGATCGGATCCCGGGTTCACGCGGCGATGACACCGCAGGAACCGCCAAGCATATACCAATACCGTACCGCTGTGCCTAGGGTACGGCGCGATTCTCGAAAATTACTTCAAGTTGATGATTTTCTTGGCATCTTCCGGCTTGCGCACACCCTTTGCGAGCGCCTGCTGGGCTGCCTGGCGGGCTTCCGGAATGCGGTTTTCGCCGTGCAGGACGCGAGCCAGGTTGAGGTAGGTCTCGCCATCATTCGACAGCGGCGCCGCCTTCTGCCAGGCATCGATCGCCTGCGGGATCTGATCGCTGTAGTAATACGACTGCGCCAGCGCCAGATACGTCTGGTAATCCTGCTTGAGCACGCCCTTGGAGATGCCTTCGTTGATGACCGCGATGACGTCCTTCTCGCGCCCGTCCATGTTGGCGTAGGTCACGTAGAGCTGGCGGTACTCGCGCTCTTCGGTGAGCTGGCCGGCGGCACGCAGCTTCTCGAGCACGGCGGCGGCCTTGTCCATCTGCTCGGCCTGTGCATAGACCGAGGCCAGGTTCATCTGCGCGCGCTTGTCGTCCGGCGTCTTGGCTGCCAGCTGCTCGGCAACGGCCAGCGCCTGCGGGATCTGCTCGGAGGACAGGTAGCTGGCCATCAGCATCTGGGTCCAGCTGGCCGGTGCGTCCGGGTTGGCGTCGATCGCCTGCTTCAGGACCGGGATCGCATCCTGATAGCGCTCCTGCTGGTACAGGGCCTGACCCTTGAGCACCAGGTCCTCCGGCTTCTGCGACTTGGTCTCGGCCAGGTACTTGTCCAGCGTGGCGACGCCGGCATCGAGCTCGTCGTCGGCCAGCTGCAGCTGGGCCAGCATCATCATCGACTGGTAATGGCCGTTGTTGTCCAGGCCATTGGCGTCGATCGCACGCTGCAGGTAGCTCTTCGCGGCGGCGGTGTCGTCCTGGTTGTAGGCGGCCTGCGCGGCCAGCTGGGCGGCGATCGCGATGTCGTACGCGCCCGCGCCTTCGGTCGCGAGGATGTCGTCGGCCAGCGTGCGGACCTCGGCGTCCTGGCCGTCCTTGTTGTAGGCGGCGAACAGCTTGGAGATCTTCGAGTTCAGGCGGCTGGACGGCTTGGCCGCCGGCTCGGTGCGCGTCGCTTCCGGATAGCGCACCTCGGCCTTGGTGCTCTTGCCGCGGCTCGAACGGGAGGACTGGGCTGCCGCGTCAGCGACGACCACACCACCGAGTGCGGCGGCGATGAAGATCGAGAGAAGGGCTTTCTTGCTGCTGCGGGAACTCATGGATCACCTCGTGCAAGCCGCGCTGGAGCGGCGACGGAATTTGGGCAAGCGCGCAAAACTATCAGAAGTTTCTTACGTTGGTAAACGTTATCGGCTGAAGGAAATCAGCATTATTGTTTGCTGCAGCGCGGCAAATTCCCGGCTTTCCTGGCTTCCTGGTAGATCGGCTGCAGCGACGGCGCCCGCTGCTGCAGGGCGTGGATCCGGTTCTGCGGGTCGGGATGTGTCGACAGCAGCTCCGGCGAACGACCACTGCTCGAGGCCTGGACCATGTTCTGCCACAGGTTCACCGCCTGCGCCGGATCGAAGCCGGCCTGCGCCATCAGTCGCTGGCCGATCTCGTCGGCCTCGGTTTCCTGGGTACGCGAGAACGGCAACAACAGACCGAGCTGGGCCGCCATGCCGCCCCCTTGCGTGACCAGGTCGGACCCGGCCTGACCGTAGCGCGCGCCCGCCAGCGCACCGACCACGGACAAGCCCATCGAGGTCGCCTGCTGGCGCGAGACGCGCTCGTTGGTGTGCCGCGCGTAGACGTGGCCGATCTCGTGGCCCAAAACGGCAGCCAGCTGGTCCTGGGTCTTGGCGACGGTGAACATGCCGGTGTGCACGCCGACCTTGCCGCCCGGCAACGCGAATGCGTTCGGACTGTCGTCGACGAACACCACCGTTTCCCAGGGCAATCCCTGCCAGTCCGGCGGCAGATGCTTGACCAGCGCGCCCACGACGCACTGCACGTACGCGTTCTGGGTGCCATCGCGCCCGACGGTCTGCTTGGCCTTCATCTCGTTGAAGGCCTGCGCGCCCATCGTGTTGAGTTCGCTGTCCGAGAACGCGGTGTACTGCTTGCGTCCGGTCGGCGACGTCGTCGTCGCGCACGCTGCCAGCACGGCCGTTGCCGCGGCAGCAAGTATCCAGCGTTTCATCGATCCCACCCTCGAGGTTCCGGGATGGATTCTGGTCAATCGGTGCTTAACTTTTCGTCAAGCGGCCCGGGGGCGTTCAGCCCAGCCCATGGAACGCCAGCGCCAGTCCGTTGTTGAGCGCGTGCGCGGCGATCGGTGCCCACAGGGTGCCGGTGCGCCAGTACAGCCAGGCGAAGAGCGCGCCCATGCCGCCATACACCAGCCAGAGCTGCAGTACCGCCAGCGGGGCGTTGGCGCTCAGGCCCGGCACCTCGTGGATCAGCGCGAATGCCAGGCTGCTGAGCACCAGCCCCAGCCAGGGCCGTCCGGCGGCGACGAAGCGGCCGAACAGCACGCGTCGGAACAGCAGTTCCTCGTAGAGCGGCGCCAGGACTACGGCGAACAGGACCAGGAAGACCGGCCAGCGCTGCACCGCTTCCTCGACCATCGCCAGGTTGGTGGGCACCGGCTCGCTGCCCATCAGCCGCGCCAGGTGAGCGATCAGACCACTGCCGACGAACGCCGCCACGCCGACCAGCACGGTCCAGCCCCAGGTCGCGCCGCGGCGCGCCGCGGTGAAGGACGCAGCGCGCTCGGCCGCATCGGCACGACGCCGCCAGAGGTACAGCAGCAGCGCGGCGGCCGACATGCTGATCAGCGCCATCAGCATCTGCGCCAGAGCGCCAGGTTGGCCGATGCCTGCGGCCAGGCTGGCCGGGTCCTGCACCTGTCCGCCGGAGGCCATGCCGATCAGGAAGGCCTGGTAGAACGCCCAGACCACGCCGGCGGCGAGGCTGACACCGAGCACCACGGCGATCGCGATCACGCCATCGAGCGCGAATGCGCCCAGCAGCGGGCCGGTGGCGGGCCGTGACGGGAGCGATGCGGGAACGGGCGGCGGCGTGGTGTCCAGAAGCGTGGGCCGTGCGGAAGAGTGGAAGACGCGCGGCGCGGCAGCATCGGCTGCCGCGTCCACGTGGAACGCGCGCTCAGACGTCGAGGTTGGCGACCTTCAGCGCGTTGGTCTCGATGAACTCGCGGCGCGGCTCGACCACATCGCCCATCAGCGTGCTGAAGATCTGGTCGGCGGCGACGCCGTCCTCGATCCGCACGCGCAGCAGACGCCGGGTGTCCGGGTTGACCGTGGTGTCCCACAGCTGCTCCGGGTTCATTTCACCCAGACCCTTGAAGCGCTGGATCTGGCGGCCCTTCTTGGCCTCGTCCAGCAGCCATGCCTGGGCTTCGGCGAAGCTGGCCACCGGCTGGGTCTTGTTGCCACGCACCACCTGCGCGCCGGCGCGGACCAGGCCATGCAGCAGCGCCGCCGCATCGCGCAGCGGACGCAGCTCGCCGGTCTCGAAGATCGAGAACGGCAGTACCTGGAGCAGTTCCTCGCCCATGTGGCGGCGGGTGACCTGCAGTGCGGCCGGACGCGCATCGGTGGCCGGCATCAGCTTCAACGCGAAGCGCGGGCTGCCGAGCTTGCCGCGGTTGAGACGGGCTTCCAGCGCCTGCAGTTCATGCAGCTCGTCGGTGTTCTCGGCCAGATGCGCGGCATCGAGCGGAGTGAAGTCGATCAGCGACTCCAGCAGCAGCGGATCGAAACGGTGGCTGTTGCGGGCGATCGCCTCGCGCGCGCCGGCATAGGCCAGCAGCAGCTTTTCCAGTGCCTCACCGGTAATCGGCGGCTCGTTCGCGGCCGGCACCAGCCCGGCGTTGTCGACCGCGCTGCTCGCCAGGTAGCTGTCCAGCGCCTCGTCGTCCTTCAGGTACAGCTCCTGCTTGCCCTGCTTGATCTTGTACAGCGGCGGCAGGCCGATGTAGACGTGGCCGCGCTCGAGCAGTTCCGGCATCTGCCGGTAGAAGAACGTCAGCAGCAGGGTGCGGATGTGGGCGCCGTCGACGTCGGCGTCGGTCATGATGATGATGCGGTGGTAGCGCAGCTTGTCCGGGTTGTACTCGTCGCGGCCGATGCCGGTGCCCAGTGCGGTGATCAGCGTGCCGACCTGGTCGGACGACAGCATGCGGTCGAAACGCGCACGTTCCACGTTGAGGATCTTGCCGCGCAGCGGCAGCACCGCCTGGTTCTTGCGGTTGCGGCCCTGCTTGGCCGAGCCGCCTGCCGAGTCGCCCTCGACAATGAACAATTCAGAAAGCGCGGGATCCTTTTCCTGGCAGTCGGCCAGCTTGCCCGGCAGGCCGGCGATGTCCAGCGCACCCTTGCGGCGGGTGAGCTCGCGCGCCTTGCGCGCGGCCTCGCGTGCACGCGCGGCGTCGACGACCTTCTCCGCAATGATGCGGGCTTCGTTCGGGTGCTCCTGCAGGAACTCCTCCAGGCGCTGGCCGAAGGTGTTCTCCACCGCCGGCTTGACCTCGGAGCTGACCAGCTTTTCCTTGGTCTGGCTGGAGAAGCTCGGGTCCGGCACCTTCACCGACAGCACCGCGATCAGGCCTTCTCGCATGTCGTCGCCGGAGAAACCGACCTTGGCCTGCTTGGCCAGGCCGTTCTGCTCGATGTAGCTGCTGATCGTGCGGGTCAGCGCGGCGCGGAAGCCGGCAAGGTGGGTGCCGCCATCCTTCTGCGGGATGTTGTTGGTGAAGCAGTACATCGTCTCCTGGTAGGAGTCGGTCCACTGCAGCGCCACCTCGACCACGATGCCGTTGTGCTCGCCGGTCACCGAGATCACGTGCGGATGCAGCGGGGTCTTCAGCTGGGCAAGATGCTCGACGAAGCTGCGGATGCCGCCTTCGTAGTGGAAATCGTCGCGGCGGCCTTCGCCGCGCTCGTCGACCAGGACGATCTTGACGCCGGAATTCAGGAACGACAGCTCGCGCAGGCGGCGGGCCAGGATGTCGTAATGGAACTCGACGTTGTTGTGGAACGCGGTGACCGACGGCCAGAACCGCAGCGTGGTGCCGCGCTTGTCGGTGCTTTCCAGCTGCTGCAGCGGGCCAAGCGCAGCGCCGTTGCTGTATTCCTGCTGGTAGTGCGCACCGCCCTGGAAGATGTCCAGCAGCAGCTTTTCCGACAGTGCGTTGACCACGCTGACGCCAACGCCGTGCAGGCCGCCGGAGACCTTGTAGCTGTTGTCGTCGAACTTGCCGCCTGCATGCAGCACGGTCATCACCACCTCGGCGGCGGAGACCTCGCGGCCGAGCTTGGCGCTCATCTGCGCGTGCTTGCCGGTCGGGATGCCGCGACCGTTGTCGGACACCGAGACCGAGCCGTCCTCGTGGATCGTCACCGCGACGTGATCGGCGTGGCCGGCCAGGGCTTCGTCGATGGAGTTATCCACCACCTCGAACACCATGTGGTGCAGGCCGGTGCCGTCATGCACATCGCCGATGTACATGCCGGGTCGCTTGCGGACAGCCTCCAGGCCTTCCAGGGCGGTGATGCTGTTGGCGTCGTAGTTGCCGTTGCCGGGGGGGGAACTCGGAGTCTGTTCGCTCATGCCTTCGCCGTGCTCGTGGCCCGCGCCGCGGACCGGGGACGGTCGCGGGCGCGTGGCGCCAGGGGTGACGGGCGATTATAGCAGTCCGCCCCCTGCCCGCTCCGACCCGTCGCTGCAGGCCGCACAGGGGGCCACAGGCGCGTCGCGGCCCCGTCCTGGTGCCGGTCGGCCATGCGGCACAGCCTGCAGCCTGTCGTACGCCAGACTGCGAGCAACCGGCATCCACGGCACCGCTGGCCAGCGCTGCCGGCGCATGCGCGCAGTGAAACTGCCCGTTTCACGTGGAACCTGCCACACCCCAGCTGCCGGCAGCGCACGATGGCGTATTCCTGTCAGGAAGCAAAGCCTGCTTGGGGCTGGGCACGCCCTTGTTGGATCGCAGAGGCATTGCCGCCCACCTGCCGCGGGCGGCAACGCTCATGTGCCGTGGCCGGACCAACCGCAATGGGCCAAATCGAGCCCGCGCCGCGCAAACGCGGACGAGGCGACAACGCGGCTGAGACAGTCGCAGGACCCTGACCAGCCATGGGCTCCATTGACCCGCGATGGCCGGCTAAGCCCGCGGAACGGCCGAGGGGGCGTCGTCCCCGCTGGCATCCCCTCTCCACTTCCGCTGCTCGGCAGCGAATCCGGAGGTTTCGATGCGGTAAGCCGGCGGCGCCCGGCTGGCATGGCTCAGCCCGGCTCCACCCTGCCCTGTTCCACGTGAAACACGTGTGGCTGGAGGGCCAGCTGTTCCAGCACAGGTGGCGACTCGGTGGCTGTGATGAAGATCTGCACATCCGGCCAGCCGTGCAGCTCCGTGAGTACCCGCTGTTGGTGACTGCGATCCAGTTCGGAGGGCAGATCATCGAGGCAGATCACCGGCCACTGTCCCAGCCGCTTGCCCAGATCCTCAGCCTGACCCAGCAGCATCGACAGGGCCACCAGCTTGGTCTGCCCGCGCGACAGCGCCTCCCGCCCCGGCAGGCCGTCGAGTTCCAGACTCCAGTCGGCGCGGTGCGGCCCGACGCTGGTGAAACCGGCGGCGCGATCACGATCGCGCGCCAGTAACAGCGCATCGGCCAGCGACATCTCGCTGCGCCGCCAGCCGGGTTGGAAGGTCAAACCGACCAACCGCAGGCCATCGGTGAACGCCTGGTTCTTCGCCAGCACCCGGGGGGCCAGCTGCTCGAGGTAGCTACCGCGGTACCGGGTCAGTGTTTCGCCCGATTCAGCCAGCTCATGGTCCCAGGCGTCCAGCTGGCCAGGGCCGGAACCCGCCTTCAGCAAGGCGTTGCGCTGCTTCAGCGCACGCGCATATCGGCGCCACACGGACATGAACTGCTGTTCCACGTGGAACAGGCCCCAATCCAGATAGCGGCGACGATGCTCGGCCGCCCCGCTGATCAGCCCGTGACTGCCTGGCTCGAAGGTCACCACCGCCAGCGCCGCGCACAGCTGGCCCAGATGGGCCACGTCCGCGCCGTCCAGACGTCCACTCCAGCGCTGCCCCGCATGGCGAAGCCCCGCGCGACGGGTGCGGTCGGCGCCGTCCTGCCATTCCACGAAGACCTCCAGCGCTTCGGCGCCCTCCCGGACCAGCCCGTCCCGGACCCTGCCACGGAAGCTGCGTCCATAGGCCATGAGGTGCAGAGCCTCGAGCACACTGGTCTTGCCCGCGCCATTGCGGCCGGTGATCAGGTTCAGACCGGCAGCGGGATGGACCTCGGTGGCTTGGAAACGGCGCAGATCGCGCAGATCCAGCCGGGTTACACGCATCCTCTGTCCTCCATCGCCGGGTGCCTCATGCGAAGACGCCCGGCATTGGCCGGGCGTCCTGCCTGTTCCACGTGAAACACGTGGACCATGTGTGGTGGCTGCATCGTCAGAGACGCAGCGGCATTACCACGTGCCGGCACTTCTCGCTGCCTGCCTCGCGGACCAGCGCCGAGGAATTGGCATCACGCAGCTGGATCACGATGAACTCGTCGCGCAGTGCCCCCAGGGCATCCAGCAGGTAGTTCACGTTGAAGCCGATCGCCAGGTCGCTGACCACGGTATCGGCCTCGATCTCCTCCTGGGCCTCCTCCTGCTCCGGATTGTGGGCGTTGATCTTCAGCTGCCCGGGCGAGACCTCCACACGGACGCCGCGGTACTTCTCGTTCGACAGGATCGCGGCGCGCTGCAGGGCGGCACGGATGACTTCGCGGTCCAGCTTCACTTCCTTCTCGGCGCCGATCGGGATGACGGCCTCGTAGTCGGGGAAGCGGCCATCGATCAGTTTCGAGGTGAAGGTGACATCGTCGCGCTTGACCCGGATGTGGCTGCGTCCGATTTCCAGCTCCAGCGAGCGGTCCCCGCCTTCGAGCAGGCGCTGCAGCTCGGTCACACCCTTGCGCGGGACGATGATCTGGCGCTTCGCCGCGACCGGCTGGCCGAGCGTCGTTTCGCACAGCGCCAGGCGGTGACCATCGGTGGCCACGCAGCGCAGCGTCTCGTCGCGCAGGTCGAACAACAGGCCGTTGAGGTAGTAGCGCACGTCCTGCTGGGCCATCGCGAACGCAGTGCGCTCGATCAGCTCCTTCAGCCCGGCCTCGGCCACGCCGATCCGCTCGGTGGCCTCGACCTCGTCAACCGACGGGAAATCGTTGGCAGGCAACGTGGCCAGCGTGAAGCGGCTACGACCGGCCTGTACCGAAATCTTGTCACCGCTCTGCGACACCGTGACGCGGCTGCCATCGGGCAGCGCACGCACGATCTCGAACAGCTTGCGGGCCGGAATCGTGGTTTCGCCATTCTCGGCGTCGTCCACGGCGGTCCTGGCGATCATCTCCACTTCCAGATCGGTGCCTGTCAGCGACAGCTGCCCGTCCTGTACCTGGACCAGGAAATTGGCCAGCACCGGCAGGGTCTGCCTGCGTTCGACGACATTGACGACCTGGGCCAATGGCTTGAGAAAGGCCTCGCGTTGCAGTGTGAAACGCATGGATTCCGTGCCTCTTAAGCTTTTAAAAGAAAGTGGAATAAATCTAAATGTGGTGGTGCTGGAGGGAGCCTTTTGCTGTGGATAACAGCTTCAAGCACCTGATTTGTAACGCTTTATCGGGAACAACAAGTCTGGGCGGAAGATGCCTTCGGCGACAGGGACAAGCTGTGGATGGTTTGGCAGTGCCGATTCTATCCCCGGTTTATCCCCAGCTCCTCCCCTGTTCACTCACTGAGTTTGCGAATCAGCTTGTCCCAGTCCTCGCGCATCTTGCCGTCGGTCTCCATCAGGGTGCGGATCTGGCGGCAGGCATGCAGCACGGTGGTGTGGTCACGGCCGGCGAATGCGTCCCCGATCTCCGGCAGGCTGTGCTCGGTCAGCTCCTTGGTCAGCGCCATCGCCATCTGCCGCGGACGCGCCAGCGAGCGGGTCCGCCGCTTGGACAGCAGGTCCTTGACCTGCAGGCCGTAGTAATCGGCCACGGTCTTCTGGATGTTGGGCAGGCCGATCGCCTGCTGCTGGGCGCGCAGCAGGTCGCGCAGGGTTTCCTGGGCGAACTCGATGCTGATGGCGCGGCCGGTGAAGTTGGCACGGGCGGCCAGCGTGTTGAGCGCGCCTTCCAGGTCGCGCACGTTGCTGCGCATCTTCTTGGCCAGCAGGAAGGCCACCTCGTCCGGCACCTCGGTGCCGCGCTCGCGGGCCTTGGCCAGCACGATGGCGGCGCGGGTCTCGAAGTCAGGCGGATCGATCGCCACCGACAGGCCCCAGGCCAGGCGCGACTTCAGCCGCGGCTCCAGGCCATCGACCTCGCGCGGGTAGCGGTCGCAGGTCATGATGATCTGCTGGCGGCTGTCGAACAGCGCGTTGAAGGTGTGGAAGAACTCTTCCTGGGTGCGGTCCTTGCCGGCGAAGAACTGGATGTCGTCGATCAGCAGCGCGTCGATCTGCTGGAACTGGCGCTTGAACTGGTCGGCGGTCTTCTCCTGCAGCGAACGGAAGAAGGCGTTGTAGAACTGCTCCGAGCGCAGGTACAGCACGCGCGCGCCCGGGTTGGCCTGGCGCATCGCGTTGCCGGCGGCGAACATCAGGTGGGTCTTGCCCAGGCCGGTGCCCCCGTACAGCAGCAGCGGGTTGTGCGCGCGGTCGCCCGGCTTCTGCGCGGCCTGCATCGCCGCGGCCAGGCCCAGCTGGTTGCTGCGGCCCTCGACGAAGTTGGCGAAGACGTAGTGCGGGTCCAGATTGCCGTTGAAGGGCTCGGCCGGCGCCGGGCGGGCGGCGGCCGCGGTCGTGCCGGCCGTGACCGTGGCGGTTGCCGGCGTTTCGGCCCGTGGCTTGGGCCGCGAACCGACCTCCAGCGAGACGTTCGGATGGCCGGCGAAATGCTGGGCCAGCTCGCGGATCCGCGGCAGGTACTGGTCGCGGACCTGGTCGACGATGAAGGAATTCGGGGCGTACAGCACCAGGCCGTCGTCGCGCTCGTCCACCTGCAGGGGCTTCAACCAGGTGTGGACATCCTCGGCCGGAAGTTCGGCTTCGAGGCGTTCGAGACAGCGGGGCCAGGCATCCATCGGCAAGACAGGACTCATCGGGCGATCGCCGCGCCGCGCTTGCGTCGCCGGCCGATCGGAGGTGGGAATCGGGACTGGCCAGACTACCATCGGGGGGCGGGTTTTCCCAGATTTATACACAGGGCATCCACAGCGTCGCCCACTGTGCATGTGAGCGCGTTGTCAAGCAGTGCTTGACCGGAGGGGGCGGACCTCTCTAGAATTTCCGGTTCTTTCGATCCGAACAGCCGAGCGCCACCATGGCCACCAAGCGCACCTACCAGCCCAGCAACCTCAAGCGCAAGCGCGACCACGGTTTCCGTGCCCGCATGAAGACCGCCGACGGCCGCAAGATCCTGGCGCGCCGCCGCGCCAAGGGCCGCGCGCGTCTGAGCGCCTGAGCATCTCGCGGCCAGAGGCCGCGGTGCTCCGCAGTCCCGAGATGACTCCGAACCCGTGCGCGCGATTTCCTCGCGACGCGCGGGTTCGTCTGCGTGCGGAATATACACGTGTCTTCGAGGGCGGGCGCCGGATCGGCGATCCCCTGCTCGCCCTGCACTGGTTGCCGGGCGACACGCCGCCGCGCCTGGGACTGGCGGTCTCGCGCAAGGTCGACCCGCGTGCGGTCGGCCGCAACCGGATCAAGCGGATCCTGCGCGACAGCATGCGCAAGCTGCGTCCGCAACTGAAGGGGGGCGACTACGTGATCGTCGCCCGTCCGCCGGCCGGCAGCGCCGACAACGCCCGTATTCTGGAGGCCTGGCTGCGTCTGCTGCAGCGGGCCGGCGCGTTGCCCCACCCGTCCACCGGCGGCACAATGCCCGCGGCCCCTGCGCCGACGTCATCCGATTCCCCTTCCAAGCCGGCTGCTTCCGCCGGCTGAGCATGCCTGCCCGATGAACCAGACCCGCGTATTCCTGATCCTTGCCTGGCTGATGGTGGCCCTGCTGCTGTGGATGGAATGGGGCAAGGAGCAGGCCGCTCCCGCTACCGTCCAGACCAGCGGCGTCAGCGCCGATACCAGCGACGCCTCGGTGCCGGCGGCCATCCCGGCCGCGACCCCTGTCGGCGCCAGCGCCGATCCGTCGGTACCCAGTGCAGTGCCGGCCGCGGCCGCGCCTGCGGTCGAAGCCACGGCGACGCCGGCCACCAGCGCCGCCCGTGTCACCGTGAACACCGATGTGCTGCGCCTGGTCGTCGACGGCGGCAGCGTGCTGCAGGCCGACCTGCTCGAGTTCCCGCAGAGCAAGGACGACGGTGCCGCGCCGGTACGCCTGTTCAGCACCGCGCCTGACCACTTCTATACCGCGCAGAGCGGCTGGGTCAGCGCCGGCGGTGCCGCGCCGAACCACCAGAACGGGTTCGTCCCGGCCGAACCGGCGCGCGAGTACGTGCTGGCCGAGGGCCAGGACAGCGTCGCCGTGCCGTTCGTCTGGCAGGGCGAGAACGGTGTCAGCATCCGTCGCACCTATACCTTCAAGCGCGCCAGCTACGCGATCGAAGTGCGCGACGAGGTGGTCAACCAGGGCGCACAGCCGTGGCAGGGCCAGGTCTACCGCCAGCTGATCCGCAAGCCGCCGGTGATCAAGCGCGGCATGACCAGCCCGGAGTCCTTCAGCTTCAACGGCGCCGCCTGGTACGACGGCAAGTACCAGCGCCGCAAGTTCGACGAGGACTATCTCGAGGACGGTCACGTCAACAAGCAGACCACCCAGGGCTGGGTGGCGATGCTGCAGCATCACTTCTTCAGCGCCTGGATTCCGGAAGGCGTGCAGCCGTCGACGATCTCGATCGACCAGGTGCCCAATGGCCCGCTGGTGCGCGAGCTGAGCGCGCCGCTGCAGGTCGCCCCGGGTGCGACCGCGACCAGCGATGCGCGTCTGTTCGTCGGCCCCAAGCTGGTCTCGCAGATCCATGCCCAGGACGTCCCGGGCCTGGAGCGTGCGGTCGACTACAGCCAGTTCTCGATCCTGGCGATCGTCGGCGAAGGCCTGTTCTGGGTGCTGAGCCACCTGTACGGCCTGCTCGGCAACTGGGGCTGGTCGATCATCGGCCTGGTGATCGTGGTCAAGCTGATCATGTATCCGCTGTCGGCCGCGCAGTACAAGAGCTTCGCCAAGATGCGCAAGTTCCAGCCGCGCATCCAGCAGCTCAAGGAACGTTACGGCGACGACAAGCAGAAGTTCCAGGTCGCCATGATGGAGCTGTACAAGAAGGAGAAGATCAACCCGATGGGCGGCTGCCTGCCGATCCTGGTGCAGATGCCGGTGTTCCTGGCGCTGTACTGGGTGCTGGTGGAGTCGGTCGAGCTGCGCCAGGCGCCGTGGTTCGCCTGGATCAACGACCTGACCGCACGCGACCCGTACTTCATCCTGCCGGTGCTGAACATGGCGGTGATGTGGTTCACCCAGAAGCTGCAGCCGGCGCCGGGCATGGACCCGATGCAGCAGAAGATGATGCAGTTCATGCCGCTGGCCTTCGGCGTGATGATGGCCTTCTTCCCCGCCGGTCTGGTCCTGTACTGGGTCACCAACGGTGCGCTCGGCCTGCTGCAGCAGTGGTGGATGATGAAGCGCCACGGCGAACCGGCCCCGAAGGCCACGCCGGCCAAGTAAGCGCCCGCGTCATGCGATACCCGGAACCCGCCGCATGGCGGGTTCTTCGCATCCGCGTTCCGCTGCGCGGGCCGGATCGCATCCCGCGGCCGCATCCACGTGCAGGCATCCGTACATGGATGCATGTCCGGCATCGGGTGTCCGCCGCGTGCCGTGCCGGCCGCCCGTGCCGGGCTGGCTTAGAATCGTCGCCCTCGCTCCGGTGCCGATGACGCCACGCCGCTCCATGCCTGCCTTCCCTGCTTCGCGCCGCCTGCTGCCGCTGCTGCTGTGGATGCCATTGCTGCTGGTCGGCTGCGGCGATCGCACCGCCGCGGCAGGCGAGGACCACCCCGCCGCCGCTGCAGTCGCCGACGGTGACGACGCTGCGGCCGCGCCGCTGCTGGATGCATTGCGGCAGCAGCTCGACGGCCACCGCCGGATCATCGTCCTGCTGGCCGACGAGGCCGCGCAGTCGGCCCCTGACCGCGCCACCTCCACCGGCATCGGCCAGCAGCTGTTCCATGAGGGGCTGGAGCGGCAGCAGGCCATCGCCGACCGGTTCGATACGCTGCTGCGCTCGCCCGACCCGCGCCGCTTCGCCACGCTCGGCCATGTGCTGGACTACATCGAATCGGCGCCCGAGCTGTACGACGCCGACCGCCTGGCCTTCCGCGAAGTGCTGCGCGATCTGCACGAGCGCGTCGGCGCCGACTCCTCGCTGCCGGCGGTGAAGCTGCACCAGCGCATCGGCGAGGATCTGGACGCGCTGGACGGGATCGAGCGCCACTACGACCAGGAAATCACCCGGATCTTCAGCCGCTTCGACCGCACCCGCGCGATCGTGCCCAAGCGCGAGAAGTGGGACGACTACGTCGCCCATCTGCGCAGCCTGTACAGCCGCGAGGCGATCCTGCGCGACCACGGCGTGATCGAGCCCTATCCGATGTCGATGCAGGACAGCGAGCGCGAGATCTTCGGCCGCGACCTGCCGCGCAAGACCGTGGTGCTGACCTTCGATGACGGTCCGCACCGCGTGCATACCGACGAGATCACCGCGATCCTCAAGCGCTACGACGTGCCCGGCGTGTTCTTCCAGGTCGGCCGCAACGTCGGCGCGATCGGCGACGACGGCACGCCGACGCTGGGTCCGATGGCCGGCATCAGCCGCCAGCTGATGGCCGACGGCTACGCGGTCGGCAACCACAGCCAGACCCACGCGCAGCTCTCGCGCACCAGCGGCGACGCGCTGCGCCACCAGGTGCTCGACGCCGATGCGCTGCTGCGCCAGGTCGGCGAGCGCCGCGCGCCGCTGTTCCGCTTTCCCTACGGCGCGCGCAATGCCGAAGGGCTGCAGCTGCTCGGCGAGGCCGGCCTGAAGTCGATCATGTGGAACATCGACTCGATGGACTGGGCCGACCCGGTGCCCGAGTCCATCGTCCAGCGCGTGCTGGCGCAGGTGGAGAAGGAGCAGCGCGGCATCATCCTCTTCCATGACATCCACGACCGCGCGGTCAAGGCGCTGCCGCAGATCCTCGACCGCCTGATCGCCGACGGCTACCAGTTCGCCGGCTGGAACGGCCGCGAGTTCACCGTCAGCCGGCCCCGCGCCGGCACGGCCGCCGAGGCGGCCAGCACCGTCACCACCGGCTACGAGAACTCGTGGGCGATCGTCGTCGGCATCGACGAGTACACGCACTGGCCCAGGCTCGAGTACGCCAGCCGCGACGCCCAGGCCGTGGCCGACACCCTGACCGGCCAGTTCGGTTTTCCGTCGTCGCAGGTGATCGTGCTGAAGAACCAGCAGGCCACCCGCAACAACATCCTGGCCGCGTTCCACGACCGCCTGGCCGACGAGCGCACTGGAAAGAACGACCGCGTGTTCGTGTTCTTCGCCGGCCACGGCGCGACCCGCCGGCTCGCCTCGGGCCGCGACCTCGGCTACATCATTCCGGTCGATTCGGATCCGGACGAGTTCGCGACCGACGCGATCGCGATGACCGACATCCAGAACATCGCCGAGAGCCTGCGCGCCAAGCACGTGCTGTTCGTGATGGACGCCTGCTACAGCGGCCTGGGCCTGACCCGCGGCGGGCCGGCCTCCTCGGCATTCCTGCGCGAGAACGCGCGCCGCAGCGCGCGGCAGATGCTCACCGCCGGCGGCGCCGACCAGCCGGTGGCCGACGGCGGCCCCAACGGCCACTCGGTGTTCACCTGGGTGCTGCTGCAGGCGCTGTCGGGCAAGGGCGACCTCAACGGCGACGGCCTGATCACCGGCACCGAGCTGGCCGCCTATGTCGCGCCGGCGGTGTCGGCGGTGTCGCAGCAGACGCCCGCGTTCGGCAGCCTGCCCGGCTCGCAGGGCGGCGAGTTCGTGTTCCAGGTGCCCGACAGCCAGGAATTCCTCAACGCCGACACAGCCCAGCTGCCGGCCGATGCGATCGCGCTCAACAGCCGCGTCGACGCCGCACAGGGCGATGGCGATGCGCCGGTGCGCGTGACCGACCTGCTGGGCGGCAGCAGCACCCTGGTGGTGCCCACCGCGGTGAAGGCGTCCGATCGCCAGCGGGCGCAGCAGGCCAACGACCGCGGCCTGCAGCTGTACCGCGAAAAACGCTACGACGAGGCGGTGGCGCAGTTCACCGAGGCGTTGAAGCTGCGCCCCGACTTCGCCCAGGCGGCCAACAACCTCGGCTTCGTCTACTACCGCCAGCAGCGCTACGCCGAAGCGGCGCGCTGGCTGGAGAACACGCTGAAGATCGATCCGTCGCGCGCGGTCGCCCATCTCAACCTCGGCGACGCTTACCTGCACGGCGGCGACACCGCCAAAGCGAAGCAGGCCTACACCACCTACCTGGAGCTGCAGCCCCAGGGCAGCGGCGCCGAGCAGGCGCGCGCGCAGCTGCGCAAGCTGCAGCCATGATCGCCGAGTCGGACGACGACACCATCGCCGCGATCGCCACCGCACCGGGGGCGGGCGGCATCGGCGTGGTGCGCCTGTCCGGCCCGCAGGCACTGCCGATCGCCGCCGCGCTGTGCGGCCGCGCCCTGCCGCCGCGCCGTGCACTGCGCGCGCGCTTCGATGACGCCGATGGCACGCCGATCGACGACGGCCTGGTACTGGCCTTTCCAGGCCCGCACAGCTTCACCGGCGAGGACGTGGTCGAACTGCAGGCGCATGGCAGCCCGGTGCTGCTGCGGCGTCTGGTCGAACGCTGCTGCGAGCTCGGCGCGCGCGCGGCCGGTCCGGGCGAGTACAGCCGGCGCGCCTTCCTCAACGGCAAGCTCGACCTGGTCCAGGCCGAGGCCATCGCCGACCTGATCGCCGCCGCCGACCTGCGCGCCGCCCGTGCTGCGCGGCGCACGCTGGAAGGCGTGTTCTCGGCCCGGGTCGATGCCCTGGCGCAGCGGCTGCTGGGCCTGCGCATCCACATCGAGGCCTCGATCGATTTCGCCGACGAGCCGATCGACACGCTCGGCGGTCCGGCCGTCCGCGCCGGCCTGGCCGAGTGCGATGCGCTGCTGCGGCAGCTGCTGGTCGAGGCCGAACGCGGGCGGCGCCTGCGCGACGGCCTGCATGCGGTGCTGCTGGGCCTGCCCAACGCCGGCAAGAGTTCGCTGCTCAACGCGCTGGCCGGCGATGCCCGCGCGATCGTCACCGACGTAGCCGGCACCACCCGCGACGTGCTGCGCGAGACGGTGCGCATCGACGGCCTTGAGCTGGTGCTGGCCGACACCGCCGGCCTGCGTGACGGCGGCGACGCGATCGAGCGCGAAGGCATGCGTCGCGCGCATGCCGAACTGGAGCGCGCCGATCTGGTGCTGCTGGTGGTCGACGCCCGCGATCCGGCGCCGGCCCGCGCGGCGCTGGACACGATCGCCGCGGCCGCGCCGGCGCGGCTGTGGATCCACAACAAGTGCGATCTGGTCGCGGCCGACGCGGCGGCGGCCGATGCCGACGACACCGTCCACGTCTCCGCGCTGACCGGGGCCGGCATGGCCGACCTGCACGCGGCGCTGCGCCGGCTCGCCGACCGTGGTGCCCCGGAAGCGGCCGATGGCGAATTCAGTGCCCGCGCACGCCAGATCGAGGCGCTGCAGCGCACCGCGGCGCACGTGGAACAGGCGGCCGCCCAGCTGCGGGACGAGCAGCTCGAACTGGCGGCCGAGGAACTGCGCCTGGCGCACCAGGCCCTGGGCGGCATTACCGGACAGGTCAGCGCCGACGCCCTGCTCGGGCACATCTTCTCGAGCTTCTGCATCGGCAAGTGAGTGCGCGCACCGCATGATGCGCGTCACAGTTCGGGGCGCCAGGCGTTGATCGCGCCGCTTGTGGCTGGCGGTCACCCGGTTGACAATCGGAACCGGATCACGCGTCCTGACTTCTGTCGTCACGACGTCACATTGCTCTGCAACGGGGGAGAACCGATGCTGTCCTTCACGATTTCGCCGAAGTCGCGGCTCTGCGCGTGCCTGCTTCTCGCGGTCTTCGCCGCCGCCTGCTCCAAGCAGGAAGAACCGGCGGCCGACGCCGCCCAGCCCGCGGCCGCCACGCCGGCTGCCAGCCCGGCCGCGCCTGCACCGGCCGTCGCCGCCAGCGTGCAGGCGATGGGCGCCGACCAGTTGCGCGATTCGGCCACCCAGGCGCTGCGCGAGAACCGCATGTACGCGCCGGCCGGCGACAACGCGATGGAGTACTACCTGGCGCTGCGCGACAAGCTGCCCGACGACGCGGCGGTGTCCAGCGCACTGACCGACCTGCTGCCCTACACGCTGATCGCCGCCGAGCAGGCGGTGGGCCGCGAGCAGTTCGACGAGGCCTCGCGCCTGGCTTCGCTGATCGAGAAGACCGATCCCAGCGCCCCGGCGCTGCCGCGGATCAAGCAGAGCATCACCACCTCGCAGCAGGCGGTCGCGCAGCGCAGCGAGGCCGATGCCGAACGCGCGCGGCGCGAGACCGAGAGCCGCGCCCAGGCCGAACAGCAGCGCGCGGCCAGCCAGCAGGCGGCCGAAGCCGAAGCCGCGCGCCGGCTCGCGGCCGAGCAGGAAACCGCCCGCCAGGCCACCGCCGCGCGGCAGGCGGCCGAACAGCGCGAGGCCGAGCAGCGCGCCGCCGCCGCCCGCCAGGCCGCCGCCACGCCGGCACCGCGCCCGGCGGCCGCACAGCCGGCCCTGCGCCCGATCAGCATGCCGGCGCCGCGCTATCCGGCCGATGCGCTGCGCGCCGGGACCTCCGGCGAAGTGCTGGTCGAATTCACCGTCGGCACCGATGGCGCGGTCACCGATGCCCGCGTGCTGCGCGCCAACCCGGCCCGCACCTTCGATCGCGAAGCGCTCAATGCGGTCCGCCGCTGGCGTTTCGAACCGCTGGACGCGCCGGTGACCACGCGCCGCACGGTGGCCTTCAGCAACGGCGGTTGATCGGCTGACGATGGACGATCGCCGGCCGGCACCATCCGTGCCGGCGGCGGCGACCGTCGCATCGCGGTCGGTGAGCATCACGAAGGCCCGGGAGCGATCCCGGGCCTTCGTGCATCCGCGGCATCGTGGCGCATCGCCGGGCACCATTGCGGACGGCGAGATGAAACCGGATGAGGGCGGCGTGCGCTCCAGATGGCGGATCACCCTGGTCGCCGGCATGGTCGCGCCGCCGCGCCACTGTCACCGGCGCCACGCACGCATTTGCGTCCTGTGCCCGACGGCCGCGTCCGCCCGCGTGACCGGTACGTATCCGCCACCAGCCTGCCATGCGTGGGCCGCGGCGATCCATCGACGATCTCTTCGTCCTCGTCCTCGTCCTCGTCCTCGTTTCGTCTCAGGTCAGCCCAGCCCACGCTGGCGCAGCGTGCGGCCTCGACACCGGGCGTGGTGCTGCACGAAAGCGTATCGGCCGCCACCCACGTACGCGCATGAAAAAGCCCGGGATCGCTCCCGGGCCTCGTGTCCGCAGCGCTACCGCCGCGTGCCAGCCGCCGTGGCTGCACACGTGGCGGCGCTGGCGACTCAGGTGGAGATCGCCAGCTTCTCCTGGCGGTAGCGCCAGACCGCGCCGGCCCACAGCAGCAACGCCAGGCCGACGCTGCAGCCCAGATACACCGCCCAGGTCTGCGCATCGATCGGCTCGCTGCGGATCACCTTCAGCAGCAGCTGGTTCTGCGCCAGGAACGGCACCGAGAACTGCCACAGCTGGGTCTTCACCGGATTGACCATCAGCACAATGGTCGGAATCATCGGCAGCAGCATCAGCCAGCTCATGTGGCTCTGCGCTTCCTTCAGGCTCTTGGCGCCGGAGGCCAGGAAGGTCAGCAGCGAGGTGCCGATCAGCAGCATCGGCATCAGCACGAACAGCAGCTTGGCGATCGCCAGCAGCGACACGTCGAGCTGGCGGGCCATCGCGCTGGAGGCCTGGGCGCTGAGTTTGAGCGCGATCAGGGTCAGCAGCAGCGACAGCGCGCCGAGCAGGCAGGCGGCCAGGATCTTGCCGGAGACGATCGCGCCGCGCGATGCCGGCGTGGCCAGCAGCGGTTCCAGCGACTGCCGCTCGCGTTCGCCGGCGGTGGCGTCCAGCACCAGTGCCGCACCGCCGAGGAAGGCCGAGATGATCAGGAAGTACGGCAGCATCACCGACAGCAGCATGCCGCGCTTGGCTTCCGGCGTGGCCAGGTCGATCTGGCCGACGTTGACCGGCTGCGCGACCGACGCGTCGATGCCGCGGGCGAGCAGGCGCAGCGCGCCGACCTGGCCACCGTAGGCGGCCAATGCGGCCTGCACGCGACGGCTGGGAATGCCCGAATCGCGCCGGGTGGTGTCGAGCATGATCTCGACCAGCGCCGGGCGTCCGGCCTTCCAGTCCTCGCCGTAGTCCTCGGAGATGCGCAGGGCCACGTCGACCCGCTGCGCGCGGATGTCCTGCTCCAGCGTGTCGGTCGCCGGTATCGCCTTGATGCCCTGGGTGCCGAGGAAGGCGACCAGGTTCGGCGCGTGCTCGATGCCGATCGTCGGCACCTCGAGCACCTTGTCGAGCTGGGTCTTGGCGCGCTTCTCGGCCAGCGTGCCCATGCCCAGGATCAGCGCGGGCAGCAGGATCGGACCCATCAGCACGGTCAGCGCCAGGGTGCGGTGGTCGCGGCCGATGTCGCGCAGCTCCTTGAGCAGCACGGTCCACAGCGTGGAAAGCATGTTCATGCCAGCAGCCCCTCTTCCGAACCGATCGCCTTGACGAAGGCGTCTTCCAGGTTGCTCTCGCCGGTCTGCTCGCGCAGCTGGTCGGCGGTGCCTTCGGCGACCACCTGGCCCTTGGCGATGATGACGATGCGGTCACACAGCGCGGCGACCTCCTGCATGATGTGGCTGGAGAAGATCACGCAGCGGCCCTCGTCGCGCAGCTGGAACAGGAACTGGCGCAGCGCGCGGGTGGTCATCACGTCCAGGCCGTTGGTCGGCTCGTCCAGGATCACGTTGCGCGGGTCGTGCACCAGCGCCCGCGCGATCGCGGTCTTGGTGCGCTGGCCTTGGCTGAAGCCCTCGGTCTGGCGGTCCAGGATCTCGCCCATGTCCAGCGCCTCGGACAGCGCCGCGGTGCGCGCGGCGATGGCCGCCGGCGACATGCCGTGCAGGCGGCCGAAGTAGGCGATGTTCTCGCGCGCGGTCAGCCGCTTGTAGACGCCGCGGGCATCGGGCAGCACGCCCAGGCTGCGGCGCACCGTCATCGGGTCGCGGGCCGGGTCGACGCCGTCGACCTCGATCCGGCCCTGGTCGGCCTGCATCAGCGTGTACAGCATGCGCAGCGTGGTGGTCTTGCCGGCGCCGTTGGGGCCGAGCAGGCCGGTGATCTGGCCGTCGTGGGCGTCGAAGCCGACGCCACGTACGGCCTGGACCAGGCCGGATTTGGTCTTGAACTGCTTGTGCAGGTCGTGGGCGCGGATCATCGGCCGGCCTCCGCGGTCGTGGTCTGGCGCATCAGGGTTCCCATCCGTTGAAGCTGGTGAAGGGCGGCACGTAGGTCATCGTGTCCAGGCACGAGGCATCCAGTGCAGCGGCGTCGCTGGTGTCGATGAAGCGGCCGACCAGCTTGGGCATGCAGCCCTGGCCGAGTGCGCCGTGGCCCTGGCCGCGCAGGACCAGGTGGCGGCCGTTGGGCAGGCCCTCGAGCACGCGCTCGCCGTAGCGCGGCGGCGTCACCGGGTCGAGTTCGCCGGACAGCAGCAGCACCGGCAGCTCGGACCGGAACGGCGCGTTGAAGCCTTCCGGGCGACTGCCGTGCGGCCAGCTCGGGCAGGCGGCGAAGAACATCCGCGCGACCTCCGGGCCGAGCACGGTGTCGCCGGCGGCGACGTCCTGGTGGCGATCGGCGTCCTCGGCGCAGATCACCGACCACTGCATGCCGCGCGCCATCGAGTCGCCGGTGTTGCGGCCCATCAGGTCGGTCAGCGACAGCAGCGAGCCGTAGCGGCCGTCCATCGCCTCGTCCAGCACCAGCGGCAGCAGCGCGGCGGTCTGCGGCATGTACGAGAACATGAAGGCCAGGCCGGTGACCGTGTCGGCGCTGACCGTGCCGGTGCGCACCTCGCCGGTGGCCGGGTCGCGGTACTCGGTCTGGACCGGTGCGTCGCGCAGCCGGGCGACCAGCTCGCGCAGCTGCTCGCGCGCGTCGCGGCCGAAGCGCTCGGCGCAGGCCGGCAGCTTGCTGCACTGGGCCGACTGCAGCGCCAGCGCGTCCTCGAAGGTGTTGGCGAACTCGCCGCCGACGACCAGGTCGTTGGGCGCGACGCCGTCGAGCACGATGCTGCGCACCTGCTGCGGGTAGCGCATCGCGTACTGCTGGGCGACGCGGGTGCCGTAGGACACGCCGACCAGGTCGACCTTCGCCGCGCCGACCGCGGCGCGCACCGCATCCAGGTCGCGGATCGCATCGGTGGTCGTGTACAGGCGGGTGTCGGCGCGATCGGCGACCGCCGCGGCGCAGCGGGCGGCGAACGCGGCCAGCGCCGCTGCGTCGACCTCGCCGGTCGGCGGCTCCTCGTCCTTCAGCTCATGGCAGTCCAGCGCATTGGAGCCGCCGGTGCCGCGCTGGTCGACCAGCACGATGTGGCGCTGCTTGCGCACCTCGGAGAAGGCCCGGTCGATCACCGGCCACACCGACACCGCGGCCTGGCCGGGCCCGCCGGCCAGGAAGAACACCGGCTCGTCGGCGGCCGAGGCCTCCTCTTCCGCGGGCAGCCAGGCCACGCGCAGCGCGATCCGGCGCCCGTCCGGCGCGTCGTGGTTCTCGGGCACCTCCAGGCTGCCGCACTGCGCTTCCACGGTCGACGCGCCGCTGGTGAGCGTGCACGGGGTGAACGCGATCTGGCCGTAGTGGCGGGTGGCGGTGGTCGTCGGCGCTGCCGGGTCGGCGGCGGTGCCGCAACCGCCGAGCAGGCCGCCGGCCAGCATCGCGGCGAGGAGCAAGCGGGTCTTTCCTGGATTCATCGAATCGTGCCCGTGGATGTGTATGGCGAATGAAGGAGCGTACGTGAAGCGGGTTCAGTTGGCATCGGGGTCGAACACGTCCTCGATGCGCAGGTGGAACAGGCGCGCGATGCGGAACGCCAGCGGCAGGCTCGGGTCGTACTTGCCGGTTTCCAGCGCATTGACCGTCTGCCGCGACACCTCCAGGCGTTCGGCCAGTTCGCCCTGCGACCAGCCCTGCCGGTCGCGCAGCTCGCGCAGGCGGTTGTGCATCAGCGGTACCGCCGCGCGACCACGGCCTTGGCCACGCCGTATCCCATGCACAGCAGCGGAAACACCCAGAGCATCGCCACGCCGGCAGGCAGGTCGATCACGCCGGCGGCCTGCAGCAGGCCGCCGCTCATGTAGCTCACACCGACGAATGCGGCCGCCAGCCCGATCGATTCCAGTTCGATCCGCTGCTGCATCTCGTCGACGTCGCGGATGTAGCGCAGCATCGCCCGCAGTGCCATCGCGATCGGCGGCACCGGCAGCAGCGCGACCAGTGCGCGTAGCGGCGTCGTCAGCGACAGCTGTTTGAGCAGCTGGGTCGAGACCAGCAGCACCACCACGTAGACGCCCATCGCCAGCAGCGTTTCCCGCGTGTAGCGCCGGCGCAGCGCCGGCGGCGCGGCATCGCAGGCGTCCGGCAGCTGCCAGGCCAGCAGCGCGGCGAACGCCAGCCCGATCCCGACCCCGAGCAGCAGCCCACGCAGCAGTCCGGACACACGGTCCGGTGCCAGCTGCTGCAGCACGAGCGCACCCATGCCACAGGCCACGGCCAGCGCGAGCAGCCGCCACGACGTGGAGATGCGGGAGCGCATCGGCCTGCCGGTCATGCGCTGCGGCTGCCGCCGCGCGCGCAGGTCGCCGCCGCGCGTGGCAAGAGGGCGCGACCACGGACGTGAGGTCCAAGGCCGTTCCGGCCGGTCCGAATCGTCTGCACTGCCGCCCCTGTCAAGTGACCTTGACACATGCTGGGCGGGCCGCCGCGATCTGTCAAGCGTGCTTGACAGCATGCCGGCACCCCGGCCGCCATCCGCGCGGGCCGCGCCGTCAGGCCGTCGACGGGCGGGGGGTCTGCAGGCGTGCCGCCAGTGCCGCCAGCCATTCCTCGAGCAGCAATGCGGTGGCGCGGTCCTGCAGGCGCGGCAGCGCCTCGCGCGCCTGTTCGAGCGCGGTGAGCGCATGCCGCAGACGACCTTCGCCAGCGGCCAGCTCGGCATCGAACCAGTGCCGCCAGGCCGAGAGGTCGACCAGCCCGCCTTCGCACAGCGGACGCCAGGCGGCCAGCAGCGCCAGGTCGCGCCGGCCGGTCACTGCGTGCACGGCCATCACCACCGCCAGATGCTGGCGGAAGCCGTCGGGTGTCTCCCACAGCAGTGGAGTCAGCTCGCGCGCGTGCCGGTCCGCGTCCTCGTGCCGGCCACGGTCGGTGGCCTGCAGCACCAGCAGGATGCCGGCCGCGGCGCGGGCCACTGCCGGCGCCCGGTCGGCCAGCCCGGTCGGCAGCAGCGTGTCCGGCCAGTCGCGCGGGCGTGTGCCGGCGATGCTCAGCGCGGTCAGCTGGTTCATCCGCAGCATCGCGGTGGCGGTGCCGGGATCGCGCACCAGGTCGAGCAGGCCGCGGCCGTCCGAGCGCCAGCCGCCACTCTGCAGCGGCAGCAGGTTGACCAGGCCCAGCAGCAGCGCGCCGAGGCCGAAGCCTTGCAGCGCCGCGGCCATCCAGCCGTCGGCCAGCGACGCCAGCGGCAACGCCAGCGCCGCGGTCAGCAGGTTCGCGCCGGGGCCACCGGTCAGCATCACCGCCATGTCCGCACGCGAGCCGCTGCCGGCCGCCGGCACCAGCGCGGCGAACCCGCCCAGGCCCTGGATCATGCCGCCGCGCCGGACCTCCCAGCCGTCGGCCAGCCGCTCCAGCCGCAGCGGGCCGATGCCGGCGGCGATCACGCGCATGCCGCGGGCCATGCCGGCCAGGGCATGGCCGGCCTCGTGCAGCACGATGTTGGGCCATAGCCCGAGCAGCAGGCCGGCCAGCAGCACGAAGGGGACGCCGTCGCCCGCCAGGGTGAAGCCGAAATGGGCCACGGCCATGCCGAAGACCAGGCCGGCCAGCATCCCGGCCATCAGCCGGAGCAGGCTGCGCCAGATCCCGCCGCCGGAGGCGCCGGTGCCGGCGACGGGACGCGGGGGCGGATACAGCGACGCGTGACCGGCCGCGGCGGCCGGGTGCGGAACGTGATCGTGCATGGCGCCGAGTGTGCCATGCACGCCCATGACGGCCCGGTCGTGCTCTGGAGATTCTCTTGAGATTCGGCGCGGCGCGCGGACCCCCCGCCGACAATGCCGGCAGCCTGCCCGAGCCGCGAGCCGATCATGAGTGTGCTGCCGACGCTGCCCCCGATGCCCAGCCTGGAATCGCTGCTGCCTGGCGAACTGGCCAGGCCGGCGGCCAACCCCCGCGAGAACGGGACGGCCGACTTCGGCGGCCTGTTCACCCGCGCGCTGAACGGCGTCGATGCCCAGGCGCATGCGGCCAGCCGCCAGGTCGAGGCGGTCGAGACCGGCGCCAGCGACGACCTGATCGGCGCGATGCTGGCCAGCCAGCAGGCCGGGCTGTCGTTCTCGATGCTGGTGCAGGTCCGCAACAAGGTCATGTCCGCCTTCGACGACGTCATGAAGATGACGGTCTGATGGAGCGCCGGACGTGATCGCCAGACTCAAGCCGCTGGCCGGCCGCCTGTTGCCGGCCAATGCCCGGCTGCCGAGCTCGGCCACGCTCGGCCGCCTGCTGCCGGTGGTGCTGCTGGCGATCGCGCTGACCGTGCTGGCGATGCTGTACCTGCGCCACGCCGACTCGCAGTACAAGCCGCTGTTCGGCATGCAGGAGAAGATCGCCGCCGCCGACGCGATGGCGGTGCTCGACGCCGAGGGCATCCCCTACCGGCTGCATCCGGACAGCGGCCAGGTGCTGGTGCCCGAGTCGCGCCTGGGCCAGGCACGCATGCTGCTGGCGGCCAGGGGCGTCAACGCGCAGCAGCCGGCCGGCCTGGAAGTGGTCGACCGCAGCGACCCGCTGGGCGTGAGCCAGTTCGTGCAGGACGTGCGCTTCCGCCGCGGCCTGGAAGGCGAGCTGGCGCAGAGCATCATGACCCTGGACCCGGTCGCCTCGGCGCGGGTCCACCTGTCGGTGGCCAAGTCGTCCTCGTTCATTCTCAGCAATGGCGACAAGAGTTCGGCCTCGGTGGTGCTGTCGATGAAGCCCGGCCGCCGCCTGAGCAAGGAACAGGTCTCGGCGATCGTGTCGATGGTCTCCGGCAGCGTCGCCAACCTCGACCCGGCACGGGTGTCGGTGGTCGACCAGGCCGGCAGCTTCCTGTCCGCGATGATCGACCCGACCGATCCGACCGCCGGCGACAGCAGCGAGCTGGCCACGCGCCTGCGCGAGGAAACGCTGCGCAACATCCACGAACTGCTCGCGCCGACGCTGGGTGAAGGCAACTTCCGCGCCTCGGTGGCGGTGGAGGTCGACCACGACCGGATCGAGGAGACCCACGAGCAGTTCGGCGAGGCGCCGCGCCTGACCCAGGAGGCGACCCGCGAGGAGAACGACACCGGCACCACGCCGATCGGCGTGCCCGGTTCGCTGTCCAACCGGCCCGCGCCGGCCGCCGCCGCGCCCGCCGATGGCGCCGACGGCCCGCGTTCGCAGCGCAACGCGATCAGCCGCCAGTACGCCTACGACCGCAACATCGTGCAGATCAAGCGCAGCCCGCAGCGGGTCAAGCGGCTCAGCGTGGCGGTGGTGCTCAACAATGCCGCCGCCCCGGTCGCGGCGGGCGCCGCCGCCGGCGCAGCGGCGCGCTGGACGCCGGAGCAGATCGCCACCATCGAGGGCATCCTGCGCAGCGGCATCGGCGTCGATGCACAGCGCCAGGATGCGCTGGTGGTGTCGGCGCTGGACTTCCAGCCCACCGCCGAGCAGCTGACCCCGCCGTGGTGGCGCAATCCCGAGACCCTGGTGATGGCGCTGCCCTGGCTGGGCTATGCGCTCGCCTTCCTGCTCGCGTTCTTCCTGGTGGTGCGCCCGCTGCTGGGCATGCTGCGGCAGTGGACCGACGCCAATACCGGCCGCGCCGAACCGGCCCTGGTCGGCGGCCCCGGCGGCACGATCGAGGCGGTCGCCGTCCCCGGCCGCAGCCGGCCGGCCCTGCTCGATGTCGAACCCGAACTGCCGCCGATGGGGTCGGAGGCCGACGTGATGGTCGAGCACCTCAAGGCCCTCGCCACCCAGGCGCCCGAGCGCGTGGCCGAGATCATCAAGCCCTGGATCCGCAAGCATGGATAACGCCAGCCCCGCGGCCGCCGCGCAGACCGAGCTGGTGCCCGCGCGCCGGGTCGAGGTCACGCCGCTGGAGCGCGCCGCCATCACCCTGCTCAGCATGGGCGAGGAGGCGGCCGCCGCGGTGATGCGCTGCCTCTCGCGCGAGGAACTGCTCGAGGTGACCCGGGTGATGTCCGGCATCAACGGGGTCAAGATCGACGCGGTGCAGGACACCCTGCAGCACTTCTTCGATGCCTGGCGCGAGCAGAGCGGCGTCAACGGCGCCTCGCGCGGCTACCTGCAGCGCTCGCTGGACATGGCGCTGGGCAGCACCGTGGCCAACAGCGTGCTCAACGGCATCTACGGGGACGTGATCGGGCCGAAGATGTCGCGCCTGCAGTGGGCGCAGCCGCAGTGGCTGGCCGAGCGCCTGGCGCGCGAACACGTGCGCATGCAGGCGATCTTCCTGGCCTTCCTCAAGCCCGAGCAGGCCAGCCAGGTCATCGCCGCGCTGCCCGAATCGCGGCGCGAGCTGGTGATGCTGCACATCGCCCGGCTCAAGGAGATCGACCACGAACTGCTCGAGGACCTCGAGGCCGTGGTCGACGCCTGCCTGGAGAACATGGGCAACCAGAGCGCCTCGGTCGAGGGCGTGCGCCAGGCCGCCGAGATCATCACCCGCCTGCCGGGCAACCGCGCGCAGCTGATCGAGACGCTGCGCGGCCACGACCCGGCGGCCACGGCCCAGATCGAGGACCGTGTGTACTCGATCGACCTGCTGGCCCACCAGAGCCCGGCCAGCATCGCCGCGATCATGGAAGCGGTGCCGTTCGAGAGCTGGGGCGTGGCCCTGAAGGGCACCGACGTGGCCCTGCGCGACGTGCTGTCGGCCTCGATGCCGCGCCGTCAGGTGCAGGCCTTCGAGGAGATGCTGCGCCGGACCGGTCCGCTGCCGATGAGCCGGATCGACCAGGTCCGCCGCGAGGTCATGGAGCAGGTCCGCGACCTGGCCGAGAGCGGCGAGATCGAACTGCAGCTGTTCTCCGAGGACGTGGTCGAATGACCCCGCATTACCGCCGCCACGTGTTTCCCTCGCTCGCCCGGCTGCGTGCCAGCGTGCGCGACGACGGCATGCCGGCGCTGCTGGACGAGCCGCAGCTGGCCATTCCCAACCCCGAGCTGCTCGAGGACGCGCGCCAGCAGGGCCTGGCCCAGGGCCGCGAGGAAGGCCGCGCACTCGGCATCGAGGAAGGCACCGCGCGCGCGCGCAGGCTCGCCCAGGAAGGCCTGGATGCGCTGTCGCAGCCGCTGGAACAGCTGATCGCCAGCTTCCGCACCCTGCAGGACCAGCATCGCGACGCGCTGCGCCAGGAAGTGGCCGACCTGGTCGAACAGGTCGCGCGCCAGGTCGTGCGCGGCGAGCTGGAGCAGGATCCGGAGCGGATCCTGACCTTCGTCGACGAGGCGCTGGCCACGTTGCCGGCACCGGCCGACAGCATCGAGGTGCGCCTGCACCCGGACGAATACCGCAGGATCCTCGCCGCCGCGCCGGAGCAGGCCGCGCGCTGGCAGCTCAGCGCCGATGAGCGCCTGGCGCCGGGCGAATGCCGGATCAAGGCCGGCGTGCGCGAGCTCGACGCCGGCTGCGGCCAGCGCCTGGCCGCGTGCATGGAACAGATCCGCGCGCAGACCGGCGGCAGCGCACGCGCATGAGCGGCCCGACGCGCACGCTGCGGCTCGACGACATCCCGGTCGCCCGTCCGGTCGGGCGCCTGACCGGCGTGTCCGGGCTGCTGCTGGAAGCCAGCGGCTACGCCTTCGAGACCGGGCAGCGCGTGCGCATCGAAACCGCCTCCGGCGGCTGGCTGGCCGCGCGCGTGGTCGGCTTCCGCGAACACAGCTGCTTCCTGATGCCGTTCCGCAAGCCGTCCGGCCTGGTCGCCGGCGCGCGCGTGGTCGCCGACCAGGAGGATCAGGGCCTGCTGATCGGACCGGGCTGGCGCGGGCGGGTCATCGACGGTCTGGGCGAACCGATGGACGGGCTCGGCCCGCTGACCGGCGCCGCGCCGCTCAACCTGCACCCGCCGCGGGTCAATCCACTGAAGAAGCAGCCGGTCCGCGGCGTGCTCGATGTCGGCGTGCGCGCGATCAATGGCGCCCTGACCCTGGGCCGCGGCCAGCGCGTGGGCCTGTTCGCCGGCAGCGGCGTCGGCAAGAGCGTGCTGCTGGGCATGATCACCCGCCAGACCACCGCTTCGGTGGTGGTGGTCGGCCTGATCGGCGAGCGCGGCCGGGAGGTGCGCGAGTTCATCGAGCGCGCGCTCGGCCCCGAGGGACTGCGCAAGGCGGTGGTGGTGGTCGCGCCGGCCGACGAATCCCCGCTGATGCGCTTGATGGCCACCGAACTGTGCCACGCGATCGCCGCCCACTTCCGCGATGCCGGCGAGCACGTGCTGCTGCTGGTCGATTCGCTGACCCGCTACGCGATGGCCCAGCGCGAGGTCGCGCTGGCGCTGGGCGAGCCACCGGCCACGCGCGGCTACCCGCCCTCGGTGTTCGGCCTGCTGCCGCAGCTGGTCGAAGGCGCCGGCAACGGCGAGGGCGACGGCAGCATGAGCGCGATCTACACCGTGCTGGCCGAGGGCGACGACGAACAGGATCCGGTGGTCGACACCGCCCGCGCGATCCTGGACGGCCACATCATGCTCTCGCGCGACCTGGCCGCGCAGGGCCACTACCCGTCGATCGACGTGCTGCGTTCGGTCAGCCGCTGCATGGACCTGGTGGTCGACGAGGCGCACATGGCCCGCGTGCGCGAGCTGAAGGAACTGCTCGCCCGCCACGCCCAGGTGCGCGACCTGATTCCGCTCGGCGGCTACGTCCCGGGGGCCGATCCGGCCACCGACCGCGCGGTCGAGCTGCACCCGCGTCTGTCCGCCTGGCTGCGCCAGGCCACCCACGAAGCCGCGCCGCTGGAACGCACCCGCGCGCAACTCGAAGAGGTCCTGGCATGAACCTGCAGCACACCGTGACCAATCTCGGCCGCCTGGTCGAACTGCGCAGCCGCGAGGTCGACACGCTCACCGCCGAACTGGCCAGGCAGCATGCGGTGGCCGAGCGCTACCGGCGCAACCTGCAGCGCATGCGCGAGATGCTGGTCGAGGTCGGCCGCAGCAGCGCCGGCTGCCCGATCCTGGCCAGCAACAGCGCGCACTACAAGGCCTCGCTGGTGGACATGATCGCCGCGCACCGGCGCGACCTGGCCAGCCAGGACACCGTGATCGAGGCGGCCCGGGTCGCGCTCGAGCGCGCCACCCTGCGCCGCGAGCGCGTCGACCGGGCGCTGCAGGGAAAGCAGCGCGCGCTGCGTCACGAGCGCGAGGTGCGCGACCAGAAGCGCCAGGACCAGCTGGCGATCCAATCGTGGGTACACGCCCGTCACTTCGCGACGGCGTCCTGAGACAGCACAAGGGGAAACACGCGTGGACATCTCCGATTCCAACTATCCGCACACCATGGCCAAGGCCTACGCGGACCGCTACGCGATCGGTGCGCAGGAGCGCCTGGCGCAGCAGAAGGCCGCAGCGACCGCGGGCAGCAAGGCGCTGGGCGACCTGCGCACCGCGCTGAACCGCTTCAACACCGCGCTGTCGACCCTGACGTCCAAGCCCAACGGCATGGTCCAGTACGGCGGCACCGTGTCCGACGCCGCGCGCGGCAGCGTGGCGATCTCGGCCGGCGCCGCCCCGGGCAGCTACCGCTTCCACGTCGAAACACTGGCTTCCTCGCACCAGCTCACCAGCGGCACGCTCGGCGCCACCGTGCCGGCCGCCGGTGCCGGCAGCATCACCCTCCAGCTGCAGGACGGCAGCAGCATCGACGTCGATCTGTCCGCGGCCGACGGCAACGGCAACGGCGAGCTGACCCCGGCCGAGATCGCGCGTGCGATCAACCAGGCCTCCGGCGGCAAGGTCAGCGCGTCCACCCTGACCATCGACGGCCAGCAGCGCCTGGTGCTGAGCTCCGGTGTCGGCGGCGCGGCCGGCGAGATCACCATCGATGCCGGCGCGGTCGGCGATGCCGGCCTGCGCGCGGCGCTGCAGGGTAGCACCGAGACCAGCGCGGCGCGCAATGCGGTGTTCCACCTCGGTGGCCTGGGCGGTACCCGCATCGAGCAGGGCAGCAACACCTTCACCGGCATCGAAGGCGTGCAGCTGACCTTCGCCCAGGCCGGCGGCGAGGTGGGCCTGACCGTGGCCCGCGACGACAGCGCGACCACCGCCAACGTGCAGGCCTTCGTGGACGCCTACAACGCGCTCAAGACCAGCCTGGACACGCTGACCCGTTCCGGCGATTTGGCCGGTGGCGACAGCGGCGGTCCGTTCTCCAGCGATGCGGGCGTGCGTGCGTTGCGTACCCGCCTCAACGACATCCTGCGCCAGGCGGTCGACGGCAACCGCCTGTCCGACATCGGCGTCAGCGCCGACAAGAAGGGCCTGTTGTCGCTGGACGGAACCCGTCTCAAGGCGGCGCTGGAGCGTGATCCGGACCTGCCCGGCACCCTGGTCGGCGACGGCAGGACCGGACTCAGCGGCGCGTTCAACACCTACCTGGACAGCTGGCTGTCGACCAACGGCCAGCTCAAGAGCCGCCAGGACGGCGCCGACACGATTCAAAAATCGTTGAGCAAGCGCGAGCTCGCGGTGAACGATCAGTACGATCGCCTCTACGCGCGCTATCTGGCCCAGTTCACCCAGGTGCAGGTGATGGACGCCCAGATGAAGGACACGCTGTCCCTGCTCGAGGCCATGCTGCCAGGCAACAACAAGTGACCATGGACCAGTTCGGATACGGAAGCTATCAAACGGTCGGGCTGAACACCCAGACCGCCAGCGCCTCGCCGGTACAACTGGTGCTGGTGCTGATGGACGGGCTGCTCGACGAGCTGGCGCGCGTGCGCGCGCACATCGAGGCCCGCCGCTACGAGGCCAAGGGCCTGGGCATCAACAAGTGCATCGACCTGCTGACCGCGCTGTCCAGCTCGCTGGATTTCGAGCTCGGCGGCGAGCCGGTCAACGACCTGGCGCGGCTCTACGAATTCATGACCCTGCGCCTGAACGAGGCGGGCATCGCCATGGAGCCGGGCATGGTCGATGAGGTCCATGGGCTGGTGGTGACCCTGCGCGACGCATGGCGGACGCTGGAAGCGAGGTCCGCATGAACGCGCCTGCGCGCCCCGTGCGCCTGCTGCCGGCGGCGGTCGACGGCCTCGACCAGGCCGTGGCGTCGGGCGACCTGACCGCGATGGCCGCGGCCGACCGGGTCCTGCATGCAGTGCTGTCCGATCTGGATCCGGCCGCCGACGTCGCCGAAGCGCTGCACGCGTCGCTGCGGCGCGCCGAACAGGCGCTGCTGGCCGCACGCGCCGCCGCCAGCGCCGAGATGCGCCGCCTCGGCGACGAGATGGAGGCATTGCAGCGGCAGCGTGTGGGCACCCAGGCCTATGCCAGCCACGAGCAGGTGCACGAGGACGGCGCATGATCGCGGTGCCGCCGCTGCTGGCGACCACCGGCGCGCAGGCGCAGGGCCAGGTCGCACCGGCCTCCCAGCCCGCGGGCGCGGCGGCGTTGCCGCCGTTCGGCCGGGCGCTGGCCACCGGTGCCGGCGATGCCGGCCTGCACGACCTGCAACACCTGCTCGCCGGGCTGCAGCACGATGCGCCTGCGCCGGCCGAGGATGCCGCCGTATCGGCCCCGGGCACCGACGCCGCGGCGGCCACCGATTCCAAGCATGCGGCGGCGCGCTCGCTGATCGCGGCGCTGTTCGCCCCGGCCACCGGGCAGACCGAAGACAGCGAGGGCGAGCCCGCCGGCATCGACGGTGCCGTGTTCGCCGCGCTCGCCGGCACCGATCTCGAAGCGGTGCTGGCCAGGGCGCTGCCCCCGGTTGCGCCAGCCGCCCCAGTGCCGGGCCTGGTCCCGGAACGTCTGCCGTCCATCGCGCTGGCCGATCTTTCCGCATCCGCGCGTGCCGGCGCCACAGCGGGCACCACGCCGTTGCCCGCATCTCCGTCACCGGCACTGCCGCTGCCGGCCTCGCCGATCGCGGCCGTGGACGCGGGCGATGGCGCCGGTGCGACGCCCGCACCGCGCATCGCGGCCGCTGCGGAGCTGCTGCTGCCCGCGACTGCCGGCACGTCCACGACCGCCGCCCACGCGGGCGTCGCCACGGCGACGGGCGCGACCCGGCCGGAGGCGGGCCAGTCCACATCCGAGGCGGGACTGCTCGGACTGCTCGGCCATCGCATCGCGCTGCAGAGCCAGCAGGGCGTGCAGCAGGCCGTGGTCCGGCTCGAGCCCTACATGGCCGGCACGGTGCAGGTGGAGATCCGGCATGAGGCCGGCGCGCTGCGCATCCTCCTCACCGCCACCAACGACGACGTGGTCCGCCAGCTGCAGACCGTCGGCGAGGGCCTGCGCCAGGAGCTGGGCGCGCGCCAGTTCACCGAGGTCAGCGTGCAGGTCGGGCAGCAGCGCCATTCCGGCGGCGATGCCGGCCAGGGGCGCCACGGTCGCGAAGACGGCGGCGCGTCCGAACAGAAGACACCGGGGCGCGCGCTTGGCGACTCCGACGATGCCTACGCCGCATTCGCCAGCGTCCTGCGGCGGATGAACGGAGCCGGAGACTGACATGCGTACCCTGGTCATCGTGCTCGCCACGCTGCTGCTCGTGGTCCTTGGCGGAGGCGGCTACGCCTGGTACGCCAGGCTCGGCCCGTTCGCGTCCGCGATGGCCGCCGGGTCCACCGAGGCTGTGCCCCCGCCGCCGCCCGCGGCACCGCCCGAGCATTTCGTCACCCTCGACAAGCTGGTGGTGATGCTGCGCACCGAACCGCAGCAGACCCGCGCGCGCTACCTGGCGATCGACCTGGTGTTCGCCTGTGAGGACAAGAAGAAGGCGGCGCGGGCCAAGGCCCAGCTGCCGCTGCTGCGCAGCGTGGCCCATCGCAGCCTGGCCGGGTACCGCGCCGACGAGATCCGGCAGATGGAGATCGACGATCTGGTCGGCATGCTCGAGTCCGAGTACCGCAAGGTCTACGGCAGCGAGAAGGAAACCCCGTTCTCGCAGGTGATGATCGCCAGGATGATGCTGGAATGAGCCTGCATCATGCCGAGTACATGCATGTGCAGTGCGTCGGCGATGCGGTCGATCCCAGCGTCGAGCGGGACTGGATGATCAGCTACATGCCGCTGGTCAAGCGCGTGGTGCGCAGCCTGTCCTCGCACGCCGGCAGCGTCATGGACCGCTCGGACATGGAGCAGATCGGCCTGGTCGGCCTGCTCGAGGCGCTGCGCCGTTACGGCGCGCCCGACGCGAAGTTCGGTGCCTACGCCAGCCTGCGCATCCGCGGCGCGATCCTCGACGAACTGCGTCGCCAGGACTGGCGCCCACGTACCGCACGCCAGGGCGCGCACCGGCTGCGTGCGGTCGAGCGCAGCCTGCGCCGCGAGCTGGGCCGCGAGCCCGAGCGCGCCGATGTCTGCCAGGCCATGCAGATCAGCGCCGAGGAGTACGACCGCCTGCAGCGCGACGACTGCGCCGAGGAGTTCGCCAGCTTCGACGCGATGATCGCCGAAGGCCTGGACATTCCGGGCCAGCAGGCCGGGCCGGAGAAGCGCGCGGTCGACAAGGCCAGCCTGGCCCGCGCGCTGGTGGCGCTGGACGAGCGCGAGCAGAAGGTGATCCAGCTGTACTACGAGTTCGACCTCAGCCTGGAAGAGATCGCGCGCGTGCTGGACCTGACCGCGGCCCGCATCTGCCAGATCAACAAGCGGGCGCTCGCCAAGATGCGCGCGCTGCTCGAACAGGATTAGGGCGGGCCACGGCCGCCGGGAGACGTCCCGGTGGCCGCGCCACGCCCAGGAACGACCGGCGCCATGCCGGCACATCGGAAGCATCCACCATGCAACAGTTGTTCGGCATCCTCATCGTCCTCGGCTGCGTGTTCGGCGGCTTCCTCATCATGGGCGGCACCTTCGACCTGCTGTGGCAGCCGGTGGAGCTGCTGATCATCGTCGGTGCGGCCGCGGGCGCGCTGGTGGTCGGCAATCCGCGCCACGTGCTGATCGAGCTGCTGGCCCAGGTGCGCAAGGTGTTCGTGCGCTCCAAGCCCGGCACCGAGCACGAGATGGAGCGCCAGCTGCTGCTGGTGATGTACGAACTGCTGCAGCTGGGCCGGGACCTGAAGGCGCTGGACGAGCACGTCGAATCGCCGGCGCAGAGCTCGATCTTCCAGCGCTATCCGCTGATCCTGGAATCGTCGCGGCTGCTGCCCTTCATCGTCGACAACTTCCGCCTGATGGCGCTGGGCAAGATCACCGCCCACGAGCTGGAGGGCGTGCTGGAACAGGAGCTGGAATCGATCCACCGCGACCTGGAGCAGCCGTCCAAGTCGCTGCGCAAGATCGGCGAGGCGATGCCCGGCTTCGGCATCGTGGCCGCGGTGCTGGGCGTGGTGATGGCGATGAGCATCGTCGCCGAAGGCGCCAGTTCGGGCGAGATCGCGGCCAAGGTCGCCGCGGCGATGATCGGCACCTTCCTCGGCGTGTTCCTCTGCTACGGCGTGCTCGACCCGATCAGCAACGTGATCGCGCAGGTGGTCAAGAGCGAGGTCGCCGAACTGGAGTGCATCAAGGTGGTGCTGGTGGCCTATGCGGCCGGCAAGCCGCCGCTGCTGGCGCTCGATGCCGGGCGCCGGCTGGTGCCGCTGAACAGCAAGCCCAGCTTTGCCCAGCTCGAAACCTGGATCAACCAGCTGGATGAGGCGGTGGCGTGAGCGCCGACGACGCCGCGTCTGCCGGCAAGGGCCGCGGCGGCAAGGGCGGCCACCACGAGACCATCGTCAAGCGTGGCCGCAGCCATGCGCACGACGACGACCACGGCGGCAGCTGGAAGGTGGCGTTCGCCGACTTCTGCCTGGCCCTGATGTGCCTGTTCCTGGTGCTGTGGCTGCTCAACGCGCGCGAGGACGAGGCGGTGCGCGACATGGGCCGCAGCACCATGTTCGAGGGCAGCACCGGCCTGCTCGACGGCCAGGGCGGACACATCGAGAGCCTGCACGTGCCGCCGGAGGCCACCCGCGTCTACGAGACCCGCGAGGACCTGGAAGAGCTGGCCGAGCGGCTGCGCCAGCTGGGCGAGGAGGCCGGCCTGGAGGAGAACCTGGGCCTGGAGGTCACCGACGCCGGCCTGCGGGTGATGCTGCACGACACCGAGCGGCGCGGCGTGTTCCGGCTCGGCAGCGCGATCCCCACCGAGCGCTTCCGCGACCTGCTGCGGCGGCTGGGCACGCTGTTCGCCGGGGTCGGCAATCCGATCCTGGTGGTCGGCCATACCGACGCGGTGCCCTACCGCTCCGCGATCGGCACCCGTTCCAACTGGCACCTGTCCAGCGAACGGGCGCTGTCGGCCCGGACCCTGCTGCTCGATGGCGGCATGCCGTCCGGAGCGATCCTGCAGAGCGTGGGCATGGCCGACAACGCGCCGCTGACCCCGGACGACCCGGATGCGGCGGTCAACCGCCGGATCGAATTCATGATCCTGGGCCCGGCCAGGGCCCGGGCGATCCGGCAGATGTTCGGCGTGCCGGACAACCCGACCCCGCTGATCGACGGCGTCCAGGCGGTCGGGCGGATGCCCGGGACCGCACCGGCGGAGGCGCAGGACGCGACCCCGTAGGGAGGCGTTTAAGTCCCTGCCCCGGCCGGTCGTCTAGGACAGGCATCGCAGGAGATTTCATTCAGCTTTTGGCCTCCCCCCCACCGAACCCGCGTAAGGTAGCCGCCATGAAGATCGTCTTCCCGCCACCCGTCCAGCCGGCCGCCAGCAGCCGGCCCGCGTCCGTCGACAAGGCCGTTGCCGCGGTCGAACGGTGGGTGCCGGTGGCCGCGGGCGAGCCGCAGCCGCACGACGATGCCGACATCGTCCGCGCTGCCGAGGCCGCGCTGAAGGCCGGTTCGGATTTCGACAGCCGCGTCAGCGAGATCAAGAAGGCGGTGCAGGCCGGCCGCATCCGCTTCGATGCCGACGTGCTGGCCGCCAGCATCCTGCGGCACCACGGCAAGCAGGACTGACCCGGTGGCACAGAGCGCGACCCTGTCCCGTGTGTTCGAGGAGCTCGACCGGGAGCTGGCGATCTACCGCGGCCTGGCCGGGATGCTCGAGGAGCAGTATCTGGTCGCGACCCGGCTCGACACCTCGGCCATGGTCCGGATCAGCGACGCGATCGCCCGCGAGGTGCGCGCACTCGACGCCAACGGCAGCGCGCGGCATCCGCGCCTGCTCGACGTGGTCGCGCTGATCTGCCGGCGCGGCAACGACGCCTCGGTATCGCCGCAGCTCGATGCCAGCCAGCACGCGCAGCTGGAGGCCCGCTGCCGCGAACTGCGCCAGCTCGCCGTCCAGTGCAAGGCGCTGACCGTGCGCAACGGCAACCTGCTGGCCTCGCAGTTCGAGGGCATGCACCAGGTGCTGCACGGCGAAACCCATACCTATGCTCCGGGCTGAGCGTCCAGGCATCACGACCATGCCGGCGACGCCCGCGGCGCCGGTGAGCCCGGCGCGGATGGGCGGCCAGGGCTTTTCCGGCGTCTACGCGCAGCTGCGCGGCGAGGTCGCCGACACGATCCTCCATGGTTTCCCGGCCGCCTCCAGGGCGATGTCGGTGCCGGCGTGGACGCCGCCCGCCGCGCCCGCTCCGGCGGCCACCGCCGCCGTCGGCACGCCGGCCGGCGAGGACGAGCGCCGGAGCTTCCTGGCGCAGATCGCACCGTGGGCAGAACGCGCCGCGCGCCGGCTCGGCGTGTCCAGCGACCTGATCGCCGCGCATGCCGCGCTCGAATCGGGCTGGGGCCGGCAGCCGGTCAGGACCGGCGACGGCGCGTCCACGCACAACCTGTTCGGGATCAAGGCCGGCAGCAGCTGGGACGGGGCCAGCGCCGACGCGATGACCACCGAGCACCTGGGCGGCGCCGCGCTGCGCATGGTCCAGCGCTTCCGCGCCTACAGCGATTACGGCAGCGCGTTCGACGACTACGCGCAGCTGCTGCAGCTGCCGCGCTACGCCGGCGCGCGCGATGCCGGCGGCGACGTGCGCAGCTTCGCCCGCGGCCTGGTCGATGGCGGTTACGCCACCGATCCGGGCTACGCGCACAAGCTCGAACAGGTCGCGCGCCAGGTCCAGCGCCTGTCCATCCCCTGATCCGCACGGCGGTTCCGTCCACGCGAGCTGCATGCCTCCGTGCCGCGTCCGCGTGATGTCAGCGCGTCCGCCGCGCGCGGATGTGACCGCAGGCACAGATTCGGATGTCCGCCGATAAAAAGCCGCCGACGCCTTAATCGGTCGCTCCGGCCGGTCGCCTTGCAGTGATGTGGGCGATGGCGTCCACGCCCAAATCCCCTGTTTCCAAAGACTTCCAAGGACACCTCGCCATGAGTCTGAGCCTGCATACCAATGCCGCCTCGCTGAGCATCCAGAACAACCTGGCCAGCAACCGCGTCGCCCTGAACACGTCGATGACCCGCCTGGGCACCGGCTACAAGATCAACTCGGCCAAGGACGACGCGGCCGGTCTGCAGATCGCGACCCGCCTGCTGGCCCAGACCCGCGGCATGAGCGTCGCCGCGCAGAACACCCAGAACGGCATCTCGCTGATGCAGAACGCCGAAGGCGCGTTCAACGAGTTCACCAACATCCTGCTGCGCATGAAGGACCTGGCCACCCAGTCCGCCGACGGCTCGGCCACCGACAAGGACCGTACCGCCCAGCAGAGCGAGTACGACGACCTGGTCAAGGAACTGAACAACATCTTCAGCAACACCACCTACGGTGGCGAGAAGCTGCTGGCGGCGGACGGCAAGCTGGGTTCGGGTACGGTGACCTTCCAGATCGGCGCGACCGCCGCCGAGACCATGGAAGTGGACATCTCGACCGCGCTGGGCACCATCAGCGGCTCGATCGCCAGCACCGGCTCGATCGGCGCATCGGGCGCGATCAGCACCCAGACCGCCGCCAACGCCCTGATCACCACCCTGAGCGATGCGCTGGACGACGTCGGTGAAGTCCGTTCGCAGCTGGGTGCGGCGCAGAACCGCCTGACCCACACCTTCAACAACCTGCAGAACATGAGCACCAACACGACCGATGCGCGCGGCCGCATCACGGACGTGGACTATGCGTCGGAAACGGCGAACATGACCTCGAAGAACATCCTGATGCAGGCCAGCACCTCGATGCTGCGCCAGTCGTCGCAGATGAGCCAGATGGTCCTGTCGCTGCTGCAGTAACAGACAGCGTCGCCTCCGCCCGGTGCATGCCCGGGCGGGGCGCGATCCATCGCTGTAACGGACTGCGTGGCCCCGGCCGCGCGGTCCGTTCGCGTCTTTGGATTGCGTTGAGAATCGCCCCGGGCCCAAATCGCCGCCACCACAATGCAGCCTCCTGAGCTGCCTCCGGCGTCCGCGCTGCCCATGGCCCGACCGCGTCCACAACCCGGCACCGCACAGCGTCGCATCGCACCGCTGGACCCGTGCACGCTGGGGCGGCCGTTCCATCTGCTGGACGACTATCTGCGGCGCCTGGTCGCGCACCTGGACCGGCTGTTGCAGCAGCGCTTCAACCGCCGCTGCGATGCCGCCTTCCAGCCCGGCGCGGCGCATGTCGCCGCCTTCCTGGCCGGCACCGGCGAAGGTGCGGTCTGGCGCGGCTACCGCGACGACACCGGCGCGGTCGCGGTGCGGATCGACCGCCCGCTGCTGCTGGCGATGCTCGACTTCCATTACGGCGAGGCCACGCGGGCCGGATCCGGACACGCCGACGAGGTGCCCGAGACCGAGACCGAACACCGCTTCGCCAGCGCCCTCCACCTGCAGTTCCTCGACGCGCTGTCGCTGTGCGCCAGCGGCGCGGCCGGGCGCTTCGCCGCCGATCCGGTCGCGTTGCCGCGCGCCGGGCACCGCATCGTGCGCATCGAACTGCGCGAACAGACGTTGGGCCTGTCGGGCAGCATCGAATTCGCGCTGGACGAGGCCTGGCTGACCCGCCTGTTCGACTGCGTGGTCCCGCAACGCGCGCCCTCGCCGCCCTCGGCCGATGCGCGCGTGCCGCTGCAGCGCCGGCTGCCGGTGCGGATCGAGGCGCAGATCGCCAGCCGCGACCTGGCCTTCGAGGACCTGCTGCGGCTGCGCGTCGGCGACGTGCTGCCGATCCGGCCCGTGACCAGCGCCGAGGTGCTGGTCGAGGGCGTGCGCCTGTACCGGGCCAGCATCGCCGAACAGGGCGGACTGCTGTGCCTGACCTTCTTCGAGCCTGCCGAGTAAGCCATGAGCAACCGCGACTTCGATCCCGATGCCCTGCTGGGGGCCCTCACCGGCCAGCCGGGCGCCGACGCCGAGGCCGGCCAGGCCCGCCGCGAACCGCTGCAGCTGCTGCGCCGGATTCCGGTCAAGCTGACCCTGGAAGTCGGCGCCGCCACCCTGCCGCTGTCGGAGCTGATCGCGCTGGAGCACGGCTCGGTGGTCGAGCTGGACCGGCTCGCCGGCGAACCGCTGTCGATCAAGGTCAACGGCACGCCGATCGGACGCGCCGAGGTGGTGGTGTCCGGCGAGAACTACGGCCTGAAGATCGTCGAGCTCGACGACCTCGGCGCGCTGACCCCATGAACACGGCGGCCCGCCCGCCACGCGCCGCCGGCGCCCGCTGGCTGCTGCCGGCGCTGCTGTGCGGCGTGGCGCTGCCGGGATCGGCGCTGGCCGCGGTCACCGCGCCGCTGGTGTCCGGCTCGATCGAGGAAGGCTTCACCGTCAAGACCCAGATCCTGGTCCTGATGACGCTGCTCGGGCTGCTGCCCGCGCTGCTGATGACGATGACCAGCTTCCTGCGCTACGTGATCGTGCTGTCGCTGCTCAAGCAGGCGCTGGGCCTGCAGCAGGGCCTGCCGCAGCGGGTCATCACCGGCGTCGCCCTGGTCCTGACCCTGCTGGTGATGAAGCCGGTCGGGCAGCAGATCTGGGACAACGCGCTGATGCCGTACGACCAGGACCAGATCACGATGCAGGAGGCCCTGCGCCGCGCCGACGACCCGCTGTCGCGCTTCATGCTGGCGCAGACCGACAAGGCGACCCTGGCCCACATCGCGCGCATCTCCGGCGAACCGGCCGACCTGGCGCCGCAGGACTACTCGTTCACGGTCAAGCTGGCCTCGTTCGTGCTCAGCGAACTCAAGACCGCGTTCCAGATCGGCTGCATGCTGTTCATCCCGTTCCTGGTGATCGACATCGTGGTCGCCTCGGTGCTGATGGCGATGGGCATGATGATGCTGTCGCCGCTGGTCATCTCGCTGCCGCTCAAGCTGCTGCTGTTCGTGCTGGTCGACGGCTGGTCGCTGACCGTCAACACGCTGGTGACCAGCATCCAGGGCTTCTAGGGACGCGCACATGACTCCCGACATCGTCGCCCAGCTGGCCGTCGAGGCGCTGCGCCTGATCATCCTGCTGGTGGTGGTGCTGATCACCCCCAGCCTGGTGGTCGGCGTGGTCGTGAGCCTGATCCAGGCCGCGACCCAGATCAACGAGCAGACCATGAGCTTCCTGCCGCGCCTGATCGCCACGCTGCTGATCATCGGCTTCGCCGGCAACTGGCTGGTCGGCAAGCTGATGGAATACACGGTCCAGCTGTTCCAGCGCGCCGCCCAGCTCGTGGGCTGAGGCAGGCATGGAAGCGGTCCTGCGCGAACTGCAGACGCTGTACCTGGGGCTGCTGTGGCCGTTCGTGCGGATCGCCGCCACCCTGGCCAGCGCGCCGGTGCTGGGCGAGATGATGATGCCGCTGCGCGCGCGGCTGCTGGTCGCGCTGATCCTGGCGGTGGCGGTGCAGCCGGCCCTGCCCGACCTGCCGGCGATCAGTCCGTTCTCGCTGCTGGGCGTGATGACCGTGTTCGAGCAGGTCCTGCTCGGCGGCCTGATCGGCCTGGTGTTCCATCTGGTGCTGTCGGTGATGCTGCTGTTCGGCGCGCTGGCCTCCTCGCAGATGGGCCTGTCGATGGCGGCCCTCAACGACCCGATGAACGGCACCTCCAGCGACGCGATCTCGGCGCTGATGTACGTGGTGTTCGTGCTGCTGTTCTTCTCCTCCGGCGGGCATCTGGTGCTGACCCAGGTGCTGGCGCGCAGCTTCCATGTCTGGCCGGTCGGCAGCTTCTGGTTCGACGCCGCCGCGCTGCTGCGGCTCGCGCTCGGCGTGGGCTGGATCTTCGCCGCCGCGCTGATGCTGGCGCTGCCGCTGGCCTTCGCCGCGCTGGCGGTGCAGCTGGGCGCGGGCATGCTCAACCGGGTCGCGCCGCCGCTGAACCTGTTCGCGCTGGGCTTCTCGATCACGATCATGTTCGGCCTGCTGCTGGTCTCGCTGCTGGTGCCGTCCCTGCCCGACCACTTCATGCGCATGCTCACCCACGTGGTCGGGCTGCTCGACAGCCTGGCGCCCGCGCCGCCGGTGACGCCGTGAGCGGGTCGCAGACCGGCGACAAGACCGAACAGCCGACCGCACAGAAACTGCGCAAGGCGCGCCAGGAAGGCCACGTGCCGCGTTCGCGCGACATCGGCACCGCGGTGGGCATCCTGGTCTGCCTCAAGCTGACCCTGTGGATGCTGCCGTGGTGGCTGGAGGACTTCCGCCGGCTGTTCGCGCTCGGCATGGCCGATCACGGCGGCATGGGCAGCCTGGATTCGGCGACCTCGCAGCTGTTCCCCTCGACCCTGGTGCTGATCGCCAAGATGCTGCTGCCGCTGGCGGCGGTGCCGTTCTGCATCGCGGTGGCCTCGCTGTTTCCCGGCGGCCTGCTGCTGTCCAGCCACCAGCTGATCCCCAAGTTCAGCCGCGTCAACCCGATCACCAACCTCAAGAAATTCGTCTCGCCGCGGCACTACGCGCAGACCGGGATCATGATCCTCAAGGCGCTGTCGGTGATCGCGGTGCTGTGGTGGCTGTCGCGCCGCAACCTGGCCCATTTCGCGCAGCTGCAGGGCGCGCCGCTGGAAGTGGCGCTGCTGCACGGCTCGCGCCTGCTGACCGACACCGTGCTGTGGCTGTGCGCGGTGCTGATCGTGTTCGCGCTGATCGACGTGCCGGTGCAGCGGCTGCTGTTCATGCGCGAGCAGCGCATGAGCAAGCGCGACATCAAGGACGAGCACAAGACCAGCGAGGGCCGGCCCGAGGTCAAGCAGCGCATGCGCCAGCTGCGCCGCGCGATGGCCCACAGCGGCATCCGCCGCAGCGTGCCCGGTGCCGACGTGGTGGTGGTCAACCCGACCCACTACGCGGTCGCGCTCAAGTACGACGAGTCGCGCGCGCAGGCGCCGTTCGTGCTGGCCAAGGGCGTGGACGAGACCGCGCTGTTCATGCGCCAGGTCGCCGAGCAGCACGGCGTGGAGATCCTGACCCTGCCGCCACTGGCGCGGGCGGTCTACCACACCAGCCAGGTCAACCAGCAGATTCCCGCCGCGCTCTACGACGCGGTCGCGCAGGTGCTGATCTACGTCCTGCAGATCAAGGCGTTCCGCCGCGGCGAACGCCGCGCCAGGCCGCAGCTGCCCGCGCACTTCGACATTCCCGCCGCACTGACCGATCCGGAGCCGGCATGAGCCAGTTCACCGCCTTCCTCGCCCCGCTCCGCCGGTTGAAGCTGGCCGCGCCCGTCGGCGTGCTGCTGTTGCTGGGCATGCTGATCCTGCCGCTGCCGCCGGCGGTGCTCGATACGCTGTTCGTGTTCAACATCGCGCTGGCGATCGTGGTGATCCTGGTCAGCGTGACGGTGCGCAGGCCGCTGGAGTTCTCGGCGTTCCCGACCATCATCCTCGGCGCGACGCTGATGCGGCTGATGCTCAGCGTCGCCTCGACCCGCGTGGTGCTGCTGCACGGCCACGAGGGCACCGACGTCGCCGGCCGGGTGATCGAGTCGTTCGGCCACGTGGTGATCGGCAGCAACTTCGTGGTCGGCCTGGTGGTGTTCGTCATCCTGATGATCATCAACTTCGTGGTCGTCACCAAGGGCGCCGAGCGCATCTCCGAGGTGTCGGCGCGCTTCACCCTCGATGCCCTGCCCGGCAAGCAGATGGCGATCGACGCCGATCTCAACGCCGGCCTGCTGACCCAGGAACAGGCGCAGCAGCGGCGCTCGGAGGTCGCGGCGGAGGCCGACTTCTACGGCGCGATGGACGGTGCGTCCAAGTTCGTGCGTGGCGATGCCATCGCCGGCATCCTGGTGCTGATCGTCAACATGGTCGGCGGCCTGCTGATCGGCGTGGCGATGAACGACATGAGCCTCGGCGACGCGTTCCGCCAGTACGGCCTGCTGACCATCGGCGACGGCCTGGTCGCGCAGATCCCGGCGCTGCTGCTGTCGGCGGCGGCGGCGATCATCGTCACCCGGATCAGCGCCACCGGCGATTTCGAACAGCAGGTCAGCCAGCAGCTGCTGGCCTCGCCGAACGTGATGTACGGCGCGGCCGGCCTGCTGTTCCTGCTGGCGATGCTGCCGGGCATGCCGGCCTTCATCTTCCTGGCCTTCGCCGGGTTGATCGGCTACGTCGGCTGGCGCCTGCAGCAGCACCAGCCGGCCGAGGCGGTGGCCGAGAACGTGCGCGAGGCCGAGGCCGCGCTGCTGACCCCGCCGCCCGGCACCCTGGACTGGAGCGCGATCCCGTACGTCGAGCCGCTGGCGGTGGCGCTGGGCTACAAGCTGATCGGCCTGGTCGACGAAGGGCAGGGCGCGCCGCTGACCAAGCGCATCCGCGGCATGCGCCAGAGCCTGTCGGAGCAGCTCGGCTTCCTGGTGCCGCAGATCGGCGCGCGCAGCGACCTGTCGCAGCCTCCGGCGCAGTACGCGATCCTGCTCGGCGGCGCGGTGGTGGCGCAGGGCCAGGTCCATGCCAGCCAGCTGATGGCGATTCCTTCGCCGAACGTGTACGGCCAGCTCGACGGCATCCCCGACGTCGATCCGGCCTACGAGATGCAGGTCACCTGGATCGACCCGGACCGCCGCGCGCATGCGCTCGGCCTCGGCTACCAGGTGGTCGACTGCTCGACGGTGATCGCCACCCATCTGTCGAAGGTGGTGCGCGAGAGCATCCACGAGCTCTTCAGCTATGACGACGTGGCCGCGATGCTGGAGCGGCTGACCGCGCTGGCGCCGGTGCTGGCCGAGGCGCTGGGCAAGGCGCTGACCCATGGTCAGCTGCGCCGGGTGTTCACCCTGCTGCTGGTCGAGCACGTCTCGCTCAAGGACATCCAGACCATCGCGTCGGCACTGATCGAGGCGGCCGAGACCACCAAGGATCCGATCCTGCTGGCGGCCGAGGTGCGCTGCGCGCTGCGCCGGCAGATCGTCACCGACCTGGTCGGACAGAAGCGCCAGATCCAGGGCTTCGGTCTGGGCAGCGAACTGGAAAGCCTGCTGCTGGGCGCATTGAGCAGCGCCGAGAGTTCGGGCGGGCGGCTGCCGCTGGACAACTATCCGATCGATCCCAACGTGCTGACCCAGCTGCAGCTGAACATGCCGGCCACGCGCGAGCAGATGAAGCAGCAGGGCCTGCCGCCGGTGCTGCTGGTGATCCCGCGCCTGCGGCCGATCCTCGCGCGCTACGCGCGGCTGTTCGCGCCGGGGCTGAGCGTGCTGTCCTACAACGAGATCCCCGAAGGCAAGGAAGTGAGCCTGGTCGGCGCGCTCGGCTGACCGGCCTGCGTGTGCATCCTGCCGGAGCGCGCCATTGATCCGGCGCAATGCGGCGCGCGCGCGCGCCTCGCCGATGCTGCATGTCCTGCCGAAGCGACGGTTGTCCGACCCGACGACCGTCGGGATGTGCGTGCGCGCACAGAACGGCAGCGCCGTCCTCAAGAAAATCCGCCGCCTGACGATCAGTGAGGGCGATGAGGAATCTGCTTTCCGATCAACGACTTTCGGAATGTAGATCGAGCAGGACCATAAGTTTGATGGAGTTCGCATTGTTTCCATGAAGCCAATCACGCTTCGTGGAGCCCTTCGCCGGGAGGACGAAGGGGACGTGCCTGGACGCGGAGGGTCCGGCACGACTCGTGCATCCGTCGGACCGAGGTCGCTCGTCGGCCGCACCGGTTTCTCCCGTCCACTGGACCGGACGAAGACGCTGCGGTCGCGCCCCCGCATCGACCTCCACTGAACAGGATTTCACCCAAGATGCGCGTCGCGATTCTGGAAGACACGATCCGGCAGGCCATGTCGGTCGCGAGCTGGTTGGACCGGGCCGGTTACAAGAGCGTGGTGCGCCACGACGGCAACAGTTTCATCAAGCTGCTGGAGACCGAGCAGGTCGACATGCTGCTGCTGGACTGGGAAGTGCCCGGCAGGAGCGGCATCGACGTGCTGCGCTGGGCCCGCGAGCGGCACGCCGACACCCTGCCGGTGATCATGCTGACCCAGCACGACACCGAGGACAGCATCGTCGAGGGCCTGGAGAGCGGCGCGGACGATTACCTGATCAAGCCGGCCGGCGAGCGTGAGCTGATCGCGCGGATCCGCGCGCAGGCGCGCAAGTACTTTCCCGAGAAGCTGCGCGGCGACGTGCTCACCGTCGGCGCCTACACGCTGGACCCGAACGCGCGCAGCGTGCGCGTCGATGCCGGTGCGGCCAGCCGCCTGGTGCACCTGCCGTCGCGCGAGTTCGCCCTGGCCCAGCACCTGTTCCGCAACCTCGGCCGGATCGTCAGCAAGGACGAGCTGATCGGCTGCATCTGGGGCGAGGTCGAGCGCAAGTACGACGCCACCCTGGCCACCTACGTCAGCAAGCTGCGCAGCAGCCTGGAGCTGCGGGCCAAGAACGGCATGATCGTCTCGACCGTCTACAACCACGGCTACCGGCTCGAACAGCTGCCCGGCGCGCGCCAGCGCGGCCGCGAGGCCGGCGCCGGCCATCCCGGTCACCTGGCCCTGCGCGTCAGCTGATGGCGGTGCCGATCGGCCGGGACACGCCGGCAGGCGGCGGGCGTCGCCATGCGTTCGTGCCGGGCGCTGCACTCATGGTGCTGGCCGGCCTCGGCCTGCTGCTGGCGAGTGAGGCGCAGGCCGCGGCCCTGGCCGCGGCGGGCACGCTGCCGGCCTGGCTGACCCTCGGCGCGCTCGCGGTCGGCAGTGCCGCCGCCGGTGCCGGCGCGGCCGGCCTGCGTCATCGCCGACGGCGCAGCCGCGACCGCGCGCTGCTGCAGGCGGCGATGCTCGAGCGGGTGCCGTATCCGGTGTTCCTGCTCGATGCCGATGGCCGGGTGGTGCTGCACAACCAGCGTGGCCGCCGCCTGGCCACCGCCGCCGGCATGCCGGCCGACGCGGGCGGACTGGAGACCTTCCTGGCCGGACTGGAGCAGGACGATCCGCAGGGCGGGGTAGGGGTGCGCATCGATGGCCGCCGCTGGCTGCCGCTGCACCTGCCCTATGCGCTGCCGGCGACGACCACGCAGCTGCCGCACAGCCTGCTCTGTCTGGTCGATCTGGAGGCCAACGGCTGCGGCTGCGACAAGGTCGCGCTGCGCCACATCGCGCACGACCTGCGCAGCCCGCTGACCACGATGCTGGCGCTGATCGAGGAGCACTCGGAACGGATCAGCGAACGCCCGGTGGTGCCGACCGGCATCGACCTGTCCTTCCTCGACGAACTGCGCCGCCAGGCCGACTACTCGCTGCGCCTGTCGCGCGATTTCCTGCAGCTGTCGCGCGCCGAGCAGCTCAACCGCACCCAGTTCTCACCGGTGTGCCTGGCCGACGTGGCCGCCGAGGCGATCGACCAGATGTGGATCGCCGCCGAGCAGCGCGCGATCGAGCTGGTCGGCCCGCTCAGCGACGCCGAGAACACTTGGATTTCCGGCGATGCGGCGATGCTGGTGCGGGTGCTGGTCAACGTCATCGACAACGCGATCAAGTACTCGCCGCGGCAGACGCGGGTGCTGACCCGGGTCCGCGCGCTCGACGAGGCGACGCTGGAAGTGCGCGTCGCCGACCAGGGCCATGGCATCGCCGAGGCCGACCTGCCGCATCTGTTCGACCCGTTCGTGCAGCTGTGCGGGCACCAGGAGGGCGCCGGCGGCGTCGGCCTGGGGCTGGCCTTCGTCCGCAGCGTGGTCGAGCGCCACGGCGGCGAGGTGTCGATGAGCAGCCGCCTGGGCCATGGCAGCGAGCTGCGGATCGTGCTGCCGCGCGGCTGAGCGGACTGTGCGGCGCGCGCGGGAAGATCCGGCAACCGGGAGGGGGACGACGATCGGGCCGCATGCGCCCGCCGTGCAGACCGCGACCGGTCTTCCATCCTGACGGGCGGCATGCGCCCGTGCGCGTCGCTCAGTGGTCCAGCACCGACCCCACGCGCTGCCGGTTGAGCCCGCGCAGGCACGCGCCCGCGGTCGACAGCCGCCGGTAGCCGGAGTCCTCGGCCAGCGCCGCGGCGAAGGCATGCGCGGCCGCGCCCAGGGTCGCGCGGCCCGGCCGGCGGTGCTCGGCGTAGACGGTGGACGCGCTCTCGGCCAGCATCCGCGTCAGGTCGGTGCGCGCCTGTTCGACCACGGTCAGCGTGGCGCTGGTCTGGCGGAAGGTCTGGCGGCGGCCGTCGGTGTCCTCCACCTGCCACTGCGCCGGCGCGATGCGGCCCGGCACCGGCTCGGCGGCGACCCGGGTCGGCCAGCCGCTGGGAAAGCGGCGCCCGCCGCCCTGCACCAGCAGCTGCTCGCGCAGGCCGTCCCAGGCCGATTCCAGGATCGACAGCGTCGGCTCGCCGTCTGCATCGAGCCGGACCCGGATCCCGGCCGGTGCCAGGCTCTGTTCCAGCCGCGCCACGCGCGAGGGCAGGTCGCCGTCGGCGGCCAGGTACAGGGTCCGGGCCGGACGGCCCATGCCGCGCGGGTAGAAAGTCAGCGTTTCGCCCTCGGCCAGCGCCAGCGCGGCCCGGTCCAGGCCGCGCAGCCGGAACGCCTGGCGGGCATCGCCGCCGGGGAAGAACCCCAGCTCGCCATCGAGGGTGCCGCCGCTGATCGCGTGCCGCTGCGCCCACAGCGCGCGCACCTGCTCCAGGCTCTCGCCCAGTGCCGGCGGCACGCCGGCGCCGCCCGGGTCGGCGCCGAGGCGGCGGCCGAGGTCGCGCAGGCGCGGCTGCAGCGCCTCCAGGAAGGCCAGCGCGCGCTGCGCGGCGGTGGTGTGCTGGTTGAGCCGGGACTGGCGCGCGGCGAAACCGGTGAACCAGGAAGCGTCGCCTTCCTGGCGCCGTTCCGGCGCACGCGGCGGCGGCGCACTGCCGGCGACCACCGGCGGCGCGGCGACCGCATCGGAGCGCGACACCGTCTGCCGCTCGATGCCTGCCGGCAGCAGGCGCACGCTCATGTGCGCCTCACAGCAGCTGGAACGGGTTCAGCTGCATGATCTGGCCGTAGACCTTGTAGGTGGCCTGGATCGCGACCGTGTGCCGGGTCAGCTGGTCGTAGGTCTCGACCACGTCGAGCCCGCCGACGCGCTGCAGCGCCTCGCCGTTGCTGACCTGGGCCGAGGCGTGGCTGTCGTCGAGCACGCGCAGCGTGTTCTGGGCGCCGCCGAGCTGGGCGATGCGCGAACTCAGTGAACCGATGCCGTCGTCGAGCGCACGCTCGGCCGCGGCCAGGGTCGCGCGCACGGCCGGATCGTTGACGTTGACCGTGGGGTCCTCCATCAGCGCCAGCGCCGCGTCCATCTGGTTCAGCACTTCGGCGACGTTGTCGACGCTGACGTTGCCGGCCTGGGTGATGCCGTTGCCGACCACCACCTGCTGCTGGCTGGTGTTGCCGGCGAAGCTGTAGCGCGCACCGGCCGGCTGGGCCGGGTCGTAGGCGATCGGCGCGGTCGAGGTCGCGGTGCCGGAGAACAGGTAATGGCCTTCCGAGTTCCTGGCGTTGGCCGAGGTCAGCAGGGTGTCGCGCAGGGTGCGCATGCTGGAGGACATCGCATTGAGGTCCTCCGGCGTGTTGGAACCGTCCAGCGCCCACAGCACCAGGTCCTTGGCCGACATCACCGAATCGAGCATGCCGTCGAGCTGGGTCTCGTTCTGCTGCAGGCGGATGCCCAGCGCGCTGATGTTGCTGCGGTACTGCTTGAGCATCACCGCGTCGCGCTCGAGCATGCGCAGGCGCACGCTGGCGATCGGGTCGTCCGAGGGCCGCAGCAGGCGTTCGCCGCGCGACATCCGGGTCATCAGCTCGCCGAGCTGCAGGTTGCCCTTGCCCAGAGTGCCCTGGATGGTGGTGCTGAAGTGTCCGTTGGCGATGCGCATGGGGGTTCCTTACAGCGCGTTGAGCGTGGTGTCGAAGAGCTCGTTGGCCACCGAGATGACCTTCATGTTGGCCTGGTAGGCCTGCAGCAGTTCGGAGATGCGGATCACCTCCTCCTCGCTGTTGACGCCGCTGATCGACAGCAGGCTCAGGTGCGCCTGCTCGCGCAGGGTCGCGGCGGTCTCCAGCGAGGCCTGGCTGCTCTTGCTGTCCGAACCGAGCTTGCCGACCATCATCGTGTAGGCGTCGCCGATCGAAACCGTGCCCAGGCCGGGCAGGGCGAAGGTCTGGGTGCGCACGTCGATGATCGCGGCCAGGTTGTCGCTGTTGCCCGGTTCGGTGGCGCTGGAGGAGAAGCCGAGCCGGGCCTGGGTGGCGGCCGGGTCCAGCGAGATCCGGCCGCTGGCCGCGTCGATCACGAACAGGCCGCTGCCGGGCAGGCCGTCGGTGCCGTAGCCGGCGGTCAGGCTGGCGTTGATCCGGGTCGCCAGTTCCGAGGCGAGCGCGTGGGTGGAATCTAGCTGGGTCACCAGCACGTCGTTGGCGTAGCCGTACAGGCCGCCGAGCGAGCCGCCCATGCGTTCGCCGACCAGGCCGAACTGCGAGCCGCCCAGGGTCATGCCGAGCGAGAAGGTGCCGTTGGCCGCGGTGACGGCCTGCATCCTGCCGGCCAGCTTGCCGGCGACCAGCGGCGGGCCGTTCTCCAGGCTGACGTCGACCATGCCGTCCGGATGGTGGACCACGCGCACGCCGACCAGGGTCGCCAGCTCGCCGATCGCGCGGTCGCGCTGGTCGAGCAGCTCCGAGGGCGCGCCACCGGTGGCGGCGGCCTCGCCGATGCGCTCGTTGAGGCGGGCAATGGTGTCGGCCAGGGTGTTGGCCTGGTCGACGATGGTGAAGGCCTGCTGGCGGGTCGCCTCGAGCTGGCCGAACAGGGTCTGGCGCAGGCTGTCGAAGCGCTTGACCAGGTTGTCGGCCGCCGAGATCACCTGCTGCCGCAGCGGCACCGAGGTCGGCTCGGTGCTGACCTCGTCCAGGGTCGCGAAGAACGCATCGACGCCGCCCTTCACCGAGCCCTCGCCCAAGCCCATCACTTCCTCGAGCTGGCGGAAGTAGGACTCGGTCGCGCCGTAGCGGCCTTCCTGCGCCTGCGTGCTCCACAGCTGCTGGCTCTTGTAGGTATCCGCGTAGCGCAGCAGCGCGTTCACCTCGACCCCGCCGCCGACCCGCGCCGACAGCAGCACGCCCTGGCGGGTGTAGCCGGTGGTCAGCAGGTTGGCGGTGTTGCGCGAGGCCATGTTCAGGCCGGTCTGCGAGGCCATGAGGCCGGACAGGCCGATGTGGGTGATGCTCATCGTGTGGCTCCGTGGCGGTGCGGGCCGGGGACGCGTCAGCGTCCGCCGGTCCCGGTCGGGGCGGCGCCCATCTGGGCGATCAGCGCGTCGGCGATGCCGAACGCGCGCTGGCTGGCGATGCCGTCGGCGACCGTCCAGTAGGCGTGGTCCATCATCGCCGCGCCTTCGCCGTCTCCCTTGCCGTCGCCGAAGGCGTCGGCGGCCTGGCGCATGGCCTTGAGCATCTGCGCGATGAACAGGCCTTCGAACTGCACCGCGGCCTGCTGCAGCGAGGCGTCGACGCCGTCGGCCGACGGGGCGATCGCCGGCTGCGCGGACGAGGGCGCGGACGGGAAGGGCAGCAGGGCAGGCAGCGGCACGGGCATCATCAGATCACCACCAGTTCGCCGGACAGGGCGCCGGCCTCGGACAGGGCCTGCAGGATCGCCATCATGTCGTCCGGCGTGGCGCCGATGGCGTTGATCGTGTCGACGATGGACTGCAGGCTGGCGCCGGCCGGCCACTGGAACGCATGCGGCACCGGCTCCTGCACCTGCACGTCCGAGCGCGGCGTGACCGCGGTCTGGCCGCCGCCGAAGGCGTTGGGCTGGCTGACCGCGTAGTCCTCGCCGATGGTCACCCGCAGCGCGCCATGCGAGACCGCGACCGGTTTGACCGTCACGTCCTGGCTGATGACCACGGTGCCGGTGCGCGAGTTGAACACCACCTTCGGCACGCCGCTGCCGGCGTCGACGCTGATCGCGTTCAGCCGGGCGACGAAGGCCACCCGCGCGCGCGCATCCTCCGGCGCGGTCACCTCCACGGCGGTCGCATCCAGCGAGTAGGCCGCATCGGCGCCGAGCTCGCGGTTGAGCGCGTCGGTGATGTTGGTGGCGGTCTGGAAGTCGGGACGCTTGAGGTTGAGCCGGATCGTCGGCGCGGTGCTGAAATCCGACGGGATCACCTGCTCGACCGTGGCGCCGTTGGGAATGCGGCCGGCGGTCGGGGTGTTGATGGTGACGCTGGAGCCGCTGTTGCCCTGCGCGCTCAGGCCGGGCACGACCACGTTGCCCTGGGCCAGCGCATAGACCTGGCCGTCGGCGCCGGTCAGCGGGGTCAGCAGCAGGGTGCCGCCGCGCAGGCTCTTGGCATCGCCGATCGAGGACACGGTGATGTCGATGGTCTGGCCCTTGCGGTAGCCCGGCGGGAAGCTGGCGCTGACCATCACCGCGGCGGTGTTGCGCGCGCGCAGCGCCTGGCCGTCGGGCATGCGCACGCCGTACTGGTCGAGCATGTTGCGGATCGACTGGCCGGTGTAGCGCGCCTGGGTGCCGTCGCCGCTGCCGTTGAGGCCGACCACGATGCCGTAGCCGACCAGCTGGTTCTCGCGCACGCCTTCGACGTCGACCAGGCTGCCGATGCGCTGCGCCGTCGCCGGTGCGGCCACGGCCAGCAGCGCCAGCAGGCACAGCAGCGCGGCGTGGCGAAGGTGGGGCGGGGCGGGAATCACGGGGCGCATGTCAGAACGGCATCAGCGGGCTGTTGAAGAAGCGGGTCAGCCAGCCGGCGCGGTTGGCGCTGGCGACCGGTCCGCGCCCGGAGTACTGGATGCGGGCGTTGGCCACGCGCTGCGAGGACACGCGGTTGTCCGAGCCGATGTCGGCCGGCCGCACGTAGCCGTGCAGGCGCACGGTCTCCACGCCCTGGTTCAGGCCCAGGCTCTTCTCGCCGCCGACCTGGAGCAGGCCGTTGGGCAGCACCCGCTGCACGATCACCGTGACCGAGCCGACCAGCATGTTCTGCTGGCTGCTGCTGCCGGCGCCGGTGGCGCCGCGGGTCAGGCCGAGTTCGGTGTCCAGGTCCACCTCCGAACCCAGCAGCCGTCCCGGCGCCATGCTCAAGCTCGATTCCTTGCTGATCGCGCTGTTGTTGCGGTTGCTGGCCTGGGTCGATTCCTGCAGCACCACGGTCAGCACGTCGCCGGCGCGGTAGGCGCGGCTGTCCGAGGTCAGCGCGCGCACCGAACCGGGCACGAACACGCCGCCGGACTGGCCCTGCTGCGGCTCCCACGCCAGCTCCGGCATGTCGTCGACCTGCGGCATCGCGACCTCGCCACGGATCGTCGTGCAGCCCGCCATGCAGGTGGCGAGCAGCGCCAGCGCCAGCAGACGGGCGGATGCGGACATCAGCGTGCCGCCTGGGCCAGCTGCTGCATCATGTTGTCGGCCGCGGTCAGCACCTTGGTGTTCATCTCGTAGGTGCGCTGCGCGGCGATCATCTCGACCATCTCCTCGACGGCCTGCACGTTCGAGCCTTCCAGCGCGTACTGCTTGAGCTTGCCCAGGCCTTCCAGGCCCGGCTGCCCTTCGCTCGGCGCGCCGCTGGCCACGGTCTCGCGGTACAGGTTGTCGCCGACCGCCAGCAGCCCGCCCGGATTGACGAAGCCGGCCAGCAGCAGCTGCCCGACCTCGGTCGCGTTGACCGAATCGCTGGTGGTCACGGTGACCACGCCGTTCTCGCCGATGGTGACCTCGGTGGCGTTCTGCGGGATGGTGATCGCCGGCACGATCGGCAGGCCCTGCGCGGTGGTCAGGTTGCCGTCCTGGTCCGGACGCAGCTGGCCGGCGCGGGTGTAGCCGATCTCGCCGTTCGGCAGCTCGACCTGCAGGAAGCCGTCGCCGACGATGGCCAGGTCCAGCTGGCCGCCGGACGGCAGCAGGTTGCCGGTGGTGAACACCTTCTGGGTGCCGACCAGGCGGGTGCCGTTGCCCAGCTGCACGCCACCGGACAGGTTGGCGTCGTTGAGCTGCGCGCCCGGCTGCTGCTCGACCCGGTAGAACAGGTCCTCGAACATCGCCCGGTCGCGCTTGAAGCCGACCGTGTTGACGTTGGCGAGGTTGTTGGAAATGGTCTGCAGCCGCGCTTCCTGCGCCTGCAGGCCGGTCTTGCTGATCCACAGTGCCTGGTTCATCGGAGTGCTCTCGGAAGTGGGGTGGTGGCCGCGATCAGCCGCGGATCAGGCGATTGCCGGTCTCGGCCATCTCGTCGGCGTTGCGGAACATGCGCATCTGCATCTCGAAGGTGCGGCTGAGCTGCATGGTCTGCATCATTTCCTCGATCGCCGAGACGTTGCTGCCTTCCAGATGGCCCGCCGCGACGCGCACGTCCGGATCCAGGCCGTAGCCGATGCCGGTGCGCGAGCCGAGCAGGCCGTCCGGACGCTTGACCAGGTCGGCCGGCTCCGGCCGCACCAGCGCCAGGCGGTCGGCGACCTGCATCTCGGTGCCGCCCAGCGGCATGATCGAGATGCTGCCGTCGGCGCCCACGTCCAGCGCCTCGTAGGGCGGCAGCACGATCGGGCCGCCCTCGCCGAGCACCGCACGCCCGTCCAGGGTCAGCGCGCCTTCCTCGTCGACCACGAAATGGCCGGCGCGCGAATAGGCCACGCCGTCCTCGGCCTGCACGCTGAAGTAGCCGTCGCCCTGCACCGCCACGTCGAGCGGCCGGCCGGTCTCGCTGAGCCGGCCGCGGCTCTGGTCGACCACCGTGCCGGTGACGCCGGCCTGGTGGCGCGAGTCGTAGCCGTAGCCGTTCACCTGCAGGTGCTCGGCGATCGCCATGTCGGCGCGGAAGCCGGAGGTCTGCGCGTTGGCCAGGTTGTTGGCGCGCACCGCCAGCGCGCGCTGCGCGTAGTCGGCGCCGCTGACCGCGGTGTAGAGGAAGGCATCCATGACGTCAGATCGACTGCATCAGGGTGCGCATCATCTCGCTCTCGGTGCTGAGCACCTTCGAGTTGGCCTGGTAGTTCTGCTGGGCGGTCATCAGGTTGACCAGCTCGGTGGCCATGTCCACGTTCGAGCTCTCCAGCGACGCCACCGCCAGCGCGCCGATCAGGCCGGCGCCGGCGGCGCCGTAGATCGGTTCGCCGGTGCTGGAGTTGGGCTGCCAGGCGGTGCCGTCGACCGGGTTGAGCGCCAGCTCGTTCGGGAACACCGCCAGGGTCAGGGTGCCGGCGCTGACCCGGCTGCCGTTGCTGTACTGGACCTGGATGCTGCCGTCCTCGCCCAGGCCCACGTCGATCACCGTGCCGGGAGCGTTGCCGTCCGGACGGTTGGTGGTGGTGGTGAAGCGGCCGCCCTGGTAGGTGGTGCCGGTGTAGGTCAGGTCGATCTCCAGCGCCTCGGCGCCGGCCAGCGTGGCCAGCGTCGCCGGCAGGTTCAGCGTGGTCGCGCCGGTGCCGCCCAGGCGGCCATCGAGCCCGAAGTTCAGGGTGTGGTCCGGGGTGCCGCCGACCAGCACGCCGTCCAGCGCGTAGTACACGTCCACGTCGCTGCCGGTCGCCGTGGTGGCGCCCTTGACGAAGTACTGGGTCAGCGTGTGCTGGCGGCCCAGCGAGTCGTACACGCTGGAGACCTGCAGGTCGTTGTAGGAGGTCGGCTCGTTCATGTCGAACGCCAGCGCCGGGGTGGTCCAGTCGGCCGACATGTTGCCGGCGTAGCGCAGGCTGGTGCTGGCCTCGGCCAGCATCGCCTCGGTGGGCACGCTCAGGTCGCCCATCACGCCGCCGTTCTCGGTGCCGTAGCCCTGCACGCGGCGGCTGAAGGCATCGACCACGTAGCCTTCCTTGTCCACGTTGAACATGCCCATGCGCGAGTACACCAGCATGCCGTTGGTGTCGCGCGAGACGAAGAAGCCGCGGCCCTGGATCGCCGCGTCCAGCCCGCGGCCGGTCGGCAGCACGTTGCCGCTCTTGGTCATGGTCTGGCTGGTCGAGCCGACGTAGACGCCACCGACCTCGGCCTGCATGTAGGCGGCGGCGAAGTTGGCGCGGCCGGACTTGAAGCCGTAGGTGCCGCTGTTGGCGATGTTGTTGCTGATCTGGCTCAACTGGCTGTTGACCGCGTTGAGGCCGCTGAGCGCTATGTTGAAGGCCATGGCCGGTCAGACTCCGTTCGAGGAAAAGGTCGGGACGCCGCCGGAGCGGCCGAGGAAGCGCGAGATCTCGCCGGTGCCGACGTTGCCGACGCCGGAGACCGCGAGCACCACCGCGCCGCTCGCATCCAGGCGCACGCTCTGCAGCTGGCCCTGGATCTCGGTGCGCGGGGCCTGGTCGGTGCCGGTGTCCACGCGCAGGCTGTAGCGCCCGGCCTTCAGGCCCAGCGCCTGCGGATCGATGCGGAAGTCGACCGTGCCCGCGTCCTGCGCGCCCAGCGCGATCCGGTGCTCGACCCCGTCGCTGCCCTTGAGCACCACGGTGGCGTCGGCGACCGCCGACTCCAGCACGAAGCCGCCGCGGACGGCGTCGCCGCCCAGCGCGACCGAATCGGTGGCGACCATCACCTCCGAGCCGACCTGCGAGCCCAGGCTCACCACCAGCATGCTTTCCTGCAGCGCCGCCGAGGCGCTGGTCAGGCTGGCCAGGTTCTCCATCATCTCGACCTGGCTCATCGAGGCGAACTGGTTGACGAAGTCCTTGCTCTCCATCGGCGCCAGCGGATCCTGGTTGCGGATCTGCGCGACCAGCAGGGTCAGGAACAGGTCCGAGACCTTCTCGCCGTTGCTCTTGACCGCATCGGTGCCGGTGCCCGGGAAGGCGGCCGCGGCATTGTTCTGGACCGCCGTGCTCATGCGCCTTCACCCATCTTCAGCACCTGCTGCTGCATGCCGTTGATCCGCACCAGCACCTCGACATTGGTCGAGTAGGCGCGCGAGGCGGCCATCATGTCGGCCATCTCCTCCACCGGATTGACGTTGGAGTAGAAGACCATGCCCTGGTCGTCGGCCAGCGGGTTGCCGGGCTCGTACTTGCGCTCCAGCGGGTCCTGGCTGCCGATCACGTCGACCACCTGCACGCGGGCGCCGACGCCGTTGAACACCGACGCGAACACCGGCTTGCGCGCCTGGTAGGCGTTCTGCTCGGTGCCCGAGGTGCCGGCGTTGGCCAGGTTGCTGGCGATGGTGTTCATCCGCACCGTCTGCGCGGACATCGCGGAGCCGGCGATCTCGGCGATCTGCTTGAAGGCCATGTCCGCTTACCCCTGCCCGCTGATCGCGCCGGCCAGGCCCTTGATCTTCATGTTCACGAAGGTCAGGCTGGTCTGGAAATCGAGTGCGTTCTGGGCGAATTCGGCCTGTTCCACGCCCAGTTCGACGCTGTTGCCGTCGGTGCTGGCGCGGCTGGGAACCCGGTACAGGGTGCCTTCGGACTCGAACATCGGCATCGCACCGGCCGACTCGAACCCGAACTCCGCCTCGCGCAGGCGCGCACGGAAGTCCAGGTCGCGCGCCTGGTAGCCGGGCGTGCTCTCGTTGGCCAGGTTGGAGGCCAGCACGCGCGCGCGTTCGCCACGCAGCTTCAGCGCGGCAGGATGCAGGCCCAGCGCCTGCTCGAGATTCAGTCCCATGGCTTGCCGATTCCCAGGAGGCCGCGCAATCGCCACGGCCGGAGATCGCATGGTAGGCAGGCCCGCCGCCACGGCTCGAAATCTAAAAACACCTTGAGCGATCGCGCCGTGGCCGGCGCCGGATAATCGCCGGCGATGCCGAAGTCCTCGTTCCAGCTGCGCTTCCTCGCCGCCGCCGGCCTGTCCGTGGGGCTCGCCCTGGGCGCAGCGCCGGCACGGTCCGCCGGTCCCGACCCGGCGCAGGCCGCGGTCGAGGCGGCGGCCCGCAGCTGGCTGCAGGCGATGCTCCGCGAACAGGGCCGGCCCTCGCCGCGGATCGACCTGGCCGTGGTCGCGCCGGCCCGGCAGCCGCCGGCCTGCGCCACGCCGGAGGCCGAGGTGGCCGATGGCAGCCGGCCCGACCGCCTGCGGGTCGCACTCCGCTGCGCCGGCAGCGGGCAGCCGCCGGCCGCTTACGTGGTCCGCGTCGCGCTGATGGCGCCGGTGGTGGTGGTGCAGGAGCAGGTCCCGGCCGGCCGGGCGCTGGAGGCTGGCGCACTGGGCGTGGCCGAGCACGACCTGGCCCTGTTTCCCGACGCACTGGCCGATCCGGACCTGGCGGCCGGACGCAGCACCCGGCGCAGCCTGCGCAGGGGACAGGTGCTGCAGGAGCGCTTCCTGTACGCCGAGGACGGCGTGCGCCGCGGCCAGGGCGTGCGCATCGTCGCCGGCCGCCCCGGCTTCGAGGTCAGCATCGCCGGTACCGCCCTGCAGGACGGCGCGCCATCGGCGATGGTCACCGTCCGCAACCGCAGCACCGGCCGCATCGTGAACGCCCGCGTGGTCGGCAACGGCGTGGTCCAGCTGGTCGCCGGCGACTGAGCCGGCACGAAGCCTTACGTGCTGCTGACGTACTTCTCGCGCTGGGCAAGGCGGGCATGCTGGCGAGCCACCGGCTCGCATGACCGCCGCGCGCCGCGTGCGCTGCACGTGGCCGGGGATCCGGCGCGAAGCCTTACTTGCTGCTGACGTACTTCTCGCGC
>NZ_JACVAP010000009.1 GCF_014851915.1 Xanthomonas sp. XNM01
CTGGTGAAATTAGCGTTGTGGAACCACCCGATCCCATCCCGAACTCGGAAGTGAAACGCAACTGCGCCGATGGTAGTGTGGGATTCCCATGCGAGAGTAGGTCATCGCCAGGGTTTTATACCCGCAAACCCCCCAGCTCACGCTGGGGGGTTTGTTTTTTGTGCGCTCGAAACTTGCTGGTCAGTGCTCCGCCTGCAGCCAAAGACCGCGCACGTGTCATGCACGTGTCGGGACGCAGCCGATCCCGCTGGCGATGGCCCGGAATTGGCCGGGGATTGGCCGGGCAGATGGCCAGGGACCGGCCGGGACAGCAGGCTGTCTCGATCACTGATGGATCGCAGAGCCTGCGGAATGCATCGGTGCGCGCTTGTCGCGATGATTGGACGCCCCCCGGCACCGCGGAGAGCGGCGTGATCGGATATCGCCAGCCCGGCCGATGCGACGGCTGTTCCAAGGAGTCCTGCTGGTTGGACTGAGCAACCCCAAACTGCCGCCGGCCGCCGCGGCGTTCCTGCGGCAGTCCATCGACCGGACTGCGCCTCAATGGACCCGGTACCTGATCCTGCTGCCGACCGGCTGTGCGTGTGAGTTGGTCTTGGATGCGGCTGCGAGCGTGCCACCACACTGCCGAACGGTTTCGCGTGTCAGGCGGCAGTTGCTGCGCGGATCAGCTGCTCCTTGCTGGCGGCCATGAGGAGGTCTGCAGGCCGATCCTTCAGACGAGCCGTGGAGCATTCCCGCCGCGGAATCCGCCTCCGTCGGCTCGGAAATGACCAGAACAGGCGCCGACGCCTGCCTGGTGGTGGAACATCACAACGATCTGATCCACAAGGCAGCGAGCGCGCGACGGCACCACAGGCCAGCTTGTGGTCCTCGGCTTCGGCGTTCTGCTGCTGCAATCACGGCTGCACTAGCGCCTCTGCAGGTGCTCTTTCTGAGTTGCAGCGATCGACCACGACCATGCTGCACATGAAAGTCCTGGGGCTTCGGCGCCCAGTGCAGCGTGTTCTCCATCGTGGCGCCGAACGGCACGTGCGACATCGTGAATGACGAAACGGCGAGCACCGCGATGATCGGGCCGCAATCAGAAGTGATCCACGACATGCGCCACGTCGCGGACACACCCACTGGGATGCTCCTGCGGCATGACTGCGCGCAAGCCACTGCGCCGCTGCGCCATGCTCGGAACCCCAGCATGTGCGCCAAGCACTGCCTGATGGCAGATCATCAAATGAACTGATCAACAAGGGAAGCGGATGCACGATGGCACTGCAGACCTGCCGCGTGTGCTTGGTCACCGCCTCCTTGTTGCCGGGACACCGGGACCCAGCAGGCTGCTGACGCGATGATGCGCAGCATGTACCAGCGTCCGGGCCGATGTGTGCTGACGATGGCGGGGTGCCTCAGCGCGCTTCCTCTTGTGCTGGCCGCACTGGCAGCGGGTCTCGTGCGTTGCTGCTGCCCTCACCCGGCGTTGGATCTCCCTCGTTACTACGACGTTGCGTAATCACGAGCGATGCGTGCAGCCTTCAGAAGGTGCGAGGAGATTCTCTTCCAGATTTCTCTTACCACCGGCCATGACATTCGCCTGCTGGCACTCGCTGAGCGGTGCTGCGTCATCGCCCGCGCGGGTGCAGGCGCCATGCGGGGCTGTCGTGGCGATTTGATGGCTGTTCCAGGTAATTTTCCTCGCCCGCCCGCCCGCCCGCCCGCCCGCCCCTCACCCTCACCCTCACCGCCTGTACCGCCTGTACCGCCTGTACCGCCTGTACCGCCTGTACCGCCGGTACCGCCGAAGCTGAGTGCGCGAGCTGCGTTCGTCGGCGACCCCAATGGTGTCTCCGCGCCGGGTATGGTGGCCGCTCCGATAGAATGCCCGGCCTCGTCCCCTGCAAGGAGCATCCGATGCGTTTGTCCCGTCCGATCGAGACATTCTTCCTGTGCTGCGCCGTCTTCGCGCTGGCGGCCTGTTCGCCGAAGCCGGAGTCGGCGGCGGAGGCCTTCTATCTCGCTGCGGAGAAAGGCAACGTCGAGAAGGCGAGCGCCCAGGTCTCGTTCGCCGACCTGGATGCCGGGGAGATGGAGAGGTTCAGGGAGAAGGTGCAGGTGGTCGTGGCCGAGGTGCAGGGCCTGATTGCCGCCAACGGGGGTCTGGAGCGGGTCGAGGTACTCGACTCCAAGGTCACGGCCGATGGCAGTGGTGCGCAGATCGAAGTGAAGCTGGTCTTCAACAACGGCAAGGACAGGACCGAGTCGCATCGGCTGTCCAGGCAGGACGAGGGCTGGAAGATCCGGCTGCCGTAAGCGAACGCGGGCTGCGCCGCGCGACGCGTGTTGCGAGCTCGCTGGCCGGGACGCTCAGGCAGCCTGGAGCGACGCAGCGATTGAAGCGGGATCAACGGGAACGCTTCAGGGCGTCGCAGTCGGTGATCGCCGCCCGGCCGCCGTTGCGGCTGCGCATGGTCGTGGGTCGCGCGGCCCGCAGTCGTCGCCCATAGAAGCGCTTACTCCTCGCCGGTATCGCCGGCGTGCTTCCAGTAACCGGTTGCGCGGATCCACTCCTTGGCCACCTGGCGCTCGTTCTCGAGGAACTGGCGCATCGTGCGGGCGTGGCGCGACTCGCAGGCGATCCACCAGAACGTATTGCCAGCAGGTACGGGCAGCGCACGCAGCGCGGCTTCGAGGCGCGCGCCGGCTTCCGCCCCATCGCGGGGCAACCAGACGATGGTCGCGTCGGCCTTGGTGTGCAGCGTCTGGCGGTCGGCGTCGCCGGGAATCTCGATGCAGGCATGCACGCGCTGGCCGGATGGCATCTCCTCCAGCCAGCGGCCGATGGCTGGCAGTGCGGTCTCGTCGCCGAACAGCAGGTACTGGTCGAAATCTCCCGCCACCACGACCGAACTGCGCGGCCCGCCCAGGCCGAGGCGGTCGCCAGGCTGCGCCCGTGCCGCCCATGCCGTTGCAGGACCGTCGCCATGCAGGACGAAGTCGACGACCAGCGTGCGGCTCTGCGGCGCGTAGCTGCGCGGGGTGTAGTCGCGGGCCGGCGAGCGCGGTGCGCCCTCGGCATACACCGGCGTGCCGTCCGGGCCGGTGGTCGGCATGACCAGAGTGCCGTCGGCATCGGGAAAGAACAGTTTGACGTGGTCATCCGCGGCGGCGCTGAGGAAACCTTCCAGTTCGGCGCCGCCCAGCACGATGCGGCGCATGTGCGGTGTCAGATCGATGACCTGCTCGACCTGCAGGGTGCGGAACACCAGCGGATGGCGCTGGCGATGGATCTCATGCATGCGGAGGCACTCCGTGGGGATCAGGCGCGGACCAGACGGCAGCCGAGTTCGGCCGCGACCGCCTGCAGCCACTCGCTGACCGGTGCCGCGTCATCGCCGGCGGCGCTGGGCACCGGGCACAGGCGCCACAGCAGGCGCCCGTCGTGGCCGACGATGGCGACCACCAGACGCCGCTGCTCGAACTCGCGCAGCATCCGGTACACGGTGCCCAGCGCGAAGGGGCGGTTGATCCGGGGCTGCAGATCCCGGTACAGCGTGATCGCATCCTGCGGCGCGTCCAGTTCCTGCAACAGCTGCAGCAGTTCGCGCCGGGTCGCGGTCATGCGCATGCCGGCCAGGCCTTCCGGCTGACGGGAGCGGGCGGCGCTCATCGGCCGATCCCCGCGATCTCGGCGGCGGCACGCTGCAGCACCTGCTCCACCTGCTGCGCCACCTCCGGCGACCAGTGCCCGTGGCGCTGGGCGATGGCGCGCTTGATCGAGGCCATGCCGTGGCGTACCGGCGACGGCAGCCCGGCCTTGACCAGCGCACGCGCGCTGGCGGCGGTGCGTGCCTGGGCTTCGGCGATCTGACCCGCATGCTCCCTGACATAGCCGCGACCGGTGTCGGTGAGCTGGTAGAGCCGGCGCACGCCGTCGTCCGCACCGCTGACCAGGCCGCCTTCCTGCAACTGCGACAGCACCGGATACATCGCGCCGGCGGACGGCAGGTACTGGCCGTGGAAGATCTCGCCGATCAGCTGGATCAGTTCGTAGCCGTGCCGCGGCTGGTTGCACAACAGGGCCAGGACGAGCAGGCGCAGGTCGCCATGGGCGATCGCGCGCGGGCTGCGCTGACCACCGCCGGCACGCTCGGAGGAGGGGCCGCGGGCGCGGCGGGGAAGGGGCTGCATCGGGGCTCTCCCGGGGACGAAGGCGGAGCTGCCTGTGCCACAACGATATAGCTAAATGGCCCTGATTCGTTATATCGGAAATGAAACGGTTTGTATCCGCGGCTCCTGCTAGGATCCCGCCATGCCCTTGCTGCGTTCCCTGGCCGACCCGGCTTCCCGACAGATCCGACGCTGGGTGCTGGATGCCTTCCCGCGCGGGCAGAGCGGGATCGACTACGACCAGCCGGCCGGCGATGCGGGGCTGTTCGGCCCCGACAGCGTGACCTGGCGGGTGCATGCCGAACTGCCCGCGATGCTGGCCGGCGGCCTCTGCGCCCTGATGCTGCAGACCCTGCATCCGCTGGCGCTGGCCGGGGTCTACGACCATTCCAATTTCCGTGACGACCTGGTCGGGCGCCTGCGCCGCACCACCGGTTTCGTCGCCGGCACGACGTACGCGCCGATGGGGGAGGTGGACACGCTGGTGGCGCGGGTCCGCGCCATCCATGCGCGCGTGAGCGGCCAGCTGCCGGACGGACGCCGGTATGCCGCAGACAATCCCGACCTGCTGACCTGGGTCCATGTGACCGAGGCCTACGGCTTTCTCGAAGGCTGTCGGGCTTACTGCCGGCCGGTGCCCGACCGCGTGGCCGACCGCTACTACGACGAAGTGCGGCGCGTGGCCGAAGCGCTGGGTGCGGTGGATGTCCCTGCGTCGCAGGACCAGGTGCGGGCCTACTTCGCGCGGGTGCAGCCGTTGCTGCGGGTGGATGCGCGTTCGCGCGAAGTGCTGGCGATCCTGTCCGCGATCCGCCTGCCCGTGCCGCTGCCGGGGATCTCGCGCGATGTCTTCCTTGGCGCCGCCGCGGCGCTGCTGCCGCCGTGGGCACGGCATCTGCTGGGCGAGGACGCTCCGCATCCGTTGCGTGCCAGGGCCGGCTCGCAGCTGGTGCGGCGGATGGCGCCGCTGTTCCGCCGCGCACTCGGCGACGGCACCGCACCGCGGGCCTGCCGTCGCATGGGCCTGTCGCCGGCGGTACTGGCCCGGTGGCCGGAGGGTCTCGAATGACGGCGCACGCAGCGCCCCATTCACGCCCCACCGATCCACAGGCGTCGATGATGGCGCGCATGGTTACCCGAATGCCGCCATGGAAGAAGCCGGCACCGCGCAAGCGCGGGCCATCGCAGCCGCTCAGCGAGACGCAGAAGAGCGCCGCCCGCCAGCGTGCCAAGGAGAACGGGCGCCGCTATCCGAACCTGATCGACAACATGTGGGCGGCCTCGCTGCCACGCGGCGACGAGCCGGCCGAAACGCGCTGAGCCGGATCAGCGACGGACCGCGAGCACGCCGTCCAGCGCCAGATCCGCCTTGAATCCCGCCTTTTCCAGCCGCCTGGCGACCTCGCGCGGCACATCGCGGCCGCTGGTCAGGCGGTTCGGCGCGCCGGTGTAGTGGAATAGTTTTCCGCTCTTGCGCAGCACCCGCGCCAGCTGGTCGTAGAAGGCCTGCGAGTACAGTTCGCCGGCGATGCCGAAACGCGGCGGGTCGTGCAGCAGCGCGTCGAACGCGGCATCGGGCAGGGCGGCGATCGCCTGCGAGACGTCGCCGTGCTGCAGGTGCAGCCGGCCACCGGCAGCGGCCGAATCGGGATCGGGCGACCACGGATTGAGCGTGCGCAGCCACAGCACGTCGGCGTTCTTCTCGAACGACTGGATCCGGCCGACGCCCGCCTCCAGGCAGCACGCGGCGAAGTAGCCGAGCCCGCCGCAGGTATCGAGCACCGCCTTCCCGCGTGGCTCGACCAGGGCGACCTTGCGCCGCGCATCCTCGAACGGCGACAGCTTCGAGGTCGGCAGCATCTTGATGCCGTCGATCTCGAAGGTCGGCGCGCCCCAACCGGTCGGCACCAGCTTGATGAGCGAGCCGGCATAGCGCGAGATCTGCGCGAACGCCTCGCCATCCCAGTAGTACAGGGTGCGGTCCTTGAGCTTGCCCGGGTACGGCCAGTGGGCTTGGCCGAGGAACCACGCGTCCGCCTCCAGCCGCACCTCGACCTCGCTGCGGCCCAGGTCCAGCGAGCCCGACCACGAGGGCGCGGCACGGTCGCGCGCGGACTGCAGCGCGTCGGCGGTCTCGCGGGTGAGCAGGGGGCCGGTGTAATGGGACATGGGCAAGGCGGCAACGGCTGGGGCGCGCATCGTAACCCGCGCGGCATCGACGGCCGGTTCAACGCCGGCGCGACGGTTCGCAGGCGATGCCGTCGTCGTCGCGGTCCAGATGCGGCGCATGGCCGGGCTCGCCGCGACGCAGAGGGGCGACGCCGGCGGCGCGGGCGGCATCGCAGTTGCGGTAGCAGGGAGCATCCGCCGCGGGCGCGCGGGCGCGCGTGCGCTCGCCGCTGCCGGCCCGGGTCCGGCCATCGCGCGGCTGCCGCCGTGGCAGTGATGGCCGCCGTTGCCCCGGTCGTGGTGGCAGCCGGCGGCATCGGTGCGGCCGGAATGTGCGTGCACGGAGGCGCTCACCGCCGCCAGCACCAGCACCAGCAGGAGGAAGGTCGATCGCCGTGAATGGCGAAGACAGCGGCCCAGGTCAGCATCGCGTCGATGCAACGGTGCGCTCATCGCTCCCCAAGGCGGCCCGGCGACCGCCGGGTATCGCATCCGGCTCGCCGCCACTGCCGCATCGGCGTAGGCTGCGCGTTTTCCCGATGATGGTGTGCCCTGGATGAAGCTGCAGCTCGCGCTCGAATGGTTCCTCAACCCCGACCACCTGCCGCTGATCGCCGGCATCGAATCGGGCTGGTACCGCGAGGCCGGGCTGGATCTGGAGCTGATCGCTCCGGACGACCATTACGACGGCCTGGCCGCGACGGTCAGCGGCGAGGTCGCGTTCTCGTGCAACGAGCCGCTGCACATGATCGACGACGACCGCCCGGGCCTGAAGGCGCTGGGCTGCTTCTTCGAGACCGACGGCGGCATCGTCCTGCAGCGCGAGGCCGGCCGGCGCCTGCTGGCTGGTGGCAGCGTGCGTCTGGCCTCGCCGGTGGCGGGCGGTGTCACCGATGCGATCGCGGTCGAGATCCTGGCGCGCTGGTGCGCGCAGCAGGGCGCGGCGTTCGCGCCATCGCAGGTGACGATCGAGAGCGCCGGTTTCGAGCACCTGAAGAACATCCAGGCCGGTTACGACGGCGCCTGGCTGTGCTTCGCCAACTTCGAAGGCGTGGAGGCGCGCGAACTCGGCATCGACGTGGACTTCATCGCCACCGGCCAGGTCGGCCTGCACAACTTCTCCGCGCTGGAGCTGTTCACCGGCGAGCGCTTCCTGAGCGAACACCCGCAGGTGGTGGAGACCGTGACCGCGCTGGTCGGGCGCGGTGCGGCGCTGTGCCGCGACGATCCGGCGCTGGCTGCCGAACTCTGGTACCGCCACAGCGGCGAGCAGCGCAGCGCGCTGATGGACGCGATCATCGCCGACACCTGTCCGCGCCTGGTCGCGCCGGTGGTGCGCGACGCCGCGCGCTGGCAGGGCATGTGGGCGCAGTTCGACCAGCTCGGCCACGCACGGGTGGATGCGGCCGGCTACGCGGCGCTCTACGCCTGACCGGACCGCGCGGCGCCGCGGCCGTGGCCGGGCAGGCGGGTGCCGGGCGCGGGCCATGCATTCCCTTGGCGCCGTCCGTCGTACCCTGAGCAGGCTGCCCGCCCCAAGGACGTTCCACGCGCATGACGCCGATACCCGCGCCCAGCGCTTCGCCCAGCCCGCCTGCGTCGGCGCGCTGGTGGCCGGCCGTTGGCGCGCTGGTGGTGCTGCTGGTCGGGCTCGTGCTGACGGCGGAGCTGGCCCGGCGCGAGGCCGCCCAGACACGAGTCGCTGCCGAAGAACTGCAGCGCTCGCTGTCCGACGCCGCCCAGGCGCGTCTGCGGGGGGCGCTGGGACGCGCTGCCGAATCGCTGCGCTCGATGCAGACGGTGTTCCTGTCCAACGACCAGGTCGACCAGTCGATCTTCGACCGGTACCAGGACAACCTGCGCGACAGCGGCATGCTGCCGGGGCACGTCGTGACCGCCTTCGCACGGAGGCGGATCGAGGATGGCAGGCCGACGTACCGGTACGAGTCCTTGACCCCGCGCGCCGGCAACGAGGTGCTGCTGGGGTTCGACGCCGCCTCGCAACCGGAGAACCTGCGCGCGCTCGAGCGTGCGCGCGACAGCGACGCGCCGACGCTGTCGGCGCCGTTCGCGCTGCGCCAGTTCGAAGGCCACGCGCAGGAGCAGGCACTCGGTGTGACCGTGCGCCTGCCGGTGTACTCGCACGGCCAGGCGCCGACGCAGGTGGCGGAACGGCGCGAGCGCGAGATCGGTGCGCTTGCGCTCAGCCTGCGCTTGCAGCCGATGGTCGAGCAGGTACTGGACGGGCGGATCCTGGAGTTCATGCAGGTCGAGCTGCGCGACCTGGAAGGGGGCCAGCCGCTGCATGCCGCGGCTGGCAGCCCGGCGGCGGCCGATGCCCAGGTCCGCCTGGTCGAGTTCGGCGGGCGACGCTGGGAGCTGCGGATGTGGCCCAGGCCCGAGGCGATGCCGCGCTCGGATGCGCGCGCGGTGGTGGGGGGCGGCATCGCGATCAGCGCACTGCTGGCCCTGCTGCTGTGGTCGCTGGCCAGCACCCACCAGCGGGCGGTCGAACTGGGCGGTCAGATGCGTTCGCGCTTCGGCGAGAGCGAGGCGCGGTTCCGCACGCTCAACGAGCTGCTGCCGGCGCTGGTGCTGCTGGTCGACGCGCGCAGCGGCGACATCGTCTATGCCAACCAGGCGGCGCGGCGGCATCTCGGTGCGGTGGTCGGGCAGCCGCTGCGCAGCGTGTTCGTCGACGGTGCTGCGGGCGAACTGGCGCTGTCGGTCGCCGAGGGTGGCCCTGCCTGGGACGGCCGCGAAGTGCAGGTGTCGTCGCTCGGTGGCGAACTGCTCTGGGTGAGCGCCTCGCTGGCGTCGGTGGATGTCGACGGATCGCGCCATCTGCTGATGGTGGCCAGCGACACCACCGAGCAGCGGCGGCTGACCGAACGGCTGGTGCACCAGGCCGCCCACGACAGCCTGACCGGCCTGTGCAACCGCCGCGAATTCGAGCGGCGCCTGCAGCATGCGCTGGCCCTGCTCGACGCCGGCGCGGGTTCGCGGCGTGGCGGATTCGCGCTGCTCTACATCGATCTGGACCAGTTCAAGCTGGTCAACGACCTGTCCGGCCACATGGCCGGCGACCAGCTGCTGATCGAGCTGACGCTGGCGATGCAGCGACAGCTGCGGCCGGAGGATCTGCTGGCGCGGCTGGGCGGCGACGAGTTCGGGCTGCTGGCCGCCGGCACCGGCGAGGACGATGCGGTGGCGCTGGCCGAACGCATGCGCGCCTGCATCGAGCAGGTGATGTTCGTCTGGGAGGGGCGCACCTACACGGTCAGCGCGAGCATCGGCGTGGTCGTGGTGGACCATCCGGGCGCGACCCTGAAGGACCTGCTGGCCTGGGCCGACAGTGCCTGCTACCAGGCCAAGGACAATGGCCGCAACCGCACGCATGTCTACCGCGACGATGGTGATTCGACGCGCAGGCAGGGCGAGATGGAATGGGCCAACCGCCTGCGCCAGGCGCTGGAGGACGGGCGCCTGCTGCTCGACTACCAGGAGGTCCGGCCGCTGCATGCGCAGGCTGGAGACGCCGGCGTGCATGTCGAACTGCTGCTGCGACTGTGCGACGAGCAGGGCCAGGTGGTGCCGCCGGGCGCGTTCCTGCCGGCGGCCGAGCGCTACGGCCTGATGCCGGCGGTCGACCGCTGGGTGATCCAGACCGCGCTTGCGGGCTTCGACCGGCTGCATCCGGCCGGCGCGGCCCTGGCGACCTGCGCGATCAACCTGTCCGGCGCCAGCATCGAGGACGAGGGGCTGGCCGACTTCATCCTCGGCTGCCTCGCCCAGCACCGGATCCCGCCGCAGCGTCTGTGCCTGGAGATCACCGAGACCGTGGCGGTGCGCAACCTGATGCGCGTGGCGATCGTGATCGAGCGGCTGCGCGCGGCCGGCTGCCGGATCGCGCTGGACGATTTCGGCGCGGGCATGTCCTCGTTCGGCTATCTGAAGAACCTGCCGGTGGACGCGATCAAGATCGACGGCAGCTTCGTGCGCGACGTGACCCGCGATCCGATGAGCCGGGCGATCGTCGATGCGGTCACCCGCATCGGCCACCAGCTGGGGTTACGGGTGGTGGCCGAATGGGTCGACGATCCGCGGACCCTGGCGGCGTTGCACGAGATCGGCGTCGACGATGGCCAGGGCTTCGCGCTGCATCGGCCGGAACGCGTGCTGTTCATGCGCTGAGCCACGCGGCACTGCCAGGCATCGCCAGCCGTGTACGTGGACGTGCCGCAGGCGCAGCGCACGCCGCGGCGGGTGGCTGCAGGCTGGAACGCGCCTGCCCCGGACCTGGTTCAGAGGCGGTCGGGCGTTCTCGCCGGCGAGGCATCGGCGCTGGTGCCGGCGGCCGCGGCACTGCGTTCCAGATCGGGATAGAGCCCGTACAGCGACAGCAGCACGCCGTTGCTCCAGCCGAAGCCGTCCTGCAGTGGATACTCGCCGCCACCGCCGCCCTGCAGCGCGCCATCGGCATCGTATTTCTCGACCAGCTTGCGCTCGCGTTCGAACAGGGTCCGCACGTTGCCGACGAAGCCGGTCGCGATCTCGCGCGCCAGCGCGTCCTCGCCGTAACGGCGCAGGCCGTCGACCGCGATCCACTGCAGCGGCGCCCAGACGTTCGGGGCGTCCCACTGCTGGCCGCTGTCGACCGGCGTGGTGACCAGTCCGCCCGGGCGCAGCAGTTGCGCGCGCGCTGCAGCCGCGGTGGCCTGCGCCCGCTCGGGCGTGGCGACGCCGGCGTGCAGCGGGAACAGCGCAGCGGCGGTCAGATGATCGCGCGGTGCCGCGCGCTGCCAGTCGTAATCGGCGTAGTAGCCCGCCGTGTTCCACAGCCAGGCATCGATCGCGACCTGGCGTGCATTGGCCAGGCGGGTGTAGTCGGCGGCGCATCCGCTGTCGCCTGCGAGCCGGCAGCCGCGCGCGATGCTGCGCTCCAGGTGATGCAGCAGGCTGTTGAGGTCGACCGGCACGATCGCCGTGGTGCGGATGCTGTCCAGCCGCATCGGGTCGTCCAGCCAGCGGCTGGAGAAATCCCAGCCGCTCGCGGCGCCGGCGCGCAGGTCGCGCCAGACCTCGGCCTGTGGACGCGCGCTGCGCGCGGCGGTCTCGCGGTCCTGCATGAACGACTCCGGGCGCGGCGTGTCGCGGTCGTCCCAGTAGCGGTTGAGTAGCGCACCATCGGGCATGCGCACCACGCGGCGGCGGGCCTGTCCGTCGGCCAGCCCCTCCGCACCATCCATCCACCAGGCGTGTTCGCGCTTGAGCTGGGGCAGGTGTCGCACCAGCACCTGCGGATCGCTGCGCGCCTCCAGCTCGACCATGTGCGAGAAGAACGGTGGTTGCGAGCGGCTCAGGTAGTAGCTGCGGTTGCCGTTGGGGATGTGGCCCCAGCGGTCGATCAGCGCGGCGAAGTTCTCCAGCATGTCGCGCGACAGCGCATCCTGGCCGCTGGCGACCAGGCCGCGCATCGTGAAGTACGAATCCCAGTAGTAGATCTCCCGGAAGCGGCCGCCCGGCACCACGTAGGGTTCGGGCAGCGGCAGCAGGCTGTCGTATGCGACCGGCCGCGCGCTGCGCCGGGTCAGCAGTGGCCAGAGCGCGCCGATGTGGCCGCGCAGGGTGGCGTGCGGTTCGACCGGGGTGTCGGCGATCGCGGCGGGCAGCACGAAGTGACGGTCGACGAAACGGCGCAGGTCGAAGCCGGGCGTGCCGCGCTGGGCGAGGTAGGCGGCCTCGATGGCGGCCGGCTCGCCGCGCGGCACCGCATCGGCGAACAGCTTCTGGTCCTCGAACAGCCATGCCTCCTGCACCGCGGCGAAGACCTGCGGCCAGGCCTCGTCCGGGGTGGCCGGCAGCGCCGGTGCGGTGGTTGCGCGCATCGTGGCCGGGAGCGATTCCGGCGGGCGCGGCGCGGCGCTGCAGGCCGCCAGCATCAGGGCCACGGGCAGGACGAACGACGGCAGCCAGTGGGCTGGGCGCGGATGCATGGACACTCCGGAGGCGGACAAACGTCGTCGATCCTCGCAGGCCGCGTGCGATGACCGCGCCAAGGCCGGGTACAGGTCTGTCCGCGCGCGATCGTGGCGCGCACCAGGTGCATCGTGGATGCGTTCACCGGGGTGTGGCGTCCAGGGTGGCGCGCGCGGCGTCCGCGTAGGCGACCAGCTGCGGGAAGAAGGCGTCGAAGCCGGCGGCGATGTCGGTCTCGTGCACGCGCAGCGTGTCCAGGCAGGCGACCAGGCGCTCGCCATTGCGCGACAGCCGGGTCGCGATCCGGCTCACCGCCAGGTCGACGCTGTCGCGTCGGCGGTAGGAGCCGAGCCAGTCGTGCGCGGCGATGCGCGGCGCGATCGCGCGCAGGCGCTCGGGCAGGCGCTCGAGCCGGCCCAGCATGTAGGCGTAGAACGGCGCGGTGAACGCGTCCAGCGCGACATCGCTGTAGCGGTGCCAGTGCCGTGCCAGCAGATGGTCGTAGTAGACGTCCAGCGCGATGCCCGCGTAGCGGCGCAGGCCGTCGGGGAAATGGTCGCGCGCCTGCACCACCAGCGGATGGTCGTCGGTGTAGCGGTCGACCTTGCGGTGGATCAGGATCTCGCGCCGCTCGACCGGGCTGTAGTCGTCCAGCGCGGCCCGGCCGAACACGAAATCGCCGAGCAGCGCGCCGAGCATCGCCTCGTGGCTGCCGCGGGCCAGGTACAGGTGGGCCAGGTAGTTCATCGGGTCGCGCGTGGCGTCAGTCGCGGACGGCGTAGCAGCCCAGGAACATCGCCACCGCCGAATCGGCGACGCGTGCGCGCTGCGCGTCGTCCAGCGGCGGCTGGCCCAGGGTCACCTGCGGCCAGAACGCGAAGCTCTTCACCAGGCCCTGCAGCTGGTGCGCGGCGAAGTCGGCGTCCACGTCCTGCAGCCGGCCATCGGCGATGGCCGCGCGGATCCAGGTGGTCACGCCGCCTTCCTTCTCGCCCATCCGGCAGACGATCTCCTGCGCACGCTCTGGCGCATGGATGATCTCGGCCATGCCGACGCGGGCCAGGTCGATGAAGCTGGGGTCGGCGAGCAGGTCCAGTTTCTTGCCCAGCAGCTGGCGCAGCTGCGTGTCCAGCGGCGCATCGGCGCGGTAGGGCAGCTCGACGCTGGCTGCGCTGCTGTCCCACAGCTGCTGCAGGATCTGGCCGAACAGCGCGTCCTTGCTGGGGAAGTGGTTGTAGACGGTGCGCTTGGATACGCCGGCCGCGGCAGCGATCCGGTCCATGCTGGTGGCCTCGTAGCCGGCCGCGCGGAACTCGTCCACGGCGGCGGCCACGATGGCGTCGCGCTTGCGGTCGGTCAGGCGTTGCGGCGGGCGGGACATGGCGGCCGGTCGAAGTGCGGACGGCAATTCTACACCGGGCGGTTTACTTCCTGAAAAATGAAACTACACTGTGTAGTGTAATTTCTGGGTCGCCCATGAAACGCCTCCTCATCGTCCTCCTGCTTGGAATCCTCGCCGTGACCGCGCATACCGCCTACGTCCGCTGCACCCTGCCGGGCTATCCCGATTCGCCCCAGCACCGCGACGGCCGCTTCCAGAATCCGCTGCCACGCCCCGCGATGGGCTGGTGGCAGGGGCTGAAGCTGACCTGGACCTTCTTCTTCGGCAAGCCGGCCGGCACCGTGCCGGAGCGGCCGATCCCGGTGCGCGCGCTGGACCGCGCCGCGCTGGAGGCGGCCCCGGATGGCAGCCTGTACCGGCTCGGCCACTCGACCATCCTGCTGAAGCTGCGCGGCCGCTTCTGGCTGACCGACCCGGTGTTTTCCAAGCGCGCCTCGCCGGTGCAGTGGGCCGGCCCGGCGCGCTTCCATGCGCCGCCGATCGGCATCGACGACCTGCCGCCGATCGCCGGCGTGATCCTGTCGCACAACCACTACGACCACCTCGACCATGCGGCGGTGCTGCAGCTCGCCGGCAAGACCGGCCGCTTCGTCGCGCCGCTGGGCGTCGGCGACCAGCTGATCGCCTGGGGCGTGGATCCGGACAAGGTCGAGCAGCTGGACTGGTGGCGGTCGACGCAGGTCGACGGCCTGCGCCTGACCGCGACCCCGGCCCAGCATTTCTCCGGCCGCGGCCTGGCCGACAGCGACCGCAGCCTGTGGGCCTCGTGGGTGATCCAGGACGACGACCTGCGCGTGTTCTTCAGCGGCGACACCGGCTACTTCGACGGGTTCAAGGCGATCGGCGAGACCTACGGCCCGTTCGACCTGACCCTGATGGAGACCGGCGCCTACGACGAACGCTGGGCGTTCGTGCACATGCAGCCCGAGCAGACCCTGCAGGCCCACCTGGACCTGCGCGGGCGCTGGCTGCTGCCGATCCACAACGGCACCTTCGACCTGGCGCTGCACCCGTGGGAGCAGCCGTTCGAGCGGATCAGCGCGCTCGCCGCCGAGCAGGGCGTGGCGCTGACCACGCCGGTGATGGGCGAGCGCGTCGACCTGCATGCGCCGCAGCCGGGGACGCCGTGGTGGCGCGGGGTCGCGACCTCGCGCTGAGGCGGCAGTGTCACCTGCGCCGGCGACCCGGATCGCCGGCGTGCCCCTTTCAGCTGACCCGGTCGAGCACCGCCAGCAGCGCGCTGGCCATGCACAGGCCGATGAACAGCGCGCCGCACCAGCCGCGTTCGATGCCGCCGCTGCGGTGCCAGACCAGCTTGCCGATGCCGACCACCCCGACCGGCAGTGCGAACAGCAGCGCCGCGTGCGCCAGCCCCATCGCATGGATGTCCATGGCTGCGTGCCCTGGAAACGGCGGCGGATACCGCCATGGACCGATCATCGGCGCGTGGTGCCGGTCCGGCGTTGATCGCGATCAACCGCGGCCGCTGGCGGCAGCATGAGCCGGCGCATCGGTGCCGCCATGCCCCCGGCAGCGATGACGCATCGCCTTGCGGCCCGGCTGTCCGGCGGCATCCGCTTCGCGTGGCGGGATTGCCCGCGCGGTACGCCGGCGCGCGCCGCCGTGCGCCCTGGCCGGGAGTCACGCGATGCCGGTGACCTGCCGCCGGCTGACACCGGCCTGGTGCACTGGCTCGCGCGGCACCAGCAGGCGCGCAGCGACGTCGGGATCGTCGGGCAGGCCTTCGTGCATGGCAGGCAGACCAGCGGCGACCCGCGCCTGCCGGTCGAACGGGTGCTCGATCGCCTCGGCCGACACGGTGCCCGGCGCCGTCGGCGGCGCCAGGGCGAGCAGACCGGCGGCCTGCGCATGCAGGACCCGCAGCGTGCCGTCGCGCGCCGGCAGCGGGCGCAGCACCGGCATCGGCGCGTGCTCGATCTCGGCGATCGCCTGTTCCAGCTGCGCGGCGCCGGGCAGGAGACGGGGCCAGTGCCGCAGCAGCGCGGTGGGGTCGACCGGGATGTTCCAGCACCGCCCATCGTCGTCGGCGAGCGTGGTGACCGCACCGGCGCGACGCAGCGCCAGTGGCGTGGGGCTGTATCCGACCTGTCCGCGGAACAGGGTGTCGCGGGGCGTCGGGTTCCGGTGCTTGCTGCAACGCAGCATAATGGCGCCCATGCACGCGCCCCTGCCCCAGGACGCGGCTGCCCCGGCGGCAGCCGTCAGCCCACGCCATTACACCCTGATCCTGACCGCCCTGACGCTGGGCGGCTTCGCGATCGGCACCAGCGAGTTCGCGATCATGGGCCTGATGCCCCGGATGGTCGCCGAGCTCGGGGTGAGCGAGCCGCAGGTCGGGCACCTGATCAGCGCCTACGCGCTGGGCGTGGTGATCGGCGCGCCGCTGCTGGCGCTGCTGGGCGGCAACCTGCGCCGCAAGACGCTGCTGCTGGCGCTGATGGCGTTCTACGCGCTGGGCAACCTGGCCAGCGCATTGGGTCCGGATTACCACAGCCTGCTGCTGTTCCGCTTCATCGCCGGCCTGCCGCACGGCGCGTACTTCGGCGTGGCCGCGCTGACCGCAGTGTCGATCACCCGGCCCGAGGCGCGCGGCAAGGCGGTCAGCCTGGTGATGCTGGGCCTGACCCTGGCGATGCTGATCGGCAATCCGCTGGCCACCTGGATGGGCCAGATCGTCAGCTGGCGCTGGGCCTTCGCCGCGGTGACGCTGATCTCGCTGGTCACCGTGGGCATGATCGCCGCCTTCCTGCCGCTGGATCCGCAGCGGCCGAAGGAGAATCCGATGAACGAACTGCGCGCGTTCAACCGGCTGCCGGTCTGGCAGGCGCTGGCGATCGGCGCGATCGGATTCGCCGGCATGTTCAGCGTCTTCAGCTATCTGGCGCCGACCCTGATCAACGTCACCCGCGTGGATGCGGCGTGGATTCCGCTCGGCCTGGCCGGGTTCGGCCTGGGCGGGGTGATCGGCAACATGCTCGGCGGCTGGCTGTTCGACCGGCTGCAGTTCCGCGCGGTGGCGGTGATGCTGCTGTGGGCCACGGCGATGCTGCTGCTGTTCCCGCTGATGGCGCAGGCACCATGGAGCATCCTGCTGGCGACCGTGGCGATCGGCCTGATGGGCGGCATGGGCGCGATCCTGCAGTCGCACCTGATGGACGTGGCCGGCGAGGCGCAGACGCTCGCAGCCGCCTCGCACCATGCCGCGTTCAATGCGGCCAACGCGCTCGGCCCGTGGCTGGGCGGCATGGCGATCACCGCCGGCTGGGGCTGGACCTCGACCGGTCCGGTCGGCGCGGCCACCGCGATCGCCGGCCTGGCGATCTACGTCTGGGCCTCGCGCACGCTGCAGTGCCGGCAGGCCTGCCCGGCCTGAGCCGAGCGCCCGCTGGCGTCACCTGGGCGCCGCCGCGGCGTCGGTTCCTCGATCCCGCTGAAGGCGAAAACGCATCGGCGATCCATCGTGCGTGTCCCCCCGCCGGGTAGCGCCCGACGGTGCGCTGCCGCGATGCGCGCGTCGCCCGATGGATGCGCAGGCCGCGCTGCACGCCAATGCGGCGGCGTGGGTGGATCTCGTGCCTGCGCCGGACACAAGCGGTGGCCAGGGCGCTTCCTGCACCCGCCTGTCGCGGGTTCCAAGCCGACGACCTGCGTCGGGCGATGCGGCCCAGCGCCTCGGCGGCATGCGCGTTCCGGTCGCGACGGCGATGCCCGCGATCGCGTCGTGTGGCAGGCGACGCACGCGGTCAGCGCGCGGTGCCAGCCTCCGCCGACGGCGCCATGCGGGCCGCATCCACACCTCGGGTGCCGCACGCTTCGGCGCGCGTCGTCGCTGCTGCGCCGCCAGCGCGTCCATACGCCATGGAAGGGGCGATCGCGCCGTTAGCCGCTAGACTGTGGCGCTTCCCGGTGGCGTCGCGACGCACCGGTTTTCCATCCGTTTTCGAGAGGTCCGCGTGGTCATCCATCCCAAAGTCCGAGGCTTCATCTGCACCACCGCCCACCCGGTCGGGTGCGAGCAGAACGTGCTGGACCAGATCCGCATCACCCAGGCCCAGGGCGTCCGCAACGACGGCCCCAAGCGTGTGCTGGTGATCGGGGCGTCGACCGGCTACGGCCTGGCGGCGCGGATCACCGCGGCCTTCGGCTTCGGCGCGGCCACCCTGGGCGTGTTCTTCGAGAAGGCCGGCACCGACAAGAAGCCGGCCAATCCGGGCTGGTACAACTCGGCCGCGTTCGACAAGCACGCCAAGGCCGCCGGCCTGTGGAGCCGTTCGATCAACGGCGATGCGTTCTCCGACGAAGTGCGCGCCAAGGCGATCGAACTGGCCCGCGAGATGGGCGGCCCGATCGATCTGGTCGTCTACTCGCTGGCCTCGCCGGTGCGGCGGCTGCCCGATACCGGCGAGCTGAAGCGCTCGGCGCTGAAGCCGATCGGCGAGCCGTACCGCGCCACCGCGGTGGACACCAACCGCGACCAGATCATCGAGACCAGCGTCGAGCCGGCCACCGCCGAGGAGATCGCCGACACCGTCACCGTGATGGGCGGCCAGGACTGGGAGCTGTGGATCGATGCGCTCGACAAGGCCGGCGTGCTGGCCCCGGATGCCAAGACCGTGGCCTTCAGCTACATCGGCACCGAGATCACCTGGCCGATCTACTGGCACGGCGCGCTGGGCAAGGCCAAGGAAGACCTGGACCGCGCCGCGCATGCGATCGACGCGCGCCTGAAGCCGGGCGGCGGCCAGGGCAACGTGGCGGTGCTGAAGTCGGTGGTGACCCAGGCCAGCGCCGCGATCCCGGTGATGCCGCTGTACATCGCCATCGTCTACCGGATCATGAAGGAGAAGGGTCTGCACGAAGGCACGATCGAGCAGCTCGACCGCACCTTCCGCGAGCACCTGTACGCGGCCAACCCGCCAGCCCAGGACGAGGCCCAGCGCCTGCGCCTGGACGACCGCGAGCTGCGCGACGACGTGCAGCAGGCCTGCCGCGACCTGTGGCCGCAGGTGACGACCGAAAACCTGTCGCAGATCACCGACTACGCCAGCTACAAGCACGAGTTCCTGAAGCTGTTCGGCTTCGAGCGCGACGACGTGGACTACGACGCCGATGTCGATCCGCAGGTGGACTTCGACGTGGTCGACATGACCGCCTGATCCTTCCGCGCCAGTGCGGCGCATGGCGAAGGCATCACCGACGAAGCCGGGCCCGGGCCCGGCTTCGTCGTGTCTGGCGCAGTATGAGGGCGGCGGGCGCGCGCCCGGTGGCGGACGCCAGCGCGGTCGTCCGCGTCGCGGCGTGGCTCAGCCGCGCGGCGCCATCGCCGCCTGCACGGTATTGCGCAGATCGTTGAGGCGGAACGGCTTGCCCAGCAGGACCAGGCCCGGGTCGAGGGCGACGTTGGTGTAGCCGGACACGACGATCACCGCGGTCTGCGGATGGCGTGCGGTGACCTCGCGGGCCAGCTCGGAGCCGGACATGCCCGGCATCAGGTGATCGGTGACGAGCAGGTTGGGGGCCAGGCCGTCGTCGAGCCGGCGCAGCGCCTCCTCGCCGGAATCGGCCTCGACCACGTCGTAGCCCATGTCCAGCAGCACGTCGGCGGTGCACATGCGCACGCCGGGTTCGTCGTCGACCACCAGCGCGATGTGTTTCGGGGATGCGGCTGTTGCCATGCGGATGCTCCTGTTGCTTACCGGTTGCCGGCCGGCGGGCAGGCCGGCAGCCAGAGTTCGATGCGGGTGCCCTGGCCCGGCGTGCTGTCGATGCGCAGGCGCCCACCGAGCTGCGAGGCCAGGCCGTGCACCATCGACAGTCCCAGCCCTGTGCCCTTGCCCAGGCCCTTGGTCGTGAAGAACGGCTCGATCGCGCGCATGCGCGTGGCCGCATCCATGCCCAGTCCGGTGTCGCCGACGGTCACCACCACATACGGTCCGGGTGCCAGTGAGGACCCGTTGCCCGCATCGGACCATGCCGCGCGTGCGGACAGCGTCAATGTGCCGCCGTCGGGCATTGCGTCGCGCGCGTTGACGCCCAGGTTCAGCAAGGCCATTTCCAGCTGGTTGGCATCGGCGTGCGCGTCGGGCACTTCACCGGTCACGTCCGCCTGGACGCGGATCCGCGGATCGCAGCTGCTGCGCATCAGGTCGCCGATGTCGTCGACCAGCCGGCGCACGTCCACCCGGGTGGCCTGCAGCGGCTGGCGCCGGGCGAACGCCAGCAGGCGCTGCACCAGCACCGCGGCGCGTTCGGCCGACTGGCGCGCGACGTTGATCGTGCGCCCGCGCCGGGCCGGGTCGGCGTCGTCGTCCGATGCCAGCTCCAGCGCGGCCAGGATCGGCGTCAGCAGGTTGTTGAAGTCATGCGCCACGCCGCCGGTGAGCTGTCCCATCGCCTCCAGCTTCTGCGACTGGCGCAGTGCCTCCTCGGCGTTGCGCCGATGGCTGATGTCCAGCGCCTCGGGCACCACCGCGGTGATCGCGCCGGCCGCGTCGTACAGCGGGCGCAGCGACAGGTCGTAGGTGTGCGCGCCTCCGGGCAACTCGAGGACGATCTCCTCGCGGACCTCCTCGCCGGCGACCGCACGCGCGAATGCCGCGCGGATCCGCTCGGATGCGCCGGGCGTGCCGCGGAACCAGGGCGTGTCCCAGTACGGCAGGCCGACCACCTCGTCGAGCCCGCAGCCGATCGCATCCAGCGAGGTGCGATTGGAATCCTGCAGGGTGCCGTCCAGCGCGCAACGTCCCTGCAGCTGGTAGCTGCTCTCGAACAGGCTGCGCAGCAGCGCCTGCGAATCGGCCAGGGCGCGGGTGGCCGCGTTGACCTCGGTCACGTCGCGCGCGCTGCAATAGAACTTGTCGTCCTGCGGCGTCGCCATCCACGACAGCGTGCGGTAGCGGCCGTCGCGGGTGCGCATCCTGCACTCGAAGCCCATCAGCGGCTCGCCGGCACGCATCCGCTGCCCGGCGGCGACCGCGTCGTCGACGTCGTCCGGATGCAGCAGATCACGCGCCGGGTGCGACGCAAGCTCGGCGCTGGTCCAGCCCAGGGTGCGCTCCCAGGCCGGATTGCTCTTCTCCAGCACGCCGTCGTGATTGAGCACGCCGAGCATGTCCGGCGTGGTCTGCCAGATCAGCGAGCGCTCGCGCGCGTGTTCGGCCACGCGCCGTTCCAGGCTCTCGTTGAGCGCCTGGAGTTCGGCCTCGCGCTGACGCAGTGCGATCTCGCCGACGATGCGCGCGGTCACGTCCACACCGACCACGAAGATGCCGCCGATGCTGCCGTCCTCGTCCCGCACCGGCTGGCAGATGTAGTCCAGGTGGTGCTCCTGGCCGGAGGGCGCGTCCGCCGAGGGCGGGCCGACGTAGCGGGCGCCGTAGGCCACGAACGCACGCCCGCTCGCGTACACCTGCTCGATCGGCTCCAGGTAACCGCGCGCGACGGCATCGGGCAGGATCTCGACCAGCGGGCGGCCGACCACGTTCTCGCGGCCGACCATCGCCATGTAGCTGGCGTTGGCGAACTCGATCCGGTGATCCGGCCCGCGCAGCAGCGCCATGAAGGTGGGCGCCTGGTCGAACATCCGCGCCATCCGTGCGTGCTCGTCGGCGAGCCGGCGCTCGGTCAGCACGCGGCGCGTGGTCTCGTGGGTGGTGTTGAGCATCGCCACCACGCCGCCATCGGCCGCGCGCACCGGCGAGTAACTGAACGTCCACCAGGTGTCCTCGGCGTAGCCATGCCGCTGCATGACCAGGTGCATGTCCTCCTTCCACGTCGGCGTTCCCGACATGGCCGATTCCACCAGCGGCCGGATGTCGTCCCACAGCTCCGACCACACCTCGCGGATCGGCAGCCCGAGCGCACCGCGCTCCTTGGCGCCGAGCATCGGCTGGTAGGGATCGTTGTAGAACAGCAGCTGGTCCGGCCCCCATCCCAGGCACATCGCGAAGCTGGAGCCGAGCATGATCGACAGCGTGGTCTTCAGTTCGACCGGCCAGCCGGCGGGCGGGCCGAGCGGATGGGTGTGCCAGTCGTGCGCCGCGATCCGTGCGGCCATCCGGCCGCCACCCCGCAGAAACTCGGTACCAGGCGGCGGATCTTCCATGAGGGGCTGCATCGGGACCTTGGAATCGGGACGTGCGGCATGCTGGCATGTCGGTCGAAGCGGGCAGGTGACGATCTCCCCGTGCGGTCGGCATGTGTTCAGCCCGATGTCGCGGGCGGCGGCCGCCTCGCAGGTGAATGCCGTCCCGGCCCACGGGAACCCGCGGCCGTCCCGACGGTCATCCTTGCCTTCATCTCCGCCGATCCACGTCCCCGCCGATGTCCGCCCGCAGAGCCGCCGACGAGATCCTGCCGCGCATCGCCGCCGCGCTTGCGACCGCGGCGTTGCTGCTGCTGGTGTGGCGCGCACTGATGCACGTCCCGGACAGGCGCGCCGATCCGGCGCCGGCCGGGGAGCGCCTGCAGCTGCGGTTCGTCGAGCGGATGTCTCCGCGGACAGTGCAGGACATCGCGGCGACACCTCCTGCCGAAGACGCCGGCGTCGCCGTCGACCGCGATGCGCGCACGCGCCCCGTGGCGGCGACGTCCGCCATCAGGACCGACCGTGCGGTCGCGGCCGCGGACACCGCCACGGCCGATACCGGTGGTCGACTTGTGCTGTACGACGCGGATGGCCGTGCGCTGCTGCCCGCCGACGACCGCTTCGCCGACGGACGACGCCCGCGCGCCACCGATGCCGACACCGCGCGGCGGCTGCTCGAGCGCGAGAACCCGGTCGACTACCGCGGTAGCCGCTTCGCCAGGGACTGGGTCAGCGATGGCGACGTCGCCGATGTCGCCCAGCAGGAGATCGCCCGGGCGCAGAAGAAGATCGCGCGGCTGATCTACGGCCCGGACATCCAGCACGCGGAGGCGCGACCGTCGCCCGATGTGCGTTTCAATCCCGGCCGTCACGAGCGTCCTTCCGACCTGGGCAGCGAGGCGACCGGCGACGCCTACAAGGCCGCGCCGATCAGCGACGAGAAGGCGCCGGGACTCGAGGGCGAGGCAAGCCGTCGCATCCGCACCAAGGTGGCGGCGCTGGAGCGGCGTGCCGGTGGCTGCGACCGTGCACGGATCGAGCGGTTGATGGAACCGCTGCTGCAGCACCTGGGCGATCTGCAGAAGGCCGAGGCCGCGTTCGCGCGTGGCGCCGATCCGATCCGTGCCGCGCACATGCTGCCCAACCAGGCCGATGCGGCGTACAACGGCGCACGCCGCGCGCTGTGGCATGCGGAACGGCAACTGGCGGGATGCCTGCGCTGAGCCGGCGCGCCGCGCCTGCGGCGGATGCCGCGGGTCAGGGAATCGACTCGCCGCGCGCCAGCGCTTCCTCGACCGCGCTGAAGGCCGAATGCGCGCCGGAGGGGCCGGCGACCACGCCGGTGGCGAAGTAGGCCACGCCGGTGCCGGCGTCCAGGTCCAGCCACAGTCCGGACAGCAGCCCATAGGCGTCGCCGGCATGGCCGACGCGCGGACGCCCGTCGCCGAAGGGATCATCGCCGCAGCCGGGCGCAGGCGTCGCCAGCGTCTGGCTGGCCAGCCCGTAGCGACACATGAAGGCGCCGCGCGCGGTCATCCCGCCTTCGCCATCGCGCGCGGCGTTGTCGGGTGTGCGGGTCCAGAGCGGCTGCAGCAGGGTGCGGACCGAACCGGCGTGCAGGATTCGCACGCCATCCAGCTCGCCGCCGCCGAGCAGCATCCGGCCGATCCGCGCCAGGCCATGGGCCGAGATGCGCAGGCCGCCCTGCGGTGCGAAGGTCGCACCGGCGCGGCCGGCCTGCCACAGGCGCAGGTCGCAGCGGCCATCGCGCGCGGGGATCACCGCGCAGTCCGGCCGGCGCCCGTGCAGGTCGTCGCGGATCGCCACGCCGTCGCGGTACAGCACCACCGCGCGCGCCACGGTCGTGTCGTCGCAGGCATCCCAGTTGAAGCAGCCGGCGATGTCCAGCGGCTGCAGCACCAGGCGCCGCATCAGCAGGTCGAAGCGCTCGCCGCTGGCGCGTTCCATCGCGGCGGCGACCAGCGGGAAGTTGAGGTTGGCGTAGCGGAACCAGGTGCCCGGTGCGTGCGCCATGTCCCAGGCGCGGGGGTCGGCCAGGACCTCGCGCAGGTCGCCGTCGATCGGGACTTCCCAGTAGCCGGCCGCATCGGTCAGCGCGCTGCGGTGCGACAGCAGCAGGCGCAGGGTGATCGGCGTGTCGGGAAAGGCCGGATGGCGCAGCGGCCAGCCCAGCAGCGGCGACAGGTCCGCGTCCAGGTCGAGCTGCCCGTCCTCGACCATCCGCATCACGCCGATCGCGACGACCAGCTTGGAGATCGAGGCCACCCGCACCGGATCGTCCGGGCCCAGCGCGCGGCCCGCGGCGACATCGGCCATGCCGGCCACGCGGGTCCCGGTGATGCCGCCGCGGTCGAACGCCACACGCGCCTGCGCCGTCGGCGGGGCAGCGGCCGCATGCACGGCGGGCAGCAGGGTCAGCAGCAGACAGAGAGCGGCGCGGGCGATGTCCATCGCCCGAGTATGCAGCGCCGGGCTCAGGGCACCACGGTCCACAGCGCGATGCCGGCCGCGGTGGCCGCGACGGTCGCCCCCAGCCCGCGCCGGAACCACAGTGCCTGGCTGGAGGCCCGACGCGCCAGCACGCTGTCGTCGGGCGCCAGCCCGAGCAGGGAGAGCATGTACAGCGGCGTGGCCAGCAGCGGTACCAGCAGGCTGTCGTGCAGCTGGTCGCCGACCAGCCAGCTCAGCACCACCGGCACGCCGGCCAGCGACACCCACAGCCAGCCCTGGCGCCGGTCGATCAGGAAGCGCAGCGCGCGTGCGGCCATGAAGCCGGCATACGCCAGGCCCAGCGCCGCGAGGCAGGCGAGCGGTGACGCCAGCGTAGTGAGGGGAGCGGCCATGGTGGACCCGGAAGACGGCCCACGGAGACTAGCGTGGTTTTCCGTACCGGATGTTGCGATCAGGTAAAGCGGCCATGGCCGGCCGCTGCCGGGCTCAGGCCTGGTCGAGGAAGTACGGCTCGACCGTGCCCTTGACCTTCATCGTCATCGGATTGCCGCGGCGGTCGCGCGAACGGCCGACCTGCACCCGGATCCAGCCTTCGCTGACCGAGTACTCCTCGACGTTGTCGCGTTCCTGTCCGTTGAAGCGCACGCCGATGCCGCGGTCGAGCAGCGCCGCATCGTGGAACGGGCTGCGCGGATCCAGGGCAAGGCGGTCGGGAGGGGTTTCGCTCATGGTGGTCGTGATCGTCTGCGCCGCGTGGTCCGCGGTCGGGCGCGCAAGGATACCGGTTCGCTCCCCGGCACGCCTGCCGCACATGGCCGCCGCCGGCCGTGGCCGCCGTTCGAACAGGCAGAGCACAGGGATCTTAGCGAGGTTGCCCGGGCGGTCGGCGGCCTTCACCGCCGCTTCGCGGTCGCCGCCACAGGATCGACGGCGGGAGGAACAGGTTCATGGGAAGCGGAACAGGGGAAGCGCCGTCCTGGTCGGCGCGCAAGCGAGGTGTCGGATGAAGCCCAGCGAAAGTGTGGCGGCCGCGGTGGCCGCATTCGGGCCGTTGGCATTCCTGTCGATCCAGCATTCGCCGCCCGGCGCACAGCCGGAGGCCTTCACCAACGAAGAGCGGATGCAGGCCTTCCGCCAGTGGCTCGCGATGGCCGCGCGCATGCCGGCGTCTGGTGGTGTGCTGGAAGGATAGACGCAGCCTTGCGTGCGGCGCGCCTGCGCTGACGCACGCGGTCGGATGCGAAGGCGTGCCGGCATGCGTGCGTTGCTGCAGGTGCGCAGGCAGACCTGCACGTGCGCTGGATCGCATCGGTCGTGCTGCCGACAACAGATGGCCCCGTCCGTGATCGACCGGTGATTCTCTGGTCGGAAACGGCCGCTCTCGACGCCATGCATCCATGCGCGCGCATGCACGCATCTGACCGGATGTAGTCCGCCTTCGCAGCGGCGATGTGACGCTCAGGGCATGGATGACGTGCTCGGGACGCGCGCTCGACTGCCGGGCGTCTACAGTGCATGCCTGGCAAGCCCCGCCACGAAGCGGAATGCCGGCGCTGCGCTGCGATCCGCTGACTGGTCATCCGCCTTGTCGCCACGCGTCTTCTCGATGCGCATGCATTGAACGGCATCCGTACTGGCGCGCCCGCCTGCTGGCCGGACATCGCGCTCGTTCGCGCGCCTGGATGCAGGCGGATGCGCCGCGCACGCCGGCGCTCCCAGGTGAATGCCGGTTCCGAGCCTCTTCGTTGCCGGCAGCGCACGCAGTGGATCGGAGACTGCATGTTCCGGGATGTCGATCAGCACGCCGAGCTGCGCTGTCGGGTGCGGGCAGGCCAGGTCCACCGATGGTGCGCCGTCCACGCTTCCAGCGCGTGTTTCGGCGTGAGTCGGCTGGACGCGCCGAGGTGGATGCGATGCCATCCACGCGGTGCGTCGCACCCGAATCGTCCGAGGCGCGCTGCGCCATCTGCGAGACGCTGCGGGTTCCGGTGTCTGCTCGAGCAGCATCAGCGGAGCGGGCATGCCCGAGTCGCTTGGCCTCGATGGCGTCTGCCCACCGCGTGGACACCGGCGTGGCACCGCGCGCTGCGTTCCGCAGGTGCATGTGGCATCGGTGCGCGCGCAACAGCCATGCGACTTAACGGTTGGGCTTCGTCGCGGCAGTGTCCAGAAAGCGCTCACACAATGTTCGCCTGCGGCTCACGGCGGTTTTATCGGCGATTGGCGAGCATGGCCCCAACGCAACGAGGCACGCATCCCAACGCTTCTCCATGCCGGCCCACGGGGCGCATCGCGCCCGACGCCACGTTGCAGCGGCCGGCATGGAGCCAGGAGATTCGCATGACCAGCATCCAGAAGAAGACCGAGCACAGCCTCAACGACCTGATCGCGATCTCGCGCGATGGCCAGCAGTTCTATCAGGAAGCCGCCGACAAGGTCGAAGACGCCGAGCTGGCGTCGCTGTTCCTGCGCATGGCCGGCGTCAAGGCCGATGTGGTCGGCGCACTGAGCGGCGTGGTGCAGTCGGTGGGTGGCGAGCCGGAACAGCATGGCACCCTGGTCGGCAACATGCAGCAGATGTACGGCAAGGTCCGCGCCGCACTGGGCGACAAGCGCTATGCGTTCGTCAGCGAACTGGAGGAGTCCGAGGACCGCCTGCTGAAGGCCTTCGACGAGACCATCGCCGACGCCGACACGCCGGTGCCGGCGCGCGAGGTCGCGCTGCGCCTGCTGCCGGAAGTGCGCGCCTGTCACGACCTGATGCGCAACCGCAAGCTGGCGATGAAGGCGGCCTGATCCGCCGACGCTTCGTCTGTCGCCCGGCAACGCCCGGTACCGCAAGGTGCCGGGCGTTGCCAGTTCCGGCGCCTGTCGACGCGGATGCCCGGGGCGCGCTCCGCGGCCTGCGCGACGGCGGTGGCGGGCGAGGCCGCCCGTGCGTCGGACGATGCGGGGGCGGCACTCGCGCCCTAGGCAGATCCGGCACGTTTGACTAAGGTGCGGCGTTGCCCGATGCAGGATGCCGCACGATGCCGTTGGAACTGGCCGCATGACGCGGCGCACGCTGGTCCTGGGCGTGATCGCGCTGATGTGCGTGGCGCTGGCGATGACCTGGCTGCTGGAGCCGGCATCGCGCGATGACGCCGCCTCCGGGGCGGATCGGAAGCCGAAGGCGACGCCGTTCGGCTGGCTGGCCCAGCTCAGCGTGGATGCCGGCGACGGGATTGCCGGTCACCGCGATGGCGCCGCGCTGCAGGCGCGCTTCGGCGACCCGTGGGGCGTGGTGGTCGCTACCGATGGCGCGCGGATCGTGGCCGACGCCGACGCCGGCGACAGCAACCGCATCCGCAGGATCGCACCCGACGGCGGCGTGACCACGCTGGCGGGGTCGGCCGAGGGCTTCGTCGACGGCCCGGCCGCGCAGGCCGCGTTCCACACGCCGTCCGGCGTCGCGCTCGATGCGGCCGGCAACCTCTACATCGCCGATACCGGCAACCACGCGATCCGCGTGCTCGGTGTCGACGGGCAGGTGCGCACGCTGGCCGGCGACGGCGAGCCTGGCGACCGCGATGGTCCGGCGCTGCAGGCGCGGTTCCATGCGCCGCTGGGCGTGGCGGTCGATGCCGCTGGCAACGTGTATGTGGCCGACACCTACAACGACCGGATCCGGGTGATCGGTACCGATGGCCAGGTGCGCACGCTGGCCGGCGACATGCGCCCCGGCTATCGCGACGGGCTCGGCGCGCAGGCGCGCTTCGACACGCCGACCGGGATCGCGGTCGATGCCGACGGCACGGCCTGGGTCGCCGACCTGCGCAACGATGCGATCCGACGGGTCGACACGGATGGCCGGGTAACCACCGCCTATCGCACCGTCCCCGGATCGCCCGGTTACGCGCTGCGCCGGCCGATGGCGCTGGCGATCACCCACGACGGTCTGCTCTACGTGACCGAGGCCGCCGCCGGGCGCGTGTTCCAGCTGCTGCGCGACGGACGCTGGCAGCTGCTGAGCGGCGATACCCCGGCGCAGCGGATGTCGCGTCCGGCCGGCGTGGCGCTGGCGGCCGACGGTGCGCTGTACGTGACCGATGCCGGCGCCTACCGCGTGCATCGGATCGCGCCGCCCACGCCGGCGCTGACCGCGCTGGCGCAGGACGACCCGCGCCTGGCGCTGGGGCCGTCGCCGCAGGCGCCGCTGCCGGACACCGGCGCGCGCTGGCCGCTGCATCCACAGGACGGCTGGCACGAGGTGGTCGGCACGCTCGGCGAAGTGCGCGGCGACTACCGCGGCGAGAGCCGGCACCACCTGCATGGCGGCCTGGACATCCGCGGCGATGTCGGCCAGACCGTGCTGGCCATCGCCGATGCCAAGGTCAGCAGCCCGACCGCGGCCTGGGGCCATGGCACCGGCAGCGAAGGCCTGGGTCTGGACACGCTGTCCTACATCCACATGCGGGTCGGTCGTACCGCGCAGGGCCTGCTGCTGGATCCGCGCTTCCAGCGGCTGGACGACGATGCCGGCAAGCCCGAACGGATCCGCGTGCCACGCGGCACGCGCTTCAGGGTCGGCGACCCGCTGGGCACGCTCAACGGCATGGCCCACGTGCACCTGAGCGTCGGCGCCAGCGGTTACGAGCGCAACGCGGTCGCGCTGGGGTTCGCCGGCTACGCCGACCGCGTGCCGCCGCGGATCGATTCGGTCGGGCTGCTCGACCCGCTGGACCTGCCGCTGGAGAAGCGCGGCGGCCGCGTGCTGGTGCCGCGCAGCCTGCCCGGCGTGCAGATCGTCGTCGATGCCTGGGACCAGGTCGACCGCAACCTGCCGCGGCGCAGGCTGGGCCTGCATGCGCTCGGCTACCAGGTGCTGCGCGCCGATGGCACGCCGCTGCCGGGCGAGGAGATGCCGCGCATGACCATCGTGTTCGACCGCCTGCCCAACGACGACGCGACCAAGGTGGCGTATGCGCCCGGCAGCGGCATCACCGTGCACGGCGCGGCGGTGACGCGCTTCAGGTATCTGGTCAGCAACACCGTACGCGACGGCGTGTACCGGCAGGGCCTGTGGGACACCGGGGCGCTGCCGCCGGGCGACTACATCGTGCGGATCGCGGCACGCGATTACAGCGGCAACAGCGCGGTGGCCAATCGCGACCTGGCGGTGACGATCCTGGGCGATCCGGTGCCGTGAGCCGGACGCGGGGCGACGCGGCGCGTATCATGGCCGCCCGTCCCAACCCCTGGAACCGCCGATGGCGCTCAAGGCCACCGTGGTCCGTGCCGAGCTGCAGATCAGCGACATGGACCGGCATTACTACGCCACCCATCCACTGACCCTGGCCCAGCATCCGTCCGAAACCGAGACCCGGCTGATGATGCGCGTGCTCGCGTTCGCGCTGTATGCCGACGAGCGCCTGGAGTTCGGCAAGGGGCTCAGCAACGAGGACGATCCCGATCTGTGGGAACGCGATTACGGCGGCGACATCGAGCGCTGGATCGACGTCGGCCAGCCCGATGAAGCGCGGATCCGCAAGGCCTGCGGGCGTGCCCGCCAGGTCGTGGTGCTGAACTACGGCGGCCGTGCGTCCGACCTGTGGTGGGACAAGATCGGCAGCGGCCTGGCGCGGCACGACAACCTCACCGTGCTCGACATTCCGGCCGAGGCGGTCGATGCGCTGACCGCGCTGTACACGCGCGGCATGCGTCTGAACATCTTCGTGCAGGACGGCGAGGTGCGGGTGATCGACGAGGGCGGCACCGAAGTCGAGCTGCGGCCGGCCGTGCGCATGGCCCCGGGCCACGCCTGAGCCGATGTCCCGCGAGTACGACGCGCTGGTGATCGGCGCCGGTGCGGCCGGGCTGATGGCGGCGATCAGCGCCGGCCAGCGCGGTCTGCGCGTGCTGGTGCTGGAAAGCGCCAACAAGCCGGGCAAGAAGATCCTGATGTCCGGCGGCGGGCGCTGCAACTTCACCAACACCGGCACCACCCACGCCAACTACCTGTCGGCCAACCCGCATTTCTGCAAGTCGGCGCTGGCCCGCTATACGCCGTGGCACTTCATCGAGCTGGTCGAACGCCATCGCATCGCCTACCACGAGAAGACCCTGGGCCAGCTGTTCTGCGACGAGTCGGCCAAGCTGATCGTGCGGATGCTGCTGAACGAATGCGCGGCCGCCGGTGTCGAGGTGCGCACCTCGGCCGCGGTCGAGCAGGTGGACGTCGCCGATGATGGTCGCTTCCAGGTGCGCAGCTCGCAGGGCGGGTTCATTGCATCGGCGCTGGTGATCGCCAGCGGCGGGCTGTCGATTCCATCGCTGGGCGGCAGCGCCATCGGCTACACGCTGGCGCGCCAGTTCGGTCACACGCTGCTGCCGACCCGCGCCGGCCTGGTGCCGCTGACCCTGAGTGGCCGCCACCAGGAGCGGCTGCAGGATCTGAGCGGCGTCGCGCTGCCGGTGGAGGCCAGCTGCAACGGCCGCAGTTTCAGCGAGGCGATGCTGTTCACCCATCGCGGCGTCAGCGGCCCGGCGATCCTGCAGATCTCCTCGTACTGGCATCCCGGCGACACCGTGCAGCTGGACCTGCTGCCCGGCCGCGACGCGCTGGACTGGCTGCGCGGGCAGCAGTTGCAGCGGCCCGATGCCGAACTGAAAACGGTGCTGGCCGAGGTGCTGCCACGCCGTTTCGCGGTGCGCCTGTGCGAGATGTGGCTGCCGAACAGGCCGATGCGCCAGTACGACCCGCCGCAGCTGCGCGAGGCCGCGGCGCTGCTGCAGGCCTGGCCGCTGGTGGCCAGCGGCACCGAAGGCTATCGCACCGCCGAGGTGACGCTGGGCGGGGTGGACACCGATGGCGTGTCGTCGAGCACGTTCCAGTCCAGACACGTGCCGAACCTGCATTTCGTCGGCGAGGTGCTGGATGTGACCGGCTGGCTGGGCGGCTACAACTTCCAGTGGGCGTGGGCCTCGGGCCATGCCGCTGGGCAGGCGCTGCTGGCGTAGCGGGCGCGTGGCATCGCGTCGTGCGGCTGCCATCGCGCTGGATGCGGCTGCGGTCGCACGGCCGTCGAACCCGGGATCGCGGACGGCAGCGGCGCTGATCGGAGCGGTGGCCCGCGTTTGGCCTGCTCCCGGTACCGGCGCGCATCGCATCGCACGCATCCACGGGCGGTTGCCCGATGCCTGCCCCGTCGCCGGAACGCCGACGCATCCGCTCTTCCGGGCTTGGCGATGACGCCTGCCATGTCGGCCCTGCAGCCGTTGCCGCACCCGACGCGGCGGGGATGCGGCCGCAGGCGGTGTCCGCCCGGCCGGTTCACCACGGGTTGACGGCAGCGGCGCCTCAATGGCGCATCGCCGGCCTGCGGAACGCACCATGCTCGAGAGCCTGTTCGAACTCGCCATGCCCTGGTGGGAGTTCGTGATCCGTGCGATCGCGGTCTACGTGGTCGTGCTGCTGCTGGTGCGCCTCACCGGCAAGCGTGCGGTCGGCCAGTTCACGCCATTCGACCTGCTGCTGGTGGTGCTGCTGGGCACCGCGGTGCAGAACTCGCTGATCGGCGAGGACGTGTCGCTGCTCGGCGGCCTGATCCTGGCGGCCACGCTGCTGGCGCTGAACTGGATCGTCGGCGCGCTGACCGCGCGTTTCCCGGGCCTGGACCGCATCGTCGAAGGCGAGCCGGTGCTGCTGGCGCGCGACGGGCAGGTGTTCGAACGCGTGCTGCGCCGGCAGAACGTCAGCCATGCCGACTTCGAAGGCGCCAAGCGCCGGGCCGAATGCGACAGCGATGCCGACATCGCCCTGGCGGTGCTGGAGACCTCCGGCGAGATCACCCTGATCCGCAAGGCCAGAGACTGAACCTTTCATCCGGCACGGGCGCGACGCGCAGGTTTTTCACCGCCGCGCGACGCCGCCGTTGCGAGCCTGCCTGCCCGACGCGCGCCCACGGCCGATGCGGCCATCTGCTGGAAGCTCCGCCCATGACGCAGTCCGCCCACGGCCGCGAGGCCGTCATGATCGACATCGATCGCGAACGCGCGCATTGGCTGCCGCGGTACCCCGGGCTTCCGCGCGCCCGCGCGATGCGCAGCTTCGCCCGCTACTGGCCGGTGCTGTGCGCGGCCTACGACGCCTGGCTCAACCAGCCGCACGCCGGCTACGAGGAGCGGTTGGCGGCCTTCCTGCTGCGCGAGGCGGTGGTCGCCAGCCCGCTGACCGAAGCCGAGGCCGGGCAGGTGTTCCGTCGTGTCTGGGAGCGGATCGAGGGCGAGGCGCCACCTGAGGCGTCGCCGGCCCCGGCCTGAGGCCGGCATCGGCCGCGGGCGGACGGCCCCCGCGGTCTCCGTGCCGGCCCATGCCGGTTCCGTCGGCCCGTGGCCGGTTTCGTCGCACGCCCCCTTCCGCCGGCCCCGGTGGTCGCTATGCTCGCCGCACCTGATCGATGTGGTGGTGCCGCGTGTCTTCCAGCCTGTTCCTGGTCTTCCGGATCCTCTTCGCCTGGTTCATGGCGATCCTGCTGGTCGGGATGGTCTGGTCCGGCCTGTTCGGCGACACCGGCGGCCTGTTCTGGATGCTGGCGCTGGGCACGATCATCGTCGCCTTCCTCAGCGCGATCACCCATCTGCGGCGGACCCGCCTGATCGCCGGTCACCTGGATGCGGCCACGCTGAGCAGCCACCAGCAGCGCCGGATCGAGCTGCCGCTGGATACCGACGCCGCGTTCGCGGTGATCGAGTCGGCGGTCCGCGAGCTGCCGCGGGTGGAGGAGGTCGAGCCGCAACGCGGCAGCCTGCAGATCCGCGCCAAGGTGCGCCGCAGCGATCCGTTCGGCGGGCGCCAGCCGTCGCGCTGGAACCTGCTGGCGCGCTTCGCCGTGCATCACGACAAGGTGCTGGCCACCGTGCAGCCCGGCGAGGGCACCAGCGGCGTGACCCTGCTGTGCGAGCCGGATGCGCCGCACTGGCTGGACCTGTTCGCGCTGGACGAGGGCAGCAACTACGAGAACGCCGAGGCGCTGCTGCGCGCGCTCTCGCGCCGGGTCGCCGCCAACCGCCGCGACGAGCAGGATGCGGCCGAGCGCCAGGCCACCGACAACGCGCTGACCGTGGCCCGCCTGAACCTGCTGCAGGCCCAGGTCGAGCCGCACTTCCTCTACAACACGCTGGCCAACGCGCAGGTGCTGGCGCGCACCGATCCGCCGCGCGCCGAGCAGATGCTCGGCCACCTGATCCAGTACCTGCGCCGCTCGCTGCCGCGCGACGGCGATGCGCTGTCGACCCTGGGCGAGGAGCTGGAGCGCACCCGCGCCTACCTGGAAATCCTCAAGATCCGCATGGGCGCGCGGCTGCAGTCGCAGTTCGACATTCCCGAAGCGCTGCTGGCCACGCCGATGCCGTCGATGGTGCTGCAGACCCTGGTCGAGAACGCGATCAAGCACGGGCTGGAGCCCAAGACCGGCGGTGGCACCGTGTGGGTGCTGGCGCGGCGCATGGACGACCACGTCACCGTCACCGTGGCCGACGATGGCCAGGGCTTCGGCAGCAGCACCGCCGGCACTGGCATCGGCCTGAAGAACCTGCGCGAGCGGCTCAGCCTGACCTACGGCGCCAACGCGACGTTTTCCATCGTGTCCAACTTCCCCAGCGGCGTCGCCGCGACGCTGAGCCTGCCGCCCGCCACGGCGCCGGCCGTGCGGACGCCGCCGTCTGCCGCAACCCCGCCGGTGGCCCAGCCGCCGGCCCTGCCCGGAGTCGACTCCCATGCTTGAGTGCGTCATCGCCGAAGACGAGGAACTGCTGCGCACCTCGCTGATGCTGCTGCTGGGAGAGGTCTGGCCCGGGCTGCGGATCGTCGCCGAATGCGAGGACGGTGCCGGTGCGCTGGAGGCCATCGCGCTGCACAAGCCGGACGTGGCCTTCCTCGACATCCGCATGCCCGGGCTGACCGGCATCGAGGTCGCCGCCGCGCTGGACGAGGTCAGTCCGCGCACCCAGGTGGTCTTCGTCACCGCCTACGACCAGTACGCGATCGATGCGTTCGAGCGCGGCGCGGTCGACTACCTGCTCAAGCCGGTCGCGCGCGACCGCCTGCAGGCCACGGTGCAGCGGTTGCAGGCGCGCGCCTCGGCGGGGCGCCCGGATCCGGCGCTGCTCGACACCCTGCTGCAGCAGCTGGCGCAGCGCCCGCCGGCGGCCAACGCGAGCCCGCCGCTGGCCTGGATCACCGCCAACAACGGCCGCGAGACGCGCCTGATCATGCTCGAGGACGTCGCCTACTTCCGCGCCGACGCCAAGTACACGGTCGTGGCCACCGCCGATGGCGAGTCGCTGCTGCGGACGCCGCTGAAGGAACTGCTGGACGCGCTGGACCCGATGCAGTTCCGGCAGATCCACCGCTCGACCATCGTCAACCTCAAGGCGGTCGAATCGGTGGTGCGCGACGACACCGGCAAGGGCCGGCTGAAACTGCGCCAGCGCGACGAGGTCCTGGCGGTCAGCCAGCCCTTCATGACCCTGTTCCGCGGCATGTGAGCCGCACTTTCCCTGCAACGGAGCTGCCGCCATGCGGATCGTGACCGCCCTGATTTCCTGTCTGATGGCCCTGTCCGGCTGCGACCCCAAGCCCGGCACGACCAGCATCACCCGCTCCAGCGAGAACGGCACCCAGACGCTGTTCAGCAAGACCACGCAGCGCGACGGCGTGGCCACCTTCGAGTGCTTCGCCAGTGCCAGCGGCGACTGCCGCTACCTGGTCTACGCGGACGACTGCACCGTCGACGGAGCCGCGCCCGCCTCGCAGACCGATTGCCAGCGGCAGACGCTGGACAGCTTCGTGCTGGCGGTCGGCACGCGCCACGAGGTGCGTGGCCTGCCGGCCGGGTTCGGCCATTGCGTGGCCCAGGCCCGGAAGGGCCCCGACACGGCCGACGGCTGCGGCTGAACCCGGCCCACGCGCTGCGGCGCTGCACGGCATGCGGTCTGTACACGACCGGTGCCCGCGTGCTTCCGCCCGGCATGGGTGGCGATGACGCCAGGCGGTCCGCAGCGTCTCCACGGCGTGCGTTCGCGCGCGGGTCGTCATCGCAGGCAGCCCCGCCGCGTCGCGCGCATGGCGTGGCGATCGCCGAGGCTCCGCGCCGGAGCCGGACCGGCCGTCGGCACCGCAGGTCCTAGAATGCAGGGCATGCATTCGATCGAAATGGTGTTGGCGATGCTGCTGGCGGTGCTGGCCAGCGGCTATCTGGTGCGCGTGCTGCCCTTCGCGCTGCCGTTGCCGCTGGTGCAGATCGCGCTGGGCGCGGCGATCGCCGCGTTCTCCGACGGCGGCGTGGCGCTGGATCCCGACGTGTTCTTCCTGCTGTTCCTGCCGCCGCTGCTGTTCCTGGATGGCTGGCGCATCCCGAACGAGGGGCTCAAGCGCGACCGCCGCACCATCCTGGCCCTGGCACTGGGCCTGGTGGTGTTCACCGTGCTCGGCATCGGCCTGCTGGTGCACTGGATGATTCCGGCGATGCCGCTGGCGGTGGCGTTCGCGCTGGCGGCCATCGTCTCGCCGACCGACCCGGTCGCGGTGTCGGCGATCGCCAGCCGGGTGCCGATCCCGCGCCGTCTGATGCACATCCTGGAAGGCGAGTCGCTGCTCAACGACGCGTCCGGCCTGGTCTGCTTCCGCTTCGCCGTGGCCGCGGCACTGAGCGGCGGTTTCTCGCTGGGCGCGGCGGCCCTGACCTTCCTGTGGGTGGCGCTGGCCGGCGTGGCCATCGGCGTCGGCTTCACCCTGATGGCCACGCGCGTGCAGCACGCGCTGTCGCGCCGCTTCGGCGAAGAGGCGGGCACGCCGATCCTGATCAGCCTGCTGCTGCCGTTCGGCGCGTACCTGATCGCCGAACACCTGCAGGCGTCCGGCATCCTCGCCGCGGTCGCCGCCGGCGTGACCATGAGCCGGGTCGAACTGAGCGGGCGCACCCTGGCGACCACCCGGGTCCAGCGCACGGCGGTCTGGGACACGATCCGGTTCAGCCTCAACGGCATCATGTTCGTGCTGCTGGGCGAGCAGCTGCCGGGCATCCTCGATGGTGCCGCCACGACGGTGCGGCAGAGCGGGCACCTCAATCCCGCATGGCTGCTGGCCTATGCGCTGGCGATCAACCTGGGCCTGGCGCTGCTGCGTTTCTCGTGGGTGTGGGTGTCGGTGCGGCTGAGCCTGCTGCGCGCGCGCCGCCAGGGCGAACAGGACCGGCGCTCGCCACCCTGGCGGCTGATCGCGGCGATGTCGCTGAGCGGCGTGCGCGGCGCGATCACCCTGGCCGGCGTGCTGACCCTGCCGCTGCTCCTGCATGACGGCAGCCCGTTCCCGGCCCGCGATCTGGCGATCTTCCTGGCTGCGGCGGTGATCCTGGTCTCGCTGCTGATCGCCAGCATCGGCCTGCCGCGGCTGCTGCGCGGCCTCGAACTGGCCGAGGAGCCCGGCCACCGGCAGGAAGAGGACCTGGCCCGGCAGGAAGGGGCGAAGGCGGCGATCGGCGCGATCGAACAGGCCCAGCGTGCGCTGCCCCCGGATCCGGCCGACGCCGACCTGTACGCAAGCGCGGCGACGCGGGTGATCGCGCTGTACACGCGCCGGCTTGGACAGGACGCGGCACCGGGTGTCGATCCGGCGCTGCTGCGCCGGGCCGACCAGGCCGAGCGCACGCTGCGGCTGGCGGGGATGCGGGCCGAGCGCGAGACGGTGTTCGCCTTGGCCCGGCAGGGGCGCATCTCCGATGAAACCGCGCGCCTGCTGGTGCGCGAGATCGACCTGCTGGAGGCGCGTTACCGCTGAGCGGCGCTGAAGCCGCCGGTGGCGCGCGCAGGGCGGCCACCACGGCCGCGCCACAGCCAGACGGTCTGCACCAGCAGCACCGCGGCGATGACCGCTGCCGTCCAGGCGGCGACATCGGCCCCGGGCAGGTCCCAGTTGGCCTGCTTCACGTACACCGCCGCCAGGCCCCACAGGGCGGCGCCGGCGTAGGCGAGGTTGCCGTGCATGCGCCGGTTGAGTTCCAGCAGCACCGCGGCGGCGAGCATGAACAGGCCCAGGCTCCAGCCCAGACGCCATTCGCCGGGCAGCCATTCGTAGGCGACGATGGTCTGGGCGAGGTTGAGGAAGGCGGCCAGCGACAGCCAGCCCGCATGCAGCGACAGGGCCAGCCAGGCCAGTCGCAGTCCCTCGCCGCCGGCGGCGATCGCGCGGGTCACCTGCAGCGCGGCCCAGCCCAGGCACGCCAGCGCACCGAAGATCACCGGCAGGCAGACCCAGAACAGCCCCTGCGAGAACAGCGGCATCCACAGGGCGGTCAGCAGGAAGCCGATCACGACTGCCGGCCGGATCCGGCCCAGCGGGGCGTCGGCGCGGTGACGTCCGGCCGCCTGCTGCAGACCGTAGGCCAGGTCGAGCAGGAAGATCACGCCCCAGATCGAGAACGCGTACCCGGCCGCGACCAGCAGGGTCGGATAGCGATCGGAGATGGTGCCGTTGTCGGGGCCGAACAGGCCGCGCTGGGAGGCCCAGGCCACGAGCGGCATGGCCACGGCGGTGGCGGCGAGCAGCCACCGCATCGGTGTCGAGTGCTTGTCCATGGCCGGGCACGCTAGCGCCGCGGCCGCACAGATCACGTGAAAAGCCGCGGCGCTCAGGCGGTCGCGCAGGCGCCGCCACCGGTGCTGTCGTCGCCGACCGCGACCAGGCCGTCGTCGTCGACCACCAACTCGTCGGGCGAGGTCAGCCAGGCGCGCAGCTGCAGGTCGTCCACGTCGCGGTCCAGGCCCAGCGCCAGGCTGATCGGCAGCGCGCCGTTGCTGGCGTCCACCCACTGCCGGGCGAGCACGCGGCGGTCGCGCGCGGACACCGCCTCCAGCCAGAACGGCTGGGCCGGCATCTGCCGCGCCTGCACCTGCAGCCGGTAGCTGCCGGCGCACATCGGCCGGGCCTGGCGGCCCAGCGCGACCGACCGGCGCACGCTGGGCCTCACCTCGGCGGCGCCGGCCATCGGCGCATCCACGCTGATGCCCTTGCGCAGCTGTTCGGGCCGGTACATCCGCACCTGGTTCTTGCTGTTGACCAGCAGCGCGCACCAGCCGGCCGGCGCCTGGTCGTCGAAGGCCGCGCAGCGGTCGACGTAGGCCAGCACGTTCTCCGGTTCGCTGGTCTCGAACTGCTTGGGCGTGTCCTCCAGGTACATCGCCTTGATGTTCCACTGCGGGTCGTACTCCAGCAGCACCGGCGGCTGCACCTGCTGGTTGCCGACCAGCACGCGCTCCTCGTCGACCAGCAGCTCGCGGGTGCGCTCGCCCATCCACAGCGTGCGCGCGTAGGCCAGGTAGGGCAGGTAGTCCGCGTCCGGATCGGTGTAGGCCACGCTGGCGCTGCGGGCGACGCTGTCGGACACCAGCGAGCGGCCGAAGCCCAGTGCCTCGATCTGCGGGTCGAGCAGGTTGAGCACGGTGGCGCCGCTGTCGAGCGTGCCGCCGCCGCGGGTGACCTGCTGCGGCGCGATGTCCTTGCCCAGCACCAGCAGCAGGTTCTCGCGGTGCATGCGGTCGATCACGTGGCTGATGTGGTTGGGCATGGCCAGGTGATCGGAGGCGATCACGATCAGGGTGTCGTCGGCGTACTCGCTGTCGCGGATCTTCTGCACGAAGCGCTCGATCAGCCGGTCGCTGCACTTGATCGCATTGAGCAGGCCGATGTTGCCGTGCCGGCTGCGGTAGCGCACGTCGCGGCAGGCCACCGGCAGGTGCCCGGCCGGGTGGTGGGTGTCCATCGTCAGCGCGCTCAGCAGGAACGGCGCATCGCCCTGCGACAGCGCGACGAAGCGCTCGAAGGCCTCGTCCAGCAGCACGTCGTCGTGCACGCCCCAGTTGGAGAAGTGGCGGCGCGCCACACCCTTGTCCTCGAAGTGGCGGCGGTCCATCACCACGTCGAAGCCGTGGTTGACCAGGAAGTTGCCCTTGCCGGCGAACTCGGCGCTGGCACCCCCGAGGAATTCGGTCGCGTAGCCCTGCTGCTTGAGGTAGTCGCCCAGGCACCAGGCGTTGGGCAGGAAGCTGGCCATGCGGCCGAAGCTGTTCTCGTCCTCGCGCGCGGCGGTCAGCGGCACGCCGCACATCGAGGCGACCATGCCGGCGATGGTCCAGCCGCTGCCCTCGGGCGAGGCGATGTCGCGGAAATCCAGGCCCTCGCCGGCGAGCCTGGTCAGGTTCGGCATCAGCCCGGGAAACACCTCGTCGTCGAAGTAGGTGCGTTCCAGGCTTTCGGCGTAGATCCAGACGATGTTGCGGCGCTGCGCCAGCGGGCGGTCGGGGACCAGGTACTCGGCGGCGACCGGCGACGGATCGACCGGGCGCATGCGCTGCACCAGGCGTTCGGCATCGGCGCGCAGCGGGCTGACCAGCACCGCCGCCGCGTACACCGCGACGAAGCCGCAGAACAGCGCCACGCCCGGGCCGTTGCGATGCAGGCGGCGCAGCTTCGGCAGCGCCAGCGGCAGCAGCGAGGCCAGCAGCATGCAGGACGCGGCCACGATCAGCGGGGTGAAGTCGGCCACGCCCGCGCCTTCCATGCTGGTGCGCAGGTGGTAGAGCGTGGCGGCGTTGAGGCCATCGCCGCTGAGCCTGTCGACCAGCCACCATGCGCTCAGCGACAGCAGCAGCAGCGACAGCAACGCGGCCTTGATCCAGATCCACCTGCCGGATGCGACAACCAGACAGACCAGCACGGCCAGGGTCAGGAACAGGATCAACGTGGCACCTCGTGCGGATCGAAAACAGGAAGGCGTGCCCCGAACACGCATCTGCGGGATAGCACGTGAAATGTAAAAATGACAAAAAGGTGACACGGCGAACGTGTACCGGCGTTCAGGAAAAACACGTAGCGCGCCGGGAAATCAGACGTTTCCGTGCATGCATGCATGCGACGCGTCGCGGCTGCGCTGCCGCGGGCCGCTCACGTCGCGATGGGCGACATCGCCTCGACCAGATGATCGATGAAGCTGCGCACCTTCGGCGCCAGATGGCTGCGGCTGGCGTAGACCGCATGGATGCCGATCGGTGGAAGCGTGTACTCCGGCAGCACGCGTACCAGCCGGCCCGCGGCGACGTCCTCGCCGACCAGGAAATCGGGTTGCAGCACGATGCCCATGCCGGCCAGCGCCGCCTCGCGCAGCACGTCGCCGTTGTTGGCGCGCAGGCCGCCATCGACGCGCACCACGTGCTCGCCGTCCGCACCCTGCAGCGTCCATTCGTTGCCGCCGGACCAGTAGCTGTAGCCCAGGCACTGGTGGCCGGCCAGGTCGGCCGGCTGGCGTGGCATGCCCATCCGCTCCAGGTACGCGGGCGAAGCGCAGGGCAGGATCCGCGCCTCGCCGAGCCGGCGCGCGATCAGGGTCGGGGCCGGTGCGCGGGTGATGCGGATCGCCAGGTCGTAGCCTTCCTCGACCATGTCCACCAGGCGGTCCGACAGCGACAGGTCGATGCTCACCTGCGGATAGCGCGCGCGGTAGCCGGCCAGCACCGGCGCCAGCCTGGCGATGCCGAAACTGACCGGCGCGTTGATCCGCAGCAGGCCCGCCGGCGTCTGCGCCTGCGCACCGACCGTGGCCTCGATGTCGTCGAACTCGGCCAGCAGCTGCAGGCAGCGCTGGTAGTAGGCGGTACCGGCGCTGGTCAGGCTGATCCGCCGGGTGGTGCGGTTGAGCAGGCGGGTATCGAGCCGCTGCTCGAGCCAGGCGATCTGCCGCGTCACCCGGGCGGTGGACTGGCCGAGGGCGTCGGCGGCGGCGCTGAAGCCGTTGCGGTCGACCACGGCGATGAAGGTCCGCATCGCGTCGAGGGTGTCCATTGTTTCTCCTGGCGAAACAGTGATTGGATTTCTGTCGAGTTTATCCGCGATGGATGAGGGAATAGCCTGTCATCCCGATGCCGGCCCTGTCGTGCCGGCGCCCACGGAGGTCTTCCATGTCACGCATGCCGTCGCTCTACGTCTCGCACGGCTCGCCGATGACCGCGCTCGAGCCCGGCCTGGTCGGACAGCGCCTGGCCGAGCTCGCCCGCACCCTGCCGCGTCCGCGCGCGATCGTGGTCGCGTCCGCGCACTGGCTGGCGCGCGCGCCGCTGGTCGGTGGCGCCGCGCAGCCGGAAACCATCCACGATTTCGGCGGGTTCCCGCAGGCGCTGTTCGACATCCGGTATCCGGCGCCGGGCGATCCCGCACTGGGCGCGCGTGTGGCCGTCCTGCTGGAAGCAGCGGGGCTGGCGCCGAACATCGATCCGCGTCGCGGCCTGGACCACGGCGTCTGGGTGCCGTTGCGCCTGCTGTATCCCGATGCCGACATTCCGGTGGTGCCGGTGTCGATCCAGCCCGGGCTCGATCCGCAGCACCAGCTGCAGCTGGGCCGCGCGCTGGCGCCGCTGCGCGACGAAGGCGTGCTGGTGATCGGCTCGGGCAGCATCACCCACAACCTGCACGACTGGCGCCGCTACGACCAGGCGCGTCAGGCGCCGTACGTGCAGCCCTTCATCGACTGGGTCGAGCAGCGGCTGGCGGACGAGGACGTGGACGCACTGCTGGATTACCGCCGGCAGGCGCCGTTTGCCGAGCGGGCGCATCCGACCGACGAGCACCTGCTGCCGCTGTACGTGGCGATGGGCGCCGGCGGTACGCCGATGCGCGCGCAGCGGATCGACGCGGGCATCGACATGGGCTTCCTGGCGATGGACATCTACCGCTTCGACGGGACGCCCTGACACGACGACGCCGGCATCGGCCGGCGTCGTCGCAGTGCGCTCGGGCGGCCGGTCAGCCGCGCCGGCCGACCCGCTGGTGCATGTGCGCCTCGTCGTCCAGCCAGTTCTGGTCCTTGTTCTTCAGGAAGAACACGTAGACCACCAGCGACACCGCGATCACCGCCGTGGCATAGATCACGAAGGTCATAACGTGGCCGGACTTCAGCGCGGCCTGGTAGGCCAGCGGCGCGGTGCCGCCGAACGCGGAATTCGCCAGCGCGTAGCCCAGGCCGACGCCGAGCGCGCGCACGTGGGTCGGGAACAGCTCGGCCTTCACCACCGCGTTGATCGACGTGTAGCCGGTGAGGATCACGAAGCCGATGCCCAGGATCACGAACGCCGACAGCGCGCTGGTCTGCTGCGGCAGCGCGGTCACCAGGTACCAGGTGTAGAGCACGCCGCCGACGCCGAAGAACACCAGCAGGCTCTTGCGGCCGATGCTGTCCGACAGCCAGCCGCCGACCGGCTGCAGCAGCATCAGGAAGGTCAGCAGGCCCAGGTTGATCCAGGTGCCGACGATCTCGTCGTCGCCGGCGAACGCGGTCTGGATCATCTTCGGGCCGTTGACCGAGTACGCGTAGAACGCGAGCGTGCCGCCGGCGGTGATCAGGAAGCACAGCAGCAGCGGACGCCACTGGTTGACGAACAGCTCGCGCAGCGAGCCGCTGGCCTGGGCGCCACCGGACCTGGCCGCTTCGATCGATGCGACCTCCAGCGATTCGTCCATGGTCCGGCGCAGCCAGAACACCACGATCGCCGCGGCGCCGCCGATGCCGAACGCCACGCGCCAGCCCCATTCGGAGATCTGCGAGGTGTCGAACGCCAGCAGCATCGCCAGCAGCGTGGCCTGCGCCAGCACGTGGCCGCCGACCAGGGTCACGTAGTGGAACGAGGACAGGAAGCCGCGGCGGCCGGGGATCGCGGCCTCGGACATGTAGGTCGCGCTGGCGCCGTACTCGCCGCCGGTGGCGAAGCCCTGCAGCAGGCGCGCCATCAGCAGGATGATCGGCGCGGCGATGCCGATCGTCGCCACGGTGGGCGTGATCGCGATGATGAACGAGCACGCGGCCATCACCGACACCGACACCGTCAGCGCCAGGCGCCGGCCGTAGCGGTCGGCGAAGCGGCCGAAGTACCAGGCGCCGATCGGGCGCATCAGGAAGGTCATCGCGAAGATGCCCCACACGTACAGCGTGGCGTTCTTGTCCTCGGGCGAGAAGAACTGCGATTCGAAGTACTTGGCGAACACCGAGTAGACGTAGACGTCGTACCACTCGACCAGATTGCCGGCCGAGCCCTTCAGCGTGTTGGAGACCGAGCGGCGCAGGCTGGCGGGACGCGCCGCGGTGGCGCCGGCCGGCGCGGCGGCGTGCGTGGGGGAGGTCATGGGGGAGGCCTCGTGAGAAAACGGGGGCCGAGTATATGAGCCGTGTGTGTGCTCGAACGCGTGAAGAACGCCGGATCGGCCCGGCCTACGACCAATGTGTTAGCTGCACGCCGCGGATCCGTGACGCGCATGCCGCCGCGCACGCCGCCGGCGTGCCCGGCATCTGGAACGCGCGTGCACGGGCCTCGTCGCCGCGGCGTGTTCGTCCGCCGCGCATGTGGAGCGGCATGCCGCAACGCGGCGTGCGGGTGGTGCGTGGGTCAGGCGCCGACGCGGACGCGTTCGTGTTCGAGGTCGTCCAGCGGGCGCACTTCCATGCTGCCGTAGCGTGCCCACGGGAAGTCGTGTGCGATGGCCACCGCTTCCTCGAGCGTGTCGACCTCGAGGATGTTCACGCCTCCGAGCAGCTCCTTGGTTTCGGCGAACGGCCCGTCGAACACGCTGGGGCGCCCTTCGCGGATGCGCACCGTGCGTGCCTGCACGGCCGGCTGCAGCTTCTGCGATCCCAGCAGCTTGCCGTCGGCACGCAGCGCATCGGCGTGGTGGATGCAGTCGCGCATCAGCCGGTCGTACTCCTCCGCCGGCAGCGCCTGCAGCAGGGCGGGGTCGGTGTAGACCAGCAGGGCGAACTTCATGGCGCGGCATCCGTCGGCGGGCAGGCTGCCTGTGTACCGGAAGGCGGAGGCGCTGCCAACCCGCGCTGCCGCCGGTGCCGCATTCAGGCGGGGCCGGTCTCGGCGCCGCCGCGCTGCAGCGGGTCCGGCAGCGGTTCGCCATCGCCGGTGAAGGAGAGCGAGACCGAGTTCAGGCAGTGGCGCTCGCCGGTCGGCGGCGGGCCATCGGGAAACACGTGGCCGAGGTGGCTGCCGCAGCGTGCGCAGACGATCTCGGTCCGGATCATGCCGTGGCTGATGTCGCGGATGCGGCCGATGTGGGACTCGTCGTACGGCGCGAAGAAGCTCGGCCAGCCGGTGCCGGAATCGAACTTGCTGCTCGAGCGGAACAGCGGCAGCCCGCACAGCCTGCAGCAGTAGGTGCCTTCGCGCTTGTTGTCGAGGAACACGCCGCAGAACGGCGCTTCGGTTCCGTGCTGGAGCAGCACGCGGCGCTCGTCGGCGGACAGGCCGGCGGCCAGCGCATCGCGTTGCGCGGCAGTGGGCGGGGTGAGGTCGAAGCGGCTCATCGGCGGTTCCCTGTTCGAGGCATGCGGGCATGGTGCATGCGGGCGTGATGGAGAAGATGGAGGCGGCGCATCCGGAAGCAAGCACGTGCGCGACGGCGCACTGGCGACGGACGGAATCATGACATCGCCTGCGCACATCCCTAACACCGGCGTGCCTAGGCTGCGGTTGCATCCCCGCAACGCGGCGATCGCCTTCCACATGCCAACACCCGAGGAGACGACATGCGCAGGATTCCCAAAGAAGCCCTGGTCCTGGTGGCCGACGGAGCTTCGGCCCGGCTGTTCCGCAACCTTGGCAGCGAGACCGGAGCGGTCAAGCTGCATCAGGAGGAAAGCCTGACCCTCGATCCTGCCGAAGGGGAGATGCCGGCGGTGCTGCCGGCGGACGTGCCACCCAAGGAGGTGGATGAGGCCTCGTTCGCGCGCCAGCTCGCCAAGCGCCTGAACGAGGACGCGCTGGGCGGCCGCTACGCGCATCTGGTGCTGGTGGCCGAGCCCCAGACCCTGGGCCAGATCCGGCCGCTGCTGCACGAGGAAACGAAGGCGCGGGTCGCCGCGGAACTGGCGAAGAACTTCACCAACGCCCGCCGCGAGGACATCGAACGCGCCCTGGCTCCGGAGTTCTGACGCGCACGTGCGGTACCGGCGGTCCGTCGCCTGGCGGCGGACCGCAGGAGCGGCACGCGACACCCGGTCGCGTGCCGCGCCCGCAACGATCAGCGGCTGGTGACCGACCGGTCGACCGGGATCTCGCGCCGCAGCCAGTCGTCGAGCATCCGCTTTTCGTAGCGCAGCGCATCGGTGTCGGTGCTGCGCACGTTCTGCAGATAGCTCGAGTCGCGGAGCTTGCGCTCGCCCTCCGCCACCACCTGGCCGTCGGTATCGGTGATGCGGAAATTCAGGCTGATCTGCGGCGGGTACATGTCGCGCATGATGCGGACGGAGTCGTAGCGCACGCCCAGCCATGGCTCGTAGCGGCCGGCACGCTGGATGTCGGTGATCGTGACATCCATGCGCTGGCCCTCCGGCAGGCGCTTGTCGGCGCGGTCCTGCAGATAGCTGGCGATCTGGGTGACCCAGTCGCCGCGCTCGGCTTCCCAGCGGTTGCCGCTGTAGAGGATGTCGGAGAAGCGGGCGGGGTCGCTCCACTCCACGCTCACCGCCTTGCCATCGGCCGGCAGGGCGCGCGGCAGGTCGGGATCGGTGACCTGGCGGGCCGCCTGGGCGGGCAGGGCCACAAGCGGGAGCAGAAGGGCGAGTGTCAGTGCCTGGAGTTTCATCGTCGTGACCTCATCAGCGGACAGGGCGATTCTGCGCCTGCCAGGCTGACCGGGGAAGCAACGCGGCCCGGGCCCGGCAGCAGGCCAGGGCCGGCCGCGGCGCAACGCTGATTTGCACCAGCAGGGTGCGGCCGTGGCGGTGGGCTGGATTAGAATTGCGCGGTCCCGCCCGGCGTTCTCCCCCATGTCCGCTTCCCCGCAGGCCCCGGCCCATGCCGCCGGCCTGGCTGTCGCTGTCGCCCTGACCCTGGTCTACGTGGTCTGGGGCTCGACCTATCTCGCGATCCGCTTCGCCCTGGAGGGCGGCTGGCCGCCGCTGACGGCCGTGTCCGGCGGGCGCTTCATCCTCGCCGGCGGCCTGATGTACGCCTTCCTGCGCTGGCGTGGACACGCTGCGCCGACCCGCGCCCAGTGGAAGAACCTGGCGGTGATGGGCGCGCTGCTGTTGCTGCTGGGCAACGGCATGGTGGTGCTGGCCGAGCAGAGCGTGTCCTCGGGCCTGGCCGCGGTGGCGGTGGCCTCGGTGCCGCTGTGGATGGCGCTGTTCGGGGTGATCTTCGGCCAGCGCCCGAGCCGCATCGAATGGCTGGGCCTGGCGGTCGGCTTCGCCGGCGTGGTCTGGCTGAACTCGGGCAGCAGCCTGTCGGCCAGCCCGACCGGCCTGGTCCTGCTGCTGATCGCGCCGATCGGCTGGGCATTCGGCTCGGTCTGGTCGCGCGGCCGCGACCTGCCGTCGCCGTTCATCACCGCGGCCGGGCAGATGCTCTGCGGCGGCGTGCTGCTGGTCGCGGTCGGCCTGCTGCGCGGCGAGTCCTTCACCACCGCGCCGACCCCGCACGGCATCGCCGCGCTGGCCTACCTGGCGGTGTTCGGCTCCATCGTGGCCTTCACCGCCTACGTCTGGCTGCTGCACCACGTGCGCCCGGTGCTGGTCAGCAGTTACGCCTACGTCAATCCGGTGATCGCGGTGGCGCTGGGCGTATGGCTGGCGCACGAGCGGTTCACCGCGCACGACGTCGGCGCGATGGTGGTGATCCTGTCCGGCGTGGTGGTGATCAGCCTGGCCCGGGTGCTGCGCCGATGAATGTCGCGACGCAGACGGACGGCATCGACCGTCGCGGCCTGGCGGTCACCGCCGGCACCTTCGTGCTGTGGGGCGTGGTGCCGCTGTACTGGCATCTGCTCAAGGTCGTGCCGGCCATGCAGATCATGGCCCACCGTGTGATCTGGAGCACCGTGCTGGTGGTCGGCTGGCTGCTGCTGCGCGGCGGCCTGGGCTGGCTGCGCACGATCGCCGCGCAGCCGCGCGCGCTGCCGGCGCTCGCCCTGAGCAGCGTCGTGATCGCCTTCAACTGGGCGCTGTACATCTGGGCGGTCAACGCCGGCCATGTGGTCGAGACCAGCCTGGGCTACTTCATCAATCCGCTGATCAACGTGGTCATCGGCGTGCTGGTGCTGGGTGAGCGCCTGCGCCGCCTGCAGTGGCTGGCGATCGGCTGCGCCGCGGTCGGCGTGGCCTGGCTGACCTGGCAGGCCGGCTCGCCGCCGTGGATCGCGCTGGGCTTGGCGGTGTCGTTCGCGCTGTACGGGCTGGTGCGCAAGCTGGTGTCGGTCGATCCGGTCGGCGGGCTGGGCGTGGAAAGCCTGTTCCTGGTGCTGCCGGCGCTGGCCTACCTGGGCTGGGCCGAGGCCGGGCACGGCGGCGGCTTCACCGGCGAATGGAGCCTGGGCACCGACCTGCTGCTGGTGTTCGGCGGCGTGGTCACCGCGGTACCGCTGATCGGCTTCGCCTACGGCGTGCGCCGGATCCCGCTGTCGGTGGTCGGCCTGCTGCAGTACATCGCACCGACGATGGTGCTGCTGCTCGGCGTGTGGTTCTTCCACGAACCCTTCGACGCCGCGCGTGCGCTGGGCTTCGGCGCGATCTGGCTGGGCCTGGCGGTGTATGCCGGCGAAGGGCTGTGGCGCAGCTGGAAGGTGCCTGGCCGCGTAGTGCGTTAACGGGACGTACCGAAGCAGGTGCGGCGCTGCCGCACCCGTTACGCCCTCGCTTTCGCGGGCGTATCCAATATGGCCTCTTCAACGTCGGATAACACTGCCGGCGTTGATGGCTGTCGTATCTACTCCCGCCCGGCAACGCATTGATTTCGGGTGGGGTTTGCCCGATAGGCAAACAGGGATGGATCGGGGATACTCGGCGCTACGCCGCTGGGGAGCGGTCCAATAGTAGTTAGACGCTCAGACTTATGGATCCGGTGCCGTCGAATATTTCAAAGACCTACCCAAAGCGCGGGCCGCTACAGCAGTTCCGCCTTTCTGAGGGAGCAGCTTTTAGATGCTTTCGGTGTGGTGAAGCAAAGAAATCGAAGCTGATCACTCTGTACTCAAGCGATTGGTCGAGAAAGCTTTGCAACGGATGCTATGGACGGTTGCTATCTCTATACGAGATCAAGGCCGGCACAGCCACAGACGATTTGCGCGCAGAGCAACTGGCTGAAGCACTTCTCTCGCTGGTTTCTGCTGATCAGTTGCGCCAGGCCGAAAGAACTTTCCGGGCTTCAGAGAAGCGCGCTGAAGTGCTGGCTCCACATTCATTGCGCTTTGTGGCGACTGCGGAGCACGTTGCTACCCAACTTGAGTCGGACCCGCAACTTGAATGGTCTCCGGCTGTAATTGGCCTGTGCAAAGCGGTTGAGGCTGAAGTTGTTAGCCGCATTCTAATACCGCTCGCGCTCTTGACAGCCAATCAAGACCTAAGCGATGACAAGAAGGATAAGGACATTGGTCGCATAGCGGCCTATTGCATTGACACAGAACGAAAGCCCCCCGAACTGGGTACGTTCGCTCACTTCCTTCAAACGGTCATTCATAGCAAAGACCGACGTGAAACTAGCACCTTGATTCGTTGCTTTCTTGAGCTCACTAGAAAGTGGACCGGCTCTACTTGGATCCTCGATCCTCAAGGGCTTCGTTACGCATTGGCAATCCTCACAGCAAGCTATAGAAATCGTGCCGCGCACATTGACGAACTTTCAAGACAAGACTACGCGGATTGCCGCCAGCACACTTTCGGCAAAGAAGGACTTGTATGGCAGCTCGTCGTCTCGACGGAAACGCACAAGTGATTCCCGCCGCGTCTAACAGTTCATGTATGGACTCCCTTTGCAACAGCACACAGCGTGATCATTGACGGGCGAAGCGGATCGGTTGCAGTCGTGTATTCGGCCTTGGGGTGAGCGCGGAGCGCTCGGGCCATCATGAAATCCGCGGA